>OZ220687.1:230000-3528285 GCA_965116465.1 Acidimicrobiales bacterium | reverse complement strand
AGAGGCTGTCGCGGCGACTCTGGTAGGTGTCGTTCACCAGCTTCGGATAGTCGGCCGCCTCATTGAGTGTGACGGTGGCGGCGATCTGGATGGGCTGGAACGTTCCGTAGTCGAGATACGACTTGAGCTTGGCGAGCGCCGCCACCACCTCGGCGTTTCCCGCCATGAAGGCCACCCGCCAACCGGCCATCGAGAAGGACTTGGTGAGGGAGTAGAACTCCACGGCCACCTCCAGGGCACCGGTCGCCTGCAGGATGGAGGGCGGCCGGTAACCGTCGAAGGCGACGTCGGCATAGGCGAAGTCGTGCACGACGAGCACCTCGTGCTCCCGGGCGAAATCCACGACGCGCTGCATGAAGTCCAGATCCACGCACGTGGTGGTCGGATTGTGCGGGAACGACAGGAGGATGACCCGGGGCTTGGGCCAGGAGTACTCCCAGCGTTGGCGGAGCACCTCATCGAGGTCGTCGCCCATCGCCAGGGGAATGTTGCGGATCTCCGCGCCGGCGAAGAGCGGCGCGTAGAGGTGAATGGGATACGAGGGCGCCGGGACCAGCACGGCATCACCCGGCTGGAGGAGCACCCACATGAGGTGCGAGAGGCCCTCCTTGGCACCGATGGTGTTGATGACCTCGGTCTCGGGGTCGAGCTCGACGCCGAACCTCCGCAGGTAGAGATCCGCAAGGGCGCTGCGGAGCTTGGGAATCCCCCGGCTGAGCGAGTAGCGGTGGTTGCGCGGGTTGCGGACGGCCTCGGCGAGTTTCTCGACGGCTATGTCGGGTGACGGGATGTCCGGGTTGCCGAAGCCGAGGTCGATGATGTCCTCGCCGTGGCGACGGCCCTCCACCTTCAGGCGGTCGATCACCGAGAACACATACGGTGGGAGGTTGGTTATCCGGCGAAACTCCATTGTGCCGGAGGCTAGCGAGCGCGCCCGGGAGGTCCGTGCCATTCCGGGGACCCGAGGCGGTCCAGGGCCAGGTGGGCTGCACCGATGACGCCCGCGCGGCCACCGTGGCGGGCCCGGCGCAGCTCCACGGGAGGTCGGCTGCCCTGTTCCGCGAACACTGCCGACAGGGCCTCTCGCACCGGCGCCAGGAACACCTCGCCCAGTTCGGACAATCCCCCGCCGAGCACGATCACCTGGGGCGAGGTCAGCAGGATCAGGTTGTTCAAGCCGAGCGCCACCCAGGAGGCGATATCACCGAGCAGCCGGCGCGCCACAGGGTCCCCGGCGGTCGCCAGCTCCCCGACGTGCTCGCCGCGGAGTTGCTCGATGCGACCCGCCACCCTGTCCCGCAGCGCCGGCGCCCGACCCGCCGCGGCTGCATCCCGAGCGGCTCTCCCGAGCGCATCGCCCGAGGCCAATCGCTCCCAGCAGCCGGAGCGACCGCACAGGCACTCGGGCCCATCGGGGGCGACGATCATGTGCCCGGCCTCGCCCGCCAGGCCGTGCGCGCCGCGCCGGATCTCCCCGTCGAGCATCAGTGCCGCCCCGATGCCGGTCCCGAAGGTGACCAGCAGAGCGTCACTGATGCCCGCCGCAGCGCCGCCCTCCATCTCGCCGCGCAGGGCCGCGGTGGCGTCGTTGTCCACCGCCACCGGACGGCGGAGGCGGTCGGTGAGCATCGACTGGAGCGGGAAGTCGGCGATGGCGGGGATGTTCGGCGAGGTGGCCACGACACCGGACCGGTCGACCAGCCCGGCGCACCCCACGCCGAGCGCCGCCACCGGCTCGGCCAACTCCCCCTCGATCCCACCCAGCATCTCGCAGATTGCGTCCACGATGCCGCCCATGGTGCCCGGCCGGTCGCGGCGCCGGGCCCCGACGCCGGTGGCGGGATCGGCACCGAGCACTTCGGCGCGGATGTTGGTCCCGCCGATGTCGAAGCCGGCCAGGGGCTGGGCCCTCACGGCGGGCATCCCGGCGCCCGACGGCGGTGACCGGTTCGAATCGGCGTGGCGAGTCGGTTGCCGCGGGCCGCGGGTCTCACCCGCGCGGCTGCGCCTGCTCGGAACTGACCGCCTCGATGCGGCGCCGCAGTTGATCCAGTGCCGTCTGCATGATGCGAGACTCGGCACGACGTTTCACGAAGCCGGGCACCGCCACCGTCAACTCGGCCGACAGCGAGTAGGTGATGAGCGTCTTGGCCTCGTCGTCGGCCGACGGTGCCAACTCGTACTCACCCTCGAGGTGGCGGACCTGATCGCCTTCGGTGAGTCGCCATGCCACCCGCAACGGATTGGTGCCGTAGAAGTACTTGAGCGTGTAGGTCACGCTGCGGCCCATGGCCGCGGCGCGGAACGCCACGAGGCCGCCTGCGCCGCTGTCATCCCGCCGCAGGACGCGGGCCTCCTTGACGTCCGGAGCCCACTGCGGGTACTGCTCGAAGTCCACGACGACGTCCAGACAGTCCGACGGCGAGGCGTTCACCAGTATCTGCCGCGTCGAGAACTCAACCATCCCGCCTCCGCTCCGGATGCGAGGACCGGTCGGCGAACGTGCCGAAGCCGGCACCCCAGAGAGCGATCACGCCGAAGCCGTACACGCAGGCAAGAATACCGAACGCGAGCGGGCCATAGGGGCGGAGGGCGGCTCCGGTGAGTCCGGCGACGCACTGCAGCCCTGCGGCAGCCCGCAATTCGATGCGCAGAGACCGCGGCGCCCCCGGCAACTGCACGAATGCCGCCAGCGTCGAGACCTGCTCGAAGCGGCTGCGCCGCACCGCCACGGCGTAGGCCCTACCGAAGGCCAGACCGCCGGCTCCGAACAGCACCAGCGCCACGACCTGGGCAGCCACAGCGGCCCCCGCCGGCCAGACCGCGCCCACGGTGACGGCGACGCACAGGACCGCAGTGCCGGCTCGGGAGGCCAGCAGCAACCACCGCCAGGGCGGGGCCGCACGAGCTGGGCCGGGCACCGGGGACCTCAGCTCAGCGCGCGGCACAGGTCCCGGGCCAGGCGGTCGTAGTTGAATTGCTCGACGGCGCGCCGCCGTGCCATCGAGCCCAGCCGGCGGCGGCGCTCGGGATCGTCGAGCAGGGACGCCAGCTCCTGGGCGACCGCCGACGCATCGCCCGGATCGGAGACCACGAGCCCACCGACCCCGTGCTCCACGGCCTCGGCCGCTCCCCCGCTCGCACCGGCCACCTGCGCCACCCCGGCGGCTGCCGCCTCCAGGAAGACGATCCCGAATCCCTCCTGCTCGAGGCCGAACCAGCGCCTGCGGCACAGCATGGCGAACAGGTCCGCCGCTCCGTAGAGGTCGGCCAGCTCCCCCTCGGCGACCCGCCCGAGCAGGCGAGCGGGCGCGCCGGTCCGTCGCACGAGCCTGACCAGCCTCCTGCTGTCCCTGCCGGCCCCGGCGATGAACAGGTGGATCGGTGGCCTGCCGGGTGCCAGACGGGCCACCGCCTCGATCAGCCTGTCCATGCCCTTGCGCGGCACGAGCCGGCTGACGCTCAGAATCAGGATCTCCTCCTCCCCCACCCCGAGGCGCCGCCGCGCCGCCTGCCGGCGCTCACCGGACAGGGGCACGAAGCGGTCGAGGTCGACTCCCGGCGGCACGTAGTGGTCCGGGGCCATGTCCGGGCACAGCCGCCGTGCCTCCGAGGCGGCATACCGGCTGGCGGATATCACGACCTCGGCACCCGCCAGGGTGCGCCGCAGCACCCCGCCGGCGACCGGCAGCCGCGCCGGCACCGTCACCTCGGCACCGTGCAGCACAACCCCGTAGGGCACGTCCAACCGCGGCCCCAGAGCACCCACGGGCACCGCCGGGTCGAAGACCACGAGCTCGGCCCCGACCCGCTCCACCAGCTCGCGGATCTCGGCGAGCACCGACGGCACCGGCAGCAGGAAGGACGCCTTGCTGCGCACGATCGGGTACGCCTCGCCGGCATCGAAGGCGGCGGAGGCCGGGTGCGGGCGCGTCAGGACGCAGAACCGGTCCGGTGGCAGGCGCCGCCAGAGTTCCCAGAGATAGTTCTGGATCCCGCCGATCTTCGGCGGGTAGTCGTTGGTGACCAGGAGGTGGCGACGCGGGCGGGGCCCGCCGCCGGCTGCGGGAGGCGTCGGGCTCACGAGCCCCTCGCCGGAGCCTCGACGTCCTCGGGTCGACCCCCGGCGACGGCCGCGGGGACATCGTCGGGCTCCAACCCGAGGCGCCGTGCCGCCCACGCCGCGTGACGGGCCAGCATCCGGTCCGGATGCTCCTGGTAGTGCTGCAGCACCTCGGAAACCTCCGGATCACCGCCGTCGGCGATGTTGCCCAGCACCACGAGCGCGTTGCGGCGCAGGTAGCGCGGGTCACGGTCCGGGATGTACCACCGACCGTGACGCTCCAACAACTCCTCGTCACCGGCGGCCAGCAGGCCCAGCAGATCCACGGAGGCCTGTTCGCCTGCTTCGGCAGCCTCGGGTGAGTGCCGGTTGGGCGGGCACACCTCCTGGCAGTCGTCGCAGCCGTACAGCCGATCCCCGAGCGCTTCCCGGAACTCGGCGGGAAAGTCGCCGGTGGCCTGCAGCAGCCACGCCAGGCAGCGGCGGGCGTCGACGACCCCGGGGGCGATGATGGCGCCCGTCGGGCAACCGTCCAGGCAGCGCCGGCAGGGACCGCAGCCGTCGGGCACCCGCTCGACGGCGGGCGGCAGGACCGCATCGGTGACCACCGATCCCAGCACGAACCAGCTCCCCGAGTTCGCCAGCAGCAGGTTGCTGTTCTTGCCGTAGTACCCCAGACCGGCCCTGCGGGCGGCCTCCCGGTCCACCAGCGCGTTGTCGTCGGCCACGACGACGGCCCGGTGACCCGCCTCGACCAGGACGCGGGCCACCGCACCGAGGGCGGACCGCAACTCGCCGTAGACGTCACTGCTGGCGTAGCGGGCCACCCGGGCCGTCGGGCGCCCGGTGGTGGGCCCCGCGGCCGCGGGGCGGGCGTAGTCCAGGGCCCCCACCACCAGCGATGCCGCCCCCGGGAGGATCCGCCCCGGGTCGGTGGAGCGCTCGGGATTGCGGTACGTGAACTGCATGCCGCCGTGGAGGCCCGCCTCCCGGCGCTCGAACAGCAGGTGCCGCGTGCTCTCGAAGACCTCGACCGGGGCCACGCCGACCGCCGTCAGCCCTGCCCGCCGCCCCGCCTCCAGCACCCGCGCCTCGATCCGCTCACCGGCGGCGCCCGCCTCGGGCTCGCGCCGCGAACCGCCGGGCGGCAGAGCCTCGACGGCCGTCGCTGCGCCGGCAACCGCTCCGGCGCGCACATCCCCGGGGGTTCGGCAGGCCACGTGCATCCCCGCCCGTCCGCCCTTCAGGCCTCCTGTGCCTGCGACACGTCCACCCAGCGAGCCAGCGCGGCGGCGGCCGCCCCGCTGTCCAATGCGTCCGCCGCCAGCCGCAGGCCCTCGGGGAGATCGGCTGCCAAGTCGCCCACGACCAGTCCGGCGGCCGCATTCAGGCAGACGATCTCCCGCCACGGTACCGACTCGCCCGCCAGCAGCGCCCGGGTCGCCGCCACCCCCGCGGCCACGTCCGCGCCGGCGAGGTCGGCGAGCCCGACGGTTGCCAGGCCCAACTCCCCCGGCGTGACGGTGTAGCGCTCGATGCGGCCCTCACGCAGCTCGATCACCCTCGTCGGCCCGATCGTGGACAGTTCGTCGAGACGCGGATAGCCGTGCACCACCATGGCCCGGTGGGTGCCGGTGACGGCCAGCACCTCCGCCATCCGCTCGGCCATCGCGGGGTCGTTCACACCGATCACCTGGCGACGCACACCCGCGGGATTCGCCATCGGCCCGAGATAGTTGAAGGCGGTGGGCACCCCCAGGCTGCGCCGGGTGGGACCGGCGTGGCGGAGCGCCGGATGGAACAGGGGCGCCAGGCAGAAGGCGATGCCCGCCTGCCGGAGACAGGTCGCCACGCCGGTGGGCCCCAGGTCGACCACCACGCCGAGCGCCTCCAGGAGATCGGCCGATCCGCACGACGACGACACCGCCCGGTTGCCGTGCTTGCAGACGCGGGCGCCGGCACCGGCGGCCACGAGCGCCGCCATGGTCGAGATGTTCAGCGAACCGCTGCCGTCACCTCCGGTGCCGCACGTGTCGATGAGCCCCATCTCCTCCGCGTCGACGCCCACGTCGAGGGCGGCCGCCCGCAGTCCCTCCAGGAGTCCCGCCAACTCCGCCGCCGTCTCGCCCTTGGTCCGCAGGCCGATCAGCAGGCCGGCCATCTGAGCCTCGGAGGCCCCGCCGGTCAGCATGGCGTCCGCCGCAGCCCGTGCCTGGAGGCCCGACAGGTGCTCGCCGGCAACCAGCGTCCTGAACAGTTCGGCGAAGTCCACCGGGCTGTCGGAACTCGGGGCGTCGGGGTGGGTGGCCATGCTGATGCCTCGGCTGCTCGGAATTCTCGGTCGTTCCGCACCCGCGGGCCGCGCTCGGGCGGCCCCAGGGGCGGGACCTACCTCTAGCATGCCAACCGTGCCCGGCCGTGCCGCATCCGGCCCCGCGAGGATCCTCGTCATCGACGTCGGGAGCACGAGCGTGCGCACAGCCGTGGTGGAGGAATCCGGGCACCTCCGTCACACCCGCCGCGTCCCGACGCCGCGGGTGTCCCCGGCGCCGGGACTCCTCGAGTTCGACCCGGTCGAACTGGCCGAGGTCACCCGGTCGGCCGCAGCGGCGACGCTGCAGGAGGCCGGCAAGGTGGAAGCCGTCGGCATCACCAACCAGCGGGCCTCGACGGTGGTGTGGGACCGCGCCGGCGGCGAGCCGGCCGGTCCCGGACTCAGCTGGCAGGATCTCCGTACGGCTCTGGACTGTTTGACCCTGCAGGGCGAGGGACTGCGCCTGGCTCCCAACCAACCCGCCACCAAGGCCGCACATCTGATCGGTGCGGCCGGCATCGCACCCGAGGAGCTTTGCATCGGAACGCTCGACTCCTGGCTCGTCTGGAACCTCACCGGCGGCACGCAGCACCTCACCGACGCCTCCAACGCGGCGATCACCGGGCTGACTCACGAGGACCGCGTGGAATGGGACCTGTCCGTCGCCGAGAGGCTCGGCATCCCTGCCGTGAGCCTGCCCCGCATCGTCGACAGCAGCGGTCCGCTGGCCGAGGCCACTGCACTGCCGGGAGCGCCCTTGATCGCCGGCCTCGCCGGGGATCAGCAGGCGGCACTCGTGGGAGCCGGCTGCGTCCGGCGCGGCGACGTGAAGATCACCTTCGGCACAGGTGGCACGCTGGACGCCTGTCTGGGGCCCGGTGACCCGCCGGCGGACATCCGGGGCCCTCGCGGCACATTCCCGATCGTGGCCTGGCAGCAGCGGGGGCAGATCGTCTGGGGCATCGAGGCGATGATGCTCAGCGCCGGCAGTTGCGTGACCTGGCTCTGCGAACTCGGCCTGCTCGAGAACCCGGGCCAGGCCGAGGCCGTGGCCGCCGCCTGCTCCGACAGCGGGGGCGTGAGCTTCGTGCCCGCCCAGATGGGGCTCGGCACCCCGGACTGGGATTTCGGGGCCCGCAGCGCCTTCGCGGGTGTGACGACCGCCACCGGCCGCGGGCACATGGTTCGCGCCGTGCTGGAAGGTGTGGCACACCGCGGTGTCGACCTGCTCGAAGCGGCTCGATCCGACAGCGGTCTGGACCTGGCGGAGCCCGTCGTGGACGGGGGCATGAGCGCCAACGCCACCTTCACCCAGGCGCTCGCAGATGCCGCCGGATGCCCCATCAGAGTGGCACCGGAGATCGAGTGCACGGCCCTCGGCGCCGGATTCCTGGCGGGCCTGGCAACCGGATTCTGGAGCGACTGGGACGAGGTGGCCTCGCTGCGGTCGCCGCGGCGGACCGTCGAGCCCCGCCGCTCGGCGGACCGGGTGGCGTGGCAGGAGGCCAAGCGCCGCGCCGCCAACTGGCACCCCGACCTCAGTGCCGTCTCCTTCTGAACGACGGAGCCGGCGCGCCGTTCCCGGCGGGTCCCGGCACACCGCGAGGTGCCGGTATCCGGGCGACTCTGGCAGACTGTTGGCGACGGCGAGCCGGCTGGGTGACCGCGGCACCGCGTCGGAGACGGCGCCGGCGTCGAGGAAGGTCGGGGCTCCACGGGGCAACGGTGCTGGCTAACGGCCAGTCGAGGCGACTCGCAGGAAAGTGCCACAGAGAACAGACCGCCGACGGCCCGCTGGTCGGGCCGGGCAAGGGTGAAACGGTGCGGTAAGAGCGCACCAGTGCTCCGGGCGACCGGGGCAGCTCGGCAAACCCCACCGGGAGCAAGGTCAAGCAGGGGGTGGCGGCCCGCCGGCGCTGCTCGCAGCGCAACCCCCGGGTAGGCCGCTGAGATGGATGGTCACCCAGGGCCCTCGGGCCTGGACAGAACCCCGCCTACAGGCCGACTCGCCGTCACCGACTATTGGATGGGCGGGGCGCTGCGGCCAGTCTCCCGACTCGCAGGAACGCCTTCCGGCGGGCCGGATCGGCCAGCCCGAAACGTCGCCATGACCACCACAGCGCCGCCGCACCGACCGACTCCATCACCACCAGCAACCAGACCGGTCGCAGGCTCGCCACGGCCACCTCGCCGCTGCCCAGCGGCCACCAGAACGTCTCGGTCCGCAGCCAGGCGCCATCGAGCACGAGGTGCCCGAAGATGCCGATCGGTACTCCCAGCCAGCGGCGCTGCACCAGGCGCCTGCCCCATCCCGCCAGCATGACGGCGGTCATGGCCGCGATCGGGAACAGCAGCGAATCCATGACCCAGAGGTCGTCGACCGCGAGCGCCAGCGAGGGCACGACCGCGCCGGCCAGCACGAAGCGGTAGTCCAGCCCGCGGCTGGCGAAGATCGCCGCCACAGCCGGCACCGCCAGCCCGGCGAACCAGAGCAGCACCGCTTCAGATAACCAGGATGCGCCCGCAGGAGGGGCAGGTGGCGCTGCCCTTGTCGTCGGTTCCGGGCGGCGCCTCACCCACCTCCGGGAGCCGGCGCAGCCGGTCCACCTCCATGAGGGGCAGGGCGAGATGGCAGCCCAGGCAACTCGTCGCTTCGAGACGTGCCACGGCCACGCCGCCGATCTGGGCGCGGAGCCGCTCATACCGTGCCAGCAGGTCCGCAGCGACCTCCTGCGCCACGGCGGCACGTTCGCTGCGCACTCGCTCGCACTCCCCGTCGATCTCCGCCGCCGCGACCGTGAGGCGCTCGGTGGTGGCGACGATGAGGGTTGCCAGTCCGTCGCGACCCTCCACCAGAGCCGCCAGGTCCGTGCCGGCCGACTCGAGCTCTTCCATCACCTCGAGCAACTTGTCCTCGACCACGCGCTGGCGCCGCCCGAGTGCGGCCACCTCCTCCTCCAGGCTCTGCAACTCCCGGACGCCCGTCACGTCACCGGAGTACAGGAGGCTTCGCTCGCGGTCACGCTTGGCGACGACCGAACTGAGGTCGTCGTCGTAGCGTCGCTGGAGTCGCTCCAGTTCGGAGTGCTGCGTCCGTGCCGTCTCGATGCGCCCGTCGAGTTCCTCCGCCCGGTGCTCGAGTTCGCTCAACTCCGCCCGCTCGGGCAGTTGCGCGTGGCGGTGCTCGAGTTGCGCGATCCGGGTGTCGTGTGCCTGGAGTTCGAGGAGGCGTTCCAGAGGGTTCACGTCTCGTCGCTCGGTTCTCGGTTGTGCTCTGCCATTGCCGCGTGTGACCCTAAACGACGCAGGCCGGACCGCCAAGGTCACTCGCGGCCGGCCGGCTCCCGAGCGGATCGGGCCCGGAAAGGACGACGCCCCGCCGAGGGGGGGACTTCGACGGGGCGTCCAATCACCGCCGTAGCAGGGGGGATGCCCGGGGTGAGGTCGCATGCCACTGACGCGGCAAGTTGTGATGGGCAGGCTAGTGGGGCCGCGCCGTACCACCTTTGCGGGAGGTGTGACATCGGCCACAACGACCGATCAGCAGTGGCCGGCGAGAGGCGGTGCCGGACCGATTAGCCGGACGGACCTCAAGGGGTATACAATTGCCACTGCGACTCAGTCGTCTTCGGAGGGGACGGCGGGTCTGGAGAGAATCTCGCTGATCCCGGCTGCTCCAACAGTCCCAGGCCCGCCCCCTCCACTCTTCCCCGGACACGGGTGTCCCGTGGGCGCTGGCGGACTCGAACCGCCGACCTCTTCCTTGTAAGGGAAGTGCTCTGAACCAACTGAGCTAAGCGCCCGGCACCGCAGACTATCTATCGCACGCGGCCCGCAGGTCGGCCAGAAGGGTCTCGGTGGCGGCCGCCAGCAGGCTGCGGCGCGCCCCGGGATCGATCGTCGCGAGCTCCCTTCCCTCCGCATCGACGACGAGGGCCCCGGCCTCCCTGCAGACCAGCGTGGCACCCAGGTAGTCCCACGGCCCGTGCGAGTGGCAGTCCACGAAACCGTCGAGGCGCCCGTCGGCCACCGAGCACAGATCCAGCGCGGCGGCGCCGAGCGCCCGGTACTGGCGCCAGCGCAGGAGCCGGGACGGGTATCCGGACAGGCCGATGACCGCCTCGGGCAGGCTGGTGACCGCCGACGGCTCTATCAGCCGCCCGTCCCGGTACGCCCCGCCTCCACGGACTGCGCTGTAGCGCTCGCCGGAGGCCAGGTTGACCACCAGCGCGGCGAGCGCGCCGGTGTCGTCCACCGCGCAGAAACTCGTGGCGTACCAGGGGATGCCCTGAGCCGCGTTCGTGGAGCCGTCCAGGGGGTCGAGCACCACGATCACGGCGCGATCCTCCCCCTGCAGCCCGGACTCCTCGCTGCAGACCCCCAGGCCGGCGTCGAGCAGCGCTCCGGTGGCGACCTCATCGGCCGCGAGGTCGGAGCGGTGCTGGCCCGGCCGGGTCCCGGCCAGACCCCAGTCCGCCAGCGACCCCAGGGTCGTGGCCACAGTGCGGGCGGTCTCGGTGAACAGCGACAACAGGTCCTCCGGCGCGATGGGTGACACGCTAGATCGCCTCCCGGCGCTCGCCTCGACAGTCCCGACCGCTAGGGTGGTCGCGCCTCACCCTCCAGTGACCCGACACGCCTAGGAGCCGTCCATTGTCCATCGTCGACTTTCCCGGGTTCGTCACCGATCTGAAGTTCCACGCCGCGGAGGGTGGGTTCCACTATCACGAGGACCACCACTGCATCGACATCACAACCGGTCGCCAGTGGTGGGAGATCCAGTTGCACCCGGATTACGACTGCGACGGGCCTCTGGAACTGCACATCGTCGTGGATCTGGACCCCCGCGCCCAGATCGCCTTCGAGGACGAGGTGAACAAGCTGCCCGAAGACGCCGAATGGCCGGAGGAAGGCTTCGACCTGCTCCTTCGCTTCCACTGGCGGCTGCCTCCGCTGCCGAACAGTCCCAACCTGCTGGAGTTGGCGACCGAACTCTCTGCCATCGGCGGCACCGCCCTGCCACTGCACGTCTGGGCGGCGGACACCATCGCGACGGTCACCGACGACGTTGCCAGGACCGTTCACGTGGAGTCGGAGCGGGCGATCCCTCTGGCCCACCTGGTCGGTGAGCACGACTTCCTCGATGAGACGTTCGGCCTCATCGGGACCGTGACCCGCTACCTGCACGACCGCGCCCCCGCCTGGCTCGGCGAGTGACCCTGCACGGGACGGTCGGCCGGCCGGACCGCGCGCCGCGGGCCGTGGGCTCGGTGGGGATCGAACCCACGACCAAACGATTATGAGTCGTCTGCTCTGACCACTGAGCTACGAGCCCGGAAGAAAGCTAGCCCTCGGGTGGCGCCGCGGCGCGGGGGCCGGCCACGGCGCAAGCTCCGGGGGTGGGGCTCGAACCCACGACAAACGGCTTAACAGGCCGGCGCTCTGCCAACTGAGCTACCCCGGATCGCGCTCCCACGATATCAACTCAGGATTCGCGCATGAGTTCCCGGAGTTCGTCTCCCAGACCGCTGCGGCGCAGCCGCGACAGCGTCCGCGCCTCGATCAGGCGGAGCCGTTCCTTCGTGACGCCGAACTGGCCGCTCAGCTCGGCCAGGGTCCGGATGCGGCCGTCGACCAGTCCGAACCGCAGGCGCAGCAGCCGCCGCACACGCTCATCGTCGACCGCGGCGAGAGCCTCCTCGGCGGCCTCGCGCAATGCGGCGCCGTGCAGTCTTTCGATCACCACGTCGTCGGGACCGGAGTCCAAGCCGTCCGAGAGCATCTCTCCCAGCGAGGTGTTCTCGCCGACCGGCGACTCCAGCGAGACGGGCGAGGCGCGCAACCCGAGAACCTGCGCCACCTGATCCTCGGGGATCTCGCAGCGCCGCGACAGCTCGGCCAGCGTCGGCGGCCGGTGATTCTCCTGTTCGAACTCCTGCTCCGCCCGGTAGATCTGCGTCGCTGCGGCCGCCAGGTGTGCGGGCAGCCGGACGACCCCTCCCTGACTCTTGATGGCGCTGAGCATGGCGCTGCGGATCCATGACCCCGCGTAGGTCGAGAACCGCCAACCCTTCTCCGGCCGGAATCTCGTCGCCGCCGCCATGAGGCCCACATTCCCCTCCTGGACGAGATCGGCGAACGGGACCCCTCGCCCCTGGTAGCCCCGGGCCAGGTACACGACGAGGCGCAGGTTCGCCTCGGTCAGGCGGCTCCGTGCGGCCTCACCCTCACGGGCCCGGCGCTGGAGATCGGCGGGCCGCTCCCCGTCCGAGCCGAGGTCGATGTGATCGTCCAGGACCGCCCGGGCCGCCAGACCGTCCTGCACCTGCCGACCCAGCTCGCGTTCCTCCTCCGCACTGAGCGGCGCCACACGGCCGATGCCGCTGAGGTAGGTGGTGAACCCCTCGGTCATGCCCGGACGTCCTCGGTCGTGGGCATCCCCGCGGCATGCTCCCCCTCGCCGGAGTCAACCGGCGCGTCCTCGTAGAAGCGCTCCTCCTCGGCGGTCGCGAGCAGCCCCTCCGGCGGCCGGGTGGCGACATCCTCGGGGGAGCCGGCGGGATCCGGCGACGGTCTCCCGGTCCGGGGGATGTCCGGCGTCAACAGCTCCGCCAGCCTCTCCGCCACCTCCAGCCGCCAGTTCCCGGATTGCAGCTCGGAGCGCGCGAGCTGAACCGCGGCGAGGCCCCTCCCGAACTCGGCGTCATCGGTCGTGCTCGCCAACCGAGTCACGTCCTCGATCCAGCGCCCGGCGGCGTCGTAGACGAGGCGACCGATCACCACCTCGGCATTCTCCGGAGGTTTCCGTGCGGCCAGACTTCCGACAGTGGCAGCCACCTCGTCCCCAGCGTGGGCCTGCAACTCCGCGATCGTCGATGCCGGAAGGGAGTCGGTCGTGGCCGCGGCGACATCGTGCCCGGCGAGAGCCTGCAACTCTCCCAACGAGACCCCGCAGCCGAGCGCCTCGAAGATCCGCTGATTGACCCTCGACTCGAATAGCCGGGATGTCACCCAGACGGGAACTGCCTCCGGTGTGTGCGCTCGCAGCAGCAGCACCTGATCGGCGATGCTCGGATCGGCCGGAGGCGAGGGCGTCACTCCGCCTCGGTCATCGCTCCCGGCGCCGCCAGACCCTCCACGAGCAGCACGGCGCTCGGCGCGATAGCGCGCGATGGTCTCCCGCAGCGTGGCCGAACTCAACTTGCAAGCGTCTGCCACTCTCATGAGGTGCTCGTCAAACTTCTGCTCCCGCACGAGTTTGTTGGGGTGCTCGTCCAGAGTCGCAAGGGCTGCGTCAGCTAGTCGCACCTTGCCCTGTGCGGTCGCCTGCTCGACGCCCTGAACCGCCTTGGCGAGGCGGTAGTCGAGGAACAACTCGGGCTCTGCCAGCTTCTCCCGAAGCAGCTCGGGCTCGCGACGTGCCAGGTCGTCAGGGTCGTCACCTTCGGGAAGGTCGGCGACCAGGACATCAAGCTCGTAGCGACTCTCCCACTGGTAGATGCGCTCCGCCGCAGCGGACCCCGCTGCGTCGGCGTCGAATGCGAGCACGATGCGCTTTGTGAAGCGGGCGAGGGTCCTGACGTGATCCTCGGTGAGCGACGTGCCGCAGGTTGCGACCGCCTGCGGGAGTCCGGCGGCGTGCAGCCCGATCACGTCGGTGTAGCCCTCGCAGACGATCACCTCGCCCTCCCCGTCGCGGGCGCGCACGATGGCGTCCTTGGCCCAGTTCAGGCCGTAGAGCAGGCGGCTCTTGGCGTACAACGGGGACTCGGGGGTGTTCTTGTACTTGGGTCCCGCTCGTTCGTCGGCTCCCGGGAGGATCCGGCCGCCGAAGCCGACCGGGTCACCCCGCACGTCGAAGATCGGAAACAGCACCCGGCTATGGAAGTTGTCCCTGAGGCCGCCCCGTTCGTTCTGGCGCGCCAAGCCCGCGTCGATCAGCACTTCGGCTGAGGCCTTCGAGCGCAGGGCGCGGCTCAACTCGTCCCACCCGGACGGCGCCCAGCCCAGCTTGAAGGCCCGCACCTCGTCCCCGCTCATGCCCCGCGACCGCAGGTAGCCCCGCGCCGCGCCTGCGTCGGCATCGCCAAGAAGACGCTCGTGATACCAATCCACCGCCACCGCCACTACGTCGGCCAGCTTCTGCCGCCGCCCGCTCTGCGCCGCTTCCCCCTTGTCGTCGTAGCGGAGGGTGATGCTGGCCCGAGCAGCGAGCACTTCCACGCAAGCGACGAAGTCCAGACCCTCGGTCTGGCGCACGAACGTGATGGCGTCGCCCGAGGCCCCGCAGCCGAAGCAGTAGTAGAGCCCCTCCTCGGCGTTGACCGAGAAGGAGGGGGTCTTCTCGGAGTGGAAGGGGCAGAGCCCCTGCCAGCGCCGTCCCGCCTTGCGCAGCGCCACCGTGTTGCTGATGAGCTGCACGATGTCCGTCGCCTCGCGGACGCGGGCCACGTCCTCGGCCAGGATGCCCACGGTCAGCCTCCGCCGGTACCCGGACCAGCGGCAACGGCGGCCGGCAGGGGGCGGGAACGGGTCATGGCGGCAAGTTACCAGCCGTCATTTTCCCCGGCTCAGGACGGCGGCGCGCCGCTGCGGGCGGTGGCGCTTCGGCTCAGCGGGCAAGCCGTTCGTGCAGGTATCCCACCAGGTCGGCGATCGCCAGGCGGTCCTGCGCCATCGAGTCCCGCTCGCGCACGGTCACCGCGTCGTCCTCGGTGGTCTCGAAGTCCACCGTCACGCAGTACGGGGTGCCCAACTCGTCCTGGCGGCGGTAGCGGCGGCCGATGGACTGCGTCACGTCGAAGTCCACCATCCAGTGGGGCGCCAGCCTCCCCAGGACCTCCCGCGCCCGCTCGATGAGGTGCTCCTTGCGCGACAGCGGCAGCACCGCCACCTGGTAGGGGGCGAGGCGATGGTGCAGCCGGAGCACGGTCCGCGTCTCGCCGCGCACCTCCTCGGTTGCGTACGCCGCCAGCAGGAAGGCCATCAAGGCCCTCGTCGCCCCCGCCGCAGGCTCGATCACGTGCGGGACGTAGCGCTCACCCGAGCCGGGATCGGCGTACTCCAGCGTCTGGCCGGAGTGTTCGGCGTGACGTCGCAGGTCGTAGTCGGTCCGGTTCGCCACGCCCTCCAACTCTCCCCAGCCCCACGGATAGCGAAACTCCACGTCGGAGGTGGCGTTGGAGTAGTGACTGCGCTCGTCGGGACCGTGCTCCCGCAGCCGCAGCAGGTGCGGGGGAATGCCCAGGTCCACGTACCAGCGCAGCCGCTCGCCGCACCAGTACTCGTACCAGCGGGGAGCCTCGTCGGGCGGCACGAAGAACTCCAACTCCATCTGCTCGAACTCCCGCGTGCGGAAGATGAAGTTGCCCGGCGTGATCTCGTTGCGGAACGACTTGCCGATCTGCGCGATGCCGAACGGGGGCCGCAGCCGGCACGCCCGCTGGACGTTGGCGAAGTTGACGAACATGCCCTGGGCGGTCTCGGGTCGCAGGTAGACCTCGGCGCCGGACTCGACGACCGGTCCCGCGTGGGTGCGGAACATGAGGTTGAACTGGCGCGGCTCGCTGAGGCCTCCCGCCTTCCCGCAGTCGGGACAGCGCTCGGGGTCGGTGAGTTGGTCCTCCCGGTGCCGGCGCCCGCACTCACGGCACTCCACCAACGGGTCGGTGAAACTCTCGAGATGCCCCGAGGCCTCCCAGACGGCCGGAGGCGAGAGGATCGCTGCATCGATGCCCACCACGTCGGGGCGCATCTGCACGACCGAATGCCACCAGGCCTCCTTCACGTTGCGCAGCATCAGGACGCCGACCGGTCCGTAGTCATAGGTCGACCGGAACCCGCCGTAGATCTCCGCAGACTGGAAGACGAAGCCCCGCCGCTTGCAGAGGTTCACCACCGCGTCGAGGCGTTCGCCGTCCTCGGGGGACGCGACCGCGGGAGCCGCGGTCCCCGCGGGCGGCCCGGAGGGAGATGTCTCGACCACGCCCGCAGGCTACCGGTGGGTGTGCCTCCCCCTCGCCTCGGTGCCGCGGTCCGGCGTGGCAGCGACGGCACCGAGTAGGGGCGGGACTCGCAGCCGCCGCTCGGTGTGCTGCTCCAGCACCGCCACACCGAGTCGCTCCACGTCGTCGGTGGCCGCAGAGGCGGGCCGCGCCAGTGCCTCGGCGAGCCGCCCCCCGAGGATCTCGCGCAGGATGGTCACGGTCTCGACATCGACGGCCTGGGCGGCCAGCGGCCGGCACGGCGGGCAGGTCAAGCCTCCGTGGACGATGTCGAGGGCGACGAGCCCGGCACGCGCCCCGCAGTGCACGCAGCCGTCGACATCCGGTGCGATTCCTTCGAGTTGCGCCAGACGCCAAAGGAACGCGCCGACGCTGAGAGCCGACGGGTGCGTCACCAGCGAATGCAACCCGCGCACCAACCTGTCGTAGAGGTCGGGAGCCGGCGTTCGCTCCAGCGTCAACCGGTCGACGGCCTCCAGCATCGCCATGGCCCTGCCGAAGAGCGCCAGGTCCTCCCGGAGGGCGGTGAACTGCTCGACGGTGTCCGCGCTGTCCGCACCGGTGATGGTGTCGAGCTCTCCCCGTCCCCGCCACAGCGAGACGTCGACGTGACCGGCCGGCTCCAGTCGCGAGCCGAACCGGCTGCGCGTGCGGCGGACGCCCTTCGCCACCCCCCGGATCTTGCCGTGATCCCGCCCCAGCAGGACGATGATGCGGTCGGCCTCCCCGAGGCGGTAGGTCCGCAGCACCACCGCCCGATCGCGGTACGGCCCCGTCCAGTCGGGCGCGCTCACTGGTCCAGGCCGCCGAAGCGGCGCTCGCGCCGCTGGTACTCGGCGACCGCCTCGAAGAGGTGCGCCCGGCTGAAGTCGGGCCACAGCACGTCCAGGAACACCATCTCGCTGTAGGCCACCTGCCAGAGCAGGAAGTTGGAGAGGCGATACTCGCCGGAAGTGCGGATGAGCACGTCGGGATCGGGCATGTCGGGCGTGGCGAGGTGGGCGCGGATGGTCTGCTCGGTGATGTCGCCGGGCCGCGCCCCGGAGGCGACGATCCTGCGCACCGCCTCGGTCAACTCGGCTCGGCCGCCGTAGTTGAACGCCACCGTCAGGGTGAGTCGCCGGTTGGCCGCGGTCAATTCGGCCGCCGCGTCCATCTCGGCCAGCAGGCTCCGGGAGAGCCGGCGGTCGCGCCCGCCGATGAAGCGCAGGCGCACTCCCCGCTCGTGCATCTCGTCGCGCCGCGCCACCAGGTTCAGCCGGTTGAAGTCCAGCAGGAAACGCACCTCCTCGCGGGGGCGGCTCCAGTTCTCCGTCGAGAAGGCGTAGACGGTCAACCATTGCACGCCGATCTCCAGCGCCCCGTCGACCGCATTGAACAGGGCGTCCAGCCCGGCCTCGTGGCCGGCGGTGCGCGGCAGGCCGCGCCGGGCCGCCCAGCGCCCGTTCCCGTCCATGACGCAGGCCACGTGGGCCGGGACCGCGGAGAGATCGACAGCGGAAAGACTCATGGGGCACCTGTCGGCAAGTCGGCACTGCGCCGTTCCTGAACGCCATTTGTAGCAGTCGGCGCGCCGATCGGGTGGCCTTGGTGCGCCGGGCGATCGCCGTTCGAGCTCGCTACCGCCGGCCCCGGAACAACCGGAGTCACGGCGCCGGGCCCCGCACGACGACGACCGAACACGCGTTGTAGCCATCCGGCGACGTGCAGGGGGGTTGGTACCCTGCGGGGGTGAGTCTCGCCGAGCGGAGTCTCGCCCTGCTGGCAGCGGCCACCGAGGCACTCGGCGAAGCGGGCGAGCGCCGCGCCGGCCAGGAGCAGATGACCGCGGCCACCGCCGAGGCCTTCGAGCGGGGCCGCCATCTGGCGGTCGCCGCAGGCACCGGCACGGGAAAGTCGCTGGCGTATCTCGTTCCCGCCATCCTGAGCGGCCGTCGGGTGGTCGTGGCCACGGCGACGAAGGCCCTGCAGGATCAGCTGGCCACCAAGGAGTTGCCGTTCCTGGCGGGGCTGGCCGAGACGCGGCAACTGCGACCCTGCGGGCGGTCGTTCCGCTGGGCCGTCCTGAAGGGGCGCTCCAACTACATCTGCCGCCAACTCGTCGCCGAGGCGACCCGGACCGGGCTCCAACTCGAACTGGGTGTCCCCGGCGAAGCACACGATCCCCCGGATGCCGCCGACCGGCCAAGGTGGGCCGGTGACACGGCGGCGTTCACTGGCGCGGGGGATCTCGCCCGGCTGCTTGCCTGGGCCGACCGGGCCACCACCGGCGACCGGGCCGACGTGGACTGGGAACTCCCACGGGGACTCTGGGAGCGCCTGAGCGTGAGCGCCACCCAGTGCCCCGGCCGCACCCGCTGCCCGGAGGGCGGAGCCTGCTTCGCCGAGGCCGCTCGGGAGCGCGCCGACCGTGCCGACATCGTCGTCGTCAACACCCACCTGCTCGTGCTGCACCTGCTGGGCACTCCCCTGCTGCCTCCGCACGATCTCGTGGTGATCGACGAGGCGCACCAGTTCGAGGACACCGTCACCGCCATCGCCGGCGTGAGCCTCGGTGAGCGCAGCCTGCGCAACGCCGGCCAGGAGGTCAACGCCGTGATCGCCCAGTCGGGAGCACCTCTGGCGAACTCCGGCCGGCGCATCGCCGAGATCCTCCGGGAACATCACGGCAGGCGTCTACCGACCGGCGGCCCGCCCGAGCTTGTCGAGGCCCTCACGCTGGCGGGCGGGCGCCTGGAGGCGGTCGGCGCCGAACTGCGCGCCACCCGGCCCGACGGCGACGATGCGGAGGCACAACGACTGCGGGCACTCGGAGAGGTGTCGTCGCTGAGCGAGAACGTGGCCGCGCTGCTGCAGCGGCCCGAAGGGACGGTGGCGTTCGTGGAAGGAGCGGCCGGCGCCCCCGAGTTGCGCCTGGCCCATCTGGAGGTCGGCGGGCTCCTGCGTGAACCTCTCTTCGAGGATCGGACCGTCGTCATGACCTCGGCGACACTGGGGACCGCCACACCGGCGGCACTGGGGTTGCAACACGACGACTACCGGCATCTGGACGTGGGAAGCCCGTTCGACTACCGCTCGGCCGGACTCCTCTACTGCGCCGCCGACCTCCCGCCGCGGAATTCCGCGGGATTCACACCCAAGGCGATAGACGAGCTCGAAGCGCTGATCAACGCCGCAAAGGGTCGCACACTGGCGCTGTTCACCAGCCACCGCATGCTCGACGAGGCCGCCGGCGCACTCCGGCCTCGCCTGCGCTGGCCGCTGCTGCGCCAGGGCGATCTTCCGCCCGCGCAGTTGCTCGAGCGCTTCTCCGACGACGACGCCACCTGCCTGTTCGCCACCATCGGCTTCTGGCAGGGAGTCGACGTGCCCGGCCCGGCGCTGACGCTCGTGACCCTGGATCGGCTGCCGTTCCCGCGCCCTGACGATCCGCTGCTTGCGGCGCGGCGGACCCACATCGGCGACGACGCCTTCCGGCTCGTGGATCTCCGGCGGGCCGGCATCCTCCTGGCGCAGGGGGCCGGCCGGTTGATCCGTTCCGAGGCCGACCGGGGAGTGGTCGCCGTGCTGGATCCCCGCCTGGCCACCGCCCGCTACCGGACGGAACTGCTGGAGGACGTGCCGCCACTGCGCCGCACCACCGAGCGCGACGAGGTTCTGGAGTTCCTGGCATCGCTCTGAGGAGCCCGGGCCTCCACCGGGGCGGCGCTCCCTCAACTGCAGTAGCGCTCCACGGCGCCCGGGCGGTCCTGCCAGTTGGGATCCACCGAGACGTGCAGCTCGAGGTAGGCGCCGGGCGGGAGCTGCCGGCGCACCCCGGTTCCGACCCGTTTCAGCACCGAGCCACGGTGACCGATGACGATGCGCCGCTGCGAGACCCGTTCCACGAGGATCTCGCAGCGGATGCGCGGCCAGTCCCACTCGGTGACCTGCGTGGCGATGGCGTAAGGCAACTCGTCCCGCACGATGGCCAGGAGCTGCTCCCGCACCATCTCCGCCACCGCCACCTCGTCGGGGATGGCGCTCACCACGCCCTCGGGGTAGTACGGGGGACCCGGAGGCATGCGCTCCAAGAGATGGGTCACGAACGCGTCGATGCCCTCGCCCGTGCGCGCCGAGAGCGGGAAGTAGGCCTCGGCGGGCACCTCCGAGACTCTCGCCAGTTGCTCGAGGACCCGCGCCGGCGCCACCGCGTCGACCTTGTTGACCACGATGACGCCATCGGCGGGGAGCTTCGCCGCCACGAACCGGTCCCCGGGCCCGAACGGGGCGGTTGCGTCGACGATCAGGCAGGCCACGTCCACGTCGTCGAGCGCGTCGCCGGCGGTGGCGTTCAGCCGCGCCCCAAGCGCCGTGCGCGGCTTGCCGATACCGGGCGTGTCCACGAAGACGACCTGGACCCCCTCGCGGTGCAACACACCCTGGACCGCGCGTCTCGTCGTCTGCGGCTTGTCGCTGACGATCGAAATCTTCGTCCCACACACGCGGTTCAGCAGCGTCGACTTGCCGACATTCGGCCGCCCCACCAGCGTCACGAACCCCGACCGCAGCCCGGTCTCAGAATTCACGCGACAACCGACGAAGGGGGCCGGGGAGCCGATTTGCGACGCCTTGCGCCCGCGCCGAAGGAGCAAACGGCACCCCGGCCCCCGACCGGGCACACGCGACAACCGAGGGAGGGGGCCGGGGGACCGATTTGCGACGCCTTGCGCCCGCGCGAAGGAGCAAACGGCACCCCGGACCCCGACCGGGCACACGCGGCCCCGACCGGACTCACGCCGGCGGCCCGACCGCGATCTCGGTCACCAGGACGCGGGCGATGCGACGCCGCTGCACCCGCTCAACGAGGAAGCGATGACCGTTCACCTCGAGGCTCTCCCCCTCCTCGGGAACCCGCCCGAGCATGGTGAATATCAGCCCTCCCACCGTGCTCCAGCGCCCTGAGGGCAACTCCGCCTCCAGCGCTTCGGACAACTCGCTGAGCGGCACGCGGCCACTCACCCGGAACCGACCCTCCTCCAGCTTCTCCACCAGCGCGTGCTCCACGTCGAACTCGTCGGTGATCTCCCCCACCATCTCTTCGAGCAGGTCCTCCAGGGTCACCAGTCCGGCGGTCCCTCCGAACTCGTCGATGACGATCACCAGATGCGAGCGGCCACCCTGCATCTCGGCCAGCAACTCGGCGGTCCGCTTGGTGTCGGGAACGAAGCCGATCTCGCGCATCACCTCGCCGACGGGCCTGTCGTCGCCCTGGGCGCGCACCGTTGCGATGAGGTCTCGCACGTGGGCGAAGCCCACGATGTCGTCGATCCCATCCCCGTAGACCGGGATACGGGTCAGCCCGTTGAACAGGGCCACCTCGAGGGCCTCGGCGACACTGAACGTGCGCGCGATCGCCACCATGTCGGTCCGCGGCACCATCACCTCCCTGGCGATGGTGTCACCGAAGGAGATCACCGACTCGATGAGACGATGCTCCTGAGCCTCGATGCTCTCATCGGCGGCCGCCAGTTCCGCGACAGCCAGCAACTCTTCCTCGGACACCGCTTCGGGCTCGTCCCGCTCGCTCTGACCGAACCGCCCCGCGCGCCGCGGGTGCCCCATCAGCAAGCGCAGCGGCGTGAAGCCCACCAGGATCCGCAGGATCGGGGCGACGAGGCGCGCCACGCGCTCGGGTCGACGCATGGCCAGGGATTTCGCGCCGACGCCGATGGCGAGGTAGAGCACGATCAACTCGAGCGCGTAGGCGACCCCGAGCGCGCCGTCCCCCCAGCGTCGCTGCACCAGGAGCCCGACCAGCGTGGCAATTCCCAGGTGGCAGGCCAGAACCAGCCCCAGCACGAGGCCGAGCACCTGCCGGCGACGCTCGAGCAGCCAGCCCAGCGGGCTGGTGTCGGTGGGTTCCTCCTCGATCAGCACTCTGGCCTGGCTCTGGCGCAGGCGGGTGAGGCTCGTCTCGGCCGCCGCCAGCACGACCGCGAACACACTCAGAACCGCCACCGCCGCGACGGCCAGTGCTTCGAGCACGGCTCAGCCCACCGGCCGGCCCTCGGCGCTCGGCGCCCCGGCACCGGTCTTCTCGTGCCGGTGGAGCCGCGCCAGCAGGGCCCGGGTGCGCCGCCTCATCCGGAAGGACTCCACCGGACCGGCATGGTCGTGTCCGAAGAGGTGGAGGACACCGTGCACGATGAGCAGCGCCAGCTCGTCCGCAAGGGCGTGGCCCGCCTCGCCCGCCTGGCGGGACGCCACCGGCGGGCAAACCACGACATCGCCGATCAGCAGCGGAGGATCCCCGTCGGGAAGGCCGCGCCGCACCCGTGGCGCGCTCGCCTCCACCGGGAACGCCAGAACGTCGGTCGGATGGTCGCTCTGGAGCCACGCTGCAGCCAGCTCGGCGATCTCGGCCTCATCCACGAACGCCAGACCCAACTCGGCGGGGCGCCGGACCCCTTCGCCACAGGCGGCGGATGCCGCCAGCAGGCCCCAGCGGTCGAGATCCAGGGTTTCCCGGGTGGGATCCGCCGGCCCGGAGTCGGGATGGCGCCGGTCCACGACCTCGACGGCGACGGGTCCGTGCACGACCCGCCGGCCGCGTTGGGGGTCCTCGGCCTGGGGCCCGGCGGCCGGCGCGTCGCCCGCCGAGGTTCGACTCCGGTCTCCCGGACAGTCCGCAGACCCGTCCTCGCTCACCCCGACCGGTCCCGCGCGGGCCCGTCACCTGTCTCGCTGCTGGCCTTGTCGTAGGCGTTCACGATGTCGGTAACGATGGGATGCCGGACGACGTCCCGGCTGCTCAGATGGACGAAACGGACGCCCTCGATGCCGGCGAGCAGCGTCTCCAACCCGTCGAGACCGCTGCGACCCCCGGCGACGTCCACCTGGGTCACGTCACCGGTGATCACCGCCCGGGAGCCGAACCCGATGCGGGTGAGGAACATCTTCATCTGTTCGGGGGTGGTGTTCTGCGCCTCGTCGAGGATGATGAAACTGCGATTCAGCGTCCGCCCGCGCATGAACGCCAGTGGTGCCACCTCCACGATCTCCTGCTCCAGCAACCGCTGCACCCCCTGCAGGTCCAGCATGTCGTACAGGGCGTCGTACAGCGGCCGCAGGTACGGATCCACCTTGGCGGCCACGTCACCGGGGAGGAAACCGAGTCGCTCGCCGGCCTCGACGGCCGGCCGCGTGAGAATGATCCGCTCCACCTCGCGCGCCTGCAGGGCGGCGATCGCCGCGGCGACGGCCAGCCAACTCTTCCCCGTCCCGGCCGGACCGATGGCGAAGGTCACCGTGGCGGAGCGCATCGAGTCGACATAGGCCTTCTGACCTCGCGAGCGCGGTCGCACAGCCGGTCCGCGGGCGTGGCGGAGCACCTCGTCGCTCAGCACCTCGCTGGGGCTCTCGTCGGCGGCCACCAGGTCGATGACGTGCACCACCGAACGCGAGTCCACCGGATGTCCCTGGCGGACGAGCGTGATCAACTCCTCGAGAACCCGCGCCACGCCCGGCGCGTCCGGGCCGGTGACGGTCACCTCGTTGCCCCGCACGTGGATGCCGCTCTGCGGGAACGTCGCCTCCAGCAGCCGCAGATGGCGGTCTGCGGGCCCGAGCAGGGTGGGCAGTAGGTGATTGCCGGGGATCGTGACCCGAGCCCGGCTGACGGGCTGCTCAGTCACCGAGGACAATGCAGATGGACAGCCGGCGTCCCGCTTGCAGATCGGAGTGGGCGCCGGTCAGCGCGCCGCCCTTGTCGAGGTCACCCAAGCGACTAGCTCTCCGGTGACGACTCTTCCTGGCCTGCGCCGGATGCCTGCGCGGGGATCGGGTCGGGGTACAGATGCTTCAGGGTGCCCGGCTCGACGCGAGACTGCTCGATGAACGCATCGACGTCGCTCGCCTTGAACCGGAAGACGCGCCCGAAGCGATACGCCGGAAGCTGCCCGATGTCGACGAATCTGTAGATCGTCCTCGTCGTTAGACCAAGGCGCCTGGCCGTATCTTCAGTGCTGAGCCAATCGATGTCCGACTCTACCATGTCCGTGAACCTCACAACCTCGTATCGTTTCCCTCCCCGCTAGTGCATTGGTGTCGCACAACGGGACAAAAGGGTCGTAGCACCTTGGTACAAGTTACCCGCCGCCCTGGAAACACAAACCAACGTCCGTAATGTTAGTGGATGTCCTGGCAACGCGGGCGACAGTCCGCTTCGGGCCGGATCAGAGGGCGGCGTCGACCTCGTCCGGCGTCGCAATGTCGAGCAGGATTTTACCGAGATTCCCGTTCGATTGCATATAGGCATGAGCTTCGGCAACCTCCTCGATGCGGTAGCGCCGGTCGATCACCGGGCTGAGCCGTCCCGAGTCGAACAGCGGCAGGATCTCGGCTCCGAAACGTCGGCTGAGGGCGATCTTCTCCTCCAGCGGGCGTGACCGCAGCACGGTGCCCACGAGGCGAGCGCGCTTGGACATGAGCCGTCCAAGCGGCACGGTGGCCTCGCCGGCTCCGAGCAGCCCCACCTGCACGATCGAGCCGCGTCCCGCCAGGGCCGCAAGGTTGCGGGCCAGGTACTCGCCGCCGACGATGTCGAGCACCACATCGGCTCCGCGGCCGGCGGTGAGGTCGCGGATCGCCTCGACGAAGTCCTCACTGCGGTAGTCGACCGCCAGGTCGGCGCCCAGTGCGCGGCATCCCGCCAGCTTTGCCGCCGAGGCGGTCGCCACCACCGTCGCCCCCAGTGCCTTGGCGAGTTGGATCGCGGCGGTCCCCACGCCGGAGCCGCCGCCGTGAACCAGCGCCACACGGCCCGACGTGAGACCGCCCTGGCAGACCAGTGCGTCCCAGGCGGTGATCCACACCTCGGGAATGGCGGCGGCGTCCGCCAGCGCCAGCCCGCCGGGTGGCCGCAGAGCCATGCGCTCGTGGGTGACGAGTTGCTCGGCGTATGCGCCACCGTTGGTGAGACCCATGACCGGGTCGCCCGGAGCGAGGCTCCGCACCCGTGCGCCGACCGTGGCCACCCGTCCCGCGAACTCGAGTCCCAGGATCTCGACGGTGGCTTCGGGCCCCGGGTACCGGCCCATGCGCTGAAGCAGGTCGGCGCGGTTGAGCGCCGTCGAGACGACGTCGACGAGTATCTCGTCGGGCCCCGGGACAGGCGACTCCACCTCTTCGAGCCGCAGCACCTCCGGGCCGCCGTAGCCGGCCAGAACGACAGCGCGCACCTGGGCGAGCCTACCGCCGTGGCAATCGGGGCCCCGGGGGGCCGTTCGAGCGGTCAGGCGGCTGCCCGGATTCCCGGAGCATGTCGCGAATCATCCGCAGCGCGATCACGATGAGCAGGCCGGCGAATAGCGCCGAGGAGACCGCCGGCGGGATCACGCCCGCCAGCATCCCGCCTCCGAACGCCGACAGCATGCCCCCCGCGCCGATCACCAGAGCGCCCCGGAGGTCGACGTTGTCATTGCGCAGGTTGCGCAGCGTCCCGACGATTGCGGTCGGGAGCACCACCAGCAACGAGGTTCCCTTGGCGGTCACGTCGCCCAGCTCGAAGAGCAACACGAGTGCGGGAACCACGATCACGCCGCCTCCCACACCCATCAGACCGGCCACCAGACCGACGAGCACGCCACATCCCACCAGACCGAACGCCGCGGCCACGGTCAGCGAGAGTTCCCCCGTGGCCTCGGCCGTGCCGGCCAGCATGCGTCCCGCGGTCACCGCCAGGAGCAGGACGAAGACCACCTGCAGCGTGCGGATGCGCACACGGTTGAGCAGCTCGACTCCCGCCAGGACGCCGAGTCCCGAGCCGGCGAAGATCAGCGACGCGGCGACGACATCGACCGCGTCGTTGAGCGCGTAGGCGACAACGCCGGCGGCTGCGAAGAGGGCCGAGGTGGCGAGCGACGTGCCGTGCGCCACCCGCTGGTGAAAGCCCCCCAGCAACATCAGCCCGGGGGCGATGAAGATGCCGCCACCCACTCCGAACAGCCCCGCCACGAAACCGGCGCCGAGGCCGACTCCGACGAGAACCCACGGCGGGCGAGCTCGCTCGCCGGAGGCCCCGTTCACGCCGGCGGGCTCGCATCCGTTGCCGAATCGGCCCCTTCCGGCTGCTCCCGGTGCCGCCCGCCCGCGTACTCGAATCCGAATCGACCCTTGATGCAGAGATGCCCGGAGGTCACCTCGTGATCGTCCGGAGAGGTGACCCTGAAGATCTCATCGTCCTGGGTGTGCAACTCGAGGTTGCAGCCGACGCCGCAATAGGGGCAGACCGTCGTGGTCACCGTCTGGGCATCGGGGTCGAACCGGCCCGATGCGCGCAGGTCGAACTCCCGGGTGAAGATGAGCGCGCCCGTGGGACACACCCCGATGCAGTTGCCGCAGTACACGCACGCCGACTCCGGTAGGTCCACGTCGAACTCCGTCGAGATCCGGGCATCGAACCCGCGGCCCGCCACGGCGATGGCGAAGGTGTACTGCGCCTCGGTACCGCAGGCGTCGACGCACTTGTAGCAGAGCACGCAGCGGTCGTAGTCCCGCACGTACAACTCATCGTGGCGCCGCACAGGTTCGCTGACCCGCGCCCGGTCGGCCCCGTGGCGCTCGGGGTCGGCGCCGTATTCCTCGAGCCAGCGCAGGATCTCCGGCTCGGCGCGGGAGAGCTCCACGGAGGAGGCCAGCAACTCCAGGACCATCCGGCGCGCCGCGTGGGTGCGTTCGGAGCCGGTGCGAATGCTCATTCCCTCGGTCACCTGGCGGGAGCAGGCAGGCACGAGCGTGCGGGAACCCTCCAGTTCCACCACGCAGACGCGGCAGGCGTTCACCGGCGTGATCGTCGGCGCCCAGCAGATCGTCGGGACCTCGAGCGATGCCGCACCGCAGGCGTCCAGGATCGTCGAGCCCTCGGGCACCGCCACTTCGGTTCCGTCCACCTCCACGGTGACCTTGCGGCGGGGGATCCCCACTGGCACCGGGGCGCTCATCGCTCCGTCCCGCAGGTGGCGGCGACCGGTTCGAGGAGGCCGAGACGCAGCGCGGAGGTGACCGCCGAGGCCGCCGTGTGGCCGAGTCCGCAGATCGAGGCGTCCCCCATCACCGTCGCCAGGTCATCGAGCAGCGCACCGTCCCCGGCGAGCGCTGACCCATTGCGGAGACGGACGACCGCCTCGTTCTGGCGGACGGTGCCCACGCGGCACGGCACGCACTGCCCGCAGGACTCGTCGCGGAAGAAGGCGGTGATCCTCTCCACGATGTCGGCCATGTCCACCGAAGCGTCGAAGACCGTCACCGCGCCCGAACCCAGGGTGAGACCGGCGGTCCGCGCATCCTCGAAGGTCAGCGGGACACCGGCGGCCGCGGGAGGGACGAAGGCGCCGGCCGCGCCGCCGAGCAGCACGGTGTCACCGCCCGGCGCCGCACCGCAGAGCACCAGGAGCTCGTCGAGGCGCGTGCCGAACGGCACCTCGTAGGTGCCGGGCCGTTCGACGCTTCCCGCCACCGAGAAGAGCTTGGTGCCGGGGCTCTCGGCGGTACCCACTCCGCGGAAGGCTGCCGCTCCCCGGTTGAGGATCACCGGCACGTTGTGCAGGGTCTCGACGTTGTTGACCACGGTGGGCCGGCCGAACAGCCCCACCTCGGTGGGGAAGGGCGGCTTCGACCGCGGCTCGCCGCGGTAGCCCTCCAGCGAATTGAACAGCGCGGTCTCCTCGCCGCAGATATAGGCCCCGGCACCGCGCCGCACCTCGATGTCGAAGGTGAGGCCGCTGCCGGCCACATCAGAGCCCAGAAGCCCGTGTCGGTGGGCCTGCTCGATGGCGGCGACGATCCGCTCCTCGGCGGTGGGGTACTCCCCCCTGACGTACACGTAGCCCTGCGCGGCGCCCACGGTCACCCCGGCAATGGTCATGGACTCGACCAGTGCGAAGGGATCGCCCTCCAGCAGCACCCGATCCTTGAAGGTCCCCGGCTCGGACTCGTCCGCGTTGCACACGACGTAGCGATCCCGCCGCGCCGCGGAGGCCACGGCCCGCCACTTCACGCCGGTCGGGAAGGCGGCTCCTCCCCGTCCCCGGAGTCCCGAATCGGCGATCTCGCGCAGCACGGCCTCGGGCCCCATCGCCAGCGCGACCCGCAGCGCCTGGTATCCGCCATGTGCCCGATACTCATCGAGGCTGGTCGGGTCCACACCTCCGATGCGGCCCGTCAACCAGGCCGGCCCGGCGGCGACCACGTGAGCCGCCGGTGCTGTCGCACTCTCACCCGCGAGCGCGACCGCCACTGATCCCGTGGCCGTCCAGCGGCCCGAATCGGCACCCGCTCGCTGTACGAACAGGGCAGGAGCCCGGTCACACTGACCGAGGCACGGGCTGGGGTGCACGCCGACCGGCTCGCCGCCTTGCTGAACGCCGTGCCCCGCGGGCTCGCGGTACTCGGGGTGAACGCGGCAGGAGATGTCGTCGCAGACGTGCACGACGGTGCCTGGACCCTCCTCCGTGCGCAGCAGCGCGTAGAACGTGACGACCCCGAACGCCTCGGCGCGCGGCACCTCCAGGCGAGCGCACAGCTCGGCCAGCGCCTCGGGGCTGATCCAGCCGACCCCGTCCTGCAGGGCGTGCAGCGCGGGCAGCAACAGGTGCCGGCGATCCGGCCCCCGCCGGATGACACGCGAATCGACGGCGTCGAGACGGAGACCGACGGCCTCGTCGAGGACACGCGTCTCCGCCGCGGTCGGCGCGGCCGCCGACGCTCTCGACTCCATCGTCTCAGCCTAGGAGCGCGCGCCGGAGCCGCAGGATCACCCGAGGGCGCCCGGCGGGAGCGCCGCTCAGACGCCCGAATGCCCTCGCAGCAGGTCGCGCAGGCGCGGCGGGCTCAGGTTGGCCTGGGTGATGGGCACCCCCAGGGGCTTCAGCGCATCGTGCACCGCCGCGGCGAGCGCCACCGGCGTCACGATGAGCGCACCCTCGCCTGCGCCGCGGTAGCCGCCGAGCAGGTCCGAGGGTGTCTCGCGGTGGACGATCTTCGGCTCCACGACGTCCGCGAACGTCGGGATCGCGTAGTCCAGCAGCGTCGTCGTGAGCGGCTGCCCGTTCTCGTCGTAGTGCAATTCCTCGAGGAACGTCTGCCCGACCGCCTGCATCACCGCGCCGTGGATCTGCCCGTCGAGTATCACCTGGTTCATCACGGTCCCGCAGTCGTGCACGATCGTGAGGTCCTGCACGCTCACCACCCCCGTGGCGGGATCCACCTCCACGACCGCGGCCGCGGCCGCTGTCGCATAGGTGGCGGCCACGTTCATCTTGCCGCGCTCGTCGGGGAAGGGGCTCGTGTTGAACGAGTCGTAACCCACGATGACCGAGAGGCCCGGGTCCATGCCCGGTGGCAGCAGGAAGGTGTGCAGGTACGCCGCCGAGGCGATCTGGGCGAACGGGACTTCCGCCTCGCCGAGGCGGAAGAAGCCGTCGGAGACAGTGATCTGATCGGCCGGCGCGTCCAGCAGCCCGGCGGCGATCGCGACCATCTTCTCGCGAACCTGCCGGGCGGCCTTGATGACCGCGCCGCCACCCATGACGACCGAACGGCTGCCCCAGGTCCCGCTGCCGTAGGGCAGGACCCCGGTGTCGCCGTCGCTGACGGTGACGTCGTCGGGACTGATGCCCAACTCGTCCGCGGCCGCCTTGGCGAAGATGGTCTCGTGGCCCTGACCCTGCGACTTGGTGCCGACCACCACGTTCACCTTGCCGTCGGGCTGCACGGCGAGCATCGCCATCTCGTAGACGCCGAACTGTCCCGCCAGGCCGTGGATGTTGGGGGCGGTGGCCTCCACCATCTGCCCGATCCCCACCCCGACGAGGCGATCCTCCGCCCTCGCCTCGTCGCGCCGGCGGCAGGCGCCGTCATAGTCCGCCGCCTCGAGCAGATCCGAGAGCTGGTCGTGGAAGCTGCCGCAGTCCAGCACGGCACCGGTGGCGGTCACGTAGGGCCGCTGCTCGTCGGGGATCATGTTGATCCGGCGCATCTCCACGGGATCGATGCCGAGCCTCTCCCCCACCAGGTCCAGCACGCGCTCGATCAGGAAGACGGCCTGCCCCTGCCCGTAGCCGCGGTAGGCGCCCATCGGCGCCTTGTTGGTCACCACGCAGCGCAATTCGAAGGCGTAGTCCTGCAGGTCGTAGCAGTTGGGCACGATGGCCGTGGTGACGATGGCGGGCCCGGCGCCGATGACGTAGAGCTCCGGCGACCCGACATCCGCGATGATCTCGGCGCGCAGCCCGAGGATCCGTCCGTCGTTGCGGTACGCCGCCTCCACGTTGTGCACCTGCTGGCGCGAGTGCACGCTGGCCGTCAGGCTCTCGGTGCGGTCCTGCTTCCAGACGACGGGGTGGCGGACCCGCATCGCCAGCACCGCCACGAGCGCCTCCTCGCGCACCATGTGGACCTTGTTCCCGAAGCCGCCCCCCATGTCGGGCGCCACGACCCGAATCTTGGCCTCACTCAGGCCGGTGATCTCCGAGAGCACGGTGCGCAGGAAGTGTGGGATCTGGGTGGAGGCGTGCAGCACCAGGCGACCGGTGGCGGGGTCGAACTCGCCGAGTGCACCGTGGCCGTCCAGCGGCAGCCCGATGATGCGGTGGTGCGTGAACTTCTCCGCCAGCACGCCGTCGGCGCCGGCGAACGCCGTCTCGGTGTCGCCGTGGGGGCCCGGGATGTACAGGAAGACGTTGTCACCCCAGTCCTCGTAGAGCTGCGGCGCGTCGGCCTCCAGCCCCGCTTCGGGGTCGCTGAGGGCCGGCAGCTCCTCGTAGTCGACCTCGATGAGCTCGAGGGCGTCCTCGGCGATGTAGCGGCTGTCGGCCACCACCGCGGCGACCGCCTCGCCCACGAAACGCACCTTGTCGGTGGCGAGCACCGACCAGTTGAGCTGGCGGAGCGTCGGGATCATCGGCAGGTGGTGGTTGAACGTGCCGGTCTCCGCGGCCAGTTCGGCTCCCGTGAACGCCCCGATGACTCCGGGCAGCGTGAGGGCGCCCGAGACGTCGATGTCACGGATCCGGGCGTGGGCCAGCGGGCTCCGCAGGATGGCGATGTGCTTCAGGTCGGGGCGCTGGACGTCGCCGAGATACTCACCCTGGCCGCAGAGCAGCCGGGTGTCCTCGCGCCGGAAGGTTCCCGTGGTGGTGTCCGGCGGCGCCACCGGGGGCGCGACGGCGGTCATGACTGTGCCTCGGTGGCGCCGGCGAGGGCTTCCAGAGCGCTGACGATGTTGATGTAGCCGGTGCAGCGGCAGAGATTGCCCGACATCCACTCCACGATCTCGTCCCGGCTCGGGTGCGGATCGGTCTCGAACATCTCCAGCGCCGTGAGGACCATGCCCGGCGTGCAGTAGCCGCACTGCAGGCCGTGGTGGGTCGACAGCGCCTGCTGGATCGGATGCAGCGCTCCCGGCGAGCCGACGCCCTCGATGGTGCGCACCTCGGCGCCGGCGGCCTGCACGGTGAACATGAGGCAGGACCGCACGCTGGCGCCGTTCACGAGGACCGTGCAGGCGCCGCAGGCGCCCTGTTCGCAGGCTGCGTGCGCCCCTGTGGCGGAGAGGCGGTCCCGCAGGGTGTCGAGTAGCAACTCGCGCGGCTCGACGTCGACCTCCGCGGCCTCGCCGTTCAGAGAGAACCTGACAGCTGTCATGACGATGCACTCCTCATGGCATTCCTCCTTGTCGTGATCGGCGCCCGCTCAGCCGCGGCCGGACGATCCCGCCCGCCCCCAGGCTCTTCGCACGGCATCGGTGGCGAGCACGGCGGCGAGCTCGCGGCGGTATTCCGCCGAGCCGTGCACGTCGCCGGAGGGATCCGACGCCGCCGCCACCCGTCTGCCCAGTTCGTCCGCTCCGCCGTCGGTCAGGGCGGACTCCCCCAGCAGGAAGTCCCCCGCCGCACTCAGGTCCACCGGCGTGGGGCCGAGACCGCAGCCGGCCACCCGCAGCCACTCACAAGTCCCGCCCTCGTCGCGGTGCAGGATGACCGCCACGCCCGCCGTGGCGAAGTCACCGTGGCGGAGGACGAACTCCGAGAACGCGCCGCCGTCCCCGTCGCTGTGTGCGGGAATCTCCACCGCGGTCAGCATCTCGGCGGGCTCGAGGCTGGTCATGAAGGGCCCGGAGAACAGCTCGGCAGCGGGAATCGTCCGCTCACCGTCGGTGCTGCTGGCGACCACCTGCCCGCCCAGCGCCACGAGCAGGGCCGGCAGTTCCGCCACGGGATCGGCGTGGGCGATGCTGCCGCCGAGCGTGCCCCGGTTGCGGATCCCGACGTGGCCGATGAGCCCGGCCGTCTCCGCCACGATCGGCGCGTGCGTGCGCACCGCCGGGTCGGTCTCCAGGAAGCGATGGCGGCACATGGCACCGAACCGCAGCGTGCCGTTGCGGGCCTCGAAGTCCGCCAGGGCCCCCACGCCGTTCACGTCGACGAGCAGGCTCGGACGCGCCAGGCGCAGGTTCATCAGCGGCACCAGGCTCTGCCCGCCGGCCAGTATCCGGCCGTCCTCGGCTGCGGCGAGTGCCTCTGTGGCCTCGGCAACCGATCCGACGGCGACGTATTCGAATCTTGCTGGCTTCACGTCGTTGCTCTCCCCTCGTGTCTCCGATGTCCCCCGATCGGTCCGCTATGCGCGCTTCGACGGCCAGTGCTGCTCGTAGCGGGCCACCAGCCAGCGGTTGAACTGCGCCAAGGTTTCCTCCTGCCAGGAATAGCGGCCGCGCGGGGCGAAGACCGAGTTCAACCCCTTCTGCACCATGCGGTCTGCGTAGACATCCTGCACGTTGAAATTATCAACCCCCTGCTCGGCCTGCTCGAACAGGTACTCGAACATCGGGTCCGCCAGCGCCGAGGCTTCGAAGCAATAGCCGATGTGGATGGTGATCTCGCCCGGACCGTCCGGACTGATGATGAAGTAGGCGATCTCGTCCGGCACGATCGCCAGCGACAGCGTCGGCGGGATCAGGACGAACGAGCCGCGCCTCCGCTGCGCTTCGGTGAGGTTCGCGAACACGGGCAGGATGCACTTCTTGGTGGGGTTGAAGGAGCCGTCGATGTCCGTGAAGTGCTGGATGCGACCGATGGCCCCGTCGTCGGGATCCCACGGCAGGTAGTCGTTGAGGTGGCTCGGGGCGAACGTCTGGAGTGGGCCGTGTAGCCGGCTGGCGTGGTAGGGGTCATTGAAGTTCTCCATCATGACCTTCCAGTTCCACGGCAGGTTCGGGAGCGTCTTGCCCTCGCGGGTCACCGTGTCCGGAAGGCCGAAGTTCTCCAGGATGTCGTCGATCTTTCCCAGGGTCGGCGCCAGCGGCCGGGCGTCGGCGTCGAAATTGCAGAACACGAATCCCTGCCACAGTTCGGTGCGCAGGCGCGGCAGGCCATGGTCGGCCTTGTCGAAACCGACGGCGCGCTCCATGGCCGGCGCGCCCAGCAGCGCCCCGTCCAGACCGTAGGACCAGTGGTGGTAGGGGCAGGTGAAGCGGCGCGTGTTGCCGGATCCTTCGGCCAGCACCATGCCGCGGTGCTGGCAGACCGCGGAGACGACCCCGATCTCGCCGTCGCCGTCGCGCAGCAGGATCAGCGGCTCCCCCGCAAGGGTGATGCAGCGGAAGTCACCCGGCTCGGGGACCTGGTCGGCCCGCCCGACACAGAGCCACTCGCGCTGGAACACGGCCTGCCGCTCGAACTCGTAGAACTCCGCGGACGTGTAGATCACGGGGGGAAGCAGGCACGACTCGTTCACCGAGCCGATGGACGCGGCGAAGGACTCGCGCAGTTCATTGCTCAGAACGGTCATGCCGCGCCTCCCTTCGGGCAGTGCGACCCGGCCTCGGCGACACCGCTGCAACGGAAATTATGGTCCTCGCCTGCCCGCGGCACAATCGGGAGGGCACCCCGCCCGATCGGGAAGATCGCCTCGATTGGGGCTAACGTAACCCGGCGGACTATCGGGCGGCGCCTCCGGCGAGAGGCATGACACTGGCAGTCCCGCCAGATTCCGCTACCCTTTGCCCGGCGGGGAGGCGTCCTGACCGAGACCGACGCATCGGGCGACAAGAGATCGGCAGACAAGGAGCAATGATGATGGAAGTTACTTCCGAGCGGCGGGGTTCGACGGTGATCATCAATACCGCGGGCCGGGTCGACGGATCGAATGCCAGCGATTTCCAGGACGCATTGGAAGCCAACATCGGCGCAGAGGACAGCGCGGTCATCCTGAACCTCGCGGAGTTGGACTACATCAGCAGCGCCGGACTGCGCATCATCCTGCTCAGCGCCAAGAACCTGCGCCAGCGCGACGTCGGTTTCTCGATCTGCTCGCTGTCGTCGTCGGTGCACGAACTCTTCATCATCAGTGGTTTCGACCAGATCATCGCCATCCACAGTTCTCCCGAGACCGCTCTCGCCGCTCAGGGGAACTGAAGGCGGTACGCCCCGGAGCTGACAACGCAGGGACCGACCCCGAGCCCACGCGCCGGGAGGGATCGGAAAGCGATGGCCGAAGCGACATACAAGATCCTCGTCGTGGACGACGAGGTCGACCTGGAGCCGCTCATGCTGCAGCGGATGCGCCGCGACATCCGCTCCGGGCGCTACAGCTTCGTCTTCGCCCACAACGGCATCGAGGCCCTCGAGAAGCTGAACGAGGACGACGACATCGACATGGTCCTCTCGGACATCAACATGCCGCAGATGGACGGGCTCACGCTCCTGGAGCAGATCCCCACCGTCGACCCCAACATCAAGTCGGTGATCGTCTCGGCCTACGGGGACATGAAGAACATCCGCACGGCCATGAACCGCGGCGCGTTCGACTTCGTCACAAAACCCCTCGACTTCGCCGACCTGCGGATCACGATCGAACGGACCCTCGCCCACCTCACCGAATGGCGCGCCGCACTCGCCTCACGCGATCAGTTGGTCTCGCTCCAGAAGGAACTCGACGTCGCCAACAAGATGCAGAAGTCGATCCTCCCGACGCGGTTCCCGCGCAAGGACGACTACGAGGTGTTCGCCCACATGGAACCGGCCCGAAACGTCGGCGGCGACTTCTACGACGTCATCAACCTCGAGAACGACCGCATCGGGCTCTGCATCGCCGACGTCTCCGACAAGGGTGTGCCCGCGGCCCTTTTCATGATGTCCAGCCGCACCCTGCTGAAGGGCGCCTCCATCGGCTGTGACAACCCCGGCGATGTCCTGCGGGAGGTCAACGAACTCCTGCGCGAGACGAACGACACCGAGATGTTCGTCACGCTGCTCTACGGGATCTTCGACCCCGCCACCGGGGACTTCACCTACGCCAACGGCGGGCACAACGAACCGCTCCTGGTCCGGCCGGACGGGAGCTCGTCGTTGCTCCCGCGTACCGGCGGGATCATCCTCGGGGTCATGCCCGGTGTCGAGTTCTCCCACAACACGGTCAACGTCGGGCCGGGCGACACACTGTTCCTCTACACCGACGGCGTCAGCGAGGCGATGAACGTCACGGCCGAGGAGTTCGGGATGGAGCGGCTGGCGGCGATCTTCGCCGAGAGCCCGCCGAGCGACGCCGAGGAGACGACCATGGCCGTCTTCAAGGCGGTCCACACCTTCGCCGGCGAGACCCCCCAGTCCGACGACATCACCTGCCTGACGCTCCACCGAAGCGAGCCGGAGAGTTGAGCACGCAATTCCGACTGGAGGTCGGCGCCGCGCAGCATGAATCCGTCGATGACGCCCTCCGGCACATCGAGGCGTCACTCGAGGAGTTCGGTCGGCTCGAGCGCTGCGCCGACGATCTCGCTTTCAAGCTGCATCTCATCATCGAGGAACTGGCACTGAACGCCATGACCTACGGCGGCGCCGAGAGCGTGCAGATCATCATCACCACCGACGCCGAGAAGGTCACCGTCGAGATCTCCGACAACGGCGCCGCCTTCGACCCGCTGAACGATGCTCCCCAACCCGACGTGAACGCGGCCTTGGAGGATCGGGCCATCGGCGGGCTCGGGATCCATCTGGTGCGCACCCTGACCGACGATCTGAGCTACCGCTGGGATGGGGAACGGAACCATCTGACCCTGGTCACGCGGCAGACGGAATGACCGAACCGCTGCGGCGGAGGTTCCCCTCGGCATTGGGGGTCTTCGCCCTGCTGGCGCTGGTGGCTGCAGCCTGCACCACCGGCAGCCAACCGGATCAGACCCCCACCACCACGACCCAGCCGGCGGGGGCCGGCGAGACCCCCGACGGCCCGGTGTCGACGTCGGCCACCCAGGGCATCTTCGAGGACTCGGTCCTCTTCGGCCAATCCGCCGCTTTCAGCGGTCCCGCGCAGGAACTCGGCCTGAACATGCGGCTCGGCATCGAAGCCGCCTTCGCCGAGGCCAACCGGAGCGGCGGGGTCCATGGCAGGCGGCTGGATCTGACCTCTCTCGACGATTCCTACGAGCCGGAGGCGGCGGTCACCAATACGCAGCAACTCATCGAAACCGACGGCGTGTTCGCCCTGATCGGAGAGGTCGGCACACCCACATCACGCTCGGCCACCCCGGTCGCTGCGGCGGCGGAGGTGCCGTTCATCGCCCCGTTCACAGGGGCGGAGTTCCTGCGCGACGACAACTGGCGCAACATCATCAACCTGCGTGCCTCCTACTACCAGGAGACCGAGGAGATCGTCGCCAGGCTGATCGCCGATCAGGGCAGCGACCGCATCGCGGTCATGTTCCAGGACGACTCCTTCGGCCGTGCCGGCTACCGCGGGGTCCTGCAGGCCCTCGACAAGCGGGACATGGAGCCGGTGGCCATCGGGCTGTACCCCCGCAACACGACGGCGGTGCGCACCGCCCTGCTCGACCTCCGGCTGGGCGATCCCGACGCCGTTGTGCTGGTCGGCGCCTACGAACCCGTCGCCGCGCTGATCGCCTGGGCCCGCTACATCGGCGAGGACTGGACGTTCGTCACGATCTCCTTCGTCGGTGCCAACGCACTGGCCGAGGAGTTGGGCCCGTTCGGCGACGGGGTGTTCGTGACCCAGGTCGTGCCCTTCCCCAGCGACGACTCGCTACCCGTCGTGGCCTCGTACCTCGCCGCTCTGGAGGCGCACGATCCCGACGCCGTACCGGGATTCGTCTCGCTGGAGGGCTACCTGGCCGGCCGCATGGCGATCGTCGGGCTCGAGCGCTGCGGGCGCAACCTGAGCCGCACCTGCTTCCTCAATGAGATCCTGCGGGGTGAGCCGGTGGACATCGACGGTTTCGAACTCGGTTTCGGCGGCAACGACAACCAGGGCTCCGACACCGTGTTCCTCACCGTGATCCGCGACGGCCGCTACGTCGCGACCGGCTCGATGTGAGGGCGGTCCGGAACGTGAGCGCGCCCGCGCACCAGGCGGTCCCGGTTCGCGGGGAGGTCCTCGGATGCTGAGAGATCGGCTGCGCGGCCTGGTGGACTTCGCGCTCCGCATCTCGACGCAGATGTACGTCGCGATCGGCGTCATCGTCTCCCTGACCATCGCCGCCATCGCCGTGAGTTGGCTGTCGTTCAACAGCATCGAAGGCGCCCAGGACCGCGTCAACGAGGAGAGCCTGCCGCGGATCGTCACCGCCTTCCGGGTCACCGAACTGAGCGGCCAGCTGGTTGCCGCAGCCCCGAGCCTGACGGTCGCGGCCACACCGGAGGACCTCGAGGCGGTCTCAGCGGGGATCGTGGAGACCCAGGAGGAGTTCCGCCGGGAGTTGGAACTCCTGGAACAGCAGGACATCGACGCGGCGCTGTTCGTGGCGATCCGCTCACGCGCCCGTCAACTCGAGTCCAACATCGCCCAGATCGAGGTCGAGATGCCGACCTCGTTCGCGCTCGCCGACAAGATCGAGGCCCTGCGCGTGGAACTCGCCGGGATCAGCCAGAAGCTGGACGACATCCTGCTGCCGGCGCTCGACGAGCAGCTCTTCTTCCAGATGACCGGCTACCGGCAGATCGGCGAGCCCCCGGTACCACGCGAGCGGCACTTCACCGAGGCGGAGGTCATCCGCTACCGCCACCTGCTGGCCCTGCAGACCGACACGGCCATCGCCATCCAACTGCTCTCCAGCGCCTTCGGCGTCTCCAACGCGGCACTCATCGAACCCCTCCAGGAGAGCTTCGAATCGGTCACCGACCGCATCGAGATCAGCGCGGCCGCGATCGGCCTGATCGCCCAGCGCGGCTACCTGGTCTCCGTCCTGACCGACCTGTTCGAGTTGGGCATCGGCGAGGACAGCGGCTTCGCCCTCATCACGCGGCAACTGGAACTCGCCGACCGCCAGCGCGCGCTGCTCACCCAGAACCGCGTCCAGGCCGCCGAGTTGGCGACCGGGGTGCAGGAGTTGATCAGCAACGCCCAGAGCGACGCCGACGACGCCACCGCGGCCTCGTCGGATGCGATCGGGACCTCGCGCATCCTGCTGCTGGTGATCGCCGGCGTCAGCGTGGTCGTGGGCCTCTCGATCATCCTCGGATTCGTCAGCCGCGTGCTGCTGCGCCGGCTCAACCAGCTCTCGAACCGCATGCGGCGCATGGCCGACGGCGACCTGGAGGACGAGGTCGTCATCAGCGGTCGTGACGAGGTGTCGGAGATGGCCGACGCCCTGGAGATCTTCCGGCGCCACGCGCTGGAGGTGCAGCGGCTCAACCTGGTCGAGAAGCTCGCCGAGGAGCTCGGGGACAAGAACAACGAGTTGGAGGCGGTCCTGGACGAGCTGCACAAGGCTCAGGATCAGATCGTCATGCGGGAGAAGCTGGCTGCGCTGGGCGAGGTGACGGCCGGAGTCGCGCATGAGATCCGCAATCCGCTCAACTTCGTCAAGAACTTCTCAGAGGTCTCCGCCGAACTGGTCGAGGAGCTCCAGGAGGTGCTGGAGGAGGCCGAGGACACCCTGACCGACGAGCAGCGGGGACTCATCCTCGACATCGCCGCCGACCTCACCGAGAACCTCGAGCGCATCGGCTCGCACGGCGCCCGCGCCAACACCATCGTGCACGACATGCTGATGATGAGCCGCGAGACGGGCGAGTGGCGGCTCGCCGACATCAACGGGCTCATCGAGGAGCACGCCAGGCTGGCCTTCCACAGCGCCCGCGCCGTCGATCCGGACTTCCAGTTGAACCTGGAGTTCGACCTGGATCCCGAGGTGGGCGAGCTCGACGTGCTGCCCCAGGACCTCGGCAGGGTGTTCATCAACATGGTGGGCAACAGCTGCCACGCCACCGACCAGAAGCGCAAGCGGTTGGCGGAGGAGGACGGGGACCGGTCCTACATGCCCACCGTCCGCACCGCCAGCCGCAGAACCCCCGACAGCGTGGAGATCAAGATCCGCGACAACGGCGACGGCATCCCTCCCGACGTGGTGGACAAGATCTTCAACCCGTTCTTCACGACGAAGCCCACCGATCAGGGAACAGGGCTGGGCCTGGCGATCACCAACGACATCGTCCGCGAGCACGGCGGCACCATCGGCGTGGACACCGCCCCGGGCGAGTTCACCGAGATGATCATCACGCTGCCCCTGCAGCGGGCAGAGGCCACGGCGGAGGATCCGGCGGAGGACGCCCCGGCCGAGGAGCCGGCGGAGGACGCCCCGACCGAGGAGTGACGGCCGCCCGGCGGCGGGCCGTCAGCGGGCGAGAGGCTCGATGCGTACCGCCGTCGCCTTGAAGCCCGCGGTCCCCGAGAGAGGATCCCAGTCGTCGGGCACGAGCAGGTTCGTGTCGACCTGATCGGGAAAGTGGAACGTCAGGAACGCCAGGCCCTCGACCAGGTCGGGATCGAAGCGCACCGGAGCCTCCACGGCGCCGCGCCGGGACACCACCCGTACCACTTCGCCCTCGGCGATACCGAGGCGGCGGGCGTCGGCGGCGCACACCTCCAACTCCTCCCTGCGCCGCAGCGGCGAGGCGAATGACCCCGACTGGACTCCCGTGTTGAACGAGTCCAGGCGCCGTCCCGTCGTCAGGCGGATGGGGAACTCCTCGTCGAGATCGTCGAGCGGCGCCTCCCACTGCACGGGCACGAACGGCACCCGGGGCCCCTCGAGGGGATCGGCCCAGAGACGGCCGTGCAGGAACTGCGATCCCGGGTGCTCCTCGTCGGGGCACGGCCAGCGAATGCCGCCCAGCGTCTCGAGCCGCCGGTAGGACATCCCGGCGTGGTAGCTCGAGAGCGAGCGCAGCTCGTCCCAGACCGCCTCCGCATCGGGTTCGCCCCAGTCGTGACCCAGCTCGCGGGCCAGTGCGAACACGATCGCCAGGTCGTCGCGCGCCTCGCCCGGGGGCGACACCGCGGCCCGCACGAGCTGCACGCGCCGCTCGCTGGAGGTCACGGTGCCGGTCGTCTCGGCGAAGCTGGCCGCGGCGGGCAGCACCACGTCGGCCAGCTGTGCCGTCGCGGTCAGGAAGATGTCCTGCACCACCAGGAACTCCAGGTCGGCGAGCACGCTGCGGGCGTGTGCCACGTCGGCCTCGGAGTCGGCGGGGTTCTCGCCGACCACGTACAGCGAACGCAGGCGCCGGTCCTCCATGGCCTCGAACATCTCCGACAGGTGCCAGCCGGCCTCCGGCGGCACCGGCGCACCCCAGATCTCCTCGAAGCGGTGCCGCCCGGGCTCGTCGCTGAGGTCGCAGAAGCCGGGCAGGCGGTTCGGCAGCGCGCCCATGTCGCCGCCGCCCTGGACGTTGTTCTGGCCCCGCAACGGCGCAAGGCCGGAGCCGTAGCGGCCGACGTGGCCGCACAGCAGCGCCAGATTGATGAGCGCGAACACGTTGTCGGCGGCGTTGTGGTGCTCGGTGATGCCCAGTGTCCAGCAGAGCTGGGCGCGCTCGGCGGTGGCGTAGAGATGCGCCAACTCGATGATCGCCTCGGCCGGCACGCCGGTGATCGACGCCGCCCGGTCGGGGGTGTAGAGCTCCACGCTGGCGGCGTAGTCCTCGAAGCCGGCCGTGGCATGGCCGATGAAGTACTCGTTGTGCAGCCCGGAGGCGATGATCTCGGCGGCCATGGCGTTCGCCAGGGCGATGTCGGACCCCACGTCCACGCCCAGCCACAGGTCGGCGAAGCTCGCCGAGGCGCTGCGTCGCGGGTCGACCACCACCAGCTTGGCGCCGTTGTTCCGGCCGACCAGCATGCGGTGGAACATGATCGGGTGGGCGTTGCGGGCATTGGAGCCCCACAGCAGGATCAGGTCGGTGTGCTCGAGCTCCTCGTACGAACTCGTCCCTCCCCCGACTCCGAAGACCGTCGTCAGACCGACGACGCTGGGGGCATGTCAAGTGCGATTGCAGCTGTCGATGTTGTTCGAGCCGATGACCGTCCGGGCGAACTTCTGCAGGGCGTAGTTCAACTCGTTCGTGGCCTTGGAGCAGCTGAACGTGCCGAAACTCGCCGCACCGTGGCGCCCGACCGACCGCTGCAGGCCCTCGGCGGTACGGGCAAGCGCCTCGGACCAGCTTGCGGGCCGCAGGTCACCGTCGCGATCGCGGATCAGCGGCTCGGTGAGGCGTTGGGGCATCGTGAGGCCTCCTCGATCGTCCCGGCCCACCCCCACAGCCTAAATCAGCCCACCCCCAAGCACCCGGCGGCCCCGAACGTTCGGGCATGACCCTGATCATCGCCTGTGGCCATGGAGAGCCACCCGATTCACTTGACTCATGCGTAGTGATCCATCAAGCGGGCTATACTTCCGCGTAGCCGTCGCGCTCTGCGCGACACCAGATGCAATACGAGAACATTCCCCTGTTCGTCGGTCAGCGACTCACCCACGACTCTGAGGTGACGCTGATTTTTCGCCTTCAGCGCGATCTTGAGTTCCGCGGCGTACGCGCGTGGTTGTACGCGAACTTCTTCCCGGAGTCACGTCAGAGGCGTCAGGTCGACCTGCTCGTGCGAACAGAAGAACGAACTGCGCACGTCGAGATCAAGGGTTTCCGGCCGGATTGGCCGGTGCGAGGCGGGCTGAACGGGTCGTGGGTGCAGATTCGGCCCGATGGCAGCGAAAGGCCGCTCGACTCGAATTGCGGGCGCCAGGCGCTCGAAGGAACCTTCGCCATCAGCGACGCCATGCGAGATCTGGCTCGGCGCGGCGCGGTGGCAGGACGAGACGTCGACTTCAAGCAGTACATCGACACCATCGTCGGGATGTGGGAGATCGTCCCTCCCGAGTCGGATATCCGGACACCGCCGTACGTCACCGTGTTCGGATACGCAGACCTCCTTCAGCGCCTAACGACCCCCGGGCCGGTGGTGCCGTGGACCGACGACGATTGGGCCGCGTTCGCACGCCATCACAGCCTCTCTCGGCTCGCCTCGGAGTCCGAGTCCGAACGCCGCCGCAGCAGCAGCCTCGAGAGCATCGCGGACTACCGGCTCGAGGCACGAGACAACCTCTCCGAACGTCTAGGTCCCTTCGTAGACGTCGGTGTAACTGACGAACAGGAGGTCCAACTGTCGGCGTCTGACATCAGTGACTGCCTGACCGGCGGGCGCGCCATCGCGGTCGTCAGTTCAGCCGGTTGGGGGAAATCGCTTCTCGCGACGCGCCTGGCGGTCAGCCGCTGCGACGCAGGCGATCTGGTCGTGTTGGTGCGGGCCGGCGACTACAGCGCCGGTCGCTTCGGAGACCTCCTCGCGCAGTCGATGTCCCGATGCAGCACAGAAGCGTGGAGCGATCTGCTCGACGCCGCCAAGGAGTTCGGCGTCGCTCGCACCGTCATCCTCGACGGCCTCAACGAGTGCCCGAGCGACGAACGCACGGAGTTGTTGGAGGACCTGAGGGCGTTCACACTGCGATGCCCGGCGACTGTCTTGATCACCAGCACGGCCGCTGCAGACGTGCCTGAGAGACTCGGCGCTGAAATCTTCCGGATTCGCGAGCCCGATTCTCGCGCTCGCCAGGAGATTCTCCTCGCTCACGGCGCGAAGCAGCCGGAGCGCATCAGCAACCAGTTCCGCACTCCGTACGAACTCTCGATCGCAGCCCAGTGCGAGAGTGAACTCGACGAGCGAGCGTCGGTCACTGAACTTCATGCTGCTTATGTTCGGCACTTCGCAGACACTGAGCAGCTTCGCGCAGGATTGCGCGTGCTGGCGTCACACCTGCACTCGAAGCTTCGGACAAGTTTGTCGTTGCTCGAGGCCATCTCGCTCCTCAATCATGCCGATCGCGGCCTGACGCCGAGCCTGATTGACAAGGTGCTCAGCTGTCGCCTTCTCATCATCGAACACCACCGCGCACGATTCCGCCACGAACTCGTTGGCCAGTTCCTCGCCGCCGAGGATCTCGTCCGCTCAGCCTCCTCAGGTCAGTCTCTTGGCCGGCTTCTCACCGCACCCACCAACACGGTTCTCACCGAGACAGCACTGACAATCGAAGTCGACCCCCACCGGAGGTGGGAGGCTCTCAGAGAACTCGCCAATTCCAATCTCATCTTCTCCGCGCTCACTGGTGCCTATGGTGCCGACGTCGCCGAGATGACCTCCCAGGCAGTCCGGGACATCCTGCACAGCGCTACAGCAACCACCGTGCGAGAGACAGCGACGCTCGAAACTGCGGACGGATTCTGCGGACAGTGGCTCACGGAACGCCGGTGGACCGAATGGGAGGTCGTGCTGTTGACCGCAGCGGGGCACGGTCTCGCCATGGGCCTATTCGTTGACGAGGTCTGCAAGCTGATCGACCACACCGACGAGGTCTGCCTGGCCGAAGCGCGGCGACTGAGGGCCGACGGCGAGCACACTCCGGTCTCGCAGGTCGTCGGGGCGACCTACACCCCGATGGTGGCCCGCCTCGCCGGTGATGGACTCGCAGCCTCGTATGTCGTGAGAGCGTGCGAGGCAGCTCCGAGGAGGCGACGACACGCCCCGGGCCCGCGGTCCGAGGGCTTGGCGAGTCGAATCGCCGCAGGTGCGACTGCCCGATCATGGGGCCGCTTCTACCTCGCTCTGCTCAGCGTCGACGAAGATGACGTCTCCGATCAGGCGCTCTTCGCATCACTACTACAGGACGCCTGGAACGCTGGCGGCTACCACTTGCAGCTTCAAGCGCTCGAGAGCGCTCAGTTCTTCGGTGGGAGCAGCGAACCACACCGCATGGAGATCCTCGAGGTCGTACAGGCGCTTGACCCGGAACATCCGCTGCTGAAGGACTCCTATCTCGAAGTACTCGCTCGGTTCGGCGAAATCGAAGATCGAACGGCTGTCGAGGAACTCCAAGACGCCATCCGCGAGGTGATCGCATCTCCGGACGACACTGCCCACTGTCACATCGCAAGCGGCATGATCTCCCTACAATTTGAGGACCCAGCCATCTTCGGCCGCTACTTCGAAGCGATCGGCGGGCTGACGCCCCATGAGAAGGCCTGGCTGTTCACGATGGGCTGCCGTGGCTTTGATCCCTCCGATTCAATGTGGCTTGGCTGGACTCTGGACCAGCTAACGGATCTCGTCCCCACCGGTGACGCCAGTCTTGATTCCGCAGCCCAGTCCGTGTTCGCGAGCTTCCTGGACGGTCCACCCGACGACGCGATGATGCCCGCCGACGCGACCGGCGCCTCTCTCGCCGCAATTCGCGGCTGGGCCATGTTCGAGCGCGACCTCCCGCCCGAGCCAGCGGAACTGACCTCCGAGCAAAGGAACTGGCGTCTTGTCGCCAGACTTCTGCTCCGCTACGAGCGCGACGATGTCGCTGTGGATGTGGAGGATTCTTGGCGCTCCTTGCTCTCCCACCCACAGGAGACGATCCTGACCCTGGCATCCCTCGAAGGCGCAACACGGTCGTCGCGGGACCCGCGACCCGGTGCGCTCAGTCGCCTGGTCGAGGACTACCGGGATCAGCTTCGCAGCCTCTTCGAGTGGGCTCTCGCGAGCCCCGAGGAGATTCCGACGGACCGCCTCCGCCGCAGGACCTTCTCGGCCAACTTCGTCATCCGGATGCTCGGAGAAGTCGGCAACGAATCCACAACTGCACGCCTCGAGGTCTACCTCCTCGATCCCGAGCTGGGTCGAGATGCGACCGATGCCATCAGGCAAATCAACCGTCGACTCGACCTGTAGCTGACACTTCAGCGCGGCGCCAACACCCCCGACACCGCGGGCCCGGCATCACGAGACAGAGCGGGGGCGTCGGAGGCGACGACGAGAGCACTTCAGCCGCCATGCGCGTCATCGGCTTGACGATAGCTTTCATACTCTCGGACTGAACTGGCGCAATACGCTTCGGCAGACTTCAATGGCCTATCGACGCAGCGACAGGCCCACGGGCCACGCGAGAGGATGCGGCTATGGGTACTCGACTCGTTCTCCGGCTAGCTGGGGAGAACGCGCGGTTGGGCGACGTATACGTGTCCGATCTGGTGCGCCTCCTCGACGGCGTGGATCGAGTCGTCGGAAGGGGCGCGCAATGGCTTCTCAGTGATGACGACCTCGGTCAGCATCTCTGCGGTGACATCATCGAGAAGCAGTGAAGTGGAAGCCCACCAGTCGGGACGGTCGAAGTGGTCGGGACGACGATCGTGGCTCGTGTTGCGCAGCGTCACCTCCAAGTCCGCGGCGAGCGGCGCGACCGCTGCGGCCAGATGGATACTCCATCGGTAGAGCGCCATGCATGCTCGTCAGACGATGCCTCGCTTCGGTGGGTGCCGAGTCGCGGAAGCGCGATTGCCTTCTCAACCTGCAGGTTGAACTCACCGACGGGCGGGCGTAGCCTTTGCACCAATTCCCCGGTGTCGCCAATGCCCTCGGGCATGCGCCCGGGGTATTGACATTTTGGCCGCCTGATCGCACCCGGCCGACGAATCCGAGCGACGCCGAGAACAATTCGGCGAAGCTGTCCCGATTCGCGTCGATTCTCATCCCCGCCACCGACCTTCCAAGCCCAATCGCCGACCAGTGAAAGCCACTCAGACGCTGTGATCCTCATCCAGTCCCCCAACAACAGCCAACGCCATCGCTCCCGGACGAGATTGCAGCGCGCCAGCGGTGGCGCTCCGAGATGGAGTTGATACTCACTGCGCACGCCCGGCAGGCGATGATGGAGCGGGGCATCCCGATCGACTGGGTGCAGCGGACCGTGGATGCGCCCGCGTCGCGGAGCCGGGACCCCTACGATGATGAGGTGGAGCGCTTCTACCTGCCCATCGCCGAGCGTGGCAATCGCGTGCTGCGGGTGGCTGTGAACGTCACCTCGGACCCGTGGCGGGTCGTGACTGCGTTCTTCGACCGTTCGATGCGAGGTGAACTGTGAGGCTGAGAGTCGACACCAATGCCGATGCCTTGTACCTGCGGCTCGACGATTCCGAGATAGTCGAGTCGGTCGAAGTGGCGCCCGGGGTCGTCCTGGACTACAACCGCGCCAACGACGTCGTGGGGATCGAGATGCTCCAACTCTCAGCGCGGTCACAGACGTTCGATGCCTCCGAACTGCATTTCGAGACAGTGGAGTAGCAAGCCCCTCGGCTCGCCGCGACCCCCGACCGGCGGCCGTGAGTTGAATGACTCCAGGCGAGACGTCCACTACATCGCCGACGCCGCCACGATCATTTGCCGAATCGGGTGCGATGATGATGTCGATGGGACGCTTGGACGGAAAGAGCGTGATCGTGACCGGCGCAGGTTCGGAGTGTCAGGCCCCGAGTTGGTCGTGAGGCCGTCCGTGCTGAGTGTTGTTGTCTTTGGGGCCGTTTGCGAACTGAGCGACGAGGATCCGCGAGCCCGGACCGAACCGACGGTCTACTTCAACGCTCCGCCCGCGCCGGAGAGTGCAGAGGGCCCCGAATCGGACATCGCCAAGACCCACGGGCGGCGATTCGGTGGCCAGTTCACCACCGTGGACCAGGCGCCGCGCTGGCAGCGCCGGTTGGAGCAGCACCGGGAGCGGCGGCAACGAAGGGGACAAGCCGGCATCAGCTTCACCGAGTTCGCCGAGTTGAGCGACGGCCGACGCGTCACAATGCGAAACGACCGGGGCTTCAGTTGGCGCCAACACCTAGTCGTCCGGAACAACCGTGGTCTCGGTTCGAGGCGGAGGGATTTGCCGGATCCCTGGGACGGCATCACACGGGAGAGCCTGGCCGGTCAGGTGCGCGACTACCTGCTGGCGGAGGAAGAGGACTGTTGCCCGATCTCGCCCGAATCGGTCGTCGAACACCTCCGGCGCAGCTATGGCCTGGAAGCCGACGCGGCATCGGTTCGAGCCGCGCTGCAGCTGCCGCGCCGGATCGAGTTCGGCCCCCACCTTCTAGACGAACTGTCGCGCCACGAACCGCCGGCCGAGCCGTCGTCCGGTCCGGCGATACCAGGGTGACGTCACCATCACGCTGGTGGTGGGTTCGCGACCTCAGGGCGACGTGCCGAGCCTCGCGGCCGCCGACGGCGACGTCATCATCACGCCGGTGGTGAGTTCGCGACTGTCTGTGGCGCGGTGTCGTGTGGATTTGTTGGGGATGTCGTTGAATTCCTTGACTTTGGCTTGATATATAGTACAGGTGTTGGTAGTGTTACAGACATGGAATTTGTCGGGGGGAGCAGGCATCTGAGCTTCGAGCCGCTGCCGCCGCCTGCGCCGGTGAGCCTGGAGCGGTTCTGGGACGAGGTCGCTTGGCAGCGCCGCAACCTCGAGGAGGGCGACACGCTGGTTCCCGACCCCGAGCATCGCCGTTTCACGGTGCGCTACCGGTTCGGCGGTCTGCCCGCCGAGCGCCGCGAAGAGGTCACCGCCACGGGCACCGAGACGTGGTTCTTGAAGCAGCATCAGTGGGGTGAGGGCACCGGCAAGGTGGGCTGCGGGGACTGCGGCGCGCTGGTGCGGGTCTCCCGCAAGGACCCCGCCAAGCTCTCGGGCGGCGAGTTGGCCGACCGGGTCGTGGACCTCGCCGAGGCCAGGGCCCGCCTGGACGGGGAATACCTCGCCGCGCTGGGCGAGTTGGCGTCCCGCTCGGGCGCCCAGGGCGCCGCGCACCGCCTCCGGGAAATGAACCGCATGACCGCCATGGCCGCCCGCAGCGACGCCCGCCTGGCCCTGGAGCTCAAGGAGAACGACTACAGCGACACGATCGAGGCCATGCGCGCCGGGAAGATCAACGTTGGGCACGCCCGGGTGATCGCACGGGAGGCGCCCAAGAAGCACCGCCGCTCAGAGGACGAGTTCCTCGAGATGTGCGGGGCCTATCCCGCCGACATCGTTGCCAAGCACCCCTTCGCCTATGAGAGCGAAGAGATGTACGCCGACCTCGCGGCCGAACAGGCCGCCAAGAGCCTCGAACCCGCCGACGCCGAATACGCCCTCCAGCGCGCACAACGCAAGACCACCCTCAACGTCGGCGCCGATGGCATGTGGCACCTGCGAGGCCGCTTCGACTTCCTCACCGGCCGCAGAATCAACCAGGCCCTCACCGCGGCGATCCGCTCACAGAAACAGCACGAAGGCTCCGCGGACCACACCGTCCCTCAGCACGCCGCCGACGCGCTCGCCGCCCTCGTCTGCGGCGAGGACCGCGCCGACACCCAACTGCTGATCCTCGCCGATTACGACCACACCGCCGACACCCTCAGAAACCCCCGCCTGGACGACGGCACGCCCCTGTCGGCGGAACTCCTCGCCCAAGAAGCTCTCGACGCCGAGGTCTACTGCGGCGTCTTCAACGCCGACTGGACCAACCTCGCCCTCGGACGCAGCCGCAACGCCTCCGACGCCCAACGCCTCATCCTCGCCGCCCGAGACGGCGGCTGCGCCCACTGCAACGCCCACACCGAAGCGACCCACGCCCACCACAAACACCCCCACGCCACCGGCGGCCCAACCGAAATCACCAACCTCGAACTCCTCTGCCCGCCCTGCCACACCCACCACCACCAAACCGAACACGACAACGGCGGGGACAGACCCCTTGGCGGAGGCCCCTCCAGTCGAGGTCCCTGATGCCATTCGCGCTCGTCCACGGCGGCGGCCCCTCCAGCTTCAGCGGTGGCCCGTCCAATCGGGGTCCCCTACCCCACACATCCGATGGAAGCGACTCACGACGAGGCGGCGCAGCCTGGGCGCGCCGGCGCCCTTGCTCGGATCCGGCGACAAGCGCGGGCGTGACGTGCTGACCCCGGTGCGGCTCCCGGAGGGACGTCGACGCCCGATCCGGGTGGCCTCAGCCGGTGGAGGGCACGAGATGGCGGCTGTACACGGCCCGCACGGCCAGGACGGTCCGCACCTCCGCGGCGACATCGTTGAAGAACTGCTTGCGATAGTTGAGGTCGTTCAGCGAGGCGACGGCGAACTGCAGAGCCGAGACCGTGGCGATGACGCCGGCGCTCGCCAGCAATTCCCACGTCAGCACCATCTCTCCTCCGAAAAGATGCCAGGAGGAAATCGGATCCAGTTCGGTCTGGGTGGTCCACTGCAAGATCGTGTCGGCCCGCACCGTGAACAGTCCGAGGACCACGAAGAAGGCTCCCACCACGAGGCTCACCAGCAGCATCCGAACCAGCGCCCCCACGAACAGGAGCAGCGCCAGGTTCGCCCGGGCACTGCGGTCGAGCGGCTCGGAGAGCGCCACCGCCTCCCCGCTGCCCACAGCCGGCGGGCCGCCCTCTCGGGCGACGGCCAGAAACTCGGGGTGAGACGCCGGTGGGGCATCACTGGCGCCGCAGCGGTCCACCACCTCCTGCCACGACGAGAACCCGGCCAGCGAGCGCACCTCCGACGGGATGCGGACGGCCAGGAACACCGAGGCGAGCAGCAGCATCATGCCCATGACGATGCCGTAGTAGGCGGGCAGGAAGTCGTGCGCCAGCTGCCACATCTCGGCGTTCAGGAAGATGACCAGGGAGAAGAGCAGGAGCAGCGGGAGTGACCGGGCCAGGAGTTGGATCATCTGACGGATCTGCCTGGCCATGAACAGCACCGCCCAGCGAACCATCGGGACGATGCCGTAGCTCGTGATCAGGAAGAGCACGTACACCGCCACGACGTTGAATACGAGCACCATCAACGCGCCCCGCGCCGGCGAGTCGCCGAACAACGCAACGATGACCGGCGGGAGCGCAAGGAAGACACCCAGTTCGACGAATCCGACACGATCGGGCATCTGAAGCAGACGCCTGCCTCGCAACCGGTTCGCCAGGGCCGCGCCGGCAAGGAGAATCCCGGCACCGCCGCACCACACACCCACCTGCGCCCAACCGGCGAAGCGGTCGCCCATCACCAGATTGGTCTCCAGGAAGAAGAGAAGCACGAGGGCGGGAATCATGCGCGTCATGACCCCGGTCGTGGCTCCGTAACCGTCGATCAGGTGCGGCAGACCCTTGCGAATGAACCACCGCTCTGTCTGGCGCCGGAGGTAGTCGGTGTCGGGATTCACGTCACGGAGCGGGATCGGCCGGGTTCCGGAGACGGTGCCGCTCGGGGGTGGCGCGCTAGGCGCCCCCGACATCCTCGGCGGTCGGCACGGGGACGCCGGGACGGTAGTGGATGAAGAGGTCCTCGATGACCTGTTGCAACCCCGCGGTGTCGGCACCCTTGCTCATGTCGATGGTGATGACGTTGGAGTTGATGTGCATGCCGTCGATGCGCCCGCTGGCGAACAGGCGCCGGGCCAGCTCGTCCGGAGGACGGGTGCGCGTGGCCGGCGGGGGGCCGTCGTAATACTCGTGACCCATTCCCGTGAGTGAGCGATTGATCTCGAAGCGCACCACGCCGGGGCGCGACGACGGTCTCTCGACGACGGTGACGGGCTGTCCCACGGCGAAGGATGCTAGCGGTGCGCCGCCAGGCGGGGTTGGGTCACTGCACCCTCGCCCGCCGGCGCGCCGCACGGGAGGTGATCCATGAAGGCCCAGGATCGTCGATGGATGGCCGAGGGGCCCCAGGCCGCCAGCGCGGCACGATGCCGCGGGCACGGGTAGCCCTTGTTGCGGTCGAAGTCGTAGGCCGGGTACTGCGCAGCCTGCTGCACCATGTGGTCGTCGCGCCAGACCTTGGCGAGGATCGATGCCGCCGCCAGCGACACGCAGCGGGCGTCACCGCCGATGACGGTGCGCACCGGGCCCTCGAAACCATCCCGGGTCGGTGCCGGACCCGCCGGCGGCGACACGAAGTCCCAACGGCCGTCCAGCAGTACGGCGTCGGGGCGGACGACGAGTGATCCCAGGGCGCGGCTCGCCGCCAGCCGCTGGGCCGCCGACATCCCCAACTCGTCGCATTCCGCCGCGCTGGCCGCTCCCACCGCCCAGCCGGCGCACGCCACCGCCACCGAGTCGAACAACCGCCTCCGCCGCGCCGGACTCAGCTGCTTCGAGTCGCGCACGTCCACCAGGCAGTCCTCGTGGCGGTCGCCGGCGCGCAACGTCGCCGCCACCACGACGAGCGGGCCCGCCCAGGCCCCGCGCCCCACCTCGTCCAGGCCCGCCACGACGCCCGCCCCGGAATCCCAGAACTCCTGCTCGCGGGACAGATCGGGCGGCGACGCGTCCCGCCGGCCGGCGCCGTTCGCGGCGGTCGGCGGCACGGGCGGGGATCCTCTCAGGACGATCCGGCGACCGGAGGCCGCGAACTCCAATGCATCACCAGGTGACTGTAGGCGCCGGCAGGCCCCGGATCGGACAACCTGTCCCCCTGGTGCCCTCAGGCGCCCAGCAGCGCCTCGCCGGTGTGTTGGCGCGTGCTCCAGGACTCCGCCAGGGCCGTCGCACGCAGCAGCGGCGCGGCGGCTGCCGGCCCCGAGCCCTGCTCGCCGGAGGCACCGGCCAGCACCGAGGTCCACGACGCGAGCCGTGTGCTCGGCGGCGCCAACTCCCACAGCAGCGCGGGTCTCCTGTCGTGCCAGCGCAGCGCAAACGAGAGGACCCCGCAGCCGGTCACGAGCCGGTGCACCTCGATCGGCGGCCGCGACTCGGCGAGGTCCGCCGCTGGGCCGGCACCCGCCAGGAGGTCGAGGCATCCATCGTGCTCGGAGACGAGAGAATCCCGCACGGCGAGCAGGAAGGCCGCCCGCAGCGCGGGATCGTCCCCACCCCGGTCGCCGGCCCAGCCGCCCCCGGGGGCGGCGTCGGCAGTCATTGCCGCGACCGTCATGTGGGGCTCACCGAACCGTGCCGTGACCCTCGCCGCCTCCCGGCGGGCCAGCCGGGCAGCGGCGGCGGGGTTCCGGGCCGCCCGCAGCGACACCACCTCCGCGGCGCGTTGCCCGTATCCCGCCACGGCCATCGCCGCCGCCACCAGCGCCCTCTCCGCCGGGGAAAGACGCCCGTCGGGACCGTCGCCGGCTCCCGGGCCGACATCGAGCGTCAGCAGGCGGCGGATCGCGGCCGCCACCAGCGTCTCGATGCGCCCGTCCCGCAGTCCGGCCAGCCGCAGACCTCCCGCCGTGTGCAGGTCCCAGCCGCGGCCCACCTGACCTAGGGTCGGCACCATCGCCGGCTCGGGAGGCGCCGCGTCGCCGGCCTCCAGCGGCAGCAGGACGCGCAGCGCGGTGCCGTGCGTCACGGGCCAGGTGAACTCCGCGCCGGCCCGACCGGCCCGGCTTCGCACCCGCTGGAGGCCACCGGCCCAACCCCCGCCGGCACCTGGGGGCTCGTGCGGGCCACCGGGTGCCGCCGCGTCGGCCAGCAGCTGCACGCCCGCCGGCGGCCGCTGCCACCACAGCACCCGCGCTCCGTTGGCGAGGGCGCCCGCAGCATCGATCTCCACCTGCCACAGCCCGTCGGGGCGCCAGAAGTCGCCGGGCCGCAGCGCCAGCGTCGCAGCCACCGGGGCGGAGCTGCGGTTGTGCACCTCCAGCACGCCGAGCCCGCCGGCACCTTCTCCTGCCGCCAGGCCGACGTAGACCGACTGCGAGATGTCGCCGGCAGCGGCCCGCACGACGGTCTCCAGAGCCACCGGCGCGGCGCCCTCGGCTCCGGCGGCGCGCTGGCGCAGGCTCGCCTCGCCGCCGGGGATGCAGCGACGCTCACCGGCGAGGAACTCCCAGTCAAGCGACCAGCCACCCCGGCCAGTGGCAATCCGCCCGGCGCCGTCGACGGCCAGAGCCCCGGGAGCCCCGGCGGCGGCCAGCACCGTCCAGCGAGTCGCGGGCCCGCCGCCCCGGCGGCGCATGAGGTCCTACCCGAGGGGTTCGGGCTCGGGGCGAAGGCTCCGTCCCAGAAGGTTCTGATAGGCCACAGCGGGATCCCGGCCGCCATCGAGCACCGCGCACAGTTCGGAGGTGATCGGCATCTCCAGGCGGTGCTCGGCTGCCAGTTCCAGGACCACCCGGGCCGTCTTGACGCCCTCGGCCACTTGCTGCATGGCATCGGTGATCTGCCGGAGCGTCTTTCCCCGTCCCAGTTCCACGCCCACGTGGTGGTTGCGGCTCTGGGGGCTGAGGCACGTCGCCAGCAGGTCTCCCAGCCCGGCGAGGCCGGCGAACGTGTCGGGCTCGCCGCCCATGGCGACGCCCAGGCGTGTGAGTTCGGCGAGACCGCGAGTGATGAGAGCCGCCCGGCTGTTGTCCGCGAGGCCCAATCCCTCGGCCATGCCCACGGCCAGGGCCATCACGTTCTTCAACGCTCCCCCCAGTTCGCAGCCCACCACGTCGTGGCCCACGTAGACGCGGAAGTGCTGGCGCGCGAACACCGGGACGAGCCGCTCCGCCGCGGCCACGTCGCTCATGGCCAGCACGGCCGCGGCCGGAGAGCCAGCCAGAACCTCGCGCGCCAGGTTGGGGCCGGTCAGGACACCGATCGGGTGCCCCGGCGCCAGTTCCCCGAGGATCTCCGACATCCGGCGATGCGACCCCTGTTCGAGGCCCTTGCTCAGGCTGATGACCGGCACGCCCGGTCCCAGATGCGGTGCGACCTCCGCCAGCACGCTGCGAAACACGTGTGAGGGCACGGCCATCGCCACCATCGCGGCACCTGTCACCGCCGCGGCCAGATCGGCCTCGGCCTCCAGCGACGTCGCCAGAGCGAATCCCGGCAGGTACTGCTCGTTGGTGTGCCGCGCGTTGATCTCGGCGGCCAGCTCGCGGCGCCTGCACCAGAGCCGAGCCGCTGCATTGGCCGAGACGAGCGAGGCCATCGTGGTTCCCCACGAGCCGGCACCCACCACCGTCACGCGTTGCACCGGCGTGACAGTACCGCCCGCGCCGGCCGGCGGCGAAACCGCCGGGCCGGCGAGCCTCAGGAGATCACGCCGGCGGAGCGCAGCGCGGCGACGGCATCCGGGCCGCGCAGCCCGGCGATGATCTCGTCGGTGTCACGGCCCGCTTCGGGGCCGTGGGGCCGCCACTCGGCGGGCGTACCGGAGAATCGCACCGGGGGCCGCGTCTGGCGCATCCGCCCCGCCGCCGGGTGGAGGCTGTCGCAGAAGAACCCGCGGTGGGAGAGCTGCGGATGTTCGGGCAGATCCCGGACCTCGATGGCGGGGCTGTGCGGAACGTCGTGGTTCTCCAGGCGGGCGCACGCCTCGGCGGTGGGCAGGGCGGCCAGGCGTGCGCGGATCTCCCGCCAGACGTCACGTGCCAGGCCCCGGTTCTGATGACGCCCGGCCATCGTCGCCAGCCGCCGGTCCACCTCCAGGTCGAGGGCCCGGCAGAGTCCGGCGTACTGGTCGTCGCTCAGCGCCACGATGTACATCCACCCGTCGGCGCAGGCCATCGGCTTCACGTGCGCGGCCGGGTCGGAGCGCTGGGGCCCGTCGTAGTCGAGCAGGGTCTCCCGGCCGGCGGCGTCGATCCACAGGAAGGAGGCGGACACCTCCAGCATGGCGACCTCCACGAGTTGGCCCCCGGCTCCCCGGTCCCGCGCCAGCAGAGCCGCGGTCGCCGCCTGGACCGCATGCAGGGCGGTGAGCTTGTCCGAGACGGTGTGCCGCAGGCTGTGCGGCTCGCCCGTCTCGACATCCGCCTCGAGGGCCGCGATCCCCGATGCGGCCTGGATGATCCCGTCGTAGGCGGGACGGTCGGCGTACGGCCCGGTCGGCCCGAATCCGGTCACCGCCACGACGATCACGTCGGGGTTGACGGCGCGCAGGTGCTCGTAGGACACGCCGAGGCGCTCGGCGACGCCCGGCCGGAAGTTCTGGAAGACGATGTCGGCCCCGGCGGCGAGTTCGAGAGCGATGGCCCGGCCCTCGCCGGTGGTGATGTCCACGGTGGCGGCGCGCTTGGCGCGGTTGGTCATCTGGTAGATGCCGGAGATCCCCCCGACGGCCGCCCCGACGTGACGCAGGATGTCGCCGCCGGGCGGCTCGAGCTTGATGACGTCCGCCCCCTGCTCGGCGAGGATCCCCGCCGCCAGAGGAGCGGCCAGGGCGGTCGCGAGATCCAGCACCCGCACGCCCGCCAGCGGCGGGGCGTCGGGAGAACTCCGTCCCCGCTCGGGCGATCGCCACGGCCCTGCGGATGCTTCGCCGGCCGGTGGGGAGGGCTCTCGGAGCATCGATCCAATCCTTCCGTGAACGGACACCCGAGCCTAGGAGGACGCCGTTGGATCGGCCCGGTCGCGGGAGCGGGGCAGCGAGACCCGGCACCCGGGCGCGGAGCGGCCACGGCGGGCTCACTAGACTTTCGCCGGTGAGCGACGCGGCGGTACTCGTGCCCGTCAAGGCCTTCCATCACGCCAAGCTGCGCCTCGGGGCGATCCTCTCACCGACCGAGCGCTGCGAACTGGCCCGCCGGATGGCAACCCACGTGGTCCGGGTCGCAGCACCGTTGCCGGTCGCGATCGTCTGCGACGATCCCGCGGTGGCGCAGTGGGCCGAGACTCTGGGGGCGGAGGTCGTGTGGTGTCCGGGGACGGGCCTGAACGGCGCGGTGACCCGGGGGGTCGAGACCCTCGCCGCCGGCGGGATCCCCGAAGTCGTGGTTGCGCACGGCGACCTGCCCGACGCCCGCGGCTTCGCCCATCTCACGGGCGCGGACGGCGTCACCGCGATACCCGACCGGCGCGCCGACGGCACGAACGTGCTGTGCGTGCCGACGGGTGCGGGCTTCGGATTCTCCTACGGTGCGGGTTCGTTCCGGCGGCACTGCGCCGAGGCACGGCGCCTCGGGTTGGCGCTGCACGTGCGCCGCGACCCCGAGTTGACATGGGACGTGGACGTCCCCGAGGACCTGCGACGCCTGCCCTCACACCTTCGGGAAGCGACCACCCGCGTACTCGGAGGTGCCGGGATCGATGCCACGGCCCGGCCGGCGCCCGACCCGCTCGCCGCGGGCGCGGGCTCGATGGCATGAGCCGCAACCTTCCGACGCCCGCGAGCGCCCTGTCGGTGTCGGCGCACCCCGACGACACCGAGTTCGGCTGCGGCGCCCTGCTGGCCCGGTGGGCCTCCGCCGGTTGCACCGTTCATCTGGCGGTCTGCACCGACGGCTCCAAGGGCTCCTGGGACCCGGCCACCGATGTGGCCCGACTCGTCGTTCGCCGCCAGGCAGAGCAGCGCGAGGCGGCTCGGCGCCTCGGCGCCGGCGGCGAGGTGGTGTTCCTGGGCTACACCGACGGCGAGCTGGAGGCCGACCTGGGGGCGCGGGCCCTGCTGGCATCGTGGATCCGCCGCCTGCGCCCGGCGGTCGTGCTGGGCCACGACCCCTGGAAGCGCTACCGGATCCATCCGGATCACCGCCAGGCAGGCCTGCTGGTCACCGAGGCCATCGTCGCCGCCCGCGACCCCCACTTCTTCGGTGAGCAGAACCTCCCCGCGCACCGGCCCGAGCACCTGCTGCTGTTCGAGGCCGACGAGCCCGACCACTTCGAGGACGCCGGCGGTTGGGCGGAGGCCAAGATCGCCGCCCTCGAGGCGCACGAGAGCCAGTTCGAATCGACCATGGGAATCGACGCCGGCGACGACGGCGCCCAGCGCGAGGCGTTCCGGCAGCGCATCCACCGCGAGCTGGCCGAGGCGGGCGAGCCGGCCGGTCTGGCCGCGGCCGAGGCCTTCAAGCTGATCAGCGACCTCTGAGACCCGGCCCGGCGCCGCGGCACCCCGGGCTCGGAGCGCGGCCCGGTTCTCCCCGGCGGCGCAGCCGTTCCCCTCAGGCCTCCTGCTTGGCGCGCCGACCACTCGCCACCCGGGGCATCCAGTCGAAGAAGCGCCAGGCCAGCAGCGCGCCGCCCACCCCCCAGGCGGCCAGGATGGCCAGGTCGGTGCCCCGCCAGGCGGGCGCCGGCACCGCTGGGTGGAAGGCCGCAGAGAACGCCCGACCGAAGTGCTTCAGCGGCAGGACGTCACCCAGGATCCGCAGCCAGGCCGGTGGGTCCTGGGCCGGCACGAAGATGTCGGAGACGAACGCCATCGGCAGGATGACGCCGTTGGCCACCGCCGGTGCGGCGTTGCCGCTCGGCGACAGCGCGGCAAGCCCCAGGCCGAGCCCGGCGAAGGCCGCCGCGCCCACGACGAAGGACACGACCGCCGCGGGGATCTTCGCCGCGGCGATTCCGACGTCGAAGAAGATCACACCCACCACCATCATGTTCAGGGTGCCCAGCAGGGCGATCCAGACCGACGAGACGACCGTGCCGGCCAGGAACGACGAGGGGGGAAGGGGTGTTCCCCTGATCCTCTTCAACAGCCCGAACTGGCGCTGGAAGGCGAGCGTGATTCCCACGTTCGCCAGGGCGGCGTTGGCCGCCGTGAAGGCCGCCAGGGCGGGCGCGTAGAACTGCGATGCCGGGATCAGGCCGAAACCCACGTCGATCTCCCAGCTGAACAGCGAGCCGAAGAGCACCAGCATGATGAGGGGCAGCCCGAGCGTGAAGAAGGTCGCCACCGGGGTGCGCCAGAAGGTGCGGTTCTGGCTGCGCATGCTCATCCAGACCAGGCGCCCCCAGGACGGCCAGGTCCCCGCGGTCGCGGCTCCGGCAACGGTTCGGCTACCCGCCATCGTTCCCGTCCCCGCCGGTCCCGATGAGCTGGAGGTAGGCGTCCTCCAGGCTCGGCGGGCTGACGTTCAGCTCCGCCAGTTCGATCCCCCGCTCCACCGCCCATGCCGTCAACTCGGCGAGAAGGGCGGTGGGACGATCCGTGCCCACGAGCGCGACGTCCCCGTCGACCTCGACGGCCGCGGCCACGCGCTCGGGCAGGTCGGCCGGCACGGAGCCGGCCGGGAGCCGGAAGCGAACGGTCGACCTCTCGGCTCCCAGGAGTTGTGATGGCGGGGCGCAGGCCGCGATCCGCCCGTCCATCAGCACGGCCACCCGGTCGGCCAGGTACTCGGCCTCCTCCATGTAGTGGGTGGTCAGGATGATGGTCCGGCCGAGGCTTCCGAGACCCTTGATCATCTCCCAGGCAGCGCGCCGCGCCTCGGGATCGAAGCCGGTGGTGGGCTCGTCCAGGAACAGCAGGTCGGGGTCGCCGATCAGCCCCAGCGCCATGTCGATGCGCCGCTGCTGACCGCCGGAGAGCGTCTTGAGGCGCGCATTCGCCTTGCCCCCGAGACCCACCAACTCGATCACCTCGTCGCGGTCGCGGGGGCTCCGGTAGGCCGCGCCGAAGGTGTCCAGCGCCTCGGCCACGGTCACCTCCGAGGTGTCCACGGTGGACTCCTGCAGGACGATCCCGATGCGGTCCCGGAACTCCCGGCCCGCCGTGGCGGGGTCGAATCCCAGCACCGACACCTCGCCCGAGTCCGCCGTGCGATGACCCTCCAGGATCTCCACGGTCGTGGACTTGCCGGCCCCGTTCGGCCCCAGCAGCGCGAACACCTCGCCCGCCGCCACCTCGAAGGAGATGCCACGCACCGCCTCGACCGAGCCGTAGCTCTTGGTGAGACCCCGCACAAACACAGCCAGCGCGGTCGGCGAGCATTCAGTCATTCGAATCCCGTAATCACTCGTGCCTGCAAGCTGGAGCACCCCCGACCGGCGGCGGCCACCCCGATCAGGGGTTGAGGCTATCGGGCGCCCGCCGGTGCGTGGTGGCCCCGGACCGTCGGGCCGCCGCGTTCCGCGACGTCGGCTCCAAGCCGGGCCCGGGCCGAGGGAGTCTCCTTCCGCATGCGCGATGTGGGACTCCCCATAATGTGCTCAAGATTGTGCACCTATGCTCACGCAGCGGCTACGATACGGGGGCTGGCGCTCCAGGAAAGGGGATCGGTATGGCGACGAGGAGATTCTCGGCATTCGGCGGGTGGCGGCGTGGATCGACGCGCGCCGCGCACACTCCCGCCTCCGCCGCCGGCCCCGCGCTCGCACCGACACCCCCCCCCGGTCGTCACGCTTAGCCACCTGGGTACCTCTCCTGGCGGTGGCGCTGGTGGCCGCCGTCGGGGTGGTCCTCCTCGACAGCCGGCCCGCACAGGCCCAGACCACCGACTACGAGTACTGGTCCGCGACCCTCACCGTCAAGGAAATCGTCCCCGGTACCGGTTGGTACGGCTGCTCCAACACCGCCTTCGCTACTGAGCCTAAGTGCAGCACCAGCGCCACCCTGACCGACGACGACGTCACCTACGATGCCACCACCTACACCATCAAGAACGTCAGCATAAGGGCCGGCACGATACGGATAGAGTTCTCGAGTACCACCCCATTCTTGTCCAAGCAACTGACGTTCGATGTTGATGGCACGCGTTACGCCTTTGCTGACGACAGCCAACAGACTGGACGGGTGTTCATATGGTCCACGTCTACTACGTGGACTCTTAACCAAACTGTCAACTTGCGGATCACCGGGCCACCGCCCCTGCCGAAGCCCAGGCCGCTTCCACCCCCTGATCCCCTCGACCCTGACCCCGAACCGCAACGGCAGTGCGCGTGCACACAGGTGGCAGCATCCCTCATGCCCGACGCGTGCGCGAAGTGCGCCATCATCAGGTCCTGCAACAAGAACTGACCCGACCCCGCCGCGCGCGACAGGCAACCTGCTCCCTCCACCGACGCGGCCGGCCCCGGCGAATGCGGGCTCAGAGCGCGCGGCCGAGCCTCTCGCCCTCGTCGGTGGCTGCGTACCGCTAGCGCCGTTTGCGGGCGGCGGTGCGCGCCTCGGCCTGCTGCTCCAGCAGGTTCATGATCCCCGGGAAGCCGGGGATCCCGCCGAGGCGCCGGGACAGGAACGTCAGGCTGAGCGCCGTGAAGGCCACGTACAACGGCCAGTTGATGAGGTAGCGGAACAGCACGTACTGGTCGGGGTCGGTGACGCCCAGGAACCAGATGTCGAAGCCGGCCGCCAACCCCAGCAGCACGCCGAACGCCACCACGATGCGGTCCACGGCCGAGAGGTACGCCCCGTGGGACCGGATCGCGGACGGGAGGCCCAGCGTGCGCGCCACGAGCTCCGCGGCGGGATTGCGCTTCAGCGCCGCCGAGAGCCGCAGGATGCGCGCCACGAACTCCACGGCGGGGTTGCGCCTCAGCCGCGGCGATCCCCAGAGAACGATCGCCGCGGCGATGGCGAACTTGTAGCCGATGCCGATTCCGAAGTAGATGTCGTCGTCGTCGGTGATGATCCCGACGACGCCCCGAACGATGACGCACACCGTCACCAGCGGCAGCAGCTTGCCCACCCCGACGCCGTGGCGCACCCGCAGGAAGCCCGACAGCACCGAGACGACCGTGATGGCGCCGATGGCGGGGCCCAGACCCCAGAAGCGGAACAGCACCACGAACGCCACGACGGCGAGCAGGGTGTCGTAGCCGACCCACCAGGGCGGGACGAACGCGTCGCCGTCCTCGTCCGGCGCCCACTCGCCGGCGGCCGTCTCGACCTCCGGATCCTCGGGCCCGGGTCTGCCGCGCGGCTCCGGCTCGCCGGCTGTCATCCGGCAGCGACCTTCTCAGCCGGGCCGGCGGACCCGACCGTCCGCCGACTCAGCGACCCAGGGCCGTCCAGGCGGCCAACACGCCGGCGTCGCCGAACACCTCGACGTCGCCGGGGTCGATGCGCCGCCAGAGCACCAGGTCGAGTTGCTCGCCGCTCCCGCGCACGGCCACATCGCCGCGGGAATGGATCCGCTCGGCCTCGAGGCGGCCCCCGGAGATCCGGCACAGCCACTCGCCCTCGCCGTCGGTGCGATGCAGGTGCAACGTGCCCTCCGGCAGCGGGTCGGTGGCGTGCGCGATCTGGAACGGCCAGATGACCTCCACCAACTCGTCCACGCCGTCGGCCGCCAGGTCGCTGTCGAGACCACCGGGCTCCCCCACCGCGTTCTCGGCGTCCCAGCGATGGATGAGGCTCTCCTGCGCCAGGCGCTGGTGCCAGAACGCGCCCGTGTTGATCCCGGCCCAGCCCCACACCTCTTCGGCTGGATCGACGTCTCGCAGCGCCGCCAGCACGCGGGCGTGGGCCTCGGCGTACCAGTCGACGACCGCCTCATCCCTGGGCGGGCGCGGGACGTCGTCCCGGTTCAACATCGTGGCAGCACGCGCTTCGATGTGCTCGCTGACCCAGTTGTAGACCCAGCCCAGGTGACCCACCAGCTTCTGCAGGCTCCAGCGGGGACAGCTCGGAACAACTGCGTCCAGATCACCGGTAGCGGCGACCGCACCGACCGCGGCGCCCTCGCGGGCCACGACGGCGACATATGCGTCCTTGTCGAAGCTCATGGCACCAGTCTCCCCTATCGGCACGGCACTCGCACGCCGCCGGATCGACCTTGGATCCGTCCCCGAGCCGCCGAGCCCTACCCGGCCCACCGCTCGCTCCCACCGGGGTCCCAATCCCTCTCATCACTCCACAAGGCGGTCCGCGTAGTTTCCACCATCGTGATATGGATATCGCACTATCATGGTTCCAGACTATGTGCAACACTGCATGCCTGAGCCTGCGTGAATCCGAGAAGGTTCATCGGCGGGGGTTCATCGGCAGGCAACCAGGGGATATCTCGATCGCGTGATCGCAGTTGCCGACGGGGGGGGTGCAGCGATGATTCGCAGTCGACGACGGAGCATCTTCGGTGCGGTGCGTCTGGCGGCCCTGGGCGTGGCCGTGCTCGGGGCGGCGCTGGTGTCGGCGCCGCCGGCGGGCGCCCAGAGCAGCGACGAGGGGCCGCCGGCCGCGGCGGGGCTGAGCGCGAGCCCGCCTGTCGATCTGGTGGGGGTGGCGACGGATCGGACGGTGCGCGTTTCCTGGGAGGTGCCGGCGCAGCCGGCCGGCGTCTATGTGGGGGAGATGTATCTGGAGTGGGCGACCGGTGAGGGGGAGTTCGACCACTCGGACTGGATCGAGAGCGACCTGGACAGCACCGTTGTCTCCGCCTGGACGGGGACAGTGCGGGGGCTGAGTGCCGGCACGGGCTATCGCTTCCGGGTCAGGCTGGAGACCACGGCGGGGGACGTCTCCTCTGCGGAGTTGACCGTGACCACCGAGTCGGAGTCGCCGGCGGCGCCGACGGGTCTGAGCGCCACGGCAACCCACGACGCGGTGAGCCTGAGTTGGACGGTCCCCGAGCAGCCGGCGTGGCTGGCGGGCACGGCTTCGCTGTTCGTGATGCGCGCGAGGAACGGCTGGCGGGCGAAGCAGGTGGGCGAAGTGACCTGGCGGCGGGGCGTCACGGGCTACAGCTTCAGCGATGGGGACGTGTCCCCCGGCCTTGCCTACGAGTATCACATCGAGGCGACAATGGGCGAGCGGCGTCACCGCAGCGAGAAGGTGTCGGTCACGACCGCCCCGCTGCCCGCGGACCCCGACGGGAGCCGCGAGGGGGCGACGGTGCTGGACCTGGAGGCCGACAGTGGGGGCTCCGGCTTCGCGCGCTACAGGGATTCCCTGCACCGGCGCGCCGGCGACGCGGTGGACTACTACGTGTTCACGACGACCGCCCGCTACGAGCTGACCTTCGAGGTGTGGCTGACTCGCGGCGAGTACGACGTGAGGGCCGAACGCGGCGTGAGTTTGGAGGACGCCGGGGGCGATCCGATGATCGTGTCAGCGCCGGCGGGCGAGAACCCTGCGAGGAGGACCCTCGAGCCGGGGACCTACTACCTCAGGGTGGAGGCGATGGAGGACGGACCCGACGGCTACCACCTGTACCTCGGCCTGGTTCCGGCGCCGCCCGGGGCGCCGGCGGGTTTGAGCGCCGGGGCATCCTCCTGGACGGCGGTGGCCCTGAGTTGGGACGCCGTGCCCGGCGCAGCCAGGTACCGGGTGGAGTATCGCAGCGACACCGAAACGGACTGGACGACGGCCAGCGACACCGTGGGCGGGACGTCGCACACGGCACCGGATCTGGCCTGCGGCACGAGCTACCACTTCAGGGTGAGCGCCTACGGGAACGGCGCGACCCACGTCGCGGACTGGGGCGATGCCTCCGAGGAGGCGACACGCGACACGACGGACTGCGACATCGCGGTGCTGTTCGACAGCGCCTCATATCTCTTCTCGATCGCCGAGGACGCCGCCATCGGCGTCGAGGTGGGCCGCGTGTCAGCCACCGGCGCCAACGGCGACACCCTGACCTTCACCATCGAGGCGGGCAACAGCGGTCGCTTCGCCATCGACGCCAGCGGCGCCATCACGGTGGCGGCCGCCCTGGACCACGAGACGACGCCGACCTACGCCCTGGCGGTGATCGCCGACGACGGCAACGGCGGCACGGCCGGCACCGCGGTCGACGTCACCGTGACCGACGTCGCCGAGAACGAACCGCCCGAGTTCGCGGGCGCCTCCCATCTCTTCTCCGTCGCCGAGGACGCCGCCTCCGGCGTCGAGGTGGGCCGCGTGTCGGCCACCGACCCCAACGGCGACACCCTGACCATCACCATCGAGGCGGGCAACGGCGACGGCCGCTTCGCCATCGACGCCACCGGGGCCATCACGGTGGCGGCCGCCCTGGACCACGAGACGACACCGGCCTACACCCTGGTCATACAGGCCGACGACGGCGACGGCGGCACGGCCAGGACCGCGGTCGACGTCGCCGTGACCGACGTCGCCGAGAATGACGCGCCCGAGTTCGACAGTGCCTCGTATGTCTTCTCGGTCGCCGAGGACGCCGCCTCCGGCGTCGAGATGGGCCGCGTCTCGGCCACCGACCCCGACGCCGACGCCCTCATTTACAGCATCGAGGCGGGCAACGGCGACCGCCGCTTCGCCATCGACGGCGCCACCGGGGCCATCACGGTCAGGGCCGCCCTGGACTACGAGAAGGCGTCGGTCTACGCCCTGGCCGTGCGGGCCGACGACGGCAACGGCGGCACAGCCAGGACCGCAGTGTTGATCGGTCTCATCGAGCGACCTGCCGCGCCGGACACGCCGGCGGCGCCGGTCATCCGTGCGCTGCACACGGGCATCTTCGAAATCGACTGGGACGACGTCGACGACGCGCAGCACTACGAGGTGCGCTTCTGGAAACCCAGCGGGTCCTACGTCGAACTGCCCGGAGCGGGCATCACGATCGCCTTCGACGGGTCGCGCGCGGTGGCCCGCAACCTGTCCCCGGACATGACCTTCTACGCCTTCGAAGTGCGTGCGACGAACACCGGAGGGGCATCCGGGTGGTCCCAGTACGGCATCCTCTACAACGGGAACTGGGACTTCACCGGCGTGCCCGTGCCCGATCCCATCGACCCGGTCGCCGAACCCGAGGCCAACAACGCGCCCGCCTTCCACAGGTCCGCCTACGAGTTCTCGGTCCTGGAGGACGCGGCCGTGGGATTCGCGGTGGGCGACGTGTCGGCCAGCGACGCCGACGGCGACACCCTCACCTACACCATCGAGGCGGGCAACCGCGGTGGCGGCTTCGCCATCGACGGCGCCACCGGCGCCATCACCGTGGCGGCCGCCCTGGACCGCGGGCGATCGGCGACCGACGCCCTGGCGGTGCAGGCCGACGACGGCAACGGCGCCACGGCCGCGACCGCGGTGGTGATCAGCCTCATCGGCCGGCCGGGACGGCCCACGGGCCTGGACGTGCAGGCCGCGGTGCAAGGGGGCACCCTGTCAGCGGCCTGGTCGGCGCCGACCGACACCGGAGGCACCCCCATAACCGGCTACGAGGTGCAATGGAAACAGGCCACCGCAACCGACTGGGACACCGCCACCGTCACGGCCCTGACACATGAGATCAGCAACCTCACCAACGGGATCGCGCATCAGGTGCGGGTGGCCGCCGTCAACGCCATCGGCACCGGCCCCCACACATCGCCGGCCACCGCGACGCCGGCCCGAGCGCCCGGCCCGCCCACCGGACTCAGCGCGCAGATCGAACCAGGCAGAGGCAACAAGCTCCAAGTGCAATGGTCACCGCCCAGCGACGCGGGCCAAGACCCCGTCACCGCCTACCTGCTGCAATGGCGCCGGATCGGCCAGATCGCCTGGACCGCCACCACCGTCACCTCCCCCCCACACCTCATCAGCGGACTCACCAACGACCAGGACTACGCGATCAGAGTCGCCGCAACCAGCGCCGCCGGCACCGGCGCGTTCTCCGACCCCATCGTCGCCACCCCCCGCAGCGGCACCCACCAACTACGGGAATTCATCGCCGAACTCATCGAGGCACACGGCGAGGACTACCCCTGGCTCCAGACAACCTGGGACTACCTCGACGACCGCAACAGACTGCCCGTCGCGTGCGAGGACTGCGGCTACGTCTCCGAACTTCTGACCGCGAACTTCAACTCGAACTTCCCACCGCCGAGCGCCCCGACGCGCCCACTGAGGGTGCCCGGCATCGACATCCTCTACGTCTCGCCCGCCGCCGTCCACCACGCCGGGCTCGTGACCCGCGCACTCGCCTACGCCTACACGCTGACCGACGCTCCCGAGAATCCCGAGCCGATCGCCGTCGTCATGCTCTACCTCCACAAGCACGTGGAACCGCGAGCTCGCGCGCTCTGCAAGCCGGCGGAGCTGTTCGCCGGGGCATTGGAGACTCTCGTGGCCACGTCGGACATCAACTACTGGACCAGGGACCAGTGTCAGAAGACCGTGAGCATCACCCTCGCCGACGCCCAGGCGGTCGTCAGGACGGCTCTGGGCGGTGAGACGCCGGCCTGGTTCGCCGACACCTACACCGTCGACGGGGAGTTGGACCTCGAAGCGCTGTGGAGCGACGTCAAACGGGTCACCAGGACATTCGACCGTTGGGCGGTCGCCTACCAGTTGCGCGACTCCTTCGGCGGGTACTGCTCCGAGACACAGGTCGGTGAGGCTCTGGAGTCCGAGACCCCGCAGGACGAGAAGGACGCGCTGCGCAACCCGTGGCGCGACGGCGGCTGCCTGCCCGGCGCGCCCCGCAACCTCCGCGCCACCGCCGACCAACTCGACATCACGGTGACCTGGGAGGCGCCCGACACCGACGGGGGCCGCACCATCGCCGGCTACACCGTCCAATGGAAGGGCCCCGACGACGCCGGCTACGACCCGTCCCGGCAGCAAGACGTCCCGGCGTCCGCCACTCTCAGCACCTCATTCCGGCCTGGCGGGCGAGGAATCACCTACCACGTGCGGGTGGTGGCCCGCAACGGCCTCGACGACGGCGACGACAGCACCGCCAACGACGACTGGGGGCCTCCCGCCGAGATCACCGCCATGCTCCCCGAGCGAAGCTGAAGCGGCGACCGGCCATCTCGCCTATAGGGTCCCTCCGACGGGAATCCCGCACGGATCGGGGAGGGACACGATGATCAGAGACTTTTCGCTCGACCTGGATGCGCTGCGCAGCTTCCTGCACATTCTGAGCGTCTCGGTCTGGGTCGGCGGGCAAATCGTCGTGGCGGGGCTGGTCCCGTTGCTGCGCAGGATCGACCGTTCGGCCGGCCCCGTTCCCGAGGGGGAGAAGAGCGTCACGCAGAAGGCGGCGCACCGCTTCGGACGGATCTCCTGGCCGTTCTTCGCCCTGGCCATCATCACCGGCCTCTGGAGCCTCGGCGAGGTCGTCGCCAACGACGAGTGGGCAACCAGCACCGGCCTCTGGAAGACGCTGTTCTTCGTGAAGATCGCCCTCGTTGCCGCCTCCGGAGTGGGCGCCTGGTTGCACGGCAGGGCGCAGCGGGCGCCCGAGCGGGCCCTGTTCGCCAGCGTCGCGTCGCTGTCGGCCCTGGCCGCTCTCCTCATCGCCGCCAGCTTCCACGCAGTTCCCGCCTAGGGCCTGTTTACAAAGGTCATTCGGGTAGGAAGTAGTCGGCGTCGTCGAAGTCGCCGCTGCGGTTGGCGTCGCACAGGTCGCGGCCGGAGAATGTGTGCACGACCACCTGGCCGCCGTTGTCTCGGCATTGCTGCGCGGCGTCGTCGGTGGCGAACACTTCGCTGCATTGCTGGCCGGCGGGGATGATCAGCAGGATCAGGATTGCGGCGACGAGAGTGAGTAGCCATCCGCCTTGTGCGCGGGTCATTGGGGGTTTGGTAGAGGGCATGGTGGCTCCCCCGGTTGGGTCTCGGTGTTTGTGCCACCAAACGCCTAGCAGCCGTCACCGGGGAGAGCCTCGGACGAGACCCAAGTCGGCGCTGGCAGTTTGCGTTTGGTGGCGAGGGTCACCGTAGGCCCCGCACCCGCAGCCGTCCACCCACCGCCCGCTAGGCGATCACCGCCGCCGCAGCAGGCGCCTGATCCGGCCCCGGCAACGCTCCCACAAGGCCGGCTCCGGGAAGCCCGCCAGCATCACCTGCGGCTCGGGGGCCGGGCCGACCGTGATCCGGCTGTCGCGGGCGACCATCCTCGCGATGTCGTGCGCGGACGGCCAAGGGTCATGTAGAGTCCCCATCAGGAACTCCTTTCGCGAGGGCGTTTCGCAATCCCGCCCCCGGTGCCCTCAGCCCGGGGGCGGCTCTCATTTCCCAGGCTACTTGCAGGTCATGGCAGGTACGGGGACGCCTGTCGGCGGGTGGGGCGGGTGTTGATGACGACCGCGGCGAGGCAGATCAGGGCGGTGTAGGTGGCGGCGAGTTTGCAGTAGCGGGTGGCGATGCCGCGGAACTGTTTCAGGTCGGCGAAGGTGTTCTCGACAAGGTGGCGGGCCTTGTACGCCTCGGTGTCGTAGCCGGCGGGGTTGCGCCGGTTCGATTGTGCTGGGATCACCGCCTGGGTGCCGGCGGCGGCTAGACGATCACGGTTGGCGGCGGTACTGTACGCCTTGTCGGCCATCAGGGTCTTGACCGTGCCTGGGGCGGCGTCGACGAGGGCGGCTAGTTGTTTGCCCTCGTAGATGTTCCCTGGGTGGAGAGTGAATCGTGCGATTCGGCCGGTCCGGTCGGTGAGTGCGATCAGCTTGGAGGTTTGCCCGCCTCGGCTGGTCCCTAGGGCCTGGACAGCTCGGGACCGGTCGGGCGGGCAGCCCCTTTTGGGGCGCCTGCGGCGTGCTGGTGCGCTTTGACGAATGTGCCGTCGATCATCGCGACGGCCAGATCGACCTCGGCGGTGATCGCGTCGAACACAGCCTGGAATACCCCGGCTCGGGTCCAGCGGCGGAACCGCTGATAGACGGTGATCCACTTCCCGAAGCTGGCTGGCAGATCACGCCAGGGCGCCCCGGTGCGGGCAACCCACAGGATTCCCTCGATGGTGGTCCTGTGGTCTTGGGTGTAGGGCCGGCCTCGGCCGGCGGGTGGTGGCAGCAGCGGCGCTATGCGCTCCCACTGCGCGTCGGACAGTACGGGCCTGGACATGGCGCCAACCTAGCGCCTGGCCCCCTTTGTAAACAGGCCCTAGGCGCGGGCAACGGGCCCGACTCAGTCAGCCGAGGAGCCCTCCGAACCGTCCGCGTGCCGGCAGGTCCAGGCCCACATGGCGATGGCGCTGGCCGCGCCGGCGTTGATCGAGCGGGTCGAGCCGTACTGGCTGATCATCCGGAGTTCCGCGCAGGCTTCGACGGCCTCGGTCGACAGGCCCGGGCCCTCCTGGCCGAACAGCAGCACGCAGCGCTCCGGGAGTTGGTGCTGCTCGAGTGCCGGCGCACCGGGCACGTTGTCGATGCCCACCAGCGGCAGCGACTCCCCCGCCGCCCAGCGCGCCAGGGCGGCGACGTCGGGGTGATGGATCACGTGCTGGTAGCGGTCGGTGACCATCGCCCCGCGGCGGTTCCAGCGGCGCCGGCCGACGATGTGCACGGCCCGGGCGCCGAAGGCGTTGGCGTTGCGGACCACCGACCCGATGTTGAAGTCGTGCTGCCAGTTCTCGACCGCCACGTGGAACGGGTGCCGCCGCCGGTCCAGGTCGGCCACGATGGCCTCCTGGCGCCAGTAGCGGTAACGATCCACCACGTTGCGCCGGTCGCCGCCGGCCAGCAGGTCGGGGTCGAGGCGGGGATCGTCGGGCCACGGCTCGGGGTGCGGCCCCACGCCGACGGGCGGCGGGCCGCTCACGGCCGGGCGCTCACAGCGAGGGCACCACGACGCTCGCCACCACCCAGAACTGGCAGCCCACCGCGATGATCACGTTCAGGTGCCACACCTCGTGGTACTCGAAGCGTCCGGGCCAGGGGTTCGGCCGGCGAAGCCCGAGAGCCAGCGCACCCAGCCCGAAGAACCCGCAGCCGATGTACACCACCACCGTCCCGAGCACGCCGAGACCTTCCAGAATCGGACCGATGGCAACGACCGAGACGGCGCCGATGGCCATGAAGACGCCGGTCATCAACCGGAACCGGGGCTGCAGCGTCCGCCAACGCAGCGCGGCCCCCAGGGCGCAGAGGCCCACGGCGGCACCGACCAGCCAGGTACTGGGCCAGCCCGGCACGCCGAGACCCATGATCGCCCCATAGCTGGCGGCGATCAGCCCGAAGATGGCGACGTGATCCCAGCGGCGCATGCGCAACCATTCCCGGTCGCTCCAGCGCCGGAGGTGGAAGGTGCCGCTCACGGCGAACATCACCACGATGCTCGCGGCGTAGAGCGCCACGACCGTCCGGGTGCCGACGCCGGGCGTGACCGTCACGAGCCAGGCGCCGCCCGCGATCGCCGGCAGGATCATGACGACGTGCATCCGGCCCCGCCAACTGGGCGGGTTCAGGGAACTCTCCCGGTAGGGGTCGTCCGACAGGTCCGGCGTCCCGCCGACCTCGGAGCGAGCGGCAGCGTACGACATGGGCTACTGGAACCGGAGGAACACCCCCGAGCGGGGCTTCGGGTGGAAGTAGGTGGACTTGGGCGGCATGATCTGCCGGGCGTCGGCCACGCCCATCATCGTCTCGATCGTGACCGGGCGCAGCACGAAGCCCACGCCACCGGACTCGTCGCAGCGGCGGGCCACCTGCCCCGCACCCAGCATCGCCGAGATGTACTCGATGTTCCGGGTCTGTTCGGGGTCGTCGATCCCGAACAGCGGGGCCAGCACGCGTTCCTGCAGCCAGCCGGCGTCGATTCCCTCCACACGCTCCGCCGGCGTGAAGCGGAACCAGCGTCGCCCGAGGTACACGCCGAACACACCCTGCCCGGGAGGCTCGGCGTCGCCCACCTCGATGGGCTCCAGCGACCCCAGCGCCAGCAGCGCCGCCTCGATGGCGGCCCCGTCGGTGGCCACCGCCGGCGTCACCCGCCGGTGGAAGACCAGCAGGCGCAACTCGTCGTGGGGGAAGAGAGCAGCCAGGATGGCGTCGCTCGCCAGCAGTTCACCGGCGTGGCCGGCGCCGTCGCCGGTGATCGACAACTCCGGCGCATCGACCGAGCCCTCGCCGGACGGTATCGGCGGCATGCCGGGCGGCTCATGCCCCAGGGTGGTGAGCACGATGTCGCTGGGGAGGTAGCCGCCCGCCGCGCTGGAAGCCTTGCGCTGGCGGCGCACCCGCTCACTCACCACCAACCCGGCGCCCAGGCGGTGATGGCCGTCGGTGACGTAGAGGTTCTGACCCTCCAGATCCTCGTTGAGGATGTGCAGGAACACCGGGTCGGTCACCTCCCAGACCCGCTGGGCCACGTCGTTCGGATCGACGAAGTCCAGGAGCGGCTCCTGGCCACCCTCCACGGCGTCGAGCAGCGCGGCGATGCGAGGTGTGCCTCGGAAGGTCAATCCGACCGGGCTGGACTGGGCGCTGGTCAGGGCCAGGAACTCGCTCAGCAACTCCTCGCGATCGGCGTGGGTGCGTTCGTGCGGCCTGATCCGGCCGCGCCGGTAGGCCTCCAGCGGCACGACCCCGACGATGCCGCGCTGACGGCAGCCGTACCCGACGAGGCGGTAGACGTAGACGGCCGGATCCGGGCGCGACTCGAAGGCGCCGAGGCGCAGCAGCCGGATCAGCGCCATCTGGTTGAGGACCGCCAACTCCGCCGGGCTGAGCGCGTAGCCGACGTCCTCCGGCGAGCGCGTGGCGTGCATGTAGCTGTCGGGCTGCGCCACCATCAGGGTCCGCCGCTCCTCCACGCCGAGCCCCTCGTACGCCGGCGAGACCACCCGATCGGCCCAGTCCTGCTGCACGACGCTGGCGGAGAACGGCCACAGAACCGAACCGCGGTGGCCCATGGTCTCGCCGCCGGAGGGGACCGCAGTCATGACGGCGACTCCGCCGCACCGGCCCCGGGGACCGGCCGGACCTCCACGTGATGCACGTGGGGCAGGCCCAGCATCTCGTCGCCGACTTCAGGGCTCATGATCCCCGAGAGGTCCATCGTGGCGACCGCGGCGGTGGCGTCGCGGAAGATCCGGTTCTCCATGCCCGCCACGTTGATGGCATGGCGCCGGAGGACGGCCAGCACCGAGGCCAGGACCCCGACGCGGTCCTCGTGGCGGACCACGATCACGTGACTGCCGACGCGCTCGGTCTCGAGGTTCACACAGTTGACCACGCGGCCGCTCGCATACGCCTCGACGACCTTGACGATCGCCGATGCCACGGCCTCCTGGGCCTGCTCGGTGGACGCACCGATGTGCGGCGTGGCGACGACGTTGGGGTGCCGGGCCAGCCTCGAGGCGAAGTCGGAGGTGGCACCGCTCGGCTCGTCCTCGAACACGTCGAGGCCGGCGCGGATCCCCTTGGCGTCCATGGCGTCGAGCAGGGCTTCGGTGTCGACCAGCCCGGCCCTCGCGGTGTTCAGCAGGATCGCGCCCGCCGGCATCGCCACCAGCACAGCCGAGCCCACGACCTGCTCGGTGCCGGAGAGGTGAAGGGTCAGGACGTCGCAGAGCGCCGCCATCTCGACGAGATCATCGTGCAGCGTGATGTTGAGTTCCTCGATGCGCCGGTGCACCTGCGGGTCCCGGCCCGGTCGCCGCAGCGCGTGCAGGCGCATGCCGAAGCCCGCGGCGCGATCGGCGACCGCCATCCCGATGCGACCCAGCCCGACGATGCCCAGCGAGCGGCTCTTGAGACCGCGCGACTCGCCGTAGCGGGGCTTGTCCCAGATGCCCCGGCGGAGATCGGCCGCGGCATCGGCGACGTGACGGTCGAGCGCCAACATGAGGGCCATCGTGAGCTCCGCCACCGCCACGGCATTGCGCCCCGGGGTGTTGCAGACGTAGATCCCGCGAGCCGAGGCCGCCGCCACGTCGATGTTGTTGAACCCGGCTCCGGCGCGCACGATGAGCGACAGCGAGCGGGAGGCGGCGATCGCCTCGGCGGTGACGAGGGTGCTGCGCACCACGAGCACGTCGAACTCGCCCCCGGCGAGCAGCGGGCCCAGTTCGCCGGCTTCCACCTGCGGCTTCTCGATGCATTCGAAGCCGGCGGCGCCGAGCTTGCCGACGGCGCTGGGATGGCATGGGTCGGCGAGAAGAACCCTCATGCCCGCACTCCCTTCAGGACCGGTGGCAGAGTCGTGCCCATGCCCTCATGATGACATTCGGGCGCAGCAGGTGGAAGGCGTCCGGGCATGCGACCGCCCCCGGAGGCGACCTCCCCACCTACCGTGCGCCCGCCCTCGGCGGCGGGCGGCTCTATCCCTCCGCCCAGGGGGGTGCGCCGGCGGGGCGGCTGCCGGGCGCATCAGCGAACGCCTCGGCCTCGGTGGCCCGCAGGCGGTCGAACCACGCCCGCACCTCCCTGCGGCGACCCCTGTCCACCGCCAGGTTCACGAGTTCGTGCGGATCCTCCTGCAGGTCGTACAGCTCGTGCTCGTGGTCGTCGAAGTCGGCGTCGATGTCGAACAGCTTCGGACCGGACGGCGGGCGCGCCGAGGTGGTGCTACTGCCGCCGACCCCGTAGTAGCGGCAGTACTTGAAGCGGCCGTCGAAGATGCCGCGGCTGGCGTAGCGGGTGTTCAGAAGGCCGTCGTACCAGGCCCAATCCTGGGCGAACAGGATCTCCTCGCGCCCTTCGCCCGCCGGATCGGCCAGCAGGGGAACGAGACTCCGCCCGGGCAGTCCCGCCCCGGACAGATCCACGCCGGCCAATTCGGCGACCGTGACGGTCAGATCCACGTGGCTGGTCAGCGCATCGGTCCGCGTACCCCCCGCGGCCAGGCCGGGAGCGGTGACGTACAGGGGGATGTGCATCGTCTCCTCGTAATTCCACGGTCCCTTGGAGCGCAGGGCGTGCGAACCGCACTGGTCGCCGTGATCGGACGTGAACACGACGACGGTGTCGTCGGCGGCCCCGGCCTCGTCGATGGCGTCGAGGATGAGCCCCACGCTGACGTCGCTCATCTCGTGGAGCTTCACGTAGTAGTCCAGCTGCCGGAGCCAGCGCCGCTTGTCGGCGCGGTCCAGGTAGCCGCCGTTGCGTGACATCTCGTGCACGAACCGTCGATGCACATCGGGCTTCGTGTGCAGGTCGTCGTCGAAGTTGGGGGGCAACTCGTCGAAGCGCTCGGGATACTCGAAGGTGAACGGCGGCAGGGCGTCGGCGCGACCCCAGCCCAGGGAGGCGTAGCGGTCGCGCACCCGGCCGTAGTGCTCGGGATTCGCCTCCTGGTACCACGGCTGGTCGATCGGGAACCACATCACGTCGTGCGGGTTGACGAGGCCCACGAACAGGAACCACGGCTGCCGGGCGCCGGAACGGTCACGGATCCACTGCGCGGCGCCCGCCGCGATCGGCTCGTCGAACTCCACACCGCTGCCCGCCTGGCCCCAGAAGGCCTGATCATTGCCCTCCCAGTCGCCGAAGCCATAGGACTCCATGTCCGGGTACGGGCCCATGGACAGGTGCCACTTGCCCTTGTAGCCGGTGTCGTAGCCGGCGCGGCGGAGCATCTTGCCGAGCGTGTCCACGCCGGTGTCCAGCCAGCCGTTGGCCGGGCCGCGCGTGTTCTCCTTGACGCCGTGGGCGGGCATGTACTCCCCGGTGACGAGCGTCGCCCGCGACGGGGAGCAGGGAGAGGTGTGGGTGTAGTGCCGGTTGAACTCCAGACCGCCGGTCAGGAGGCGCCGCCGGGCGGGCAGATCCACATCGTCGGGCAACCACCCCCGGTGACGCTCCTGGTCGGTGAGGATGAAGCAGATGTTGGGAGGCCGCTGCCCGCTTCCGTTGCCGCTCACGCCAGCCCGTCCAGCACCGCGGCCACCGCACCGACCGCCGTCTCGATGTCGGCGGCGGAGACGTCGAGGTGGGTCACGGCGCGCACCCGCTCCTCCACCCGGCTCATCCGCACATCGTGGGCCGCCAACCGCTCCAGGAACTCCGCGGCGCGCAAGCCCGTGGGGGTGATGTCGATCCACACCATGTTGGTCTCGACGTCCTCGGTGCCGAGCCCGAGGGCCGAGATCCCCTCGGCCAGGCGGGTCGCGTTGGCGTGGTCGTCGGCGAGGCGATCGATGTGGTGATCCAGCGCGTGGAGGCAGCCGGCGGCGGCGATGCCGGCCTGCCGCATGGCGCCCCCGCAGCGGTGCTTGTGCACCCGCGCCGCTTCGATGAAGTCGCTTCCCCCGACGAGGACGGCACCCATGGGCGCCCCGAGGCCCTTGGTGAAGTCGATCCAGATGGAATCCACGGGCCCACCCCAGTCGGCCGCCTCGGTTCCCGACGCCACGGTGGCGTTGAACAGCCGGGCGCCGTCGGTGTGCACCGGCACCGATGTCTCGTGTGCCACAGCGGCGACGGCCCGGTACTGCGCCAGCGGCCAGACGGTGCCTCCGCCGAAGTTGTGGGTCTGTTCGAGGCAGAGGAGTCGGGGCCAGGGCCGGTAGGCATTGCCGGGCGCCAGAGCCTCGGCGGTGGCCTCGGGTCCGAATCTTCCCCCGTCGCTCTGCAGCAGGTCTGTGATCACTCCCGAGTAGGCGGCGGCACCGCCCGTCTCGGAACGGACGATGTGGCTGTCGATGGACGCCACGATGGCGTCGCCGGGCGAGGTGTGCGTTGCGACGGCCACGAGGTTGCACATCGTGCCGGTGGGCAGGAAGAGACCCGCCTCGTGGCCCAGCATCTCCGCCACCCGCTCGCACAGCCGGTTGACCGTCGGATCGGTGCGCTGCTGCTCGTCACCCACCTCGGCGTCGGCCATCGCCCGCCGCATGGCAGCGGTGGGTTTCGTCTGGGTGTCGCTGTAGAGATCCACCGCCGGCGGCCAGGGCACGGGGGGACTCTAACCGGCGGCCGGCGCCTCCCCCGCCTCGCCGGGACTTCCTCGTGCCCGCGACCCCCGGCGTATAACCTCCGGCGCGTGATGATCGTTCCGTTCTACGCCGCCGGTGAGCCGGCCCAGCGCCGGCGCCTCGGCGTGCTCCAACTCGGTGTCGCCACGGTCGTCCTCTGGATCCTCTCGCTGTACTTCCCCTGGGACGACGAGACCGGCCTCCTGGTACACGATCCGGTGAACCTGTGGTTCAACTGCATCCCAATGGGCGCCTTCGCCGTGATGCTCTTCTGCGTGTCGAGGGCCGGCCGCCGCAGTGCCGGCGCGATCGGGATCTGCGGGCTCACGACCGGCATGTTCTACGTCATCGCAGAGAACAGCTTCGGCATGTTCACCTACAACGACGCCCACCCGGGCGCCGGATTCTGGCTGGGCCTGGCCTCCTACGTCGTGCAGTTGGCGACGGCCTCCTACGCCGCCCTCCTCGCCGGCGAGGAGTGGTGCCGTGGCTGCGGACCCGACCGCCGCCCGCGCAGCCCGTGGCTGGTGCTCGGCTTCGCCACCGGGAGCATCGGCTGGATCGTGGCCCGGTTCCTGCCCACCTACGAGATAACCGTTGCGCGGACACCGGTCAACGAGTCCGGTAATGCGCTGAGCGAGCCGCTGACGCCCGAGATCCTGCACCGGGGTCTGGTCGCGCGCCTCGAGGGTGCCGAGTTCGTCCCCGAACTGGCCGGTTGGCTGATCTTCGCCCTGGCCGCGCCGCTGGCCGCCTGGGTGCTGCGCCGACAACTCGCCGCTGCGTTCGTGAGCGGGTTCCTCGTCTACTTCGTGGCCGACATCGCCGTCGCCCTGGCGATCGACTACTCCCTCGACTACAGCCAGGATCTCGAGAACGGCCTGCGGGTCACGGTGGACTACGGCGTCGGCAACGGGTTCCTGGCACAACTGGCCACCACCGCCCTGTTCGTACTGGTCAGCGCCGCGATCTACCTCACCGGCTCGGAGCATCCCGCCCCCTCCGCCACCGAGACGCCGACGGAGTCCTAGCCGGACCGAGCCGCTAGCGTCGCTCCTCGTGAGCTCTTCCCCACCTCGTCGCAACGTCACGGCGGTGCTGATGCGTCCCTCCGTCGGGGACGTCTGGATGCTCGAGGAGACGCTCGCCGCGCTGGCCCGGGAGCACACCGTGCTGGCGCCCCCCGACGGGCAGCACTTCGATGCCCGGAAGGCCTGCACGCTGGCACTCGTGACCGGCCCCGATCTCGTGATCCTGATCGGCGGAGACGTGAGGCTCGGCTACAGCGACGTCGCCGGTCTGCTGGAGGGCTACGAGGCCGGAGCGCGGGTGGCCGTGGGCGATCGGCGCTCGCTCGCCGGTCGTGTGCTGCGCCCGCTGGCCGGGTTGGCGTCCGGGATCTGGCGCAACGACTTCGGGTCGCCGGTGCGGCTCTACGACGCGGAGGCGCTGGAGGAGGTCATCTCCCACCTGCCGGCGGAAAGCGACCACCCCACGCTGCTCATGAGCATGATCGAGCACCGGCTGCGATTCTCCGTCAAGGAGCTCCGCTTGCGCAACGCCGCCGAGACGCCGCGCCAGGAGGATCCCCTGAGCGCCCTGACCGAGACGCTGACCGGCCTCGGCGAGTTGCTGTCGTTCCGCACCACGGCCCGGGCAATCCGCTGAGCCGCCGGCTCCTGCGCCCGGGCAGGCTCAGCTCGCGGCCTACGACACCACCTCGGCCACGGCGGCCATCTCCAGCAACGCGGCACGGGTGCTCCCGGGAGCCACGCCGACGCAGAGATCAGCCAGCACGCGGGTGGTGAATCCCAGCCGGGCGGCATCGAGCACCGTGGCACGGACGCAGTAGTCGGTGGCGATCCCGACGATGTCGAGTGCCGCCAGCCGGCGGGAGCGAAGCCAGTCCTCCAGCGTCGCGCCGTCGCCGGCGACGCCGTCGAAACCGGTGTAGCTCGCCGAGAACTGGCCCTTCGAGAAGACCTCCTCCAGCGGCTCGGTCTCGAGGTCCGGGTGGAATTCGGCGCCGCCGCTGCCGGCGCGGCAGTGCGGCGGCCACGTCCCGGCGAAGTCCGGCTCGGAGGAGAAGTGGTCGCCGGGATCGATGTGCCAGTCGCGGGTCGCCACGACGGCGGCGTAGGTACCGGCCGAATCCCGCACGTGGTCACTGATGCGCCGTGCCAGGACCGCGCCCCCTGCCACAGGAAGCGAAGCACCCGGGACATCGCAGAAATCGTTCTGCACGTCCACGATCACCAGCGCGCGGCGCTCCCGATCATCGCGGTCGCCGACTTGCTTCACGCGTCCTCCAGGGCGGGCTCGATGGGCAGCCAGGGCTCGCCGGGGCTCAGGTCGAGCGCCGGGGAGCGGAGCCGGCCGAGCGCCTCACGATGATAGGCGCGGGCGCTCGTCACGCTTCGGGCCGGATCGGCACACTCCGCCGAGATGAGCCGGCCGGCGCGCACCAGGTCGGTCTGCAACGCCTGCGCTCCCGAGGGTGACGGCGCGCCCGGCTCCTGAAGCAGCTCCACCGTCGCCGCGCCGGAATCGTCGAGCAGGCGAAAGGCGCGCTTGGTGCCCGGGCGCCAGGACTTGGCCAGGGACCGCTTGCGCACCGGTCGACCGTCGATCTCCACGAGCTTGTAGACGAGACCCGCGGTCGGCGCCCCGGCGCCGGCCACCAGCTCGGTCCCCACGAGGTACCCGTCGGCGGGCACTGGCCCCAAGCCAGCGATGTCGTGCTCGTCCAGGTCGCCCGACAGGATGATGCGGGTCCGGTGGGCGCCGAGTTCGTCCAGTTGGCGCCGGACCGCCACGGCCGCGCCCGCCAGGTCTCCCGAGTCGATGCGCAGCGCGCCGATGTCGGTGCCCGCAGCCTCGACCGCCCGCCGCACGCCGGTGGCCACGTCGTAGGTGTCCACCAGGTAGGTGCTGCCGGCTCCGAGGAGCTCCGCCTGCGCGGCCATGGCGGTGCGCTCGTCGGCGTGCGCCAGGATGAAAGCATGGCCGATCGTGCCGCCGGTCGGCACACCGAACCGGCGCCCGGCCTCCAGGTTTGAGGTGGCGTCGAAGCCGCACACGTAGGCGGCACGGGCCGCCGCCGGGCCCGCCTCCTCGTGGGTGCGCCGGCTGCCGCCCTCCAGCAGCATCCGGTCGCCTGCCGCCGCCCGCATTCGTGCCGCCGCTGCCGCGATCGCAGAGTCGTGGTTGAGGATCGACAGCACCAGGGTTTCCAGCACGACCGTCTCGGCGAACGTGCCGCTCACGGTCAGGATCGGCGAGCCCGGCACGTAGAACTCACCCTCCCGGTACCCGCAGATGTCGCCCGAGAAGGAGAAGTCCGCGAGGCGCGCCAGACCGGCCTCGGAGACGATGCCGCCCTCGCGCAGGAAGTCCAGCTCGGCGGGGCCGAAGCGGAAGTCCCCGAGCGCCGCCAGCAGGCGACCCGTGCCGGCGACGACCCCGTAGCGGCGTCCCGCAGGCAGGCGGCGGCAGAACACCTCGAAGGTGGCGGGAAGGTCGGCCACGCCCGAGCGCAGCGCGGCGTCGATCATCGTCAACTCGTACTGGTCGGTCAGCAGCGCCACCGAGGCGGCCGAGGGATGCGGGACCGTCACGGGAGGTACCCCAGCGGGTCGACGGGCGTGCCGTTCAGGCGGATCTCGAAGTGCAGATGCGGGCCGGTCGAGAGCCCGGTCGAGCCGATGTTGCCGACCAGATCGCGTGTTACCACGATGTCCCCGGGGCGCACGGTCACCTGCGAGAGATGTGCGTAGACCGAGGAGACCCCGCTGCCGTGATTGATCACGACCGCATTGCCGTAGCCACCCCAGGGTCCGGCGTTGACGACGACGCCGGTCCGCGCCGCGTACACCGGCTGGCCGTGCCTCGTGCCCAGATCGATTCCGGCGTGCAGCCGGTACACCCCCAGGATCGGGTGGAGCCGGTTTCCGTAGCCTGAACTCACGACTCCGGCCGTTGGCCACACGAAGCCACTCGCCGCGGCGTCCGCCTCCTCCTGCGCCCGCAGGAATTCCTCGAGCTCCTGGCGGTACTTCTCCTCCCGGATGAAGCTCTCCAATTCGGTGGCTTCCTGATCCCAGGAGGCGAATTCCTGTTCGAGGGCCCGCCTGCGCCTGTCCAGCTCGGCCTTGATGGAGGCCTGCTGGGCGCGCCGCTCCTCCAACGCCGCCAGGTCGTCCTCCAGGACCTCCCGTAGCCGCTCCACCTCCGCGATCGACGCGGCCGCCTCCGCCAGCGCCGCGTCATAGCGATCCTCGGCCAGGCGGATGTCCTCGACCAGATCCTCGGCGTGGCCGTGCACGGCCTCCAGGAGCGCCAGGCGGCGCAACCCGTGCGTCAGATCGTCCGAAGCCAGGAGGGTCGCGGTCCGCTCGCTCCCCGCCTGCAGATACACCTCGACGATGACCGCTTCGGCGTCCCGGCGGACGTCGGCGATGTCCAACTGCGCCCATCCGATGGCCGCCTCGTTCTGGCGCTGGACGGCGATCTGCGCCCGCAACTGCTGCTCGGCGGCCTCCACCTGTGCCACCTGGCGTGACACCAGCTCCTCCGCTGCGTTCAGTGCCCTGAATACGTCGACGTCCTCGGCGGCCAGGATGTCGATCCTGGCCTGCAGGGCGAGCTTCTCCTCCTCGACGCGTTCCAACTCGGCCCGCGCTTCGGCGATCGTCTCCTGAGCAACGCTCGGCGACGCAGCAGGCAGTGTCCCCAGCAAACAAATGAGGAAGACAACCGACCACCGCGCCGTCCGACGGTTCCGTCCTCGTCCTGACGATCGCACGTCGCGGCAGCGTAGCAAGCCAATCCTCCCTCGAAGGCTCCTCGCGCGACACGCCCGCGGCCACGCCGCAACAGCCGGAAACGGGACTGTCCTCCGGTGTCGCACTCGTATACTCCCAACGTGCAGCACGATGTGGAGAACGTGACCCGAGACCCGCGCGCGGCATCCCTCCGGCGCCGCACCGCGGCCGCACCGTCGGCGCGGCCGCGCCGCGGCTGATCGACCCGGCACCGCCCACCGAGATCCTCCCGATGAGCCTCGCGGCCGGGGAGGCACCCGTCGACCCGCAGGGACGCATCGCAGCCCGCGACCTGCGATGCCAGGAACTGCCGGCGCCCCCGGGCGCGGACCCTCTCGCCATCTTTGCCGCCGCGCCGGCGAGCCGCGGACGCTTCTGTTGGATCCAACCCGACCAGGATCTGGCGCTCGTCGGCATCGGCGCGGCGCTCCGGTGGCGGCCGGCGAGCCAGGAGGGGCGCTTCGACGAGGCCGCCACCTTCGCCGGCCAGGTTGCACGCCACTTCGGCAGGGATGGCGCGCGGGCCGATGGCGACGCGGGAGGATTTCCGGCGGGCCCGATCCTTTGTGGCGGGTTCGCCTTCGACTCCGAACCGGACGGCGGCCAGTCCCGCTGGACGGGTTTCGGCGCCGGGATGCTCGTACTGCCGGAGTTGCTGGGAATCGCCGGGAACAACAAGCTCCGCTGGCTCGTGACGGCACCGGCGGATCTGCTCCCGGAGGCGTCTCACCGGGCAGTGCAGCTCCTGCGATCCGCCGCCGAATCGACCCCGTCCCCGTGCCCTTTGATGCTGCTCGAACCGAGCAGCGGCGCTGAGGACGACGACTACCTGGCCACGGTCGATGCGGCACTGGCGCAGATCCGCACCGGCGCGTTCGGAAAGGTCGTGCCGGCACGCCAGGTGACGGTCCGCCTGGCCGGGTCGCCGGGCAGCGCGGCCGCAGTCGAGTTGCTGCGGCGGCTCGCCGCCGGGTATCCGACCGCAACCACCTTCGCGGTCGGCTCCGGTGACCTCACCCTGCTCGGCGCCACTCCCGAGTTGCTCGTCCGCACCCACGACGGCATCGCCGAGGCCGAGGCCCTGGCCGGATCGTGTCCCCGCGGCGACGACGACGCCCAGGACACCGCTCTGGCACGAGCGATGCTGGCGAGCCGCAAGGAGCGGCACGAGCACGACACCGTCGTCGAGCATCTGCGAAGCGGCATGACGGCCGCTGGCGTGATGCTGGATCCCTGCCCAGCCGAGCCGTACGTGCGCTCCCTGCCGGCCATCCAGCACCTGTGCACCCCCGTGCGCGGGCGGTTGCCCACCGCCGCGGGCACCATTCTCGAACTTGCCGGCACCCTGCACCCCACTCCGGCGGTGGCAGGAAAGCCGGTGGCCCCCGCGCTGGACTTTCTCCGCCGCCACGAGTCCCCGGGCCGTGGCTGGTTCGCCGGCCCGGTGGGCTGGACGGACCTGGCGGGCAACGGCGAGTTCTGCATGGCGCTCCGATCGGGCCTGCTGGATCCGGCGGCCAACGAGATCTCGCTCTTCGCGGGCTCCGGCGTGGTGGAGGGATCCGATCCCGCCGCGGAGTTGCGCGAGACCGCCTCGAAGCTCCATGCGCTGCCGGCGGTCACCGACGATGCACCACTCGGGGGCGTCCGCGAGCAGTGACCGCATACGAGTACTTCGGAGCGTTCTTCGAGGAGTTGGCGAGCCGGGGCGTGCGCCACGCCGTCTGCTCCCCAGGTTCGCGCTCGGCGCCGCTGGTTCTGTCCGCCCACGCCGAACCGAGGCTCCGCTGCTGGGTGCAGCTGGACGAGCGGGCCGGCGGCTATTTCGCCCTGGGTCTCGCCAAGGCCCGGCGCGAGTGCGTCGCCCTGATCTGCACCTCCGGAAGTGCCGCCGCCAACTACCTGCCCGCGGTGACCGAGGCGTTCTATGACGGCGTCGCCCTGGTGGTGCTGACCGCCGACCGCCCACCGGAGTTGCGCGACCGCGGAGCCGGCCAGACGATCGACCAGCTCGGCCTCTACGGCGGTCACGTGCGCTGGGGCGTTGACCTGCCGGTGCCCGGCGAGGTGGACCCGCAGCACGCGCGTTTCGCGGCGCATCGAGCGGTCGCCGCTGCGGTCGGCCCGCCCGGCGGTCCGGTGCACCTCAACGCCCCGCTGCGCGAGCCGCTCGAGCCGGCCGGCGGACAACTCCCCTCCGGCGTCCCCGGGGCGGAGGGGCCGGCGCCCCTGTCAGGACCGGCGGCGGACGCCGGTGGGGTGGCGGAACTGGCCCGGCTCGTGCGGAACCGCGAGCGAGGCGTGCTGGCGATCGGACCCGCAGACCTCTCCGAGGCCGACGCCATCGCCGTCAAGCAGCTCGGGGCACACGCCGGTTGGCCGCTGATAGCCGACGCCGCCTCCGGCCTGCGCGCCGGTGACAGCGAGGGCGCCACGATCGTCGCAGCCGGCCAGCACCTGGCCCGCACCCCGTCGTTCTGGGACGGCCACAGGCCCGACGTGGTTGTGCGGGCCGGTCATCCCACGGCCTCACGGGCGCTGCGGGAAGGACTGGCGGCCTGGGGGTCGGAGATCTGGCTCGTGGACCACCTGGACCGCTGGGAGGAGCCGACGACGGTTCCGGCCGGCCGCTGGCGCAGCCCGATCGGCGCGCTCGCGCAGGGGGTACTGGCCTCTCTCGGATCCGATTCGACCGACCCCGAACCGCCACAGGGCTCCGTGGATCAGACGGCGCCGGAGGGCGAGGGGGACCGGTCGGAGTCGGCCTGGGCCCGCTCGTGGCGTCTCGCCGAGAACGCCGCCCAGCAGGCGATCACGGCCACTCTGCAGCCCGCGCCGCTTCTCGAGGCGGGCCTGGCCCGGGCGCTCGGCGAGACGGTCGGGCCCGGCGCCGTTCTCTACGCCTCCAACAGCATGCCCGTCCGGGACCTGGACGCCTTCCTGGCGCCTCACGTGCAATTGCCGCGCGTGGTGGCGCACCGGGGCACGAACGGCATCGACGGGGTGGTGTCGGCCGCCGCGGGCATGGCCGCGGTATCTCCGGGTCCCGTCGTCCTGCTGGCCGGTGATCTGGCGCTACTGCACGACCTGGGGGGACTGCTCGGCGCGGCGCGGCTCGGGATCGATCTCACCGTCGTCGTACCGAACAACGACGGCGGAGGCATCTTCTCGTTCCTTCCGGTCGCCACCGCCCTTCCCGAGCCCGTCTTCAAGCAGTTCTTCGATACGCCCCACGGCACCGATCTGTCCGCGGTCGTGACGGGACTCGGCGCACGTCACCACCGCGTCGACGATGAGGCGACGCTGCGTGAGGCGTTGGGCATCTGCACAGCGGCCGGTGGCATCGCTGTCATCGAGGTCCCTGTGGACACCGAGGCGAACGTGGCGCAGCACCGGCTCCTGGAGAGATGCGTGAGGGACGCCGTGGCCCGCACCGTCCGAACCGGATGACCCGGACTCCCCCAGGGCCCCGCGGCGACATCCGAGTCCGGCCGGGGTGGCCGTGCCCGGCGGCCGCGTGAGCCACCCCACCGGCTCCGAGGTCGGCGCCGAATCCTCCGGCGGGGACCGGGCAGGGGCCGCGCTCTACAGCTACGAGCTGCCGCTGCGGCAGGCGCTGACCACCGGGCGCGGCGAGCTGACGCGCCGGCGCGGGCTGCTCGTGTGCCTGCGCGACCCGCAGGGGCACACAGGATGGGGCGAGGCCGCCCCGCTGGAGGGCTGGGGCGGGGGCGATCCGGATGCCACCGGCGAGGTGCTGGCCGGCTGGCTGCGAGCCGCTGCGCCCTTCGAGGAGCCGGAGTCCCTGGCAGCGCGCGCCGAGGTGACCCTGTGCGAGACGCCGTGCGCCTGGGCGGCGGTCGCCGGCGCGGTCGCCGATCTGGCGGCCCGCCGCCGCGGCCTGCCCCTGGCGTCGTTCCTGGCCGGTGAGGTACCCGCTGCCGGAGGTGCGCCCGGGGGGCCGGTACCCACCGCAGCCCTGGTCGGCGGCGACACCCCCGAATCCGTCGCCGCCGCCGCCACGGCCGCCATCGCCGCCGGCCACACCACCCTCAAGCTGAAGGTCGGCAGCGGTCCGCTCGCCGACGACGTGGCCCGCGTCGCCGCTCTGCGGGACGCCGCTCCCGCCGCCGCGCTGCGGCTCGACGCCAATGGCGCCTGGGGGGCCGCCGCGGGAGACGCCATCGGGGCGCTGGCACGCTTCGAGCCGGAACTGTTCGAGGAGCCCTGCCGCGGCCTCGGGCAACTGCGACGCCTGCAGGAACGCAGCGACGTCCCGATCGCGGCCGACGAGAGCTTGCCGCCACTGGCCGAGATCCACCGGCATCTCCCGCTCGGGGTGGCGGTCGCCGTCCTGAAACCGTCGGCCCTCGGCGGCCCCGTCTCCGTGCTGGCTGCCGCGGACGCGCTGGCCGGATCCGGGACCGGCGTGATCATCGGTTCGTTCATGGAGAGCGCCGTGGGCCTGGCGACCGCCGCCCACGTGGCCGCTGCCGCCGGCGGGCCGGCGGCAGGCCTGGGCACCTCGGCGCTGCTGCAGAACGACGTCTGCGAACCGCCGGTGATCCGCCGAGGCGCGATGTGGCTGCCGGCAGGCCCCGGCCTCGGGCTGGCGCCCGATCCCGCCGGCGGCATCCGACTGGTGGAGACCTTCGCCTGAGCGTCCGCCACGCGGGGCGGCGCCGCCGGAGTCGCCCGGGTTGCCGCTGCGCAACGCCACGTGGGCAATACCGTGTCAGTGGCTGCCGGCTCCGAGCGCTGTCCCGGCTCAGCGGGCCGGCCGTGCAACATCCAATCGGGAGGCCCTGTGAACCAGCCCAGCGATGTCCGAACCTCCGGCGGATCCGACCACTTCGCCGCGCCGCGGCCACGTGGCGAGGCCGATCCCACCCGGAGCCTCATCCGGCCCGGCGCTGACTGGCGGGACGGCGGCGGCGGCTACGGCGACATCTCCTACGCCACCGCCGACGGCATCGCCAAGCTCACGATCCAGCGCCCCGAGGTCCGCAACGCCTTCCGCCCCCAGACGCTGTTCGAACTCGCCGACGCCCTCAACCGGGCACGCGACGACGACCGGATCGGTGCGGTGATCCTCTGCGGCGCCGGTGATCTGGCGTTCTGCTCCGGCGGCGACCAGCGGATCAGGGGCGACGACGGCTACCTCGGCGACGACGAGGTGGCCCGCAAGGGCATCGGCCGCCTGAACGTCCTGGACCTGCAGGTCCAGATCCGCCGGACCCCCAAGCCGGTGGTCGCGATGGTGGCCGGCTACGCAATCGGCGGCGGGCACGTGCTGCACATCGTCTGCGACCTCACCATCGCCGCGGACAACGCCGTGTTCGGCCAGACGGGCCCGCGTGTGGGCTCCTTCGACGGCGGCTACGGCTCGGGGCTGCTGGCGCGCCACGTCGGCCAGAAGAAGGCCCGGGAGATCTGGTACCTGTGCCGCCAGTACGGCGCCGCCGACGCCCTCGACATGGGGCTCGTCAACGCGGTCGTGCCGCTCGAGGAACTGGAGATCGAGACCGTGCGCTGGTGCCGGCGCATGCTCGAGCACTCGCCGCTGGCCCTGCGCATGCTGAAGGCGGGAATGAACGCCGCCGACGACGGCCTCGCCGGCATCCAGCAACTGGCGGGCGACGCCACCCTGCTCTTCTACCAGACCGACGAGGCGCAGCACGGCCGGGACAGCTACGTCAACCGCACGCCGCCGGACTTCGGCCAGTTCCCCCGCCGGCCCTGACCGGAGCCGCCGGGCGGCTCATTTGACCTTGACGCGCAGCTCGCTGTAGTCGCTCGGGACCAGGCAGATGTTGTTCTTGGTCCCGAGTCCCTCGAAGGGGCAGGGATAGCGGAACGTCACCGGCTGCAGCGTGTCGCCCATCGCCCACTTGCCGGGGGAGAGCGACGCCGGCAGCATGAACGGCAGGTCCACGGGCCCGAGGTTCTCCAGAGCGGCGTGGATGTCGGCCCGACTGGGGTTGGGACCGGCGTCGTAGATGGCGCGCAGGGCGACCCGGTAGACGCTGCAGATGACACCCAGCATGCCGTACTTGTTGGTCTCGACGGAATCCCGCGGGTCGTAGTCCTCGCCGCCCGGTGAGTTCTCGCGGTACTCCCGCATGCACATCTCGGTGAAGGCCGACGGCTCCCAGGCCGGATCGCGGAAGCGGCCCTGGTCGGTGGTCACCAGCAGCACCGTCCCGTCGTAGAGTTCGCCCGCCGCGGCACCGCCGAAGGTCAGGATCAGGTCGCCCACCACCTCGTTGCCCTGGCTGTTGAAGTCGGAGTTGTAGATCTGCACGTCGCCCGGCTCGAACCCCTGCGTCACCATCTCGTTGATGTAGCCCGGCAGCGAGACCGCGTTGAGCGTGGGGAACAGCACGTCCACGTCCTCTTCGATCAGCCGCTGGACGGACTCGGCCAGCCCGCCGAGGCAGAAGGACGTGCCGGCGCAATCGAGCACGTCGAAGACGGCCACGTCCACACCTGCCGAGCGCAGGGCCGCGACCAGGCTGCCCTCGACCGCCTCGGCCTCCCCCGGCGTGTTGGGGGCCACGACGCCGACCCGGCGGCCTTCGAGGGCGCCGGTGTCGATGACGTACCTCGCCAAGGCGTTCAGGATCTCCTCGAGCGTGGTGGAGATCGTGAACAGCCGACCGCCGCCGCGTTGCAGGTACTCCTCCGGCAGGGCTTCGTGGCCGATGAGGACGGAATCGTGCTCCTCGGTGATGCAGAGCTGGGCGGTGCCCGCGAAGGTCGTGGCGTTCATCACGATGACGCCGTCGTGGTTCTCGGTGGCCTCGATGCAGGCGGCGTTGCGCAGCGTGTCGATGTCCACGCCGCCGGCGCCCAGCGCCGACACCTCGACCAGCCGGAGATCGATCCGGCGCCCCCATACGCCGCCGCAGCGCTCGTTCACGATGCGGGTCAGCGTGTCGAGCATGACCGTCGGATCTCCGACGTCGACGGCGAGACCGGCGTCCACCAGTTCCTCGATCAGTGAGCGCATGTGCACGAGCGTGATACTGTCGGCCTCGATGCCCGCGTCGGTGGCCCGCCGTTGCTCCGCCGGCGGACCGTGTGGCAGGCAGAAGGCGTCGAGCGAACCGAACGGGTGGTGGCGGTCGAAGCCCCGCTGGAACTCCGCGAAGACGCCGCCGCGAGGATCGTCGTACACGTTCGGCGGCGGCTCGCTCACATCGGCGGTGTCGGCACTCGGCTCAGCGGAGTCGGCACTCGGCTCGGCGGGATCGTCATCCTCGGAGGTCTCCGGGGCGGTGGGCACGGTCTCGAACGTCGCCGTCTCGCCGCTTTCCGGCGGCGCGGGTGGCGCCGCTCCGGCATCGTCGTCCTCCACGACCTCGCCGGGGCCCTCGTCGCCGCCGGGGTCGCCATCGGCCGGCGGTGGCAGGACGGTTTCGCTCGTGGCCGGCGCGGCAGCGGGCGTGCCGGTGTCGTCGGGCTCGGCGCCGGCGCCGCTGTCCGCGGGGGCCGGCGCGGCCGCGGGCCTCGTGTCGGGCTCCGCCGCCCCGCCCCCGCAGGCGGTGGCCAGCAGAGCTGCGGCCAGCGCGACCGCGCAGGCGCGTCCCGCGAATGATCGCGCTCTCACAATCATCCAAGCTAGACGAAAAGGCGCAACGCGGCAGGGGCCGGCGTCGAGCGCCGGTCAGTTCACCCCGACGCGCAACTCGCTGTAATCGTTCGGCACGTGGCAGGTGCCGGCAGTGGTGCCCATGCCCTCGAAGGGGCACGGGTAGCGGAAGGTCACCGGCTGCAGGGAATCACCCATCGTCCACTTGCCGGGCGCCAGCGAGCCGGGCAGCATGCTGACGAGGTCCACCGGCCCGAGGTTCTCCAGGGCGGCGAAGATGTCGGCCCGGTCGGGGTTGGGGCCGGCGTCGTAGAGCCCGCGCAGGGCCACCCGGTAGATGCTGCACACGAGGCCCACCATGCCGTGCTTGTTGGTCTCGACCGGATCCCGCGGGTCGTAGTACCCGCCGATGGCCGAGTTCTCCGCGTACTCGCGCATGCACATCTCGTCGAAAGCCGACGCCGGCGGGTAGTCGGGCAACCGGTAGCGGCCTGAGTCCCCGTGCACCAGCAGCACCGTGCCGTCATAGAGTTCGCCGGCCGCCTCGCCGCCGAACGTGACGATCAGGCCCGACACGATCTCGTTGCCCTGATTGTTGAAATCGGAGTTGTAGAACCGCACGTCCCCCGGCGCGAAACCCTGCGTGACCATCTCGGTGATGTACGCCGGCAGGGAGAGGGCGTTCACCGTGGGGAAGAGCACGTCGACGCCCTCCTCGATCAGGCGCTGCACCGACTCGGCCATGCCGCCGAAGCAGACGGAGGTGCCGGCGCAGTCGAGCACGTCGAAGGCCCGCACGTCGACGCCTGCCGCCTCGAGCGTCGCAACCAGGCTGGCCTCGGTCGCCTCGGCCTCCCCCGGCGTGTTGGAGGCCACGACGGCGACGCGACGGCCCTCCAGGGCACCGGTCGAGATGAGGTACTCGGCCAGCGCGCGCAGATTGCCCTCCAGGGTGGTTGCGGTCGTGAGCAGCCGCCCGCCGCCCCGCTGCACGTACTCTGCCGGCAGGGCCTGGTGGGTGATGAGGGCCGAGTCGTGCTCCTCGGTGACGCAGAGCTGGGCGGTCCCCTGGAAACTCGTCGAGTTCAGCAGCACGACGGCCTGGTGGTCCTCGGTGGCCTCGATGCAGGCGGCGTTGCGCAGCGTGTCGATATCCACACCGCCCCCACCCAACGCGGCGACCTCCACCAGCCGCAGATCGATCTTGCGCCCCCACACACCCCCGCAGCGCTCGTTGACGATGCGGGTGAACGTGTCGAACATGTCGGCGGTGTCGCCGACCGGAGCGGCGAATCCCATCTCCACGATCTCCTCGATCCGTGTCCGCACGTGCGCGAACGTGATCGTGCCGGCGTCGATGCCGGCGTCGGTGGCGCGCAACGGCTCAGCCCCCTCGCCGTGCGGGAGACAGAAGGCGTCGAGCGAACCGAACGGGTGGTCGCGGTCGAATCCCCGCTGGAACTCCGCGAACACACCACCCCGGGGATCGGCATGGACGTTGGCCGGGACCGCACCGTCGCCGGACGATGTCGCACTGCCGGAATCCGCTGTGGCACCGCCGGAGTCCGATTCCGGCGGTGCCGCGGAGGTCTCGCCCGTCGGGGCGGCCACGGCCGTCTCGCCGGAGACGCTCCCGGTGGAGCCGGTGACGTCGGCTGCACTCGACGCCCCGCCAACTTCCGCCGCCGACCCTTGAGCGCCGGCGAGGTCCTCACTGCCTGCCGGGGGTGGATCGCCGGCAGGGTCGGCCGCGCTCTCCGGAGCCGCCTCCCGGGTGCCGCCGGTCGCTCTGGTGGCGCCGCCGGAGGTCTCCGCCCCTCCCCCACACGCCACGGCCAGGAGCAGTGCCACCGGCAGCGCGGCCCACGAGCGCCCGAGTCGAAGTCCCCTTCCCACCGCGCCTAAACATAACCGAGACCACCGTTCTACAACAGTTGTAGAGCGGTCATTCGCGCTCCCGGCCGGACCTTCGTCAGGTCTCTCCGGACCGCCAACGGCCGGGATTCCGAACCGACCCCTGCCGATGGGGCAGACTTTCGGCGGTGAAGTCCCGATCGCGGGCAGCTCCCCTTCTCGAGGTACGCAACCTCTCGGCCGGATACGGGCACGTGCGGGTGCTCTTCGGCGTCAGCTTCTCGCTGGCGCCGAGCGAGACTGTGGCCCTGCTCGGCGCCAACGGCGCGGGCAAGACCACGCTGCTGCGGGCCCTGGGAGGGCTGCTGCTGCCGACCGAGGGCGTGGTCCGCCTCAACGGGCGCGCCATCACCTTCACCGAGCCGGAGACCCGTTTCAGGTTGGGGATGGTGCAGTTGCGCGGCGGCGAGGGAACCTTCGCCCCGCTCAGCGTCGGCGACAACCTGCGGGCGTCGCTGATCGGCGCAGGCCTCCGTCGCGCCGAGGTGCTGGAGCGCCAGGAGGAGGTGCTGGCCGTCTTCCCCGCCCTCGCCGAGCGCCTCGCCGATCCCGCCAGGGACCTCTCAGGCGGTCAGCGTCAGATGCTGGCGTTGGCCATGATCCTCCAGCACCGCCCGGAACTGCTGCTGATCGACGAGTTGAGCCTCGGCCTGGCGCCGATCGTGGTGCAGGAACTGCTCGGGGCGCTGGCGCAGCTCCGTGAGCAGGGCCGGACGATGCTGGTGGTCGAGCAGTCCGTGAGTCTGGCCCTCGATCTCGCCGATCGGGCCATGTTCCTGGAGAACGGGCGGGTGGTCTTCGAGGGGCGCTCGGCGGAGTTGCGCGAGCGTGACGACCTCTTGCGGGCGGCCTTCCTGGGCGACTCGGAGGCTCCCTCCGCAGCGGCGACGCAGGAGACGGTGAAGCCGTGATCGAGGTGGTGGGCTGGGGGGTCTCGCAGCAGGACCTCCTCATCGGCGGCGTCACCGGGCTCACCTACGCCGCCCTCGCCGCCGGATTCGTGCTCGTCTACCGGGCCAGCGGGATCCTGAACTTCGCGCACGCCGACGTGGGTGCGCTCTGCGCGGCCACGTTCGTGCTGATGCTGGCGGGCTACGGGTTGAACTGGTGGATGGCGTTCCTCGTGGCGATCGTGGGCGGCTTCATCGTCGGCGGCGCCATCGAGCTGACGATCATCCGGCGGCTCTCGCAGTCGTCGCGGCTGGTGCTGCTGATCGCCACCATCGGCGTGGGTCAATTGCTCGTCCTGGCCCGGATCAACCTGCCGTCCGTGCTCACGCCCGGACCCATCCCGCCGCCTTTCGACCTGCGCTGGGAGGTCACCGACGACCTCCGGATCCTGGGCCGGGAATTGATCGTCATCATCGCCGTCCCGGTGATGGTGGGCGTGCTGGGACTGGTGCTGCACAAGACCCGCTTCGGCTTGGCAACGCGGGCGGCCGCCGCCAATCCCGAGACCGCCCGCACCTACGGGATCCCCACCCGCCGGATCTCCACCGCCCTCTGGGGCATCGCCGGGTCGCTCTCGGCCGCGACCGCCGTGTTCTTCGCACCACTCGAGGGGGTGAGCGCCGCCCAGACCGGCACCGCCGCCCTGGCGCCTCCGCTGCTGCTGCGGGCCCTCGTTGTCAGCCTCATCGCCAGGATGCGCTCGCTGCCGATGACGCTGGTCGGCGGCGTCGGCGTCGGGATCCTCGAGAAGATCGTGCGGGACAACGTGGCGTCGGCCAACCGCTCGATCGTGGATCTGTTCCTGTTCGGTGCCGTGGTGGTGGCGGTTCTGTTCGCGGTGCGCGCCCGCCGGGACGAGGCCGGCTGGTCGCTGTCACCCAAGCTCCGGGCCGTGCCGAGAGAGTTCGGTCATCTGGCGATCGTGCGCCACCTCGGCACCATCGGACTCGGCGCCATCTTCCTGTTCCTCGGGTTGCTCGGCTGGCTGCTGGACTCCCCCACGGCCCTGTGGCTGTGGACCGGGATCCTCATCCACACGATGGTCGCCCTCTCGCTCACGTTGCTGACCGGCTGGGCGGGGCAGATCTCCCTGGGACAATTCGCCTTCGTGGGCCTCGGAGCGTTCTGCCTCGTGGCTCTGACCAGGGGCCACGACATCCCCATTCCTCTGAACGCCTTCGACCTGTCGCTCTCGCTCAACTGGGGCCTGGCGGTGGTGCTGTGCACACTCATCGGGGCGTTCGCGGCGCTGATCATCGGCATTCCCGCCCTGCGGGTGCGCGGCCTGTTCCTGGCGGTCGCCACGCTGGCCTTCGCGGTGGCGTCGGCCAACTGGATCCTCGCCCAGGACGTCTTCACCGGCGGCACCACCGCGGTGCGCCCCGTCAGCGAGCCGGTGCTGGGGCCGTTCGACTTCGGCGCCTCCCGCAAGTCGTTCTACTTCCTCTGCCTGGGGTTCCTGATCGTGCTGACCGTGCTGCTGGCAAGGTTGCGGCACACAGGCATAGGACGCTCGCTGCTCGCCGTGCGTGAGAACGAGGAGATGGCCGCGGCCAGCACGGTGTCGGTCACCCGCATGAAGATCATGGGTTTCGCCATCGCCGGCGCGGTGGCGGCCCTGGCGGGAGCCCTCTACGGGACCCTGCAGGAGAATCTCAGTCCCGCCAACACGTTCGCGCCGCAGTTCTCCATCGACGTCGTGGCCATCTCGGTGATCGGTGGGCTGGGCTCGATCGCGGGACCGTTCCTGGGAGTGCTCTGGGTCAAGGGAATCCCGGCGCTCTTCGACCCGACGGCACCCCCCGAGTCGATTCGCCTCGTCACGTCGGGCATCGGGCTCCTGCTGCTGTTGCTCTACCTGCCGGGCGGGCTCGTGCAGTTCCTCTACAACGGGCGCGACACGCTGCTGCACTGGATCAGCCGCTCGCGCTTCGGGGCGCGCGCCTCGCCGGAGAAGCCCGCCCCGCTGCCGGTCGCGGCGCTCGCCGCGCCCCCGAGACCGACCATTCCCGACTCGCCTGTCTGGCTGCGCACCCAGTCGCTCAGCGTCAGCTTCGGCGGGAACAGGGCGGTGCGCGAAGTGGACTTCGAGGTGCACCGCGGCGAGCTCGTCGGGCTCATCGGCACCAACGGTGCCGGCAAGTCCACCCTCATGAACGCGGTCAGCGGGTTCGTACCGGCTTCGGGCACCGTGGAGCTTCTCGGCGTCGACGTGTCGGACCTCAGCGCCCACGAGCGTCACCGGCGCGGCCTGGGGCGCACCTTCCAGTCCGCCCGCCTGTACCCCGACCTGACGATCACCGAGACGCTGATGGTGGCGCTGGAGGCGCGCCGCCGATCGCTGCTGGTGCCGTCCCTACTGGGCGTGCCGCCGTCGCCCGGCGCCGAGCGGCAGAAGCGGGCCGAGGCCGCCGAACTGGTCGACTACCTGGGACTGGGGGACTACGCCGGCTACTTCGTCTCCGAACTGCCCACCGGCACCCGCCACGTGGTGGAACTGGGCTGCATGCTGGCCAGCGGCGCCCGCGTGCTGATGCTCGACGAGCCCACCGGCGGCCTGTCCCAGCGCGAGACCGAGGAGTTCGGGCCCCGGATCAAGGAGGTGCAGACCGAACTCGACGCCGCGGTGGTCGTGATCGAGCACGACGTGCCGCTGGTCATGGGCATCTCGGACCGGATGTACTGCTTGGAGGCCGGGGCGGTCATCTCGATGGGGACACCCGCGCAGTTGCGCGCCGACCCCGCCGTCATCGCCTCCTATCTGGGCTCCGACGAGCGCTTGACCGGCGGCGGTCGCAACTGAGCAGGCGAGTCGCCGGGGGCGCGGCGGCTGTGGGGGCGTCAGCTCCGCAGAGCCCCCACGAGCCGGCCCAAGATCTCCTCCAACAGGATCGTGGAGGTGCCGAAGTTGAGCCGCACGTGGCCGGCGCCGCCGGTGCCGAACTCGTGGCCTTCCGATGTGCGGACCTGCGCCGATTCCACGAGCCTGGCGGCGGGGTCGGGACCCAACTGGAGCGCCGACAGGTCCAGCCAGGCGAGGAACGTGGACGCCGGAAGATGGCAGCCGGCGGCGGGGACTTCCAGCGCCAGGGTGTCCACCACCATGCGCCTGTGCCGGTCGAACAGCGCCACGAGTTCGTCGAGCCAGCCGGCACCGTGCCGCCACGCCGTGATCGCCGCTTCGACACCGGCACGACCGACCCCGCCGAGCAGGCGCGGGGGCATCGACTTGTTGAAGCGGGCGTGCAGATCCCGGCTGGCGAACACTGCGATGGCCGCCCGCAGACCTGAGATCGCGAACGCCTTACCCGCCGAGAAGAGGGCCACGGTGTGCTCAGCCGCATCCGGCAGCGCCAGCGTCGGGCAATGACTCCCACCCGGGTAGACGAGGTCGAAGTGGATCTCGTCGCTGACGAGGATGACGTCGTGGCGATGCGTCAGCTCCACGATGGCCTGAAGGTCCTCGCGGCTGTAGATGTGACCGGTCGGGTTGTGGGGACTGCACAGCAGCAGGATGCGAGCGTCCGGTTCCCGCTCCAGCAGCGCCGCCAGATCGTCCAGGTCCAGGCGCCAGCCGCCGGCGTCGTGGCGCAGCGGGCACTCCAGGCTGCGCCGGCCCAGCTCAGGGGCGACGTCGTGGAAGTACGGGTAGACGGGGGGTGTCGTGATGACGCCCTCGCCGGGCTCCGAGAACGCCGCCACGACGGCCCAGATGCCCTGCAGCACGTCCGCCGTCGGGACCACGAGGTCGGGGTCGGGACTCCAGCCGTGGCGCACTTCGCACCAGTCGGCGAAGGCGCCGCCGAGGTCGTTCGCCCGCCGGCTGTAGCCGACATCGGGCAGCTCGGCGAGGCGGCGGAGGGCGTCGCGCACCACCGGCGGGGGCCCCAGGTCGTGCTCGGCGATCCAGGCCGGCACCACGCCCGGCGGATCGACGCCCCATTTCAGGTTGCCGCCGGCCCGCTTGGCCACCTCGTCGACGTGATCCACGACCACCGCCGGACCGGCATCCGCACCGTCGCCGGTCGTCACCTCACCGCCCGTCACGCCCGCCATTGTGACACCTGCGGGCAGCATCCCGACCCGTCCCGCTCCCCTGAGCGTGAGGGGTGAGAAGATACGCTCTTGCGAGTGTCGGCGACCGATCGTGACGACCTCCACGACGAGGTTCTGCTGCGCCTCGAGGCCAAGGGCCGGCGATTCACGTCCAACCACCGTCTCGTGATCGACGTCCTGGCCGACGCGGGCCGACCGCTGACCATCCCCGAAATCCTGCCGCGTACGCCGCAGGTTCCCCAGAGTTCGGTCTACCGGACCCTCACCGTGCTCGAGGAGGCCGGGGCGGTGAGCCGCCTGACCATGGGATCCAACCATGCCCACTTCGAGCTGTCCGAGCAGCTCGGCCGTCACCATCACCACCTCGTGTGCCGTGCCTGCGGCTCCATCGTGGACATCGACCTGGATCCCGAGATCGAGCAGGCCGTCGAAGCGGAGCTGAACCGCTCGGCCCTCACGCACGGCCTTCACATCGACGAGCACAGCATCGACGCCTTCGGATACTGCGCCGACTGCTCCTGAACCGCGCCGGATCGCGGGGCTCTCAACCGGACCGGCTGCTCCGCCGACTCCGCCGGGCGAAGTCGCCGGCGGAGATGCACCTCGATTCAGGCGGGCCGCTCAGGCGGCCCCTCAGGCGTGGGCGCGCTCGTCGTGCTCGCCGTGGCCGTGGGCGTGGTCGTCGAGCACCAGCAGGCGGTCCGCCGGATGCTCACAACACTCCTCGCCGGCAGCGGGCGGGCCACAGCATTCGGGCGCCGGCCCGCAGCAGTCGCCGGCCTGCACGATCCGCCCCTGATAGGAGGCCTGCAGGACCTCGGCGGTGAGGACCTCGGCCGGCGGACCCTGCGCCACCAATCGGTTCGCCAGCAGCACCACGTGATCGCAGCGGCGCGCCTCGTCCAGATGGTGCGTGGAAAGGACCACGATCGCACCCCCGGCACGTTCTGCGTTGATCACCTCCAGGATCCTCGCCTGGCTCGCGAGGTCCAGACCGGTGATCGGCTCGTCGAGCAGCAGGAGATCGCCCTCCTGCATGATGGTCTGCGCCATGAGCACCCGCTGGCGCTGACCGGCGGACAGTTCGCCGAATTGCCGGCGGAGCAGGTCGGCGACTTCCAGCAGTTCCGCGGTGTCGCGGACGCGACGCCGGTCAGCCGCGGTCAGCCGGCCGATGAGCCCGCGGAACCGGTAGCGCCCCATGCCGATGACCTCGCGCACCGTCAGCGGCATCCAGACGCCGATGCCGTGCTGGTGCGGCATGTACGCCACCCGGTCGGGCCCCTCGACGATGCCGGATGCAGGGTCGATGAGCCCGGCCAGCACGTGCAGGAGCGTTGTCTTGCCCGAGCCATTGGGGCCGATGAGGGCCGTCACCGAGCCTCCCCGCAGGTGGATCGTGACATCGCTGAGGGCCGGCCGTTCCCCATAGCTGAAGCTGACGCCTTCGGCACGCAGCGACAGAGGACCGGGGACGGTCTCCGACTCGCGGGCCGGCGCGACGACCGTTGTCATGGCAGCCGGGAGGTTTGCTGCGACCGGGCGGATCCCGCTGGTCCAAGAACTCCCACGTCTCTCACGCTAGCGGCGCAGGGCGCCGTGCGGCACGCCGTTCGAATCATGCGAGCGGCCCCCAGTCTGTTGGTCCGCCCGGTCGGTGTTCGGCAATTCCGCGATCCCATGGTAAGCCCCTGGTCGAGATCGGTCGTCTGGTGACCCTGGGGTGGGATCGGTTCTGGTAAGTGAGATCCGTTCTCATTCACAGTATGCTTTCGGGTATGAATCTCATTCTGAATCTCGGTCCGGCAACTCAGATCCGCCGCGCTCTCGCCGCAGTGCGCAAGACGCCGTTCCGGCGAGCGGTCGCAACCGGCTGCGCACTGGCACTCGTGCTGGCAAGTTGCGCATCCGAGGAGCCCGCGGCCCCTGCTCCGGCCGCCGGCGCCCCAGCGCCGCCCCCGGCCGAGCCCGCCACTCCGCCCTCGCCCACCGAGGCCCCGGCAGCGGCGACCGATGGCACCGAGAGCGACGGCGACCAGCCTCCGCCCCAGATCGTCGCCACCACCACGATCTGGGCGGACATAACCCGGAACGTGACCTGCGGAGGGCTCGCCGAGGTGGAGTCCATCATCCCGCCGGTCGCCGACCCGCACGACTTCGAGCCGTCGCTGGCCGACCGTGCCCGGCTCGACGCGGCCGACCTGATCGTGGAGAACGGCCTGGAGCTCGAGCAGGCGCTGGCGGACACCCTCGCCGCGGCGGTGGCAGACGGCACACCGATCTTCTCTGCGGCCGAGCAGGTGACGACCATCGAGTTCGACGCCGACATGTTCGGAGGCCACGGACACGGCGACGAGCACGACGACCACGAGGACGAGCACGACCACGACCACGAGGACGAGCACGACCACGACGAAGAGGACGAGCACGACCACGAGGACGAGCACGACCACGACGAAGAGGACGAGCACGACCACGAGGACGAGCACGACCACGACGAAGAGCACGACGACCACGAGGACGAGCACGACCACGACGAAGAGCACGACGACCACGAGGACGAGCACGACCACGACGAAGAGCACGACGACCACGAGGACGAGCACGACCACGACGAAGAGCACGACGACCACGAGGACGAGCACGACCACGACGAAGAGGACGAGCACGACCACGAGGACGAGCACGACCACGACGAAGAGGACGAGCACGACCACGAGGACGAGCACGACCACGACGAAGAGGACGAGCACGACGACCACGAGGACGAGCACGACCACGACGAAGAGGACGAGCACGACGACCACGAGGACGAGCACGACCACGACGAAGAGGACGAGCACGACCACGAGGACGAAGACGGACACCATGACCACGACCACGGCTCGGAGGACCCGCATGTGTGGCTCGATCCGGTGCGAGTGGCACAGGCGGTCGAGAGCCTTGCCACAGTGCTCGTGGAGGAGCACGGACTGGACGCGGACAGGATCTCAGCCTGCGTCGATGCCTACGTGGCCGAACTTGCGGAACTCCACGAGGACATCACCGACACCCTGGGGGCGGTGCCCGCAGCGAGCCGGAAGCTCGTGACGAACCACGACGCGTTCGGCTATTTCGCCGACCGCTACAACTTCGAGGTGATCGGCACCGTCATCCCGTCGGTCTCAACGCTGGCCGAGCCCAGCCCGGCGAGCCTGGAGGCTCTGGCGGAACTCATCGAGGAGACCGGAGTACCGGCCATCTTCTCGGAGTACCTCAGCCACAGCAGGGACGTGGCGGCCGCTCTGGCCGACCGGCTCGACGGCGTCAGCGTGGTCAGCCTCTACTCCGGCGCCCTCGGTCCGGAGGGGTCAGGGGCCGAGACCTACCTCGCCATGATGCGTGTGAACGCCCAAACCATCGCCGACGCATTGGGCGGCTGAGCATCCCCTACCGGCAGGAACCGCGGCCGGCCACACCCGTGGCCGGCCGCGCAGGCCCGTCCGGCGGGACTCAGCTTGCCAATGGTTCTCACTCTCCGAGCGACTAGAACACCCCTGTGGAGTTCCTGACCGAGCCGTGGGCCTGGTGGATCGAGCCGTTCGGCACCAACCCGTTCATGCGGCGCGCCCTCTACGCCGGCCTGCTGGCGGTGCTCTCCTGCTCGATCATCGGCACCTGGGTCGTCCTGCGGGGGCTCAGCTTCCTGGGCGACGCTCTGGCCCACGGAGTGCTCCCCGGTATCGCCATCGCCACCATCCTCGGCGGGAACGTAACGCTCGGCGCCCTGCTGGCGGCTCTCGTCGTGGTCAGCGGGATCGGCGCCCTGCGCCGCTACTCGCCGCTACCCACCGACACCGCCATCGGCCTGCTGTTCGTCGGCATGCTGGCGTTGGCCGTGGTCATCATGTCGGGCCAGTCCGGCAGCTACGGGGGCGATCTCACCGCGCTGCTGTTCGGTTCCATCGCGGGTGTGGACGACGCCGACGTCCAGCGCCAGATCATCACCACAGCCATCTCCGCGGGCGGCTCGCTGCTGCTCTACCGGGCCTTCCTGGTGCTCACCTTCAACGAGACCCAGGCCCAGATACTCGGCCTCCGGCCCCGGCTCGCCCACTTCCTGCTCCTGGCACTGCTGGCGGTGGCCATCGTCTCCTCGTTCGAGGTGGTCGGCACGCTGCTGGTGTTCGCCCTGCTCATCGGACCGCCGGCCACCGCCGCACTGTTTCTGCGCCGCGTCCCGCTGATCATGGCGGCGGCAGTGGTGCTGGGGGCAATCACCACCACGATCGGCATCCTCGTCAGCTACCACCACGACACCGCCGCCGGCGGCACCATGGCGCTCAGTTCGGTGGCGCTGTTCCTGGCCGTGCTGGTGCTGAAGGTCTTCGGCAGTTGGGCTATCGAGCGCCTGCGTCCCGTACTGCGTCGAACAGATAGCGCCCCGACGAGCGCTGCGACAGGATGACGTAGGAGCGCTCGTCGGCGGTGTCGTTGCGCAGCAGCGTGCACGCCACCCTGGCCACCGAGGCGCCGCAGACCGCCCCGTCGGGCATCATCGCCTCAGTGGTGTCGATGCTGCACACCGCCGCCAGCACCTCGGGCGCGCCCGGGCCGCTGAGCCGGAACATCGCCAGGCCGTGGGTCATGTCCACTGTGACCGCCTCGGCCGGAACCGGGGCCGATGGGAGCGATCCTCCCAGAAGCAACCATTCCCCGGGACGAACACCACAGACCAGCGAGCCGTCACCGGCCGTGGCCGCGGCGCCGAATCCGACCCCCAGACGCTCGGCGATCAGCCCGTCGGACTCGAAGTCCTCGTAGACCAGCAGCTTCGCCGTCGCCGATTCGTCGCGCAGGCGCCAGCCGCTGCCGCTCGTCTCGCCGGCACCAGCCAGCGGACTTGCGAACTCGGCTTGCTCATCCACGACGACGGTTCCTCACGACTGGATTCCCGCCTTCGCGGGAATGACGGTGCAAGGCGGAGCTGCGGGAATGGACGCTCACTCGCGAGGGCTGCATGGGTAGCTCAGGCACGGAGGCGCTCGCCTTCGGGATCGAAATGGGCGTGGCGGTCGATGATCACCGCTGTCCGGCGACGGCCGTCGGTGCCGACGATGGTGAGTTCGGTGCCTGCGTCGGCGTGGGCGGCCTCCACCTGCGCCAGGCAGATCGAGCGCTCCAGCGTGGGCGAGAACCGTGACGACGTGATGCGGCCGATGATCTGCTCGGCGCCGTCCGGTCCCGTGGCGACGATCTGGCAGGCCTCCGGGGGCACGTACGCGGCGTCAGTCGGCTGCACCGCCACCAGCCGCGGAAGAACCTCCGGACCTCCGGCCCCGGGCTCGCCCTCCAGCGCCCACTGCAGTTCCGGCCGGCCGCAGAAGTCCTCCTTGTCCAGCTTGATCAGCCACTCCAGACCCGCCGTGGGGGCCTTGGTGAGGGCGTCGGTGTCCTGGCCCACGATGAAGTGCCCCTTCTCCAGGCGCATGATCCGCTGGGCCTCGAGGCCGAAGGGTGCCACGCCCAGGTCGGCACCGGCCTCCAGCAGCGCCCGCCAAACGTGCGGCCCGTAGCCGGACGGCACATGCAACTCGTAGGACAGCTCGCCGGTGAAACCGATGCGCCACATGACGCACCCCGACACCCCGGCCACGGCGCCGGTGCGCACCTGCATGTACTTGAACGCCTCGGGGCTCAGGTCCACGTCGTCGACGAGGCGCTCCAGCAGGGTGCGCGACTCCGGTCCGGCCACGTTGATGCTGGTGAAGGCGTCGGTCACGGGCGTCACCCGCACCCGCCAGCCGGGGTGCTCGGTCTGCAGCCAGTTCTGGATCCAGACCTCCATGGCACCCGAGCCCGAGCTGGTGGTACTCATCAGGTAGTGCTCCTCACCGAGCCGCCCGGTGACACCGTCGTCGAGGATCACGCCGTCCTCGGCGCACATCACGCCGTAGCGCACCGAGCCGATGGCCAGGCGTCGCCACTTGTTGACGTAGAGCAGGCTCAGCAGGTCGGTGGCATCCGGGCCCTGGATGTCCAGCTTGCCGAGCGGGCTCACGTCGATGATGCCCACGTTGGCCCGCACGTTGCGGACCTCGGCCTCCGGCTCGCCGTAGTGCTCGGGGCGAATCCACTGACCGGCCTGGATCGGCGTCATGCCGGCGGCGACGTGCAGGTCGTGCAGCGAGGAGACGCGCACAGGCTCGAACATGCGCCCGGCGAGAGCGCCGAGGGTCACCGGGGCGTACGGGGGCCGCCAGGTTGTGGTGCCCACCTCGGAGATGGTCGAACCGGTTGCCTCGGCGAGCGTGGCCACTGTGTTGACCGTCTCGAGCTTGCCCTGCGCCGAACCCATCGTGGCCGTGGTCCAGCGCTTGACGAGTTCCACCGAGTCGAAGCCTTCGGCGGCGGCGTTGCGCAGATCGCGGGAACTCACGTCCTCGGAGAGGTCCACGATGCCGTCGGTGCTCGAGCGATACAGCTCGGGGTGCGGATCGCGTCCCAGCGGCTTTCGATCGTCCGGCACCTCCGGCGGCTCGGGACCGTCGGTGGGCGCCGCCCAGGCCGTCGCAACCTGCAGCCGGTGGGCCAGCGTCGCGGCCCGCGCCGCAGCCAGGCGACCGGTGGCCTCGCCGTGGCCCACGAGCTCGTCGAGCGAACCGTCGCCGCTGATGCCGCCGGTGCTGAGCACCGTGCCCGCCTCGGGGGCGCCGGGCGCAGCAGGAAAGAAGCGGGCCGCCGCCGGGTCGTAGGAGGGCCGCACCCCCGCCATGTTCAGCAGCGAGGTGGGTGCGGTCCAGCCGGCCGCGGTCGCCAGCAGGTCGGCCTCGAGCCGGGTGCCGTCGGACAGCACGACCCGTTCCAGGGCGCCGCGCCGCCCCTCGGCGGCCGCCACGGTGCGCCCCTCCCGGGCGTCCACGTGCTCCACGGCCACGCCCGCCGCCTCCAGGTCGGCCGCGGCGGCGTCGCCGGCGCCGTTGGCGCTCCACACCACGGCCCGGTCGCCGGGACGCACCGCCCAGAGATTCAGCAGGCGGCGCGCCCCCTGGGAGAGCATCACGCCGGGGCGGTCGTTGCCCGCGAACACGTAGGGGCGCTCGATCAGGCCGACCGCCACCACCAACACCTTCGCCCTCGCCTTGATGAGCCGTTCGGGGCCACCGGCCCCACTCCGCTCCACGATGGCGAGCCAGTTGTCCTCCCAGCGGCCCGCCACGGTTGCGTCGGTCAGGATCTCCACGCCCGCCGCGGTGGCTGCGTCGGCCAGGGCCGCGGCGATCGATCGCTCGTTCCTGGTGCCCCAGCGGAGATGGCCCCCCAGGACGTGCTCGTGTTCCACAAGCAGCACGCCGGCACCCGCCCGCGCCGCGGCCACCGCCGCCGCCAGCCCCGCCGGGCCGCCGCCCGCCACCACCACGTCGGGATGGGCGTAGCGCTTGTCGTGGCGGCGCGGGGCATCGTCGGGATCGATCACCCCGCCGGGGGCGAAGCGGGCCAGCACCTTCTCGTATGCGGGCCACAGCCACCGGGGCCGCATGAAGGTCTTGTAGTAGAAGCCGGCGCTGAGGGCGCGCCCGCCAAGATTGGTGAGCGCCTTGGCGTCCCAGCGCAGCGAGGGCCAGGCGTTCTGCGCCGACACCGCCATGCCCGCCTCCAGCAGCCGGTGGCCGCCGCGCACGTTCGGCTCGTCGCCCACCTGCACGAGCGTGTTCGGGTCCCAGTAGTCGGCCGTGAGGATCCCGCGAGGCCGGTGGTACTTCATGCTGCGCGAGAACACCCGGCAGCCGCCCGCCGCCAGGGCCGAGACGATCGTGTCTCCCGCGAAGCCGCTGACCTGGCGCCCGTTCCAGGTGAAGGCCAGCGGGCGCTCGCGGTCGATCACCTCGCCGGGCCGCTCCGAGAGCCGTTGGGGACTCATCGACACCTCCCGATCGTCGTTCCGGCGAAGAGCCTGCCCCGGACCCGATCCGGGGCCGGAACCCAGCGGAGACGTGGATCCCGGCCTCCGCCGGGATGACGGTCACGGGCACGCGCCGCGATCATCCAGCGCCTCCGGTCGCCGGAGGAGGGCCGAGCGGAGGGTTGCGGAAGCGGTTCTCGGTGCGGTGGCGTTCGAGGACGAAGAAGCGGCCGCAGCCCATCCGGCAATGCCAGGTCTCGCGGGTCCAGCCGCCTGGGTTGTGCTCCTCGTAGAGATAGGCGCGCCACTCCTGCGGCGTGGTGGCCGCCGGGTCGGGGCGCGGTTCGCTCTCCCCCACCAGCGTGAGGTCGGCGGAGTTGCGCGGACCGCAATGGGGACAGGGCACCAGAAGCATCAGTGCCCCACCGCCGCCGCGCCCTTCTCGCCGACCAGCCGGCCCTCGGCGAACCGGCTCAGCGTGAAGGGCTCGATGAGATCCGGGGTCTCGCCGGAGGCGATGCAGGCGGCGAGTTGCTCGCCCGCCACCGGGGCGGCCTTGAACCCGTAGGTTCCCCAGCCCACGTCGCAGAAGAAGCCCCCCACGGGCGTCGGGCCGATGATCGGCGAGTAGTCGGGGGTCATGTCGCAGAGCCCCGACCATTGCCGCAGCAGCCGCATCCGCCCCAGGCCGGGCATGAGCTGCAGCACGTGGCCGGCCAGCTCCTCGGCGAACGCCAGCGAGCCGCCGGTGTCGTAGGTGGCCAGCGGATCCACCGCCGCGCCGAAGACCAGTTCGCCGCGGTCGGTCTGGCTGACGTAGACGTGCAGCGAGCCTGACACCACCACCGCCGGCAGGAACATCTTGACCGGCTCGGTGACCGCGGCCTGCAGCGGGTGGGTGGAGATCGGCAGCCGCAGCCCGGCCATGGCCGCGATCAGCGACGCCCAGCCCGCCGTGCAGTTCACGACCACCGGAGCCGAGACGTCCCCCCGGCTGGTCCGCACGCCCGTGACGCGCCCGTCCGGGCCCTTGCCGCCCGGCCCGGACCCGCCCGCCACCGCGATGTCGAGAACCTCGGTGTTCTGGTGCATCTCGACACCCAGCGCCGCGGCCGCCCGGGCGTAGCCCCACACCACGGCGTCGTGGCGGATGATCCCCCCCGGCGGGTGGTGCAGGGCGCCCAGGATCGGATACCGGGGCGCCTCGCTGACGTCCAGCGCGGGCACCAGCCGCTTGATCTCCGCCGGGCCGATCACCTCGGAGTCCACGCCCTGGTGCTTGTTCACCTCGGCCCGCCAGCGCATCGTGCGCAGCGCCCCGTCGCTGTGCGCCAGCGTCAGGTGGCCCCGCCGCGAGAACATCACGTTCAGGTTCAAGTCCACCGCCAGCCGCTCGTAGAGCCGCACCGAGCGGTCGTAGAAGGCCACGCCGTCGGGCGTCAGGTAGTTCGACCGCACGATCGCCGTGTTGCGTCCCGAGCCGCCGCCGCCCAGATACCCCTTGTCCAGGACGGCCACGTTCGCGATGCCCCAGTCGCGGGCGAGGTAGTAGGCGGTCGCCAGCCCGTGCACCCCCCCGCCGATCACCACCGCGTCGTAGCTGTCACGGAGCTCCGCGCTGCGCCAGATCGGCGGCCAGGGACGCTTGCCGCGCCACAGCAGCGCCGGCGCCGAGTAGCGGGCCGGGTAGCGGGCGCGGCGAGGGTGCCGCCGGAGGGTCGACCGGTCGACCCTCACCGCGCCGGAACCCCTACGGGCCATCGGTCACCTCGGGGCGGGTCACCGGTTCAGCGGGCCGCGCTCGGGTAGACCTTCAAGGACAGGAACCGCACCGGGAGCTCCACGAGGGCGGTGGGGCCGTGGGCCACCTCGCCCTGGAACTGCATCGTGTCGCCGGGCTCCAGCAGGTAGCGGTTGGAGCCGTAGCCGTACTCCATGGATCCCTCCAGCATGTAGAGCAGTTCGGTGCCCGGGTGCTGGTACAGCGGGAAGACCTCGTCGGAGGTCGAGAGCGTGATCAGCAGCGGTTCGATCTGCCGGTCGGGGCCGCGCAGCGCGCCCAGGCTCCGGTAGCTGCGTCCCTTGCCGCTGCCGGAGTGGATGATCTCGGTCCCCTCGCCGGCGCGCACGATGATGGCGTCGTGCTCCTCGTCCAGTCCGCGGAACAGGGCCGTGATGGGGACGCTCCCGGCTCGGGCGAGCCCGCTGAGGGTGGCGATGCTCGGCGCGGTGCGGCCGTGCTCGATCTTGGAGAGCATGCCGATGGAGACCCCGGCAGCCTCGGCGAACTGGGCCATGGTGAGACCCAGGTCCCGGCGGATGGCCCGCACCCGCTCGCCGACGACCGCACAGACCTGGCCGACGCTTCCCGGCGAAGTGTCCTCGGCGCCCCCGTCGGGCCCGGCATCGGGCACCAGTTGCACGTCGCCGCCGGCTCAGAACAGTTCGAGGTAGGTGTCCACCTCGAACTGCGTCACCTGCTCGTGCCAGCGGCGGAACTCCTCGCGCTTGGTCGCGGCGAAATAGTCCACGTATTCGCCGCCGGGGGTGGCCCCGAAGGTGGCCCGCAACACGTCGTCGCCCGCCAGGTTCTCCGCCGCGTGCAGCAGCGTCGGCGGCATCGCCTCGATGCCCCGCTCGGCGACCTCGGCGAGACTGAGGGTGTAGAGGTTGTCGAGGTTCGGCTCCCCGGGGTCGGCGCCGGCGTCGATGCCGGCCAGCCCGCAGCCCAAGAGCCCGGTGAACGCCAGGTACGGGTTCGCGGAGCCGTCCAGGGCACGTACCTCGATGCGTCCGGGCTCGGGCACCCTGATCATCTGCGTGCGGTTGTTGCCGCCGTAGGACACGTAGGCAGGGGCCCAGGTGGCCCCCGAGTCCGGCGGGCCCACCCCCATGCGCTTGTAGGAGTTGACCGTGGGACACAGCACGGCCACCAGGGCGGTGGCGTGGCGCAGGATGCCCGCCACGAAGCTGTAGGCCAGCGGGCTGAGGCCCAGGCCGCGCGGATCGTGGTCGGTCTCGAAGAGCGGCTCGTCACCGTCGGCCGACCAGAGGCTCATGTGGGCGTGCAGGCCGTTGCCGGTCTTGTCGCCGAAGGGCTTGGGCATGAACGTGGCGTGCAGCCCCCGCCGCTGGGCGAGGGTGTGCATCATGAGCCGCAGGATGATGAGGCGGTCGGCGGTGGTGAGCGCGTCGGAGTATTCGAAGTTCTGCTCGAACTGCCCGTTGGCGTCCTCGTGGTCGTTGGCGTAGTTGCCCCAGCCCAGGGCGTCCATGTGCCGGGAGACCTCGGTGAGGTGGTCCAGCATGCGGGTGAGGCCCCGGGCGTCGTAGCACGGCAGGTCGCTGAGGTCGCGCTCGTCGGCCACGCGGATCGTCCCGTCGTCGTTGCGGGCCAGCAGGGAGTACTCGGCCTCCACGCCCGCCTTCAGGACGAGGTTCCGGTCGGCGGCGGCCGCCAGCGCCCGCTTGAGGATGACCCGCGGGGCGTACGGCCACGCCTCGCCCTCCACCGTGGGGTCGCACTGCATGGCCGCCACGTTGGGCTGCCACGGGAGCACCATGTACGAGTCCGCATCAGGGATGGCCAGGATGTCCGGGTCGGCGGGCGTCTGCCCGATGGGCCCGGCGGCGAACCCGGCGAATCCGGCGCCCTCGGTCATCAGCCCCTCCAGGTTGCTGACCGGCACCAGCTTGGCGCACGGCTTGCCGTGCATCTCCACGAACATGGCGTAGATGAACTCGACACCGTCGTCGGCGACGCGTGCCCGAATCTCGTCGATCCTGTCGTTGCTCATGTCCAACTCCCTGTGACTCCCTGCCGCTGCCGGGCCCGGCACCCGCGGAGCCCGAGCGTACGCAAGCGTCGCGCGCCTTGGCGCCCGTCGCGCCACGCCGTGCTCACCGGTCGCCTGCTCGTCTCGCCGTGCTCGCCCGCCTCCGCTCTCCCCGGGATCCCGCTCGCTGAGCACCTCGCTGAGGATCGGTACCCGGAGGAAAATTATTTCACTATAATAGTGCAACAGAACCGGCCTTGCGGTTCACGCCCCGGCCGGTCGCTCGAGCCGGACTCGTGAACGGCGCGGGCGCGGAGTCCCGAGGAGTCGACAGAGGCAACCATGTGCGGAATCGTCGGGCTGTTCCTGAAAACGCCCCGCCACGAGAACGAGTTGGGCCTGCTGGCGGCGCGCATGCTGGAGCAGATGCGGGACCGGGGACTCGACAGCGCCGGCTTCGCCGTCTACTCCGACGACAACGACGAGCGGATCAAGATCACGGTCCTGGCCGAGGGCTTCCAGCCGGACTGGGACACCACCGGACAGGGATTGGCCACCGCCCTCGACGCCGACGTCTCGCTCGAGCGGATCCACGACCACGCCACTTTCACGACGCGAGGTGAAGGCAGGGCGGCGCGCCAGTGGCTGATCGACAACCTGCCCGGGGCCACCGTGCTGAGCTACGGGCACGCCATCGAGCTGTTCAAGGCGGTCGGCGATCCCAGGGGCGTGGCCGAGCGCTACGGGCTGGCGGGGCGCCGCGGCACCCATGCCATCGCCCACACCCGCATGGCCACCGAGTCGGCGGTGACCACGAACGGATCGCACCCCTTCTCCACGGGCGCCGACACCTGCCTGGTGCACAACGGCTCGCTGTCGAACTACAACCGGCTGCGCGAGGTGCTGGAGAACAAGGGCGAGACGTTCCAGACCGAGAACGACTCCGAAGTCGCCGCCGGTTACCTGTCGTGGCGCCTGCGGGAGGGTGACACAATCGGCGAGGCGCTCGAGCGCAGCCTCGACGACCTGGACGGCTTCTACACGTTCGCCGTCGGCGTCCGCGACGGCTTCGCCGTCCTGCGCGACCCCATCGCCTGCAAGCCGGGGGTCATCGCCGAGACCGACGACTGGGTGGCCATGTCGTCGGAATACCGGGGCATCGCCATGCTGCCCGGCGCGGCCGACGCCGACATCTGGGAACCCGCCCCGGCCGTGGTCTACACGTGGAGTCGGGAGCGATCATGACCCGAGCCGACCCGGCGACCGGCGCCGCGGAACTGGACCTCGCCCGCAGTGACCTCCGGTCGGTGAACCAGACACTGCACGACGCCGGCGACGGCAACTTCGTGCTCCGCAACCCGCAGGGGGCGCACGCTGTGGCGGCAGGCCTGGACGCTCCGCTGGCGGTCACCGTGGAGGGTCACGTCGGCTACTACTGCGCCGGCATGAACAAGCAGGCCCGGGTGACCGTGGGGGGCAATGCCGGTCCCGGCCTGGCCGAGAACATCATGTCGGGGACGGTCCGCATCACCGGCAACGCCAGCCAGTCGGCAGGAGCGACAGGCCACGGCGGGCTGGTGGTGATCGAGGGCAACGCCTCGGCTCGTTGCGGCATCTCCATGAAGGGCACCACCATCGTGGTGGGCGGCAATGTGGGCCACATGAGCGCCTTCATGGCCCAGGCCGGCGATCTGATCGTGCTGGGCGACGCCGGATCCGACCTCGGCGACTCCATCTACGAGGCCCGGCTGTTCGTGCGCGGCACGGTTGCGAGCCTCGGTGCCGACTGCATCGCCAAGGAGATGCGCCCCGAGCACCACGAGTTCCTGGCCCGCACCCTCGCCACCGCCGGCTTCGACGCCGACCCCGCCGACTTCACCCGCTACGGCTCAGCCCGCCGCCTCTACAACTTCAAAGTCGACGACGTCGACGCCCTTTCTGCTCCCCCCCGAGCGCAGGATGCCACCACCCACCCCCCGGAGGCCCCCGACCCGGGTGCACCGACAACCGAGGGCGGGGATGCCGGTGAACGCCATAGGCGGCCATTTTCAGAGGCCGCCGGAGCGTCACCGGCAGCGCCGCCCGGGGCGACCGCGGCCCAGTGGCACCTGCGCGAGTCCTACACGTTCGACCGCAACGCCATCGCCGAGATCCAAAGAGCCGCCAACACCGGCGTGTACCGGATCCGCGGCTGGGGCGCCAAGCGCCCCCTGCCCACCTTCGACGACCTGGTCTTCCTGGGCGCCTCGATGTCCCGCTACCCCCTGGAGGGCTACCGGGAGGCCTGCGCCACCAATGTGGTGTTGGGGGCGCGCTTCGCCTCCGAGCCCATCGAGTTGGCGATTCCCATCACGATCGCCGGCATGAGCTTCGGGTCGCTCTCGGCGAACGCCAAGGAGGCGCTCGGCCGGGGCGCGAGCGCGGCGGGTACCTCCACCACCAGCGGTGACGGGGGCATGACCGACGAGGAGCGCACCCACTCCGAGACGCTGGTGTACCAGTACCTGCCGTCGCGCTACGGGATGAACCCCGACGATCTGCGCCGGGGCGACGCCATCGAGGTCGTGGTGGGCCAGGGCGCCAAGCCGGGAGGCGGGGGCATGCTGCTGGGCCACAAGATCAGCGCCCGGGTGGCCGACATGCGCACCCTGCCCGAGGGCATCGACCAGCGCTCGGCGTGCCGGCATCCGGACTGGACCGGCCCCGACGACCTGGCCATCAAGATCACCGAGCTGCGCGAGATCACGGGCTGGCGCAAGCCCATCTACGTCAAGGTGGGAGCCGCACGCCCCTACTACGACACCGCCCTGGCCGTGAAGGCCGGCGCCGACGTCGTCGTGCTGGACGGCATGCAGGGAGGCACCGCCGCCACCCAGGACGTGTTCATCGAGCACGTGGGCATCCCCACGCTGGCCGCCATTCCCGAAGCGGTTCGGGCGCTGCAGGAGATGCAGGTGCACCGCACCGGCGTGCAGCTCGTTGCCGCCGGCGGTATCCGCTCGGGGGCGGACGTTGCCAAGGCGATCGCTCTGGGAGCAGACGCCGTATCGATCGGCACCGCAGCACTGATCGCCATCGGCGACAACGATCCCGTCCGCGATGCCGAGTACCGCCGGCTGGGTTCGGCGGCCGGCTTCTGGGAGGACTTCCACACCGGCACCGATCCTGCCGGCATCACGACCCAGGATCCCGACCTGTCCAGCCGCCTCGACCCGGTGCTGGCCGGCAGGCGCCTGGCCAACTACCTGCAGGTGCTCACCCTCGAGGCCCAGACCCTGGCCCGGGCCTGCGGCAAGTCCCACGTCCTGAACCTCGAACCGGAAGACCTCGCAGCTCTCACCGTCGAGGCCGCCGCCATGGCCGGCGTCCCCCTCGCCGGCACCGACTGGATCCCCGGCCACCGCCGGGATTGAAAGTCAGGGGAGCCGGCCCTCGCTTACGAGGACTTCATTCAGCAGCCAGCACGTAGGACACCCTTCTCGCTACCCGAAGTCGAGGAGCGCCAAGCCGACCTCGACCGCCCCGCGCGCTGTGTCGTAGCGCTCGTCACTCGGCCATGTCGCACTGATGACCTTCGCTCGCTCACGAACGATGCCGTGGGCGGACCTCGGCACCTTGCCTTGCGCCGCCGCGAGCAGCAATTCTGGGAGGAGCAGTACCTGCTCGCCGACCTCATCGGTCGCCTGCTCGAGCAGATACGCGACCGAGTCACGGATTGATTCCGGTGAGTCACCGCCTGATCCCCACCACAGTTCGCCCGGCCGCAACCACCGGAGAATCGAACAGGTGATCACAGCATCGAAGTACGACCTCACGATTCGTCCGAGATCGAACATCACCCAGCGGGGTGCGGCCTCCGGGCGAGCGCTCAGCCTCGTGTGGTGAACGACCGCTCCGATCGCGCTGTACGCACTGAGACAATCCAAGTCCTTGCCGTACAGTGATCGTCCCCGCACCTGTTGCTGGTGGACCCCGTGGCGCGACATTCCCCAGAACACGTGCTCGGGATGCGGTCCGCCCCCATCGGAGAATCTCGGCGACCAGTCATCCTCGTCTCCGGCATACATGGCATGGAGCCCAAGGAACTCCATCCGGTGGTGCAAGAAAGTGCGCCCGTGATCGGAGAGTTCGAGCGTGGCGTTATCGAGCAACCGTGACTCGTCGGCCAGCGGCGACTCCCATGGGAAGCAGCTGTTCCAGAGATCAGCGAGCACTCCGGGACGGAACTGGTTGGTGAGAGCCGACCACTCCTTCGGCGTACTCGGGCGCGCGTGGAAGACGAGGCCGTTCACCGCTCGGTCAAGCGATTGCTTGTGCAACTCGTTGGCGACTGCCAACTTGATCCGCCGCACCGTCAACCCCGTAACCGATCCCCACGTGAAGACGAGGATCGCGTCGTCAGGTTGCAACGCCTCGATCTGCTCCCCAAGTTGTTGCTCGTCTTCGTGCGCAACCAGGGGTAGCGATTCGTCAAGACCGAGACCGGCGAGGACGGCGCGGAGGCTGCTCTCGAGACTGACGTCGCCGCCGTCGACGAACGCGGGGCGGGGAACCGTCCCGAAGTCGCCGGAAGCCGTCACGATCAGCGCTGTCCGTCTGATCCCTTCCGGGAGCGGGAATTGCCTGCATTGGGCGCGGATAAGGTCGGCGAGCCCATCTGGATCAGCGACGAGTTCACGGATCAGGCGAACGGGCAGCGCCGTCCGCTTTCCGCGCGTAACTCTGCTGCGAGGGTCTGGATTGGCCTCTATCGCCAATCCTCGGCGTTCTGCGACGCGTTCCCAATAGCGATGGCCGCGGTCTGCATAGGAGGTATCGGGCATCACGAGATAGGGCTCCGGCAGGACCATCTCGCCGTACGTTCGGGGATCGACTGCGACGAACTGCGCCTTGCCGGGATCCTGACAGAACGAGCAGGCGCCATCGTCCCCGTTCGCGGCAGGGTTCCCGAGCCCCAGCCATGAGACGACCCGACGGTTGCCCTCTGGTGTATGGCGGTGGCACGCCTGGGAGGTGACTTTCCGATCTATCAGGATGTCGAGCGTGTGATCACGACCGTGGGTGCCGGTTGCCCGTTCGAGTTCATCCAACAGCGTCCGTTGCAGGTTGCCTGTGGAGTTCACCGACAGGATCCCGACGATTCGCGATGCAGTATCGCCGGCGGCTGACTCCACCGTGCGCCGTACCGCCGGACGGCCCGCCGGGTAGGCCTCGAGTATCGCCGTCGGGCCGAGACTGAGACCGGAACGCGCCAAGAAACTCTCCAACTGGATCAGAACCGGCGTGAGGCCACCGGTATCAACCACGACTCCGACACCGTCCGAGAGCCGCTCCGACAACCAGGTCGCGATCACATAGGCATCCTGCGGACTCTGAATTGCGTCGGCGAGTCGAATGAACTTGTCCGTGTGCTCACCGCTAGGGAGTCGGTAGTGATACGTCTCCGGCTCCCAGATTGCGCCGCCGTTCTTCAGCAACGCATGCATTTCGATAGCGCGCGCGAGAGCCAACAGTCCTCCACAGTCATCCGGAGAGTGACCTGCCCATCGGAGCACCGGCTCGCCCGCAATGCGGTGTTGGAGCACGCCGATGCTGATGCCGGAACTGATGACCGGCTCCCCGTAGCCGCTACCTGTGAGCCGGTCCAACCATCGGTCGATTCGATTCGTGTCCGCCGTCTCCGTAGGCCTGAGAAGCCACGGCCATCGGAACAACACCCGATCCGCCGATGAGATCATGTGCAGACGATCCTGCACAGTGGCCGTCAGCCGCTCAGCGGCGCTTTCTGCGGGCGGACTTCCGAGACGAGTGTGAAGGTCGACGAACGTCAACTCGGCGGACCAGTCCTCCGCCCCAACCGCCGTGATCTCCTGATCGAGGCCTTCGTCGGATGAGTCATCGATATCGGCGCGCACATACACGCCGGCTCGAGCCACCATGTGGCTCTCTAGACGGCAGCCGGTGCGCCGAGCGTCAGTTGCAGTTGATCGACATCGCTCGCCCGCGTCCTCTGCTCCAACCCGAGCGACACCCAGACGATCGTTCCCACGACGGGAAGTCCCTCGATCGTGGATGTCGTCGGGGACTCCCTGTCCGCATCCCAGTCGAGACACGCTGCCGACATCGGCTCATCGCCGCTCGTCACGATCCGGATTCGACTGGCACCCCCAACCTCGCGATGTCCTTCCGTGTACTGGCCGGCGATCTGGCGGACGAGGCTCAATCCCACACCTCGACCGCCCGTCCGTCGCGGTAGGTTGCCGAGCACCGCGTCCCGCAGAGCGTCCTCCGCGCGCCGGGCGCAGTCGCGGTATTTGGCGTTCACCTGACTGGCAATTCCCAGCCCGGTGTCCAGCACGGACAGGTGGAGCCGGTTGTGGCTGTCGCGCCCGCCGCCGAGCGTCGCATAGACCTGACCGAGGGAGCACCCCGCAGGCTCACGGGCCAGTCCGGCGTGATCCGGAACATTTACGACGATCTGGTAGAAAACCTCGACGCAGTCGACAAGTGTGGCGCTCATCGCCGAGCCGTGCCGCACATCCAGACGCCCGCTCAGCCAGCGACCTGCGATCCGGCGAAGTTCGCCGTACAGATGCTGCGGAGGCCTCTTGTGCGGGTGCATCAGCGAAAGCAAGTAGCGCTGGAACGCCGCCTGCACGATCCACGAATCGACCTCGAGATGGCGGGTGTCGACGAGCGCCTCGCGGCACATTCTCTCGTCATTCGGGTGGAACGGTCGGATCCATCCCTCCGCTACCCGCCCCCACTCATCAGGGGCATCCTCGGCCCAAGCCACCTGGTCACGATTCGCAAGCGCGAAAAAGAGTCCACCGCGGGCGAGTTGCAGGTTGAGCGCCTTGGAGCCGGGGATCCGAACCGCGATCGGAATATGTCGAAAACGGCCAACGAGAAGGTTTGCGACGACCATGACTGACGGGACGTGCAAACGCACTGACGGGACGTGCAAACGCACGCCAGTAGGTGTCGAGGATCCCGCAAGGGCGCTATCCGAGAAGTCGAGTATGCACGGCGCCTCCCGCTCCTCGGCCTCCACGAGATGCTGAGCAAACTCTGCCAGCGACTCGGGACTCCAGGAAGTGAGGCCCCTGGCCGGTGGTACGGTACTCACGACCTTCTACCGATTCGGCAGCCCGATCGCTCCCAACAGGCGACGCTTGCGATCTGGGCCTCCGGCACGTTGTCATAGTATGCTTCCGCAATGTGCTATAATTTCGATGTCTTCAATATCCCCAGATAGCTGTTCAAATCCACAATCTATGGTCACGATGTTCACACGCACTCCCCGAATAGGTTCAGTGCGCCGGGTCAGCAATCGAACGGGAACCTCGCGGAGTTCAGATCGCGGAGTTCAGATCGGAAGCCGGGAAGTTTGGTTAGCTATCTCCCCGGTCGGCCTCGCCGGAATCTCGTTGATGCCCGGCCTGCTGCAGGCGTTGACGCGACGACCCGGAGCCGGTTCCTAAATTGGGATGAGAACGGCTACGTGACCTGTCGCCGGGGCGCCGGTCAGCGGCCCGGGGGCGGCCACGGGCTCGTCGGCGGCGCCGGAACCTCGCCCCATTGGACCCCCAGGTCGTCCTGCCACGCACGCTTCGCCTCGGCGGGCACGGCACCCTCACCCGCCAGCACCAGGCGCAGCGAAGCCGGCAGGCCGCCGTCCCGTGAGCCGGCCTCGGCCAGTGCGGCGGCCAACACGGCACCGTCGGCGGCCAGGACCGTGGCCCCGAGGCGGTCCACCACCTCCAGGCCTCCCTCGGCGTCCCAGTTGTTCATCACCCAGCAGGTGGCGCCGACCGACAGGGCCGGCAGCAGGTTCACCACCATCTGGTCGCTGCCCGAGAGCGGGGTCGGCCCGAGGCTGATGTCATCGGCGCCTATCCCCAGGCGCTCGGCGAGGGAGCCGGCCGCCCCGAGGGTCGGCTCGTGGGGCAGGCACATCCCCACCGGCCGGTCGTTGTCGTCCGCGGCGTACGAGAGGTGGGCAAGGTCACCCTCCTCGGCCGCGTCGGCGGGCGGATCCTGGGCGCATCCCAGGATCTCGGCCCAGTCCATCGCCCCGGGCTGTGCGCCGTCGAAACACACGTAGGCCTCCACGCTGTCCAGCGCCCCCCGGTGCCGGTCGACGGCATCGAAGTAGTCGTGGGTGTAGATGATGACCCGGGGCCGGCAGTCGCCGAAGTAGCGGTCCAAGTCATCGGCGCGGCTGAGGTCAACGAGCGTGGCGACCGCGCCCGCCCGCCACGCTCCGAACATGGCGAGCAGGTAGTCCAGACCGCTGTGGGCGAAGATGCCGACCCGGTCGCCCCGCTGGACGCCGAGCGCCGCCAGCCCGGCCGCCACCTGGTCGGTCGCCTCGGTCGCCTCGGCGTAGCTGAGCGACCGATCGCGCTTGACCCAACCGAGCGCGATCTTGTCCGGGGAGTGGGCGGCTCCCTCCCTCAGCAGATGATGCAGGAGCATCCGGGCATCCTAGGCTTCGACCAGCGTGTCAGGACCCGTCAACCAGGAGGCTCAGAGCCCATGATCATCGTCACCACCCCGAACGTCGAGGGTCACGCCATCACCCAGGTGCACGGCCTGGCCACCGGCAGCACCATCCGCGCCAAGGTCATCTTCAAGGACATCGGCGCCGGGCTGAAGAGCGTGGTCGGCGGCGAGTTGGGGAGCTACACCAAGATGATGCAGGAATCCCGGGCGCAGGCGATCGAGCGCCTGGAGGAGGACGCCGCCCGCCTGGGCGGAAACGCCGTGGTCAACATGCGGATCGCCACCTCCATGGTGGCCCAGGGCTCCGCGGAGATCCTGGCCTACGGAACCGCCGTCACCGTGGAGTAGGCGCAGCCGACCGGCCGGCCCGCCGGTCTCGCTAGCCGCCCAGGAACATATCCTTCACCCGGCGATCCAACTCCTCCGGCGACACGTCCTCGATGTGGGTCGCCACCCCCCAGCGGTGGCCCCAGGGGTCCTCGAACTGCCCCGAGCGGTCGCCGTAGAAGTGGTTGGCGACCTCTCGTAGCGGCGTCGCCCCGCGGCTGATCGCCTCGGCGAACGCTGCGTCGGCGTCGGTCACGTAGACGCTGATCGTCACCGGCGTGCCGCCGATCTTCTTCGGGCCGAGGAATCCCATGTCGGGGTACTCGTCGGCCACCATTATGAGCGAGTCCCCGATCTCCAGTTCGGCGTGGCCGATCTTGCCCTCAGGTGCGGGGATGCGCATGCGCTCGGTGGCGCCGAACACCGCGCAGTAGAACTCGATGGCGTCCGCGGCGCCGTCCACGGCCAGCGCGGCGCTCGCCCGGGGATAGTCGTCGGGAATCGGTTGGACCATCGGCTACTCCCACTCGTCGCAAAGCATCGACAGTCGGAGCCTAGAGCGGTCGCCGGCGGCTCCCCCGCGAGCCCCAGCATCTCCCGGAGGATCAGAAGTCCAGGTCCTCCCGGGGAGCGAAGTCGTCCCAGCTGGCAGAGCGCCCGCCGGCCTCCGCCCGCCCGCGGCGCAGCGTGACGCGCCGGGTCGGACCGCGGGCCCCCGCCTCGGGACCGTCGCCGGCGGGGCGGGGACGCCCCTCGCCTCCCAGGACGGCCGCCAGAGCGGTCGTGAGCGGCACGGCGGCCACGAGACCGATGGAACCGCAGAGGGTGCGGGCGATCTCCACGGCGATCAGCTCGGAGTTGGCGACCATCCCCCAGGACTGATCGGACACGGCGAACAGCAGCAGCAACGGCATGGCGGCGCCCACGTAGGCCAGCAGCAGGGTGTTGATCGTGGAGGCGATGTGCGCCCGGCCGACGCGCAGACCGGCGGCGATCAGCCTCGGTGCCTTCATGGTCGGATCGGCGCGCCGCAGCTCCGCAACCGTGGCGGCCTGGGTGATCGTCACGTCGTCCAGGGCACCCAGCGCTCCGATCATGGCGCCGGCCAGCAGCAGCGACGACAGGTCGATGCCGCCGGAGACGAACGACAGGATCGCCCCCTCCTCGGTGGCGACGCCGGTGAAGCGGGCGGCACCGAAGAACAGGGCCGAGATGCCGAGCGTGAGCCCCAGGGAGCCGAGTGTTCCCGCCAGGGCGATCGTGGTCTCGGGCTTCGGCCCGTGCGTCAGGTAGAAGCCGGCGAAGGCGATCATCGAGGCCGCCACGACGGCGACCAGCAGCGGCGCGTGGCCATCGAGGATCGACGGCGCCACGAATCCCACCAGCACCAGCCCGGTCAGCGCCATCGAGGCCAGCGACCGCAGGCCCCGGAACCGCCCGAGCACCAGCACGAAGACGGCGAACACCCCCGCCAGGACCCACAGCGTCGCCCGGCGGTCCACGTCCGCGTAGAAGTAGAAGTCCGTGGACGGCTCGTAGCCCACGATGATCCGGTCGCCGGGCGCAGGGTCGGGCACGTAGCCGGTCTGTTCGAGGTTGAACTCCGGCAGCGTCACCGGCGTGTGCGCATCCGGGCCGCTCGACGGCACGAGGACGACCGTGCGGCAGTTCTGCGGGTTCTCGGCCGTGGAATACGAGCAGGGTCCCTCGCGGACCGACTGGACCTCCGCCGAGAACCGCTCCGAGGTGAGACCCACCTGGCCCGCCCCTTCGGCGACGGCATCCCGGCCGGCTCCGTCGGGCCAGAGAGAGACGACGCCCACCACCGTCGCCACCAGCGCCGCGCCGAGCAGCACGAGTACCGGCCGCAGGCGCTGGCGGCCGCTCCGGCCGGTACCGGAAGCCGCCGCCGGAGGGTGCCCGTGCCCTGCGGGACCGTGGATCCCGGTCACAGGCTCATTGATCCCCGCGGCTCACAGAACCGCGGGCCGGTCCGGGCGGGCGGTGGCGGGCAGGACCTCCCCTAGTTGACCTGGATCCTGGCCGGTCTCTTGATCGAGGCGTTGGCGTTCGAGCCGACCAGTTTGACCGTGTAGGTTCCACGGGTCACACCGGTGATGGTGGCCACCGAACCCGACACGGTGACCCGCACCCCGCTGGGCACCTCCTCCACGTCGAATGCGGTCGCGGCGGCCGAGAAGTAGCGGCTGAGGTCCAGCGTCGTGGAGTCGCCGACGTTCACCTGGACCGACGGGTTCTCACCCTCCAGCACCAGGATCCCGGTCGAGCCCGTCCGGGCGGTCGTGGTCGTGGTCGTGGTCGTGGTCGTGGTCGCCCCCACCGTGACGTTGAAGGCCTGAGCCACCTCTCCGAGGTTGTTGGTTGCGGTCACCGTGATGGTGGCGGAGCCCTCCGCAACGCCCCGCAAGACCATCCTCCCGGAGCCGGCCGGTGGATCGATCCCGACGATCGCCGGGTCGGAGGTTTCCACCGCCCAGCCCTGCACGACCCCCACGAAGAAGGGCCGGACATCCACGGTGATGGTCTCCCCGATGCCGACGGTCTGGGCGGGCACCTGCCCGGAGAGCGTCGGCGCCTCCGTGGCCTCCGCCGGCGGGAGAGTCTCGGTGGGCACGGCGTCGCCGGTGTCCACGTCGGGCGGCGTCGGCGGGAGGTCGTCGTCGATCGGAATCAACTCGTCGGAGTCGTCGGGTGGCGGCGGTTCCGGCGGCGGAGGCTCCGGAGCAGGTGCAGGCGCAGGTGCAGGTGCCGGCACTGTCACCGGCGCGGGTCCGGCGCCGATCCGGGCGCGGAACGTCTGGGTCGCCGTTCCACCGGGACCCGAGGCGGTCACGGTGATGCTGGCGGTTCCGTTGGAGACCGGCGCCACGATCAGCATGTCGGGAGCACGCACGCCTGCCGTCGCCACGCCTGTGTCCGATGAGTTGGCCGAATAGCCGGTCACCGGTCCGCTGAAGAACTCCTGCACGAACACGGCGTGGGCATAGCCGTCGACGGCGACCGCCAGGTCGGGCATGACGCCGACCGCCACCGGCGGTGGTCCCGATGTCGCCGGAGCGGGCGCGGGCGCAGGCGCCGGTGCGGGGGCCGATGCCGGTGCCGGGGCCGGAGCGGGTGCCGCGGTGGCGGGCGGCAGCGGCTCGGGCGCCGGGGGCGCCGCGAAGGCAGTGGTCGTCGTCGCCCCGGACGCCTCCACCGTGGTGTCGGTGCTCTGCTCGCCGTCGGCCGCTTCCCCGTCCTCCCCGCCGCACTGGCTCAGGATCAGTGCGCCAACCGCCAGGATGGCCACGAGCCGGACGAGCCGGGTCCTCCGGCGGGGGGCGCCGGCACGCCGCAGACCGGAGTGAGCCGTCGCCGAGGCGCGGCCTGTCACGAGTTCTTTGATCGATTCCCAGATCACGGCACGTACGCTACCCGGCCCCGCCCGCTCGCCGCGTGATACCCGGCACCGCTGGCCGGTCTCACGCCGGGAGCCGGGCTCTGAAGAATTCGAGCACGTTTCCCGCGGCGATGCGGGCGGCGCTCTCGGTACCGAACCGGTCGACCAGCCGCTGGGCGAGCAGGGCGAAGTCGGCGGATGCCTTGAGTTCCTCGATGTGGACGATGTCCCCCGGACCCAGCAGCAGTTGGCGCCCGAGAATCGGGTCCACCTGCTCCAGCAGGTCGCAGATGAAGTCGGCGCCAATCGCCACGGCACCGTCACCGACGGTCGCCACGGCATGTTCCACGTGGTCGACGTACTGATCGATCGTGGGGATTCCCGAGGCGGCCACGAATCGCCCGGTGGCATTGATGGCGATGAAACCTCCCGATCCGGCCACGAGCCGCAACTCGGCGTCGGAGAGGTTGCGAGGATGGCCGCAGAGAGCGCGGCACGAGGAGTGCGACGCCACGAACGGCTTGGTGGCCACCTCGGCCAGGTGCGCCAAGCCGTGCGCCGAGAGATGGCTCACGTCCACGACCATCCCCAGGCGCTCCATCTCCGCCACGGCCTCGACGCCGAGGGAGGTCAGCCGGCCACCCGTGTCGGTCTCGCCCACGCCGTCGGCCAGCATCGTCCGGCGGTTCCAGGTCAGCGACGTCAGCCGCACGCCCAGGCGCCACATGGTCTCGAGCATCGAGAGCGACGAGCCCACCGGCTCGGCCCCCTCGAGCGCCAGGAGGAGCGCGATGCGCCCGTCCCCGACGATCGCGTCGATGTCGGAGGCGGTCTCCACGATGCCGACGTCACGGTGGTGCAGTTCGGCGATCTCGCGGCTCAACTCGAGGATCTCGAGGGTGCGTCGCAGGGCGCCCTCGCCGATGAACTGCTCCTCGGTGAAGATCGGCAGGACCTGGAAGACGACCCCGCCGGCCCGCAACCCACCCAGCCAGTCGTCGCCGAACGGATCGGCCACGCCGCGCTCGCGCCGGTGCTGGCAGGCCAGCAGCAGATCGTTGTGGCAGTCGGCGATCGCCGGCGTCGGCCGGTCGGCGGCAGGCACGGCGACCGCCCCTCAGGCGAGCGGACCCGCCGCCTTGACCATGACGCGGCACCCTCCACCCGGCACGTAGGTCATCGGCACTTCGGTCACGGTGGTGATCCGCACCTGGTCGGGATCCGCGCCGGCGCGGACCGCGGCGTTCACCGCCAGCTCGCGGGCATCGTCCAGGCAGTCCTCACGGCTCGAGGTGTCGTAGCTGTAGACCCGGTCGACCGACCCGGATGCCTCGGCGATCCCGGCCCCGTAGGCGTTGGCCACGGACTGGTGCCTCGGACGGATCACTTCGGACACCCCGGGGATCGCATCGGGAACGAGATGGGCGCCGCCGCCGACGGCGAGGAGGGGCAGCGCCGCCCGCGTCGACTTCATCCTCTCACTCACGATCGAGATCTGCTCGTCGACCCACCCCAGGGCACCGCCCACGACGTCGGCGTCGAGCGTCCGCACCCTGGCCGGATCGCCGAATCCGGTCATCCGCCCGGCCGCCAGCGAGACGTCGGACAGCGTGAGGACGTCGCCGCCGACGCAGATTGCATCGGTCGCCACGTCGTAACCCACCGAATCGGGCCCGATGCGCAGGTCGGCGCCCGCATTGCGGACGATGGTCCCGCCGCCGAGACCCATGGATATCAGGTCGGGCATCCGGAAGTTGGTGCGCACACCGCCGACCTCGATCGCCGCCGAGGAATGTCGCGGGAAGCCGCCGACGAGGATCCCCGCGTCGGCCGACGTGCCCCCCACGTCGATGACGATGGCGTCATCCACGCCGGCGAGTGCGCAGGCGCCCCGCATGGAGTTGGTCGGGCCCGAGCCGAGGGTCAAGACCGGGTACTGGCCCGCCTCGGCCGCCATCATCAGCGTCCCGTCGTTCTGCGTGAGATAGGCGGCGACGTCCAGGCGATGCTCGGCAAGGGCCCCCTCGAAGCCGCTGATCACGCCGGTCGCCACACTCAGCAGCGCGGCGTTCAGGATCGTGGCGTTCTCCCGCTCCAGCAAGCCCAGCGAGCCGATCTCGTAGCTGAGCGAGACCGGGAAGTCGGCACCGAGCTCGGCCTGCAGGATCTCCCGGGCGCGGATCTCGTGGTCGGTGGTCGCCGGGCTGAAGGCGCCCGCGACCGCGATCGACCGGCACCCCGCCCGGACCGCCTCGGCGGCCAGGCGCTTGACCGCCTCGGTGTCCAGAGCGGCGATCTCCTTGCCGTTGTACTCGTGGCCGCCCTCGATGATGGCGGTCGTGCCGATGACCCCGGCGCGGATGTCGTCGGGCCAGGCGGCGCCGGGGCTGATCCCCAGCGAGGAGGGGGCGGCGAGGCGCAGCATGGCCACCCTGTCCAGGCCGCGCCGCTGGATGATGGCGTTGGCCGAGTGCGTGGTCCCCAGCATCGCCTTGGCGATCCGCGAGTGCTCGAGCCCCGCCAGCACCCCGTCGAGGGCCGATCTGATGCCGTCGATGGGCTCGGGGGTCGTGGCCACCTTCTTCGCGGCCAGGACCTCGCCGGCGGCGTCGATCACGACCGCGTCGGTGTTGGTGCCGCCGACGTCGATGCCGACGCGGAGGTCCCGGGAGTCGCTGGCCGGGCTCATCGGGGCAGCTCCACGAAGTCCACGTCGTCGTAGCCGAACGCCTGTGGCCCGACGAGTTCGAGCATGCCCGGCCGGTGCCATTCGGGCGCGCAGGGCATGCCGATGACGATGACCCGGTGGCCGTAGGCGATGTACTCGGTGGTGATGGGGTCGAACGTCTCGAGGTCCAGCATGCAGATGAGATTCGGCGTGGTGATGACGGCCTCGCCGTCGCAGAAGGCGATCAGGTTCTCGTTCTGCACCTCGATGCGCATGGTTCCGCCGGTGCCGTCGAGATCCTCGAGGATCACCGTGGAGCGGGCGAACCCCGCCGTCGTCCGCCGATCCAGGTCCACGACCTTGCCCCGGAAGAACTCCACCGAGCCGGACTCGGACAGGAACCGCTCCCAGGCGCCCTCGTCGGCCCGCTGGACCGCCTCGAGCAGCCCGGCCACCTTGTTGCAGTAGGTCAGCGAGCCGACGATGGCGCCCTCGGCGATCTGCCCGGCGGTCAGCGGGTAGCAGCTGATGGCGTTGGCCATGCCCAGTTGGATCACCGCGGCCCGGGCCAGCGCCTCGGCCACGTGGTTGTTCGTGGTCCGGAACACGCACTGGTTGCCCTTCTCATCGGCGATCGACAGTGGACCGGCGGGCAGGCCCGCCAGCGTGAAGACGGTCATCTCGATCTGCGGGAACGCCCGGCGCATGCCGTCGGCGTTCACGATCGGCAGGCCCATCTCGGCCGCCGTGGCGATGGGCACGAGCGTGTTGAGCCCGCCCACCTCGATGGACATGATGGCCGCCGGCTCCTTGCCGAGATACGAGGCCAGGGCCTCCACCGACCCCACGAACTCGGTGCCGGCGGGGATCTTCTCGAGGGTCACCGTGGGCGCCCCGATCACCGCCGTGGTGAGCACCAGCGCATCCGGCGGCAGGTCCCCGGGGTCGACGACCCGGACCGGGCCGTAGGTGGCCAGGGCCTGCTGCGCCAGGAGTTTCGCCACGTAGGGGTCGCCGCCACCACCGGTGCCCAGCAGCGTGGCCCCGAGGCAGAGCGTCTCGATGTCGTCGTGGGTCAGGAGGTCCATCGTCAGTACCGGGACCCCTTCACCGCGGGTCGGCGTTCAGCACCGGCTCGACGACCGGGACCCACGCCAGCTCCCGCGGGGGCACGGCGTCGTAACCCCCCGCCCGGCTGGTCCGCCAGCCGTGGTCGGCGCCGAGAGTGGCCAGGAACTCGGCGTACCGGAGCGGCGCGGTGATGGCGTCGATGACGGGCACCGCGATCTTGCGCTGCACCTCCCGGTAGAAGCCGAACTCGATGGTGCATCCGAGGATGACGGCGTCGGCCCTGTCCGCCGCGACGGCGGCCTCGGCCTCGGCCATGATCCGCTGCTGTGTGAATTGGGGGTCGGCCTGGAAGTCGTCCACGCTCATCTCCAGGACGCGGAACGAGGCCAGGCGGTCGCCGAACCCGTACTTCACGACGTTCTCGTGCATCTCGGGGATCCACTTCTTGCGACCCACGAGGATGGAGATGCGCTCCCCGACCGTCGAGGCGACATGGAGGCAGGCCTCGGCCGGCGCGGTCACGGCCATGGCCCCCGACAGCTCCCGGGCCCCGCGCAGGAACGGGTCGTAGAAGCATCCGATCACGGCCGCGTCGTAGGCGCCTCCCTCGGCCGCCCAGCGGATCACGCCCATCGTCGGCCCCGCCACCACGGCCTCGAGGGCGTTCCACTCCAGGTGCTGCGGTCCGGCACCGGGCAGCGAGCACACGTCGACCCGCGTGCCCGGAGCCGCCTCGGCACGCAGCTCCGCGCCGATCGGAGCGTCGTAGGCGTCGGTGCCGACGGGGTTGATCCAAAGGATTCGAGTCATCGCCGACCTCATGGGGAAACGGACGCGGCAGGCAACTCTACGGAGTTACCGATCCATCGACGATAGGCGATCCGGACAATTCTCTTGGACTCGTGTGCAGTCCGCACCTGGTCAGCTGTCCGGGCGGCTGCCGTGGCGCGACCGACGGACCAACCGTGCTGCCGCCAGATCGGCCAAGGCGAACCCGGCCGACTTGAACAGGGTGATCTGTTGGGCATTCTCCCGTCCCGGATGGCGGCCCGTCACGAGATCGGCGAGGTCGCCGAGAATCGAACCCTCGCCGATCACACCCGCGGCCAGGGGCTGCGCCAGGTCGCCGGAGCGCAGCGCCCCGGGTCGCGTGTCCACGAAGACGGCCGCACGCCGGACCGCCTCGTCGTCGGCCTCGCGCATGTCCGGACGGAAGCTGCCGATGAGATCCACGTGCGTCCCGGGCTGCAGCAGCCGGCCGGCGAGCAGCGGCTCGGTGGCGCCGGTGACGCAGGAGATCAGATCGGCGCGCGCCACGGCGTCGTTCAGATCGTCCGCCACACCGGCGGGCAGCCCGGCGCGGGACAGGTCATCGACCACGCTCTGCGCACGACGGGCGCTGCGCCCCCAGATCTCCACCGCCGCAAGTTCCCGGCCGTGGGCGTGGGCCCGCGCCACCACCGGTGCCAGTTGACCCGTCCCGATCAGGAGCAGGCGGTCGGCGTCCCGGCGGGCGAGGTGGCGCGCCGCGAGAGCCGACGCGGCGGCCGTGCGACGCACCGTCAACTCGTCCCCGTCCAGCGTCGCGGCGAGCCGGCCCGAACGGCCGTCGAACAGCAGGTAGCCGGCGTTGACCGTGGGATTCGAAGTGCCTTCGTTCGTGGGGAGGTAGGTCACCGCCTTCACGCCGATGACGTCCCCCGACCGCCATGCCGGCATCACCAGCACCGACCCCTCTCCCCCGCCCGGGAGGGCCAGCGGATGGACATGCCGCTCGGGCGCGACGGCGACCGGGTCGATGAGGGCCGCGGCGATCGCCTCGATCAGCGCCGGCCACGGCGTGGCGGCCCGGACCGCCGCGGCGTCGAGAACCTCCACGCCCGCAGCCTCGCACACGGTGTCCGGGGACATCGACCGCCGGGCCGGGGCGCCGTGGTCGCCGCCTTCAGCACACTTCGGCCCCTGTATCGTCGGAGGCCTGCGGGGGCGGTGAGCATTCCCCGACCCGAGCCGTCTGTACACAACAAAATGACCGGCCGGTCACCGGTGATGCGGTCCGGGCAATAGAGTCTGCACCGCAGCCGCCCCGAAGGGAGAGCGTGACGTGAGAGAAGCCGGATTGTGAGGTACGCCGCGCCGACCTCGGTCGCCGAGGCGGTGGAACTGCTCGGCTCAGAGCCCGGAGCGCAGGTCTTTGCGGGCGCCACCGACCTCGTGCCTCAGGTACGGGCCGGGCGTCCCGAACCCACCCTCGCCATCGACCTGAAGAAGATCCCCCGCCTGCTGGAGGTGTCGCTCGACGATGGCACCTGGCGGATCGGAGCGGCGGCCCCGACGGCCGACCTCACCGGCAATGCCGAACTCGCCGCGGACCTGCCCGGTCTCGTGTACGCGGGCGGGCTCATCGGATCGGATCAGATCCAGAACCGGGCGAGCCTGGGCGGCAATCTCTGCAACGCCTCGCCGGCCGCCGACTCCGTCCCCTCCCTGGTCGTCAACGATGCGCAGGCCGTCGTGGCCGGGCCCGACGGTGAGCGCACCGTGGCAGTGGTGGACATCCCGACGGGTCCGGGGCGCACCTCTCTCGCTCCGGGGGAGTTCATCGTGGAATTCGAGATCGACCGGCCGCCGGCACGCACCTCCGACGCCTACCTGCGACTGATCCCGCGCACCGAGATGGACATCGCCATCGTCGGCGCGGCAGCTCGCGTCACTCTCGACGCCGATGGCAGCTGCACCGCTGCGACGATCGCGCTGGCCGCGGTGGCGCCGACAGTCGTGCTCGTCCCCGCCGCCGCCGAAGCACTCGTGGGCGGGCCGATCACCGACGATGTCCTGGCCACCGTCGCCGCGGCGTGCGCCGAAGCCGCCAGCCCCATCGACGACAAGCGGGGCACCATCGCCTACCGGCGGCAGGTGGGGGGTGTGCTCGCCAAGCGGGCGGTGCTGGAAGCGGCCGGACGGGCCGGGAACGGAGGTGGGCGGTGAGCCGTACCCACGTGAGCTGCAACATCAACGGCGACGACGTCGAGTTCCTCTGTGACGCGGGCGAGTCCCTTCTGGACGCCCTGCGCGACGAGGTGCGCCTCATGGGCGCCAAGGAGGGCTGCGGCACCGGCGACTGCGGCGCCTGCTCGATCATCATGGACGGCCGGCTGCAGTGCTCGTGCCTCGTCTTCGCCCCCGAAGCCGACGGCGCCACCATCGTCACCGTCGAGGGCATCGCCACCGGCGACGACCTGCACCCGCTGCAGCAGTGCTTCCTGGAGGGCGCCGCCCTGCAGTGCGGCGTGTGCACACCGGGCTTCCTGGTCGCGGCCAAGGCCCTGCTCGATCGCAACCCCGACCCGAGCGAGACCGAGGTTCGCTTCGCGCTGGCCGGCAACCTCTGCCGCTGCACGGGATACGACAAGATCATCCGCTCGGTGCTGGCGGCGGCAGCCGTCATGCAGCAGGAGAAGGAGGAGGTGGCGGGATGACCATCACCGGACAACGGCCCAGTTACCGCTACGTCGGGACGCGCCCGGTACGCCACGACGGCCTCGACAAGGTCGTCGGCAAGGCCCGCTACGCGGCCGACCTGGTGCTGCCGGGAATGCTGTACGGGCACATCCTGCGCTCCCCGCACGCCCACGCCCGCATCGTCGCCATCGACACCTCGGCAGCCGAGGCGATGCCCGGTGTTCGGGCGATCATCACCGGCGCCGACTTCCCCGATCTGCCGGCCGACGACCCCGAACGGAACATGACGCGCAACCTGATGGCCCGCGACAAGGTGCTCTACGAGGGCCATGCCGTCGCCGCCGTGGCCGCCGCCACCCGCCGGGCGGCCCGCGACGCGGCCGAGGCCATCGAGGTGACCTACGAGGTGCTTCCCCACACCCTGGACATCCTCGAGGCCATGGAGCCCGGCGCCCCGCTGCTGCACGAGGACATCCTCACGACCGGCCTGGACTCCGAGCCCACCGCGCCCTCCAACGTGGCCAACCGCACCTGCTACGAGCGCGGCAACGTGGATGAGGCGCTCGCCGGGGCCGACATCGTCGTGGAGGGCGAGTTCGTCACCAAGGCGGTCCACCAGGGCTACATCGAGCCCCACGCCTGCGTGGCCGACACCGGCCAGGACGGCAAGACGGTCATCTGGTGCTCCTCGCAGGGCCACTTCCGGGTGCGCTCGCAGACCGCCGCCATGCTGGGCTGGGACACCTCGCGCATCAAAGTGATCCCCGCCGAGATCGGCGGCGGCTTCGGCGGCAAGACCACCATCTACCTGGAGCCCCTCGCCGTCGAACTCTCGTCCCGGGCCGGCCGCCCGGTGAAGCTGGTGATGAGCCGTGACGAGGTCTTCCGGGCGACCGGCCCCACGCCGGGTTCAGTGATCCGCGTCAAGCTCGGCGCCACCGACGACGGGAGGATCACCGCCGCCAAGGCGTGGCTGGCCTACGAGAGCGGGGCCTTCCCGGGTCCCTGGGCGATGCTCGGCTGCATGTGTGTCGTGACGCCCTACAACGTGGAGAACTTCCTGATCGAGGGCTTCGAGGTCGTCCTGAACAAGCCCGTGAACGTCGCCTACCGGGCGCCGTCGGCGCCGATGGCGGCCTTCGCCACCGACACCCTCGTGGACGAACTGGCCCGGCGCCTGGACATGGACCCCATCGACCTGCGGCTCCTCAACTGTCCCGGCGAGGGCGACCGGGCCCCCTACGGACCGAAGTGGTCCCAGATCGGGCTGCGGGAGTGCCTGGAGGCCATCCGCGACAGCGAGCACTATCGCAGCGAGCCGGCCCCCGGCCACGGGCGGGGCGTGGCCAGCGGGTTCTGGTTCAACATCGGCGAGGCGTCGAGCGCCACGGTGAACCTCAACGAGAACGGCACCGCCACCGTGGTCACCGGCAGCCCCGACATCGGCGGCAGCAGGGCCTCCATGGCGCTGATGGCCGCCGAGGAGCTGGGCATCGACGTGCATTCCATCCAGCCGGTTGTGGGCGACACCGAGGTGGTGGGCTTCACCGACGTCACCGAGGGCAGCCGCGCCACGTTCGCAACCGGTATGGCTGTCGTGGAGGCCTGCCGCGACGTGAAGGGACAACTGCGGGGGCGTGCCGCCCGGATGTGGGAGTGTGACGTCGACGAGGTGGAGTGGGCCGACGGCCAGGCCATCCACAGCGGCGGCGAGCACGAACCGCTGGCGCTGGCCGCCATCACCGCCGAGGCGAGCCGGACCGGCGGGCCCTTGGGCGCCACCGCCTCGCTGAACGCGCGGGGCGCCGGTCCCGCCTTCTCGGTGCAGGTCACCGACGTGTCGGTCGATGACGAGACCGGCCGGGTGACCGTGGAGCGCTACACGACCGCCCAGGACGCCGGCACCGCCATCCACCCCGACTACGTGGAGGGCCAGATGCAGGGCGGCGTGGTGCAGGGCATCGGCTGGGCCCTCAACGAGGAGTACATCCACGACGCCGGCGGCGTCATGCAGAATCCCGGGTTCCTGGACTACCGCATCCCGGTGGCCTCGGACCTGCCGATGATCGAGACCATCATCGTGGAGGTGCCCAACCCCAACCACCCGTACGGGGTGCGCGGCGTCGGCGAGGTGGGCATCGTGCCGCCGCTGCCGGCTCTGGCCAACGCGGTTTACGACGCCACCGGTGCGCGCATCCGCGAGCTGCCGATGTCGCCGCCGCGGGTGCTCGAAGCGATCATGTCCGGCAACGGCGACGGAGGCTGATGGCGCAGGTGCACTTCAGTTCCAACCAGCGCCGCCTCACCGGCGGCGTGGCGCACGTGGACGTGGAGGCCGCCACGGTGCGGGAACTGCTGCGCAAGCTGGAGGAGATGTTCCCCGGCATCAGGGCCCACCTCGACCGGACGTCGGCCACGGCGGTCGCCATCGACGGCGACATCATCCCCGACCCGATGTACGAGCCGGTGCCCCCCGGCGCCGAGGTCCACTTCATCACGCCGCTGGCCGGCGGCTAGCAGGGCGCAGGCACGCTGCGGAGGTTCTCGCCCCGGTCGAGTCGCACGACCCGCCGGTCGGTGACGATGGCCGTGATGAGTTCGGCGGGCGTGACGTCGAAGGCGGGGTTCAGGGCGTCGGCGCCCGCGGGGGCGATCGACGTGCCGCGCACGCTAACGACCTCGTCGGCTCCGCGGTCCTCGATGCTGATGTCCTCACCGGCCGGGGTCTCCATGTCGACAGTGGACTCGGGCGCCACGACGACGAACGGCACAGACGCATAGCGCGCCGCCACAGCCAGGGCGAACGTGCCGATCTTGTTGGCGGTGTCGCCGTTGGCGGCAATGCGGTCGGCGCCGGCGAGCACGACATCGGCCATGCCTCTCGAAAGCAGCGCCGGACCGGCGGCGTCGACGATCACGCGGTAGGGGGCGCCCATGCGCTCGAGTTCCCAGGCCGTCAGCCGGGAGCCCTGCAACAGCGGGCGTGTCTCGGTGGCGATCGCCAGGGCCAGGCGTCCCCGCTCGTGGATGGCTCGGATCACGCCCAGCGCGGTGCCGCGTTCCACGGCTGCCAGCCCGCCCGTGTTGCAGATCGTCAGCGCCGCGACTCCAGTGGGTTCGGCGACCAACTCGTCGATGAGCGCCGCGCCGCGGCGACCCATCGCATGGGAGGCGGTGACCTCCTCGTCCCGGACGGCCAGGGCTTCCTTCAGCAGGGCCTCGGGGCCCGCCCCCGCACGCGCCGCGACCCGGTCCACCATCCGGGCCAGGTTCACGGCCGTCGGGCGGGCGCTGCGAAGGGACTCCACGGCCGCGGCGAACTGCTCGGTCCCGGCCCCGTGCTGCTGGGCCGCCAGTACCACCCCGAATCCGCCCGCCACGCCGATTGCCGGCGCGCCCCGTACCGCCAAGCGTCTGATCGCATCCACGAGGTCGGCGACGTTGTCGATCTCCAGAATCTCGTAGGTGTCGGGCAGGCGGGTCTGATCGACGATCCGCAGCCGACCGGCGGCCCAATCGAGAGTCCGCTCACCCAGATCCGTCACGCACACCTCCCTGGCTCACTGTGCATCCCGCCCGCCTCTACGGTAGACAGCCATCGTGACCGACAGTGCTTCTCCCGCCAACATGGTCGACCTGACCGGCCGGGTGGTGCTGGTTACCGGCGCCGGCAGCGGCAGCGGCAGCGAGAGTGTCGGCGGGATCGTCGGCAGCGGCATCGGTAGCGGGATCGTTCGCCGGTTCGTGGCGACCGGAGCCACCGTCGTGGCGCACACTCGCAACTCCCCCACCGATCACCTGCGCTATCCCGACGGCACACCGGTCGCCACCGTGCGCGCCGATCTGACGGCAGCCGACGGCCCACCCAGCGTGATCGAGGAGACGCTGGGACTGCACGGGCGCCTCGACGGTCTCGTGAACAACGCCGGCGCCCAGCCGATCGCCCGCTTCGACACCCTCACCGACCGGCAGTTCACCGACATGATGGACATCAACGTCACCGCCACGCACCGGCTGACCCAGCTTGCCGCGGCGGCGATGCGCACCAACAGCGACCCCGGCGGCGGCTCGATCGTCCACATCGCCTCCATCGAGGCCCGCCACCCCACCGTGATGCACGGCCACTACGCCACCTCGAAGGCGGCCCTCGTCATGCACGCCCGGGCGGCTGCGCTGATGTACGGCCCCGACGGGATCCGTGTCAACACCGTCTCGCCGGGGCTCATCGACCGCCCGGGCCTGGTGGACGACTGGCCGGAGGGCGTGAACCGCTACCTGGCCGCTGCCCCGCTCGAACGCCTGGGCACGCCGGAGGACGTCGGCGACGCCTGCGTGTTCCTCTGCTCGGACCTGTCCCGCTGGATCACCGGCACCGACCTGCTCGTGGACGGCGGCGTCCTCACCAACACCACGTGGTGAGCTCATGAGTCTCGCCGGTCGCGTCTACCTCGTCACCGGTGCCGCCGGCGGCATCGGAGCCGGAATCGCCCAGGCTCTCGTCGAAGCCGGCGGCGCGGTTGCGCTCGCCGACCTGGCAGGGGCCGCGACCGAGGCGGCCGCCCGAACGATCGATCCGACCGGCACGCGGACGCTGGCCGTCCAGTGCGACGTGAGCTCGGACAGCAGCGTCGAGTCGGCGATCGAGGCCACCGTCGATCGCTTCGGCCGACTCGACGGAGTCGTCAACAACGCGGGCGTGATCGAGATGAGCGAGGCGCGCCACGCCACGAGTGCAGCCTGGGCTCGTGAACTCGACATCAACGTGACCGGGGTGTTCCGTGTCTGCAGGGCCGCCTTGGGGCACCTCACCGACTCGGATCAGGCGGCCATCGTCAACGTCGCATCCAACTGCGGCAAGGTCGGCTTCCCGAACATGGCCGGCTACAACGCCTCGAAGGCGGCGGTCATCAACCTGACCCGGTCGCTGGCAACCGAATGGGCACCCCTCGGCATCAACGTCAACGCCGTCTGCCCCGGTGCGGTGGACACGCCGATGCTGGCCGGCGTTGCCGACTGGCTGGCCGACCACCAGGGCGGCGACCCCGAGGAGATCCTGGCCGGCATGGCCCTTCCCCAGATCGGCCGCAAGATTGCGCCCGTCGAGGTCGGCCGTGTCGTCGCCTTCCTGCTGTCGCCCGACGCCGTCGTCATCCGCGGACAGGCCATCAACGTCGACGCCGGCGAGACCCCCTACTAGGCGGGGCAGGGCCGACCTCACTCGGTGCGCCCGCCGCCGGTGCGGCGGGGACACATCCCCGGTTCCCGGTTTCGCCTTCGAAGGCCCGCGGTCCGAACCGGCATCTTCGAACCGGCTGCGCCGCGATGAGGCCGACTTCTCATAGCACGAGACTATCAAATCGATAGTATTTAGCGAAATATAGTGAAAGATATAGGCCAGTGCTCTTGTATACCCTGAAGGTATGACTATCAGACGAATCTACGGCAGCCGAGCTGCGAGGGGCGCCGCAGCGATGGCGACTTCTGTCATCGACTACAAGGAGGTAGTCCCATGTCCACAGAGAGAGGCAGGACACGAAGGGCTCGAAGAGGGCTCCGCCGGTGGCCGCCGGCAATCGCGATTCCGGTGCTGGTCGGACTGACCGGCCTGGTGGGATTTCCAAGTGCAACCACTGCGACGACCGAGGGCCCCAGTGAAGTCTACATCAGCCGCTGCCCCGAGCCGGTCGTGGAAGACGATTGGTTCGGGTTTCAGGTCAGGATGTTCGACGATCGACCCATGGCCGGGTACATCCTGGAGTTCGAGCCCGGCACCGCGGACGCCACGGACTACTTCGATCAGAGTTCGGTCAATATCGGCCCCAATCCGGCGAATCTCAGCTTTCCCACCCGCCTCGACGACCTGTACGAGGGCGAGGAGACGTTCACGATCGCGGTCGGCTCTGCACCCGACCAGATCGGCGTCAACCCCGACCAGCGGTGCGAGGTGACGATCATCGACGAGGACGAGACGCTCGTGCGCAACGTGGAGGTGTCCTCGGCACCCGCCGACGGTGACACCTACCGGGCGGGCGAGACCATAACGGTCGACGTGACCTTCGAGGACAGGGTCCGGGTGAACGGAACCCCGGTTGTGACCCTCTGGTTCGACGACTCGGGGTCAGCCCCGTTGATCCCGCCGGCGAACAGCTGGCAGTGGAGGGACGCCGGCTACGTCGATGGAACCGAGAACCGCACCCTGCGCTTCGCCTACGAGGTGCGAACCAGCGACGTGGACACCGATGGCCTGGTCGTGGCACCCCTCAACGCCATCGGCATGGGGGAAGGCAAGATCATGAGCCTGTGGAACCACCACGACGCCCTGCACACCTTCACCGGCCTGTCGACCGGCCAGAAGGTGGACGGTCGCCTCCGCTAGAGCGCGCCGTAGGCCACGAATGGCGGCCCAGGGGACCACAATGGGTGCAGCGACGGTTGACACCGTCGCTGCACCCGACGAGTACTGAGCGCCACATGGCCACATTCGAGGATGTCCGCCGGCTGGGCATGCAACTCCCGCAGGCGACCGAGGGAACCTTCTACGGCGCCATGCTCATCCGTCTCGCCGATGTTGCCCTCGACGACCTGGCCGAGTGGCTGGAGGACAGCTACCGCCGCCGCGCCCCGGCCGCCCTCCTGCGCCGGCTCGACGCCCGACCGTTGCGGGACGGTTGACCATTGCGGGAGGCGTGACCGCCTGACTGCCGGCCATTCTGAACCGAGAATTCGGCCGGGTGCTCAGGATCCGGCGCAGACCCGGTCGGCAGGTCGCTCGCATCCGGCAGCGTGATGGGTTCCTGCAGGCCGAGCCGGCGCTGCATCCTCCTCGAATCGCCCATCTGCTCCGGCTGGAGAAAGGACACCACGAGACCGCCCCGGCCGGCGCGGGCCGTGCGGCCCGAGCGGTGGAGATACGTCTTGTGGTCCTCGGGCGGGTCGAAATGGACGACGGACGCCACATCGTCCACATGGATTCCCCGAGCGGCGACGTCGGTGGCGACTAGCGCCTGCACGTGGCCGTCGGTGAACCGGCGGAGCGAGCGGGTCCGCCGATCCTGTGCGTGACCGCCGTGTATCACTGCGGCGCTGATGCCGCGCTGGGAGAGCTGCCGGGTCAAGCGGTCCGAGCCGTGCCGGGTCCGGCAGAAGACGATCGTCTGCCCCACCGCCTTGATCACCTGCGCGCAGGCGGCGACCCGGTCGGTCCGGTTGACCTGCCAGAACCGGTGGTCGGCGGCGGTGACGTCGGGTGTCTCGGCATCGACGGTGTGCGTGACCGGCTCATGCTGGTAGTCGCGGGTGAGTGTCCGCACGGCGCCGTCGAGCGTGGCGGAGAACAGGAAGGTCTGGCGATCACGCGCCGTCTGGTCGAGGAGCCGCCGCACCGCGGGGAGGAATCCCATGTCGGACAGACGGTCCGCCTCGTCGATGACCGCAAGCTCCACGTCGTGCAGGCTCACGGCGTCCCGCTCGATGAGGTCCTCGAGCCGGCCGGGGCAGGCCACGAGGATCTCGACGCCGTCGCGCAGGCACTTCAGCTGCGGGCCGTAGCCGACCCCTCCGTAGACAACGCCGACCCGGACATCGCCGGCGAAGGTGCGCAGGTCGGTCGCGATCTGCTCGGCGAGTTCGCGGGTGGGTGACAGGACGAGCGCCGTCGGCCGCTTGGACCTGGCATGGCCCGCATTGACGACGAGCGGGATACCGAAGGCGAGCGTCTTGCCCGATCCGGTGGGTGCCCGGCCGCAGATGTCGCGGCCGGCGAGAGCGTCGGCCATGGCGGCCGCCTGGATCTCGAATGGTTCGTGAATGCCACCGCGCTGCAGGGCGCGGCAGATCGATTCGGGTACGCCCAGCTGGGCGAATGTGGTGGACATGGTTCTCCTTGCCCGCGCCACGCGGGCCGTCTGATGTGCGCGAGTGCCTGGACTCGTTGATGTGGGGGCACCGCGGTTGGGTGGCTCACACAGAATCAATCAGGGAAAGCGAACTGTGCGCCCAACGACCGGAGGTTTCGGCCGGTCCCTGAAGGATACCCGTGGACTCCCCGAGTCCCTCCCCGGCTGCCGGGGACGCCTCCCGAGGCGAGCGCTGCCGGTCAGTACGGCAAGCCCACCGCGTGCGTCAGGAACTCCATGTAGGGCGAGGCCGTGCGGCAGGCGTCGGCGAAGACGTCGATGAACCCGGGCGCGGTGACCTCGTCCTCGTCGAACATGCAAGTAGCCACGTGGTCCTTGCGCTTGAGGTCCTCAAGGAGTGGGTGCTCGGGATCGAACCCCTTCGGCGGGCGCTTCAGTGACTCGCCTTCCAGGTCGAACTCCTCGACGAACCCCGGATCCCCGGTCACAGCTTCCCAAGCGGCGGGATCGTCGACGATGCGCTGCCGGATCCGGGCGAGCGCCGCCGAGTCCGGCCGCCACAGGCCGACCCCGGCGAACACCAGGTCGGGCTCCAGATGCAGGTAGAAGCCCGGTGCATGGACGGACTTGCCCGCCGCGTGGCGGAACTGGATCGCAGCCTGCGTCTTGTAGGGGGACTTGTCCTTGGAGAACCGCACGTCCCGGTAGATCCGGAACATGGAGCCCCCGTTGGCCCGCGTATCGGCGACGAAGTGCTCGCTGACGGAGTGCAGGTACGGCTCGAAGTCCTCAATGAACCGAAGCAGCGGCTCCTTCACATGCCGCTCATACCGGCCCTTGTTCTCACCGAACCAGTCACGATCGTTGTTCGCCCGCAGCTCCAGCAGAAAGTCGAACAACTCGGTCCCGAAGTGTTGCCGCACAGCGGGAACGCTAGAGGATGCCGGCCGGCATCGGTGCCCAGCGGGTCGCTGCGCCTGCCTCCCTCGCCCCTTGAGCGCTCAGATCTCGTGCACCTGCAACTCGACGCCGAGCGCGTGGCAGAGCCGGGACAGGTCAGAAGCGTCGCTCGTGACCACGAGGTCGTCACGGGCCGCCGCGCCGACCACGACGGCAGCGTCGACGATGTCGGACGTTTCCGAGAGCCCGCACGCCGCTCCCGCTGATCGCGCCCTCGGCTCGTCGAGATCCTCGACGCGGCAGCCCGCCAAGAACCGGGACATCTGCGGCTGCGGCCCTCCTCGCCAACCCTGCGCGAGCACCCCCGCCGGGACCGACGGGACGATCCCGCGCTCCAATGCCCGGCGATGCAACCTCCATAGGCGGTCATCGCTGCGCTCGGCGGCGATCAGCGCTCCCGTGTCATACGTGATGCCCGGCACCGGTCAGCCGGAAACCCGAGAAGCCAAGCCGTCCAGGACGTCGTCGGCCCAGGCCAACTCCGCCGGCGTGAGTTCGCCGTGCTCGGCCTCCCACGCCCGCACCCCGGCAAGACCGGCCTCGATGACCAGAGCGCGCTCCGCCGCGGCGTTCAGCCACGTGGACAGGCTCACGCCACGGCGCGCCGCCACGTCGGCGGCCGCCTGCGCAACCTCTTCGTCCAGCGCCACAGAGAGCTTCCGCACGGCCATGCACCCGATGGTACTACCCGGGTGCTACCGAATGCAACGCGAAGGGGCGGCGGTCGGGATCCAGGGTCCGGCAGCTCGATTCGCACTTGCGGATGGAATACCGGCAAACTCCCCGGTATCGGCGACTGAACGAGGAGAACATGCAGGGCAAGTACTACGAGGAACTCGAGGTGGGGATGGTGATCCGCCACGGCCTCACCCGGACGGTGACCGAGATGGACAACATCCTGTTCACCTCGCTCACGATGAACGTGCAGCCGCTTCACCTCGACGAGGAGTTCGCCAAGACCACGGTGCACGGCCGGCGGGTCGTGAACAGCCTGTTCACACTGGCCCTCGTCGCCGGGATGACCGTCCCCGAGACCACGTTGGGGACCACGCTGGGGAACCTCGGCTTCGACAAGGTCGAGTTCCCCGCGCCGGTATTCCACGGCGACACGCTGCGAGCCGAGACCACCATCGTCGACAAGCGGCTGTCGAAGAGCCGCGACGACGCCGGGATCGTCTGGTTCGAGCAGCTCGGCTACAACCAGCGAGACGAGGTGGTCGTGCGGGTCAAGCGCGTCGGGATGATGATGCTGAAGCCGGAGAGGAACGGCCCGTGAGGTTCGGGATGCTCATCGGGGACGTGTCCCGCAGCGTCGACCCCCTCGAGCGGCTCGGCTAACCGTCTAGGCCGAGGTCTGGCCGCCGTCGACGGTCAGGATCGAGCCGGTGGTCCATGCGGACTCGTCGGACGCCAGGTAGAGGGCCATGGCGGCGATCTCGTCCACCTGGCCGAGGCGCCCCATCGGGATCTGCGGGTGCCAGTGTTCCGCCAGCAGGTCGTCGACCTCGGATTCCTCCACGCCTTGGGCCTGTGCCCACGAGCGGCGCAGCAGCGGGGTCTCGATGACGCCGGGACAGATGGCGTTGACCCGGACGTTGTGTGGTGCGTAGTCGATCGCCATCTGCCGGGTGAGGGAGATGACCCCGCCCTTGGAGGCGCTGTAGGCGGCCGAGTTCGGGAACCCGATGAGCCCCGTGATGCTGCCCTGGTTGATGATCGAGCCACCCCCGGCGTCGATCATCGCCGGCAGGCAGGCCTTGGCCGAGAGCCAGACCCCGGTGAGATTCACGGCGAGGACCGCCTGCCACATCTCGAGGTCGACCTCGGCGGCTGAGCCGCGACCGCCGATACCGGCGTTGGCGTACAGCACCGCCGGCGGCCCGAAGCGATCGGTCGTCTCGGCGACCATCCGCAGGGTGTCGGCCTCGGCGGTCACGTCAGCGGTGACAACCAGGCCCCGCTCCCCCAACGTCGAGACCGTCTCCTCCGCTCCGGTGCGATCCAGATCGATACACGCCACACGGGCGCCTTCGGCCGCGAACCGGAGCGCCGCGGCCCGGCCGAGCCCCGAACCTGCACCGGTCACGACCGCGATCTTCCCGTCCAGACGTCCCACGGGCCTCATCATCGCACCCGATCAAGGGTGGGCGTAGCATGACCTCTCCGGGCGAGGAGCAGGCCATGACAGTCTCAAGCGACGATCTGCGGGAGATGTACCGGCGCATGTCGCGCATCCGGCAGTTCGAGGCCACCACCAAGGAACTCCTGCTCGCCGGCGAGCTGTACGGGGCGTTCCACACCTCCACCGGCCAGGAGGCCTCGATCGTCGGGTCGTGCATGGCGCTGCGCGACGACGACTACATGGTGGGCACGCACCGCTCGCACGGTCACCCCATCGGCAAGGGGGCGGCACTGGATGGCCTGCTCGCCGAGTTGATGGGTAAGGAGACCGGGGTCAACCAGGGCAAGGGCGGGTCGATGCACCTGTCGGACTTCTCCGTCGGCAGCCTCGGGGAGACGTCAATCGTCGGGTCGGGACTGCCCGTGGCGGCGGGGGCGGCGCTGGGCTCGAAGATGCAGGGTCTGGACCGGGTGACGCTGTGCTTCTTCGGCGACGGCGCCTCGAACCAGGGGACGTTCCACGAGTCACTCAACCTGGCGGCGATCTGGACGCTCCCGGCCGTCTACGTGTGCGAGAACAACGGCTACGGCGAGTTGACCGCGGTGGGCAAGACCATGTCGGTCGAGCGGGTGTCGGAGCGGGCCGCCGGCTACAACATTCCCGGCGTCACCGTGGACGGCCAGGACGTGCTCGCCGTCCACGAAGCGGTCAGCGAGGCGGCGGCGCGGGCCCGCCGGGGCGAGGGGCCCAGCCTGGTGGAGACCATGACCTACCGGTTCGACAACCACGCCATCGGCATCCGGATCGAGAACTACCGCGACCCCGCCGAGATCGAGCACTGGCGGACGCGGCGCGACCCGCTGGTGCTGTTCCGCGACGTACTGGGAGAACACGGCATCGACGGCGACGAGTTGGACGCCATCGACGCAGAGGTCGCGGCCGATTTGAGCGGGGCGCTCGAGTTCGCCCGCTCGAGCCCCGCTCCCCCGCCCGAGGCCGCCTTCACGCACCTCTTCACGAATCCGATCGATGCCTGAGGGTCCCGAGATGCACACCGCCACATATCTCGAAGCGCTCAACGAGGCGCTGGTCGAGGAGATGGAACGCGACGAGACGGTCTTCGTGATGGGCGAGGACGTGACCTGGGGCCTGATGGGCTCCACCACGGGGCTGGTCGACAAGTTCGGCCAGGAGCGGGTCCGCGACACGCCGATCTCCGAGGCCGGCTTCGTGGGGGCGGGCGCCGGCGCGGCCATGGTGGGTATGCGTCCCGTGGTGCACATGCTGATCGCACCGTTCGTGTACGTGGCCTTCGATCAGCTCGTCTCGATCATCGCCAAGTCCACGTACCTCTACGGCGGGCAGGCCAAGATGCCGATCACGCTGATGGCGCCCATGCTCTACAACCGCGGCAACGCCGCCCAGCACTCCGACCGGCCCTACCCCACCCTGATGACGATCCCCGGCCTGAAGCTCATCGCGCCGGCCACGCCCGCCGACGCCAAGGGGATGCTCAAGGCGGCGATCCGCGACGACGACCCCGTGATCAGCTTCGAGGACGGCGGCCTGTGGGGCCAGCGCGGCGAGGTGCCCGACGGCGACCACGTCGTGCCGCTGGGCGAGGCGGACGTGAAGCGCGAGGGCAGCGATGTCACCGTCGTGGCCCTGGCCGGCGCGGTCGCCCATGCCCTGACGGCGGCCGAGGAACTCGCCGGCGAGGGGATCTCGGTGGAGGTGGTCGACCTCCGATCGATCGTGCCGCTGGACCGCCGGACCGTCTTGTCCTCGGTCGCCAAGACCGGCAGGCTCGTCGTCGCCGATCCCGCCCACGAGATGGGCTCGGTGGCGTCGGAGGTGGCCGCGATCGTCGCCGAGGAGGCGTTCTGGGACCTGCAGGCCCCGATCGCCCGGGTGACGACGCCCCACACGCAGATCCCCTACAGCGCCGCCCTCGAGCGCCCCCTGTACCCGAGCGCCGATCGGATCGCAGCCGCCGCCCGCCATCTGATGGCATGACCGCGGTCAGCGAGATCCGCCTCCCCCAGTTCGGCATGGGGATGCAGGAGGGCACGATCATCACGTGGTTCAAGCGCGAGGGCGATCCCGTGGCAGCCGGGGAGGTCGTGGCCGAGATCGAGGCGGAGAAGGTCACCGAGGAACTGGTGTCCACTGGCAGCGGCGTGCTCCAGCGCATCCTGGTCCCCGAGGGCGAGACCGTCGCCGTCAACGAACTGCTGGGGGTGATCGGCCCCGCCGGAGCCGCCGCGGCGGACGCCGGCGAGCCGGTCGTCGGCGACGACGAGCCGGATCCCGCCGAGGATCCGCGCAGGCCCGACACGGATTCCGGCCCCGGATCGAGTCCGGCGCAGGCTCTTCGCCGGAATGACGAGAGCGGTGACGGATCCCGCCGGCAGGTCACGCCCCGCGCCCGGCGGCTGGCCGCAGACCTCGGCGTGAACCTCGACTCGGTGGCCGGTACCGGACCTGGCGGCCGAGTCACAGAGGACGACGTGAGAGCGGCTTCATCCTCAGGCCCCTGACTCGCATTGAGCCCCCCCCCCCCCCCCCCCCCCCCTGACTTACCGTGGGTTGTCACAGCGAGACAGGAGGCGGGAAGTGACGAAGAGTTCAAAGCCCAACGCCCGCATGGGAGTCGTCATCGCGCTCGGCGTCGGGATCGGTGCGGGGATCGGCGCGGCACTCGGCGACGTCGGGGTCGGCGTCGCGATTGGAGCCGGTGTGGGCGTCGCGTTGGGTGCCGCGTTCAGCGCTCAGCAGCGTCGCGATGACAGCGAGGGGTGAGTGCAGCCTCTCGGATCATCGCCGCTAGGTCGGGTCGGCTGAGCGGGTGAGGGTGAATCCCTCGTAGCCGTTGGCGGCGACCTCGTCGCAGGCGGCCCGGTAGTTGTGGGTTCCCCCCAGGTACATGGTGATGCCGCGGGGCTTGCCCGGGATGTTCGCCCCTGTCCACCATGAGTTCGTCTTGCCGACGATGCTGCGGGCGACGAGATCCTCCACCAGCCGGGTCCAGCGGGCCTCGGCCTCCGGGTCGGCGTCGATGCGGTCGAAGCCACCCTCGACCATGTGGGCGAGGCAGTCGGCGATCCAGTCCACGTGCTGCTCGATGGACAGCATGACGTTGCTGAACACCGCCGGGCTGCCCGGCCCGGTGATCATGAACAGGTTCGGGAACCCGGACGCGACCAGGCCGATGTAGGTGCCCGCCCCGTCAGCCCACTTGTCCCGCAGTGCCAGCCCGCGGACCCCACGGAGGTCCATCGACAGCAGGGCACCGGTCATGCCGTCGAAGCCTGTGGCGAAGACCAGCACGTCGAGGTCGTAGTGGGCGTCGGAAGTGCGCAACCCCCGGGGCGTGATCTCGGTGATCGGCGCCGCCTTCACGTCCACCAGCGTGACGTTGCCGCGGTTGTACGTCTCGAAGTAGTCGATGTCGACGATCAGCCGCCGGGCCCCGATCGGAAAGTCGATGTCCACGAGCTTGTCGGCGACCTCCTGGTCGGCGACCTTCGCCCGGACCTTGTCGCGCACGAACTGCGCAGCACGCTGGTTCGATTCGGGGTTGGTCAGGATGTCGTCGATAGTCATGGCGAAGCCCGGCCCTCCCCGTTGCCATGAGGCCTCGAGAATCTCGGCGCGGGCGGCTGCGTCCAGGTCCGAGGACGCCGGGACGACGGGGCGGGACAGCCCGGCAGGGGTCGTCCGCTTGAACTCCTGCCGCTCGGTGAAGCTGTCGCGGAGTTCCCGGCGGGCCTCGTCGTCGAGCGGGCGGTTGCGTGCCGGAACGGTGTACTGCGCGGTGCGCTGGAAGACGTAGATGTGCTCGGCCGTCTTGGCGACCTGGGGGATGACCTGCACGCCGCTGGAGCCGGTGCCGATCACGCCGACCCGCTTGCCGGCCACGTCGACGCCCTCGGCGGGCCAGCGGGCGGTGTGGTGCTGGATGCCCGCGAACGTCTCGGCACCGGGGATCGGCGGCTTGTTCACCTCCGAGAGGCAGCCGGCCGCCGACACCAGGAACCGGGCCGAGACCGTGGCGCCGTCCGACGTGTCGATGACCCAGCGGTTGCTGCCCTCGTCGAAGCCGGCCCGCTCGACCCGCGTGTCGAATTGGATGTCGCGGCGCAGATCGAATCGGTCGGCGACGTGATTGAAGTAGCGCTCCAGCTCCGGTTGGCTGGGGAACCGCTCGGTCCAGTCCCACTCCTGCTCGAGCTCCTCGGAGAACGAGTAGCAGTAGTCCCAACTCTCCACGTCGCAGCGGGCGCCGGGATAGCGGTTCCAGTACCACGTCCCACCGACGCCGTCGCCCTGCTCGAACACCCGCACCGAGAGCCCGAGGCCGCGCAGCCGGTGCAGGGCGTAGAGCCCGGCAGCCCCCGCGCCGATGACGACCGCGTCGAAGTCGCCCCCGGATTGCGCGCCGGCGCCGGTGGTCTCGTAGGTCCCTGCAATCATGGCCGCCGAGAATCTAGCGGGATGATTCTGACTGATTGGCCGTGCGCGGTACATTCCGCGGCGCGTTGGCGCAGCAGGTTTGCCGCGTCGTTACACCGTCGTCCACCTGAGCCGATCGTCCGATAGCAAGCGCCGCCAGGCAAATCGACTGGTTCTGAGCACGGCGGCTCGTCGGCCGTTTGGTGACGATTGACTACACTGTCACCATGACTGTGCTCTCGATCCGGTTCAAGCGCGCAGGCGCCTACGAGCGGCTCAAGCGGGGCGCCGCGCAGCGGGCCGAATCGATCTCCTCGGTGGGAGAGCGCCTGATCGACGAGGGCCTGCGCATGGAGGCTCATCCCGGGATCGTCTTCCGCGACGGGCCGAGCGGCCGGCGGGCAGGATTGGCTGCCGGGCCCGACGTGTGGGAGATCGTCGGGCTGCTACGAGGTCTGCGGGGCAGTGTCGAGGAGCGGGTCGCCGCCGCGGCTGCCCAGCTCGGCCTCACCGTCGCGCAGGTCCGGACAGCCAGCCGGTACTACGCCGAGTTCACCGACGAGATCGACGCTGAGATCACACACAACGACGACATTGCCGACCGCGAGTTGGCCACCTGGGAGAACGAGCGCAGGCTGCTTTCGGGGTGAGGCTCCTCCTCGACGAGATGCACGCCCCGCGAGTCGCGGCCCGGCTGCGAGACCGGGGCTACGACGCCGTCGCCGTCAAGGAACGTGCAGAACTCATCGGAATGTCCGACGAGGACCTGCTGCGGGCCGCGGCGGCCGATGAGCGGGCGGTGGTCACCGAGAATGTCAAGGACTTCGCCCCGCTGCACCAGTACCTCTCGGCTGCGGGGCAGCAGCACTCGGGGCTGATCCTCACTCACCCTCGCCGGTTCCCCCGCTCCGCCCCGGACCATGTGCGAGTCCTGGCCGACGCACTCGGCGCCCTCCTCGTCGAACACGGCCCCATGCTCGACGATGTCGGGGCGTTCGTGTGGTGGCTCGAGCCGGCGAGCCCATGAGCAGGGGCTCCGGGTACGGCGGCCACGGTCAGACCCCGGGGTTGTCGTGTCCGCCTTGAGCCGTCATGAGGGTCCGGACCGTCGTGGCATCTGACGGCGAGTACCATATGCTCTAACATATGGTCATGGCCCGGCGTGAGGTGCTCGTCCAACTCGATGACGATCTCGTGACGGAGTTGGACCGCATCGCCGCGGCGCGCAGCACCAGCAGATCCGAGCTGCTCCGCTGGGGTGCGCGAGCGGTGATCGAAGCCGAAGAAGAGGCCGCGGCGGACGCCGAGTTGATCGCTGCCTACCGCCGGCAACCCCCCGATCCGGCACTGGTGCGATCGGCGGCTCGCCTAGCGGCCCGGACGGCGCCCGAGTGGTAGCTCACAACGAGATCTACTGGGCCAACCTCGGTCCACCGGCTGGCCGGCGCCCCGTGTGCGTCCTCACGAGAGACGCCGCGACGTCGGTCCTCACCGCGGTCACGTGCGCTCCGATCACCCGCACGACTCGCGGCATCCGCTCCGAGGTCGAGATCGGCTTCGAGGAGGGCCTCCCGGAACGCTGCGTCATCAACTGCGACAACATCCTCACGGTCCCCCTCACCGAACTCGACCCGCAGCCTGTCGGCCGTCTCAACGAGATCGTCCGAGCCGACCTGGACCGCGCAGTGCGCTACGCCCTCGACATCGCGTATTGACTGATCCGTGGCTCGGGCGGCCGAAGGGAACGAGCGCGACCTGCCGGGCGGGCGTGCACACAGGTCCAGTCGTTGTCGGAAAATTTCGAGCGGTCTACAATCGCTGCAATTGGATCCGGGCTCCAGGGAGCCCATTGGGCCAGGTCTCAACCGAGACCGGTGGCCCCCGCCCATTGCCTGCCGGACAGCAGCCCTGGTCCACTGTCCGGTAAGGCTTTTCCCCACCGACCGATTCGACCGGCTCCGTTCGCGTTCGCGGTTCTGCTAAGGCCTGACAAGGTTTCGAGGCTCGCGAAGGAGTACCGAGATGCGCGCAACCTGCTCCGGATTCATTGACGCGGGATACCTTCGCGCTCAAGGTGCGGCTGCAGTCGGCCGGAAGCCGTGGGAAGTACGCCTCGACGCCGCTGCTGTAGTCGACTGGCTGCGGTCCCGCGCTCCCGATCTCCCCGCCGACCAGGATCTTCTCCGGACCTACTGGTACGACGGAGCCTTCGATCCCTCCCACGTCGACTATCGAAGACAGCGGAGATTCTTCGATGGGATCGCCTTCACACCGGGAATCCAACTCCGCTTGGGTCACGTCGCCGAGAACCCGGTCGACCTCGATAGCCAAATGCGACAAGCCGTCCGACAGGCGGCTGAAAGTCTGGAGATTGAGCCAACCACCCTGCTTGAGGAGTTCAAGAGGCACTTGGCCGGTCGCGTCCGGCGGGAGCAGAAGGGTGTCGACACGCTCATCGTGCTGGACCTCGTGCGCTTGGCCAGTCGATCGATCTTCTCCTCGATGATTCTCGTCTCCGGAGATCGCGACCTCGCCGAAGCCGTCAGAACGGCTCAGGACTACGGAACGCGAGTGATCGTCGCTACGCCTGACAGGCAGAGCGTCGCCTCAACACTCGCCCAACTCGCCGACGACATCATCGACATCCCCGACGATGCCATCCGCTCGATGCTTCCAATGCGGCAGCCCCGAGAGTGACGAGCACTCCAACGTCGACACCTGGCAACGACGAGCGATCATCCGGCGCCGCTCTAGGGGGACGCACTCACACGAGGAGACGTTTCCCTTACGGAGGAGGGCCTCCCAGAGCCCTGCGCCATCAATTGTGACAGCATCCTCGCCGTCCCCCTCGCCAACCTCGACCCGCAACCGGTCGGCATTCTCAACGAGATCGTCCGAGCCGATCCGGACCGGGCGCTGCGCTACTCCCTCGGCATCGCTTCCTGGCCGATCAACTCGGGACCCCGGCGGTTACTCCAGGGCGAGGCCGATGCGGCGGAGTTCGTCGAGGCGCGTCTCGGGGGCGTCGGCGGCGTACTCGCCGGGGGTGTAGACGACCTCGCTGAGCCGGCCCGTGTACGGGAAGCTGCCACGGCGCTCGTAGAGCTGCCACGAGACCGGCGAGCGCCGGTCGATGCCGACATCGATGCCCTCGAAGGGCAGGAACTCCGAGATCTGCACAAGGCCCTGGCCGGAGATGACGGTCCGGCCGTCGACGTTCACGGCGATGTCCCAGCGCTTGTCGCCGGGAGTCTGCACGTCGACGACGATCCCCGAGCACTCACCGATCGGCGCCGGCGCCAAGGGGTTGGGCCGGCCCGCCTCGTTCAACTCGAAATGGAGCCGATCACCCTCGACGTACAGCACGTAGCCGGCTTCCTGGCCGCCGTGGGCGACCAGCACCCCCTCGTCGCCGGGGCGATGGTCGAGACGGATGTCGATGCGGAACGACCGGCCGCCGATGAGGCGCTGCGACCGCACCCGTTCCAGACTCGGCGCACCCGGTGAGAGCCGCACCTGCCTGGTGAACCGCTCGTCGCCGGGCGGCCGCATCGCCGTCTTCAGCCCCACCCCCTCGTCGAGCGGGAACACCCGGTTCCGCCAGGCCGCGTCCTCCCAACCCTGCAGCATCTCGGCCAGCTTGTCCGGGCGCTCGCCGGCGAGGTCGCGCAACTCGTTGAGGTCGGTGGGCAGGTTGAACAATTCCCACTGATCCTCGCTGAACGGCGTGCGGTTCCGGTGGAAGGTCACCGCTGCCCAGCCGTCCCGGTAGAAGGCCCGGTGGCCGACGCACTCGTAGTACTGCTCGTCGCGCAATGACGGCGCCGCCGGGTCGGTCAGCGACGTCGCGAACGACACCCCCGAGAGCGGCTCCGCCTCGAGACCCTCGCGTTGGCTGGGCACCTCGAGGCCCAGCAAGTCCGCCAGCGTGGGCAGGACATCGGTGACGTTGGCGTACTGGTCACGGATCACCCGCGGCTCCCCGACCGGCCCCGCCGGCCACGACAGCACCAACGGCACCGAGTGCCCGCCCCGGTAGGTCATGAGCTTGTACAGCCGGAACGGCGTGTTGCAGGCCATGGCCCAGCCCCGCGGGTAGTGCGGCCAGGTCGTCGGCCCGCCGATCGCGTCGATGTTGGCGACCAGCTCGTCGTCGATCGGCTCGCCGTGCCCGCCGGGGGTGCCGGAGATCTCGCCGACGGCCTGGAAGTAGGAGGGAGTCCCCCACTCGCCGCCCTCCCGGGACGCCCCGTTGTCGCTGGTGAAGATGAAGATGGTGTTGTCGAGTTCGCCCAGGTCCTCGAGGGTGTCGCGGATGGCGGCCACGCTCCGGTCGACCGACTCCACCATCGCCGCGTACACCTCCATGTAGCGCGCCATGACCTTGCGCTGCTTCGCCGACAGCGAGTCCCATTCCTGGACGTCCTCGTTGGGCTCGGTGTTGCGCGGCGGCAGCACCGTGCCGGGGGGCACGATCCCCAATTCGATCTGGCGGGCCAGCCGCTCGGTGCGCAGCCGGTCCCAACCGCCGTCGTAGCGGCCCCGGTGGCGGGCGATGTCGTCGGCGGGGGCGTGCAGCGGGGCGTGCACCGCCCCGTGGGCGTAGTACAGGAAGAACGGCTTGTCCGGGTCGCCGAGGCGTACCTCGCGGATCATGCGCACCGCACGGTCGGTCAGATCGTCGGTGAGGTAGTACCCCTCGGGATACTCGTCGGTCTGCACGGCGCTGTTGCCCTCGTACAGCCGGTGCGGGTGGTGGAAGTTCGTGAGCGCCTCCAGGAACCCGTAGTACTGGTCGAACCCGCGCTGCAGCGGCCACGAGTTCCTGTCGCCGGCGTCGGACAGGTCGGCGGGAGTGCACAGGTGCCACTTCCCCACCGCCAGGGTGGCGTACCCGTTGGCGCGCATCATCTCCGCCAGCGACGGCTGGTTGCGCGGCAACTCGCCGGCATAGCCGGGGAAGCCGGGATCGGCGTTGGCCACGAACCCCATGCCGGCCAGGTGCGGGTTCAGCCCCGTCAACAGCGCCGCCCGCGTGGGCGAACACATGGGGGTCACGTGGAAGTTCGAGTAGCGCAGCCCCGCCGCGGCCAGGGTGTCGATCGCCGGCGTGGGGATCTCCGATCCGTAGCACCCCACGTCGGAATAGCCCAGGTCGTCGGCCAGCACGATCACGACGTTCGGCGAACCCTGGGGCGCGGTCGGCTTCTGCGGCCACCACGGCTCCGAGGTCGAGAACACCCGGCCGATCCGCCCCTCGAATCCCGGATAGTGCTCGCTCTGCAGGTCGCTGGACATGTCTCTCCCCTGGTCGATTCGAGTCACCCACTGGGCCGACCGGCTCTCGATGCGCCGGCGCGGCAACCTACTCCCACCGGCAACAGCGCCCTCGCCGGCGAGCGCGGCGGCGTCACCTTGCCATACATTCCGGGGATCTCACAGAGGGGAAGCCATGAACCGATTCGAGGGCAAGGTCGTGATCGTGACCGGGGCGGCAGGCGGCATCGGGCGGGCCGCGACGCTGCGCTTCGCCGGCGAGGGTGCGGCCGTGGTGGCGGTCGACCTGGATGACGAGGGCCTGGCCGGGACCGTCGCCGCGGTCGAGGCGGCCGGCGGAACGGCCCATGCGGTTCGGGCCGACGTGACGCAGTCGGGCGACGTGGAGGCCTACGTGCAGGCGGCCGTGGACCGCTTCGGCGGCGTGGACGTGCTGTTCAACAACGCCGGCATCGAAGGGGTCGTGTCGCCGCTCGAGGACTACCCCGAGGAGACGTTCGACAAGGTCATGGCCGTGAACACCAAGGGCGTCTGGCTGGGCATGCGCCACGTGGCCGGCGCCATGCGGGCGCGTGGCGGCGGCGCCATCGTCAATGCATCGTCCGGCGCCGGGCTGCGCGGCACGCCGGAGCTGATCGCCTACGGCGCCAGCAAGCACGCCGTCATCGGCATGACCGAGACCGCGGCCATCGAGCTGGCACCGGCCGGGATCCGGGTGAACGCCGTCTGCCCCGGGCCCGTCGAGGGCCGCATGCTGGAGTCGATCGCGGCCGGCAAGTTCCCCGAGGATCCGGACCTGTTCCTGAAGCGAAGCGACGAGCGGAACCCCATGGGTCGGCGAGGCAGACCCGAGGAGGTCGTCGCCCTCGTGACCTTCCTGGCATCCGACGACGCCTCGTACATCAACGGCGGCTGGCACACCGTCGACGGAGGCTGGGCCGCCGGCTGAGCGGGGGCGCCGCGGCGACGTGCGCCGGTATCAAACATCTGTTAGTTTGATACCGGCCCAACGGCGCTCTACCTGGGCGTCTCATGACGATGTTGAGGGGACTGACATGAGGACACGATCACGACTGTTCGGACTCGTCGGGATTCTGCTGGCGTTCTCGCTGCTCGCTGCAGCGTGCGCCGGCGACGACGAGCCGTCCGCGCCTGATCCGTCACCGGCTCCGGCCGCCGCTGACGACATGGACGACGCCGAGGACATGGACGACGCCGCACCCGCGGACGACATGGACGACGCCGAGGACATGGACGACGCCGCACCCGCACCGCCTCCCGCTGCAGACGACGCAGCCGCCGACGACATGGACGACGCCGAGCCGGCCACCGCAGCCGACGCCGCCGAGCCGATGGTGATCGGCCCGCCGGAGGTGGACCTGATCCGGGTGTGCGCAGCGCCGTCGTTCACCCAGATGTATGCGGAGGTCATGGTCTCGCAGGGGTTCCTCTCCGATCGGGGGACCGACATCGAGTTCGTGGCGTGCTTGTCGGGCCCGGCGCAGGCCGCGGCGTTGGTCTCGAGACAGGTCGACATCGCGTTGAACACTCCCGACAACATGCTGGGTATCCGCAACGCCGATTTCGATGTGGTCATGTTCGCCCAGATCGTCGACACCCATTTCTTCGACATCGTCGTATCGAACAACTTCGGGCAGATCGACTGCGCAGAGGGCGACTGGGAGTGCGCGATGGCCGCACTCGAGGGCACCCGGGTCGGCGTGGTGGCCCGCGGCGCGGCCGCCGAGCAGATCGCTCGGCAGTTGCTCGACTCGGCCGGGTTCGATCCCGACGACTCCACGTACATCGCCACCGGCCTGTCGGGGACGACACTGGCCGCGCTGGCCTCCGACGAGATCGACTGGACCATCACGTTCGAGCCGGGCCTGACCCGGGCCGAACTCGACGGCATCGGCTACCGGCCGTTCCGACTCCAGGCGGGACACGGCCCGTCCGAGTTGGACTGGCCCTCGGCAATCCTGCTCACCGCGCGGGACTTCTGGGACAACAACCCCAACACCGTCCTGCACTACCGCGAGGCGATGGTGGAAGCCGTCGAGTGGATGCGTGATCCGGCCAACCGTGACGAGCTGCTGGCGGGCGTGAGCGACTTCCTCGGCCTCGAACTCGACATGGCCGCGCACATCGTGGACAACAACATCGGCAGCTACACCGTCACCGGCGTGCTCGACCCGGTCCGGATCGGCAACAACGTCAACTACGCGGTGGGTCGCGGCATCCTCGCCGAGGCCCAGCAGTTCGGAGAGTTCGCGGTCGGCCCCGACATCGAGGCCATCCTGCCCGACGAGTTGGTGGCCGAGACCGATCACGTCCTGATCTGCCAGGCGCCGTCGTTCAACGGCCTGACGGTGCACGTGGCGGTGGAAAAGGGCTTCCTGGGCGACCGGGGCGTGACCGGCGAGTTCGTGCAGTGCCACTCGGGCCCGGCCAACGCCGCCGCGCTGATCGCCGGCGAGGTGAACTTCTCCATCAACACGCCGGACAACATGCTGGGCATCCGCAACGCCGGCTTCGACGTGGTGCTGTTCCAGCAGATCCAGGACACGCACTTCTTCGACATCATCATCAGCGAGAACTTCGGGCCCATCGACTGCGAGCATGGCGACTGGCAGTGCACCATGGCCGCCCTCGAGGGCACCAGCGTGGGCGTGGTGGCCCGCGGCGCCGCCGCCGAGCAGATCGCCCGCCAGCTGTACGACTCCGCCGGGTTCGACCCCGACGGCGCCACCTACATCGCCACCGGACTGGCCGGCACCACGCTGGCCGCATTGTCCTCGGGCGAGGTGGACTGGGCCATCACCTTCGAGCCCGGCCTCAGCCAGGCGGTCATCGACGGCATCGGCTACTCGCCGTTCACGCTGCGCACCGGCCAGGGCCCCACCGAGCTGGACTGGCCATCGGCGGTCAACACCACCAGCCGGGAGTTCTTCCGGAACAACCCGAACACGGTGGCCATCTACGCCCGCTCGGTGCGTGACGCCATGGACTGGATGCGCAACCCGGCCAACCATCCCGAGGTGCTGGACCTCATGGAGAGCTTCCTGGGCCTGGACCGCTCGGTCGCCGAGGTCGTGCTGGCAAGCAACATCGGCAGCTTCAGCCTCAACGGGCGCCCCGACCCCAGGCGGCTCGGCAACAACGTGAACTACGCCGTGGGACGCGGCATCCTCGAAGAGGCGCAGGACTTCGACGACTTCGCCGTCACCCCGTAACCAACCCGGAACTCTGCCCGGTCGGGCGGCTCAAACGAGTCGCCCGACCGGCACGAGTCTGACAACCTAGGGGTTCTGTGCAGCCGGCCGTAGAACTGAAGGACGTCACGCTCATCTTCGGCGGCGACCGCCCCGACGATGAGCCGGTGCTCGCCGTTCAGGACATCGACGTCGCCATCCCAGCGGGCCAATTCGTGGCCGTCGTGGGCCCCAGCGGCTGCGGCAAGACCACGATCCTGAACATGCTGGCCGGGATCCTCAACCCCACCCGGGGTTCGGTCCTCCGCCACGGCACCGAGGTCGACGGCCCCAGCCAGGACATCGGCTACATGCTGGCCCGCTCCGGCCTGAGCCCGTGGCGCACCGCCCGCAGGAACGTGGAGCTGGGGCTGGAGTTCCGCAAGGTGCCGAAGGCGGAGCGGCGCCGCCAGGCCATGGAGCTGCTGGCCAAGCTGCGCCTCGAAGGGTTCGCCGACTCGTACCCCTCCCAGCTCAGCCAGGGCATGCGCCAGCGGGTTGCCATCGCCCGCACGCTGGCCATCAGCCCCGACCTGTGGCTCATGGACGAGCCCTTCGGCGCCCTCGACGCCCAGACCCGCCTCACCGTGCAGGCCGAGTTCCTGGAGCTCTGGTACGAGACCCACAAGACGGTCATCTTCGTGACCCACGACCTGGAGGAGGCCGTGCTGCTGGCCGACCGGGTCATCGTCATGACCGCCCGCCCCGGCCGCATCAAGTCCGACACCGTCGTGGATCTGCCCCGCCCGCGGGTGATCGACGAGCTCCGATTCGACCCGGCCTTCCGGGACACCGAGCACAAGATCTGGGAGGAGTTGCGCGGTGAGATCGTCTGACGTCGACGAGCCGCGCGAGGCCGACATGGCCGAGGGCACGAGGTTGGCCGACGCGCTGACCCAGGAGGAAGTGGAGGCGTTGATCCCCCACGAGCCCACCTGGAGATACTGGCTGCGGCGCATCGACGTGCCGGTCCAGTTGCTTCGGATCGGGATCCTGTTCCTGCTCTGGTGGCTCTGGTGGTCCGAGGTGCTCTGGAACGGCTGGGACTCGTTCTCGGTGTTCGGCGTGAAGCCGTTCCCGAACGTGCCCGAGACGTTCCGGGCCAGCCCGTACGAGACCTGGGTGTACTTCACCGAGATCTACCACGAGCAGCTCTTCTGGCAGGACCTCTGGGTCACGGTGAAGGAGGCGTTGATCGGCTTCGTGCTCGGCTCGCTCCTCGGGCTCATCGTCGGCATCGTCCTGGGTCGCTTCCAGAGAGCGGCGAGAACATTGGGGCCTTTCGTCGTCATCGTCAACGCCATGCCCAAGATCGCCTTCCTGCCGCTGATCCTCATCATCTACGGGGTCGGCGAGATGTCCAAGGTGGTCCTGGCGGTGCTGATCGTGTTCTTCATCGTGGAGGTGCCCACCCAGTCCGCTGTGGCGCTGGTGGACCCCGACCTGGACCTGGTGTCCCGGACCATGGGCGCCTCCCAGCGACAGCGCTTCATGAAGGTCACCCTGCCCGGCATCACCCCGGCGGTGTTCGGCGCGCTGCGGCTGTCGGCGGTCATCTCGGTGCTGGCGGTGGTGTTCGGCGAGATCTTCTCAGCCAAGCGGGGCCTCGGCCAGCGGCTCATCACCGCGGCCAACCAGCTCTCCTACGGCGACACCTTCGCCATCGTGTTCATCCTCGCCCTGATCGCGCTGATCATGAACGGCGGGATCGGCTTCGTGGAGCGCAAGTCGCTGCGCTGGCAGACCACCCAGGAGGGCGGCCAGGTCATCTCGCTCTAGAGGTTGACCGGGTAGACCGGCTCCTGGCCCGACAGCACCAGCGCCACCTGCTGGGCGGCCTTGACCTGGAGATCCAGCACCGACTCCTCGGAGTAGAAGGCGGTGTGCGGCGTGAGGATCACGTTCGCCCGGCCGTAGAGCGGCAGGTCGGCGGCGGGCGGCTCGTCGGGCAGCACGTCGAGCCCGGCCCCGGCGATGGCCCCGCGGTCCAGCGCCTCCGCCAGCGCGGCGACGTCCACCAGCCCGCCCCGGGCGGTGTTCACGACCACGGCCTCCGGTCGCATCATCGCCAGCGCCTCGGCGCCGATCAGATGACGGGTTTCCGGCGTGAGGGGCGCGTGGACCGACACGAAGTCCGAGCGCGCCAGCAACTCCTCGAACGGCACCAACTCGACGTCGAGGGCGGCGGCTCCGGCGGGATCCACGTACGGGTCGAACGCCAGCACATCCAGCCCGAATCCCTGGGCTTTGGTGGCCACGAGCCGGGCGATCTTGCCGAAGCCCACCAGACCGACCACCCGCCCCCGCACCCGGTGGATCGGCTTGACCCCCGCGAGATCCCAACTGCCGCCGTGCACCAGCGCGTTGCCCCGCGTCACGTTGCGGGCCAGCGCCAGCATGAGCGCCATGGCGTGGTCGGAGACCTCGTCCTCGCAGTACTCCGGGACGTTGGTCACGACGATGCCCCTGGCCGTGGCGGCCGCCAGATCCACCGTGTCGATCCCTATGCCCGTGCGGGCGATGATCCGGCAGCGCTCGAAGCGGTCGATCAACTCGGCGGGCAGCTGGGCGTAGGTGTTGATGACCGCGTCGGCCTCCCTAGCCACCGCCAGGACGTCGGCCGCACCGACCGAGGCGGACATCCCGATCTCCGCGCCCAGAGGGGCGAGCACCTCCCGCGTCGGTTCGAGATCAGGGAAGGGATGATCGGTAACGGCCACGAGCGGTTTCGCCATCAGGTGCTCCTCAGTGCGATTCGAGCCGCCGGCACCGTAGTCGGCATCAGGCCGGCAGGTCCCGCCTGCCCACGAAGCGGGCGCCGCCCAGGTCGGCGAGGTCGAGCACGGCGATGCAGCCGCCCTTGCCGTCGCGGTCGAGGCCGAAAACCTCGGTGGCGCCGTCGCGGATGTGCTCGTGGTTGGTCTGGTGCCAGTGGCCGTGGAACACCACGTGGGGCCTGGTTCGCTCGACGGCGTCGTGTAGGAGGCCCCGCACCTCCCTGCACTCCGCCAGGATCCAGTCCGGGATAAGCGTCTTCGGTAGTCCTTTCAGTCCGGCCACGCCGGCGGGCGCGTCGTGGCAGAACAGCACGTCCAAGCCTTGGGGCGCGTTGGCGAGCAGCCGGCACAGGTCGTCCCGGCTGGGCGCCTCGTGTTCGGGCCACCGGTGTGACGCCAGCTTCCCGATGAACTTGTCGGGGCTGACGGCGCCGCCGAGCGCGCCACAGCGTGCCCCGCTCCAAATCCAGGTGCTGCCCCGGTCGGCCCACCACAGCGTCCCGCCCAGATGCAGCGGTCTCCCGGTCGCCCGCGCCTGCACCACGTCGGGCCGCTGCGCGTAGGCGGCCAGGCAGGGCCAGACCTCGTGGTTGCCGTCGATGACGATGACCGGCACCGGCGCTCGCATGGCCAGCCGCATCAGCGGCGCCCAGGAGATCGACGGTTCACCCTCCACGTGCGTCCGCGTCCGGGTATCCCAGGAGCAGTCCTGCAACCAGAAGTCGCCGACGGAAACCACCGCATCACAGCGTTCACGCTCGGCAATCTGCAGCGCCGCCCGCAGCACGCCGTCGCTGTTGTGAATGTCCCCGAGCACGAGGACCCGATTCACCACGTCGTCGGCGACGGCGGCATCCTCCTCCCAGGCCCGCTCCGGCCGCCACCGGCCACCCACGAACGCCTCCTCGGAGGCGTCCCGCAATCCCTTGTCCATCACCCCTCGCAGTCTACGAACCGCATTTTCGCCCATCCGCGCCGCTCGGCGTGCTGCGTCACCATCGGCTGGGTCCGGTGCCAGGAAAGCCTCATGTCGGTGAGCCGCGTCGAGCAGCGCTTCCTGCGCCGGGGCGGTAGTTTCGATCAGACCGGAAACTGTTGACACGACGAGGATCGCTGGTGATGGTGAAGATGAGTGGGGGCGAGGCCCTCGTCAAGTCGCTCATCAACGAAGGCGTCGAGGTCGTCTTCGGCCTCCCGGGTGTGCAGATCTACGGCATCGTGGCGGCGCTGCGCGATGACCCCCGCATTCGTATGATCACCACCCGCCACGAGCAGGCCGCGACGTACATGGCCGACGGCTACGCCCGCGTGTCGGGGAGGCCGGGCGTGGCCCTGGTCGTACCGGGCGTGGGCCTGTACAACGCCGCCGCCGGACTCGCGACCGCGTACTCCCGCTCGTCCCCTGTGCTCGTCATCGCCGGTCAGATTCCCCGCGGCCAGATCGACAGGAATCTCGGCGGCGTGCACGAGATCGTGGACCAGCCCGACGTGGTGCGACCCGTGACCAAGTGGCGTCAGCGGGCGCTCCGGCCTCGGGACATCCCCCTGACGGTTTCCGAGGCATTCAGGCAGATGCGCACGGGGCGCCCCCGTCCCGCGCTGATCGAGATCCCGCCGGAGGCTTCGGTGGAGCGCGAGGAGGTCCAGTTGAGGGATCCGGCGCCCGTCGTGCGCATCGTGCCGGACCCGGAGCGGCTGCGAGAGGCCGCCGGCGTGATCGCCGCGTCCCGCCTGCCGCTGATCTACGCGGGGGGCGGGGTGGCGCGCTCGGATGCGGAGGATGCTCTCGTCGCTCTGGCCGAGGCGACGAACATCCCCGTGGTCACCTCCGGAGGGGGGAAGGGAACCATTCCCGACCGTCACCCGCTGTCCTACGGCTCGTGCGTCAGCCCGGAGGGTGAGAGGTTCGAGATGAACCAGCTCTACGACGTGATGCAGTCCGCCGACGTGGTCATCGGGATCGGGGCGCGATTCTCGATGGGTAATCCGGCCGGCGAGTCGTCGACGCTCGTGAACATCAACATCGACGACACCGAGCTGACGCGCATCCAGGCCAACACCCTCCCCCTGCACGGCGACGCCAGGGCGACCATCGAGGCTCTCCTGCCCCACCTCGCCGAGGCGGGCGCCGGGGACCGCCCGTCACCCGCCGAGGCGGTCACGGCCGCCCGCCGGCTGATCGCGTACTTCGACATCAAGTTCAAAGAGCCCCAGTATCCGATCCTGGAGGCGCTCCAGAGCGGGATCCCGGAGGAGGCCTGTGTCGTGTGGGGCGTGACGCAGTTCGGCTACTACGCCCGCACACATTTCCAGGTGCACCACCCGAAGACGTACGTGGACTCCGGGTACGCCTTCAACCTCGGCTACTCGTTCCCGACGGCGCTCGGCGCACAGGTGGCCCGACCGGACGACCCCGTGGTCTGCGTCGTCGGCGACGGCGGGTTCATGTTCAACGCGTCCGAACTCTCGACGGCGGTCAAGTACGGGCTCGGTGTGGTCACCGTCGTCTTCAGGAATGACTCCTACGGCAACGTCGCCCGCGATCTGACCGAGTTCTTCGACGGCACCTACGAGACCGATCTCCACAACCCCGACCTCGTGGCGTTCGCCGAATCGTTCGGTGCGGTCGGACTCCGGGCGGATGACCCTCTGGAGCTGGCCCGGCTGATCCCCGAAGCTCTCGAGCGCCGCGCACCGGTGATCATCGACGTCCCCATCGGCCACGTCGAACTCCCCCGCGCCAAGCTGCTGGCGCACGTGCCCTCGTTGCCCTGGACCTTGCCCCAGGACGGCCTCATCCCCTCCTGAGCCCGGCCACCATCGATCGCCGCCGCGCTGCCCCGCACCGGTGCCCAGCAACGCAGCAACCTCCTCCGAACCCGCCGCGAGGTCATGGACCGCTGGGCCAAGTACCTCACCACCGAGTAACCAGGATCATAAGCTCGCACTTCTACAATATCTAACTTATAGTGGTTGGTGTGTGGGAAGTCGAGTACACCGACGAGTTCGGCGAATGGTGGGACGGCTTGACCCCCGAGCAGCAGGAAGCACTCGATGACCGGGTCATGCTGCTCGCCGAGGTCGGCCCCAGCCTGCGCCGCCCCGTCGTCGGGGACATCACCTCGTCACGACACGCCAACATGAAAGAACTCCGCGTGTCCAAGGCCGGAGCACTACGAGTGCTCTTCGCCTTCGACCCGCGGCGCCACGCCATCCTCCTGCTCGGCGGCGACAAGTCGGGCCGCTGGCAGGAGTGGCACAACTGGGCGATCCCCCGAGCCGACGACCTCTACGACACCCACCTCGAGGAACTACGAGTAGAAGGACTCCTCGATGACGAGACATAGACACAAGACGACACACGAATGGACAGCAGCACCATGCCAAGCACCGCCAAGTACCAGAAGCTTCACGACCGGGTTGCCGCGCGGCCCGGCGCCGCCGAGCGCCTCGCCGCCCTCCGGCTCGACACCCTCGCAGACATCGGCCTGCACGAACTGCGCCGCTCCCTCGAGCGCTCCCAGACCGACCTCGCCGCCGAACTAGGCATCAGCCAACCGGCCGTCTCCCAACTCGAACGCGGCGAGGACGTGAAAGTGTCAACCCTGCGCAGCTACCTCGACAGCCTCGGCGCCCGACTCCAAATCCTCGCCATCTTCGACGACGGCGAGGCAGAAACCGCCATTCCCATCCGCATCGGCGCCAACGCCTAGAAGCCAGACAGAGACTACTCATTCGCCCGCCTGGGAACCGCTTCGACCCCTTCAATGTTGCCCACAATCGTGCATGCCCGACCGCCATGTCACACAACGATGCGCAAGCCGCTCCACGACGCGACGGCGCGTAATCCCCAGGAGCACCTCCGGCCATCGGGCTTGCTTCGACGGCGCTGTCGGGCGGCGGCCTTGACGCTGGCGGTTGTCGATGTTGATGGGGTCGTACCCCATGGGGTACGATGACGGCATATCCCCCTAGCCGCTTCGGTGGCTGGGCGAAGGCCCGCTTCGGCGGGCCTTCGAGCGTTCTACCAGCAGTCAGGCTTGCGGATCGGCCCCGTCGAGTCGTACACGACGTCCGGCAACTGCGTCTGAGCCAGCAATTCGCGGGGGACCTGCTTGTAGAACTGACAGTCGAGCCCCTGGAGTTCATAGGATCGGCGCTTCCGAGGATGCGGATTGATGATGCCCACCTTGATGCCAAGTTCTGATTGGGCGACATCGATGGCTTGAGCCAGGTCCGAGTCGTTGCTGACTACCACTGCCGTATCGCAATGACCCTTGAACGCGTCCAGCAGGAGGTAGGTGGCCAAGTTGACATCGGAGCCCTTCTCTTCGGTCCGGAGCACCTCGACAGTCCGCGATTCGCCGGGCTGCGGGTTTGCTCGCGGCAGCCGAACAGGCCGAGTCACAAAGTGGCCGAAGTGGATCTCGACAAGCGGCAGAGTGGCGAGAGCCCGCAGATACGTCTCCTGGCGAACCGGTTGTCGGGGGTCGCCGGGGCGGGCACTCGTCCGAGACGTGAAATAGCGGATCTTGACGATTTCATCGCGTGGCAGCAGGCGTTGGCACAGCGCCATGATGTCGAGCCACTTGTACTGAGTTCCCTTCACCGCGCCGTGGAAGAAGTTGAACCCGTCGATGTACACGATGGTCCGGGATCGTCTTGCTGCCTTGGCCGGGAAATCTGGTGGCATGGTCTCAGAACGCTAGTTGGCGCCGAATCCTGAGCGCCGGCGCTGCAACGCCTCGGCGCGCAGACGACTCCGGAGCCACGCGTCGATTCCACTGGCCCGCCAGCCAACAGAGCGCTCGCAGACGCGGGCCGGCCGGAGGAACGATCCCGCCGCCATCAACCGGTCGAGCGAACTCCGACATAGGCCGGTTCGCGCTTCGACTTGGCGGAGGGACTGGAGGTGATCAGCTTGCCGGGCATTCGAGTGCATGCCCATATCGTCGCACCCGTTCCCACGAGGGCGCATCCTGCCGGAATCCGAAGTCCGTCAGGACGGGCGGAAGAACTCGCCCCGTCCGCTCCACACGGCTTCGACGGTCTTGTACCTCGCGTGCCGCCTCAGCGACGACATCGCATCCGCAGTCCGCGTCGGATGTCGCGTTACGCGTAGGCGCCAAACCGAACGCGTTCTGCAGGTGGCGTATGGCGAGCCGCCATCTGAAGTCCCGATACGCCGTGGACTGTGCCCCCGTAGTCGGCCGGGGCAGGTCGCCGGCGAGAACATCAGCGACCCAGTCGGCTAAGGCTTGGGGGAGACGTTCACCCGAGCGGAGCGCTTGCTGCGCGATCAAGGCGACAGCGTCCCATTCGAGCTTGGAATCCTCGGAACGTTCGATCAGTCCGGCGAGCAGGTCGGCGCGCAGTTCCCCGACCGTCGAGAGATAGAAGTCTCTGAGAGATTCCGCCGGCGACGTCGGGGCGTCGTCGATGTAAAGCTCGCGAACGAGTTCGACCATCTCCTCGAATGTCGGATCATTCATCAGGCTGTCCCACGAAGTCGACCCACTGTGGCATGAATTCGGCTCGCCGCCGACACAGATCGGAGCGGACGGAGGCCTCTTCGACAGCGTCGCCGGCTGCCCACGATAGGTCGGCCTGTTCAACAGTCCGCGACCTGAACGCGGACCTGAGCGCCAACTGAGCCTCGCGTCGCGCAGCTGCGGACCCTCACATCACGCCCGATACACAGAGTTCCCGAGTGTCCCGGACATGGACTTCAACGCGGGCAACTCTGTTGGCCGCCGCTGGGCAGAACCGCTGGCCGCCAGCGGGCAGCTACATGGCCGCCACCGGGCAGGATCTCATGGCCGCCACCGGGCAGGATCTCATGGCCGCCGACAGCTGGGCGTCACGGGCACGACAGCGACGAGGGAAGGTCCCACGTCAGACCTACGGAATGGCCAGCACCCGTCGCCGAACTTCTCGCCTCACCCTGCGATCAGCTATCCACAGACGCAAGGAGCGCCATCCCAATATCCCGTGACCTGCACCTACCGGCTGCAATCGCAGCGCCCCCGGAGGTCTCCATGAAGCCCGAGATCTACCGACTCCCGGCGGTCGTCGCCGCCTGCGGCATCTCCAGATCGACCATCTACGAGATGATCGGCCGCGGCGAGTTCCCCAGACCCGTCAAGCTCGGCGCCCGAGCTGTGGGCTGGCGCCGCGGCGACATCGAGGCCTGGCTGGCGAGTCGACCTGCAGCCTGAATGTCGAGACCGCCGCCGGTTCTGTAGGAGGCCCTGGATTCTTCGCTCGCACGCTGGCCGTGGCGGGCGGTGAATTCGCCCTCTCCACTCCCGACGAGAGCGATACCCTGGGTAATAACGAGATCCGCCTAGATCACTGTTTACGCAGGTCAGAGGCTATTTGATCACTGGTCCGGGGTGTCGGAGGGGGGACTTGAACCCCCACGCCCTTAGCGGGCACATGGCCCTCAACCATGCGCGTCTACCAAATTCCGCCACTCCGACGGGGGTGCCGGTCGATGCCGGCTCAGGTGTCCATCATCAGGGCGAGCGCCAGCGTGACGAAGCCGAAGATCAGCGCCGCCACGATGGTGATGCGGTCCAGGTTCTTCTCAATGACCGTGGAGCCGGCCGCCGAGGCACCGAGACCGCCGCCGAACATGTCCGAGAGGCCGCCGCCGCGCCCGCTGTGCAGCAGCACCAGCAGGACGACGCCGACGGTGGTCACGACATGAAGGACGAGCGCCAGGATGAACATCGCAGGAACGATACCAGCGCCGGGCGTCTCTCCGGGCCTGGAGGGTCAGGTCGCGAGGCGGTACTGCACGATGCGGGCGAAGTCGTCGGCGTCGAGGCTCGCCCCGCCGACCAGGGCACCGTCGATGTCCGGCTCGGCCATGAGCGCGGCGGCGTTGACCGGCTTCACCGAACCGCCGTACTGGATGCGCACGCCCTCCGCCGCGGCCGCGCCGAAGGACTCGCCGATCCGCCGACGGATCTCGGCGCACACCTCCTGGGCGTCGCCGGGGCTCGCCACCCGGCCCGTACCGATCGCCCACACCGGCTCATACGCCACCACGAGACCGGCCGCCTGCTCCCGCTTCAGGCCGGCCATGCCGGCGGTGAGCTGGCCCAGCACCACCTCGGTGGTGGCGCCGGCCTCCCGTTGCTCGAGCGTCTCCCCCACCGCCAGGATCGGCGTCATACCGTGGCGCAGCACGGCGCGGACCTTGCTGTTGACCCCCTCGTCGGTCTCGCCGAACAGTGCCCGGCGCTCGGAGTGCCCCACGATCACGTAGCGCACCTGCAGCTTGGCCAGCATCGCCGGCGACACCTCCCCGGTGAACGCCCCGGAATCCTCGTCGTGGCAGTGCTGGGCTCCCAGCAGGATGGGAATGTCATCGATGTCCAGCACCGTCTGCACCGAACGGAGGTCGGTGAACGGCGGGTGCACGCACACGTCGACGGCCGCGTAGTCGGCGTCCGCCAGGGCGTACGACAGCTTCTGCACCAGGCTGATGGCCTCGAAGTGGTTGAGATGCATCTTCCAGTTGCCGCTGATGAGCGGCCGGCGAGCGCTGGTCACGGCTGCACCTCCTGATCGAACCGTCGGATCCCGCCACCGATGTCTAGCGGAGACCGGCGCGGTCCCGAACATTCCACGGTCCCGCGGCTAGTCACGTTCCTCCACCTCGCGGGTCGGCAGCGACAGGCGCTCGGCGGACTCGCGCAGCGCGGCCAGGCCCGGCAGGTCGCCGCGCTCCAGCAACTCCAACGAGGCCCCGCCGCCGGTGGAGAGATGGCTCACCGAGCGGCCCAGGCCCATCGACGTCAGCGCGGCCCCGCTGTCGCCGCCCCCGACGATGGTGTGCGCACGGGTCTCGGCCAAGGCCTCGGCGATGGTGATCGTGCCGGCGGCGAACCGCGGATCCTCGAAGGCGCCCATAGGGCCGTTCCAGAAGACCGTCCCCGCGTCCAGGATCGTGTCGGCGAAGAAGGCCGCCGTGCCCGGGCCGATGTCGGTCCCGAGCCAGCCGTCGGGCAGGTCGCTGCCGAACTGCCGTACCGCGCCGCCCGCGGACGGGTCGCCGAGCCGGCCACCCGGGCCAAGGCCGACCAGATCCTCCGGCAGGCGCAGCGGGAAGCCACCGTCCAGGAGCGCCCGGCAGTCCTCGAGGTGGTCGGGGTCGCAGAGCGAGGTGCCGATGTGATGGCCGGCGGCCGCCAGGAACGTGAAGCACATCGCCCCGCCGACGAGCACGGTGTCGGCCAACTCGCAAACCGCCCGCACCACGCCGAGCTTGTCGGCGATCTTGGCGCCCCCCAACACCACGACGAACGGTCGCCGCGGCGCCCGCCGCAGGCTCAGGATCTCCGCCACCTCGACCAGCATCAGCAGCCCGGCTGCGCTCGGCAGCAGCCGCGGCGGCCCCACGATGGAGGCATGGGCGCGGTGGCAGGCACCGAAGGCGTCGCTCACGAACACGTCGTGGCCGGCGACGAGGCGCTCGGCCAGAGCCGGATCCCCCGCCTCCTCCCCCGGGTCGAACCGGAGGTTCTCCAGCAGCTCGACACCCGGCGCCAACTCGGCGAGACGCCGGCGAACCGGCGCCATGTCGAAGGCCGGATCGGGGCGGCCCCGGGGGCGGCCCAGGTGACTGCACAGCGTCACGCCGGCTCCGGCCTCCCGAAGCGTCCGGATCGTCGGGACGACCTCCCTGATGCGGGTGTCGTCGGCCACCTCGCCGCCGTGCAGCGGCACGTTCAGGTCGGCGCGCAGCAGCACGCGGCGGCCGCTCAAGTCGCCCAGGTCGGGAATGGTCGGCAGCCTCATCGTCCGCACCCCGCCAGGCGGTGGATCGGAGCCTCCTCAGGCGCCGATGCGCGCCACGAGGTCCACGAGCCGGTTGGAGTAGCCCCACTCGTTGTCGTACCAGCCGCAGACCTTCACCAGGTTGCCGCCGGCCATGGTGAGGCCCGAATCGAAGACGCAGGAGGCCGCCGAACCCACGATGTCGGTGGAGACGAGCGGCTCGTCGGAGTATTCCAGCACCCCCGCCAGCGGCTCGGAGGCGGCCGCCCGCTCGAAGGCGGCGTTCACCTCCGCCACCTCGGCGGGCCGCTCCAGCGTGGCGGTGAAATCGGTGAGCGAGCCGTCCGCCACCGGAACCCGCAAGGCGATGCCGTCGAGCCGGCCGGCCATGGCGTCGAGCACCAGCCCCGTGGCCCTGGCCGCGCCCGTGGAGGTGGGGATGATGTTGACCGCGGCCGCCCGGGTGCGGCGCAGATCGCCGTGCGGGCCGTCCACCAGCATCTGGTCGCCCGTGTAGGCGTGCACCGTGCTCATGAAGCCCTGGACGACCCCGAAGGCGTCGTCCAGCACCTTCACCATCGGCACGAAGCAGTTGGTGGTGCAGGAGGCGTTGGAGACCACCTGGTGGCTGTGGGGGTCGTACGTGTCGTCGTTCACGCCGACCACGAACGTGGCGTCGACGTCTTTGGCCGGTGCGGAGATCACCACCCGCTCGGCGCCGGCGTCCAGGTGGGTCGCCGCCCTGTCGCGGCTGGTGAAGAATCCGGTGGACTCCACGACGACCTGCACCCCCAGGTCGCCCCACGGCAGGGTCGCGGGATCACGCTGGGCCAGCACCGGCAGCAGCTCACCGTCGATGCTGATGCCGCCGTCGGAGGCGGCGATCTCCCACGGAGCCGGGCCCAGCACCGAGTCGCGCCGCAGCAGGTGGGCCATCACCTCGGGGGACCCCAGGTCGTTCACCGCCACCACCTCGATGCCGGCGTCGCGGGCGCGCAGAGCCCGGTAGAAGTTGCGTCCGATGCGCCCGAAGCCGTTGATGCCGACCCTCACCGTCATATGGATTCCTCCGTCGTGTCGCGTTCTTGGCGCCCGCCGAGGCGCTTTCCGGCGCGCCGCCGCGCCGCAGGCTCTCAGCGTTGCAGATCCCGGTGCTGGATCTGGGGATCGAATCCGAGCCGCCGCAGCGTGGCCGCCGCGTGCTCGGCCAGGCAGACCGAGCGGTGCCTTCCCCCCGTGCAGCCGAATGCCAGCGTGAGGTAGGTCTTGCCCTCCGCCTCGAACGCCGGCAGGAGCAGTTCGCAGAGATCGTCCAGGTTGCCGGCGAACCGCTCCCCCAGCGGGCTGCCGATCACGAATTCCCGCACGCGCTCGTCGGTGCCGTCGAGGGGCCGCAGTTCCGCCTCCCAATGAGGGTTCGGCAGGAACCGGCAGTCGAACACCATGTCCACGTCAGCGGGCAGTCCATGCTTGAAGCTGAACGACAGCACCCGCGTGATCAACCTCCGGGCCCCGCCGTCGTCGATGAGCCGCACGATGCGGTCCCGCAGCTCGTGCACGTTCGTGTCGGAGGTGTCGATCACCACGTCGGCGTCGGCGCGCAGGCCGCAGAGGGACTCGCGCTCGGCCTCGACGGCCTCCTCCACCGAGCCTCGCAGGGCGAAGGGATGGCGCCGGCGAGATCCCTCGTAGCGCTGTACCAGCACCTGCGTGCGGGCCTCCAGGAACCAGAGGCGCACGTCGCTGTAGTGAGGCGCCCCCTTCGCCGCGGCGCGCAGATCCGCTACCGCCGGACCGATCTCGTCGGAGTAGCGCTCGGTCCCCATCGTCAGGCAGAGCCGCTCGATGCTCGGACCCGCCAACTCGATGACCTTCGGGATCAACGACGGCGGCAGGTTGTCGATGACGAAGAACCCCTGGTCCTCGAGACAGTTCGCCGCCTCCGATCGCCCCGACCCCGACAGCCCGGTGATGACGACCAGCACGCCCCGAGCCTACCGAACACACTCCGCCCGTCGATCGGTGGCGGCACTGGATCCCGGCCTTCGCCGGGATGACGCGGGCGAGGGCGGCAACAACCGGCCGGGCCGCCGAGAACGGTCAGGAGTGGAACTTGGTGTGGACGGCTTCGGCGACGGCGTCGGGCAGCCAGCTGAGGGACTGCAGGTCCTCCAGCGAGGTGTTCTGCACGGCCCGCACGCCGCCGAGCTCAGCTACCAGCCGCATGCGCCGCGCCGGACCGAGGCCGCGGATCCCATCCAGCGCCGAGGTGGTCATGCGCTTGCCACGCAACTGGCGGTGGTAGGCGAGGGCGAAGCGGTGGCTCTCGTCGCGGATGCGCTGCAGCAGGTACAGGGCCTCGGACTGCCGCGGTATCCGCACCGCCTCGGGCTGGTCGGGCACGAACACCTCCTCGAACTGCTTGGCCAGCGCGGCCGCCGGTATCTCCCCCGCCAGACCCAGGCGGGCCAGCACCCGCTTGGCCACCCCCAACTGACCGAGGCCGCCGTCCACCAGCAACAGCTGCGGCGGGTAGGCGAAGCGGCCGCGCTCGGCGGGCGGCAGGTGGCGGTTGTCGAGGTAGTTCCGCAGGCGCCGCTCCAGCACCTCCTCCATGGCCGCCAGGTCGTCGTTGCCGGTCACGTGGCGTAGGCGGAAGCGGCGGTACTCGGACTTTCGGGGCAGGGCGTCCTCCATGACCACCATCGACCCCACATAGTCCTGGCCGCCGAGGTGGCTCATGTCGTAGCACTCGATGCGCAGCGGGGCGTCGGGCAGCCCTAGGTACTGCTGCAACTCGTTGAGCGCCCGGGCTCGGCTGTTGTGGTCGCTGGCCCGCTTGAGGCGGTGGCGCTGGAGGGAGTCGGCGGCGTTCTGGCGGGCCGTCTCGGCCAGGCGCCGCTTGGCGCCCCGCTGCGGCACCCTGATCTGCACCTTCGAGCCCCGCAGGCCCCCCAGCCAGCCGGCGTACATGTCCTCGCCGGCGGGCAACTCCGGCACCAGCACCGCCTTCGGGTATCCCAGCGGGTTCTCGTCGAAGTAGATCCGCTCCAGGACCCTGCCCATCAACTCGGCGCCGGAGAGGTCCTCGGCGCGGTCCACGATGAAGCCGCGCTGGCCCATGACCCTGCCCTTGCGCACGAAGAACACCGACACGGCAGCCTCCAACTCGTCGGAGACCATGCCGAAAACGTCGGCGTCCTCGGCCCGCGAGCCCACCATCTCCTGGCGCTCGATGGCCTTGCGCACGCTCGCCAGACGGTCCCGGAGCTGGGCCGCCCGCTCGAAGTCCAGCGCCTCTGCGGCGGCGGCCATGTCGGCCTCCAGACGCCCGATGATCTCGCCGGTGTCGCCGCTCAGGAAGTCCAGCAGTTCGCCGACCAGCTCGCCGTACCGCTCCCCGTCGATCTCCCCCACACAGGGCCCGGCGCAGCGCTCGATGTGGAACAGCAGGCAGGGTCGCCCGAGTCGCTGATGATCGGCGAACTTGTTGTCCGAGCAGGTGCGGATCGGGAAGGTCCGCAGCAGGAGGTCGAGCGTCTCGCGGATGGCGTAGGCGTGGCCGTACGGGCCGAAGTAGCGGTTGCCCTTGCGCTTGCGTCCCCGCACGACCATGGCCCTCGGCCACTCGTCCACCAGCGTGACGCACAGGAACGGGTAGCTCTTGTCGTCCCGGTAGCGCACGTTGAAGCGCGGCTGGTGGCGCTGGATGAGGCTGTACTCCAGCAGGAGGGCGTCCACCTCGGTGGCCACGGTGATCCACTCCAGCGACGCCGCGGCGGCCATCAGCTGGGCCGTTCGGGGGGTGAGCTGCGCCGGACTCTGGAAGTAGCTGCCGACCCGGCTGCGCAGCGACTTGGCCTTGCCGACGTAGATGATCCGGCCGTCGCCGTCGAGGAACTGGTACGACCCGGGAACCTCGGGGATGGTCGCAGCAGCCGGGCGCTCCATCACGCCCCTAATGGTACGACTGCCCACGTGACGGCTCGGACCGCCGGAACCGGAAGTCGATCGAGAAGTTCGGTTCGAGACTCTGGCAACCGGGGCCAATCAGATACCCAACATAAGGAAAGATATGTATGATATATGAAATATTGCGACTTGCTGCAGTTCACGGGCTATGCTGAGCGGCACGGACAACCCGAGGGGGGCGACGGAAATGGGGACATTCCCCTGGCCGCTGCGGATCACCGATCTGAGCGGCGAGAGATCCGTGGAAGTCGAGGCGCTGGTCGACACCGGGGCCTTCTATACCTCGCTGCCGGCCTGCGTGCTGCGCGAGATCGGCGTCGAACCGACCTACAGACGCCGGCTTCGACTCGCTGACGGTCGGCTGTTCGAGGCGGACGTCGGCGAGGCCCGGGCGACGGTCAGCGGCGAGAGCGTCACGACCCAGGTGGCCTTCGGCGAGGACGGCTCGGTGCCCCTACTCGGCGCTCTGACCCTCGAGAGCCTGGCCCTGGCCGTGGACCCGGTCACCCGGCGTCTCGTCCCCCACGTGATGATCATGCACGCCCACTGCTCCGCCGCCTGACGTAATCCTCGCCGGCGGCAGCGGCGCCGTAGACCGGTGAGGGGGGTCCCGTCGACGATGGCTTCGGCGGGCCGGTTGATCGTGTTGCTCGGGAACGATCCCCGTCGGGGGGACGCTCTGCCACCGATCGTTCGGGGGCGGCAACCGCCGGAGTCGAGTTCGCTCGAACGTCGGCTCGCGTTGGGAGTCGTGTGTCGTCGCAGTCGGCGGTCCCGGTTCCGATGGCGTCGACGAACTCATCCGTCCCGAGAGTGCAGAACAGCATTTGTAGCGTGCTGCATGTGCGACTATCGATAGTCGAGTGCGGACATGCGCTCGCTCGCCGTGGGCCGGACATGTTGGTACGAGGGGGCGGGTGATGTGCCGGCTGTGGATTCTGGCCATTGCCGTCGTTGTCGCCGGCTGCTCGAGTGCCGACGGTGGAGTGCCGCCGAGTCGAACCGGCACGGCCGTCGCCTCGATTCCCGAGGCGCCTCCGAGCGAAGCGCCGCTTGACGGCGACGTCGAGTCCGGCGCTCGTGCTGTCTCGACGGCGAATCCCGACAGTGCTCCCGACCTTGGGCGGCGCCCCGCCGACGACGGGGCGAGCGCGGCTCGCCCGAGCGACGATGTGCAGCCCAGCCCCGCCGGTGAGGTTGATCCACTTGCCGTTGACGAGACGGGCGCTCGATCCACTGGTGGATTCCAGGCTGTCGCGGCCGGAGCCGACCACTCGTGCGCTGTCCGCGTCGACGGCACGATCGCGTGCTGGGGCAGCAATCACGAGGGCGAGTCCGACGCGCCCGCCGGAGTGTTCGCTGCCGTTGCCGCCGGCGAGAGCCACACGTGCGGGCTCCGCATCGACGGCACCGTCGCCTGCTGGGGCAGCGATTTCCAGGGAAGGGCCGACCCACCCACCGGCACGTTCCGCGCCATCACCGCCGGCGACTGGCACACGTGCGCACTGCGCACCGACAACACCATCGCGTGCTGGGGCAGCAACCGTGACGGGCGCACCGACGCACCGGCCGGCAGTTTCGAGGCGGTCGTCGCCGGCTACCGGCACACGTGCGGGATGCGCACCGACGGGACCGTCGCATGCTGGGGCACCAACCGTGACGGACAGACCGACGCACCCGCCGGCACCTTTCAGGCTCTCGCCGCCGGCTACCGCCACACGTGCGCGGTGCGCACCGACGGCCACATCGCGTGCTGGGGACACGAACTCTACGGGGGCGTCGAACCGCCGACCGGCACGTTCCGCGCCGTCACAGCGGGTGACGACCATTCGTGTGCGCTGCGCAGCGACGACACCGCCCACTGCTGGGGCTACAACCTCTCCGGGAGGACGGAGGCCCCCGGCGGTCCGTTCCGCGCCATCGCCACCGGCCGCTTGCACACCTGTGGCCTCCGCGCCGATGGGACGATCCGCTGCTGGGGTCTCGACCGCGGCGGGACCGTCGACCCTGCCACCGGGACCTTTGACGCCCTAACCGCGGGGACGAACCACACCTGCGGCCTCCGCAGCGACAACACCCTCGATTGCTGGGGGTGGGACTACTACGGCCAGGCGACGCCGCCCGGGGGCGAGTACCAGGCTGTCGCCGCCGGCGGGGAGCACACCTGCGGGCTGCGGACCGGCGGCACGATCGTCTGCTGGGGCAACTTCGACGACGGCCGGACGGACGCGCCCGCGGGCACGTTCCGTTCCCTCTCGGCCGGTGAGCGCCATTCCTGCGGTCTGCGGACCGACGACACCGTGGAGTGCTGGGGCGACGACTCGTACGGGAGGATCGACGCCCCCGACGGCGCGTTCCGCGTGGTCGCGGTGGGCTACGAGCATTCGTGCGGTGTGAGGGCCGACGGCTCGGTCGAATGCTGGGGATCGGACTTCTTCGGCACGACCGACTCGCCAGCCGGCGCGTTCAGCACGGTGACCGCCGGCAACGACCACTCGTGCGGGTTGCGGACCGACGGGTCCATGCAGTGTTGGGGCGACTACTTTCCGGAGGACGCCGGACTGCACCCTGCGGGGTTCGATGCGATCAGTTCGGGCTGGTTCCACGTGTGCGGTTTGCGCACCGATAGCAGCGTCGAGTGTTCGACCATTCTCGACTCCGACACGGCGATCGAGCGCGTGCCCGCGGGTTCCTTCCGGGCGGTGAGTTCCGGAGCCACCCATGCCTGTGGCCTACGCCCCGACCACACCGCCGAGTGCTGGGGCCCTGCGGTGGCGAGTCCCGAGGGTGTGGTCTGGGGAGCCGAGGGGGACCGAGTCGATCCCGCTCACCTTCCGCGTGAGGCAACCGAGCGCGACGGAGCGGCGGCGGTCGCCGGCAGTGAGACTGAGCCACCGGTCGCTACTCCCGGCGGCAGGTTCGTGTCCGTATCGGTCGGCGGCGGCCACTCATGCGGGCTGCGCACGGACAACACCGTCACCTGCTGGGGTTACAACGCCGACGGGCAATCCGACGCGCCCGCCGGGATGTTCCAGCACGTCAGCGCCGGATTCGCGCACACCTGCGCGGTGCGCGCCGACGGCACAATCGGGTGCTGGGGCGACAACTGCTGCGGTGAGGCCGACCCGCCCGCGGGGAAGTTCCGCGCCGTCAGCGCCGGCGTCATGTTCTCCTGCGCGCTGCGTACCGACGACACCGTCCAGTGCTGGGGTCGCAACAGCTCCGGACAGTCCGACGCGCCGGCGGGGACGTTCCAGGCGGTCGGCGCCGGCTCCCTTCACTCCTGCGGTCTCCGGATGAACGGAACGATCCAGTGCTGGGGTGATGACTACGGTGGGCTCACCACACCCCCCGCGGGTGCGTTCGAATCTCTGGACGTCGACCAGCACCAATCCTGCGCGATTCGCGTGGACGGCACGATCGAATGCTGGGGTCCAGCGGCGCGCGAGTCCCCCGCGGGGACCTTCAGTGCCGTGACCGCAGGGATGCAGAATGCCTGCGCAGTGCACACGGACGGGGCCGCCATCTGCTGGCCGGCCGGCCACGGCGGGATCGACACCCCGCCGGGAACGTTCCAAGCCGTCTCCGCAGGTCCGGGTCACTCGTGCGGGCTGCGCACCGACAGCACGGTTCTCTGCTGGGGAGCAAACCCTCACGCGCCCCTGGCCGCGCCCACCGGAGAGTTCCGCGCCATCACTGCGGGCTGGTCGCATACCTGCGGGCTGCGCTCCGACGGCACCGTTGAGTGCTGGGGCTCCGGCTTCGCGTGGGACGCCATCACACCCACGGGGGCCTTCCGATCAATCGCCGCCGGCGACTGGCACACCTGCGGGCTCCGCCCGGGCAACAACGTCGAATGCTGGGGCAGCGACAACCACAGCCAGTCCACGCCGCCGCCGGAGAGATTCGGCGCCATCACCGCCGGCGCGCAGAGGTCCTGCGGGCTGCGCAGCAACAAGACCGTCGAATGCTGGGGCAGCGGCTACGAGGAAGCCAGTGCGCCGCCCCCCGATCCGTTCCGCTCCATCGCCGCCGGCGACGGGCACACCTGCGGGCTCCGCACCGACAGCACCGTGGCCTGCTGGGGAGGCCCGTACAACACGCTCGACTCCATACCGGCCGAGCAGTTCATGGCAATCACCGCCGGCGGCGACCACACCTGCGGAATCCGCACCAACGGCGCCGTCGAATGTTGGGGCCCGAGGATCGCAGCACCGGGCGGCGTGGAATGGCTGCCGAGCGAATTCCAGGCAACCGACACCAGCAGCGCCGCCGACTAACCCCTGAGCTTCCGAGAGCCTCCGGTTAGCCGCCGGCTTCGAGGTGGACGCGGTCGGCGGCGAAGGACTCCACGTCGTCGTAGTCCGAGAGGGTCAGTTCGCCCGAGATCCGACCCTGGGCGATCACGTAGACCCGGTCGGCGACCTCGAAGATCTCGGCGTCCTCGGTGCAGTACAGCACGACGGCCTCGCCGTGGCCCTCCATGTCCGGGAGCCCCAGTTGACTCTCGGGATCGGCGTACTGGCGCAGCAGCCGGTAGATCTCCGACTTGCTGCCCACGTCGACACCGCGGGTGGGCTCCTCGAGCACGAGGATCTTGGGACGCGTGGCCGTGGCCGCGCCGATCACCACCTTCTGCTGGTTGCCGCCGCTGAGCGATCCCATCGGATCGTCCACCGAACCGGCCTTGACCTGGAACTGGTCGGCGAGGTGGTTCGCCGCCGAACGCAGCGTCCGGGGATGCAGCAGCCCCAGCCGGTCGCAGATGTCGGTGCTGAGGCGCGACAGCAGGTTCTCGCCCACCGACAGGTTGAAGAAGAGGTTCTCGGCCCGGTTCGCCCCCACGAATCCCACCTGGGCGGTAGCGGCCTTGACGCTCCTGCCGTCGCCGTTCGTCTCCGAGGTGCTGTCCACACCGACACGTAGCGAGCCGGTCGCCGGTGCGAAGCCCGCCAGCGAGTGGACCAGCGCGCGGGCTCCGGATCCCTCCACACCGGAGATGGCCACGATCTCGCCGCGTCCCACCGACATGTCGATGTCCGAGAACGCGCCGTCGCGGTGCGTCCAGCCGGAGAGGTGCAGGGCGACCGGAGCATCCTCGCTGTCGGCCAGCGCCGCATCGGCGGATCCAGCGAGTGCCTCGTCGCCACCCACGGCGTCTCGCGCCACGCCGACGACGAGCTCTCGGGCCACGCGCTCCTCGGTCAGGTCGTCGCCGCTCAGGATCACCCGGCACTGCCCGTCGATGATCATTCCCACCCGGTCCGCATGCACCACCAGTTCGTGCAACCGGTGCGACACCAGGATCACCAGGCGGCCGGAATCGGCCAGGTCGTGCATGCGGCGGAAGAGATCCTCGGACTCCTCCTCCGTCAGAGCCGAGTTGGGCTCATCGAACAGGAAGATGCGGGCATCCTGCGCCAGGGCGCGTGCGATCTCGGTGCGCTGTTGCGCCGCCAGGGGGAGATGCTCGAGAACCGTGCCGGCATGTGCGCTCAGACCCATGTCCGCCAGCAGTTCGGTCTCGGCGGCATCGATGCGCCGGTTCAGGATCCTCCTGTTCTCCCTGCCGACGAGCAGGTTCTCCGCAACCGTCAAGTTCAGGAAGACCTGCGGCTCCTGGTGCACGATCGTCACCTGGGTGGCCAGATCCTCGGCGTCTCGCTCGGCGCCGTCCAGCAGGATGCGTCCCCGGTCGGCGATCACCTCGCCCGCCAGCGTCTTGACCATCGTGCTCTTGCCCGAACCGTTGGGCCCGGCGATTCCGAGGATCTCGCCGGGCTGCGCCGCAATGTCCAGCCCGCCGAGCGCAACGGTGTCGCCGTAGCGCTTGTGCAGCCCCTCGATGACGATTCCCTCGCCGGGGACCTCGCTGGAGACCACGGCCGTCATCGCTAGTCGCTCGTCCTCAGAAGTCCGAACCGCCTGCCGAGATCTCGCAGTCCGGCACCCAGCGACTCGCCCCCCCGGCGACTCCGCGCCCACTGATCCAGCACGACCGCGGCGATCGTGACCGTACCCAGCCACATCTGCTGCACGAACGCGCCTGTTGCGTTGAGGGCCAGGCCGTTGGAGATGACGGCCAGCAGAAGGGCACCCAGGAGGGTGCCCGAGACGGTGCCGCGCCCTCCCGACAGGCTCGCACCGCCGATGATGACGGCCGTGAACACGGGGAACAGGTAGACGCCTCCCTGGTTGGGCTGGACCTGCGAGATGAAGGAGAAGTCCAGCAGGCCACCCACGGCCGCCATGCAGGCGCAGATGACGAATGCCAGCGACTTGTAGCGGCGCACGGGCAGCTTGGCCAGGACGGCGGCCTGCTCGTTGCCGCCGATGGCCTTCATCCTGAAGCCGAACACGCCGCGCGACAGCAGGATGCCGAACACGATGGCGAAACCCGCCAACCAGACCACCTGGAGCGGGAAGCGGCCGGGCAGCGCGTAGTTGCTGGCCAGCGCCCGGAAGAACGTGTACTCGGCGGCGTCGACGTAGTCCCCGCCGCGTACCTGCCATTCCTCGGGATCCGGCGGCAGTTTCTGCGCCAGGATCGGCGTATTCCTGCTTATGAGCAGGGTGAACCCGAAAACGAGTGTGTTGGATCCCAATGTCACGATGAACGACGGAACCTTGACCACGTTCACGAAGAAGGAGTTGAACAAGCCCACGCCGATGGCGACGGCGAACGCAACCAGGATCCCGATGGCGATGTGATAGCCGAGCTCGACCCACATCTTCCCCATGACGACGGCCGAAAGGACCGCCAGCGCGGAGAACGACAGGTCGATCTCGCCGACCAGGAGAACGACCAGCAGACCGAGGCCGATGATGCCGAGCACCCCCATCAATCTGATCATCACGACCAGGTTCCCCGACTTGAGGAACAGCCAGTCCGACCAGACGGCGAAGATGAGCCCCGCGATGACGACGGCCGCCAGCAGCCCGCCGACGCGCTGCAGGCCCAGTCCCCCGAGCCGCGGGAGAACCCGGTCGCGAGGCCCGTCGGGCACCGTGGTCCCTGCGTCGTTCGTGTCGTTGCTCACGCGGCTTCCCCCTGGGTGATCAGCCTCGGGAACGTTGTGATGGGAGGAGGGATCCGATCCCTCCTCCCATCACAACCACGTCGGAGTGTCAGCCGCCGAGGATCAGATCCAGGTCGCGGCGTGCCGCCTCGACCTGCTCCTTCTGGATCGGCAGCAGCGTCTGCGTGTTCGGCAGGATCCTGCCGTTGGCCAGGAACTCGGCGCAGGCGATGGCGCCGAAGCCGGCCTGCTCCGACCAGCGCTGGTCGAGCGCCGCAACCTGGATGCCCCGCTCAACGCCGTCGAGCTGTCCGTAGCTGACGTTCCAGCCGATCGTGAACACCTCGCCCTCACGGCCACCGTCGATGATCGCCCGGTTGGCGTGCTCGGCGCCGATATCCACGTTCTCGATGAAGTCCAGCTCGGGGTTGCCGACCAGGATCGCCGAGTAGTCGTCGTAGCTGATCCCCGGGTCGTAACCGCCGCCGCCGACCTGGATCCCGTTCTCGGGAGTGGTGAGGAACTCGGCGTCGGGCAGCAGTTCCAGGATGCGGTCGTAGAAGCCCGTCATCCGGCCCTGGGCCCAGAACTGCGTCGGGTCACCGCCGGAGACCATGAAGGTGTCCCACTCGTACCCGTTCTCCCGCATGAACTCAACGGAGAGCTCGGCGGCCTGGCGGCCCTCGTTGTACGGCACCTGGGTGAAGTTGGTGAACTCGTTGCCATTCGTCGTGAGGCCCACCGTGAACACCGGGATGCCGTCGGCGAGCAGGCGGTTGGTCAGCTCCGTGAAGGAGTTGGAGTCCGCCGGCTCGATCGACAGGCAGTCGACCTGATCGACGGCGACCTGCGCCTCGATCTGGGCGATCTGCTCCTGGATGTCGAAGGGACTCGTCACCGGCGCCACCACCGTGAAGTTCATGGGGTAGATCCGGTAGGCGTCACCCTGGGTGGCCTGGAAGCCCGCCTCGTACTGGTCGGAGAACAGCGCGATACCGGACGACTGGTAGGAGAACAGGTAGTTGACCGGCTCTCCGGTCCGGATCTTCTTGGCGATGCGCTCGTTCAGCACGAAGTCGCTGCCGTCCCTGAGGACATGCGTGAACGGCAGGTCGCCGCCGGCCTCGGTGGCGGCCGCCTGCGCGGCTGCGAGCTGGTCGGTTGCGAATTCGAGCGACTCCTGCGCGGCGGCGGCCTCCTCGCCCGCAGCGGCAGCCTCGGCCTGCGCAGCGGCGGCCTCCTGCTGGGCGGCTGCGGCCTCGGCCTGCGCGGCGGCAGCCTCGGCCTGGGCCGCGGCAGCCTCCTCCTGCGCCTGCGAGGCGAATGCCTGCGCTTCATCGGCCGTCGCCTGAGCGGCTTCGAGGGCAGCCTCTGCGGCGGCCACAGCCGCCTCGTTGCCCTCGGCGGTGGCCTGCGCCAGGTTCGCCGCGGCGATGGCCTCGTCGGCAGCTGCCTGCGCGGCGGCGGCGGCGGCGTTGGCGGCGGCGGCCTCGGCCTCCGAAGCACCCGCCCTGTTGTTCGCAGCGGAGGCGTCGGACGCCGCAGCGGCTGCGTCCGCGGCGGCTGCGGCGGCCTCGGAGCGGGCGGCCGCTGCCTCGGCCATGGCGTCGTCCGCGGCGCTGGTGTCGGCGGCACACGAGGCCGCAAGCACGGCCAGCGCGGCCAGCAGCGGCATCACGAGCCAACGAGTCGTACGTCTACGTGTCATGTTTGCTTCTCCCCCTATGGGTTGGGTCGTTGTGAGGCACGTCCCGGACCCTGTGGGCCCGGCCAGCGCCCGCGCTTACAACGGTGGCACGCACGGATCGCCGAGGCGCCGCAATGGGGACATTCAAGTACAACGCCGGCCTGCGAGCAAACGAAGGTCGGTCGACCCCGGCCGGAAGGGGTGTGCCGGGGGGATCCGCTACACCAGCACGCGCCGCAGGAAGCGGCCGGTATGGCTCTCCTCGTGCTTGGCCACCAGCTCGGGCGGGCCCTCGGCCACGATGCGCCCGCCGCCATCACCGCCCTCGGGACCGAGGTCGATGATCCAATCTGCCGTCTTGATGACGTCCAGGTTGTGCTCGATCACCAGGATCGTGTTGCCCGCGTCCGTGAGCCGGCCCAGCACCCCCAACAGCTTCCCGATGTCATCGAAGTGCAGGCCGGTGGTGGGCTCGTCCAACAGGTAGATGGTGTGGCCCGTGGAGCGCTTGGCCAGCTCGCTGGCCAGCTTCACCCGCTGCGCCTCCCCGCCCGAGAGGGTAGGTGCGGGCTGGCCGAGGCGGATGTAGCCCAGCCCCACGTCCACGAGGGTGCGCAGGTGCCGGGCGATGGCCGGCTGGTTGGCGAAGAACTCCAGTGCCTCGCTGCAGGACATGGCCAGCACCTCGGCGATGTTGCGCCCCTTGAACGTGATGTCGAGGGTGTCGCGGTTGTAGCGGGCGCCCCGGCAGACCTCGCACGGCACGTACACGTCGGGCAGGAAATGCATCTCGATGCGGATGTTGCCGTCGCCCGAGCAGGCGTCGCAGCGCCCGCCGGACACATTGAAGGAGAACCGCCCCGGCAGGTAGCCCCGTACCCGGGCCTCGTTGGTGCGCGAGAACAGCTTGCGGATGTGGTCGAACACGCCCGTGTAGGTGGCAGGGTTGGACCGGGGAGTTCGGCCGATGGGCTGCTGGTCGATGTTGATGACCTTGTCCAGGGCCGAGACCCCGTCGATGCCGCGATGGCGCCCGGGCACCATCCGGGAGCGGTACACCTTCTGCATCAGCGCCCGGTAGAGGATGTCGTTCACGAGCGTGCTCTTGCCCGAGCCCGACACGCCGGTCACCGCCACGAAACAGCCCAGGGGGATCTCCACGTCCAAGTCGTCCAGGTTGTGCTCGCGCGCGCCCCGCACGACCAGCCAGTCGGTGCCGGGCGGGCGGCGCAACTGCGGGACCGGGATCTCGCGCGCCCCGCTGAGGTACTGCCCGGTGAGGGACTCCTCGTTGCGCAGCAACGCCTCGACGGGACCGCTGTGCACGATGTCGCCGCCGTGGCTGCCGGCGCCCGGTCCGATGTCAACCACGTGGTCGGCGGTGCGGATGGTCTCCTCGTCGTGCTCGACGACGATCACCGTGTTGGGTAGGTCGCGCAGCCGCAGCAGCGTGTCCAGCAGACGGGCGTTGTCACGCTGGTGCAAACCGATGGAGGGCTCGTCCAGCACGTACAGCACGCCCACCAGGCCGCTGCCGATCTGGGAGGCCAGCCGGATCCGCTGCGCCTCGCCGCCCGAGAGCGTGCCGGCCGAGCGCGCCAGGGTGAGGTAGTCCAGGCCCACGGCCAGCAGGAACCCCAGCCGGGAACGCAGCTCCTTGAGCACCTGATCCGCGATGAGGGCGTCGCGCTCGCTGAGCCGGATCTCGTCGAACAGCTTGGCGGCGTCCCGGATGGACAGCGTGCAGACGTCGTTGATGTTGCGGCCGTCGATGGTCACGGCCAACGGCAGGGGACGCAGTCGGGCGCCGCCGCAGTGCGCGCAGGGCACCTCGCGCATGTAGCCCTCGATCCTCTGGCGGCTGTTGTCCGAGCCGGTCTCGGAGTGGAGCCGCTGCAGGTTGGGGATGACGCCCTCGAAGCGGGCGTTGTAGCTGCGCACGCGCCCGTAGCGGTTCCGGTAGCGGACCTGCACCCGCCGGCCGAGGCCGCCGTGGAGGAAGACCGCCTGCGCCTTCGGCGGGAGGGTTTCCCAGGGAGCGTCGAACTCCACCCCCAACTCCTCCGCGGTGGACTCCAGCAGGCGCTCGTAGTACTGGCTGTGACCGCTCGCCCACGGTGCCAGGGCGCCCTCGGCCAGGCTGAGCGACGGGTCCGGCACGACCAGGTCGGGATCCACCTCGAACCGGGTGCCCAGCCCGTCGCACTGCGGGCAGGCGCCGTAGGGCGAGTTGAACGAGAAGTTGCGCGGGGCCAACTCCTCGAACGACTTGCCGTCGCTGGGCCGGGCCAGGTGCTGGGAGAAGGTGAGGATCTCGCCGGGTTCCACGTCGAGATCCGGAGCCGCCCCCTCAGCACCGAGCTTCACCACCTCGATCTGCACGACGCCGTCGGCCAGCCGCAACGCCGCCTCGACCGAGTCCGTCAGGCGGCGCTCGATCCCCTCCCGGGAGACCAGGCGGTCCACCACGACCTCGATGTCGTGCATCTCGTAGCGGGCCAGGTCCAAGCGGGGGCGCCCGTCGGCATCGGTGCCCGCCACGTCCGCCAGCTCATGCAACTCGCCGTCGATGCGGGCCCGGGCGTATCCCTCGGCCTCCAACTCGGCCAGCAGCGTCTCGTATGTGCCCTTCCGTCCCCGCACCACGGGCGCCAGAACCTGGAAACGGGTGCCGTCGGGCAGCCGCAACACCCGGTCGGTGATCTGCTGGGGTGTCTGGCGGACAAGTGGTTCACCGGTCTCCGGATCGTGCGGCACTCCCACCCGGGCGAACAGCAGGCGGAGATAGTCGTAGACCTCGGTGATCGTGCCGACGGTGGACCGGGGATTCCGGGAGGCGCTCTTCTGGTCGATGGAGATGGCCGGTGAGAGCCCCTCGATGAAGTCCACGTCCGGCTTGTCCATCTGGCCGAGGAACTGGCGGGCGTAGGCCGACAGCGACTCCACGTAGCGCCGCTGACCCTCGGCGTAGATGGTGTCGAAGGCCAGTGAGGACTTCCCGGAGCCGGAGATGCCGGTGAAGACGATGAGGCGGTCCCGCGGCAACTCCAGGGAGATGTCGCGCAGGTTGTGCTCGCGCGCCCCCCGTATGACCAGCCGCTCGCCCACGGGTCCAGCGTAGGTGCCGCACGCGCCCGCCGGTGCCGATTCGGGGAGTTGTGTGAAGAACCGTTGGGGGCACCCCCAACCGGCCGACAGGCGACCTCCGGAGCATGGCCCACCCCGGGTGTGCCGGCGGTGAATCCGGGTGACCTGATGGAGCGAACTCCAATGGGTATATTCGCAGCAGTTGACAATCCATCGAACCGGCGGATACTCGGTGGTACTCCTACCTTCCCGCAGCCGGAGTCGGTTCTCTCATCCCAAGGAGGGGAAAACTTGGGGAAAACAAAGACACTCATCACCCTGCTGATCGCTCTGGCGCTGGTCGCCGCCGCTTGTGGCGGCGACGACGGCGATGCCGCACCGGCACCCGCACCCGAGCCAGCCCCCGCACCGGCACCATCGCCGGAACCCGCTCCATCGCCAGAACCGGCACCGGAACCCGCACCCGAGCCCGCACCGGAGCCACCACCGCCGCCCGAGCCGGCGCCCGCCGAGCCCCTGAAGGTTGCCTTCGTGCACGTCGGACCGGTGTCCGACAAGGGTTGGTCGTGGGCGCACGATCAGGGAGCGCAATACGTCGAGCAGAACCTCGGCGACGCCGTGGAGATCACCACTCTCGAGATCATTCCCGAGGGACCCGACAGCCAGCGCGTCTTCGAGCAGCTCGCCGAGGATGGCAACCGGCTCATCTTCGGAACCTCCTTCGGCTACATGGATCCGATGCTGGCGGCCGCGGCCAACTATCCCGACGTGGTGTTCATGCACGCCACCGGCTACAAGACCTCCGAGAACATGGGGAACTACTTCGGCGCCGCCGAGGAGGGCCGGTACCTGAGCGGCATGGCAGCCGGCGCGGCCACCGAGACCAACCTCATCGGCTACGTCGCCGCCTTCCCGATCCCCGAGGTGCTGCGCGGCATCAACGCCTTCACCCTCGGAGCCCAGGAGATCAATCCCGACGCCGAGGTCCAGGTCGTGTGGACGGCCACCTGGTTCGACCCGCCGGTGGAAGGCGACGCGGCGCAGGCGCTGCTGGACGCCGGGGCCGACGTGATCGCCATGCACCAGGACTCCTCCGCTCCGGGGCTCGCCGCCGACGCGGCCGGCGCCAAGTGGGTCGGCTACAACACCGACATGAGCGAGTTCGCGCCGGACGCCTGGTTGACGGCCGCGATCTGGGACTGGGGGCCCCACTATCTCCTGACGGCTGAGCAGGTCATCGCCGGCACCTGGCAGAGCGAGGCGTATTACGGGAACATGGCCGACGGCATGGTCGACCTCGCCTCCTTCGGCTCGTCGGTGCCCCAGGACATCCAGGACCAGATCCTGGAGCGGCGGGATCAGATCATCGACGGGAGCTTCAGCGTCTTCCCCGACCCGATCGTGGACCAGGACGGCAACGAGCGCCCGCTGGGCGACATCTTCATCATGGACTACTTCGTTCACGGAGTCATCGGTAGCCCCTCCGGCTGATCGATCACGCTCTCCGGAGGTCCGCGCCCGGTGACTCCCGTCGTGGGATAGTCCCGGGCGCAGACCTCCAACTGTTCGAGGAGTCCGATGACGGACGCCGCCTCAACCGGGACGCTCGCCCTGGAGCTTCTCGGGATCGACAAGTCCTTCTACGGCGCGCACGCCAACGCCGGCGTCGACTTCGCGCTGCGGCGCGGCGAGGTGCACGCGCTCCTGGGCGAGAACGGCGCCGGCAAGTCCACGCTCTGCTCGATCATCGCCGGGCTCTACAGGGCCGACGCCGGAACCATGCGGGTGGACGGCCGCCGCGTGCAGTTCCGCTCGCCGCGCGACGCGTTCGAGGCCGGCATCGGCATGGTGTACCAGCACTTCCGGCTGGTGCCGAATCTCACGGTGGCCGAGAACCTGGTGCTCGGACTGCGCGGCGGCCTGCACCTCTCCCCCCGGCGCATCGAACAGCAGGCTGCGGCCATCGGCGAGCGCTACGGGTTGCCGGTCGACCCCGCCGCCCGAGTCTGGCAACTCTCGGTGGGCCAGCAACAGCGCGTGGAGATCCTGAAGATGCTGCACCGGGAGGCGCGCGTCCTGATCCTCGACGAGCCCACCGCCGTGCTGACCCCGCAGGAGGCCGACGCCCTCTTCGCCACCTGCCGTCAGATGGCCGGCGAGGGCCGCTCGGTGATCCTGGTCTCGCACAAACTGCACGAGATCGAGCAATCGGCGGACCGGGTGACGGTGCTCAGGGACGGGCGCGTCGTCGGCGGGGGCATCCCGATCGCGGACGTGACACCCCGCAGCCTGGCCAGGCTGATGGTGGGGCGCGACCTGGCCGCGCCCGAACGCCGGCAGACCGGCACCGCCGACGAGGTGGTGCTCGCCGCACGTGATATGCGGGTCGTCAACGAGCGCGGCGTCGAGGCGCTGCGCGGCGTGGGCTTCGAGTTGCGTGCCGGCGAGGTGCTCGGCGTAGCGGGCGTGGCCGGCAACGGCCAGCACGAACTCACACTGGGCCTGACAGGGCTTCGCCAACCCGCCGGCGGCACCGTCGAGTTGAACGGCAGGGACGTGACCGGCCTGACCGTGGCGGAACGGATCCGCCACGGCCTCGTCTTCGTACCCCAGCAACGCCTCGGCATGGGCCTGGCCCCCGGCCTCACCACGCCGGACAACATGGCCCTCAAGTCGGTGCACCGCCCGCCGTTCTCGCGGGGCCCGCTGCTGAACCGCAGGGCGCTCGACGATCATGCCACGAGCCTCGTCGACTCCTACGACGTGCGAGGGGTACGACCGGGACTACCGATCCGGCTGCTCTCGGGCGGGAACCTGCAGAAGGCCCTGCTGGCCCGGGAGATGACCCTGGACCACACGGCGATCATCGCCCACTCGCCGACCCGGGGGCTGGACGTGGGGGCGACCGAAGCGGTGCGCCGCAACATCCTGGCCGAACGGGAGCGGGGCGTCGGGGTGCTGCTCATCACCGAGGACCTCGACGAATTGCTGACGCTCAGCGACCGCATCATCGTGCTGTTCGAGGGGCGCATCGTCGGCGAGATGGCAGCCGCCGGCAGCGACGTGGAGCAGATAGGCCTGCTGATGGCCGGCCACGTCGAGGCGGCAGGCAGCGGCACCACGGGCACGGAGGCCCGCTGATGGACTGGCGGCTCCTGCTGCGGCAGCTGGTCGTCGAGCCGCGCGGCCTGGCCTCGGTCAGGGTGCGACTGCTGGTGCCGGTGCTGTCGGTGGTCGGGGCCCTCGCCGTGGGCGCCGCCTTCCTGGCTCTCACCGGCGACAGCCCGTCGGAGGTCTACCTGCGGATGTGGGACAGCGCCTTCGGCTCCACCCGGAACCTCAGCGAGACGCTGGTGAGTGCCACGCCCCTGGTCCTCACCGGCGTGGCCGCGGCGGTGGCGTTCCGGACGCTGGTGTGGAACATCGGCGGCGAGGGCCAGCTTCTGGTGGGCGCCATCGGCGCCGCCGGGATCGGGATCCTGCTGGGAGCGGGGTTCCCGGGCTGGCTGGGGATCATCATCGTGATCCTGGCGGGGACTCTCAGCGGCGCCTTCTGGGCCTCCCTCTCGGCGGTGCCGCGGGTCTACCTGGGCACCAACGAGATCATCACCACCCTCATGTTGAACTTCATCGCGGTGGCGCTCATGAACTACCTGGTCCTGGGCAGCTACAGCCCGTGGCGGGACCCGGAGTCGGCCCAGTTCCCCCAGGGCCGCCCGATACCCGGGCAGTTCCGCATGCCCGAGATGTTCGACGGCCTGCGGGTGGACTACAGCCTGCTCGTGGCCGTGGGCGTGGCCGTGGGGATGTGGCTCCTGATCCAGCGCTCGCCGTGGGGCTTCGATCTGCGGGTCGCCGGCGACGCACCGGACGCGGCCCGCTACGCCGGCATCGACGTGAACCGCAAGATCCTCAGCGTCTTCTGCACCTCCGGGGCCGCCGCCGGTCTGGGAGGGGCGCTGCTGGTGGTGGGGATCCTCGGCAAGATGGATCCGCGCTCGCTGGACCTGGGGCTGGGATTCACCGGGATCATCGTGGCGGCTCTGGCCCGGCTCAACTCACTGGCGCTGATCCCCGTGGCCGTGCTGATCGGCGGGCTGATCAACGCCGGTCCGGCGCTGCAGGCGATCGGGGTGCCCGTGGCCACCGTCTACATGCTGCAGGGCGCCATCCTGGTCTTCGCCGTGGCCGGTGAGTTCCTCATCGCGAACCGTCTGCGGCGCCGCTCGCACCGGGTCGCGCCCGGCGGGGCGGGTCAGGAGCAGGGCGAGGCGCCGGCGGGATCGGAGGCCCCGGCGTGAACGACTCGGTCGCCATCCTCACGCTGGTCGCCGCCATCGGCGCCGGCACCCCGCTGGTCTTCGCCACCGTGGGAGAGGTGATCACCGAGCGTGCCGGCATCCTGAATCTGGGCGTCCAGGGCACGATGCTGGTGGGGGCGGTCTCGGGGTTCTGGGCCACGTTCGTGACCGGGAGTCTGCTGGCCGGGGTGGCCGCCTCGCTCGCCGCCGGCGCCGCCGTCTCGCTGGTTCACGCCTTCTCCACCATCACACTGCGGGTCAACCAGATCGTGTCCGGCCTGGCGCTCACCATCTTCGGCTCGGGCCTGGCCACATTCATCGGCAACGCCGGCGAGGACCCCCTGGTGGGACAGCGATCCAAGAACAGCTTCGAGGCGATCTTCCCGCAGGGCGCCCAGGATCTCCCCGTGGTCGGGCCGCTGCTGCTCGGCCACGACGTGCTGGTGTACGTGTCCTGGGGTCTGGTGCTCGCCGGGGGGTACTACGTGTTCCGCACCCGTCCCGGTCTGACGCTCCGGGCCGTGGGCGAGGACCCGGCCAGCGCCGACGCCGTCGGGCTCAACGTCACCCGGGTGCGCTACGCCCACGTCCTGCTGGGAGGCGCCCTGGCGGGCCTCGGCGGCGCCTACGTGTCGCTGGCGCTGGTCCCGACGTGGCAGGACGACCTCATCGGCCAGGCCGGCTGGATCTCCATCGCCCTGGTGATCGTGGCCAGCTGGCGGCCCTCACGCGTGCTGTTCGCCGCCTACCTGTTCGGAGCGGCCCGCCAGATCAACTTCACGCTCCAGACGATGGAGATCTCGGCGCCGTCCAACCTGCTGACCATGACACCGTTCGCGCTCGCCATCCTCGCCATGATCGTGCTGGCCAGCGGCAGGCGTGCCCGGCTGCTTGGCGCTCCCGCCGCCCTGGGCATCCCCTACTCCCGCGAGCAGCGCTGAGCGCCGACGGCGTGGGCGCCGGCGATGTCGCGCATCTCCCGGCGCAACTCGTTGATCTCGTCACGCAGCCGGGCCGCGTACTCGAAGCGCAGGTCGGCCGACGCCTCCTGCATCTCCTCGGTCAGCGCGGCGATCAGACGGGGCAGATCGTCACTCGACACGTCGAGACCCTCCGCGGCGCCGGCCACACCGCGCCGCCCGCGCCGCTCGTGGCGCTGGCGCTGGGGCACCGGCGCCGTCTCCTCGGGGCGGATGAGCGCCAGGATGTCGGTGACGGCCTTGCGGATGGTCTGCGGGCTGATGCCATGGGCGTCGTTGTGGGCCTGCTGGCGCGCCCGGCGCCGGTTGGTCTCCTCGATGGCCCGGCGCATGGAGTCGGTGACCACGTCGGCGTACATCACCACCTGGCCGTCCACGTTGCGGGCGGCGCGGCCCATGGTCTGCACCAGCGAGGTCTCGCTGCGCAGGAACCCCTCCTTGTCGGCGTCCAGGATGGCCACCAGCGAGACCTCCGGCAGGTCCAGGCCCTCCCGCAGCAGGTTGATGCCCACCAGCACGTCGAATTCGCCGAGCCGCAGGTCGCGCAGGATCTCGATGCGGGCCAGCGTGTCCACCTCACTGTGCAGGTAGCGCACCCGCACGCCCATCTCCAGCAGGTACTCGGTGAGGTCCTCGGCCATCTTCTTGGTGAGGGTCGTGACCAGCACCCGGGCCCCGGCGGCGACCCGCTGGCGGATCAGCTCCTGCAGGTCGTCGATCTGGCCCTTCGTCGGCTTCACCACCACCTCGGGATCCACCAGGCCGGTGGGACGCACGATCTGCTCCACCACCCGGTCGGACACCGACAGCTCGTACGGCCCCGGCGTGGCCGACAGGAACACCACCTGGCCCACCCGTTCGAAGACCTCGTCGAAGGTGAGCGGCCGGTTGTCCGCGGCCGAGGGGAGGCGGAAGCCGTGCTCGATGAGAGTCAGCTTTCGGCTGCGGTCGCCCTCGTACTGCCCGTGCAGCTGCGGCACGGCCACGTGCGACTCGTCGATCACCGTGAGATAGTCCTCGGGGAAGTAGTCCAGCAGGGTGAACGGAGCCTCGCCGGGGCCTCGCCCGTCGATGGGCGCCGAGTAGTTCTCGATGCCGTTGCAGTAGCCCAGCTCCTGCAGCATCTCCAGGTCGTAGCTCGTGCGCATGCGCAGGCGCTGCGCCTCCAGGAGCCGGCCCGTGGACTCGAAGTGCCCGAGGCGTTCGGCCAACTCGGATTCGATGCGCCCGACGGCGGCCTGCAGGCGCTCGGGCGTCGTGACGTAGTGGCTGGCGGGGAACAGGATCACCTCGTCGAGGCTGTCGAGACGCTCGCCGGTGACCGGGTCCAGCACCGTGATCTGCTCCACCTCGTCCCCGAACAGCCCGACGCGGATCACGTTCTCCTCGTAGGCGGGGCGCACTTCCAGGGTGTCGCCGCGCACCCGGAAGCGACCCCGCGCCAGGTTGGTGTCGTTGCGCTCGTAGTGCATGTCCACGAGCCGGCGCAGGATCGCCCGGTGGTCGTAGGACTCGCCGGTGCGCAGCACCAGCAGCTGGTTCTGGTACTCGGCGGGCCCGCCGAGGCCGTAGATGCACGACACCGACGCCACGACCACCACGTCGCGGCGGGTGAGCAGCGCCGAGGTGGTGGCGTGCCGCAGCCGCTCGATCTCGTCGTTGATCGAGGCGTCCTTCTCGATGTAGGTGTCGCTGGCCGGCATGTAGGCCTCGGGCTGGTAGTAGTCGTAGTAGGAGACGAAGTACTCCACCCGGTTGTGCGGGAAGAACTCCCGCAGCTCGTTGGCCAGCTGGGCGGCGAGCGACTTGTTGGGGGCCAGCACCAGGGTCGGCCGCTGCACCTGCTCGATGGTCCAGGCCATGGTGGCGCTCTTGCCGGATCCCGTGATGCCCAGCAGCGTGAGATAGCGCTCACCGTTCCCAATGCCCTCGGCCAGCCCGGCGATGGCCGCCGGCTGGTCTCCGGCGGGCCGGAAGTCGGCCACCATCCGGAACGGCACCTGCCGGCGCGAGGCCACGAGGTCGGTGCCGGAGGTCACGGAACGACCCTAGCCAGCGGTGGGGTGCCGGAGCGGGCGTCTACCCGGCGGCGGGGCCCCGCAGCGAGCCGACCCACTCCCAGCAGCGCGCCACCTGCGGTTCCAACTCGTCGAGCGTGCCGTTGTTGTCGATCACGAAGTCCGCCAACGCCAGGCGCTCGGCGCGGGTGGCCTGACGGGCCAGCCGCGCCCGCGCCTCGCCGGCGGTCAGGCCGCGCCCCGCCACGAGGCGCTGCAGGGCGACCTCGGGGTCGACGTCGACCACGATGATGCCGGCCAGGCCCTGCCGCCGTTCGGGCCCGGCCTCGGCGAGCAGCGGTATGTCGGCCACGACCACGGCGTCGCCGCCGGCCAGTTCCCGGCGCCGGGCCGCCATCTCGGCGCGCACCGCCGGATGCACGATGGCGTTCAGTGCCGCCAGCTCCTGCGGATCCTCGAAGACGACGGCGGCCACGGCGGCGCGGTCCAGGTGCCCGTCGGGCCGCAGGATGGAGGGCCCGAAGTGCGCAACCATCGCCGCCAGCACCGGGCTGCCCGGCTGTTGCAACTCGGCCACGATGGCGTCGGCGTCCAGCAGGACGGCGCCCCTGTGAACCAGCGCGGCGGCGACGGTGGACTTTCCGGAGCCGATGCAGCCGGTGAGGCCGACCTCGATCATCGAGCGCCGGCCGCTTTTCCCTCAGGCAGGGGCGACGGCCTCGAAGGTCTCGGCCGCTTCCGCCTCGTCGCCGAAGTCCTCGCCGGCCTCGGCCGGCTCGCCCTCGGTCGCGGCGCCCAGATAGTTGCCCTCCTCGTCGAAGGCGTGCTCGCCGAAGGCTTCCTGGAACTCGGCCGACACCACGCCGCCCTCGGCGGCCTGCTTGATCGACAGGCTGATGCGCCGGCGCTGGAGGTCGATGTCGATGATCTTCACCCACAGCTCCTCGCCGGGCGTGACGACCTGCTCGGGCACCTCCACGTGGTGTGCCGACATCTCCGAGATGTGGGTGAGCCCCTCGATGCTCTCGCCCACCTGCACGAACGCGCCGAAGGGGACCAGCTTGGTGACCCGCCCGTAGACCAGCTCGCCGACGCGGTGCGTGGCGGCGAACTCCTGCCAGGGATCCTGCTGGGTGGCCTTCAAGGAGAGGCTGATGCGCTCGCGGCTGGGGTCCACCTCGAGCACCTGGACCTCCACCTCGTCGCCCACCGACACGACCGAGCTGGGATGGTCCACGTGGCGCCACGACAGCTCGGAGACGTGCACCAGCCCGTCCATGCCGCCGAGATCGATGAAGGCCCCGAACGGCACGACCGAGGAGACGACGCCCCGGCGGACCTCGCCCGGCTTCAGGTTGTCCAGGAACTCCTCGCGCTGCTCCTTCTGGGTCTCCTCCAGCCAGGCCCGGCGCGAGAGCACCACGTTGTTGCGGTTCTTGTCCAGCTCGATGATCTTGGCCTCCACCTTGCTGCCCACGAAGGGCTGCAGGTCCCGCACCCGGCGCAGATCCACCAGCGAGGCCGGGAGGAAGCCGCGCAGGCCGATGTCCACGATGAGTCCGCCCTTGACCACCTCGATGACCGTGCCCGAGACGACCCCGCCGGCGGCCTTGACCTCCTCGACGTTGCCCCAGGCGCGCTCGTACTGGGCGCGCTTCTTGGAGAGGATCAGGCGACCCTCCTTGTCCTCCTTCTGCAGGACGAGGGCCTCTATCTCCTCGTCGATCCCCACGACGTCGCCGGGGTCGGCGTCGTTGCGGATCGAGAGCTCCCGCGACGGTATGACCCCTTCGGACTTGAAGCCGATGTCGATGAGGACCTCGTCGTTGTCGATCCGCACCACGCGGCCGACCACCATCGTGCCCTCCTCGACGGTCACGACGCTCGCGGCGTAGGCGGCGACGAGTGCCTCCTCGTCGAGGTCGTTGACGGCTATCTCCCGCGGCTCGTAGGCCTCGGCCAACTCATCGCCCGCAGGTTCGGGGGCGGCGACCTCTGCGGCTTCTGCCGGGACTACGGCCTCGGGTGCGGTTGGGATCTCTGCGGAAGCTGACGGCTCGGGTGTCTCTTCTGCTGGAGTCGTTTCGGGGTTTGAGTCGTCGGGTACGGACAGGTTGGGGTCGAGGTCGGACACGGATTCTCACTTGTTCGATGGACAGGGCTGGACGACGCGAGCCGTCGAACGGGGCCGACCGGCCCCGGATAGCACGAGCAAGGCTAACAGCACGACCACCAACTGCAATCGGTCCGCCCGAGTGACGGGGAACGCCGCTCAGGCCTTGGCGGCCGCCCAGGTGGTGCCGAAGGCCAGGTCCACGACCAGGGGGACGCGCAGTTCGCGGGCGGTCGCCATCTCGTGGCGCACCAGTGCCGCCGCGGGTTCGCGCTCCTCCTCGGGCACCTCCAGGATGACCTCGTCGTGGACCTGCAGGATGAGGCGGCTGGCCATCTCACGGGCCTCGAGGGCGCCGTCGATGTGCACCAGGGCCACCTTGAAGATGTCGGCCGCCAAGCCCTGGATGCCGGCGTTCTTGGCCTGGCGCTCGCCGGCCTGGCGCACCCGGAAGTTGTCCGAACGAAGTTCGGGGATCGGCCGGCGCCGGCCGAACAGCGTCTCGGTGTACCCCAGCTTCCGGGCCCGGGCCACGGCGTCATCCATGTAGTCGCGCACCGCCGGGAACGCCCCGAAGTAGGCGTCCAGGATGCCCTGGGCCTCCTCGGTGGGGATCGACAGGCGCTGGCCCAGCCCGTAGGACTCCATGCCGTAGGCCAGGCCGTACGACACCATCTTGGCCCGCGACCGCAGTTCGGTGTCGACATCGGCCGCCGGTACCCCGAAGACCCGTGCCGCGGTCGCCGTGTGGATGTCCTCCCCCGCCTCGAAGGCCGCGATCAGTCCCGGATCGTCGGCCAGGTGGGCGATGCAGCGCAGCTCGATCTGGTTGTAGTCGGCGATCAGCAACTCCGTGCCCGGCCGGGGCACGAACACCTTGCGGAACGCCCGCCCCGTCTCGGTGCGCACCGGGATGTTGTGCAGGTTCGGCGCGTCGGAGGACAGCCGGCCGGTGCGGGCGACCGTCTGGTTGAAGGAGGCATGGATGCGGCCAGTGTCAGCGTTCACCTCGGCCAGCAACCCTTCTCCGTACGTGGAGCGCAGCTTCTCCACCTCCCGGTAGGCGAGCAGGTGCTCGACGATGTCGTGCTCGCCGCGCAGCCGCTCCAGCGTGGCCGCATCGGTGGAATAGCCGGTCTTGGTCTTCTTCTGCGGCGGGAGCCCGAGCCGGTCGAACAGCACCTTGCCGAGTTGCTGCGGCGAGTTGACGTTGAACTCATTGCCGCCGCCGTCGGCGATGACCTGGGCGCGCAGCCGCTCGGCCTCTTCTTTGAACTCGCGGCGCAGAGCCTTCAGGCCGGCGACGTCCACACCGACACCGCAGTGCTCCATGCGGGCCAGCACTCGCACCAGTGGCACCTCGATCGTGTCGTGCAGCTCCTCGGCGCCGCCGTCGCGCAGCGCGGCGCGCAGGGGCTCCGCCAGGCGGGCCGCGGCCAGGGCCTCGAGCGCGGTGCGGGTGCGGAGCGCCTCGCCGGTCTCGGGGAACGCCAGCCGTCCTTGCGTCTCCTCCTCGCCATCGGCGCCGGCCAGGACGCAACCGGCGTAGCGCACCAGCACGTCCCCGACGGGGTAGTCGGACTGCGAGGGATCCAGCAGGTAGGCGGCGATGGCGGTGTCCATGCTCAGCGAGCGGACGTCGATGCCGATGGCCAGCAGGCTGCGCATCAGGTCCCTGGCGTCGTGCGCCACCAATTCGGGGGCGCCCCCGTCGAACAGACCACCGAGTGCCTCCCGCAGCGCCCGGTCGTCCAGGAGGTCTCCGGGAATCCATACCGCGCTGCGGGCAGCTCGGGCGTCGCCCTCGCCGGCCTGTGACGACGTGTCGAGAGGACTCCCGTCGGCACCGATGAGAGCCAACCCCTCGAAGTCCGAGCGGCCTCGCCGGCCGCGCCACGCGCCTGCAGCGGCCAGCGAACCGCTCTGCGCCAGAACGGTGATGCGGGCCACCGTGGTGGCCACATCGCCGGGCTGCTCCACGGCAACCTCCAGCACCTCGGCGTCCACCTCGGGCGCGAACTCCAGGCCCAGGGCCTCGCCCAGCCGCTCCAGGAGCGAGCCGAACTCCAGGAACTCGAACAGTCGCAGGATCTCCTCGGTACCCGAGGGCGTCACGGTCAGGTCGTCGACCGTGACGGGCAGGTTGAGGTCGCGTCGCAGTTCCATGAGTTCGCAGTTGAGGCGAACGGCCCCCTCCGCGTCCCGCAGCGACACCCGCAACTTCGGGCTCTGCTCGTCGAGGGCGTCGTAGATCCCGTCGATGCCGCCGAACGTGTTGATGAGCCGGGCCGCGGTCTTCTCCCCCACCCCCGGCACGCCCGGAAGATTGTCGGAGGGGTCACCGCGGAGCGCCGCGTAAGCCACATAGTCGGCGGGCTCCACGCCGGTCCGTTCCTCGACCGCGGCAGCGTCGTAGACATCGTGGTCGGAGATTCCCCGCCGCGGGTAGAGCACCGTGACGCCTCGCATCGCCACAAGCTGGAAGGCGTCGCGATCGCCCGTGACGATCGCCGCCTCCAGTCCTCGCGTCTCCGCCTGGGCGGCCAGCGTGGCCAGCACGTCGTCCGCCTCGAAACCGGCAGCCTCGACGCTGTGGACGCCGAGAGTGTCCAGGACCTGTCGCAGCAGCCCCAGTTGCTGCCGGAAGATCTCCGGCGGGGCGGAGCGGTTGGCCTTGTAGCTGTCGAGCCGCTCGTGGCGGAACGTTCCGCCCGGCAGGTCGAACGCCACTGCGACGCGTTCGGGCCGGTGGTCCCGGAGCAGGTTGATCAGCATCGAGGTGAAGCCGTACACGGCGTTGGTGACCTGCCCGGAGGCCGTCCTCATCTCCTCGGGGAGCGCGTAGAAGGCTCGATAGGCCAGGGAATGCCCGTCGATGAGAAGCAGGCCGGTCACAGGTGCACGCGGGACAGTTGGGAGGCGACGGGCGGCGAGACGGGTGTGCCGCGCCGTCTCACTGCGGGCCGTCGGCCGGCTTGGACGCCACCGACAGGGTCCCCGCCAGGAGATCTTCGGCCACGGCTCGCATCGGGCGCCGCTGGTTCATGGCGGTCCTGCGCATGAAGGCGAAGGCGTCACCCTCGCGGAAGCCGTAGTTGTCCATCAGCAGGCCCTTGGCGCGCTCGACGATCTTGCGGGTCTCGAGCTGCTCGGCGAAGTCGGTCGCCTCGGCCGCCAACGCCTGTGCCTCGCTGAAGCGGGCCAGGGAGATCTCGATCGCCGCCACCAACTCACCCGCCACGAAGGGTTTCACCAGGTAGGCCAGGACCCCCGCCTGGGCGGCCTGTGCGACCAGCTCCCGCTGGCTGAAGGCGGTGAGCACGAGCACCGCGCAGAGACGCTCGTCGGTGATGGCCTGAGCCACGGCCAGGCCGTCGTTGCCGGGCATCTTGATGTCCAGGATGGCCACATCGGGCCGCAACTCCTGTACCAGCGCCAGGGCCTGATCGCCGCGCCCGGTGTCGGCAACCACCTCGTAGCCCTCCGCCGTGAGGGTCTCCTTCAGGTCGAGGCGGATGATGGCCTCGTCCTCTGCGATCACGACGCGGGTCCGCGTCCCGACGGGTCTCTCGGCACTCATGGGTCTCTCCGTGCCGAGAGGCGGTCCAGGAGCGCGTCCAGGCGTTCCTCCAACTCGGCGATCTCGGTCTGCAGGCGATCACGGTGACCGGTCATGGCGGCGGCGTGCCGCGCCGCGTCACGGAGTTCGCGGTCGGCCATCGGTGTCTCGGAGACGAGCGACCGCAACTGGGCGTCGGACTCGGAGTCGCTGAAGTACACCAACTGCTCCTCGGCGACCTGCAGCTCCTGGCGGCAGCGCGCCAGGCGCCGCGACACTTCGGTGATCCGCCGCCGGATCACGACACCGGGGAGGACGGCGAGGGCCACACCGGCATTTTAGGAGCGGCAGACCGCGTCGACGGTAGTCGTGGGCGGATCGGCTGGATCCTGGATTCCGGCCCCGGATCGAGTCCGGGGCAGGCTCTGCGCCGGAATGACGAACGGCGCCGGCTCAGAACGTCTTCTCGACGAAACGCTCCAGGTGCCGGAGGGTGCGCACCTCGAACGTGCCGTCGCAATGGGTGCTGTACTCGCTCATGATCGAGTCGCCGGTGTCCCAGTACGAGCGCGGCTCGGGGTTCAGCCAGAAGACCCGCCGGGCCTTGCGCTGCAGTTCGCGCATCACCCACGACCCGGAGGCGTGGTAGTTGTTGCGGGCGTCGCCGAGGATCATGACCGTGGTCTTCGGGTTGACCGACGCGCCGTAGCGATCCCAGAACACCCCCAGGGCGTGGCCGTAGTCGGAGTGCCCGTCCACCCAGACCACATCGGCGGAGGTGTTCACCCGGTGGACCGCCTCGGTGATGTCCTCGCTCGTCTCGAACAGGTTGGTGACCTCGTCCAACCCGTCGATGAAGACGAACGAGCGCACCTTGGAGAACTGGCTGCTGATGGCGTAGACGAGGTGCAGCGTGAAGCGGGCGAAGGCCGCCACCGATCCGCTGATGTCGGCGATGACCATGATCTCGGGCTTGGCGGGCCGCTTGTAGCGGAAGCGGGGCTCGGCGGGGACGCCGCCGTAGCTCAGCGACTGCCGGATGGTGCGACGGAAGTCCAGCACGCCTCTCCGGGTGTGGCGGCGCCTGCGGGCCAGGCGCGCCGCCAGCTTGCGGGTCAGAGGCTGGATGACCTTGCGCAGTGCCTCCATCTCCTCCCGGGTGGCGTGCATGAACTCCACGTCCTCGGGCAGCGGCTTGCGCAGCGTCCGCGCCATCGCCTCGGTGCCGCGGTCGGCGACCAGCCGGCGCCGGATCTCGGCCTCCACCTCCTTGCGCAGCTGATCGATCCGCGACTCCAGTTCGTCGCGCTCGAGGCGCTCCTCCAGGGGCGTCAGCGGGCGCCCCGCCTCCTCCCGGATCGTCTCGAGGAGCCGCTCCAGCAGATCCTCCAGCCCCAGGTTGCGCAGCGTGCGGTAGAGGTAGTAGGTGCCCCCCACGGGCCGGCCCGGCTCCATTCCGGCGTAACGCTGCACGGCCCGCCAGGCCACCGCCCGCAGTTGCGCCTGATCGCCCCGCAGCAGGGCCGCAAAGAGCAGCCGGGCGAGCTCCTCGTCGCTCAGGGGCTCGCCGCCGGGGCCTTCCAGCCGCGGATCCAGCAGTTCGGCGGGGTCCACGTCGTCGGCCCAGGCGCCGCCGGAAGGCTCGTACTCGGCGCCGCGCAGCGAGAAGTACACCTCGAAGACGGTCTCGAACGCCTGCCAGTGGGCGTGATGCTTGACCAGCGTGGCGGCGAGGGCGAACTTGAACGCCTCGCGGTCTTCGAGGGGGACGTGACGCACCGCCTCCATGGCATCGAGATGCTCGGTGAGGCTGACCGGCAGCCCGGCACGGCGCAACTCGACGATGAAGCCGCCGAGCAACCCCAGCAGCGGGGAGTCGGCCGCACCCGCGCCCGCCGGGGTCGTCTGCACCGTCACGGCCGGCCCCGGGCGCCGGGAGACCGCACCGCCCCCACGACAGCGCCGCTCAGCGCGGCAGGCCGGAGCCCCGGGCGTCGCCGGTCGAGAACTCCTTCAGGGCCTTCTCGATGTCGCTGCGGTACTTGAGCAGCGTGTGGACGGTCTCGGCGGCCGTCTCGGCGTCGACGTGCTCGACGCCGAGCAGCACCAGCGTGCGCGCCCAGTCGAGGGTCTCGGACACCGACGGTGACTTCTTCAACTCCAGTTGCCGCACCGAGCGGACGATGCGCGCCACCTCGTCGGCGAGGCTCTGGCTGATGTCGGGCACCTTGGTGAGCACGATCTCGCGCTCCCGTTCCAGGTCGGGATAGTCGATGTAGAGATACAGGCAGCGCCGCTTCAGGGCCTCGGAGAGCTCGCGGGTGTTGTTGGAGGTGAGGAACACGAGGGGGATCTGGGTGGCCTCGACGGTGCCCAGCTCGGGTATCGACACCTGGTAGTCGCTCAGGATCTCCAGCAGCAGGGCCTCGGTCTCCACCTCGACACGGTCCACCTCGTCCACCAGCAGCACCACCGGATCGGTGGCCCTGATCGCCTCCAGCAGCGGCCGGGTGAGCAGGAACTCCTCGGAGAAGATGTCGTCGGAGACCTCGTCCCAGGTCTGCGACTCGGTCTGGATCCGCAGCAGCTGCTTCTTGTAGTTCCACTCGTAGAGCGCCTTGGACTCGTCGATGCCCTCGTAGCACTGCAACCGGATGAGGCGCGCCCCGCACATCTCCGCCACGCTCTTGGCCAACTGCGTCTTGCCCGTTCCGGCCGGCCCCTCCACCAGGACGGGCTTGGCCAGCCGGTCGGCCAGGTAGACCACCCCGGCGATGCCCTCGTCCGCCAGATACTGGACGCCGTCGAGCCCCTCACGGACAGTTCCGACGGCGGCGAAGCGATGACCCATGGCGCGTCAGGCTACGGGAGGCCGGCCCGAGCCCCGCACAGAGGTGCCTCGTTGACTCCCGTAGGATCAACCGGGCGTCACGTCGGCGACTTCCCCGTCGCCCTGTCCGGGTAATCGCATGGTCGACAAGCAGATCCTCGTGATCGCCGGCCCCAACGGGGCCGGAAAGACCACGTTCGCGATGCGGTACCTGCGCCGCGAGGCACCGGGGCTGCTGTTCGTCAACGTCGACCTCATCGCCAGTGGGCTGTCGCCGCTCGACCGCGGCGCCGGGGTCGGCGTCGCCGCCGGTCGTCTGATGCTGGCCGAGATCGACCGATTGGCCGCGGCCGGTCGCAGCTTCGCCTTCGAGACCACGCTGTCGGGTCGTGGCCACCTCAGACGGATCGACCGATGGCGGCGCGACGGCTACTGGGTGACGCTGCTGTTCCTGTCCCTTGGCTCTGCCGATGAGGCCGTTCGGCGGGTCGCCGAGCGTGTCCGGCAAGGAGGCCATCGGGTGCCCGAGGAGGTGATCCGCCGGCGATTCGATGCCGGGCTGAGGAACCTGCGAGATCACTACGCCGCTAGAGTCGATGAGTGGAGGTTGTACGACAACACCGGTCCTGCGCCGGTGTTGCTCGAGCAGGGCGACATCCATGGCTGAGCGAGAACGGACCGACCCCACTCACACCGAGGCCGATCTCGCGGACGGCCAGGTGGGTGGAGCACTCGTTACCGAAGGTTCGGGTGCCGGCGAGGCTCCCCGGATTCTGCGCGGCGAGGAGTTCAGCGAGGCCGTGATGCGTTCGCTGATCCTGGCGGCGAAGGACGCGCACCTCGTCGCCTACCAGACAGGAACCGGCGTGGTCACACGGCGCAACGGCGAGGTGGCGGTCGTCGCCCCCGATCCCGCCATGTACGAGGACCTCATCCCGCCCCCGTTCGAAGAGAGCCGGCAGCCGTAGGAGGCCGCGGAGGTGGAAGTCGCCGGACTGCGCGAGCGCCTCGAACGATACGAACCACCCGGGAGCGGCCCCGAGCGATAGTGCTCTGTGAACTGACCGTCTAGACGCGGTGCACGCGAACCGTCGGCGCGAGCGTTTTGATGTCCTCGGGATCGCTGGTGAGGACCGTTCCACCTCGGCGCAGCGCGCACACGGCGACGTGGGCATCCACGACGTCGGACTCACCGGAGGCCGCGAGCAACAGCCCGACGCGCTGGGCGTCCTCGGAGTCGAGGGCCACGATCTCCACGTTCGACCTCCGCAGGAAGTTCGCCAGCCGGGCCTGCCGGCGAGGATCCCGCCACGCCTGAGCGACGCATCCCGCAGGAACCGTCAGAGTTGCTTTCACTTGTCTCGCTTCAGCAACGAGGCCGACGACGTGGCGGTCGCCTCGCTCGAGGGCGATCAGGGCACCGGTGTCGAGAACCGCACCGCTCACGCGGCTTCGCCGCTGAGGATGCGTCTGGCCGCTGCCCGTTCCTCGTCGCTCAACGGTCCGCCCGTCGCTGCGAGACTCTCGGCGAGCATCGCCTCGAAGTCGTCCTCGGCCGCGAGTTGGCCGGCGACCGCATGCTCGACATAGGCCGAGACACTCGTGGCGTGGCCGGCCTCCACCGCCAACCGGACACGCGCAAGCAAGTCCTGCTCGATGGTGATGCTGATCTTGGCACGCGGGACAGTCATACCAATCATCCTACCAGCTCCTTTGTGCCTGCGTAGCCCTCACGACCAGAACCATCCACCGACCGCTGGAACCGGCCGTCCACTCGAATTCAGCAGCGCAATCTGCAACGAGCTGCCTCAATCGCACCCTTCGCCGGGCACCTAGTTACGGGAATCGTTCAAGCACTCCGCACCGATCGCCAAATGGCACAACCGAGAACAAACGCCGAACGCTGATGGATGTCACACTCTCACCGAGCCTCAAGATCGCTCAGTCGCCCGAAACAATCCGCAATAAGGTACCGATCACCGTCTGGACCACGGTAGCGATCACCACATTTTGCTTTCACGCTACCGTATAGCTTTCGAACCTCGGCAGCAAGTTGTCTTAGGGATTCGTGATCGTCGACCTTGCGCGCAACTTTGAACAGATTATAGAGCGTAACGAACTTACCCCCATCATACGGCAACAGCTCCAACCAGCCAGGCTTAATGGCGTCCAACAGGTGCCGCCGGACATTTGGAAAGGCACAGGCTGCCAACGAGCCTTCCCTGGCGAACTGCGCGGCAGCATTCAGATACGCGGGACCGGTTTTACCCGTCAGATTGATGAAGATTCGAACATGACTATCATCAAGCCCGCAGTTATCAAACCATGCGGACACAACACCAAGAAGGAAGGCGTGCGTCTCTTCGAGCGCACGCATGAACTCCTCTCCCCCGTTCCACCTACCACTCGTTATCTTCTTGGCGTCGTTGCCCGTCAGTTCCAGATTGCCATAGACCATCGCATCGCCCTCAATCCAGATATCTCCGGAGACCTTCGCATTCTCAAAGACCTCGGCTTCTCCATAGACCCTCGCTCTACCCGACACCTCCGCCTTGTCATAAACCATGGCCTCGCCATAAACCATGGCATTCCCACGGACGATTGCATCTCCGGAAACCCTGGCATCATGCGAGACTTGTGCATGTCCTGTGACGAGTGCATTACCTGAGAGAGCCGCATTCTGATCAACTTTGGCGTTCGCTGTGATCCATGAGCATTCCGCCGGAGAGAGATTGACTCTAGGCCGTTCTTTGCTGACAACGCCACCTTGGGTTCCGGCCTTCACTGCCGTACCATCGACAGTCCTGAAATCAGTACTCGCAACCACGACTGTGGACCCGCCGACTGCCATGCCAAAGAACACTTTCTGGTTCACCGTGCGAGTTGTGAACTTATCTCTGCTGGGACACGAGCCGGGTGTTGTTATTGCCTCGATGGCTGGAAACCCTGTCCCGTACCTGTTCTTGGCGGCGACGGAGACCGCGTAGGTGGTGTCGTCACGCAGCTCCGAGAATCGATAGCTGCGAGCGCTTGCTGACCGGTCGTACCAGCCCCATGTCGCGGCCGGAGGGTTATACGTGTTGAACCGGATCCGGTAACCCGTGATGGGCGATCCGCCGTCGTCCGCCGGCGGAGACCACGACGCGACGAGCGTTCTCCCGCCGGACGACTCTTCGATTCGCAAACTCAGGCGGGGCGCACCGGGGGGCTCGCCGACCGGTGGCGGTGGGGGCGGCGGAGGAGGGGGCGGCGGAGGCGGAGGCGTCGTCGGCGCGGATGAGCCGCCGACGGGATCGCCGGTGAAGGTCACGGTGTTGGATCGCACCTCGCCGACGGTGACGTGCACGGCACGGCCGACGCGGACGTTGAAATGGCAGACGTTGTTCAGAGTGGCCGAGGCTCCACCACCATGTTCGATGGTCCGCGAAGTCGACACTCGCTCCCTACCCGACTCGCTGTGCAACCACACACACCTCACGGGATACGAGCCCGCCGGGAAGTCATGCAGAGTCACGTCGACCCAGCGGCAGGGCAACTGCGAGAACGGGCAATCCCCCGCACCGGAGTTGTTCGCGCCGAGCGACATCTCAACCCGAGAATCCCGAGTGGGGTCCTCACTCACAAGAGGAGGCGGCGCAGTCACAATCGCGGTGTCCGAACCCCACGGACCGCAGCCGTGCTCGTTGCACGCCCTGATCCCCAGTACATGCTCACCAGCCGGCATTTCAAACTGGGCCAACGAACGTGTGCCACCTTCGAAGTCTCCAATAGCAGTTGACCCGTCGGGATACGTCCATTCAAGTTCCCACCAAAGAATCGGAATCAACGACCCGGAATCCGCCGACCAGCTAACCGACAACGCGTTCTCATGACCGGTCGCCTCCACAGTCGCCTGCCCCGGCGGTCGCGGTGGCGCAGTCACGGTTGCGGTGGCCCCACCCCACGGACCGCAGCCGTACTCGTTACACGCCCTCACCCCCACAAGAAGCTCACCAGGCGGTTGGCCGGACAAAGACACGCCCGTCTCCCAACCGTCCACAACGTCAGTAAGAGTTGACTCGTCGGGATATATCCGTTCGAGTTCCCACCAGAGAATCGGCGACGCGGAATCCGCCCACCAACTCACCGACAACTCGTTCTGACCGCCGGTCGCCACCACAGTCGCTTGGCTCGGCAGATCGGAATCCAGAGGGGCTTCAGGCGGTGATGGCTCTGGAGTGCCCACGCTCACGAGGCGCGCCGGTCCTGCACCGATGCTTCGGTGCCCACCCCAACGGCACCAGTCGTTCCCACCGGAAGGCTCACTGTCGTGGTCGCCGAGTTCCACCCAGAGTCGACCGCCGGCGTAATCGCCGTCGAAGATCGTCGTCCACGTGCCGCTGTGCTCCAACTGATTCAACCGCACAGGATCGACGATGAGGCCACTTGAGTCGGTCCCGATCCGGTACGTGACGATCGCCGTCGCTTCCTGCGGCGGGATATACACGTCGACCCGGTACCGACCGGCGGGCGTACCGGGCCAACTCCAGATCGCCCACGCGCGCATCGTGGAATCATCGCTAGGGCACGTGAACCGGTAACGACTGTCGTAGTCGTTGACGAACCACGTGTGAGCATCCGGGCCCTCGAAGAACGGCCACACCTCTCGCGTCTCCTGCGCCGCAACTGGTGCCGCAACCAAAGAACTCGACAGAGCCGCGAGCACACCGACAACAAGAACCGTCCGACGCCTCACCATGTACCTCCCCGGCTACGACAGAGACTCAACAACCACACGCGGCTCAACGGGCCGAGACACTATCCACGTGTTGAATCTCGCTGCAACCACATAGACACGAGACTCGAACCACTCCCCGCCAGGGGCGCTCAGGGGCGGCGACCGGACCAGAAGCGGCGGCGCAGCGGCAGCAGCAGGTCGCGGGCGGCCGGCTGGCCGCAGACGTTGGCCACCAGCAGATAGAGCGTCCCGGCGACGACGAGGCAGACCGGCGCGGTCAGCAGGTGCGGAGCCCCGGCCAGGGACCGCATCAGCAGGTAGCCGACCAGCCCCGCCACCACGGCGCCGGGCAGGAGCCGCCCCGCCAGCCGGGCGAAGGGCGGGCGGAGCCCCAGCGTGCGGTGGATCCGCCGGCGCAGCATCCCCAACTCCAGCCAGGCTGCGACGGCCGCGGCCAACGCCAGGCCGACCGCCCCGAGCCGCCGGATCTCGCCCGCCTGGCGGATCTCGCTGTCGAGGAGCCAGAAGGCCGGGAGGTCGCCCAGGCGTGTCAACTCACCGTCGATCACCGCCACCCGGTCGAGCTGGATCATGAGCACCAGACCCCCCAGCGCGGCGAACACGAGCCGGACCGCGGCGATACGGGCGGGGCCCTTGGTGTCACCCGCCGCGTAGCACGTGTTCTGCAGCAGGCGGGAGAGCCCCGCGGCCACGATGCCCAGGCTGTACGCCGCCAGGACCAGCCACACCACGTAGGTATCGTCCGCGGTGAAGTTCACCCTCTGGTAGAGAGCCCCCACGATGGGGCGCCCGAAGATCACGAAGGCGACCAGGGCGAAGACCAGGAACAGCAGCACCCTGGCGGCGCCGACGACGAGACGCTCGTGCATGCGGTCGCGGCTGTCCTGCTCGCGTGCCAGTTCGGGCAGGTCCGCGGCGGCCACCGAGACGGCGAACACGCTGATGGGCATGAGATACAGCACCTGGGCCCGATCCAGGTAGGCGATGGCGCCGGTGGCCAGCAGTGACGCCAGGATCACGTCCACGTAGCTCGAGATCGTGACGACGCCGCGGCCCGCCACCGCCGGCCCGAACCGCCGCGCCACCTCGCGTACGCCCTGCAGCCGCAGCCGCAGGCTGACGCGCAGGCGCGGGACGAGGGACACCACGGCGGGGACCTGGACGGCGAACTGCAGCGCGCCGCCCACCAGGACGCCCCACGCCGCCGCCTCGGCGATCCCGGTCTCGGCGAGACCGCTGATGCCGGCGGCCGCCACCGCGCCGACGATGGCCACGTTCCACAGCACCGGCGCCACGTAGGACAGGAAGAAGCGCCGGTGCGCGTTCAGCACACCGAGGCACCAGGCCGCCATCACGATCAGGCCGATCCCGCCGGCCATGATGCGGATCAGCACCACGGTGAGTTCGTGCCTTGTGCCCGAGAACCCGGGAGCCACGATCCAGGTGAGCGGCTCGGCCAGGAAGATCGCCAGCAGCACCAGCCCGCCCGTGAGGACGGCCAGCAGCCCCGCGACGGCGCCCGCCAGCCGGCCTGCCCGCTCCTCGTCGCCCTCATCCAGCACTTGGGCGTACACGGGAATGAACGCCGCCGACAGCGCCCCCTCCCCCAGCAGGTTCTGGAGCAGCTTGGGAATCCGCAGGGCGGCGCCGAAGGCATCGGCGGAGGCGCGCGTACCCAGGAATGCCCCGAGGACCGCCTCCCGCGCCACGCCCGAGAGGCGCGACAGGACCACGCCCGCCCCGACGAGGCTGGCGTTGCGGCCGCTGCTGCGGCGGCGCGCGCCGAAACCTCCGGGGCCCGGCTCGCCGTCCCCCTGCAACGGTGACCGGTAGAATCCGCTCACAACAAGAGCGTAATCAGCGCTGCTCAGAGCACTCGGGAGGCACACCGTGGCGGCATCCGCGGCGGTTACGACCGCACACGGCAAGGCAACGACCAGGCGACAGGCGATGGAAGACCTCGGCCGGCGCGCCAAGGCGGTGGCGCCGCTGCTGGCCGGCACCTCGACGGGTGCCAAGAACGAGGCGCTGCGGGCGGCGGCGGATGAGTTGCTGGCCAGCGGCGATGATCTGCTGGAGGCCAACGAGGGCGACCTGGCGGCCGCCAAGGAGGCCGGCATCTCGGCGACCCTGCTGGACCGGCTTCGTCTCACCTCCGCCCGCGTCGCCGGAATGGCCGGTGGCCTCCGCCAGGTGGCCGACCTGCCGGACCCGGTGGGTACCGTCGTCTCCAGCGAAGTGCGCCCCAACGGCCTGCACATCCAGCAGGTACGGGTGCCCCTCGGCGTCGTGGCGATCGTCTACGAGAGCCGGCCGAACGTCACCAGCGACGCCGCCGGCCTGTGCCTCAAGTCCGGCAACGTGGCCTTCCTGCGGGGCTCGTCCATGGCCATCCGCTCGAACCTGGTCATCGCCGAGGCCCTGCGCCGGGCCTACGTCGCCCACGGCGTCCCTGCGGACGCCCTCGTTCTCGTGGACGACACCAGCCGCGAGGCGGCGGTGGAGTTCATGCGTCTCAGCGACTACGTGGACTGCCTCATCCCCCGCGGCGGGCCCGCTCTCATCCGCTCCATCATGGAGAACGCCACCGTTCCGTTCATCCTGGACGGTGACGGCAACTGCCACGTCTACGTGGACCGCGGCGCCGACCTGGACATGGCCACCTCGATCGTCGTGAACGGCAAGACCCAGCGCCCGTCGGTCTGCAACGCCACCGAGTCGCTCGTCGTGCACGCCGCCGAGGCCGCCGACTTCCTCCCGCGACTGGTGCAGGCCATGCCGACGGTGGAGATGGTCGGCGACGAGGCTTCCCGGGCGCTGGCGCCGAGCATCGGGGCTGCCGAGGAGTCCGACTACGGAACCGAGTTCCTGGACTACAAACTCTCCGTCCGTGTGGTCGACTCACTCGATGCGGCCATCGATCACGTCAACCGGTACGGGACCCGGCACTCGGAGGTGATCGTGACCGCCGACGAGGAGGCCGCACGCCGATTCTGCGCCGAGGTGGACGCCGCCTGCGTGCTCGTCAACGCCTCGAGCCGTTTCGTCGACGGCGAGGAGATGGGCTACGGCGCCGAGATCGGCATCAGCACCCAGAAGCTGCATGTCCGCGGGCCGATGGGCCTCGTTCACCTCACCGCGGTGAAGAACGTCATCCGCGGCGACGGCCAGATCCGCGGCTAGCCCGCGGGGCCGGCTCCGGCGGGGACCGGGCTCTCCGCGGTGACCCGGACGGCCAGTCCCGTCGCCGCGGCCAGCAACTCGCTTCGCTGGTTGGCCGTGTACAGCTCCACCGTGGCGTCGGCGCCCGGTGCGGTGCGGCAGGTGATGACGAGGGCCTCGCCAACGTCGGCCGTCAGGCCGCTCACGGCGCCGCTGCGGGTGCGGTCGAGCGCGATGGCGATGCGGAGGATCCCCGCCAGCAACTGCACCCTGGCGCGGTCGGCCACGTTCAGGGCGGCGAACTCGGCGTGGCCCAGCCGCGGCAGCGCTTTGCGCTGGTAGCGCGCCACGAGGGCCACCAGCTCCACCTCGCGCTCGGTGAAGCCGAGCAGCCGGTCGCTGCTGCGGATCACGTAGTAGCTGTGCTTGTGGTGCGCCCCGCGGGAGATGAAGCGCCCCACGTTGTGCAGCATCCCGGCGGCCTCCAGCAGGTCCCGCTCGTAGAGCCCGAAGCGGTGCAGGGCTCCGAGCGAGTCGAACAACTGCAGCGCCAGATCGGTGACCCGCTGGACGTGCGGGCGCTCCTCGTCGTAGTCCTCGGCGATGCGCAGCACCGATTCCCGCCGGATGTCGCTGAGATGGTGGAAGGCGTCACCGTTACCGCCCGCATGCACCCCGTCCAGCAACACGCCCTCGCGCAGGGCGTAGCCCGAAACGGTGATCGACGGGATCCGGAAGCACTCGAACACCCCCTCCAGGAGCAGGACGCCCGCCACGATGACGTCGACTCGGCGCTCGTCGAGGCCGCCGATGGCGCGGCGTGACTCGGGGGTCGGCGCCGAGAGCACGGCATCGGTGACCTCGGCCAACTGGTTGCGGCTGAAGGAGACGTTGTTGAGCCAGCGGTCCGCTCGACCGTCGCGCAGGTACTCGGCCATCTGGGCGATCGTGGCGATCGTCCCCGAACTGCCCACCGCCATCTCGTAGCCGAGGGGCCCCAGATCGTGACCCACGGGGGTCAGGAACGACCGCACGTAGGCGCGACAGTCGGCGACCGCGGCGTCGTCGGCGACGCCACCGGGGAAGAAGCGCTCCGTGAGGCGGACGTGCCCGAGTTTGACGCTGCGCGCCGCCAGGGGCAGTGCCCCCCGCCCGACGAGCAACTCGGTGCTGCCGCCGCCGATGTCGGCGACCAGGATCTGCCGGTCGTACACCGACAGCGCCTGCACCACGCCCAGATGGATCAGGCGAGCCTCCTCGGTGCCGGAGATGACCTCCACCTCGATTCCGGCCTCGGCAGCGGCGCGGTCGAGGAACTCGCGGCGGTTCTCGGCCTCGCGGACCGCACTCGTCGCCACCGCCCGCACGTCAGCACCGTAGGAGGCCGCCGTCTTGACCAGGCCGCGCAGGGCACCGATCCCCCGGTCTATGGCCTCGGGCGTCAGATGGCGCATATCGCCCGAGCCGGATCCCAGGCGCACCACCTCCTTGTCCCGGCAGAGGATCTCCAGGCCGCCGCTCGGGCTGACCCTGGCGACGACGAGGTGGAAGGAATTCGTCCCCACATCGATCGCAGCGTGGACCTCGCCCGCCGCGCCATTCACCACGTCGCTCAAGCTATCGCCGGTGCTAGGAGGCGGCGCGGCTCAACAGGCGCAGGCGGAGCTCGTTCAGGACGCCGATGGTCGTGAACTGGCGCGTCCGTTCCCGGTCGAACGGGAAGTGGTGACGGCGCGCCTCGATCTCGCCGTCCACCGACGTGGCCATCCAGACCGTGCCGGGCTCGGTGCCGTCGGCTGAAGCGGGACCGGCGACGCCGGTCACCGCAACCGAGCAATCGGCGCCCAGCTGCTCGCACGCCCCCTGGGCCATCGCCCGCACCGCCTGCTCGGACACGACGGGACCGGCCGGAACGCCCAGGAGGCTGCGCTTGGACTCCGAGGCGTAGGTCACCAGCGACCCCCGGAAGACTTCGCTGGCGCCCGCCACGGCGGTCAGGCGCGCGGCGATCATCCCCCCTGTGAGCGACTCCGCGGTGGCAAGGGTGAGACCCGCCCGGCGGCACAGGTCGAGGACCGCCGTCTCCATGGTCTCCTCGTCGATGCCGAACACCAGGTGGTCGTCGATGGCCGCCCGCACGGCGGCCTCCTCGGCGTCGAGCATCGCCGAGGCCTCGGCGACCGTGTCCGCCTTGGCGGTGAGCCGCACTTTCAGTCCCTCGATTCCCGAGGCCAGGAAGGCCAGTGTCACCGTGCCCGAGGCGTCGAGCCGGTCGATGACGCCGCCCAGCCGTTCGGCGAGGCCGCCCTCGGATTCGCCCCACGTGCGCAGTGTGCGGCTCTGGATCACCCCCGAGACGCCCGCCCGGCGCCGCATGTCCTCCGCGATCCAACCGGCCATCATCTCCTTCATCTCCCACGGCACACCGGGAACGGCGTAGACGACGGTCTCGCCGATCGGGCAGGCGAGGCCCGGAGCGGTTCCCGGGAAGACCGGAATGACCGCGGCCCCTTCGGGAACGTCGGCCTGCTGCAGGTTGTTGGCGGGCATCGAGCGACCGCGCCGCCAGAACTTGGCCGAGATGCGCTCGACGAGCTCGGGGTCGCGGCGAAGCTCCACCCCCATGACGGCGGCGAGCGCGTCCCGGGTGATGTCATCGGGAGTGGGTCCCAGGCCGCCGCAGACGACGACGAAGTCGTTGCGCGCCACGGCCGTGCGGAGCACGGCGCAGATCCGGTCGAGGTTGTCGCCGACCTTCGTCTGGTAGTACGAATCGATGCCGAGCCCGGCAAGGTGCTCACCGATCCACGACGAGTTGGTGTCGACCACCTGCCCGAGCAGCAGCTCGGTGCCCACCGCCACGACCTCGCACCTCATCGGGGGTCTCCGCCGGCGTCCCCGCTCGTATCGGCCGCTCTGTGGCCGTCGAGGAGATAGAGCAGGCCGGTTCCCACGGTGGCCGCGACAGCCAGCCACCAGACGGCGAGGATGAACCCCTCGCGGGCCGGGGCGTTCTCGGCGGCGAGGGGCGGGACCAGAGTGAGGATCACCGCGAGTCCCTGGAGGATGACCTTCCACTTGGCCGAGCGGCGGGCCGGAACGGAGACGCCGCGGCGGGCGCAACGCACCCGGTACCCGCTCATCCACGCCTCCCGGGCGGCGATCAGCGCAACGGGGATCCAACTCACCCGGCCGATGGTGGCGAGGCAGGCCATCGAACCGAGCACAACGACCTTGTCGGCCAGCGGGTCCAGGAAGGCGCCCGCGCGGGTGACCGTGCCGGTGATGCGGGCCAGGTGCCCGTCCCAGGCATCGGAGGCGGCGAACACCAGAGCGATCGCCACGGCGACCCAGGAAGACCCGCCGTCGTCGGTGGCCCGCAGGATCAGCCAGAAGAGCACCGGCGAGGCGCCGATGCGCGCCAGCGTGATGAGGTTCGCGGGAGTCGCCAGTCCGAGACCGATTCCGGGCGCCGGCGCCGTCACGGAGCGGCCTCCCTACCGGTCCCAACCGTCGCGAGGGGTGCCGCCGTCAGGTCGACACCGGCGGTCCCGGTTATCTCGACCTCCACGAAGCGACCCGGCGCCAGCTCATCGGGGACCTCCACGAGCCCGTCGATCTCCGGCGCCTCCCGGTGGCTGCGCGCCCGCCCCGGCCGGTCCACCAGGACGGTCGTCGTGCTGCCGATGAGGTTGCGCCGCCGCTGCTCGGTGATCTCGTCACAGACCTCGCGCAACTCGGCCATGCGCTCGGCGACCAGCGACTCGGGCACCCGCCCGTCCAGACCCTCCGAATACGTGCCCTGCTCCTCGGAGTAGGCGAAGGTGCCGACCCAATCCAACTGCGCCTCGGCGACGAAGGCCAGCAACTTGTCATGGTCCTCCTCGGTCTCGCCGGGATAACCCACGATGAAGTTGGAGCGGAAGGCGGCGTGCGGCGCCTCCCGGCGGATCTCGGCGATGCGCGCCGCGAAGCGCTCACCGTCACCCCAGCGGCGCATGCGGCGCAGCAGCGGGCGGGAGGCGTGCTGCAGCGACAGGTCGAAGTACGCCACGCCGCTGGCCAGGATCGCCGCGATCAGCTCATCGGTGAGGTCTGACGGGTAGAGGTAGAGCAGCCGCACCCACGGCACCCGCTCCCGCGCCGCCTCCACCAGCGGCACCAGCCGCCGCTCGCCACGACCGCCGTCACGACCGTAGGAGGCCAGGTCCTGCGCCACCAGCACCACCTCGTGAGCACCGAGGGCCTCGATCTCGGCCAGGATCGACTCCGGGCTGCGCGAGCGCTGCGATCCCCGGAAGCTGGGTATGGCGCAGTACCCGCAGCGGCGGTCGCAACCCTCGGCGATCTTCACGTAGGCCCACGGCGCCTGCGACGGCGGCCGCGGCAGGTTCAGCAGATCCATGCGCGGCACCGGTCCGCCGCCGGCGACCTGCAGCGAGCGCCGCCGCCCGCGCCGGGTGGCGCCCAGAGCAACGGGCTCACCGAAGCCCGCCACCGCATCGATCTCGGGACGGTCCCGGCGCAACCCGGCGCCGGCCCGCTCGGCCAGGCAGCCGGTCACGACCAGCTTGGCACCGGCGCGCCGCTCTGCCGCCAGGCTGTCGACGGTCTCCAGCGACTCGCGACGGGCCTCCTCGATGAAGGCGCACGTGTTGACGACCACCAGGTCCGCCTCGGCCACCTCGTCGGCCGGGCGGTACCCGTCGGCGGCGAGCGTGCCGGCGAGCTTCTCGGAGTCGACCTGGTTCTTGGGGCAACCCAATGTCTCCAACCAGTACCGCCTCGCCACGACATCTGAGCGTACCGCCGGCGCGAGGACCGCCGATGACCCTGCACCCCGGCCGTCGACGCCCCGACAACACCTCCGTCCCGGGGCTCGGCCTTGGCCGGCGTGCCGCCGGGCCGGTAGCCTGAGCGGTGCCGGAGCCCCAGTGGCCGGCTCCGCGCCGAGTTGACGACCCGGGAGGCCCTCGATGGGCGACTGGTGGAACGCCCTCACCGGCGACCTGCAGGTCTTCTACCTGATCGGCATCGTCTCGGGCGCCTTCCTGATGCTGCAGTTCCTGCTCATGGCGCTGGGTGTCGGCTTGGACTTCGACTTCGACATCGAGGGCACCGACGCCGATGTGGGCTACCTGTCGCTGCGCAGCCTGACCGCCTTCTTCTTCGCCTTCGGCTGGACGGGCGTGCTCATGAAGGAGGCGGACAACTCCACCACCCTCTCGGTGGTGATCTCGACAATCGTCGGCCTGGCCGTGTTCTTCCTCGTGGCGCTGATCTGGCGGCGGTTCGCCCGCATGACCGAGAGCGGCTCCATCGACTATCGCAGCGCGGTCGGCGTGAACGGCACCGTCTACATCCCGGTGGGCGCCAACCGCGCCAAGCCCGGGAAGGTGGAGGTGATGGTCCAGGGCCGCATGCGGGTCATCGACGCCTACACCACGGCGGGAGAGGAGCTCCCGGCCAAGACGCGCGTCAAGGTGACCGACGTGGTGGACCCCACGACCGTCCTCGTCGAGCCGCTGCTGTAGCGCCGCCCGGAACCCCCCCAAGCCACCCTCGACATCCCCCGAAAGGAACGCACATGGCAGTCATCGGCCTCGTCGTCGGCCTCGTCGTCATCCTCCTGATCGCCATCCTGTGGGTGGCCTCGCGCTACAAGCGCTGCCCCTCCGACCGGATCCTGGTGATCTACGGCCGGGTCGGGGGCGTCGGCGAGTCGGCCCGCTGCCTGCACGGCGGCGGCGCACTCGTGTGGCCCATCATCCAGGGCTACGCCTTCCTGGACCTCACGCCCATTTCCATCGACATCAAACTGCAGGGGGCGCTGTCGCAGCAGAACATCAGGGTCAACACGCCGGCCACGTTCACCGTCGGCGTCTCCACCGAGCCCGGCGTGATGCAGAACGCCGCCGAGCGGCTGCTGGGGCTCAGCCTCGCCGAGGTGGAGAACCTGTCGCGGGACATCATCTTCGGGCAGATGCGCGTGGTCATCGCCACCATGCCCATCGAGGAGATCAACACCGACCGCGAGAAGTTGATCACCAACATCACCGAGTCGCTGGAGATCGAGTTGCGCAAGGTCGGGCTGCGGCTCATCAACGTGAACATCCAGGACATCACCGACGAGTCGGGCTACATCGACGCCCTGGGCCGGGAGGCGGCGGCGCGAGCCATCAACGAGGCCAAGATCAAGGTCGCCCAGCAGGAACGCGACGGCGACATCGGCGCCGCCGAGGCGAACCGGGAGCAGCGCATCCGGGTGGCGTCGGCCAACGCCACCGCCACCGAGGGCGAGAACGAGGCCAAGGTCACCGTGGCCCGCTCCGACAGCGACCGGCGGCAGAAGGAGGCCGAGGCCGAGCGGTTGGCCACCGCCGCCGAGCGCGTCACCCAGGCACGCGCCGAGGAGGAGTCCTTCGCCGCCGAGGCCGCCGCCGAGGTGGCCCGCGCCTCCCGGGAGAAGGCCTCCCAGCAGGCCGACATCGTGGTTCCGGCCGAGGTGGAGCGCGAGCGGGTGCGCACCCTTGCCGAGGCCGAGGCCGACCGCATCCGCTTCGTCAAGGGCGGCGAGGCCGACGGCCAGCGACTGCTCATGGAGGCCGAGGCCATGGGTCTGCTGGCCCTGCTGACACGCCGTGCCGAAGGTCTGGGCGAACTCGTGAACCGCACCGGGGGCGAGGCGCAACTGGCGGCGCTGATGCTCATCGCCGAGCAACTTCCCGCGCTCGTGGCCGAGCAGGTGAAGGCCATCTCCAACCTGAAGATCGATCAGGTCACGGTGTGGGACTCCGGCGGGGGGAACGGGGGCAACGGCGGCAGCAGCACGGCCAACTTCCTCTCGAGCCTGATCGGCGCCCTGCCCCCGCTGCAGGACCTGGCCGGCCAGGTGGGCGTGAAGCTTCCCGCCTATCTCGGCGAGATGGACGGCGGAGCCACGGCCGAGAATCTCCGCAACCTCGCCGATGCGATGGAGGCCGAGGCGGACGACACCGCCGACGACGCCGAGTAGCCCTCGGGTGTTTCTCGCCGCCCCGGTTCGTCAGATGACGAGGATCAGCGGTAGGGCGACCGCGTAGGCGGCCAGCAGAACGCCGCCCTCCCAGCGTTCCAGCCGACGATTGCGCCGGTTCGTGGCCAGGAGCAGCATGGCCAGCAGGATCATTCCGACCATTGCGCCGGCGGCGACCCAAGGCACCCCGTCGCTGCCGAGCCCGCCGGGGCGCACCAGCGCGATCACACCGCCGATGGCCAGGCTGTTGAAGATGTTGCTTCCGAGCAGGTTGCCCAGGGTGAGCAGGGGCTGGCGCCGGCGGATACCGGCGAGCGCGGTGGCGAGTTCGGGAAGCGAGGTGCCGATCGCCACGAGGCTCAGGCCGACGAGTCCGGTGGCAATTCCGATGCGCTCGGCGATGCCTGTGAAACCGTCGACGGTCAGTTGGGCACCCGCCACTATCGCCACGAGGCCCAATGCCAGGCGCCAGAACTCACCGCTGCTGCGGGGGGACAGGCGCCGGACCGCGTCATCGATCCTCCGGTCCATCCGGCTCGGCGCGGGAACGTCCGGTCCGGAGGCGTCGCCGTGCCGCCCGTCGTGTGCATGCGGGTCACGTAGCAGCCACCATGTGGCGCCGGCCATCGCCGCCAGCAGCACGCCGCCCTCCCAGCGCTCCACGACTCCGCCGCCGGTGACCAGGAAGGCCGCCAGCAGCACGACCGCGCCGATGGCCGGCGGGACCCGGCGCCAGGCGGCGCGGTCGGCGGCGATGGGAACGGCGAGGGCGGCGACACCGAGCACGAGGCCCATGTTCGCAACGTTGGAACCGACGATGCCGCCAAGACCGAGCGACGAATCGCCACTGGCCGCGGCCGCCAGACCCACAACCAACTCCGGGAGGCTCGTGCCGAACCCCAGGATCACCGCGCCGACCACGACCGGCGGGATTCCCCGGCGCGCCGCCAACCGGGAACCTCCGGCAACCAGCCAGTCGGATCCAACCAGCAGGAGCACCAGCCCGGCGAGGGCCAATACGACGTCGACGGCCATGCTCAGCCGGTCCCGCTCGCCTGCGGGCGCAACCCTGATCGGCGCATCGACAACGATCCGCTAGGGCGCCAGCAGCACCAGGTCGTCGCGATGGATCAGCTCCTCAGGCGTTCCGGCCTCGTGCTCGGTGCTGCGGCGCCCGATGACGGTGTCGAGGCGGGCCGAGGGCATCCGCACGAGCCCCTTGGCGAACACCTCACCGTCGGGCCCCGCCACTTCCACGGCATCGCCGGCCACGAACTCCCCGCTCGCCGAGCGCACACCCACCGCCAGCAGCGACTTGCCACGGTCCACCAGCGCACGGCGCGCCCCCTCGTCGACGGTGAGCCTGCCCACGGATCGCACAGCGAAGGCGATCCAGAGCTTGCGGGCCCCCAACCGCTGCGTCCGGGGTCGAGCCAGCGTGCCCACGTTCTTCCCGGCCACGGCGTCGCGCAGCACCCCCGAGCGGCGTGCCGAGGCGATCACCGTGGGGACTCCCGCCCAACTGGCAATCCTGGCGGCCGACAGCTTCGAGGCCATGCCGCCACGGGCGTCGGCGTTGCCCACACCGCCGGCCGCCGCCTCGAGCTCCCGGTCGATCTCCTGGATCTCGGCGATCAGGGACGTCTCGTCGGAGAGACGCGGATCGGCCGTGTGCAACCCCTCGATGTCGGTGAGCAGCACCAGCAGGTCGGCCTGCACCAGCTGCGCCACCAGCGCGGCGATCCGGTCGTTGTCGCCGAACTGGATCTCGTCGTCGGCCACGGCGTCGTTCTCGTTGATGACCGGCACCACGCCGAGCGACAGCAGGCGCTGCAGCGTGTCGCGCACCCGCAGGTAGCGGCTCCGCTCGAAGAAGTCCAGGGGCGTCAGCAGGATCTGGCCCGCCACGAGGCCGACGGCGCCGAAGGCCTCGTTGTACATCGCCATGAGGTGGCCCTGACCCACCGCGGAGGCCGCCTGCAGCAGGACCGGATCGCTCGGCCGGGTCTCGAATCCCAGCAGCCGGCGACCCGCGGTGATCGCCGCCGAGGTGACCAGCAGGACCTGCTCACCGTCGGCCCGCAGTTCGGCCAGCAGCCCGCAGAGACGCCGGATCTCCGCGGTGTCCACGTGTCCCGACTCGTCGACGAGCGAGGACGTCCCGATCTTGACGACGACGATCATCGGCCGCTGCGCCCGGGGTGTGACGCGCCGGCGGCCCGGGCGACCGCCTCGTCGGGCTCGTACTCGAAGGTCAAGGGGCCGATGCGCACCTCGTCGCCGGCGCGGGCGCCGGCGCGGGCGAGTTCCCGGTCCACGCCGAGCGCGCGCAGTCGCTGCGCCACGTAGTCCTGGGCCTGCGGATCGGTGAGGTCCGAGAGGGCCACCGCCCGCGCCGCCGGTCGCCCTAGAACGACCCAGGCATCGCCCTCGCGCCGGACGCTGACGGCGTCGGCCGCCCGCTCGGCGACGGGGCGGTGCACCACCGGTGCCTCGTCGGCGGCCGGCGGCGGCTCGTCCCGCCGAGCCTGACGCACGAGGCTCGCCAGGCGACCGGTCAGCTCGGCCACGCCCGCGCCGGTCACCGCCGAGACCACCATGTCGGCCCCCTCGAGGTCGCCGCTGGCCACGTCGGCCTTCGACCCGACCACGAGGTGCCGGCGCTGCAGCAGGTCGGGCCGGTAGGCGCCGAGCTCGGTCCTCAGGATGCGCAACTGGACATCGGGAGTCGACTCGGCGGCCGGCCCGAGGTCTATCAGCAGCACCAGGGCGCGGGCACGCTCGATGTGGCGCAGGAAGCGATGGCCGAGACCCCGCCCCTCGCTGGCTCCCTCGATGAGCCCGGGAACGTCGGCGACGACGAATTCCTCGCCCCCCTCGGTCACCACCACGCCCAGGTTCGGTACGAGGGTGGTGAAGGGATAGTCGGCGATCTTGGGGCGGGCGGCGGAGAGACGGGATATCAGGGTGCTCTTTCCCGCGTTCGGGAGGCCCACCAGCGCCACGTCGGCGAGCAACTTCAACTCCAGTCGCAACCACTGCTCGGTGGGCTGCTCGCCCTGCTCGGCGAAACGCGGCGCGCGGCGACGGTTGGTGAGGAAGCGGGCGTTGCCCCGACCGCCCGCGCCCCCGGGCGCGGCCAGCCAGCGCCGGCCGTGGGCCGCCAGGTCGGCGAGGCGCTCGCCGTCGGCGGAGAGCACGACGGTGCCCTCGGGGACCTTCACGACCAGATCGCCGCCGGAGGGCCCGTGGCGACCCCTCCCCGATCCGTGCCCCCCCGAGGCGGCCCGGCGGTGCGGATGATCGCGGAACGCCAGCAGCGAGGCCACGTTGCGGTCGGCCTCCAACCAGACATCTCCCCCGCGGCCACCGTCGCCCCCGTCGGGGCCTCCCCGGTCGACGTGCGCCTCCCGGCGGAATGACACGCAGCCCGCACCGCCGTCACCGCCGCGCACGCAGAGCGCGCACTCGTCGACGAACTCCGACACGATCCAAGAATACGGTGCCGCCCCCCACCGGGGGCGCCCGCAACGCCGTCCGTCAGTCGGTGAGGACGTCCACCAACCGGCGCCGTCCCCGCGAGCCGAACGACACGCGGCCGTCCGCGGTTGCGAACAGGGTGTCGTCCCCGCCGCGACCCACGTTGTGACCCGGATGGAACTTGGTGCCCCGCTGGCGCACGATGATGGAACCCGCGCTGACCCAGGTGCCGTCGTAAACCTTCACGCCGAGCCGCTTGGCCTGCGAATCTCTGCCGTTGCGGGTCGAGCCCCCGCCCTTGGTCTTGGACATGCCTACGCCATCCCGATCTCGGTTATCTCCACCAGCGAGTGCCGCTGGCGGTGCCCCCAGCTGCGACGCTGATTGCTCTTCGACTTGTAGGTGAAGCCCCGGATCTTGGGCCCCTTGGCCTCGGTGACGACACGGCCCTTCACCGCGACCGCCGCCAGTTCGGCAGGCGTGGCGAGCACCATCTCGCCGTCCACGTACAGCACCGGGCGCAGGTCCACCTCGGTGCCGGCGGGGCCCACCAACTCGGTGGTGATCACCTCACCCTCGCTCACGCGGTACTGCTTGCCGCCGGTGGCCACGACTGCGTACATAGCCCCTACACGCTATCGCCGCCGTCGGACCTGCCCAACAGAGCCTCGTCCAGCCGGATCCCCCAGCCGTCACAGTCCCCGCAGGCCCGGGAGAGGGACTCCAACAGCCCCTCCCCGATCCGCTTGCGGCTCATCTCCACGAGCCCCAGCGCGGAGATGTCACTCACCCGTGTGTGGGTCTTGCTCTGGGCCAGCGCGTCTCGCAGGGCGCTCATGACCTTCTGGCGATTGGCCTTGCTCTCCATGTCGACGAAGTCGATCACGATGATCCCGCCGATGTCCCGCAGGCGCAACTGGCGCGGGATCTCCGCCGCCGCCTCGAGGTTGTTCTCGAGGATGGTCTCCTCGAGACTCGTCGAGCCCACGTTGCGCCCGGTGTTGACGTCGATCACAGTCATCGCCTCGGTGTGCTCGATCACCAGCGAGCCCCCCGACGGCAGCCACACCGTGCGGTCCACCGCCTTGCGGAGTTGGCTGCGCACGTGGTAGCGCTCGAACAGTTCGAGGTTCTCCGTCGAGCGGTCGTAGAAGGAGACACGCTCCGCCAGAGCCGGGGCGACGCTCTCGACATATCTCGAGACCGATCCGTAGAGGTCGGCATCGTCGATGAGAACGCTGCGATAGTCCGTCGTGAACTCCTCGCGGATCACCCGCAGCGCGACGTCGGGTTCGCGGTACAGGAGCGCCGGCGCCTTGGAGCGCTTGGCGAGTGCGTCGATCTGGTCCCACTGCGAGACGAGGCGCGTCACGTCCTGGCGGATCTCCTCGGGGGTGACGCCCTCGGCGGCGGTCCGCACGATGACGCCGTGCTCGGCCGGCTTCACGCCGTCCAGGACGCGACGCAGCCGGCGACGCTCCTTGTCCGAGAGCCGCTTGGAGATTCCGTAGGCGTCACTGTTGGGAACCAGCACCACGTAGCGGCCGGCAATGGACACCTGCTGGGTCAGCCGGGCTCCCTTGTGGGCGATCGGGTTCTTGGTGACCTGGCAGAGGACCCGCCGGCCCACCTTCAGGGCCTGGCCGATCTGCGGCCGGCCGGAGCGCTCCAGATCCTCGGGGTCGAACTGCACGTCGCCCCGGTACATGATGGCGTTCTTGGGCGTTCCGATGTCCACGAACGCCGCCTCCATGCCCGGCAGCACGTTCTGGACACGGCCGAGATAGATGTTCCCGTAGATCTCGGTGGTGTCGTTGGCGGGACGGGACACGTAGTACTCCACGAGCGCCCGGCCCTCCAGGACGGCGACATGGGTGGCGTCGGCGGTCACGTGGATGGCCATGAGGTAGCGGCCCACCGGGCGGCCCTTGCGGGCGCGACCCTTCCGGCGGGCGAGCGTCTCGGGATCCAGCTCGACCGGATCGCCGGCGGTCAGGGCCTCGACCGGCTTGTGCTGCTGGTTGCCGCGCGACCCCGACCCGCGGCCGCCGCGACGCCGGCGCCGGCCGCCGGAGCGCGACCCGCCCCTGTTCCCGCCGCCGCCGCCGGACTGTGACCCACTCTTGTTGCCACCGCCACCGGACCGTGATCCGCCCCTGTTGCCGCCGCCACCGCCGGACGGCTTGGATCCCCTGGACGGCGCGGATCCCTCGGGGGGCGTGGCGGCGGGCGCCGGGGCGGGCCGGCTGTCGCCGATGCGGGGCTTGCGTTGCGCCGGGGTGCCGGTCGGCGACCCGGTCTTGTCCGGACCGCCGCGGCCCTCGGGGCCGCCTGCCCGACCGTTGTCCTTACTGCCGGAGGGACGGCGGCCCTTGGAATCAGAGCGGCCTTTGGCGGATCCGGCGTCCGTTTGAGAGGACGATGACATTGCGTAGTTCCCTTCTCATTGCGCGCAGACCTCAGGCTGCGCTGCGGGAACGGCGTCGATCGAGGCCGCGGCAAGTGCGTCGCCGGCCGGCGCGAGTGCGCCGGCTTCGGGAGCAAGCGGCTCGTACCGCTCGCCGTCCCGCGTAATCCATTGGTGCAACCGCCGGACTCGCCCGGCGGCCAGCGGGGGGTCGATGAGGCGCAGGAACTCTGCGGGCCGCACCGCCCGGGGTTTCGTGCCGAGTTCGGCAACGAGGACGCCTCCGACCGAGGCATCCAGAATGTGCAGATCTCCGACGGCCGTGCGCACGTCGGAGGTGGTTGTTCGCCCTTTGCGCTCGCGTTGCAGGGGGAGGCTCTCAGCCGACCGCACCCGTTCGGCCCAGCCGCCGGCGAATGCGGCGTCGGTCTCGGCCAGCGCGAACTCCCAGGTGCAAATCGTGACCGCCTCCTGGAGCGACGCCGCGCCGGGGCGGAGCGGGCAGGCGTCGGTCACGGCCATACCGTCGGGCAGCGCCGCGCTGAGCCGCTCGGGCATGCAGGCGGCCCAGCCGAAGATCTCCTCGGGCGACACCCGCAGGTCCACGTCAAGGTACTCGGCGACCGACTCCTGCCCGGTGGCGAGGGCCAACCCGAAGGAGATCCTCGGCCGCGGGCTGAACCCCTGCGAGTACGCGACGGGCAACTCGGCCCGTCGCACGGCACGTTCCCAGATCCGGGCGGCGTCGCGATGCCCGCAGAAGCGGATCTTCCCCTGCTTGGACCAGCGCAGGCGCACCCTCATGACACACCCGCCAGGGGACGGGTCTCCCGCAGCCGCACGGGCACGGGCCCCGGCTGCAGGAGGTCCTGGCCGGTTCCCTGGCTCCCGCCGGCGGGAGGCAGCGCCGAGGCCACGACGTGCTCGATGCCGTAGCCGGTGCACGCCCCGCAGTCGTAGCAGGGCGTCCAGCGGCAGTCCTCCAGACCGGAGCCGGCCAGGGCGTCCTGCCAGTCCTGCCACAGGAACTCCTTGTGCAGGCCTGCCGAGAGGTGATCCCAGGGAAGTGTCTCGGTGCCACTGCGATGCCGGTAGGCGTAGTCCTCGACCGACAGGTTCTGGCGCTCCATGGCGTCGAGCCACAGCGCGTAGTCGAAGTGCTCCGACCACTCCTGGAAGGTGCCGCCGGAGCGCCAGACATCCTCGATGACCGCCCCGAGACGGCGATCCCCCCGGCTTGCCAGCCCCTCCACGAGCGTGGCCTCGGGGTCGTGCCACTTCAGCTTGACGCTCCGGTCGGCGCGCAGATCGTCGGCGAGCAGGGTGATCTTGCGGCGCAGTTCCTCGGTGGTGTTCTGGCCGAACCACTGGAACGGCGTCTGCGGCTTGGGGACGAAGCCTCCCACCGAGACCGTCACCGACGCTCCCCGGACGTGGCGGCGACCCACCTCCACACAACGCCGCGCCAGGGTGGCGATGCCCAGCACGTCCTCGTCGGTCTCCGTCGGCAGCCCCACGAGGAAGTACAGCTTCACCCTGCGCCAACCCTGCGAGAAGGCGCTCTCGACCGCCGCCTCCAAGTCCTCGGTGCTGATGAGCTTGTTGATCACCTGGCGCAGCCGCCAGGAGCCCGCCTCCGGGGCGAAGGTCAGCCCCGTGCGGCGCGCCCGCTGCAGTTCGGCGGCGAGACCCACCGTGAAGGCGTCGACGCGCAGGCTGGGCAGCGAGACCGTCACGGCCGGGCAGCCCGCACCTCCGGCGCCGTCGTCGGCGGGCCCGACGACCTCCGCCACGAGGTCCTCGATCCCGCTGAAATCGGCGGTGGACAGCGAGGTGAGCGCCACCTCGTCGTAACCGGTCCGCCGCAACCCCTCGGTGACCATGGTGCGCACCTGCTCGGCCGGCCGCTCACGCACGGGCCGGGTGATCATGCCGGCCTGGCAGAAGCGGCAGCCCCGCGTGCAGCCCCGGAAGACCTCCACGTTGAGGCGGTCGTGCACGACCTCGGTGAGAGGAACCAGTTGGCGCTTCGGGTAGGGCCAGTCGCCGAGCGAGGCGATCGTGCGCTTCTCGACGGTCTCCGGTACGCCCGGCCAGCGGGGAGCCACCTCCATCGCCGCGCCGCGCCAGGTGACCTCGAAGGCCGCCGGCACGTAGACCCCCTCGAGGCGCGCCAGGGCCTCGAGCACCGCGCGCCGACCCCCGGCACGCCGGCCGGCGACGGTCTCGGTGATCTCCCCCACCACCTCCTCGCCGTCTCCGAGCACGAAGAAGTCCACGAATTCGGCCAAGGGCTCGGGGTTGAAGGCACAGTGCCCGCCCGCGCCGATCAACAGGTCGTCGTCGGACCGGTCGGCGGCACGCACGGCCACGCCGGCCAGGTCGATGAGGTTCAGCACGTTCGTGTAGACCAGTTCGGAGGAGAGGTTGAAGGCCAGGATGTCGAACTCGCCGGCCCCCAGGTGGGTGTCCACCGAGAACAGCGGCAGGCCCTGCCGGCGCATCAGAGCCTCCAGGTCAGCCCAGGGGGCGTAGGCCCGCTCAGCGACGGCGTCGGTGCGCTCGTTGAGGATCTCGTAGAGGATCTGCAGACCCTGGTTCGGCAGACCCACCTCGTAGCTGTCGGGGTAGCAGAGCAGCCAGGCCACCTTGCCGGGACCGTGGGCCGCCGGCCGTGCGCCCTCCTCGCCTCCGATGTAGCGCGCCGGACGCTGGACCTGATCCAGGAGAGGCTCCAAGTCGAGCCAGAGCGAACGCACGACTCTCAGGCTACCGGTCCCGCCTTCCGGCGATGGCCACCGGTCAGCCGGCGCGCACCACGTGGCGGCGCATCGAGACGTTGAGCACCAGACCCAGGGCCATCATCGTGGTCAGGACCGAGGACCCGCCGTAGGACAGTAGCGGCAGGGGAATCCCGATCACCGGCATGATGCCGGCGGCCATCCCCACCGTCTGGAACACCTGGAACAGCACCATGCAGAGCACCCCGGTCGACAGCAGCGATCCGAACAGGTCGCCCGCAACCCGGGCCGAGCGCCAGATCCGCCAGAGCAGCACGGCCAGCAGCCCCAATGCGACCACGCTTCCCAGGAAGCCCAACTCCTCCCCCACGACGGTGAAGATGAAGTCGGTCTCCTGGGCGGGCACCAGGCCACTCCGGGTCTGCGTGCCCTGCCCGTAGCCGTGGCCGGTCAGCCCGCCGTTGCCGATGGCGATCTGGGCCTGCTCGATGTTGAAGGTGTCTCCGGTTCCGCCGTCCGGATTCACGATCGACGCGATGCGTTGCCGCTGGTACTCCTCCACGAGCCCCGAGTTCAGCACCAGTCCCAGACCCACCAGTCCGAAGGCCGTCGCCACCACGATGTGTCGTGCCTGCGCCCCCGCCACCAGCAACACGCCCATGGCGATGACCGCGAACACGACCGCGGTGCCGGCGTCGGGCTCCAGCAGCACCAGCATCATCGGCGCGGCCACCAGCACGAGCGCGCCGAGCAACTGAGCGAGCGTCAGCCGCCCGCCGAAGCGCGCCGCGTAGTGGGCCAGCACGACGATCATCGCCAGCTTGCCGAACTCCGAGGGCTGTACCTGGTAGCCGCCGAACACGAACCAGGCGCGGGCTCCCTGGCGCACGGATCCCAGCGGCGTCAGCACCAGCACCAGCACCAGCAGGGTGGCGCCGTAGAGCGGCCAGACCAGCGAGCGGAACCGCCGGTAGTCGATGCCGGCGGCGACGGCACCCATGAGCCCGCCCACGATGGCGAACAGCGACTGCCTCCGGAGGTAAAAGTTGCTGTAGTTGTCCGGGTCGATGCCGCGGGTGGCGCTGTAGATCATGCCGATCCCGAAGAGGGTCAGCGCGGCCACGGTCAGGACCAGGATCAGGTCGGCGTGCAGCCAGACGGCCAGCGGGGGCACCCGCGGCAGCAGGCGGCGCCTCGGGTGTGCCCCATCCGGGCTGCTCACGACGCCTCCGGCGGCGACAGGGCCACCATGTCCTCTCGCGAGATCTCCACCGACGCCTCGGGGATCCGGCCCAGGGCCACGGCTTCGAGTATGCGGCGCACCACCGGTGCCGCCGCCTCGCCGCCGAAGCCGGACTCCTCCAGCAGGACCGTCACCAGGTAGCGCGGCTGGGGCAGCGGTCCGAACCCCACGAAGACCGCCGAGTCGGCCTTGCCCAGCACCTCGGCGGTGCCGGTCTTGCCCGCCACGGGCCACTGCTCGTGGGGAAAGCCGTTGAAGGCCTTCTCGGCGGTGCCGATGCGCTCGCTGGTGCGCAGCGTGGTGGCACCGCGCATGCCGTCCAGGATCGGAGCCTGCAGATCCGCCGGCAGGTAGACGCGGGCGGTGAGGCGCGGGCGGATCTCGTTCACCAGGTCCCCGCTGATCGGATCCACCATGCCCACCGCGACGTTGGGCAGGTAGATCCGGCCCCCATTGGCGAAGACCGTGAAGGAGTTCGCCAGCTGGAGCGGGGTCACGCCCAGATCGCCCTGGCCGATGGAGATGTTGATGGTGTCGCCCGTACGCCAATCGGGATCGGGGAACGCCTCAGGGTTGGCGTCGTGGCGGGCCTGCTTGATCTCGGCGTCCGGTACGATCCCGGCGTGCTCGAACGGGAGCGCGATCCCCGTCGTCCTGCCGAATCCGAAGTCGCGGGCGGTCTGCTGGATCTGATCCTCGTCGTAGCCGGCGCGGCGCGAGAACTGCTCGGCCAGCTTGTAGAAGTACACGTCGCTGGACACCGTGATGGCCATCCGCAGGTCGACGTCCCCATTGGGCGCGCGGTCGGGATTCTCGAACTCGCACTCGCCGATGCAGTCCTCCAGCACGTGATACCCGGGATCCTGGGTGGTCTGGGTGATGCCGAGGAAGCCGTCCGGTCCCAGCAGGCCCGTGGACAGCGCCGCGTACGACGTGATGGGCTTCATCGTCGAGGCCGGCGCGTACACACCCTGGATGGCGCGGTTGTTGAGCGGTGCGTGACTCGCCGGATGGACGAACGTCTCGAACTCCTCCTCGCTGATGCCGCCGATGAACACCCGCGGGTCGTACCCCGGGTGGCTGGCCATGGCCAGCACGTTCCCGTTGCGAGGATCCAGCACGACCGCGGCGCCCGCCGGGGCGGCGAAGGTCACGAAACCCTCCTCCACAGACTCGTCCTGGCGCTCACGGGCCTCCTGGAGGCCGCGCCGCAGTTCCTCCTCGACGACTCGCTGCAGGTCCGCGTCGATCGTGAGGATGACATCGGTTCCCGGTTGCGGAGCCCGGTAACCGCGCTCGCGCACCACGTTGCCGACGTTGTCGACCTCGATCTCCCGCCATCCGGGGGTGCCGCGCAGGACGTCCTCGAAGGCCAGTTCCACGCCTGACTTGCCGATCTCGTCCACCGTGCTGTAGCGCTTCGGATGGTTGCGGCGCGCCTCGATCTCCTCGGCGGTGATGGTGTCGATGTACCCGAGCACGTGCGCCGCCAGCTCGCCGTAGGGATAGACGCGCTGGGTTCGCCGTACCACTTCGACGCCGGGGAACTCCTCGTTCCGCTCGGCCAGGAAGACCTTGATCGAATCCGAGACGCCGACCGCCAGCGGGATCCGGTCGAACGGGCCGTAGGCGGGATCGGCCATCGCCTCGGTCAACTCCACGGACTTGGTGAGAACGCCCGAACGCGAGAGTTGGCGCGACAGCTCGAGCGCCAGACGCAGACGCTGCGACGAGCCGATCTGATCGCGGAGGATGAAGGCATCCATCGTGACGACGTTGACGATTCGGTTGCCGACCAGCTCCCGCCCCTTCACGTCGAAGATGCGGCCCCGCGGCGCGGGCTCGGGCACGGTGCGGATGATGTTGCCGGCCGCCTCGGCCACGAACTGCTCCGAGGTCACCACCTGCAGGTACCAGAGCCGCACCACCAGTGTCGCCAGCAGTGCCAGGCCGATCACACCGAGGATGCTGAGGCGCAGCCGGCGCGAGTCGTAGCGGCTGAATCGTCCCCTGCCGCCGGCCGCCTCGGCGGACCGGCCCGCACCCATCGGCGTCGGCAGGCTCATCGAGCGGGAATCCTGTCCCTGGCGCGCACATCCGACGGCCCCGCCCGCACGCGCGCCGCGCCGGTCAAGGCCCAGCGCACGAGGAGCAGCGTCGGTGCCGCCAGAATCACCGCCCAGAGCTCCACGACGCCGAGGGTCAGCATGTAGCGGTCGTCGAACAGGTGATCCTGGCCGACAACCTCGCCGGCGAACACGTAGATGGACAGCCCCAGAGCCACGAATGGCGGCACCAGCCACCACACCCGCACGGTGTATCCCGTCAGCAGACCGGCCGCGGCGGCCACCACGGCGTAGGCGAACGCGGCCAGCCCCAGCGGTGTCCCGGCGACCAGGTCGTACAGCAGCCCGGCCACGAATCCGAACCGCAGGCCGCGCCACCATCCCCCCACCAGACCGCTCGCGACGGCCAGGACCAGCAGCGGTTCGGGGGCTCGACCGGCGATCCGCAGACCGTCGAGAAGCCCCACCTGCAGGACGAACAAGGAGAACAGCACAAGCCCCGACCTCATCGCCGTCCTGATCGTCTCAGCGGTCACGGCCATCGGTCCCCTCACAGGGCGCTGTCATAGAGCAGGATGGTCAGGAAGTTCAGCGAATCCAGGGACGCCGCCGGCTGCACGAACAGCACCTGGTTGAGTCCGGGGTCCACCGCCACCTCGGCCACCAGCCCGACCGGAACATCAGGCGGGTAGACGCTGCGGTCGATCCCGCTGGTCGTGACCAGCATTCCCACGTGCACCGGAGTGGAGACGCCGATCCCCTCACTCACGACCAGCGGCTGGCCGCGTCCGGTGCCCCGGGCCACGGCGACCGCGTCGGTGCCCACGAGCCGGACCCCCAGCTCGAATTCGGGATCGCTGATGAGCCGGACACGCGAGCGGCCGGGGGAGACGTCCACCACCCGCCCCGCCAGCCCGGCGCTCGTCACCGCCGGCATTCCGATCCTCACCCCTGCGGAGGAGCCCTTGTCCACGTCCACGGTGAAGTCCGGGAAGTTGCCGAGATGCCGCACGACCCGCCCGGTGGTCGAGGGTATGTCGGCCACGTACCTGATCTCCTTCTCGGCGAGGAGTTGCTGGAGCACGGCGGTGGCGTTGGCGTTTGCCAGGTCGCGGCCCCGCTCGACGTCGAGTTCGGTACGGAGTCGCTCGTTCTCCGCTCTGAGCTCGTCGTACTCGGTCACCGCCTCCCAGGCATCCACCACGGGGCGCCCGGCTCGCTGGGCGCCCGAGATCACGGGGTCCAGTGCACCCTCGGCGGCGTTCTTGGCCCGCTCGAAGGGCGCGACGTTGCGGACGTCGAGGGTGACGAGCGTGACCGTGATGAGGACGAGAAGGACGAGCGTGAGACGGGAACGGCCCTGGAGGATGGCCACGACTGCGGGGACCGCTCCCCTATGCGATCGCCCGGCTACTCAGCGACCGGCGAATGCAGTACGCCTCTCAGTGATTCGAACTCCTCGAGCGAGTATCCCGACCCGTATGCCACAACGTACTGGGGGTTCTTCACGCGGTTGACCTTGATCCCGGTCTCGGCCGCCAGGCGCTCCGCGAGGCCGAGGAGCCGGGAACCCCCGCCGGCAAGGTGGATCCCGCTCTCCATGATGTCGGCGGTGAGTTCGGGCGGGGCCGCATCGAGCGTCGTCTGCACGCCACTGATGATCTCGTTGAGCGGCTCGTCGATCGCCTCGCGCAGCTCGGACGTGTTGACACCGATGCTCTTCGGCAGTCCGGTAACCAGATCACGGCCGGGGATACTCAGGTGAAGCTCCTCGTTCAGGGGCCAGGCCGAGGTGTACTTGACCTTCACCTGCTCGGTGGTCTGCTCGCCCAGGCCGAGGCTGTACTCCTTGCGGATGTAGTCGCTGATCGTCTGATCGAAATCGTCGCCGGCCACGCGTACCGAGCGGCTGACCACGATGCCGCCGAGCGAGATGACGGCGATCTCGGTGGTCCCGCCCCCGACGTCCACGATCATGCTTCCCGAGGGTTGCTGGACCGCGATGCCGGCTCCGATGGCAGCTGCCATCGGTTCCTCGATGATGAACACGGGTCGGCGGGCACCGGCGTACTCGGCCACCTCCTGCACCGCTCGCTGCTCCACCGGGGTGATGCCCGACGGTACGCAGATGACCATGCGCGGCTTGGCGAAGCGGTTGCTGTGCACCTGCTGGATGAAGTAGCGAAGCATCTTCTCGCAGACGCCGAAATCGGCGATGACGCCTTCCTTCAGCGGGCGCACAGTGCGGATGTTGGCCGGCGTGCGACCGATCATCTCCTTGGCGTTGCGGCCGACCGCCAGAAGGCGTTCAGTGCGGGCGTCGAGAGCCGCCACGCTGGGTTCCTCGAGCACCATGCCCTCGCCGCGGACGTACACCATGGTCGTGGCGGTCCCCAGGTCCACGGCGATGCCCCGGCCGACGGTGGTGCTGATGTTGTTGGACACTCGTGGCATGGTCGCTAGTCAGAATCCGTTCGGAGCTTGTTGGAGCGGGCCCGCGGTCCCCGGCAGGATATTCCCCCGTCGGAGGACTACCAAATGGCACCCGTACCCTGCCCTTTTTCGAGTGGGCACTCTTGCGAGTGGGCCGTGAGGGACTTGAACCCCCGACCCCTTGCGCGTCATGCAAGTGCTCTTGCCAGCTGAGCTAACGGCCCCACGGGCAGGTTATCGCGCCCGAGCCGCCCCGTCCGCGTCCGGACGAGGCTCGATCCGACCCGGAGCATCGGGCGGGGATTCGACGGGCACGCCGAACCGGTTGCCCGGGCCCACGCCGCCGACGCTTGCCGGATCGGTATCAAGGGCTCCGGCAGCTACGCCCGACCCACAGACTCGCGATGGCCAACGCCCACGCCGCATCGAGCCAGCCCGGATCACGTCGTGCACCACCGACTCAACCGCCTCCACAAGACCCTCCACATCGCCACCATGGCCCCAATCTCCCAGCCCGGAGCGGACGGCCGCGCCCACCACGAGCGTTACCAACAAAGAGACGAGACAAACGAGAAGCCGTCCGAGCCCACAAACGACGCAATAGGAATTGCTACGACGATGCCAAACCGAACGGCCGAGGAATGGCGTAGGGCCTGTCAGGAATTTTGTGTATCGGGCGTGATCTGAGGGTCCGCAGCTGCGCGTTGTGGGCCGGGAAGGATCATGTCTGCGACTGATCAGAATATGCCGGCACTGCCGGCGAACGGGGCCGCTGATGAGGCGGCGATGAAGGACTGGGCTGAGCATCTGGTCGCTCGAGCGCGCAACGAGGGTGTGGAGCTCACCGGCGATGGCGGCCTGTTGACGGGCCTGGTGCGCCAGGTCCTGCAGTGCGGCCTGGAGGTCGAGATGGCTGAGCATCTGGGCTATGAGCGCCACGCTCCGGAGGGACGCGGGACGCCGAACTCGCGCAACGGTTCGTCGCCCAAGCGGGTCAAGACCGAAGTCGGCGAGGTCGATCTGCGGGTTCCTCGGGATCGTGCGGGCACCTTCGAGCCGGTGACGGTGCCCAAGCATCGGCGCCGCCTCGAAGGCCTGTCGGGGAATGTGATCTCGCTGTATGCCAAGGGCCTCACCACCGGTGAGATCCAGGCGCACCTTGAGGAGATCTATGACACCGAGGTGAGCCGCGAGACGATCTCCAAGATCACCGACGAGATCGTCGCCGATATGGCTACCTGGCAGAACCGGCCCCTCGATGCGGTCTATCCGGTGCTGTTGATCGACGCGATTGTGGTCAAGGTCCGTGACGCGCAGGTCGCCAACCGGCCCGTGTACGTCGCCATCGGCGTCGATCTGGCCGGCGAGCGGGACGTGCTGGGCCTGTGGCTGGGCCCCACCGGCGGCGAGGGCGCCAAGCAGTGGGCGACGATGCTGACCGAACTGAGAAACCGCGGCCTCGCTGACGCGCTGATCGTGTGCTGCGACGGGCTGCGGGGCCTGCCCGAATCGATCCGCGCCGCCTGGCCCCAAGCGACGATCCAGACCTGCGTGGTGCACATGGTGCGCAACAGCCTCAGATACGCCTCCCGCAAGCACTGGGGGGCGATCACCAAGGCCATGCGAGAGATCTACACCGCCCCCACCATCGAAGCCGCCGAGGCCCAGTTCGAGGCCTTCCGCGACAGCTGGGAAGCCACCTACCCGGCCATGATCCGGGCCTGGGAGAACAACTGGGAGGAGTTCACCCCGTTCCTGGAGTTCCCCGCCGAGCTGCGCCGGGTCGTCTACACGACCAACGCCGTCGAGAGCCTCAACGCCCGGTTCCGAAGAGCCGTCCGGCACCGAGGCCACTTCCCCAACGAGCAGGCCGCGATGAAGGTCCTCTACCTTGTCGCCACCACCAAGCGCAAGAACCGGGAGAACCTCACCGGCAAGACCAACGGCTGGAAAGCCATCTTGAACACCCTGACCGTCCACTACGGCGACCGCATCGCCGACCACATCCGATGAAGACCATCACGGCCGGTTACACAAAGTTTCTGACAGTCCCATGGCGTACCGGCGTTTGTGGTTCCGCTGCCACTGCGATGCGAGTCAACGGGCGAGATCGATTGAAGGTATGCCTCCGATTATTCGGGATTCAGAATCCGAAGCGACTTTGTCGGCCGAATTCAAACATGGCATAGATCACGATGGCGAACATAGTACTGAACGGGAGAGCAGCCCCGCTATAGCCAAGAATACGGACACGCCGTGGTTGTTGCCTGCGGTGGCGAAGGCCCCATCCGCAAATGATGAGGGGCGCCAAGAATAAAGCCGCATAGAGCAAATCCAATGTCAATTCCATCGAACGAGAGGATACTTGTCCCCGATACTGTCCCAACATGTCAAGGACAATTACGACAGTTGACATGATCGCTATGATGAATCCTGCGACTATCATGCGTTCGCCGGGTGCTCGTTGTCGGCTTGGTTCTGGCTGGGTAGTGCTTTCTTTGTCCGGCGCAGGTGGGTTTAGTTTGCGCATTGTGCGTTGGTTTCGCCTTGTGTGCAGGTGTCGGTTCCGGTGCCGCCGTTGAGGTAGTCGGTGCCGTTGCCGCCGTGGAGGGTGTCGCTGTCGGGTCCGCCCCAGAGGTGGTCGTTTCCGCTGTTCCCGTTGAGGGTGTCGTCGCCGCTGTTGCCGTGGAGGTGGTCGTTGTGGCCGCCGCCGTGGAGGGTGTCGTGTCCGGGGCCGCCCCGGAGGGTGTCGTTCTGGGTGTTGCCGTGGAGTGTGTCGTCGCCGACATCGCCCCAGAGGGTGTCGTTGCCGGCGTGGCCGGTGAGGGTGTCGTTCCCCGGGCCGCCCCGGAGGGTGTCGTCGCCGTTGCCGCCTTCGAGGGTGTCGTCGCCGAGACCGCCGTGGAGCGCGTCGTCGTCAGCGTGGCCTTCGAGGGTGTCGTTTCCGGGGCCGCCCCAGAGGGTGTCGTCCTCGCCGCCGCCGTTGAGGCTGTCGTCGCCGGCGCCGCCGACGAGGGTGTCGTCGCGGCGGTTGCCTTCCAGAGTGTCGTCGCCGGGGCCGCCCCAGAGCGTGTCGTCGCCGTTGCCGCCGTAGAGGGTGTCGTCGCCGGGTCCGCCGAACAGCGTGTCGTCGCCGTCGTTGATGCCGATGCGGGTCTCGTTGCCGCCGTAGATCGTGTCGTCGCCGGGTCCGCCGATGAGGATGTCGTCACCGTCGAGGCCGTAGATGGTGTCGTTTCCGGCGAGGCCGCAGATCACATCGGCGCCGGATGTGCCCCGTAGCGTGTCGTCGCCGGCGGTGCCCACGATGGTGCAATGCGTGGTGCCGACGGTGACGGTGACCTGCGCTGTCGCACAGTCGCCGCGATGGTCACAGATCTGGTAGGTGAACGTGTCGGCGCCGGCGGTCCCGGCGGCGGTGTAGGAGACGTGCGCGCCGAGGTCGTCGCTGGTCACGATCTGGGCGGCGCCAGCGGTGGGCGCCTGGGTGATCGTCAGAGTAGAGGCGTCGAGGTTGCCGTCGGCGTCGAAGTCGTTGCCCAGCACGTCGAGCAACAGCGTCTCGCCCGTCGCGGCGTGTTCGGTATCGTCGGCGGCGACCGGGGCGCTGTTCTGGGGAACCGGCGCCGCAAGGATGATCTCGAAGCCACCCGCGTCGTCGCGCACGACATCGGTGAGGTCGTCGCTGTAGATCGTGTCGAAGTCGCCGCCGCCGTAAACCGTGTCGCTGCCGGGTCCACCGTCGATGCGGTCGGCGCCGTCGCGACCATAGATGGTGTCGCGGCCCGGGCCGCCGCGGATCCAGTCGACGCCGTCACCGGCGATGATCACATCGTTGCCGGCCTTGGCGTCGATGATGTGGAACGCCTCGCGATCGCCAGAGTCGCTCACGCAGATCACATCGTCGCCGTCGGTACCGTCGATGTTGGTCACACCCGCCGCCCCGGTGATCGTGCAACCCGCATTCACCGTGACCGTCACATCCCCGCTAACGCCCACACCGGAGTCATCGAACACCCAGTACTGCGTCGCGACGTCGCCGACGAAACCCGGATCCGGCGTGAACGTCGCCGAACCATCCGTCGAACTCACAGCGAAGCTGCCGCCGCCGGTCGGGGTGACCTGCACCGACGTGACGTCCAGCGAACCGCCCTCGGGAGCCACATCGTTCGACAGCAGCGGGATCCGCACCGACCGTCCCACCGTCGTCGTCGCCGCATCGTCCACCGCGCACGGCTTAGTACCGGGATACGCCACGATCGGCTGCAACAACCGCGCCACGACCTGCCCCGACGAGGCGTCGGTGCCTGACGCCTCGATCATGTAGGCCCGCGGGACCGCGTCCACACCCGCTGCCGGCGCCGTGGGCACCGCCCACACCACACTCAAGTCCCCGTCACCATCGGTGGTCGCCGCCGGGATCGACAACCCCGACAACGCCGTCCCCGACAGCTTCGCGCCCGCAACAGTGAACGTCACCGACGAACTCGCAGCGAACCCTGACGCCGTCAACTCCAACTGGTCACCGGGCGCCGCGAACGACACACCACACCCCGACGCGACCGGAGTCTGGCGCCGAGCCACCAGGAACACCCGACTCACAGACGCATCGCCGGTTGACTGCTGCGCCGTCGCATCTGACGCGCCACCAACCGCGCTCCCTGTCGTAGTGGAACCACCCGACGGATCCGGCGCAGGATTCCCCGGCAGCCCCGCCTCAGTCAACTCCGCGCCCCTGTCGACCGCATTCCGAATGAACTGAGCCAACAAACGGGCATACGCCGCATGACCTGCCCGTGTTGGGTGAAATGATCTATCCGAAGTCGGGAAAGCGTCGTCGGACTCAGATTCGGCCGCCACGCCGTAGAGCCAAGCCTCCTTGTTTCCGCACGGGAAGTGACCGTCGAAGCTTTCCGCGCCCGATGTGCTCGCCGTCGCATGCGCGACTTCAACGAAGTGCACACCGACCTTACGTGAAGCGGCCTCAAGACGATCGTTGAGCGTTATGGCTGAACGACGCAAGAATCCGAGCTCTGATTGCGTGACATCGAGCGGTCCGTCATCGAACAAGGTGCTGAGTGTGCTCAATGTTTCGTAGACGAGTCCCGCGAAGAATCCGCCAACAGGCGAGTCTATTCCTTCTGTTAGTAGCGGGACTAATCCGAGTTCAGTGCAGACTGGGATAGACACCAACGTTGGAGCGTGATACGGGTATCCGAGAACGAAGATCGCAGAACCAGGAGCCGCCGACTTCACCTGCGCCAACACCGCCGACAGTCTCTCCTCAAGAGCGTCAAACGTAATCGTCTGGTCATCCGCAGAACAGTCTGATACCGAGCGAGGGTCAACGCACTTGTGTACCACCGGGCCGAATCCCAGGTCGTTGCCGCCGATGGTGATGGTCACCATGTCGACGGATCGCAGGGCGTGCGCGTCGGCGAGCGAGACGGCCTGGCGGGGCTCCCAGTTCGGGTCTGGAAGCGCAGGCAACACGTCGGGGAATTGCTCGGGAACCGCCGCTGAGGGCCTGTCGGTTTCCGAGTGGAGTCTGGTGCTCGTGACCCGGGGGTCGTGGATGTTGTAGGTGATGGCGCCGGTGCAGGCGTACAAGCCGACGGTGAGGTCGGTTCCCTGGAGGTAGCCGTCGAGAACCTGGGAGTAGGCCTGGGTCCAGCGGCGGCACTCCAGGTCGGCGGGTTTCGTGTCGAAGTAGCCTTCGCCGGGCAGTTGCGCGGCGGGCAGGCCGTGCTCGCCAGCCGAGTACGAATCGCCCAATGCGACGTAGTTGATGGGTTTCGCGATCCTCTGCGTGAGGTAGCGGAACGGTTCGGACCCGTCGAAGCGGCCGTTGGCGTTCTCGTCGATGTAGACGCGGAGAACGTCAAGATCCTGACGATGCAGATCGCGGCTCACCGCGCCGAGCCGCCACGACAGCCGGACTCCGCCGTTGCCATCGGTTGTGCAGTCGCTCGGCCTGATCACCACCGACACGCCGCCGCGACCCTGCGCGAAGCATGACACCGTCGCGCGGGTGCTGGGGCCGCTCACGACTTCCGCGCCGACACGCACACCGGCCAGGGACACATCCGCCGGATCCGCGAACCGCACGACCTGCTCAGCGAGGCCGCCGCTTCGCACAAGCCGCGGCCCCGCCACGCCGCGCGCCGCGAACCTGTCGGACTGGCCGTCGTCGGGACTGAACGTCAAATCGTACGGCTCGCCCGCATCGTGGCGACCGTCACGATCCAAGTCCGCCCACATCACCACCTGGCGGAAGCTGCGGTCGTTCGAGCCGTTCACGCGGTGCAGGTGTGCCAGAACTCCACCGAAATCCGACGTCGCAATGTCATAGGACGGACATCCGTTCGCGCTGCTCGTGCGCACCTCTTCGACACGACCCCCGCGCAGCACCCAACACCATGAGCTGAATCCCCCGCTGCCGGGGCCGCGAATGATCTGCAATCCGGTGGCGTAGCCCACCGCGGGGCTACCGTCCGCGCACAGGAGTTCGGCCAAGTAGATCCGCAAGTGCTCCCGCACGAATCCGAAGAAGCCGCGGCGCGGCAGATACTGCTGCACCTCGTAGCGAACGCTGACATCCCCACACGCACCGGACGAACGCCCCACGCGACCGGGACCGGTCTTCGTTGGTGGGGTCCCGAGTTCGCCAACTCCACCTCCAGACGTGGCCGGCCTGTCGAGCAGACAGTCCAGGACCTGCAAGAACTCCGACTCGCTCCAGCCCCCCTCGGTCACGATCGCGTCGCAATCGAACGCCTCCTCGCCGTCGCCGGAGGAATCCCCCTCCGACGGCTCGGTCGTGTCCGGTTGCGGCGTCTCCGGCTCGGACTGCCCCAACGCCGGCGACGTCGCCAACAACACAGCCAACACGGCCACCAGCACACCTCGCGCACCACCGAGACGAATCATCGCCCGCGTCCCCTTCAACATCGACACGCCCGTCTGTCATAAAGACAGACTCAACTAGAACGAGCACTATATAGAAATACACATGTAGTCGGGCCGTGCCGCCGGCATGATCGGCCTAGGGACAACCTCCCCGGTCGTCTCAGCTAGTCCAGATCGGCCGCGAAGTTGCCGGTGGCTCCCGCTTCGATGGACTTGCGGCCCCGTCAGCGGTTGCGGAGTTCGACGCGGCGGATCTTGCCCGAGACCGTCTTGGGCAGTTCGGTGGCGTCAACTGGACTCGAAACCTCGCGGATCGTCCGGATTCGAACCTCGATCGAGCCTGGACGGAGAACACGGCTAAACCTTCCTCGGCGCTCCTCCAAGCCAAGCACTGTGGCTCAGAAATCGATCCGTCCACGAGGCCGACGCTCCAGGCGCCGAAAGGGCCCGCACTCGACCAGTGGGACCTGCTCCGCGAGCGGAAGTCCACGCCCGGGTAGCAGGCACCTACAACCTCGTGCATGACATCGTGGTAGCCGAACTGCCGGGCACATCGCGATGGAGTAGCGGATGCAGTTGACACCGGTGAAGACGACACCGTTCTCGAGGCGCGTTCGCGTGAGGTTCGTCATGTGGGGCATCGCTTTGAGAATGAAGATTCTCCACGGCGACCCCGATGTCTGGTTGTTGGAGTCCCGAACTCCCGCCGATGGCTCACCGTGGGCGCTGGCGCGGACATACGGCGGCCGGTTCGCGCACGTCGGCGGCGGCACCGCCAGCCACGTCGTGGAGGCCGAGGCGCAGCTACGCCTTGACGTCCTACACGACTACTTCGGTGGGCTGACCGCTGCCATGAGAACCCGCCGCGTCTTCTCGCTCCATGTGATGTGCAGATCGACGATCGAGGCGTGCGCGTTCGCCGTGTGGGTATTCGATCCCGGAGTCGAACCAGCAGAGCAACTACTGAGGGGACTACAGCTCCGAGAACAATCGTTGGACCGGCGACTGAGGTCGCTTCGAGCGATTGAGGCCAATCGTGCCGGGGAGTTCGACCCCGAGCAACCCGCCGACGCAACAAGAGCGCGAAGCGTGACAGAGACTCACCTCGACGAGACCAGACAGATCATCCAAGACATCCACAGCGACCTCAGATCAACGTCCACTCCGCCGCTTGAGCGGCCGCTCCAGGTTCCCTCCGCGACTCGCCGGATTCGCGAGATGCTCGTCGGCGATATCGGGATGCCACAAGGACTTGATGCCTACGCCCGAATGAGCGGCGTCGCCCACTCCGAAGCCATGGCCATATTCGAAACATGGAACATCGACGGGCAGAAGCCGTCGATCGACTACTACGACTTACTGATCTACTTACACCTCGCGCTCTGCTCCATTGACTTCAGCTTGGCAAGACGGGCCGCCTGCTGGGGAGAACCCCACAAGAGCGCCGGGCTACACAAGATCATCAAACGGATCGAACACATCATCGAGGGTGAGCCCGGCGTGCGCCTCGCGTGAGCCCTGTAACAGCAAGGGCGCTGCGGCCTGAGCGGGGGCGTCGGCAGGGAGCACTCAGTTGGGTGTGCCAGCGAAGGAGAGTGCTCGGAGGCGACCTGGACGAGCTCTCAGCTGCAAGGACACCGAGATAACCCTCACGGCGCACCAGGTCCGCTGGGATGCGAGGACAGCCTGATTCGCCCTAGTCAAGTTCGGCGATCGCGACGATCGCACGGTTGTCGAACGCGGGGAATCAAAGCGCTACAACGGTTGGCCTGAGTGGGTCGATACTCGCAGCGAAATTGCCGGTGACGCACGCAACTGGAGCGATATCGGCGTTGACGACGCCGAGGACGCCGGACGTGCTGAAGCCACCGCCGACGGAGGTGGTGCTGTCTCTTTCGCTACTACAAGGATGAGCAGCCTGTCTCTCGCGCCCGATCAGGTGGCGAAGGCGATACGAAAGGTAACACTGCTCGAAACGTACGGCATAAATTTGCAGGTCAACTACCTGCTAGAGAGCATCGGGCGGGATTCGAACCCGCGATAAGACGGCTTTGCAGGCCGCTCCCTTCGTCCGCTCGGGCACCGATGCAGGTTTGTGCGGCCCTCGGGGACTCGCCCCCGGCGAGCCTGCGAGCGGGCGACCGGGCTCGAACCGGCGACCTTCACCTTGGCAAGGTGGCGCTCTACCAACTGAGCTACGCCCGCAAGTCGGCGACATTGTAGCCGGGCGCCGTCTTGATCAGCCTGGCCCCTCCGCCGGGTGATCCTTCTCGACCGACTCGAGAAACTCGGCGAGGGCCGCCGAGACGGCCCGGGTCTCCACGAGGAAACCGTCGTGACCGTGAGGGCTCTCGAGGAACACGTAGCGGCAGTCCCCGTCAGCCGCCACGACCAGGTCCCGCAGCTCGGTCTGCTGCCGCGGCGGGTACAACGCGTCGGAGCTGATCGAGACGGTCAGCACCGGCACACCGATACGCGCCACCGCCCGCTGCAGGCCGCCGCGCCCGCGGCCGATGTCGTGGGTGTCCATCGCCTTGTTCAGCAGCAGGTACGAGTTGGCGTCGAATCGCCGCACCAGCTTCTCGCCGTGATAGTCGAGATAGCCCTCGACCCCGAAGCGGTCCCAAAGCCCGAACTGCTCGTTCGGACGCACCAGCGATCGGCCGAACCGCTCGGCGAACAACTCGTCGCTGCGGTAGGTGATCTGCGCCACGGCCCGGGCGAGCGCCAGACCCTCATGCGGTCCCTCCCCAGGCTCGGCGTCGTAGTACTCGCCGCCGCGCCAGCGGGGGTCGAGGGCGATGGCGGCCCGCCCGACGGCGCTCCAGCCGATCTGCCACGGGCTCGCCGCGCAGCCGACGGCCAGCGGGGCGATCGATCGCACCCGCCCCGGATACATGGCGCCCCACTCGAGGGCCTGCATCCCTCCCATGGAGCCACCGACCACGCAGAGCCACCGTTTCACGCCGAGATGGTCCGCCAGACGCGCCTGTGTGCGCACCATGTCCCGGATCGTGACCGCGGGGAACGACGCCGCCCAGCGCCGCCCCGTCGCCGGGTTCAACGCGGTGGGGCCGGTCGTGCCCTGGCAGCCGCCCAGCACGTTGGCGCACACCACGAAGTACCGGTCCACGTCTATTGCCTCGCCGGGGCCGATGACACCCTGCCACCAGCCGCGCTTGCTTAGGTGCGGGTCGTAGGCGTGGGCGTCGCCGGTGAGGGCGTGGCACACGAGCACCGCATTGGAGCCGTCGCTGTCCAGCGTCCCCCACGTCTCGTAGGCGATCGTGACGCTGTCCAGCGAGTCGCCGCTCTCCAGAACGAAGGGGCGCCGGGTGTCCAGGGTGAAGAACCGCCGGTGGTCCGGCGGATCACCCTCCTGCCAGGCACCCGAGGCCGGCAGGCCGGCGGCCAGGCGCGGCGGTTTTGCGGCGCCGGAGTCCTCAGCCATCGGCCCACGGCTCCGGGTCGGCTTCGCGCAGCAGCACCACGTCCACCCGTTCAGTAAACCCCGGAATCTCGAGGAACCCGATGGAGTCGGCCCCGGTGTTCACCATCAGGTCCGAGAGCATCGACGCCGGAGCCAGTAGTTGACCCGGTTCTGCCAGGTCACAAAGGTGCGCGGCCAGATTCACCGCGTTCCCGATATAGTCGTCCCCCTCGAAGAGAATGACCGGTCCGGCGGCGATGCCGGCGCGCAGCGGCAGGACCCCCTGCACACCGATGACGTTCTGGAGATGCACGACGGCCTCGACGAGCGGCTCGTTCTCGACGCCGACCAGCATGGCTCCGTCCCCGAGCCACTTGGCGATCCGGACGCCGTGGCTCGCAACCACGGCGCGGACGACGGCGCGGAACTCCGCCAGGAGAGCCACCGCCTCGCGATCCCCGTGGTCATCGGTGAAGCGTGTGAAGTTGCAGAGGTCCACGAAGGCGAACCCCCGCTCGACGCGTGCCGGGCTGATCCCCGCGACCAGCGCCGAATCGTCCACCGGCTCAGGCCGGGGCACTGCCGGCAGTCGACTCGTCGGCGCCGAGCGGCGTCTGCTCGCCGCTGATCGTGTCCCCCTCGGGATCGCCGGGCGGCACGTCGTCCTGCGGGCCCTCGCCGTCTTCGGGAGATTCCGCAGCAGCCTCGTCGTCGCTCGACGCCGCCGCCTCGACCGACGCCTCGGCGAGCCGCCGGCGCGGCGTCACCAGGAGCAGGAACAGGCCCGACAGCACCAGGACCCCGCCGATGACCCAGATGTTCACCCGGACGCCCAGCAGCAGGCTGGCGGGATCGACCCGCAGCGCCTCGATCCACAGCCGCCCCACCGAGTACGAGAACAGGTAGAGGGCCATCAGGTGGCCTCGCGGGAACCTGCCGCGCAGCCCGACCCGCCACAGCAACCCGAACACCAGCATGTTCCAGACCATCTCGTAGGCGAACGTCGGGTGGAACGTCTCGGCCTCCAGGTAGTCCGGCGGGCGGTGCTCCCGGTCGATCTCCAGGCCCCACGGCAGATCGGTCGGCCGCCCGAAGAGTTCCTGGTTGAACCAGTTCCCGAGCCGGCCGATGACCTGCCCGACGGGGAATCCCACGGCGCCGGCGTCCAGCAGCGAGCGCAGCGGCATCCGGCGCAGCCGGATGACGATGAGGCCGCCGATCGCCGCCCCCAGGATCCCTCCCGGGATGCCGAGGCCACCCTCCCAGATCTTCACGACGTCCACCCAGCGGCCCTGGTAGCTCTTCCAGTCGGTGAGCACGTGGTAGGCGCGGGCGCCGATGAGGCCCAGCGGGACGCCGATGGTGGAGACCTGCACCGCCCATTCCGGGTTGAGCCCGCGGCGCTGCAGCATGCGCGCGGCCACGTACACGCCGGCGATCACACCGAGCGCCACCATGAGCCCGTAGAGGCGGAGGTTCAGGGGCCCGAGGGAGAGAGTGCCCACGTCGGGGCTGGGTATGGAAGCGATCAAGTGGACTCTCCGATGCGGGAATCGCCGACCGGGGGGCGGCTCCCGCCCGCAATGCGCACCGCCGCCAGGAAGTTTAGCCCGGTGCCGCCGGGCCACCCGGCACGGTTATCGTTCCCGCGGTGTCCCCGGGATCGACCGCCGGCCGGCTCGCCGAGCGCAAGGGGAACCGCACGATCGCCGTCTGCCTGCCGGCCCTGAACGAGGAACGAACCGTCGGTGCGATCTGCGCCGAGGTGCGCCGCACGCTCATGGCTCCCGCCGCCGGACTCGTGGACGATCTGCTGGTCGTGGACGGCGACTCGGCGGATCGCACTCGCGAGGTGGCAGCCTCGGCCGGCGCCCGGGTCGTGCGCACCGACGAAGTGCTGCCGGAGGCCGGTCCGGGTTTCGGCAAGGGGAACGCCCTCTGGAAGAGTGTGGCCGCCACCACCGCCGACCTGATCGTGTGGTGCGACGCCGACCTGGCGAGCTTCGAGGCCCGCTACGTGACCGCCCTGGTGGAGCCGTTGCTGGCCGACAACGGGGTCGTGCTCGTGAAGGGCTACTACGAGCGGCTGCTCGATGGTCGACCTGGCGGCGGCCGGACGACCGAGTTGATGGCTCGCCCCCTGCTGGCGCAGTTCTTCCCCGAGCTGGCGCACCTGCGCCAACCCCTCGGCGGCGAGTACGCCGTGCGGCGGCAGGCCGTCGAGCAGGTGCCGTTCGTGCAGGGTTGGGGCGTCGAGGTGGGTCTGCTGATCGACTTGTCGCGCCGCTTCGGGGCGGATCGCATCGCAGAGGCCGACTTGGGTGTGCGTCGCCACCGCAACAGGCCGCTGGAGGAACTGGGTCCGCAGGCTCTGGCCATCCTGCAGACCGTGCTGCAGCGCGCCGGCGTCGGCCCGCCGGCAGCCGGCGGCTGGAGCGCCGGCCTGCAGATTCCCGGCGTCGCGACGCAGGAGGTGTCGCTGCGGGAGCGGCCCCCGCTCAGCGACCTGCGCGCCCCGCAGCCCCGCTAGCGAACCCGGCGCCGCTCACGGGAACTCCACCACGGCGCGCACGACCTCGCCGGCGAGCATCGCCTCGTAACCCTCGTTGATGTGATCCAGGTCGAGCCGCAGCGAGACCATCTCGTCGAGGCGGAGCCTGCCGTCCAGGTAGAGGTCGACCAGCTGCGGGAGGTCTCGCCGGAAGACGTTTGATCCCATCAGCGATCCCTGCAGGCGCTTCTCGTGCAGGAACAGCTCGGCGCCGTCGATCTCCACCCGGGCACCGCGCGGCAGCATGCCGATCACCGTGGCGGTGCCGCCCCGGGCGGCCATGGCCAGGCACTGCTCGACCGTGCGCGGCAGGCCGATGGCCTCGAATGTGAACTCGGCGCCACCGCCGGTGAGATCGCGCACCTGCTCGACGGGATCGCCGTCGGCCGGATCCACGGTGTGCGTGGCGCCGAACTCGACGGCCAGGGCCAGCTTGCGCGGCTCGGTGTCCACGGCGACGACGAGGGTCGCGCCGGCGATGCGGGCCGCCTGCACCGCCGCCATGCCGATGCCGCCGCAACCCACCACGGCCACCGAGGAGCCCGGCCGGACCCCGGCGGTGCGGAAGACCGCCCCGGTTCCGGTGAGCACACCGCAGCCGAGCAGCGCGGCACGGTCCAGCGGCATGTCGCGGCGGATGCGCACCAGGGCCCTCCGGTGCACCAGCATGCGCTCGGCGAAGGTCGCCAGACCCACGAACTGGTGCAGTTCCCGACCGTCGAGGCTGAGGCGGGGCGGCTGCCCGGCGGGACGGGCGCGCAGTGACTGCCCCTCGACGCAGAGGTAGGAACGTCCCCCGATGCAGATGATGCACTCGCCGCAGCCCACCGAGAGGCAGGTCACAACGTGATCGCCCACCTCGAAGTCCCCGACACCGGGGCCGACGGCCTCCACGACACCGGCCCCCTCGTGGCCCAGCACGCAAGGTCTCGGGATCGGCCAGGAGCCGTCGACGAAGTGGAAGTCGCTGTGACACAGCCCCGTGGCGACGGTGCGCACCAGCACCTCCTCCCCACGGGGAGCGGCCACTTCAACGGGCTCGAGGTGAAAGCTGCTGGCATCGGGATGGAGGACGGCTGCCTTCATGCTCGCGGTCACCGCGCTTCGTCCTGCCTGCGCCGCTCGCCGGGCCGGGTGGGGATCTTCGGGGTCTCCGGCAGCGGGCTCAGCTGCAGCCGCTCGTGGCCCCGCAGGTGGCGCAGGCGTAGCACGAGCCGGCTCGCACCATCCGGGTGCCGCAGGACATGCACAGCGGCGAGGCGGAGTCCGCCAGGCCGCCGTGGGATCCGCCTCCGGAGGACTTGCCCGGCGTCGCCGGATCGGACCGGTGCGGCACCGACGGCGGGTCGGGAGCAACATCGATCCACTGCACCGAGTCGGCCGCCGCCTCGGCGACGCCCGGAAGCGTGGGCTCGAGCCGCTCGGAGGTGGCGAAGATGCTCATCCCGGCCCGTTCCTCCGGCGACAGGTACGTCAGCGCCAGGCGCCGGAACAGGTAGTCCACGAGGCTGGTTGCGATCCGCAGGTCGGGATCGTCGGTCACACCGGCAGGCTCGAAGCGCATCCCGCAGAAGGCATCCACGTAGGCGCGCAGCGGGACACCGTACTGGAGCCCGTATGAGACCGCGATCGCGAAGGCGTCCATGATCCCGGCCAGGGTCGAACCCTGCTTGGACACCCGCACGAAGATCTCGCCGGGCTGGCCGTCGTCGTACTCGCCGACGGTCACGAAGCCCTTGCAGTCGGCCACGCGGAACTCCATCGTGCGCGAGCTGCGGTGGTGCGGCAGCCGGCGGCGCACCGGCTCGGGCGCCGCCGGCGCGGCGTCCGGGGCGCCCTCGGCCGGCAGCGTCCCGGTGCCCGCCGCCGCCAGCGGCTGCTGCCACTTCGAGTTGTCCCGGTAGACGGCGATGGCCTTCACACCGCTCCGCCACGCCGACACGAACAGCTCGCGCACGTCGGTGACGGTCGCATCGGCCGGCAGGTTGACGGTCTTGGAGATCCCCCCGCTCAGGAAGGGCTGCACCGCCGCCACCATCTGCACGTGGCCCTCGGCGCTGACCGTGTTGTCGCCGATCGAGCAGGCGAACACCGGGTAGTGCTCACGGGCCAGCCCCGGCGCACCCAGGACGGAGCCGGTGCTCTCCACGTGCGCCAGGATCCCGGCGATCTCGGCGGCCCCGTAGCCCAGCCGCTCCAGCGCCGGCGCCAGCGAGCGGTTCACGATCGTGAGCGAGCCCCCGCCCACGAGCGACTTCGCCTTCCGAAGCGCCAGGTCGGGCTCGATCCCGGTGGTGTCACAGTCCATCATGAAGCTGATGGTGCCGGTTGGCGCGAGGACGGTGGCCTGGGCGTTGCGCACGCCGGTGGCCTCCGCCTGCTCGCAGGCCTCGACCCAGACCTCGGCCGCGGCGGCGGCCAGTTCCTCCGGCACGTGGCGGCGCCGGATGCGTTCGACCGCGCCGCGGTGCATGTTCAGGACCCGCAGCACGTCGGCGCGATTGGCGTCGTACTGCTCGAAGGGCCCCATGCGCGCCGCGATCTGGGCCGAGGTGCGGTACGCCTCGCCGCACATCAGCGCGGTGACCGCGGCGGCGGTGGCCCGGCCGCCGTCGGAGTCGTACGGCAGGCCCATGGTCATGAGCAGGGCGCCGAGGTTGGCGTAGCCCAGGCCCAGCTGGCGGAAGGCGACGGCGTTGCGGCCGATCGCCTCCGTCGGGTAGTGCGAGCGTCCCACCAGGATCTCCTGGGCGCAGAACACCACCCGGACCGCCGCCCGGAAGGCCGTCACATCGAAGCGCCCGTCGGCCCCGAGGAACGACAGCAGGTTCAGGCTGGCCAGGTTGCACGCCGAGTTGTCGAGGTGCAGGTACTCCGAGCAGGGGTTGGAGGCGGTGATGCGCCCCGCCGCCGGCGTGGTGTGCCAGCGGTTGATGGTGGTGTCGAACTGCAGGCCCGGGTCGGCGCACTGCCACGCCGCCTCGGCGATCTGATCCAGCAGTTCGGCCGCGTCGACCGTCTCGAGGGTCTCGCCGGTGGTGCGTGCGGTCAGCTGCCACTTGCGGCCCGCCCGCGCGGCCTCCATGAACTCGTCGCTGACACGGACGGAGTTGTTGGCGTTCTGGTACAGCAGCGAGGTGCTGTCGACCCCGTCGAAACTCAGGTCGAACCCGGCCTCGCTCAGCACCTGCGCCTTGCGCTCCTCGCGCGCCTTGCACCACACGAACTCGGAGATGTCGGGGTGATCGGCGTCGAGGACCACCATCTTGGCGGCGCGCCGGGTGGTGCCGCCCGAGCGGATCGCTCCGGCGGAGGCGTCGGCTCCCCGCATGAAACTCACCGGTCCGCTGGGGCGCCCGCCGCCGGAGAGATGTTCGGAGGCCGAGCGGAGGCGGCTGAGGTTGACACCCGAACCCGAGCCGCGCTTGAAGATCAGCCCCTCCTCGGTGTACCAGTTGAGGATCGACTCCATGGAGTCCTCCACCGACAGGATGAAGCAGGCCGAGGACTGCGGCAGGGCGCCGGGAACGCCGATGTTGAACCACACCGGCGAGTTGAACGACGCCTTCTGGGCGACCAGCAGGTGGGTCAGCTCGTCAGCGAAGGCCGCCGCCTCGACCTCGTCGGCGAAATAGCCGTCCTCGGCACCCCACCGGCCGATCGTGCCGGCGACCCGGTCGATCAACTGGCGCAGCGACCACTCGCGATCCTCGCCGTCGAGCCGGCCGCGGAAGTACTTCTGGGAGACGATGTTGACGGCGTTCTGCGACCACGAGTCCGGGAACTCCACGCCGTCCTGCTCGAAGACGATGTCGCCGCCTGCTCCGGTGATGAGGGCGCGCCGGCGGCTCCAGTCCACCGTGTCGTAGGGATGCACGCCCTCGACGGTGAACCAGCGCTGGATGCCGATGCGGGTCTGCTCGGACAGGACGGTCACGTGCTCACCTCGCCTTCGCGCGTCCTGACAGGACGCGCGGTAAAGGCCTCGTCACCCTCACTGTAGAGCGAGGGCGCTCGAGGCCGACATCGGGCGGACGGTAGTCACCGTCCGCCCGGCGGACCTCCGCCCGGTCCCGGCATTTGACAGATATCCCCGCGGCGACGGAGATTCCCCCACCGCGGCGCGGACGTTTCCACCGCCGCAGCAGAGATTTCCCCCAGAGCCATCCGCAGCCGTTCTGTGGATACGTTGTGGAGAGACGACCCCGGCAGCGCTGGAGGACCGATGGTGGCGATGCAACAGCTCTGGCCCCGCTCCATCCCGGCGGTGGATCATCTCGACGTCTACGAGCATGCGCCACGCCCGCACTCGTCCGGTCGGCCGTGGGTGATGCTCTGCATGATCACCAGCGTGGACGGTTCGGTGAGTGTGCAGGGTCGCTCCGCCCCGCTGGGAGGTCCGGTGGACTGGGCGGTGCTGACCGCCCTGCGGGGCTGCGCCGACGCCATCGTGGTGGGGGCCGGCACTGCCCGCAGCGAGGACTACGGACCGCCGTCGGTGGAGCCCGAGGTTCGCGAGCGCAGGCTCGCGCGGGGCCAGGAGGCCGTACCGCTGCTGGCGGTCGTGAGCCGCCGGGGTGAACTGGATCCAGCGGCGCGGCTGTTCGGCGGCCCCGAGCGCGTGCGGCTCTACCTGGCCGGGTCCGTGCCCGCCGGCCGGCGGGAGACTCTCGCCGAGGTGGCCGACGTGCGCACGGCCGGCGACCGGACGGCGGACGCGGCGACGATCATCGCCGACCTCGCCGCAGAGGGTCGATCGCTCGTCCTGCTCGAGGGCGGGCCCCGCCTGAACGCCTGCTTCGCCGCCGCCGGCCTCATCGACGAGTTCTGCGTCACGCGCTCGCCGCTGCTGGCACCGGGCGGACCGGGCATGATCGAAGGCGCCGCGCCGCAGGCCGGGCACCCCCTTCAACTGGACCGCCTGCTCGTGGCCGACGGCATGACCTTCGCCCGCTACCTGCGACGGCGCGATCCTCACGAGTCGGCCTGAGCCCCGTCGACGACGGGGACGGGAGCGGTCCCCAGCGCCGGGGCCACCAGGCGCTCGCCGACGAGGCCGCCGAGCTGGAAGACCCCCCACAGTGCCCCCCAGAGGAGGCACACCAGCGCGGCCGCCACGACGGCGCGGCGCCACAGGTAGACCCGGCGCGGGTGGCGCCGGCCGCCGAGCGGGATCGCCGACGCCGGGGCACCGGCATCGGGCAGCTGTCCGAGGACTGTGGCGTATTCCATACCCGACAGCGTGGTCGGGGGGTGTGACAGCCCGACAGCGGGGGAGACCGCCGATCCCCGCCGCCACGAAAATCCTTGACAGGTGGTCGTCGAACTGGCAACATGCGTACCAGTGATGTGTGAACGTGCAGCAGAAGCACAGGAATGTGTTCCAGCGAGTGCTCCGGCCGTGGTTCCGGCAGGTGGTCGACGGCGCATGACAATAGTGTAACTCGAAACACCTGTACATATCAAGTCCGGATCAGCGGATCCGAAACCGCAAGGAGAACAGCATGAGCAGCGAGCCGACGACCTACAACACCGAGGACGCCGAGCCGCAAGTCGCGGCGGTGGCCAAGCTCTCCGAACGGCGCCAGGCGATCATCAGCTTCGTGGCCGAATACACCCGCGAGCGCGGTTACCCGCCGTCGGTGCGCGAGATCTGCAAGGCCGTCGGCCTCATCTCGCCGGCGTCGGTCCAGCGCCACCTGGTGATCCTGGAGGAGCAGGGCTTCCTGCGGCGCGACCCCACCAAGCCGCGGGCGCTGGAGGTGCACTACGACCCGGTCTCAGGACACGCCGTCGACCGCCACCCGGTCAGCTACGTGCCCCTGGTGGGCGACGTCGCCGCCGGCTCGGGGGTGCTGGCGCACGAGAACATCGAGGAGACGCTGCCGCTGCCGACGGATTTCGTGGGGCATCAGGACGCCTTCGTGGTGCGGGTGCGCGGCGACTCCATGACCGGTGACGGCATCCTCGACGGCGACCTGCTGGTGGTGCGCATGCAGCACCTGGCCGGCGAGGGCGACATCGTCGTGGCCGGCCTCCCGGGCGACGAGGCGGCCGTGAAGCGCTTCCGCCGCGAGGGCGACGAGGTGGTCCTGGTGTCCTCCAACCCGGACTACCCTCCCCAGCGCTACCCGGCCAGGGACCTGCGGATCTACGGCCGGGTCGTCAGCGTGATGCGCCGGATATAGCCGCCGCCAGCACCCCGTAGACGGCTTCGAGAGAGTCACGGGTCACGTACTCCCCCGCCGTGTGCGCCAACTTGGCGTCACCGGGCCCGAAGTTCAGTGCAGGCACGCCGCGCTCGGCGAAGAACGCCGCGTCGGTCCAGCCCAACTTGGCTCGCACAGCCGCCGCCCCGCCGCCTGCCGCCACGATCGCCGCCAGCAGCGGATGCTCCAGGTGCGGCGGCGCCGGCGGCGCCATCTCCACCACTTCCAGCCCGTCCTCCTCGGCGAGGTGCGGACCGAACAGCTCCCGCAGGTGGTCCTCGGCCTGGCCCGCCGTGCGGTCGGGAGCGAAGCGGTGGTTCACGATCAGAACCGCCTCGTCGGGCACCACGTTGCCCGCCACGCCACCGGAGACCGACGTGGCCTGCAGCGCCTCGGCGAACCGGCAGCCGTCGATCACCGGCCGCCGCGGCTCGTAATCCCTCAATACCTCCAGTAGGTCCCCCAGGCGGTGGATGGCATTGCGCCCCATCCAGGGCCGGGCGGTGTGCGCCCGCTCGCCGCGCAGGGTGATCCGCAGGTGCATCGTGCCCTGGCAACCCGCCTCGGGCGTCGCTCCGGTGGGCTCGCCGAGCACCGCAGCGTCGGCTTCCAGCAGGTCGGGGCGCGCCGCCTCCACCTGGAGCAGGCCGCTGTGCTCTCGAGAGATCTCCTCCGCGGCGTACCACACGTAGGTCACGTCGATGGCGGGGTCGGGGTGCGCCGCGGCGAGGGCCAGCATGACCGCCAAGCCGCCCTTCATGTCGGAGGCCCCCAGGCCGGTTACCCGGTCGCCCTCCAGGATCGGCTCGCTGTTGCCGTTGGGGGGCACGGTGTCGAGGTGTCCCGCCACGACCAGCCGCAGGGCGCGGCCTGCGGCGGTGCGCGCCACCACGTTGTCGCCGATGCGGGTGACCTCGAGCCACGGATGTTCACCGCACCAGGCCTCCACACGATCGGCCATGCGGCGCTCGGCGAGGCTGACCGACGGGATGCCGATGAGTTCCGCGGTCAGTACCAGCAGGTCCACCGGTGGCGCGGCGGCGTTCACAGCGCGTCCCCTCGCTCGCTCAGGTGGCCGCCCCGTGGTCGCGCAGCACGTCGTTGAGGACCGACTTGTCGTGGCGCTCGCCCGGGGTGAGTCGCTTCACAACCAACACGCACGGCAGGCCGAACTCCCCGCCGGTGAAGGTACGCGGCCGGGTGCCGGAGACGGCCACGCACCAGGGCGGCACGGCGCCGCGGCCGAGCTCCTCGCCGGTGGCGGCGTCGATCACCGGGATGGACCCGGTGAGGATGCAGCCGGCCCCCAGCACGGTGCCCTCGCCGACGCGTGCCCCGTCCGCCACGATGCAGCGGCTGCCGATGAGGCACTCGTCACCCACGAATACCGGGGTGGCCTGCGGCGGCTCCAGTACGCCGCCGATGCCCACCCCGCCCGAGAGGTGCACGTTGCGGCCGATCTGGGCGCACGACCCCACCGTCGCCCACGTGTCCACCATCGTGTTGGCCCCCACCCAGGCCCCGATGTTCACGTAGCTGGGCATCATCACGACGCCGGGTGCCTGGTAGCTGCCCCAGCGGGCCGAAGCCCCCGGCACCACACGCACGCCCCGCTCCTGGTAGCGGGTCTTCAGCGGGATCTTGTCGGCGAATTCGAAGGGCCCCAGTTCGGTTGTCTCCATCTCCGACAGCTTGAAGAGCAGCAGGATGGCCTGCTTCAACCATTCGTGGACGACGACGTCTCCGGTGACATCCATCTCGGCCACCCGCACCTCGCCGGTATCCAGCAGATCGATGGCCTCGTGTACGACCTGGCGAGCCTCGGCGTCGCCGGCGGACAGCCCGGCGCGGCCGGCCCACAGTTCCCCGATCCGGGCCTTGAGATCAGCGCGGTAGATCATTCAGCGCAGGCTACCGGGGGCTAGCCTGCGCTGGTGGCAGAGCGGGCACCGGCCTGAAGCGGACGCGTCGATGACTACGACGGACCGCGCCACCACCGGCTACGTGGCCGAACTTTGGGACGGGGCCGACGCCACCCTCCTCGACGCAGCCATCGACGAGAACCTCCGCGCGCTGGGTGCGGCTGATGGCCGGTGGACCGAACCACCGGTGACCGAACGCCCGGCTTCGAACCTGCAGGAGTAGGACTATGCCGAAGGTCCGGGAGGCGGTGCGCCTGTTGGAGCGCGACGGATGGCAGTTGGTGCGAACACGGGGCAGCCACCGACAGTACCGCCACCCTCATAAGCCGGGCACCGTCACCATCGCGGGCAAGCCGAGCAATGATCTACCGCCCGGTACCTGGGCAAGTATCATGAGACAGTCCGGGTTGGAGGAGTAGCAAGTAGCTGTGGAGTACACCGTTGTTATCGAGCGGGCACCGCAGAACTATGCCGCCTGGGTACCCGATCTCCCCGGCTGCGTGGCCACTGCTGACAGCCGCGAGGGCCTGATGGCAGAGATCCGCGAGGCCATCGGCCTCCACGTCGCGAGCCTGCGCGAGCACGGCGAGCCGGTCCCCGAACCTCGGAGCACCGCCGCCGTGGTCGAAGTCGCATCAACCCCGGCCGCCTAGACGACCTAGGATCACCGACCGAAGTTCCGACGCCACCACCGCGCCGTGCGGTATGCATGATCTCCGAGGCGGCGCGGGCTGGGGCTGGCCGTGGAAGACAGGCTGGAGTAGACCATGGCGGTGGCTGGTGACGATCTAGGGCTGCCGCCGCCGTATCGGACGCTGATGCTGCCTGTCCTGCGGGCGATCGTGCGTCTTGGGGGTTCGGCCTCTACGCGCCAGCTCTATGACGATGTGCAAGCCGCGATTGACCCCGATGGCCGTTGGGAGGAAGTCGCGTACGACTCGGGCGAGTTGAAGATCATCAACCGCATCGCTTGGGCGATGCAGTACTGCAAGCGGGGCGGACTGTTGGACTCCCCGAGGCGGGCGCTGTACCTGGTCACCGACGAGGGCGCTCGCATAGCTGCCCTATCCGATTCTGAGGCGAAGGGTCCGGTTGATGAGGCGTGGCGGCTCGCGCAGAGAACATTCACGCCGAAGAAGGGCTCTGCCGGTTCAAGGAGCGACAGCGACGAGCCTGACGATGGGGCTCCAGTAGAGGGCGAAGACTGGCAGGGGCCGCTGTTGGCACAGCTGTATGGGATGTCGCCGGTGGCGTTTGAACGGTATGTGCTACACCTGCTCCGGGTTCACGGCATGGAAATCAGACACGTGGGCGGCGTTGGCGACGGTGGGGTGGACGGCATCGGTACCGCCCCCGTTGGTGAGTTGTTGTCGGTAACAGTCGCTGTGCAGGCCAAACGCTATGACCCGGCCAAGTCAGTGGGCCGAGACGTCGTCGCGCTATTTCAGCGCGACGCACAAGCCAGGGGAGCAGAGCGGGCCGTGCTGGTCACTCTCGGCTCATTCACGAGCGGGGCACAAGCAGCATCCCAAGAGGCAACCCCCACTGTGGAGTTGATAGACGGCGCCCGCCTGTGCGACCTGATCGCCGCCAAGGGCGAGCAGGCAGGCGTGCAAGTCGCCTACGAGGCCATCCCCGAGTTCCTCGAACGGTTCGAGACCTCACACCGCTAGTTGCCCCGTCTCGGCCAAGCGCTCGTCGCTGCCGGCGCTAGGCGGGGCTCCGAGCAGAATGTGCCGTCCGCCGGGTTCCAGGAAACTGCGAGCCACACCTATCAGGTTTCGTGGCGCTTCGGCTTTCGGCGGGGAGTGACGCTGGAGAGGAGCGCCCAGTTGGGTCTGCCGGCGAAGAGCAGCGCGCGGATGCGGGAGTGCGCGAAGCGGCGGAATCCGAAGCCGGCTCGTTTGAGGCCGCTTGACCAGATTGTTGATCGCCTCGGTGGGGCCGTTGGCGACCCGGGCGCGGCGCCAATTCACGATCGCAGCATGCCAGCGACTGAGAGTGCGGCCCAGGCGGCGCAGTTCGGGCGGGCAGTCGGTATCGGTGAGTTGGGCGAGGTAGGCGCCGGCGAGCTGCGCGCAGTCGATGCCATAGAGACCCCGGAGGATTCATTTCGTGCGCCACGCCAGGCGGACCTCGCCGCGGGGATCGCCAGCGGCGAGCAGGACTCGGAGCCTAAGGTCGCAGCCTCGCTGAAACGATCATGGGCGGAATCAACAGCCGCCCTCCTGCCAGAGCGGGGTGTCTTTGCGGCCGCGGTGGCCCGGGGGGTCGTTCTGGGTCCGTCGGCGCACCTCGTCGATCCTGTCGTTCCCAAGCGGATCACGTGGACCGGATCGGCGACCTGGCCGACTTGGGGCAGCGCTACCTCGAAGGTCCGCCGACACGCCCCCGAAAGATCCAACACGCCCCAGTCGATGCGGTCGCGCCACCACGGAGGCTGATCCAACGGACAGCTGATCGGGGTCTCAGCGTCGCGACCAGCGACGATGTCGGGCAACTGGCCTCCGGCACGTCCACGATCGAGATGCACCACCGGCGGATCCGCCAGACGTCCTAGCGCCCGAACAGGATCTCATCGAGACTGACGACCTCCACAGCGCCCAGCCCGACCAACAACTAACAGACACGCGTAGGATCCTCCACTACCGGGGCCTCCACTTCGATTCGGAGTCTGTCAACCCCGATTCTGCAGGCACCCACCCCCGCATCGCGGACCCAGTACCCGCTGAAGTCCGAAGATCCCCTTTGCTTCTCAGCCTAGAGATGCGTCACACCAATGGGCTGAGGAAGACGCCTAGCTTGGGATCCGAGCCGTCAGGCCGCCAGTTGTGAAACGACCTTGTCACGAGCCGACCACAATACCGGATGAATCCCATAGCTCTGAATTGCCTCCGCGACGCCCTGCGGTACCGCACGTTCAGTGTCATTCAAGACGGCATACGCGCTGGATTCAGCCGGACGCGCCTCTCTCGTATCGATCCAAGAAAACACCATCGCTTGGGCGGATTGGCGATCAGGTTGATTGATTGACCGTAGAACACGCTCGGGCCGTTCTCGCGACTTAGGGATGACGAAATCGAATACGTGGTCATAACCGCTGCTGCCAGTCAGCTTTACTTTCGGAGTATATCTAACTTCCGACTTATCTAGCCAAGCAGTAACGTCCTCAAGGAATACGCTCGCAATTCGCGGAGACGCTAGGTAGAATAGATCGTTGATTGCGAGCATCGCTTGAACAAGGTTGTGCTTCTGGATCGAGAAGTTTGCCTGAGATGCCCTCACCTCCAAGGCCATACCGTTTCTCTTCACGCCGAAACCATTCAGGGTCATACCGAGCAGTGCGCGACGTCGAGAAGTGTCGAAAGTACACCCCGACTGCTCCAGATCTTCTAACACATAGCCGTCATCGGTAAGTAGCATTCCGTCTTCAGCTACCTTTGCGTAGATCTGAAGATAGTCGTTGTGGCGATCCAAGTATGGCGTCGTAATCTCAATGCAGTCAACTAGATCCCGGACAAGTGTCTTGTCACGAAGCCATGTCTGGTACTCGTCCAGTAGTTGGCGAATCTCGAAGATCACGTGAACAGCCCTGCGCGAATACTCGGCGTATTGACGACGTTGCAGAATTGCATGAAGTCTTGGATCGTCTCAAATGGATCATCAAGATGAGGGAATAGCTCGCCTGGTACCGGTCTTGCCCACTTGTCGCCGTATCCCTCCCGAAAGATATGAAGGTGATTTGGACCCAACTCTTCACCGTCAGGATTTCGATGAGGTGAACCCCCAAAGTCGAGTCGCGCGAGCGTAACAACTTGCCGCGCGCGATTTTGATAGCTGCCTTTGCCTAGGTTTATCTTCCCCCGATAGAGGTCAAGTACGAAGTCCTCGCGCCGATCCGATGAGAGAAGAGGGATGGACACTCTGCCACCCAAGTCTGGCATATCCCACTGGGTGTCGTCGACCTTATGTTTCTCCATCGCCAACAATTCGTCGGCTTCGCCTTGCGTTAGATCGTACTCGGCCATTGTCCTAGTCTTCTCGCCCAATCTGCCACGCAATCACGGCAGCCTCTGTAACGCAAGTTAGTATCGCACTAGCGCCCCCCGGACAAGTCAAGAGATCCTCTGCTCCGCTGACAGCCGGTCGGCCAGCAGCGCCAGGTGCTCGTCGGGCGCCGTGGCCGACACCCGCACGTGCCCGGCGCCGGCGTCGCCGTAGAACTCGCCGGGGCTGACCAGAATCCCGGCGGTCGTCGCTAGTTGCTCCGCCAGGGCCCAGGCGTCGCCGCCCGGGGCGGGGATCCACAGGTAGAAGGCGCCCTCGGGCAGGGGCGCCGGGAGGCCCAGGCCCTCGATCAGGCCCGACAGCAACGCCAGCCGGTCCCGGTAGCGCTGTCTCTGCGCCTCGACGTGGTCGTCGTCGTCGAGCGCCCTGGCTGCCGCGGCCTGCACGGGCCCGGGGACCATGAATCCCAGGTGCCGGCGCGCCTGGACCAGGAAGTCCACCAGCTCGGCGTCGCCGGTGTAGAAGCCGGCGCGCAGGCCGGCCAGGTTGGAGCGCTTCGAGAGCGAGTGGAGGGCCAGCACGCCCCCGGGACCGGTCGACAGGATCGTGTGTCCCTCCAGGGGCGGACCCGCCGCGGCCGGCCGGGTGCGCTCCCAGACGAACTCCACGTAGCACTCGTCGCTGCACACCAGAACGCCGTGCGAGCGTCCCCAGGCGGCGACTTCTCCCAGATCAGCGACCGCGCCGGTGGGGTTGGCGGGCGAGTTGACCCACAGGCAGAGCGACCGCTCGGCGTCAGCGGGATCGACCGAACCCAAATCGAGTCTCCCGCGGGGATCCAGCGGGACGGGCACCGCGCGCAGCCCTGCCAGCCGGGCGCCCATCGCGTAGGTGGGGTACGCAACCGCCGGGTACAGGACGGTGTCCCCCTCGTGGCCACGGAGTTGCAACAGGCGCGGCAACGAGGCCACCAGTTCCTTGGTGCCGACGCACGCCGCAACCTGCTCGGGTGCCACCTGCACGCCGAAGCGCCTCGCCAGCCATCCCGAGGCGGCCGCCCGGAACTCGGGGGAGCCGACCGAGTTGGGATAGGAGCGTTCGGCGCCTGATCCGCCCAGTGCCGCGGTCGCTGCCGGCGGCGGCGGGTCGCAGGGGTCGCCGATCGAGAGGTCCACGCAGCCCCCGGCGTGGCGGTCGGCCACGGTCCGCAGGCCCTTCAAGCGGTCGTAGGGGTAGGGCTCCAGGACCTGGGGCGCGCTCATCGCCCGGCCTCCATACTCCGTCGGACAACTGTCACGCGCAGGTTCTCGACCCGCCGTCCGCGGGCAGCGCCGGTCATGTGGCCGGCAGACGGATTCCGGCCTCCGCCGGAATGACGATCTGGCCCATTCTCAGCACGACTCAGCAGTCTCCCCCGCCAGCCGCGTCGTTGCCGTTGCCCGGACGCCGGAAGTCGGCGAAGCGGGCGGCGGAGGCGTCGTCGATGCGCACGAGGTAGTGCATTCCCTCGCCGGTGGCAGTCTCGGAGAGCACCTGGGAGGAGCGGTGCAGGCCGGCCATCACCTCGCCCCGGGAGAACGGCACCACGAACTCCGCCGTGGCGGCTGCGGCCCGCAGCCGGTCGCCGATCACCGCGTTGAGATGCTCCAGCCCGGCGCCGGTGAGCGCCGACACCGCCACGCTGCCCGGATGGGCGGCCAGCAGATGCTCCACGCCGTCGGCGGCGTCCAGCTTGTTGAAGACCAGCAACTCGGGAACCTTCGCCGCGCCGATGACGTCGAGCACCTCCCGCACGGCCTCCAGCTGGCTATCGCAGTCGGCGGCCGAAGCGTCGACGACGTGCAGCAGGAGATCGGCGTCGACGGCCACCTCGAGCGTGCTCATGAACGCCTCCACGAACTCGTGCGGCAGCTTGCGCACGAACCCCACCGTGTCCACCAGCAGCACGGTCTCGCCACCGGGCAGATCCAGGCGCCGGGTGAGGGCGTCCAGCGTGGCGAACAGCCGATCCTCGACGTGGGCCTCGGAGTCGCAGAGGGCGTTCAGCAGGCTGGACTTGCCGGCGTTGGTGTACCCCACGATGGCAACGGTGGACTGCGCCGAGCGCTGGCGGCGCCGGGCCTGCACGCCACGATGGCGGCGGATGCCCCGCAGCTTGCTCTCGAGGGTGTTGATGCGGCGCAGCAGCCGGCGTCTGTCCACTTCGAGCTGGGTCTCGCCGGGCCCGCGGGTGCCGATGCCGCCGGCCTGCTGGCTGAGCCGGTAGCCCGAGCCGCGCAGGCGCGGCAGCCGGTAACGCAGCTGGGCCAGCTCCACCTGAACCTTGCCCTCGGTGCTGGAGGCGTTCTGGGCGAAGATGTCCAGGATGACCGTGGTGCGGTCGATGGCCGTGCGCCCGAGGATCCCTTCCAGGTTGTACTGCTGCGCCGCACTCAGCTCGTCGTCGAACACGACCGTGTCGGCGTCGTACTGCTCGGCGATGTCGCGGATCTCCTGCGCCTTGCCGCGCCCCACGTAGGTGGCGGGGTCGATGCGGTCGCGGCGCTGGATGACGCGATGCACCGGATCGGCCCCTGCGGTGTCGACGAGCCGGGCCAACTCTTCCAGCGACTCCTCCACGGCGCGCATCGACAGGACCGGTGTGGCCACGCCGACCAGCACGATCTGCTCGCGGAACGCCCGGTCGATGAAGCCGCCGGCCTCACCGCCGAACTCGCCGAAGGCCCCCCGGTGGCTGCCGGCGCGCCGGTCGTGGGCCGGATCGGTCACGAAGTGCCCCCGCTGGTCGGCGACGCCGGCTCGGGAGCCTCGACGTCGGCCACGTAGATCACCGGGACCCGCAGCTCCACGCCGCTGCCGACGCTCACTTCGGCCGCCCCGCCGGGCATCTCCACCTGCACCGTCTGCTCGACGAGTCCCCAGCGGTGCAGTTGCCACGCCACCGCGGCCGCACCGCTGCCACAGGCGGAGGTGATGCCCACGCCGCGTTCGAAGACCCGCATGAGCACGTGCGAGCTGTCGGCGACGGCCACCGCCTCGAAGTTCACCGGCTCGAACCGGTCCTGCAGCGCAGCGCCGGTGGCCTCCAGCGGCAGCGCATCGAGGGCCGCGGCGTCCTCCAGCAAGGCCACCACGTGCGGGTTGCCGACTGATACCCAACCGGCGCGACCGTATTCCGGCGCCAGCTCCGCCAGCGCCGCCTTGGCACGACGGGTCTGCTGGGCGTCCTCGTTGGCCTGCCCCAGATCGATGCCGGCCCGGCTGCGGATGCGGCCGAATCCGCCCCCGGCGTCGTCGGCGTCGGCAAAGCGCGTGTTCCCGATGGCGACCGTGCGGGCGCCTGCCGCCGTGGCGATGATCGCTTCCGCCTCGTCGCGCCCGGCGCGCAACGTCATGGCCTGAGCAAGGCAGGCCAGTCCGTTGCCGCTCACCTCGGCCTCGCTGCCGTCGGCGTTGTAGAGCCGCATCTCGGCGTGCAGCGGTTCGTGCCGTGGGCCGGGACCCAGGCTCGCCGCCTCGCCGGAGCGGCCGGTTACCCGTGCCCACATGATCCCGTCGGCGCCGATCCCGCCGGTGCGGTCGCAGATGCCCCGCACCCAGCCGGCCGGGCACGGGCCGTCGTCGGGCTCGAGGCGCACGAGGAAGTCGTTGCCGAAGACGTGGTGCTTGGTCAGGTGCATCGGTCGAACGTCTCCAGGACGGCGGGCAGGACCTCCATTGGATCCTCGCGTACATCCAACCACCGAATCCGAGGATCGCGCCTGAACCAGCGCTCCTGGCGCCGGGCGAAGCGGCGCGTCCGGCGTGTCGCCTCGGCCAGCGCCTCGGGCAGGCTGCAGCGACCCTCCAGGTGCGCCAGCAGTTCCCGATAGCCCAGCGCGTGGCGCGCCGTGCGTGACAGCGGCACCGCCCCGTCATGCAAGCGACGCACCTCGTTCAGGAACCCGGCTTCGATCTGCATCCTGTAGCGCTCGGCGATCCGGGCGTCCAGCAGCGGCCGCGGCAGGCGCAGCCCCACCTGGGTGAAGCGGCTGGGGCCGTAGCTCTCCAGCCCGGGCCCGTAGGAGCTGAACGGCCGACCGCTGCCGAGGGTCACCTCGAGGGCGCGGATGATCCGCCTCCTGTTCTGGGGTCCGGTCCGTTCCGCGGCCAGCGGGTCATGCTCCCGCAGGCGCTCATGCAGGGTTGCGGTGTCGGCGATGGCCTCCAGTTCGGCTCGAACCTCCGGGTAGCGGCCGGGGATCTGCAGGTCGTCGACCACGGCACGCACGTACAGCCCGGTGCCGCCGACAGCCACGACGGCGATGCCTCGCCGGTCCGCCTCGGCGAGCCGCTGCCGAACGGCGGCCTGATACGCCCCCACGGAGAAATCCTCGCCGGGTTCGCAGAGGTCGATGCCGGCGCAGGCCAGACCTGCCAACTCCGCGGCGGTGGGGGTTGCGGTGCCGACATCCATGCCCCGGTAGACCGCCATGGCGTCCATCGACAGCAACTCGGCCGGTTGGCGCCGCCGCGCCACCTCCAGCGCCAGGGCCGACTTGCCCGAGGCGGTGGAACCCACGACGGCGAGCCGCCGCGGCAGCCCGCCGGGCAGATCACTCAGGCCGCAACCACCGGGATGCGCTCGCGGCGCGCCGGCGTGGCGCGCACGGCCACGAGCTCGCCGAGCAGGTAGTGCGCCCCGGCACCGCTGACGTCCACGTCCACGAAGGAGCCCGGACGCGGCGGCGCGGATGCCGAGAAGTGCACCAGCTTGTTCTGGCGGGTGCGACCGCTGGTGAGTTCGGGACGGGTCTTGCTGGGTCCCTCCACCAGCACCTCCTCCGTGTGGCCGACACGCGCCTCGTGGCGGCGCCGGGCGGAGCGCTCCACGACGGCGCGGAGCCGCTCGTAGCGCTCGGTCACCACGGCGGGATCCACGAAGTCCTCGGTCCGGTCCGCAGCCTCAGTGCCCGGGCGGGGCGAGAACACGAAGGTGAAGGAGCTGTCGAATTCGGCCGCGGCCACGACGGTGAGGGTGTCGGCAAAGTCCTGCTCGGTCTCGCCCGGAAAGCCCACGATGATGTCGGTGCTGACAGCAAGGTCGGAGATCTCCCGGCGGGCCGCCGCCAGACGCTCCAGATAGCGCTCAGCGGTGTAGCCGCGGTGCATGGCCGCCAGCACAGCGTCACTGCCGGACTGCAGCGGCAGGTGCAGGTGCTCGCACACAGCCTCTGTTTCGGCCATGGCCGCGATCGTCTCGGGCCGCAGGTCCTTGGGGTGCGGGCTGGTGTAACGGACCCGCCGGATCCCCTCAATGGCGCCGACGGCGCGCAGCAACTCGGCGAACATCGGGCGGGCCGGCACCTTCTCCCCCGCCCGGCGGCGGGCCAGCGCCAGGTCACGGCCGTAGGAGTTGACGTTCTGACCCAACAGCGTGACCTCCACGACGCCCTCCCGGGCCAGCTGGCGCACCTCGGATCGCAGCGCCTCGAAGGGCCGGCTGATCTCGGGGCCGCGCACGGCCGGCACGATGCAGAATGCACAGGAGTTGTCACAGCCGACCTGGATGGTCACCCAGGCGGAGTGCGGCAGGTCGCGGCGCACACCCAGCGCCGACGGGAAGGCCTCGGCGTCGGCGCGGACGGTCTCGGTGAGGATCTCGACGATCGGCCCGTCCTGCGCCGCCCGGGTCAGCAACTCCGCGGCCCGGTGCACATTGTGGGTGCCGAACACCACGTCCACGTGCGGCGCCCGGGCCCGGACCAGGTCCTGGTCCTTCTGGGCCAGGCAGCCGCCGACGGCGATCTGCATGTCCGGACGAGAGCGCTTCAGGGCCTTCAGCCCGCCCAGGTAGGCGTACAGCTTCTGGTCGGCCTTCTCGCGGATGCAGCAGGTGTTCACCACGACCACGTCCGCGTCACCGGCCGCGCCGGCGGGCAGCAGGCCGTCCGCCTCCAGAAGGCCGGCGACATGCTCGGAGTCGTGTTCGTTCATCTGGCACCCGAAGGTGCGGATGAAGTACCGCCTTGGCCCGCTCACGTGCTCAATCGTAGAGGCCACCTTGGCCCGCCGGTCCTGCCGGAGCAGACCGGGCGGGCCGGCGGCGCACAACCCCGCTGTCGCCGGGAGCCTCCGGAGCGCTACCGGGCGGCTGCGACCTCCTCATCGGCCAACTCCTCAGCCTCCTCGGCGGGCTGCGGCAGCAGGCGGTCGGTGACCTTCCCGGCCATCTCCAGCACCAGGGCGGGGTTCTCCCGCAGGAAGGTCTTGACGTTCTCGCGCCCCTGGCCGATCTGATCGCCCTCGTAGGTGTACCAGGCCCCCGACTTCTTCACGATGTCGAGGTTCACGGCCAGGTCCAGAACCGAACCCTCCCGGCTGATGCCCTGGAGTACATGATGTCGAACTCGGCGGTGCGGAACGGTGGCGCCGTCTTGTTCTTGACCACCCGGACGCGGGTGCGGTTGCCGACCACCTCGGCACCGTTCTTGATGGACTCGATGCGGCGAATGTCAAGGCGCACCGAGGAGTAGAACTTCAGCGCCCGCCCACCGGGGGTGGTCTCCGGCGAGCCGAACATCACCCCGATCTTCTCGCGCAGCTGGTTGATGAAGATGCACAGCGAGCGGGTCTTGTTCAGGTTGGCGGTGAGCTTGCGCAGGGCCTGGGACATCAGCCGGGCCTGCAGACCCACGTGGGTGTCGCCCATCTCGCCCTCGATCTCGGCCCGGGGCGTGAGCGCGGCCACCGAGTCGATCGCCACCACGTCGATGGCGCCCGAGCGGATCAGCACGTCGGCGATCTCCAGAGCCTGCTCGCCGGTGTCGGGCTGGGAGATCAGCATCTCGTCCACGTCCACCCCGATGGCCCGGGCATAGACCGGATCCAGGGCGTGCTCGGCGTCGATGTAGGCACACACCCCGCCGGTGCGCTGCGCCTCGGCCACCACGTGCAGGGCCAGCGTGGTCTTGCCGGAGGATTCGGGTCCGAAGATCTCCGTGACCCTGCCGCGGGGCAGACCGCCGATCCCGAGTGCCACGTCGAGGGCCAGCGCCCCGGTGGACACGGACTCGATCTGCGTGACGCCCTTCTCGCCCATTCGCATGATGGCGCCCTTGCCGAAGTTCTTCTCGATCTGGCGGAGGGCCAGGTCCAGAGCCTGCTCGCGGACCCTGCCGTTGGTGTCGGTCGTCATCGGTTCATGACCTCCTGGGTGGTTTGATTCCCCGGCCGCCACCGGCGCCGGCTGGATCGATCGTTTCGAGGGGAAGCGGTCTGCGAATACCCTGCCGAGGGGGTGTGACACAGAGCGTTGTGAGACACTATGTGTAGCACGTACGGCAACTCCGGATTACAGCAGTGTAATCCATACGCTTGTTCGCTGCACGGCTTTTGGAGGCACCATGACCACCGACAAGCAAGACCGGCAAGGACTCCGCCGGCGGCTCTCCCCGCTCCAGTACCACGTCACCCAGGAGGCCGGCACCGAGCGGGCCTTCACCGGCGAGTACTGGGACTGCAAGGACGACGGCGTCTACCACTGCGTGGTCTGCGACGAAGCGCTGTTCACCAGCGAAACCAAGTACGACTCCGGTACGGGCTGGCCCAGCTTCCACTCGGAGATGGGCGAGGACCGGGTGGGGCGCCGCACCGATCTGAGCCACGGCTGGGTCCGCACCGAGGCGGTGTGCAACAACTGCGGGGCGCACCTGGGACACATCTTCGACGACGGCCCCGCCCCGACCGGCGAGCGCTACTGCATGAACTCCGCATCACTGAACCTGCACCGAGACGACGCATCCGCAGACGCGCCGTCCGGATAGGATTCAAAGTGACGATAAGTATATGAATAGCAATGGCGAATACCTACCCCGGGCGGAGATCCCGTGCGCTCCGGCGGTGTCGGCGCGGCCATGAGCATCATTCCCGGCGGGGCGCCGGCCACCGCGTCGGCGACGTTGGAGTCCCCCGTTCCGATCATCGACATCTCGCCCGCCGCCGCCGGTGGCGACGGGTTGGCCGAGGTGGGTCGGGCCGTGGACGAGGCCTGTCGCACCATCGGCTTCTTCGTCATCGTCGGCCACGGCGTGCCCGAGAGGGCGATCGACGCCGTCTGGGCGGCGGCGCGGGAGTTCTTCGATCTGCCGCTGGAGGTGAAGCGCCGCAGCCCGGCCCCATCGGAGGACTACGCCTACGGCTACTCCCCCGTCAAGGGCGAGGTGTTGGCCCGCTCTCTCGGCAACAGCACCCCGCCGGACCTGAAGGAGAGCCTCAACATGGGGCCGCTGGAGCTGCCGGCGGTCATCCCGCCCGGCGCCGAGGCGATCCTGGCCGAGCCCCGCTGGCCCGAACAACCGCCGTCGCTGCGCCCCGCCTGGGAGGCGTACTTCCGGACCATGGCGGATCTGGCCGGCCGGCTGCTATCGATCATGGCCACCGGACTGGGGCTCCCGGAGGATCACTTCGAGCCCTTCCTGCCGCACCACTCCAGTGCCATGCGGGCGATCAACTACCCCCATCTGGAGGCCCGCTCGCTTCCGGGCCAGTTGCGCGCCGGCGCGCACACCGACTACGGCACGCTCTCCATCCTCTGCTACGAGGAGGCGCCCGGCGGCCTGGAGGTGATGGGGCCCGACGGGTGGGCCGCCGTGCCGGTGGTCCCGGGCGGATTCGTTGTCAACCTGGGCGACATGATGGCCCGCTGGACGAACGATCGCTGGGTCTCCACACTGCATCGCGTCGGGCTGCCTCCGGCCGACGCCGGACGCTCCACGAGGCGCCAGAGCATCGTGTTCTTCCACAACGTGGCCTGGGACGCCGAGGTGCGCTGCCTGCCCACCTGCCTGGAACCCGGCGAGTCCCCCCGCTACGAGCCGGTCCTGGCCGGCCCCCACCTGCTGGGCAAGTTCGCCAGCACCGTGGAGAGCAGCTACTAGGACAGCGCGTACCGCGCATGCAACGATGATCGCTCCGCAAGCACCGCTCCTCGGCAATGAGTGAAGGAACCTAGCGATGGATGCTCACGGGCCCAGGGACATTCGATTGACCACGGAGATCGCCCGCCGCGACGACGCAGTCATTACCAAGTCGTTGAAGTACCGGCTCTACCCCTTCGTCGTGGGCAGGGCCGAGGGCGTGCGCCTGTGGGACCCTGACGGCAACGAGTATCTGGACTGGATGGGCTGCGGTGGGGCGGTCCCCGTCGGCTACGGCCATCCCGAGGTGCGCGATGCCGCGATCGCGGCGATCGACAAGGAGTACGCGCACCCGCTCGTCTGCTACATCCACGAGCCCGCCGTCGAACTGGCGGAGCGCCTCGTCGACCTCTTCCCGGGCGATTTCGACAAGAAGGTCTGGTTCGGCGTCTCCGGATCCGACGCCATGGACTACCTCGCCAAGGTGGTCCCTGTGGCCTCGGGCCGTCCCCGCATCGTCTCCTTCATCGGCGCGTTCCACGGCATGACGATCGGCTCCGGGGCCATCTCCGGGCACGGTGCTCTGAGCACGCCGATCCCCGGCGGTCACATCACCAAGGCGCCCTACCCCAACCCCTACCGGTGCACGTGGGGACCGTGCGACCCCCAGGAGTGCTCCCTCCGGTGCCTGGACTTCCTCCGCACCGAGTTGTTGACGAACGTCTCCCCTGCGGACGAGACGGCGGCCATATTCGCCGAGAGCATCCAGTCCGACAGCGGGGAGATCGTGCCCCCGGACAACTACTTCCCGGCGCTGCGGGAGTTGTGCGACGAGCACGGCATCTGGCTGGTCTTCGACGAGATCAAGACGGCGTTCGGCCGGACCGGGCGGATGTTCGGGTTCGAGCACTTCGGCATCGAGGCCGACGCGGTCGGCCTCGCCAAGCCGCTCGGCGGGGGCTTCCCCCTGTCGGCCGTGGTCGGGCGCACCGAGATCCTCGAGGTCGACATCTACACCGCGTACACGCTCGGAGGTCACCCGGTCTCGTGCACCACGTCCCTGGCCTTCATGGAGGTGCTGCACCGCGAGAACCTCGCCGGGAACGCGGCCGACGTGGGCGGCTACCTCAAGGAGAAGCTGCTCGAGATGAAGCGCAGGCACCCCCTCATCGGCGACGTCCGGGGCAAGGGGCTGCTGCTCGGCGTGGAGTTGGTGACCGATCAGCAGACCCGGGAACCGGCCACCACCGACGCCCACCGGCTGGCCTACCGGTGCTTCGAGCTGGGGCTGATCCTGCTGGCCTTCGGGAACGTCATGGAGATCACGCCGCCGCTGACGATCACACGCAGCGACGCCGATGAGGCGCTGGCCATCTTCGAGCGCGCCCTGGCGGACATCGAGGCGGGGCGCTTCGACGATGCCAAACTGGCCGGGCTCCACTAGCCGGTCAGTCCGCGACCTCCTCACCGGCCCGCAAGCGGGCGCGTTGCCGGGCTGTCCGCAGCAACGATCTGATGGTGTCGGCCTGGGTGGTCATGGCCACCAGGATGGCGATGCCGAGTGCCAACTCCCTGGCGAAGGAGGTGTAGCCGGCGAAGACGAGCGCGCTGTTGATCTCGGATATGAGCACCATCCCGAGGAAGGCCCCGAAGAGCGTGCCGGCGCCGCCGGTCACCGCCACGCCGCCGATGATCGGACCGGCCAGAGTCGACAGGAGCCAGGTCTGGCCGCCGCTCGGCTGGCCCGAGCCGAGCTCCACCGTCAACAGGATCCCCCCGACCGCCGCCAGCAGCCCGCTGATCACGTAGGTCATCATCACGGTCTGGGTGGTGGGAACGCCCGAGGTGCGCGCCGCCTCCACGTTGGCGCCCAGGAGGTAGGTCCGCACCCCCCAGACGGTCATGTGCAGGAACACGCCGAACAGCAGCAGCACGCCGATGTAGACGAACACCGAGGGGTGGATCCCCAACCGCTTGGTCACCAGGAACAGCAGGCCCTCGCGCGGGTACACCTGCGGCACACCCTTGGTGGCGAGCACCGCCGCCCCGAAGAAGACGCTCCCCGTGCCCAGCGTGCCGATGATGGGGTTGATGCGGATGATCCCCACGACGAAGGCGTTCACCAGCCCAAGCCCCATACCGACGAGCAGCACCAGCACGATGGTCTCGGGAGCGCCCAGGCCGTTGTGCAGGAACACCGCCGTGAGCAGCCCGGTGAGCCCCGCCATCGAGCCGATCGAGAGGTCGAAGTTCCCGCCGATCAGCACGATCGTCTGGCCGACGGCGGCGACGCCGACCGGCGCGGCGGCCCGCAGCACGTTGGTGACGTTCAACCACGAAGCGAATCGCGTGTCGATGATCACCGTGATCACGCCGACGACGATGACGGCGGCGAGGATGATCTTCGGGTACCGCTGCGCGCCGAAGAGCAGGTTGCGGTACTCGGTGTACTTCCCCACGCCCCAACCGCCCCGCACGGTCATCGCGACGCCCTCACTCCCACCGGAGGCGCCCACGTCAGGAGTCCCCCGCCGCCGCGTTGCCCGAGGCGCCGGTGATCATGGCGACGAGATCGCCGGCGTCGACGTCTGCGGCCGGCACCGTCCCCACCCGCTGACCGCGGCGCAGCACGGTGATCCGGTCGGCGACCTCGAACACGTCGGGCAGGTTGTGGCTGATGATGAGGATGCCGATGCCGGCGTCGCGCAGGCCCTTGATGAGTTCGAGCACGTTCCTGCGCTCGGCGACCCCGAGCGCCGCCGTGGGCTCGTCCAGCAGCAGCACCCGGCTGCCCCCGCTGACGGCCCGCGAGATGGCACATCCCTGGCGCTGACCGCCCGAGAGCGAGGAGATCTGGGCGAAGACGCTCGGGATCTTGACGCGGAACTCCTCCAGCAGACTCTCCGTCTGCTTCGTCATCTCGACGCGCTGCAGGAAGCCGTAGCGGGTCAGCTCCCGCCCCGAGAACACGTTCTGCACCACCTCGAGCGTGTCCGCGAGGGCCAGGTCCTGGTACACGGTCTCGATCCCGAGTGCCCGGGCCGTCCGCGGGCTGGCCAGCCGGACGTGCTCGCCGTCGAGCGTGATGGAGCCGGCGTCGGGCCGGAGCGACCCGGCCAGCATCTTCAGCGCGGTCGACTTGCCGGCGCCGTTGTCACCGACGAGCGCCAGGACCTGCCCGGCGAACAACTCCACGGAGAGGTCGTGGACGGCACGCAGCCCGCCGAACCATTTCGTCAGGCCGTGCCCGGCGTAGAGCGGCGCGCCGTTGCCGTTCATACCCGCGTGCGCGTCGCGCTCCGTGTCACCGGAGCGCGACGCTGGATCGTCCTGTCCGTCGAGACGGACCGGGCGTTACGACCAGAGGGCTTCGAATTCCTCCCGCAGGCGTGCGTTCAGGTCCGCCACGTCGTCGGCGTAGGAGTCCACGTTCTCCGGCGTGATGATCACGCCGCCCGTCCCGAAGAAGTCCACCGACGGGGTGAGTCCCTGGCGGAGCTTGTCGAGAGCGACGAGCGCCAACTCGCCCTGGGCGCCGGGGTTCAGCGCCACCGTGCTCACGATGTTGCCCTTGCGGACCCACTCGAGGATGTCCTCGAAGTCGTTGATGCCGACGACGGGGATGTCGCCGAATCCCTCGTCGACCAGGGTCTGCGCGATGACCGCCGCACTCCCGGTCTGCGTCATGAAGATGTCGACCTCGTCGCCCTGGGTCGTCAGGACGTCCCTGATGATCTGGCCGGTCTTGGTCAGGTCGTTCTGGTCCTCGAAGTTCTCGATCTCGATGTTGGGGTTGATGCCCTCTGCGAGCGCGTCCAGGCGAGTCCGCACGTTCTCCATCGCCAGCGATCCGATGATGTTGACGACCTTCCCGCCGTCGGGCAGGAGGTCGTTGAGCGCCACGGCGTGCAACTCGCCGATCTGCCAGTCGCTGTTGGAGACCGCGATCGTCCGGATGTCGGCGCAGCAGTCGGCGTCGAACGTGACGATCGGGATACCGGTGGCGGCGGCCTCCTCCACCACGGGCAGAACGCCGGCCGCGTCGCAGGCCGAGACTCCCAGCCCGTCGATTCCCGCCGCCAGCACGTCGCGGATGAGTTGGCTCTCCTCGGCGGCATCGCACGAAGAGGGCTGCAGGAAGATGACCTCGCAGCCCAGTCGCTCGCACGTGGGACCGACCGCTGCTTCGGTCGGCGCGTAGTAGGGGTGCTGCACGGCCGTGACCATGCCGTAGACGGGCTTCTCGGCAGGCGCCTCGGCGGGCGGGGGCGGCGGCGGCTCTGGCGGAGGCTCGGGCGGGGGCTCGGGCGGCGGAGCCTCCGGAGGCGCCGGCGGTGGCTCGGGCGCCGGCTCCGGTGGCGGGGCGGGCGCCTCGGCCGGTGCCGGGGCGGGCGGGGGCGGCTGCGCCTCCTCCGCCTCCTCGTCGCCGCAGGCGGTGGCAAGCAGCACCACTGCTAGAGATGCGACAAGTACACGTAGAACGGATGACCTAACGAGGGCACGCATGGTGCATCTCCTCCCCCAGAAGCTGCGACTCCCCCTTTAGAAGCTCCGAGCAGCGTCTTGATCGGATCCTAGACGATCCCATCGGGAGCCGGAGATGGTGACGCACCGCCGATCTCTGCCGGTCGGTCGATGCCGCACACAGGTGGCGGGCGTCCTGTTGAGCGCCCGCAGGCCGATGCCTAGACTCGGTCGCCGCTGGGGCGGCCGCGGGTGAGGGGGTACGCGATGGACACCGGCGACAGAGGGATTGCCGAACTGGTCGACCTGTCGGGCCGCTGCGTCGTGATCACCGGCGGATCGCAGGGTTTCGGCGCCGCCATCGCCCGCAGGATGGGCGAGGCCGGCGCGACGGTGGTGGCCGCCGCTCGCAGCCTCGACAAGGCGCAGGACGTTGCGGCCTCGATTCCCGACGGCAGGGGCTTCGCCATACGGGTGGACGTGACCGACCACGACTCGATCCTGAACCTCGTCGCCGGGGCGCAGGAGTTGACGGGCCGCATCGACGTGTTCGTGAACAACGCCGGAGCGTTCTCCAACTATCTGCTCGACGAGATGCCGCCGGAGGAGTTCCAGCGCGTGATCAACACGAACATCACCGGCAGTTTCCTGTGCGCGCAGGCGGCGGCCCGACCGATGCGCGCCGACGGCAGGGGTGGGGTCATCATCAACATGGCGTCGGTGGACTCGTTCCAGCCGTCGTCGCCCGGCTTGATCCACTACATCACCTCCAAGCATGCGCTCATCGGCCTGACGCGCGCCCTGGCCATGGAGCTGGCGCCGTGGGGCATCCGGGTCAACGCCATCTGCCCCGGGGCGTCGCTGACCGAAGGGGTCGTGGACTTCATCAAGGCGGTCTCCCCGCACGGCATCGACGTCGAGGCGGAGTTCGCCGGAATCGTCGACCACGTGCCTCTGGGTCGGCTCTGCAGCCCGGACGACGTGGCGATCGCCACGCTCTTCCTGGCGTCGGAGCTGTCGTCGTTCGTGACGGGCACCTCGCTCACCGTCGACGGTGGGATCCTGGCCCAGCCGATGGAGGGATACCCCGAGGACTACGGACCCGGCGCCGATTGACCGATTCAGCGCGGAGCGAGTCACATCATGCGAGACACCAACCAACGGCTCATGGATACGTTCTTCGAGGGCGTCAACAGCCACGATCCCGACCTCCTGGTGTCGGTGCTCGCCGAGAACTGCGAGATCAACGACGAGGGGGCGCCCTTCCCCTATGACCGCGCCGGGCTGCACGAGATGCACAGTGCCTTCTACGAGCACTTCCCGGACGCCCGCTTCGAGATCCTGCACCGCATCGTCGAGGAGAATGGGGCCTGCTACGTCTACCGGGCCACCGGCACCGGCCGGGGCGAATGGCCCGAGGGCAACGACATCGAGGGCGCCCGTCTTGACCTCGTCGAGGTCCTGATCTCCCGAGTCGCCGACGGTGCCATCGTCGGCCTCGACTTCCACATGGACACGGAGTTGCTGAGGCAGCAGGTCTGGCGAAGCTGACCCGGCGGCGCGGCACCGGATCGCCCACACCTGGATTCCGGCTTTCGCGGGAATGACGAGAACGCGAGGGAGGGGACGCCGGGGGCCGGCGGCGGAGCGATTTCGCCAGACGCTCCCGACGACGGCCACCGGCGGCCCCGACCGGACCGGCGCGGTCAGTCGGCGGCGGCGAGCAGGGCGCGGGCCTGGCGGGCCAGGGGTTCGTCGATCATCTGGCCCTCGAAGGCCACGGCGGCAGAGCCCGTGCGTTGGGTCTCCTCGTAGAGGTCCAGCATGCGGCGCGCCCTGTCCACCTCCTCGGCCGACGGCCTGAAGACCCCGTTGGCCCACGGCACCTGGGCCGGATGGATGCAGAGCTTGCCCTTGTAGCCCAGCGCCCGACCCTGCCGGGCGTCGCGCCGGAAGACCTCCTCGTCCCGCAGCGCCACCACCACCTGGTCCAGCGCCACCACGCCCGCCAGCCGGCACGCCACCGCCACGCGGGACCGGGCGTACAGCACCTCGGTGTTCTCCGGCGTGCGGACACCGCCCAGGTCGACGATGTAGTCCTCGGCGCCGAAGTAGGCCGCGATGACCGGCGGGCGCAGCACCTCGGCGGCGCGTTCCACCCCGGCGACGGTCTCCAGGCCGGCCATGATGCCCAGCGGGCCGATTGGATCGAGGCGCTCGGCCACCAGCTCCACGGCGGCCGCCGACTCGAGCATCGGGACCACCACGCCGGTCAACTCCGGCACCAGCGCCTCGGCCATGTCGCCCTCGAACCACTCCGTGTCCACGGCGTTGACGCGCACGAAGATCGCCAGATCCGGGTGCGCCCGGCGCAACTCGCGGGCGGCGGCGGCCGCCACAGGACGGGCCTGGGGCTTGGCGCTCGGCGCCACGGCGTCCTCGAGGTCGATGACGACGCCGTCGGGGCCGCTGCGCGGCAGCTTCGGCAGCAGGTCGGGACGGCTCGCCGGTGCGTACAGAGCGCTGCGCAGCCGCAGCCGGGAACCGTTCACGACGCCAGCTCGGGACGGTCGCGGAACTGCTCCAGCGCCTCGGGGTTGGCGATGGCCTCGGTGTTATGCACGGGCCGCCCGCACACCACGTCCCGCACGGCCAACTCGGTGAGCTTGCCGCTGCGGGTGCGGGGGACGTCGTCGACCGCCACGACCCGGGCGGGCACGTGGCGCGGCGAGGCACCGCGGCGGATGCGGTCCCGGATCCGCCCTGTCAACTCCTCGGTCAACTCGCCCCCCGAATCGCCACTCAGGCGCACGAACAGCACGATACGGGTGTCGCCCGCATGCGGCTGACCGATCACGATGGCCTCCAGCACCTCGGGGACGGCCTCCAGGCAGCGGTAGATCTCGGCGGTGCCGATGCGCACGCCCCCGGGGTTGAGGGTGGCGTCGGAGCGTCCGGCGATGACCATCCCGCCGTTGGGCGTCCAGCGGGCGTAGTCGCCCTGGTGCCAGATTCCGGGGAATCTCTCGTAGTACGCCCGGCGGTAGCGGGGGCCGGGCGTGATGCCGAGAGCAGGATCAGCGGACTCACCGCTCTCACCGTCGTCTCGATCACCCCAGAACCCCAGCGGCATCGAGGGGAAGGAGTTGGTGCACACCAGCTCGCCCTGGGTGCCCGGTGGGCACGGGCGACCGTCGTCGTCGAACACGTCGATGGCCAGACCGAGAGCGGGCCGCTGGATCTCCCCGGTGTGGACCGGCGCGGTCGGGTCGCCGTTCACCAGGCACCCGCACAGGTCGGTGCCACCGGAGATGGACGCCAGGTGCAGGTCGGACTTCACCTCGCTGTACACGTATTCGAAGCCCTCCGGCGAGAGTGGCGAGCCGGTGGAGGTGATGGTGCGCAGCCGCTCCAGGCGGTGCGTCCGCCGCGGCGACAGACCCCGCTTGGAGGTCGCCTCGATGAAGCCTGCGGCCGTGCCGAACAGCGTGATCCCCTCGGCGTCGGTGAGGTCGAACAGCCGCCCCGGGTCGGGTGCCCCGTCGTAGAGCACCAGGGTGGCCTCGCTGGCCAGGGCTGACATCAGCCAGTTCCACATCATCCAGCCGGCGGTCGTGAAGTAGAACACGCGGTCGCCGGGGCGAACATCGCAGTTGAGGCGGTGCTCGACGAGGTGCTTGAGAAGCACGCCACCCGCCCGGTGGACGATGGACTTGGGCACGCCGGTGGTGCCGGAGGAGTAGAGCACGTACAGCGGGTGATCGAACGGCAGCGGCGCGAACAGCGGCGGCGCAGCGCCGGCCGCCGAGGCCCCGGCGGCCAGGAAGTCCTCCCAGAGGACGGCGCCGGGCACGCCGCCGATGTCCGGGGAGGGATCCAGGAACGGGATGACGACGAGATGCTCCAGGCTGGGCAGTCTCGGGGCCACCTCCGCGAGGCGCTCGAGGCAGTCGAAGTCCCTGCCCCCGTAGTGGTAGCCGTCGACGGCCACCAGCACGCGGGGACGGATCTGCCCGAACCGGTCGACCACGCCGTTGGCGCCGAAGTCGGGTGAGCAGGAGGAGAACACGCCACCGAGTGCGGCCGTGGCGAGCATCAGTTCGCAGGTCTCGGGAATGTTCGGCAGCCAGGCCGTCACACGGTCGCCCGGTCCGATGCCCGCAGCGGCGCCGAGCGTTCCGGCGATCCGCCGCACATCGGACTGCAGCTGCGCCCAACTCAACTCGCGCCGCCCGCCTGCCTCGCCGTTGAAGATGACCGCGGGCGCGTCGTCGTGGCGCCGCAGCAGGTTGGCGGCGAAGTTCAGCCGGGCGTCCGGGAAGAACCGGCCGTCGTAGATCTCCGCCGCCGGCTCGAAGACGCGCTCGCCGCGGGTCTCGGCGACCACCCCGCAGAAGTCCCAGGCCGCAGACCAGAACGCCTCGGGATCGGCGACGGAGAAGGCGTGGAGCTCCATGTAGTCGGCGAACGATCCGTGACCTGCCTGCTCCAGCGCCGCGCAGAACGCCCGGAGGTTGGTCTCCTCCGGCGTCGCCGGCACCCAGAGCGGTCCGTTGCGCACACCGCCGGGGGCGTTCGGTGGAGGTCCCGATCCCATGACGGGCGCGAGCTTTGCACATGACCCCGCATCGGCAGAACACGGGAGCCCGGTGGCGACGGGCCCGCGCGGGCGATCGCCGAGAGCGCCCGGCGGCATGGCACCGGCAGGGTCTCCAACCTGCCCGCCTGCTCGCGAGCCGTACGGCCGCCGGCTGTACGCTCACTCTCGTCAGCGACCTGCCGTCGCCGGCGTGCAGAGAGGAGCCCACGTGACCCACCCGCCCGTGCATCTCTTCCCGCCGGCGCAACACACCGGGCGACGCCTGCGCCGCAGCCGCGCCTGCACCTTCCTGACCGCGTTGTTGGCGACCGGCGCGCTGCTGCTCGCCGCCTGCGGCCAGTCGGACGCCGAGCCCGCAGCCGCTACCGAGCCCGCCCCGGCTCCAGAACCGCCACCGGCCGCACCGGCGCCCGAACCCGAATCGCCGCCACCTGCACCCGAACCGCCGCCACCTGCGCCCGAACCGCCAGCGCCGGCACCCGAGCCTCCAGCGCCGGCACCCGAACCCCCGCCACCTCCGCCCGAACCGCCACCACCGCCCGAACCGCCACCACCGCCCGAACCGCCACCTCCGCCCGAACCGCCGCCACCTCCGCCCGAACCGCCGCCACCTGCGCCCGAACCGCCGCCACCACCCGAGCCGCCGCCACCACCCGAGCCGCCGCCACCGGAGGAGCCTCCCCCGCCAGAGCCTCCGTCCGAACCCGCACAGGATCCCTATGGGCCCGCGACCGCCGAGGAGCCCGAGCCCCAAGAGGCCGAGACCGCGGCGGAGCTCTTGCCCTCGGATCTCCTGAGCCGCCCGCTCTGCGAGGCGGCCGGCTTCGTGTGGTCGGGCGATGACGGTCCCTGCGTGGCAGGCGAAACGGAGCCCACGGACGAGCTGGTCGCCACCGAAGCGCCCGTCTACGACGCGCCCGGCGCCCTGGAGGTGCCGCAGCCGCTGCCGCCGGGCGAGCCGGGCGAGATCATCGACGTCGAGGAGCTGGACGTGGGCGACGATTACATCGGCTACCGCATCCTCTACCACTCGCGCTCACTGCGAGGCGACGACATCGCCGTCTCGGGGTTCGTGGCCACCCCGGCCGGCGAGCCGCCAGACGGCGGCTGGCCCCTGGTGGCCCACGCGCACGGCACCACCGGGACGGCGGACATCTGCGCCCCGTCGCACGAGGCTGAGCTCGAGATCACCTCCAACGGCTCCTACCTGGAGGGCTACGCCGTCGTTGCCACCGACTACGAGGGCCTCGGCACGCCCGGCCTGCACCCCTACATCGTCGGCAAGAGCGAGGCCCGGGGCGTGCTCGACAGCGTGCGCGCCGCGCACAACCTCGGGAGCATGCTGGGCGCCGACGGCATGCCGCGCATATCGGTAAGCGACGAGTTCGTGGTCTGGGGCCACAGCCAGGGGGGCCACGCATCCATTCACACCGGCCAGCACTGGCAGGAGTACGCCCCCGAACTGCAACTCCTCGGGGTGGCGTCGGGCGCTCCGCCCTCGCAGTTCGCGCTGCTGTACGGCGTCCTGCTGGGCGGTCCGTTCCAGGGGTATCTCGCCATGGCCTCGGCCGCGTTCGCCGAGGCCTACGACGAGATCGAGCTCGATCAGGTCTACACCGACGAGGCCATCGCCCTGATGGACGTGCTGGAGACGGGCTGCACGCAGGACGTGTTCGACGTGTTCAACCCGCTGAGCGCCGAGGAGATGCTGAAGGTGGCGAGCCCCCTCGGCGTGTCGCCGTGGGATCGGGTGATCATCGAGAACGACACGAACCAGGCGCCCGTGCCGGTGCCTCTGCTCATCCTCCACGGCAGCATCGACGAGCAGATCCCCGCCCTCAGCAGCCAGATCCTGCTGGGCCAACTCTGCGTGCTGGACGGCCAGGGCCCGACCGCGCGCATCCTCTATGAGGGCCACAACCACGGCAGCGTCATCGCCGCCCAGCGAGATGACCTCCTCGGTTGGATCGCAGATCGGTTCGCCGGCGAGGCGGCGCCGAACACCTGCGCCTGAGCAGCACGAACGGGGAGTGGACCGAGGCCCGCCGGCGGGCGGCCGGTCAGATGCGCCGGGCGCGCCCTTCCCAGTACGGGTCCCGCAGGCGCCGCTTGTAGAGCTTGCCGCTGGGATCGCGGGGCAGTTCTGCGATGAAGTCCAGCGAGTGCGGCCTGCGCCGCTTCGCCAACCGGCCGCCGAGAAAATCGAGGATGTCCCGGCGGGCCGCCTCGCCCGGCTCGACGCCCGGCGCCGGCTCCACCACCGCCTTGATCTTCTCGCCGAGATCCGCGTCGGGTACGCCGAACACGGCGACATCGCCCACCAGCGGGCATTGGTGCAACACGGCCTCGATCTCCGCGGGGTAGGTGTTGACGCCCTCCACGATCATCATGTCGCAGGCACGGTCGTTGAGGAACAGGTAGCCCTCCTCGTTGAAGTAGCCGACGTCGCCGACGGTGAAGAACTCGCCCAGGTAGGCGTCGGCGGTCTTCCGGTCGTCCTTGTGGTACCTGAAGCGAAAACGTTCGGGCATCTTCATGTAGACGGTGCCGCTTTGGCCGGGTGGCAGTTCGGCACCCTCGGAATCCACGACGATCACCTCGATCTGGGGCCACGCCCTCCCCACCGTGCCGGGGAATCGCCGCCAGTCCTCGGGACTGGCGAGCGTGCCGCCACCCTCGGTCGCGGCGTAGTACTCCCAGATGCAGTCACCCCACCAGTCCAGCATCCGCTGCTTGGTCTCCACCGGGCAGGGGGCCACTGCATGGACCACGTGGCGCAGCGAGGACGTGTCGTGGCGCCGCCGCACCTCCTCGGGGAGTTGCAGGAGGCGGTGGAACATCGTCGGCATCATGTGGGTCTGCGTGACCCGGTGGCGCTCGATGAGATCGAGTGTCTCGGCAGCGTTCCAGCGGTCCATGAGCACGACGGTGTGGCCGAAGTGCAGCGACATGGTGACCCACTTCGCATAACTGGTGCCGTACATGGGACCAGCGCAGAGGTGCACGTTGCCGTCGTGGGGTTGCACGCCGAACAGCGCCAGCAACAGCGCCGAGAGCGGCGCCGACTCGTCGGGGTGCAGGTCCGGGAGGGGCCGGCGCACTCCCTTGGGCCTCCCGGTCGTGCCCGAGGTGTAGGCCATCACACCCCCGGTGGACAGACCCTCGGGACGGACCGGCGGTTGACCGGCCGTCAACTCCTCGAGCGGCCGGAACCCTCCGACGGCCCCGACCGAGAAGCGGTGCGGCGCGGCGGTCCGTTCCAGGACGCCGGGCGCCTCGGCGGCGAAGCGCTCGTGGACGATGAGAACCCCGGCGTCGCTGTCGTCGACGATGTAGGCGATCTCGGGCGCGGCGAGATGCCAGTTGAAGACGGTCGCATACATCCCGCCCTGGTAGGCGGCAAGCCTGACGGCGATCTGCTCCAGGCTGTTCGGCAGGAGGGCGACGACGCAGTCACCGGCGCCGAGTCCGAGCGCACGGAAACCGTGCAGGTACCGGTTGGTGAGATCGGCCAGTTCGCCGAAGCTCGTGCGCCGCCCGTGCGGATCCACGACGGCGAGGCGGTGCGGGTACTCGGCGGCAATGCTCCAGAAACCCAGCGGAGCGGTCACGGCATTTCCTCGGGCAGGAGGCGATCCTACCGCGTCACCCCGCGGGAGATCCTCGAGGGCCTCGGCCTCTCCGGCTGAATCGCGGCCGCGGACCGGCGACTCAGATCCGCCGGGTGCGTCCCTCCCAGTAGGGATCCCGCAGGCGACGCTTATAGAGCTTCCCGCTGGGATCGCGCGGGAGTTGCTCGGCGAAGTCCAGCGAGTGCGGCCGGCGCTGCTTCGCCAGCCGGCCTCCCAGGAAATCCAGGATGGCCTGCCGGGCCTCCTCGCCCGCCTCGACGCCCGCCGCCGGCTCCACCACCGCCTTGATCTTCTCGCCGAGGTCCTCGTCGGGGATCCCGAACACGGCCACGTCGCCCACCAGCGGGCATTGGTGCATCACGGCCTCGATCTCCGCCGGGTAGATGTTGACGCCGCCCACGATGATCATGTCGCGGGCACGGTCGTTGAGGAACAGGTAGCCCTCCTCGTTGAAGTACCCCACGTCGCCGACGGTGAAGAACTCGCCCAGGTGGGCCTCCGCCGTCTTCCGGTCGTCCTTGTGATAGCTGAAGCGAAGGCGCTCGGGCATCTTCATGTAGACGGTGCCGCTGTGGCCGGGCGGCAGTTCGGCTCCACCCGAGTCCACGACGATCACCTCGGTCTCCGGCCACGCCCTTCCCACCGTGCCGGGGAATCGCCGCCAGTCCGCGGGACTCGCGATCGTGCCGCCACCCTCGGTGGCGGCGTAGTACTCCCAGATGCAGTCGCCCCACCACTCCAGCATCTTCTGCTTGGTCTCCACGGGGCAGGGGGCCGCCGCGTGGACCACGTGGCGCAGCGAGGACGTGTCGTGGCGCAACCTCACGTCCTCGGGAAGCTGCAGGAGGCGGTGGAACATCGTCGGCACCATGTGGGTCTGCGTGACCCGGTGGCGCTCGATGAGCTCGAGCGTCTCCGCGGCGCCCCAGCGGTCCATGAGCACGACCGTGTGGCCGAAGTGCAGCGACATGGTGACCCACATCCCACCGGCGGCGTGGTACATGGGAGCCACGCAGAGATGCACGTTGTCCTCGTGCGGCTTCACGCCGAACAGCGCCAGCAGCAGCGCCGAGAGCGGGGCAGACTCGTCGGGATGCCGGTCCCGGAGGGGCCGGCGCACGCCCTTGGGCCGCCCGGTCGTGCCCGAGGTGTAGGTCATCGTGCCCCCCGTGGACAGACCCTCGGGACGGTCCGGAGGTTGGCCGGCCGTCAACTCCTCGAGCGGCCGGAACCCTCCGACGGCGCCGATCGAGAAGCGGTGCGGCACAGCGCTCCGCTCCGCCACGCCGGCAGCCTCGACGGCGAAGCGCTCGTGGACGATGAGGACCCCGGCGTCGCTGTCGCCGACGATGTAGGCGATCTCGGGCGCGGCGAAGTGCCAGTTGACGGCGGTGGCGTACATCCCACCCTGGTAGGCGGCAAGCGTGGCGGCGATCTGCTCTCTGCTGTTCGGCAGGACGGTGACGACGCAGTCGCCGGCACCGAGTCCGAGCGCACGGAAACCGTGCAGATACCGGTTGGTGAGATCGGCCAGCTCGCCGTAGGAGGTTCGACGCCCCTCGGGATCCACGACGGCGGGACGGGTCGGATCCTCACCGGCAATGTTCCAGAAGCCCAGCGGGGCGGTCATGGCACCTCCTCAGGCGAGTGGCGACCATACCGCGCCGCCTCGGTGACCGCCCGCCGTCCCGCAAACGCCACATCCGCGCCCGCCGCCTGACCGTCACGTCGAGAATGGCCGCCTTCGGGACATCGGAGGAGTACATGTGGACAACTCGATCGTCCCTGGATAAGGTTCGCCGCCTGTGGAGTTGCTGGTACCGATCGCCGCATTCCTGGCATCGTGCCTGCTGATCGCGCTCCTGGCCTGGTGGTCCGGCGCTTGGCGATCACTGTTCAGCGGCGTCGGGGATGAGAGCGACCCGGGCCACGATCCCGAGGCACTGCTGCGGTCCGCCAACGCCGACTGGATCGAGAACCACGAGTTCTGGGAGACCTCCGAGATCGAGGAGATCGCCCTCTGAGCGAGGCGGTGGCGGCCCCGGCGAGGGCCTGAGGAAGCCGGCCGCGAGCTTCCCGCCTCAGTTGCCGCCGACCGACGCCTCCAGGTCCAGCAGCAGATCCTTGGCCGCCGTGCCGCCCCCGTAGGGGCCGCGCCTGCCGTCGGCACGGACGACCCGGTGGCAGGGAACGACCAGCGCCACCGGATTGGTCGCCATGGCCGTGCCGACGGCCCGTGCGGCTCGGGGGCTCCCGGCGGCGGCGGCGACCCCCGCGTAGCTGCGGGTCCGCCCGTAGGGAATGGCCGCCGTCACCTCCAGCGCCTTGCGGTAGAAGCCGGTGCTGCCGCGCCAGTCCACTCCGATGCCGAAGTCCTGCAGGTTGCCCGCGAAATAGTCGTCGAGTCGGCGGCGCACGCCGTCCAGAGGCGCGGCGGCGACGACAACATCCGGAGAGACCGTGGCGGCCATGACGGCGACCAATTCCTCGACCTCGCCGCTGCCGGCGATCCCGGGGGGCAGGAAGGTGAGCCGCCGCAGCCCCGCCTCGGTGAGCGCCAACCCCAACCGGCCGACGGGACTGTCGGTGTCCCACACCCACACCGTCCCGGCACCCGCTGCCCGGGTCCCGCTGCCTGCAACCGTTCCACCGTTCGCGCTGTTGATCATGTGCGGACCCTAACCGGCCGGCGGCGACGCACGGCGGCTGCCGGGACACCGCCGGTGACCGTGCCACCGGTCAGGGACATGTGGCGCCGTCAGGGCCCCCGGGAACTGCGCTGGACAGCGAGGTCGGCGACCCAGCGGCCGTGGGTGTCCACCCCGCTGAGAACCTCGATCGCGGCGAGCAGGAACGTGAGGATGTCGCCGACGGCGGTCTCCTCGGGCAACTCGAAGACCAGCCCCCGCCGCGTGTGATCCTGCCGTACGGCCCATCCCGGCGGGACCTCCACCCCACCGTCGGCGAGCCGCCGCACCGCGAAGCGGCCGGCGGCGTGCGAGATGCCCACGGTCCCCGCAACGACGCTCCGGCCGCGCCGGTGCCGCGGCACCCAGGTGGCGAGCGGAACCGCGGGCCCCACCGACGAGAACATCCGCCCCAGCGGTGAGGTCGGCGGACGATCCTCATCCTCCACCCAGGGCTGCAGGTTCAGCCATCCCCTGCCGTCGTCACGCGCCGCCAGATCCTCCATGCAGGAAAGAACCTCGGCAGTGTCCTCCGCGGTGAACAGGACGCCGGTGTGATCCACGGCCATGGCGCGATGTTGCCACATTCGGTTGCCGGTACCGGCGAGGCCGGGCCATCCCGGCCGCTCGGGCCGACCGGCCGGTACCGTACGGGCGCGTGAAGCTGATCCTGATCCGTCACGCCCTGCCCGAGCGGGTGGAGAACACCGACGGACCCGCCGACCCGGGCCTCACCGACGTCGGCCGCGAGCAGGCCCGGCGCCTGGCCGCGTGGCTCGAGGGCGAGCAGATCGATCACGTGGCCGCCAGCCCCAAGCGCCGGGCGGTCGAGACGGCCGAGCCCCTGGCCGCCGCGCGGGGTCTGGAGGTCGAGACGGTCGACGGCTTCTCGGAGATCGACAGCGGCAGCAACACGTACATCCCCTACGAGCAGATGCGGCGCGAGCGCCACGAGATCTGGCACCACCTGCGCAGCGGCCGCTGGGAGGAGGCCGGGTTCACGGACCCCGAACGGTTCCGGGAGGAGGTGGCGGCCGCCTTCGCCGCCTGGCAGGCCGAACAGGCCGACCGGTCCGTCGCCGTGGTGGCGCACAGCGGGACGATCAACGCCCTCGTGAGCCACTTCCTCGACATCGAGAACGTGTTCTTCTTCAGCGTCGAGTACACCGGCCTGTGCCGCCTGCGCCGCAACCTGCTCGGCGGTATGCACGTCACGTCGCTGAACGAGACCGCGCACCTGCACACCGTTCGCGACACCCTCGACCCGCTGCCGGAGCCATGAGCCTCCCGGAACTGCAACCCACCCGCCCGATGCGCGTGCTGGCGCTGGCCAAGCAGATCCCCGTCTTCGAGAACATGCGCCTCGGCCCTGACCGCCGGCTCGTGCGCGACGGGCACGCGCTGCACATGAACGACTACTGCCGGCGCGGCGTCGCCCAGGGCCTCCGGATCGCCAGGGCCAGCGGCGGCACCCTGAGCGTGCTGACCCTCGGGCCACCCTCCGCGGACACGGTGTGCCGGGAAGCCATCGCCTTCGGCGCCGACGCCGGCTTCCACGTGACCGACCCGGCGTTCGCCGGCTCCGACACCCTGGCCACCGCCCGGGCGCTGGCCGCCGCGGTGGAACATCTCGGACCCTTCGACTTGATCCTGGCGGGGCGGAACTCCGTGGATGCCGACACCGGCCAGGTGCCCCCGCAGCTCGCCGAGTTGCTGGGGCTGCCGTTCGCCTGCGGGGTTCGCCGGCTGAGCCTCACCGGGGAGCGGGTGTCGCTGCTCCTCGAGCACAACGACGAGTGGCTGGAGGCCGAGCTGGATCTCCCGGCGCTGCTGTCGTGCGCCGAGCGGCTGATCGATCCCTGCAAGATCAAGGATCCCACCGTCTGGGCGGGGGTCGACGGCTCGCGCATACGGACCATCGACGCGGCCGAGTTGGGACCCGGCCCGTGGGGCGCCGCGGCCAGCCCCACCTCCGTCGGACCGGTCTGGACCCTGCAGATCGACAGGCGACGCGAGGTCCTGCCCGGCGACCTCCCCGCGGGGGCCGACCGGGCCATCGCGGTCCTGAAGGATCGGGGGGCGTTGGCGCCCGCCGGCACCCCGGAGGTCGCCCGCGGCTCGGGGCTGATCGTCGAGTTGCCGGCGTCCCAGAGCGGCGGGCCCACCGTCGGCGTGCTCATCGAGCCGGCTCGTGACCGGCACTCCCGGGAGTTGCTGGGAGCCGCGGCGCGCCTGGCCGGCGCCGTCGGCGGCCACGTCGTGGCGCTGGGCCCCGCCGCGGGCGGCGAACTCGGCGGCTTCGGAGCCGACGCGGTCCACCGGATCAGCGCCGCCGGGACAGGCACCGATCCCGCGCCCGCCGAAGGCCACGGCGGGCTCGCCGAGGAGGATGTCGCCGCCGCGGTCGGCGACTGGGCCGAAGCCGCGGGGCCCTGGGCGATCCTGGCGCCGGGCACGGCCTGGGGTCGCGAGGTGGCGTCGCGGGTGGCGGCCCGCCTGGGCGCCGGCCTGACCGGCGACGCCGTGGGGCTCTCCTGCGTGGACGGTCGCCTGATCGCCGAGAAGCCGGCCTTCGGCGGCTACGTGATCGCCGACATCGCCTGCTCCTCGGCTGTGCAGATGGCGACGGTGCGCGCCGGCGTGCTCGGACTGCCCGAGCCGCGCCGCACGCCGGAGTTGCCCGTGACCGGGATCACCGTTGTCCCGCGGGGGCGTGTGCGGGTGCTGGGGCGCAGGCGGGACGACGACGGCGACCTGCTGGCCCGCGCCGAGGTCGTGATCGGCGTCGGCGTGGGTGTCGACGTGGCCGACTACGAGCGGCTGCGGGCGGACGCCCGCAAGATCGGCGCCGAACTTTGCGCCACCCGCAGGGTGACCGATGTCGGCGCCATGCCCCGGGCCCGCCAGGTGGGCATCACCGGCCACAGCATCTCGCCCCGGCTGTACATCGCCATCGGCCTCTCGGGCAAGTTCAACCACACCGCCGGCGTGCGCTCGTCGGGAAGCATCGTGGCGGTCAACCCCGACCCGGAGGCGCCGATCTTCGACTGGTGCGACGTGGGGTTCGTGGCCGACTGGCGCGACGTCTTCGACGAGTTGATCCCGCGCCTGGAGGCCGCTCTGACGGGCTGAGCGGGGCGTCGGGGGCCGTCAGCCCTCGTCGCGCAACTCCTTCGGCATGGCCTTGGCGGCGTACTTCCGCCAGTTGTCCTGCAGGGCGTCGATGAGTTGCTGCACGAACAGCGGCGACATGTGGATCCGCTGGACCACGACCCCGTTGCGAGGCTCGACGCCGTCGAAGTTCATGCGCACGAAGTCCAGCGTGAACTCGTAAGGGCTGTGGGTGACGGCGGCGAAGTTCGCCCAGCAGCCCCCCTCCAACTCCGGCGGCAGCCGGATCGGGACCTCGCGCTTCTTCTCGCCCTCGCCAGCCATGTCGACCTCCCTGCTCACCGGTCCGGCCGGCACACCCCGCCGGCCTGCGCAGCCCATAGCATCGCAGACCCGGCCGCGCGCCCGCATCGAGGCTGTCAGGTCGGAGGCCGGCGGCAGGTACCCTCGTGTTCTCTATGAATCCTCCGGGCGGCCGCGGCGCGCACTACGAGCGGTGGCTGGCGGACTATGCCCGGCGCAGTACCTCGCCGCCGGTGCCGGCGGCCACGACGGTGCTGCTGCGGCAATCGGCGAGCGGCCTCCAGACACTGCTGCTGCGACGCAGTCCCGACCTGCCGGTGATGGGCGGGGTGTGGGTCTTCCCCGGCGGCCGCGTGGATCCGGAGGATCGGGCGGCGGCCGCCGATCCCGACGACCGCTACGAGGTGGCGCGCCTGGCCGCGGTGCGGGAAACCGCCGAGGAGGCGGGGCTGCGGGTGGACCCGCGCACGCTCGTGCGCTTCTCGCACTGGACGCCCCCGCCGGACTTCGCCCCTCAACTCGCCACGTGGTTCTTCCTGGCGCCTGCTCCGCCGGAGGCCGTGCAGGTGGACGGCCGGGAGATCTCCGAGCATCTGTGGCTGTCACCTGCCGAGGCCATCCGGCGCCACACCGAGGCCGGAGCCACGTGGTTCCTGCCGCCCACCTTCGTCACCCTGCACGAACTCACGGATTTCGGCACCGTCACCGACGCGCTGGCGGCGGCACGGCGCAGGGAGCCGATGTTCTACGAGACCGTCCTGGCCACCGCCGCCGACGGGGAGACGGTGGCGCTCTGGGAGGGCGACGCCGGGTACGCGACGGCTGACCCCGACATCGGTGGCCCCCGCCACCGGCTGTGGGCGTCGGAGGGCCTTCCCTGGCGGCTGGAACGCAGCGGAGGCAGCGGGCTCACCTAACATCCCCGCCATGAGCGCAACGGCGGCGGACCTCGCCGGCCTGACCGCCGACGAGGTGGCGCAGCGTGTCGCCGACGGCCGCATCAACGACGTGCCCGACGCTCCGGTGCGCACGCTCGGCGAGATCATCCGGGCGAACGTCTTCACCCCCGTCAACGCCATCCTGCTCACGCTGCTCGTGCTGATCCTGGTGGCCGGAGCGCCCGGGGATGCCCTGTTCGTGGGCGTGGTGGTGTCCAACAGCATCATCGGCATCGTCCAGGAGCTGCGGGCACGGGCGGAGCTGCGGCGGCTGGCGGTGCTCTCGGAGCCTCGGGCACGGGTGCGCCGTGACGGCGAGAGCAGCGAGATCGACGTGGGCGGCGTCGTGGCCGACGACCTGCTGGAGCTGGTCTCCGGTGACCAGGTGGTGGTGGACGGCACGGTGCTCGCCGCGGTGGGGCTGGAGGTGGACGAGTCGCTCCTGACCGGCGAGTCCGACGCCATCGGCAAGGAGCCGGGCAACCGGGTGATGTCCGGCAGCTTCGTGGCCGCCGGCAGCGGGGTCTACCGGGCCGAGGGCATCGGGGGCGCCTCCTACGCCGCCGAGCTGAGTGAGGAGGCCCGCCGGTTCACCCTCGTGGACTCCGAATTGCGGCGAGGCGTGAATCAGATCCTGCGGGTGCTGGTGTGGCTGATCCCGCCTGCGAGCGCCTTGTTGCTGTGGCGGCTGCTGGGCGCGGAGGACCTCTGGCAGGAGGCTCTCCGCGGCACTGTGGGGGCCGCGGTCGCGATGGTTCCCGACGGCCTGGTGCTGCTCACGTCGCTGGCGTTCGTGGCCGGCGTGATCGCCCTGGCGCGCCGGCGCGCTCTGGCCAAGGAGTTGGCGGCGGTGGAGTTGCTGGCCCGGGTCGACACCCTCTGCCTGGACAAGACGGGCACGATCACCACCGGGGAGATCTCCTTCGAGTCGCTGGAGCCGGTGGACGGCTGGGACGCGGCAGCGGCAACCGCCGCCCTCGGGGCGATGGCGGCGTCGGATCCGAGCCCGAACGCCACCACGGCCGCAGTCGCATCGGCCTGCCCGCCCCCCGACGGTTGGCAGGTCGTCGACGTCGAGCCGTTCTCCTCGGCCCGCAAGTGGGCCTCCGCCACGTTCTCCGAGCAGGGGCTCTTCTATTTCGGCGCGCCGGACATCCTGCTCACCCCGTCCGACGGCGAGGCCAGCAGCCGGGTGGAGCACTGGGCCGGCGCCGGCCGCCGGGTCCTGCTTCTCAGCCGGGCGGAGGGCGGCGCCGGCGGCAACGGTCCGGCGCCGGACCGCCGCGCCGTGGCGGTCGTGGTGCTGGGCGACACGATCCGCCACGACGCGCCCGAGATCCTGGCCTACTTCCAGGACCAGGGCGTGGACCTGAAGGTCATCTCCGGGGACAACGCGGCCACTGTCTCGGCGGTCGCCCAGCGGGCCGGGGTGCCCGGCGCCGAGGCGTACATCGACGCGCGCGAGCTTCCGACCGAGGCGGCCGAGCTCGGCGACGCCATGGAGCGCAACGCCGTGTTCGGCCGGGTCACGCCGCACCAGAAGCGCGCCATGGTGGGCGCCCTGCAGGCCGGGGGCCGGACGGTGGCCATGACCGGCGACGGCGTGAACGACGTGCTGGCGCTCAAGGACTCCGACATGGGCATCGCCATGGGGTCGGGCAGCGCCGCCAGCCGGGCCGTGGCCGAGTTGGTGGTGCTCGACGACTCCTTCGCCACGCTCCCCCGGGTGGTGGACGAGGGCCGCAAGGTCATCAACAACGTGGAACGGGTCTCGAACCTGTTCATCGCCAAGGCCGCCTATGCGCTGCTGATCACCGCCGCCATCGGGATCATGGGCGTGTCGTTCCCGTTCCTGCCCCGGCACCTCACGCTGATCGGGACGTTCAGCATCGGCGTTCCGGGCATCTTCCTGGCGCTGGCGCCCAGCACCGAACTCGTCCGCCCCGGCTTCTTGCAGCGGGTGCTGCGCTTCTCGATACCGGCCGGAGCGGTGGCGGCCGCCTGCACGATGGTCGTCTACGAGGTGGCCCGCCGGGCCTCGGAGACGACGCTGATCGAGGCGCGCACGGTGGCCACCATGACACTGCTCGGCCTGGGCCTCGTCATCCTGGTCGTCACGAGCCGCCCGCTGCGGCCCTGGAAGATCGTCCTGGCGGGGGTGATGGCCGCGCTCTACGTGGTGGTGATGGTCTCCGGAGGGCTGCGCGACTACTTCGAGCTGGACCTGCCGCCGGCGTGGCTGTGGGGCCCGGTGTGGGCAGCGGTCGCCGTGGGGGGTGCAGCCATCGTGGCCCTGCCCCGGTTCGTGCACGGTCGACCGGTCCGCAGATCCGGCGACGACGGTGCGCGCCACAGGACCGTCCCCCCGGCCGCCACCGGCGGCGATGCCTGAGACCCGGGAGGTCACCGTGCAGCAACCCGTCCCCGCAGCAATCGGCTCCGCCGGCATGGTCTGCTCCATCGACCGGCGCGCCTCGGAGGCGGGCGCCCGCATGCTCGCCGGCGGCGGCAACGCGGTGGACGCCGCGGTTGCCACCGCCGCCGTTCTGGCGGTCGTCGCTCCGAACACCTGCGGCATGGGCGGTGACATGTTCGCCCTCGTCGGCACGGGCGAGGGAACCCCGCTCTGCCTGAATGCCTCGGGCCGAGCCCCCTCGGGCGCTTCTGCCAACCGGTTGCGCGCCGAGGGCCACCGGGCAATGCCCCGCCTGTACGACCCGGCGGCGGTCACCGTTCCGGGCTGCGTGGACGGCTGGCTGGAGTTGCACACCCGCCTGGGCGTGATGAACCTGCCCGAGGTGCTCGGTGCGGCACACGCCCACGCGGCCGACGGGTTCAGCGCTTCGGCCGAACTGGCCCAAGCGGCCGGCGACGTGGCCACCTCGCCGGGCAACACCGACATCCCGGGCGACCTCCGAGCCGGGGACACCGTGCGGCGGCCCGGGTCGGCCCGCGCACTGGAGGCGATCGTCAGCGGTGGCCGGGACGCCTACTACGGCGGCGAGTTCGGCGACGGCCTGCTGGGCCTCGCCGACGGGCTCTTCAGCCCCGACGACCTGGCCGCCTCACAGGCGGACTGGGTCGAACCCGCCACCGTCGAGGCCTGGGGTCACCGGCTCTGGACCGTTCCGCCCAACTCCCAGGGCTACCTGATCCTGGCGGCGGCCGCCCTGGCGCAGGGGCTCGAGATTCCCGCCGATCCCGCCGACGCCGACTGGGCACACTGGCTGATCGAGTCGGCCCGCGCCGTCGGGTCCTTCCGTCCCGCTGAGCTGTCCGACGCGGCGGACGTGGCCGACCTGCTCGACGCGGCACGGATCGCAAGCCTGAGGCAGCGTGTCCTGGCCGGCGACACCCCGGTCACCCCACTCGGCGCCGCGGGGGACACGACCTACCTGTGCGCCGCGGACGCCAACATGGCCGTGTCGCTCATCCAGTCCAACGCCATGGGCTTCGGATCGCGGCTTGTCGCCGGCAGCACCGGCATCTTCCTGCACAATCGGGGGCTGGGCTTCAGCCTCGACCCCGCGCACCCGGCCTGCTACGCCCCGGGACGGCGCCCACCCCACACCCTCAGCCCGGCACTGGTGACCACGCTCGACGGCCGGAACCGGTCGGTGCTCGGCACGATGGGGGGCGACGCACAACCGCAGGTGGTGCTCCAGATGCTGGCCCGGCTGCTGCACTGCGGCCAGTCCCCCGCCGAGATACTCGGCGCCGGACGCTGGGTGCTCCTCGGCCCCGACGCCTTCGCCACCTGGACGTCGGGATGGCTGCCGCCGGTGGCGCTGGAACCGCACGTGCCGGCCGCCTGGGCCGATGGGCTGACGGCGCGGGGCCACAACGTGACCGGCCTCGACGAGAACCCGAAGCTCTCCGGCCACGCCCACCTCATCGACGTGAGCCCCGACGGTGAGCTGTCCGGCGCTGCCGAACCCCGCACCGCCCTGGCCGCTGCCATCGCCGTCTGAGCCCGGCGGGCCCCGCCAGGGGCCGTAGCATCGGCTGATGCGGCGAATCGACCCCGCCAGGGTGCCCCCCGAGCCGCTGTTCGTCCTCGGCGGGGTGTCGCAGTTCGTCGGTCAGGCAATGGCCATAGACCTCTTCGACGACCTCGCCCCCGGCGGGGTGGCGCTGCTGCGGGTGTTCGGTGCCGCACTCATGATCGTGGTCCTGCGGCGCTCCTGGAAGCGACGCTGGACAGCTGCCGAGTTGGGCTGGGCGTCGGTCTTCGGGATCGTCCTCGCCGCCATGAACCTGTCGATCTACTACTCCATCGAGGTCGTGCCGCTCGGCAACGCCGTCGCCATCGAGTTCCTCGGCCCGGTGGCCGTGGCCGCCTTCGGCACACGCAACCTGCGCTCGGGCACCGCGCTGGCACTGGCGACCGCAGGAGTCGTGGTGCTGGCAGGTGTCGAGACCGATGGCACGTTGCGGGGCGTCTGGTTCGCGCTCCTGGCCGGCGCCTTCTGGGCGGGCTACATCGTTCTCGGCCATCGGGTGGCTCGCGGCGCCGCCTGGGTGGACGGGCTGGGCGTGGGCATGTTCGCGGGCGCCCTGGTCATCAGCCCGTTCGGGATCCCCCACGTGCCGACCGCCGTGAGGGAGCCGGCACTGCTGGGGCTCGCCTTCGCCATCGGGCTACTGTCGAACGTGATCCCGTACGGCATCGACCAGTGGGCGATGCGGCTCCTGAACCGGCATCGCTTCTCGCTCCTCCAGGCGCTCCAGCCGGTGACGGCCGCAGCGGTCGGGTTCCTACTGCTCTCCCAGGCTCCGAGCGCCCGGGAGTTCATCGGCATCGGCCTGGTGATCGTGGCCATCTTCCTCAGCCGCTCCGAGGATCGGACCGTCGCCGCCCCCGGCTAGACACGAAGGGACCGTCATGACGACAATCACCGGCGTCGAGACCATGCTCTACGAATACGAGCTGTCGCGGCCCATCGGCGATGTGAACATCCCGACGGGCATGCAACGCCGGGCCGACCTGGCGGTGTTCATCGACACCGACGACGGTGCACAGGGTGTGGCAGTCGCCAGTCGTCTCGGCGCCGCTGCCATCCCGATGCTGGCCGAGGCTGTGATCGGCGAGGATCCCCTCGGCCACCGGGGCTTGTGGGAGCGGATGGTCCGCGCCTCGTTCAAGCCGGGCAATGAGGGAGCGGTCGCCATCGGGATCGCCGCCATCGACAACGCCCTCTGGGACCTGCGCGCCAAGATCGCCGGCGTGCCGCTGTGGCGGTTCCTCGGCGCGCTGGAGCCGCGCGTCCTGGCGTACGCCAGCGGATTGGACGGCGCGCTGACCGACGACGAACTGCGCGCCTACTACGAATCGATGGCCGCCCGAGGCGTGCGGGCCGGCAAGCTGAAGGTGGGCTTCGGCGTCGAGACCGACCTCCGCCGCCTCGCCATCATGCACGAGGCGCTCGGTGGTGACGCCGCCGGGCCGACGCTGCTGGTGGACGCCAACGAGTTCTGGTCACCGAAGCAGGCGGTGCGGGCCATGCGCGCCCTCGAGCGCCACTTCGACATCGCCTGGTGCGAGGAGCCGGTGATCCGCACCGACCTGGACGGACTGCGCGACGTGTCCCGAGCGATCAACGCGGCGGTGGCGACCGGGGAGAACCTCAAGGACATCCACCTGTTCGCGGCCCTGCTCCGCCACGGGGCCGCCGACGTCGTGCAGGTGAACCCCAACATGGCGGGGCTCACGACCTGCCTGCGCGCCGCCGAGCTGGCACAGGCCTTCGACCGGCCCGTGTCGCTCATGAACTCAGCCGGCCGTTACGGCGCACACCTGGCGGCGGCGCTTCCGAACCACACGATGATGGAGGTGCTGGAGGCCGGCCGCGACGCCACGTTCACCTTCGACTCGACGATCAGCGACGGCTGGATCATCCTGGGCGAGAGCCCCGGCGCCGGCATCGCCTTCGACCCCGAGGCCCTCGATCGCCATCGGGTGGAGCGTCCCGATGCGCTCAATGCCCGCCTCGCCGCCGGCCGCCACCCCCGGGCCGGCGTCAGGGAACACCCCGACGAATAGCCGTCGCCGGAATCGGGGCCGGCCCCCCGCGACGACGACTCAGCGCCCGGCGACGGCCTCGAGGGCCGGCCACAGGCCGCCAGGGAGCGTGCGGTGCAGATGCTCCCAGTTCTCGACGACCTCCCGGGCGCCGGCGGCGCCGATCAGGACCGTGCCGGCGGCCTCGTGGCGGGCGACGAACTGCGCCGCCGCGGCCGGCAGCGGCACCCGGAACTCCTCGCAGACCCCCGCCAGCCGCCGGGTCCGCTCGAGAATCTCCCGCGACGCGGGTTCGTAGTTGAAGGTCCGCCGCCCGGCGAGGACGCCGGAGTTGTAGACCCCTCCGACCACCAGGTGCACACCCCGGGCGACCGCGGCCCCGAACAGCTCCTCCTCGGCCTGGCGGTCCAGCAGCGTATACCGGCCCGCGATCAGCACCATGTCGATGTCGGTCTCGGTCACAAACCGGGTCGGCAACCCGGGCCGGTTCATCCCGACGCCGATGGCGCCGACGGCGCCCTCGGCACGCAGCCGCTCCAGCGCCGGATAGGCCTCGGTGAACGCCTGGCGGGCGTGCTGGTCGGGATCGTGGATGAACGCGGCATCCACGTACGTGCGGTCCATCCGTTCGAAGCTGGCCTCGAGCGACCGCCGCACCCCGTCGGCGGAGAAGTCGAACGTCGCGGCGCCGCGGTCTCCGGCGAAGAGGTCACCGGCAGGGCGGGGCGCGTCGGGGTCGATGAGGCGGCCCACCTTCGTGGAGACCCTGACGTCCTCCGCGCATCCCTTCAGGGCCCGGCCGAGCCGCCGCTCCGCCAGGCCGTAGCCGTACAGCGGCGCCGTGTCGAAGTAGCGGTAGCCGACCTCGAGAGCGGCCTCGACGGCCGCGGCGGCGTCCTCCTCGCTCACCGGCACCCGGAACCCGGCCAGCGGCGCTGTGCCGAGCCCGATCGCAGGCAACAGGGTCGCCTCGTCCACGCCGGGCGAGCCTACGGGACGGCTTCGTCGCCCCACGGCACGCAGTGAATACCATCGCCCCCGGGTGCAGCTCCGACGGCACCCCTCCGGGCGAATCCATCGAAGGACGACTCATGATCACCGTCACCGACGCCACCGTCACCGACCTGCGGTTCCCGACGAGCCGGAACCTCGACGGCTCCGACGCCATGAACCCCGACCCGGACTACTCGGCGGCGTACCTGCGCCTGGCCACGTCCGAGTCCGCGTTGACGGGCCACGGCTTCGTGTTCACCATCGGGCGAGGCAACGACATCCAGGCGGCGGCCGTCGGAGCCGTGGCGCAACGCCTGGTCGGGCGCGATGTCGACGGGCTCGTGGAGGATCCCGGTGCCGTCAACCGGGAACTCTCCTGGGACAGCCAGCTGCGCTGGCTCGGACCCGACAAGGGCGTGATGCACATGGCCATCGGCGCGGTCATGAGCGCCGTGTGGGACCTGCGCGCTCGCCGCGAAGGCCGGCCGCTGTGGTCCGCTCTGGCGGCGCTGGAGCCGGCAGAGATCGTCGATCTGGTGGACTGGACCTACATCGCCGACTTCGTCGACCCGGGCAGGGCGCGGGAGGTCCTGGAGGATCGCCGGCCCGAACGCGAAGCCCGGATCGACGAGTTCCGCCGGGACGGCCTGGCGGCCTACGCCACCACACCCGGCTGGCTGGGCTACAGCGACGAGAAGCTGGTGCGGCTGTGCCACGAGGCCGTCGCCGACGGCTTCACGACCATCAAGCTGAAGGTGGGCGCGGATGTCGGCGACGACCGGCGGCGCCTGAGGTTGGCGCGGGAGGCGGTCGGGCCCGACGTGGCGATCGCCGTGGACGCCAACCAGCGCTGGAGCGTGCCGGAGGCCATCGCCGCAATCGGCGAGCTGCGGGAGTTCGACCTGCGGTGGGTGGAGGAGCCCACGCACCCCGACGACGTGGTGGGCCACGCCGCAATCGCCGAGGCCGTCCGCCCTGTGCCCATCGCCACCGGCGAGATGCTGGCGAGCCCCACCCTCGCCAAGCAGTTGATCCAGCTCGGAGGCGTGCAGATCCTGCAGATCGACGCCACCCGCATGGGCGGACCGCACGATCTGCTCGCCTCGGTGCTGATGGCGGCGGCCGCGGGCGTGGACGTCATCCCCCACGCCGGAGGGGTCGGCCTCTGCGAGGCGGTGCAGCACATCGCCTTCTTCAACGCCATCTGCGTGGCCGCCGACACCCGGGGCCTGTCCCTGGAGTACGTCGACCACCTCCACGAGCACTTCACCGACCCCGTCGAGGTCAGCAACGGCCGCTACCGCCTGCCCACCCGCCCCGGCGCCAGCACCGAGTTCCAACCCGGCACCGAGCTGACCTTCGGCTACCCCGACGGCGCCGAGTGGGCGGGCTGAGGCTCGATATCGGCCGGTGGGGGCCGGGCCGGGCCGCCACTCCGGTTCGTCACCGAACGATGGCAGCCCCCTTCCCGCGGCGAGACGATTGGCTTCGGCCTGTCACACCCCCCACCTAGGCTCGCCTCCGGGAGGTACCCATGGAAATCGCACTCATCGTCGTCGCACTCGTGGCGCTGGTCGCCGTCGTGGCGCTCTTCTATGCCATCCGTCAGCGCAACGAGGTAGCCCGCCAGCGTGACGAGGCAAATGTGGAACTCAGCAACCTGCGGGCTGCGGACGAAGCGCGTCAGGGAATGGACGAGGGTCGCCAGGACCTGGAGACTCGATTCAAAGCCATGGCCGCCGATGTGCTCCACGCCAATAGCCGAGCATTCCTCGAGCAGGCCAAAGAGCAGCTCGCGAGCCAAGCCAAGCTGAGCGAGTCGAGCCTCGAGAAGCGCGAGCAAGCAATCGGCGCACTCGTCACGCCGATCAAGGAAAACCTCGCGAAATTCGAAGATCGAGTCGGGAAGCTCGAGACGACGCGGGAAGGCGCGTTCAAGGGCCTCGAGAAAGAACTCGGCCTCCTGCGCGAGACCGCCGGGAGCCTCGCCAACGCGCTTCGCTCGCCACAGATCCGCGGGTTATGGGGAGAGCAACAGCTGCGCAACATCCTCGAACTATCCGGCATGCGCGAGCACATTGACTTCTTCGAGCAACACACAATCCCGGGCGACAGCGTCTCCCTGCGGCCAGACGCACTCGTGCGGATTCCCGGCGGTGTCCAGGTTGTCGTCGACGCCAAGACCCCGCTCGATTCCTACCTCGACGCCCACAAGATTGACGACGAGCAACGTCGAGCAGATCTGCTCAACAGCCATGCCGGAAGCCTCCTGAATCACGCCAAGACTCTGAAGGACAAGGATTACAGCGCGGCAATCGATGGCTCGCCGGACTTCGTCGTCATGTTCGTGCCTGCCGACCCGATCCTCGACGCGGCCATGGAGGTGCGCCCCACACTGTGGCAGGACGCCTGGGAGAAGCACCGGGTTCTCATCGCCACGCCCGGTCTGCTGCTTGCGTTCCTGCGGACAGTGGCGCTTGCGTGGCAACAGCAGGATCTGCAGAAGAACGCCCAGAAGATCGCTGACCTGGGCAAGGGCCTCTACGACAGCCTCCGGACCTACGCGGGCCACGTGGACAACGTGGGCAAGGGGTTGACGCGGGCGCTGAAGGCCTACAACGACTCCATCGCTTCGCTGGAGGGCCGCGTTCTGCCTCGGGCTCGTCAATTCGAGAAACTCGGTCCCGCGGCCGGCAAGCAGGTCGATGCCCTCTCCCCGCTCGCCGCCGACGTACGTCCGGTGGTGGCCGCCGAGTTGACCGAGGCCAAGGAACTCCCACCGGACTCACCGGCAACGTGACGGCTCACGGTCGCCGGCACCGGCCAACCCGGGCCGCGTTCCACCGCTCCCCGTAACGCGCAGAGGCCCCCGGACTGCGGCCCGCAATCGATCTTGACGCAGCGCCGGACCTCCCACCGGATCCCGCCGACTCCTGACCGCTGCCCTCACGCGCAGAGGCTCCAGGACTGCGACCCACAGCCGATCCGGGGGTATCTCCGGTGAGGGCCCGGCGGCCACGTCACGGGCCACCGACAGGGTGGCCGATCGAGTCTGCGGTTCGCAGGCCACCGGGTAGACGGAGACTCCGCGGGCGGCCGGCACAGGAACGGCTGTGTCGGTGTGACATTGGTCACATCTGGCTGCCGTTCGAGTGGGGTGGCCCGACGGAAATCGGCACATCCCGCTGACCTGGGGATTTGACGACTCTGGAGGTCGCGCCAGTGGACCGGTTCCCCTCCGCCTCGGCAAATGTTCGAACTAGTGTCGACATTCTGTCTCATACTGACTATATTATGAGAAGAAGTAATCAAGGAGGTTCACCAGGCGGGTGGGCCAGCAAGCTTCGGAGAGGGGGTGACGGGCAGATGGGCAACGATCCGCGGTGCAGCGACCCCGCCGGTGCCGAGGCGGCTCGAGCCGATCGGATCGCTGAGTGGGCCGCCCTCGGCGAGTGGCTGAGTTCTCCGCCGCTGCTGCACAAAGTCGACCTGGACGTGGTGCGCGAGCGCTTGGCGTTCGTCGGGCGGGCCCGCGCGTCGCTCGCCGCCTTGGAGGCCGAGTTGGTGGGTGAGGTCGTCCGCCGCGAAGGCGACGCCGGCGCAGAGGAGATCCTGCGCCAGGACCAGAAACGCTCCCGGCGCGGTGCCCGCAAGGCCGTCAAGACCGCGGCGCAACTCGAGTGGGCGCCGAACGTGGCCGACAAACTCGCCGAGGGTGCCATCACCCCGGAGGCCGCGGGGTTGATCCTCGACGCCGACGGCGAGGCGGACGTGGATCGCCGCGTGCTGCTCGCCGCCGCCGAGGAAGAGCCCGACGATCAGTTCCGGCGCACGCTCAAGGACCACATCAACGAACGCACCAACGAGCAAGAACTCGAAGCCCGCCGGGAACGCCAACGGCGCCGGCGCCGCGCGTCGATCAGCGAGCAGGACGACGGCATGTTCCACCTCTTCGCCCAACTCGACCCCCTCACCGGCGCGCGAGTCCAGGCCGCCCTCATCGCCAAGTCCGACGCGCTGTTCCGTTCAGAGGACGCCAAGGACCGGCCCACGGCGCCGCAGCGGTTCGCGGACGCGCTCGCCGAACTCATCTGCACGAACACCGAAGCCGGTGCGCCAGCGGGCGCGGAGCTGATCGTCCTGGCCGACTACGACCAAGTCCACGACGCCATCACCAACGCCCGCCTCACCGACGGCACCCGCCTCACCGAAGCCGAAGCCCTCGCGTTGGCGTGTGACGCCAAGATCCTGCCGGGCATCTTCAACAAACACACCGGCGAACCCCTCCTGGGCCGTGCCCAACGCAAGATCCCCCCGCGGCTGCGCAAACAGCTCATCGCCCGCGACGGCGGCTGCATCGGCTGCGGCGCCCACCACAACATCTGCCAGGTCCACCACATCCGCCACTGGAAACACGGCGGCGAAACCACCCTCGAGAACACCTGCCTCGTCTGCTGGCGCTGCCACCACGTCCGCATCCACCAAAACGGCGAAACAGTCACCCGCCACCCCGGAGGACGCCTCACCCTCGCACCTCCAGCGAACACCGGCAGCGCCAGCAGCAACAGCGACGACCGCGGCGGCAGCAGCAGCGACGGCAGCAGCGGCGGTGGCGGTGGCGGTGGCGGCGGTGGCGACGACGATGGTGGCGGTGGCCACGGCGGCGGAGCCTCGCGCCCGCTGCCGCACAACCACCACCGAACCCACCCCCACGAAAACATCGCCCCGACCAGGCCCGGCACTCACCCCGCACGGCCCTCCGAGCCATGCCACCAACCTCCCCTACCCACCCCCGTCCCCAGCCGATGCTGAGACTCGCACCCGACCGTCACAGACACAAGAGGATCGCCGTCCGCGAGCCAGCGCAGACAGCCACTACGAGTCCGCCCGAACAGGGGTCGATCAGGGGAACAAGACCCCGGGCCGTCCCAGACCCCGGAGGGCAGCACGCGAAAAACGGGTCTGCTCAGTCCCCCGCGGCTGGACTCAGCAGGCGGTAGCCCTCGTGGGCGTCCAGGTCGCCGAAGGGCAGCACGTGCAACACCGGTGTGGTGACGCCATTGGCGACGTAGGCGGCGATGCGGGCGCGGCACTCGGCGGGCGTTCCGTTGATCAGGATTTCGTCCGCCAGTTCGTCGGGGATCTGCTTCAGGGCGCCTGCGCGGTCGCCGCTGTCCCAGCGCTCCCAGAACGGTGTCAGCATCGCCTCCCGCCCCAGCCACACGTGGAACGCCCGGTAGACGGCCACCGAGACGTAGCCGGCCAGCATCCGCTTCGCCGCCGGCAGCACGGCGGCCCGGTCGGGGTTCGGGCAGACGAACAGGCGGGCCACGATTTCCGCATCGGGTGCGATCTCCCGCACGATTCCGGTCACCCGCACCGTGTCGGCCGCCGAGAGCCAGTTGATGATGGCGCCGTCGGCCTCCCGGGCCGCCAGGCGGAGCATCTGCGGGCGCAGGGCGGCCAGCAGCAGGGGGACCGGCGGGTCGGGCGGTTCACCGGCGGTGAGCCGGAATCCCTTCACCTCGAAGGTGTCGTAGGCGGCGGTGACCTTCTCGCCCGCCAGCGCCGCCCGCAGGAAGCGCAGCGTGTCCCGGGCCCGGCGGTACGGCTCGGTGAACGGCACGCCGTTCCAGCGCTCCACGATGACGTCCGAGGAGGTCCCGATGCCGAGCGCGAACCGGCCGGGGGCGGCCTGGGCCAGCGCCGCAGCGGACTGTGCCAGTGTCGCCGGACCCCGGGTGTAGATCGGGATGATGGCGGTCCCGAGCCGGATGTCGGGCTCCCAGGCCGCCGCCAGCGCCAGCGGGGTGAAGCCGTCGACGCCCGACGACTCGGCGGACCACAGGTCGGTGTAGCCCCACGACACCAGCTCGCCGATGCGCTCGCGCTGGGCGCCCAGCGGACCGCCCAGCGGCACCGACACCCCCAGGGGCGTTCCTGCTGCGGGCTCTGCGGTCACCGGGGCGTCACAGCCACCTGAAGACCAGGCCGTCGCGGCGCTGGGCCCACTCCTCGGCGGTGATGGCGAACCGCTCGTGGTCCTCCCAGCAGCCGTTGATCTCCAGAAAGCGCAGCGCCACACCCTCCGAGCGCAAGGCCAGCTTCTCCACGACCCGCCGGCTGCGCTGGTTCCGAGGCACGATGGCGATCTCCACGCGGTGCATGTCGAGTTCCTCGAAGACGAACCGCAGGCCGGCCGCCACCGCCTCGGGGATGTAGCCGTTGCCGGCGTGACGCTGATCGATCCAGTAGCCGATGTTGCAGGACTGGAACGGACCCCTGGTCACACCGGCGACGTTCATCTCCCCCAGCAGCGTCCCGTCCACGAAGACGCCGAACCCGTAGCCGGTGCCGAGGTGGCGCTCCCGGTCGCGGGCGCCGCAGCGCGCCGCGAAAGCGGACCTGCTCACGTCGGGGTCCGGCGCACCGGCGGGTTTGGCCGGCTCCCATTGGGTCAGCCAGGCGCCGTTGTGGCCCCGCACCTCACGCCACTGCACGAAATCGCCCGGCACCAGGGGACGGAGACGGACCCGGCGCCCGGTCAGCACCGGCGGTGAGTCGATCGAAGCCAGAGCCCTGCGCATCCGATCCGGGACCCTAGCCAGCATCATCGACCCCCCGCTGCGGACGGCGCATGGTGGGACTGCTCACGACCATCGGGCAGCAGGCTGCGGACCAGCCCGTCCAGCAGGTCGGTCTCGGAGACGAGGCAGTTGTCGAAGCCGAAGAAGCGCATGATCTTCACCAGCACGCATATGCCGGCGACGATCACGTCCGCCCGGTCGGCGTGCAGGCCCGGGTTGGAGATCCGCTGGTCGTGATCCTCGGTCGCCAGGGTCCGGAAGACGTCCTCTGCGGCGGCGCGGCTCAGATCGAAGTGATGGATCCTGTCGGGATCGTAGGGTTCGAGGCCCAACTCCACGGCCGCGACGCTGGTGACCGTGCCGGCCACGCCGATGAAGCAGGCCGTGCTGCGCACGTCGGGAATGGCGATCAGCACGTCCTCCAGATGGGCCTCGACCACCGACAGGCAGGCGTGCAACTCCTCGGGGCGGGGCGGGTCGTGCCGGATGAACTGCTCGGTGAGCCGCACGCAGCCCACATCCGCCGAGAGAACCCCCTCGCAGCGTTCGGATCCGAAGGCGAACTCGGTGGACCCGCCGCCGATGTCCGCCACCAGGAAGGGACCTCGCCCGGGATCCACACCGGCGGTCGCCCCCTCGAATCCCAGGCGCCCCTCGGTGGCGCCGTCCAGCAGCTCGGGGCGGACCCCCAGCACGGCGGTGGCGGCGGTGAAGAACTCCTCGGCGTTGCGGGCGTCGCGCGCCGCCGAGGTGGCGGTGGCGCGCACAGCCTCGACGTCCAGCGCATCCATGATCCGGCGGTAGTCCTCGAGGACGGCGACGGTTCGCCCGATGGCCTCGCCGTCGAGGAGCCCGGACGCGTCGACCCCCTGTCCGAGACATGTGACGATCGTTCGCCGCTCCAGGGTCTCCATCCCGTCACGGCTGACGAGCAGGCGTGTGGAGTTCGTCCCGCAGTCGACCGCGGCCACCACGCGGCCGCCGGGCCTGCTCACGATGCCGGCGACCGGGGGGCGGGAGGCTCGGCGGAGAGTTGGTCGGCCACCCACGCCCCGACGGGATCGTCGCCGCCGGCCAGGTGCCAGGCGTAGTGGGCATGAAGGCACTTGACTCCCCGGCGGGTCCCGCCGACTCCGCCGGTCGGCCGTGGCCCGCTGTGATCGGCCGGCAGCGCCGCATCACGCTCGGCCGCGTAGCGAGCATGGGCACTCGCCAGCGCGGCGCCGTCGACGGCGGCCTCGGCCTGACGCACCCCGCCACCGGACTCGAGCCGGCTGACGGCGACGCAGTCCGAGACCGAGACCAGCCAGTAGCGCGTCGGCATCGGGGTGCCGTCCGCCAGCAGGGGATCATTGCGGATCACCCGCGGGCTGCCGTCGGGGTTCCGCACCCACACCCGGAATCGGCCCTGCGGCTGGCGCCCGAGCAGCTCGGCCACCTCCGCCCAGTCACGGAGCGAGATGCCGTCCCCGCCGGCGGCCCACGGCTCGGCGCCCAGCTCGGGGCCGCCGCGCCCCGGGTCGACCGCGCGGGAGCCGCGGTCAGCGCCGGCCAGAGCCGCCTCGGGCTCGGTCAGGCCGGCCGCGTCCGCCCAGGCCCGGAACGATGTCCCCCTGATGCCACCGGGCGCCGTCACGCTCCCCCCGAACCGCGCTGCGACCAGGCCGGCCGGGAGTCGTGCCCTGAGGGACTCGGCGAGACCGGCGGACCTACGCGGCGCTGCGCCGACCGGAGAGCGGCCGCAGGATGAAATCCACGAGCCTCTTGAGGAGGAGCCCGAGAGCGAGCACCGGGGCGATGATCGGCGAGAGGATGCGGAGCCTCTTCGGCACGGCCTGGAGCAGGTCCACGGCCTCGGGCTCGGCCGCCGCCGCGCCCCCGTCCGCTGCGCCCGCGTCCGCGGCGCCGTCGACCCCGCCGTCGGCGGGCGCCTCGCCCGCATCGGCTTCGGCGGACTCGCCGAGCATCTCCTCGAGGTTGTCCACGAACTGCCCCATCAGCTTGGCGCTCACGTCGCCGAGCACGCCGCGCCCGAACTGCGCCACCTTGCCGCTGATCTTCAGATCGGTGGTGACCTCCACCTTGGTACTGGCATCGGAGGCGGCCTCCATCAGGGCCGTGATGTCGGCGGCGGCGTTGCCCGCGCCGCGCGTATCGCGACCCTCGGCCCGGATCACGATGCGCAACTCGTCGCGGTTCATCTCGACCATGGTGGCCTTGCCGCGGTATTCGGCCGAGATGGGGCCGACCTTGACCTTCACGGCGCCTCTGAACTCGTCGCCCTCCACCTCGTCGAGACGGGCACCGGGGAGGCAGGGCGCGATCAACTCGGGATTGGTGAGAACCTCCCAGGCCCGATCCACGCCGACACTCACCTCGAAGTCGCTCTTCAGTTCCATGGTCAGGCCTCCTGTGACGTCTTGGTGCGTCCGTCTCGGATCGTCGGCGGCTCGACGGCTATCGCCGCGGCCACTCGGGCAACGTTACCGCCGTTGCCCGCGCCACCACAGCGGCCGGCAGGATCCGGTCGTGACCGGTGCCACCGGGGCGGCCGCTGGCAATAGCGCGGAGCGTGCACCGGTGGTTAACCTCGTCTCCGAACGACCCGTCACCTCGGGCGATGGCAGAGGAGGTGATCGGCGATGGCTCGCCTCGATCTCGCACATCCGGCGAATGAGCGCGGCGCTTGGTTCGTGGACACGCGGTGCATCCGCTGCGATGCCGCCCGCCATTGGGCGCCCGATCTGATCGAGGCGGACACCGAGGGCCTGTCCTTCGTGGCACGCCAGCCGGAGAACCCCGCCGAGGAGGCTCAACTCTGGCGGGCGGCCGTGGCCTGTCCGACGCAATCGATCGGCAGCACCGAGGCCCGCCGCCCGCCGCAGCCGGCGTTCCCCTTCGAACTCACCGGCGGCGTCCACGCCCTGGGGCACAACGCCCGCTCGTCGTTCGGGGCGCACTCCTACCTCACGGTCCGGACCGACGGGAACCTGATGATCGACTCGCCTCGGTTCACTCGGCAGCTGGCGGAGAGGATCGACGACCTCGGAGGTCTCAGCCACGTGCTGCTGACCCACCGCGACGACGTCGCCGACGCCGACCGATGGGCCGCCCGTTTCGGAGCCGACGTCTGGATCCACGAGGCCGACGCCGACGCTGCTCCGTACGCCACGGTCATCCTCGGCGACGAGCCCACAACGATCTCGCCGGGCGTCACCGCCTATTTCGCGCCGGGCCACACCGCCGGGCACGTCGTGTTCCACATCGACGACAGGCTGCTGTTCACCGGCGACACGCTGCACTGGAACCACCGGCGCGGCGAGCTCGACGTGTTCCCCAGCGTGACCTTCCACTCCTGGGACGCCCTGGCGGACACGATGGACCGCCTCGCCGGAATGCGGGTGGAATGGATCCTCCCCGGCCACGGCAAGTGGCACAACGTCGGAGTGGACGCCTGGAGGAGCCAGATGGCCCGACTCGGCCCGGCTATGCGTTCGATCGGCCAGGAGGCCTGGGCAGAGCGGCCGAACACGGCGTACGACTGGTACTGAACCGCTGGTTCGCGGATCACGCGAATCTGCAATCTGCTTGCTCTCGATTGACGCCAGCGGGTCACACCGCTCTCGTAAGGTGACCGACGTGGAGGGAGTTCAGGTCGTAGCCGATATGGGAACCATCGATCTGTCGGCGGCGCACAACTGGGTGCTCCACGCCGACAACGCTGACGTGCTCCCGCGGCTCCCCGACGGCGCCTTCCGGCTGATCTACATCGACCCGCCCTTCAACAGCGGCAACGTTCAGCGGCGCCAAGAACTGTCAACTGTCCGCTCAGATGATGGAGATCGGGTGGGTTTCGGCGGCAAGCGGTACCAGACCGTCTCGCTCGGTGCCACGTCGTACGCCGATGTCTTCGACGACTACCTGGAGTTCATCGGTCCTCGGCTCGAGCACGCTCACCGGCTACTCACCGACGACGGCACCCTGTACTTCCACATCGACTACCGGGAGGCCCACTACTGCAAGGTCCTGTTGGATCAGATCTTCGGCCGCGACTGCTTCATCAACGAGATCATCTGGGCGTACGACTACGGCGGGCGGTCGCGCCGCCGCTGGCCGGCAAAACACGACACCATCCTCGTCTACACCAAGGACGTCGACCGCTACTTCTTCGACCAGGACGCCATCGAGCGGATTCCGTACATGGCGCCGGGGCTCGTATCGAAGGAGAAGGCAGCCAAGGGAAAGCTGCCCACCGACGTGTGGTGGCACACCATCGTGCCCACCAGCGGCAAAGAGAAAACCGGCTACGCCACCCAGAAGCCCGAGGGCATCCTGCGCCGGATCCTGAGCGCGTCGTCACAGGAGGGAGATTGGGTGCTCGACTTCTTCGCCGGCTCCGGGACGGCCGGTGCGGTCGCCCAGCAGATGAACCGCCGTTTCGTGATGATCGACAACAACGACGAGGCCATCTCCGTGATGGCCCGCCGCCTCGGCGTCGCCGGCGTCCGCTACCTCGACGAGGCGCTGGGCCCGCTGCCGGCAGCGTCGCTGCCCTAGAGGCTGTTCCGGAACGTCGTCTGGCCGGCGCTGCGCCTCAGCGGTTGCGGCGGCGGAGATCTTCGAGGGTGTCGATGTCCGTCGGGTCGCCGGGACAGGGCACCTCGCGCACCATCTCGGGGTGGCGGCGCATGAGCTGGCGGGCACCCTCGTCGCCGTCGAGCGGCAGCAGCGGCCAGACCGAGGCGTCGAGCTTCACCGGTGGCCGGCGGCGGGAGCCGTAGACGGCGGTGACGATGGATCCGGGCGCCGCGGCGACGCGCTGCCAGGCCTCCGCGCCGACCAGGGGCTGATCGGCCACACCCGTCACGACCGCGTCGTGCCCGTCCATCTCGGCGGTGCGCACACCCGCCTGCAGCGACCAGGCCTGGCCTCGCGCCCACTCGTGGTTCATCACGATGGTCACCTCGGGTGGCAGCAGGTCGCTGAGATCCTCGGCTCCGAGCACCACGTAGACGGCCGCCAGAGACGCCTCCAGAGCCGCGTCGGCGGCCCAGCGCACCAGCGGCCGGCCGCGGAACTCGGCGCGCAGCTTGTGGACGGGCCCGGCGAACCGCGATCCCTCGCCGGCGGCCAGCACCACGCCGGCGATCCCGCCGCGCCGGTCAGCCGCCACAGCAGGGGCCTCGGGGGGGCTCAGCGATGGATGGGGCCGGCGCTGTCCCGCAGCGACGGGGCCGCCCGTCCGGCGCGGACCGCGATGATCTCCGCCACGATCGAGACCGCCGTCTCCTCGGGGGTGCGGCCCCCGATGTCGAGGCCGATCGGGGCCATGAGTCGCTCCAGGTCCTTCCCGTCCACCCCGACCTCGCGGAGACGTTCGACCCGCTTGGCGTGGGTTCGGCGGCTGCCCATCACGCCGATGTAGCCCACGTCGGTCTGCAGGGCGCGCACCACCGCCGGCACGTCGAACTTGGTGTCGTGGGTGAGGATGCAGACGGCGTCGACGGGCCGCAGCTTGGCGCCGTAGGCGTCGAAGACGCTGTCGGGCCACTCCACCCTGATCTCGTCGGCCATCGGGAAGCGCTTCGGCGTGGCGAAGACCTTGCGGGCGTCGCACACCACCACCTTGTAGCCCAGCACCTTCGCCACCCGCGCCAGGGCGGAGGTGAAGTCCACGGCGCCGAAGATCAGCATCCTGGGCTGGGGCGCGAACGACTCCACGAACAGGGTGAGATCCTCCATCCGCTGCTCGCCGCCGGCGCCGTAGTGGCGCACGCACGTCTGGCCCAGTTCGAGTTCGCCGAGCACGTCACGGGTCGCCACCTCGTCGAGTTCGGCACCGCCGAGACTCCCGAGGGTCTCCCGGCCGGGACGCACGAGCAGCCGCGCCCCCTTGCCGACCCCGTCGATGATGGTGGCCAGCGCCACCGGCTCGTCGGCCCGCAACTCCTCGGCAAGAGCCTCGTAGAGCGGCGCCTCCTCCGCACCCATGCCGGTCCTACCAGTCCAGCGGCTCGACGAAGAGGTGGATCGTGCCGCCGCAGGTGAGGCCCACGGCGAACGCCTCGTCGTCGCTGTAGCCGAAGCTCACCATGCGCCGGTCACCGGCCTCGAGCACCTCCAGCGCTTCGGCCACGACCGCCCCCTCGACGCAGCCGCCCGACACCGAGCCCGACACCTCGCCCGCCTCGTTCACCGCCATGGCGGCGCCGGGATCACGCGGGCCCGACCCGTCCAGATCGGTCACCCGAGCCACCGCCACCCGCAGACCGGCCGCTCGCCACCGGTCGATGTCGTCCAGCAATTCCTGCATCAGAACCTCCTCGGCTCACCGAAGCGTAGGCCGCGACCGGCTTCCCGGGACCGATCAGGCGGCGACCCGAGCGGCGAGCTCCTCGAGTGAGGCGAGCGAGTGGCCCTCCACGAACTCGTCCACGAACGGCAGCGCCGCGGCCATTCCCTGCGCCAGCGGGGCGTAGCCCGGCGTGGCCTTGAGGGGGTTCACCCAGACGATCCTGTGCGCCACTCGGCTGAGGCGGCCCATGCTCTCGGCCATGGCGGCCGGCTCGCCCCGATCCCAACCGTCGGAGAGGACCACGACGACGGCTCCTCGCGCCATGCCCCGCACCCCCCACAGGTCGCAGAAGACACCGATCGACTCGCCGAGGCGGGTCCCTCCGGACCAGTCCTGGACCGCGCCGGCCGCCCGGTCGAAGGCGGCGTCGGGGTCACGGGTGGAGAGCTCGCGCGTGAGACGGGTGAGGCGGGTGCCCAGGGCGAACGCCTCCACTCGGCGGCGAGCCACCACCGCCGCGTGCACGAAGCGCAGCAGGGCCCGGGCGTAGGACTCCATCGAGCCGCTCACGTCCAGCAGCAGCACCAGGCGCCGGGGCTGCTCGCCGGGTTGGCGGAACGACCGGGTGATCGGCTCGCCGCCGGCCTGCAGCGCCCGCCGCACGGTGCGGCGCAGGTCGGGGCGCCCGCGGGGCACCCGCACGGGCTGCAGTCGCCGCGACCGGCGCATCACGCCCCCGAGCCGCAGTTGGGTCATCAGTTCTGCCAACTCGGCCAGCTCGTCGGCGGTGCAGTCGGCGAAGTCCTTCTCGCGCAGCAGTTCGTACGGGCTGTAGCGCACGGCGATGGTGTCCGAGTCGTCCTGCCGGTCGCCCTCGCCGCCGTCGCCCTCGAGGTCGTCGAAGGCGAGCGTCACCTCGGCGGCGGGCGGCTGGGGCAGCAGGCTCCGGGGATCGATCCCCTCCCAGAAGCGGGTGAACACCACGTCGTAGAGGTCGAAATCCTCGGGCCGGTGCACGAGCGTGGCGCGGCCGCACCAGTACACCTTGGCCCGGGTGTCCACCCCCACGCAGCCCAGCGCCGCCATGAAGGTGATCATCGAGCCCACGGGCACGTCCAGCCCCTCGGCGCGCAGCGCCACCCCGAAGCGGGCCGCGAGAGCGCAGATGTTCTCGGGCCGGGCCGCCTCCACCAGGGGCCCGTTGTCGGTCACGGTCGAGGGGTCACCGGCGCCGGGAGGCGAGGAGGCCACCGGGCATCCCGCTAACGGCTCGTGGCCTCGGTGATGATCCTGTCGAGGCCGAACTCCTGCACCCGCCCCTGATCCTCCCGGTACTTGAGCACGGCCCCGAGGGTCACCTCGGCGCTGTCGGGATCCAATCCGTTGACGCCGAGACGCACCAGCGCCATCGACCAGTCGATGCTCTCGGCCACGCCCGGCGGCTTGTACAGGCCGATGTCGCGGAACCGGGCGACCGCCGCGGCGACCTGGCGTGCCAGCGCGGGAGCCACCCCGTCGGTCCGCAGCGAGATGATCGCCACCTCGCGCTCGAAGTCGGGATGCTCCACCCAGTGGTAGAGGCAGCGCCGCTTCAGGGCGTCGTGCACGTCCCGGGTGCGGTTCGAGGTGACCACGACGATCGGCGGCTCGGCGGCCCGGAAGGTGCCCAACTCGGGCACCGTGATCGACCAGTCCGACAGCACCTCCAGCAGGAACGCCTCGAACTCGTCGTCGGCCCGGTCCACCTCGTCGATCAGCAGGACCGGCGGCGCGGCGTCGTCATGCGAGATGGCCTCCAAGAGCGGTCGCTTCACCAGGAAGCGCTCGGAGTACAGGGAGTCCTCCAGCGCGGCCGCGTCGGCACCGGAGGCCCCGCCGGTGGCTTCGGCGGTCCGCAGGTGCAGCAGTTGGCGCGAGTAGTCCCACTCGTAGACGGCCTGGGACACGTCGATGCCCTCGTAGCACTGCAGGCGGATGAGGCGGCTGCCGAGCCAGGTCGCCAGCGTCTTGGCCACCTCGGTCTTGCCGACCCCGGCCTCACCCTCCAGCAGCAGCGGGCGCCGCAGCGAGAGCGCCAGGAAGACCGCCGTGGCGAGCCCCTCCGACGGCAGGTAGTCGTTGGCGCGGAGGCCGTCGGCGACCTCCGCCACCGACCCGGGGCCGTCTCCCACGGGCCGTTACAACCCGGCGGCTTCGAGTGCCCGTCGCGTCAGGACCCGGGCCAGGTGCTGCCGGTACTCGACGCCGGCGTTGAGGTCCTCGGTGGGTTCGCAGCCCTCGGCGGCCAGTTCGGCCGCCTCGGCGGCGGACGCGCCGCCCGCCACGGCACCCTCGACGGCGCCGGCCCGCACGGGGGCCGGGTGCATGTTCACCAGGCCCACGCCGACGTCACCGCCCGCACGCACGGCCACCGAGACCCCGACGATCGCCCAGTCCTGGGCGCGGCGGTTGAACTTCTCGAATCCCCAGCCGGCTCCGTCGGCGGCGGGGACGCGCACCTCGGTCAGCATCTCGTCGTCGGCCAGGGCCGTCTCCAGGAAGCCGGAGAAGAAGTCGTCGACGGAGATCTCCCGGGTGCCCCGCGGCCCGGTGGCCACCAGGGTTGCGCCGAGCGCGATGAGCGCGGAGGGGATGTCCGAGGCCGGGTCGCCGTGGGCGACCGCCCCGCCGATGGTCCCCCGGTGGCGCACCTGGGGGTCGCCGACGTGCGAGGTGACCTCGCCCAGCAGGCCCGCCCGGGAGGCCACCAGGTCGCTGGTCTCGACGGCGCGGTGACGCGTCAGCGCGCCGATCGCCACGTGGTCGCCCCCATCACGGATGTACGACAGGTCAGCGAGGCGCCCGATGTCCACCACGACCGCCGGTCGCGCCAGGCGGAACCGCATGAGTGGGATCAGCGAGTGCCCCCCGGCCAGGAGTTTCGCCTCGTCACCGTGTTCGGCGAGCGTGGCTACCGCCTCCTCGGCGGAGCCGGCCCGGACATAGTCGAACGCTGCAGGAATCACTGCTCACCTCCCGCCGCACAGTGCAGAACCGCCTTGACGATGTTGTGGTACCCGGTGCAGCGACAGAGGTTCCCCTCCAGCCCGAGCCGCACCTCCCGCTCGCTGGGGTCCGGATTCTCGTCCAGGAACGAGACCGCGGCCATCACCATGCCCGGCGTGCAGTAGCCGCACTGCAGTGCGTGGCACTGCCGGAAGGACTCCTGCATCGGGTGGAGGGTGTCGCCGTCGGCGAGACCCTCGATCGTCAGGAGGTCCTCGCCGTCGGCCTGCACCGCGAACATGGTGCAGGACTTCACGGACTCGCCGTTCACGTGGATGGTGCAGGCCCCGCAGGACGACGTGTCGCAGCCGATGTTGGTGCCCGTCAGACCGACCACGTCGCGGATGTAGTGCACCAGGAGTGTTCGGGGCTCCACATCATGCGTGTGACTCGCCCCGTTGATCGTGACCGATATCTCCACCTGCGCCTCCTGTGACCCCTCACTGCGGCCGGACTCCGGCTACCGGACGACCGTCTCGCCGTCCACCGGGCGACCACAGTAGCGCACGCTGACGGGCCCTCCCACTACGCGCATCTCGCCGGCCGGCGGCGCCACCGGATCTCGAAGCGACTCAGCCGGAACCCAGCACGGCCGCCGGCAGATCGATGGCGTAGGCCTCCTCCCCCGGATAGACGAGCCCGAGGTCACGCCGTGCGATGCGCTCGATCTCGGCGTCGGTCTGCAGCCGTTCGATGTCGGCCTGCAGGGCCGAATTGGACGCCTGCACCTCGGCCAGTCGTGCCTCCAGATGGGCGATCTCGTCACGCTGGGCGAACCAGTTCCGCACGGGGTTCACGCCCCAGGTCCAGGTGATGGCGACAGCCACGCCGCTCACGGCGACGACGACCAGCGCTCTCACGACGCGGCGAGCGGCCTGCGGGGTCATCGGGGCGCCCCGGGTTGCTGCGCGGCGCCGGCGGCACCGGGCGACCCGTAGCCGGCCGAGGTGCCGAGTTCCTCCTCGATGCGCAGCAGGCGGTTGTACTTGGCGGTGCGATCGCTGCGGGCCGGCGCGCCCGCCTTGATGCGCCCCGTTCCGGTACCCACCGCCAGGTCGGCGATCACGGTGTCCTCGGTCTCACCGGAGCGATGCGACACCACCGCTCCGTATCCGGCCGCCTGCGCCGCGTCGATGGCGTCGAGGGTCTCGCTGAGCGTGCCCACCTGGTTCACCTTGACGAGGATCGAGTTGGCGACGCCGGCGCCGATGCCCTTGCGCAGGAGATCCACCCGGGTCACGAAGAGGTCGTCGCCCACCAGTGCCAGACGGTCGCCCAGCGCATCGGTGAGCAGCCGCCAGCCCTCCCAGTCGTCCTCCGCCATGCCATCCTCGATCGAACAGATCGGGAAGTTGCCCGACAGCCCGACGAGGTAGTCGACCATCTCCCCGCGATCGAGGCTTCGCCCCTCCCCCGCCAGGTGGTAGGCGCCACCGTTGGCGAACTCGGTGGCCGCCACGTCGAGCGCCAGTGCCACGTCGTCTCCGGGCCGCAGCCCGGCAGCCTCGACAGCCTCCAGAAGGAGTGCCAGGGCCGTCTCGTTGCTGGCCACGTCGGGAGCGAAACCGCCCTCGTCGCCGACCGCGGTGGACAGGCCGGCCGCCGACAGTCCCCGTCGCAGAACGTGGTAGATCTCCGTCCCCCACTGCAGCGCCTCGCTGAACGTCGCCGCGCCCAGCGGCACCACCATGAACTCCTGCAGGTCGACGTTGTTGTCGGCGTGGGCGCCGCCGTTGAGCAGGTTCAGGAGCGGCACGGGAAGTGTGATGGCGCCGTCGCCTCCGATCCTCTGGTACAGGGGGACATCGCGGCCGGCCGCGTCGGCCACCGCCGTCGCCAGGGACACGCCGAGAATGGCGTTCGCGCCGAGGCGGGACTTGCCGGGCGTCCCGTCCAACTCGATCAGCGTGCGGTCCAGCGCCCGCTGGTCGCCCGACTCGAGGCCCTGGACGGCGGCGCCGATCTCGCCGTTCACAGCGGCCACCGCGTCGCGCACTCCCTTGCCCCCGTAGCGTGCCCCGCCGTCACGGCGCTCGAGCGCCTCGAGGCTGCCGGTGGAGGCGCCGGAGGGCACGGCGGCGCGCCCGCGCGCCCCACACGCCAGGGTGACGTCCACCTCGACGGTGGGGTTGCCGCGCGAGTCCAGAATCTCTCGTCCGGTGACGTGGACTATTGCGCTCATACGGTGCGCCTCGTGTGCCCGATCTGCTCCCGACGGGTTGTTCCTGTTGGAAAAGGGGAACAGGTTGCAAAAGTTACACGTGTTGTGAGCCCTTGAAAAGAGGCGAGACCGGATTTATCCACAGATTCCGCCGCCGGATGCCGGTGCCGCGGGCGCCCCGGGGCGCCCGCGGCACTCAGCCGTTCTCGACCCGGCGGAACTCCTGGCGGGCGCCGCTGGTGGCCGCCCGCAGCGCCGACTCCGGGTCCAGCGAGCAGCGGCGCGCCAGCGTCACCGCCTCGAACAGCAACGATCCCAGCCACGCCTCGTCGCGGCGCTCCGCCGGGACGTCCAGGGCGGCGCGCAGGCGCGCCAGCGCCGAGGTCTCGCTGCTGCGGTCCAGATCGGCCGCCTCGGCCCGCTTCTGGACCTTCAGCGCGCCCAGCAGCGCGGGAAGCGCCTCGGGGATGCCGTCCATCGCCGAGGACCGTCCCTTCTCGGCACGTTTGAGCTGCTCCCAACCGGCCTCGAGTGAGCCGTCGTCGGTGGCGACGCCCGGCGCCGGACCGAACACGTGGGGATGACGCCGCCGCAGCTTGGCATCCACCTGCCGCACCACGTCGGCGATGGTGAACTGGCCCTGCTCGGCGGCCAGCGTCGCATGAAAGAACACGTGGAAGAGCAGATCCCCGAGTTCCTCCTCGAGGTGCTCGTAGCCCTCGCCGGCCGCGACGGCGCCGCCCGGGGACGCCGGCTCGGGCAGCGAGTCGATGGCCTCGAGCACTTCGTAGACCTCCTCGAGCAGGTGGCGGCGCAGGCTCCGGTGCGTCTGGCTGCGATCCCAGGGACACTCGGCGCGCAGCGTCGCGACCAGCTCGCCGAACCGGACCAGCTCGGCGGCGGGCGCCTCGGCCATCTCGGGGATGTACAGCGACGTGAGGTGGTCCACGGCCTTCCAGCGGGCCAGATCGGCGGCACGGAGCCGCTCGACCCGCTCGGATTCCAGACCCAGGTGGTGCAGGACCCACACCTCCGTCGACGGTGCCGGCAGAGCCAGGCCGACCGCCGCCAGGGTCTCGGCGCTGTCGCACTGCGCCACCAGCAGCGGTCCGCGCTCGCCTGCGGACTCGCCGGCGAAACGCTGGCCGTCGACGATCCGCGCCCCGCTCGCCAGGGGGTCGACGCCGAGCCGGGACCACGCCAGGTCGGCGAACGACAACGCTGGATGAACCTCGACGCGCGCCCGGCCGTCGTCCAGCAGCAACTGCACCGACCGCTCGGCCACCGCAGGCGAGCCGGGCACCGCGTAGAGCACCGTTCCGTGCCGCCCCGCCGCCGCCACGAGGCGCTCCACGATGGACCCGTACACCTGCTCGATGTGCCGCGCGGCCCCGTAGAGGTCGTCACAACCCGTCGCCGGTTCCACGACCCCCGCCGATGGGTGGCGGAGAGTGCGGACGAAGCGAGCCGGAGGCGGGGTGGCCTCGACGAGCGCCCGGGTGCCCTCGGTCACCAGGTCGGCCCCCGCCGGGCCGAGCCCGACGACGGTGATGAGGGGCCGCGGGGAGTTCATGCGGCCGGTGGGGCCGCCGCTGCCGGCGGCGGCTGGTCGGCGAGCCGCTCCAGCACCTCGGTGATCGCCTCGACCGCCGCCGAGCGGCTGCGCAGCGGCACACGCAGGCGCCCCGACGTCGGCTCGTAGACGGCGGAGGGCCAGAGCCGTTCCAGGCGCACCCGGCGGCTCTCGCGCAGCCGCAGGGGCGTGATGCGGGCCTCCCCGGCCCCGCCGGGCAGCGACCGGACCGACACGTCCGTGACACCTGCGGCGATGCAGAGCACTCGCAACCGCGCCACCGCCAGCAGCGACTCGGCGGCGGCGGGCAGCGGCCCGAAGCGGTCCAGCCATTCGGCGCGCACGTCCGCCACCGCCTCGGCGCTCGTGGCCTCGGCCAGTCGGCGGTAGGCGGCGAAACGCAACGACTCCGACGGCACGTAGTCCGGCGGCAGGTGTGCGTCCACGGGTACGTCCAGGTTCAACTCGGCGGGAGGCTCGGGAACCTCCCCGGCCAGCTCGGCCACCGCCTCGGTCACCATCTCGCAGTACAAGTCGTAGCCCACCGCAGCGATGTGGCCCGACTGTCCCACCCCCAGAAGGTTGCCCGCACCCCTGATCTCCAGGTCGCGCATGGCGATGCGGATCCCCGACCCCAGTTCGGTGGACTCGGCCACGACCTTCAGGCGCTCGTAGGCCTCGGTGGTCAGCGAGCGCTCCGGCGGGGTGAACAGGTAGGCGTAGGCGCGCATCTGCGCCCGGCCGACGCGGCCGCGTATCTGGTGGAGCTGGGCGAGACCCATCAGGTCGGCCCGGTCGACGATCAGCGTGTTCACCGTCGGCATGTCGATGCCCGATTCGATGATCGTCGTGCAGACCATGACGTCGTAGCGCCGGTCCCAGAAGTCCAGCACCACCTGCTCGAGCGCGGCCTCGTCCATCTGACCGTGCGCCACGGCCACCCGCGCATCCGGCACCAACTCGGCGAGGCGCGCTGCCACACCGTCGATGTCGGCGACCCGGTTGTGCACGAAGAACACCTGCCCGTCGCGCAGCAGCTCCCGCCGGACGGCCTCCACGACCGCCCGTTCGTCGTAGGGACCCACGTAGGTGCCGATGGGCTTGCGGTCCGCCGGCGGCGTCTGCAGCACGGTCAAATCCCTGATCCCGGTGAGGCTCATCTCGAGGGTGCGGGGGATGGGCGTGGCCGTGAGCGTCAGCACGTCCACGTCGTGGCGGAGCGTCTTGATGGCCTCCTTGTGGGTGACGCCGAAGCGCTGCTCCTCGTCGACGATCAGGAGCCCGAGACGGGCGAAGCCGACGTCGGCCGAGAGCAGCCGATGGGTCCCGATGACCACGTCCACCTCGCCGCTGCGCAGGCCGCCCAGGACGCCGCGCGCCGCCGCCGGCGAGAGGAACCTGCTCAGCATCTCGACCCGCAGGGGGAAGCCGGCGTACCGCTCGGTGAAGGTCTGGTGGTGCTGGTGGGCCAGCAGGGTGGTCGGCACGAGCACGGCGACCTGCCGGCCGTCGGCGACGGCCTTGAAGGCGGCCCGCACCGCCACCTCGGTCTTGCCGAAGCCCACGTCCCCGCAGACCAGCCGGTCCATCGGCACCGGCCTCTCCATGTCCTCCTTGACCTGGGTGATGGCACTGAGTTGATCGGGTGTCTCGGGATAGACGAATGCGGCCTCCATCTCCTTCTGCCAGGGCCCGTCGGGGCCGAAGGCGTGCCCGACGGTGGCGTGCCGCTTGCGGTACAGCTCCACGAGTTCGCCCGCCACCTCGGAGACCGCGGCGCGCACCCGGCTCTTGGTGCGCTGCCAGTCGGCCCCGCCCAGGCGGCTGAGTGTCGGCGCGTCCCCGCCGGTGTACTGCCGGACGGTGTCCAGCTGGTCGCTGGGAACGTAGAGGCGCGCGTCGCCCCTGTACTCCAGGAGCAGGTAGTCCCGTTCGACTCCGTCCATGGCCCGGGTGACCATGCCGCGGTAGCAGGCCACGCCGTGCGTGCGGTGCACCACGAAACCGCCGACCTGCAGATCCTCGACGGCGCCGCGTCCCGCGGGGGTCGCCGCCGCGGGGCGCGCCCGGCGATGGGCCCGCCGTCGCCCGGTCAGGTCGCCCTCGGCCAGAACCCCCAGACGCACCTCGGGAAGGATGCAACCCTGGCGCAACGGGCTCACGACCACCGAGCAGGCCGGCGAGCCCGCGGTGGTGAGCGCACCGGGCGCATCGAGCGCCACACCGTGGGCCTCCAGTCGCTCGCGCAGCCGCCGGGCCGACCCCTCGCCGTCGGCCGCCACGACGACCCGGTAGCCCTCGGCCAGCAGCGACGCCACCTGGCGCACCGGGCCGTCACCGGTGCCGAGCGGGGACTCCCAGCCCAGGGCCTCCACGAGCGGCTCGGCGGGGCTCGACGGGCTGCTGTTCAGGCCCCAGACCGGCGCCTCGCAGCCGGCCAGGAGATCCTCGGCGCCCACGTGGGCGCGCGGGAGCGTCTCACCCGGCGCCACCCCCCAGGCAGCCGCCAGGTGCCGGGCCAACTCGGCCTCGTCGGCCAGCAGATCCTGGGCCCTCGCCCAGAGCCGGTCCCTCTCGATGAGCACCACGAGGCCGCCGGCCGGAATGAGGTCGGCGAACGAGCGCCGCTCGGCGCTCAGCCATCCCAGCCAGGCCTCCATGCCGTCGAAGAACGTGCCCTCGGCAAGCAGTTCCCACTGCCGCCGACCCCAGGGCGCCTCCACGGCGAGTTCCGCCGCCCGCCGGCGCACCTCCGCGGTGGGCCGCAGCTCCCGGCATCCGAAGATCTCGGTTGTCGCCAGCGCGGTCCCGGACCGCTGGCCGCTCACGGAGAAGGTGCAGAGGCGGTCGATCTCGTCGCCCCACAGGTCGATGCGCACCGGATCGGCCGCGGTGGCATCGAACACGTCGATGATGGATCCCCGCACGGCCATCTCCCCGCGCTGCTCCACCTGCACGCCCCGCCGGTAGCCGGCGGCGGCGAGCCGCTCGATCAGCTCGTCCCGGTCGCAGCGGTCACCGAGGCTCAGCCGTACAGGCTCGAAGTCCTCCGAACCCGGTGCGAGTCGCTGCATGAGGGCGCGCACCGACGCCACGACCAGCGACGGAAGGGTCTCGGGACGGCGCATCCTCCAGATCGTCCGCAGCCGGGTGCCCATGGCCACCGCGGCGGGACTCACCTGCTCGAACGGCAGCGTCTCCCAGGCCGGGAGGGAGGCCACCGCGTCCGCACCCAGCCAGCTCCGGAGATCCGCGGTGAGATGCTCGGCCGCCGCCTCGGTCGCGGTGCAGACCACGAGGGGACGCCGCCCCGAGGCGCGGGCCAGTGCGGCCAGTGCAGCCGGCTGTGCCCGCTCGGGCACCGCCAGGGAGGCCTCGCGCCGGCCCAGGGAGGCGCTTATCGCCCGCACCGCGGCGATGTCTGCAGCCAGCGGGGCCAGCGCCGGCCGGCCCGCGGCCGCGCCGCCCCCTCCCTCAACGGGCATTGTTCTCAGCGGGCATCGCCTCAGCGGACATTGAACATGTTCATGGCCCGCTCCACCCCGTCAGTGGCGATGACCTCGGCGGCATCGGCCGCCGTCGCAGCGGCGGCCGCCAGGGCTTTGCGGTCCGCCGACCCCGGCCGGCTCAGCACGTAGTCGGCCCCCGCCGCCGCGCTCGGCGGGCGGCCGATGCCGATGCGGATCCGGACGAAGGACGTGGCCCGGAGGTGGTCGCGGATCGATCGCAGGCCCTTGTGGCCGGCCAGTCCCCCGCCGATCCGGACCTGCACCCGCCCGGTGGGCAGGTCGAGCTCGTCGTGGATGACCACCAGACGCTGGAGGTCCTCGATGCCGAAGCGCCGCACGAGCTTTCGCACGGCCTCGCCGGAGACGTTCATGTAGGTCTGGGGGAATGCCAGGGCCACGCGCCGTCCCTCGATGCGCACCTCGTCGGTGAGCGCCGGGAGACGCGGGCGGCGTCGCAGGTGACCGCCGTGGCGATCAGCGAGAGCCACCACGGCCGCCGCCCCGGCGTTGTGGCGGGTGCCGGCGTAGTTCTCTCCGGGGTTGCCCAATCCCACGATCAGGAGGTCGGCCGGGGTGCCGGTCCGTGCTGCCCCAGCCGGCCGGCGCCGGCGCAGGGACATCGCCAACCTCAGCCGCTGTCGCCGGCGTCGTCCTCGGCGGCCTCCTCGCCGTCACCCTCGGCCTCGGCTTCGGCCTCCTCGGCTTCGGCCTCCGCCGCCGCCTCCAGGGCGCTGCGCGTGATGATCCCCGACACCACCGGTGCCGTCTCATCGACGAGGGAGGTCACACCGGGGGGCAACTCGATGTCGGCGACGGTCAGCGTGTCCCCGACGGTCAGGTCGGACACGTCGAGCGACAACTCGTTGGGGATCGAGCGCGGCTTGGCGAGGACGCGCAGCGTGTCCAGTGACCGCTCGACGATGCCGTTGATTTCGAGTAGCGCCGTGGCCTGCCCGGTCAGACGGATCGGCACCTCCACGGCGACGTCGGAGTCGGGCTCGACCCGGAGGAAGTCCACGTGGGTCACGTCGCCGCGCAGCGGATTCCGCTGCATCTCCTTCACCAGCGCCATCTCCTGCTCGCCGGCGATCTCCAGGCTCAACACGACGTTCAGCCCGGCCTCGGTGGACAGGGCCCCGCGCAGCTCGCGGTAGTCCACACTCACCGTGACGGCGTCCTTGCCGAGGCCGTACACCGTGGCGGGAACCTTGCCCTGAAGCCTCAAACGGCGCGACGGCCCGCTGCCGGTGGCGCGGCCCAACTCGAGGGGGAGGACGACTTCCTGCATGGCCTTTCCGGTGGAATTCTCGGAGAATGAACCGGCGCGAGCCTATCCGGCGGCGTCACCGACCCGTCGCCCTGTCAGGACAGGTTGTTGCCCCCGAAGATCTCGCTCACCGAGGTGTCCTCGAACACCGCCTTGACGGCGCGTGCGATGGTCGGGGCCACCGAGACGACCTCGAGCGTGTCGATGCACTTCTCCGGCGGCAGCGGCAGCGTGTCGGTGACGATCACCTTGCCGATGACCGAGTTCTTCAGCCGGTCGATCGCCGGACCGGAGAACAGGCCGTGCGTGGTGGCGGCGTACACCTCCTCGGCGCCGCGCGCCGCCAGCTGCTCCGCGGCCGCCACGATCGTCCCGCCGGTGTCGATCATGTCGTCGATCAGCACGCAGACGCGCCCGGCCACCTCACCCACGACCTCGCGTGCCTGCACGGCGCTCTTCTCACCCCTGATCCGGCTCTTGTGCACGATCGCAAGGTCGGCCCCCAGAGCGATGGCATAGCGCTCGGCGACCTTCACGCGTCCCGCGTCCGGCGAGACGACGACCAGGTCCTCGCCCAGACCGGCGATCCGCTCACACAGCACCGGCATGGCCGTGAGGTGGTCCCAGGGGCCGTCGAAGAACCCCTGGATCTGCCCGGAGTGCAGGTCGACGCTGATGAGGCGGCCGGCGCCTGCGGCGGCCAGCAGGTTTGCCATGAGCTTGGCCGAGATCGGCTCGCGGCCTTCGGCCTTGCGGTCCTGGCGGGCGTAGGGGAAGAACGGGCAGACAGCGGTGACGCGTTTGGCCGAGGCCCGCCGAGCGGCGTCCACCATGACCAGCTGCTCGAGGACGGCGTCGTTGATCGACCGATCGTCGACCGCGGCGTGAGATTGGATGATGAAGACGTCGGCGCCGCGTATGGACTGCCCGAACCGGCAGTGGATCTCACCGTTGGCGAAGTCCGAGAGGTTGGTCTCGCACAGTTCGGCGTCGAGGTGTGCCGCTATCGCCTCCGCCAGCTCCAGGTTGGCCCGCCCGGACATGACCTGCAGTTGCTTCGTTGTCACGAGTTGCACGCTGTTCGTCCCTTCTCGAGTTGCGGCTATGGCGCCGTCGCCGGGCCGAGGCTCGCGAACGGTCCGACGTGTTTCCCCGGACCGATCTCGGCGTCGGCGCCCTGGCTCATCTCCACGACCGCGCCGGCGCCCACCGCGCAGTCCACGAGTCGCGTGTGCGGGCCGATGACGGTGCCGGCCCCCACCACCGTGTGACCCTCCAGGATGGTGCCCGGTCGGAGCACCACACCCGCTGCGAGGCGCACGGTCACGTCGACGTAGGTGGTGTCGGGATCCACCACGGACACGCCCTCCCGCAGCCAGCCCTCGATCACCCGCCTCCGGATCTCGGCGCGCGCCGCGGCAAGTTGGGCCTGGTCGTTCACACCCTGGGCCTCGGAGGCGTCGGCGAGGGTGAAGGCCTCGACCCTGTGGCCCATCCGGGCCAGGACCTGCACGATGTCGGTGAGGTAGAACTCACCGGCGGCGTTGTCGGGGCGGATACGACGCAGCGCCGGACCGAGGAAGCTGCGGCGGACCACGTAGACCGACGTGCAGATCTCGTCGAGGGCAAGCTCGGTCGGCGAGGCGTCGGCCTGCTCGACGATGCCGCGCACCGCGTCCTCGGGGCCTCGCACGACCCGCCCGTAGCCGGTGGGATCGGTGACGCGGGCGGTCAGGAGGGTGCAGGCCGCGCCGCCGGCGAGATGATGCTCCACGAGCGCCCGCAGCGTCGCCGGGCGCAACAACGGGGCGTCGCCGGGAATGATGATCAACTCGCCGGCCTCGGGATCGCCGGAGGGATCGCCCAGGGCGGCCAACCCGCAGGCGGCGGCGTCGCCGGTGCCGCGGGGCACCGGCTGCTCCGCCACCTCCAGGGGCAGGTGGCCCGTGCGGGTCTGCATCTCCTTGGCGACGATCTCATCGTCGGGTCCGAGGACCACCACGATCCGATCGGGCCGGCAGGCGCCCAGCGCATCCACCACGTGTGCGAGCATCGGTGCACCGGCGAGCGGGTGCAGGGGCTTGCGCAGTCCCGATCTCATGCGGGTGCCGCGCCCCGCCGCCAGCACGATTGCGGACAGGTCGACGCCGAGAGCGCTCACGGATCCGTCAGATCGCTCGGCGTGCCGGCGTGGAGGTCATGCTGGCCGGGCAGGGCTCGAACCTGCAACCTCCTGATCCAAAGTCAGGCGTTCTTCCATTGAACTACCGGCCACCTTAGTGCCACGCTAGCGGGCGCCGCCGACCCGTCGGCGGTGCGCCCGCCGTGACCGTTCCAGCCGCCGACCGGCTACGCTTCGTGCCCCATGGGTTCGCTCATCAAGAAGCGCCGCAAGCGCATGCGCAAGAAGAAGTACCGCAAGATGCGCCGGCGTACCCGTTTCCAGCGCCGCAGGGGCCGCTGAGCGGCCGTTCAGGCCACCCGCAGCGACGGGGTCGTCTGCACCACCCTCCGGCCAGGCGCCGGGTGCGCCCCTTCCACGAACCAGGTCGAGCCGCTCCCGGCGAGGCGCGGCCGCTGACCCGTTGCCTCCGCCAGCGCATCGCGAACGTCGACCAGACGCGGCTCGACAGCCAGGGCGGCGACCTCGAGGTCGTTGCCGGCCGGCCCGGCCGGACCCCCGAGGCGATCCCAGGCCCGGTACACCGCAGCCGTCGAGCAGCCGAAGGGCGGGGTGCAGAGCGTGAAGGTTCGCCGTTGGTACGCGAGTGGCTCGACGATCTCGCCGATGCCGGTGACCCGCGCTCGCCCGCCCACCAGGCAGAAAGCCACATCGGCGCCCAACCGCGCGGCGCTCCGCTCGTCGTCGAATCCGGCCCAGCGCAGGATCGCCGCCGCGTCCGCTGAGCCGCCGCCGAGTCCCGCCCCGGCAGGGATCGACTTGTGCAGCGTGATCCGGGCCCGGCGCCCGGCGAGGTCCAGAGCCCGCGCCACCAGGTTGTCCTCGCCGGAGGGCACGGGCACCGGTCCCGCCTGCGCGCCGGGGTTCGTGGCGATCCCGGCGCCGGCGTCCACCACGACCAGACCGTCGCCGGGCTCGACGGTGAGCCGATCCGCCAGGTCGACCGTCACCATCTCGGCCTCGACAAGGTGGTAGCCGTCGGCACGCAGCCCGCGGATGCGAAGCGACAGAGTGAGCTTCGCCGGCGCGATCAGCACCTCCGCGGTCACGTCGCGACCCCGGGTGTGCGGCCCTCGCTCGCCGGCGGAGCCGCCGCGCCGGCAACCGCGGCCGCCAGACGCGACCAGTCCTCCACGGCCAACTCCCCCGGCCGGGCCGCGGGATCCACGCCGGCGACGGCGAAGGAGGCGGGCGCCACGACGCCCCGCAGGGACACCCGCAGCATCTTGCGGCGCTGTCCGAACGCCCGGCGCGCCAGGCGGTACAGGTCGTCGATGTTGTCCGCGGCCGGTTCGGGTAGCCGGTCGATCGCCAGCAGTGCCGAGGACACCCGCGGGCGGGGCCAGAACACCGTCGGTGGGACCCGCCCGAGGATCTCGGCGCGGGCCCGGCAGGCGACCTTCAGCGAAGGGAGCCCGTAGGCGCTCTGGCCCGGCCTCGCCACCAGACGTTCCGCCACCTCCTCCTGGACCATGACCAGCATGGCGGTGATCTGCGGCAGCCCGTCGAGGGTGTCGAGCAGCAGGGGCGTGGCGATGTTGTAGGGCAGGTTGGCGATGAGCCTCCAGGGCTCGCCGCCGGCCAGGCGCGGAGCCCAGGCGGCGGTATCGGTGGCGTCGGCCTGCAGGACTTCGACGGGCCGCCCGGCGCACACCTCGGCGAGCGCGCCGACGAGACGCCCGTCGATCTCGACGGCGAGCACCGCGGCGCCGGCGTCGGCCAGCGCCACCGTCAGCGCGCCGCAGCCGGCGCCGATCTCCACGATCCGCTCGCCGGGCGCCACGCCCGCCAGGCGCACGATCCGCTCGACCGTGTTCGGGTCGATGACGAAGTGCTGCCCCAGCGAGCGGCGCGGCCGGACCTCGTGGCGGTGCAGCAGGTCGGCGACCGCGGCGGCGCCGAGCGTCACCGCCCCGGCCCCGTTCAGGCGCCGGGGCGCAGGTGGCGGCCGCAGTTCGGCCACGGCTGGTCCCGGCGCTCCTCCCAGAGCCGGTAGGCCATGCGCGTCTGGTCCTCGGGCGTCGCATCCCACGGCTGCACGCCGACCAAACGGGGGTAGTTGCGGCTGGCCACGAAGTCCCATGTCGGCTGATCGAATTGGTAGGCGCCGTAGTAGGGGCCGGCGCGGCTGAAGGCCCGGTAGTTGCCGCTGGACTCGCACATGCGCAGTGCCTGCCACTGTTCCTCGCTAGGGAACCCCGGAACGTCCGGGGGGATCGCCGGCTGCGTGGCCGGGTCGATGTCCAGCGCCGGGATCTCGTCCACGGAGGTCGTGGCGGTGACGCCCGACTCGCCGGACTCCCCCGCTTCGGCGCCGGGGGGCGAGACCGGCACCAGCTCGTCATCGGCCTCGAAGGGTGCGCCCTCGACGGGTCCCTCGTCGGCCGACGCGATGTCGGAGGGCTCGCCCGGGACCGGCCCGCTCGCGATGGTCTCGGTGGGCGGGGGGTCGCCGGTGAAGACGTGGCTGCAGGCGGGCCAGCGCGCATGGCCCGACTCGATCCACAGGTAGTACGCCATGCTGTCCTGGTCCTCGGGAGCCGCCTCCGAGGGCAGGACACCCAGCAGGTGGCTGTAGCGCTGGTTCGCCAGCCGGTCCCATGTCGCCACGGTGAACTGGTAGGCCCCGAAGTACTGACCGGAGGGGTGAACGAACCCGTAGTCGCCCTGCGACTGGCACTGCCGGAGCGCCTCCCAGACCCCCGGCGCCGGGAAGGTCCGCGCCCCCGAGGTGTCGAGAGGAACCTGCGGCTGCGGCGAGGGGGCGGGCTGCGGCGGCGGTTGTGGCGACGGGGTGGGTGGCGGCTGGGGCGCCGGGGGCGTCGCGGGCCGGGGTGGGACCTCCGGGGGCGCGGCAGCAGCGGAGTCGCCCGCCGCCGGCGTGGCCTCCGCGCCGGCGGAGGGTTCCGCGGCCTCCGAGGTGTCGGGGGCGGCCGGCGCATCGGCGGGATCGCTGGCATCGGAGCCGCAGGCGGCGCCGAGCACCACCACGGCCGCCACCGCAACCGCGATGCGAGCGCTCATCAACTGCGACCGGCGGCGCCGTGCGGCCACCGCGGTACACCCGGTCATCCACGTCCCCCCAACGTCGGCGAGTGCTGTCGGTCGTCCCAGACACAGCAGGCTAGGACGGATCGACGTCGGCGACGAAGTGGCTGGCCGTCCTAGAGGCTCTCGAGACCGAACGCCCGGTGGGCGTTGGCGGTTGTGAGTTCCGCAACCTCCTGCGGTGTGCTGTCCCGGACCCGTGCCAGAGCGGCCCCGACGAGGGGAACGTTGGCAGGACTGTTGGGTCTGCCTCGCAGCGGCACGGGGGTCAGCAAGGGGGCGTCGGTCTCCACCAGCAGCCGGTCGGCGGCACAGCGCGCCGCCGCCTCATGCACCTCGCGCGCCTTGGGGAACGACACGATCCCGCTGAAGGAGAGGTACGCCCCGATGTCCATCGCTCGCTTGGCCTCGGGCGCCCCGCCGGTGAAGCAGTGCAGGACGGTCCGTTCGGGGACCCCCTCGCCGGCCAGGATGGCGAACGTGTCGTCCCAGGCCGAGCGGCTGTGCACCACGAGCGTCAGACCCGTCTCGTGCGCCAGCGCGATCTGGGCGGCGAAGACCCGTCGCTGGTCCGGGCGCGGGGAGTGGTCGTAGTGGTAGTCCAGGCCGCACTCGCCGACGGCCACGACATTCTCGAGCCCCAACAGGTCGGCCAGCCCGTCGATACCGCCGGCGGCCTCGTGCGGATGCACCCCCACGGCGGCGCGAACGTCCCGGTGCCGGCCCGCCACAGCCACAGCCTCCCGGGAGTCGGCCACGTCGGTCCCGATGGCGATGAGCGCCACGACGCCCGCCTCCCGGGCGGCGGCCACCTCCCGGTCGCACGTCTCGAGTTGCAGGTGGCAGTGCGTGTCGAACCAAGGCCCGCTCGGAGTGTCGGCGGGCACGGCGTCGCCCACGCCTCTCAGTCGACCGTCAGGCGGGGGAACAGCGGATCGGCGACCGTCACCGCAAGGCCGGCGGGATACTGGCCCCAGCGCGCCGCCTCGGGCAGCCGAGCCTGCGCCGGATCGCTGTCGAGCCCGATCCGCCGCCAGACCTCGGCACACGACCGCGGGATCGCCGGATGCGCCAGGACCGCGACGATCCGCAGGGCCTCGAGAGCGTCGCCGAGCACAGCGTCCCGTTCGGGACCCGCCTCCAGCTTCCACGGCTCGCGATCCTGCAGGTACTCGTTGGTCTCCCGGACGAGGCGCCACGTCTCGGAGAGCGCGACGGACGGCTGCACCCTGGCCCATGCCGCCGCGGCCGCCTCGTAGACGTGCGCGGCGGTGGCGGCCAGGGGGCTGTCGGGCAGCGGCGCGCTGCCGACCGAGCCTTCGGAGCGGGCCACGATGGTGGTGACGCGCTGCAGCAGGTTGCCGAGCCCGTTGGCAAGGTCGCTGTTGCAGCGCTGCACGAGTGCTTCGTAGCTGAAGTCGCTGTCGGGACCGAACGGGTTGTCGCGCAGCACCGAGTAGCGCAGGCCGTCCACGCCGATGCTGTCCGCCAGGTCGCCCGGCGCGATCTGCACGACGCTCGTCTTGGCCATCTTGGCGCCGCTCACGAGCAGCCAGCCGTGCACGTGGAAGCGCGGCATCGGCTCCACGCCCGCCGCCATCAGCATGGCCGGCCAGTAGACGCAGTGGAAGCGGATGATGTCCTTGCCCAACAGGTGCCGCACCGCCGGCCACCAGGTGGCGAAGCGGTCCTCATCGGTGCCGTAGCCGGCCGCGGTGGCGTAGTTCGTGAGGGCGTCGTACCACACGTAGAAGACGTGCTTGGTGTCCCAGGGAACGGGGATTCCCCACTGCAGGGAGGTGCGGGTGATCGACAGATCCTCCAGCCCGCCCCGCACCAGCGCCCGCGCCTCGTTGCGGTAGCGCTCGGGCGTGATGTTGTCCGGCACGTCCTCGAACCACTCCAGGAGCCGGTCCCGGAACGCCGAGAGCCGGAAGAAGTAGTTGTCCTCGGACATCTGCTCGACGGGGAACTCGTGGATCGGGCAGTCGCCGTCCAGAAGGTCGGCCTCGGCGTAGTAGGCCTCGCAGGACACGCAGTAGGCGCCCTGATAGGTGTCCTTGTAGACGTAGCCGTTCTCGTAGCAGCGTTCCAGCAGGGTCTGCACCGCGGTGTGGTGGCGCGGCTCGGTGGTGCGGATGAAATCGTCGTAGGCGATGTCCAGCAGATCCCACGCCTCCCTGAACCGCTTGCTGGTGCGGTCGGCCTGTTCCTGGGGGCTGAGACCGTTCTGGGTGGCGGCGCGCTGGACCTTGAGGCCGTGCTCGTCGGTTCCGGTGAGGTAGAACACCTCGTCACCGTGCAATCGCCGCCAGCGGGCCAGGGCGTCCCCGTTCAGCGTCGTGTAGGCGTGACCCATGTGCGGCACGTCGTTCACGTAGTAGATGGGGGTTGTGTAGAAGTAGCGGCCCACGCCGTCACGATACCGGTGCCGCCGCGGGGCCTGCCCGGCGAGACGCCCGGCCGGCGCGGCGCGGACCGGACCGCCGCGCACCGAGCGGGCACCGCCGGGGACGAAACTCCGGCGCCCGCGACCGACCGGACCCGCGAACAGTTCTAGTTTGGAGAGATGCGACGGGGGGCCGCTTTCGTCTTCGCCCTGCTCCTGGGATGCTCGACCTGGGCGGTCGGACCCTCGGCCGGATCCGTCGCCGCGCAGGGTTCCGCGGAGAGCGGGAACCGGGCGAGCCAAACGGTCGGGACCGTGCGGATGGCCCGCGCCTCCTGGGAGACCGGCTGGTTCCAGGCCGAGGTGTACCGGCAACTTCTGGAACACCTCGGCTACGCGGTCTCCGGACCCGTGACAATGGACAACGCCGAGTTCTACGAGTCGGTCGCTCGGGGTGACGTGGATCTATGGGTCAACGGTTGGTTCCCACTCCACGAGCCGTTGCTGAACGCCCAAGGCGGCGCCGAGCGTGTCGGGACGCAAGTGGCCAGCGGGGCGCTGCAGGGCTACTTCGCCGACATCGCCACCGTGGCGGAGTACGGCATCAGCGACCTCGCCGATCTGGCGGATCCCGAACTGGCCGCACTCTTCGATGCCGCCGGGGACGGGCGGGCCGATCTCGTCGGCTGCAATCCCGGATGGTCGTGCGCCGCCGTCATCGATCACCACATCGCCGCCTACGGCCTGGGCGACACGGTGGAACAGGTCCAGGGAGAGTACTCGCCGCTCATGGCCGAACTCCTGGAGCGGCACGCCGCCGGTCACCCCGTGCTGTTCTACACCTGGACGCCGAACTGGACGGTCAGCCTGCTCGTGCCCGGTACCGACGTCGCCTGGCTCCAGACGCCATTCCCATCCCTGCCCGGCACCGGTGGTGCGGACCTGGAGCGAACCCGGGTGGGCGGGCTCACCGGCTGCGCCTCCGATCCGTGTGCCATCGGCTGGCCGCCCAATGACATCGCGGCAGTGGCCAACTCGGCGTTCCTGGCAGCCAATCCACCGGCCCGCTCCCTGCTCGAGCAGGTCAGGATCCCGCTCGAGGACATCCTGGCCCAGAACGAGGCGATGATCTCCGGCGAGGGCGATCCCGAGGACATCGCCCGTCACGCCGCAGCGTGGCTCGCGGCGAACGCCGCGACGGTGGACGAGTGGTTGCAGCAGGCCGACCCGGACGCGGCGCCGTTCGAGGTGCGCGACGACCCCGGGACGGAGTTGACCGAAGTGCCCGTCCTCACCGTTGCCGCCCGCGTGCTGAGCCCGTTCGTGACCTACGAGGATCGCTCCTTCGGCGGTTTCGAAGTGGATCTGGCGCGGATGATCGCCCACGAGATGGGGACCGGTGTGAGGTTCCACAGCGCCGACATCGTGGCCAAGCAGATCGACGACGTGAGCCGCGGCGCCGCAGACCTGGCGCTGGGAGGTATCGAGATCACGAGACCACGGGAGGAGGCGGTGGATTTCTCGCTTCCGGTGCTGGCCACGGGTCTGACGATCCTTGTCTCCGACCAACGGGATCCCTCCGTATGGGATCGCATCCGGAACTTCTTCGCATCGGTCGCGGACTCCGACGTGCCGTGGCAACTCATGCTGTTCGGCGTTGCCATACTCGTGGCCGCGCACGTCATCTGGTGGCTGGAACGTCGCCACAACGAGGACTTCGCCTCGCCGTACCGGCGTGGTCTGTGGGACTCCTTCTACTGGTCGATCGTCACCATGAGCACCGTCGGGTACGGGGACAAGGTGGCCCGCCGCGCCGGCGGTCGGGCGTTCGCGCTGCTGTGGATCGTCTTCGGCACGCTCCTGTTCGCCGCGTTCACCGCCTCGATCGCCTCGTCACTGGCCGTCTCGCAACTGCAGGGCGACATCCGCGGCCCCGCGGACCTACCAGGGGCCCGCGTGGCCACCGTAGCCAGCACGGCCGGGGAGGCCTATCTCACCACCCTCGGCGCCGGGCCCGTGCTCACCGAGGAGATCGGGGACGCCTACGAGCTGCTCGAGCAGAACCACGTGGACGCTGTCGTGTTCGATGCGCCGGTCCTTCGCTATCACGCGGCGCGGCACGGCAGCGGAACGGTGACGACCGTCGGCGGCACCTTCGACAACGTGCGCTACGGGCTGATCGTGTCGCCCGAGCGGCCCGAACTGAGGGAGCAGATCAACCGCTCCCTGCTCCGGCTGATCGAGACCGGCGCCTACGACCGGCTCTTCGACCGCTGGTTCGGTGATCTGGACTAGAGCCCGAGGCGTTTCATCAACCCCTTGTGGCGAGATCGGAACTGCTCGACGTCGTAGTGGTCCTCGAGCAGGTCCAGTTCCTCGTGGAAGGCCTTGTGCAGGCTCCAGCACATGACGAGCAGCACTGCGGCGAACGGCAGCCCGCTGCTCACCGCGGCGGTCTGCAGCGCCGAGAGCCCGCCGCCGATCAACAGCACGGCCGCGATGGCGCCCTCCATGACGGCCCAGAACACACGCTGGGGCTTCGGGGAGTCCAGCTTTCCTCCCGAGGTGAGGTGGTCCACCACCAACGAGCCCGAGTCCGAGGAGGTCACGAAGAACGAGATCACCAGGATGATCCCCAGCACCGAGGCGACCTCGGTCAGCGGGAAGGCCCTCAGCAGGTCGAACAGGGCGGTGGACACGTCGGCGGCGACTGCGCCGGCGATGTCACGGGCACCCTCCATCTGCGTGCGGATGGCGGAGCCGCCGAAGACCGCCATCCACATGAACGAGAGCAGCGACGGGAAGAGCACGACGCCGAGGATCAGTTCCCGGACGGTGCGGCCCTTGGAGATGCGGGCGATGAACATTCCCACGAAGGGCGACCAGGAGATCCACCAGCCCCAGTAGAAGATGGTCCATCCACCCTGCCAGTCGGTGCCGGTGAACCCTTCGTTCCAGAACGACAGCTCGGGCAGCCACTGCAGGTACCCGCCCACGCCGCCGGCGAACGTGGACAGGATGAACAGGGTCGGCCCGGCCACGAAAATGAACAGCATCAGCAGCAGCGCCAGGTAGATGTTGAGCTGGCTGAGACGTTTCACCCCGGCGTCGAGGCCGGCCACCACCGAGATGGAGGCGATCCCCGTGATCGCTGCGATCAGCACGACCTGGAACCAGGTGTCGGTGGGCGTCCCGAAGACGTAGTTGAGCCCGGCCGCCGCCTGGCCCACACCGAGGCCCAGCGAGGTGGCCAACCCGAACAGGGTGGCCAGAACGGTGAGGATGTCGATCAGGTCGCCCCACGGTCCGTAGATCTTCTTGCCCAGGATCGGGTAGAACACCGAGCGGAACGTGAGCGGCAGGCCCCGGTTGTAGGCGAAGAACGCCAGCGCCAGCGAGACCAGCCCGTAGATGGCCCAGGGGTGGATGCCCCAGTGGTAGTAGGTCGTGATGATGGCGAATTTGCCGGCCAGTCCCGACTCGGCCTCGACGCCGTACAGGGGCGGCGGCGAGGCCCAGTGGAAGATCGGCTCGGCCACCGACCAGAACATGAGCCCGATACCCATCCCCGCCGAGATCAACATGGCGTACCAGGCGCCGGTGCTGAACTCCGGTTGGGCCGTCGGCCCCCCGATGCGGATCTTGCTGTACCTGCCGAACGCGAAGTAGGCGGCGGCGAGCACGAAGATGTTCGCCGACAGGATGTAGAACCAGCCGAAGTTGCCGTTGATGTAGCCGAGCACCTCGCCGAAGACGTTCCCCGCCCCGTCGTAGATGACCGTGAAGAGGATGAAGAAGATCAGGAACCCCGCGGCCCAGAAGGTGACCTGCGGGTGGATGTCGAACCACTTCTTCCCGATGTTCGTGTCGCCCGGCTCCCTGTCGGCCACATCGGGGTAGAAGTCGATGTCCGGATCGATCTGCAATCCGTAGAACGGCTGGCGGTTCATGACCGCCTCGCGGCGCGCCTGCCGCTCCTGCTCCACCCACTCGTCGTGAGCCTGCGCGAGTTCCGTCAAGTCGGCATCAGAGGCCGACTGGTCGGACATCGGTTGGTCGGACTCGGCCATTGTGTCCCCCTGTTCCAGCCTCGGCCGGAATCTGTTGATACTCCGGCCGGTTTCTGCCCCAAGTGCGGGCAACCCTAACAGCCCGGCGGTGAGTGAGTCTGACCGCCCCCGGTGAGGCCCATTGCGCGGGCCAGTTCGTACACGTGCCGGCGGCCGACGTTCAGGCGGCTCGCGACGGCCGTCGTGAGATCCCGCACCGAGGCCGCCGGAGCGGCGGCGCGTTCGGCCCACAGAGCCTCGACGATGTCGTCGTCGCTCGGCGGGACAGGTGGCGGCGCTCCCTCGATCACCAGGACCAGCTCGCCGCGCAGCCCCGCGCCCGCCCAGGCGGCCAGCTCGCCGAGGTTGCCCCGCCAGATCTCCTCGTGCAGCTTGGTGAGCTCGCGCACCGCCACGACGCGCCGCTCCGAGCCGAACGACCCGGCCAGGTCGGTCGCGGTGCGGGCACAGCGGTGCGGCGCCTCGAGCAGCACCACGGTCCGCTCGGAGGTTGCGAGTTCGGCCAGGCGTTCGGCACGGGCGGCGCCCCGGCGGGGCAGGAATCCCTCATAGACGAAGCGACCCCCGGACAGCCCGCTGACGGCGACGGCTGCCAGCGGAGCGGACGGCCCCGGCACGATCGACACCGCGCAGCCGGCCTCGACGGCGGCCTGGACGAGCCGCTCGCCGGGGTCGGCGACCGCCGGCGTGCCCGCGTCGGTCACGAGCGCCACCCGCTCCCCCGCTGCAATGCGCGCCACCAGCAGCGGCGCGGCCTCCGCCTCGGTGTGCTCGTTCACGACCACCAGTTCCTTGCCGGAAATCCCCACCTGAGACAACAGCCGCCCGGTGCGGCGGCTGTCCTCGCAGGCGATCACCGCGGCTGCCGCCAGTTCCTCGATGGCGCGCGGCGCCAGATCGCCCATGTTGCCGATGGGCGTGGCCACCAGGACCAGGGCCGGTCCGCCTTCCATTGCGGCTACTCCTGCACTTCGAGCGTGCTGCCGACAGCGATCCCCCAGCGTTGCAGGTTCCCCGCCTGCGCCTCCACGACGCTGCGCGCCCGCAGGCGAGGTCTGCCAATCCGCCACGGTCGCATCGTGACGATCGCCAGCACCCGCCCCTCGGCGTTGCAGTACGCCACGTCGATGGCGAAGCGCATTCCCAGGGTGTGGACCGAGCGGGTGCGCGGCAGCCACAGCGCCCCTTCCAGGGCGTCGCGGCCCAGCAGCCCCCGGGCCCGGCCGCGGGCGCTGCCCGCCACTTCCAGAGAGGCGAGCACCCTGTCCCCCGAGACGAGCCACGGCATTCCTCCAGTCTGCCGGGACCGGCCGCCGGCGCGAGCGAGCCGGCGTCGGATCATCGGGATCGGGCCGCGGAGCCGGACCCTGTCACAGGCAGGTGCTAGAACTACACGCATGGAATCCCCCGAAGCCGGCCCCGAATCAACAGGCACGGAATCAACAGGCACCGGGTCAACCGCAACCGAGCCGGGCTCGGTGGTGGACATCGGCGTGCGTCCCCGCCACCTTTCGCCTTCCAGCGCCTCCATGTTCCGCCAGTGCCCTCAGCGCTGGAAGTTCCGCTACGTGGACAAGCTGCCGGATCCACCCGGCGAGTCCGCCGTGGCGGGAACGTTCGCGCACCGGGTGCTCGAGGAGTTGCTGGAGATGGCCCCTGACGAGCGCACGCTGGGGCGCGCCAAGTCACTCGCCAAGCAAGTGTGGGCCGAGACGAGCACCGAGACGGACTTCGTGGCGCTCGGGCTCGACGCTGACGGCGTGTTCAACTTCAAGTGGACGGCCTGGCGGGCGATCGAGGGACTGTGGGATCTGGAGGATCCCAAGACGGTCGACGTCGTCGCCACCGAGACGGAGGTGTCGGTGGAGATCGGCGGCGTGCCGTTCGTCGGCTTCATCGACAGGGTGGAGGCGGGCGAGGGCGGGCTCGTGGTCAGCGACTACAAGTCCGGGCGGGCACCGGGCCGGAAGTTCTCCCAGGACCGTCTCGAGCAGGTGCTCCTGTACGCCGCCGCCCTCGCCGAGTTGCACGGCAAGCTCCCGGCCCGGGCGCGCCTCATGTACCTCGGACAGAGAATCGACGAGATCGAGGTCACGGCCGAGAACATCGATGAGGTCACCCAGCGGCTGGCCGACACGTGGGCGGAACTGCAGGAGCGTTCGGCGACGGGCGACTTCCCACCGCAACCCGGCCCCCTGTGCGGCTGGTGCGCCTTCGTGCGGCACTGCCCCGAGGGGCTCGCCGAGGTCGAGCGCCGGCACCTGGCCGGCTCTCTCCGCCCCGACGCCCCCGCCCTCGCCGAGGCCGGCTAGCTCTCCGCCGAAGGCACGTAAGCGATGGCCCGCCAGACCGAAGGGTCGATCAATCTAGATCTCGCGGCCGCCCTGCGTCAGTTGCACCCCGCGTGGAATGAACAGACCGTCCTTGCGGAAAGTACCGATGTCCTAACCGAGGGCGCTGGCCGGAAACCCGACATCGTGATCACCAACACCGCGCGCTCAGGCGGGGTCATCATCGAAACCGAAGTGGCACCGGCTCGGACCGTCGAATCCGACGCGCTGGCGCGTCTCGGTGGAACCTTCTCAGCAGACGGATCACCCGTGGAACAAGTCTTGGCTGTCCGGATCCCGATAGCGGCCCGGACCCCCGGCACCCAACTTGCCTCGTTGAAGTACTCCTACAAGGTCTGCACAAAGGGCACCGAGTTCGTATCGTGGTTTCCTGCCAACGGCTGGCTTGAGGGCACACTTTCCGACCTCGCTGGATTTGTCGAAACAGTTGCTGTCTCCCCCCGCCAACTGGCCGAAGGTGTCAACGTGCTCGAATCTGGAGTGCGTCAAGCGGCAACAATCATCAGATCAGGTATGGAGGAGACATACCCGGCTGGTCTCGAGCAGATGGCGGCGATCCTTCACCAGAGAGACGGTGAGCAGACCACTCGGATGGCCGCCGCCATCATCGCCAATGCGCTGACTGTCCACTCCGCAATCGCCGCCGTCGACCCGGACATTCGCGGTCTGACGGAACCATCGATGCGGGGGTATGACAACTCTCTGCTGCAGTCGGAGGTGCTCGCTTGCTGGCATGCCATTCTCGATGTCAACTACTGGCCGATCTTCAGCGTCGCCAGGGAGATCCTCTGCGAGATTGACGAGGCTGTCGCTGGCCAAGCCCTCACCCGCCTCGGGGAGACGGCCAGCAGGCTGCGGGGGCTAGGTGCCACGACCATTGGTGACATGGCCGGACAGATGTTCGGCCAACTGATTGCCGACCGGAAGTTCCTGGCGACGTTCTACACGAGGCCATCTTCCGCGACCTTGCTCGCGGAACTTGCCGTGGCGCGTCTCCAGACCGATTGGCGCAAGAGCAGCACGGTAGGTGACCTGCGAATCGCTGATCTCGCGTGCGGTACGGGCGCGTTGCTTGCCGCCGTCTATCGCCGCATCGTGTCTCGTCTGCGGCGGAATGGGCTGGATGACAAGGAATTGCACTCTAGATTCATGGAGCACGTAGCCATCGGCTGCGACATCATGCCTGCCGCCACGCACCTGACCGCTGCCCAGTTGACCGCCGCGCACCCAACCGTCACCTTCGGGAACACGCGCGTTCACACGATGCCCTACGGCGAGCACGACCCCGGCAGCGGAACGCGGATCTTCATCGGCTCTCTGGAACTCCTCGACGACACCGCAGCACCGAGCCTCCTTGGCACCGGCGCAGTGACAGTGACAGGTGCCGGGGAGGTCGACGACGCATGGGGGCGCCAACTCGACCTGCCAAACGGGAGCATCGACCTTGTGATCATGAATCCACCCTTTACGCGGCCCACGAACCACGAGGTTGCCGATGTGCCTGTGCCGTCCTTCGCCGGTTTCGAGACATCCGCCATGGAACAGAGACAGATGTCCAAGCGGCTTAACTCGCTACGGGGCAAGCTGGAGCACGAGCCTGCGGGCCATGGCAACGCTGGACTCGCCTCAAACTTCTTGGACCTGGCCCACACCAAGGTCAAGCTCGGCGGAACGGTCGCGTTCGTGCTCCCGTCGACGATCTCAGCAGGCGACGCCTGGGGACCCACGCGACGGTTGCTCCAGAAGCACTATCGAAGTATCACGATCGTGACCATCGCCACTGCCGGTTCGAACACCAGGGCGTTCTCGGCCGACACCGGCATGGCCGAGGCCCTCCTAGTCGCGGATCGACGACTCAAGGACACCAAGAAAGCACCAGCCGCGCCAGAGGTGCTCTGGGTCAATCTGTCGCGGCGACCCGAGGGAATCCCCGAAGCCGTAGAAATCGCCCGTGCCGTCGAAGCCATCGACCAAGGCAGACCGACCGGTCGACTCCTGATCGGCGATGACATTGTCGGATGCTTCGTTCGGGCAGGGATCGACGACAGTGGCTGCGCGCAAGTGTTTGAGACTGATGTCATCGAAGCTGCTCTGGCGTTGAGTCGCGGCGTGCTGCGCTTGTCTGGACTGACTGAGATTCCTATCGAAGTGACGAGGCTCGACCGGCTCGGCGGTGCGGGCCCCTACCATCTCGACATCAGAAGCGGCGGAACGACCGCGCGGGGACCATTCGAGATTGAGAAACTGTCACCGGGTAGGACTGCCTCGTACCCAGCGCTATGGCGACACAACGCAGGGAGAGAACGCCGGCTGGTAGTCGATCCCGACAGCCAGGGGCGCGTATTGCCTGGCAAGCGCGAGAAGGCACTCGAGATCTGGGCAACGAGCACGCGCCTGCACATGAGCAGTGACTTCCAGCTGAACTCACAAAGCCTCGGAGCGTGCCTGACACCGGCGGCAGCCATCGGTGGGCGAGCATGGCCGTCGTTCCTGCTCGATGATCGTTCCTACGAAAAGGCCGTGGCCCTCTGGTGCGCCACAACGTTTGGGCTGATCGGACACTGGTGGGTCGGCTCGCGCCAGCAACAGGGAAGGTCGAATCTCTCCGTGGGAAGACTCGGAGAACTCCCGGTGCTCGACTGCCGCGATCTCAGCCCCGAGCAACTCAATGCGCTCGACTCCGTCTTCGACCGGTTCGCCTGCCGTGACCTGTTGCCTGCCAACGAGGCCTATCGGGACCCTGTACGCGCCGAACTCGACGAGGCTGTTCTCTGCGAATCACTCGGATTGCCCGAGGAGATCCTCGGCCCACTCGGCATCCTTCGCGAACAGTGGTGCTCCGAGCCCACAGTGCACGGGGGCAAGGGAACGGGTCCGTCGGCACATCACTGAGCGAATCGACCGTCAGACCTCGCCCAATAGGTCGACGATCTCCGGCGGGGTGCTGACACGCCATCCTGTCCTCGGCCCGTCCTCGTAGTCCGAGCAGCCCCCGGTCCAAGAGCGATCCGGGTAGACGTCCACCAGCGTGTAGCGCTCATCGAGACACGGTCCCTCCGCCGTCACCACCCAGATGCACTGGTTGTCAGCCGACCAGGCCACCTGGCAGCCGTGCAGGGGATGATCGGGATCGGCGAAGCGCCGGGCGATCTCCTCGGCGATCCCCGCCGCCGCCGCCTCGATGTCGATTGCGGCCCGAGCGCTGAGTCGGGTCGCTTCTTCCGGTGATGTGATCGGTTCCATGCGCGACTCTTCCAGTCGATGGTCTTGCCAGCAGGGGGAAGCTCGGGAGGATCACCGTCAGGAAGACGAAAACGAAACGAACGTACGCATTCTGAACCGAGGAAAGTCGCGCCTGCCTGTGAGGAGGCGCTCTCCCCGCATCGTAGAAGCCGCTCGACGACCTTCAACCGGGTAGGCCCCGGTGGCGCCGCTCTGGATGAGACTCGGGGCAAGTGTGTCACCGCATCGGCGCCTGCTCACTCACTGACAGCAGCCCGTGATCCCATAGACGACGCTGCCGTCAGATCACAACGACAACCCTCGGCGGACCGCTTCTGCCGAGCGGTCGTGCAGTGCGGCGTCCGACTCGTAGCTGGCAGCCAGTTCTTCGAAGATGGCCCCCGTACGCGGCCACCTACTGAAATTGCGGCTCTTCTCGCGGTACGTCGCGACCAACTGGCGCTCTTGATCCCCGCCATCGGTCGGCGAGCGGCTCGTTACACCCCGTTGATTGCGGAGCGCCACATGGAGGCCGAGCTCGATGTCATCGCTTTGTAGACGCTCAAGCAGCTGGCGAACCGCGAGGCTCGGCCATTCGCCACCAGGGTCGGGGGGTGACACCGCTAGTGCCTTGCCGATCATCTCGTCGCCGATGACCGCTCGGTCAACTTCTTCTAGGCGGTTGCGGGCACGATCGACCCAGCTATTGAGTTTCTCTTCGTTGAGTTCGCCATCCTCGTCGACACCGGGCGAGATCTGCGACGAGGGCCACGAACGGAGCAGGCTGTGGGCGTTGAGTGCCCGCTGGCGATCGGCGTCGCTCGACTCGGGCCGAGTTTCTGGCGGTGCATGAGCGGGCTTGAAGGCGAGTTCGACAAGCGAGACGAAGAAATCGGGGTTCTGCGCCAACTCGCGATACAGATTTGGCGCCTTGAAGTCTGAGTCATGCCGCAACGCCCGGTAGTAACGCCACTCAATCGCCGCGACGCGTCCGGGGTCGAGATGCTCGCGATGGCGGTCCAGCACGTTCAACAGGAGGGTCAGGTAGTAACCGTCCAGGGGGCTAGTTCGTCGGTTCCGTCGGTCGTCCTGTTCGACCCGTTCCTCGAGACAGGCGGCCGCCTCCTCGGCGAATTGCGGCTCGGATCCGAGCGTGTGCAGATGGGCTGCCAGGAATGATGCAGCTGAGCCGGCGCGTCCGGCTCCTCGCACACACCGAGACACTTCAAGAACTTCGGTGAGAATGGGAGGCCACCCTACATACCAGAGGTCGGCGCGCGCCCAATACTCAGAAGCGACATCGCCGCCCAACTCGTTGACTTTCCTCCAGGGCCGCTGCTTGGCTGGGATCGCCCTCAAAAGATCAGCCGTCACCTGTGCCGGCGAGGAGTGGCGTTCGATCAGCCGGCCGATGCCATCCCATCCGAACTCGCTGAATCGGCGGCAGAAGTAGCCAAGAGCCGCCTGGGTCACCGCTTCAGGCGCGGCGTTCATCGCTACGAGCATGTCTCTATCGAAATCCGGGCCGATTGTTGCCAGCGCAGCCCCGACGTGATATGGCTGGCTAACGGCGGCAGCGAACTCAAGCACCTCGTCAATGCCGTGGGAACCGAGGATCGCCTTGATTGCCTCGACCCGCCGTGCTGCCAACACCTCCGAATACGCCTCAGGGTCGCGCGGCGATACCCCGTCGATGTGTCCGAACCCGCCGCCGAACAGCAAGCCATACGCGTTCAGCGGTGTTGACGGACGCAGGCGCTCGAGCAGCGCCTCAAACTGCTCGAGTTCGATCTCGGGGAGAGCCCAACTGGTGCCGTTGCAGTCGCGGTGAAGCGAGATCATTCGACGCAACGCAGACGAGACGGCAGATCTGATTTCCTCACCGGGGCCCGAGTCGGCTACGGCATCCAACGATGCGTGCAGGGACTTGCGAGCGGCGGTGGCGAGGTCGCCCACACGTTCGACGAGCACGGCAAGGCGTTCTGGCTCTGTCCCTGCATCGTCTACGAGTCGGACCGCGACCGCGGAGATGGTTCGGTCATACTCGATCTCGGTGACGACTGGTCTCGAATCCATCCAGGGGCGGAACCGCGGACCGGGACGCTCGGACACGGTATCCATCGCGCTGGGCAGCATCGACAGCATGAGATCCCAGGCCACAGCCCCATGGCGACCTCGAAGCATGTCGAGTACCGCCAACCGTTGTTCACTGTCCGCGGACGTGTGGGGCCTCCAAGGGCACATGATCTCTTCAAGGCTTTTGCCGGGTCGGTTCGACCAGCCGCCGCCAGGGTCGGACTCGGCGAGTTCTGCGAGCAGGTCGGTGCTTGGCTCGATGTAGTCGGTGGACCACGCCAGTAGCTCCAGCGCTTCGAGGATTCGCAAGTGCGGCGAATCCGTCGGAAACCCGAAGTCGTCGTTTTGGCGATCGGCGAACAGCACGCTCGCGAACCGGTGAGGTTCGGCCAGGGACGACCGCAGACCAGCCAGCACCGGGGCCGGAGCAGCCTCCGCGATCAGGTGCAGATTGTCAGCTACCGACACCCAGGTCGTCGGATCCGGGTCGTCGCTCGCTGCGCGCAGGATCCGTGCGACGATGTGGTCGGCAGCGTTGACGGCGGGCCCGACATCGCCTCGCAGCCGCGGCGGGAAGGTTCCAAGTAGCGCAAGCGTCGTGGCGATACCGCTCCGGAGTTGCGGCGAGTATCGGGCCTTGACACCCTCGAACTGCGCTACCAAGCGCTCGGTTTGGCTCAACCCGTAGAGCGGATCGGGCTCGGTCAACACCTCGGCTGCGAGGTCACCGAGCAACTTGAGGTCCGCTCGTGAGATCTGATCGTCGATCAGAGCCCACGCGTCGGCTGGTGCGACCACATGCCACCGCTCGTCGGTGAGCAGCACCGGCGGCTCGCTCTTACTGGCGACCCTGTGCAGCGCCTCGACGACATCGTCGTGCGAGCAACCGACGAAACGCTCGACGACGCTGCGGTCGCCATCGCTGCTCTGGTTCCAACTGTTGAGCAGGACGCTCCTGCGCAGGATCTTGTCAACCGCACCGACCGCCCAAGCCGGGCGATGCAGGTCCGGTTCGGTGGCCAACCTTCGGCGGAGTGTCAAGAGACTCATCCGCGCCAGCGAGCCGAATTCACCGGCGGTGAAGAAGTCCTCTCCGGCAGTTCGCATCTGATCCGCCACAGCGGCGGCGTCCACGGCGTCCAGCACGATGTGAGCCTGTGATCTGCCAGATATGGGAACGATCAGGCGGTGAATGCTGTCCGGCGGAAGATAGGGCGCAAAATCGGCCGACGGCACCACCACCGTCATCCTGGAGACGCTTCCGGGCGGTCGCCCTGAGGTTTCGCGTGTCCCCGCTGCCAGCAGACGCTGCGCCGTTTCCTTGTCGTCAACGCAGAGGGCGTCGCCCTGCGGCCATTCGCTTGGCGGCCCGGAGACGAGCGCTGCCCCCACGAAGGCGAGGATCTCCTCGCTATGCATGTCGCCACCGATCGTGATGATTCCGCCGCGTTGCTCGCTGCAGCGGGAACGCAGTCGGTCGGCCTGATCGCCACGGCCTGCGAGCACCACCTCCACACCGAGAGGGATCCTGGTCGTAGCGAGCCAGCGATGCCACCAAGCCGACAGCAGCTCGATCCCGTGCACGGGCTCGCCCAGCCGGTCACGCAGCCAGACGGTCGTGAGCGGAGAGCACTCCAGCCAGGACACGATGTCGTCCACCTTCAACGCCACAACAGACCGGTAATCGCCTGCCTGCTCCTTCTCGTCGGCGAACGATCGCGCCTTGGTCCAAGGCGCGCAGACCACTGCCACGTAGGCCTCGTCGGCGCGCTCGGCGGGTGAGGTGTGCTTTAGGCGCTTCCAGTAGTCGTCGCATGCCTTCCGATGGGAGTTCGTTTGCTGTGTGGACAGTTCCCACCGAGAACGACCCGCCGGCACGAACCGATTCCCGTCAGCACACTTGACAACGCCGTCCCAGCCCGGCGTTCCGACACCTGTTCCCGCAGGCATGTCGATCCACTCCGCCGACGGCTCGGTCTCTGCGATCAGGCTGCGGATCAGCCTCGGTAGCTCCCGCTCGGCTTCAGCGGTTCTGGCCCACTGAAGAAGCCGGTCCCGGTTGACGCGCATCGACTCGGGCACCGTCGCCATGAGGTGACTCCGAGATGTCAGCCCGTCTGCCAGACTCCGAGCCAAATCGGCCTCCTCCCCGCTCACGAGAGCCATTGTCCCACTGCCGCGGAATCGATCCGCCAATCGGCCGAGGTCGCGTAGCCTGACTGCTACCGCAGGCCGGCGCTGGGCGAATTCGTGCAAGTCCTCCCTGGCGTCGAGCGCGACTCGCAATTCCGTCAAGTCTCCCTTGGCATGCGCAAACGCCTCTCTCATCTCGACGCTTACAAGCGGGGCCAAGTTTCCGCCGAGCGCCGAGTCGCCCCGAGATCTGACCTCGTCGGCGACCCTTCGAAGCCAACTGTGCCTCAAGGCGTCACGCGGGACATCGTCGAAAACGCTAAGCCGCCGACCGGCAGCAACCAGGATCTGCTCTCGATCATTCGGCGATTGGAACTGAACCAGGCCTTGGGCCCAGATCCTCTCGAAGTCATGCTCGTCCACAACACGACCGACGTGCTCAAGGATCGAATCGACGCTGTCCGACCGGAGCGAGTCGCCGATGCTCATGGCGCATCCTGACCGTGAGGATGAACACCGTCCGGATTCACCCGCAATCCCAGCGCCTCGAGAGTCTCCCCCGCGAGTCTGAGGCTCCCGGAGTCTGGGAGGTAGTGGCCGCTCCTATTGTCGAGGTGGATCACGGTCGTGTCCTCCCCGCACCGGACCACCTCAAGTTCTCCTGCCGCTTGCACAGGACCTCCGTGGGCTAGTGCCGCATGCGTGATTTCCTCGCCCCCTGCAAAGCGGGGAGCCACGAATAGCGTCCCCCCAGCAACGACATAGATCATCCGTTCTCCTTGAACCGCGAGTGCATCGAATTCGGCGCTTGGCACTCGGGCAGCCGTAATCCCAGCACGTTCAGCCGCTGCAAGTTCTGTCCGCAGCCACGCCGGGAACTCGTTGTAGTAGGTACGGGGCACGTTCCTCCGGATCCGAACCGGGCGCTCATGGCTGCCGACCATCGATCGGCCGGCGCCGGGTGCCCGGTTCCTGCAGTTGGCGACCGCGGAATCACCCTGCCAACTTTCGAAGACGCGAAGGCAACGCTGAAGGGGACCTTCGCAAGAAGTCGCGCGCTCGCGGTCACGGAGCCTCGGGGCGCTGGATCGCAGCCTCCGCTGCGGTCTACCGGTTCGGCTCTGAGAGGCATACTGCTCGTTCGTGGAACGATACCGATCATCGGCTCGCTTCGGACACTCGGAGCGGGCGAGGCGAGTCCTCCATAACCACAGCCCACCCGGCGGGGTCAGCAGGTGCCGCGGTGCCTGAGCTGCCCGAGGTCGAGACGATCCGCCGCCAGTTGGCACCGCGACTGGTGGGGCACCACATCGTCGAGGCCTCCAGTCACCCCTCGGAGAAGTTCCTTCCGGCGCGAGACGTCGCCGGCGCGACGGTCGGCGCCGTGGTCCGCCGGGGCAAGTACCTGATCATCTCGCTGAGTGATGCCCGCGAGCTGGTGCTGCACCTGGGTATGACGGGGCGCCTGCAGTTCGCCGCCGCCGGGGTGCCCAGCGACCACTACGTGCGGGCCTGGTGGGTCCTCGACGACGGTGCGGCGCTCGAGTTGCACGACGTGCGCCGGTTCGGGAGGGTGAGGGTCGTCCCGGCGGGCTGCTACGACACGATCCCAACCCTGGCGCAGCTGGGCCCCGAACCGCTGGACGAGGGGTTCAGCGCGGAGGGACTCTGGTCGGCGCTGCGGCAGAGCCGGCGCCGGGTAAAGACGCAGTTGCTCAGCCAGCGCCCGGTTGCGGGTCTCGGCAACATCTACGCCGACGAGGCGCTCTGGCGGGCCCGCATCAACCCGGCGAAACGCCGGATCACCCGCGCCGAGGCGGCCGCGCTTCACGCCGCGATCCCGGACGTCTTGCGTCAGGCCATCGCCCACCGCGGCACCACCTTCCGCGACTACCGCACGCTGTTGGGACCCGGCGGCGAGAACTACGCCCACCTGGACTGCTACGGCCGCGGCGGCGAACCCTGCCGCCGCTGCGACGCCGAGTTGCGAAGCCGCGTCCTCGACGCCCGCAACACCACCTACTGCCCGGCCTGCCAACTCTGAACGAACGCAGACACCGACCGACTTGTCCATGGCGGCGGATCGGGGCCACCGCGATTGGCACATGGACCGGTACGGCCGCGCCGGGTGACGAGAACTAGCGTTGAAGGCGGCGGGGCACCCCGCCATGCCCGGATACGCGACTCGACACGAGACCTCCTTATGAGTTACCGCTTGACGCAGTACAGCCACGGCGCGGGTTGAGCCGGCAAGCTCGGTCCCCATGACCTGGCGCAGGTCCTGCGCTCGCTCCCAACGCACGCTCACCCCGATCTGCTGATCGGCACCGGGGACGACGCCGCCGTTTGGCGCCGGCCGGACGGGCGCGCCCTGGTCTCGACGGTGGATTTCTTCCCGCCGGTCACCGACGATGCCGAGACCTGGGGCCGGATCGCCGCCGCCAACGCCGCCAGCGACGTCTACGCCATGGGGGGGCGCCCCCTGTTCGCGCTCAACCTCGTCGTGTGGCCGCAGGATCGTCTGCCGCTGGACCTGCTGTCCGCCGTGCTGGGCGGCGGCGCGGCGATGGCCCGCCAGGGCGGCTGGCAGGTGGTCGGCGGCCACACGACCGACGGGCCCGAGCCGATGTACGGCCAGGCGGTGACCGGCGAGGTGCAGGCCGACCGGCTGATGCTCTGCGGGGGCGCCGAGCCGGACCGGAGCCTCGTCCTCACCAAGCCTCTGGGCGCCGGCATCATCACGACCGCGCACAAGCGCCTGCCGCCCGGCGACCCCGCCCTGCCGGGGAGCGCCCTGGAGGCCGCGGTGGCGGAGATGACCCGGCTCAACGACACGGCCTCGGCCCTGGCCGTCGAGGCGGGGGTCACGGGTGCAACCGACGTGACCGGATTCGGCCTGCTCGGGCATCTCCAGGAGATGTGCGCGGCCAGCGGGACCGGCGCCGTCGTGCACACCGCAGAGGTTCCGCTGCTGCCCGAGGTCACCGCCCTGGCCGCCGCCGGCCATGTCCCCGGAGGGACCGGCCGCAACGTCGCTGCGGTCCGGAGCCACCTCCAGGCCCGCCCTGGAGAGCCCGACGCGGCGCTCCTGAACATATTGGCCGACCCGCAGACCTCCGGCGGCCTGCTCCTGGCGTGCACCGGCGCCGTCGCCGATGACCTCACCGACGCCCTCGTCGCAGCCGGTCACACCGCCGCAGTCATCGGCGAGACCACCGGCTCGGTACCCGCGGGGCGAATCGAGTTGGTGCTCGGGTCGTGAGCAGCCCCGGCGCGGGACGATCCACAGCCTGCGGCGCGGCCGGGAGCCGCCGTGTGCGTACCACCGCCGGTCGCCTTGCGGTCCTGGTGGCGGCGGTCGTGGTGCTGCTGTCGTCGGCTTCGCTGCTCGTGAAGGAGGACTATCTGGTCGCACAGGGAGCCCGGATCGTGATCGTCTCCTTCGCGCTGGGTGCGATCCCGTTCTCCAACCTTCTGGCACAGTCGGTCGCCGAGACCGACCTGCGGTCCGTCGGCGGCGGCACCGTGTCGGGCACGGCGCTGTACCGCGTGGCCGGGTTCGTTCCCCTCGCGGTCGGCGGGATCATGGACGTCGCCAAGGCCGCTCCGGGGGTCCTCGCCGCGGGTTCGGCCCCCGTGGTGGGCGCTCTGGCCGCCGGCGCCGCCGTCGCCGGGCACAACTGGTCACCGTTCCTGCGGGGCGCAGGGGGGCGTGGCGTCTCCCCGGCCATGGGGGCGCTGGCGGTCGTCTACTGGCCGGGGGCCGTGCTGCTGCTTGCCGGACTGGCCGTCGGCAGGTTGGTCCGCCAGACGGGGCTGGTGTCCTTCGGCGCCATGGCGGCGCTGCCGCTGCTGGCACTCGCCTGGGGCGGGCGCGACGCCGCGCTGGCGGGCACCGTGGTCGTGGCACCGATGCTGCTGAAGCGGCTCACCGCCAACAACACCATGCCTCCGGCAGGTCGGCGGGCGCGCATCGCGCTGCAGCGCCTGCTCTGTGACAACGACGGTGCGCCATGAGACGGGGTCGGTCGAGCGCCGCGGCCACCGGGGGGACGCCATGAGTTCGCTGCGCCGCGTCCTGCGCGGCGGCGACTTCCGGCGGCTGCTCATCGGCCAGGGCGTCTCGGGCCTGGGAGACTGGATGGCCACGTTCGCGCTCATGGCGCTGGCCTGGGAGGTGACGTCCTCGACCAGTGCCGTGGGCGGCATCCTCACGCTGCGGCTGCTGCCGGCCGCCCTCGGCGGCACGGTGGCCGCCAGGGTGTCGCTGCGCTGGGACCGGCGCCGCACCATGCTGGCGACGGACCTCCTGCGACTGGGGATCGTGGCGATCATCCCCCTCATCGCCCAGCTCTGGTGGATCTACCTGTGGGCGTTCGTCCTGGAGGCGGCGAGCGTCATCTTCCTGTCCGCCCGCGACGCCGCCGTGCCGGAGTTGGCCGAAGCCGACGACCTGCCCACGGCGAACAGCCTGATGCTGGGATCGTCGTTCGGGAGCATCCCCGTCGGCGCGGGCGCCTTCGCCGTGCTCACCCTGCTGCCGTTCGCGGACGAGGGTTGGCTTGCGTCCCGCCCGCACGCCGTCGTGTTCTGGATCGATGCGCTCACCTACCTGGTCTCGGCCCTGCTCATCGCCCGGATGGCACCGCTCGGCCGGCCGGCGGCCGGCCCCTCGACCGTCACCGATGTCGGACGCCTGCGGGACGCGGCCCAAATCCCCCTCGTCCGCACGATCATGCCCGCCGCCGCCGCCGTTGCGCTCGGCCTGGGGGCGCTCTTCTCGCTGGGACTCAGCCTGGTGCGCGTGGAACTGGAGGCCTCGACCCTGGAATTCGGGGTGCTGATCGCGATCTTCGGCGTCGGCGCCGGGGCGGGACTGATCCTCGTGACCCGGATGAGCGGTCCGCTACTGGACGTCACCCGCCTGGGGACGATCGCGATGGGCGCGCTGGTGGCGTGCATGAGTCTCAGCCCCGTGCTCTGGCTGACCTATCTGGGAGCGTTCGGCTTCGGCCTGGCGGCGACGGTCGCCCTCACCTCGGGGATGACCGCGCTGCAATCCGGGACCGACGACTCCGAGCGCGGGGTTGCCTTCGCCGCCTTCCACATGGTCATCCGGATGGCGCTCGGGCTCGCCGCCGCCGGCGCCGGCGCCATCGGCGACGCTCTCGACGTGGTGAGGATCTTCAACACCTGGACCCTCAGCGGGACCAGGCTTGTGCTGCTGGCGTCGGGAATCCTCGTTGTGGGCAGCGCTGCAGCGGTCCGCATCCGCCCGGCTCGGGATCCCGACGCCACCGACGCCCCATGAACGGCAGGACACGCAGTACGGCCCTCGAGCGCGCTCGCACACCGGCCGCCCGCTCCGTCGGGGTGACCGGGTGACGGTCGCGGTCATCACCGACAGCGCCGCAGCGCTCCCACCGTCGCTGCAGCGCGAATTGGACATCGGCGTCGTCCCGATCCTGCTGACCGTCGACGGGAGCGAGATCGCCGACGACGCCCTGGCACCCCACCAACTCCTCGCCGCGGGCACACTCAGCACCGCCGCGCCGAGCCCGGGCGCGTTCGCCCGCGCCGTGCGCGAGCGCCAGAGCGGCGACGGAGTGCTCGTGCTGACCCTGTCGGAGAAGCTGTCGAGTTCCCACCGGGCGGCGGTGCTGGGAGCACGCGAGGCCGGCGGGTCGACGATCGTCGTGGACACCGCCAACGCGGCGGGCGCGCAGGCCCTCGCGGCGCACGCCGCGGCCGTTGCCGCACGAGGCGGCGCCAGCCTGACCGAGGTCGCCGACCTGGCCCGCCGTGTCGCCGCACGGGCGCGCCTGATCGGTGTGCTCGGCGGCCTCGAGCAGCTCGTGAGAAGCGGGAGGATCCCGGCGATGGCGGGCTGGGCAGGCGACCGGCTGGGGGTCCGGCCGATGTTCGACGTGCACGACGGCCGGATCCGCCGGCTGCTGCCGAGCCGCAACACGGCCAGCGCCCACGGTCGAATCCTGGATCAGTGGCGCCACAGCCGCCCGCCCGAGGTCCGCGCCCTGCACGTCGCCGCGGTCCACGCCGGCGCGCCCGACGATGCGCAGGCCATCCTGGCGGCGGTGACAGCCGAGAGCGAGCCGGCCACGGCGTTCATCGGCGGTTTCGGCGGGGCGCTCGTCGCCACTGCCGGCGTGGGCGTCTCGGGTCTCGCCTGGTGGTGGGAGACGCCCGAGGACCCCCGCTAGATCACCCTCGCCGCACGCCCGGCGCCGGCGCCTCCGAGAGGTCGTGTGCGCAGCGGCCGTCGGCGGTGACGGTGAGGATCTCCACCCCGTCGGGGGTCACCAGGAGCGTGTGCTCGAACTGGGCGGTGCGGGACCGGTCGGCGGTCACAGCCGTCCAGCCGTCGTTCCACAGCTCCACCCGCGGGCTCCCGAGCGTGAGCATCGGTTCGATCGTGAAGGTCATGCCCTCGGCCAGCGGCGTCGAGTTGCGGGGGTCGCAATAGTGAGGGATCTGCAGATCCCCGTGGAAATCGGTCCCCACGCCGTGGCCCACGAACTCGCGCACCACGCCGAGCCCTCCCGGGCGCGCCACTCCTTCGATCGCCCGGCCGATCTCGCTCACCGGCACGCCCGGGGCCACGACCCCGATCGCCTCCTGCAGCGCCCGCAGCGTTCCACCGATGAGCCGGCGGCTGGCGGCGTCCACGTCGCCCACGCAGAACATCGCTGAGGTGTCGCCGTGCACACCGTCCAGGTAGACGGTGACGTCGATGTTCAGGATGTCACCCGCGACCAGGGGGCGGCTGTCGGGGATGCCGTGACAGATGACCTCGTTGACCGACGTGCACACCGACTTCGGGAAGGTGCGGTAGCCGAGCGGGCTCGGGTACGCACCCCTGGCCAGCACCTCGGCATGAACGACCTCGTCGATGGCGTCGGTCGTGACGCCGGGAGCGACCTGCCCGCCGGCGATGAGCAGGACCTCGGCGGCCGCCGCCCCGGCCTGGCGCATCGCCTCGATCTCGGCCGGCGAGCGGACGGGCGCCATGCGTGGCGGTCCCGGCTCCCCACCCGCGTTGGCGACGTACGGCGGGCGGGCGATGTGGCGGGGCACCGGTCGGGGCGGCCCGACGATGCCCGGTCGTACCGAGGCGGACCGCACCAGCGGCCGCCGTTTGCGCTTGGCCACTCCGCTACACCGCCGCCGGATCTCCGTCCGCTGCCGGCGGTGCGGGCCAGACCGGCGGGCGCTTCTGGAGGAACGCCCCGATCCCCTCCTGGGCGTCCTCCATGGCGGCGTTGGCGGCCATGACCTGGCGCGTGTAGTCGTAGGCCGCGGGCTCGGCGCGATCGAGTTGCTCGTAGAAGGCCCGCTTGCCGATCGCCAGCACGCCTGCGCTGAAGCGACCGATCCGCCCGGCCAGGTCGGCCACCGCCTCCTGCAGTTCGCCGGCGGGGACCACCCGGTTCACCAACCCCCAGTCAGCTGCGGTGGCGGCGTCGATGGGGTCACCGGTCAGCAGCATCTCCAGCGCCCGCTTGCGCCCGATCGCGCGGGACAGCGGCACCATGGGCACCGAGCAGAACAGGCCGATGCGAACGCCCGGCGTGGCGAAGCGACTTCCCTCGGTCGCCACGACCAGGTCACAGGCCGCCACGACCTGGCACCCGGCCGCGGTGGCGATGCCGTCCACAGCGGCCACCACCGGTTGCGGCACGTTGCGGATCACCGCCATCAGTTCGCAACAGACGTCGAACAGCTCGTCGTAGAAGTCGTCGGAGCGGCCCACCATCTCCGCCAGGTCGTGGCCGGCGCTGAACGCGGGCGGCGTACCCGAGATGACGATCACCCGCACGGCGGGGTCGGCGCCGAACCCGCCGACCGCGGTAATGAGATCGCGCAGCACCGCCAGGCCGAGAGGGTTGCGACGTGCGGGATTGTCCAGCAGCACCTCGCCGATGTCGCCGTTGCGGCTCACGCGCACATGGCTCGTGACCTGCGATCCGTTGCCCCCGGGCATGCGGCCAGCCTAACGGGCGGGCCACCTGCGCCGCCCCGGGCTGCCCGTTGTGCCCCCGGAGGCGCGCTTTGTGATACGGATGTGAGCATGTGTAGGCACTCAGGGGGTCCGAGTACCGGAGAGGTCGCATGGCCGCCCAGGTAGGGACGAAGTCGGTCATCGCCGCCTTGCTGGCCAATTCGGGCATCGCCGTGGCCAAGTTCGTGGGCTTCTTCTTCACCCAGTCCTCATCCATGCTGGCCGAGGCGATCCACTCCGTCGCCGACGCCGGCAATCAGGCGCTGCTGCTGCTCGGCGTCCGCCGGGCCGAGAAGCGGCCGTCGGCGGAGCACCCGTTCGGCTACGGGCGCGAGCGCTACTTCTGGTCGTTCATCGTGGCTCTGGTGATATTCACACTCGGGGCCGGTTTCGCCGTCTACGAGGGGATCGACAAGGTCCGCCACCCCCACGAGATCAAGGGACTGTGGGTGGCCGTGCTCATCCTCGGCATCGGCATCGTGCTGGAGAGCCTGTCGTTCCGTACCGCCATCCGCGAGGCGCGCCCGCTGAAGCGCGAGCTGACCTGGTGGCGATTCATCCGCCGCAGCCGGACCCCGGAACTGCCCGTCGTCCTCCTCGAGGACCTCGGCGCCCTGGCGGGCCTGGTGATCGCGCTGGTGGCCGTGGTCCTGGCGCACGTCACCGGCAACGCCATCTGGGACGGGATCGGCACGCTCTGCATCGGCGCGCTCCTGGGCGTGATCGCCATCCTCCTGGCGGTCGAATTGAAGAGCCTGCTGATCGGCGAGGGTGCGCTGCCCGAGCATCGCCGCCGGCTCCTGGAGGCGGCGGCGGGTGCTCCGGGAGTGCGCAGGGTCATCCACTTGCGCACGCAGCATCTCGGCCCCGAAGAACTGCTGGTGGCCGTGAAGGCCGAGTTCGATCCGGGACTGGACATGGCCGGGGTGGCGGCCGCAATCAACGCCACCGAGTCCCACCTGCGCGAGGCCGTGCCGATCAGCCAGGTGATCTATATCGAGCCCGATCTCCTGCGAAACGACTAACAGGAAGAAAGTTACGTCATAGTGATGTATTTCTAACTAGTCTCCTATAGTCTCTGGTGCGTGAGACTGAATGAAACTCACCTAGACGGCCGACCGGGCGTCGGGCCGCGCCGTCGGCTGATCCCGCTCGGCGCGGCAACCGGAATCCTCATCCTGATCGCGCTGGCAACCGCCTGCACCCGTACCACCCACGGCGCGACCGGCGGGGAAGGCGCGATCCTCGCACCGGCGACGGCGACGACGGTCGCGCTCCCGACCCCGGAATCCAGCGGCGGGACCGGCGACCGGACCCGAGGATCCGCAGGCGATGAGTCCTCCCGTGGCACGTCCGTCGATCTCGCCGGTCCCGCTGATGGCGACCACGAAGCGGACACAGCGGCCGCCGGAATCCCCCAGGAGATCCGGAGTCCCGAGGCGCTGCGGGCCGCCGCCGCTGACGACCGCACCGGGTCGGGCCGGCCGCCCGACGCCGACCCCGGCGCACGCACCCACCTCGCACCGCCGCGGCGCCTCGAGCTGGCCCCCGGACCGGCGACGCCGGACCACTCGACGGCGACGAGACCGGTGCCGCTGGTGTCCTCCCGTGAGGGCTCCGAGCCGCCGGCGGAGGTTGCCGCAGCCATTCTCGGGGCATACACCGCCTTCTGGGCGAGCTACTGGGAGGCCGCCCGCCAGCCGGTGAACCCCGGGCATCCGGGGATCGGGCGACACAGCGTCGAGCCGCTGCGCAGCCGCACCGTCGGCGTGCTCCTGGGGCGGGCGGCCGAGGGCGTCGCCCTGCGCCTCCCCCCGGACCACGGCACGGGGCGGGTCGTGCACATCGAGGGGTGGGACGCCGACAGCGCCGAGGTCCTCGACTGCTTCGTCGACACCGCCGTCCTCTACGAGGTCTCGACGGGGCGCGTGCGCAACGACGAGCAGGCCACCGTGGTGCACCTGGCGTTGCTGCGGCGCCAGGGCACCGACTGGCGCGTGGCGGAGATCTTCGAGCAGGCCATTCACACAGGAAGGACGGACGGATGCATCCTGCAGGCGAACACCCACGGTCGACGGGCAACCTCCCGGAAGGAGCCCGCCTCACAGGCCGCTCCGGAAGGCGGCGGGGCTGCGGGCGCGCCGCAGTCGCCCTCCTGATCGGGGCCGGAACCCTCGCGGCCCTGGCACCCGGCGTGACCGCGGCCGACTCCACCGAAGTCGAGAACTGCAGCGACGAGGAGGTCTTCTGCTCGAACCTGACCGTCGAGCGACCAACGATCGACGATCCGGCGACCCCGCCAGCCACTGTCAGCCTCAACTACTGCGGCCCCTTCTACCTCCAGGACGACGGCACGTACACCGTCGACGTCTGCGACAGCGACGGGAACTACGTACAGACCATCACGGTGTCGCCGAGCAGGCCGCGCCCCCGCCCCACCCAGTCCAGCGTGGTCTCCTCGGCGATGGGAGCGCTCAACCCGCCCAGCCCGACCATCCACACCTCGCCGAGCTACCGCTCGGGGCTGTTGGTGCAGACACCGACGTGGCTCTGGCTGCCTCCGTCCTACTGGCGCACCTACAGCACCACGATCATGGTCTGGGGCTACGTCGTGACGATCTTCGCCACGCCCACCACGGTCCGCTGGACCATGGGAAACGGCGACTCGATCACCTGCATCGGCCCGGGCACCCCCTGGATTCCCGGCTTCGCGGATGCCCTCAGCACCTGCCGGTACACCTACCGGCACTCCTCCGACGGCGCCACCGGAGACCGATACAAGATCACCGCCACCGTCACCTTCATGGGCAGCTTCACGACCGTGGGACTCGGCGGCATGCGCGGCCCCCTGGGTGCGGTGACCCGCAGTTCGTCCGTCTACGCCGCCGTGGCCGAGATCCAGGGCCTCGTCGTGTGAACGGGCGGCCGTCGGCGGGCGGCGCGAGGCGACATAGGCTCGGGCCGTACCCGCCCAGCCACCCGGGAGGCCCGCATGTTCACCGCCCTGCTGCTCTCCAAGACCGACGACGGATTCGAGCACAGCATCAGCCGGCTCGCCGAGGATCAACTCCCGGACCATGAGGTGACCGTCGCCGTGGACTATTCCACGGTCAACTACAAGGACGGTCTGGCGATCTGCAACGGCGCGCCCGTGGTGCGCAACTGGCCGCTCGTGCCGGGCATCGACCTGGCGGGCACCGTCGAGGCCAGCGCACACCCCGACTGGCGCCCCGGCGACCGGGTGACCGTCAACGGCTGGGACCTCGGCGAGAAGCACTGGGGCGGCATGGCCACCAAGGCACGCGTCGATGCCGGCTGGCTGACACGCCTGCCCACCGGCATCGACACCCGCGCCGCGGCCGCCATCGGCACCGCGGGATACACCGCCATGCTGTGCGTGATGGCCCTCGAGGACCACGGCACCGCACCCGGTGACGGCCCGGTCATCGTCACGGGCGCCGCCGGAGGTGTGGGCAGCGTCGCCGTCGCCGTTCTGGCCAAGCTCGGCTACGAGGTCGTGGCGTCCACGGGCCGGGCCGCGACCGAGGGCGACTACCTCCGGTCGCTCGGCGCGTCCGAGATCCTCGACCGCAGCGAACTCAGCGAGGCCGGCGGCCGGCCGATGGCGCGCCCGCGCTGGGTGGCCGGTGTCGACAGCGTGGGAAGCCACACGCTCGTGAACCTGATCGCCGCGCTCGAACCCGGCGGCTGCGTGGCGGCGTGCGGGTTGGCCGGCGGCTCCGATCTCACCGGCACGGTCTTCCCGTTCATCCTGCGGGGCGTGAGCCTGCTCGGCGTCAACTGCGTGTACCAACCGGCCACCCGGCGCGACGAGGCGTGGGCCCGGCTGGCCGACGATCTCGACGCCGGGGTGCTGGACTCCATCACCTCCGAGGTGCCCCTCGGAGAGGTGCCGCGCATCGCCGCCGACATCCTGGCGGGGAGGGTGCGGGGCCGGGTCGTCGTGGACGTGAACGCCTGATCACCGCCATTCCGAGCGGATACGCTGCGGGGAGGCGGTGGCCGGGAGAGCGGCGCTAGTCGGTCCTCCGGGCAACGATGGAGAAACATCGAGCACGAGGAGACACCCGATGGGATATTTCGGACGGTCCTGGGAACTCGGCAAGACGTCCTGGCGAGTCCTGCGCAAGGACAAGGAGTTGCTGTGGCTGCCGGTCCTCGGCGGTCTGGCGGCGCTGATCATCGCCGGCGCCGTCTTCGGCCTCATCACGCTCATCGACTACGACCCGGCGGTGGGCTGGGGGGACTTCGAGGTCAGCGGCGGATCGAGGTGGCTGGTCGTCCTGGGCGTCTTCGCCAGCACCATCGCCGTCTACTTCTTCCAGGGCGCCCTGGTTCACGGCGCCCGCGAGCGGCTCACCGGCGGTGACCCCACGGTCGCCAGCGCCATCCGCGGCGCCGCGGGCCGGTTCGGCACCATCGCCGTGTGGGCGATCGTGGCCGTCGTGGTGGGCATCATCATCAACTCGATCCAGGCGGCCGCACGCGACCGCGCCGGATTCGCGGGGGCGCTGCTCGGCGGCCTCCTGGACCTGGCGTGGCGGGTCATGACCTTCCTGGTGATGCCGATCATCATCGCCGAGCGCGTCGGCGCGTTCCAGGCCCTCGGGCGTTCCAAGAACCTGCTGCGGCGCAGCTGGGGCGAGAACCTGGTCGCCCAGGCGGGGCTCTCCATCGTGGGCCTGGTCCTGATGGCGCCCGGACTGCTCATCGCCATATTCCTGGGCACCGGCCCGCTGGGGATCTTCGGCGTCATCGTCGGCGGCCTGCTGATGATCCTCGGCGCCGTGGTGGCCTCCGCTCTGAGCGCCGTCTACCAGACCGCGCTCTACGAGTACGCCACGACGGGCGAGTCCCCGGCCGAGTTCGCCGAGGTCGACCTGGGCCGGTCCTTCGGCCACCGCGATCGCGGCAGCAACTGGGGACAGCCCGGCCGGTACCGCACGTAGCGTTCCCGCCCCCCGTCGGGGGGCCGTCAGACGTCGAGCCAGTCGGGGCGGTCCGAGACGCCCTGGATGGTCCAGCCGCCGTCCACCACGAGGCACTGCCCGGTGATGTAGGAGGCCTCCGCGCTCGCCAGGAAGACCGCGGGGCGGGCGATCTCGGCGGCCTCCGCGATGCGGTCCAGAGGCACCTCCAGCAGCATCCAGTCCTCGGTGAGGGAGCCGTCGTCGAGGGCCTGCTGCACGAGGGGGGTGAGCGTGAAGCCGGGTGCGACGGCGTTGACCCTGATGTTGTGGGGCGCCACCTCCACAGCAAGGGACCGGGTGAGTCCCATGATCCCGGCCTTGGCGGCCGAGTAGGGGGCGCGACCCGGGATGCCGACGATGCCCGCCGCGCTCGCCGTCGAGACGATGGCGCCACCGCCGACCTTGCGCATCTCGGGGATCGCCGCCGCGCTGCACAGGAACATGCCGCCCAGGTGGATCCCCACGACCAGGTTCCAGATCTCGGGGTCCATCAGGTGTGTCGGCGCGGCCCGCTGGATGCCGGCGTTGTTGAACAGCACGTCGATGCGGCCGAGCCGGGCGACGACGGTCGCCGTGGCGGCCTGCACCGAGTCGGCGTCGGCGACGTCCACTTCGAGATCCAGCACGCCGTCGCGCGCCTCGTCGGGCCCGATGAGATCGAACGACGCCACCGCCGCACCCCTCGCCACCATCTCGTCGGCAATGGCGGCGCCGATGCCCCGCGCCCCACCTGTGACGATTGCGACCTTGCCCGCGAAGTCAGCCGACATCACGGACTCCCCCCGTCGGGGAATTCCGGACCCTCTTCGTAGCCGGCCCGCAGGGCGGCAGTGGCCTCGGCGTCGAGGATGAAGTCGTCGGACTCCGCGTCGTGGGTCGCCACCACGCCGTAGTCGCGCCGGGCGCCCTCGAGGCTGATGTAGCCGTCGCGCAGGTCGTCGAGGACGTGCTCGATGCACCGCGTCAACGGTTGGCCGTAGCCGCCGCCGCCCGGCTGGAAGCAGTCCAGCATCTCCCCCTTGCTGATCGGCAGGTTCGTGCAGAACATCCCCACGTTCACCTCGTCATCGGTGCCGGGGGCGTACGTGAACTTGTTGGGCCGGGCGTCGGCGCCGCCGGCGAAGCCCCACGGGCCGAACTTCTCGCCGTCGCCGAGGTCGGAGAGCACGCCGTCGCCGTGGGTGAGGTACCAGCGGCGGGTCACGCCCAGGCCGCCGCGCGACCAGCCGGCCCCGGCGCTGTCGGTCTCCATGCGGTAGCAGTCGAACAGCACCGGGAAGAGCCGCTCCTGCAACTCCACGGGCTGGTTCATGGCGGTGGTGGCGAAGGTGGTCATGGCGGTGGCGTTGTCCTTGCGCTGCGCCCGACCGCCCCAGCCGCCCTCCAGCCAGAGGTACATGACGAACTCCCGGTCGTAGCCGGGCCGCGGGTCCCAGCCCGCCGTGATGGTGTTGATGAGCCCGGTGGGACCCGACATGGACCGCTCGGGCGCCAAGTGCATGAACGCCTTCAGCACCAGGTCACAGACCGCCGGGTACACGCCGGCGGCGCAGCCCGACACCGGCGCCGGGAACTCCACGCTCACCAGCAGCCCCGGCGGCAGCACGAAGTCGATGGCCCGGAACACGCCCTGGTTCATGGGGATGTGCGGGAAGATCATCTTCATGGTGACCACCGCGGCCGACAGCGTGACCGACCGGGTGGAGTTGACCGCCCCCTTGGCCGGAGGGCCGGAGCCGGAGAAGTCCATCGTGGCCCGGTCGCCGTGCACCGTCAGCACCATGTGGCACGACAGCGGCTCGTCGGAGTCGCTGGCGGGGTCGCAGTCCAGAAGTGACTCCACGGTGACGGGACCGTCGGGCAGCTTGGCGAACTCGGCGCGCAGCAGGTCCTCGGAGTACTCGATGAACTCGTCCATGGCCGCCAGGATCATCTCGGTGCCGTAGCGCCGGGCCAGCGCCTGCAGCCGCTGCTCGCCGAGCCGGACCGCGCCGATGGAGGTCAGCAGATCGCCGCGGGCCGTGTCGGCCATCCGCACGTTGCGCAGGATGAGGTTCGAGACCTCCGGCTGGAAGACCCCCTCGCGCACCACGTGGATGGGCGGCACGGCGAGGCCCTCGCCGTACGAACTGCGGGAGTTGGAGTCGAACGTGCCCGGCACGTGCCCGCCGATGTCGGTCCAGTGCATGGAGTTCTGCACGAAGCCGGCCAGCGAGCCGTCGAAGTAGAACGGCATGACGGCCCGCATGTCGTTGTGGTGCGTGCCGCCGATGTACGGGTCGTTGATCAGCACCACGTCGCCGGGACGGAAGTACTCCTCGGGGTCGGTGCCGATCCAGTCCAGCATCCCCTTGATGGTGAACGGGTGCGTCCCCAGGTGGGCGGCCAGGTCGCGCACGCCCGAGGCGATGAGGTCGCCGTGGCGGTTGCTGATGGTGCCGGAGTAGTCGCCGCCCTCGCTGACCACCAGCGAGAAGGCGGCCCGCATCGTGAGCGCGCTCATCTCGTCCACGATGCTGCTGAAGGCGCTGTTCAGGACCTGGAACAGGATCGGGTCACGCTGACGCAGACCCACCGATTCGGTGGGCGAGGTCTCCACGACTCGCAGGCTCATCTCGTTCCCTCCCTCACGCAGGCCTCTCTCATTCAGTTCGGGCCATCTGCAGGTTGCCCAGTTTGTCCACCTCCACCTCCCAGTGCGGCGGCACCCAGGTGGTGGAGTCCTCCTGCGTCAGCACGAGCGGCCCGGGGAGGCGGCTGCCGACATGCAGGCGGCTGCGTTCGGCGACGCGCGCGGTGACGGTGCCCTCGCGAGTCAGCACCGGGCGCTCGATGGTGTGCAGCGGTGCCGTCGAGCCGCTGAAGGGGATGTGCGGACGCTCGGAGCGGCGGACGCCACGTACCCGCAGCGCCGAGATCTCCACCGGAATGTCCACCGCCACCGAGTGGAACTGCCGCTCGTACTCCTCGAAGAACATCTCGCGGTACTCCTCGGCGAACCGTTCCGGCACCGTCCCGGTGTCCAATTCCACCGTCAGCGCCCGCACCTGGCCGAGGTAGCGCAGGTCGATGGAGTACTCGAGCCGCTGGCGCTCGGCGGCGACGCCGTCGTCGGTGAGTCGCCGCCGCATGGTCTCCGCCAGGCGGTCGAGGACCTCCTGCAACCGGGCCCGGTCCGCATCGGTCAACTCGCTGATCAACGCCTCGCCGATGTCGTGGGTGATGTCGACGTAGAGGCATCCCAGGCCAGATGTCACGCCGGGCGCCAGCGGCACGACGATCCTCCTGATCCCCAGCACGTCAGCCAACTCGGCGGCCATCAGCGGCCCGGCGCCGCCGAAGGGGACGAGGGTGAAGTTACGCGGGTCCAGTCCCCGCTCGACGGTCACGACGCGGATCGACCGTGCCATGTTGTTGTTGCAGATGTCGATGATCCCCAGGGCGGCGTCGGTGACGCTGAGCCCGATTTCGCCGGCGAAGGATTCGACGGCGCGGTGCGCCGCGTCGACATCGAGACTGATGCCCCCGGCGAGTCCCACGTCGGCCACGAGGCGCCCGGCCACGAGGTTCGCATCGGTCACGGTGGCGTCCGTGCCGCCGAGCAGGTAGGCGGCCGGCCCCGGATCGGCCCCGGCGCTCTGCGGCCCGACGTGCGGCAGGTGCCCGGCGTCGACCCAGGCGATCGAACCCCCGCCGGCGCCGATGGTGACGAGGTCGATGGCCGGGAATCGTGCCGGCTGGCCGAACCGCGGCGAGAACTCGTGCACGATGTCCGCCCGGCCTCCCTGCACCACGGCGATGTCGGCGCTGGTGCCGCCGATGTCCAGCGAGATGACCTCCTCCAGACCCTCCGAGGAGGCGAGCACCCCGGCGGCCACGACCCCTCCCGCCACGCCGGTGGAGGCGGCGACACCCTCGGCGGCCTTGGCTCCGGCGGCCGGTCCGGAGGTCAGCAGGCGGGCGGGGAAGCGCGAGGCGCTCTCGACGGTCAGCAGCCCGCCGCCGGAGTGCATCACGTACAGGCGGCCGGCGAAACCGGCCTCGCGGAGCCGGCTCTCCAGCGCCGTCAGGTAGTCGCTCACGACCGGGGCCAGGTAGGCGTTGAGCACGGCGGTGGAGGTGCGCTCGAACTCGGGGGGTTCCCGCAGCAGCGACCCGGAGGTGCTGACGAACGCGCCGGGAACCTCGGACCGGACGATCTCCGCCGCCTCGTCCTCGTGGACCGGGTTGACATAGGAGTGCAGGAAGGCGATGGCGAACGTGCCGATACCCCGCCGTGCCGCCAGCCGGGCCGCGGCCCGCACCTGCTCGGCGTCCAGGGGGACCACCTCGTCGCCGGCGTAGTCCAGCCGCTCGGTGATCTCGAAACGGTTGCGGCGCGCCACCAGCGGCGGCGGCGGGTCCCACTGGATGTCGTACGGGTCGCCCCGGTTGTGGCGGCGCAGCTCCAGCACGTCCCGGAAGCCCCGGGTGGTCAGCAGCGCCGTCGGGGCGCCCCGCTGGGTGATCACGGCGTTCGTGGCGACCGTCGTTCCGTGGGCGATCATCTCGATGTCGGAGACCTCGATGCCCGCCGCGGTGATCGAGTCCAGCACCCCCTGGTCGAACGCCGAGGGCGTGGACGGAACCTTGGCGATGCGCTGCTCCTCGCCGCGGACCGCCACCAGGTCGGTGAAGGTACCGCCCGTGTCGATCCCGACCTGCCAGCCGCCTTGCATGCTTCGAGCCTCCCTGTGGTGCGCCGCACCACGCCCGGCGTCAGCGTGAACCTACAACACCGCCGCGGCCTGCCCGAAGTCCGGCATCAGGACCCGGGGGCCGATTCCTCCAGGCGGCGCAGCCGACCGAAGAGGCGCTCGCAGGTCTCGTCGCAGCAGCGCCGGGTCTCCCCGCCGTCGGGCTCGACGAAGCTCCAGTAGCGGGCGATGAGGAGGTTCCCGCACACGTCGCAATAGTCGACGGTGGTGTCGTGCCAGTTCTTGTTCAACTCATGCCACGCCATCGCGCAGGCTCCTCCTCAACGCGGCGGTGGCGGCCTCGTCGACGACCAGGCTGTCGCCCGAAGCGCCGTCGAGCACGACGCCGTAGGCCGACTCGGCGGAGACGCGGCTCACGAACCCCAACTCGACGTCGGCGAGGACCTTGGCGGGATCGCGCTCCAGCGGGTCGCCGTAGCCGCCACCCGACGGTGACGTGATGCGCACCCGGTCGCCGCGGCGCAGGCGGATGTTCGTGAACTTCGAGGGCGAGATCAGTCCGAAGGCGTCCTGGAAGGTCTCGTAGGCGTCGCTGCCCGCCGGAGCCACCTCCAGGGCGGTCCTGCTGCCGTCGCGGCCCCCGAACAGCCCCCACGGCGAGCGCTTCATCCGCTCCGAGAGGGCGCTCACGGTGATCACGTCGCCCGCCACTTCCATGACCCGCCGCACCCCGAGCCCGCCCCGGTGCCGCCCGGCGCCGCCGGTGTCGTCGTTGAGGCAGTACTCCTCGTGCACCCAGGGCCACTTGGTCTCGAAGATCTCCACCGGGGTGTTCCGGCAGTTGGCGTGCGGCACGATCTGGGCGCTGTTGCCGTCGCTGCCGGCCCGGCCGCCCCAGCCCATCCCCTCGAAGTGGTAGTGCGCGTAGTACTCGCCGTTGCGGGGGTCGACCCCGCCGAACAGGAAGTTGAGCGACGTGTTGCCGCTGGCGGCGGCGGCCCGCTCGGGCAGGATCTGGCTGAGGATCTGGCCGAGCACCAGTTCCATGATGCGCGGCTGGAACTCCGTCTGGCCGCCCACGCACGGCCCGGGCAGGCGCACGCAGGTGATGGTGCCCGCCGGGGCCACCACCTTGATGGGGCGCACGATGCCGGCGTTGACCGGCACATCCCGGGCCAGGACGTACAGCAGGCCGTTCAGCGAGGCCGACAGCGTCACGACGTAGGGGGCGTTGATGGGCCCGATGGCCTGCTCGTCGGACTTCGAGTAGTCGAAGATCAACTCATCGCCCTCCACGATGATCCGCGAGCGGATCCAGTAGGAGCGGTCGGAGATGCCGTCGTCCTCCATGCAGTCCTCGCCGGTGTAGATGCCGTCGGGGAGGCCGGCGATCTCCGAGCGCATGTACGCCTCGGCGTAGTCCAGGATCTGCTCGAAGGCCTCGTTCAGCCCGTCGACTCCCCGCTCGGCGATGAGGCCTCCGACCCGCCTCTCCCCCACCCGCAGCGAGCCGACCATGGCGTGCAGGTCGCCCCAGGAGTTGTCCGGCGTGCGGTGGTTGGCAAGCATGATCCGCCAGATGTCCTGCACCGGCTCGCCGCGGTCGAAGAGCTTGGTGGGAGGGATGCGCAGGCCCTCCTGGAAGATGTCGGTGGCCGTCGCCGCGAAGGAACCGGGCGCCATCCCGCCGATCTCGGCGAGGTGGGCGATGTTGCCGACGAATGCGGCCAACTCGCCGTCGCGGTAGACGGGAGCCACCATCATGTGCTCGGGCAGGTGCGAGCCGCCCCGGTAGGGGTCGTTGTGCACGAAGATGTCGCCGTCGGCGAAGTTGTCCGGCCCCACCTCGCGGATGATCCAGGTGGCGGCATACAGCGAGGCGCCCAGCATCGCCGGGTTGATCCCCGCGGTGGCGATCAGCCGGCCCCTCCGGTCCAGCACCAGGGTCGAGAAGTCGAGCCCCTCGGAGAAGATCGGCGAGTAGGCGGTGCGCATCATGGCGAAGGCCATCTCGTCGCAGATGTTCCGGACCCGCTTGTACAGCAGGGTCAGACCCACCCGGTCGATGCCGGCGAAGTCCGGCGGCGCTGCGCCGGTCATGGCTGGGCCGGTCTTGGATGGGCCGGTCATGGCCGGGCCCCGGCGTCGCTGCGGGCGATGATCAGGCACTGGCTCTGATGCACCGTGGCCCGGAACCCGGGAGGGACCCAGGTCGTGGAGTCCGCCTCCTCGATGACCGCGGGGCCGTCGAGCGTCTCGCCCACCTCCAGGGTGTCGCGGTTGACGATGAGCGCATCGGTCCACTGCCCGGGCGCCGCCAGGACGCGCCGGGTCACCGGCGTCGTGCAGTCACCATCGCCGGCGTAGGGCCGGATCAGCACCTCCGGCGCCTCCGAGAGGGCGGTGGCGCCCAGGTAGACCGACTGGATGGGCTGGTCGCGCATCTCGTAGCCGTAGGCGGCCTTGTGGGTGGTGTGGTAGCCGTCGGCGAGTCGCGCCACGAAATCGGCCGCCTCGGGGCCGATCGGAACGGCGAGTTCGAAGCTGCGGTCCACGTGGCCGAACTCGGTGCGGATCTCCTGCTCGTAGTTCTGGCCGAGATAGCGGCAGGCCACGTAGGTCGTGACATCGACGGGCACATCCGGCCGCCGCAACTGCGACCGCAACTCCGAGACGGTCTCGTCGGCGAGGCGGCCCAGGGCGCCCGGCAGGTCCTCGGACTCGGCGTGGTCCAACCGGCGCACGAGCGTGATGCGCCGGTCCACGCGCTGGTCGGCGATCACGGTGCCGTAGGCGGAGACGAGCCCCGGGTTCGGCGGCACGATGACGCGGTTCATCCCCATCCGCCGGGCGATCTCGGTGGCGTGCAGCGGTCCGGCGCCCCCGTAGGCCACGAGGTCGAACTCCCGGTAGTCCAGCCCGCGGTCCACGGTGACGAGGCGCATGGCGCCGTCCATGTTCTCGATGGAGACCGACACGATCGCCTCGGCGGTGTCCTCGGGCGTCAGCCCGAGACGATCCGCGACAGGGTCGATGGCACTGCGGGCCTTGCCGGCGTCGAGGTTCATGCGCCCACCGAGGAAGTAGCCGGGGTTGAGGCGCCCCATCACGACGTTGGCGTCGGTCACCGTCGGCGCCTCGCCGCCGAGGCCGTAGCACGCCGGGCCGGGTTCGGCTCCGGCGCTGTCGGGCCCGACCTTCAGCAGGCCGCCGGAGTCGATGGAGGCAATCGACCCTCCGCCGGCGCCGATCGTCGTCACGTCGAGGATCGGCAGCGCCAGCGGCAGCCCGAACTCCACCTCGAACAGTCCGGAGAACTGCAACTCGCCGTCGACGATGACGCCCACATCGGCGCTGGTCCCGCCCATGTCGAGCGTGACCGCCTTGGCGGTGCCGGTGGCGCGGGCGAAGTGGGCGCCGGCGATCATCCCCGCGGCGAGGCCCGAGAGCACGATCTCCACGGGCTTGGCGGTGGCGTCGGGAATCGCCACGTGGCCGCCGTTGGACCGCAACAAGCCGTGCCAGCCGCCCATCTCGAGTGCGTCCAGTTCCCTGAGGAGGTCGCCGGCGAAGTTGGCGACGATCGGCTTGACATAGGCGTCCATGGCGGTGGTGTTGGACCGCTCGTACTCGCGCCAGATGGGCGCCACTTCGCTCGAGATCGAGACGGGCAATCCGCCCAGCGCTTCCTGCAGGGCCGCCGCCAGCTCTCGCTCGTGCGCGGGGTTCACGTAGGAGAAGAGCAGGGAAACCGCCACCGCCGGCTTGTGGTCATCCGCCGTGATCCGGCGCACCTCGTCGATCACGCGATCCAGCTCCTCCCCGGAGAGTTCCGTGCGCACCGAACCGTCGGCGAGGATCCGCTCGTTGACGCCGACGACCCGGTCGCGCGGCACATAGGGCTCGGCCTTGATCCACTGCAGGTCGTACAGGCCCTGGCGGTCGATGCGCTGGATGTAGAGGACGTCCTCGAACCCGGCCGTCGTGATGAGCACCGTCGGCGCGCCGCGCCGCTGGATCAGGGCGTTCGTGGCGATGGTCGTCCCCATGATGAAGGTGTCGACCTCGCCCCGCGGATCGACCCGGGACCGCTTCAGGGCCTCGAAGGTGGCCCTTGCCGGCTCGGCCGGCGTGGAGGCGACCTTCTGGAGCCGCACCTCACCGCCCGGTCCGACGGCGACCAGGTCCGTGAACGTCCCTCCGGTGTCGACGCCGATCCGCCAGGCGCCGTTCGGGCGCCCGGTCACGCCCGCCCTCGGCCAGCGGCGTTCATTCGCCCTAGTGCTCCGGAATGGCGGCCCGAGCGTGCAGCCCGCCGTCCACCGAGATGACCGTGCCGCTCACGAACGTGGAGTCGCGCGAGCAGAGGAAGGAGACCACCCCGGCGACCTCCTCGGGCGTCCCGACCCGCTCCAGGGCATGGGACTTCCCCAACAGCACCTGGCGCTCGGGCGGGTGGGACGTCTCGAACATGTCGGTGCGGATGTAGCCCGGCGCCACCGCGTTGACCCGGATCCCCGCCGCCCCCAACTCGAGGGCCAGCCCGCGGGTGAGGTGGTTGAGCGCGCCCTTGGCGGCCAGGTAGCTGATGATGGTCTTGCAGGCGACCAGCCCCATGACCGAACTCACGTTGACCACCGAGGCATCGCCGCCGGGGGCGCCGGCGGCCGCCCGGAGGGCCGGCTCGAGGGCGCGCACCAACTCGAAGGCGGCGCGCACGTTGATCTCCATGACGTCGTCCCAGTCGTCGCCGCCGAAGTCGCCGATGTCGCCGACGCGCACGATGCCGGCGTTGTTGACCAGCGCATGTACCGCGGGATGGGCCGCGGCCAGCTCCTCGCAGACCGCCGCCAGCTGCTCACGATCAGCGAGGTCGCAGACGACGACCTCCGCCTTCCCGCCCCCGGCACGAATCTCATCGCAAATGCCGTCGAGCAGGTCCGCCTTCGTCGCCAGCAATGAGACACCGAACCCGTCCGCCGCCAGACGACGGGCGATGGCGGCGCCGATACCTCGACTCGCCCCCGTCACGACGGCCCAGCGTTGATCGCTTTGCACCGTTTCCCTCCCCCGAGTCGACCCCACAGGCCGCACAGATCGTAGCGGCCGGCCGCTGCTGCGCCGAAGTGGGCGAACCACCGACCCCGCGGCCCCTATACCACGTCGCGGCGACCTCGTGCGTCCCGCGTCCTGTGGAAATTGTCCCCAAGCTGGGAACAAGCGGTGGACAATCTGCGGTTCTGTTTCGGATGAGAAACGAACCAGTCGTTGCGCCGCGAAAAAAATCGTTATTCTTCCGCCCGTGCCCGAGTCGCTCGACACTCTCGTGCTCGGACAGCGGATCCGATACGAGCGACGCCGGAAGGGGCTGACTCTCGCCGAGCTGGGCGAACGCGTGGGTCGCCCGGCTCCCTACCTCTCGCAACTCGAGAACGGCCGGATCGAGCCCCGCCTGTCACTGCTGGGTGACCTCGCCGATGCCCTGGGGTGCACCGCGGGCGGCCTGCTGAACGGCGAGGCGCCGACCCGGCGTGCCGAGTTGGAGGTCCGGCTCGCCCGGATCCAGCAAAGCGATGCGTACCGCTCACTGCGGCTGCCCGAGCTGAAGGCCACGGCCCGACTGCCCGACGCCGCCCTCGAGCATCTCCTGGCACTGCACGACGCCTGGCGAGACGGCTCGGAGGCCTCCTCCGCCGGCGGCGGAGTCCCTGCGGTGGACCCGGTGCGGCGGGCGAACATCGTGCTGCGGGCTCAGATGCGCGCCCGCGACAACTACTACGGCGAGATCGAGGAGGTCGCGAGCGCAGCCCTCAGGGCCGCCTCCTACCCCGGTACCGGCCCGATCTCCGAGCGCATCCTGCTGGACCTCGCCGATCACCTGGGCTACCGGATCGACCGGGTGCGCGACATCCCCCGCTCGACCCGATCCGTCACCGACCTGCGCCGTCGCGTGATCTACATCCCCCAGCGCGACGAGTTGCCGACGCGCGCCGCCCGGTCGGTTGTGCTGTCCACCCTGGGCCACTTCGCCCTCGACCACTCCGACCCCGAGACCATCGAGGACTACCTGCGCCAGCGGGTGGAGTCCAACTACTTCGCCGGGGCGGTGCTGGCGCCCCAGCGCCCGGCGGTGTCACTGCTCGAGGAGGCGGCCGGCGAGGGCGACATCGCCGTGCAGGACCTCAAGGACGTCTTCTCCGTGTCCTACGAGATGGCCGCCCACCGGCTCACGAACCTCGCCACCGAGCATCTCGGTATCCCGATGCACTTCATGCGGGCGGACGAGGAGGGGCTCATCTCCAAGGCCTACGAGAACGACAACGTGCCCTTCCCGGCGGCAGCCGACGGGAGCCTCGAGGGTGTGCGCGTCCCGGACTCGTGGGCGCCGCGCCAGGTGTTCCACTCCGCCGACACCTACGCCACCTACGCCCAATACACCGAGACGGCTGCCGGCGACTACTTCTGCGTCACCCAGGTGGACACCACCCGCGACCACGGCCACACCGTGACCGTCGGCACGACCGCGGCCCACGCCGGGCGCTTCCGGGGCAGCGAGACCGCGCGCCACATCGTCTCTCCCTACGCCTCCGGGGCCACCGGCCCCGGAGCCGGCGAGGGGCCGCCGCGCGATCGCACGGTGTGGGCCTCGGCCCGCGACCGCGAGTTCGTCCTGGGCCCGCTGACCTCGTCCGACGGCGCCCTGGCACCCTCGCCGGGCGTCTCCATGAGCGAGGTTCACGCCTTCCTGGAGCGCCACCGCAACGACGCCGGCTAGCCCGGGCGCGCTCCGCCTGGTTCGGCCGGCGGGTCGGCGGCGTCGCCGCTACAGGTCGAACTCGTCGTTGAGCGGCGAGTCCACGATCATGATGTCGCGCAGGAAGTTCGGCGGCCGGGTGGGGTCGAACACCTTGATCCGCACCGCGCTCGTGGGGCGACGGTTCTCGGGTGTGCCGTAGACGTAGTTCTCCGCGGCGAGGCCGTCCAGTTCCACCTCCCCGAGCTGAGCCAGGGCGTTGCGGATGCCCTCCCGGCTGAAGTCGCCCAACTCGGCGGCCTTCTCGAGCAAGGCGTGCACCGAGACCTGCAGGAAGTAGCCCGAGAGCACGAACGTGGTGATCGCGCCGCTGCCGTAGCGCTCGAACCGCTCGAGGAAGTTGGCGATGCCGGGAACCGACGTGTCGGCGAGTTCCGGCGAGTCGAGGGCGACGTAGTACTTGGCGTACAGATCGGGGGCACCGGCTGCGAAGAGGTTCAGGTACGTCGGCAGCAGGCCCAGCCACACCGGGTCGAGTCCCTGGCTGGTGGCCTCGGCCAGCATGGCGTGCTGCTCGGTGGGGACGGTGATGGCGAAGATCACCGTGCAGCCGGCGTCGGCGAACGCTGCGACCTGCGCCGTGAACGCCCGGTCGCCCCTGTTGATGGTCTGGGTCTCGGCCAGGGAGAACCCCAGGCGGTCGGCGGCGAACTCCACGCCCCGCACGGAGTCCCTGCCGTACTTGTCGTTGACGTAGACCGCGCAGTACACGTCCGACGGGCTCGCCAGCCCCGAGTGGTTGACATACCAGTCCGCCAGGTTGATGGCCTCGTACTCGTAGGCGGCGCCGCTGGGCATCAGCAGCGGCTCCCGCGCCCAGGCACCCGCCAGGGAGCCCGGCACAGCCACGACGCCGTCCTCGTTGAGGAACTCCAGCAGCGCCTGGACCGGCGGCGTGGAGAGCACCTCCGCGAACATCACCACGTCGTCCTTGAGCCGCTGGTACTCCTGCACCGTCGCGCCCTCGGAGTCCTTGGTGTCGCCGACCGCCAAGGTCACCCGGTACCTGCCGGCGATGCCGCCCAACTCGTCGTTCACCCAGTCCCAGTAGAGCTGCGAGCCGGCCAGCAGCGGGCCGCCGATGATGGCCAGGGGGCCGGACTGGTCGACCAGGTAGCCGAGCGTGAGGGTGTCGCCGTCGAAGCCGGTCGTCGGCTGCGGCTCCGGGGGCGGCGCCGGCGGCGCCTCCGGTGGGGCCGGTGCAGGCTCGGGCGGCGGCGCCGGGGCCGCCTCGTCACCGGCCGGCGCAGGGGGCGGCGGCGCAGGATCATCCCCGGCGAGCGCCGGCGCAGGCTCGGGCGGCGGCGCCGGGGCCGCGTCGTCACCGGCCGGCGCGGGGGGTGGCGGCGCCGGAGCCCCGTCGTCACCGGCCGGCGCGGGGGGCGGCGGCGCAGGATCATCGCCGGCGGGCGCCGGCGCGGGATCCGGCGGCGGCGGTGAATCCGACGGCGCCGGTGTTGGCTCGGGCGGTGGCGGCGCGCTGGTGGCGCCGTCATCGCCGCCGCACGCGGCCGCCAGCAGGGCGATCACTGCGATCAGTGCCGCCCAGCGGGACCTCGAGGCCAAACGCCACCCTGAGTCGAGCCTGCGCGACTTGCGAGCCTGCATCATGTCCACCCTCCCTGACCGATCCACCGCGAACTTCCGCCCATCCTATCCAGAGCCGGAAACCGGACTCAGCGCAGCGCGCGCCGTGCCCAGCGGACCCGCAACGATCGCACGACCCCGGCGATGCCCTGAGGTTGGAACAGCAGGGCCAGCACCAGCAGCAGTCCGAACAGCACCTCGCTGAACGCCGAGGTGCTGAACAGCGGCTCGGCCGCGACGGTGTCGGACACCAGCGGGCGACCGAGGCCCGGCACGGTCACGTCCAGGTAGCTCACGAACTCCTTCACCAGCTCCGGCAGCGGGCCCAGCAGTAGGGCACCCACGACGGCGCCGTAGACGGTTCCCATGCCGCCGACGATGATGATGGCGACGAAGCGGATCGACAGGAAGAGTTCCGCCAGCGGCTCGTTGGGGGTGACGAAGCGCAGGCCGACCGCGTACACCGCGCCGGCCACCGAAGCCATGGCGCTGGAGATGGCGAAGGCGGCGATCTTGTAGCGGGCGTTGCTGACCCCGATCACCTCGGCGGCCAGATCCCGGTCCCGGATGGCCTGCATGGCCCGGCCGGGCCGGCTGCGCACCAGGTTCCGCACCACCAGCGCGCTGATCCCCACCAGGATCCACGACAGGTAGAACAGGCCCTGCTGGCGGTCCAGCCGGTGGCCGAAGGCGCTCATGTCGGCGAAGTCCAGCCCGCCCAGGGCCAGCGGCGCCTTGTTGGTGGAGATGCCGTCGAAGCCGCCGGTGAAGCCCTCCCAGTTGCGGGCGACGTGGGTCACGACGAAGATCAGCGCCAGCGTCACCACCACCAGGTAGTTGCCCTTGAAGCGCAGTGCGAACGGCCCCACCAGCGCCCCGATGACAGCGCCGATGGCGGCCGACAGCGCCAGCCACGCCGGCAACGGCCAGCCCCAGCCGGCGCCGAAGAACGCCACCAGGTAGCCGCCCACGGTCAGGAACGCGGCATGGCCCAGCGACACCTGGCCGCAGAAGCCCGTCAGCAGGCTGAGCCCCAGCGCGGCCACCGCGAAGGTGCCGGCGTTGCCCAGCACCGTGATCCAGAACGGATCTTCGAGCACCAGCGGGCAGACCACCACGCCCGCCACACCCAGGGCGGCCATGATCTTGGCGCCCGCCGACGGCAGCAGCGGGTTGACCGCCGCCGCGGAGCGGCGCGCCGGGCGCGCCGGATCAGGAGACGGCAGCAGGCGGCGCAGGAACCCGCCGCTCATACCCGCTCCACCCGCCGGGTGCCCAACAGCCCCTCGGGACGCCACAGCAGCACCGCCACCATCAGCACGTAGGGGACGACCACCTCGACGTTCGACCCCAGCCAGGAAACGTCCAGGTAGCCCTGGGACATGACCTCGGCCAGACCGATCAGCACGCCGCCGAGCACGGCGCCGCCCGCGGAGTCCAGCCCGCCCAGGATCATGGCCGGGAAGGCCGCCAGGGCGACGAAGCCGATGGCCGGCGAGAGGGCCCCGCCGCCCCGGCTGACCAGCATGACGCCGGCCACCGGTGCCACCGCCGCGGCCACGGCCCACGACACCGCGAACGAGCGGCCCACCGAGATGCCCTGCGCCGCGGCCGCCTCCTGGTCCAGAGCAGTGGCACGCATCCCCAGGCCGGTGCGGGAGTAGCGGAAGAACAGGAAGAACGCCGCCAGGAGCACCGCCGCGGAGACCATGGTCCACAGATCGGCGTGGCGCAGCGTGACCTCGCCGAGTTGGCTGCGCCCGTTGCCCCACGGGACGCTGAGCACCAGCCCGGGCATGGTCCAGGTGGCGCGCACGACCTGCTCGATGATCAGCAGGAGGCCGAGGGTGATCAGCACGACCGTGAAGACGGGCTTGCCCACCATGGGCCGGATCACCAGCCGTTCCAGGAACATCCCCACCGCCGCCATGGCGATCATCACCAGCACCAGGGCCAGCCAGAACGGCAGGCCCCAGTCGGTGCCGAACTGGTAGACCATGTAGGCGCCGAGAGTGACGAAACCCCCCTGGGCGAAGTTGAAGGCCCCGCTCGACTTGTAGATCACCACGAAACCCAGCGCCACCAGGGCGTAGATGCCGCCGAGAGCGACCCCGGAGAGCAGCAGCTGCAGGAACTTGTCCATCAGTCCGCCGCGCCGTTCCCAGCGGTCCCGCCGGCGGCGCCGAGGTAGGCCTCGATCACCGCGGGATGGTTCGAGACCGCCTCGGGGTCGCCGGAGGCGATGACGGCACCGAAGTTCATGGCCACCACGCGGTCGGCCACCTCCAGCACCAGGTGCATGTGGTGCTCCACCAGCAGCATGGTCAGGCCCATCTCGGCCCTGATGCCACTCAGCAGTTCGCCGGTCTCGTCACGTTCGGCGCGGGTCATGCCCGCCACCGGCTCGTCGAGCATCAGCAGGCGCGGCTCGGCGGCCAGGGCGCGCCCGATCTCGACGCGCTTCTGCACGCCGTAGGGCAGCAGGCCCACCGGGCGCCCCACGTAGCCGCCGAGGCCCAGGAAATCCACCAACTCGGCGCAGCGCCGGCGGTGCAGGATCTCCTCGCGGCGCGCCCGGCCCAGCCAGGCGGCGCCTGCCAGCAGGCCTGTTCTCATGAGCGTGTGGCGGCCGAGCATGAGGTTGTCGACGACGTCGAGGTTCTCGAAGAGCGCCAGGTTCTGGAAGGTGCGGGCCACCCCGGCGGCGGCGATCCGGGAGGGGCGCATGCCGACCAGGTCCGTCTCCTCGAAGAGCAACGCACCCCGCTCGGGCCGGTACACGCCGCTGATGCAGTTGAACATCGAGGTCTTGCCGGCGCCGTTGGGGCCGATGAGCGCCACGAGTTCACCGGGGCGCACGCTGAACGACACGTCGTCCAGCGCCGTGAGACCCCCGAAGGACAGGCTCACGCCGTCGGCGCGCAGCAGCGGCGCCACGAGAGCGGCCGGGTTGTGCCCGGCGGTGGACTCAGCCATCGCCCAGGTAGAGCTTCTGCACGTCGGCGTCGTCGCGCAGCAGCGCGGCGGGCCCGCCCAGCGCCACCCTCCCGGCCTGCAGCACGTAGGCGTACCCGGCGATCGACAGCGCCATGGCGGCGTTCTGCTCCACGAGCAGGACGGTGGTCCCGGCCGCGCCCACCGCCCTGATCCGCTCGGCGATCTGTTCGACGATGCGCGGCGCCAGGCCCAGCGACGGCTCGTCGAGCAACAGCAGCTTCGGCGAACTCATGAGCGCCCGCCCGATGGCCAGCATCTGCTGCTCGCCGCCCGACAGGTAGCCGGCCTGATTGCCCCGCCGCTCGGCCAGCTGCGGGAACATCCCGAACATCGCCTCCATCATCCCGGCCATCAAGCGGCGGTCCCGGACGGTGACGGCGCCGGCGCGCAGGTTCTCCTCCACGGTCAGCTCGGCGAAGATCCGCCGGCCCTCCATCACCTGCGCCATCCCTCGCCGCACCCGGGCGGCGGCGTTGGCACGCCCCACCGAGGACCCCTCGAGGAACACCTCCCCGCCCGTCACCCGCCCGTGGTGGAACGGCAACAGGCCCGTGACCGCCCGGAGCAGGGTCGTCTTGCCGGCCCCGTTGGGCCCCAGCAGGGCCACGATCGCACCCGCCGGCACCTCCATGTCCACGCCGTGCAGGACCGTCAGCGCGGGGCCGTACCGCACGCTGAGGCCGCGAATCTCCAGCACCGGGGTTCCGGAGTGCTCCCCCACCACGCAGCGCACCGTACCAGCGCGCGCCAGGGGGGTCGGGAACCGCCGGGGAACGGGGCGCGCGCCTATCGTTCGCGCTGCGGGCGGGTGCGGCGCGCTAGCCTCGTCCGAACAACCGTTCTGAGCCTGGAGAATTGCTCGAAGGAGCCGCTAGCCCGACGTGACCGCCGTCAACACCGACACGCTCGACCGCGCCGCCTCCCCCGCCGGCGTGCTGGACGGCTTCCATCCGGCTGTGCGGGCCTGGTTCTGCGGCCGCTTCGCCGGCGGTCCGACCGCCGCCCAACTGGGCGCCTGGCCTGCGATCCGGGCCGGGGCCGACACGCTGGTGAGCGCACCCACCGGGTCGGGCAAGACCCTGTCGGCGTTCCTGGTGGCCATCGACGCCCTCTGGCAGGCGCACGAACGGGGCGAGAACGTGGCCGGCCAGGCGCAGGTGGTCTACGTCTCGCCGCTGAAGGCCCTGGCCACCGACATCGCCGAGAACCTCACCGGCCCGCTCGCCGAGATCGAGCGAATCGGGCGGGACATGGGATTCGAACCCCCGCCGTTGCGGGTGGCCGTGCGCTCGGGCGACACCACGCCCTCGGCGCGGGCGTCGATGCTGCGCAACCCGCCCAGCTTCGTCGTCACCACACCCGAGTCGCTGTACCTGCTGCTGACCGCGGCGCGCAGCCGGGAGATGTTGCGGAGCGCCCGGTGGGTCATCGTGGACGAGATCCACGCGGTGGCCCGCGACAAGCGCGGCTCGCACCTGGCGCTCAGCCTGGAGCGGCTGGAGCACGTGTGCGAGCAGCGGCCGCTGCGGATCGGGCTGTCGGCGACCCAGCGCCCGATCAGCACCATCCAGCGGCTGCTGCTGGGCACCGGCGGCGGTGCCGTGGGCGCTCCCCCTCCGGTGGTCGTGGACGTGGGCCACCGGCGGGAGTTGGACCTTGCGCTGGAGATGCCCCCCAGCGAGTTGGAAGCGGTCGCCCCCGCCGAGCAGACCGCCGAGATCCTCGACCGCATCGCCGAGTTGATCACGGCGCACACCACCACGCTGGTGTTCGTCAACACCCGCCGCGAGGCCGAGCGGATCGCCCACCTGCTGGCGGAGCGGCTGGGCGACACCGAGGTGGCCTCCCATCACGGCTCGCTGTCGAAGGAGCGGCGCCTGCGGGTCGAGACCCGGTTGCGGGCCGGCGACCTGCGCGCCCTGGTGGCCACGGCCTCCCTGGAGTTGGGCATCGACATCGGCCCCGTCGACCTGGCCTGCCAGATCGGCAGCCCCCGCAGCATGGCCACGTTCCTGCAACGGGTCGGGCGCTCGGGCCACTCGGTGGGCGCGGTGCCCAAGGGTCGGCTGTTCCCCACCACACGCGACCAGCTGATCGAGTGCGCCGCTCTGCTGGCCGGCGTGCGGGCCGGGCGACTCGACGCGGTGACGCCACCCGTGGCGCCCCTCGACGTGCTGGCCCAGCAGATCACCGCGGAATGCGCCGCCGAGCGCTGGAGGGTCGACGACCTGTTCGATCTGGTGCGGCGGGCCGCACCCTATGCGGACCTGTCGCAGGAGGACTTCGACGAGACGCTGCGGTTCACCAACGCCGGCGTGGTGACGGGGAGGGGACGGCGCGGCGACTACGTGCACGTCGACTCGGCGGCGGGCGAGGCGGCGGGCCGCCGCGGCGCCCGGCTGGCGGCGCTGACCTCCGGCGGGGCGATCCCCGACGTGGCCGACTACCGGGTGCTGCTGGATCCCGACGACACCTTCCTCGGCACCGTCAACGAGGACTGGGCCATCGAGTCGATGGCCGGGGACGTGTTCCTGCTGGGCTCGCACTCCTGGCGGATCCGGCGCGTCGAATCGGGGGTGGTCCGCGTGGTCGACGCCGAGGGAGCACCGCCCACGGTGCCGTTCTGGTTGGGCGAGGCACCGTCGAGGACCACCGAACTGAGCACCGAGGTGAGCGAACTGCGGACGCTGGTGGAGGGGTTCCTGGACGACGGCGATCCCGACGGCGCCCGGGCCGCCACTGCCGAGCGGTGCGGCCTCGGCGCCGTCGCGGCGGATGCCGTCGTGTCGTATCTCGCCGCGGCGCGGGCCTCCCTGGGGTCGCTCCCCACGAAGGGCCGGCTCGTGATCGAGCGCTTCTTCGACGAGACCGGGGGCATGCAACTCGTCATTCACAGCCCCCACGGCGGGCGGCTGAACCGCGGGCTGGGCCTGGCGCTCCGCAAGCGCTTCTGCCGCACCTTCGACTTCGAGTTGCAGGCGGCTGCCAACGACGACGCCGTGGTGCTGTCGCTCGGACCCCAGCACAGCTTCCCCCTCGACGACGTGCCGCGGATGCTCGACCCGGCGACGGTGACCGACGTGCTCACGCAGGCCATCATCGTCTCGCCGCTGTTCGGGGTGCGCTGGCGCTGGAACCTGAACCGGGCGCTCACGGTGCTGCGCTTCAAGGGCGGCAAGCGCAACCCGCCGCCCATCCAGCGGATGGAGGCCGACGACGTGATGGCCGCGGTGTTCCCCGGCCTGGCCGCCTGCGGGGACAACAACCCCGGACCCATCCCGATCCCCGACCACCTGCTGGTGCGCCAGACGCTGCACGACGCCCTGCACGAGGCCACCGACATCGACGGCCTCGTGGCGCTGCTGGATGCGATGCGCTCCGGCGAGGTCACCGTCGAGTTCCTCGACACCCCCGAGCCGTCTCCCCTGGCGCACGAGATCCTGAACGGGCGGCCCTTCACGTTCCTCGACGAGGCGCCGCTGGAGGAGCGCCGCACGCGGGCGGTGCGCCTGCCGCGCGGCCTGCCGGTCGACCTCAGCGAGATCGGCGCCCTGCATCCCGACGCCATCGCCCGGACGTGCGCCGAGGTGGCCCCCGACGTGCGCGATCCCGATGAGCTGCACGACCTGCTCACACAGATGGTGCTCTGCCGGCCCCGCCCCGGCTGGGAGGACCTGCACCGTCGCCTCACCGAGGCCGGACGGGCGGGCGTCGCCGGCGGCTACTGGTGCACGACCGAGTTGCGCCCGGCTGTGGCCGCCCTGCTGGGCAGCGACGTACCGGCGGGCAACGGGGCGGACGAGCCGACCGACATCGGCGACCCCGCGGATGTGGCGATCGAGGCGATCCGCGGCCATCTGGAGGTGATGGGGCCGGTCACGGCCACCGAGCTCGATGCGGCCACGTCGCTGGGCCTCGGCACGGTGCAGATCGCGCTCGCGGCGCTGCAAGCGGAGGGATTCGCCCTTTCGGGCCGGTTCCGCCCGCGGGGACCGGACTCGACGGAGGCGGCCGAACCCGAATGGTGCAGCCGCCGCCTGCTGGCGCGGATCCACGTCTACTCGCAGCGCCGCCGTCGCCAGGACATCCAGCCGGTCACCGCCCAGGACTTCATGCGGTTCCTGTTCCGATGGCAGCACGTGGCGCCCGGTACGCAAGTGCGCGGCCGCGCCGGGCTCGGTGCGGTGATCGAGCAACTGCAGGGCTTCGAGGCTGCGGCCGGCACCTGGGAGCGGCAACTCCTCGCACGTCGCATCGACGGCTACCTGCCCGTCTGGCTCGACGACCTGTGCCTGTCGGGCGAGCTGGCCTGGGGGCGCCTGGGACTGCGCCGGGGCGACGAGGGGCGCCCCGGGGGTGCCACCTCACGCGCCACGCCGGTCACACTCGGGCTGCGCGGCGACTTCGACTGGCTGACCTGTGCTGCCCGCGGCACCGAAGTGCCGGCGGCGCCGGCGGCGGGCGCGCTGGCGGAGATCCTCGAGTCCCTGGAACGCCACGGCCCCCGGTTCGCCAACGAGCTGACGGCCGACTGCGGGCGGCTGGTGACCGACATCGAGTCGGGACTGACCGACGGCGTGGCCCGCGGCCTGCTCACCGCCGACAGCTTCGGGGCGCTCCGCTCCCTGCTGGGGGGACCGCGCCGAGGCGCCCCCGGCGCCCGCCTCCAGCCGCGGCGAGGACTGCGACGCGGGGCGCAGGGCCTGACCGGACCCGTGGGTCGCTGGTCGCTGCTCGCCGCGGTTGACGACCGCTTCGATCCCGACGAGCTGGCCGAGGCGACCGCCGAGCAGCTCCTGGCCCGCTGGGGAGTGGTCTTCCGCGACCTCCGGGTGATGGAGACGCTGGCGGTGCCATGGCGGGAAGTGCTCTGGGCGCTGCGCCGCCTCGAGGCCCGCGGCGTCGTCCGCGGCGGCCGCTTCGTCACCGGATTCACGGGCGAGCAGTTCGCGCTGCCGGCCGCCGTCGACGAACTCCGCCGGGTGCGGCGCAGCGAGCGCAACGGCGAGCGCGTGGAGATCTCGGCGACCGATCCGCTGAACCTCACCGGCATCGTGACTCCCGGACCGCGGGTCCCCGCGGTCGCAACCCGCACCGTCACCTACATCGACGGTCTTCCGCTGCCCGCTCCGGACGCCCCGTGCCCGCCGGCCCCCGCCGGCGGGCACACCGCGCGGCCCGTGGGGGCGTCGCTGCCGTGACGACCAGGGGCCGCCAGCCCTGCACGATCGGTATCGACGTCGGCACCACGGCCACCAAGGCGGTGGCCGTCGACGAGGCGGGCACGATCGTCGCCCGCACCCGCCGGCCCCACGAGTTGCGCGTCCCGGCACCGGGGCTGCTCGAGCACGACGCCGACGCTGCCTGGCGTCGCGGGCCGCTGCAGGCCTGGGAGGACGTCCGGGGCGCGGGAGATCCGCAGGCCGCCTGCGTGGCCGCCATGGTGCCGTCGCTGACGGCCGTGGACGGCGACGGCGTGCCCTTCGGTCCCGGCCTGCTGTACGGAGATGCGCGTGGCCGGGCCATCGCCGGGCTGCCCCCGGTGGGCAACGAGGAATGGGCGGGCTTCCTGCGCCACTTGGCGGGGCTCCATCCCACAGCGGCGGGGTTCTGGCCGGCGCAGACCGTCGCCAATCACGCCCTCGCCGGGGTGGCCGCCCTCGACACGGCGACGGCCATGGCCGCGCTGCCGCTGCTCGGAGGCGCGGGCTGGGACGAGGCACAGTGCAGCCGGATCGGCGTGCGTCCCGGGCAGTTGCCGAAGCTCGTGGCGGGATGGGAACCGGCCGGCGACATCGATGGCGTCCCGCTCGGCGCCGGCATCGTGGACGGCCTTGCGGAGCTGACCATCGCCGGCGCCGCCGAGGTGGGCGACGTCATCGTCACGCTCGGCAGCACCTTGCTCTGCTGGATCGTGACCGATTCCTGGCTGGAGATCGACGGCCTCTGGACCATCCCCCACGTGGTGCCCGACCGTTGTCTGGTCGGCGGCCCCAGCAACGCCGGCGGTCTGTTCTGGGACCGGGTGCGGGCGATGCTCGGCGACCCGCCGGCCGGCGAGGACTTCGACGCCACGCTGGCAAACCTGGATCCCGGCGACCTGCCGGTGTGGATCCCGTCCCTCCACCCCGAGCGCACCCCTGTCGCCGGGACGGCCCGCACGGCCTCACTGCTGGGCCTGGAGGCCACGCACCGCCGGATACACCTCTTCCGGGCGGCGCTGGAGGCCACGGGCTTCGTGGTGCGCCGTCACATCGACGTGGCGGGCATTGGTCCCCAGCGGATCGTGGCGACCGGAGGTGGCACCGTCGTCGGACCCTGGATGCAGGCTCTGGCCGACTGCACCGGCCTCCCGGTCCGCGTCGGCGCCGCCCCGGAGAGCGCCGCCCTCGGCGCCGCCTTCGCCGCCCGCCTGGTGGCCGGCCTGGAGACCGACCTGGCCGACGGCGCCCGCTGGGCCACCACGGCGCGCAGCGTCGAGCCCGACCCCCGTTGGGTCGGCCCGAGCGAGGCGCGCTATCGCCGCTTCGAATCGCTCCTGGCGCCGCAGGAGACGCCTCGCCCCGGCGCGTGAGGCCATCGGCCGCGGGAGGCGCGCCGGAGAACTCGATGAGGGGACGATGCGGGAGGTGTGCCGCGCCGTGACCGCCGCGCTCGGCTGCTGAGAGCGCCGCGGGCCGTCAGGCGCCGCCAGTCGGCAACCTGGTCGTCACAGTGCCCAGGGGATCCACCTCGACGAGGATCTCGTCGCCGGCGCCGAGCGTGACCATCGGGCCGAGGGAGCCGGTCATGATGCAGTCGCCGGCTCGCAGCGGCGTGCCGCGCTCGCACAGGGAGTCGGCGAGCCATACCAGGGCGTGCAGCGGGTTGCCGAGGCACGCCGATCCCCGACCGGTCGACGCCACCTCGCCGTTGAGAACCATCTGCATCCGCGCGTCCCGGACGTCGGTGCCGCTGAGCGGTTTCGGACGGCTGCCGACCACGTAGAAGCCGCTGCAGACGTTGTCGGCGATCATGTCGGTGGCGGTGACGTCCCAATCGGCGGTCCTGCTGTCGACGATCTCGATCGCCGGCAGCAGGTAGGCGGTGGCGCTGATGACATCGGTGACGCAGTGCTCGCCCCTGTCGAGATCCCCGCCGAGCACGAAGGCGATCTCGCCCTCGGCCTTCGGCTGCACCAGCCGCCCGGCCGGGAGGTCGATGCCGTCGGCGACGCACCGGTCCGCGAAGAGGGTGCCGCTCACGGGGTGGGTGATTCCGACCTGCTCCTGCACCGCCGGCGCGGTGAGTCCGATCTTGTGACCGCTCACGCGGCGGCCGGCGGCGACGGCCAGATCGTTGTTGACCCGCTGGACGGCGTATGCCGCCTCGACATCGGAACCGTTCCCGAGGATGTGCCGCACGGGACTGCACTGGCGCCCCGCCTCTTCGGCCTGGCGCAGCCGCCGCGCCGCCTCGTCGATCGATGACCGGTCCACGCCTGCTCCTCCCGTCTCGCTGACGCACGGGGATGATATCAGAAGTGCTAGCATATTGTTATGGCGACGACACGCACCACGTTCACGCTGGACGAAGATCTGGCCCGCCGGGCGCGCCGGCTCGGCATCAACCTCTCCAAGGCGGCTCGCGACGGGGTCGCGGAGGCCGTACGGCACGCCACGGCCATGGCCGACCGCGCCGCATACCAGCGCTTCCCCGAAAGGCCCGACGACTTCTGGGACGGCGCCGAGGCCTGGGAGGCGCAGTGACCCGCGGCGAGGTGTGGTGGGCCGAGATCGGCGGCAAGCGTCGGCCGGTCCTCGTCCTCACCCGGCCCGAGGTGATCGACGTGCGCGAACTCGTGACCGTGGCCGAGATCACCACCATGGTCCGTGGGCTGGCCGTCGAAGTCCCCCTCGACGCGACCGAAGCGGGCCTGGCCGAGAGTTCGGTCGTGAACTGCGACGGTCTGCACACCGTGCGGCGCGCCTCACTCACCCGGCGCGCCGGCGAACTGCGGGAACCGGCGATGCGGCACGTGTGTCGCGCCGTGACCTACGCGCTGGGCTGCTGACGTCCAGCGGTCCCCACCGAAGCGCGCAGTTCCCGGGCGCAGCTGTGGAGGTAGTTCCGGCCGGTGGCGTTGACGAGGTTGTAGGCGAGTTCGTCCAGCGCGTCGGCCTTCAGCGCCACCACCTCGTTGCGGCGGAAATCGATCGCCAGCAGCATGTCGCACAGCTCTGCCGCCCACTGCGCCTCCCCGGCGGCGAGCGCGGCTCGTGCCCGCTCCCGCAAGACGTCGGCGCCTCCGGCGAGCGCCGCGATCCGCCCCGCCCGGTCGGCCGGAGGCAGCGGGTTGAGCGTCGTCGGGTTGCCGTCGAACCAGCCCAGCACGCCGTCGAAGATCGCCCGCACCGACCAGGCGACGGTGCCGTAATACTCCCGCAGCAGCGGATTGGCGGCCAGATCCTCGGGCAGCCGCACCTCGTGCACCAGATCGTCGGGTGTCTTACCGGCATTCATGCCTTCGATGGTGGCGTTGTAGACGTGCCACAGAGCCCGGCTGTAGACCGCCAGCGCCTCGTCCACCGCTCCGGCGCCGCTGATCGGCAGGGTGTGCCCGAGCACGAGATGGGCGGGCTCCAGGGCACGGATGCGGTCGATCGACTCGCACCAGTCGCGCACGTCGCGGTACGGCGTTCCCCGGATGGCGTAAAGGTTCGGCCACGAGCGGTACATGTTGTCGCCGGCGAAGGCGACCCTGTCCTGCTCGAACCAGACGAGGATTTGGTCGCCGGTCTCACCGGGGTTGCGGGACACCTCCAGGGTGACGCCGCCGAGGCGGATGGTGGCGCTCTCCTCGAACCTCTTCTGTGGACGGATGCGATGCTCGGGGACGACATCCACCGGGGTGTTCCCCGCCACGACGGACGGGGCGACGCCGGTGTTGATCTTCTTCTCGGGCGGCAGCAGGTTGCCGAACTGCCGGAACGAGCGCTGCAAGGTGATGCTGGAACGATTGCGGGCAAGTGCTCGGGCCTCGGTGCCGAACGGCTTGACCGCCCAGATCTCGAGCTCGGGGTTCTCCTCGGTGAACGCCGTGGCCCCATGCGTGTGGTCGACGTGGCCGTGCGTGTAGACGACTCCCAGCAGCGGCAGGTCGCTGTGGCGACGCAGTTCGGCGATCGCCTCGCCCGAAGAGCCAGGATTGCTGCCGGCGTCGACGGCCACGATGCCGCTGTCGCCCACAACGAACGAGAACGTCGAAACGCCGTAGCCGCAGGCGACGAAGACCCGGTCGGTCAGTTCGATGAAGCAGCGCCCGAGTGACGGATCGAGGGAGCGCAACTCCTTGCCGGCGGCGGTCTCCGGCGGGTCCATGTCCGAACGGTAGTCCCACGCTCGGCAGCGGGCCGCCGCACGCTCCTAGTGTCTGGGTCGATGGCGACCGACGTGATGATCACGGGCAGCGGCATCCCGCTGGCCTCACCGGGCCGCGCCGGGGCGGGCGCCCTGGTGCGCCACGACGACACGCTGATCCAGGTGGACGCCGGCCCGGCAACCACCTTCCGCCTCACCGAGGCCGGAGTCGACATCACCAAGCTGGCGGGCCTGGTCATCACCCACCATCACAGCGACCACCTGATGGGGATCCCTGATCTTGTGCTGACGCGCTGGATCCGCAACGGCGCTCACCCCTGTCCCCCGCTGCCGATCCACTGCCCCGCCGGGCACGCCGTCGACTACGCGGCGTCGCTGTTCGACAACCTGCAACCCGACATCGAGGCGCGCATCGGCCTGGCCGGTTTCCCCGACCGGCCCGACCCGGCCGTGCACGCCTTCGAGCCGCAGGAGTCGCCGACCGCGGTGGCCACCTTCGGGAAGGTTCTGGTCGAGTCGGTCCTCGTCTCCCACGGCGACGTGCGGCCGGCCGTGGCCTACCGGTTCACCACGCCCGACGGCGTCGTGGTGGTCTCCGGCGACACCCGCGCCTGCGACGCCGTTGAAGATCTGGCCGCCGGCGCCGACATCCTCGTGCACGAGGTGCTGAGCAGCGCCAAGCTCCTCGAACTCGGCCTCCCAACGCGGCGCGTCGAACGGCTCGGCCGCCTCCACGCCGAGGCCCCCACACTCGGCGCGCTGGCAGCCCGCGCCGGTGTCGGCGAGCTCGTGCTCACCCATCTCATGCCGGCCCCCGCGGGGCCCGAGGACAGCGCCGCGCTGGTCGCGGACGTCCGTTCCGGCGGCTACGGGGGCGACATCACCGTGGCGTCGGACCTCTACACCGCAACCGTGTAGGGCGCCGGGTGACGCGGGTGGCCGCCCCGTCGTGGGGTTCGCGATCGGTCCCTGCTGGGGGGGGCTTCGAGCGACGTGGCTCCGCCGGTCGCCGGAACCGGCCGAACGAGTTGGCGCCGGGTGTCGGAGCCGCTTCGGCCGCTGCGACGGTCCCCGCGCGCTAAGGTCCACCGGCGGGGAATCCGCGGTCCCGGAGCCGACCGGTCGGTTCGGCTGTCGTTCGCTGACCGGGGGGTGCATCGCCCAGGAGTGACGGGACACGTCGGGGAATGTTGAGGGAACCTGCAGTCGGTGGTGCCCGGGGGCGCGCGGGTCACGTTGTCAGGGCATGCGCGGGTTTCGGGGCGCTGGTGGCGCTCCTCGCCGTGGCGGTCGTCTCCCCGCCGGTGGCCGCCCAGGAGACCGCCGGCGACGACGTCGAGAACCTGGCCACCGGAGCCGACATCCTGGTGCACGAGGTGCTGAGCAGCCGGCGCCTCCTCGAGGAGGGGCTCTCCGCGCGCCGCGTCGAGGGGCTCGCCGGCTATCACGCAGAGGCGCCGACAGTGGGCGCACTGGCGGGGCGTGCCGGTGTGAGCAAGGTCGTGCTCACCCACCTCATGCCGGCGCCGCGAGGAGACCGCGATGCGGCCGCGCTGGTCGCGGACGTGCGCTCGGGTGGTTTCGAGGGCGACGTCGTCGTGGCGTCGGACCTGTACGCCGCCGCGGTCTAGCCGGCTTCGCCGGCGCGCTCGGGGTGTCGGCAGCCGGCGGCGTCGAGGGACTCGCGGAGTTCCCGGGCGCAGGAGTGCAGGTAGTTGCGGCCGGTCGCCGTCACCGTGTTGTAGGCGATCTCGTCGACCGCATCCGCCTTCAGCGATGTGACCTCTGCCGGCTCGAAGTCGAGTGCCAGGAGCATGTCGCACAGTTCGGCTGTCCACTGCGCCTCGCCGCCCGCCAGCGCCTCCCGGGCCTGCTCCAGGAGCACCGCGGCGCCGCCGGCCAGATCGGCGATACGCCGTGCCCGGTCAGCGGGAGACAACGGGTTCAGGCTCGTGGGGTTGCCGTCGAACCAACCCAGCACACCGGCGAAGATCGAACGAACCGACCAGGCCACGGTTCCGTAGAACTCGCGGAGCATCCAATGTCCGGCCAAGTCCTCGGGGAGCCTGACCTCCTGCACCAGCTCGTCGGGGGTCCGGCCCGCGTTCATCCCCTCGATCGTGGCGTTGTAGACGTGCCACAACGCCCGGCTGTACACCCCCAGCGTCTCGTCGATCCTGTCGGCGCCGCTGATCGGCCGGCCGTGGCCCAGCACCAGATGGTCGGCCTGCAGCGCCCGGATGCGATCCACCGACTCGCACCAGGCACGCACGTCGCGGTAACGCGTTCCCCGGATGGCGTAGAGGTTGGGCCACGAAGGGTAGACGTTGTCGGCCGCGAAGGCAACCCTCTCGGCGGCGAACCACGCCATGATCTGATCGTCGGTCTCGCCGGGATTGTGCGACACGTCGAGGTCGATGCCGCCCAGCCGGATCGTGGCGGAGCCCACGAATCTCCTCCGGGGGCGGATGCGCGGATCGGGAGCGGCGCCGAGCCCGGCCCTCCTGGCGCTGTCCGGGTCGGGAGTGCCGACGTTCGTGAAGGTCTCGGGCGGGAGGAAGGACCCGAAGTGCCAGGCCGCCCGCAGCCCGGCGATGCGGGCCTGGTTTCGCGCCAGCCAGCGCCCCTCGGTCCCGAACGGCTCGATGGCCCAGATCTGGAGGTCGGGGTTGTCCTCCACGAACGCCATCGCCCCGTGGGTGTGATCGATGTGGCCGTGGGTGTAGACGACTCCCAGGAGCGGCAGGTCGGTGTGCCGCCGGAGCTCGGCGAGCGCCCGCGCCGTCGGACCGGGGTCGCTGCCCGCGTCCACCGCCAGGACACCGCTGTCACCCACGATGAAGGCGAAGCTCGACATGCCGTAGCCGACGGCCACGAACACCCTGTCGGTCAGCTTGACGAAGTCCTGCCGCAGGGAGGCTTGGCGTACCCGCAAATCCCGGGTCGCCTCGGTCTCGGGCTCCCCCACGGCCCGAACCCCAATCAGCCGTCGTCGCCCTCGACCGTCACGACGGCGGTGATGATCTCGGCCTCGTGGTACTGCCGGTGATGCACCGATGTGGCGTAGTGGCGGAGCAGCCGGAGCGAGACGTCGCGCTCGATCTCCAGCTCGGACATGTCGGACTCGGGCCCGGAGAGGAGCGCGATCCGGTCCTCGAGGTTCTCCGCCTCGGTGGGACCGCTGGCGAACTCCAACTCCACCGTCGAACCGCGGGCCGTGGCGGTGACGCGCAGGCGCCGGTAGTCCTCGTCGCCGTCGCCCGCCAGCCGCTCCGTGAGAACCAGGAGCGCCTCCTCGGCGACTGCGTCGAGCCGTGCCGCGGTCGCCTCGTCCCACGACCTCCGTGCCGCGAAGTCGCGCATGAAGTCCCTGATCTCACCGAGGCTGGTCACGCTCAGCTTCGTCTCCAGGGTGCGGCGGTACTCCGCCGCGTTGAACGTCAGCGCCAGGACGACGAGAAGCAGGCTCCCGGCAAGCAGCCCGTGGCGGGTCACGGCGTCCCCGAAGGCGTTCTCCCCGAAGTCCACGAATCCGATCTCGATGATCAGCCCGGCCAGGACCGGCAGGCCGATCAGAACGATGTTCCGCACCTGCCCCAAGGTCTGCCGCTGCGACTTGGCGATGCGGTAGACGAGCGGAGCCAGGATGAACGCGAAGTAGACGACCACGAGCACGCGGGGCACGGCGATGACGGCCGCCCACGCCTTCGGCACCATGGCCATGACCAGGAAAGGCACGGCGACCATCGCCCCCACGCGGCGGGAGGCGCACTTGGTCTGGGAGATGAACCGGATGCCCAGCGGCGCGGCGCCGACGGGGATGGAACCCGCCAACCCGGAGGCGATGGTTCCCAGGCCGAGCCGGGTGTTGGCGCGTTGAACCTCCCGGAAGTCGATCGACAGGAGCCGGCGCCACGAGACGAACTGCGTGATGATCGACGCGCCGTGGGTGCGGATGAGCACGACCAGGCCCAGGATCAGGAAGGACGGGAGGAGCGTGAAGAACGTGGCACCGAAGGGGCCCTCACCCCGGGGGCCGAACAACCCCCACCCACCCTCGGGGAGTCCGAACCAGGCGGCCTCCCGCACCCTGTCGAAGTCGTACAGCCCGAAGCCGATCGCCACCACGAGTCCCGCCACCATGCCGATCGGTGCGGCCCACAGCTTCAGGGCATCGCGGCCCCGGGCGTTCACACCGATCATGACCGCCAGGGCGACGACCATGCAGAGGAGAGTGCCGAGGCGCCCGCTCCCCGCCTGCCCCGCCGGCCCCGCACCGACGGTGCTCGCGAGCACCGGGATCAACGATATGACCGACAGCACCACGAGCGTGCTGCTCACGGCCGGGGTGATGATTCTCCGCAGAACCGACAGGCGCATGCCGACGATGACCTGGAACAATCCGGTCACGACCACCAGCGCGGCGAGCGTGGCGACTCCGCCGCCCCGCAGGGCCAGGATGCAGAACGGCACGCTGATCGGGTCGGCGGCGGCGACGTAGAGGTTCTCGGTCCTGAGCCGCCCGGAGCCGACGGTCATGAGCAATATCAGCAGGCTGCACACGACGATGGAGGCCAGCACCATGCGGGACTCGAGCGCGCTGCGCCCGCCGGCGACCGTCACCACCAGCAGCGGCAGCAGGATCATCCTCGGGACCAGCATCAGAAACAGTTGCGCGGCGGTCGCCAGGGCGCGCCGCGCCGGCGGCGTCTCGTGCGGCTCGTATCTCCCGTCAGGGGTGGCGACGCCTCGAGCCATGCCCGAAAGTTAGACGTCCCGAACCCCGCGACGAGCCACGACGCGGCACCCGGTCGATGCCGCGGGACGGATCAGGGCCGGCGGCCGATGGGATGCATCGATCCCCGGTGGAAGTTCTTCATGCCCGCCACGCGCAGAACCATCTCGGCGATCCGCCAGCCGTCGGCCGTGCGCCGCATCCGGCAGTGGTACTGACCCCACATGTCGCCGTCGGGGGCGCCGCTGCGGTAACTGGTCCAGGAATAGACGTAGGCCGTCACCGCGGCCTCGCCGTCGCCGTCGGGGCTGATGCGGACGTTGGAGATGTGGTGGGAGCAGCCGGCGAAGATCTCCCGCTGGCCGCGGGCCACCGCCTCGACGATCGCGGCGCGCCCGACGATGGTGGGGACCTCCGGCCCGTAGTCGAGCGAGGCGTCCTCGCTGAACACGTCGCCCACCTCCTCCGGCTCGTTGCGGTCCAGGTGCCAGGCGTAGCCGTACAGCAGGTCCGCGATGGCGGCGCGGTCGTCGGCGTCGAGGGAGGCGCCGGGGTCGCCACCGGCGGCAAGTTCTGTCACGGGCTCGAAGCTTAGGCCCCCGGCGGAGCCCGGACCGGTGCCCGCGGGCCATAATGCAGCCCATGCGCTTCGGATTCTGGCTCGACACCTCCAACACCTTCGAACACATGCGGCACGTCTGCGGCGTCGCCGAGGCGGCCGGCTGGGACGGCATCTGGGCTCCCGACCATTTCATGCCGCCGCCCGAGGGCTACCCCATGAAAACCGGCTATCCCGACGGCCAGCCCGAACTGGCCGACGTGAACGAGTCCTGGGTGCTGCTGGCCGCCCTGGCCGCCACCGTGCCCCGGGTCCGCCTGGGGCACCTCGTGGCGGGCAACACCTACCGCCACCCCGCCGTCACCGCCAAGATGGCGGCCACCATCGACGGGATCTCCGGCGGCCGGTTCGTGCTCGGCCTCGGCGCCGCCTGGCAGGAGAACGAGCACCGCCGCTACGGCATCCGCTACGGCACCGTGGGTGAGCGGGCGGACCGGTTCGAGGAGGCGTGCGAGATCATCAAGAGCATGATCGCCGACAAGCGCACGGACTTCGCGGGTCGCCACTACCAGCTCGACGGCGCGCCCCTGGCACCCAAGCCGGTCGGCCCCCTGCCGCTCATGATCGGCGGCGCCGGCGAGCGGCGCACGATCCCCACCACGGCCCGCTTCGCCGACGAGTGGAACACCTGGGGCGGCCCGGAGAGACTCATTCAGAAGATGGCCGCCCTGGACCGCGCCTGCGAAGCTATCGGCCGCGACCCGGCCACGGTGCAACGTTCGGCCGCCCTGCTCGTGGACGTGCGCGATACCCCGGCCGGCGCCGGCGAGCGCGCCACGGGCATCGCCAAGTCGCACCCCCACGTGATCGGAACCACCGGGCAGATCACCGAGACGTTCGCCGAGTACCACACCGCCGGCGTCCACGAGATCATCATCCCCGACTTCAACTGGACCCCGGAGGAGACCCCCGACCGCCTGCAGCTCATCGCGACCGAAGTCATCCCCCACTTCCACTAGACGCCGGAGGCGCCGCTCACCCGTAACGAACCCGACCCCGCATGCTGTTCCCCACCTTCACCTTCGCCCTCTTCTTCATCGTGGTGCTGACGGTGGGCTGGCTCGTGCCGGGGCGGCGTGCCTGGTGGAAGTTGTTCATGCTGGCCGCCAGCTACTTCTTCTACGGGTACTGGGACATCCGCTTCGTGGGCCTGATCGCGGCCTCCACAGTGCTGAACCAGGCGGCGGCGACCGCTCTGGCGCGGCTGGAACGCCCCGGCGCCCGCCGGGCGGTGGTGAGCCTGGCGGTGGGGGCGAACCTGGCCTCGCTGGGGTTCTTCAAGTACGCCGGGTTCTTCGTCGACAGCGCCGAGAGCGCTCTGGTCGGCCTGGGGTTCGCCGCCGACCTGCCGCTGCTGAACATCATCCTGCCGGTGGGGATCTCGTTCTTCACCTTCCAGGCCATCAGCTACGTGCTCGACGTCTACCGGGGCAACGCCGAGCCCGCCAAACCCCTGGACTTCGCGGTCTACCTGGCGTTCTTCCCGCAGCTGGTGGCCGGCCCCATCGTGCGGGCCCACGAGCTGATCCCCCAGCTGAACCAACCCAGAACGCTGCAGCACAGCGACTTCACCCGGGCGGTGGTGCTGATCGCCGCGGGCCTGTTCAAGAAGATGGTCGTGGCGACCTACCTCGCCGAGGCGCTGGTGGACGACGTTTTCGCCTTCCCGGAGCGGTTCTCCTCACTCGAGGTGCTGCTGGGGGTCTACGGCTACGCCGTGCAGATCTACGCCGACTTCAGCGGCTACACCGACATCGCCATCGGGGTGGCCCTCCTGCTGGGCATCCGCCTGCCGGAGAACTTCAACCAGCCCTACCGGGCGGACTCGATCCAGGACTTCTGGCGCCGCTGGCACATGTCGCTGTCGCGCTGGCTTCGGGACTACCTCTACATCCCCCTGGGCGGGAACCGGGGCGGCGAGTTGCGCCGCGACCGCAACCTGCTTCTCACGATGCTGCTCGGCGGCCTCTGGCACGGCGCCGCCTGGCCGTTCGTACTGTGGGGGCTGTTCCACGGCCTCGGCCTGCTCGTCGAGCGGCGCCTGGGGCTGCGCCTGCCCGGGATCGTGGCGCGGCTGGTCACCTTCCACTTCGTCTGCTTCGGCTGGATCCTGTTCCGGGCCGAGTCGCTGGGCACCGCCGGGGGCGTGCTGCGGCGTCTGTTCAATGCCTGGACCGTCGAATCGACCCACCTCACGTGGGTCCCGGTGGCGCTCATCGTGGCGGCGCTGGGGACCCAGTTCTGGCCCCGGGCCGCCACCGGGCCCACCCTCAGGGCGGCCAGCCACCTGCCGGTGCTCGTGACGGCGCTGGCCTTCGCCTTCTGGCTCGTCGTCCTCGAACAGTTCGGCCCCGAGGGCGTGGCGCCCTTCATCTACTTCCAGTTCTGAACCATGACCGCCGACGCGCCCCACGACCGGCCGCCGCCCAGCGCTCCCGAGCAGCCGCCCTGGCCGCCCATCCAGGCCCTCGAGTCCAACGGTCCACCGCCCGACCGGCGCCCGCCGCTGCGCCCCCGCCAGATCGTCGTGGCCATCCTCGTGGCACTCGGGGTCGGGGCACTGCTGGGATCGGGCGCCCTGGTGGGTCTCGCCGAGCGCCAATCGCTCGGCACCCAGCGCGACGTCGCCCTGGGGGCCGCCAAGGTCGCCGACCGCGTGGCCCACGGCCTCTCGCTCAACCGCCCCACCGAGAGACTGGCCGGCGCACTCGACGGCGAGGAGGAGGTGTACGACGTCGAGGCCCTGATCGCCCGGGCGGCCGCGGCGCGTGCGAACCGACCGCAGCCCCCGCCGGTCGCCGGGGAGCCCGCGATCGACCCGGCCCCGTCGCCCACCGACCCGGCCCCGTCGCTCACCGACCCGGCCCCGGCGCCCACCGACCCGGCCTCGGCGCCCACCGAACCCGCCCCGTCGCCCACCGAACCCGCCCCGTCGCCCAGCGAACCCGCCCTGTCGCCGGCCGAACCGGCGCGATGGTCCGCCGGGAATCGCGGCGCGTTCGACCCGGACTCCGGCCCGCCGCCCGACGGGCTCATCACGCCGATCGAGGGGGTGGACTGCGTTCCGGACGATGCGGCCGCGCCGGCGGCGGCCACCGGCGGCGCCGAGGTCCCGGTGACCGACGAGGTTCCACCGGATGGGGCCGACGGGACTCCTTCTCGAGCGGAGGATCCGACGGAATGTCCACCCGGTTTCGTTCTGGCCGATCCCGGCGAGCCGACTCTGTTCGACGCACCCCGGACGCCCGACGAGGACGAGCCGTTGCAGATGTACGTGGGCGGCGATTCCATCAGCCGTGACCTCGGGGAGGGCCTGGCGCGGGTCACCCCGGCCGACCTCGTCCGGATCGACCTGGATCAACGCCCGGCAACCGGGCTGTCGCGCCCGGACTTCTTCGACTGGACACAGCACCTCGCCGGCGTGCTCACCGAGAGCTCCCCCGACGTGATTGTGGTGCTCTTCGGCGCCAACGACTTCCAGAACGTGGAGTACGAGGGCGAGATCCTGGACCGGTTCGGCAGCGAGTGGCTGGATCTCTACCGCGAGCGCGTCGACCGGATGATGACGCTGCTCGGCCAGCCCGACACACAGACGATGTGGGTCGGTCAGCCCCCCGTGCGGGAGCCGCGACTGTCCGGCGGGCTGGCGACGCTCAACGACGTCTACGCCGAGGTGGCCACCGAGCACCCCCACGTGACCTACGTCGACGCCTGGGATCTCTTCAGCGACTCCGGCGGCGGCTACGTCGATGAGATCGACGGCGTCCGGTTGCGCCGCGAGGACGGCGTCCACCTCACCATCGACGGCGGGAACCGGCTCGCTCGAGCGGTCTGGGACCTGGTGGCGCCTGCCTGGGGGCTGGAGTGAGGCGCCGGGACGCGTCGGCGAGGGAGACGGGGTGGTCAGCTAAGGTTCGGCCATGGCCGACACCCTCGTGTATCACAACCCAGGTTGAGGCAGTTCCCGCACCACTCTCGACCTGCTGCGGGAGCGGGGCGTCGAGTTCGACGTCGTTCAGTACCTCAAGGAACCCCTCGACCGCGCCGGTCTCGAGGCCCTGCTGGAGATCCTCGAGAACGAGCCGTCCGACCTGGTGCGGCGCGACAAGCACTTCAGCGAACTGGGCCTGGCCGACGCGGACGCCGGCAGCGCCTCCCAGGTGGTGGAACTGCTGGTGGCGCATCCCCGCCTGATGCAGCGCCCCGTCGTGGTGCGCGGCGGGCGGGCGATCATCAGCCGGCCTCCCACGACCGTCCTCGAACTGCTCTGAATCCCCGCCGCTCGAAGGTTCATCCCCCCGAAGTGACGGCCCGGCCGAGGCACAGGTGAACGCCCCGAACGAAACGCCCACGCTCGTCGTCGAGGACCTCCACACGTCCTTCGCCACCGAGCGTGGCCCACTCAATGCTGTCGACGGGGTGTCGTTCACGCTGCGCAGCGGCCGCACGCTGGGCGTCGTGGGCGAGTCGGGCTCGGGCAAGTCGGCCACGGCGCGCTCGATCATGAACCTGCTGCCGCCCGGGGTGTCGACGACCACCGGCCGCGTCCTGCTCGACGGGCGCGACGTTCGCAGCCTGCCGCGTTCGGAGAGCCGGCATATCTGGGGCGTGGAGGCCTCCATGGTCTTCCAGAATCCGATGACGTCCCTGAACCCCGTCATCCCGGTCGGGCGGCAGATCGGCGAGGGACTCCGCTACCACCGCAAGCTGTCCCGTGAGGCCGCCGGTCAGCGGGCGCGGGAACTGCTGGAGCAGGTCGGCATCGCCGATCCCGATCGCCGGCTGCGGGAGTACCCCCACCAACTCTCGGGCGGGATGCGCCAGCGGGTCATGATCGCCATCGCCCTGGCCTGCGAGCCGAAACTGCTGATCGCGGACGAACCCACGACCGCGCTCGACGTGACCGTGCAGAAGCAGATCCTGGACCTGCTGGACCGGCTGCGCCGCCAGCACAGCATGGCGATGATCCTCATCACCCACGATCTCAGCGTGGTGGCGGGGCGGACCGACGAGGTCATCGTGATGTACGCGGGGCGGGTCGTGGAGAAAGCGCCGACCCTGCAGCTGTTCACGGCGATGCGCCACCCCTACACCAAGGCCCTCTTCGAGTCGATCCCCAAGGTCGCCCAACCCAGCCACACGCGGCTGCGGATCATCCAGGGGCGCCCGCCGGACCTGGCCACCCTGCCGCCCGGATGCGCCTTCGCGCCGCGCTGCGCGCACGCGCAGCCTCGCTGTCTCGACGAGATTCCACCCCTGTCCGGCTCGGACGCCTCCGACCATCGCCACGCCTGCTTCTACCCGGCCGGCACGGCCGAGGGTGAAAGCGCCCTGGCCGCCAATCGCGCCGCCGGGCGGACCGCCGCAGGCCTCTCGCTGGCGACGGAGCCCGTCGTCGCCGCAGTGGTTCCCTGATGGCGGGCGTCGGCACCGCCCACCTGCGGCCCGCCGAGGAGGTGCTGCTGCAGATCACCGATCTCCACGTGGAGTACTCGGCGGGCCGCGGGCGGACCGTGCATGCGGTGAGCGGCGTGAGCTTCGACGTCGCCGAGGGCGAGACCCTGGGACTGGTCGGCGAGTCCGGCTGCGGGAAGTCCACGACCGCCCGCGCCGTGCTGCAACTGCCGCGCCCCACTTCGGGGACGGTCGCCTTCGACGGTGTGGACCTCACGGCGCTGCGGGGCGAGGAGTTGCGGCGGGTCCGCACGGGCCTGCAGATGATCTTCCAGGATCCGATCGCGTCGCTGAACCCGCGCCGGAGGGTCGGCGACATCGTGCGGGAGGGGCTGGACATCTGGCCCGACCATCCCCGCCTGGACGGGCCCGACGGCGACGCGGCGGCCGCCGCCACCGACCGGGTGCGCGTCGTCCTGAGCAGCGTCGGCATGGATCTCGACGAGGTCGGCACTCGCCGCGCGCATGAGTTCTCCGGCGGCCAGTGCCAGCGGATCTGCATCGCCCGCGCGCTGGTGCTCGACCCGCGGGTTCTGATCTGCGACGAGCCGGTGTCCGCCCTCGACGTGTCGATACAGGCCCAGATCCTGAACCTCCTGGAGGACCTGAAGGAGCTGTACGGGCTGACGATGCTGTTCATCGCCCACGACCTGGCGGTGGTGAAGAGCATCAGCGACCGCGTCTGCGTGATGTACCTGGGGCGGATCTGCGAGATCGGACCGACCGACGCCATCTTCGACCGCCCGGCCCATCCCTACACCGACGCCCTGCTGGCCTCGATCCCCCAGCTCGATCCGGGCAGTGGCGCCGAGGAGGACGTGCTGGCCGGCGACCCGCCGTCGCCCTTCGACGTTCCCTCCGGTTGCCGCTTCCGCACCCGCTGCCCGCGGGCGACCGACCTGTGCGCCGAGCAGGTGCCCGAACTGCGCGAGGTCTCCGATGGGCGGTTCGTGGCCTGCCACTTCCCCCTGACAGGAGATCCGGCGCAGTAGCCGGCCGCATGAGAGTTCAGCGCATGGGCGAGCGCGAGTTCATCGCGCTCATGGCAGCCCTCAGCGCCAGCGCGGCGCTGGGGATCGACGTGATGCTGCCCGCGCTCGGCGAGATCCGGGCCGCCTTCGGGCTGGCGCCGGACTCCACCACGCTTTCGTGGACGGTCACGCTGTACCTCCTGGGCCTGGGTTGCGCCCAACTCGTCTTCGGGCCGCTCGCCGACAGGTTCGGCCGCAAGCCGGCGCTGTACGGCGGGCTGGCCCTGTACGCCCTGGGCGCGGCAGGGGCCGCGCTGGCACCGTCGCTGGAGTTCCTGCTGGTGAGCCGCTTCGTGTGGGGCATCGGCGCCGCCTCGCCGCGGGCCATGGCGCTGGCCATCTCCCGGGACAGCTACGTGGGCGACCGCATGGCGCGGGCACTCTCGTTGATCATGGCCGTGTTCCTGATCGCGCCGATCCTCGGACCGGGTATCGGCGAGTTGCTCCTGCTGAGCGGGTCCTGGCGCTGGGTGTTCGGCTTCTCCGTGCTCACCGCCGCGGCCCTGACGCTGTGGGTCCTCCGCCTCGGCGAGACGCTGGATCCCCGCAACCGGCTGCCGCTCGACTGGCGCCGCGTCACCGGGGCCTTCCGCGCCGTGGTCTCCAACCGGGAGACGCTGGGCTACGGCCTGGCGCTGACGTTCGCACTGGGCGCGTTCCTGGCGTACCTGGCTTCCTCGGAGTTGCTGTTCGAGGCCGTCTACGACCGCGCCGGTCAGTTCGCCCTGCTGTTCGGCGCCGGCGCGGCGGTCATGGCGCTGGCCGCGCTCGGCAGCGCGCGCACGATCAGGAGGCTCGGCACCGTGAAGGTCCTCGGGGGCGCCCTCGTGGCCTACCTGCTCTCCGGGGCCGCGATCACGGCCGTGTCAATGGTCGCCGGGGGAAGCCCGCCGTTCTGGTTGTGGTGGGTCCTGCTGACGATCCTCAACTCGCTGCACGTGGTGATCGTCCCGGCCGTCAACACCCTGGCCATGACCCCGATGGGCGAGATCGCGGGCACGGCCGCGGCGGTGATCGGTGCCTTCTCGATGGGTGTCGGCTCCCTCCTGGCGTCGATCACCAGCCGCTTCGGCGAGGGAACAGTCACTCCCCTCTCGCTGGGATACCTGGGGTACGGGGCCCTCGCGGGCATCTGCGTGCTGTGCGCCACCAGGGCAGCGTCGCGACGGTCCGGTTAGCGTGCGGCCATGAGCTTCGCCGGCAAGTCCGTCATCGTCACCGGTGCCAGCCGCGGCATCGGCGCCGCCATCGCGGTGGCCCTGGGACGCGGGGGAGCCAACGTGGTCTGCGCGGCGCGTGCCAGCGCGGCGAATCCCCTCCGCCTGCCGGGCACCGTGGACGAGACCGCCCGGGCGGTCAGCGAGGCCGGTGGGGTGGGGCTGGCGGTGCCCTGCGACCTGACCAGCGACGACGACGTCGAGCGGCTCATGGCCGTGACCCTGGACCGTTTCGGACGGCTGGACATGCTGGTCAACAACGCCGCCGTCAGCTTCGGTGGCGACCTGGACATCCCGATGAAGCGCTTCGACGTGCTCATGCGCATCAACGTGCGGGCGCCGCTGGTGGCCACCCGGCTCGCCCGGCCCCACCTGGCGGCCGCACCCGGCGGCGGTCGCATCCTCAACGTGGGCTCGGTGACCGCCACCGGCTACTTCCCGACGATGCTGACCTACGGCATGTCCAAGGCGGCGCTGGAGCACCTCACCGTCACCACCGCCGCGGTGCTGTCACCGGAGAACATCGCCGTGAACTGCTACCGGATCGACGTCCAGGTGGCCTCGGAGGGCTACGTCATGAACGCGCCCGACGCCGACCACTCGACCTGGTCCGACACGGCCACCGCTGCCGACGGGGCGATCTGGATGCTGTCACAGCCCATTGGCTGGACGGGGCGGGTCGTGCCGATGCTGGCGCTGGCCGAACACGTGCCCTCCATCGCCCGCCTGGGCCAGGAGCAGTTCACCCCCACCGGCCGCTGGACCCTCGGCGCCGCCGAGCGCGATCCCGGCCAGTCCTGAGACCCGCCGGCGCCTCTAGCCCGCCGCCACCACCACGGGCACGATCATGGGGCGGCGCTGCGAGCGGTTGGCGACCAGGGTGCCGGCCGTGCGGCGCACGACGCGGCGCACATCGGTCGCGGGGGCATCGGGCTCGGTGCCCAGGAACTCCGTCACCGCGCTGGCCAGCTCCTTCTCGATCTCGACCTCGAGGGCGTCGGCGTCGGACTCGTCCAGCCAGCCCCGGCTGGTGACCTGCGGCTCGCCGACGATGGCTCCCGCCGAGAAGTCCACCACCACCGTCGCCACGACGACCCCCTGCCGGCCCAGGGTCTGACGCTCGTCCAGCACACCCCGGTCCTCCCCGGTGAACGGCCCGTGCACGAGCACGTGATCGCCGGCGCACACACCGGGCTCCACCCGCAGGCCGGCATCGGCCAGCACCAGCTGGTCGCCGTCGCGGGCCACGAGCACGCGCTCGGCGGGCATGCCGAGGCGCCGGGCAAGGGCGGCGTGCGCCCGCAGGTGGCGCAGTTCGCCGTGCACCGGCACGAACCACTCCGGTGAGGCCGCCTGGTGCAGCGCCGCCAACTCGTCCTGGCGACCGTGGCCGGAGGTGTGGATCTCGATCTCACCGGAGTGCACCACCCGGGCGCCGCGCTCGATGAGGTCGTTGATCATGCGGCTGACCCGGAACTCGTTGCCGGGGATGGGGTTGGAGCTCAGCACGACGGTGTCGTCGGGGCCGATCTGGATCCAGCGGCTGTCGCCGGCGGCCGCCGACGCCAGCGAGGAGCGCTCCTCGGCCTGCGACCCGGTGGAGATCACGCACAGCTCGCCGGGCGCCATGCCGGCGGTCTCGGCGATGTCCACGAAGGCGCTGTCGGGCGCCCGCAGCAGGCCGAGTTCCCGACCCAGCGCCACGTTCTTCTTCATGGAGAGCCCGAGGGTGGCCACGAGCCGTCCGTCGGCGATCGCCGCGGCGATGATCTGCTGCACCCGGTGCAGGTGGCTGGCGAAGCACGCCGTCACGATGCGCCGTTCCGCGTTGGCGGCGAAGACCCTCGACAGCACCGGGCCGATGTCACTCTCGGAGCGCGAGCTGCCGGGCTGCTCGGCGTTGGTGGAGTCGGCCAGCAGCAGGCGCACCCCCGGATCCTGGGAGATGGCGCCGATGCGGGCCAGGTCGGTGCGGCGCCCGTCGACGGGGAAGAAGTCCAGCTTGAAGTCACACGAGTGCAGCAGCACGCCCTGGGGCGTGCCGATCGCCGTGATGACGCCGCCCGGCACCGAGTGGGTGACCGGCACGAACTCGCACGCGAAGGGGCCGACGTGGACGGTCTCGCCGTCGGCCACCGGGATGAATCGGGCCCTGTCGCCGTAGCCGGCCTCGGTGATCCGGCGGCGGGCCAGGCCGAGGGTGAACGGCGTGCCGTAGATGTCGCAGGGAACCCTGGCCAGCAGGTGCGCCAGCGCCCCCACGTGGTCCTCGTGGCCGTGGGTGGCGATGCAGCCGACGACCTTCCGGGACCGCTCGAAGACGTAGGACAGGTCGGGGAGGACCGAGTCCACGCCGGGGCGGTCCTCGCCGGCGAACATCTGCCCGCAGTCCAGCAGCAGCAGGGCTTCGCCGGTCTCGATGGCCGCACAGTTGCGGCCGATGTCGCCGAGGCCTCCCAGGAAGGTGACCCGTACCTCTTCAGCCAAAGCCGAGTTCCCGGCCCAGCCGGGTGGTGGCCAGGGTGGCCCTGGCGTCGTCGGCCAGGCCCGCAGGCTCGGCGTCCATCGGGGGGCGGCAGCGCCCCGCCGGGCGGCCGAGCACCCGCAGGAGTGCCTTGGTGGGGATGGGGTTGGGTGCGGCGTCACCCGTCTCGTAGTCGAAGGAGGGTCCCATGGCGGCGTTGATCTCCCGGGCGGCTGCGGTGTCGCCGCTCTCCCAGGCCTCGAACATCGCCAGGTGCTCGGCTGCGGTCCAGTGCGTGGCCACGCCGATCACGCCCACCGCCCCGACCGCCAGCAGCGGCAGGGTGAGGGCGTCGTCGCCGCTGTAGACCTCGAAACCGTCGGGGGCGGCGGCGATGAGGCGGCCGGTCTCGGCGGGGTCGCCGGCGGCGTCCTTGATGCCGGCCATGTTCTCGGTGTCCTCCGCCAGCGACAGCAGCGTGGCGGTGTCGACCTTGCGGCCGGTGCGCACCGGGATGTCGTAGATGATCATGGGCAGGTGCGTGGCTCCGGCGATGGTCCGGAAGTGGTCGTACAGGCCGGCCTGCGGGGGGCGGTTGTAGTAGGGGGCCACCGAGAGGATGCCGGCGGCGCCGGCGGCCGTGGCCCGCTCGGTCAACTCCACGGCGGCGGCAGTGTCGTTGCTGCCCGCCCCGGCCAGGACCGGCACCTCGACGGCGTCGACGACCGCCGCGATCAGGTCGATCTGCTCGTCGTGGCCGAGGGTGGGCGACTCGCCGGTCGTTCCCGCCACCACCAGCCCCTCGTTGCCGCAGGCCACCAGCCAGCGAGCCAGCTCGGCGGCGCCGTCGAGATCCAGGGCGCCGTCATCGTCGAACGGCGTGACCATGGCGGTGACGACACGGCCGAAGCGCGGCGAGGCGTGGCCGTGGTGTGCCATGGCGCCGAGGCTACCGGTCGCCGGTCGCCGGTGCGCGGTGCGCCGCGGGGCTCAGCGGAAGTCGCGGGAGGCGGGCGCGGGGGCGGTGGGCAGCGCCTCGAGCCTCTCGGCGACGATGTTCAACACCCCCTCGGAGTGCTCGAGACGGCCCCGGACCAGCAGGGCCGGTGCGGTGGCCGCCACCCTGCGGTGGTACTGCCAGCAGCCCGGCGAAACCACCACGTTCATCAGCCCGGTCTCGTCCTCGAGGCTCAGGAAGATCACCCCGCCTGCGGTGGCGGGACGCTGGCGATGCGTCACCACTCCCCCCACCAGCACCTTCTCCCCGTCGCCGCGGCCGGCCAGATCGGCCGCCGTCACCACGCCGAGGGCAGCCAGTTGCTCCCTGATGAAGCGGGTGGGGTGGCCGTCGGGAGCCACCCCGGTGGCCCAGAGGTCGGCCCGGGACACCTCGGCGGGCGACATGGCCGGCAGTGGAGGCGCCCTGTCGCCGACGGTGACGCCGGGCAGGTGGTCGGCGCCCGCCCGGCCGAGCGCCCCCGCCGTCCACAGCGCCCCGCGCCGGTCGAGGTCGAAGCAGCCGAAGGCCCCGGCGGTGGCGAGCGCCTCCAGCGCCGCCGGCGACAGCGACGGCACCCGCCGGCGCAGGTCCTCCACCGAGCGGTAGGGCCGGCCGGCGTCGATCTCGGCGGCCGGCTTCTCGCCGACGCCCCGCACGCCGTCGAGCCCCAGCCGCACCGCCCAGCCGCCGGTGGAGTCCTCGGCCCGCTCCAGGCCGGCGGTCGCCGCCGAGGCGTTGAGATCGGGGGTGCGTACGACGACCCCGTGGCGGCGGGCGTCACCCACCAGGGTGTGGGGCGACCAGAACCCCATCGGCTGGGCCCGCAGCAGGGCGGCGCAGAAGGCGGCCGGGTAGTGGTACTTGATCCACGACGAGGCGTAGACGAGGTACGAGAACGACACGGCGTGGCTCTCGGGGAAGCCGTAGTTGGCGAAGGCGTCCAGCTTCCGCCAGATCTGCTCGCCGATCTCGCCGTCGATGCCGTTGGCCGCCATGCCCGCGAAGAACCGCTCCTTGAGCTGCTCCAGGCGCTGGTGGCTGCGCTTGGAGCCGACCGCCTGGCGGAGCCGGTCGGCCTCGGCCGCCCTGAAGTTGGCCGCGTCGATGGCGATCTGCATGAGCTGCTCCTGGAAGAGCGGCACGCCGAGGGTCTTGGCGAGCGCCCGCTCCAGCAGCGGGTGGGGGTAGGTGACCTCCTCGGTGCCGTTGCGGCGCCGGATGTAGGGGTGCACCGAGCCGCCCTGGATGGGGCCGGGCCGGATGAGGGCGACCTCCACGACGAGGTCGTAGAAGCAGCGGGGCTTCAGCCGGGGCAGCGTGGCCATCTGGGCGCGCGACTCCACCTGGAACACCCCCACCGTGTCGGCCGCGCAGAGCATCTCGTAGACCTCGGGCTCCTGGGGCAGGGCGGCCAGGTCGATCTCGATGCCGTCGGATGCGGCGACGAGGTCGATGGCGTACCGCAGCGCCGACAGCATCCCGAGCCCCAGCAGGTCGAACTTCACCAGCCCCACCGCGGCGCAGTCGTCCTTGTCCCACTGCAGGACGCTGCGGCCCTCCATGCGCGCCCACTCCACGGGGCACACCTCGATCACGGGCCGGTCGCAGATGACCATGCCCCCGGAGTGGATCCCCAGGTGGCGGGGGAAGTCCTCGATCTCGGCGGCCAGCTCCAACACTTCGTGAGGGACGGGGCTGTGCGGGTCGGCCGCCTCCTGCTGGATGCCCTGCCGGTGGTCGACCAGCTTGGACAGCGAGTCCTCGTGGCCCAGCGCCCTGGCCGCGTCGCGCACCGCCGAGCGGGAGCGGTAGGTGATGACGTTCGCCACCTGGGCGCAGTGGTGGCGCCCGTAGCGCTCGTAGACGTACTGGATGACCTCCTCGCGGCGCCCGCTCTCGATGTCCACGTCGATGTCGGGGGGGCCGTCGCGCGCCGGGGACAGGAACCGCTCGAACAGCAGGTCCAGCGAGACGGCGTCCACGTTGGTGATGCCGAGGGCGTAACACACCGCCGAGTTGGCGGCCGAGCCGCGCCCCTGGCAGAGGATCCCGGACCGGCGGCAGAACTCCACGATGTCCCACACCACGAGGAAGTAGCCGCCGAACCCCAGCGTCTCGATGATGTCGAGCTCGCGGTCGAGTTGCGCCCAGGCCCCGGCGACCCGCTCGGCGCCGCGGGGCCCGTAGCGGCGGGCGCCGCCGTCTGTGACGAGGCGGCGCAGGTAGCCCGCCTCGTCGAGACCGTCGGGGCAGGGGTAGGGCGGCAGGGCGGGGGCCAGCAGTTGCAGATCGAAGGCGCACTCGCGCCCCAGCTCGGCGGCTCGCTCCACGACCCCCGGCCAGCGGGCGAAGCGGGCCGCCTGCTCGGCGCCGGAGCGCAGGTGTCGGCCGGCCGGCGGCAGCCAGCCGTCGATCTCGTCCAGGCTGCGGCGTGCCCGCAGCGCGGCCAGCGCCGCGGCCAGCCGCTGGCGGTCCACCGAGTGGTGGTGCACGTTGCCGGTGGCGACGAGCGCCAGGTCGGCGCCGGCGGCCAGCTCGGCGAGGGCCTCGTTGCGCACCGAGTCGCCCGGCAGCCCGTGGTCCCACAGTTCGACGGCCACATTGGCGGCACCGAAGTCGGCGGTGAGCCTCTCCAGCGCCCGGCGGGCTGCGGGCACACCCCCGTCCGCCAGGGCCCGCGGCACCGCCCCCTTGCGGCAGCCGGTGAGGATCAGCCAGTGGTCACCGGTGCCCGCCCCGCCGAGGGCGACGAGGTGCTCGTAGTCGATCCGGGGCGCATTCTTGGCCCCTGCCAGCTGGCCCTCGCTGATGGCCCGCGCCAGCAGCGCGTAGCCGCGGGGATCGCGGGCCAGCACCAGCAGGTGCACGCCTTCGGGGTCGGGCACCCCGGTGCGCTCCCGGTCCCCCCGGCGGCGCCGTCGGGACTTCGTCGGGGAGGGCGCCTGCGGGGGCAGGGTGAGCTCGGCACCGAAGATGGTCGGGAGCCCGAGGGCCCCGGCCGCCTCGGCGAAGCGCACCACGCCGTAGAAGCCGTTGTGATCGCAGATGGCCAGCGCCTCGAGCCCCAGCCGGACCGCCTCGGTGGCCAGCTCCTCGGGATGGGAGGCCCCGTCCAGGAAGGAGAAGTTGGAGTGGCAGTGCAGTTCCGCGTAGCGGACCGGCGCCTGCCGACGGACCAGATCCTCCGGCGGCCGGTACGCCCGGCGCTTGCGCGACCAGGCAGGGCTGTCGTTCCCGTCGCCGGCCCAGATGTCGACGGGGCGAGCGCCGTCGGGCCGGTCCGAGGAAGGCCGGTCCGAGAGCAGGCGCTCGATGTCGCTCCACGGCACGTTGGGATTGTTCCAGCCCACTCCCCTACCGTATACGAATATATGTTCGTATACCAATGCGTCAGCCGCACCTGATCAATCCCGCAGGGTCAGTCCCGGCAGGATCAGCTGCCCGTGGTCGGTGTCGGCGTCGAGTCCGGCAGCCCGCAGGATCGGCCCCACCCCCCAAGGTCAATCGCACAGCCCCGGGATCAGCCCCACAGTCCCCCGAGATAAGCCCAGCCTCACACGGTCAATCCCACAGAGCGGTCACCTGCCAGCGCCCCTGTTCGAGCACCGCCAGGCATCCCAGACCGTCGCCGGTGAGCAACTGGAGGCGAGCCCGGCGGCGCCGGCGCCCCCGATCCCACCAGCGCTCCTCGCTGGGCCAGGGTCCGGCCCAGGCCATCACCGTCGAGGAGCGACCGCCGGCTGTCAGCTGTGCCGGCGGCGCCGAGACCGAGCCCCGGCCGTCCACCCGCACGGCGGCGCCCGAGGCGTCGTGCACCTCAGCGGGCCACGGCGTCGGCAGCAGGAGCGCCGGCGACGGGGCCGGCAGCCGGCCGGGCCAGGGGCGGTCGTCGCCGGCGAGCCGGCGGTCGCGGACGTCGACGTCGGCGGCCGGAACCAGCACGATCTGCTCTTCGACCTGCCGACCGCCGCCCCAGGTGGGGACCTGGACCGCGTCGGCACCCCAGCGCCCGCAGAGCCGGGCCGCCACCCGGGCGGCGCGCTCGTCCGCCTCGGCCTCGCCGCCCCAGAACCCCAGCTGGCGCCCCCGGACCGGCGCAAGCTCGTCGGGCGTGAGCCGCAGCCGGGTGATCCCGCCGCTCGGCCGGGAGCCATTGGAACCAGCCGAGGAGCCACCGGGGCTGGACTGGGAGCCGCCGGAGCCGGTCGGGCGGCCGCCGGAGCCAGCCGAGGAGCCACCGAGGCTGGACTGGGAGCCGCCGGAGCCGGGCCGGGATTCATCGGAACCGGGCGGGGGGCCGCCGGAGCCGGCCTGGCGGCCGTCGAGGAACCAGCGCACCCGGTCGACCATGTCGCCGGCCGACAGTCCCCCCTCGTGGCGCCAGAGCCGCACAAGGCTCTCGCCTTCGACGGTCTCGACCTCGACGGCGACCCGCACGCACGACATCCCGGCCTTCTCGAGGCGCCGGTGCAACTGCTCGGCCAGGGCGCGGGCGCAGAAGGCCACCTGGTCCAGACCGTCGGCGGGCGGCTCGAACTCGGCGCTCACCGACCAGTCGGCGGGAGGTTCCCGCGGGGCGAGGGACCGCTCGTCGGCCCCGGCGGCGAGACACTGGGCGTGCCTGCCTTCGGGGCCGAAGCGCGCCAGCACGTCGGCCTCCGGCAGCGCCGCGAAGGCGCCGAGGGTGTCGATGCCCAGACGGACCAGCACATCGGTGAGTTGGGGGCACCCCAGCAGTCGCACCGGCAGGGGCGCCAGGAACGCAGCACTGCCGCCCGGTTCGACAATGAGCACCTCATCCGCCAACTCTGCCGCCACCGCCGCGGTGAAAGGACCGTCGGCGATACCGACCCGCACCCCGGTACGCCCCCCGAGGGCCTGAGACATGCGCTCGGCGATCAGTTCGGCCAGGACCCCATCGCCGCCGAAATAGCGGGACGCCCCCCGGGAGGCGAAGGAGCACGTACCGGGGCACGACACCTCCAGGGCCGGAGTGACGTCGTCGAGGGTCGCGACGACCGGCTCGAAGGCGCGGGCCTCGACAGCGAGGTCGCGCTCGCGCACCACGAGATCGACGCACCGGGCCGCCGCGGTCCGCAACCGGAGCCCCGGGACCACACCGTGGCTGCGAGCCGCCACCGAGGCCGCCACAACGCGGCCCGACTCCACCACCGCCACCGGCTCGGTGAGCGGGTGCCCGAGCGCCACCACCGGCCACTGGTCACAGCAGGCAACGAGCGTGCGGACCGGTGCGCTCACACCACGACCGCCTCGAAGATGTCGACAGGCCAAGAGCCGGCCCCGGCGGGAACCCGGCGAGCCACCAGCGTGCGGACCGGTGAGGTCATGCCACGACCGCCTCGTGCTCGCTGCCACCGAACGCCGCGCTGGCCCGGTCCGCAGCGGTGGGTTCCAGCATCACGGGCGCACCGTCGGGGCCGGGCAGCAGCAGGTCCAGCGTGCGCGGTCTGCTGGCTGTGCCGCGCCCCTCGGCCCGCACCGACACGTGGCGGGAGCGCAGCAGGCCCCAGCCGTCCCCCAGACCACTCCAGCGGGACGAGACCACTTGCAGGCGCACGTCCGCGCCGTCGAGGCTTCCGGCACCAGGATGGATCAGCACCGATCCCCGCTCCCGTAGCCTGGCCGCCAGCCGGCGGTGGTCTGCAGCCCCCAGCCGGATCCCCGAGCCCACCAGCACGACATCCACCGAGCCCACCAGCGCGGCGGTGGCCTCGACCGCGTCCCGAGGTTCGAGGGCGGCGACGATCAGGAGGCGTTCGAGCGCCAGCCCGGCCTCGGCAGCGGCGGCGAGACCGAGACCCTCCTCCCCCACCACCGCGGTCCACGAACCGGCCGCCGACGGACCTGCGGCGACGGCCAGGGCCAGCGAGGTGGCGCCGTCACCGCCGGTGGTGATCACCCACCCTCTCTGCAGGGCACCGCCGGGAAACAGGTTCCGCAGCGCAGCCAGCACCGGCAGGGTCCGCTCATGGGCACCGGTGAGAGGAGCAACCCGCTCCCCCAGCAGCCGCAGATGATCCCGCCCGCCGCGGGCGAGGTCCTCAGCAGCGAGGTTCTCCGGTTCGGTTCCGCGGATGTTCTTAGGACGAGCCATCCAACCAGTATCGAACATCTGTTCGTATTCGGCAAATCAGGCGGACGCCCCGGCTCAGTGCCGCGGTCTCACCCCCGAGTCATCCCGACGGACAGCCCACCCCCGAGTCATTCCACCGAAGGCCACCTCCACGTCATTCCGGCGCAGGCCGGAATCCATGTTGGGCGAGACCCGGCGGTCCCCGCGCCCGTAGGTGGGACTCAGCAGTTGGCCATTGCCCGGAGTGCATCGCACATCCGGAGGCGCCCGACCCCATCCAGTTGTCCGAGCCGCAGCGTGAGGACCGACTTCGGCACCGTGGCGAGGTTGTCGAACGATACGACGCTGTCGCGGTCGATCCCCTCGTCCGGTCCGACCGGGACACAGGTCGGAATCGAGCGAATCGTGCTCGTCACCGGCGCCACGACCACGTTGTTGAGCACGGGGATCGCCTCGTCTCGTGAGACGACCAGCGCCGGGCGACGCTTCTGGTTGGGCGGCTCCATGAGCCACAGTTCGCCTTGGGCTACCACGGCTCGGCTTCGGTCATGGCGATCGCATTGGCCATCGCCTGGGCGTCATCATCGACTGTCTGCGGCTGCGCCCGGTATGAGTCGGCGATGGACCTGCCGATGCGCTCTCGCTCGACCGACTCGGCGAGATGCTCGACCGCCCGACGGATCACCGCCGAGCGGGTGTCACCGATGCCCGCAGCGACGAGACGGTCGATGGTCTCGATCTGCCGGGAACTGAATCGTGTCGGCACCGCAGTTGTAATACAAACAGTATACGGGACTGGCCAGACTCTCCAGAATCATGCCAGCGCCACGCCTCAGTTCCGTTGGATGGGGTTGATGGGCGGCGGGCGGTTCGCCCGGCGGAGGTGTTCGGGTGGTCGGAGTTCGGGTCGCCCGCCGGGTGGGGTGTGGACGTCGTAGTGGTGTTCGTGGACGAGGTCGTGGCAGGAGTGGCACAGCAGGGCCAGGTTCGGGACGAGGGTGAGGCCGCCGTTGCGCCAGAACTTGATGTGATGCCCTTCGGATTCCTCCACCGTCGCCCGGCAGCCGATGCAGCCGCCGTCGCGGGCTGCGAGCAGCATGCGCTGGGCCTCGTTGGGGTTGCGGCTGGTGCCGATGGCGATGTTCTGCCAGTTGGCGTCGAACAGCACCGGCATCACCCGGGCGTTCACCGCCAACTCGGCGGCGACTTCGGCGGGGATCGGCGTGCCGTCATCCAGCCGCGGGTCGAGTAGGTGGCCGCTGGCGTGGTCGTAGTCGGTGAGCACCAGCAGGGTGGTCTGCTGACGGGTGCAGTCGCTGTATGTGCCGAAGAGCTCGGCGACGACATCCGCGGCGCGTTGGGGCCAGCTGTGTTCGGCGGAGCCGGGACGGTTGCGCATGGCGCGCATGGCGGACTGGTAGATCTGATGCAGGCGCTTGCCGACAATCGAGTCGAACTGGGCGGTCAGGTGCCACATGCCGTCGTCGCCCTGGAACATGCGTGCCCGCCGCTCGTCGCGCTGGGCGCGCAGTTCCTCGGCCACCGGGCCGGTGCCCAACTTGTCGTCCTCGCCGTCGGCGGCCTCGTCCGAATCGGTCGCCCGGTCGTGGATGACCATGTGGCGCGCCACCACATCGGAGGGGTACACCCGGCCCAACTCCAGCAGATCGGCCTCGCTGCGGGCGTGGTCCTTGTAGGCGGCGCGGGCCACCACCCGGGCGTGGGACAGGGTGATCTCGCCCTCGCACAGCGCCGTCAGGGTCTCGGTTCGCCCTTCGGCGAGGAGCGTGTGCGCCAAGCCCGCCTCGGAGCGCGCCTGCATCGACGGCACCCGGTTGTACTCCCGCATCATCCAGGCGGTGGCCTCCCAACCGTTGCGGCGAGCCACCTCCCCGGCGACGGTCATCAACATGCCCTCCAGGCGGGCCCGGGCCTCACCCAAGTCCACCATCAGGTCCAACAGCTCCCCGACCCGCACCGAGTTCACGTCCAGGGAACCCACGCACACCGGCTTGCCGCAATCACAATCCCCGCAGCCCACATAGCCGCTGTCGCCTACCGACGCCGATGAGCCCACCAAGCCCAGCTCGCCGCACGCCAACGACTCGCCCACCGTCCGCGCCTGGGGACTCACCCAACCCGCGCCGGCGGCCCGGGCTTGCTCCTGCCACTCCAGAGCCACCGGATCAGCAGCTCGATTCTCCCCAATCGGAGGCTCTGCGACCACAGGTTCCCCGCTAGGAGCTTCGTTGACTTCGTCGTCTCGGACGGGTGTTTCGATCCCGGACTTCATGGTCTCCATTATACTGATATTTCTGCTAAAAGCAAACATTTGTGCGCCCGCAATAGTCGGAAGTCTCCCACGAACACCCCCCGTCGTTCCTCTCGAGACCTCCAGCGGCTTCGGACCCGGCGTCACAAAGCAGCAGCCCGGGCGGTCGGGCTACCCGGAGTCCTGTGCGAGAGGCGTTCGGACGACGCAGCGCGGCCCACAGCAGCCGCCGGGGCGGTCGGGCTACCGGCGCCGGCTCCGCGCCGAACTCACGATCCAGGCCGTGCGACTCGACCGGCGAACGCGCTCAGCCCAGCGCGGTTCGAGCGGCGAGCGCCGCGACTCCTCAGGGAACCTCACCGGACACCGGGTCCGTCCCCTGCCCCACCACCGTCTGGTCGTCGAGGAGGTGAATTGGAGCGCAGCGATGCCCGCCAGCGGCGGATGCTCAGGAGGCCTCGTCGGGCGCCGGATCCGTATCGTCCTCGAGCGCTGTCTCGTCGTCAGGGAGGGCGGCACGGTCGGGGCGGCGGGAGACGTGCCGCAGCACCAGCGGGTACCCCACCACGGCGATGGCGGTGAAGATGAACCACTGCACGGCGTAGCCAAGGTGCGGACCGTCGCCCGGAGCGGGCAGCGCCACCATCACCGGGTAGTCGACCGGCGGCGGATCCTGGCTGGTCATCTGCAGGTAGAAGGGGTGCACGGGGTAGTCCAGCTGGGCGGCGTACCGCTCGATGTCGGGCCGCGCCAGGGTGGTCAGACGCCCGCCGGCCGGATCGGCCACACCCAGGCCCGCCCGCTGCTCGCTGAGGCGCACATGCCCCCGGACGGTCACCTCACCGTCAGGCACGGGCGCGGGCGGCCGCCCCGCCGGGTCGCTGGAGGACTGCGGCACCCACCCCCGGTTGACGACAACGGCGGGCCCGTCGGCAGGCACCAGCGGCGTCAGCAACCAAACACCGGGGAGACCACCCAGCGTGCGGTTCCGCACCGCCACCTCATCGGAGGCGCTGTACTGCCCGGTCACCTCCACCACCCGATACTCGACAGCCTCAACACCGCCGCCCGCAATCTCCCCCGCCAGCGAATCGGTCGCCACCACCGCCGCGGCCGTCCGCTCGGCCTGCAGGGCGTTCAGATCACGCCGCTCCTCCAGCCGCCGCACCTGCCATAACCCCAGGTTGATCATCACCACGATCAACGCCAGCACCAGCACATGCGACACCACCCACCAGGGCCGAACAAACCGCCGCATGCCCGCCAGTATGCCGGAGCACCACGCTGGCCTGGACCGATTGCCCCGAGACGAGGATTGACACTCCGACTTCCGGCCATGAGCCCGAAATGCGAGCAACCGATTATGTCACTTGACGCCGGACCGGACCGCCTGAGTCTCCCCGCGTTTCACGCAGGCTCAACACCCGCAACCCTCTGACGGGTGCCGCCGTCGACCGCGCTGAACGTCGCGTGCGCCATGCGCTGTCGTTACGGGCGCTGCCACCGAGACACCGCGGCACACGGATGCTCCACCGCCGCATCCATGAGCACGTGCGAACGAGAACGGTCCCCCTGAGTCGGGACATCCGGGCGACCGTCACAAGCAGTTCGACCGCCGCCACCTCCACCGAGTCGGCCACGCCGAGCGTGCCTCCAGGCTCAGGATCGAGTTAGGCACGACCCAGGAGTTCGTCGTGGAAACGGCCGGCCATGGTCTATGTACCCTTGTGCAGTTGTCGAATCGGCGCGGACGCTGCCACCCGCTGGAACGCTCAGGAACGCTCGCGAACGCGCCCGGCCTGGCGCTTCTGATCAGCGGGAGAACCTGGGCAGGTCCGGCAGGTCCTGGCAATATGCTTGACTCCCAGGTATCTGATATGCGATACTGACTGGCAGACGACATAAGAGGAAGGTTTCGGCCAGTGCCCACCGCAGAACGTCCAGAGCGCGTTGCTCAGATCGGCGAGGGCCGCGTCTTCTACACGAACCCGCTCTTCGAGATCGAAGCAAGACGTCAAGCCGAAGGGAAGAACGCCGCCATCCGAGCCGGGCTTGAGTACGCGAGCGTGAAGACAGCCGCCGAATTGATGGGCCTATCCGTTGCTGCGGTGCGCAAGGCACTCGCCGAACGCAGAATCGATGCCGAATTCGACATGATCCCGGCCCAGACCGACAAACCAGTCTGCTTCCTCAAGCTGGCCGACATCGTGAACTGCTGGGGCCCGCCCGACGCCGACCGGCTCGCGACCCTGCGCGACAACGGCTACACGCTCGGCCTTCGCGGCGCCTGCTACTTGATCCTGCGCGCTCGGCCACATCAGGCATGAGGTGGCCCACAATGGGCGATGGAAATGACCCCTTGACAATCGTGACCTTCTGGAGGGGAACGAAGGTCAGCAGAATCATCGACCGTGCCTCCACACGCCTTCGCTCACTGGGACCACCGGTTCTGCGCCTTTTCTCTGCATGAGCGTTCCCAGCAGACTTCGGCAACGTTCTACGAGGCGTCGCCGGTCGGCTGCTCCATCCCGACCTCGCAGCCCCGCGCCGGATCCCCGGCGCAACCTCTCTGAAGATCTCCGATCCGGGACGCGTGGTCGGAGCGGTAGACCATCCGCGGAGGCTGCGGGGCTAGCCTGCGCGGATGGCGGAGCGGGCAACGGCTTGAGACGGACGCGTCCATGAGCACCACGAACAGCGCCACCACCGGCTACGAGGCCGAGCTTTGGGAGATGGCCGACGCGCTGCGCGGCAACATGGACGCCGCCGAGTACAAGCACGTCGTACTCGGCCTCATCTTCCTCAAGTACGTGTCCGACGCCTTTGAGGAGACCCGTGCCCAACTCGAGGCCGAGATCGACGAGGGTGCCGATCCCGAACACCCCGACGAGTACCGCGCCAGGAACATCCTCTGGGTGCCGCGCGAGGCGCGCTGGGAACGCCTGCAGGCGCAAGCCCGCCAACCAACCATCGGTCAAGCCGTGGATGACGCCATGGAGGCGGTCGAGGAGGCGAACCCCGCACTCGACGACGTGCTGCCGAAGATCTATGGGTTGCCGGCTCTCGACAAGCAGCGGCTGGGCCGGCTGATCGACGTCATCGGCAACATCACCGTCGGTGACGCCGAGGCCCGCTCGCGGGACATACTCGGGCGGGTCTACGAGTACTTCCTCTCCGGCTTCGCCGGCGCCGAGGGCAAGCGCGGCGGCGAGTTCTACACGCCGCGCTGCGTGGTGCGACTGCTGGTGGAGATGCTGGAGCCCTACGAGGGGCGCGTCTACGACCCGTGCTGCGGATCATCGGGGATGTTCGTGCAATCCCTCGAGTTCATACGTGCCCACACCTCGGGCAACGGCAACGCCGGCGGAACCGCCGCCCCGATCTCGATCTGGGGCCAAGAGTCCAACTACACCACTTGGCGGCTGGCAAGGATGAACCTGGCCATCCGGGGGATCGAGGGCCAGATCGCCCACGGCGACACCTTCCACAACGATCGACATCCCGATCTACGGGCCGATTACATCCTCGCCAACCCGCCGTTCAACGTCTCGGACTGGGGCGGTGAGCGACTGGCCGACGATCAGCGCTGGCAGTACGGCGTCCCGCCGCCGGGCAACGCCAACTTCGCCTGGGTGCAGCACATTGTCCACCACCTCGCCCCGACAGGGGTGGCCGGCTTCGTGCTCGCCAACGGCTCCATGTCCTCCACGCGCTCGAACGAGGGTGAGATCCGTGAGCGCCTGGTGGAGGCGGACCTGGTCGATTGCATGGTCGCCCTGCCCGGCCAACTCTTCTACTCCACGCAGATACCGGCCTGCCTGTGGTTCCTCGCCCGCGACCGCCGCGACGGCGCCTTCCGCGACCGCCGAGGCGAAGTGCTGTTCATCGACGCCCGCCGTCTGGGACGCATGGTCGACCGCACACATCGCGAACTGACCGACGAGGACATCACCCGAATCGCCGACACCTACCACGCCTGGCGTAGCGAGGATGGGTCCGACACCTACAGCGACGTTCCGGGATTCTGCAAGTCTGCGGACCTTGAGGAGGTGCGCCTCCACGGCCACGTGCTCACACCGGGCCGTTACGTCGGCGCCGAGCCCACCCCCGACGACGGCGAACCGTTCGAGGAGAAGATGGCCCGCCTCACCGCCCAATGGCGCGAACAGCAGGCCGAGGCCGCCCGCCTCGACACCGCCATCGAGGAGAATCTGCGGACGCTCGGCTTCGGGGAAGCGTCCGAGCGCGAGTAGGAAGTCGCAGCCGACGCTGCGCCCTGTGGCGCTGCGGACGCCGCGTGCGCAGTACCATCGACTGGATGGCCGAGCGCACACCACGACGATCACGTCGAAGCACCCACGTGCAGGAGGACGGCTTCGGCGGCATCGTCAAGGGCGCCGCGCTCACCCGCCACCAAGCCGCGTGGCGACGCGTCGACGAGACCGGCGACATCAGCCACCTGTGGAAGATGGGCGTCTACCAGAAGCCCGACGACTGGCCCGACGACGACACCTGATCGGTCGACGCCAAGGAGCATCCGTGCCGCTCGAGCTAACCAACCTGCGGAACTCGCTCGCTGCGCTCTCAGCAACGCTCGCCGTCACTGAGGACGAGCAGCGAATGGCGCAGTACGACGCCGTCCTACAGGAGGGGATGCACGCAGGGGCGATCAAACAATTTGAGCTCACGTACGAGTTGTCTTGGAAGCTGATGAAGCGCTGGCTGAACACAAACGTCACGCCGGGCATCGCAGACGGCGTCACGATGCGCCAACTCTTCCGCCTCGCCACAGAGAACCGGCTGATCGACGATGTGGACGTCTGGATGTCGCATCACGAGGCGCGCAACAAGACGGTCCACATGTACGACAGCGACATTGCCGCGTCGGTCTATCGTGCTGCCAGGGAATTCGTGCACGACGCCCGCAGCCTGCTGGAAGCGTTGGAAAGCCGGAATGGCTGACCTCGCACGCGAGCAAACTCAAGGTCGCTTCCCCCGCGGTCATGTCGATCTTCAGTGAGGATGCCGTGGCCACCTACGCGGTCATGACGGGGGAGCACGGGAAATGAGTGGTTTGGTCGACCTCAGTCCGGCGAACCTCGCCATCGTTGAGCGCATCCTGTCCGAGCACGTGCCGGACTGCGAGGTGCGGGCGTTCGGCTCCCGGGCAACGTGGACCGCCAAGGACTATTCCGACTTGGACCTCGCCGTCCTCGGCAACGGCCCGCTGGACCGGCGCACCCTCGGCCGTCTGAAGGAGGCCTTCGAGGAGTCCACCTTGCCGATGAGGGTCGACGTACTCGATTGGCACACCGTGTCCGAAGACTTCCGTCGCCGGATTGGGCAGGCATCCGTTGTGCTCCGAGAGCAAGCGACACCCCCAGAGTGGCGCGATGTGCGACTTGACGACGTGATTGGAGTCAATCCCACGCGAACCCTGACTCGTGGGACTACCTCGCCATTCGTCGCGATGGCTGATCTGCCACAGTTTCGTCGGACCATTCCTGAGTGGCGCGCTCGTGACTACAAGGGCACCGGCGCTCGATTCAGAAACGGTGACACTCTGCTCGCGCGAATCACTCCATGCCTTGAGAATGGAAAGACCGCGTGGGTATCCGGCCTTCCAGTGACTGCAACTGGACATGGATCAACCGAGTTCATCGTACTGTCAGCAATTGATGGCGTCTCTGACCCGCTATTCGTCTACTACATGGCACGATCCCCGCGCTTTAGAGCGTTCGCGATAGGTCATATGACTGGAACTTCGGGGCGTCAACGGGTACCCACAGATGCGATCGAGTCCTACGAGTTCTCCCTACCGCCTTTGGCGAAGCAGCGCGAGGTCGCCGAAGTCCTCGGCGCGTTGGATGACAAGATCGAACTCAACCGGCGCATGAGCGAGACGCTCGATGAGATGGCTCGGGCGCTCTTCCGGTCGTGGTTTGTGGATTTCGACCCGGTCCGCGCTAAGTCCGAGGGCAGACCGTCTGGCCTCCCGCCCGACCTCGACGCCCTGTTCCCCGACTCATTCGAGCCATCCGAGCTAGACGACATCCCAGCAGGCTGGCGACTCGCTGCGCTAACTGAGTGCATTGATGCAGTGAAAGGACTGTCGTACAAGGGGTCAGGCCTATCGACCGCAGGGATCCCGCTCCACAATCTGAACTCAATCTATGAAGGTGGGGGGTACAAGCCAGACGGAATCAAGTTCTACGTCGGCGACCATCGACCGCGACATCTTGTCGAATCGGGGGATGTGGTTGTCGCGAACACCGACCTAACCCAGAAGCAGGTCCTGATCGGGTCGGCGGCGATCGTTCCGAGCTACCACGGATCGGAGGGACTGTTCAGCCACCATCTTTTTCGGGTACGCGCTCGCGATGAAGCCGGGCTGAACTCTGACTATATCTGTCATCTCCTCAATTCTCAGCCGATGCAGACGGTTACCAGTGGCTACGCAACGGGCACGACGGTCAATATGTTGCCAGTGGATGCACTAAGGATTCCCAAGGCTGTGCTCCCGCCGCGGTGTCTCGTGGCCAGATTCGGCAGCATCTCGAAAGCACTTAGAGCGCGGCAAGACGAGCTTCACATTCAGTCTTGTGATCTCGTCACCATGCGTGACACGCTGCTGCCCAGGCTCCTCTCCGGTGAGTTGCGGGTGAGGGGCGCGGAGCAGCCTCCAGCACCGGCGCCGACGTGACGACGCTCACGGAAGCCGACGTCGAGCAGGCGGCGCTGGACTGGCTGGCGGGTCTCGGCTGGAGCGTTGCGCGCGGGCCGGACATCGGACCCGACGCTATGCAGCCGGAGCGTGCCGGCTACGGGGCCGTCGTGCTGGAGGGGCGGTTGCGGGACGTTCTGGCGCGGCTCAACCCCTTGCTCCCCGACGAGGCGCTGGAGGACGCCTTCCGCAGGTTGACCCGGCCGGAAGGCTCGACTCTCGAGGCTCGCAACCGGGCTTTCCATCGGATGTTGACTGAGGGGGTCACCGTCGAGTACCGCATCGCGGGCGGCGCGACCCGTGGTGCGCAGGTAAACGTCATCGACTTCGGGGACCCGGGCGCCAATGACTGGCTGGCGGTCAACCAGTTCACCGTCAGCGAGCAGAAGCGGACGCGGCGACCCGACATCGTGCTGTTCGTGAACGGACTGCCGCTGGGTGTCATCGAACTGAAGAACCCGGCGGATGAGGACGCCGACGTGTGGGCTGCGTGGCGGCAACTCCAGACCTACAAGGCCGAGCTGCCGACGCTGTTCTCGATGAACGAGTTGCTCATTGTCTCCGATGGGCTCGACACGCTGCTCGGGACACTCACCGCGGGGCGGGAGTGGTTCAAACCGTGGCGCACGATCTCCGGCGAGGAGTTGGCAGACCCGAGCCTCACGGGCTTGCAGGTGCTGCTGGAGGGCGCCTGCGCTCCCGAGCGGCTGCTTCCCCTGATCCGCGACTTCATCGTCTTCGATGACGACGGGAGCGGCGTGCTGATCAAGAAGATGGCCGGCTACCACCAGTTCCACGCCGTGCGGACCGCTGTCTCCGAGACCCTGAGGGCCGCCAGCACGCAGACCACCTCACCGGCTACCGGCGGCTCCGACCTCGCCGAGTCGGACCCCACGCCCGATGCCAGATCTGATGGCAGCAACGGGGGAAGGGCCGGCGGCAGACCCGGCGATCGTCGGATCGGTGTCGTCTGGCACACCCAGGGGGCCGGCAAGAGCCTCACGATGGCCTTCTATGCCGGGGCGATCATCCGTGAGCGGGCAATGGACAACCCGACGATCGTGGTGTTGACCGACCGAAACGACCTCGACGACCAACTCTTCGGCACCTTCTCCCGCTGCCAGGACCTGCTGCGCCAGACGCCGGTGCAGGCCGAGAGCCGAGCCGACTTACGACAGAAGCTCTCGGTCGCGTCCGGCGGCGTGGTGTTCACGACGATCCAGAAGTTCTTCCCCGAAGAGCGCGGCGACACGCACCCGACGCTGTCCGACCGCCGCAACATCGTCGTCATCGCCGACGAGGCGCACCGCAGCCAGTACGACTTCATCGACGGCTTCGCCCGGCACATGCGCGACGCCCTGCCGAACGCCTCATTCGTGGGATTCACCGGAACACCGATCGAGTTGCGAGATGCCAACACTCGAGCCGTCTTCGGCGACTACATCAGCATCTACGACATCCAGCGATCCGTGGAGGACGGCGCCACCGTGCCGATCTACTACGAGAGCCGGCTGGCGCAGCTCTCGCTCGACGAGAGCTTGCAGCCCTATCTCGACGATCAGTTCGAGGAGGCCACCGAAGGCGAGGAGGTCGAGCGCAAGGAGCAGCTCAAGACCCGCTGGGCCCAACTCGAGGCAATCGTCGGAACGGAACAACGGATTCGGCAGGTGGCCAAGGACATCGTCGAGCACTTCTCGCAGCGCCTCGAGGTGCTCGACGGCAAGGCGATGGTGGTGTGCATGAGCCGGCGCATCTGCGTCGACCTCCACAGGGAGTTGGCGCGGCTCCGCCCCGAGTGGGAGCACGCCGATGACGAATCCGGCGAGATCAAGGTGGTGATGACCGGCTCGGCGTCCGACCCGCTGGACTGGCAGCCGCACATCCGCAACAAGGCGAGGCGGGAGGCGCTCGCCAGGCGCTTCCGCGACGTGGAGGATCCCCTGCGCATCGTGATCGTGCGCGACATGTGGCTCACCGGCTTCGACGCGCCGAGCCTGCACACCATGTACGTCGACAAGCCGATGCGCGGCCACGGCCTGATGCAGGCCATCGCTCGAGTCAACCGGGTGTTCAAGGACAAGCCCGGCGGGCTGGTCGTCGACTACCTGGGGCTCGCACACGAGTTGAAACGCGCCCTCGCCACCTACACGAGAGAGGGCGGCACCGGATCGGCTGCGATCGACCAGGACGAGGCTGTCGCCGTGATGCAGGAGAAGCACGAAGTCTGCTGCGGCCTGCTCCACGGTTTCGACTGGTCGAACTGGGCGACCGCCAGCCCCGGCGAACGGCTCGGCCTACTGCCGCCGGCTCAGGAGCACCTGCTGGCGCAGGAGAACGGCAAGGACCGCTTCCTCAGCGTCGTCCGGGAGCTCGAGCAGGCGTTCGCCTTGGCGGTGCCCCACGAGGATGCCCTTGCGATCCGTGACGACGTGGCCTTCTTCCAGGCTCTCCGCTCCGCGCTGGTCAAGAGCGCTATCGGTGAAGCACGAACTGACGAGGAACTGGATCACGCCATACGCCAGATCATCGCCCGCGCCGTGGCTCCCGAAGGTGTGGTGGACATCTTCGCCGCGGCCGGCCTCGACAAGCCCGACATCTCGATCCTGTCCGACGAGTTCCTCGCCGAAGTGCGCGGCATGCCCTATCGGAACCTCGCCGTTGAACTGCTGCAGAAGCTGCTCAAGGGCGAGCTGTCCGTTCGGCGGCGCACCAACGTGGTGCAGGCACGGTCGTTCTCGGAGATCCTGGAACAGAGTCTGCGCCGCTACCAGAACAGGGCCATCGAGGCAGCGCAGGTGATCGAGGAACTGATCGAACTGGCCCGGGAGATGCGCGAGGCGGCAGCCCGCGGCGAGCAACTCGGGCTCAGCGACGACGAGATGGCCTTCTACGACGCGCTGGAAGCCAACGACAGCGCGGTCAGCGTCCTCGGCGACGAGACGCTCCGGGACATCGCCCGCGAGCTGGTCGAGACTGTCCGCGCAAACGTCACCATCGACTGGACAGTGCGCGAGAGCGTCCGGGCGAAGCTACGCGTTCTCGTCCGCCGCACCCTCAACCGCCACGGCTACCCACCCGACAAGCAGGAACAGGCAACGCTGACAGTCATCGAGCAGGCCGAGGTGTTGTCGGAGCGCTGGGCCGCCTGACCGAGAAGCGCCCGACCGCCCCCAAGTATTCGGGTAGCTCTCACATCGACGAGATATCGCAATCTGCGACGGATCCCGTTTGTATTCGAGACAACACCGCTCAAGACTTCGCGCCGACACCTACCTCCTGCGATTTGAGGCCAGTTCGAGAGGCACCGCAAGGTCCTCAGCTAGGGCGGCTGTCCTCAAGTGGCTCGGCTGTCAGTTCAAGTTCCAACGCCCCGGCAAGGGCAACGACAGTCGACAGAGTCGGATTGGGGCTTTCGGCCGAGAACAGCCGCCGAATCACCTCCGGACGAAGATCTGCCCGACGGGCGAGTTCCGCCTTGCTCAGCTTCAAGTTGCATCGACGCTGGTCGAGCGCGCGAATGATGGCATCGATCTGATCGACGTGCCGTCGGGCCGCCGTATACGCGCGGTCGTAGGCCGGATCCTCTCGTCGGTCCCTGAGGTATCGCTCAGCCCCCGTGAGTTCGGGCATAGCTCCAGGATATGCGTGACATAAGAGTTACGGCTTGTACCGATACACGACCATCGGCCCGGCAGTGGCCACCTGATCCGCCCCGAGCATTGTGCAGGTGGTCTGCTCGGTGCTCACATGGCGCGGTCATCGTCGGTCCAGAGGCCGCGGCGGTCGGTGAACCACGAGGTGAGGCCCTCCACTCGGGCAGCGTGCTCGTCGGGAGAGACCTCAACTGCCCCAAAGGGCGAGCCGGCCAGCCCCTCGCCCCGGACGGTAGATCGCGGCTGCCGGGGCGCCGGGTTCGGCTAGAGGCCCAGGAGGGGTTCCAGGCCGATGGTCAGGCCGGGGCGGTCGGCGACGGCGCGGACGGCCAGCAGGGTTGCTGGCATGCACGAGGAGCGGTCGTAGGAGTCGGCGCGGAACAATCGTCGAGCGCCGATTGAACCACTAACCCTCGGGTTGCGATGGCTCAACGAGCACGTGAGGAACAAGGTCACGAAGAGAACGCTTGTCGACGTCGTCGAGGATGGCGGCGATGAAGTCCTCAATGAGCTGTACCTCGACCACGGACCGGTGGGGCGACGCGGCTGTCACTGAGTGAGTGCGCCGAGGAAGTCTTCAGTGGAGATGATTGGGATGCTGTACGTGCGGGCCTTGTTTGCTTTGCCGGATTGGGAAAGCGGGTCGGCGGCAACCAGCACGTCGCATCTCCGGGACACATTCGCCACGGTCACCAACCAGTGGTTCTCCGCAAGTCCCTCCAGTACGTCACGTCGCATCGGTTCGCCGTCGACCGTTGAAGTGCCGGTGAAGCAGACCCGCATTCCGGCCAAGAGTTCCAGTTGATCGTTCGGCGGTGCCGAGATGGCGGCGGCTGCTCGGGCGTCGCCGAGGGCTGTGTGGGACGTCGCTCCCAGGCCTGCCTCTGCGGCAGCAACGGACAGTTTCTTCCGGGTGAGGCGGTAGGTGCAGATCCCCTCGCCGGCGTCAAACTCCGCTGCTGCGATCCGATCGAACTCCTGCCGCAGCATTCTCAGATCAAAGTGAATGTTGTGTGCCACCAGCACCGCCCCGTCGAGGCGAACTGCGATGTCGTGCACCACGTCGGCAAATCGCGGCGCTGATTGGACCATGGTGGGGGTAATCCCGTGGATGTGCACCGGCCCCGGGTCGCGCTGGGGCTGCAGGAGCGTGTCAACTCGTCGACGATCTCGCCGTTCACGACCGTGAGTACTGCTATCTCGACGATGCGATCAGTCTTGGAGAATCCGGTCGTCTCGGTGTCGAGGACCGCCAAGCGCTCGCTGCCTCGCCGGGAGCGCCTCAACGGTCCGAGTCCTCGCCGGGGTTGGGTTGCTTGGACAGAGCTGAGGCCATCAGGCCCGATGGGACCGCCACGATGCCCAGACCGAACAGCACGAGGACCATGGACAGAAGCTTGCCACCCACCGTTACCGGTGCGTAACCCTCAGCGCCAGCGGTCATCGAGGCGACGGCCCAGTAGGTGCACTCAAATATGTTGCCGTAGTTCTCGTTCACCTCGTGCTCCAACTCGTAGATGCCGTAGGAGGCGATGAACGTCAGCACCGCTGTGGCACCCAGGTAGATGGCCAACTCGTCCTTGATGTCCGCGAACGCGGCCTTGAAGCGATCGATGGCGTTACTGAGCCGCACCAACTTCAGGACACGCAGAGCCCGCAGCAGGCGGAGGATCTTGACCGTGCGAAGCCCCGCAATCGCAGGTATTCCCGCCACGACCGCGAGCAGGTCCACGATTCCCAAGAACGAGAAGATGTAGCGACGCCGCGGCCGCGCCGTCGCCAGGCGCGCCACATACTCGATACAGAAGATCACCCAGATCGCGAAGTCGATTCGTGCCAACCGGCGAAACGCTGTCCCGGCCGGATCCAGCGTCGTCTCGGCGATCACGACAGCGACCGACGCCAGCACGAACAAGCCGAGCACACTCTCCACGAGACGGCCACGGCGAGTTGCGATGTCGAAGGGATCCCAGACGGGCCGTTGAGCTCTCACGCCGCCACCCCAGGCCGTAGACGAATGGGGGGTGACGCTACCACCGGGGGGTGTCTCCCCCCGGCTCGCCGACCCCTCGACAGCCACGACTCGGAAAGGTTCGGTTGCGGCGAGTGGGTCATCGTGTCACACCCCTGCTGTAGAACCTCCACATCGATTTGATGAGGGACGCCGGGAGTGCCACGCCGTCGACAGCGCTGAGCAGGCACGATGAAGAGCCACACTCAACGTGCGGTCGCCGCGGTGATTGACTATCCCGTGATGGCGCCGCCCACTCCGGAGCCTGCCGCAGGCCAGGAACGAACAACATGACCACCTACGCGCCGGCGTCGTCGCTTGGCTGGCTCGATCTCGACGCAGCTGCGAGTGAACGAGTGGGCACGCTGCTCCGCTCGCTCGAAGAACCCGGAACCCTCGACGAGTTGGGCCTGGGCACCGTGCGCGACGCCTTCTCGGCGATGCTCAGCCCCGGCACCTCGACCATCCAGACCAGGCTCCGCTACTTCATCTTCCTGCCCTGGATCTTCTCCCGGCTGGAAAGGCAGCGCGTCGCTCCGGCCGACTTCGCCCGCCGGCTCCGCGAGGACGAGGCGCAGCTCATCGACTGCCTCCGCCATCTGGGGCCGGACAACGGGGTGATCGGCTACACCGCCGGCCGGGATCTCAAGCGCATGCCGAGCGAGGCGTACTGGGGTGGTCTGGGTAGCTGGGGTCTGCGACGGCTCGATCTCAGCATCGCCGAGTACGCGCAGCGAGCGGCGGCCCTGGGACGGCTTCAGCCCGAGCGCGATGACGACCGCAATGCGACGGCGCGTTCGGTGTCGATGTGGGCGCCCATCCCCCCACCTCCAGAGGACTTCCTGCGGGGCGAGATCACTCTGGAACTGCGTCGTGAGGAGGCGCAGGTTCTGGTCGACTACATCCGGCGGCACCACCCGGGCACGCTGCTGGCCGTCCTGTGTGGCATGCCGGACGTCGCCGCGGACGCCGACTTCCCCTGGGAAGTGCCAACGGACGGGATGTCCGACCGTCTCGTGGGACTATTGCGCCACGCCCGCTGCTTCTCCGAGCTGACCCTGGGGCCCCAGCTGATCTACAACGTGCTCCTCGCGCGCAAGGCGAGGGCGGAGTTCGATTGGAACACCGACGAACTCGAAGAGCAGCAACTTGGCCGCCTCGATGACTGGGCCCACTTGCTCACGGACCGCTCCGAAGACCTGTGTTCCTGGGTCGACGATCTCCCCGAGTTCTGGCGGGTCCTCGCGATCCATCGCATTGGTGGCGCGACCCAGGACTTCGTGAACTTTGTGGCGCGGCGGGCGGTGGATGATCCGCACCGCTTCATTGAGGATCGAGCGACCCACAGGCGCATCGTCGACCGGGAGATCCAGCTCAAGTCGAAGCGAGCCCGGCTTGCCCACCGCACCGCCCTGGAGAACTGGGGCCAGGCGGCGGGGGGCGGTCAGCTCAGCTACCGGTGGTCGATCACCAAGAGTTACCTCGCGGACCTCGACAAGGCGCTGGAGGCGACGCCCTGATGCTCCAACCCACCAACCGCCTCACCCTGATCGACGCGTTGCGGCCCCCGGGCGGCTTCGGCCTGGAATCGGCCATGGCAGTAACGTTCACGCTCGACCTTCAGGCGCTGCTGGCGGCACCCGCCGCGCTGGCGCTCACCGGACCCGATGGCATCGTCTCCGACGCGAGCCAGCACGAACCCATCGAACTGCTGCACGCGTTGCGGACCCACGCCGGCAAGCTCTCCGTGTTCTGCCAGGCCGGCGAGATCGCCCTACCGCCCTCGCGGCGAGTGTTCGCCTTCCTCGAGCAGGCGGTCGTCCCCGTTCTCGCCCCGCGCGGCGGGATCGTGCACCCCAAAGTGTGGGTGCTGCGCTACGAGACTGCCGGTGAGCCGGCGGGCGGCCGGCCGAGCGAGCAGCGGCTACGCGTACTCGTCGCCAGCCGGAACCTCACGTTCGACGCGAGTTGGGACACCGTGGTCCGCCTCGACGAGACGGTCGACGCGGCCGGTGCGTCGCTGGCACCCGTCGGCCACCTGTTCGAGGGACTCCTCGACACTGCGGTTGACGACATCCCTGCGGACCACCTCGAACGCGTCCGATCGCTGACGGATGTGCTCGGGACCGCGAGGTTCGCCCTGCCTGCCGGGGTAGAGGACCTTCGAACCCACGTACTGGGCCTGACCGCCACACCTTCACCACTACCGGCCAGCGCCGAGCGGTCGCTGATCATCTCACCGTTCGTCAGCGATGACTTCTTCACCAAGGTGCATCCGATAGCGGTGGACGAACTCGTCAGCACTCCGGAATGGCTCGACAACCTCGAGCCCGCGTCGCTTGCCCGGGTGGAGACCGTTCATACCTTCGACGATGGCAGCGCGCCGGACTTCGCGGCCGACGAGTCACGATCATCACCCCACGATCCCGGCCGGCCGCTTGTGGGACTGCACGCCAAGGTCTTCGCGTTCGAAGACAAGCGCCGGGCACGCCTCTTCCTCGGGTCGGCGAACGCCACCGGCGCGGCGTTCAGCAGCAACGTCGAGATTCTGCTGGAACTCGTCGGCGCCAGGAACGTGCTCGGCATCGATCGGCTCTGCAATGGCACCGGCGACGAGCAAGGCCTCCGTGACTTCTTCCGGACCTACTACCGGGCCGAACCGCCTCCCGAGCCGAACGGCAACGGCCAGGGAGCACTTGACAGCGCCCGCCGCGCCATCTCGAGGCTGCGATTCGACGGTTCCGTGGAGGAGAGCGGAACCGGATGGGCGGTCACCTACCGGTCGCTCGAACCCCTGCCCAGCCCCGACGGGGCGGTGATCCACTGCTGGCCACTCGCATCCGCGGGGAACCGGAGACGGATCGCTGCAGGTGAGCCCTTGGAGGCTCGTTTCGAGACGACCCTCGAGGCCGTCAGCGGCTTCCTCGCATTCGAACTCGTGCGCGAGGACGACGACCGACAGGTCGGTTTCGTCGTTCCGGTCCCTCTCGACGGCGTACCCGAGTCCCGGGAGCGCTTGCTGATGCGCGCCCTCGTGGGGAACGCGGAGCGGTTCCTGCGCTATCTCCTGGCGCTGCTCGATCTCGATGAGGATCCGGACCAGATGACCCTGCTCGACGCCATCCAAGGGGTCGGCAGGAGTGTCGACGACGGCCGGGACGGACCGTCGAGCCTCCCGGTCCTGGAGAAGCTGCTGCGAACGATGCGCCGGGACCCCGCGAAGCTCGCCGGACTGCACCCGCTCGTGTCCGACCTGGCGTCCGACGATGCCCTCCCGCCGGGCTTCGCCGAACTCTGGGCGACGATCTACGACGTGGCGCACCGAGGGAGCGCAGCGCCGTGACCGCTCAGCATGTCGACGTCGAGGCGGTCCTCGCCGACCTGAAGGACTTCCAACGGCGGACCGCCCGCTGGGCATTCGAGCGGATGTTCGCGGAGGAGGACCCCGCAACCCGCTTCCTGGTCGCCGACGAGGTCGGACTCGGCAAGACCCACGTCGCCAAGGGCGTCGTCGCCCAGGTCATCGACCACCTGCGGCGAACCGGCGACGCACGGCACGACATCGTCTACGTGTGCTCGAACGCGGCGATCGCGCGCCAGAACGTTCGCAAGCTCGTCCCCGAGGGCATCCAGCCGCTTGCCGACGTCGAGCGGCTCACCATGCTCCCTCTCGCAGATCTGAATTCCGGCGACGGCCGGCAGACGGGCATCAACCTGCTTGCGATCACACCTGGAACGTCGCTCAAGTTCGGGCGCAGCACAGGCAGGTTCCGCGAGCGCTGCCTGGCCTACGCATTCCTGCGCGCCGCCTGGGGCTCGAACGTCATGATCCCGCGGGCTCGGTGGATCTTCTGGCACGGCGTCTGGAAGGGCACCCGGCAGGATCGTGACGAGCGGCTGTGTTGGTGGGAGCGGCAGTACCGACCCCGCATCCAGGGATCGCTCGAGGAGTTCGACAAGCTGCTCGCAGAGATCGAACGCTCGCGGCGCGCCCTCGGCCGTCCAACCCTGCGCGATCTGTTCGACGAACTCGTCGACGGGCTGGCGTGGAAGCGCACGTTCCCCGACGACTTGCACGGGCCCCGCAGCACGTTGATCGCCGAGGTGCGGCGCATCATGGCGTCCGTCGGCATCGCGGCGCTGCAGCCCGACCTCGTGATCCTGGACGAATTCCAGCGCTTCAAGGACCTTCTGCGACCGGACCCCGAGGACTTCGCCGCCCAATTGGCGCAGCGACTATTCGACTATCGGGACCCTCAGACCGGACGCGCCACCAGAACCCTGCTGCTCTCCGCGACCCCCTACCGCATGTACACCACCGGCGACGAACCCGACAGTGACCACTACCGGGATCTCCTCGAGACCTGCTCCTTCCTATTCCAGAACTCGGCGCGGACCGAGCGGCTGCAGGATCGATTCGGAGCCCTCCGCCTGGCGCTCACCTCGGCCGGGTCGCTCAAGGACGCCGAGGCGATCTGCGGCCAGATCGGCGCCGAACTGGGCGGCGTGATGGCGCGAACCGAGCGACTGGCCGCCACCCCGGACCGCGATGGGATGCTCCAGGAGCCGGCGGCCCAGGTCGCCGTCGAGCCCCACGACCTCCGCTCCTACGTGCGCCTCGGAGACCTCGCCGAAGCCGTCAATCACCACGAACCCACCGAGTACTGGAAGTCCGCGCCCTATCTCGTCAATTTCATGGAGCAGTACAAGCTGAAGAAGGCCCTCGTGCAGGCCGCCGCGGACGGTCACCTCACCGATGGCGCAGGGCTCGAACCCGGTCCGGGCTTACTGAGCTGGGATGAGATCGAGGCCTACGAGCGCATTGACCCCCAGAACGGGCGACTTCGCTGGCTGCTCGACGACTTGCAGCGTCATCGAGCCTTCGAACTGCTCTGGATACCCGCGTCGATCCCGTACTACGACGCCGGATCGGTGTATGAGAGCCCGGAGGCGGCCGGCTTCACAAAGCGGTTGATCTTCTCGGGCTGGGCGGTCGTCCCCAAGGTCGTCTCCTCGCTGGTCAGCTTCGAGGCGGAGCGCCTCGCCTTCGCCGGACGAAGCCACGGCTACACCGCGGACTACAGGCGACGCGGTGGCCAGCGTCTCGCCTTCCGTACCAGCGAGCGCGCCGCCGGGCGAGTCCGGCCCGGAGAGGCGTCCGGTGACCGCCGAGCGGCGGCAATGACCACGTTCATACTGGTCTGGCCGAGTTCGACACTCGCCGAACTCGGAGATCCCCGGCCATTGGCACCCGGCCCGCGCCGTCACGTCTCCGACGTGCTCGCCGAAGTGGAAGCTCGCACCGCGGAGGTCATCGAACCTCTTGTCCGGTCCGCTCCGGCCGTTGGCGTCATCGACCGGAGGTGGTACTGGGCAGCACCGCTGTTCCTCGACCAGGAACGCCACCCGTCGGCGACGGCTCGCCTACTTGCCCAAGGCGACCTCAGCCACTGGGAAGGCGACGAAACCGACCGGGGACTCCACGCGCATGTTTCCGAAGCGAAGTCCATGCTCGCATTCGGCCCCGAGGCTCTCGGCCGCCCGCCCGACGACCTCACGACGGTGCTCGCCGAGTTGGCCATCGGCGGACCGGCACAGTGCGCGCTTCGTGCGATCAGCTCGGTCTCCGGGCTTTCTCTCGCCCATGAGTCCACCGTGTTGAACGCCGCGCGGGTTGGTGGCGCGTTCAGGAGCTTCTTCAACGCTCCCGAGGTCACGGCCCGCACCGCCGGCGGGCGCTCGGAGGAGTCCGACACCGACGAAGGCGGCGGCCGCTACTGGCGTGATGTGCTCCGACACTCGATCGACGGCAACCTCCAAGCCGTCCTCGACGAGCACGCCCACGTTGTCCGAGACTGGCTCGGGTACCTCAGGCTGGGGCACGACGAACGGCGCGCGCAGGCAGCCACCGACCTCGCCCGGTGCCTCGCGGAGGCCCTGGAACTTCACACCTCCTCGTTGCGCGTGGACATCCCGAACCGAGGACATAACAGCCCTCATATCGATCTCGACGAACACCGGATGCGCACCCGCTTCGCCGTCGCATTCGGCAACCAGACGCTCGACGACGGTGGCGAGGCCCGCATCGAATCCGTCTCCAGAGCGTTCAACTCCCCGTTCTGGCCGTTCGTCCTCACGTCCACTTCGATCGGACAGGAGGGATTGGACTTCCATCTCTGGTGCCACGCGGTCGTCCACTGGAACCTGCCCGCCAATCCCGTCGATCTGGAGCAACGCGAGGGGCGCGTCCACCGATACAAGGGCCACGCCGTCCGCCGGAACATCGCCGCGGCCCTCGGCCCAAGCCTGCTCGCCGGTGGACTGGCCGCCGACGCCGACCCGTGGAGTCAACTGTTCGAGAAGGCCGTGCCGGAACGACCGACTGCCGGCGGCGAGATGGTCCCCTACTGGGTATTCCACCGAGGACCGGCGAAGATCGAACGCCACGTGCCCGTCCCGCCGTTCAGTCGGGATGCGGCGGCGCTGCCAAGGCTCCGCAAGGCGCTCGCGGCGTATCGCCTGGCGTTCGGCCAACCCCGCCAAGAGGAGTTGGTCGAGTTCCTCGGAGCTGACCGCTCCGACGCGGACCTCATGCAGTTGGCGTCGCGACTCCGCATCAACCTGTCACCTCCTGAGTCTGACCGCATGCCCACGTAAGCGCGGCTCGCCACTCGGGGGTTGCCGCTTACGGCTGGCCGGCGGACATCTCCAACGAAGACGTCCCCGGTCGTCAGCTAGCTGCGTGCGAACACCAACAGTTCGTCTATATCTCCGGCATCGGCCTGCTGAAGTGCTAGGCGGTAGGTGGCCCGCAACTCCTCGGTGCTGACACCGAGGTCGCTGCCCCAGCTGAAGCGCGGCCGGCCGAGCGCATCCGCGAGGTAGTCCGCTGCGATCCGGCTGTGCCGGCCGTTGCCGTTGGGGAAGGGGTGGATGGCCACGAGGCCGTGGTGGAACCGAACAGCGATTTCGTCGGGTTCGTAGGTCTCATTGTCCACCCAAGCGGCGACATCGTCGACTAGCACCCTCACGGACGTGGCGATCTGTGCCGGATCGATGCCGATGTTGGTCTCGCGCCGCCGGTACCGGCCCGCCCATTCCCAGACGTGACCGAACATGTTCCGGTGCAAACTTCGCAGATAGCTGTCGTCGAGCAGTGCCTCCAACGACGGGGACCGTCGCAGGAGGGCGAATGCGATGTTGCGTTGCTCGGCGGCGAACAGGTCGCCTCGAGTGGTGAGGTAGCTGGGGATCAGACCGACACGATCATCTTCGGTGAGTTCGGTGTGACCGTCACCGACCGGGAGGAGCAGACCGTTCACGGGGAGTTCTTCTCATCGGTCCACAGACCGCGGCGGTCAGTGAACCAGTCGGTGAGTTCCTCCATTTGGGCGGCGAACTCCTCCGCGGATACTTCCTGGCTCTCGAGACGTCCGTGATGAGCGACGTGGTCGAGGTGGTGCACCGCCTTGCGTCGCGCGCGGGCGCGAACGGTCTCCTCAAGCGATCTACGCGGTACGAAGGCGTAGACGAGTTCGCATTCCATGGCGTTCGCGGCGCGGGCCAGGGTGTCGAGCTTCGCCGTGGACTGCCGCTCGCTGCGTTCGATTTCGGATACCACCTGCTGGCTGACCCCCATACGCGCTGCAAGTTCGGTGCCCGACATCCCTAGGGCGTCGCGGATTGCCCGGATCCACCCCTTGTTGGGGCGGGCGAGACCGCCGAGATTCCGGAACGGCTCGAAACGACGGTCGAGTTGGCGCCGGGCGTTAAGCTGGCTGCTCTCCATGGGAGCGATCCTACAGGGTATAGACTGTGTCATATAGCTAGATCCACAGCGTACCGCCTGTAGATCCTGCTCTGGATTCCGGCCTTCGCCGGAATGACGAACGGGCGTGAGCGCCCGAATGAGAACCGGCTAGAGGCCCAGGAGGGGTTCCAGGCCGATGGTCAGGCCGGGGCGGTCGGCGACGGCGCGGACTGCCAGGAGGGTTCCTGGCATGAAGGAGGAGCGGTCGTAGGAGTCGGCGCGGAGTGTGAGGGTCTGGCCTTGGGCGCCCAGGATGACCTCCTGGTGGGCCACCAGGCCGGCCAGGCGTACCGAGTGGACCCGGATGCCGGCGGGGCCCTCGCCGCCGCGGGCGCCGGGGAGCAGCTCGGTGCGGGTCGGGTCGGGGTTCCATTCGCCTGAGGCGGCGGCCATGCGGTTCGCCGTCATCATGGCGGTGCCGGAGGGGGCGTCGACCTTGGCGTCGTGGTGCAGTTCGATCACCTCGGCGCTGTCGAACAGCGGGGCCGCCAGTTCGGCGAAGCGCATCATCATCACCGCCGAGAGGGCGAAGTTGGGCGCGATGATGCAGTTGCTGCGCTCGAACAGCCCGGCCACATGCTCCAGATCCTCGGCGCTGAAGCCGGTCGTGCCGACCACGGCGTGAATGCCGTCCGCGGCCAGGCGGGCCAGGTTCGCCCGGGCCGAGTCCAGCACCGTGAAGTCCACGGCGACCTCGACACCCGCCGCAGCGAACGCCTCCGGCGAGGCGGCGACCGTCACCGCTCCCGCATCGCCGGCGTCGCCGTCGCCGAGCAGGTCGGCGATGGTCTCGCCCGCCGCCGCGGGGTCCGCCGCGGCCACGAGTTGCATGTCCTCCGCAGCCATCACAGCCGCGCACACCGTGCGCCCCATGCGCCCGGCGGCACCCAGAACGCCGACCCGGATCACGCCGTCACCCTATTCCGGCGCTGCGAGGATTCCGGCGACGCCCTGTGTGCGGTCGTGCCCGGGAGCAGACACCGGGCCACTCCAGCCGGACATGCCCGGGGGCAGTCGGCCGCCGTGTTCGCTGCGAGCGAACCCTTCCAGGCAGCGCTCACAGCCGACTCGATCGGGTCAGTTCCGCCGGCGGCGCGGCCGGCCCGGCGCATCGGCGGGGCCCAGATCGCCGAAGTCGGCGGCGACCATGCGGTCGAACTCCTCGGCGAACGAAACCTCGTCGACTCCCGGAGGCGGCTCGGACCCGGACCTGTCGGACCGCGACCCCTGACGGTCCCGACCACCACCGCGGCCACCGTCCCGGTCACCATCGCGGCCACGATCTCGGCCGCCGTCCCGGCCACCTCGACCACCGTCCCTGCCACCCCGACCACCGTCGCGGCGGTCCGACGAGCGACGCTCGGAGGAGTCGCGGGCGGGCCGCTCGCGCTCGGGGCGGCCACCGCCCCCGTCGCTGCCGTCATCGTCGGCGCCGACGGGGATCAGGCTGATGCGGTTGTTGCCGTCCACGGAGTCCACACGCACGGTGATCTCGTCCTCGAGCGACAGCACCTCCTCGACCCGGTCCAGGCGGCGCCCGCCGCCCAGCTTCGAGATGTGCACCAGGCCGTCACGTCCCGGCAGGATGTTGACGAACGCACCGAAACCGGTGATGTTGACGACCTTGCCCACGTAGATCGCCCCGAGTTCGACCTCGGGCGGGAACACGATCGCCCGGATGCGCTCCTCGGCGTCGGCGACGGCGGCGCGGTCGGCGGCGGCGACCGAGACCCGGGCACCGTCAGCGTCCTCGTCGACCATGATCTCGGCGCCGGTCTCGTCCTGGAGGGCGTTGATGACCTTGCCCTTCGGCCCGATGACCTCGCCGATCTTGTCGGAGGGGATCTCGAAGGTCACGATCTTGGGGGCCGTCTCGCCGACATCGTCACGCGGGCCGTCGATGGCGCCGCGCATGACCTCCAGGACCTGCAGCCGTGCCTCACGGGCCTGCTCCAGGGCCGCGGCCAGCACCGACGCGGGGATCCCGTCGATCTTGGTGTCGAGTTGCAGCGCCGTGACGTACTCCTCGGTGCCCGCCACCTTGAAGTCCATGTCGCCGAAGGCGTCCTCGGCGCCGAGGATGTCAGTGAGGGCCACGTAGCGGTCGCCCTCGTTGATGAGACCCATGGCGATCCCGGCGACCGGCGCCTTGATGGGCACGCCGGCATCCATGAGCGACAGGCTCGAACCGCACACCGAGGCCATGGAACTGGAGCCGTTGGAGGACAGCACCTCCGAGACCAGCCGGATGGTGTACGGGAACTCCTCGATGCCCGGAACGACCGGCAGCAGCGCCTTCTCGGCGAGCGCTCCGTGACCGACCTCCCGCCGGCGCGGCCCGCGCATGAAACCGGCCTCGCCGGTGCTGAAGGGCGGGAAGTTGTAGTGGTGCAGGTAGCGCTTGCGCTCGGTGGGGTCGATGCCGTCCACGATCTGGTCCATGCGCTGGGTGCCGAGCGTGGTGACGTTGAGCACCTGCGTCTCGCCGCGCTGGAACAGTCCCGAGCCGTGGGTCATGGCGATCACGCCCACCTCGGCCGACAGCGGCCGCAGGTCGCTGGTGCCCCGGCCGTCGATGCGGCGGCCCTCGGAGAGGATGCGCTCCCGGACGATGCTCTTGGAGAGCGAGCGGACGGCCGACTTGGCCTGCTTCTCGACGTCCTCGGCATCCTCGAACCGTTCGGCCACCGCCGCGATGATCGACTCGGCGGCGCTGCGCTCGGCGGCGAGGCGTGCGGCCTTGTCGGCGACCTCCAGAGCCTCGGCGAGCTGGTCACGGCCGACCTCGGCAACCGCCTCGGCGACCTCGGGGCTGTAGTCGGCCATGAGCTCGAAGTCCATGCTGGGCTTGACGCCCGCCATGGCGATGAGGCGCCGCTGCAGGGCGACCGCCTCGGACACCCAGCGCTTGGAGGCCTCGAGCCCCTCGGCGAGGACCGCCTCGTCGACCTTGGGGGCGCCGGCCTCGTAGTGGCCCACCGAGCCCGGCGTGCCCGCGGCCTCGACCATCATCACCGCCACGTCACCGTCGGCCAGGACCCGCCCGGCGACGACCATCTCGAAGGTGCAGCCGTCGGCCTCGGGATAGGTGGGGTGCGGGATCCACTGGCCGTCGGTGCTGTAGCCGATGCGCACGGCACCGACGGGGCCCCCGAAGGGAATGCCCGACATCCCCAGGGCGGCCGACGCCGCGTTGAGCGCCAGCACGTCGTAGGGGTTCTGCTGGTCGGCGCCCAGCACGATGCCGACGACGTGCACGTCGTTGCGGAAGCCGTCGGGGAAGGCTGGACGCAGGGGACGGTCGATGAGCCGGCACGCCAGGGTGGCCTGCTCGCTGGCCCGGCCCTCACGCCGGAAGAACGACCCCGGGATCTTGCCGGCGGAGAACATCCGCTCCTCGATGTCGACGGTCAGCGGGAAGAAGTTGGCGCCCTCCCGCGGGCTCTCGGAGGCCGTGGCGGTGACGAGCACCTCGGTCCGACCCAGCTTGGCGAGCACGGCGGCTCCGGCCAAGGGGGCCAGGCGGCCGGTCTCCAGGGTCATCTCCTTGCCGTCGGCCCCGCCGATCGCCCCGGAGACGCTGATTGCCTCGTTCATGGTTGATTCCTTTCGGATGGATCACCGCAGCCGCCCCCCGCCACCCCATGAGAGGGAGACGGTTCTCGAGCCACCGGGAACGGCCTCATTGCCGGGGTGCCTCGGGGTTGTGCCTGCGTGAAGTGTCTGTGGTTGTCAGCGACGCAGGCCGAGCTTGGTGATCAGCGCGCGGTAGCGCTCGATGTCCTGATTACGGAGGTAGTCAAGCAATCGCCGGCGGCGACCGACCAGCATCAGAAGTCCACGACGGCTGTGGTGGTCCTTCTTGTGCACCTTGAGGTGCTCAGTGAGGTGACTGATGCGGTCCGTGAGCAGCGCCACCTGAACTTCGGTGGAGCCCACGTCGGTCTCGTGCCGACGGTGATTCGCGATCGTGTCGGCCTTGGGAGGCAGATGTTCGGCCATTATCCCCGGCGGCCCGCACCTCTGCGGGCCGGTTCCAGCTCGTGCGTATGATTCCGCGTCATCGTTTCTGCGTTGCGCGGATCAGGCTACCGGCCCGGCGATCCCGCTCCACCACCGGCCGCGCCGGGCCCCGGAGCCAGAACGACCACCGGCTGGAGATCCTCACCGCGCCGCTCACACATCGCCAGGAGCGACCCGGACTCGTCGAGCACCGCCCACGGGCCGGCCCCCTGCAGCCCGGTCGCGGGGAGGCGCCGACCGTGGGCGACGGCCCGGGCGCCCGCCTCGGGCACCGTCAGGCTGGCGTAGTCGCGGACACCGGCCGCAGGCGTCAGGACCTCCAGGCCCTCCAGCGGCCGCGCCTCGGCCGCCGTGAACGATCCGACCGCGGTCCTGCGCAGGGCCGCCAGGTGCGCCCCGCCCCCCAGCGCGGCACCCCAATCGGCGGCGAGCGTCCGCACGTAGGTGCCCGAGGAGCAGGCGATCGTGACCGTCGCCCAGGGCCGGTCCCCGGGGCCGAAACCGGTCACCTCGAAGCTCCCGACGGTGACCGATCGAGGTTCGCGGGGCACTGTCCGCCCTTCCCGCGCCAGTTCGTGCAGGCGCCGCCCACCCACCTTCACCGCCGAGACCATCGGGGGGATCTGCTGGATCTCGCCCACGAAGGCTGCCGCCGCCGCCCGGGCCCGGTCCTCGGTCAGCTCCGACATGTCCCAGGTGCCGGTGAGCGCGCCGGCGGCGTCACCCGTGTCGGTGGCGGCACCGAAGGCCACCGTGGCCTCGTAGGTCTTGCCGAGCGCGGTGACGTAGCGGAGCAGGCGGGTGGCACGCCCCACGCCGAGGATCAGCACGCCGGTGGCGTCGGGGTCCAGCGTGCCGGCATGACCCACCTTGCGGATGTCGAGGAGGCGCCGCGCCCGGGCCACCACGTCGTGGGAGGTGCATCCCGGCTCCTTGTCGATCACCGCGAAGCCGTCGCGGGGATCGGGCGGGCCGCTCACCGTCCCGCAGCGTCGTCGCCGGCGGGGTCCTGCGGGGGCTCGGGCGCCGCTGCGGCCTCCTCCCGCAGGCCGCGCAGGATCTCCTCCACCCTGGCCCCGGCATGCATGCCCTCGTCGGAGTGGAACCGCAGGGTCGGAATCCGGCGCACGTGCGCCTGACGGCCCACCGCCGACTGGAGCCGGCGCCGGTGGCGTTGCAACACCTCCGCCGCAGCCGCCTCCGCCTCGTGGTCCAGGTCCACGGTGGAGAAGTACACGTCCGCGAACGCCAGGTCGCGGTCAACCTCCACGCCGGTGATGGTCACGAGCGCCAAGCGGTCGTCGTCGATGCGGGTGAGCTCGTCGGCGAGGATCTCCCGGAGCAGTTCACCCAGCCGGTCACCGCGCTCGAAACCGCGCCGCCGTCCCGCCACGTCAGTCGGCCTCCAGCCAGTAGCGGCGCGCCTCGATCACCTCGATGTCGGCCTGCGCCCACACGTAGCGCTCGACATCGTCCAGCAGGTGGCCGAGGACCGCGGTCGAGCCGCTGACCGCGGCCACGCCGAGTCCGGCCCGCTGCCACAGGTCCTGATGGTCCACTTCGGCGACCGACACCCCGAAGCGGTGCTGCAGCCTCTCCAGGATCGGGCGGAGCACCGACCGCTTCTCCTTCAGCGACCGGCAGCCCGGCAGGCGGACGTCGAGGATCATCGCCGCCACGGTCGCCTCGGTCACACCGACCTCCCGCCGACTCAGGTGGGGAGGACCTCGCGCTCCTCGTACGTCTCGATGACGTCGCCCGACTTGAGATCCTGGAAGTTGGACAGGCCGACACCGCATTCGAAACCGCCCCGCACCTCACCGACGTCGTCCTTGAACCGCCGCAGCGAGCGGATCTCGCCCTTCCAGATGACGGTGCCGTCGCGCAGGAAGCGCACCTTCGAACCCCGGGTGATGGCGCCGTGCTGCACGTAGCAACCCGCCACCGCGCCCACGCCGCGGATCCGGAACACCTCGCGCACCTCGGCCTCGCCGGTGACGTGCTCCTCGTAGCTGGGTGCCAGCATGCCGAGCAGCGCGGCCTGGACGTCGTCGAGGATCTGGTAGATCACCTCGTAGGTACGGATCTCCACCTGCTCGGTGTCGGCGAGACCCCGGGCCTTGCGGTCCGGCCGCACGTTGAAGCCGATGATCGTGGCACCGGCGGTGGCGGCCAGCTGGATGTCGTTCTCGGTGATGGCACCCACGGCCCGGTGCACGAAGACCATCTTCACGTCGTCCCGCTCGATCTTCCGGAGGGCGTCGATCACCGCCTCCAGGGAGCCGTTCATGTCGGCCTTCACGATGAGCTTCAGGGTGGCCGTCTCGCCCGCCTGGATCTCCTGGAAGATGTCCTCGAGGCGACCGCCGCCCGCGACCACGGCCAGGTCGCGCCCCAGACTGGCGATCCGCTGCCAGTGCTCGCGCGTGCTCGCCACCCGCGCCGCCACCTTCTCGTTCGGCGCCACCACGAACGGGGCGCCGGCCACGGCCACCGCCGACAGGCCGAGCACGCGGATCGGCGTGCCCGGCGAGGCCTCGGCCACCTGCTCGCCGCGGTCGTTCATGAGGGCCCGCACCCGGCCCCAGGCGGCGCCCGCCACGACGGGCTCCCCCACGCGCAGGCAGCCGTCCTGGACCAGCAGGGTGGCCACCGGGCCCCGGCCCACGTCCAGGTGGGACTCCAGCACCACGCCCTCGGCGCGACCGCTCTCGTGGGCCTGCAACTCCTCCAACTCCGCCACCACCAGGATGTGCTCGAGCAGTTCGTCGATGCCGAGGTTCTCGAGCGCGGAGACCTCCACCGTGACGGTGTTGCCGCCCCACTGCTCGGGGACGAGATCGTGCTCGGCGAGTTGCTGCATCACCCGGCCGGGGTTGGCGTTGGGCCTGTCGATCTTGTTCACCGCCACCACGATCGGCACCTCGGCGGCCTGGGCGTGGCTGATGGCCTCGACGGTCTGGGGCATCACGCCGTCGTCGGCCGCCACCACGAGGACCACGATGTCGGTGGCCTCGGCGCCGCGCGCCCGCATCGCCGTGAAGGCCTCGTGGCCCGGCGTGTCGATGAACGTGATCCGGTGGCCGTTCTTGCGCACCTGGTAGGCGCCGATGTGCTGGGTGATGCCGCCCGCCTCGCCGGCCACGACGTCGGCGTTGCGGATCTGGTCCAGCAGCTTGGTCTTGCCGTGGTCGACGTGGCCCATGACCGTCACGACCGGGGGGCGCTCGCTGAGGTCGGCCTCGTCGTCGCGCTCGATGGCCAGGAGCGCCTGCAGTTCGGTCTCCTTCTCCTCACCCGGATCCACCAGGCGGATCTCCACCCCCAGATCGGCTGCGAAGAGTTCGATCATCTCGTCGGGCAGCGACTGCGTGGCGGTCACCATCTCGCCGTTCTGCAGGAGGAACCGGACGACGTCCGCGGCGGTCCGGTTGAGCTTCGGTCCGAGGTCCTGGGGGGTGCAGAGTCGCTCCACCACCACCTCGCCCGTCGGAACCGGGGCATTCTCGGGGGTGTAGGTGGGGGCGTCCACGGGCCGCAGCTCCTCGACGAGGCGGCGGCGACGGCGGGTCTTCCGGCGTCGCTGCGGCTGGCGCCCCAGCCCTCCCCTGCCCGGCCCCCGGCCCCCTGGAGGACCGCCGGGCCCCCCACCAGGACCGCCACCGGGGCCACCACCGGGACCGCGCGGGGCTCCCGCTCCGGGTGGCCGCGCGCCCGGAGCACCCGCGGGGCGCGGGCCCGACGGCGCCGGGCGCCTCTCGGTGGTCGGGCCGCTGCGGCGTGGCGGTCCGGCGCCTCCGCGGCGCCCCCCGGGACCTTCGGGGCCCCGCGGGCGAGCCACCGGCGGGGGTGGGATCGGCTTGCCGCTCAGCGAGCGAGGCGGGGGTGGGATCGGCTTGCCCTCAGCGCTCAGCGGCGGCGGCGCGGCGTCTCCGGCCGGCGGTTGGGGGCGGGGCGGCGGCGGGGCGGGCGGCGGGACCGGCGGCGGTGATGCGGCCGGAGGCGGCACGGCCGGCGCCGTGGACTCCGGAGATTCGACCGGGGGGCGCAACGTACGGGGAGGGGCGCTGCCGCTCGAGGTGACGACGCGGCGATCGCCGGGCGCGGCCGCCGGGGGGGCCTCGGGGGCGGCGGCCGGCGCGGACGCCGCCGGGCGCACCTCGGTGGGTGCCGCCGCCGGTCGTGACGGCGCGGCGGGAACGGGGGCTGCGGGCACCTCCGCCGCAGGTGCCACAGCGGGCGTCGCCGGCGCCGCCGTCCGTGGCGGCTGCGGCGCGGCCTGCCTGGCGGGGGCCGCCGGCGCGGCGGGCTGCGGGGCCGGAGACGGTTGGGCCGGAGGCGATCGGTCGGCGGCGGGGGCGGGCTCCTCGGCGGGTGCCTCGCTGCCGAGCAGGTTCTCACGCTCGGCGAGCTTGCGCACCCGGTAGGCATGCGCCTCGTCCATGCTCGACGACGTGGCCCGGACCCCGATCCCCAGGCTCTTGCAGAGATCGAGGCACTGGTTGTTGGAGATCCCCAACTCCCTCGCCAGGTCGTAGACCCTGATCTTCTTCGCCATGGCGTTCCCCTGCCGCCGCGCTCAGCGCCTGCGGGCCGACGCTGCGACGGCGTCGGCCCCCGGCTGGAGCGCGGCGATCAGATCCTCTGCGGCGCCGCGGGGGACGTCCCGGCGAAACGCCCGGCGCAGACGGTCCGGGGAGGCGGCACGGCGCAGGCAGTCCCCGTCGCCCGCGCAGACCCATGCTCCCCTGCCGGGCAGCGTCCGCCCAACCTCGAGCCGCTCGCCCACCAGGGCGAACCTCACCAACTCACCGACCGGGCGGGCCCGGCGGCAGCCGAGACAGGTGCGGCGCCTCCGGGCGCCGGGGGCCGCTATGACGCGCTCCCCTGGTCGGTCGCCGCCTCCGGTTCGGCCGGAGCTTCCGGCGCGGCCACTTCGGCGGCACCGCCGGTCCACTCGTCGAGGGAGATGGTCGGGCCGCCCTCGGCGGGCCGCCAGACCTGCTCGCCGGTGTCGGGATCGATCACCCACTCGCCCTCGGCCCAGTCCACCTTGCCGTACGCCGCCTCCGCGGCGATCTGCGTCTCGCTCTTGATCTCGATGCGCCAGCCGGTGAGCCGGGCGGCCAGGCGGGCGTTCTGACCCTCCTTGCCTATCGCCAGGGAAAGCTGGTAGTCCGGCACGATGACCTCGGCGGTGCCCAGGTCCTCATCGATCCGGACCTCCTTGACGCGAGCCGGCGACAGGGCCTTCATCACGAAATCCGTGGCGTTCTCGGCGTAGGAGACGATGTCGATCTTCTCGCCTCGGAGCTCGTTGACCACGTTGCGGACCCGTGCGCCCCGGGCGCCGACGCATGCCCCCACGGGGTCGACGTTCTCGACGTTCGACCAGACGGCGATCTTCGTGCGGTGTCCCGGCTCGCGGGCGCACGCCTTGATCTCGACGGTGCCGTCGGCGATCTCGGGAACCTCGAACTCGAACAGCCGCTTGATCAGCCCCGGATGGGTGCGGCTCACGACGATCTGGGGGCCCTTGGCGGTCCGGCGCACCTCGACGATGTAGGCCTTCAGGCGACTCGACGGGTCGGGCCGCTCGTAGGGGACCTGCTCGGACTGCGGCAGCAGGGCCTCCACCCGGCCGAGGTCCAGCAGGGTGTAGCGCGAGTCGCTCTGCTGGATGATGCCGGTCACGATGTCGCCCTCGCGCCCGGCGTACTCCTCGTACTTCAAGTCCCGCTCGGCCTCGCGGATCCGCTGGGTCATCACCTGGCGGGCGGTCTGCGCGGCGATGCGCCCGAAGTTCGCCGGCGTCACGTCGAGCTCGGGACCTGTGGGCTCCCCGTCGCCGTCGATCTCCTGGGCGAGCACGCGGATGTCCATGGTCTCGGGGTCGATCGTGACCCACGAGTACTCGTAGGCGCCGGGCATGCGCTTGTAGGCCGACTCGAGAGCGTCGGCGAGAGCGCCGAAGAGGGTGTCCACCGAGATGCCCTTGTCGGCGGCAAGCGCCTGCATGGCTTCCAGCATGTCGAGGTTCACGACACCGGACCTCCCCCGCGGGCCATGCTCTCGGCGGGCCCGGCGCCGTTGCGCCGCTGGCCGGGCCGGCCCCAGTCGAAGACCGTCCGGGCCCTGTCGACGACCTCCAGGCGGATCTCCCGCCGCTCGCCGTCGCCGGTCTCGAGGGTGATCAGCTCGTCGTCGGCCGCGACGAGCCGGCCCTCGATCCGCCGCTCGCCGTCGTCGCCGGGCCGGAGCTTGACCGCCACCGCCGACCCGACGGCCTTGCGGTACTGCTCGGGCCGCCGCAGCGGCCGCTCGACGCCCGGGCTGGTGATCTCGAGGGTGTAGCGACCCGGGATCGGATCGGCCGCGTCCAGCTCGGTTGAGATCGTGCGGGTGACCAGGACCAGGGTCCCGCTGTCGATGCCCTCCGCGGTGTCGACGACGAGGCGCAGCCGGCCGCCGCCCCACTGCACGTCCTCCAACTCCACCCCGAGGGGCTCCAGCAGCGGCGCGGCGAGGGAACGGACGCGCGTCTCGACGCCGGTGGCGCTCGCGCTGTGTTCTGCCATTCCCGTACCGCTCTGTCCCGAGATCCGTGTCGCCGTGCGGGCTCCGAGGTGCTGGCGTCGGAACTCGCCCGCTGCCACCGGTCCCCCAGCGACAACAAGGGCGTGGGACCCGCCCACGCCCTGTACGCCAGTTGACCTGAAGCAACCGCAAGTATACCGCTGAGCGGTTCCCGAACGCGGTGCTCACAGCCCGCCGCCGGCGGGCCGGACGTCGCTCAGCCGGAGGCGGCGCGACGCACGATGTCGACCCGCGCGGCCACCTCGTTGGCGTCGGCCCCCTGCGTGTTGAGCAGAGCCGTGCGATCCCGTTCCGCCTCCCGGCCGGCCCGGTCGAGATCGGCGCGCGCCAGCGCCGCCTCGACACCCTCGGTGCTGATCAGTTCGGCCCAGGACACCAGGGCCTCCACCATCTCGTCCTCGGGAACCACGGCCACGTTCTGGCCCTTGACGAAGAGGTGGCCCCTGCCGCGCCCGGCGGCGATCCCCAGATCGGCGTCGCGCGCCTCACCGGGACCGTTGACGACGCAGCCCATGACGGCCACCTGCAGCGGGATCTCCCGCTCCCCGAACGCCTCCAGCGCGTCCTCGGCGATCTTGAAGACGTCGACCTCGGCCCGGCCGCAACTCGGGCAGGCGATGAGGTCGACGTTCTTGCGCTCGCGCAGACCCAGTGACTCCAGCAGCGTCCGGCCCGCCCGGGCCTCGGTGACCGGGTCGGCGGTCAGGGAGTACCTGATGGTGTCGCCGATGCCCTCGGCGAGCAGCGTGGCGATCCCCGCGGTGGACTTCACCACTCCCGCCGGAGGTGGGCCGGCCTCGGTGACGCCCAGGTGCAGCGGGTGATCGGTCACCTCGGCCAGTTGCCGGTAGGCGTCGATCATCAGCGGCACGCTGGAGGCCTTGACGGAGATCTTCACGAGGTCGAAGTCCACTTCGGCGAAGTAGGCCAACTCGTCGAGGGCCGACTCCACCATGGCCTCGGCGGTCACCCTGCCGCCGTGGCGCGCGTAGAGGTCCGGGTGCAGGGACCCGCCGTTCACACCGATGCGGATCGGCACGCCCCGGTCCCGGCACTCGGCCGCCACGGTCTTGATGTGCTCGGGGCGCCGGATGTTCCCCGGGTTGAGCCGCAGGCACGCCACGTTCGCCTCGAGGGCGGCGAGCGCCATGCGGTACTGGTGGTGGATGTCGGCGACGATCGGGACCGGCGATCGCGGCACGATCTCCGCCAGGCCCTCGGCGGCCTCGATCTCGTTGCAGGTGCACCGCACGATGTCCGCACCGGCGGCGGCGAGCGCGTAGATCTGCGCCAGCGTGCCCTCGACGTCTGCTGTCTTCGTGGTGGTCATCGACTGCACCGAGATGGGCGCGTCGCCCCCCACGGCAACGTCGCCCACCATCACCTGGCGGGTCGGGCGTCGCGGGAATGTTGCCTGAACTTCCACTACCTCATCCTTTCAGACCCGTCGCCTCGCTACCCGGGCAGGTTCAGGGGATCGACGATGTCACGCGAGAGGGCCACCAGCCCGACCGTCACCAGCACGATGACGAACACGTAGGCGGCCGGCAACATCTTGGCCACGTCGGCGCGGTACGTCCGCCCGCCGAAGGAGCGCAGCCTCTCATAGGTCGCGATGACCACGTGGCCGCCGTCCAGCGGCAGCAGCGGGAACATGTTCAACACCCCGAAGAAGACGTTGAGATACGCCAGGAAGCCCAGCAGGGCGGCCACGTTCTCCTGCGCCAGCGAGCCCCCGATCTGGGCCACGCCCACCACCGAGACGACCCGGTTGGGGTCGCCGGCACCGACGTCGCCCGTGGCGACCTCGTCCGACTCGAACTCGACCAGGGGGCCGAGCAGGCCGTCGAGCCCCTGGAGACTGAACAGGCCCGCGATGCCCTCCGCCGAGGCGCGCACCACGAGCCCGAAGTCCGACACGGAGCGCCCCAGGCCGGCAAGCGGATTGTCCCGCGACGGGGGCGCCAACTCGGGTCCGACGCCCAGGAAGCCCGACGTGCCGTCGCGTGGCGCCACACCGATGACGCCACTGAGCGTGATCGTCTCGCCGTCGCGGATGACCGTCACGCTTGCCGGCCGGTTCGCCAGGTCCGCGAGCGCGCCCCTCAGGTCCCCGAAGTTCCGGATGTCCCGGCCCGCCACGGCGGTGATGCGGTCACCCGGCAGCACCCCCATCCCGGCGGCCGGGCTGTCCGGCACCACACGGGAGACCTGCCAGCGCGGGGTCTGCGTGACGTCGGGACGGTCGAAGCCGTGATAGCCGACCGCCGAGTAGAGAACCCAGAGCAGCAGGATCGCCAGCAGGAAATGCATCGCCGAACCCGCCACGGCGACCGACATGCGACGCCAGTAGGGCTTGGAGCGGTACGTGCGGTGCTCCTCGACAGGGTCGACCTTCTCGAGGTTGTTCATGCCGAGAATGCGCACGTAGGCCCCCGCCAGGATGGCCTTGACCCCGTAGGTGGTCTCGCCCCGGCGGACCGACCAGAGCCGGGGCCCGAAGCCCACGTAGAACTCGCTGACCTTCATCCCCGCCCAGCGCGCTGTGAGGTAGTGCCCCAGCTCGTGGAGGATCACGATGCCGATGAGGGCCAGCACGACGATGAGGACGGGCACACCGGCGAAGACCCCGAGCGCCGCCAGCGCCCCCAGGACCAGCGCCAGGCGCAGCCAGCTCGAGAGCAGCGCCGGGAGAAGGGACCGTCCCGGCGCGGTGGGGTGGCGCGGCCGGCGTCCCGGTGGCCACGTGACCCAGCCTCGCGGGCGCCCGGGCTCGCCGGGGCCGGCGCGGCGGGGGGACCGGTTCCCGGCGGTCACGCCGCTGCCCGCCGTGCCACGAGGGCCGCCGCGGCGCGGCGCGCCCGGCCGTCGGCCTCCAGCACGGACTCCAGGCTGTCCGCCTGCTGCAGCGGGTCGGTCTGCAGGACGCCGTCGATGATCTCGGCGATGGCCGGCCAGGAGATGGCCCCCTCCAGGAACGCCTCGACGGCCACCTCGTTGGCCGCGCTGAGCACCGCCGGAGCCGTCTCGCCGCGCCGACCGGCCTCGTAGGCCAGAGGTAGGCAGGCGAAGACGTCACGGCGCGGCGCTTCGAAGTCGAGCCGCTCCAGTTCGGTCCAGTCGATCCGGCCGTAGGCGGCCTCCAGCCGGTCGGGATAGCCGATGGCGTAGCCGATGCACAGGCGCATGTCGGGCAGCGAGAGCTGCGCCACCGTGGCGCCGTCGACGTACTCCACCATCGAGTGCACCACCGACTGCGGGTGCACCACGACGTCGATCCGGTCGTAACCCACACCGAACAGTTCGTGGGCCTCGATGACCTCGAGGCCCTTGTTCATCAGCGTGGAGGAGTCGACGGTGATCTTGGGCCCCATGTTCCAGGTGGGATGCGCCAGCGCCTCGGCGGCGGTCACCGATGCCAGTTCGGCGACCGGGCGCTGCCTGAACGGGCCCCCGCTGGCCGTCAGCAGGATGCGGGCGACCTGATCGAGCCGGTCGGGATTCCCCAGCGTGCCGTTGGCGCGCAGGCACTGGTGCACCGCGCAGTGCTCGCTGTCGACCGGCACGATCTCCGCTCCGGGCGTCGCCAGGGCGCGCGCCACCACGGGGCCGGCGGCGATCAGCGATTCCTTGTTGGCCAGGGCCAGGCGCCGCCCCGCCTCGAGCACCGCCAGGGTGACCGGCAGCCCGGCGAAACCCACGACCCCGTTGACCGTCACGTCCGCGGTGACCGCCGCGGTGGCCAGGGCGTCGGGTCCGGCGAGGAGTTCGGTCCCGGGAGGCAGTAGCCGCGCCAGGCGCGGCGCCGCCGCCGCATCGGCCACCGCCACGAGCTTCGGGCGCACGGCCCGGGCCTGCGCCGCCAGAGCCTCAATGGACCGGCCGGCGCCCAGCGCGGTGACCTCGTAGCGGTCCGCGCAGCCCGCGGTGACCTCCAGCGTCTGGGTGCCGATGGAACCCGTGGACCCCATCACAGCGAGGGTTGTGCCCATGGCCCTCCTTCGGGGCCAGTCTACGGGCGAAGGGGTCGGGGCTGAAGTCCCCGGCCAGGCGCCGCCGGGGGATCCGGCGGACCTAGACGACGTCGATCAGGAGCGCCAGCCCCCACGTCGCCGGCATGGCGAAGAGCAGCCCGTCGAACCGGTCCAGAACACCGCCGTGGCCCGGCAGGATGCTGCCCATGTCCTTGATGTCCAGGTCGCGCTTGATCATCGACTCCGCCAGATCGCCGAGCGTCGCCGCCACGGCAACCACCACACCCAGGACGATCGCGTGCGAGACCGAACCGGGATTGTCGCCCCACGGATCGATGCGTCCCACTCCCAGGACCACGGCGCAGGCGACGATGGCGAGCACGAGGCCGCCGATGAGGCCTTCGACGGTCTTGTTGGGGCTGGCCGCCGAGAGCCGGGTCCGTCCGAACAGCCGCCCCACCACCCAGGCGCCGACGTCGTAGCCCACCGTTCCCACGACCGCGCCGAAGAGCAGTCCGGTGCCCTTCTCGTAGGTGAGCATGAGGGCGCCGAAACTCCCCAGCACCGCCACGTACCCCACCCCGAAGATGGTCACCGCGACGTTGGGCACCGGCCGTTCGGAGGTCACGCCGACGAGGTGCCAGCAAAGCGCCGCCATCATCACCAAGCCGAGGGCCAGCGGGTAGGCCTCGGCGCCGCGCCAGTAGACCGCCACCGGCAGTCCCACCGCGGCCACCAGCCCCACGAGGACGGCCGGCTGGTAGCCGACCTTGCGCATGGCACCGAAGAACTCCCCGGCCGCCAGCACCATCAGCACGCAGAGCAGCACGAGTGTGAGAATCGGGCTCACCCAGAAGCACACCACGGCCACTGCGCAGAGCGCCAAGCCGGTGAGGATCGCAGGCCCGAGCCGCCGGTCCGAGCCCCGCTCGTGCATCCCGATCGGCGGTGCCGGCTCCACGCCGTGCCACATGTCATCGTCGTCGCCGAAGAACTGCACGCCGGCGGCGGTGTCGGTGACACCGATCTCGGCCGCCTGAGGATGCTGCTCGGTGAGGTATCCCACGTCCAGGCCCTCGTCGCCTGCTTCGGCATCACCCCAGGTGGGGCTTCCCTCGCTGAAGGTGTCCCAGGCGGCGTCGTCGGCCGGTTCGGCGCCGGACTCGACTTCCCAGACATCGTCGCCCTCGGTGTGCTCCGCGCCACCGTCGGCGGTGCCGCCCTCCCATTCCTCCGGCCCCACGGGGTCGTAGGGGTTGTCTCGATCCACTGGCGTGCTCCTCTGTCAGACCTGCATCAGTTCGGTTTCCTTGGCCTCGAGGGCCGTGCCGATCGCCTCTTCGTACTCCTGGGTCATCTCGTCCAGGCGCCGCTGGCCCCGCCGGCCGTCGTCCTCGGAGATGTCCCCGTCCCGCTTGAGGGCGTCCAGATCCTGGCGCGCCCCACGCCGCGAGTTGCGCACCGCCACGCGACCGGACTCCGCCATGCCCCGGACCAGCCGCACCAGCTCGCGGCGGCGCTCCTCGGTCAGCGGCGGGAAGTGCAGCCGTATCACGGAACCATCGGTGCTGGGGTTGAACCCCAGATCGGCGCGCTGGATGGCCTTCTGGATCGCCTCGATGGCGCGCTTGTCGTAGGGCGAGATCACGAGCATCTGGACGTCGGGAACACTGAAGCCGGCGATCTGCTGCAGGCTCACCTCGGCCCCGTGGTAGTTCACCGTGAGCCGCTCCACGAAAGCCGGGGAGGCCCGGCCGGTCCGCACCCCGCCGAACTCCCTGCGGGCGTGCGCAACGGCCCGTTCCATCTTGTCGCGCGCCTCGGAGACCACGATCTCGATCAACTCTTCACTCATGCGGCACTCGCCTCGACGTGCACCTGCGGGCCCTCAGGCCACGATGGTACCTATCGGGCGGCCCTCGATGATGGACAGTACGTTGCCCGCCTGCATGAGGTCGAACATGACGATCGGCAGATTGTTCTCCATGCACAGCGTCGCGGCGGTGGCGTCCATGGCGCGGATCCCGCCGCTCACGAGATCGATGTAGGAGATCCGGTCGAGTTTGACGGCGTCGGGGTCGGTGCGCGGGTCGGCTGTGTAGATGCCGTCGGTCCCGGAGTGGGTGCCCTTCAGCAGCGCCTCCGCCTCGACCTCGACCGCCCGCAGGGCGGCCGCCGTGTCGGTCGTGAAGAACGGGTTGCCGGTGCCGGCACCGAAGATGACGACGCGACCCTTCTCGAGGTGGCGGATGGCCCGCCGGCGGATGTAGGGCTCGGCGATCTGCGCCATGTGGATGGCGGTCTGCACCCGGGTGGGCTGATCCAGGCGCTCGAGGGCGTCCTGCAGGGCCAGGGCGTTGATGAGGGTCGCCAGCATGCCCATGTAGTCGGCCTGGGCCCGGTCCATGCCGGCGCCCGCGTGCTGCTGGCCGCGCCAGATGTTGCCCCCGCCCACGACCACCGCCATCTCGACACCGGTCCGGTCGCGCACCGAGGCGATCTCGGCGGCGATGGTGTTGGCGGTCTCGGCGTCGATGCCGTAGCCGGCCGATCCGGCGAACGCCTCGCCGGAGACCTTGAGCAGGACGCGACTCCAGCGGGGCATCGCTACCCGAGGTAGGCCTGCTCGAAGCGCACGATCCTCCCGCTGCCGATGCTCTGGGAGACGGTGGTCTTGTCGCCGTGCAGGCCCTGCTCCAGCAGGACGCTCTCACGGAACCAACCGGTGAGGCGACCCTGGACGATCTTGTCCCAGGCCGCCTCCGGGCGTCCCTCGGCCCTGGTGATCTCCAGCAGCGAGGCGCGCTCTCGGTCCACGTCGGCGGGGGGCACCTCGTCACGGTCCAGGTAGCGAGGCTTGGCGAAGGCGACGTGCAGCGCCACCTGATGGAGGGTCTCGGCGTCGACGCCGCTGCCCTCCACGATCACGCCGTTGACCCCGCGGCCGTCCTGGCGGTGGACGTAGGTGTCGAGCGTGTTGCCCTCGCCGGCGCGCACCTGCAGCACCGTGCCGAGGGAGATGTTCTCCTTCTTGGCGAGCCGCAGCTCGTCGATCCTGCCGTCGAATCGCTCGGCCGCGGCCGCACCACCGTCGCGGACCGCCTCGGCGATCTCCTGGGTGCAGGACAGGAAGTCGGCGGCCTTGGCCGAGAAGTCGGTCTCGGAGCGCAGGTGCACCAGCGAGGCCACGCCGTCGCCGAGCGCCACGGCGATCGCCCCCTCGGCGGCCTCCCGGTCGGACCGGGCCGCGGCCTTCGCAAGTCCCTTCTGTTTCAGGATCTCCGCCGCCTCGACGGGATCTCCGGCGGCCTCGATGAGGGCGCGCTTGGCGTCCATCATGCCCGCCCCCGTGGCGTCTCGAAGCGCCTTGACCTCTCTCGCGGATACCTGCACCATCGACCCTCTCAGACCTCTTCGCCGGCCGCCTCGCCGGACATCTCCGGGGCGCTCTCCGCCTCGTCGGGCTGCTCCGCCCCATCCTCGGGAGTCTCGGGCTCCGCAGCGGCGGCCTCCGCGGCCGCATCCTCGCTGCCGTCGGCACTGTCGCCGGCGGACTCGCCGGTTTGGTCCGGCCCGGACTCCTCGAGCTGGCGTGCCACCCTGGCCTCCCGCTCGCGCATGTCGGCGGCGGCCTCCGCGGCAGCCTCCGCCTGGCGGCGCGCCACCTCCGCCTCCTCCTCGGCCGTGCGCTGCGGGGTCGGCACGGCGGTGCCGCGCATCTCCGCCAACCGCCGGCCCTCGATGACGGCGTCGCTCATGATGCGACACATGAGTTCGCCGGCGCGGATGGTGTCGTCGTTGCCCGGAATGACGTAGGTCACGACATCGGGGTCGCAGTTGGTGTCCACGACGGCGATCAGCGGGATGCCCAGCTTGTTGGCCTCGCTGACGGCAATGTGCTCGGCCTTGGTGTCCAGCACGAACACGGCCTCGGGGGGCGTGTCCATCTGGCCGATTCCACCCAGGTTGCGCTCCAGCTTGGCGAGCTCGCGCTGCAGGCTGAGAGCCTCCTTCTTCGGCATGGCCTCGAACCCGCCGCTGTCGCGGAGCCGCTGGTACTCCTGCATCTTGTGCACGCGCTTGAAGATCGTCTGGATGTTCGTCAGCGTGCCGCCCAGCCACCGCTGGTTGACGTAGGGCATCCCGCAGCGCCTGGCGTGCGTCTCGACGCTGGGCTGGATCTGCTTCTTGGTGCCGACGAACAGAAGTGTCCCCCCGCTGGCCACCATGTCACGGACGAACGAGTAGGCGGCCTCGATGCAGGCCAGCGTCTGCTTCAGGTCGATGATGTAGATGCCGGCGATGTCACCGTGGATGAAGCGCTTCATCTTCGGGTTCCAGCGCCGGGTCTGGTGCCCGAAGTGGACACCTGCTTCCACCAGCTGGCTCATGGTCACGACAGGTGCCATGGTCTCCTTCCCATCGGTTGGGTCACAGTCCGCGCCTTGCACCGCTGAGGCGACCGTGGGAGAGCGCGGACGGAAATCGTCGGATATGGGCGGCCCGGGGGCCGCCGGGGAGTCTACCGGCGCGCCACCGTGCGCAACGCCCGAGCCGGCCGCGCCGCGGGCGCGCCGCCGGGCCTGAGCCGCCGGGGCACCCCCCGGCTGGTCACCGGGACGAGCCGGGCCGGCCCGGCGACCCCCAACAGGACCGCCGGATCCACGTAGGCCTCGCCGATGCGGGCGCCGAAATGGAACGACGTGCCGGTCGTTCCGAGGACGTCACCCGCCTCGACCGCCTGCCCGGCGCGGACCGCCACGGCGGCCAGGAAGGAGTAGCTGGTGCGCACGCCGTCGGCGTGGGCCACCGTCACGTGCCGCCCGGCGGCGACCCGACCGGCGAAGGTCACGACCCCCGCTGCGGCCGCCCGCACGGCGCTGCCGGGGCGGGTGGCGTACTCCAGACCCCTGTTTCCCGGCGCGCCGGGGTGCGCCGGCGGTCGGAAGGGGTCCACGACGACGCCCTCGGTGGGCGGCTGGTAGAGGACGACGGGAACGGGGCCCGGCGCCGGGGCGGTCTGGGCGCCGGCCGGGGCGGTGGCGGCGAGCGGCGACAGTGCTGCGACGATGGCCGACAGGGCGGCGACCGCCCGCCGCCTCAGCCGCGCGGGTGGGCCGTCTCGATCACCGAGCGCAGCCGGCGGCGACTGACGTGGGTGTAGACCTGGGTGGTGCCGAGGCTCTCGTGGCCGAGCAACTCCTGCACCGAGCGCAGGTCGGCGCCGCCGTCGAGGAGATGCGTGGCGAAGGTGTGCCGGAGGGCGTGGGGATGGGTCGGTTCGGGGGCCCGCCGATCCAGGATGCGCCGCACGTCGCGGGGCCCCAGCGGCCGGCCCCGCAGATTCCGGAACAGGGGCCCGTCCTCCCCCGACGGCTCCGAGGTGCCGGTCGCCTCCCCGGCCCGCGCGGCCGCCGCCTGTGCCTCCCGGTACCGCTGCACGGCGCGCACGGCCGGAGCCGACAGCGGCAGCAGCCGCTGCTTGCCGCCCTTGCCGGTGACGCGCACCCTGGACCGCGCCAGGTCCAGATCCGCCGGGCGCAGGGAGCACAGTTCGGCCACCCGCAGTCCGCTGCCGTAGAGCAACTCCAGCACGGCGTCGTCGCGCAGCCGCCTGAGAGGATGGTCCCCGGAGGCGGCGGGGCTCCGGCCGGCCAGCAGCGACTCGACGGAACGCTCCGACAGCACGTCGGGGAGCCGGGCCGCCCCTGCCGGCACTGCCAGCCCCACGGAGGGATCGCTCGGGCACCGACCGGTCTCGGTCGACCAGCGGAAGTAGCGGCGCAGCACCGAGGCCTTGCGCGCCACGGTGCGCGGCGCGTAGCCGGCTCGTGTCAGGGTGGCCAGGTAGCGGCGCAGGTCCTTGCGGGTGACCGCCTCGGGTCCGGCCAGCGAGTGTTCGGCGGCCCAGTCCCCGAAGGCACTCAGATCGCGCCGGTACACGGCGACCGATGAGGGCGCGAGGCGCACCAGCGAGGCGCAGAACGCATCGGACGCCCACGCCGGCATGCTTCGAGGCTACCAACCACATGCGCCGCACCGGGGAACCGACCGGGCGGCGCGGTGCCCGCCTCATTGCGGTCGGCCGGCCGGGACCGGGGTCTCGCGGCGTCGCTCGTACCACAGCCCGCGCCGTGCCAGCAGGCCCGAGGCGCTGAGGCTCTCGAGATGCCAAGCCAGCTCGCCCAGGTCGAGCCCGGTCCGCCCCGCCAGCATCTCCAGGGTGGCGGGCATCCAGTCGAAGGCGTCCAGGATGGCGACCGCCGTGGCGTCGGTGACCGGGGCGGCGCTGCCCGTACCCGAGACGGCATCGGGCAGGGGCAGCCTGGTCCGGGAGATGTCCAGCAGGACCAGCAGGTCCTCGATGTCACACAGCACACCGGCGCCCTCGGAGATGAGGCGGTTCGTTCCGGCCGAGGCGGGGCTGCGGATCGGTCCCGGCACCGCCGCCACCGTGCGGTCCCGTCGCGCCGCCTCGGTGGCCGTGCCGATGGCGCCGCCGTCGACGTGTGACTCCACCACGACGCAGGCGTCGCTCAGTGCGGCCATGATCCGGTTGCGGGCCGGGAAACGCCAGCGCTCCGGCGGCGCGCCGAGCGGCGCCTCGGAGAGCAGCAGCCCTCGCTGCGCCACCATCCTCCACAGCACCGCGTTCTCGCGGGGGTAGATGCGGTCCAGCCCGCTGCCCACCACGCCCACCGGTGGTGCGCCGTCGGCGGCGAGGGCGCCTGCGTGCGCGGCCGCGTCGATGCCGATCGCCAGCCCTGAGATGACCGTGACACCGTGGGCCGCAGCGGCCTTGCCCAAGTCGAAGGCCACATCCGCGCCGTAGCGGGTGCACCGGCGCGTTCCGACGATGGTGACCGTCGGGTGCTCCAGGAGCGCCGGCTGCCCCTGGCTGAACAGCACCGCCGGTGGTTCGGGATCCCCGATGAGACGCTCGGGATAGGCGGAGGTGCCGCGACGCCTCACCGCCACCCCTGCCCGGCTGTGCCGCAGGTGGATCTCGGCGGGGTCGGCTCTGCGGGCGTCGCCGACCCAGCGTCGGCCGACCTTCTCGCCGACACGTGCCGCCTCGGTCGCCTCGCTGAGCCCGCCGCCGGCCAGCACGCTCCAGGCCTCCGCAGGCTCCCAGCGCACCAGCAGCCGTTCGAGCCGCGCCGGTCCCATCCCGGCCAGACTCGACAGCGCAGCCAGGTAGGCCTCCTCCCCGAGCGTCTCGCCGCCAGCCGTGCAGGGCGAGGAGACGGCCGCGCCGTCCTCAGGCGACATGGCTGCCCGCGTACGAGCGGTCCAGGGGCACGGGGTTGTTGCGCAGTTGCAGCGCCAGCGCAAGGTCGGCGCCCCGCAGCGGCGGTTCCCGGCCCTCCAGGTCGCAGATCGTCAACCCGACGCAGCGGATGCGCTGCAGGCCCCGGGCGCTCAGCTGACCCGACGCCACCGCCCGCTCGGCCAACTCGGCGGCCTCGGGGCTGAGTGGCGCCTCCCGCTCCAGGACCCGCGAGCCGAGCATGCTGTTGTAGCGGACGCCGCGACGCTGCGCCCGTCGGCGGGCCGCCAACACCCGCTCGCGCACCGCCGCCGAGGGTTCGCCGGGCTCGCCCCGGAACAACTCGTCCGCCGAGGGGCGCTGCACGAAAAGCCGCATGTCGAAGCGATCCAGCAGGGGCCCCGACAGACGCCGGGCGTACCGCACGCGGGCGCCGTCGCTGCAGCGGCAGTGGCCCGGGCTGCCGGCGTTGCCGCAGGGACAGGGATTCATGGATCCCACCAGCACGAACTCCGCCGGGAACTCGACGGCGCCCGCGGCCCGGCTCACCCTGATCACGCCTTCCTCCAGCGGCTGGCGCAGGGCGTCCAGCACCACCGGGGAGAACTCGCCCAGCTCGTCGAGGAACAGCACGCCGCCGTGGGCGGCGCTGATCTCCCCGGGCCTCAGCGCCCTGGATCCGCCACCCACCAGGGCCACCATGGTGGTGCTGTGATGCGGCGCCCGGAACGGCGGCCGGGTGATGAGCGCGCTGGTGGGCACCCCGAAGTCGCCGGCGGAGTAGATGCGGGTGACGACCCTGGCGGCCTCGTCGTCCAGCGGCGGCAACAGACCGGGGAGACGTCGGGCAAGCATGGTCTTTCCGGCGCCCGGCGGGCCGACCATGAGCAGGTGATGCCCGCCGGCGGCGGCGATCTCCAGCGCCCTGCGCCCGAAGGGCTGGCCGCGCACGTCCCGCAGATCCTCGGCCAGCTCCGCCTCGGCGGCCGGCGGCGCCGGCGGCGGGACATCGAACGACGCCTCGCCCCGGAGGCACCGCACCAGTTCCTTGAGCTTGGTGGCGCACCGCACCTCCCGATCACCACCGAGCCGTGCCTCGGCATAGGCGTCCTCGGCCACCACCACACGGGAGGCCGTGACCGCCTCGACCAGGCTCAGGGTTCCCGGGACCCGCCGCAGCGACCCGTCGAGGCCGAGTTCGGCGACGAAGGCGTACTCCTTGGTCTCCTCCTCCGAGAGCTCTCCCTCGGCCACCAGAACCGCCACCGCGATCGCCAGGTCCAGCCCCGCCCCCTCCTTGCGCAGGCCACCGGGCGCCAGGTTCACGGTGACCCGCCCGTCGGGCCACTTGAGTTTGCTCGACAGGACCGCGGCACGGACCCGGTCGCGGGACTCCCGGCAGGAGGCGTCGGGCAGGCCCACGATCGTGAACGCGGGCAGCCCACTGGAGGCGTGGACCTCCACGTTCACGGCCTGCCCGATGACCCCCTGCAGAACCGCTGACGAGATCCTGGCCGTCATCGCTGCCTCCCTCCTCGTGCCGGGATTCACCTTCGGCGGCCGCGCCGGCGCGCCAATCCGTCGGTGCAAGAGGGAGTCGCTGAAGCTGCACTCCGAGCACTTTCGTTATATCACAAATATTTTGAGATTGCACGTGGCGGAGGATCGCGTGCCGGAGCGTGGGTCGGATGCCCGAGTGCCGCCCGCCAGGTTGTCAGCGGTCGTCGCGCCGCGAGCCGCAGTCCCTAACCTCATGGGTGGCTCGATGTTCGGCAGGCCAGGCGAGGTGCGAGATGGGCTTCGATCCCACCAGGCGATGGCAGCGGCGCCGGACCGACTACCTCTTCGTGGGTCTCGGCTTGGCGGGCTGCGTCCTGGCGGTCGTGTGGGGGATCTGGGGATGAGCGTGCCACCGGAGACGCTGGAGGTGCGGCGGATCCAGCCGTACCAGGCCACCAAGGCCTACGTCTGCGGGGGCTGCAACAACGCCATCCCGGCCGCCACGGGCCACCTCGTGGTGGTTCCCACCGAGGCTCCCGACCTGCGCCGGCACTGGCACCACTCCTGCTGGGAGCGTTGGGGCGATGCGCACCACCCTGGTCGGGCGCGTGGGGTGTCGTGCTAGAGTTCGGTGGACAAGCAGGGGCGCTGGCTGGGTGGCCGAGTCCATTGGCTTACCAGCGTCCCTGCTCTACTCCGGGCGCTGCCCCGGAGATCGGCACACGCTACCGGCGCGCTCCCGCTCAGTCGTCGAAGCCAGGGGGTGGCGTCCAGGCCAGTGTCAACACGCCGACACGACTCGCTCCGGCCTGCCGCAACAGCCTGGCGGCCGTCGCGAGCGTGGCGCCGGTTGTGAGCACGTCGTCGACGACGAGCACACTTCCCGAGATCGCCCGGCGAGCGCGGATTCGGGGGCCGGCGGCCCGCCTGGCACGATCCCGCGCCGTCTGCGGGATGTCAGCGCGGCGGGCCAGCAGCCGCACCGCGCGCATCCCGAGCCGTCTCGCCACCTCCCGGGCGAGTAACTCCCCCTGGTCGTAGCCCCGCCGGCGGCGGTTCGCCGCCGCTGCGGGAGCCCAGGTGACCACGTCGAGACCCTGCGGCGCGGCGGCAGCCAGCCGGGGACCCAGACGGTGCACGAGCCGGTGCGAGTCGGCGTACTTGAGCGCACCGATCACGCTGCTGCCGACCTCGTCATAGATGAACACGGCGCACGCACTGTCGACGCCCGGAGGTGGCGGGAGAGGTGGCGCGGGATCCAGCCGCTCCTCGCAACGCCGGCACAGCAGCACGTTGTCCGCGCCGCACGCCACACAACGAATCGGGATGAGCACCGGGCAGAGGTTAGCAAGTAAAGACTATTTCATGTTATATCCCTATATGTCACTCCCCGAATCAGGGCTGGTGGACGGAGTCGTTGCGGGGCGAAACGGCGGCCGCGGAGCAAACCAAGCCCGAGCACCTACCCTTCGCTGCCGTGCGCAACCCCGGCGACCTCCATCTCGACGACCTCGGCGACGGCGCCTGGGGCCACGACGCCGACAAACGGTGGTGGGGATTCAACGGGCTGTTCGGCGGCTACCTCGTGAGCCTGGCGGCGGTCGCCTGCGAGGCGACCGTGGCCGACCCTGCCCGGCCGCTGCGGGGAATCACGATGCAGTTCGTGCGCCCGGCGCCCGACGGCCGCATCCGGATCGAGGTGACGATCGAACAGGCCGGCCGCTCGGTCTCGTTCCTGTCGGGGCGCATGTCCGCCGGCGGCAAACTCTGCGCCCACTTCCTCGCCACCGCCGGCACCGATCAGGACGGCCAGGAGTCTACGAACCGGACGGCGCCCGAAGTGCCGGCGTTCGCGGAGACTCCCGCCGAGACCATGCCCCGCATCTTCGCGCTCCCGGTCTTCGAGCTGTTCGAGGAGCGGGAGATCCACCGGGACGGCTCCAGCGTGCTGGTGTGCGTGCGCCCCAGGTTCGCAACCCGGATCGATCTGCCGCTGCTGCTGATGGTCTGCGACGTGGTGCCGCCGGTCGCCATCGGCCGGGTGAGCGACCCGCACCTGGCAGGGACCATCACCCTCACCGCACACGTGCGCGCCCCGCTGCCGATCCCCCACAGCGCCGGTGAGCCTGTGCTGGTGGAGTTGCACACCGCCGCCTCGGCCGGTGGTCACGTGGACGAGACGGCGTTCGCCTGGTCACCCGACGGGCAACTCCTCGCCGAGAGCCACCAGATTCGCTTCCTGCGGCGCGCCGAGGAGGGCTTCATCGGCCACTGAGCGCCGGCCGGCCGCGTTCAGCGCCAGCCGGCGATGCGTTCGGTCAGGTCCTCGATGTTGGTCTCGACGGCGAGGCCGTCCCGCTCGGTGAGCCAGGCGAGGTTGCGCCGGTGCACGTCGTCGCCGGGCAGGTAGCGGTTGAGGAACACCAGCAGGGGCGGGCCCGCCACCGCGTCGGCCGCCAGGCGGACGGCGTTGATGGCGCCGAGGTCGGCGCCCGCCACGAGCAGGACCCCGTCGACCTCAAGCGCCCGCACCAGGTCGACGCAGTCGCCGTCGTCGGCGAGCGGCGACCGGACGCCGCCCACCGTCTCGACGAAGCCGAAGTCCGCCGCCGGATGTGGCCAGCGAATCTCGGCGAGCAGTTCCGCCAGCCGCGGGGGCACCTGGCCGGCGGCCGCCGCCGCCAGCGGTGGGGCCAGCGGCACCGCATACCAGCGGTGCGCCGGGCAGACCGCAGGCGGCGTCTCACCGCCGGCGGCCGCCAGCACCTCCGCATCGGTGGCGCCGAGGTCCTCGGGGCCGTAGGACTGCACGGGTTTGCGGGCACTCACCGAGAATCCGCGCCCGCGGAGGTTCTCGAGCACCCGGGCCGTGACCCACGTCTTGCCGATCTCGGTGGCCACTCCGGCGACGGCCACGAGCGTGGCGGGCCGGGTCATGGTCGGAGTCCGATCGCTTCCAGGCTCTCCACCAGCCGGTCCACCATGTCCGCGGTGTGGGCGGCCGACAGGGCCAACCGCAACCGCGAGGTGCCCGGCGGCACGGTCGGCGGCCGGATGGCGGGAACCAGCACACCCCGCTCGAGAAGCCGCTCAGCGCACTGCAGCGCAGCCGCCTCGTCACCCACGAGGATCGGCACGATCGGGGATCCGTGGCCCGGGCGCAGGCGCTCGACGTGGCCCCGCAGCCGCTGCACGAGTTCCTCCCCCTCGCGGCCGCGGGTGATGCGGACGGCCTCGAGGGCGGCGGCGGAGTCGGCCGGAGCCGGCCCGGTGGTGAAGATGAACGGCCGAGCCCGGTTGATGAGCAACTCGATGAACGGAGCCGGGCCGCAGACCGCCCCGCCGACCGAGCCCAGCGCCTTGGACAGGGTGACGACGCGCAGCACCTCGAGTCCGTCGAGGCCGGCGAGAGCCGCCGGCGACGGGCCGAGCACCGCGTGCGCCTCGTCGAGCACCAGCAGGGCGCCGTGGCGGGCGCAGCACTCCCCCAGCGCGGCGACATCCGCCTCGTCGCCGTCCATCGAGAAGACCGCATCGACCACGACCATCTTCCGCGCTGTGGACGCCGCACCGAGCAGGTGGTCGACGTGGTCGACGTCGTTGTGCCGGGCGACGGCCACCGGCGAGCGGCTGAGGCGGCACCCGTCGATGATCGAGGCATGGTTCAGCTCGTCGCTCACGATGAGGCAGTCGGGTCCGCCGAAGCAGGACAGCACCCCCAGGTTGGCGGCGTAGCCCGTGGGGAAGACCAGCGCCCGCTCGGTGCGCTTCCAGTCGCTGAGTTCGGCCTCGAGCTCGGCGTGCACGGGGCGTGAGCCCACGATGAGCCGGCTGGCCGTGGCCCCGGCGCCCCAGCGGTCCAGCGCCGCATGCGCCGCCGCGATCACGGCGGGATGGAACGACAGGCCGAGGTAGTCGTTGGAGGCGAAGGAGATCACCTCCCGCCCGCCGAGGAACCCCACGGGACCACGCGCGTCGAAGTCGCGCACGTCCCGCCAGCGGTCGGCGGCACGGATGGCGGCGACCTCGGCGGCAACCCAGGCATCGAAGCCGCCTGCGCGAGGGCCGTGGTTGGTCACCCGAGGGCCTCGGCGGCGGCGACCATGGCGCCGGTGATGCGACGCAGATCCGCGGCGCTGCTGATGTAGGGCGGCATCGTGTACAGGAGCCTCCCGAAGGGGCGCAGCCACACCCCCCGGTCGAGCAGCAGTTCCTGGGTGGCAGCCATGGGCACCGCTTCGGTGGTCTCGATCACCCCGATCGCCCCCAGCACCCGGACATCGGCCACGCCGGGAAGCGCTTCGGCCGGTGCCAGCCCCACCCGCAGCGACTCCTCGATGGCGGCGACCTCAGCCTCCCAGGGCCGCGACAGCAGCAGCCTGATCGAGGCGGTCGCGGTGGCCGCCGCCAGCGGGTTGCCCATGAAGGTGGGGCCGTGCATCAGCGCCCCGGACTCCGCGGCGCTGACACCGGCGGCCACCGCGGGCGTGCACAGCACCGCCGCCATCGACAGGTAGCCCCCGGTGAGCGCCTTGCCGAGGCACATGATGTCGGGGCGGACGCCGGCGTGGTCGCAGCCGAACAGCCTGCCGCTGCGCCCGAAGCCGGTGGCGATCTCATCGGCGATCAGCAGCACGCCGTGGCGATCGCAGAGCCTGCGGACCTCCGCCAGATAGTCCGGCGAGTAGAACCGCATCCCGCCGGCGCCCTGCACGACCGGCTCGAGAATCACCGCGGCGATCTCGTCGCGGTGGGTGGCCAGCAGCCCGGCGAAGTCGGCGATGTGCTCGGCCCGGAAGGTCTCGCCGTAGCGGGGCCCCGGGGCGGGGGCGAAGAGCTGGACGGGCAGGACGTCACCGAACATGCTGTGCATGCCGGTCACCGGGTCGCAGACCGACATACAGGCCAGGGTGTCGCCGTGGTAGCCGGAGGCGACGGTCAGCAGGCGGGTGCGCTCGGGGCGACCGGTGCCGCGGGCGTTCTGCAGCGCCATCTTGATGGCGACCTCCACCGACACCGAGCCGGAGTCGGCCAGGAAGACGTGATCGAGCCCCACCGGGGTGACCTCGACGAGCAACTCGGCCAGCTCCACCGCGGTCGGGTGCGTGATGCCGCCGAACATCACGTGCGCCATCGACTCGAGCTGCGTGCGGACCGCCTCGTCCAGCACGGGATGGCGGTGGCCGTGGATGGCAGCCCACCACGAGGACATGCCGTCGATCACCTGCCGGCCGTCGGCCAGCGTGAGGGTCGTGCCGGCGGCGGAGACTACCGGGACCGCCGGGAGTGCAGAGGGCATCGCGGCGTAGGGATGCCAGAGGTGCCTGCGATCCCGCTCGATCAGGTCGAGGTGCCTCCGGTAGCGGTCGCCGGGGGGATCGTCGCGGCGGCGGGCGCGCCCGGTGCCCGGCCCGTCGCCGGCCATCAGCCCCCCTCGGGCGGCCGGGCGGCCTCGGGGGTCTCGACGGCTGCAACCCGTGGACCACGTCCACGACGAGGCGCTCCCTCGGGCAGCGGCGCCGTCCCGGGGCTCTCGGCGGATCCGGTGACCGTCCGGCAGCCGCGGCAGCGGGCCTCGAATCCGGTCGGGTGCACAGTCACCCGCAGCCGCCCGCCACACACGTCGCAGTGGCGGGGCGCCTCGTAGGGTCGATGCTCGCAGCGGTCACAGTCCCGGGTGCCGCACCACGGGCAGAACGCCCCGCTCATGGCGCTCAGATCACGCCGGTCAGGGCACCGATGGGCATCTGCAGATCCTCCAGCATCCGCAGGTCCTCGTCGGGGCTGCGCCCCAGCGTGGTGAGGTAGTTCCCCACGATCAGGGCATTGATGCCGGAGGTCATGCCCATGGCCTGGAACTCCCCCAGCGTGATCTCCCGGCCGCCGGCGTAGCGGAGGATCACCCCCGGCAGGGCCAGGCGGAACAGGGCGATCCAGCGCAGCGCCTCCAGGGGCCGCAGCGGCCGGCGGATCTGCAGGGGCGTGCCGGGCCGGGGGTTCAGGAAGTTGAGCGGCACCTCGGTGGGGTCCAGCTCCTGCAGCTGGCCGAGCAGTTCAACCCGGTGGTCGAGGGTCTCCCCCATGCCCAGCAGCGCGCCGCAGCAGAGTTCCATGCCGTGGCGGCGCACCAGCAGGCAGGTCTCGTAGCGCTCGTCCCAGGTGTGGGTCGTGGCGATCTGCGGGAAGAAGCTCCGGGACGTCTCCAGGTTGTGGTTGTAGCGGTGCACCCCGCCTTCGGCCAGCCGCCGGGCCTGGTCGTCGCTGAGGATCCCGGCGCTGATGGCCACGTTCAGCCCGGTCTCGGCCTCGATGAGGGGCACCAGGGAGATGAGCCGCTGCAGCGTCCGCTCGTCGGGGCCGCGAATCGCCAGCACCATGCAGAACTCGCTGGCGCCCGTCCGGGCCGTCTCCCGGGCGGCCGACAGCACCTCGTCGACCTCGAGGAACGGCGCGGCCGGCAGCGTCTCGGAGAAGCGGGCCGACTGCGAGCAGAAGTGGCAGTCCTCCGGGCAGCCACCGGTCTTGACCGACAGGATGCCCTCCACCTCCACGGTGGGCCCGCACCACTCCAGGCGCACCTGATGAGCCAGCGCCGTCAGCGCCGGGACCTGCTCGTCGTCGAGGGTGGCGAGTGCCCGCAGCTCCGCGGCGTCCAGCAGCCGGCGCTCGTCGATCAGCGCCACCTCGGCGGCCCGCAGCAACGCGCGGGCATCGCCGGCGGTTCCAACCGCCTCGCCAGGCATCAGCCGGCCGTCCCGGCGGGCACTAGCCCACCGCCTCTCGGAGGGCGTCGAGCCGGGCCGTCCGCCGGCGCCGGGCTCCCAGGGCGCCGTCCAGATCCACCTCGGCGAACCGCGTCGTGTTGTTGGGCGCCGACTGGCCGACGGCGTCCATGTCGGCGCTGATGACCGTGCCGACCATCACGTAGCCGCCACCGGAGACGGCGTCGCGGTGCAACACGATCGGCTCGACACCGCCGGGGACCTGGATCGATCCGATGGGGTACGGGGCGTCCACAATGTTTGAAGGATCGCTGCCCGCACCGAAGGGCGCAACCCGGTCGCGGAATTCCAGGGTTGCCCCGCGGTAGCGGAGCCCGATCCGGTCCGAGACCGTGGTGAGGCGCCAGGTGCTCTCCAGGAAGGCCCGGCGGCCCGCCCCGGTGAGGCGATGGTCGTAGAGGCCCATCATCACCCTGATCTCCCGATGCTTGGGATGGGTGCTGCGCAGCGCCTCGGGCACCGACCGGCCCGGTGCGGCACCGTCGGCGTCGCCGATCGGCAACTCGTCGCCGGCGGCCAGCGCCCGGCCCCCGACCCCGCCGAGTGCCCCGAGGACGTATGTGGAGCGGCTGCCGAGCACCTCCGGCACGTCGAAGCCGCCGCTGACGGCGATGTAGGCCCGCGCCCCCGAGCGCAGGAAGTCGAACGACAGCACGTCGCCTGCGCGCACCGTGAAGCTCTCCCAGGTCGGGCGGGGCGCGCCATCCAGCCGGGGCGGCAGGTCGGCGCCGGTGACCGCCACCGTCGCCGGCCGGTCGAAGCGCAGCTCGGGCCCCATGTAAGTGCACTCCAGCACGGCGGCGTCCTCCGCGTTGCCCACCAGCAGGTTGGCGGCCAGCGAGGAGTACTGGTCAAGCGACCCCGACGGCGGGATGCCGACGTTGTAGTAGCCGGGCCGGCCCGTGTCCTGCACGGTGGTGGCGAGGCCGGGCTTCAGCACGCTAAGAGCCACGGAGGACCTCGATGAGGCCGCGGTTGTAGCCGTCGGGGTCGGCCAGGAACCGCCCAAGCGAGAACTCCACGGGCGCTTGGCGGATCCGGTACCGCCGGGCCTCCACCTGCGCCGCCAACTCGTCGTACGTCTCGCGGTCGATGGGCTCGTACTTGACGATGAACCCCGGCTCGAAGAACACCAGCGAGTCCGCGAAGTCGGGATGGGTCTGCGTCGGGTCGTAGATCGGGGCCGGCGTGATCCCCAGCATCTGGTAGCCGCCCGCACCCCGGACCGAGTAGATGCTGCCGAAGCAGCCGCCGTGGCCGATCGTCAGCTTGGGCGTGTCGGTGCGGGGCGAGAGGTACTTGGGGACCTCCAGTTGGCGTTCCCGCGGCACCATCTGGAACAGGAACGGCAGACCGGCCACGAAACCCACCATGGAGGCGAACCAGGGCGAGTTGGCGTGGGCGGCCACGAAGTCCGCCGTCGAGTCGAAGCCGTTGACACGGGCGGCGTATTCCAGATCGGTGGCGTCGGGGGCCTGGCGGTGGGACCGGAAACGCACCCCGGTCTCCCGCGTCCACGGGTCGCCGTAGAGGATCGGCAGCTCGAGGATCGTGGTCTTCAGCTCGAAGTCCGTGCCGTCGCCGACCGCGGCCTCGACGGCCTCCAGCTCGGCGAGGAGGTCCCACGGCGCCAGGCGGTCGGGGTCGAAACGCACCTGGTAGGAGACGTTGGCCGGGCAGATGTCGATCACGCCGTCGATCCGCCGCTCGGCGAGGGTGGCGGTGACCGCCATGACCCGAAAGTTGGCCGGCAGGTTCATCTGCTCGTCGAACTCCACGAAGATGTGGTCGTCCCCGCCGAAGCTGCGCCGCGCCGGGCGCCCGGGACCGCTCACGATCGGCCGCTCACGACCGGTGAACGGTGAAGAGAATCTGGCCGGCGTCGACCATGTCCGCGTCGGCCACCGCCACGGTGGCGATCGTGCCCGTCGTGCCCGCCTGCACCTCGAAGAACTGCTTCATGACCTCCACGAGGGCGACGACCGTGTCGGGCCCGACGGGGCTGCCGAGTTCCACGAACGGGTCGGACTCCGGCGACGGGCGCCGGTAGAAGACGCCCGGCAGGGGCGAGCGGATGTCCACGGTCAGGGTCGCGGGTCGATCAGGGATCCGCGCCAGGCGCTCACGACAGGTACGGGGTGAGGGCGGCACGCACGGCGGCGGCGACCTCGACCGCGCCGGGGGTGTCCGAGTGGACGCAGACGATGTCGGCCCGCATCGGGATCTCGCTGCCGTCGATGGCGACGGCCACGTTCTCGGTGACGGCCCGCACGGCGCCGTCGGCGGCTTTGGCCGGATCCACGGCGGTGTGCTCTCGCGTGATGATCAGGCTGCCGTCGGGCCGGTATTCCAGATCGGAGTAGTACTCGGCGCAAAAGCCCTGGGGTCGATCGCCCCAGACCTCCTCGTGTGTCGTGTTGGCCATGCCGAACAGGGCGGTGTCGAGGGCGTCGGCGGCGGCGGCAATGGCCGCGGCCACGTCCGGGTCGCCGGCGGCCTGACCGTAGAGCGCACCGTGGGCCTTGATGTAGCCCAAGCGCATGCCCTCGGCGGTCAGGAAGCCGCTGAGCGCCCCGGCCTGGTAGATGATCGCCGCGGTGATCTCTTCGGGGTCCATGGCCATGGGCCGGCGGCCGAATCCCTGCCGGTCGGGGAAGGAGGGGTGGGCGCCCACCTGCACGCCGTGGCGCTTGGCCAGCCCGACGGTGCGCTGCATGACGCTGGGGTCCGAGGCGTGGAAACCGCAGGCCACGTTGGCCATGTCGACATAGGGCATGATCGCCTCGTCGTCACCGCAGCGGTAGATGCCGTAGCCCTCACCCATGTCGCAGTTGATGGCAACCATGCCGTCCTCAACCTTTCCCCGCTCGCCCGCGTGTCCCACGCTAGACGGCGCAGCCGATCAGGGCCCGGGTAGCTCGGGCAGGCCCTCGTCGGGCATCCGGCGGTGGCGCTCGGTGGTGGCGCGGGTCATGACGGGGTCCACGCCGAGTGATTCCAGCAGCTCGATTGCCGCCTCCATCTCGGCCGTGCGGCGGACACTGTGCACCTCGGTGCCCTCCAGGAGCGTGCGGATGAACCGCTCGTCGGCGGAGGTGATCTGACCGATCAGGTTCTCCCACGTCTCATCGGTCAGGCCGGCGGCGGCTGCGGCTCGCAGGGACTCGATCATCAGGGCGGGGAGGCCCTTAAGCACCACGCTGCGCAGCAGCTTGCGGGTGGCGGCCAGGCCCGGCTCGTCGCCGACCACCTCGATCGGCACGCCCGCCGGGGCCAGCAACGCCGCGTAGCGGGCCGCGCCGGGCCCCGAGGCCAGCGACGCCGCGTACAACCCGTTGCCGGGCACCATCGCCATCAGCGCCACATCAGCGAATGCCAGCGAACGGGTCGCGGCCACTGCGGCCAAGTGCTGCTTGCGGGTCGGCGAGGCCGTCGCCAGGTCGGCGTAGACGGCGCCGGTGGGGATTTCCTCGAGCGCCTGGGTGAGCGCGCCCATGGCGTCGGTGGCGGCGGTGGCGGCCATGACCAGGTCGGCACCCTCGACGGCGCCCCGGGGATCGGCGACCCGCCGCACTCCCTCCGGGGTACCCACCGGGGCGGGGTCGTAGCCGGCGACGGCGGCCCCGGCGGAGGCCAGGTCGGCGGAGATCAGCGAGCCCGCCTCGCCCAATCCGAAGAACCCGACGGTCAGTCCGGCGAGGCTCATGGTCCCACCGCCGGCGCGCTCTCCTCCACGACGGACATGACTAATGCCGTTGAGGGCATCGAGCCAGCCGGGGACTCCTCACACCTGCAGGCTCCCGGTCACAGCCCTTCCAGGGGATCGGCCGACACGAGCAGATCGACGGCGCCGACTGCGGTGATCCGCTCGGCGAGAGCGAAGCGATGCCGGCCGGCGTGCACGATCACCAGATGGTCGAGCCCCAGATCGGCCAGCGCACTGTGCATCGACTTGGTCGTCGAGGGTCGGTCCGTGCGCTTGATCTCGAATCCGATCAGCCGCCCGCCAACCTCGAGGCGCAGATCGAGTTCGGCCCCGCCATGCGTCGACCAGAACGCCGCCGAAGCGTCGCCGAAGCGCGTGAGGAGCTGCTCGAGCACCATCCCCTCCCAGCTGGCACCGAGCTTGGGATGACGCTCGAGATCGAGCCGGCTATCGATCCCGAGCAGGCGGTGCAGCAAGCCGCTGTCGCGGACGTAGACACGCGGCGCCTTCACCTGACGCTTCGAGATGTTCTCGAACCACGCCGGCAGTTGGCGCACCACGAGAGCGTCGGTCAGCGCATCGACAAGCCGGCGCACCGTCTTCTCGGAGACATCGATCGATCGGGCAACCGATGCGCCGTTCCACGTCTGGCCGTGGTAGTGGGCGAGCATCGTCCAGAACCGCCGCATCAGCGTGGCCGGGAAGCGGAACCCGAACCCGGCCAAGTCTCGCTCGAGGAAGGTCGAGATGTAGTCGTCTCGCCACGCGGTCGATTCCCGGTCGCCGGCGGCGAGAAACGACTCCGGCAACCCGCCCCGCAGCCACAGGTCGTCGAGGCGGGCCGCTCCGACATCGCCGAGCCGGAATCCCGCAAGCTCCACCAGAGCCACTCTTCCCGCCAGCGACTCCGAGCCCAGGCCCGTCAGGTCGGGGGAAGCGCTGCCGAGCACCACGAAGCGCGCCGGGCGGCGGTTCTCGTCCACGAGCACCCGAAGCGACCGGAACAGCTCGGGCATCCGCTGCGCCTCGTCGATGACGATCGTCTCGCCCATGTCGCGCAGTGCGAGCATCGGCTCGGCCAGGCGCGCCAAGTCCCGATAGTCCTCCAGGTCGAACACCGACGGCGGCGACGGGGCAACGACGCGCCGTACCAGCGTGGACTTGCCCGCCTGCCGCGGTCCCGTGAGCAACGTCACCGGAGCGCGTGCCATCGCCTCCCGCAGCGTCTGAGCGTCCCGAGGCCGCTCGACGAACCGCCCGCGGGCGGTGATCCCCACCTCCGTGCTGTCTTCATCAGCCACGCCGGGATATTACCTTGAAAATCTTATAGTCACAAGCTGATTTTCGAGGATAATAGCTACAGTCAAGGCGGTCGCCAATCTGTTTCGAGCCGGCCATTCCCCCCGCAACGGCACCATGCACAGTCGCCGGGGTGGCGCGGATTCGACCATCAACCAGCCACTCCGGCTCTAACCGCAGCACCCGGTCCGCTACAGAACCCGAACCCGCTGGAGGCGCGCTCGCCGGACGGGCGGGGCACGACCTGACCGCAGCACCCGGTCCGCTACAGAACCGTTACGCGCCCCATCGACCGCCGCGAAGCGGCTCGGTCCACGACGCCGGAGAAGGCTGGCCGCTCCGCCCTTTACAAGCCGGGCTGCGGATCGTCGAGTTGGTCGACGTATGTGACGCCGAGTTCGGCCAGCTTGGCGCCGAGCCCGGCGACATCGAGGGAGAGCTCGCCGGCGGCGAGGCGCTCCCGGAGGACCTCCTCGGCGGCCATCCGCTTGCGGGCGCCCTCCAGCGCCTCGGCGGCCCGCAGGCGCGGCACCACCACCACGCCGGTGTCATCCGCGCAGACCACGTCGCCGGGATGGACGGCCTGCTCACCGAGGACGATCGGCACGTTCACCCAGCCGGGCGTGGTCTTCATGGGGCCCTGGCAGCCGATGTGCTGAGACCACACCGGGAATCCCATGTCTCTGATGGCGTCGACGTCGCGCACAGCCCCGTCGGTGATGAGCCCCACCCCGCCCCGTGCCGCGGCGGAGGTTGCCATCAGCTCCCCGAACAGGGCGTTGGTGGAGGGTGCGGTGCTCGCGACCACCAGCACGTCCCCGGGCTCGAGGAGCGCGATGGCGGCGTGGATCATGATGTTGTCACCTGGGTGCACCAGCACGGTGATGGCCGAGCCGGCGATCCGGGCGCCCTGCTGGACAGGGCGGATGTGGGCTCCCGCGAAGCCGAACCGGCCCATGGCCTCGTGCACGGTGGAGGAGTCGACCTCGCCGAATCCCCGGACCAGATCGCGGGGTGCCCGCTCGACGTGGCGGACGACGACGTTGGGGTTCATGATCGATCCTCCCCTAGGGACGCACGCCGGCTTCGGCGAGGAAGCCCAGGGTGCGCTCCAGCGCCTGGGCCGCCGCCTCGGGGTGGTAGGAGTCGCGGGCGTCGCAATTGAAGCCGTGGTCGGCACCGGGGTACACCTGCACCGGAACCGCAGGGTGCGCCTGTTTGATCTCCTCCACGTCCGACAGCGGGATCATGTAGTCCACCTCGCCGAAGAGCAGCAGGACGGGTGCCTTCGGCTCACGGTCCAGGAACTGGATGATCTGGCCGCCGTAGTAGCCGACGGCGGCGGCCACCGGCAGGCCGTGCGCCGCCAGCCACGCCAAGCTGCCGCCGTAGCAGTAGCCCACCACGCCGACGGGACCGTTCCCCGCCAGATGGGCGACGGCCGCGCCCACGTCGCGCACCGTGTCGTCCCAGTCGATGGCGCCCCGCATCGCCCGGCCCTGGGTCACGGTCTCCTCGGTGTAGCCGAGTTCCACCCCCCGCTCGAGGCGGTCGAACAGGGCGGGGGCCACCGCGCGGTAGCCGAGGGCGGCGTAGCGGTCCACAACGTCGCGGATGTGCGCGTTCACCCCGAAGATCTCCTGGACGACCACGATGCCGGCGGCGGCGTCGGCCGGTCCGGCCTCGTAGGCGTCGAGTTCGTGGCCGTCGTCGGCGGTGAGTCTGATCATGGCTGCTGCCTCCTGGGGCTCGTCGGGGTGACGGTCCGCCTCTGCGGTCCGGGCTCCGGTCAGTACTTGTAGTGGTCGGGCTTGTAGGGGCCGTCCGGTGGCACGTCCAGATAGTCGGCCTGGGCGTCGCTGAGGCGGCTGAGCCGGATGCCCAGGGCGTCGAGGTGCAGCCGGGCCACCTCCTCGTCGAGGTGCTTCGGCAGCGTCACCACCTGCGGACGACCGGCATCGTCGCGGTACGCCTCGGCGTTGGCATGCAACTCCATCTGCGCCAGCACCTGATTCGTGAAGCTGAAGGACATCACGAAGCTGGGATGCCCGGTGGCGTTGCCCAGGTTCAGCAGGCGCCCCTCCGACAGCAGGATCACCGAGTGCCCGTCGGGGAAGACGTACTCGTCCACCTGGTCCTTGATGCGCACGCGCTGCACGTCCGACAGCCGCTCCAGCCCTGCCACGTCCACCTCGTTGTCGAAGTGGCCGATGTTGCCGACGATGGCCTGGTGCTTCATCCGCCCCATGTGCTCCGCGGTGATCACGTCGCGGCAGCCGGTGGCGGTGACGAAGATGTCGCCGGTGCTCATCACGTCCTCGAGGCGGACGACCTGGTAGCCCTCCATGACGGCCTGGAGGGCGCAGATGGGATCCACCTCGGTCACGACCACGCGTGCGCCCTGGCCGGCCAGCGCCGCCGCGCAGCCCTTGCCCACGTCGCCGTAGCCGCAGACCACCGCCAGTTTGCCGCCGAGCATCACGTCGGTGGCCCGCTTGAGGCCGTCGATGAGCGAGTGCCGGCAGCCGTAGAGGTTGTCGAACTTGGACTTGGTGACCGAGTCGTTCACGTTGATGGCCGGGAACAGCAGCGCGCCCTCCCGCTGCATGCGGTACAGCCGGTGCACCCCGGTGGTGGTCTCCTCGCTGACGCCGCGAACCGAGGCCGCGGCCCTTCCCCAGGTGTCGGAGTCCTCGTCGAGAACCCGGCGCAAGGTGGCGAGGACCACTGCTCGCTCCTCGCTGTCGTCGGGATCCGGCTGGGGCACTGCGCCGGCTCGCTCGCATGCGAGTCCCTCGTGCAGCAACAGCGTCGCATCCCCGCCATCATCGAGGATCAGCGTCGGGCCGTCGCCGTCGGGCCAGCGCAGCACGTGCTCGGTGCAGCGCCAGTACTCCTCCAGCGTCTCGCCCTTCCAGGCGAACACGGGCACGCCGCGGGGCTCGGTGGCCGTGCCGGTCGGCCCCACCGCCACCGCGGCGGCGGCGTGGTCCTGGGTGGAGAAGATGTTGCACGACGCCCAGCGCACCTCGGCGCCGAGCTCGCAGAGGGTCTCGATGAGAACGGCGGTCTGGACGGTCATGTGCAGCGAGCCGGCGATACGGGCGCCTGCCAGGGGTTTCTCGTCGCTGTGGCGGGCCCGCAGCGCCATCAGACCGGGCATCTCGTGCTCGGCGAGCTGGATCTCCTTGCGCCCGAACGGCGCCAGCGACAGGTCGGCGACCGCGAAGTCGCCGCCGGCGGGTCTCACGCTCCCGCTTCCCCCGATCCGCCGAGGGCCGCCTTCAACTCGGCGATGGCGGGGATCGGGCCGGGATCCATTCCCCGCAGCGCGGCGAGGTGCAACGACACGTAGTCGCCGAACAGCATCAGGTCCATGATCTGGGCGATCGGTCCCTCACCGCCGGCGCGCACCTCGTAGACCTCCCGCACGGCGTCGCTGAGGTGGTCGTCGAGGAAGTCGAACGTGGCCGCCACCTGCGGCGGCTCGAAGTCGTGGCGGAGCTGGATGGCGCTGAAGGACGGCGCGGTGAGCTCGTCGAGGCTGCCCCAGCCGGCGATCTCGTTGTGGGTCATCTCGGGCAGCGCCGCGCTGAAGGCGGGCGTCTTGGCGTTCTCGTTGAACTGCGCCTTCCAGCGCTTGGCAGCCACCTCGCCGATCCCGCCGGGCCCGTAGACCACCGGGATGGTGCCGGCGATCTCCCGCGCCAGCCGCAGCGCCGGGTTGCTCGTCTCGCTGAGCTGGCTGCGGCGCCGGCGCAGCTGCTCGGCCGCGCGCGCCAGCCACTCGCTGGCACCGGGGAAGAATCCCAGGTCCTCGAGCAGCGCCAGCGCCGGTGCGGCCATGGCGGCGAATCCGGCGCGCGGCATGGGGATGGTGGGATCCACCGCCAGCACCGGCGCCCCCCACGCTTCGGCCAGGGCCCGCAGGCGGCCGCCGGTGCAGACGGCGACCATCTGCCCGCCCCGCTCGGCCGCGATGGCGGCGGCCGACAGCGTCTCCTCGGTCTCGCCGGAGAACGACACGGCCAGCACCAGGGTGCGCCGATCGACGTAACTGGGCGGCACGTAGTTCTTGACGACCACCACCGGCAGCGACATGAACGGCCCCGCCGTCACGGCCAGGAAGTCCCCCACCAGCCCGCTGCCGCCCATGCCCAGCACCAACACGCTGGTGATGGCGTCGGGATCGGCGATCCGCGCCGCCAGGCCGGTGTCGGCCACGGTCTCCACCCCGGCGGCGATCTGCTCGGGCATCGACGCCGTGGCGGTGTGCATGCCGAGCGTGTCGAGGGGGACCTCAGGGGTCATGGCGTGAAGTTCTCCTCGATGCCCGCCTCGGCGGCCCGCTCCAGTACCCGCTCGTGCTCGGCAGCCTCGAGGGTGGTGGCCTCGTCGATCAGCATGATCGGGATGCCGTCGTCGATCTCGTAGCGCTTCCGCAACCGGGGGTTGTAGAGGAACCCGTCGGCTTCGAAGTACAGCAACGGCCCCTTGTCCTCCGGACAGGCCAGGATTTCCACAAGTCGGGGATCGAGCACCATCGCTCCAGTGGGTTGGCTCTCTGAGCCGGGCGACCCCGGCCGCAACGTCGCAGCCTACGTCGTGTGGTGCGGCAGCAGTTCTCTCACGAGTCCGTCAATGCGCCGGGTCAGCCCGATGCGGCCCAGTTCGGCGCGGATCTCCGCGCATGTCTTGACCTGGCCGGCCCCACGGAGCGGCAGTCCGTCGCGTACGGTGCCGGCCGCTTCCTCAACGCGCTGTCCGAGCCTCGCCAGCTTGCGGTGCAGTCCGACGTGGTCCTCATAACGGGGAATGGGAATCTCGTGCCAGAAGTGGGTGTGGAAGTCCCTGTCGGAGCGGCGCGTTGCCTGGTAGGCCGGCTGCAGCGCCTCGGCGTTCAGAACCGCCACGAGGTACGCGGCCTCCGCCGCCGTCGACACGCTCATCCAATAGCAGGCGTCGTTCACGATGAGCGGACCTCGCTGACGCGCCGCGCGCAGGTACGAACCGGACTTGTTGTAGACGACGGTCCACGCCCCCTCCGCCTCAGTCAGCTGCGCCGTCAGCCGCCCCTGGTAGTCCAGCATTGCGGTCAGCCTGGTGGGGGTTGTGTTGCCGCGTCCGGCGAAGTCCGAGTAGCGAGCCTGCGCCTCCTCCCAGAACGCTCCGCCGGGGTCGGGGTCGAATTCGCCCGTCTCGGCTATCGGCACGATGCACTGAGCGCGATCCTGCGTTAGGCAGCCGACCAGGACATTCTGGGAGAAGACGGCGGCGTGGCGCCACTGTTCAGGCACGTCTCCGCTTAGGGTGCCCGCGTTCCGCCACGGCTTCTGCTTGGACGCCCGCGTGGTGATCCGCACACGCCCCGCCCGCGCAAGCTCTGCCTCCCCAATGACTACCAGGCAGTGTGGACGCAGGTTGGCCCCCGCCCGTGCTCGTGCAACGCCCGCCTCATCCACGTACCCCGATGGCTCCGCTGCCCCGGTAGACTCAACAGTAACCTCGTGCAGTCTCGACCGGGCATCATCCCAGCGGTCGGACGCGCTCACCGGGTTCTCCGGTTTCGTGGCGAGGACCACCTGGGTGCCGTCCCCTGCGTCACCGGTGAACCAGACGGCCGCGTGCGCTCCGGAGAACGGCGCCGCCCTCACTAGCGATAGGTCAACGGTCGCGGCATCTGCCTGACGTTCGCGGAATCGAATCCAGTTGTCGGCAGTGAGCGAGGCTCGGTTCAGCACCCAACCTGCGGCCTTGCCGACCGAACCCTCGCCGGTTCCGTCGGCAAGGTACAGTTCCTCGCAGCGGGTCACGAACAGGGCGGCGATGTCAAGTCCACCGCTGACCGCCACTGGTGAGCGCGAGGTGCCGCCCGCGTAGAGTCCCGCGTCGCGAATCAACCCATCGAGGGCCGCTCTCCGCTCCGCCACCCGTATCTCCGACATCCTGACCCATGGAGGATTGGCCACGATCCTGTCCACCTTGTTTTCCACAAGCAGCGTCGTGGCCATGTGGTTCCCCATGAACCATGTCCAGACGCCATTTCCCTCCTCGGCGATCACCTCCGACAATCGCCGGTGAGCCCGTTCGGTGGCCGTGGCGGAGGTCTCGTCGAGCCCTTCGAGGAGGTGCGCCGGAAGTGACTCGCGGCGCTCACACGCCCCCACCAAGTGGCGCAATCGTTGCGCCAGACCCGGGCGCCGGGCGAACGCGACCGGCACCTCGACGCGAGCGCCTTTCGGCGTCACGAATGCGAACATTCCCAAGGCGCGTTGCATCCCGCCGGCGTCCTCGGGCGCCGGGGTGGCCACGCCGTCGCCCTGATGGACACGTAGACCGTCGATGCCCTCCGAGGGTGCCGCCGGGAGGGCTCGCAGGAGCGTGGCCCGGGCGATCTCCACGGCGACGGGGTGGATGTCAATGCCGTGAACGAGCCGCGCCGCTATGTCGGCCTGTTGCTGCGGGGTCCAAGCGGCCGCCGCGTCGCAGATCCGCCGGGCTGCGTGGAACAGGAACGTTCCCGACCCGCAGGCGGGATCCACCACGCCGACCCCTCTGAGCGAGTCCTCGGCTCGGCGCGCCCGGGCGACCGCGGCCTCACACCAGTCGGCGTCGCAGACTCGTTCGGCGACCATCTCGGCCAGCCAGTCCGGCGTGTAGTACTCGCCGAAAGACTTGCGATGGCCGGCCTCGATCACCGACTCGTACATCTGGCGCAACACGTCGCGGGGCTGCGCCCGCCAATCGAAGCCGTCAGCGGCATCGAAGAGATCCTCGGCCCATCGTCGGCCACGGTCGGTCAGGGTCGCCCACGATACGAATCCATCACCGAGGACATCGCGGACGTCGGTTCGACGGGCTTCGCCTGGCCTGATCGGAGTCCGGGCGGTTCCGTCAAGGGTGAGCACCACCGCTCGGGCGACCGCTACGAGGAACGTGTGACGGACGAAGAGGTCCGCTGCCTCGGCCTCGGAGGGGACCATGCCGGAACCCTTGAGCATGTCGTACCAGAGCGACCGCTGGGTCTGCCGTGCCCGCACCGCGGCGGCACCGGCCTCACCGGCGCTCATCTCGGCGATCAGCCGGAGCCGGATGAGATACGGCTCGAACACCGTCCTGTAGGGGTCGGTCGGCACTGGCGGCTTGGCACCACCTCGGTCGACGACTCGGAGCAGCCAGGCCACGAGTTCGTGCGCCTGTTCTGCCTCCAGACGTCTGAACGCCGAGAACGGCTCACTGCTGCCCCCATGAGATGGCCACAGCCATGCGTGCCAGTGCTTTCCATCGGTCAGCACCGTCAGCCAAGGAGATTCGGACTCGCCCCTTGACCAGAGCGTGCCTCGCTCGGCGCCTTGGATCGCCCGGATGTATCGCTCAATCTGCTCGAAAGCAGACTCGTCACCTTGGCCACCGGTTCGTGGCCGATGCGGATCATCGGCCAGCGAAGGCCGCTTCACCTCGAACAGCAGTCGGGCCGAGCGGCACAGCAGGTCCGGCTGGACGCCATCCTGCGTCCGGCGAACCTGCACGTCGCCGACCCCCAGGGCCTTCAGCAGGGCCACCAGCGCGACCTCCACGTTGCCCTCACTGCTGCCCGCGTCGAGCACCTCGCGGGCCAAGGCCAAGTGTTCGGTCGTGAAGTGGTCGGTCATGCTCGTGCCCGAATGTAGACCGGACCTGAGACACCGCCGTGGTTCATCGTCGTGAGCTGACTGCTGCTCGCTCTTCGCCGAGTCCGTGTGCGCATGCGGCGGGGGTGGCGGCCTCGAGTCTGAGGCGCGGCAGCGCCGCTCCGATGGCCTGGCCAGGAGACTTGAGCCCACCCCCCAGGGCGCGGGTGAAGACGGTCATCGCCGCGTAGCTCGGGCGGCGATCGCCTCAGCGGTGACCCGTTTGCGGTCAACGGCGATGTCGATGTCGCCGGAGTCTCCGATTCCGAAGATGTCGGAGAGGTCGACATCGCGGGTTGCCGGTTGCAGGTCGCGCTCAACGACACGTCGAACATTTTCTGCCATGCTGATACCCAACTCGGCGACCTTGCGCTTGACGAGCGCGTGCTGTTCGGCGTCAAGTAGCAATCCGTGTGCGCACGACGCTACTTCGTAACAGCACTCGCGTTGGGCATCGGAAGCTACGGTTATTCGAGGGAGTGATGGTGGCGAGGAGCGCCCGGTTGAGGACTGCCACAATCCTGGCAGAATGTCACCGAGGCTCTGATCTGGGTTGCTGCGCGGTGAGGTCCGCTGAGAGGCTATTGCGGGTTCGATCTCCATTGCGCGCCGCGAGAGGCTTGCAATCTGCATCATGGATCATCTCCAGATTGCATTGCGCCGGACTTGCATTTTGCATTGCGCATCCTAGGAGCAGGCGGTGGCCGCGCCGGCGGTGGACACGTGAGTCAGAAAGCCGGAGGCGAGCCCAGAATGAGCGGGCCGTTGGAGCCGCCAGGTTTACTTCAGGGGGCTCTGTTCGCGCGCCGATTACAACGTCAGGCGCAGCTCTCGATGGCCACTCTTACCTCGCCGAGACGGCGAGCGCACTGGCTGGCACTGGCGGCCTCCAGGTTCAGGCGGAGCAGCGGCTCGGTGTTGGAGGGGCGCAGGTTGAACCACCAGTCGCCGCAGTCCACCGTGAGGCCGTCGAGGCGATCCTGTGGACGATCGCGGTAGCGGTGCGCCAGCGCCTCGGTGGCCGCCTGCGGATCGGCGACGCTGAAGTTCACCTCCCCGGAGGCTGCGTACCGGTCGAACGGGCGCCGCAACTCGCTCAGGGGCACCCCGGCACGCGACAACTCCTCGAGCAGCGCCACCGCCGCCAGCACCCCCGAGTCGGAGCAGTGGTTCTCGGCGAAGTAGTAGTGGCCCGAGTGCTCGCCGGCGAATGCCGCACCGGTCTCGGCCATCCGCTGCTTGATGAGCGAGTGCCCGACCCTGGTGCGCTCGGCACGACCGCCGGCCTCGGCGATGATCTCGGGGACCGCACGCGAGCAGGCGGCGTTGTAGAGGACCAGCGCACCCGGATTCCGGCGCAGCACGGACGTCGCCAGCAGCGCGGCGACCACCGAGCCCGACAGCGGGCGCGCCCGGTCGTCCACGAAGAACACCCGGTCGGCATCACCGTCGAACGCCAGGCCCACATCGGCTCCGGTCTCGGTGACACGCCGGCACAGGTCGGCCAGGTTGGCCTCCTGCAACGGGTCGGGCGGATGGTTCGGGAAGCCGCCGTCCAGATCGCCGTAGAGCAGGTCGAGGGTCGGTGGCAGCCCCTCGAAGACGGCCGGCACGACGAGGCCGCCCATGCCGTTGGCCACGTCGGCCACCACCCGCAGGGGCGCCATGCGCGCCACGTCCACGAATGACCGGACGTGGTCGGCGAAGCGCTCCAGCAGGTCCACCCGGCGGCGCCCACCCTCGCTGGGAACCGGCTCCCGCGGCGCCGCCAGAGCCAACTCGCGAACCCGGGTCAGCCCGCCTTCGGCGCTGAGGGGCGCCGCGCCCGCCCGGCAGGCTTTGATGCCGTTGTAGTCGGGCGGATTGTGCGAGGCGGTGAACACCACGCCGGGGGCACCGAAGTGACCCGAGGCGAAGTACACCATGTCGGTGGAGGCCAGGCCCAGGTCCACCACGTCGAGGCCGGCAGCCTGGAGGCTGGCGCAGAACGCGTCGAGGAGGGAGGGCCCCGAGAGCCGCATGTCGCGCCCGACGACCACCCGGGTGGTGTGGGGATCGTCCTCGCGGAAGAACGCGGCGAAGGCTCCGCCCAGGCGGCGTGCCGTCGGCGCGTCCAGTTCGATCGGGACCCGGCCGCGGATGTCGTTGGCCCGGATGATCGCGTCGAGGCGAGCCGCCACGGACCGATCCCCGCCGGAAACCGCGCCCGGGGACTCAGCCATCGCTCCCGGCTGCGAGGTCGTAGGCTCCCCGGCGCAACCATCTGCGGATGCGCAGCAGGTCGCGGACGATCGCGGCGCCGTCTCGGAGCACCCGCACGCTGGAACGGCGCGGCGCCGGGATGGCTTCGACCGTCTGCACGGCCACCGGCACGCCGAGCAGCGACAGCAGCAGCAGCACCTCCACGTCGAAGCCGAAGCGGTCCACCCGGCAACGGCCGAACACCTCCCGCGCCACGTCGCGGCGGAAGGCCTTCAGCCCGCACTGCGTGTCCGCCCCGAGATCCCCGCCGGCGGACCCGCCGCCCAGCACCAGCGCCCTGGCCAGGCGCGACACGGTGTAGGTCCCCAGCCGGCGCAGCGGTGCCTCCCCGGACCGCCCCCGCCTGGCCACCACCGCCCCCACGTCGCCGTCGAGGCGGGACAGCACCGCCACGATCCGATCCGGCGGGTACTGCAGGTCGGCGTCGGTGAACACCACCGCGTCGCCGGCCGCCGCCAGCATCCCGGCACGCACCGCGGCCCCCTTGCCGCAATTGCGGCCGAGCGCGATGACCCGGTCGGCCCCGCCGGCGCGGGCCCCTTCGGCGGTTGCGTCGTCGGACCCGTCGTCCACGACGATCAGCTCCAGGGCACCCGCCGGCGCCACGCCCGCCAGGCCCGCCCGCAGCGCCGCCAGGGTCTCAGCGATGACGGCCGCCTCCCGGAAGGCCGGCACCACGACCGACAGGCGTACACCGCCGGGCGCTCGGTCGCTACCGGCTGTCATCGGTCACTCCCAGCGGGCGCGCCGGTCCGGCTCGGCGGACCAGATGCGCGGGTTGCGCCACAGCACCAGGGCGGCGATCACGCCGACGGCGGTGATCACCCAGGCCAGCACGTCCACGGGTGTCCAGCCGTAGCTGAGGGTCACCTGGGTCTCCTCCGGCACGACGACCATGAAGTTGGGGGCCACCCGGTAGGGGCCGGCGGCCCCGTCGACCTGCCAGTTGGGGAAGTACGAGGCCTTCACCAGGACCGGGACGCCGCTCCGGTCGACCCGGAAGTCGATCGAGTTCTGCGTGGAGGAGATCCCGTGGACCTGGATCTCCTCCAGGCTGCGCACCGGCCGCTCGGCGTCCGGCGGCACCTCGGCCCAGCCGGCCGGTCCGGAGGCGGCCGGCAGCACCGCCGCGCCCGACAGCAACCGCGCGCCGGGCTCGGTGGCCCGCGAGCCGGGATACGTGGCGTAGAAGTCGGTGGCGACGTCCAGCCAGTTCGCCGGGCTGTCGCCGGCACCGCTGACGATCACCGGCTCGGCGGCCAGCGGCGACACCAGCGGCGCGTCGGCGAGCTCGAACATCACCCACGGCGGCTCGGCGGCCACCTCCGTGAGGTCCTCGTGGGCACGGGCCTCGGCGATCAGGGAATCCGAGAACGCCATGTAGTAGCGCACGCCGAAGAGCTGCATGTGGGCCACCCCGTCGGACAGATCGGCGCCCCCGTAGGGCACGGCCCGCACCGGCCGGGAGGGTTCGAGCGAGAGTTCGTCCTGGTTGATGAAGTGGAACGGCACGGTCTGGGTCGACTCGAAGAAGAGGCCCTCCATGGAGCCCAGGCAACCGTCGGTCCAGTGCGGGAGCAGCATCAGCGACATCGGCGACCCGTAGCTGTCCAGCTGCTTCAGGCCGTACTCCCACATGACCCGGCCGCAGCCCCGCTCGCCGGCGACCGCCGCCATCGTGGTCACGACCCGGTAGTACTCGTCGTAGCCGCCGATCCCCTCGCGGGGCTCCTTGGACTCGTAGCCGGAGAAGTTCCAGTACACCCAGAAGGGCAGGAAGCTCTCGGCGGTCGTGCCCGCCAGCACGACGTTCGGGGCGACTCGGAGGCCGTAGCGGCCGTCGGCACCCTCCCGGCCGGCCGGACCCAGCGCCCGCAGCGGGTAGGCGACGATCGCCACAATGATCAGGACGAGGGCCACCGTGCCGAGCACCAGCACCACGCCGGCTCGAGGGCTCGGCTCCTCAGTGGCCCCCAGTGGGCGGATCCCGCCCCTCGGAGGAGCCGGAGTCCCCTCGGCGGGGCGCAGCGCCCCGGCGGCCGCCGTCGCCGCCGCGGGGCGGCCGAGCACGACCGGGCCGCTCGCCCGGTGCTGGAAACCCTGCGCCCGCAAGGACCTGAGGATCTCGACGGCGGTCACCACGCCTGCGGCAGTCAGCACCAGCAGCGCCAGGTGCGCCACGTCGGCCGCCCTGGCGGGGGCGGTGGCCGCCTCCACCCCCGGCAGCGCCTCCAGGAGCGCCCGGAGCGTCGCGCTGTCCGCAACGAGGTCGTCGATCGCCACCGCCACCGCCCCCACCGGCACGACGGCCGCCAGGGCGATCCGCAGGCGCACGGAGTCCCCGGGAAGCCAGCGCCGCCGCTTGGTCTCCTCGCCGGGCCGCAATTGCCCGCCGCCGGCGCCGATCGGCAGCTCCCGCAACGAGGCGCCCGCCACCAGGGTGGTCAGCAGGGTGGAGATGCCGACCGCCACCAGCAGGAGCATCGTCAGGTAGTAGAAGGGCAGCAGGCGGGCGTTCCAAAGCACGCCCTGGGGGAGCCAGCGGTAGCCCGCCGCCGCCAGCGCCGCCAGCGCCGCCAGGTACAGCACCAGCCGCCGCCGCCGGAGGATGCCCACCAGCAGTGCCGCCCACGCCCCCACGAGCACCCAGTTCCAGTCGTCGCGCACCAGGTTCGGCCAGTACTCGGTGAGGTTCACCCAGTCGATGTTGTGGTAGTAGTCCCGGCGCCACCAGAACGGCAGCAACCAGAAGGCCGCCAGCGCCGCGGCCAGCGCGCCGGTCATCGTCACCCAGCGCACGCCGCGCCGGCCCGGCTGCATCGCCAGCGCCACCCCGGTGGCCGCCACGGCGAAGATCGCGGGAATGAGATGCGTCAGGCCCACCAACGCCAGCAGCGCGCCTGCCAGCACCCGGTGGCGGCCCGTGCGCAGCCCCCGCAGCAGCACGCCCAGGTAGACCAGCATCAGCGACAGGCTGATGGAGTACGCGAACTCCCCCGCCAGCGTCGAAGCCACGTTGCCGCCGTAGATGCTGAACGTGGTGTCGAACAGGAACGGCAGCGTGATCAGCGCCGCGATCGTGGGCGTCGGGAAGCGCAGGCCCGCCAGCCGCACGAACGTCGCCGCCGCCAGAGGCAGTGACACCAGCCCGGCGATCGCCACGAGCTTGAACGCCACCCCGTAGGGGATCACGAACGACGCCAACGCGATGACCAGCGACGGCAGCACCATGTAGAAGTGGAAGGCCGGGAAGCCCGCGTACCAGTCCGGGGCCCAGCCGCTCAACCGGCCGAGCGGAAGCAGGTGATCGCGCAGGTACGCCGGCCCCCAGACGTGGGCGGCCATGTCGCCGCCCGCGGGCGTGGTCACCGAGAACAGCAGGTCGGGGCGCATCTGCCAGAAGACGAACAGGCACGCCCCGATGACGCAGACGACCCCCGTGCGGCGCTGCAGGACCGCAACGCCGCGCCGAGCCAGGCCGGTGGTCTCGAGCTGTGCGGACGGTTCTTCGGTGGTCGGTTTCATCGGTCAGCGGAGCAGTTGCGCGACCGTGACGCCGTTGAAGGCGGCGTGCGCCCACATGGCCGGGGCGAGGCGCTTGGTGGCCACCACCAGCGTGCCGGCCACGAGCCCGAAGACGACCAGGGCCGGAAGTTGCAGGAGTTGCACGTGCGCCAGACCGAACAGCACCGCCGAGAGCGCCACGGTGAGGACGCGCCCCATCCGCCCCCAGAGCGCCCGCAGCAGGAGGCCGCGGAAGTACATCTCCTCCACGAACGGCGCCACCAGCACGACGGCGACCACCAGCACCGTGGCGGCCGCGGCGTCGTCGGCGAGCGCCATGATGCGACGGGCCGGCTCCTCCACGTCGCCGGCATCGATGTACCGCGCCAGCGGCAGGTACACCAGCGGGATGATCAGGAACTGCGCCGCCAGGCCGCAGGCCAGCCCGACGGGCACGTCGTACCAGCGCTGGTGGATGCCCAGGGCGGCGCGCAGGCCCGTGCCACCTCGGCGGACGATGAGCCACGTGACCACCGCCAGGGTCAGCCAGAGAGGCACCTGGAGCAGCGTGAACTGCCAGTAGCTACCGTCGAGCCGGTCCGGCTCGACGCCGCCCGCGACCTGTGCCCCGGCCCTGGCGGCCGCCGCGCCGACGCCGCCCGGCACCGACCAGAGCGACTCCAGCGCCAACTGGGCCACGACGGTGACGGCGGCGGCCGCGATCCACCCCGCGATCGCCGCCGACACGGACCACCGGGGCGGCGGCCGCAGGCGACCTCTCTGCGGCATCAGCGGCCCGCGGTCGCGCGCACACAACAACGGACCACGGACAGCGATCCTACCGCTGGGCACCCGGCGGCCCGGGGACGCGCCAAGACGGGGCGGCACGTCTCCAGACGACCCGGGACGCGATACGCCCAATCAGCCGACAGCCTCCTAGCATGAACCCATGGCGCAGTCGCGACCGCCCTCGCCGGCGCCGCCGGAGCGCGGCGGTCCGGAGCACGGCGGTCCGGAGGACGGGCCCCGTCCGACGGGCCCGCATTGGACCCGCTGGCTGGCCTGGGTGGCGCTGCTGGTCATCCTGGGAACGCTCATCCTCCCGGGGCTGTTCAGCGACGACACCACCGAGCCCATCACCTACAGCGAGTTCCTGGACCAGGTGGCCGCCGGTGCCGTGGTCACCGTGGAGATCAACACAACACAACGGCGACATCACCGGGGAACTCGCCGACGGCGGCACGTTCCGCACCACCGGCCCCACCGAACTCCCGCCCGGGGACTACGCCCTGCTGCGCGAGCAGCTGGGTTCGGCGTCGAGTTCACCAGGCCCAGTTCCAGCATCTGGGGCACGCTGCTGCCGCTGCTGCTGCCGGTGGGTCTGCTGATCCTGTTCTTCTGGTGGATGCAGCGGCGCGCCCAGGGGCAGATGGGCGGGATCATGTCCATCGGCCGCTCCCGAGCCAAGACGTACTCCACCGAGCGGCCGGCGACGACCTTCGACGACGTGGCCGGCTACGAGGGCGTGAAGCGGGAGATCACCGAGGTGGTGGACTTCCTGCGGGAGCCCGAGAAGTTCGCCCGCATCGGCGCCCGCATCCCCAAGGGCATCCTCCTGGTCGGCCCCCCGGGGACCGGCAAGACCCTCATCGCCCGGGCGGTGGCCGGCGAGGCCGGCGTGCCGTTCCTGTCGGTCACCGGCTCGGACTTCATGGAGATGTTCGTGGGCGTCGGCGCCAGCCGCGTGCGCGACCTGTTCAACTCCGCCCGCAAGATGGGGCGCGCCATCATCTTCATCGACGAGATCGACTCGATCGGCCGCAAGCGCGGCGCCGGCCTCGGCGGTGGCCACGACGAGCGGGAGCAGACCCTCAACCAGATGCTCTCGGAGATGGACGGCTTCGAGGCCACCGAGGGCATCGTGATGATGGCCGCCACCAACCGCCCCGACATCCTGGATCCGGCGCTGCTGCGCCCGGGCCGCTTCGACCGGCAGGTGGTGGTGCCGCTGCCCGAGCTGGAGGACCGGGTGCAGATCCTCGAGGTGCACGTGAAGGGCAAGCGGATGACCGACGGCCTGGACCTGTCGCTCATCGCACGGGGGACCCCCGGCATGAGCGGCGCCGACCTGTCCAACGTGGTCAACGAGGCCGCCCTGGCCGCGGTGCGTGCCGGCGAGGAGACCATCTCGATGACGCACTTCGAGCAGGCCCGCGACCGGGTGCTGATCGGCCAGAAGCGGGAATCCCTGGCGCTCTCGGAGGACGAGAAGACGGCGGTGGCCTATCACGAGGCCGGGCACGCCGTGTGCGCCGCCACGCTGCCCAACGCCGACCCGCTGCACAAGGTCACCGTCATTCCCAGCGGCATGGCGCTGGGCGTGACGATGCAGCTCCCCGAACAGGAGCGTCACATCTACCGGCAGAACTACATCGAGGACTCCCTGGTGGTGCGAATGGGAGGGCGCATCGCCGAGGAGCTGGTCTTCGGCGTCATCTCCACCGGCGCCAACGACGACCTCGTGGGCGCCACGCAGCTGGCCCGCAAGATGGTCCGCGAGTGGGGCATGAGCAACCGGCTCGGGCCCATGGCCTGGGGCGCGCACGGCGAGGTCTTCCTGGGCGAGGAGATCGTCAGCGCCCGCGAGTACAGCGACGAGACGGCCCGCCTGATCGACGAGGAGGTGGAGCGGATCCTGCGCGACCAGGAGCAGCGCTGCAGAGTGCTGCTGAGGGAGCATCGCGACGCTCTGGATCTGGTGGCGCGGGCGCTGCTGGAGCATGAGACCATCCCCGGCAGCGAGGTGCAGCGCCTCGTGGACGTCGCCCGCACGAACGGCTCGGCGGTGACCGGGGGCGCGGCGGTGGCGGCCGCCTCCGGCTTCGACGAGCCTGCCATCTGAACCCGGCGACGCCGGGCCCGGCCGCCGGTGCGCTTCGCCCCCCTGGCGCTGATCCTGGGGGCGGTGGCCTGCGTCGTGGCCCTCGTGGCCTCGCGGCGCCGCAGCCGCTGGCGCGGGGTCCTGGCATCACCGGACATCCCGGTGACGATCGCCCGGGAGGCGTTCGCCCGCGCCGGCCTCGACGCCTCCGGGAAGCCCTGGCTGGTGGCCGTTCTGACCGACAGCACCTGCCGCACGTGCGGTTCCGCTCTGGAACGTCTCGGCCCCCTGGAGGGCCCCACGGTGGACGTGGTGGAGGTCGGCGCCGACCGCCACGGAGAGCTGCACGCCGCCTACGGCGTGGACGCCGTGCCCTTCACGCTGGTGGCCGACCGCGGCGGGGCGGTACAGGCCTGGATCCTCGGCCCGCCGACCGCGAGCGACATCGCCTCGGTGCAGCGCCTCGTCGCCACCGGGGACTGACCCGGGCGGCGACCGGCGCGCCGGCTCAGAGTTTGCGCGCCTGGCGGTGCCCCTCGTAGACGGCCTCGTAGGTGGTGCGCGGGGCGATGGCGTCGCCGATCATCTCGGTGCTGACCCCGCGGGCCCGCAGCGCGTGGTACAGGTCGTTGTCGGACTGGCGGCCCGTGGCCATCACGATCCAGTCGGCGGGCAGCGTCGTGGTGATGTCGTTGACGTAGACGTTCAGGAACTCCACGGCGTTGCCCTTGATCTCCTTCACGAAGAGGTCGGGCAGCACCTCGACCCCGGACTCGTAGAGATGCTGGCGCACCCACAGGTAGTACACCTCGGGGATCGTCTCCATGCCGATCATCGGCCAGCGTGTCACAAGCTTGGTGTCGCAGCCGGCGTTGGCCACCTTGACCGCCGTGAGCGGGGCCATAGCGTCCTGGAGGTCGTCGATCACGATCACCGAGCCCGACGGCTCGACGGCGCCGGTGGCCACATCCACCCAGCTCACGCAGTTCCCGGTCTCCCAGCCCGGTAGCGGCGCGGCCGTCTGGCCCTGCCAGCCGTCCCGCCGGTAGTGCGAGCCGGTGGCGACGACCACGTGGTCGGGCGCCTCGGCGGCCAGCAGCGCATCCAGGTTGTCCTGGTCCACGTTCTCGCCCGTGCGGACGACGGCGCCGTTGCCGGCGGCCTGGGCGGCCAGCCACACCGCGATCTGCCCGTACTCGGAGCGATTCGGCAAGGCGGCGTGCCAGCGCACGTGGCCGCCGGTCTCGTCCTCGCGCTCCACGACGACCACCTCGTGGCCCCGGGCGGCGGCGATGCGGGCGTACTCCAGGCCGGCCGGGCCGCCGCCGATGACGAGGGCCTTCTTGCCCGCGGGGACCGCGGTGAGGCTGCCTTCGCCCCACTGGCGTTCCCGGCCCACGACGGGGTTGTAGACGCACTGGACGCGCCCGCCGCTGATGACGCTGCGCCAGCAGTAGTTGGCCGCCACGCAGCGGCGGATGTCGTCCTCGCGGCCCTCCCGGACCTTCTGCACCCAGTGCTCGTCGGCGAAGAGTTGGCGGGCCAGCAGGATGGCGTCCGCCTCGTCGGCCTGCAGGATCTCCTCGGCGACCCCGGGGTGGGTGATCCGACCGACGAGCAGGACCGGCGTCTTCGTGACCTCCTTGACGGCCTTGGTGTAGCCGCGCTCCCAGCCGGGTTCGTAGGTCATCGGGGTGTGGATGAACGAGTGATGGACACCCGCGGAGATGTTCACGTAATCGATGTCGGCACGCTCGTCGAGGTCCACCACGATCCGCTTGACGTCGTCCATCTCCAGGTCGCCGGGCCAGAACGAGGCCGAGTTGATGCGGTAGCCCACGATCTTGTCGTCACCTGCCGCCGCCCGGATGCCGGCGAGGGCCTCCAGCGAGAAGCGCAGGCGGTTCTCGTACGAGCCGCCCCAGCCGTCGCTGCGGTGGTTGTACAGCGGCGAGAGGAACTGCCACGGCAGATAGCCGTGCGCCATGTGGAACTCCACGCCGTCCAGCCCGGCCTCGAAGGCCCGCCGCGCCGCGCTGCCGTAGGCCTCGATCATCTCGTGGATCTCGTGGGGCTCGATCTCCTTGGGCATGGGGGCGTTGGGATACTCCCCCGGTGGCACCTGGCTGGGCGCCACGTGCCACCACTCGGCGTCGAGGTCGGCGGCGGGATCCTTGTTGATGACGTTCATGGCCCGGAGCCCGGGGTGCAGCAGCTGGGTCACGAGCCGGGTGCCGTGGCGCTGGACCGCCTCGGCCACCCGGGCGAGGCCCTCGATCTGGTCGTCGGTCCACAGTCCCGGGAAGTTCAGCTCGGAGTACAGCGCCTCGGGGTGGATGATCGTGCCGCCGATGATGATCATGCCGAGTCCCGAGCGGGCGCGCTCCTCGTAGTAGGCCACCGCCTGGTCGGTGAAGATGCCTTCGAGCGGATCGGCAACCCACGTGGGGCACGTGGGTGCGAAGACGACACGGTTGGGGACCGTCGTGTTGCGGACGCGCCATTCACTGAAGAGCTTGGGGTACGCGGTCATTGGCCTGCCTCCCGGTGAAATGGGGCTCGTCGGGACGGCCCGCCACCGGCCGGGCCACCCGGCAGGAAAACTAGTCATGTCGCCCGGCCCCGGCGAACCGGACCTGCGGGGCCGGCGGGACCGGCCCGCGGACTAGAAGATCAGCTGCTCGAGTTCGGAGACGGACTCCATCTCGGGCACGGCTCCGAGCGCCCCGGCCCCGCCGGAGCGCGCGTGGGACACGACGAGCGGCTCGGTGGCCCCGAACCGCAATACCAGCGACCCCGGCGGCATGTGGTCCGCCAGATCCAGCAGCAGCCTCTGGCGCGGGCGGATCTCGACATCGGTGAACGGTTCCAGCGACACCCAGCCGTTCGGGGTCAGCGCCTCGAGGGACAGGCGACTGATCGTCTCCAGCGAGGGGTTCACGATCGAGACCACGTGCGGGTCGCCCGGGACGCCTTCGGGCACGACCACGCCGCGCCGTGCGCCCGCGGCGCGCCCGGCGAGGACCGACACCTCGTCCTGGGCGCCCGTCTCGATCGTACGCAGCCGCTCGGCCACCACGGGCACGCTGTTGAACGAGCGGACGCTCACCCAGTACCGCTCGCTGGGCGGGACGCGGGTCGTGGCCGCCACCACGTCGAGGGCGGAGACGGGGTGCACCTCGGTGGCGGGTGGCGGGAAGAAGGTGACCTCGACGCGCTGGCCCGGCGGGACGGTGAGTTCGAAGGGCGGCACACCCCTTGCCTGCAGCGCCGCGTCCACTTCGACGGCCAGATCGACCCTCGCTTCGACGCCCCCGGGGTTGTAGACCACGAACGAGTTGGCAGCACCGGCATCGGCACCCACCACTCCCAGCGGGAACAGCCACTGCTCCTGCGGGCTCGGGGAACCGGCGCGCAGGGACACTCCGGAGAGGCCCAGGTCGCCGTTGAACGTCTGCAGCAGCGACGCCGCGAGGTTGCCGCTGCGGGCCACCACCGAGAGCGCAACCTGCGAACGCCGGGCCACCTCGCTCCCGAGGTCGAGGACCAGCAGGGCGCTGGCGGGCACCACCACGCCCTGATAGGCCACCGGGTCGCGGCGGCCCTCGTCGGTGGCGAACGTGATGTCCACGACCGCGTCATCGGAGAACGGATTCAGCAGGGACAGCCGGGCCTGGGCGTCGCGTCGCGTGCTGGCGGCGGCGACGTGCCACTCCGGCGATGCGGCGGTGACGCACTCTCCCGCATCGTCGGCACCCGGCCCGGCGACCGCCTGCGTGACGACGCCGCCGGCGGCGTCCAGGCGCACCTCGGCGGCGACGAACACCTCTGCGAAGCTCGCCAGTTCGGGCGACGCCTGCATGGCCGTTGCCGCGGGATCGATGTCGACCCGCGAGTAGGGCGCCACGGCGATGTCGACGCGTGTGGCGGGCCATTGCTGGGACCGGCCGCCGAGCGGCACCGCCGGGAACAGGCGCGCCTCGCCCCGGAGCTCACTCCCGGAGGTGTTGAGGATGCTCACCTGCTGGCGAGACTCCCCGGCGCCGCCCACGCCGCCGACGCAGAACCAGGTCTCGCCGCCGGCGGCGGAGTAACCCCAGTGGACACCCTCCGCAACCGCCGCGGGGGGATCCTCGGCGGCGGCGCGCGCCGCCCAGTCGGTGACCGCCAGCGCCGCGATGGCGGCCATCAGGGCGAGAATCGCCGGCCAGCGCACGTCAGGATTCCCTGCGTGCCCGAGCCAGCAGCGCCGACACCACGTCGTCGGGGACCCGGTGGTCGCCGATGGGTTCCATCTCACCACTGCGGAACCGCAGGGACCTGCGACGCAGCAGCGCCAGCGGCACCAGGACCAGCACCAGCGCCCAGAGGACGATGCGCGCCACGTTGGCTGCGCCCTGCTCGTGACGGAGCGTGGCCTCGCCACCCCCGCCGGTCGGGAAGCTCTTCGCCCAGCCGAGAGCCGGTCGCGGCTCGACCCTCGTCCCGGCCACGTCGAGCACCCAGCCGTCGGCGGCGTCGGCGAGATACAGGGTGCTGTCAGGCGGCAGGACGCCGCGCGCCTCCGCCGGCGGCACGAAGTCACCCAACGCCAGGTTCGGCGGCCCGGCGAGCGCCGCCGGGGTCACCTCGGCCGTGCCCGCCAGGAGAGCCCGGGACGGGCGCCAGGCGGTGTTGCGGTAGACGGCCATTCCCGCCCGGGACTCCTGGCGCTCCAGGTCGAACTGCGCGCCGAGCCGGTCCTGCACCACCGGTGGCACCGGTTCGGCGAGGTCCCCGAAGGGTTCAGGGGCGATCCGTTCCATGACGACCACGTAGCGCACCCCCAGAGGGGCCAACCGCTCCCCCATCCGGTCGGTCCCTCCGGCCATGGCGTCGCGCCAGACGTCCCGCAGGCGCCCGGACTCCTCGGGGCGCGGACCGGGCCACTGCAGACCCACGTCGGGGGGCACCGACGTGGAGGTGGCGAACACCAACCGGTCCTCGAGTGCCCACCCGCCGAGGGGGAGCACGTCAGGATGGCCGACCCAGAGGATCCGGAAGGCTCCCAGCCGGGACTCCTCCTCGACGGCCGCCAGCGGGGTGGTGAAGTCTCCCCGGGGCATGCCCCAGCGCCCGTCGAGGGTCAGGGCCAGCGCCGGGATACCACCCACCACCAGGGCCGCCAGCCCGACGCCGGCCGGCAGCCACCGGCGCAGGCGCCCGCCGGTTGCGCCGCGGCCGACGTCGGCGGCTCCCACCGCGGCGGCGAGCGCCAACCCGAACGCCCCGGGCGCGAGCAGAACCTCCGGACGGGGCAGGTGCCACGGGCTCCAACCGTGCTCGGCGACCAGCGCCACCAGCACCGAGATGATCACGAGACACCACGCCCGCACCGCCCAGACGAACCTGTTCTCGCGCGCCGTGAACAGCGCCAATGCCGCCACGACCAGCAGCCCCCAGACCAGCGAACTCGCAACGGCCGATCCGGTGCCCATGCGCAGCAACTCGGCAACGGTGAGGTCACCCGAGGAGTCGGGCCGCGCCCCGCCGGACTCGAAGACCTCTCCGAGCGAGGTGGGCCCCGCCGGCCAGTTCAGCAGCCAGCCCGCCACGAGCCCACCGGCCGCGGCGCCCAGCAAGGGCGCCAGCCGGCGCGTCGACCCGACGAGCAGGCCTCCCACCACCAGCGCCGCGACGAGCATGACCAGCATCAGCGGCGTGACAGGCACGAACGCCCAGGCCAGAGCGACGATCACGCCCACCAGTACCGTCGGGAGCCAGAAGCTCGTCGCCGCCGACGGCTCGCCGGCGCGCCCGAGGCCCACGACCCTTGCCAACCAGAGGCAGATCCACGGCAGGGTTCCGTAGATCGCCAGCGCGCTCCAGACCCCGTTGGCCAGGGCGTTGTACGGAAGGGGCATGGCGACGAAGACCACCAGACCCACCACCTGCGCCCGGCGGCTGCCCGTCGTCGCCAGCAGGCGCCAGAGTCCGGCGGCGCCGAACGGGATGAGCCCCAAAAGCAGGACGGTGCGAGTCAGGCCCATCGCCCCGAAGAGCACCGAGCCGGCCACACCGAGGATGCCGTAGGCGGTCGGCGCGGTCCCGTCGGCCCCGAGCCCCGCCTCCCGCCAGTTGCTGAAGAAGGCTCCGAACAGCTCGGCGGGAGAGTCCCCGAGCAGCGCGATCTCACCGAACACCGGTATCCCCCGCGTCAGGAGGTGCCGGCTCCCGAATATGAAGATCACCAGCACGGCGGTCCAGGCGGCGGCGGTGGTCTGGACCGAGACATCGCGCGCCGCGTCACGGAAGCGCCGCCGGCGCCCCCACAGCACGCCGGTGCCCTCGACCGCCGTGTCGCCGCGGATCAGGCTTGCGGCGAACCGGGCCAGCGAGACATAGCCGCGGTGGGTGAGCCGCCCGAGGTGGTCGGCTCCGGGCGCGGCGGCCACCTGGCTTCGCCTGTTGAGGATCTCAGCCAGCCCCAGCAGGTTCCACAACCAGGCTCCGACCAGCGCCGCGGCGCGCCTCAGGTGTCCCGTGAGCACTGCGAGAGCTGCCTCGAGGACCGTCAGCGCCAGCATCAGCGGGACCTCGCCCGCGAGGCGGGGGGCGCTGCTGCAGACCAGGACCGACCGGAGCTGGTGCCGGTAGGAGAGCCACTCCAGATCGGGCTGCGCCCGGCGCTCCGCCAGACGCCCGAGATGGCGCACGCTCGCCTCGGGCACGACCAGGACCGTCTCGCCGGCCAGTCCGGCCCGGCGGCACAGGTCCAGGTCCTCGCCGCAGAAGGTCATGGCGCCGTCGAAGCCGCCGAGCCGATCGAACGCCTCGGCTCGGATCAGCATGCAGGCACTGGGCACGGCGAGCACCTCGGCGACCGCATCGTGCTGCCCCTGGTCGTACTCGCCGGCGGTGACCAGCGGCACCGGAACCCCCATCCGATCCGCGGAGAGCCCCACGCACTGCAGGAACCCTGGATTGTCCCACGCCACGAGCTTCGGGCCTGCCACGGCGGCCCCGCGCCGTACCGCTTCGTCCACGAGCAGGGTGACCGTGTCCGGAGCGAGCGCCACGTCGTCGTGGCAGATCAGCAGGAATGCGGGATCCCCCGCCTCGCCGGCCCCGGCGGCGACGCCCGGCATCGGCCCCGTCGCCACCTCGGTCAGCCGGTCCTTCCCGACGAGCATGCGGGCGGCCGCATTGACCGCTGGTCCGAACCCGGGGTTGCCCGGCACGACCATGACGGTGGCGTCGGGCATCACCGCCGCCACCCGGGCAGCCACCTCGGAGGGGACGCCGTCGGCGACCGCCGCGTCCTCCGAGACGTCCACCACCGTGACCGTCAGCGCGGCGTAGTCCTGACCGCGCAGTGATTGCAGGGTCTCGTCGAAGGTGTCCCCGGGATCGTGGGCGATCACGATGGCGCGAACCGGCGGGCCGATCCTGCCGAGGCGCTCGGTTGGCACAGCGGTGGCGTCCGGGGATTCCACTAGGGTGCGAGAGTATCGCCGGCGCATCGGACAGGAGGGCCATGCCGCCACCAGAGAGGCCGGCCCCAGCGGTGGCGGTTCTCGCCGGCGGCTACGGTGCGGCCCGCCTGCTCGATGGTCTGGTCAGGGTCTGCGACCCGGCGGCGGTGACCGCCGTCGTGAACTGCGGCGACGACATGGTGCTGCACGGACTGCACATCAGCCCCGACCTCGACACCATCATGTACTGCCTCGCCGGCGAGTTGAATCCCGAGACGGGTTGGGGCCTGAGGAACGACTCGTGGCAGGCGCTGGACATGTTGCGGCACCTCGGCGGCCAGAGTTGGTTCGCCCTCGGCGACCGCGATCTCGGGACGCACCTCTACCGGACCCAGCGCCTCGCCGAGGGCGCCACGCTGTCGGCTGTCACCGCCGAGCTCCTCGAGCGCTGGGGTGTCGAGGTGCGCCTCCTGCCGGTCACCGACGACCGGTTGGCGACGCGCGTCACGATCGATCGCGGCGCCGACGGCGCCGGCACGGAGGAGATCGGCTTCCAGCAGTACTTCGTGGGCCTGCGGCACGCGGTGGCGGTCCGCGCGGTGCGCTTCGCCGGCGCCGCCGGGGCGCGCCCGGCGCCGGGCGTCCTCGACGCCATCGCCGCTGCGGCCGCGGTGATCATCGCCCCGTCCAACCCGATCGTGTCCATCGGGCCGCTGCTGGCCGTGGGCGAGGTGCGGCGCGCCGTGATCCGGCGACGGGAGCAGACGGTGGCGATCTCGCCGATCGTGGCGGGCGCGGCGCTGCGGGGCCCGGCGGCCCGGCTCATGACCGAACTGGGCCACGAGTCATCGGCCGTCGGGGTGGCCCGGCTCTATTCGGAGGTGGCGGGGACGCTCGTCATCGACGAGGCGGACGCATCGCTGGCACCGGCGGTGGAGGCCGAGGGGATCCGCTGCATCGTGGCACCGTCGATCATGCACACCCCGAGCGACGCCGCGGCGCTCGCCGGGACGGCACTGGCAGCGGTCGGCTGCACCGTGGCGGCGCACCGGTGATCCCGACCACCGGGCGCGGCGGGAGCAGGCTGGCAATCTCCGGGATCGCCGGAGTCGGGGAGGTCCGAGCCGGCGATGACCTGGGCGCCCTGATCGCCGCCGCCGCCGACCTGCGGGACCGGGACATCGTGGTGGTCACCCAGAAGATCGTCTCGAAGGCCGAGGGACGCCTGGTGGCGGTGGATCACAGCGACGGCGCGGCACGCAGGCGGGTCGTCGAGGGCGAGTCGATCCGTGTGCTGCGCCGGCGCGGCGACCTCATCATCTCCGAGACCTCGCACGGCTTCGTCTGCGCCAACGCCGGGGTCGACTTCTCCAACGTGCCCGACGGGCAGGCGGCGCTGCTGCCCCGCGACCCGGACCGGTCGGCGCGGCGGATCCGCGACGGGATCAGGGCCGCCGGCGGCCCGGCGGTCGGCGTCGTCGTGTCCGACACGTTCGGGCGCCCGTGGCGGCGCGGCCTGACCGACGTCGCCATCGGTTGCGCCGGGATCCTGGCGGTGCTGGACCTCCGCGGCACCGCCGACGCCGGCGGCCGCCAGTTGCAGGTCACCGAAGTGGCCATCGCCGACGAACTCGCCGCCGCGGCCGAACTCGTGATGGGCAAGGACCGCGGCATTCCTGCGGCGGTCGTCCGAGGCGCTCCCGACGCCTGGTTCGGGGACGGCAGGGCGGTGCGGGACCTGCCCCGCCCCGCCGCCGACGATCTGTTCCGCTGAACCTGCTCTCCCGCCGGATCCGCCCGCCCCGGGGTGTCGCGCCTCGCTAGCGGCGCCCGCCTCGCAGCGACTCGCCGGCCGCCACCGTCACACCGTCGCCGAGCAGCATGAAGCCCGCCACCCGCGCCCCCGGACCCACCACCGCGTCGTAGCCGACGACGGAGTCAACTACGACGGCGCCGGCGCCGATCCTCGCCCCCGGCAGGACCACCGAGCCGTCGAGGCGTGCTCCGGCCTCGACGGCGGCCCGCTCCATGACCACGCTCCCGGCGACCTCCGCGGCGGGTGAGACCGTCGCCCGGGGGCTCAGCGAGTCCAGGGTGATCGCCCGGCGGCCGGAGATGAGGTCGATGTTGGCCTGCAGGTACGAGGCGGGCGTGCCCGCGTCGATCCAGTAGGCCTCGGTGCGCAACGCGTACAGCGAGCCGTCGGCGGCCACGGGCGGAAAGATGTCGCGTTCCATCGAGACCGGCCGGCCCGGCGGGATCCTCGCCAGCACCGACGGCTCCAGAACGTAGACGCCGGCGTTGATCCAGCCCCTCGTCGCAGCGCCACCTGCGGGCTTCTCCACGAATCGCGAGACACGACCGGTGCCGTCGGACTCGACCAGGCCGTAGCGCGAGGCGTCCGCCATCGGGATCGTCAGGATGGTGGCCTCGGCACCTCGCGCCCGGTGCAGCGCCAGCAACTCGCCGAGCGACGCGTCGGTCAGCACGTCGCCGTTGAGCGCCCAGAACGTCTCGGCGAACGGGTCGCCGCCGCCGGCCTCGCCGTTCCCGGTCGCCGCCCGGCGGGCCGCGAACAGGATCGCGCCGGCGGTGCCCAGCGGTTCGGGCTCGGTGGCGTAGCGGAGCCCGGCCCCGCCGCAGCGCCCCGAGGGATAGGCCGCGCCGAAGGCGTCGGGCCGGTAGCCCAGCGACAGCACCACCTCGGCGACGCCCTCGGCCGCCAGCTTGGCGACCACGTGCTCGATCATCGGACGATCCACGATCGGAAGCATCTGCTTGGGGCGCTGCTCGGTGAGAGGCCGCAACCGCGTGCCCAGGCCACCGGCGAGCACGATGGCGGAGCGGGGACTCATCGAGCGGGCCTCATGGAGCGGGCCTCAGGGAGTGGGCACCGGTGGCGTCGGCTTGCGATCAGCGCTGCGCCGGCATCGTCGGGTTGATTTCTGCGGCGCCGGCCGCTCACTCGTCCTGCGGCTCGGTGACCAGCGGGGTGGACTCCTCGCCGGCGCGCAGGGCGTTCGCGTCGATCTGCCCGAGCCAGGCGATGCTCGGGGGCGGCGGCATATCGGCACCCTCGGGGGCGCGCCCGATGGTCCAGGCCTCACCGTTGTTCAGGAAACGGATGTCCTCCATGTCCTCGGTGAAGACGTCCGGCGCCTCGTCGACGGAGCTGGCGAACTCCCAGCGGTGCACCTGGATGATCGCCGGCTCCCCGTCGCAGGTGACGTCCTCGGCGAGCACCCTGCCGTCGTCGAGGGTGATGGCGTCGTCGCTGATCTCCGCCCGCATGGCGGTCATGAAGTCCTCCAGCGTGGCGTTCTCGCCCGAAGCGGCTTCGAAGAACGGATGGATGTGGATGATGCCGTCGTCGTGGGAGTGGATGCCGAGCGCATCGTCGGTGCTCGTGAACTGCGGCAGGAAATCCCCTGCTTCGCCCGCGGCGCAGTCCCACAGGACATACGGCGAGTGCCAATGGTCCTCGTTCTGCACGGGACGGGCCTGCACGTCGCGCGTGGTGTAGGCGAACGCCACGAGCGCGGTCCCCGCGGCGATGATCAGCACGACGAGCGCCGGGAAGCTCGGCCGCACGATGCGGCTCAGCCTGCTGCCTCCGCCGCCGGTGCGCGCCGCCCTCTCGATATTGCGGACGGCATCGGCGAGGGAGGAACGGCTCCGGGGATCTCGCGCCATAGCGAAAGGCACACTACCGCCGTCTCAGGACGATAACGCCCGTCGCCCGGACCCTCGGCGGCACCACCGAGCGGTTCCCGGGATCCGGTGCGCCACGGCTAGCCTGCGGCTCGTGGACGATCCGGTCGCCTGGCTGAACGGTGCGATCGTTCCGGAGTCTGCGGCGTGCGTCTCGGTGCGAGATCACGGCCTGCTGGTGGGCGACGGGGTCTTCGAGAGCGTCCGGATCACCGCCGGGCAGGCGTTCGCGGTGGGGCGCCATCTGGCGCGCCTGGCGCGCTCGGCGGCCGCCCTGGGACTGGACTTGCCCGGCACCGGCGAGCTGCGCGAGGCCGTCGGCGCCGTGCTCGCCGCCACCGGGATCGTCGAGGGGCGGTTGCGGATCACCGCCACCAGCGGTCCGGGCGGGTTCTCCTCGGCCCGGCCGAGCGGGCCGGCCACCGTCGTCGTGGCCGCCGAGGAGGCGCCGCCCTGGTCGCCGCACGTGGCGGTGATCACCGTGCCGTGGCCCCGCAACGAGCGGGGCGCAGTCGCCGGGGTCAAGACCACCTCCTACGCCGAGAACGTGCTGGCGCTGCAACGGGCCCACGCCGCCGGGGCCGGCGAGGCGGTCTTCGCCAACACCCGCGGGGAACTCTGCGAGGGCACGGGCACCAACGTTTTCCTGGTGCTGGAGGGCAGGCTGCTGACACCCCCGCTGTCATCGGGCTGCCTGGCCGGTGTGACCCGCGACCTGGCGCTGGAGATCACCGGCGCCACCGAGCACACCGTGCCGCTGGCGGCCCTGGCCGAGGCGCAGGAGGCGTTCCTGACCTCCACGACGCGCAACGTGCATCCGATCTCGGCGGTGGACGGCGTGGCGCTGCCGGCGTGTCCCGGACCCGCCACCAGCGGCGCCCGGCAGGCGTTCGTCGACCTGATGGCGGAGACCCTGGACCCCTAGATCCTGGATTCCGGCCTGCGCCGGAATGACGACCGGGCGGGTTGGAACAGCGATCGAGATCCGCGGCCCCCGGCCTCCACTCGCCGCTCAGAAGCACGCCTCGTGCACGATGGGGTACGGGTTGATGTGGTTGCCCCGGCCGCCGAGGTGGTACTCGAAGTGCAGGTGCGGCAGACCCTTGGCGTTGCCCGTGTCGCCCACGTAGCCGATCACGGCGCCGGCGGGCACCCAGCCGGCGCCGACGTTCTCGTACGCCGAGAGATGGGTGTTGTAGTAGTAGTTGCCGGAGTCCGCGAAGAGGTACGCCGAGTTCCCGCCGATGCGGTTGGCGCGGTGCTCGACACGCCCGCTCTCGACCGCCAGGACCGGGGTTCCCGTCGGCGCGATGAGGTCGTTGCCCTTGTGCCAGCCTCCGTAGTGCCGCGGATCGCCGAAATCGTCGAAGTGGCTGAACGGCCCGGCCAGCGGGCACACCCAGCCGCTGGCCGCCTGCAGCACCGGGAGTTCTGTCACCGGAGCGGCCGCCGCCGATCCGTCGCTCGGCTCGCCGGGCCTGACGGGCGGCAGCGCGCCGGTGCCCGGCTCGGCCGGCACGCCCTGCGACGTGCCCGCACCCGCCTCCGCAGCGGCCCGGGCGACCTCCTCCCCGGCGATCCGGGCGGCCTCCTGCCTGGCGCGGAGGGCCTCGTCGGCGGCGATGGCCGCGGCGCGGGCAGCCTCCAAGCGGCGCGCCTCCTCGGCCTGCCGGCGGCGCAACTCCTCCTCGATCCGCCGACGCTCCTCCTCCTCGAGCGCGTCCAGCAGCCTGTCCTGCTCGTAGAGGCGCGGTGCGATCTCCAGGTACACGTCACCGATGGCGTTCAACTCCGCCTGCACCTCGGCTGCGGCGGCGGCAGCCTGGCCGATCAGCTCCTGCTGATGCCGGGCGCGCTCGGCGAGCAGGGCCTGCGCCTGATCCAGGTCGTCCTTCGCCCTCCGGTAGTCGTCGATGATGTCGAGCGAACCCTCGCGCACGAAGCGGGCCAGGGCATCCACGGCAGCCTGGTGGTTGATGTCGTCGCCGGCCAGGATCGACGGGGGCGTCGTCGAATCGATGTAGCGCTGCACGGCGACCTCGATCATCTGCTGGCGGAGCGCGGCCACCTCGGCGTCGATCCCGGCGATGGTCTCGGACAGCTCGACGATCTCGACGTTCAGCTCGTAGAGGGCCAGATCGGCCTCCCAGTAGCGGGCGCCGGCCGCGTCGGCACGCGCCTGGGTGGCGATCAGTTGGTCGAGATACCCGTCGATCTCGTCCTGGAGCACCGACACGGTCTCACGAACCTGCTCCAGTTCGTTCTGCGCATCGGAGGTCGAACTCATCAGCAGCAACAGAACGATCGGCAGTGCCAGCAGCACCTTGCGGCGCACGACGTTCAACCTAGAGACGTTCAACCTAGAGAACGTCGCTTTCATCCCTGATGTCACCCACAAGCGACTCCAGAACGTCCTCAAGGGTCACGAGACCTACCGTAACGGTCCCCTCACGGACCAGGGCCACGTGAACCCGGTGCCGCCGCATCAGTCGCAGCAGGTCCTCCAGCGGCAGGTCGCTGCGCACCATGAGCGCGCGCCGGACGCAGCCGGCGGGGAGGGCCCGGGCCCACCGGTCCGGGGGCACCGTGAGCAGATCCTTGGCATGCACGAACCCGTCGGGACGGTCGGGATCGCCCAGGAGCAGCCGCGAGTGCCCACTGGCCACCACGGTGGCCTCCGCCTCGGCGACGGTGGCGCCCCGCGGGATGGCGCAGATCCGCTCCCGGGGCACCATGATCGAAGCCACCGGACGCTCGCCCAGTTCCAGCGCCGAGGCCAGCAGCGTGTGCTCGAACTCGCTGAGCAGGCCGCCGGTGCGCGACTCGGCCAGCAGTTCGGACAGCCCGGCGGGCGTGCGGGCGCTGGAGGAGTGATCCACCAACTCCACCCCGCAGAGCCGCACCAGCAGCGCCACCAGCCACTCCAGTGCCCGGATGGCGGGCCGGAACGCTCCCACGAACAACCGGTGCACCGGCGCCAGCCACATGGCCAGGGCCTCGGGATTGCACAGCGCTGCGTTCTTGGGGATCATCTCGCCGATCATCACGTGGGCAAAGACCACGATGACGATCGCAACCGCGACGCTGACGCCGTGCCCGTAGACGCCCAGGACGCCGTCCAGCAGGTGCGCCACGGCCGGTTCGACGATGTAGCCCAGGCCCAGGGCGGTCATCGTGAGTCCGAGCTGAGCGCCGGCGAGTTGCATGCCCAGATCGCCCATCGCCCGCACCGCCATCCGGGCACGCCGGTTGCCGGATTCGGCCAGCACCTCCAGGCGGCTGCGCGACGCGGCCACCAGCGCGAACTCGACGGCTGTGAAGAAGGCGTTGCCCGCCAGCAGCACGACCGCGGTCAGCAGCGCCAGAACCGTCACGCCTGCTCCCCTGTGGCCTCGGCGATGCGCACAGCCGCGATCCGCCGCCGCGCCAGTTCGGCGACTTCGAAGCGTCGACCCTCCCACGAGAACGAGTCACCGACCGCTGGGATCCGGCCCAGCCGGTACAGAACGAATCCGGCCAGGGTCTCATACGGGCCGTCGGGGAGACGCAACCCGCAGGCCTCCTCGACACCGTCGGCGCGCAGGTCACCGGCCAGCAGCCACTCGCCCGGCGGGGCCGCCGGGGTCAACTCGGCGACCGGGTCGTGCTCGTCGTCGATCTCCCCGACGATCTCCTCTGTGATGTCCTCGGCGGTGATGATCCCCGCCGTGCCGCCGTGCTCGTCCACGACGACCGCCAGGGACTGACGGCGGCGGCTCATCTCGCCCAGCAGGCTCTCCAGATCGGCGCTCTCGGGCACCGCCCACACCTCGCGCATGAACTCTGTGACCGCGACCCGAGACCGTTCGGCGGGCGGGACGCCGTGGACCGCCTTCACGTGGACCACGCCCCGGACATCGTCGAGGTCGCTGTCAACGACGGGGAAACGCGAATGACCGCTGGCCACCGTCGCCTCCACGAGGTCGGCCATCGTGTCGCTGGCACTGACGGTGACGACCTCCACGCGCGGCACCAAGGCGTCGGCCGCGGTCTTCTCTCCGAACCGGATCGAGCGGGTCAGCAGCGTCACTTCGTCGGGATCCAGCTCGCCGCTGCTCCCCGAGGACCGAATGATGTACTCGAGCTCCTGCAGGGTCCGCACCGAACGGAGCTCGTCGGCGGGTTCGAGCCCCGCCAGGCGCACGACCCGGTCGGCGGTGCTGTTGAACAGCGTGACGAACGGCCACATGAGATAGCCATAGAGCCGCAGCGGTCTGGCGCAGATCAGCCCCGTGGCCATCGGACGCGAGATGGCCAGCATCTTCGGAAGCTGCTCGCCCGCAACGAGGGTGACCACCATCGCCAATGCCAGCGCCACGGCCACGGCCACCGCGTGGGCCGAGGACTCGCTCAGCACCGAGCCGAATGCTCCCACCAGCAACTCGGCGATCAGCGGTTCGGCCACCCAACCCAGCAGCAGGGACATCACGGTGATCCCGAGCTGCGCGGCCGAAAGATGGAAGGTGAGCCGCTCGGTCACCTTCAGCAGGCTCCGGGCCCTCCGGCGCCGGACGCGCCGGCCGCTGCCCGCCGCCTCCTCCAGGGGGCCTCGTGGCACCGAGACGGCCGCGAATTCGGCTGCCACGAAGAAGGCGTTGCCGCCGATCAGCGCGACGACCGCGAGAAGTCCGAGTGCGGCTCTGATCACCGGGCAGTCTATCGCCGGGGTGTCATCGGCCCGGTGAGCCGGAGGGCCGGCGATAGCATCCGGTGCCATCGCCGCCGCCGCCAACATCGACCCGGACACCACCAAGGGTTGGCTGCGGCGCCTGTGGCCGATCGTCGCCGCGCACCGTTCGCTGCTGGCGTTCGGCGCCGCCTGCGGGGTCGTCGCCCTCGCCACGCAGGTGGCCGTCCCGGCGGTGGCCCGCGAGGCCATCGACGCCGCCGGCGACGGCTTCGGCGACCGACTGCGGACCCTCTGCATCCTGCTGGGCATCCTGGCGGTCGCCCGCGGGCTCACCGGCGGCGCCTACCGCTACCTGCTCTTCAAGCTGTCGCTGCGGATCGACAGCGAACTGCGGATGATCATGCAGCGCCACCTCGGCCGGCTGTCCTTCTCGTTCTACGACCGCAGCAGCTCCGGCGACATCATCTCCCGCGCCAACACCGACATCCGCTCCATCCAGATCCTGTTCGCCTTCGCCCCCATGCTGGGCATGGCGGTGCTGACCTTCTTCCTGGCCTTCGGCCTGATGCTCTGGATCCACGTGCCGCTCACGTTCGTGGCGCTGGCGGCGCTGCCGGTCGCCACGCTGGTCGGCAACCGTTTCCGGAACCGGTTCCTGCCGCTGTCGTGGATCATCCAGGGCCGCAGCGCCGAGGTGGCGGCGGTGGTGGACGAGAACGTCAACGGCACCCGGGTCGTGAAGTCCTTCGCCGCCGAGCGGGCCGAGATCGCCAAGCTCTCCCGCGCCGCCCGGCGGCTGCAATGGGCCTCGGCCACGAGCGTGGACATCCGGGCCCGCTACAACCCCCTGCTGGAGGCGCTGCCGCGCATCGCCATGGGTCTGGTGCTGCTGTACGGCGGCTGGCTGGCGATCGACGGCCAGGTCACGATCGGCACGCTGTTCGCCTTCGGCGCCTACATCATCATGCTGCAGCTGCCGTTCCGGATGTTCGGCTTCATCGTCATGCAGAGCCAGCGGGCGGCGGCCTCGGCGGAGCGGATCTACCAGGTGCTGGACACCCCGCCGGAGATCACCTCGGCGCCCGGGGCGCGGGCGCTCGAGCGCGCCGAGGGTCGCTTGGAATTCGACGACGTGACCTTCGCCTACGGGCGGGGGGAGGGTCGCTCGACGGTGCCGGTGCTGGACGGCTTCAGCATGCGGATCACCCCGGGCGAGACGGTGGCGCTGGTGGGACCCACCGGCTGCGGCAAGTCGACGGTGGCGCGTCTCGCCGCCCGCTTCTACGACGCCGGTGGCGGGACCGTGCGCCTCGCCGGCCAAGACGTGCGCGACCTCGACCTGGAATCGCTGCGCGGCAACGTGGTGGTCGCCTTCGACGAGCCGTTCCTGTTCTCGGTCAGCCTGCGGGACAACATCGCCTTCGGCCGTCCCGACGCCCCGCTCGCCGATGTGATCAGCGCCGCGCAGATCGCTCAGATCCACGACACCGTGGCGAGCCTGCCGGAGGGCTACGACACGATCGTCGGCGAGCGCGGCTACACCCTCTCGGGAGGTCAGCGCCAGCGGATCGCCCTCGCCCGGGCGCTGCTGCTGGAACCCGGCGTACTGATCCTCGACGACGCGCTGAGCGCCGTGGACATGGGGGTGGAGGCGGCCATCGGGGCCGCGCTGGCGCGCCGGCGCGCCGGCGCCACCACACTGCTGATCGCCCACCGGCTGTCGACGATCAGCCTGGCCGACCGGGTGGTGTTCACCGAGGGCGGCCGGGTCGTCGCCACCGGCACGCACGCCGAGTTGATGGCCACCCACACGAGCTACGTGCAGGTCCTGGCCGACGCCGAGGCCCGCGAGGCCGAGAGCCGTCGCCACGGGGACGCGGACCCGGCCCCCGCCGGCCCGAGTGCCGCCGAGAGGGCGGCGCCATGAGCTTCATGGGAGGGTCCTACGTGGCCGGGCCGCAGGGCCCGTCCTCGTCGCAGGCCAACGCCGCCGCCGGGTTGCCGTTCGCGGGCATCCCCGACGAGATGATCGACAGGGCGGCGGACATCCTGGACGCCGAACCCGACCACCCCGAGCCGGACGTGGACTTCGGACACCGCCCCCCGGCGGAGGCGCCGCTGTCGCTGCGGACGATGCTGCGGCCCCACTGGCTGCGCGTGCTGGTGGTGGCGGCCCTCGTGATCCTCGAGGCCGCCGCAACCCAGGCGGGGCCGCTGCTGACACAGATCGGCATCGACGACGGCGTCTCGGCGCGGCGCTTCGACATCCTGGGCATCGTCGTGGCCGTCTACTTCGCCACCGTGGTGCTCCACGTGGCGGCCGGGCGCGCCCGCACCGCCCTCGGGGGGCGCCTCGGCGAACGCCTCATGTACGGCCTGCGGGTGCGCATCTTCAGCCACTTCCAGCGGATGTCGCTGAGCTTCTACACCTCCGAGAAGGCGGGCGTGCTGATGTCCCGCATGACCAGCGACATCGAGATGCTCACGATGCTGCTGCAGGAAGGGCTCGTGATGATGGTCGTGCAGGGGCTGACCCTGGCGGTCATCACCGGCGTGCTGTTCTACCTGAACGTTCCCCTGGCGGCGCTGACGGTGGGCGTCGTGGTGCCGGTCACGCTGCTGATGTCGCTGTGGTTCCGCCGCGCCTCGGAGTCGGGCTACAACCGGGTGCGGGACCGGATCGCCATCGTCCTGGCCGACCTGTCGGAGAACCTGGCCGGCATCCGCACCATCACCGCCTACAACCGCCGGCGCCGCAACGTGGCCCAGCACCAGGTCGTGGTGACCGAACACGAGGACGCCAACGTCTACACCGCCAAGGTGTCGTCGCTATACGCCTCCGCGGCCGAGGGCGTCGGCATCATCGGCCAGGCGGTCGTCCTGGGCGTGGGCGGCTGGCTGGTGGTCGACGGCCGCCTCACGCTCGGCTCCCTCACCGCCTTCGCCCTCTATCTGACAGCGTTCTTCGCCCCGATCGGCCAACTCGTGGTGCTCTACAACTCCTACCAGCAGGGCCAGTCCTCCACCGCCAAGCTGCGGGAGCTGCTCGCCCGCCGGCCCGACGTGGAGGAGGCGCCCGACGCCGTGCCGCTCGGCCCCATCGAGGGCCGGATCACTTTCGAGGGGGTGTCGTTCTCCTACGACGGCGGCGAGTTGGTGCTGCGGGACGTGAACCTCGACATCCCCGCGGGCGGGAGCCTCTCCATCGTCGGCGCCACCGGGGCCGGCAAGTCCACGATCGCCAAGCTGGCGGTGCGGTTCTACGACCCCGACGAGGGCATGGTGCGGATCGACGGCACCGACCTGCGCACCGTGCAGTTGGAGTCGCTGCGCCGGCAGTTCGGCGTGGTGCCCCAAGAGCCGTTCCTGTTCAACGGGACCATCGGGGACAACATCCGCTTCGCCCGCCCCGACGCCGGCGACGACGAGGTGGCCGAGGCCTGCGGGGTCGTGGGCCTGGAGGCGTTCGTGTCGTCCTTGCCGGACGGCCTGGACACCCCGTGTCACGAGCGCGGCGCCTCGTTGTCGGCGGGCGAGCGCCAGCTGCTGGCCCTGGCCCGGGCCTTCCTGGCCCGACCGCGCGTGCTCATCCTCGACGAGGCCACGTCCAACCTGGACCTGCGCTCGGAGGCCCAGGTGGAGCGGGCACTGGACGCCCTGCTGGAGGGACGGACCGCCGTCATCGTGGCGCACCGCCTGGCCACGGCGATGCGCGCCGACCGGATCGCCGTGGTCGACAATGGGCGGATCGCCGAGATCGGAAGCCACGCCGAACTGGTGGAGGCCGGTGGGCTCTACGCAGCCATGTACGCCACGTGGGAGGCCCACGCCGCCGGCAACGGCGCGGCCTCGGTGACCGTCGACATGAACGCCGACCCTCAGGAGGTGAGCCGATGATCCCTGTGCCACCCCGGGCCCTGCGGCTGAGCAACGTCGGCGTGGTGCGGGACCGGCGGCCGCTGCTCGCCGACGTGAACTGGACGGTCGACCAGGGTGAGCGTTGGGTGGTGCTCGGCCCCAACGGGGCGGGCAAGTCCACGCTGCTGCGGGTGGCGGCCCTCTACCTGCATCCCACCGAGGGCACGGTGGAGGTCCTGGGCCGGCGCCTGGGCCGCGTCGACGTGCGCCGCATGCGCCACCGGGTGGGCTACGCCTCGGCCATGCTCTCCGATCGCATCCGCCCCACGATCAGCGCGCTGGAGGCGGTCATGACCGCCCGCCACGGGGCCCTGGAGCCGTGGTGGCACAGCTACAGCGACGCCGACCGGCAGCGGGCCGCCGACCTGCTGGAGCGGATGGGCTGCGGCCACCTGGCCGCGCAGCAGTTCGGCCTGCTCTCCTCGGGCGAGCGCCAGCGGGTGCAGATCGCCCGGACACTCATGACCGAGCCGGGACTGGTGCTGCTGGACGAGCCCACGGCCGCCCTGGACCTCGCCGGGCGCGAGGAACTGGTGCGCACTCTGGACGCCCTCAGCGCCGACCCCACAACGCCGCCGACGGTGCTCGTGACCCACCACGTCGAGGAGATCCCGGCGGGATTCGACCACGTCCTGCTGCTGCGCGAGGGCCGCGTGATCGCCGCCGGGCCCATCGAGGAGGTCCTCACCGCCGAGCGCCTCAGCGCCTGCTTCGCCATGGACCTGGACCTGGAGCACCACCGCGGCCGCTGGTGGGCCCACGCCGCCGACTAACCGCGCCAGCCCCGCGCGCTGCTGCGACACACGCGACCGGACACCGAAGACAGGCATCCGCACCGGCCGATCAGCCGCATGTCACCACCCGACCACCCCCAATTCCACCACCGGCAATACCAGGAGTGATAACCGAGTCCTGCCGATCAGGCGTTCCCCCAGGCCAAGACACACTTTGGGGCCGCCCACACGTGGAGCCCCACTCCAAGCGACTGAAACTCCCCTGTCTCACGCGGAATGTCGTGTCTCCGGTGCTTCGCTCGGACAGCGCGCTCGCTCTCGCGCGGCGGCTGGTGCGATGGGTGCAGCGGGGGTGGGCGTCGGGTTAAGCGCGTGCTGCTGAGGGCAGGCTCTGGATGGCCGCGCCGTTGGCTTGTTCGGCGATGATCAGGTCGAATTGGGTCTGGAGGTTCAGCCAGAACTGGGCCTCGACGCCGAACCAGTGCCCGAATCGCAGCGCGGTGTCAGCGGTCACGGATCGCTTGCCGGCGATGATCTGCCCGACACGGTTGGGCGGCACGTCGATCTGGCGCGCGAACTCGGTCGGGGACACACCCAACTCTTCCAACTCCTCCTTGAGGATCTCTCCGGGATGCACAGCGCGCTTGAACATGGTGACGGCCTCCTTGCTAGTGGTAGTCCACGATCTCGACATCCGTTGGCCCGAGGTCGCCGGACCAGGTGAAGCAGATGCGCCATTGCCGGTTGATCCGAATCGAGTACTGGCCCTTTCGGGCGCCCCGCAGGGCCTCGAGCCGGTTGCCGGGCAGCGCCCGCAACGTGTCCAGCGACGGCGCCGCGTTGAGGATCGCCAACCGCCGCGCAGCCTGTTGCTCGAAGCCCTGGAATGCCGGGACGAATTCTCCAGCCGCGAACATCTCGGTCCTCTTGTCCCTGTACCCGACGATCATGCCAGGAACATCGTAGACGTTTGACGTCCATCGTCAACGGCTACGGCTGGCTAGCTGCGCGCTGGCGCGCTCCTCGGGGGTTGGGACAAGGGAGAGACTCTGGCGCAGGGGCAGTCAGAATCTCCCGATGCCCGGAGATTCCGGAAGTTCTTCGAGCCTCTGATCGCTGATGTGGACCGCTCCGGGATTCTCCCGACGCCGCCCGTGCAGCTGTACGGCCACACGGGCCGGTATTTCCCGTCCCCGCACAATCAGGGCATCTGGTACGCGGCGACTCTCGAGGGGACGAACGACGCGTGGGTGAGCTGCCACATCCAGACTCCCGACAACGCGCTTACCAAACACATATTCGACACCCTCCAGGAAGACCGCAGCCACATCGAGGGAGCAATCGACATCGATCCTGCACCGGAATGGCACTGGCGCCGCCACGACAGATGGACATTCTCCAGTGCCAGCATCAGGAAGGACGGCTCGATCAACGATCCTCCAGAGGAACAACACCAGACCCGCACATGGATGCTCGACCTTCTGGACAAGTTCAAGAGAGCGTTCGACCCACGAGTAGCCAACATCCTCGACGGATAACTCCCGGGACAGTCTTCCCACACAGGCCGCCGGCCTCTAGGGGGGAGTGAGCCTTGCCGCCCCATCTCGGCGCTACGGCGCGGGCGCCGGGGCTCAGACCGCCCAGACGGCGCGAGGCCTGGCAAGGTCGTGGCGCGGCGGGTTGTCAGTTCTCCGATTGGGGTCGCGAGGGTTGAGACAGTTCGCGCAGCAGGTCGGCGATCTCCTCGACAGAAGACTCCTCGGCTGCCACGCGCATCACGAGTTCGTACACGTCGTCGTTGTTCGCAGTTGCCACGGAGGCTCCGTTGAGTTCGAGGAACACCGCCGTCGCGAGCCATCCCAGGCGCTTGTTGCCGTCGATGAGGGCGTGGTTGTTGACGACGGACTGCAACAGCGCTGCCGCTTTGGTCCAGATGTCGGGATAGGCGTCGGAGCCGAACGCGCTGGCTTGCGGGCGCGCCGCCGCGGCGGTGAGCAGTCCGACGTCGCGGACCGGCGGGGGATCGCCGAGCAGGCGGCGGGCGAGTTCGATCAGGTCGTCGGTGTCGAGGAACTCGACTGGACCGGTCACTCCCCCAGGCGCCGCAGCGCCTCGGCGTGGCGGTGCATCACGTACTCGGCCGCAGCGCCGACGCGGTCCTGATGATCGCGGCGCGCCACGAATTCGCGCACGGCGCGGCGGGCCGCATCCTGCATCGACACGCCGTCGAGAGCGGCGCGCTCGCGCAGGGCGTGACGCTCCTCATCGGTCAGCCGCAAGGTCATCGCCATACCCATATGGTATCACAGCGATACCGGCGCACCTCTCTCGCGCCACCCCCCGGAGTCAAGCAAGTTGGCCCCGCGAGGTCCGGGGCGCGTCGCTCGTGTGGTCACCTCCAGATGCCGTCGACCATGACGGTTCGGTCCGCGATCTCATCGACGCCGCGCCATGCCTGCATCCGGGAGGGTGTGACCCGGATGAAGATCCAATCGCCGCTGTCGCCGCGCGGGTCCCATCTGGTCCTCTCGTGGAAGATTGCAGCCAAGGTCTCGTCGTCTCGGACCGGTCCGGTTATTCGTGCCGTGCCGTCGATCATCAGGACGTCGTTCGTCGGCCCCAGCCCGATTCGAACGGCCGGCTCGGCTGCGATGTTTCGCGTGGTGACGCTTCGCTGCTCGGCGCAGAAGATCAAGCCCCCGGACGCCGAGTCCCACGCGAGGCTCAGCGGGACCAGATGAGGTCCGGTGGGGCCTGACGTCGCCAGCCACGCATCACCTCCGGCATCGAGCTTCGCCCTCGCGTCCTCTACCCGCTGTTCAGTCGTCCGTGCCATCGGTGAATCTCGCCTTGTCCGGGTTGCAGAGATGCGCCACGTGTGCGTAGGGGTTCGTGACTTCGCTTGCCCCGGCGGGCCTAGGAAAGCTCACGTGGAGCGGGGTCAGGATCTGCGCAGCGCCCTGGTGGCCTGGTAGGCGCAGCGGGAGGCCGTGGAGAACGCCCATGACGGGCCGAAGAGCCGCCGGCGGGTGGGGAGGAACGCCTCGGAGTCCAGGTCCTCGAGGGCGGCCAGCGTGCGATCCAGGCCGAGACCGAGCAACCGGACGCTGCGCTCGTTGGAGATGTCGAGGCCCCCGGCGCTGATCACGATGACGAGCATCCGGACGAACATGTTCTGGCGGTAGAGCCGCCAGCAGTCCTCCGAACCGATCCCCTCGACGCCCCCCTGGCGCAGGGTCTCGTGGTATTCGGCCACGACGTCCCGCTCGATGCTCCGCCGCAGTTCGATCGGCAGGCTGCCGCCGAGGAAGTAGGCCACGTCGCCGAGGGGGTTGTTGCCCCCGCAGACCTGCCAGTCGATCACGGCCAGATCGTCGGGTCCGGGCCCGAAGAACATGTTGTCCAGCCGGTAGTCGCCGTGGCCGAAGGCCCGCGGGCCCCGCGCCAGGTCGCCCATGTAGTCCGCCGCCTTCCAGCCGAGCGTCTCGGTTGTGCGGCGCATGTCAGGAGAGAAGTGGTCGCCGAACACCTCGAAGGTCCGCCGCAGCGACGCCAGGTAGATGAGCTGCACCGGCGGTCGCCACTTCGGATCCAGCGAGTCGAAGATGTCCCTGTACGGCGAGGTGTGGGTCTCGTTCCACGAATAGGCGTGGAACTTTGCGATCGCCCGGATGACCCGCCCGGCCTGCTCCGCGTCGGCGCCGTCGATCTCGTCCACCCGTGCCATGCCCTCCAGGTCCTCCAGCACGAGGGCGAGCCGGTTGCTCCGGCGCTCGTAGTCGCCGTAGTAGAGGATCGGTGACCGGATCGGGGCCCGGTGCGCCAGGAGCCGGTAGAAGTCGCATTCCCGCTGGTAGAGCCGCACCCGCCGGGCGAGCTTGTCGGTCTTCCGGTGCGAGGAGTGCAGCTTCACGAACACCGTCGCCGGGGCTCCCGGGCGCTCCTCGGCATAGCTGAGCCGGCAGCGCACCGACTCGCCGACGTGTCCGACGCCGGCGCCGACCTGGGACACGTCGATGCTCTCGACCGGCGGGACATCGACCACGCCTCCCGCCGCAAGGGCGCTCTGCAACCAGCCGGCGGTGATCTGCTCGACGCCCGCGGGTATCGCCGGACCGGACGTCACGCCGTGTCGCGCCACGGCTCAATCCCCGCCGTCGAGAGACAGATCGGCCTCCACGTCGAGGCGGATCCGGACCTCGCGGCCCACGAGCAGGACGTCGGGCACCCCCGGGGCATGCACGTCCATGTAGCCGGCAACGCCGAAGTCGTCGCGCCGAAGCTGGCCGGTGGCCTCGAAGGACATCTTCGCCACCGGCATGGACGGGTGCCGCACCGCCCCCAGGAACCGCACGGCCAACTCCAGCGGGAGAGTGACGTCGCGGACGGTGAGGTTGCCGGGCACCGTCCAGGAGTCCGAACCGGTGGCACGGGCCCCCTCGCCGCGGAACGTCAGTGCCGGGTAGCGCTCGACATCGAGGAACATCGGCCCGCGCAGATGCTCGTCCGCCTTCGGATGTGCCGTGTCGATGCTCGCCGCCTCGATTCGCACCTCGGTGCGCGACTCCGCGGGATCCTCGGCGATGACGATCCGGCCGGCAACGTGGCGGAAGCGCCCGCGCATGGCCGTCAGCAGGTGCCGGGCGGCGAAGGCCACCGAGGTGTGCAGGCCGTCGATCACCCACTCCCCCGCCACCGGCACGACACGACCGTCGACGACCCGCGTGTAGTGAGCGTCCACCGCGGGAGATGCTAGTGACTGGGGTGTCGCCGCTGCCGGGGCGCGGCGCAACGGCGTCGGCCGACCCGCTAGCCGCCGGCGAACTCGGCGACGGTGACCGCCTCGCCGCGCTCCACCGAGGCCATGGCGGCCTCCAGCACGGCGATCACCGCCAGGCCCACCTCGCCGTCGGTCTCGACGGGACCCTCGCCCCGGATGGCGCCGGCGAACTCGGCGACCTGCTCGGCCAGCGGATCGGTGGCCGGAAGGGGCACCTCGCTGCGCCCCATCTCGCTGCGCTGCTGGGTGAACAGGCGGGTCCCCTCGTTCTGGCTGGACGCCGAGGCAGCCGAGCCGAAGATGCAGAACTCCTCCGTGAACGGGTTGTAGTGGGAGGTCACCAGGTTGCCGACGGCACCGGAGTTGAACTCGAACAGCAGCCCGGTGGCGTGGTCGAGGGGCTCGCCGGGTAGCACCCCGTTGCTGAAGGCGCTGACCCGGCGGATCGGGCCGACGAGGTAGTGGAAGGTGTCGATCATGTGCACACCGAGCCCGGTCATGCCGCCGAGCGGGCTTTCGTGCCGCGAGGACCGCCAGGAGGCCGGGAAGCCGCGGCCCACCACGAAGACCGATGTCGCCAGCAGCAGCGTGCCGAGACTCCCCTCGTCGACCATGGCGCGGATGCGACGCACCGCGGCAAGGCGGCGCCGCTGGTGGCCCACCATCAGCACGGTCCCGGCGTCGGCCGCCGCGGTCATGGCGCGCCGCCCGTCGGCGACGCTCAGCGTGAAGGGCTTGTCGACGAGCGCACCCTTGCCGGCGGCCGCCACCTCGCAGATCTGGTCGCCGTGGGTGCTGTGCGGCGTCGCCAGCACGACGCCCTCCACGTCGTCGGCGGCGATGAGCTCGTTGAACGACGTCGCCGCCCGGCAGCCCCGAGCCTCGGCGAAGGCGATCCGCGTGGACTCCGTGCGGGCATAGCAGGCCACCACCTCGGCTGCGCCGCTGCGGGCCGCGGCGTCGGCGAGTTCGCCGCCCCACCATCCCAGGCCGACGACCCCCAGCCGGACCGGCTCGTTCCCATCGCTCATAGCAGCAGCCTTTCCTCGTACTCGACCCGGGACAGCACGACGGGTTCGCCGTCAGTCACGAGCACCATGTCCTCGATCCGCACCCCGCCGCCGCCCGGCACGCCCGGCACCCAGACCAGGGGCTCCACGGCGAACACCATGCCGGGGCGGAACTCGGTGTCGGTGGCGCCCGGCATGTTCTCGCCGATGTACGGCGGCTCGTTGGCCCCCACGCCGATGCCGTGGCCGATGAACAGGCTGAACAGGTGCTCGGCCAGCCCGTGCCCGCCGATGGTCTCCACGATGGCGTCGGCGGCCTCCGCGGTGGTGGAGCCGGGCCGCATCCGGTCGATCCCCGCCATCAGCCCCTCGTAGACAGCGGTATAGATCTCCTGCTGGCGGCGGCTGGGGCGCCCGATGATCGTGGTGCGGCCGATGTCGGCGAAGTACCCGTTCCACATGGCGCCGATGTCGATGAAGCAGAGGTCGCTGTTGCGCATCAGCTTGTCGGTGGCGAGGCGGTGCGGCGGCGACATGTGCTCGCCGGAGGCCACGAACGGCGTGATGACGTGGGCCATCTCGCCGCCGAGGTGGAACAGCGTCTGCATGGCGTCGCCGGCGACCTCCAACTCGCGCCGCCCGGCACGGGTCCCGTCCAGCGCCCGCTGCGTGACAGCGTCGCCGATGGCGCACGCCTCGGCGATGATGGCGATCTCGGTGTCGGTCTTGATGAGCCGGGCCTGCTGCATGACCGTGTCGCCGTCGCTGAGCTCGAGGTCGGGCAGGTGGCGGCGCATGGCGTCGATGAACGAGACGTTGCCGGCGTCCACCCCCAGCCGCCCGCTGCCGAGACCCCGCTCCAGCAGGATCGGGCGCAGGATGCTCGCCACGAAGCCGTCCACCAGTTCGGCCTGCTCCATGATCGGGATGGCATGGGCCTCGGCGATCCAGGGCATGCCCGCCCGCGCCTTGTCGATCTCGCCCCCCGAGCACAACAGCACCGGAGCCTCGGCCGGCAGCAGCAGGGCGCCGTTCAACGCCATCGTCTTGCCGGCGATGAGCTGCGCCCGCAGCGAGGTGAGGTAGCGGACGTTCTCGTCCTTCCAGACCATCAGGGCGTCGAGGCCGGCCGAGGTCAGCTCGCGCTGGGCGGCGGCCACCCGCTCCCGCCGCAGCCGCGGCATGTCGTAGCGCTCCTCCCAGTCCACCGCGAAGGGGCCCTTGGCATGGCCGGAGGCGGGACCGAGAGATTGCATCATCTGCACCCGGGGCCCGGCGGACCGGTCGGGCCCACCGGGAGACTCACTGGCGGGCGCTGCCGCTACGAGCCCGCCTCCGCGAAGTGCGACTCCTCCATCTGGGCCTGCAGCTTGAACAGCCCGAAGGCGGGCGGGTCGGGCAGCGGGATCGCCACGGGACACGCCTCCATGCGGGCGTAGGCCGTGGGACTGCCGCGCAGGATCTGATCGTCCCACTCCGGCCAGTCCGACGGCTGGGCGCGGGCCATGAGCGGCCAGGCGTCAGCCGCGGCGTAACCGTGCAGCAGGAGTCGCCGCTGGTGGTTCGTATCGTTCTGGGCCGAGGCGTGCAGCAACCGGACGTGGTGCAGCGAGATGTCACCGGGCATGATCTCCACCGGCACGACGTCGGCAGGATCGAACTCGCCGGGCCGGACTCCGCCGACGAAGCGACCGTTCTGGCTGTGGTCGTAGGCGCGACCCGTGTGCGTGCCCGGCACCACCAGCATGCAGCCGCTGGCCTCGGTGCACGGGTCGATGGCTATGCCGACCTCCAGGACCGAGTCGTTGGTGTACGGGTAGTAGCCCCAGTCCGTGTGCCACTCACCGATCCCCCCGCCGCCGGGCTGCTTGGCGTTCAGCTTCGAATGGAACCAGCGGATGTCGGGGCCGATGAGATCCTCCACGACATCCAGGATCCCGGGATGGGCCAGCGCCTTGGCGAACGCCTCGTGGTTGGTGTGGGGGCTCTTGAGGCGGCGGATGAGCGGCGGCCCGTCGGCCAGCTGCGGCGAATCATCCAACTCGATGACGTCGGAGTCCTCTGTCAGGCTCAGGGCCTGATGGGCGAAGTAGTCGGCGGCTCCCCGAATCTCGGCCATGTCCGAGGGCGTCAGCACGTCGCGCACGATCAGGTAGCCGTCGCGCTCGTACGACTCGATTTGGGCGGGGGTCAGGGTCATGGTTCCTCCCGGTGTTGTCACCCCAACGATAGGCCAGCGACCACCTGTGCGGCTAGGGACCGCGGAGCCCGGACGGGACGACCCGCCCCCGGGCGATCCCTCAGGGCCGGATCGCCAGGATCACCCCCGACTCGAGCGACACGGTGGCCTCGGGAGCCGCGAACACGTTGCTGACGCCCCGGCTGGAGCCCGTCTCCAGTGTCTCGCCCGCCAGGGCCCAGCGCAGACCCGTGGTGCGCACCCCCGCCGCGGGCCCGCCGTGGGCAAGCAGCGTGACGAGGTCGCCGACGGTGCCGCAGATCGTCTCGCGGCGGCGCACGACCCAGAGCCGGGCCGACCCCATGAGGGCGTCGACGCGCACCGGGGCCAGTGCGTCGCCCGCCAGCACCGCCACGTTGGCCAGGAGGTGATCGAGTCGCCCGCCGCCGCCGCCCACGACACTGATGCTCCCCGCACCCCGGTCGCGGGCCTCCGCCAGGGCCAGGGCCAGGTCGGTGGCGTCCTTGTCGGTCGGGAAGCGGCGCTGCTCGCCGGCCGCGGCGGCCCCCGCCGGCGTCACCGAGTCGAAGTCGCCCACGACCACGTCGACGCTCAGCCCGAGGCCAACAGCGACATCGGCTCCCGAGTCGGCCGCCACGACGAGTTGCGGGTTGGCCAATTCTCCGAGCAGGCGGGGCTCGGGCGGATCACCCCCGGCGACGACCCAGGCGTGCAGGCTCACAGCTGCGCGGCCACCTCGGGGGAACAGGCCGCCGGGGCGGCGGCGGCGGTCGCCGCGTACCGATGGCGCTGGCGGACGGGGCGGCTCCGGGGCACACTGTTACTGTCCACTAACCAGGCGCTGTGAGCCAAATCGGGGGAGGGAATGAAGGCCGTACAGGTGACCGCTCCGGGCCGGTTGGCCTACACCGAGGTCGCCGAACCCGCCGGCACCCCAGCCGGTGCCGAGGCGCTCGTGCGCGTCGAGACCGTGGGCATCTGCGGCACCGACGTCAAGATCCTCTTGGGCGGCATCCCGGTCAGCTACCCGCGCGTCATGGGCCACGAGATGGTCGGCGAGGTGGTCGACAGCGGCGCGTCGGGGGTGCCCGCCGGCCAGCGGGTCATGATCGATCCGGCCATCTCCTGCGGCTCGTGCGCGCTCTGCCGGCAGGGCCGGACGAACCTGTGCCTGCGCGGCGGGCTGCTGGGGCGCGACGCCGACGGGGTGTGGGCCGAACTGGTGACCGCTCCGGCGAACCGGCTGCTCCCGGTGCCGGAGCACCTCGGGACCCAGGCCGCGGCGATGGTTCAGGTGGCCGGCACGTGCGTGCACGCACAGCGAGCCGCTCCGATCTTTCCCGGGGATACCGCCGTCGTCATCGGGCTGGGCGTGAGCGGGCTGATCTTCACCCAACTGCTGCGGGCGGCGGGCGCGGCTGTGATCGGCGTGACCCGGTCGGCGTTCAAGCGAGAGTTGGCGACGGCGTTCGGCGCAGTGGCAACGGCCGCGCCCGACGAGGCCGCCGCGGTGATCGCGGAGGTCACCGACGGCCAGGGTGTGGATCTGGCCGTCGAGGCCGTCGGGACCGAGGGCACGGTCACCCTCGCCATCGAGTCGGCACGCATCGGCGGCGAGATCCTGGTGTTCGGGACGGTGACCGGCGCCGGCGGCACCGGCCTGCCCTACTACCAGCTCTACTTCAAGGAGTTGACCGTCCGGAACCCCCGGGCCGCGATCGCCGACGACTACGCCCGCGCCATCGAGCTGGCGGCCGCCGGGGTGCTGGACCTCGAGCCGATCGTGAGCGACCGGATCGGCCTGTCGGAGGTTGCCCGCGCCTTCGAGCGCGTCGGGAGCGCCGACTCGCTGAAGGTGCTGATGCCCGTCGGCTGAGCCCGGCGGCACGGTCAGGCGCAACAGGAGTTCTCGGCATGTCCCCCCTCCGGATCGACCGCGAGGGTTCGGGTGCGCCGCTCGTGCTGGTCCACTCGTTGCTCACCGATGCCCGGGCCTTCGATCAGGTGGCGCCGCGACTCTCGTCCCGCTACGAGTTGCACCGCGTCTGGCTGCCGGGCTTCGGCGAATCGCCGCCACTGGCCAATCCTTCACCCACGCTGTTCGACATCGCCGAGGCGCTCCGCCGGTCACTGCAGGAGACAGGCGTGACCGGCGACGAGGTGGCCGTGCTGGGGAACGGCTTCGGGAGCTTCGTCTGCGTGGCGCTCGCCGCCGCCCACGGCGACCTGTTCGGCCCGCTGGTCGTGGCCAACGGCGGCGCCGCCTTCTCTCCCGAGCGCCGCGCCGCCTTCACGACCATGAGCGACCTGGTGAGCGACTCGGGAATGGCTGCTGTGGTGGAGGTCGCGGTGCGGCGGATCTTCACCGAGGAGTACCTGGAGGCGCATCCCGCCGCCGTCGAGGAGCGCCGTGCCGTGCTTCTGGAGATCGATCCGCAGTCGTTCGCGGCCTCCTGCCGGGCGCTGCGCGACATGGACCTGCGCCCGCAACTCGGCGCCATCGGGAACCCGACGCTCGTAATCGCCGGAGGGGCCGACACCACCACCCCTCCGGAGATGGGCGCCGAACTCGCCGCCGGCCTGGGTGACGCCGAGTTCACCGTGCTGGAGAACTGCGGGCACTGCCCCCCGCTCGAGAGCCCCACCGCGTTCTGCGAAGCGGTGGAGGACTTCCTGGCCAGGACGCGGTGATCCTGAGAACGACTGGGAGGCGCGGCACCCCGACGCCCGCGGGGAGAACTTCGTGCGTCATGCAACCGTTGCCGGACCCGCGGCGACCAAGGGCAGTGTCCCAACATTGGGACGCTGCCCGAGTCATGTGACTTCAGTTCCGGTCAAGTCCCCCCGCAGGTTCAATCTCGACTTCTGATCGTCGACGACCGGCGACGTCTCCCGGGAGGCAACGCAGTTCATGTACACGATTCATGCGACGAGGAAACTGCTGGACCGAGTGAGGCAATCGGTTCAGCCACCGGTTGCCGAGCCGGCCCCGCAACTTGGGAACTGGTACGCAACGGCGATGTTCTGGAAGCCGCAGCAGGTCGCGCTGCTGATGAACGAGCGGACACTGCTGCCGGTGTTCATGCCCTTGGCACCGGCCGCAACGCTGATGGGGCGATTCCCCGACCATCTGGCTCACGTGCTCGCGGTTATTGGCGTACCACACGAAGTCGTTGTGCAGGAGATCCGGCGCATGGCCGACGGCTCGTACTCGAAGACCGCAAGCCGCAGCCTTCTGGGGAGCATGAACGACTTCGTCCGCCTCGCCGGCTACTACCGTGCCGACGGCGAAACTGAGGATTTGCTGGCACTCTCGATTTACATGGCGCAGGCACCGTGCGGGCCGCTGTTCGAGACCCACACCAGCCCCGACAGGGCGGTCTTGGCCCTCCTCGACCGGCCGCGAGACCATTGATTCCCCGGGTGCTCGGTCGCGCCGGAGCAGGGATGTGCTACCCGGTCCTCGGCCGCGACAGATGTCTGCGCCGGCGGTCGTCGGCGATGGCCGCGATGCAGGCGATGTCGAGTTGCTCGGGGCAATGCTGGCGTGCCGATTCCAGAGCGTCGATCGCTCGGCCCGCCAGCGAGAGGGCTTCCGTAACGTCCTCCTTCGTACAGGCGTAGTCGTGGTCGTAGTCGGCCTGTACGCGATTGGAGAAGAGCGACTCGAAGTCCTCGGCGAACCGCAGTAGATGGGGATCGCAGGTCGGGTCACCCCGTAGCCACGGCACCGACCCACGGGCGCGAAGAGCGGCGCACACGTTGCGCGCCGCTCCATGGCCTACCAGCCGGCGGACGGCATGCCGAGCTGCGTTGGCCGGGTAGTGGTGGGCGACCTCCTGTGTCAGCGCCGCGAAGGCCGCGTAGTAGGCCGTCGAGATCGCTCGGCGCAGCCGCGGAACCCGCGGCCGGCCCGGCCCCGCCGGCACCAAGTGGCGCGCCGCATCGAGTAGACCCTCGGGGCTCAGCACGGTGATCGCCTCGAGCTACGCGGGCTGCAGTTCCACACCCCGCTGATGCGCCGGATCGGCGAGTTGCTCGGAGGTGCGGAAGAAGGCGTGCGTGAACGCTGCGTCGCCGACCACCTCGTGAGTACGCCGTCGATACTTGTCGAGCATCTCCAGCGGCCAGCAGTCGCCGCCATGCGGGGGCAGTTCCCATATGGCGTAGATCATCCACTCGTCCACGAAGCTGTAGTCCGGCTCCATCCAGAAGTAGCGGACACGCGCCGCGTCGCCTTCCGAGCACAGCGCAGCGTTGAGTTCATCGAACGCCTTTCTGGCGAAATCATGCAATGTCATACTTCGAGTCTACACGAAACATCATCGCTAACGTCGCCACGGCCGGCCGGAATCTCAGAAGAACGTGCACACAGAGCCGACGAAGTTGACGGGGCTTGACACGCCTGAGTGAGCGCGAGCGTCGCGCTCTCGATGCCATCGGAGTAGGTCGGGACTCGGGTACAACCGAGAAGGACGCCGGTCGTCGACACTTCGACGGGTCCCCCTCAGGGGGTCGCAGTCGGCGAGGCCTCGGTAACCCTTGTGGGAGCACTCGGGACGGCTGGCCCGCCGTCCGGCACGATGTTCACGTCGCAGCCGGTCAGGCCGGATGCGACCGCAGCGAAGTCCTCCGGGGTGATCGAGAGTTCCCATCGGATCTTGACGGTGGCGTACTGCACGAGGTATTCGCAGCGGGCCGCCGGTGCAGTGGGGGCGTAGTCGGCAGGCCCCCTGACCGACTTCGACCGGTTCTCACCGGCGGCGATGGCGTTCAGGTTGCCGAGGTCGTTGCTGAAGCGGTCCAGCAGTTCATCAGCCCAGGCCCAAGCGCCCGACACCCAGGCGTCGGCCAGCGCGACCACGTGATCCACGTCGAGGTCACGCGGGTCGGTGTACGTGAGGTCGGTGTAGTGATCGAACCACTCCCCGGTCGCGACGGCGCATCCCTCGGCGTTCATGACGTAGTGGACCGCCTCGGCCTGCAGGATCTCGTGGCGCGTGTTCACGCAGTCCCCGTCGTCGTCGAGCCAGCCGGCGAAGCGGCGCCGATCGTAGGCCGGGGTGGCCGGATCCGGCTCTGCCACCAGGGGCCGAGCCCTTCGATCAGGTCGGCGGCGACCGCCGTGGTAGCGGGAGCCGGAATCAGTTGCGCCGGACTCTCGTGGCCGCAACTCGTTGCGGCGGCGTATTGCGCCACCGCACCATCCGGATGTGTACAGATTGATCGTTTCTAATTGTACACTCATGGATGTGGACGTTGCGGTTACCGAGCTTCGGGCGAGGTTGAGCCACTGGCTCGATCGGGCGCGCAACGGCGACGAGGTCGTCGTCACGGACCGGGGAGTGCCCGTGGCGAGGATCCTGGGGATCGACGGCGCCACGACCATCGAATCGCTACAGCAGCAGGGGATCGTCGCCAGGCCGACCCGGCAGGACCGCCCCAAGGCGACGGGTCGCCCGCTGCCCCGGTCTCGCCGGCCGGTGTCGGACCTGGTGAGTGAGCAGCGGCGCTGACGGGTGGCCATCGTCTACTTCGACGCCAGCGCGCTGGTGAAGCTGCTCGTCACTGAGCCCGGTAGTGACATAGCGGCGGCTCTCTGGGATGGCTGCGACGCCGCGGTTTCGAGCCGTCTGGCCTATCCGGAGGTGTGCGCGACCTTGGCCGCGGCGGGGCGCAACGGTGACCTCGACGAGGAGAGCCTGGCGACGTGCGAGCAGGATTGGGAGGAGTTCTGGGCGGCTATCAGGCCCGTGGAACTCAGCGAGCGCGTCCAGCGGGTGGCAGGGCGGTTGGCCAAGCGCCATCGACTCCGCGGCGCCGACGCGGTGCACCTCGCCAGTGCGCTGGAAATCGACGCCTCCTCCCTCGTCCTGGCGGCGTGGGATCGCCGCCTCCATGCCGGTGCCGAGGCAGAGAACCTCGCCGTCGCCCCGGCAACCCCGGGAGGCTGACAGCGCGGCCGGTCACCGTCGGACTTGGTTGCTGACACTCACACACCCGGTCAGCACCAGTGGTCGACTGCCAATCGGATCGTGTCCGCCTCGTCGGCCGCGATCACCGACACCGACGCAAACTCGGTAATCCACCGGTCGGCAACTGTGACCGTGGAGACACCTTCCTGCTCCGCTGTCTCGCATATCCATAGAGCGATGGCGCGGTAGCCCTCGCACTCCGAGACGTCCCTCCTGCCACCGATGACGCCGACGAGTTCGCATAGATCCACGGTCGTTGGCGGTGTCGTAGTTGTGGCCGTCGCGGGTGCGGCGGCGCGGGCTGCCGCCGCGGCGGCGTCCTGAGCCGCTATCTGGGCGGCCGCCGTCTCACCGTGGACTCGGGCGTCGGGCGATCCGCTCCGTCACGGAAACTCGACCAACGGTATTCCCGGCAACGCTCGTGGCGTGCCGGTCTGGCATTGAGTACGTGGTGGTCGCAACACCAACCGGACGGCGCTGTGCTCATCAACATCCACCGTCTGCGCGCCAGGGCAACGTGGCGGGTGTTGGGGTTCGAGATGCCCGCACCGTCGACCGTGGGGACGTTCCTGCGCGCCCTGACTTGGAGGCATCCCCGGCAGTTGGATCGCGCCACCCGGTTGGTTCTGGGGTGCGTGGGCGACCGGTGCCAGCCCCGGCGACGCACCGGTGACCATCTGGGGCACCCTAACCTCGGAACCAGTCAATCTGACGGGGACACACCATGAACCGAGACCACGCAACCAAGATCCACGCGGCGGGCCAACTCCTGCAGGAATGCACGATTCAACCCTTGCGCGACTTCAACGACGCGGTACAGGCACTTCTCGCGGCACAGGAGACTGGCGCACTGCCCGACGAACTGGCAACCGATGTCCAACGCGTCCTCAACCAGGCACACAGCATCGGCGCAAGCCTTGAACGCGCTGCGGGCGTGGTGGGCGATGTCCCGCTTCGACTCATCACTGCGGCACGCGGTTACGCGCAATAGCCCCCCCTCACGCCGACGCCCTAACCGACGCAAGGGTCACACGCCGGTTCACCGGCCACCTGCGAAACCAGCCAGGTCGAATGTGATCGTCCCGAGAATCTCGTCGGCACAGCTCCAGGCGCGAATCATGACACTGTCGTTGGAGTGATCCCGCAGCGACTGAAGGAGTGCTCGCACATCGGAACCCCGCGGCACACGCGTCGAGGCGCTGTTCGTGGACTCAATCCAATTGGCCGCGGCCTTCAATCCGTGAAGACCGTGTAGCGGACGCTGGTTGCAATTGAATCACCAGTGCGGCCCCAAGTCCTCGCTGCGAAGCCGGTCTACCTTGCGCCACTGCCTCGAGATCTCCTCCTCGCACTCCCAGAACCTGTTCTGCTGCTCGTAGGAAACACGAGCACGGTACTCCCAGGCCGTCTCCCCAGGCTCGACAGCTGGCGGGGACGGGGACGGGGCGTGGCACGCCTGAGCGAGCGCGAGCGTCGCGTCCTCGATGCCATCGGAGTAGGTCGCGGCTCGGGAACAACCGACAAGGACGCCAACTCCCACAAGGGCGCACAACGCGACCCGTGCGAACGTCCACATCAACACGGCTGCGCGTCCATCTCGGCTTGGAGCCGTCGGAGTTTCTCGAGATCACCCTCACGCAGTGCCTCAGAGCAGGCCGGGCCGTGGGCACCGCCGCCAAAGACTCCCCTCTCGTCGAGCACCAGCGTCCTCCTGGATCGGCTGAACTTCGGAAAGCCGGAGTGACCGCCAGGGTATGCCTACTGTTTCCGCAGGTCAGTGGCCAATCTTGGTGGACCGTACTGGACTTGAACCAGTGACCTCTCGCGTGTGAAGCGAGCGCTCTACCAGTCTGAGCTAACGGTCCGGGAGATGCAGGATTCTACGGCCGTGCACCCGCACGGGCCACCCCGTAGTGGTGATCGACGATCTCGGGATAGCTGCGGGAGAAGTAGTTCCAGAGTTGCTCGCCGTAGGTGGCCGGCCGGTAGTCGCTGGCCATGTCCCCGACGCCGGCCTGCAGCTCTTCCCGGCGGGCCATGAAACCGGCGTTGGCATGGTGGGCACTGGCGGCCACCGCCTCGGCGAAGCGGGCGTCCAGGGGGAGCGGGTCCAGGGACGCCTCCAGCGACGGGCCGTAGAAGTGGCCGCTGGCATAGCGCTCCGCCGTGGAGATCACCCGGTGGGGCGTGGCCACGAGATAGTTGCCGGTCATGGCCTGCAGGCTCTCGCCCAGGTTGACCACCAGCGAGCCCGGCACGCGCGGCACGTCGATCCACTGCCCCGCCGGGTTCTGCACCTGCAGCCCCGGCGTCCCGCCCGTCGACAGGATCGTGAGGAACCCCGTGTCGTGATGGGCGTTGACCCCGGCGGCGCCGGGCGGTGTGGCGGGGTAGTGGATGAACTTCGTCAGCGACATGGGCTCGTCGCCGATGAACCGGCGGAGGTGGTCCGGCGGCAGTCCCAGGCCTCTCCAGAGAGCCTCCAAGAGCCGCGCGGCGACCCCTCCGAGGGCTGCGGACCAGCGGTTGCTGAGGGCCTCGTGGTCGGCGAGCACATCCGGGGACAGCCACTGGTTGGGCCCCAGCAGCCGCAGGTAATCGGGCTGCACGTCGCGGCTGCGGGCCGGCCATTCGGACCAGCAGTCGATCTGCTCGCGGATGTCGGGGCGGTTGTTGGTGTACTCGGTCCCGACCGGCTCCCAGCCCCGGAAATGGCGCGACGCCTGCTTGTCGATCAGCCGCTTGCTCTGCTCGGGGAGGCTGAAGAAGCGGCGCATCATCTCGAAGACGGCGCTGTGCAGATCGTCGTCGACACCGTGGTTGACGACGAGGACGAAGCCAACCTGGTGACAGGCCGCCGTCAGTTCCTCAGCGAGCGCGCGGGGCGGCGGACCGCCGGTGGCGAGGGGCGCCACGTCGATCACGGGGATGCTCTCGAACGCCGTCGCGGCCATCACACGATTCTACGGATCAGGTGGGCGGGGCGCCCTCGGACTCCTCCATGAGCGCCAGCGCCAGGCGTTCCAGGCCGGCCACGCGGCTGGCTTTGACGAGGACGGCGTCGCCCCGGCTCAGCGGTCCGAGGGCCGCGCGCGCGGCGTCGGCGTCGGCAACGGTTGCAGCGCCGTAGCCGTTCTCGGCCACGGCCAGCAGATCGATTCCCAGCGCGGCGGCCAGGTGGGCCACGGCGGCGTGCTCCGCTGCGTGGCGGTCGCCCAGTTCGGCCATCACCCCCAGGACGGCCACGCGCCGCCGCGCCGGGGTCGCCGCCAGCGAGTGCAGCGCCGCGGCCACAGAAGCCGGGTTGGCGTTGTAGGCGTCGTTGATGATCAGCGCGCCGGTGGCGCTCGTGCCGATCGCCATCCGCCACGGGGACAGCTCGGCCCGGCCCAGACCGGCCGCCACGGCCTCGATGCTCACCCCCAGGACCAGGGCTGCCGCCGCCGCTCCCAGGGCGTTGTGCGCGTTGTGCAGGCCGGCGGCGCGCAGCCGCACCGGCGCCCTGCCCCACGGCGTCACCATCACGAACGAGGGCCGGAGCGCACCGTCGAGGGTGGGGTCGGCGGCCCGCACGTCGCCGGCAGCGAACCCGTAGCCGACGACCTGCGCCCCGGTCCGGGCCGACATGGCCGCGACCCGGTGGTCATCGGCGTTCAGGACGGCCGTGCCGTTGGCCGGAAGGGCGGCCACGAGGTCGGACTTCTCGCGAGCGACGGCCTCGAGGGTGCCGAACGCCTCGGTGTGGGCGGCGCTCACGGCGGTGACCAGCGCCACGTCGGGCCGGGCGAGCGCCGCCAGGTCGGCGATCTCACCGGGCGCGTTGGTGCCGATCTCGGCGACCAACGCCCGCTCGTTTCCCGCGGCGCCCAACAGCGTGAGCGGGACCCCGATGCTGTTGTTGAACGATGCAGGGCTGGCACGCACCGGCCCGGCGACGCCGAGCGCCGCAGCCAGCAGGTCCTTCGTGGAGGTCTTGCCGACCGAGCCGGTGATGCCCACCACCGGCCCGGCGAAGCGATCCCGCGCCGCGGCGCCGAGTCGCCGCAGCGCCGCCTCGGTGTCGGCGACCGCGACGATCGGCACCGCGAGCCCCGCCAGTTCGTCCAGGCGGTCCCGTTGCGCCAGGCAGGCGGCGGCGCCGGCCGCCACTGCGCCGCTGAGGAAGTCGTGGCCGTCACGCTCGGCCACGAGCGGCACGAACAGCTCCCCCGCTCGCAGTGTCCGGGAATCCACCGAGACCCCGTCGATGTCCGTGTCGGCGCCGAGCAACTCGCCGCCGACGATGCCGGCCACCTCCGAGAGGGTGAATCTCACAGCCCGACACTCCCGGCAATCCCCCCGGGCACCGGGGCTACCGTCGCCGGCGAAACCGCGGCCCCGGCGGGCGAACCTGACAGCGCGCTGGGCGGGACTGTCGCCCAGGCCGGCCGGGCGGCTGGTCTGGGCGGAAGGGCTGTTGATCTGGCGGGCAGGGCTTCACACCTCGCTGGGCGGGACCGGACCAGGTGCCTCGGGCGGCCGGGCACCACCGGTAGCGTGGCGCACGTGACCGAGCGCATCCGGCTGGTCGTACTGTACGGCGGCCGATCGGCCGAACACGAGGTCTCGCGGACCTCGGGCCGCTACGTAGCCACCTGCGCCCGCGCCGCGGGGCTCGACGTGGATCTCGTCGGCATCACCCGCGACGGCCGCTGGGTGCGGCCACCGGCGGCGGCCTTGGAGCACGGCGCGGCCGGCGACGCCCTGCCCGCCCCCGGCGACGACCTCCCGACAGTGTCGGTGGACCGGGCGCTGGAGCAGCAGGCCGATGGGCCGCTCGTGGTCTTCCCCGTCCTGCACGGACCCTTCGGCGAGGACGGCACCGTGCAGGGCCTGTGCGAGATGGCCGGCGTGCCCTACGTGGGACCTGGCGTGCTGTCCAGCGCGGTGTGCATGGACAAGCCGGTCTCCAAGCGCCTGCTGGCGGCAGCGGGACTGCCGGTGGCCCGCCACGCCGAGATCCGCAGCCGCGATGTGACCGCCGAGACCCCGGCCGCACTGCTCGGTGAGCTGGGCAGCCCGGTCTTCGTGAAGCCGGCCAACCTGGGCTCCTCGATCGGCATCTCCAAGGCCGCCGGTGCGGCGCAGGTCGCCGACGCACTGGCGCTGGCCGCCGGCTACGACGATCGGCTGATCGTCGAGGAGTTCGTGCCCGGGCGGGAGATCGAGGTGTCGGTTCTGGGCAACGAGGAGTTGCGGGCCTCCCTGCCCGGCGAGATCGTGCCCGGCGGCGAGTTCTACGATTACGCCGACAAGTACCTGAACGACGCCACCGAGCTGCACGCCCCGGCGGATCTCCCCGACGACATCGTCGCAGAGGTGCAGCGACTCGCCGCCGCAGCCGCGCAGGCGCTGCACGTGGAGGGCCTCGCCAGAGTGGACTTCCTCTTCGACGACGCCGCGTCGCCCGAGCGACGTCTCGTCGTCAGCGAGATCAACACGATGCCGGGGTTCACCCCCATCTCCATGTACCCCCGCCTCTGGGCCGTCTCCGGCCTCGACGGCCCGGCGCTCATCGCCGAACTGGTCCACCTGGCCCTCAACCGCCACCACCGCCGCGCCACCCACACCCGCACGACACGCTGAACCGAATTCACCGCCGCCGCGCCCGGACGACGCCTCGTTCGGCAGATCGCGCCGCACCGATTCGTCAATTCGCCGAAAATTTCCTCGACAATTCGTAAAATAAACTCTCGTCAAATCGCCTAATTTCGCATTGTTGATGTAAGCTCCCGAGCATGGCCGACCTGTATCCGAGAATCGTCGAGAGGCTGCTTGCCGGGGAACTGCTTCCCAACTTCCCGGCGGTCTTCCTGGTCGGACCGCGTGGCGCCGGGAAGTCAACCACCGCAGGTCGGCTCGGTGACACGGTGATCGACCTGTCGGCGCCAGGACCCAGGCAAGCGGCGCAGGACGACCCCGACGGGGTGCTCGCCGCCACCTCGGGGACTGTCGTCATCGACGAGTGGCAGGAGGCGCCGGAGATCCTGACGGCGGTGAAGCGCGCCGTCGACGCCGACGAAGCGCGAACGCCGGGTCGCTACATCGTGACCGGATCGGCCCGCGCGGCTCTCGGCGGTCAGACCTGGCCCGGCACGGGTCGGCTGATCCGGGTGCGCATGTACGGTCTCACCCAGTCCGAACTGGCGCATGACAATGCCTACAACCCCATCGACACCTGGTTCGCCGGCGACGCTCCCACCTTCGCAGCCTCGCAGGTGAGCCGCTCCGGCTACATCGACCGGATTGCGGCGGGCCGCTTCCCCGCGGCACTGCGGCACTCGGGTCGGAACCTGTCCCGCTGGTTCGATGCCTACGCCGAGCAACTCACCGAACGCGACGCCCCGCAGATCACCGGCTCCCACCCGCGGGCACGACTGCTGCGGAGTGTGCTGCGCTCGTGCGCGGCCCGTACCGGCCGGGAACTCAACAAGGAAGCGGTAGCACGAGACGCCGACGTGTCCCGCGCGACCGCCGACGGCCACGTGAGGCTGCTGGAGGACCTCTCGATCGTTGTGCTTGTCCCTGCATGGCACAACAACCGGATCCGTCGGCTCACGCGCTCGCCGCGGATCCACCTCACCGACCCCGGTCTCGCCACCCAACTGCTGAACGCCGACGCCGAGACCCTGACCCGCGACGGCGTGCTGGCCGGCCAGCTCTTCGAGACCTTCGTCGCCACCGAACTGCTGGCCCATGTCGAGACCGCCTCCGCGGCGACCGGCCTGTTCCACTACCGCAACCGTGACGGGCGCGAGATCGACTTCCTGCTCGAACGCCGCGGCCGTGTCGTCGGCCTCGAGGTCAAGTCGGCCACAAGCGTCGGCCGGGACGACGCCCGGCACCTCCTGTGGCTGCGCGACCGCCTCGGCGCGGCCTTCCACTACGGCGCCGTGCTGTACAGCGGGCAACTCCCCTACCGGATCGACGATCGCGTCTGGGCACTCCCCACCAGCACCCTCTGGCAACCACCCGCCAACAGGACGCAGTGAGAGCCGGTCGCCGAGACCGCCCACTCAACCACTGGACCCCGGAGTTGTTTCAGGTTCCTGATACTGGACACCGATGACTTCCAGAGCCGCGCCGTCGCACTGTGTTTGCCGGCGGCGGCCCGCCCGGTCCTCTAGGGCACCCAACTAATGCCTTCGCGCAGTTTCGTGATCCAGCTCCAGCACTGGATTGTTCCGTTGGTGCGTAGACCGCACGAATGGCTAGAGCCGACGTCGACAGCGACGAAGGCGCCCGCCGGCGGGTCCAACCCACCGTAGGGGACGAGTCCCCAGCAGACGATCGTGCCATCGGCGCGTACGCCGCACGAACGGTAGAAGCCGGCGCTGACAGTGGCGAAGGCGCCCTCCGGCGGGGCCGCCCAATCGAAGTGCCTGCTTCCCCAGCAGACGAGGGTGCCATCGAGGCGCAAGCCACACGAATAGCCATCGTCGGCGCTTACAGCGGCAAAGGCGCCCGCCGGCGCATCCAACCCACCGCGGGAGTTATTCCCCCAGCAGATGATCGTGTCATCGGCGCGTATGCCGCAAGAGTGCCAACTGCCGGCGCTGACAGCGGCGAAGGCGCCCCCCGGCGCGTCCGACTGACCCTCGAAGTTGTCGCCCCAGCAGATGACCGTGTCATCGGTTCGGAGGCCGCACGAATGATCGAGCCCGGCGCTGACAGCCGCGAATGTGCCCGGTGGCGCGTCCGCCTGTCCGAAGTAGCTGCCGTGGTGGCCGGAGTCGTCGCGGCCCCAGCAGATGATCGTTTCATCGGTGCGCAAGCCGCACGAATGCCCTGAGCCGGCGCTGACGGCGGCAAAGGCGCCCGCCGGCGCATCCGACTCACCGTGATAGTTGCTCCCCCAGCAGGCGATCGTGTCGTCGGTGCGCAGGCCGCACGAATGCAGCCCCCCGACACTGACAGCGGCGAAGGCGCCCGCCGGCGCGTCTACCCGATCGAAGTCGTCGCCGCCCCAGCAGACGATCGTCCCCTCGACGCGCAAGCCGCACGAAACGCCAGAGCCCGCGCTGACGGCGGCGTAGACGCCCGCCGGCGCATCCGACTCACCGTCGCGGTTGTCGCCCCAGCACACGACGGTCCCCTCGGCGCGCAAGGCGCACGAATGGACAGAGCCGGCGCTGACAGCCACAAAGGTACCCGCCGGGGCGTCCAACTGACCGAAGTGGTTGAAGCCCCAGAACGGACCGCTCGCGATTTTCGAGCCTTCTTTGGCGCCCCAGCAGACGATCGTCCCCTCGACACGCAAGCCGCACGAATGTGCATACCCGGTGCTGACAGCAGCGAAGACGCCCGCCGGCGCATCCGCCTGGCCGAAGTAGTTGTCGCCCCAGCAGACGATCATCCCCTCGACGCGCAAGCCGCACGAATAGTCAATGCTGGCGCTTACAGAGGCGAAGGCGCCCGCCGGCGCATCCGCCTGTCCGTAGTGGTTGTCTCCCCAGCAGACGACCGTGCCATCGGTGCGGAGTCCGCACGAATGGTCATCCCCGGCGCTGATAGCGGCGAAGGCGCCCGCCGGCGCATCCAACTGACCCCAGACGTTGGTGCCCCCCCAGCAGACGATCATCCCCTCGACGCGCAAGCCGCACAAGTGGTTACGTCCGGAGCTGATAGCGGCGAAGACACCAGCCGGCGCATCCAACCGGCCGAAGTCGTTGGAACCCCAGCAGACAATGGTCCCCTCCGCACGCAAGGCGCACGATTGGCCAAGTCCGACGGTGACAGCCGTGTAGCCGTCAGCAGCTGTGACCTGCGGACCTGAACCTCGTGGAGTCGGTGGTTCATTCGGTCGCGTGGTGGTCTGAGCCACCGGAGGCGGCGGAGACTCCGACTCGGACGCCGCGCCGGAAACCGCGACTGCCGGCGTCTGAGCCTCGGGGATTGTGGCACTGGTTGAGCCTGTGCCGCTGCACGCCGTTGCCACCAACACCAAGCCGGCGGACACCGCAAACCACCTCGACCGAGCCGCACCCAATATCACAAACCCCCTGACCGTTCCCGTCGGTCCTGAGCGGCGAGCGGCACTGTTGACTGACCCCTGGAGTTGAGGGTCAGGGCCGAACGCCCCGATCGCTGTCCGAAGCAACCCGCGCTCATCATGTCCCATACGACGAGTGAGACCGCAGAGTAGTTCCCGTCACCCCACGAATACCGACCCCGCGGGCCAGGTGAGCCCCGGGTCTCAAGCAGTCAGCTTGCTTGAGACCCAGCGGTGGCACGGCGGACCTCGTAACCGCCAACTCGCACTCGGTCGTCGATCCGTCAACTGCCCGGGCTTTGAACGGAGTACTTGGTGGCTAGCCATCCCTTACCAAGTAGGCTGACACCACGAGTACCACACAGGAGTTCAAGGTGTCGTCGTCGGGGCAGATGTCGCTGCCGGCCGCGGCCCGACGCCGCTGGGGCCTGGAAGCGGGCGGGCCCGTGGATGTGCTGGACCTCGGCTTCGGCGTCTTGACCGTGCCCAAGGGTGAGGGACGCCAATTGCTCAACGACCTGCTGAGCCGTGACGAGCACGCCGCCTTCGTCCGGGCGCTGGCCGACGATCCCGACCTCGCCACCACGTGAGCCGAGCAGTCCTCGACGACCATCTTCTCCGGGACCTGCTCACCGGCAACGTCGGTCGCGGGCTCGCAGACGTGCTGGCTGACCACGAGCCCGCGACGACCAACCTGTACTTCCTGCGCCTCTCCAAGAGCGTCTCGTTCGCACGGGGCGGCGCCCTGACCGGTTCGTTGCGACCCGACGTGCGCCGGGCGCTCGGCCGGCAGCTCATCGCGCTCCCCGACAGGATCGAACTGCTACCGATGCAAGACCTGGCGTTCCGCATGGCCGAACTGTGCGCCGCCTACCGGCTGTCGAATCTGGGTGCCGAAGCCGTGGCCGCAGCCGAGAGGCTCGGTGGGCCGCTCTGCGTCTGGGTCGGCGACGACGGGCCCCAGATCCGCGCTGCGATGTCGGAACTCGGCGAGTATCTCACGATCGACAGCGGACGCTAGGGACACCCATCCCCAGGTCGCAGGCCCGGCGACGTCTCAACCTCCGGCCGGTGGTTCCGGGGTTCAGCCGACCAGAGCCGAGCGGAGGAAGCGGAGGAGTTCGCGGCGGCGGATGACGGTGTCGCGGAGGGTGGGCTCCACGCCGACGGTTCGCAACACCTCCACCTCGGTCGCCACTCCCATCACCGTGGAATAGGTGGAGACGAGCAGCAGCCGGGCGTCGCAGCGGCGGATCGTCCCCGATTCCATGCCGGCCTCGAGAAAGGCGCGGGCGCGATCCACCAGCGGCTCGAAGCCGGTGCGCACCCGGTCGATCCACGGCGGCCCCAGGCGGGTGACCTCGCGCAGCAGTCCCAGCATCTCGGGGCGGCGCACGGCGAAGCGGAACACCGCCCGCACCACCGCCTCCACCCCCGCCCAGGCATCGGGCGGCTCTCCGTCGGCAACGGTGACCGCGGGCGCCGCCTCCACCGACTCCAGCAACGCCGCAGTCAGACCAGTCACCGTGCGGTCGATCACCGCCTCCATGAGGGCGTCCTTGGACCCGAAGTGGTACAGGACGGTCTGCTTGCGTATTCCGCTGTCGCGGGCGATGGAGTCCAGCGACACAGCGTCGTAACCGCGCCCGCCGAAGGACACGAGCGCCGCCTCGAGAATTCGGTCCCGGGTATCCACCAGCGGCAAGCCTAGTTGCGCCCCCAGTTCTCTACCATCTGGTAGAGCAGGACCGCCGGACCGATCGCCCCCATCTCCTTACCGCGTGGTAGATGCCTCTACCACATGGTAGAAAAGGAGGGTGATCCACGAGGCCCTGGCCGGCAAGCGCATCGCCCTCACCGGTGCCACCGGGTTCCTGGGCACCGCCCTGGTGGAGAAACTGCTGCGTTCGGTGCCCGAGTGCGAGTTGGTCCTGCTGGTGCGGCCCGGCCGCCGCGGCGCCACCGAGCGGATCCGCCGGGAGGTGCTGCGCAACGACGCCTTCGACCGGCTCCGGGCCGCTCTGGGCCGCGACGGCTTCGCCGCCGAGTGCGACCAGCGCATCGAGGCCGTCGCCGCGGATGTGAGCCTCGACGGCCTGGGATGCGACGAGCACGCCCGGGAACTGCTGGCCGGCTGCGACACCGTCGTCCACGCCGCCGCCGCGGTGGCCTTCGACAACCCCTTCGACCTGGCTGTGGAGACAAACCTGCTGGGGCCGATCCGCCTCGTGGAGCTGCTCGCCGACATCGGCGCCACACCACACCTCGTCTCGGTCTCGACGGCGTACGTGGCGGGCAACCGGCGGGGATTCGCCCCCGAGGAACTGCTGGCCGAGAGCCACTTCGCCGTGGCGGTGGACTGGCGCGCCGAGGCGGCCTCGGCGCGGCGCAACCGCGACGCCATCGAGGACGAGAGCCGCACCCCGGAGCGGCTCGAGGAGTTCTCCAAGGAGGCCGACAGCGAACTCGGCGCCGCCGGAACCGCCGCGCTCAGCGCCAAGCGCGAGCAGATCCGCCAGCGCTGGGTGCGCACCCGGCTGGTCGACGTGGGCCGGGCGCGGGCAGCCTCGCTGGGGTTCCCCGACGCCTACGGCCTCACCAAGGCCCTCGCCGAGGCGGCCATCGTGGAGACCCGCGGCGCCATCCCGCTCACGATCGTGCGGCCGTCGATCATCGAGTCGGCCCTGTCCGAGCCCTTCCCCGGCTGGATCCGCGGCTTCCGCATGGCCGAGCCGATCATCATCTCCTACGCCCGCGGCCTGCTGCAGGACTTCCCCGGCACCCCCGAGGGAACCCTCGACGTGATCCCCGTGGACCAGGTGGCCGCGGCGGTGTGTGCAGTGGCCGCCGACGGCCCCTCGCCGGACGGGCAGCCGAAGGTGGTGCAGGTGGCCTCCAGCGAGGTCAACCCGTTCCGCTTCGAGGATCTGCACGACTGGTCCCACGCCTGGTTCTGCGAGAACCCGATCTACGACGAGCGCAACCAGCCCATCAGTCCGCCGCGCTGGTCCTATCCCAGCCGCAAGCGCGTTCAGAACAGCCTGGAGCGGGCCAAGCGCGCCCTGGAGACCGGCGAGAAGGTGCTGAGCGCGCTGCCGATCCGCGGTGAGAAGGCGGGTGTCGCCGCCGACTTCGCCGAGAAGCGCGCCCAGGTGGAGCGGGCGCTCAGCTACGTGGACCTCTACAGCAGCTACGTGGAGTGCCAGGCCACCTTCGGGATCCGCGAGCTGCTGGCTCTGCACGACGCGCTGAGCGCCGACGACCGGGAGAACTTCAACTTCGATCCGCGCCGGATCGACTGGCGCCGCTACCTCACCGAGACCCACCTGCCGTCGGTGATCGTCCAGGGACGCCTCAAGACGGCGCCGGCGGTGCGGATCGGCGTCGACCGCGACACCCGGCGACGCCAGCAGGTGCTGTCCCCGCAGCGCCACATGGCCGCCTTCGATCTGGAGAACACCCTGGTGGCCTCGAACGTGGTCGCCTCCTGGGGCTGGCTGGCGACCAAACGGATGCCGACCGCCGAGCGAGCCCGCCTGGTGGCCCGCACGCTCGCCGAGGCGCCGAAGCTGCTGGACCTCGACCGCCACGACCGCAGCGACTTCCTGCGCTACTTCTACCGCCGCTTCGCCGGGGCGCCCGTGGACCAGGTGGCCGACGACAGCTTCGAGATGTTCAGCGACCTGCTGCTGCGGCAGTCGTTCCCCGCCGCGATCCGCAGGGTGCGCCACCACCGGGCACTCGGCCACCGCACCGTGCTGATCACCGGGGCGCTGGACTTCGTGATCGCCCCGTTCGCCCCGCTGTTCGATGACATCGTTTGCGCCTCCCTGACCCGCACCCGCAGCGGATCCGCCTACACCGGCCAACTCGCCACCGTGCCGCCCACCGGGGAGAGCCGCGCCGAGGCGCTGCTGAACTACGCCGCCCGGGAGGGGATCTCACTCGCCGAGTCGGTGGCGTACGCCGACTCCACCAGCGACCTTCCGATGCTGGAGGCCGTGGGCTTCCCGGTGGCGGTGAACCCCGAGACCAAGCTGGCGACCCTGGCCCGGCGCCGCGGCTGGCTCATCGAGAACTTCCGCCAAGCCCCCGGGGGACCGCGCAAGCTGCTGCCCCTGGCCGAGCCCGTCGTGCGACGGTGAGCGTCCCATGAGCCCCCGCACCGCCTCCCCCACCCCCCGGCCGGGCTTCGTGCTGGAGGTGGAGCGATCGACGCCGCCGATCCTGTTCCACCACGGCGAGGGGTTCCGCCTCGAGCGGCTGCCGGCAGGACGCTCACGGGTGATCTACCCGCCCAGCCCGCTGGAGGGCCTGCCCGATCCCGCCGGCGCCATCCGGCATGCCCTCGAGCACCCCATCGACAGCGAGCCGCTGCCGGCGCTGCTGCGGCCCGGCATGAAGCTCACCATCGCCTTCGACGACATCTCGCTGCCGCTGCCGCCCATGCAGCGCCCCGACGTGCGCCAGCAGGTGATCGAGACCGTCCTGGACATGGCCGCCGCCGCGGGTGTCGACGACGTGCACATCATCGCCGCCCTGGCACTGCACCGGCGCATGACCGAGGCCGAGTTGCGTCACGCCGTCGGCGACCGCGTCTACGACGCCTTCGCCCCGTCGCGCCGCCTCTACAACCACGACGCCGAGGACCCCGACGGCATGGTGGTCCTGGGCGTGACCGACCACGGCGAGGAGGTGCAGATCAGCCGGCGCGCCGCCGAGAGCGACCTCGTCGTCTACGTCAACATCAACCTCGTGGCCATGGACGGCGGCTGGAAGAGCACCGCCACGGGGCTGTCGGGCTACCAAGGACTGCGCCACCACCACAACGTCGCCACGATGTTGAAGTCCCGGTCGTTCATGGACCAGCGCCGCTCCGAACTCCACCACTCCAACTGGCGCCAGGGCGCTGTGCTGCGCGACTCCGGTCCCCGGATCTTCCAGATCGAGACCACGATCAACAACAACAGCTTCGGCACCAGCGGTTCACTGTCCATGCTGCAAAAGCGCGAGTGGGAGTGGACCGCGCGCGACCGGGCGACGTTCCTGGCCATGCAGGGCGGGCTGCAGGTCATGTCGCCGGCCGCCCGGCGGCGCGCCTTCCAGTCCTGGCGGGCACCGTACGCCATCACCTCGGTGCAGGCCGGCGAGGTGGAGGCCGTCCACAAGATCACCACCGAGAACGTGTACCGCCAGCAACTCGTGGCCGTCGAGGGCCAGACCGACGTGCTGACCATGGGCCTGCCGTACATCTGCCCCTACAACGTCAACTCCATCATGAACCCCATCCTGGTGATGTGCCTGGGCCTGGGGTACTTCTTCAACCTCTACCGGGGCCGGCCGCTGGTGCGCCCCGGCGGGGTGGTCATCATGACCCACCCCACGCCGTGGGAGTTCCACCCCGTGCACCACCCCAGCTACATCGACTTCTTCGAGCAGGTGCTGGCCGACACCACCGACCCCGTCGAGATCGAGGCCCGCTACGAGCTGCAGTACGCCACCGACGAGTGGTACCGGCACCTGTACCGCACCTCCTACGCCTACCACGGCGTGCATCCCTTCTACATGTGGTACTGGGGCGCCCACGCCCTGAGCTACCTGGGGCGGGTCATCGTGGTGGGCGGCGACCGGGCGGCGGTGCGGCGCATGGGTTTCGCCCCGGCCTCCAGCCTCAGCGACGCCTTCGAGATCGCCAGCGACACCGTGGGCAGCCGGCCTTCCGTGACGCACCTGCACCTGCCCCCCTTCGTGATGGCAGACGTCTCATGAAACCCAACCCGCTGCCCCGGTTGCTACAGAGCCTGGACTTCCCGTGGCGCCCCCCGACCGTGCCGCTGGCGGCGCCACCCGAGCACGTTGCGGCCACCCTCGGCGCCGACTTCGACACCGACTGGGCGCGCCGCTGGCCGGCCCGCATGGTGCGCGCCTCGATCATCGAGTTGCTGTGGCGGCCGGTGGTGGCGGCGGCCGCTCAGCCCAACCGGCTGGGGCTCGACCGCCTCGAGGCCCTGGACGGCGAGCCGGTCATCTTCGCCGCCAACCACCACAGCCACCTCGACACCCCGCTGCTGATGACGTCGATCCCCGAGCCGTGGCGCCACAGTTTGATCGTGGCGGCGGCGGCGGACTACTTCTTCCCGACCCGCCCCAAGGGGGTCGCCTCGGCGCTGTTCATGGGGGCCGTGCCGGTGGAGCGGGCGCGGGTGGGCCGCGACTCCGCGCAGGAGGTCGCCGGTCTGGTGCGCCGCGGCTGGAGCCTGCTGCTGTATCCCGAGGGAGGGCGCAGCACCGACGGCTGGGGCCAGCCGTTCCGGGGGGGCGCCGCCTACCTGGCGCACCGCTGCGACGTGCCGGTGGTGCCCGTGTACCTGGCCGGCACCCGCAGGATCCTGCCGAAGGGGCGACTGGTGCCCACTCCGGGTCGCACGCTGGTGGTGTTCGGCGATCCGGTGCGCCCCGACCCCAGCGAGCGGATCCGCACCCTCGGAGCCCGCATCGAGGCCGCCGTGGCGGCCCTGGCCGACGAGGTGACCACCGACTGGTGGCAGGCTCGCCACCGGGTGCACGCCGGCACCACCCCCACGCTGACCGGCCCCGACGCCGCCTCGTGGCGTCGCGCCTGGGCGCTGTCGCACCGCAGCAAGCCGCGAGCCCGCCGCTGGCCCCGCTGAGGGCGCCGGCCGGTGGGGCCGGGCCGCGCGGGCGGTAGAAACGAGGCGAGCCCCCGCCCCGAGAGGTAGACCATGGCCGTCCATGCCAGCACCCCCATCGAGTTGATCGAGGCCGCCCACGGTCGCCTAGCCGCGTCGGTCTCGGGCGCCCGGGCCGCCACCGGCCGCCCGCTGACCGCCGCGGAGAAGATCCTCATCGGCCACCTCGACGACCCGTCGGGCCCCCTACCGGAGCGGGGACGCAGCTACGTGGACTTCCGGCCCGACCGGGTGGCGATGCAGGACGCCACGGCCCAGATGGCGTGGCTGCAGTTCATGACCGCGGGGCTGGCCGAGGTCGCCGTGCCGACCACCGTGCACTGCGACCACCTCATCCAGGCCAAGGTGGACGCCCGGCGCGACCTGCTCGCCGCACTGGAGAACCACGACGAGGTCTACGACTTCCTGGAGTCGGTGAGCGCCCGCTACGGAGCCGGGTTCTGGAAGCCGGGTTCGGGCATCATCCACCAGGTCGTGCTGGAGAACTACGCCTTCCCCGGCGGGATGATGATCGGCACCGACAGCCACACGCCCAACGCCGGCGGGCTGGGCATGGTGGCGGTGGGCGTGGGCGGCGCCGACGCCGTGGACGTCATGACCGGCTTCCCGTGGAACGTGCGCTGGCCCAAGTTCATCGGCGTGCGCCTCACGGGCCACCTGTCGGGCTGGTCGTCCCCCAAGGACGTCATCCTGAAGGTGGCCGATCTGTTGACGGTGGCCGGCGGCACCGGTGCCATCGTGGAGTACTTCGGCCCCGGCGCCGAGACCATCTCCGCAACCGGCAAGGCCACCATCTGCAACATGGGCGCAGAGATCGGCGCCACCACCTCGCTGTTCGCCTACGACGAGTCGATGTCCCGCTACCTGAAGGCCACCGGGCGCGAGCAGGTCGCCGCGGCGGCCGACGCCGTCGCCGAGCACCTGCGGCCCGACGACGGCGTGCTCGCCAACCCCGAGGGTTGCTACGACTCGGTCATCGAGATCGACCTGTCGACCTTGGCGCCACACATCAACGGCCCGCACTCCCCCGACCGGGCACGCCCAGTGTCGGAGCTGGGCGCCGAGGCTGCCGCCGAGGGCTGGCCCATGGAGATATCCGCGGCACTAGTGGGCTCGTGCACCAACTCCTCCTACGAGGACATCACCCGCGCCGCCAGCATCGTGTCCGGCGCGGTGGCCCGCGGGTTGAAGGTGCGAGCGCCGCTGCTGGTCACACCGGGCTCCGAGCAGATCCGCGCCACCATCGCCCGCGACGGGCTGCTGGGCGTCTTCGAGGAGGCGGGCGCCACCGTGCTGGCCAACGCCTGCGGGCCCTGCATCGGCCAGTGGTCGCGCAGCGACGTGGCCGAGGGCGACGTCAACGTGATCGTGAACAGCTACAACCGCAACTTCCCCAAGCGCAACGACGGCCTGGCCTCCACGCTGGCGTTCGTCACTTCGCCGGAGGTTGTGGTGGCCCTGGCACTGGCCGGCCGGGTGGACTTCGACCCGCTCACCGACACCCTCACCAACGACGCCGGCGAGGAGGTGCGCCTGCTCGAGCCGATCGGCACCGAGTTGCCGCCCGACGGCTTCGACCCCGGTGAGGCGGGCTTCCTGGCCCCACCGCCGGAGGCGGAGCGGGCCGCCATCGAGGTGCGCATCTCGCCCACCAGCAGGCGCCTGCAGGAGTTGCAGCCGTTCGCCGCCTGGGACGGGCGGGACTACGAGAAACTGCCGGTGCTGGTGAAGGCGGCCGGCAAGTGCACCACCGACCACATCTCCGCGGCCGGGCCGTGGCTGCGCTACCGAGGCCACCTCGAGAACATCAGCGGCAACCTCTTCGCCGGTGCGGTCAACGCCTTCGGCGGCGCCGTCGGCGAGGGCAAGGACCAGACCGACGGTCAGGTCCGCCCCTACCCCGAGATCGCCGAGCGTTACCACGCCGCCGGCTGGTCGTGGGTCGCCGTGGGCGACGCCAACTACGGCGAGGGCTCCTCCCGGGAGCACGCCGCCATGGAGCCCCGCTTCCGGGGCTGCGTGGCCGTGATCGTGCGCTCCTTCGCCCGCATCCACGAGACCAACCTCAAGAAGCAGGGCGTGCTGGCGCTCACGTTCGCCGACCCCGCCGACTACGACCTCATCGGCGAGGACGACCGCATCGCCATCCGGGGCCTGGCGGACCTGGCCCCCGGCGAGCCCGTGCAGGTCGAGGTGGTGCACCCCGACGGCTCGACGGACGCCTTCGACACCACCCACACGATGTCGGCCGACCAGATCGGCTGGTTCCGCGCCGGCAGCGCCCTCAACGTGATCCGCACCCGCCTCTGAGCGAGCCGCGGCCGGGCGCGGCGGCTAGGGCAGCGGCTCGGCGGGGAGGGGGTGGCGGAACAGGGCGGCGGCGTTGCGGTGACAGACGTCGGCGATGACGTCGTCGGGCAGGTGGCCGATCATCTCCTCCAGGGCGTCCTGGCAGCCGGGCCAGGTGCTGTCGGCGTGGGGGTAGTCCACCTCCATCATCACGTGGCTGCGGTTGAGGGCGACCACCGCGTCGATGCTGGACGGGTCGCTGATCGTGCAGTACCAGATGTTGCGCAGCAGCAGCTCGTGCGGTCCGGTGGCGCCTTCGGGCCAGTCCTGGCGGCCGTGGCCGGAGACCTCGATCTGGTGGCGCATGCGGTCGTACATGGTCGGCACCCAGCCGCAGCCACCCTCGGACAGGGCGATGCGGATTTCGGGGAAGCGCAGCCCGATGCCCGACCAGACCCACTCGGCTGCCGCCACGTAGGCGTGCATCTGGAACAGCGTGGCCCGCACGGCCAGGTGCGGGCCGGCCTCGTCCTGGGGCATCCAGTGGCCCGACGAGCCGGTGTGCAGGCAGATCACCGTCTCGGTCTCCTCACACGCCGCCAGCAGCGGGTCCCACCAGCGGTCGTGGATGGACGGCAGGCCCATATGGGCGGGGTTCTCCGGCAGCGTCACCGCGGTGAAGCCGCGCTCGGCGTTGCGGCGGATCTCGGCGGCGGCCAGATGCGGGTCGCGCAGCCAGGTGATGCCCATGGGGATGATGCGCTCGGGGTAGGAGCCCCACCACTCCTCGTGGATCCAGTCGTTGAAGGCCCGGGTCACGGCCAGGCCCAGCTCGGGGTCGGAGCAACGGGAGTACACCGATCCGCAGAACCCGGTGATCACCGACGGGAAGCACGCCGACGCCCAGACGCCGCCCAGGTCCATGTCCTTGATGCGCTGGTGGATGTCCCAGGAGCCGCGGCGCATATCGCTGAACCGCGCCGGCTCGAAGATGACGTCGTCGCGGTCGGCCCGCCCCACCTGCGCGTTGAGGCCCAGTTGCTCGTAGACCTGGCCGTCGAAGACCCACGCCTGCGTGCCGTCGCCCTGCTCGACGACCCGCGGCGCCAGATCCTGGTAGCGGCGCGGCAGGCGACCCTCGAACAGCCACGGCGGCTCCACGAGGTGGTCGTCCACGGAGATGAGCGTGTAGCGGACCCGCTGCGCCGGCGGATCCGGCAACAGCATCGGGCTCGGCGCCTCGTCGAGATCGACGACGCTCATCGTTCGCCCCCAGGCAACCGGCGGGCGGCGGCCGTCTCGTGCTCGCAGTTCACGCGAGGCACTCTAACGGCCGCCGCCGCGCTGGTTGGGGGATCAGGGTCGAGCGATGAACTCCTCCAGCGCCTCGGGCTTGGCGGTCAGCGTGGCCACCACGTCGGCGTCCACGTCGGCCACGATGATCTCGCCCACCTCGTCGGCCACCGAGGCGAACAGGCCCTGGCGGCGCATGCTGGCCGTCTGGTTGCGGTTGTCGTCGGTGGGCGTGAGGTAGTGCACCGAGGTGACCTCGTAGCGCAGCATCAGGAACAGGTGCACCAGGGTCATGAGCCGCTTGCGCCGCATCGCCGGCTCCAGCGTGTTCTGGTCGCGCACCGACAGGATCGGCCGGTCCCGGCGGTCGCGCAGCACCGCGAAGACGATGTTGGCGAGCGGTCGGCCCCCGCCGTTGCGGGGCTGCCCGCCGCCGCTGGCGACCGTCAACTCCAGGATCTCCGAGCCGGCCTTCCAGGGCCGCAGCCGCACCCGTGGCCGCACCCGCAGCCCGTGATGGCCGGCCCACTGCTCCAGCCACTCCTCCAGGGTCCCGGTGGGCACCTCGGTCTGCGCCAGGTGCTGGAACTGCGTCGAGCCCTTGCCCATGGCCCGGGTGGTGGCGGTGCGGCCCGAGCAGGCCATCAGCGCGGCGTCGGCCCGGGGACCGCCGACCAGCGTCTGGGGGGTGCGGTAGGGCGAGTCAACCAGCCGCAGCCGGCGCTGCAGCTTGGCGAGCGCCAGCATGCCCTCCTCGTTCAGGGAGGCGGCGAACTCCTCGCCGGCCATGCCGTCGATCTGGTGGCCGCCGTAGGTGATGAAGTTGAACACGTAGCCCAGCTCGCCGAGCTTCCTCGGGAATTCCCGCATCTCGGCGTCGCTCATGCCGGTGGTGTCCCAGTTGAACGACGGCGACAGGTTGTACGCCAGCATCTTGTCGGGCCAGACGGCGTGGATGGCCTCGGCGAACTCCCGGGCGTCACCCAGGTGGGCCGTCTTGGTCTCCATCCAGATCACGTCCGCGAACGGCGCCACCGCCAGCGACTTGGCGACCGCGTAGGGGATGCCGCCCTGCACCTGGTAGTAGCCCTCGGGGGTGCGGGCCCCCTCGGCGTCCCAGTGGACGTCGATGCCGAGTTCGGCGGCTCGCTCCCGGGCGCATTCCAGGCTGCTGTTGCGGGCGAAGTGCAGCCACTCGCCGACTCCGATGCCCACCTCGACGCCCTCGGCGGAACGGGAGGCGATGTGCTCGGCCACCGCGTCGGCGTAGGTGCAGAGGCCCGCGGCGGCCTGCCAGGCCTCCACGAAGGAGTCGGTGACCTCCTCGGCGACCCGCCCGGGTGCGGTCGGGTTGGCCGCCAGCGCCGCGGCGATGGCATCGGCCACGCCGCTTGCCTCCAGCCAGGCGTCGGCATGGGTGTACTTCGCCTCCGGGAGGGCGTACAGCAGGTGACCGTTGGCGCCCTCCACACCGGCGTCGGTGAGGCGCCGCAGCACCGCCAGGTAGGCCGCCTTGTAGGGGGGCAGGTTGCGCCGGGTCACGCCCAGCACGAAGGGCTGGTCGCGCTCGTCGGCGGCGCTGTCCAGCAGGGTGGCGGCCTCGGCGTCGGTGCGCGCCACGATGATGCCCGCCACGCCCATCACGTCCAGCTGGAAGCGGGCCGCGTTGAGACGGTTGATCTGCTCGTCGCAGCCCACCAGCACCTTGCCGCCCTGGTGGCCGCACTTCTTCTGGCCCGGGCGCTGGTCCTCGATGTGGTAGCCGGGCACGCCCACCTCCACGAAACGCCGGATGAGGTTCCGCACGTGCGGGTCGCCGCCGTGGCCGGTGTCGGCGTCGGCGATGATGAACGGCGAGTAGTCCACCTCGGGGGTCTCGGCCCGCTCGTCGGCACTCATTCGAGACCTGGCGAAGCTCTGATTGCGGTCGGCGGCCAGCAGGGCGCGCACGATGCCGGCGGCCTCGTCGGGCACCGAGCTGAGCGGGTAACCGGCCAGGTCGGGGCCGGGATCCTCATGCAGCGAACCCTTGGCCGACGTGGCCCAACCGCCCAGGTAGATGCCGTCGATGCCGGCCCGCTTCATGGCCACGGCCTGCCCCGGTGAGTACGGCCCGAAGGTGGTGATGCTGCGGCGCTCGTCGAACAGCCGCCGCAGCAGGGCGCCGAACCGCTCGGCCGCCACGCGGGCGACGGTGTGGTCCTGGCCGATCGAACCCCGCTGCTGGACCACCTGGCGCGCCGAGTACAGGCGCCGCAGGCCGGCGAAGCGGGGCGACGCCATCCAGCGGCGGGTGGCATCCACCTCGGCGTCGAACCGCCGCCGCGCGCCGTCGGGGTCACCGGCGCCGGCGACTCCCGGAACCTGCTGGGGGATGTCCGCCTCCGGGGCGGTCTCGCCGATCGTCTCTGGCGACAGGACAGTCACTGGCCGGCACCTCCTTCTCCGGTCTCTGCGATCATGGCTTCGCGAGACAGCGACTTTGTGGCCCGCACTATAGAAGGCAAGTTTCGGCGATTTAGTGACATTGCGGCAGTGAATCGGCGCTATTGAGAATAACTTTTCTAATTATTTGCTCTACAGAGAACTCTGCTCCCAGTGTGGAGCGCCTCCCGGGCGGCTCACCGCTCCGGGCGCGGCAAGCCGTCGCGAATCTCGGCGGTGGCGCCCACCCGCTGAACCGGCTGAAGTGCCCCCTAACGTGAGGGCATGGCAGAAAACCGACACGCCACCATCGGCCGCCTGCAGGTGGCGGCCGCTCTCGATGAATTCGTCCGCACCGAACTGGCGCCCGGCACCGGGGTCGAGCCTGACCGGTTCTGGGCCGGCCTGGAGGCCCTACTCGCCGACCTGGAGCCGCGTGCCCGGGCGCTGCTGGCGATCCGGGACGATCTGCAGGCGCAGATCGACCAGTGGCACACCGAGCGGCGCGGCCAGCCTCACGACGCCGGCGAGTACGAGGCCTTCCTCCGGTCGATCGGCTACCTGGCGGCCGAGCCCGATGCGGTGCGGGTGACGACCGCCAATGTCGACCCCGAGGTCGCCCAGGTGGCCGGGCCCCAGTTGGTGGTACCGGTGGACAACGCCCGCTATGCCCTGAACGCCGCCAACGCCCGCTGGGGCAGCCTGTACGACGCCCTCTACGGCACCGACGTGATCCCCGAAGACGGCGGAGCCACCCGCGACGGGCCGTACAACCCCGTCCGGGGCGATCGGGTCATCGCCTATGCGCGCCAGTTGCTGGATCGCCATGTCCCGCTGGCAGCCGGCTCGCACACCGACGCCGTGGCGTACCGGGTGGCCGGCGGCGCCCTGGCGGTCGAACTGGTTGACGGGAGCAGCACCGCACTGGCAACCGGTGCGGAGTTGGCCGGCTACACCGGCAGCCCCCACGACCCCGACTCGGTGCTGCTGCGCCGCAACGGGCTGGGCATCGAGATCCTCATCGACCGCCACCATCCCGTCGGCTCGATCGACCGCGCCGGGGTTGCCGACATCCACCTCGAGGCGGCCCTCACCACGATCATGGACCTCGAGGACTCCGTGGCGACCGTGGACGCCGCCGACAAGGTCCTGGCGTACGGCAACTGGCTGGGTCTCATGAAGGGCGACCTGTCGGCCACGTTCACCAAGGGCGGCCGGGAGACCACCCGCGAGCTGCGGGCCAACACCCCCTACCTCGACGCCCGCGGCAACCCCGTGACGCTGCGGCGCCGCAGCGTCATGCTGGTGCGCAACATCGGGCCGCACATCGAGACCGACATCGTGCGCCTCGACGGCGCCCCGATCGTCGAGACCCTTCTGGACGCCGCGATCACCGCCTGGTGCGCCATGCACGACCTGGCCGGCGCCGGCCCGCACCGCAACAGCGCCTCCGGCTCCATCTACATCGTCAAGCCGAAGATGCACGGCCCCGACGAGGTGGCCCTGGCCGGCGAGCTGTTCAGCCGCGTCGAGGACATCCTGGGCCTGGCGCGCAACACCCTGAAGATGGGCATCATGGACGAGGAGCGCCGCACGTCGCTGAACCTGGCGGCGTGCATCGCCGCCGCCTCCGAGCGGGTGATGTTCATCAACACGGGGTTCCTGGACCGCACGGGCGATGACATCCACACCGCCATGGAGGCGGGGCCGATGATCCCCAAGGCGGAGATCAAGTCGGCCACGTGGTTGACCACCTACGAGGACGTCAACGTCGACGTGGGCCTGGCCGCCGGTCTCGTCGGCCGCGGCCAGATCGGCAAGGGCATGTGGACCCGGCCCGACGACATGGCGGCCATGCTGGCCGAGAAGACCGGCCATCCCCTCTCGGGAGCCTCCACGGCGTGGGTCCCGTCACCCGTGGCAGCCACCCTGCACGCCCTGCATTACCTGGAGATCGACGTGGCGGCCCGCCAGCGGGAGCTGGCCGGGCGCACTCCGGCCCGGGCGCTGGACATGCTGGAGTTCGCCACCCTCCCGCCGGGGCGGGAGCTGACGCCCGCCGAGCTGGCGAGCGAGTTGGAGAACAACGCGCAGGGCATCCTGGGCTACGTCAGCCGCTGGGTCGGCCAGGGAGTGGGCTGCTCGAAGGTGCCCGACATCAACGACGTGGCGCTCATGGAGGACCGGGCCACGCTGCGGATCTCCTCCCAGCACATCGCCAACTGGCTGCATCACGGCCTGCTGAGCGCCGAGCAGGTGCACGCCACCATGGAACGCATGGCCGCGGTCGTGGACTCCCAGAACGCCGGCGACCCGGACTACCACCCGATGTGCGCCGACCTGGCCGCCAGCATCCCCTACCAGGCCGCCGTGGCGCTGGTGATGGAGGGGCTCAGCCAGCCCAACGGCTACACCGAGTACATCCTCATCGAGCAGCGGCGGAGGATGAAGGCCGCCCTCGCGGCCAGCTGAACGCGCGGCGGCTCGCGAATCACTGGGCCGCAGGCCAGTCCTCGACCGACAGTTCCTCCATCGGGAAGTCCGCTGTATTGGCGGTGGCCAGACTTGCGTTGATCCCCACAGCAGCCGATGCGATCAGGCAGTCCGCCTGGTGCAGCGTGACGCCTTGCCGGGCGAATTCCCGTCGCCATTCGGCTGCCCTGATTCCCTCTGCCACCCCCAGAGGTGCAAGCCGCAGGCCCCGGAACAGCCGGCGTGCCGCCGGCTCTTCCCCGGGGCGCAGGCCCCGCCAGATCTCTTCGACGGAAACGACACACACCCACGGCTCGATCCCGACCCGGCGGAGTCCCGCTAGGCGCGCCGAGGCAGGCCGGCCACGCAGGGCGTCGATAAGAACAGTCGAGTCAAGTACCAGCCGCGCCATGTCCTGGCTATGTCAGCCGGATCGACGGGCGTCACCCCGCCGCTGCGAGCGCACCCAGGCAGCAGGGTCATCGTCCCAGTCGTGCCCCGTGTCGGCCAACGAACCGAGCGCCGACGTGATGTCCTCCCAGCGCCTGTCGTTCTCGATCTCGCGCCGAATCAGATCGGCAATGAAGGCACTCCGCCGCCGCGGACCCACACGTCGGTCGACTTCGGCAACCAACTCGTCATCAAGAGCTATGTGTAGACGCATGTGCTAAGGATAGCACACAAGCGCATCCCTTACTACCGAACCGGCTCACGGGGCTCGCCGTCGCCGTCGTTGGAGAGAGTTCGGCGGACGTCTTCGATGGCCTCGGGGAGGTCGTCCACCTGTACCTCGTGGACGCTGTTGGGGCCGAGGAAGACGAAGACGCAGCGTGAGACCGCTCGGCCGGTTGCCTCGCTGATCATCAGGGCGTAGGCCGCGATCTGCAGGCGGTAGCCGGGCTTCTGGCACAGATCGGGGCGCTCGTCGGAGTCGTGGGTCTTGTAGTCGACCACGACGAAGGAGCCGTCAGCCGCTTCGTACAGCAGGTCGACGAAACCCTCCAGGAGACGGCCCTCCACCTCAGCGGCTGCGTACAGCTCCCGCCAGTGGCGGCAGCGGGCCGCCTCGCGGATCACCGGGGCGCCCAGGGCACTCCGCGCCCGGGCGGCCACGTCGTCGGCCAGGTGATCGATGCCCTCGGCGGCGGCGTAACGGCGGGCCTGCGGCGCCAGTTCCTCGCCTTGCCCGTCGAAGTCGGCCGTCTGCAGCACGGCGTGGACCGCCCGGCCCAGCGCCGTGCCGTACCGGCCCCTGCGCCAGACCGGCGCATCCTCCTCGGGTTCATGCTTGTCGAGGCCGGGATCGGGCGCCCCTCGCGCCGCCGGACGGCCGAGGCCGGCGACGCCGGTGCCCTCGGCCGCAACGGCCTGAGCCTCACCGGGGGCTGTGGTGCCATCTCCGGCCGCCGCGCCGATGGCGCTCGCAGCCACAACAGGGCGACGCGCCGCGCGCTCCCACAAGGCCGCGTGCTCGCGTTCCCACTCGGCTCGCGGCGGGACGGCCGCAGCGGGAGCATCCGTGGTCGTCCCTGGCTGCCAATCCTGACCGGATCGCCCTGCGGCAGGATCCTCACGGCGGGGGCCCGCGGACCCATCGATCGCCGCTGTGCCGTACGGCGACTCGCCCGGCTGCAGCGTCTCCAAGGGGCGCCCCGCCGTCCAGCCGGCCAGTTCCAGGGCCCAGGAGAAGCCCGGCGGGGACGAGGCCGGCTCATCCTCGGACTCGCCGGCGCCGCCGGTCGCATCGAGCGCCACCGTGAGCGGATGCGGAGCCACGGCAGTCTCGGGAGATTGCGGATCCACGATCTCGGCGACGGCGTGGGCCAGCAGTTCGGCGAGGGTCATCTTTGGCAGAGCCTCGGCGACGGCGAGCTTCGCCCAGGAGTCGGGCTTGCGACCGGTGCGGTACAGCGAGACCGCCAGGTAGTCCTCGGCCCGGGTGCAGGCCACGTACAGCTTGCGGATGTCCTCGTGGAACTCGTGCAGCTGTTCGGAGGTCGCCACCCCGTCGCTGCCGAACGACCGGACGCGCCCTCCCAGCTTGCAGAACGCTCCCCCGCTGCGGGGCAAGGCCAACTCCGAGGATCGGTTGCCCCGCGCCGGCGGGGTCGTGCCGGAGAACCCCGCCACGACCACGAACGGGAACTCCAGGCCCTTGGCCGCGTGAACGGTCATGATCCGCACGGCGTCGTCGTCGGTCTCCGGGACCAGCGCCTCCACGACCCGGGCGCCCTCGCCGCGCTGCATGTCGACCCAGCCGAGGTAGGCCCGCAGCGTGCCGCCGGTGGAGTCCGAGAAGGCCCGGGCCTGATCAGCGGCGCGCCGCAGCCGGCGCCAGGTGTCCCGGTGGCGATCCTCGGCGAAGGCCAACTCCATCAGCCGGCGCTCGCGCACGACCCGATCCACGATCTCCCCCGGGCTGCGCCAGAGCCGCTCGGTGTGAAGCTCGCGCATCCAGGCCAGCGCCTCGGCGACGGGGTGGTCGGGTTGTGGGCTCAGGTAGTCCCAGGGCCGGTGGGATCCGCCGCACAACTGCCGGTAGCTGTACAGATCGTCGTCCCCGAAACCGAAGGCGGTCGAGCGGAGCGCCGTCACCACCGCCAGGTGGTCCGACGGGTCGTCGATGGCCTGAAGGGTGGCCAGCAGGTCGCCCTCGGCCCGGGTGGCGTAGACGAGGCTGGAGGACTCCACCCGGTACGGCAGCCCGGCCGCCTCGAGCGCCCCGATCAGCGGGCCGAGCACGGTGCGCGCCGGGATGAGGACGCAGACGTCCCTCAGCCGCAGGGGCTGCGTCCCCTCGCCGTCGCGCACGGGCCAACTCTCAGCGACGGCGCGCCGGATCAAGGCGGCGACTTCGGCGAACTCGATGCTGCGGAGCTCCTCGGCGGGAATCCCGCGTGACCCGCCCTCGCCGAGGTGGTCGGTTCCCAGCAGCAGCACCGGGGCACCCGCCTCACCGCCGATGGGCCGGCGGGCGGCACGCAGAGGCACGTAGCCGGGTTGGGAGCCGTCGGCGGGCCGCACGAGTTGGCCGAAGGTGGCGTTGACCCAATCCACGATCGCCGGTGACGAGCGCCAGTTGCGGCTGAGCGTCTCGTGGGCGGCCGGACCGGCCCAGTCCGCCACCTGCAGGTACAACCCGATGTCGGCCCGCCGGAACCGGTAGAGCGACTGCTTCGGGTCGCCGACGAAGAAGAGCGCTCCATTGCCTCCCGCGAGGTCCTGCCAACCGGGTGGCTCCCCGCTCTCGGCGGGATCGTCGCAGGCGATCAGCAGAGCCAGTTCGACCTGGATGGGGTCGGTGTCCTGGAACTCGTCGATGAGCAGCCGCCTGTAGCGCCGGCGCAGCGACCGTCGCACGGCGGCGCCGCTGTCGGGATGCCGCAGCAGGTTCCGAGCCTGTACGAGCAGGTCGTGGAACACCAGCCGTCCCTGGCTGCGGCGCCGCTCGGCCTCGGCCAGCACGAACCCAGCCAGCCGGGCCAGCAACCGAGCCGAACAGGCCCGCCCCGTGGCATCGAGGCGCACCTCGGCCTCGGCGCGCAATTCCTTCAGGCGCTCGCGCATGCCCTCCTTGTCGAAGGAGGAGTGCCAGTTGTCCTTCCGGCTCCTCGGCTTCGGCCCCCCGGCAACCTCCTCGAGCAGCACGAGGGCCTCCAACTCGTCCGCCGCCTCGAGACGGTCAGCCAAACGGCCGAGTCGCACGAGTGCCTCGCAGAGGGCGTCCGGCTCGTCGGCGCCGTCGAGCGGGATGAGGCACCAGCGGCTGTCGGCGGCGAGCTCGCGCATCGGGGTGATCAGATCGGCGTATTCCAGCGGTGGCACCTCGGGCACCTGCCCGACCGCGGGGATGCGTTCGACGGCGAGATCCCAGTTGTCGACCATGCGCCGGGCCACGCTCCGCAGGTTCGCCACCCGCATTCCCAGGGCGTCGCCCAGCACCAGCGCCCGCTGCATCTGCGGTTCGGCCAGCACCGCCTCGACGAACCGTTCCCAGTCCTCGGCGAACTCCATGTCGGCGCCGATCTCGTCGAGCATCTCCAGCCGGGGCGGCAGACCGGCCTCGGTGGCGTGCTCGCGCAGGATCCGCTGCGCGAACGAGTGCAACGTGCACACCGCGGCAGCGTCAAGCTCGTTCAGGGCGCCGCGAAGGATCTCCGCCTCCTCACCGGAGCCGGCCTGACGGCTCGCCTCGACGAGTTCCCGCCGGAGACGCTCGCGCAACTCGGCGGCGGCCTTCTCGGTGAAGGTGATGGCGGCGACGCTCGACAGCGCCACACCGCTGCGCACCAGCGCCATGATCCGCGCCACGAGGGCCGTCGTCTTGCCCGTGCCCGCGCCGGCCTCCAGGAAGAGGTCGCGGTCCAGATCCTCGGCCGCGGCCCGGCGGGCGCGGGCGTCCCCGGTGTCGTCGCCCGGTGCCACCGGGCGGTTCACAGGTGATCCTCTGCATCAGGAGCCCGATCATCGGCGGGTGGTGCCCCGGCGGGCGGCCCGCCGGACAGACGCCGAGCCTCCTCGACCGGCAGCAACTCCCTGGCCCCGACGCGCAGCCAGCCCAGCAACTCGGGGCTCCCGGCCTTGCGCAGGATCTGGACGGTGAGCTCGGCCGCCCGGTGACGATCGGCGTCGCAGTAGTCGCAGTGCGACGGGTGACTGCGCGGGCGCGGGTAGGCAGGAAAGACACCGCCGGAGATCCCCTCGCAGATACCTGCCAGCGTCCACTGCAACTCGGCCTCGACAGGCGCGTCCGGCGGAAGTGGCAGCCAGCGGAAGTCCTCGCCCGCGGTCACGAACCAGTAGCCGGCGATCACCTCGGTGTCGGCACGTGACATGCCCCGTACCGCCTGGGCGTACAGCGGGAGCTGCAGCCGCGGCAGGGCGGGACGCTTCGGGCCGCGCCGGGGGCCCGACCCCGCGTAGGTGGCCCACGGCTGCTCGCCGAGCCGCTGGTAGACGTGGCTGCGACCGGTCTTGTAGTCGACCACCACCACCGTGCCTGCGGCAGTGACGTCGATGCGGTCGACCGCGCCGCGCAGGCGGATCGTCCTGCCGTCGCCCAGCGGCACCTCCGCCGGAGGCAGGGACTCCTCCTCACGGCGCCGGGGCGGCATGCCGAAGCCTTTCTCGCTGGCCCGCGGCACGCAGTCGCGGTCGCGACGCCACTGCTCGTCCACGTCGAGGAACGCCAGCAACTCCCGGTGGATCCTGCTCCGCTCGGGCCCCCAGAAGACCTCCTGACCGACCCGCCCCTGACCCTTGCGCTCGGCGAACGCCTCGGTGGCAATCTCCGTGAGGCGCCGGCGTCCGGCGTCACCCCAGCCGGTGGTCGGCTCCGGCGCACCGGCCACCAGTGTCTCGCTGAGGAACCGGTCCAGGATCGTGTGGATGAGATCGCCGCGCTCCAGCGGCGAGATCCGCAATTCCCGTTCGGGCCGGTCGATGGGCTCGACGCCGAGCATGTAGCGCATGAAGTACGCGTGGGGACAGGTCGGCCACACCTCCAGCTGCGTGGCCGAGACGGCTCGCCCGCCGGACGCAGGATCGGCGATGTCACACCCGGCGAGGTTCCCGTCGAAGCGCGTGAACGCGCTGCTGCGCCGCGCCGCCAGCATCGTCACCGCAGGCTCCAGCGGCGCGCCGGGCGCGGCGAGGGGGTGCTCGGGCAGCGAGCCACCGGTGGTCCGGTGATCCAGAAGCGCCCGGAGGTCATACTCCTGCGGTGTCGGCGGGAACGCGCATGCCCGGAGGGCGGCGGTCGGTGAGGGCACGTCGCGGAAGGTGCCGCCGGGCAGGTTCGCCCGACCGCCGGAACCGACCAGACCGTCTGCCTCGCCGATACCGGTGTCCTGCAGCGCCTGCGCCGCCGCCAGCAACCAGCGCGACGGCAGCCGGTCGGCGGTGCGCCGCAGGTCGCCGCGCGGGTACAGGATCGTGCGCTCGCGCGACGTCCCGGCCAGCGCAGCGAGAAAGCGCCGGTGATCGTCGGCCAGGCGGGCGGGAGGATCCGGCAGCGCCTCGGGCACCGCGGCGCGCTCGGTCTCACTGAGCAGGCTGTCCTCGACCGCCTGGCCGGGGAAGACCCCCTCCGCCAGCCCGAGCACCCAGACGCACTCCAGATCCTCTCCGAGCGCGAGCCCCACCGGCCCGATCAGCAGGCCGTGGCCCGTGCGCCCCTGGCGGCCCCTGCCGGCTACGAGCTCGGCTTCCAGGGCGCGGCGGAACCGTGCCGGATCGGGCGCGGGGTCCACGCGATCCAGACCGCCGAGGCGTTCGAGGCACGCCTCGACACGCTCGGCGGCGGCCTGCTCGTGCGACGGCCAGTTGCCCTCCCGCCACTCGGCACCACCCACCAGGTCGCGGATCGACCGCTCGGCCCACTGGGCGAGCTGCCGCCAGGTCCCCAGCTTGCTCGCTGTCCCCCCACGAGTCAGAACGTCGTCCATGAAGCGGCGCAGACCCTCGGCGGTGGCGACATCGCGTGCGATGTGAGCCCGGCGCCAGTCGCTGTCCTCGCCGAGACGGTCCATCTCCGATCGCCGGTTGGCGCAGTACGCCTCCAGGCGCCGCTCCCACTCCCCGGCGCCGTCGATCACCCCGGCGCGGCGGCTGATCCGCTCCCAGGCCGCCACCGGCACCGGCCGCCAGCGCCCGCCCTCCCCCGGATCCAGCGCCGCGCGGATCGGCGCCGCCGACAGCCAGGCCATGACGTCGGAGCGGCTGTAGCGGCGTGCAGGCAGGCCGAGCAGCCCCAGCAGGAAGCGGCCGAGCACGCTCTCGGTCAATGGGCGCGCCGACGGGCCGTTGAACGTCAACTCCGCGGCGTGCAGGTGATCCGCCAGCAGGCGGGCATAGGGATCCCTGCGCCCGTACAGCACCGCCATGCGTTGCAGCGGCACCCCACGGCGCAGGGCCTCCACGACTCCCCGCAGCGCCGTTCGCACTTCCTCGTCGGCGTCGGGCACGGCGATGATGCGGGTCGGTGCAGGCGCCGGGCCGGCGGCAGGTCGCCAGCTCTCGGCGCCGGCGAGGCGGCGAACAACCGCGGCCACCGGGGCGTCGGCCTCCTCGTCGCCGCAACAGCCGGCCAGAACCGTGAACCCGTCGACAGCCGAGGCCAGCGCGGCGAGCAGGTCGAGTGCGGGGGAACTCAGCCGCTGCGGCAGGTACAGCACGATCCGGCCCAATCCGGCGAGCACGTCCACCTGCCCGCCGCCGACCAACTGCGTGGCCGCGGTCAGCAGATCGTGCTCGTCGTGGAAGCCCCCGGCGGCGAGGCGGCGGCGTACCTGACGGCTGACCGCGACGACATCGGCAGCCCTTCGCGAGGACCTTGCCAGAGCCTCCAGCTCGCGCTCAGAGAGGTCCCGCAGCGTCCGATGGGTCTCGACCAGGGCGCGTTCGGTGGCGAGATGGTCGCGCACCTCCCCGAACATTCCGGCGGCGGGCGTCTGCAGCACCTGTCGCACGGCGCCCGCCAGCACCGGGGCCGAAGCGGGCCGGCGCCCCTGAGCCGCCAGTGCCTCCCCCGCCAGCCGCTCCGCCAGCTCCCGAAGGCTCATGCAGTCCACCCCGATGAGTCCCCGGCGGGCGAGCGCCCGCCGCGTCACGATGGCCAGCCGGTGCTCGCCCACAACGACCGTCACCGGCGCCAGGAAGTGCCCCGCCTCGGTGCGCGCCTCCCCCACCTCCTCGCACAGCGCCTCCAGAGCGGGCGCCCCGTACGGCGTCACCCGCGCCGCCACAGTCACGCCCGCAACTGTAGGGACCCCCTGCGACAGCCTCGGTCAGTGTCGGCAGGACTGGTCTGATCTCGCCCGCGGGCGGCCTTGTGCACCCGCTGGAGGGCTCCGGCCGGGTTCGCTTGGACGGCGCTGATCGCGCTAGTTCAGGACCTCGATGGCACAGCGGGCTCCGGAGGCCCCGGCGAGCCGCCGGTCGGTGGTCAGCAACGGTGCGCCGACCATCTCGGCGAGGGCCACGTAGGCGGCGTCGTAGGGGGTCAGGTTGTCGCGCAGTTCCCAGCAGCGCTCCAGCAGCGGAGCATGAGACACACGGGTGATGCCCAACTCCGCGAGGTGTCGGACGCTCGAAGCGGCCAGCGACGGCGGGAAGTCGCGGCGCAGGACCAGCCGCCTGAGAACCGACACCACCTCAAGGTCAACCAGTTGGGGGGCCATCATCTGCTCGTTTCCGACGCGGAGCGCAACGTCACGCGCCGCCGCCTCCGCGCCCGCCACGAGCGTGAACACGACGCCGGCATCGACGACGATCAACGCGAGTCGCGATCAGCCCGGATCAGCGCGGTGATCTCCTCGGAGTCGAGATCGCGGTGCCCCGGATGGTGCAGAGAATCGATCCGCCGCCGGGCCAGGAGTTCGACGATCGTCGTCCGCCGCGCCTCGCGTGCAAGCAAGTCGAGCATGAACCGCTGCAGCGACTGGCCCGCGTCGGCCGCCCGAGTGCGCAGGACTCGATGGACATCCTCGGGCACGTCCTTCACCTGGATCGTGGGCACGATCAAACTGTAGCGCCATTCCGGCGCCAATGGCGCCAGTACGACGCCAGAGGCTGCAGGAGAGGGTTTGTGCCGACCGTTCCGGCGACTGTCAGAATCGCTCGGTGTAGGCGGCGCAGAGCCGCTGCACGAACGCGTCGTAGTGAAGAGGATCCCCGACCGCCGGCGCCGGCGGGTCCAGGACGTAGTTGGTTTTCGGCAGGTTCGTGTTGTCCATGCGCACGACGATGACCGCTGCCGCGTCCAAGCCGTGGCTGCTCGGGCCGGCGCGCAAGCTGACGTTGCGCATCTCGCGGATGCAATGCTCGACCAATCTGGGTGGGTCCATGTGCTCCGTCACTTCCGCCTTCAGAGGGGACTTGAAGGTCGAGGCAGCGTTGACGACCATCAACGCCCCGGCAATCGATCCACTGGCGTAGCGATGCACGTGATCGTGATGCGCCTCGAAGTCTCGTTTCCGATTCTTCACCGCCTTGCGGTGCTCAGTCATCACGCTCTTCAACTCCACGGCCAAGTGGACGGTCGCCGGGTCCGACTGTCGAATCGGCGAGTTCTCCGGCGGCCCCGTACCCGGCGGCGGTGCTCCCAGCACGAGGTCAACGTTCCACTGGGATTGCCCGTAGATCAGATCGAAGTTCAGCGCGTAGACGAGACGCCCGTCCGCCGCCTGCTCCGCGATCCTGGGGCAGTTCTCGATGAGGTCTGCAACGATCGCCTCGCTCAGAGCATTGGAGTGCTTGTTCGACCTCGGGTGGTACCCCTCCGCCCGGAGATGCTCGAGGAACGCGTGGGGCGCCGGCATAGGTCAGTTGACAGGGCTACCCGCGCGTGTTGCCTGCGATCCGCTCGACGGCAGAACCAGGTCGCAGACTGGCTCGACGTAGCCGCCGCTCGGCGAGGTCCAGGTAGGACTCCTCGACGTCGTACCCAACCGAGTCCCGTCCCGCTTGCGCCGCCGCCAGGCACGTCGTGCCCGAGCCGACGAACGGGTCCAGCACAGTGTCGCCCACGAAGGAGAACATCCGGATCAGGCGAGTGGGCAATTCGAGCGGGAACGGCGCCGGATGGCCGGGCGAGGAGGCGCCGCCGATGTCATCCCAAACAGCTCGGTACCAGGCGTGATAGTCCTCCTTGGCAATGCGGGACAACTCACGCTGGCGCGTCGTGGGCTTGCGGTAGGCGCCGGGCTTGCGAAGCAGCAGGATGTACTCGATCTCGCTCTTGATGATCCCGTTGGGTTCGTAGGGCTTGCCGAGGAAGTAGGTGTCGCCTGCGATCTCCGTAGTGAGGTTCGTGCGCTTGTGCCAGAAGATCGGCGTCAACGCGTCGAACCCGCACTCCTGCGCATGGATGAGGATGTTGGCGTGCAGTGGCAACACGCGGTGCCGCCCGTGGCGGCGGCGCGACAGGGTCACGTCGCCTACGTTGACGCAGAGACGCCCCCCGGACACGAGGACCCGGAAGCACTCATCCCAAGCACGGGCCAACTCCTTACCAAACAACTCGAAGTCGAGAACGTCTCCCAACTGGTCGGGATGGTCGGGGTACTTCTTCAGGGTCCAGTACGGCGGGGACGTGACGACCAGCGCCACCGAGTCGTCGGTGACCTCGGACATCCGACGCGCGTCGCCGAGAACCAGACGATGCTTCGTCCCCGACATCTCGCCTTCCTCTTCCACGTCGATCACGAGTTGCAACTGCTCCATGCCGCCTCACTACACGCTTGTAACTTAGCCTGCGGGTCCCGACGGAAGCAGAATGTCTTGGAGGTGTGACACCAGGTGTGCCCGGCCCCATACGAAAGACCTCGATGCAAGCCCGGGCGCCGACGCGCCCGGCGCGCGGCTGCGGATCTCGACCGATGACCTGCCGCGACGCTGATGCCGTCATCATCGGGGCCGGGGTGATCGGCGCCGGGGTCGCCTATGAACTCTCTCGGCGCGGGCTGGCGACGGTGAGCGTCGAGCGGCTGGGTGGCGCCGGCCAGGGATCCACCAGTTCCTCCAGCGCCGTCATTCGCTTCAACTACTCCACCCGGGCCGGGGTGGCGATGGCGGTCGAGGGGTTGGGTTACTGGCAGCGGTGGCGGGAGCACGTGGCTGTGCCCGCGGGGGCGCCGGTGCCGGAGTTCGTGCAGTGCGGGATGCTCGTGTTCAAGGTCCCGGGTTGCAACCACGAGCCGGCGGCCGAGCACTTCGACGCCCTCGGTGTGCCGTACCAAGACCTGGACCGGCACGAGTTGGAACGCCGGTTCCCGTACCTCGACGCCCGCAAGTTCGGCCCGCCCGCCCGGATGGACGACGAGCGGTTCTGGGCGGAGCCGAGCGGTCACATCGAGGGCGCCATCTGGATGCCCGAGGGGGGCTACGTGACCGATCCGATGCTGGCGGCGCGGAACCTGGCCGACGCCGCGGCGGCGCTAGGCGGGACGTTTCTCTACGGCAGGACCGTCGTCGGCGTGCTGCGGGAGGGCGATCGGGTGGCGGGCGTAGCGCTCGACGACGGCACGGAGTTGCACGCCCCCGTCGTCGTGAACGTGGCGGGTCCGCACTCGTCCCACATCAACCGCATGGCGGGCCTGGAGGGCACCGCCACGATCTCAACCCGCCCGATGCGCCGGGAGGTCTACGTGGTTCCCGGGCCCGCGGAGCTGGACTTCGACGACGCCGGCTGCGTCATGGGCGACCTGGACTGCGGGTTCTACCTGCGTCCCGAGCGCCCCAACAACATCCTGATCGGCAGCATCGAGGCGGCCTGCGACGATCTCGGCTGGGTCGAGGATCCCGATGCCGCATCACTGACCCTCACCCGCACCGAGTTCGAGACGCACGTGCTGCGGGGAGCCAGACGGATCAGGAACCTCGGCCTGCCGCACGAGCAGCGAGGCATCGTCGGCGTCTACGACGTCACCGAGGACTGGCTGCCGGTCTACGACCGCACCGATCTGGACGGCTTCTACGTGGCGATCGGCACCAGCGGCAACCAATTCAAGAATGCCGCCATCGCCGCCCACTGCATGGCCGAGTTGATCACCGAGGTCGAGGCCGGCCGCGACCACGACGCCGACCCCCTCGTGGTCGAGGGCCCGCACCTCGGCCTCCCCATCGACCTGGGAACCTTCAGCCGCAACCGCCCCCTCGACGAGGACGCCCCCGTCAACGTCCTCGGCTAGATGAGCGGTTCCGGACGCATGCAACAGGCCCCTCGACAAGGTGCGCGCCGGATCGACCGCTATCGCGCGGGAGCGACCTCCACCGGGATCCCGTTGAAGGCCGCGTTGCCCGAGGGCACGTCCACGAATTCCGGCGGCGCCAGGAGGTTGCTGTTGACACCCGGACGCTGCCGCGCCACCGACAGGCGGGTACCGGGCTTGTCGTGGCCCCAGCCGTGCGGCAGCGACACCACGCCCGGCATCATCTCGTCGCTGACCTCCACCGGCACCTCGATCTCGCCGTTGGACGAGCGCACCGTTGCCGGTGCCCCGTCCGCCACGCCGGCGGCAGCGGCGTCGTCGGGATGGATCAGCAGGGTGCAGCGGTCCTTGCCCGACGCCAGCACGGCCACGTTGTGCATCCAGGAGTTGTTGGAGCGCAGGTGGCGGCGACTGACGAGCACCAACGACTCGTCGGGGCGCGCCAACCGCTCAGCCAGGCGGGCGACATCGGACGTGATGTATTCCGGCGCCAGATCCACCTTCCCGCCCGCGTGCGCCACGACCTCGTCGATGCGGGGAACCATCGCTCCCATGTCGACGCCGTTGGGCGCCTGCTTGACGCGCTCCAGCGTGAGCCCGCCGGGGTTCTCGCCGTAGCGGTCGCCCCAGGGGCCCGTCCGGATCGTGAGATCGATGAGCCGCTCCGGTCCCGGCGACGGCGCGGCGGCCAGAGCCACCGCCGGATCCACCCCGCCCATCTCCGCCCACGCCGAGAAGTAGAGATCGTCGAAGGCGGCCAGGTCGGTGGACTCCGCCGGCGTCCCGGCGAACATGAACGCCAGCCGCATCAGGATCTCCCACTCCTCGGGCCGATCCCCGGCAGGCGGGAACAGAGCCGGCGACCACTTGGCCACCGACCGGGTCGCCCACGTCCACAGCAGGTCGTCGCAGTGGGGCTGCTCGAGAGCCGACAGTCCCGGCAGGATCACGTGGGCATGGCGCGACGTCTCGTTCACGGCGTTGTCGACCGAGATCATGCAGTCCAGCAACGGGAGCGCCGCGTCGAGGCGACCCGAGTCGGGGGCCGACAGGACGGGGTTGCCGGCCACGACCAGCAGACTCCTGACCTGTCCCGGCCCCGGCGTGTCGATCTCCTCGGCCAGGCACGACATCGGGACCTGGCCGAGCACTTCCGGCGCTCCCCGCACCCGGCTGGACCAGCGGCCGAATCCCCGCGAATCACCCCAGTTCTGGAGCACCGGGGACCATGCGACCGGCTTGGGCCACATCAGCCCTCCCACCGCGTCCAGGTTGGCGGTGAGGGCGCAGATCACGTCCGGCAGCCATGACGCCAGCGTGCCGAACTCCTGGGTACAGGTACCGATCCGGCCGTACCACACGGCGCGCTCGGCAGCGGCGAAGTCCCGAGCGAGGCCGCGGATCGCCGCCGCCGATGTGCCACAAGTCCCCGCCACCCGCTCCGGCGGGAAGTCGGCGGCGATCCTGCGCACCTCCTCGATGCCCGCCAGCCGATCCTCCAGATGGCCGAGGCGGACCAGGTCCTCGCCGAACAGCACGTGCACGACCGCCAACTGCAACAGGGCATCGGTACCCGGCCGGATGGGCAGCCACTCCTCGGTGGAGCCGACCGTGCCCGTGCGGCGGGGGTCGATGACCACCACCCTGCCCCGCTGCCTGACCGCGTCGAGAGCGGCCAGCACGTCGGCATGGGACATCAGGCTGCCCTGGCTGGTGTGGGGGTTGGCTCCCTGCACCACCGTGAAGTCGGTGTGCTCGATGTCGGGTACGGGAATGCGCCACGCATGGCCGTACAGCAGTTCGGCGACCACGTTCTTCGGCCACTGATCCACGGTGCCCGCCGAATAGATCGTCAGGCCGGCAAGCTCGCTGAGCAGGCCCAGGTAGCGGCTGATCGAGTAGTTGTGAGCGACGGGGTTGCCGAAGTAGACGGTCATCGCCCCGCTCCCGTGCTCGGCGCGCACCGCCTCGATCAGCTCGCCGCACCGCTCGAACGCCGCCTCCCAACTCGCCTCGGCGAAGGTGCCCGCGCCGTTGCGCACCAGCGGGACGCGCACCCGGTCGGGGTCGTCGTGCAGATGCCCGAGGGTCGTCCCCTTGGGGCAGATGTAGCCCCGTGACCAGACGTCGGCGCGGTTGCCCCTGATCAACGTCACCGCGGCGCCGTCGTGGTGGACCTCCAACCCGCACATCGCCTCACACAGCGGACAAGTCCGGATGTGGATGCCACGTTCCGTCACGTTCGGCCTCCCTGTTGCGGACGGTTCACGATCCTAGATGCGTCGTGTCCCGGGTCTCGAGGCCCTCGCGAGCGCCTCGAATCGATACATCAGAATTGTCGTTATTGATACATCAGAATCGTCGGAATCGATACATTGGAACCATCGGAAACGATACACTGAAGCGGGAGAGGGAAGAAACGGATGCTGCTGACCCCGGACGGATACCTGCCACGGAGCGCCGAAGGCGAGGTCGAGGCCTGCCTGCAGGCCAGTCCGGCCGTTCTCATCGAAGGCCCCCGCGGCTGCGGCAAGACCTGGCTCGGTCGCCGTCTCGCCCGCTCGCAAGCCCAACTCGACGATCCCGACACACGACAGGTCTCCGAGATCGATCCCCGCGGAGTCCTCGAAGGCGCGGCGCCGCGCCTGCTGGACGAGTGGCAGTCGGCACCACACCTCTGGAACACCATGCGACACGTGTGCGACGAACGTGGGCGGATGGGGCAGTTCCTGCTCACCGGATCGGCCCGCCCGCCCGACGACACGACCCGCCATTCCGGTGCCGGCCGCGTCAGCCGCGTTCGCCTTCGGCCGATGTCGCTGTACGAATCCGGCGACTCGGCCGGTCGGGTATCGGTGGCGGCGCTGCTCGACGGCGCCGAAGTGGGCTTCGCACGTTCCGAACGCGATCTCGACGACATCGTGACGCTCGCCTGCCGGGGCGGCTGGCCACCGGTCGTCGGCATCACCTCGGACGCGGCGCAACGCTACATGCGGAGCTATCTCACAGAGATCGTCCGCACCGACGTGCCGCGACTCGACGGCAGGCGGCGCGACCCGGTCGGTGTGTCACGCCTGCTGCAATCACTGGGCCGCAACGCCGGAACGGGCGTCTCGATGAGGAGTCTGGGGCGCGACATCGACGCCGAGCGCCCCGTGGACAGCCGCACGGTTGGCGCCTACCTGGACGCCCTGCTGCGGCTGTTCGTCGTCGAGGAATCGCCGGCGTGGACGCCGCATCTACGAAGCCGGACCCCGCTACGCAGGCCGGTGAAGCGCTATCTCGCCGACCCCGCGCTCATGGTCGCCGCCCTCGAGGCCGGCCCCGCCCGCTTCGCTGCCGACGCCCGATCCCTGGGCATGCTCTTCGAAACGCTGGCGGTGCGCGACCTGCGGATCTACGCCGAGGCATGCGGGTGTCGTCCGATTTCCCACTACCGAGACGACAGCGGCCTGGAGGTCGATGCCGTGCTGCAACGCCGCGACGGGGCCTGGATGGCCGTCGAGGTCAAGCTCGGCGGCGAGACACTTGTCGAGGCAGGCGCCGAAGCCTTGTTGAAGCTGCGAGAGCGGATCGACGACCGCCGGATCGGCGAGCCGTCGCGGCTGGTCGTCGTAACGGCCGTCGGCTACGCCTACGACCGCCCCGACGGCGTCTCCGTCGTCCCGATCACCGACCTCGCCCCATGAGCCAAGCCACCCAGGCCCTTCCTCGGCGCCCGCGGAGTGCTCAGCGGGCGCCGAGGAAGGCTCTGCGGACCTGGGTGTCGGCCAACAGATCGGCCGCTCGGCCGTGGTGGGTTGTGCGGCCCATCTCGATGACGTAGCCGCGGTGGCTGGCTTCGAGGCCCTGGCGGGCGTTCTGCTCGATCATCAGCACGGTCAGGCCGATCTGCTGGTTGAGGCGGCGGATCACCTCGAAGATCTGCCGCGTGACCTTCGGGGCCAGGCCCGCCGACGGCTCGTCCATCAGCACCAGGTCGGGCTCGTACATGAGCGAGCGGCCGATCTCGAGCATGCGCCGCTCGCCGCCGGACATGGTGCCGGCCTGCTGCTTCGCGCGCTCGGCGAGGCGGGGGAACAGGTCGTACACGTAGTCGATGCGCCGGCGCACGCGGGCCCTGTCGCGCTCGGTGACCATGCCCATCTCGAGGTTCTCATGCACCGTCATCTGCTCGAAGACGCTGCGCAGCTGCGGCACGATCGTGATCCCGGCCACCCGCAGGGCGTCCTGGGGAGCGATGTTGGTGATGTCGCGCCCCTCGCAGAGCACCCGGCCCGAGCGCACCGGCACCAGGCCGTAGACGGCCTTGAAGACCGTGGACTTGCCGGCGCCGTTGGGCCCGATCACGCACACGATCTCGCCCCGGTGCACCTCCAGGTCGACACCGGTGAGGATGTCCTGGCCGGTGAAGTAGCCGGCCCGCACGTCCTGCACCCGCAGCAGCGGCGTGCCGGCCGGGGATTCCGGGCGGACGGTCACGGGCCGGCCCCCTCGCCGGGGTCGCCGAAGTAGGCCTCGATCACGACCGGGTCCTGGGTGACCTCCCCGGGGGTGCCCTCGGCCAGCACGGCGCCCTGGTCCAGGACCACCACCCGCTGGCACAGGTCGGCCACGAACTGCACGTTGTGCTCCACCAGCAGGAACGCCACCTGGCGCTCGCTGTTCACCGCTCGCAGCCGGTCGGCGATGTCGGCCACCAGCGTGGGGTTCACGCCGGAGGTGGCCTCGTCCAGCAGCACCAGCCGCGGCTGGCTCATCAGCGACATGCCGATCTCCAGCAGGCGCCGCTGGCCACCCGAGAGATTCCCCGCCCGCTCGTGGCGCAGCCGGTCCAGGTGCAGGAATTCCAGCAACTCGTCGGCCCGGCGGCGGGTGGCCGCATCGGTGCGGGCGAACAGCCCCGGCACCCCCAGCGCACCCCACTGGATGCTGAGGTGCATGTTCTCGGCCACCGGCAGGTCGCGGTACACGCGGATGATCTGGAAGGTGCGGGACATGCCCATCCGGGCCACGTCGTGGGCACGACGCCGGGTGATGTCGGTGCCACGGAACTCGATCAGGCCTGCATCCACCGCCGAGACCCTGCTCAGGCAGTCGAACAGCGTGGTCTTGCCGCTGCCGTTGGGGCCGATCAGCCCGACCATCTCGCCGGCGCCGACGCTGATGTCGACGCCGTCCACGGCGGTCAGGCCCCTGAAGCGCTTGACGATGCCGCGGGCCTCCAGCAGCGCCGTCACGACGGTGCCTCCGCGTTGGGGTCCGTCGGCGTCTCGCCACGCCCGCCGGCGTCCTCCTGTGCGGGCCCGGCCACCTCGCCGCCGGCGGCCACCGCACCCCGGCGCGGCAACCGGCCCCCGAGTCCCCACAGCTCGGCGAGCGACGTGCCCCGCCGGTCCGCCAGCCCCACGAGGCCCCGCGGCAGGAACAGCACGATCAGGATCAGCAGCACGCCCTGGGTCAGCAGGTGGTAGTCCAGCAGGTTCGCCCAGAGCAGCTCGCGCAGCCAGTACAGCACCGTCGCCCCCAGGATCGGGCCGGCGACAGTGCCCAGGCCGCCCAGCATCGTGCCCATGACGGCATCGATGGTGCGCACCTCCACGAAGGCGATGTCGGGGTCCACGAAGGTGTTCTGGTAGGCCCACAGGGCGCCGAAGAGACCCGTCGACAGGCCGGCGAAGCTGAAGACGGCCGTCTTGAGGCGCGTCGTGTCGATGCCCCGGGTCTCGGCGCCGACCTCGTCCTCGCGGATGGCCACGAGCGCGGCACCGAACCGGGTGCGGCGCAGCCACCAGGTGAAGGCGACGAGCACCACCACGAGCGCCAGCTCCAGGTAGTAGAAGAGTTCCCTGTTCAGATAGGGCGGGAGCGTCAGGCCGACGCCGCCGCCGGTCAGCGGGCTCCAGACCCGCACGATCTCCCGGACCGCCACGAACGTGGCGAGCATGGCTATCGAGAAGTACGGCCCCTTCAACCGCATGGTGGCCCGGCCGATGACCGCGGCGAGAGCCGCCGCCACCAGGGCGCCGATCACGATGGCGGGCACGGGCGGCCAGCCCACCTGCGGTCCGTTGCTCTGCAGCGACATCAGGATGGCGGTCGTGTACGCGCCGATGCCGAACCAGACGGCGTGGCCGAAGTCCACGTAGCCGGTGAACCCGCCGGTGAGATTCCAGCTCACCGCCACGCCGATGCCCGTGAACATCAGGGTCAGGGTCAGCAGGGTGGCGTTGGTCGTGCCCCCCAGCAGGGGCAGCACGACCAGTGTCACGAGGGCCGCCAGAGCCGCCGCGCCGATGGCCCTGCCGGCCGTCCGGTCCCGGGACCCTGGATCCCCTGCGGCGGCCGTGCGCCTCACGCTGCGGGCCTCATGTGCTCGTTGCGTCCACGTGACGCAAGCCCTTGAAGATCCCCTGAGGTCGCAGCACCAGGGCGGCCACCAGCAGCACGAACGATGCCACCACCGCCAGGTTGGTCCCGATGCGATCCACGTACAGCGCAAGCATCGCCTCGACGAGGCCCAGCACCATGGCGCCCCCGAGCGCGCCGCGCACCGAGCCGAGCCCGGCCATGGCTGTGATGGCGAACGCCTTCAGCGTCAGCGGCGGCCCCTGGAACGGCTGCACGGCGAGCAGCGGGCTCACGAGGGCGCCCGCCACGCCGGTGAGGCCGATGCAGAGCGCGAACGTCACCGCGTACACCTTGGCGATGTCGACGCCGACGATGCGCGCCGCCTCCCGGTTCTGCGCCGCGGCGCGGATGCTCTTGCCGAGCCGGCTGCGCCCCAGGAACAGGCTGAGCGCCGCCGCCACGCCGACGGCCACGATCAGCACCCAGAACCGGGTGACCGGGATCGTCAGCCGGTCGGTCAGCCGCCAGGCGCCGTCCAGGTCGGTGTTGGCGAGGCGGAAGTCGGCCGAGAAGGCGACCTTCATGACGCTCTGGAGGATGATCGAGACGCCGAACATCACCAGCAGGGACACCAGCGACGACCGGTCGATGACCCGGTTCACGAGCACTCGCTGCACGAGGTAGCCGAACAGCACCATCACCGCGAAGACCGCCGGCGCCGATACGAACGGGTCGACGTCCCAGAGGTCGTTCGCCGCCCAGGCCAGGTAGGCCCCCACCATCACGAACTCACCGTGGGCGAGGTTGATGACGCCCATCACGCCCCAGATGATCGAGAAGCCCAGCACCAGGATCGTGTACATGCCCCCGAGGGCGATGCCGTTGACGAGAGCCTGGGCGAAGTAGCTCACCGGGCCGTCCTCACAGGGCCGTCCTCACCGGGCCGTCCTCAACGGGCCGTCCCGAACGGGTCCCCGTCCCCATCAGCCGCGCGGGTAGACCAACTCGGCCACGGCGGCGTCGTCGGGGGCAACGACGAGAATCTCCCCGTCCTGTACCTGGATCGTGCCCATGGGCTTGGCGATGTTCACGCCGCGCTCGTCGAAGGCGATCGGCCCGTAGAAGGTTTCCGCCCGCAGCGCCCGCAGCGCCTCGCGCACCGCGTCGGTGTCGGTGCTGGCCGCCGCCTCGATGGCCAGGTGCAGCGCCAGGGCCGAGGCCGTGGCGCTCGCCGCCTGGTAGACCGGCGGCTCGCCCCAGAGCCGCTCGTAGTAGGTCGCGTAGTCCGCGGCGCTGCCGAACCACTCCCCCTCATAGGCCATGGTGGCCTCCCACTGCGTGGGGCCGAGCACGCCCTCCACGTCGTCGTCGAGCTGCTCCACCAGCCGGGGATTGGACGGACCGACGGTGATCAGCATGGCGTCGGGCTCGAATCCCAACTCGTCGGCGGCGTTCACGAACAGCACCGCGTCGTTGTAGTGACCCCCTCCCAGGAACACGTCGGGGCCCAGGTTGCGGAACTTGGTCATGATGGCCGACACGTCCTGGATGTCCTTCGGGTACTTCTCGATGGCCAGCACCTCGATGCCGTTCGCCTCCAGGTGGCGGCGCGCCCCGGTGGCCACACTGGTCGGGAACGTGGTGTCCTCGTGGGCGATCACGGCGGTCCGGACGCCCCGCGCCGCCAGCGCCTCGACGGCGGACTTCGTGTAGTCGCTGGCGATCGTGGCGACCAGGAACAGGTTCCGGAAGCCGCGCTCGAACATCGTGTCGGAGGTGCCGTTGCCCTCCACCATGATGACGTTGTTGGCCTCGGCGATGGCGCTGGTGCCGGTCGTGAGACCGCTGGAATAGGGCCCCAGCAGGAAGTCCACCCGATCCTCGTCGATGAGCCTCTGGATCAGGTTGGCGGCGGTGTCGGCGTCGGACTCGTCGTCGTAGTAGACGATCTCGGCGGCGTAGCGGCCGTCGCCGATCCGGATGCCGCCGTAGTCCTCGTTCACCCAGCGCACCCAGGTGTCGTATCCCTGGCGCGAGTCCCGGCCCTCGACGGCGAACTTGCCGGTCTCGCTGAGCGCCGCACCGATGCGGACCACCCCGTCGAAGGCGCTGTAGTCGACGTTGCCGCCTCCGCCGGCCGGCGGGGTCGTGGCCTCTCCGGCGGGCTCCTCACCGCAGCCGGCTGCCGCCGCAACCAGAACGAGGGCGATCGCCGCCCCGACCGATCTCCGCACGCCTTCCTGCCTCTCGAGTCCTGCCGGGTCCTTCCGGGATCAGAGCCGCGACGCCCGGCGGGAGACCCCCGGGGTGTTCCCGAGGTAGGCCAGCAGCGCCACACCGGCCAGCACCGCGCCGAACAGGCCGCTGTAGTGGCTCAGGAACTGGAAGTCCTGCCATGCCACCACGGCCCCGCCGGCGATGCCCCCGATACCCCCGGAGGCGCTCATCAGCAGATCGGCGGCGCCCTGCACCGGCACGCGATCGCCGGTCGGCACCGCCTCGGTGAACAGCGCCGTCCCCGCCACGAGGCAGCAGTTCCAGCCGAGCCCCACGGCGAACATGCCGGCGAACATGCCCCATGCCACCTCGGGGGGTGTGTGGGCAGCGATCTCGGCGCCCAGGAAGCTGATCACGCCGCCGAGGATGATCATGGGCGTCGGCCCGACGCGCCCGGTCGCCCAGCCCACGAGGGGCGCCAGGGCGTACATGCCCACGATGTGGGTTGAGATGACGAAGCCGATGAGGCGCAGACCCCGGTCGCCGTCGGTCATGTGCAACGGCGCCATGACCATCGTCGCCACCATCACCCCCTGCCCCACCATCATGGCGGCGGTGGCCAGGCGGGCGGGAGGCAGCCGGGCGATGATGCTCAGCGATCTCCCCAGCCCGGCGCGGCCCCGGGCGGCGTCGGCACCATCGCCGAGACGCCGGGCGACCAGGAGCGGATCGGGCCGCAGGCCCCGGTCGAGGACCACGACGGCCATCGAGAACACGACGGCGGCGAAGATGAACGGACCGGCCAGTTCCTCCAGACCCAGCGCCCCGGCGACCGCCGTGAAGGGCCCCGTGGCGAGCGTGGGCCCGGCGATGGCACCCACGGTGGTCGCCCCCACGAGCAGCCCGATGGTCCGGGCCCGCTCGGCCGGCGGCGCCAGGTCGACGACCGCGAAACGGGCGGCGAGGCCGCAGGCACTCCCGGTGCCGACGGCCGCCATGCCCACGAGGACGAGCGCGTACACGTCGACCACGGTGGCGAGGAGCATCAGGAGCGCTCCGCTGAGAGCCAGCAGGTAGCCCGAGCGCAGTCCCACCCGCCGGCCGCTGCGGGCCATGAACTTCGCGAGCGGCACCGCCGTGAGGGCCGCCCCGGTGGTCATGCCCGCGGCGGCGATGCCACTGAGCGTGGCGCTGCCGGTGATCTCGTCGGCGAGCACCGCGACGATGCTGAAGGCCCCTCCCGTGCCGGCACCGCCCACGGCGACGGTGGCCATCAGCACGCGCAGCGTGCGCCGCTGGATGTCCTGGACGGACTTGCCGGTCTCGGGGTCCCGGGCCGGCCCCGCACCGGGCCGGCCCACCGGCCGTCCCCCGCCGGAACGCCGAGCCGCCTCGTGGGTCCGCTCAGCCGGCTCCGTCACGAAACCAGACTAGGCGCCCGTGACCGCCGAACCCGTCCCGGGACACCGTCCGCAGCCGGCGGGCCCCGCACCGGTAGAGTCGCCCCCGTGCAATGGTCAGAACCCCCACCCATGAGTCTGGATCCGGCGCTGCGCTACTCGGCGACGCTCGAGACGAGTTGCGGCACCATCCAGTTGGACCTCCACGCCGAGCGATCCCCGCTGGCGGTGAACAACTTCGTGTTCCTGGCCCAGCAGGGCTACTACGACAACTGCCCCGTGCACCGGGTCGTGCCGGGTTTCGTGGTGCAGACCGGCGACCCCACCGGCACCGGGCGGGGTGGACCGGGCTACCGGTTCGCCGATGAACTCAGCGGGCGCGGCCAGTACCGCGAGGGCACGCTCGCCATGGCCAACGCGGGCCCCGACACCAACGGCTCGCAGTTCTTCATCTGCCTGGCGAGCGTGAACCTGCCGCACGCCTACACCATCTTCGGCCAGGTCACCGCCGGCATGGACGCCGTGGCGGCCTTCGCCGCGCTGCCGCTGCGGGGCGAGCGCCCGAAGGGCGACGCCGCGGTCCGCTCGGTGACGATCAGCACCGAACCCATCGCCGGCGCCTGAGCCGCCGAAGCCCCGCCGGAACACCGGCAGGTCACGACGGCGCCGACCGCTGCGGCCGGCCGGCGCCCGGGGAGGTTCAGACCCGCAGGCCCCCGATCGCCAGCCGGCTGAACTCCCTGCCAATCTGCGCGGCAGTGGCCGGACCTTCGGGGCGGTACCAGAACGCCATGGAGTTCATCATGCCGATGATGCCGATGGCGGCGAGTCGCGGGTTGATCTCGGACTTGACCTCGCCGGACCGCTGGCCGCGGCGGATCTGCGAGATCAGGAACCTGTTGTAGACGTCACCCGCCTCGCGGATCGTCCTCTGGCGCTCGGCCGAGAGCGCCCGGAACTCCCTGAAGAAGACCGAGGTCTGCACGTAGTTCTTGGAGAAGACCTCGGCGTGCCCGTGGACGAGTGCCTCGATGAGTTCGAGTGCACCGCCATCGCGCTGCTCAAGCCGCTCGATGAGGTTGAGTGCCGCGTCGTATGCCTCCTTGATGACACCGAAGAGCAGATCCTCCTTGGTGTCGATGTAGTAGTAGAGGCTGCCCTTGAGGATCCCCACCTCCTCGGCGATCTCCTGGATGGAGGTCGCCTCGTAGCCCTTCTCGTGGAAGATCCGCGCCGCCACATCCATGACCTCCTGGCGGCGGCGCTTGGAGGGCTTGGGCACTTCGGTGGCGCCGTCGGGCATGCGAGAACTCCTCAAACAACTGTTGGGTTGGCAGATCGGCGCTAGATTGTAGGCCAGCACCAAACCGTACACAGCGGCGCGCTCCCCCGGCAGGATGCACGAGGGACGAGCACAACCGGTCCGCGGATACTGTGCCGGGAGCGGTTGGGCGCCCCCTGGGCGAACCGGCGGGCCGCCCGATACAGGGCCAACCATGAGCTTCCCTGACAACCCCGTCCCCGGCGAAGCCGAATCGCACAGCGACGAGGACTCGGCGCGCACCCAGGCCGAGGAGCGTTGGCGCGCCGCGTTCGACGCCACCCCCGTGCGCGACGGCACCTTCGAGACGATGTCCGGCATCCCGCAACCGCCGGTCCACGGGGATCCGCCCTTCCCCGGACAGTTCCCCTACACGCGGGGCATCTACCCGTCGATGTACCGCTCCCGCCTGTGGACCATGCGGCTCTTCGCCGGAATGGGCACCGCCGCCGACACCAACCTGCGCTTCAAGAGGCTCCTGGAGGCAGGAGGCACCGGACTGTCGACGGCCTTCGACATGCCCACGCTCATGGGACGCGACTCCGACCACCCGTGGGCGGTCGGCGAGGTGGGCCGGGCCGGCGTGGCGGTCGACACCATCGCAGACATGGAGGACCTCTTCGCCGGGATCGACCTGGGCGGCGTGAGCACGTCGATGACCATCAACGGCCCCGCCAACATCCTGATGGCCATGTACATCGTCACCGGTGAGCGCGGCGGGACCGCCAGGAGCCGGCTCAGCGGCACCATCCAGAACGACATCCTGAAGGAGTATCAGGCGCAGAAGGAATACATCTTCCCGCCCCGGCCCTCGGTCCGGCTCGTGACCGACCTCATCCGGTTCACCACCGCCGAGATGCCGCGCTGGCACCCCGTCTCCATCAGCGGCTACCACATCCGCGAGGCCGGCTCGACGGCCGCCCAGGAGTTGGCCTTCACCCTCGCCAACGGCTTCGCCTACGTGGAGGCGGCGATGGCCGCCGGGCTGGACGTGGACGATTTCGCCGGACGCCTGTCGTTCTTCTTCAACAGCCACATCGACTTCTTCGAGGAGATCGGCAAGTACCGGGCCGCCCGGCGCATCTGGGCGCGCTGGATGCGCGACCGCTACGGCGCCCGCCAGGAACGCTCACTGCAACTGCGGTTCCACACCCAGACCGCCGGCGTGTCGCTCACCGCGCAGCAGCCCGAGGTGAACATCGCCCGCGTCGCCACCCAGGCGCTCGCCGCGGTGCTGGGAGGTACCCAGAGCCTGCACACCGACAGCTACGACGAGGCGCTGGCCCTGCCGACCGAGCGCGCGGCGCGCATCGCCCTGCGCACCCAGCAGGTGATCGCGCACGAGACCGGCGCCGCCAACGTGGCCGACCCGCTCGGCGGCTCCCCCTACGTGGAGTGGATGACCGACGAGATGGAGCGCCGCGCGACGGAGGTGTTCGAACATCTCGACAAGCTGGGCGAGGGCTCGATCCTGGAGGGCGTCTACGAGGGCATCGCCAACGGCTACTTCGTGGGCGAGATCGCCGACAGCGCCTACCGCTTCGAGCGCGAGGTCAACGCCGGCCGGCGGATCATCGTGGGCGTCAACGCCTACACCGAGGGCGACGACGGCGACACCCCCACCCTCTACATCGACGACGATGTCGAGGACCAGCAGTTGGCGCGCCTGGCCGAGGCGAAGCAGCGGCGCGACGGCGCGGCCGTCGTGGCCGCACTGGAGAGGCTGGCCACCGACGCCGCCGACCCGACGATCAACCTCATGGAGCCCATCATCGACTGCGTGCGCGTCGAGGCCACCGAAGGTGAGATCACCGGCGCCCTCGAGGGCGTCTTCGGCACCTACACCGAGCCCGCAGTGGTATGAGCGGCCCGGAAGGCGACGCGGCCGGCGCCGAGGTCGAGCGCTCCCAACCGGTCCGGGTGGTGCTGGCGAAGCTGGGACTCGACGGTCACGACCGGGGCCTGAAGGTGGTCGCCCGCATGCTGCGCGATGCCGGCCTGGAGGTCATCTACCTGGGACTTCGCCAGACCACCGAATCGATCCTGCTCGCCGTCGAGCAGGAGGACGCCGACGTGATCGGCCTCTCGATCCACAACGGCGGCCACCTCACGCTGGCGCCCCGCACGGTGGAGGCCGTGCGCGCCGCCGGGATGGACGTGCCGGTCGTGGTGGGTGGAATCGTGCCGGACGTGGACCTCGAGCGCCTGGCGGAGGCCGGCGTGTTCGCCGTCCTCGGCCCGGGCGCCTCGGCGGCGGAGGTGGCCCGGACGGTGCGGGCGGCCGCGGACCGCCGGGCATGATCGCCGGCCCGGCTGCCGACTCGACGCCCGAGCCTGCCGCACCGGCGCGCAACACGTCCCAGGACGCACCCGACGACGTCACAGCGCTGTTCGAGCGCGCCCGAGGCGGCGACCGCCGGGCACTCGGGCGGCTGCTGACCTACACCGAGCAGGGCGGCGCCCGCGCCGACGCGGTCGCCGTGGCCGCCTGGCCGCTCGCCGGTGAGGCGCACGTGCTTGGCATCACCGGCGCACCGGGGGTCGGCAAGTCCACCCTCACCGACAGCCTGGCGCAGGTTGCGATCGACGACGGGTCGCGGGTCGCCATCCTGGCGGTGGATCCCTCCTCCCCGCTGACCGGCGGCGCCATTCTCGGCGACCGGGTGCGGATGGGCAGCGCCGCGGTTCCCGGCGGACCGTTCGTGCGCTCGATGGCCAGCCGCGGGCAGTCCGGTGGGCTGGCGCTGGCGGCGCTGGCCGCGGTCCGGCTGCTTGACGCCACCCACCACGACCTGATCATCGTGGAGACCGTGGGTATCGGGCAGGTGGAGGTGGACATCGCCCGCACCGCCGACACCACGATCGTGGCGGTGAGCCCGGGTTGGGGAGACGCCGTGCAGGCCAACAAGGCCGGCCTGCTGGAGATGGCCGACATCTTCGTGGTCAACAAGGCCGACCGGGCCGGGGCCGCCGACGCCCGGCGCGACCTGGAACACATGCTGGACCTGGGCCATCGCGCCGGCTGGAGACCGCCGGTGGCGCTCACGGTCGCCAGCACCGGCGAAGGCGCCGACGAGCTCTTCAAGCACGTGCAGGATCACCGCCGGCACGTGCGCGGCTCCAGCGCCGAAGCGGACCGGCGTGCCCGGCACGTCGCCGAGGAGGTGCGCCGCCACCTGCACCGCTGGGTGGACCGGTTGGTGGAACAGCCATCCCCGCAGATCGAAGGACTATTCGCCGAAGTGGCGCAGGGAGACCTGGCTCCCTCGGAGGCGGCACGGCGCCTGGCCGGCGAACTCGGCCAGGTCCCCGGCAGGGACGCGCCCGCGGGCGCCGACGACGACGAGCCGGAGGCCTGACGTGCAGAGCACCCTGACCGGCGGCCCGGACGCGATCGTGCTGACCGGCTGGCAGCAGGCCCGCGAGGCGTACCGGAGCAAGGACCTGCGCCAAGCCATGTACGACGAGGGCGCGGTCATCATGGAGGACTGCCTGCTGGTGCTGCACGGCGAGGCCCACCGGCGCCGGCGGCGAGTGGAGAACCGGCTGTTCCGCCGTGAGACCTTCGCCCACTGGGAACGCCGGGTGCTGGGGGAGACCCTGGACGCGGTGCTGGCGCCCTACGTGACCGCGGGGCGCGCCGACCTGCGGGCGCTCGGCTACCGGGCCGCCATCAGCCTCACCGCCACGATCGCCGGTGTTGACCACGACCCGGCCAACGTGGCCCACACCTCGCGGCTGGAGGACTTCGTGCGCTCCTTCAGCGCCGGCGCCACGCTGGCGCACTCCACCCGGGACCCCGAGTTGGTGCGACGGGAGGTGCGAGAGCAGCTCGAGACCTTCCGGACCGGGATGCTCGGCGATTCCCTCGACCGGCGCCGGGAGTCGCTCGCCCGTCTGGCCGCCGGCGAGATCGCCGAGGACGACCTGCCCCGCGACGTGGCGACGCTGCTGCTGCGCCATCAGGAGGCCCTGGAGATCTCACCGGCGGTGATCGAGCGGGAGATCTGCTTCTACCTGCAGGCCGGGGCCCACAGCACCGCCGACACCTACACCCACGCTTTGGACGAGCTGTTCCGCCGCGCCGAGGCGCATCCCGAGGACCTCCGCCGAGCCGCCACCGATCCCGCGTTCGCCCAGCGCTGCGTGCACGAGTCGCTGCGCCTCAACCCGGCGAGCCCGGTGGCGTGGCGCGAGCCGCTGCGCACCGTGAGCCTGCGTGACGGCACGGTGCTGCCCCGGGGCAGCCGGGTGGTCATCGATCTGGCCACGGTGAATCGCGACCCGGAGGTGTGGGGGCCCGATGCCGGCGTCTTCAACCCGCACCGCACGGTGCCCGAGGGCGCCAACGCCTGGGGCCTCAGCTTCGGCGCGGGCGCCCACGCCTGCATCGGAGCCGAGTTGGACGGCGGCATGGAACTGCTCGGCGACGGGATGCCCGGCGACGACCATCTCTACGGCACGGTGGCGGTGATGGTGACGGCCACGCTCGCCGCCGGCGGCCGGCCCGACCCCGACAATCCGCCCGTGCAGGACCCCAACACCAAGCGCCGCCACTTCTCCTCGTACCCCATCATCTTCCCGGAACCTCAGGAGCAGCCATGACGGCCGATCGTTCCCTCCTCGTGACCGGCGGCGCCGCCGGCATCGGCGCCGAGATCGCCCGGCTGGCGGCAGCGGCGGGCTACCGCGTGGGCGTGCTGGACGTCGACGGCGCCGGGGCCCGGCGCACCGCCGGCGGGATCGACGGCGCCGTGGCGCTGGAGGCCTCTGTCGCCGACGAGGACCAAGTCGAGGCCGCCTTCGACAGCTTCGGCACCCCCGAGGTGCTCGTCAACAACGCCGGCATCGTGCGCTTCGGCCCGCTGCTGGAACACAGCGCCGCCGACTTCGGTGCCGTCGTGGCGGTCAACCTCGTCGGCACGTTCCTGTGCGGCCGGGCGGCGGCACGACGCATGGCCACCGCCGGGGGCGGCCGGATCGTGAACATGGCGTCGATGAACGGCACCGTCCCCGGACCCAACGCCGGCGCCTACGCCTCCACGAAGGCGGGGATCATCATGCTGACCCAGCAGATGGCGCTGGAGTGGTCGCGGTTCGGGATCAGGGTCAACTGCGTGGCTCCGGGCCTGATCGACGGCGGGATGTCGGCGCCCATCAACGCCGACCCCGCGCTGCGTGCCGAACGCGAACTGGCCGTGCCGCGCGGCCGGCTCGGCACCACCACGGACATCGCCAAGGCGGTTCTCTGGCTCGCCTCCCCCGACGCCGACTACGTGTGCGGCCAGACGCTGCTCGTCGACGGCGGCATCACGATGTCGATCCTCTCGCAACTGCCACGGCCGGCCAGCGTGGACGGCGTCGGCGAGGCGGCCCGCACTCCGGGACGGGCGGGGGCGTCATGAGGCCCACAGAGGGCATGTCGGTGCTCATCACCGGCGGCGGCTCGGGCATCGGCGAGGGAGCGGCCGAGCACTTCGTCGCCGCCGGGGCCTCGGTGACCATCACCGGCCGGCGGGCCGAGAAGGTGGAGGCGGTGGCGGGCCGGCTCGGCGCGCGCTGCTGCGCGGTGGCGGGTGACGTCACGGTGGCCGCCGACCGGGAGCGCATGATCCGCACCGCCGTCAGCCACGGCGGCGAGCGGCTGGACGTGCTCATCAACAACGCCGGGAACATGTACCGGGGACCGGTGGAGCAACTGGAGGAGGACCGGCTGCTGGAGCTCTTCCACAGCAACGTCGTAGCGGGAATGATGCTGTGCGGGCTGGCGGTGCCACACCTGCGCGCCAGCCGGGGCTGCGTGCTCTTCGTGGGCTCGGTGCACACCAAGCGCGCCTTCCCGGGTGTGGCGCCGTATGCGGCCACCAAGGGCGCCATCGAGACGCTCACCGGCGTGCTGGCCGCCGAATTGGGCCCCCAGGGCATCAGGGTGGGCTGCGTGCGCCCCGGCGCGGTCCTGACCGAGATCAACCAGCGGGCGGGCCTCTTCGATGACGAGCAGGCCGCGGCCCGGCTGGCGGCCATGTCCGGTGCCCACGCCCTCGGGCGCATCGGCACCGCCGCCGAGATCGCCGAGGCATTCGAGTACCTGGCACGGGCCGAGTGGACCACCGGCGAGGTGCTGGTGGTGGACGGCGGCCTGGGGCTGGGAGTCACGCATGACTGATCTGGCGGCACGCAGCCCCCGCCAGGTCGTCGAGGACCACCTCGCGGCGGTCCTGGGCGGCGACCCCGCCGCCATGGCGGCCGACTATGCCCCCGACGCGGTGCTCGTTCGCCACGACGCCTCCTACGACGGCGCGGCGGTGATCGCCGAGTACTTCACCTCGGTCCCGCAACGCCTCGGAGGCGGCGAGGTGGTCTTCGGCGAGCGAAGCCACCACCGCGACGGGAGCGTGTCGGTGCGCTGGCGCATCGAGGGAGGGCCGGGCGACGGCACCTCCGGGTGCGACACATTCACCGTGGCGGGTGGCTTCATCGTCCACCAGACCGTCGCTCTCGACGATGCCGACTTCTGAGGGACTCCCTACCATGAGGCGCCGATCATGACCGCGACCACCACTCCCCGGACCGTCACCATCGACACCTATGCCGCGGCGCAGCAGTGCTACCGCAACCGCGACCTGCGCCAGGGCTCCTACGACGAGGGCGACGTGGTCATGGCCGATGTGGTCATCAACCTGCACGGCGCCGAGCACCGCAACCGGCGCCGCCTCGAGAACCGCCTCTTCCGGCGGGACACCTTCTGGCACTACGAGCAGGACCTGTTCCCGGCCATCTTCGACGAGACGCTGGCGCCGCACCTGGCGGCGGGCCGCACCGAACTCGTGCGCTTCAGCCACCAGTTGATGATGAACCTGGCCGCCCTCACCGCCGGCGTGGACCGCCCCGAGGGCACCCCGGAGGAGACGTTCCGGCTCTACGACTACCTCATGCTGTTCATCGAGGGCGCCACGATCGCCCACCACACCGGCGACAAGGAGGTCAAGTCGGCCGAGGTGCATGCGGCTCTGCAGGCGTTCCAGCGAGAGTTCCTGGCACCGGGAATCGAACGTCGCCGAGCCATCCTGGACAGCATCGCCACCGGCACCGCAGAGGCGTCCGAGCTGCCGCCCGACGTGTTGAGCGTGCTGGTCCGCAACCAGGACAACCTGGACCTCACGCCGGAGATCATCTGCCGCGAGGTGGCCTTCTACCTGCTCGCCGGAGCCCACACCAGCGCCACCGCCTTCACGCGCACCATGCACCACATCTTCAGCTGGCTGCAGGCACATCCCGACGACGCCGATCGCCCCCGCACGGATCGCCTCTTCTGCCAGCGGGCCACGCACGAGACGATCCGCCTGCAACCCTCCAGTCCGGTTGCCGTGCGCTGGGCGGAGGCCGACTTCACTCTCGCCGACGGCACGGCGATCGGCATCGGCGACCGCGTCGTCATCGACCTGCCGAAGGTCAACCGGGACCCGGCGGCGTTCGGCGGCGACGCAGAGGACTTCAACCCGCTGCGAGAGATCGCCGAGGGCGTCCACCCCTGGGGACTCAGCTTCGGCATGGGCATGCACGCCTGCATCGGACAGGACCTGGCCGCCGGCATCGTCCTCGACACCGAGACCGGTCTCGACGGGCACCTCTTCGGCGTCACGCCGGTGGCGGTGCAGACGATGTTCGACCACGGCTGCATCCCCGATCCCGACGACCCACCCGAGATGGACGCCTCCACGACGCGGCCCTACTTCGGCCGCTACCCGGTGATCTTCACCAAGGCACCCTGAGCGGCAGGCTCCTCCCGACCCACGATCCGAACGAAGCAACCATCCACTCCATCCGAGCCCGGAGGCACATCACATGACAATCACAGCGACCGCACCGACCACAGCGGAACTCGCCGCCATGACCCCCGAGGACTTCGTGGGTCTCCTGCGGGCCGAGCTGACCAGACCCGGCTGCGGCATGGCAGACCACCCCGTCGTGAGCGCCATGGAGGACGGCAGCGTCACAGTGCCCCAGTTGCTGGTGTTCTGCGAGCAGTTCTACCTGCACATCTCGCGCATGCTGCCCTGGATCGGAGCGATCTACGTGAACTGCCCGTTCGAGGACGTGCGGACCACGCTGGTCAAGAACCTGGCCGAGGAGTGCATGGGCATCGAGACCGGCACCAAGGCGCATCCCGAACTGCTGCTGGAATGGGGCGCGGCGCTCGGCGGCGACACCGACGCCATGCGCCGGGCCGAGCAGCTGCCGGCCGGCCGCCGCCTGACGGAGTACTTCGAGTTCATGGGCCTGTGCCGCGACTGGTGCGTGCCGCTGGCCGCCATCGGCATCGGTCTGGAGTCCTTCGTCCCGGACACGTTCACCCGCATCGTGGCCGCCCAGAAGCAGAACTACGGCATGAGCGACGAGCAGCTGATCTTCTGGACCATGCACATCCTCGCCGACGCCGAGCACGGCGACGAGGGGATCGAGATCGTCTCGGAGTACGCCAGGACCCCCGAGCAGCGCGACGCCGTGTACCACTGCACCCTCGAGACGGGACGCCTCTTCTACGACATGTGGAACGTGTACCGGACCGTTCCGGCGTGACCGACCTGACGCCCGAACAGGAGGCGCTGCGGGAGACCGTCGCCGCCCTCGCCGCCGACCTGTACGAGCCGCACGCCGCCGGCTGGGACGCCGAGCGCACGCCCTTCCCGGACGCCGAGCGGCGCCGTCTGGCCGAGCTGGGCTACATGGGCATGGGCCTGCCACCCGAGTACGGGGGCGGCGGGGCCGACCTGCTGGACTCGCTCATCGTCATCGAGGAACTGGCCAAGGCCGCTCCGACGGCGGCGTTCGGGGTGTTCGAGGCCAACACCGGGCCCGCTCGGGTGATCGACCTGTTCGGCACCGAGGAACAGAAGCAGCGCCTGCTGCCTCCAGTCGCCGCCGGCGAGGTGACGATGGCGATCACCATCTCCGAACCCGACGCCGGTTCGGCGGCCACCGACATGACCACCGCCGCGGTGCGCCAGGGCGACCGCTACGTCATCAACGGCACGAAGCGCTGGTGCTCGGGGGCCGGTCACGCCGAGCAGTACCTGGTCTACGTGCGCCTGAACGACGAGCGCGGCGCCCGTGCCATCGGGGCCCTAGTGGTGGACCGCGACTCCGACGGGCTCACGTTCGGCCCCCAGGAGCGCCTCATGGGCTTCCGGGGTATCCCCTCGGCGGACATGTTCTTCGAGGACGTGGCGGTGCCGGCGGAGAACCTGATCATCGACGCCGGCGGCTTCGGGCGCCTCTTCACCGCCTTCAGCATCGAGCGGCTCGGCAACGCCACCATGAGCCTCGCCATCGGCCAGGCCTGCGTGGACCTCTGCGCCGCGTACGTGACCGAGCGGCGCCAGTTCGGCAAGGAGATCGTCGAGTTCCAGACGGTGCAGACCGCCCTGGCCGACATGATCCTGCAGGTGGAGGCCGCCCGTCTGCTGATCTACCGGGCGGCGGCGCGGGCGGGCCGCGGCGCTCCCCGCACCCTCGAGGCCTCCATGGCCAAGTGCTTCGCCAACGAGATGGCCAAGAAGGTGGCCGATGTGGCCGTGCAGTTGCACGGGGGCTACGGCTACAGCGAGGAGTACGGAATCGAACGGCGCCTGCGCGACTCCCACGGCTGGGCCATCGCCGGCGGCACGCCCACCATCCAGAAGGTGCGGATCGTCTCGGAATACCTGCAGCGCCGCTTCAACCAGCGCACCTGACCGGGTCGCGAAGACCGGCTGAGTCAGGCATCACCGATCAACGCCGTCTTCTTCCGCCACTTCCCCGACGGCGGCTGTGAGTACCTGGCGCGGACGTCGCTACTCGATCCCCACCAGGTCGAGGACAAGGCGGCTCGACCGTCGCGCCCCAAGCTTCGCCCGTGCAACGGCCGGGACTTCTACGTGATCCTCGGCCGGGCCGAGCCGGGCGATCCCCGCTGGCCGATCGCCCACAAGTACGGCTTCCTCAACGCAGGCGGCGGATCGTGGTACCGGAAGCCGCTGCGCAACCTCGAACCGGGACACCGGGTGCTCGCGCATGTGAGCGGAGCCGGCTACGTGGGCATCGGCCAAGACACCAGCACGGTGATCCCCGCACGAGATGCCGAGGTCGAAATCGAAAGCCGACCTCAACCGCTCCTCGATCAGCCAGACGTGAGCGCGGCGTGGAAGCAGGACGCAGCCTCAGAAGACTCGCAGGTGACCGAGATAGTCGTGCCGGTGGAGTGGCTGGCCGCGCGGCCCGTCGAGGAGGCCTTCCGGGAGAAGGGACTCTTCGCCTCGCAGGTCACCGCCTGCAAGCTGCGCGACACCCACACAATCGAAACCGTCGAATCGGCATTCGGACTCAACCCAGAGATCAGCTAGCTACGGCGACCGCCGAAGATCCTGTTCGACCGTGCCAACAATCGCTGAGTCAATCATTCAGAGTCAGACCTCGGCATGTAGAACCCATCAGGAAGTCGAGGCAGACCCTGCCGCTGGGAGAACAACGAGTTGCGCTGCTGAAGCAACGTAACATAGGGTTCCATTAGCCGCCCGCGGCGTCTCCCCTTTACCTCACCCCAGGTCTTTACATTCCAATCCTTGAAACTGACCGTGTACATTGCATCCTCCGGGACAAGGTGGTGCAATTGCACTGAAGTCGTTGACTCACTCCTGGCAAGTAAGCTCTTAATGGCCCTCTTCGACTTGAGTTTCTTATCTGGGACAAGTGAAGCCCGAACCATGAACAGTCGTATGGCATCCGAGTGCTGCCCTCGTGCTACTAGATCGCAGGCCGGAGTGAGGCAGATCTCAATTTCACTAGGTGGATAGTCCTGTTCATCAATCTCGAAAAAGAAATCACCGGGCATCGTGGTCTCCGGATCGAGCCTTTCGGCCGGCAGAACTGCTTGTTGGAACAGTACGCGTCTCAGCGAGTCGAGTGACTCTTGATCTGTAGCCGACAGAATCAACTCCTCACAGAATAGGTGTCGATCCATCCGATGCAGCAGATTGCGGGAGATGGTCTCAGTCAAGTCGTGGTTGGGATCTACGCCATCCTTGCCGGACGTACGCCATAGTATCCCTGGCCACGCAACTGAGGAACTCTGAAAGTCAGCAAACAACGATATCTTCGCGGTCTCGTATCCACGTTCCCAAGTCTTAAGAGCATAGATTGCAGGGTGCTGCGCGATCCACTCGCTGAGTTCTTCCAACAAGGAGCCTTGAGCCTGCGTCTTACTCCGAACTAGCACTCGCGCTCTTAGCTGCCGAGACTCTTCGTAGTTGAGTCCATTCTCGAGTTGATTCCAGATGCCGTCGACATCGTGGTTGCTAATGACAAAGATTGGGCAATACAGTTCGGCCATTAGCTTACGGACAAACCGGAGCGAGTCTGTCGTCGGTCCCTCTCGCATACGGTCCGGTAGAGTCACCCCGAGGATGGTTGACCCGTCATCGGTATCCTCGTCAGGTCCATCCATGCTGAGCGTGCCGATCAGATCCCAATCGAGTACGATTAGTGACATTGCCTGCCAGTGGACGATTTCCTCGTCGGCAGGAATCTCCCGCCTTCGTAGCACCGGAAAGTTTGCATCGTCGAGCTCTTTGGCAACCGCATAAGCCGATGTTTCAGACTGATCTACCTCATCGTCCACTACGACGGCTGGTCCGACAAAGAGGTCAAGTGCAAGGCTACTCATTTGTCTGGCTCGTCAAAGGTGAGCACGAAATTCGCCCCCGACAAAAGGTTTGAACGGTGGGAGAGCGCCACGTCGAAGCCATTTCGGATGCCGACCTGCCGCGCGATATATAGTCCTAGACCCTTCCCTTCGATCCCCTTACCTGAGTAGAAGGGCTCAAAGATGAACGGTTCGTCGCTAGCATCGACACCCGGTCCACTATCAGCGACGATGATGCAGCGCTTATGCGCTTGCACTGCGATCAAGATCCTGCGCTCAGATTCCCTGAGACCGACCCAGTAGATGGCGTTGTCAACTAGGTTCACAAGGGCTTGGAGCAGAGCAGCCTCGGTCGACTTGACAGTCAACGGACCGCTCGGTTGGGCAATCTCGAGTTCAATGTCCGCCTCGTCAAGCGCGAATCGGAACATACGACCCACACGTTCAGCAAAGTCACCGACATTAATGTTCTTCCGTCGCTGTCTTGTCGATACGAAGAGACCCTGAACATCATTCAGCCGCGACGTTACGAAGCTTAGTAGTTCGACCAGGGTCTCCAACTGAGATCGCAGGTGGGTGTTGGATGGCATCCGGGCTTCGACGTACGTCACTATCGACCGTGCAACATGTAGCGCTCTGCCACCCGCCGCCAGAATATCGTGAGACGCTGATTCCACCGACAAGCCAACGCCTGCGAGGTCCTCGGTCCGTTCGACACGAGTCTCAAAGAACTCACGCTCCGCCTCATACGCCTTACCGATCTCCTTGACAGCTGACTTGAGCCCAGCCGGCAATGCGGGATTCTCCTCAAGATCGGTCAACGCCCGGGCAATTTCGGCTTGCTGTCTCTGGACAGCTTCTCGCTGCCGCTGCTTTGTAGCCACGTAACGGGCATACGGCCTTGTACGGATATAGGCCGCGATCGTTTGCAACACTGCCACGAAGTCGCTGTACGCATCCCCCTCATCCAGCAGGCCCTCGCGATTCGTCTTATCTCTGAGTCTCGGATTCTCAGCGTGGGAGATGTGCACGAATCCGACTGTTTGATCGTTTCCGAGCACACGCGATGCGCCTTGTGTCCCACGGAGCACGTCCAGTTGTAGCCAGTCGTCCTGTCGATCACCGTATGGCAGCACTCGCACACCATCGCGATACAAATAGATCCGATGATTCTTGACTAGAGCCTTATCATCTGCGTCGAGACGATGTTGAGGTGGGCTTGTCACGGAGAAGTCAAATACGAAAAACGAAAACGAGAACGACCCACACGCTAGTACTTCAGAATCGCCTGAATCGCGCCGATTCCCAAAGTATCTCTTGTAGACATTCAATCCCGCGAAGGCCGGATCGTGAATGCCACAAGACTGCGTATCTCCATTGATTTCGAGCACAATATCGCCGTTCGTGCCATCGACGAGTCCATCGACACTGAGCACAGCGCGATCATCGAAAAGGACACGAAGGCGACGCTCGAAGTCGGTTCGAAATGGCAATTCTACATCATCCTGCCAGAACTCGACGCCAAACTCGTCTCCGGGTTCCGGAGGCATGAAGTCTCTTGCGGGCACAAGAGGCTGTAGTCGCGCAACATCCTCGAACGCCTTCTCTGCAGTACTTGTGCTCCACGCGCTCCGGAGGTTTCGGACCACGATGCACGTGCCATGTGCTGATCGATTGCCATCCGGATTCACACCGTCAAATATCTCAGGCTCACGCTCAACCAGACTCACAGGGATCTCGTCTAGGAAGGTAGGCCAAGAAGCCTGCTCCACGGGTTCCAGTTCATCGAGAAACGACAGATCGTAGTTCACAACTAACTCGAGTTCTGCCTCCCGCGCACGTGTTGTAATTGTTGCCGCACTCCCTAGCTTAAAGATGGCGAAGCGACCGATTCCCTTCTCGCCCTGAATGGTGCGATTCTTGAAGGTCTTCGGTGATGTGGCCTTTCGATCCGCTTTGACGGCCGTCGCCGGATTCAGCCAGTGATCACGAACGACCTCCGCACTCATCCCATCGCCGTCATCTACCAGAACGAGAGCCGACGAGTCCTCGACTTTTAGGCCATCACCAAAGTTCGAAAATACGACCTTTACAAGCGTCGCATCTGCATCATAGCTATTCTTAAGCAGCTCAACCAGCGCAACCTTATCGTTCTTTATCAGTTGCTCGCCGAGCATCGTGAGCAGGCGCGCATAAGGGCGAATTGTGAGCTGTTCTACCTCATTAGGGTCTGAGAACGACAACGAGTTCTCCAGGGACAGATGGCGGCTACGAACTGGGGGCGATCATGTGGAGAATCGTCTCCGTGCGCATCCGTCGAGTGATGGAAGATGAGTACTGCGCAGATGAGATAGGCAGATAGCGCTTGTTCTCAGGCAGAAGCCGCTCCACGCTCCGCTCAGTGTTGAACCCGTAGTGCTTCATGGCTTGCTCCACAAGCGAATCGTTGCGGATGAAGTTGCCGCGGATCGTCGAGTTACCGACGACCGCTATCAATCGCGCTCGCGGCTTGAGCACCCGCTTCATTTGTCTCGCGAAGAGTAGTAAGTCATGTGAGTATCTTTGCAAGAGCGGCGTCGGGAGTCGGGGTGGATCAACTGCGTCTCTCTCTATCTGAGTGATAAGATCAGTGACGACCCCATCTACTGGATCGTCTGGTGCTCGCTCAGCGCCGATACTTGTAGAACGGATAGCCCGAAGTTCAGGAATTGAGTAGCCGAGCCAGATTAGCGCAAGCTTGTGTCCCCGCATGTAGTCAATAGCGTTCAAGTACGGCGGTGATGTAACGACCATGTCGATACTGGCAGCCCTCACGGAACTAAGTGTACGACAGTCACCAAGTCGTGCCTCCGCGAAGCCAACGAGTTGTCGGGCATCGAGTAGCCGACATAGATTGGTGATGGCGAGCGAGAATCCAGCGACCACGTCGTAGTCGGATCTGTCTAAGACTCGATGAGGCCGACTGTGAGAGGTGTCGGCCGCTAAAGACGCCTTGGGTGCCTTTGTGATCACGGTCCTGCTTAATGAGATCTGGGCCAGTGCACGAAGAGGGCCAGCGGGAATCTCGCTGATCGCTCTCGAGAGCCTCGCGAGTTGCAGCCGCTGCTGCTCGGCAAACCAGTACTCCGCGAATCGCCTCGTCTCGTCGTCGCTCCAAGGGAGTTCGGTCTCTCGATCCGAGTTTGCGGCGTCAACGATCCGTTCACGTAACTGATCACACTGCGAGGTATCAAGAGGACTGATGGCCACTCTGGTCATCAGGATCGCCAGCGGATCAAGGTCTATCCCAACTGCGTGGTGGCCTCGCTGAGCGGCGACAGAGAGAACCGTCCCGGAGCCGCACATTGGATCGAGAATCCTCTGCGGCGATCCGCGGCCGGCCTCCGGAATACACTCAAGAGCAATCTCGGGCGCCATGCGCGCAGGGAAGGGATGGATCGTGCGCGCGGCCATGGAGTCTCACAGTATCGCGCGGAGCAGCGCCTCCCGGTGCTCTCCACGATAGCATCTCGGCCGGCTGCTGGGGTGCCTTGCCACTCCAGCGACCCAAGTCTCAAGTCTCGCGTCGCATCTCCAGATCGCTGGTGGCCTCCCGCGAGAGTCCGGCGCGCCAGGCCCTGAGCCTTCGCAGGTATCACGCAGGCTGAGGTGTGCCCTGGGTCTCGCGGGTGAACTTGCTTGACTCCGGGCGGCGGTGACGTCTCGGGATGCTGCCCTCAGACCGGCTCGAGGGTGCCGCTCTCTATGAGTAGCTCGAGGTGCTGGCTCAGTGTCTCAGGTAGCGGTCCTGCTTCGATGAGGACGCCGAGTTCGATGTTGTCGTTGATGCCGGCGCTGGTGAGATTGGCGCTGGTGATCAGCGCGGATGAACGGTCGGCTATCACGCATTTTGCGTGGAGGCGGGCGGCTGCTGCGAAGAACGCCTCGCGGGTTTCGAGGGGCCATCGGTAGAAGCGGGCTGTTGCCTTGATCGGCTCGAACGGGTGGGTGGGGCCGAAGGTGAGCGGGCCGCCGGGGTCATCGGGTGTCTCCAGGATCAGCGAGACATTGACCCCTCGTGCTATGGCGTCGGCGAGGCCGGTGGTGAGTTCGGCTACGTCGTGGCTGGTGAAGGACACCAGCACGAGGCTCCGGGTCGCGTTCGCGACCAGCGTGGAGAGCACGGACCGTGTCGAGCGGAGACCTGCGACCTCGGTTGATGGTCCTGTCCACACGAGGCTGGTGTTGTGTTCGGATCTCACGGCCGCGGCGGTTGCGGCTGCGGTCCGCATGGCGGCAGCGACGACAGCCCCGGGCGTCTCGGGTGTGTCGGCCCAGGCCTGTGAGATCTTCGTTGCGTGCTCGCGGTAGTGGGCGGCCGGGATGGCGCTGATCAGCGCGGACCGCGAGCTCGGCGACCAGCGGGGTGAGGCTTCGATTGCTGCGGCGCCGGCGGAGAGGAGGTCGTCGGGGACGTGGATGGCCGCCTCGACGATCGCGTCCGTCACCGGGTCGCTCATGTGAAGTAGGCGTCGTCCGGGTGGCCGAGGATGGGGACAGCCGCTCCCCGGTCGAGATAGCGGTTGCCGGCTTCGCAGGATGTCTCGGGGGCGAACAGACAGGCGTGGCACGCGGCGTTGTGGAGCGTGTCGCCGAGGTCGCCGGCATGGTGGTCGGCGCACATCGGGTCGGTGGAGCAGAACTTGGCCCGGTTCAACGCGTCCCGCAGCACCGCGGCCAGCCGGGCCGGTTCGGCCAGCGCCACCAGGCCGCCGAGGGTGCCCTCGGAGTCAGGCGACCCGGTGTACAGCAGCAGCCCCGCCATCGGCGGGCCCTCGGCGTCGCCCGACTCGCGGCAGTACAGGCGCTCGCGGATCGACGCGGTGGAGTAGCCGCAGTCGAGCGCAACCTGGTGCATCAGCAGATGCGAGAGCGTGTGCAGTAGCACGAATCGGGCGGGCGGCATCCCGCTGTCCGGGTCGAGGCCGCGCCGCGAGCGCCAGTTCCGAGTCGCCTGTCGCAGATGCTGGCAGCGCGTGCTGTCTCGATAGGTTCGCTCCCACTGCTCGACGCGGGACTCGGGAAGCCTGATGAGGATCCCTTCGCCTCGTACCTCCGCAGCCGGAAGCCACGGCTGGGGGGCGTGCCAGATCGGTGCGATCCGGTTCGCGTCGGCCTCATCGGGGCCGTCGATACGCGTGAACCCGCACAGCGCCTGCACCTCCCGCAACCGGTCCACGGCGACAGGATGATCGAGCGTCTTCCTGAACCCGCCCGGGATATCCAGGGCTCGTATCTCGAAGTCGTCGGATCTTGGGGGAACGGCCGCAGTGAAGGCCTCCCACTCGGGCCCGCGCAGGTCTCCGGCCCCTGTGTCGTCCTCGCCGCCGTCGCGGCGGTCGACGATGGCCGTCCACACATCGTCGGCATCGAAGCGCAGCAACCATCGCAGCGGTTTCTCCCCGGCGCCTCTCACCAATCGCTTGAAGATGAAGTCCAACTCGTCGCGGTCTTCGATGTCGTCGAGGAGGTCCCAGTGCTCCGCGACCTTCTGCTCGATTTCGCCGGTGACAGTGGGGATCGTGAGAGCGGAGCGGTAGACGGCGAACCAGGCGTTGGACGCGCCCAGCAACAGCGCACGAGTCGGTTGGGGGCAGTCGCCGTCGAAGCGCTGCAGGTGGGGGTGCCGGCCCCTGCAACGAGGTAGGTGCTGGTTCGCTTCGGGGCCGAACGCGTCGTGCACGAGGCGGTCGGTGCCGCAGGTCTTGCACACGACACGCACGTCGGTGGCGCGGTCGGCCTTGCCGGCCTCCCTGAGTTCAAGCAGCGGGCCACGGGCGCATGGGGTGCCGCGGTGGACGTACTGCTCCCAGGGGAAGTCGTCAAGGTGACCCGCCGCACACGCGACGAGGAACCGGGCGGGCACCGCGCTCGGGCGACGATTGTTGCATCTGTCGTGGAAGTAGCGGGCCTTGTCGGGCCGGTAGACGGGCACCTCTAGTTGGAACCGGCGCCGATCCACGGGCGCGAGCAGGTCGCATTGCGTGCAGCGGAGCCACCGCGGGAACGGATGCACCGGCACGCCGACGCGGGCCCACTCGTCGAACGGGCTCGCCGTCTCCTCTTGCCACGGCGGCATGCGGAACTCGACGACTCGGTGACATCCCGGCACCGCCCGCACCGCCCCGATCAGCCGGGGCTCGAGGACCCGCTCCGTCTGGTCGATGTCCCACCTGTCGATACCTGCCAGCACGACCGACAACTGCGGCAGGTCCATCACGGCGCCGGGACCATACGTGTGGATCATCTGCGACGGGCGGACGCCCCCGACACGGCGTGACCTGTACTGCCGCCTGTTGGATGTGGCAGGGCTCATGGCCGGCGCCCCCGGGCAACCAGGGTCTGAGCCTCGTCGGCTTCGACGGCCTCGTCCACCTCTTCGTCGTCGGCGGTGGCCGCGCGGCCATCACCGTGCGCCTGGCCCAGCGTGATCTCGGGGTGGCCGCCGGCCTCGTACGTGGGGTCTTCCTCGATGATCTGGAGGTTGGCCTGCACCTCCGTGTCGCGCAGCGAGTTCGGGCAGGTCCAGATGTCCCAGTCCCCTGCTTCGGGTTTGCTCAGCAGCGCCACATCCTGCGCGGTGCGTTTGGAGTAGGACAGGTCGGGACGCAGCGCCGCCTCCCGGTCCCAGGCGTCGAGGCGCTTGTTGGCCATGTCGGTCGCCAACGCCGCGGCGGACAGATCACCGGTCACAGACTCGGCGCGCTCCGCAATTGCGCGGACATGTGCCGCTATCCGATCGTCGGGACGGTCCAGCGCCCGCGCCGAGGGATTCGGATTCCAGTCGTGGTCGCCGTGGCGCACAGCCGACACGAGAACCCCGGTGAGGCCCTTGTCGAGGGCCCGTTCGGAGAACGGCGTGACCGAGAGGGGTTCGACGTGGCGGTAGAAGGTAGCGTGATAGTGGCCGAAGGTCTCGTAGTGGGACAGGTCCCTGGGCCGGGCCCAGTTGTACAGCGTGATCACCAGACCCGGGCCGCGCGGGTCGCGGCCGACTCTGGATGTGGCCTGGATGTACTCAGCCGTCGCTTTCGGCTGGCCGACGACGACCATCGAGGCGAGCCGGGGCACATCGACGCCCACAGAAATCATGTTCGTCGCCAGCAGCAGATCGATCGGACGTTCACCGTCCTCGGGGCGGCCGGGATCGTGCGTGACGAACAGCTGGCGCAGGATCGACTTGATCTCCTCCGAGGACACCCGGGAGGTGAGCTCCTTCGGCGGGCCCGTCGAACGGTTCGCGAGGCCGCTGGTGAAGCGAGCCCGGCGCAGCTTGGTCCGCAACTCGTCTTCGGCCATACGGCGCATCCCGGCGAGTTCACGCACCGCGTTGAAGTAGCCGACCGTCGTCATCCACGGGTCCGCGGCAGCGGCATCGTCGCCGAGTTCGTCCCAGATGGCCTTGGCGGCGGCCATGACCGAGGAGAACACGCGCAGCTCCACCTGCTTGAGCCGCTCGCCGTGCGCGCATATCCCCAAATAGAGCCGTCCCGGTGCTTGAGGGCTCGGTCGGACCTGCTCGGCGAAGAACGAACGGTGCACGTCGAGCACCGGCGGCGGGAAGACGCGCAGATCCCGCCAGAACACCGACCAGGCCTGCTGGCGGGCCCTGCGGGTCGTGGCGGTCGACGCGACGACCTTGGGGCGTACAGGCAGTCCGTTGTGGTTCCAGGTCGCCAACCGGTCGATCGCCGTCTCATACAGGCCTGCCATCGTCCCCAGCGGCCCGGTCACGAGGTGCATCTCGTCCTGGATGATCAGATCCGGAGGGCGAAGCCGCAGCGATTCCACCGTCCTGGCCGCGGGGTGCTTGCCCTGCGGCTGGTGGGAGTCGCGCTCCTCCCAGTGCGATCGGTGGGCCCTGTCGAGGTCGGGGTTGCGGTATCCGTGCCGCTCGCAGCGGGACTCCACCCGTCCGAACAGTGTCGCCGTCGCCCCGTTCCACGGAAGCTGCGCGAACTTGTCGATGGTGCCGATCACGAAGGAGGGAACGAGGCGGTAGATCTCCTCGTCGACGGTGACGACAGGGATTCCCTCGTCGGTGGCGCTCGCCTCGGTGAAGGGGCACTCCTCGGCATTGCCGCAGAACACCAGGAACCTCTCCAGCACTGAGTCGTAGCGGCAGTCGGACTCTGCGTCGATCCCGCGCCCGCACCACGGGCAGTCGGTGAGTTGCAGCGGCGTGGCCTGGCCGGGGCTGTAGCCGCCCAGGCGGGCGTCCTCGGCGAACTTCTCCGCGTCACGGGCCCTGTTCGGCGACACCGACCCGCCCACCCACATACCGAGGCGGAACGGAGCGCCGACATACCGGTCGTCGGCTTGGGCGCGGTGCTGGCGCAGCATCTCCGCTGCGCAGATCAGCGTCGCGGCGCGCTGGAACTGCTGGGCGGTCAGCAGCCGCAGCGTGTAACGCATCAAGACCGCCACCCCGTCGCGCCCGTCGACGGCGTCTTGTCCTTCTCCGACCACGCCGGCGAGCCGTCGGGTGGCCAGCGTGTAGGCGACGAGCCCGAGATAGGCCTCGGTCTTGCCGCCGCCGGTTGGGAAGAACAACAGATCAGCCAGTGCGCCTTGCTTGGCGCGCTCAGGATTGGCCGGATCGGTCAGCGACGGAAGGCACTGCAAGATGAACGCGATCTGGAACGGCCGCCAAGACCGATTCGCGGGGACCTCGGCATTCCTCACGGCCTCCCGCAAACTCAGGTCGGGGCGTCGACGCCTCTCCTGGATTGCCACCGTGTGGACACGCTGGCGCCACATGGCCTGATTCGCGAACCGGAACGCTTCAAGCGCATCAGCATCCGCACAGACCAGATCGATACCCGCCGCGATCGCGTCCGCAACGCGATGCGCTGCGGCGATCACGTCCCGCGCGGTCTGCTCGTGCCCCTCGAGGCGCGCCTCGGGATCTCCGAGGCGGGCCAGTTCGCCGTCCAGCCATGCCCGGTAGCCATCAGCGAGTGGCAACAGCGCCGCTCTCAACTGCTCGGGCTCCAGCTCCGCCAGCACCTTCATGTCAGTGATGAGACCCTCGAGCTGAGGCGCAGCCTCGGGCCGGGGCGCGTCTGTGCGCCAAACCTCGTGACGGGGAATGACTGCGGTGCCAACCCGCACCGCGCGGCGAGGGTCAGCGGTAGACAGTTCGACCTCGGTACCGACCCCGTGCCCAACCGCGAACTCCACGACGTCCCGGTATTGCAGGTCGAGTTGCGCGGCCTCAGCGCGCTCCCACTCCGGGGCGGCACCCGTGGCGGCCACCACGTCATCGCGGCCCATGAACACGTCCGCGCCGTCGGCAGCCGCCAACTCGACGCCGGCCTGGAACATCCAACGGCTGTCCTTGTTCAGATCGGCCTGCTCCTGCTCGTTCGACAGGAACACCGTCACCAACCACGGCCCCTCATCAGAGCGGATCACCCGACCCCGAACCACGATCCCTTCGCCGTTGACCGCCAACGGGCCGAACTCGCCGTCCTCCAACGGAACCACGACCTCGACCTGGCAGGGCTCGCGGACCCACACCGCTGCTCGCGAGCCATCGTCCATGTCCTGGAACTCCCGCCGATACTGCCCCCAGCTGCAGCGTGCGATCAGCCCGCCCGCGAAAGCGTCGACGACGACCGACAGACCCATCGACGACTGCGCCAGCACCAACCGGGGGCTGCGGCCGTCCTGAACACCGCCGCTGCCGGCCTCGTCACCCTCCTCGGGACCGACGTCGTCGTCCCGTTCAGGATCCACAGCGATGGTCCCCTTCGGAGCGAGCATCCCCACCAGATAGCGGTCACGAACCCGCCCCGGCGACGACCACCTGCCGTTCCGCATCTGATAGCCGCGGATCACCTCGGTCTCGCCGTCGAGAGGCCCCAGCAGATCCGCTGTGATCCGAGCCACGAGATCCGCCCTCAGATCCCACGGACTCGGAACAGCCGTCGAAGCGTCTGAGAGTTCGGTCATCCGTCGCCTCCGAGCAACGACCCCTGCCACACAGGGCTCGACCTGAGGGCCCCCGTCCTCCTGGTCGACTCGTGCAGACCTGCCGCGACCTCGGCCTCGTAGCGCTCCTTGTTCAACTCCAGCAGCCGGTCCAACACCTCGTCGGCAGCACGAGGCGAGAACGTGAACCGCACACCCTGGCCGCGCACACCATGGAAGCCATGCTCAAGATCCAGTTCAGACCACCCGTAGGCGTCCTGAACCGCCAAGTCAAGTTCGACGTGCAAATCGCGGAGCCGTCGGATGTCCGCGTCAGATCGCAGATCCGAGTCATGCACCAGGTTGTAGACATCGGTTAGCCCCAACTCGCGCTCGGGCATCAGCCTTGACCTGAATTCATTGAGGGCCACGCTGGCGGACGCCACCGCGGAGCTAGAGGACGGTTGAGGGAACGTCTCGAATACATCCGAAGGTGTGTAGCGAGTGCCTAGACCAAGCGACGAGGCATGGCGTATCACCCACCGATAGTGGAAGCCGGAGGTGAGGACGCCGAAGTGGAAGTCATCGTCGTATGCGAACACGACGGTCTGCTCGGACAGCACCTGCCCGGTTCTCACGAACACAGGTTGCACGGTCTTACTGACTCGCGAGATCGCAAGAACCCTCTCCAGTGACTTGATCGTCCGGTACAGCTTCGGGCGCTTCTCGGCGTAGATCCAGTAGAGCTGCGGCAGCGGCTTCCGTTTCTTGAACTCGCCGTTCGCCTTGCGCTCCTGCCGGTCAGGCTTAACTTTCTCTTCGACAAGCGTGAAGCAGTCGGGGTACTCGCGTGCCTTCGCTTCTGGCCAGTCAAAAAAATTGATGATCCACCGCGGGGCTGTCAATGTCGGCGACTGGTTGAGGTCTTCACCGACGAGGTACGGGTACAGCACCTCGGCGTTGCGAGGATCCTTGGCGATGAGTGTGTGCGCCTCCTCGGGGTCCATGGTAAAGCCTTCTGTACCGAGCACGTAGGACCCTATGAAGGCCTTATGAGCGTTGGCGGCGAGGCGCTGCTTGCGCCATCCCGATGCCGGCACCGGGTAGAGCATCTCGTCGATGGCGACAGCGGGCCTACCGTCGAGTAGACACCGTCCATCCCATGGGTGGGAAGTGGCCCACACCTTCGCGATCTCCAGCGTCGCGTCACCCGGCCAAGTTGTCGATGAGACGGCGCGGTGAATCTTCCATCCGGCGTCGATGATCTGGGTGAGGCCCACTTCGCTCGTGTCGCCCTGCGCGATGGTGTTCGTCGCCAGGAATCCGAGGGATCGAGCGATCTTGGCGGCATTGAGGAAGAAATACGCCACGAGGTCGGCCAATCCCTTCTTCCCGCCCGCGGTCCAGGCAATGAGGTGGTTGCGGTAGTCGGTTCCGGCGGCGCCGGTGATCTTCGGCCCACCGATAAACGGCGGGTTGCCCACCATCGCGTCGAAGCCGGCAGTCTCGGCTTTGGCAAAGACCTCGGGGAACGCGACGGGCCAATGCAACGGATGCCGTGTTGGAGCCCCGTCGGGGCGTCCGGCGTCGAGTCGCAGACGTGCACGGCTGCGGGCGCGGTTCAGGGATGCCGCTTGAGCGGGGGTATCGAGCGCGTCAACGAGTTCGACGATGGCTTGCGCGTCGGCCTCCAGGAGTTTGGTGAGCGCTGTGCTGGGATCTCGCTCGCCAGCGGTGCTCAGAGCGGCGCCGGCGAGGATGTCGGCGATCGCCGCGAGGACCGAGAGCCGGTCCTCGCTGTCGCGGTGGAGTTCATGTTTGCGTTCGACGTCGGCCGGGCCGATGGTCTCGATGCTGTGCATCTCGCGCCGCGACTCCAATGCTTCGCTCACGAGTCGTTCGACGGACTTGGCCGCTTCGCCGCCGGCGACGAACCCCGTGATCGGCATGGGCCGGGCCTTTCCGGCGTCGATGTCGTAGTGGAGGTTGCGGAGTTGGTCGAGGTCGGTGATGCCCAGGAGGCTGTCACCGGACTTGATGGCGTGGTCAAGGAACGTGAAGGGGCGGTCCTTGGCCACTGTGGTGAGCCACATGGAGAGCTTTGTCATCTCGGTGGCCATGGGGTTGCGGTCTACGCCGTAGCAGCAGTGCTCGGCAACTGATCGGCGCGCCTCGATGACGATATCGAGCCGGTTGGGGTCGTCGGCTGCAGTGGCGGTGTCGGCGGCTCTGGCGTCGCCCTCGGCTCGCCAAGCCTCGATCAGCCGGAGCGCGAGATAGCGACAGGCGGCCACGAGGATGGCCCCGGATCCGACAGCGGGGTCACAGACCTTGAGAGCGAGGATGTCGGTGGACTTGCGGATGCGCCACTCGTTGGTGTCGGGCGTGTCCTGGGGACCCGGTGAGTAGCACAGCGGGGCGAGGGCGTGCTCGACGACTTCGTCGGCGAGTTCTCGGGTGGTGTAGGCGGTGCCGCTGTCGCGCCGGGAACCGGTCTCGGTGACATACACCGCTCCTTGCAGGAACACGAGCGGGCGGTCGCGCAGGTCGAGCCGCAGCAGGTTCGCGAACGGTTCGATCCGGTCGGCCAGATCTTGGTCGCCCTGGCAGACTTGGATCAGACCCGCCCGGCGCTCCCGGTCGGGGGTTTCGTCCAGGAGCTTCTCGACTTGCCTCTTGGTACCCACCTGGCGTCCGGCTTTCTCGGCGTCCTTGTTGCTGAGCCATGCGACCAGTGCCGCGGGGCCGTCGATCATCTTGGCTTCGAGGTCCGGGAGAGCAATCTCGGGCTCCTCGCCGGGTTTGCCTTGCAGCCCGAGGACAACCACTTCGGCGATGACGACATCGTGGTCGAGGAGCCGTTCGTAGATGTGGCCGATCTGCTCGACGTCCACGTTGCGGTAGGACAGGCGCCGGGTGTCGGCGGTGCCGCGGAATCGCAGCACCAGCAGCGCGTCGAGGATGGCGAGCACGTCGAGGTCGGTCACGGCGATGGGCGTTCCGACGGTGGTGTGCCAGGTGCTGTCGGCGGCGCGGCCCTCCAGGAACGGGAAGCGGTCGGGGTCGAAGAGGCTGCCGCCGTATCCCGGCACTACCAGTTCGTCGTGATGGATGCCGCTGTGTAGCGCCCGGCTGGTGGCCAGCAGGCGGTGCCATGCGGTGGTGCGGGTCTCCAGGGCTTCGGGGTTCTCGAAGCTCTCCCACTCCAGGGACTCCCGCAGCGTGCGGATGGAGTACAGCTCCTGGTAGTGCTGGTTGTCGACGGGCAGCAGGCCGTTCTCCTCGGCGACGAGCAGGAACACGGCGCGCATCATCACCGTGACGGCCGCTTCGTAGACCTCGTGGACGGCAATACCGGCCAGGAGGGCACCGCTCCGGTCGCGGTTGGCCCGCGAGATGGCGTTCACGAGCAGTTCGGTGGCTCTCCGCACCTGCGTGCCGAGTTGGTCGGTCACCTCGGCCTGAGAGCCGGCGGACTCGGCGAGCAGCGCCTCGGGAGTGTCGTGCGGCGCCGCGCCGATGAAACGCCACTGGTGAAGCATCGTCCGGAACGAGTCGAGCAGAACGGGCTCGGTCGCGAATTCCGACGCTCGCCACGTGCCCCAGCCGGTGGCGCCCATCTCTGGCGCGTGCACAAGGGTGAGGTGGTCGCCGTCGGTGACCAACGCCAGCGGGACCCGGTGATGGCGGCATGACAGCGCGGCTCGCTGCACCCATGTGGCGGGCCACGTGTCGCCGGACGGCCGGGCCCGCGGGTCGGTCTCGGCGGGCAGTGAGAAGACCAGAACCCGTGGGGGCTGCGTCCCTTGTTCCGGCGCGTCGCCGGGTGAATCGGGCTCGTCGAACAGCCCGACGGGCGCCGCCGGGGCCGGCCGGTAGACGCCGGTGGGGGCAACGTTCACGTCATGGCGCGTCACACCCTCGGCGAGGTCCGCCGGCAGTCGGTCGCCGGTGAGGTAGTTGTCCCGCCAGCCGAGCATGTCTCGCAGGAGCCAGGCGATGTAGTCGCCGCGGTCGTCGGTGAGCCGAGCCGATTCGGTGTCGTCGTCGCCGTACCAGCGGGCCCTGTGCTCGGCCCGCACCTCCGGCGGTGTCGGGTCGAGGCCATTGGCCAGCGCCCGCTTGAGCGCGGGCAACGAGAACCAAGGCGCCTCGGCGTCGGTGAGGTTGAGCCAGTCCTCGTGCTGCTCGACGACGCGCCGGCTGGTTGCCACTACCTCTCTCCCCGAGGGACGAGGAACTCCACCGCGACCGGGAACCAGTTGACGTCTCGAACCTCGTAGCGGCGTCGGAGGATCTCGACCTCTTTTTCTATGTCGTCTCCGATCCGCCGGGCACGGTCGCGCAGCGCCCGCACGTCGGCGTCGAACTGGCGGCGCTCGTCGGTGTCGAACAGGCGCAACTGCTCCACGTTCTCCGATCTCTCCAACTCGTCGAGGCGGCGCAGGATGCTCGATCTGAGGTCCTCCAGCGTGCCCCTCAGGCGCTGCTCCTCGCCGCTTCGCTTGGCGTCTATCGCCCGGCTGCGCTGCTCGAGCATCTCCGCGGCTCGCGCCTTCAGTGCGTCCTGGAGGGCCGGCCGGACACGGCTCCACTGGTCCGCGTACAGGCCGCGCACCTGGTCCGGCACGGGTCGCACGTCAGCGGAGGCGACCGCAGTGCGGGTCTCGCCGACGTTGAGGCGTCCCTGGCGGCCGCCCACTCGGACAGCCGCGGGCTCTATCACCTCGTCGAGGGTCGCCCCGTCCGCGCCGTTGACCACCACACGGGCGTGCGCCACCACAACCGGTTCGTCCACGTCTGCGTACCGCACCGCGACCCGGTTGATCCTGCGATCCACGGCGGCACCCCATACCTGGGCGCGCAGGGTCCGCAGACATCGCGCCACCAGCGGATGCCCGACATGCAGATAGGCGACGTCGTGGTGGCCGTTCGCGATCTCCGGGTCGAAGGTGACCGGCAGGCGAAAGTCCTCCACCTCGTTGTGGAGCCCGACGAGCGTCTCACCCCACGTACCGGCAAGGTCGTCGACCTCGAAGGTCGACACGCCGCCGTCGGCGCGCTCAAGTGTCGAGGGCCGCAGCGGCGGTTGGCCCTCGATCCGCAATGCGACCTCCACAGCCCGCTGCACGTTCGCAGGGGCCAGATCAAGGTCTTCGATGCTGGTGTCGTACTGCTCCCGGACCCGTGCGATGTCAGCGGCGAACTGGAGCTTGAGCCTCTCCAGATCCACCCTGGCCAGGTCTCGCCGTTGCGCGATGAGGTCGTCGACGTCGAGGTTGTGGTCTCCCTCGCGCAGGATGCGAGCCTCTACGCGCTCAGCGAGCACGGACGACACCGTGCCGAGGTCGTCGCGGATGTCATTGACCTTCTCGGCCAGGCGCAGCAGGAACGAATGGTCATGGCCCAAGGCGTCATCGCCGGCCGAGGCGAAATGGAAGATGTCCACCGTGTCGGATCGCTGGCCGTGGCGGTCGATGCGGCCGTTTCGCTGCTCCATCCGGTTCGGGTTGAACGGCACCTCCATGTGCACGAGCCGGTGGCACGCCCGGTGCAAGTCGATGCCCTCGGAGGCCGCATCGGTGGCGAGCAGCACACGAACCTTGGTCTTGCGAGGGTTGTAGTTGAACTCGCGGATGATCCGCTCGCGCTCCTCGGCGTCGAGGCTCCCGTGGAACACCTCGACGCGCCCGGTCGTCGCAGGCCAACCGGGGCGCGGCGCGGCCAGCATCTCGTCGAGGTAGTTGAGCGTCGCCCGATACTCCGTGAAGACGATGACCCGCTCGTCGTTCCATTCACCGTCCGGGAAACAGGTCTCGCCGATCCAGTCCATGAGCCGCTTCGTCTTGGCGTCGGCTCGGCGCCAACGTTCCTCGGCACGAACGCGCATCTGATCGAGAATCGGTGCCGCGGCGTCGACGGTCGACGTCCGGACGCGCATCCTCGCCAGCAGCACCTCCTCCCTCTCTGGCTCGACGGCGGAGAGCGCGCCGGCGACCAGAGCGAGAGCCTCCTGCTCCTGTCCCGACACCGCATCGGCGTCGTCGGCGTCGTCCTCCAAGGCCGCCGCCGCCTCCTGCAGCGCCCGCTCGGTGGTCCGGCGATGCGCCGCCGCGTTGAGTGTTCGTATGTGCTGGTCGAGAGTGAGCTTGAACGCAGCCGGCGACGACAGCAGCCGCTTCTTGAGCAGCAGCGCCACGAACCTGGACGCCGCCCTCTCCGCCGGGGTGCTGGCCGAACTCATCCGGAGAGCCGCGTAGGCGTCCAGCAGGTCGAACAGCTCTCGCTCCTCGGGCGGGAAGTCCACATCGATCGCCGCGATCCGCCGCTTCGGGAAGCGCTGAGCGCCGTCGGGCAGCATCGTGCGCAGATGCGACTTCAGGCGGCGCACCATCACCGCGTCGCGCTCGCGCTCGCTCGGGGACACGCCCTTGGTGAAGCGATTCGGATCGAGCATCTCAAGCAGCGCCTGGAACGACTCCGGGTAGCCGTTGTGCGGTGTCGCCGTCAGGAACAGACGATGCTCGAAGTGCGGCGCCAGTCGCCGCATCGCCTTCGTGCGCAGGGAGTCCCGGGCGTAGCGACCCACGGCGGATGGGGCGATGCGGTGAGCCTCGTCCACGATGAGCAGATCGAACGCCCGCGGATACTCGTTGGGATCCGGCGGTAGGAACTCGTCGAACCAGCGCATCTGGGACTCGAACTTGACCCACTCCATCGACACGATGAGCCGCGGATGGGACCGGAATGGGTTGACCCCCACGCCGCGCTGTCGCCTCAGGCGGTGGACGTGGTCGGTATCGACGATCTCGAAACTCAAGCCGAACTGCTCACGCATCTCCCGCTGCCACTTCAGGCACAGGCTCGGCGGGCAGACCACGAGGATCTTCTGCGCCTGGTTGCGCAGCACGAGCTCCTGGGCGATCAGGCCTGCCTCGACGGTCTTGCCCAAGCCGACGTCGTCAGCAATCAGCATGCTCACACGAGGCATCCGCAGCGCCTTCACCAACGGCAGGAGCTGATAGTCCTCGATGTCGATGCCCGCCCGGAACGGCGACTGGAACGCCCGCGGATCTGCCGACGCGATGGCGCCCCAGCGAACCGCGTCGAGGAACCCGGCGAAGACCTCCGCCTCATCCACGCCCTCGGCGGGGTCGGGGAGTTCGGATTGGGGACGGATCTCCGTGCCCGGCTCGGTCTCCCAAAAGACACTCAGTGGCGCCGGGCTGCCCTTGTCGTCGATCGGGACGAGACCAACCAGGTGATAGCGCGTCCACCCGTTCGAACTCGCCGGGTCCAACGCGCGAGACGACCGCCGCACAGACTCGACCACCCAGTACCGGTCCCGCACCCGAACAAGGCTCCCCTGCTCAGGCACACCACCCGCCCGCTGCGACTCGACGACCGTCATCGGGCCCACCCGGCCCAGCCGTTGATGCGACCCTGTCCGTCGCCCCGTCTCAGCGGCCGACGCTCAGCCACGATCGCGCGTCGTCGAAGACTTGGGCCGAATCGACCATCCTCCACCTCTCACACGCACCTTTCACAACTGTCCAGCCCACCAGGCATCGGGCCTCAAGATAGTTGCGGCAAAACCGACAGAGCGGCCTCGATCAGCGGCGTGGGCCGCGCTATGGCCTCACTGCCATTCTGAAGTCACCCGCTCATCGGCGCCAAGATTGGGTGATTACGTAGAAAAGTAGTCAATCGACCAGTCGGAGTAGTCCTCGGTCCGTACGGGGCGCCACCTCCAGGGCCACTGTTCCCTCGCGAGCGCCCACCAGCGTTGGCACATTCGCCGTCCGGCGGGGCCGGGCTCTCTGTTCACTGGTTGGATGCGCCGGCCGTATCCGCATTCCGGGTACACGTGGTACACAGGGCGTTCCTGGCTCGTGGCCGTGTGGTACGGATCGCTCCAGGGCATCTAGGGCCTGCGGGATAGCTACCTGATCAGTGGGCTAGTCGAGGACTGAGTCAATGTCGGTGATCTGCGCCCGGAACATGTCCTTGATGTCGAGAGCGGTCCTTCGGCCCACGAACTCCTTCCTCATTTCCAAGAACAATCCTCCTAGCAGTTCGAGAACTTTCTCTGAGTCCGGGGGATCGTCCCCGTGCTTATAGAAGTGCTGCATGAGCTCGTTCAGGGCCCTGACCGCAGCATCCGAACCGATCAGGGAGAATTCCCGTGCCGCGAGACGGTACTCGCCGGACATGATGACTTCAACGGCCTTCTCTCCCTGGTCTCGTGAGAAACTGAGCACGTATGGCTCGATGACTTGCCTGTAGATCGTCCGTCGATCCTGGTAGAGGCGAGCCCGCTCGCGGCGTAACCGATCACTCCGGGTCTGCCACGCTATTGTCACCAGCCCGAGGATGCCGGTAATGACTGGACCGAGAATCCACCACCGGTCGTTCGGCACGCCAGCCTCTTCAACAGCCGCGAAGACAGCAAGCACCACGCCGCGAGCCTACCCACGAGTCACCTGGCGGGGCGGCACGGGAGAGTTACCAGCCCCGCTAGCCCCCGAACCACAGGAGACCGCCAAACACCTCAACAACCGCTAATCGTCACCCAGCGATGTAACTGCAATTGCAACCCTGCCGAGTCCAGCCGGGGCCCTCAGGACGCGAGCGGAGGCCGCACGTGAGTCAGTGCGGAACACGAAGTCCCCACGTCGGAAATCTGCAACGACACGTCTTACCGATGGGTTGGCGGGATTCCGACGACCCCCTCGTACGTCTCTGGGTCGCTAAGGTCCCTCACGAGCTTCTCCACCCAGGCTTCGGTGTACCCATACCCATTGGACAGCCGATCCCAGCGGCAATAGCGCTGATCCGTCGCCTCTGGCTCCGGAGCGCATTGGGGCGGACGCACCCCGAAATGCTTCCAGCACGCGGTGTGCGTGCTCATCGTGAATCGATGCGGCAAGCGCTCGGACACGAGGTTGACAACCTCCTTCGGTTTGAGCAGATCGGCTGACGCCACGGGGGTGATCTTCCGCTTCGTGATCACCCCCAACTTCGCGAGCTCAGCCTGCAGTTCGGGAGTGGCCGTGCCAGGAGGCACGAACCGGACGACGGCGTCCGCTGATCGCTCCCGGTTCGCCGTGACGGGTACGAAGAAGATCTGCATGCAGTACTTCGGGTCGGCCAACACCTCGTCGTCCACACCTGCTCGGTGCTGAGCAAGAAAATCCGACACATTCACCGGCAGGCGTGCCTGTGCCTTGCGGAGCGATGCCAACGAGCTGTCGCTCCTGAAGCCGCTCAACTGCAGAGGCACAGCCAACCGCTCGCCGAGCGTGGCCTCCTTACCAAACTCGGCGAGCAGGACCTCCTCGAAGTTGAGCAGCATCGCCTGCGCCTCACCGGCGATCTCCGTCTCGAGCGCCGGCAGGTAGCGATGAGCAATCTGGTTCCGCAGCTTCAGAAAGAAGTCAATATTCGCTCGGACGGCTCGATGCTCATCATCCCCCAACGCCAGATGCACGAGCTCCCACGTGCCCAGGACCTTCGCCCGACCGTCGATCAGAACCTGGCCACCGCTCACATCACGCTCGAAATAGTCGATGCCGTCGCGCTCCAGGATCGCTTGGAACAGGGAGTTCCAAGCACCCACCATCAGCACAATGAATGTCTCGGTTCTGTAGCCGGCCACCGGGTCGTTGTAGACCCTCACCGCGGCAAGCGCGCTCTCCCGGGCGTTCGCCAACAGGCGGAACTCCTCAGCAAGATCCCCGGCTGTCGTCGGAGAGATGCCCCGTGAGCGGAGAAGCGCCTCAAGTTCCTCGATCCGAGACGTCTGATGCGACTTGCTCTCGGTCTCGACATCGAGCCACTTCTTCACGTAGCCCGTGAACCTCTTGCCGTGCGCGGTGGCGTTGTCCCAGTACTCGATCTCAAGCTGCGACTTCGGCTCCCCCTGCCTCCAGCGCCCGTACATCTCGGTGGCAATCCGGATGTGTTCCTCGTCCGGAAGTCCTTCGTCGAGCCCGCTCATCTCGGCACCCCAGTCATCTCGTCGGTCCTATCAAGTCGTCTGTGACCGCTGCTGTGGGCCAGAGTCGCACGTCAGGACACTCGGTGGGTGGCTTTTCGAAGCAAGCGCGTCTCGTCGTGACTTGCGGCACTGGCGGCTAGTTTGCGGGCACGTCTCCGCCCTTCCGACTGTGGACATGACACAACACACCAACGCCTTCCCGGACCTGGATCGTGTTCTGCGGTTCATCCCGTTGGGTGTCGAGGAGCCGCGGGTGCTGGCGCCCGCCCAGGTTCGTCGGTACAACGAGGTGGGTCATCTGTTCCCCATCGACATCTTCTCGCCGACCGAGATCGCCGAGATTCGGGCCTACATCGATGACCTGTCGGCCAAGGCGCTGGCGGCGGGGTGGAACAGCTACGAGGTGGTCAACCGCGACAGCACCACAGCCGAGAACAGCGTGCTGGTCCAGACCGTCGACGACCCCGGCACCTACGGCGACCCGCCGGTCGCCCTGGAGATGCGGGCCGGCCAGATCTCGCTGCACAGCGACTGGATCCTGCACGGCTCCGAACCCAACCAGTCTGACCGGCGCCGCTGCGGGCCGGCGATGCGCTACCTCTCCGCGGACGTGCGCGGCTACCTCGACTGCAACACCAACTCCATCTGGTGTCGCGGCACCGACCCCACCGGCCACTGGGCCAACCACTCCCGCCCACCCGGCGAAACAATCCCCACCGCCGTCAACCGATACCAACACCCCCACCACCCGCGGCCCCTGAACTCCGATCCGCCGCGATAGGTACCGGCCACGTCCTGAGTCGAACCGCCCGAGCACCGCCACGAGCCCACTCGGCGGGGCGTGGGGGAATTTCGGGCGCTTCGGCTTTCGAAGCGAGTGTCAAAACGACGCACTGCACTGCACGCCGACCGCCGGCGCGCTCCGGGTTCCCCGCGACGACGGCCGGCAGCCTTCCGGGAGCTATGATATGTGATCTAATAGCGTTCTATGTAGTCTCGCTTCTTCGGGCGGCGGGGGTGTCGGGATAGGATCGAGGTGTGAGACATGCTCCGGCGGCGACCGTCAGGAGGCCGATGTGACCCTGCTGTCCGACCTGGACCCCGACGTGGCCTACCCCGCCACCCCCACGGTGCCTGAATCCGGACTCCACTCGCTGGCCCGCTTCGTGGTCTACGGCGCCCTGCGGGCCTTCTACGCCGGCCGGGCCGGCTGCTACGTCGGCGAGGACCGCAACATCTACTGGCGCCGCGGCGACGGCACCGCCGTCGTGGCGCCCGACGTGTTCGTCAGCCTCGGCGTCGACCCCGAACCGCTGGCAACCGCCACCAGCTACCGGGTCTGGGAGGTGGGCGCCCCGCCCTCGTTCGTGCTGGAGATCGCCTCGGAGAAGACCTTCAAGGCCGACCTCGAGACCAAGCCCGCCAAGTACCTCGACATGGGCGTCGGGGAGTACTGGCGGTTCGACCCCACCGGCGGCGAGTTCCTCCAACCCGCGCTGCAAGGCGACCGCCGCGGCGGAAACACCTGGCAACCCATCACCATCAACACCGACGACCACGGCCACCTCGGCGGCCACAGCGAAACCCTCGACCTGACCCTGCACGCCGACGCGCACCGCCTCCGCTTCCGCAACCCCCGCACCGGCGAATGGCTCCCCGACCCCGACGAACAAGCCGCCCGCGCCGACCGGGTCGAGGCCGAACTCGCCGCGCTGCGCCCGCGCCTCGACCCGCACCACTGAGGGCGGCAACAACGCCCCGGCGGGGCTCAGTGGTCGGCGCCGAGCAGGACGGCGTTGTGGTACTGGGCGCCCGAGCCGGCGCCGGTCACCAGAGCCACCTCGGCGCCGGGCACCTGTCCGGGGCCGGCGGTGCCGCGGATCTGGCGCACGGCCTCGACGATCTTCAGCGTCGGCCCGCCCCAGCCGACGTGCGAGTACGCCAGCAGTCCCCCGTCGGTGTTGGTGGGATGGCGGCCGTCGAGCCCGATCCTGGCCTCGGCCAGGTAGTCGACGCCCTCGCCCTCGGCGCAGAAGCCCAGAGTCTCGAACTGCCGGATGACCTCGAAGGTGTTGATGTCGTACAGCTCGAAGACTTCCACGTCGCCGGGCCGCAGGCCTGCCATGGCCAAGTGCTTCTCTAACGAGATGGCCAAGAAGGTGGCCGACGTGGCCGTGCAACTGCACGGGGGCTACGGCCACAGCGAAGAGTGGTGCTTTCGAGTGTTCCCAATCGGTTGTGGGGATTTCCTGAGGATAACTGATTTATCGATGAATGTGCATTGAGGCTACGTACGGATGTTGGTAGTATTACAGGCATGGAACTTGTCGGAGGGACCAGGCATCCGAGCTTCGAACCGGCGCCGCCGCCGGCGCCGGTGAGCCTGAAGCGGTTCTGGGACGAGGTGGCGTGGCAGCGCCGCAACCTCGAAGAGGGCGACACGCTGGTTCCCAGCCCTGAGCGTCGCAGCTTCACGGTCCGGTACCGGTCCGGGGGCCTGCCCGCAGAGCGGTACGACCGGGTCACCGCGACGGGCACCGAGACGTTGTTCTTGAAGCAGCACCAGTGGGGCGAGGGCACCGGCAAGGTCGGTTGCGGGGACTGCGGCGCGCTGGTGCGGGTCTCCCGCAAGGACCCTGAGAAGTTGAGCAAAGGCGAGCTGCAGGACCGGGTGGTGGACCTCGCCGAAGCCAGGGCGCGCCTGGAGGGGGAGTATCTCGCGGCGCTGGGCGAGTTGGCCTCCCGTTCGGGCGTCCAAGGCGCCGCGCATCGGCTACGGGAGATGAACCGCATGACCTCCGCAGCGGCCCGCAGCGACGCCCGCCTCGCATTGGAGCTGAAGGAAAACGGCTACGGCGACACGATCGAGGCGATGCGCGCCGGGAAGGTCAACATCGCCCACGCCCGGGTGATCGCCCGCGAGGCGCCCAAGAAGCACCGCCGCTCCGAAGAGGACTTCTTGGAGTTGTGCCGCGCCTACCCCGCCGACATCGTCGCCAAGCATCCTTTCGCCTATGAGTCCAACGAGATGTACGCCGACTTGGCCGCCGAACAGGCCGCGAAGAGCCGCGAACCCGCCGACGCTGAATACGCCCTGCAGCGCGCCGAACGCAAAGCCACCCTCAACGTCGGCGCCGACGGCATGTGGCACCTCCGAGGCCGCTTCGACTTCCTCACCGGACGGCGCATCAACCAGGCACTCACCGCGGCGATCCGGTCCCGCACACAGCACGAAGGCTCCGCGGATCACACCATCGCCCAGCACGCCGCCGACGCGCTCGCCGACCTCCTCTGCGGCGACACCTGTCCTGGGTCAAGAATTCTGCTCAGTTTTCGGCGGGTTCGGTTTGAGTGTTCGGGCTCCTAGGTAGGCATCGAGGGGCGGCGTCTGGTTCAGGGCTTGGTGGGGGCGGATCGTGTTGTATTCGTCGGTGAACTCGGCGATGCGGTCGGCGAGTTCGACGCCGCTGGCGATGTCGTGGCGGTAGAGGTGTTCGTATTTCAGCGTCTCGATCCAGCGCTCGACGACGCCGTTGGTGTGCGGCGCGCGGTGGCGGGTCCGCACGTGGGCCAGGTGCGGCCGCGTCGCGAACCAGCGGGCCACGGCGACGGATTTCATGGCAGGGCCGTTGTCGGTCACGACGACGAGGGGGACGATCTCACCGGTGGAGGCGTCGATGCAGTCCTCGAGGAGGGGGCGGCCCAGCAGCGCCTCGGCGCCCTCGACAGCGCTCTGCAGTGCGGTGATCAGGTCGGTGGCGCCCTGGGTGGTGGCGACGGGGCACGCCAAGGCGACTTTGGTGGCGTAGTCCACCACCGGGCAGAGCCGCCAGGTGCCCTCAGCGGTGGTCTCGAACTGGGTGAAATCGGCCTGCCAGACGCGGTTGCGGCGCACAGGCGGCTCCACGAAGGCCTCCCGCCGGGCCTGAGCGAGCTGGCGGCGCTCGGCCTGGTAGTGCACCGGCTGCAGCAGATCTCGCCGGGCCATGGCCCGTTTCACGCTCGACGGCGAGCCCACATCGCAGCCCTCGGCGGCGGCGATCGCGGCGATCTTGCGATACCCCCACGCCGGCCACTCCGCGGCGTGCTTGGCCACCGTCGCCTCGATGCGGTCCACCACCGGCGCCGGCCACGGCCCCTTCGGCACCTCCCCCGCGCGGTGGCGCGCCAGGCGGGCGTGATAGGTGCGCCGGGGCACGCCCACCAACTCGGCGAACCTCGAGACCGAACAGCCCGCCTCGGCGCGGATCATCTCGAGGTCCTCGAAGGAGGGAGATACTCCGCCCCCTTCTGCCACACCCGCAGCTGCACGTGCGCCTCACCCAGCGCCGCCTTGAGCTCCTCGTTCTCGGCTTCCAGTTCCAGCTCCCGCGAGGACCGGCGCCGCGGGGGGCCCGCCAGGCCCGCACGGCCCGCCTCCAAGAACGCGTTCTTCCAGTTGTGCACCGTCTGCTCGGCCACACCCGCGCGGCGCGCCGCCTCGGCCACAGACACCTCCCCGCGCAACACCGACAACACCACCTGCAGCTTGCGCTCAGGGCTTCTCTTCGAAGGCTTGACCATCAGGATCTCCTTGCATCAGACCCAACCTAGACCTGAGCAAGATTTCCTGACCCGGGACACACCCAACCCGACACCCAACTCCTGATCCTGGCCGACTACGACCACACCGCCGACACCCTCGGAAACCCCCGCCTCGACGACGGCACCCCTCTGTCGGCGGAACTCCTCGCCCAAGAGGCCCTCGACGCCAAGATCTACTGTGCCGTCTTCAACGCCGACTGGACCAACCTCGCCCTCGGATCCAGCCGCAACGCCTCAGACGCCCAACGCCTAATCCTCGCCGCCCGCGACGGCGGCTGCGTCCACTGCAACGCCCACACCGAACACACCCACGCGCACCACACCACACCCCACGCCGCCGGCGGCCTGACCGAGATCCCGAACCTCGAACTCCTCTGCGCCCCCTGCCACACCCACCACCACCAGCACGACCGCGACGAGCACGGAGACAGCCACCGCAGCGGTGGCCCCTCCAGCCGAAGTCCCTGATACCGGCGCGGCTCTCCGACACGCCCACCGGCCCCCCACCGCCGACACCGGCACCAACACCCCCACCACCCGCGGCCACCGAACCCCGATGTGGGTAGGCTGCTCGCATGGCTCGAAGCGACAGAATGCTCCGTCCCGTTGAGGTGCGTGCCCTCGAACCGTACCGGATCTGGCTTCATTTTGACGACGGGGTCGAAGGGGAGTTGGATCTGTCGTACCTGGCCGGCGACGGCGTGTTCGCAGCCTGGGAGGACCACTCGTTCTTCTCCGCCGTCCGGCTCGGCCCCTGCGGCTCGATCGTCTGGGGCGATGATCTCGACCTGTGCGGCGACGCGCTCTACCTGAAGCTCACCGGAAAGACCCCAGAGGAACTGTTCCCGGAGATGTTCGAAACGGCGGATGCCTGAGATCTGCCGCTTCTACGGCATCGTGATCCGGATGTTCTACGACGACCACAGCCCTCCCCACTTCCATGCCGAGTACAGCGGCCGAAGGGCCGAAGTGAGCATCGACACGCTCCGGGTCACGAAGGGTCGGCTGACACCCAGGGCCGAGCGCATGGTGCTTGAGTGGGGCAGGCAGCACCGTCGCGAACTCGAAGAGGCGTGGAGCCGCGTGGAGCGCCGCCAGAACCCCGGCACCATCGCCCCACTGGAATAGCCGTCGTCCGAGTCGCACGGCGGCCTACCACACGCGCCGACCAAGCCAACCCGGGTCGTCGGATCTCTGCACTTCAACCCACCCGATGACCCCCGCCAACCGAGACGGTGGACTCGGGCTCAGCGGTCGGTGCCCAGCAGTACGGCGTTGTGGTACTGGGCGCCCGCGCCGGCGCCGGTCACCAGGGCCACCTCGGCGCCCGGCACCTGTCCGGGGCCGGCGGTGCCGCGGATCTGGCGCACCGCCTCCACGATCTTCAGCGTCGGCCCGCCCCAGCCGACGTGCGAGTACGCCAGCAGTCCCCCGTCGGTGTTGGTGGGGTGCCGGCCGTCGAGGCCGATCCCGGCTTCGGCGAGATAGTCCGCGCCCTCGCCCTCGCCGCAGAACCCCAGCGTCTCGAACTGCCGGATGACCTCGAAGGTGTTGATGTCGTAGAGCTCGAAGACGTCCACGTCGTCGGGCCGTACGCCGGCCATGGCGAAGCTGCGCCGGTAGGCGGCGGCGCCGATGCGAGCCACGTCGTCGTAGCGGGGCGGGTCGACGTACTGCTGGCGTCGCCACTCGGATCCCCCGCCGAGCACGACGGCCGGCGGCGCCGGGCAGTCACGGGCGCGCTCCAGGCTCGTGACCACCATGGCCGCCGCACCCTCGGTGGCCAGGCACAGGTCCAGCAACCGGAACGGCTCGGCTACGAGTGGCGACGCCAGCACGTCCGCGGGCCGGTAGGGGCCCCGCCCGTACATCACCGCGGCGGGGTTGGCAGACCCGGCGTTGCGGATCGTGGCGGGAACCAGCGCCATCCGTTCGGGGTCGGGAGCGAACCGGTGCACGTACACCTGCGCCACGAGCGCGAACTGCGCGGCGGTGAGCGAGCCCCAGCAGGCCACGAACTCGTTGTCGGGTCGTGTGTAGCTCGCGACGGCGCTCGCGGCGTCGTCGCCCGACGAAACAGTGGCGCTCGCGGGGTCGTCGCCCGGCGAAGCAGCCGCACCCGCGGCGGCGCCGCCCGGGGTCGCACCGGCGTTCGCCTCCCCGGCCCGGCCGCCGAACACCAGCACCGTCGAGCACTGGCCGGCCAGGATGGCGCCGGCAGCGTCGAGCAGGCCGGGGGCACCTTGCGGGTACGTGTCTCCCACCCAGTCGAACCCCTTGCCCAGAACGGCAGACCAGTCGACGGAGCCGGGCCCGAACACGGTGCCGCCGGGACCCGGCCAGCGCGCCGAGATGCCGTCCACCTCGGCGAGGCTCATCCCGGCGTCGTCGAGCGCCGCCCGGGCCGCCTCGAGGCAGATCTGCACCGAATTGCCCTCGAGCCGGCGAGCCTGGCGCGTGGCCGCCACCCCGGCCACGGCGATCCCGGCCAGCGGATGGCGCGAAAGCCGTGGGCGGCTCACGTCCGGCACCCCTCGCCCCGGGTGCCCGCCAACCGGTGACGCGCCGTGGAGACGCTCACACCTGGCGCCCCTCGCCCCAGAAGCGCTTGCGGATCTCGTCCTTGGCGATCTTGCCGACCGCATTCTTCGGCAGGGCATCGATCAGTTCGACCCGCTCGGGCACCTTGATCGAGGTCAGCTCCGAGCGCCGGCAGTGCTCCCGCAGCTCGCCGGGGTCGGCCGCCATCCCCTCCTTGAGCGCCGCCACCGCCACGATGGCCTCGCCCCAGTCGGGATCGGGCACCCCCACCACGGAGCACTCCAGCACCGCCGGGTGGCGGTAGAGCACGTTCTCGATCTCGGTGGGCGCGATGTTCAGCCCACCCCGGATGATGAGGTTCTTGAGCCGGTCCACGATGTAGATGAAGCCCTCGTCATCGAGGGTGGCCACGTCGCCGGAATGCATCCAGCCGTCCCGCAGCGCCTCGGCGGTCCGCTCGGGGTCCCGGTAGTAACTCTTCATCACATAGGGGCCGCCGAAGATGACCTCACCCCGCTCCCCCGCCGCGACATCGTTGCCGTCGGGGTCGACCACCCGCACGTCCACCGCGTAGGACGGCTGGCCGCAGGAGCCCAGCAGTTCGGGGCGCTCCGTCAGCCCCCGGCGGTGGTCCTCCTTGCGCAGCATGGTGCCGATGGAGGCGATCTCTGCCATGCCGTACAGCTGGTTGAAGATGTTCCCGAAGCGGCCCACCAACTCCCCGAGGCGCTCCGGGGAGATCGGCGAGGCGCCGTAGCCGAGCGTCACCAGCCCGTCCAGCAGGCCGTCGTGCGCAGCGGGCAGGCGGTCCAGGAGGCGCATCAACTGCGTGGGCACCAGGAAGGAGTGCGTGACACCCTGGCGATCGACGGTCTCGGCGAATCCTCGCGGCTCGAAGCTGCGGCTGTCCCGGAACCCCAGCGCGGCGCCCATGAGCAGTGTCGGCACGATCGTGATGTTGACGCTGGAGTTGTGCGGGATCTGCAGCAGGTAGCGGCTGTGCCGAGAGATCTCGTACTCCAGCGCCGTGACGGTGGCGTGCTGCAGCACGCGGGCGTGGTCGAACAGCACGCCCTTGGGCCGCCCGGTCGTGCCGCTGGTGTAGACGATGCAGAAGTCGTCGTCGGGGCGCACCTCGTGCAACGTGGCGGGCGGCCGTGGCGATCCCGCTGCGGTGGCCGACCGGTACGGCTCGCTGTCGATGTCCACGACCTCGAGACCGAACTTCAGGGCAACCTCGGCGGTCTGCGGGAGGTGCTCGGCGTCGCAGAGCAGCAGGCGCGGCCGGGCATTGTCGACGATCTGGTCGAGTTCCGAGGGGCCGAGGCGGAAGTTGAGGCCCACGTAGACGGCGCCGGCCTTGGTTATCCCGCCGAGCACCTCGACCACCTCGGCGCGGTTCGCCACCAGCAGCGCCACGCGGTCGTCGGGCTCGATCCCGAATCGCCCGGCGAGGGTGTTGGCGATGCGGTTGGTACGTTCTTCCAGTTCCGCCCAGGACACGTCGCGGCGCTGCGCCCCCACGTCGAACAGTGCCGTCGCGTTCGGATGCCGCACGGCGTTGCGCCGGAACGCCAGGCCGACGTTCACGCCGGCACTCCCCTGCCGTTGCCTCGCCGCGCCGATCGGCCGCGGCGCCCGGCGAGTCGAGACCCCCGCGCCGTCGTGGCAGCGCTCACGCGGCGGCCCCCGCAGCGCTGCCACCGGTGACGCGCGGGGCGAACGCCGGCAGCAGGGAACCGTCGGGCCCGGCCACGAACCTGACCCGCACCTCCATCCCGATGCGCACCCCCTCGGGCGGGCAGTCCACGATCCACGTCAGCAAGTGCCAGCCCTCGGCCACGTCCACGATGGCCAGGGTGTACGGCGCCTCGAAGGCCGCCTCCGGCGGGCGATGCACCACGGTGAAGCTGTAGACCGTGCCGCGCCCCGCGCTCGGCTCGTAGCGCCACTGCTCGCTGCCGCAGGACGGGCAGACCACTTGGGGGGTGAAGAAGCTCCGCTCGCAGCGGCCGCAGACGGGCCGCAGCAGTTCACCCCTGTCCACGCCGGCCCAGAACTCGCCGGTCAGCGCCCGGTCAGCGCGGTCCGGCGGCTGCATCGGCGCTCAGTCCTCGTGCAGCAGGAGCGCCATGGCGGCATCGGAGACCGGCATGCCGACCTCGACCCCCCGGGCGACCGCCAGACGGTTGCAGGCGCCCACCTTGCCGATCTCGTACGCCTTGAAGGCGTCGCCGATGGGTGCGGTCCAGGCGTCGAAGGAGCCGCCCGCCAGGCCGTGCTCCTCGACGATGGCCAACCCGGCGATGCCGGAGTCGTTCTTGGCACGGCCGCCGTCGGCGCAGATGAAGCCGTGGGGGGACACCTCCAGCAGGAATCCTGCACCGCTGCGGCCGGTGTGGCCCGCCGTGACCAGCACGTTGCGAGAGTCGGTCGGTTGGGCGAACACGATCGAGTCGGTCACCACCAACTCCCGCCCCGTCGGCGAGGTGGCCATGACCTCGCGGCGGATCTTCGTGCCCTCGTCGATCTCGCCGGCCGGCTCGTTGCAGGCGAGCAGCCGGGCGGCCTCGGCCACCGGCATTCCCTCGGTCACCCCGCAGCGCTCGGCATAGATGTTCAGCCTGCTGATCACCCCGCAGGTGTACTGGTCCATCCCGTTGCCCAACTCCGACGATGCGGCCGAGGCGGTGGCGGCGGGGATGCCGAGGGCCTCCAGGTACCACAGCCCGGCGATCCCGGCCCCGTCCATGCCCACGGCCCCGTCGTGGCCGATCACCGCCCGCGGCCTGTGGGGCACCATCAGCCGGGCGGGCAGCACCCCCAGGTACGAGGCCGGCACCACGACGTCGGTGCCGCGGTTGCGGGCGTCCACATAGCGGGCCGAGTCCATGACCACGATCCGCCTGTCGCCGTGGGTGGCCACGACCTCCTGGGGGTGGTCGGCCTCGTTGGCCAGCAGTGGCGCTTCGGTAACCATGGTCGGCTCCTTGATCCGGTGAGGTCTCGGCGCGGGCCGCTAGCTCAGCAGGTGCGGTGCCCGGGCGTCGAGTCGCAGCAGCCGGGCGGCGTTGGCGTTCAGGGTCTCCGCCAGCTCGCTCACCTCCGGACCGCTGCCCCTGTCCCAGCCTCCGAAGTTCGTGCCGTAGACGAGCCGGTCCGTCCCCAGGGCGCCGGCCACGAAGGCGAACTCCGCCGCCCCGGTCACGTGGCAGTCGAACCAGAGGCGGGCGAGTTGGCGGTCGAAGACGCCGGCGGGCTTCAGCCACTCCGGAGAGGCGGGCCGGCGTTCGGCCAGCTTGCGCAGCTTCGACAGCACCAGGGCCAGGGATCCCCCGCCGTGGCTCACGCAGACGTCGAGGCCGGGGTGACGGCGCAGCACGCCGCCGAAGATCAGCGTCGCCGCCGCCAGCGCCTCCTCGAAGGAGTACTCCAGCACCAGGTCCAGGTCCCAGCGCCGCAGTCGCCCGTCCAGCAGGGGGCCGTCGATGCCCGACTGCGTGGGGTGCAGGAACAGCGGCACGTCCAGTTCCACGCAGGTCTCGTAGAGGGCATCCATGGCGGGCGCGTCCAGCGGAGTCCCGAAGTCGGTGCCGACGTAGCCGGCGAGCAACCCCAGATCGCCGACGATGCGACTCAACTCCGCACAGGCCGCCTCGATGTCCTGCATGGGCAGGGCGCCGAGACCCACGAACCGGTCGGGGTGGGCGGCCACCACCTCGGCGAGGCTGTCGTTGTGGGCACGGCAGAAGTCCACCGCGGCGCCGGCGTCGATGAAGTGCAGGTACGTCAGCGGGTTCGGCGAGAGCGCCTGCACCCTGATGCCCGCGGCGTCCATGGCGGCGAGGCGCATGTCCACCTCGATGAACAGCGACCCCCGGTAGGCCACGCCGTCGAGTTGGTAGTTGCCGACCCGGAACCAGGGGCGGCCGTCGGGGTGGTACCCGATCTCGGGACCGCAGGCGCCCGCCCGCCCCATCGAACCCTCCAGCACGATGTGGCCGTGCACGTCGATGAGGCCACCGGCCCGACCATCGGCCGCACCATCGGCGCTTCTCACGAACGGCCCTCCATGATCCCGTCGGCGCCGGGTAGCCAGGCCGCCACGCCCGCCACCGGTATGGCGCACACCACCGCCTCGGTGATCTGCGCCTCGCTGCAGCCGGCCCGGCGGGCACCGTTGGCGTGCACGTTCACGAATCTGGCAGAGAACTCGGCGGCGTTGATGGTGCACAGCAGCAACTCGGCGTGACCGGCGTCCAGCACGTTCTCGGCCAGGGACCACTCTCGCATCAGCACGTAGCCCTCCAGCGCCCGGGGCGCCTCGTCGGCCATCAGCTTGACGTAGTCGGGCACGAAGCCGAAATAGTCCTCGAAGTAGTCCAGGCACGCCTGGCGATCCACCGGGAACTCCTCGGCGTCCCCGCCCGGCCCGAGCGGCTCGCCGAACACCTCGTCCAGAGCCGAGTTGAACAGGGCGTAGACGGCCTCGCCGCGGGAGATCAACACGGTGAGGGCGGCGCCGCGGGCCGCATCGAGTTCGAGCCCCAGGTCCCGGGACCGCTCCAGTTGCGCCATCAGCATCTCCCGGTGACCCTTGACGGCCGCGGCGGCCGCCATGTACAGGGCTTTCGCCCAGGCACCGCAGGCGCCGTCGGTGTCGGTGACCTCGCGCACGCGGGCGAGGCCCTCGGCGAACTTCGGCGAGACGGCGTCGATCTGGCCGCTCGCCAGGGCGGCACTCCCCAGGACCGAGCGATCGGCCCCCCCGACGAGGGTTGGCTGGACTGTCATGGGACCTCCTGGAGTCACTCGACTGGCAAGAACGGGGTGCGGCGGCGCGGGACCGCCCGAGGCAGGCCTCGCCGCTCAGAGCTTGGACACCTCACCCCCGTCGATCACGAAGCACGACCCGGTGACGAAGGTGGCCAGGGGCGACGCCAGGTAGCACACCAGCGGCCCCAGTTCGGCCGGCTCGCCCATGCGGCGCATGGGGATCTTGCGCAGGCGGGCGGCGAGCATCTTCTCGTCCGCCAGCACCTGCGCCTGGGCCTCGGTGGCGAAGGCGCCGGGGGCGATCATGTTCACCCTGATGCGGTGGCGGGCCCACTCGGCGGCCAGCGCCTCCGTGAGGCGGGCCAGCGCACCCTTCGAGGCGCTGTAGGCGGCCAGCAGGGCCTTGCCCCTGAGGCTCGACGTGGAGCCGATGTTGATGATCGAGCCTCCCTGGCCGGTGGCCACGAAATGGCGGGCCGCGGCCTGCGACAGGACCGCGGGAGCGGTCACGTTCACCGCCACGACGGTGGCCAGCACCTCGATGTCCTGGTCGAGGAACGTGCCGGCGGGCGCGATCCCGGCGTTGTTGACCACGCAGTCCAGGCGGCCGAAGCGCTCGAGCGCCGCTCCGGCGAGGGCGGCGACCTCGGCGGCGTCGCGCATGTCGCAGCGCACGGGGTGGATCCGTCCGTCCGAGCCGCCGGCCAGGTCCTGCAGTGCCTCTTCGGAGCGGGCGGCCGCCACCACCCGGGCGCCCTCGGCGGCGAGGGCCTCCGCAGCGGCCCGGCCGAGGCCACGGCTGGCCCCGGTGACGATGGCGACGGTGTCGGTCAACTGAAGATCCATGTCAGCGCCTCGCGATCAGCTCCGGGCAATCATTTCGACCAGTCCGTCCCTCCACCCTCGACAATGTCGAAGCACAGGCGGTTGGCGATGCCCAGGCGCAGCACCTCGCTGGCCCCCTCGTAGATGCGCATGGGCCGGGCCTGGCGGTAGTACTGCTCGATCCGGGACCCCTTGATGAGCCCCCAGCGTCCCATCACCTGGACGCAGCGGTCGACGACCCTGGCCGCCGCCTCGGTCGCCGCCACCTTGGCCAGCGAGGAGTAGTCCAGGGTCACCGCAGGATCGCGGCGCGCCATGTCCGCCGCCCGGTAGGCGAGCAACCGGGACGACTCCAGGTCGGCCCAGGAGTCGGCGAGCAGGTTCGACACGGCGCCGAGGCGCGCCAGCGGGCGACCGAACTGGTGGCGCTCGACGGCGTGGCGGGTGGCGATCTCCAGAGCCCCCTCCATCAACCCCACGGCCGCACCGGCCACCGAGGCGCGGAACACCGAGAGCGTGGCGAGCACCTGGGCGAACCCCCGCCCCGGCGCGCCGAGCCGGTGATCCGAGTCGAGGGCCACGTCGACGAAGTCGACCTCGCCGAGGACGTGCGGGGCGATGATCTCCGGCGAGGGCGAGACTCGCACGCCCGGGCTGTCCGCCGGGACGAGGACCACCGAGTAGCGGTCCTCGGTGCCCTCCTCCGACGCCGGCTCGCGCACCAGCGTCGTGAAGAAGTCCGCCACCGGGGCATTCGAGATGAACGACTTGCGCCCCGAGAGCACGAACCCGTCGCCGCCTCCCGCAGGCCGCAGCGTCGTCGTGATCGCCTTGAGATCCGAACCAGCCTCGGGTTCGGTCAGGGCCAGCGCCGCGATCGATTCCCCCGAGGCAACCCGCGGCAGCCAGGAGCGCCGCTGGGTCTCGCTGCCGCCGAGGGCGATGGCGTAGCTGCCGATCCCCTGCAGAGCCAGCAGGGCGTCCAGATGGGCCGAGGCTTTCATGCACACCTCCCGCGCCACGCACACGGCGAGGGGGTCCACCTGCTCGAAGCGACCGCCGTAGGCGGCCGGCACCATCAACTCGCACAGCCCGCTGGACCGCAGGGCCGCCAGGGTCGGGGCGTGGATCTCCGAGCATTCGTCCGCCTCGGCGGCGAACGGCGCGACCTCCCGTGCCACCGCCTGGGCCTCGGCCTTCACGTCCCGATACAACTGGGGCAGCTCGAAGATCGCCATCGCCCGGCCCCTCCTTGCTTGACCTCGTGGTTCCCGCCGCTGAGACTTGGCGACCGGCAGCGGCCGTAGCGTAGCGGGCGGGCCTGTTCGCTACGGTGCCGGCAAGTAGAATAAACGGTTGGTAGAAGAGAGTCACGCGCCGCTCTGACCAGCGTCGCGGGAGGGGCGACCGAACCATGGCCGACGTGATCACCGAGCGGCGGGACAAGGTGCTTTGGCTGCGCCTGAACCGGCCCGAACGACTCAACGCGTACGACCGCACGACCGTCGACGAGATCATCGCGGCGCTCCGGGAGCACGCCGACGCCCGGGTCGCGGTGATCACCGGCCAGGGTCGGGCGTTCTGTGCGGGCGGCTACCTGGCGAACCTGGCGGATCCCGACTTCTGGGAACTGCGGGCGATGTTCACCGGCAGCCTGGAACTCTTCGACGCCATCCGCTCGGCCCCCATGCCGGTCATCGCCGCGGTGAACGGTCCGGCCTTCGGTGGCGGCAACGAGTTGGTCGTGGTCTGCGATCTGGCCATCGCCTCCGAGAACGCCCGCTTCGGCCAGACCGGCGTGAAGGTGGGCAGCGCCCCGGTGCTGGGGGGCACGAACCTGCTGGCGATGACGGTGGGCGAGAAGAAGGCCAAGGAGGTGGTCTACCTCTGCCGGCCCTACAGCGCCGCCGAGGCCCTGGACCTGGGCTGGATCAACGCCGTCGTGCCCCACGACGAGCTGTACGCCGAGGTGGAGCGCTGGTGCGCCGAGATCTGCGCCATGTCCGCGCGCTACATGGAGATCGCCAAGATCAGCACGAACGTCTGGTGGCACCAGCTGCGCGACAACATGCAGTCCGGCCTGGGAATGCTGATGCAGGCCATCGGCTCGCCCGACATGCTCGAGGGGGCGACCGCCTTTCTGGAGAAGCGCAAGCCGGAGTTCCCCCCGCGCGACGCCCGCTGACGCAGCGCCACCTCCCCATGGCTCCACGCAGCTACGACCAGTACCGGCCCACGTTCGCCGACCGTCGCAGCTGGAACACCCCCGACGTGCTGCGTCACCGGGCCGAGACCCATGGCGAGCGCATCTACCTCGACGTCCCGTGGACCGGTGAGGCCTACAGCTACGCCGAGACGCTGGAGTTGGCCGAGCGGGTGGCCGGCGGCCTGCTCGGGGCGGGAGCCGTCCCCGGGGACCGGCTGCTCATCATGCTGCCCAACTGCTCGGCGTACATCCTGGGCTGGCTGGGGTCGTCGCTGGCGGGCCTGGCGGAGGTCCCCATCAACACCGCCTACCGGGGCACGTTCCTGGAGCACCAGGCCTCGACGGTGGCGCCCAGGCTGGCGCTCATCCATCCGGACTACGCGGAGCGCTTCGCCGAGAGCGCCGGCGCCGTCGGGACGGTGGAGCGCTTCTACCTGGCCGGCGGCGACGACGATGAGCGGGCCGCCGCCGCGGCCACGCTGCGTCACGCCGGGTTCGGCGTCTCGGACTGGGAGGAGTTGCTGCGACCGGCAGCGAATGGTGCCGCGGCCGGGTTGCCGCAGGTGCGTCACTCGGATCTTGGTTCCGTGTTCTTCACCTCCGGCACGACGGGCCTGTCCAAGGGCGTCATGATGCCGCACGCCCACATGCACCTGTTCGCCGACCAGTGCGTTTCGCTCACGCGGCTGACCGACAGCGACGTGTACATGTCCGCGGGACCGCTGTTCCACGGCAACAGCCACTTCCTGGCCGCTCATCCCGCGCTCATCGCCGGCGCCCGCTACGTGCTGCAGGAGCGGTTCAGCGCCAGCGCCTGGGCCGGGCAGGTGCGGGAGAGCGGCGCCACGGTCACCAACTTCGTCGGCGTCATGATGGACTTCGTCTGGCAGCAGCCGCCACGGCCCGACGACGCCGACAACGACCTGCGCTGCGTCTTCGCCGCCCCCACGGCGTCGAGCATTCTCGAGGGCTTCAAGGAGCGGTTCGGCGTGGAGGCGTTCGTGGAGGTGTTCGGCCTCACCGAGACCTGCATGGCGATCCTGAGCCCCTACGGCGAGGACCGTCCCGCCGGCGCCGCCGGCCTGGCCAACCGCGACTGGTTCGACGTGCGGCTCGTCGACCCCGAGACCGACGAGGAGGTCCCGGTCGGCGAGCTGGGCGAACTCGTGGTGCGGGCGCGCCATCCCTGGACCCAGTCGGTGGGCTACTACAACATGCCCGCCGAGACCCAGGAGGCGTGGCGCAACCTCTGGTGGCACACGGGCGACGGGCTGCGGCGCGACGGAGAGGGCTGGTACTACTTCGTGGACCGCCTGAAGGACGCCATCCGGCGCCGCGGCGAGAACATCAGCTCCTACGAGGTGGAGCAGGCCCTGCTGGCGCACCCCGGCGTCGGGGAGGTGGCGGTGGTGGCCGTGCCCGCCGACCAGGAGGCCGGCGAGGACGAGGTCCTGGCCGTGATCGTGCCCGAGCCGGGCGTCGAGACCTCCGCCGCGGAGATGTGGGAGTACGCCGACCGGCGGTTGCCCTACTTCGCCGTGCCCCGCTACCTGCGCTTCACGTCCGAACTGCCCAGGACACCGTCGGAGAAGGTGCGCAAGGTGGAGTTGCGCGCCGCCGGCGTCGGCGCCGGAACCCATGACCGCGGCCCCGCCTCCCGGCGCCGGAGCTCGCAGCCATGACCTCCCAGCCGGCCGGAGGGGCGGTCCCCGCGCAGCAGACCGTGGTGTTCACATCGAGCACCGGTCGGGGGCGGGTCTGCGCGATGGACTCCGCGTACCACGTCGACTCGGCCAACCGGGGGCGGGACGTCTGCGTGAACTCCTCCTATTGCGGGGTGCTGCCGGCCCGGTTCATCGCCGAGGCGGCCCCGCGCGGTGCCATCGGCATGGACTGCGGCATCGGACCCGAGGGGTCGGCCATCGCGGGCCTGTGGTACCTGGAGGCGCTCGACATCCCCGCCGCGGTCGCCGACGTCATGAGCGCCCGCCTCGGCGACGGGGTGCACCTGTACCGCAACGGCGTCATCAGCTTCTTGAACCAGCCGGCGGCCGACTGCGGCGTGCGGGCCGGCATGCCCGTCGCCGAGGCGGCTCGCCTGATGCTCGAGAACGACCCGGCGCCGGCGGCGGCCGATGAGATCACCAACCGGACGGTGATGCACACGCACACCGACGGGCGGCAGGTGATCGCGACCGACTCCATCGCATTCGCCACCGAGGCGGACCGCGGCCGCAACGTGCTGGTGACCGCCGGGCACACCGGCCGCAGTGCGGTGCCGTACCTGCGCCGGGCCGGCGCCTGGGGATTCATCTGCTCCGACGGGGGGCGAGGCATGGACGACTCGGGTATGGCGGGGTTGTTCATCGTGGAGGCCGACGGCCTGGCCGGCGCCACCGTGGACGCCCGTCGCGCCCGCATGGGGAGCGGGTTGTCGCACTACCACGACGGGATCATCTCCGCGGTCAACGCCCTCGCCGCGGGTCGCGGTGTGGAAGTCGGCATGCCCTGCCCCGAGGCCGCGCTGCTGCTGCTGGCCCGCCCGGCGAATCTCCCAATCGTTTGATTGACAAACCCGGCCCGCAGCGATAGGGTGGCTTGAGACCGCGACGCGGACGCAGGAGCGGTCTCCTGAGGCATCGGACCATCAGGACTGAGCCGGGTACCCCCCCTACCCGGCTCGACTCAACAGCGGATCGCCGTGCGACATCGGAGCATCCCCCCGCTCCTCGCACGGCGATCTGCTGTCTCCCCGCCACGAGGGCGCCGATCTCGCCGGACCGGTACAGGATCCTCGGATGCGGCTGGTCCGCTCACCGTGATACCCGACGACCCGGGATCGAGCGATCTAAGCTCCCGAGTGATGCACACCGATCCGGGTCGCCGCCAGGTCGTCGACGCGGCCCTCCTGCCGGCAGACGGCTTCTACCACTGGGGCATCGTGGCGGCCGACTTCGACGCCACCTGCGAGGAACTCGGCGCGGTCTGCGGCCTGACCTGGGCCAAACCCATGCGGCGGGAGTTCGACCTGCGCCAACCCGGCGGCGTGGTCACGGTGAACTTCCGGCTCACCTACTCTGTGGAGGGGCCACCGCACTACGAGATCCTCGAGTCCTCTCCCGGCACCCTCTGGGACCCCTCGACGGCCCACGGCGGCGTCCACCATCTGGGATTCTGGTCCGAGGACGTGACCGGCGACGCCGCCCGCCTGGAGGCCGCCGGCTACCCGTGCGGCGCCACGGCGGCAACACCCGACGGCCGGCCCGCGGGATTCAGCTATCACCGCCTGCACAGCGGGCTCTGGGTGGAACTCGTGGACCTCTCGCGCAAGCCGGCCTACGACAGCTGGATCGCGGGTGGCGACTTCCCGACCTTCACACCGCCGGGGGCCGCGGGCGCCGAGCCGGCTACGTGAGCGACCGCGGGGGCGAAGCGGGCACAGCGCATATGACCCCCGGGAGCGACCGGGCCGACGTCGTCGTCGTGGGCGGTGGTCCGGGCGGGTGTGCCGCGGCGCTCGAGGCGGCCCGAGCCGGTGTCTCGGTCATCCTGCTGGAGGCGCTCGACGGCATCGGTGGCAACGCCGCACGCTCCACCGGCTACATGGCCTGAACGCCCTATCGTGGCTGCAGCGGGCCCCGGTCAGCTCACCTCGGCCGGTGAACCGACGGTGCAGGCCCCCGTCGGGCCGGTCGGTCCGGTGGGCACGACGGATCCCACCGGTGGACCGCCCGCCACCGCCGGCTCCGGCCAGCGCATCCCGATCGTCGGGTGACTCGGCCGCTCGGAAGGCTCGATTGCCACGGGCCCGGACGTAGCCGGCAGGTAGCTTGGCCGGCGTGACACGCCTGTCGCTGATACTGCTCCTGGCCGCGCTGGCGGCAGGGTGCGGCTACTTCGAGGCCGACGAGGCACACCTGGCGCCTCGCACGCCGCTGCTGCCACCGACCACCGACGAACTGGGTGCGCCGACGGTGCTATCGCCGATCTCGGTGCCGCCGACCACCGCCGCCCCACCGGAGGGCGCCCAGGGCGACCAGGACACGGGCGAGACGGCCCCGAGCGACGGCGAGGCCACTGCCGACGAGTCGGCCGCCGGCGACGGCGCCGAGAGCGAGAACGGTGCCCCCGACGGAGACGGCGCCGACGAGCCGCAGCGCCTGGAGATCATCGTCGTCCGGGAGTTGAGCCACGACCCGGCCGCGTTCACGCAGGGCCTGGAGATCTTCGACGGCCGCCTCTACGAGAGCACCGGGGCGCCGGGCGACCGTGCGAGCAGCATCCGGGAGCTGGATCGCGAGACGGGCGAGATGCTGCGCCTCGAGGAGATCGAGGATGACCTGTTCGCCGAGGGGCTGACATTCGTGGACGGCGCGGCCTTTCAGCTCACCTGGCAGGACGGCGTCGCATTCGTGTGGGATCCCGCCGACTTCACGGTCATCGACGATTTCAGCTACGAGGGCCAGGGGTGGGGCCTTTGCTTCAACGGCCGGGTGCTGGTCATGAGCGACGGCAGCGCCGAGTTGCACTTCCGGGACCCCGTGACGTTCGAACGGGTCGGCAACCCGGTGCTCGTGACCCTCGACGGCAAGGAGTTGCCCTCCCTGAACGAGTTGGAATGCTTCCGCGACCCGCAGATCAGCAACCTGGTCTACGCCAACGTCTGGCAGACCGATCTGATCGTGCAGATCGACATCGTGACCGGCCGGGTGCTCGCCGTCGCCGACGCCTCGGCTATCGGACTGCCCCGCTCCGACGATCCCAACGCCGTGCTCAACGGGATCGCCTGGGATCCCGACACGGAGACGTTCCTGATCACCGGCAAGGACTGGCCGGCCATGTACGAGGTCTACTTCGAGGCCGCCGACGCCCCCAACGGCGATCCGGCCGGACTGGATCCCTAGCCGGCGAGCGCCGCCCGCAGCGCGGCCGCCGCCTCCTGCTGGGCGGCCTCGGCTGCGTCCATCTCGGCGTCGAAGCCGAAGAACCCGTGGAACACGCCGTCGTAGCGCGAGCAGGTCACGTCGCAGCCGGCCGCCGCCAGTTGCGCCGCGTAGGCCTCGGCCTCGTCGCACAGCGGGTCGTACTCGGCGGTGATGACCAGACCCGCCGGCAGATCGGCGTGACTGGCGGCATGCACCGGCGACATGTAGGGATTGGTCCGGTCGGCGTCGCCGGTGTAGTGGTCGTAGAACCACTGCATGACCGCCCGTGTGAGCAGCGGTCCGTCGGCGTTGGCAGCCATGGACCACCAGGCGTCGGGATCCATGTCGCAGCAGGGATACACGAGCAGCTGGAAGGCGATCGACGGGCCGCCCCGGTCGCGGGCCAGCATGGCCGTGACCGCCGCCAGGTTCCCCCCGGCCGAGTCCCCGGCCACGGCCAGGCGCGCCGGATCCACGCCGAGTTCAGCGGCGTTGGCGGCCACCCAGCACGTGGCCTCGAAGCAGTCCTCGATGGCCGCGGGGAACGGGTCCTCGGGGGCCAGCCGGTACTCCACCGACACGTAGACCAGCCCCGTGCGGTTCACCATCGAGCGGACCTGCGGCTCGTGGGTCTCGATGCTGCCCAGCACCCAGCCCCCGCCGTGGAAGAACACGACGACCCCGGGCGACCGGTCGCCCTCGCCGGCACTGTCGGGCCAGAAGATCCGGATCGGCAGATCGTTGCCGTCGGGTCCGCGGATCACCCGGTCGGCGACGCGCCCCACCTCGGCGAGCGCGTCGTCCTGCTGGGACTGGATGGTGTACCCGCGCATCTCGGTGGGGGTCATCTCCGCCGAGAGCCTGAACCCGTCCTCCTCCATCCGCTTCAGCACCGCGGTGGCCTGTGGATGCAGCGGCATGTGTCGTCCTCCTCGGTCGTCTCCCGGCGCTCTGCCGGGCGGCCTCCTACCAGCCCTCGCCGAACGTCAGCACCGAGCGCAGCACCCGCCCGGCCTGCAAGTCCTCCAGCGCCTCGTTGGCCTCAACCAGCGGGCGCCGGTGCAGCAGCAGGTGGTCGGTCGTCACCGTCCCGGCGCGGTGCAGCTCCAGCACCTCGCGGATGTCGGTGGGTGTGAAGCCTCGCGACCCCCACACGCTGGACTCGCGCCACACCAGATCGGTGGCCCGCAACTCGAAGCCCTCGGTCGTGGTGCCGATCAGCACCACGCGCGAGCCGATGCCGGATGTGTCGATGGCCTGGCGGTCCACCACCGCCGAGCCCACGGTCTGCACCACAACCTCCGGTCCGCCCGGCCCGCACAGGGCCCGCACCCGCTCCGGAGCGTCGTCGCCGCCACGCACCACGTGGTGGGCGCCCAGCCGCTCGGCCAACTCCAGCTTGGCGTCGGAGCGGCTGACGGCGATCACCGTGCAGCCCAGGTGCGCCGCCAACTGCACCGCGTTGGAGCCGATGCCGCCCACGCCGAACACCACCACGGTCTCGCCGGGCTGCACCTTGCCGATCCGCACCAGCCCGTGGTACGGCGTGGCCACGGCGTCGGTGAGAACCGCAACCGCGGCCGGGTCGTCGCTGGGCAGCACCGGGATGACGTTGCGCTCGGGCACCAGCACCTGGCTGGCGAACGCCCCGTCGTACTCCACGCCCATGCGGCGCACGCTGAGGCACATGTTGACCCGCCCGACGCTACACATCCGGCAGGTGCCGCAGTGCTCGATGTAGTACAGCGCCACGGGGGTGCCGGGCGGCGCCACCGACGGGTCGACCCCCTCGCCGAGTTCCGCCACCACGCCGGAGGCCTCGTGACCGGGCACGATCGGCAGGGTGGAGTTGAAGCCGCCCCTGCGCAGGAAGACGTCGCTGCCGCAGACACCGCAGCTCCGCACATCCACCAGGATCCATCCGGGCGGGGGCTTCAGATCGGGCCGCTCGAGGATCTCCAGCGGCGAGTTGTAGCGCTGCAGGACCGCTGCCTGCACGGCGCGCCCCTCAGCCGATGCCCGGCAGGCCGAGGGCGCCGGCGTCGGGCAGCTCGCCGGCGTCGAAGTGCGACGAGCCGAACACGCTCGGCTTCTTGCGCCCGACGCGCTCGTAGGCCTCCTCCGGCACCGTCGTGGGGTCCTTGTACATGGTCCACTGGCACTTCTGGCGCACCGCGGGGTCGCGGTCCGTGTCCGGGTAGACGGGCGGATCGATCACCCTGGTGGGGTAGCCGAAGCGGTCCATCGGCATCTCCTCGTTCAACACGATGCAGTGGGCGCAGTAGAGGCAGATGCCCTTGGTGTAGTGGTTCCAGGAGGCGGGCTCCTCCGAGACGGCCCAGTTGTAGGGGGGCTCGACCCGGGCCGGCGTGTCCTCCTCCCAATCGCCGCGGATGATCCGCTGGCCCGAGCCGCAGGGGTCGAAGCGAATGACCCAGCGGTCCTCCTCCTCGATGAGTTCCATGTCGCCGGTGCGCTCGGGGCCCACGAGGTGGCCGCGCATGGCCTCACAGGACACCGTCAGCAAGGTCTCCAGCGCCTCGTCCCAGGGGTGCGAGTCGATGTCGAACTTCTGGTAACGCCAGGAGAACAGCGGCAGCAGCACCCTCTCGTACATGTCGGCGATGCCCTGGGCGCCGTGGTTGTCCTGGATGGCCGACATCAGGCCGTAGGTGTGATCCACGTCGCGGTCGTGCGTCTGGCGCCACACGTCCTTCATGACGTCGAGCGTCTCGAGCGCCTCGTCGGTCTCGGCGCGGTAGATGTGCTTCAGCAGGTTGCGCTGGTGGGTACGGAAGGAGTCCCAGTGGCGGTGGGCGTTCCAGGGGTTGCCCTCAGGGGTGGTGAGCTTGGACTGCACATCCGCGTCGACGGCGGCCAACTCCTCGGCGTCCATGCCGTTGTCGGCCAGGAAGCCCCGCAGGTCGTTGACCCACTGCCGGTAGAGGGTGAAGCAGACGTTGGCCTCGTCCACGAAGTAGTCGGCCAGGTCCGCGGCGTGGTCCCAGTCCCCCTCCCGGATGGCCTCGCCGATCTTCACGTAGGTACCGATCGTCTGGTCCTGCCAGTCACCGATGCGCACCCGCCGACCCAGCATCTCGGAGAACTCGATCCTGGTCTTCTCGCCCGTACCCATCCGTCAGCCTCCTCGGCTTGCCCCGTTCCCGCGCGCGACCCCACCGGCCGGCGACGATTCGCCCGGCGACTATACCCAACCCCCGAGAACGCGGGCGAAACGCACCGAGCCCGTCAACCGTGCCGAGCGGAGGCACTGTCCCCCACCCGCTCACAGCTAGCCTCGGCGCATGCTCAGTGGCCCTACGGAGCCCCGCATCCGTCATTCCGGCGAAGGCCGGAATCCACCGGCCGGCGGTCTTGTGTCGACTTCCGGTGGACGACTCGGCGCGCTCTCCGGGGGCCGATGAACCAGTCCGCGCCGGTGCGCGCTGCGGTCGTTTCGCCCTACTGGACGTTCTGGGAGGCCAGTGCCGGTGGTCCGGCGCTGCGCGACGATCGACGCGGCCTGCTGAGCGAGGCGATCGAGGTACTGGGTCGGGGCAGCGGCGAAGGCGGGATCGAGGTGGCCTGCGAGGCTCTGCTCGACTCGCCGGAGACGGCCGGCGCAATCGCCGATGAAGTCGCCGGTGAACTCGACGTGATCGTCGTCGTGATCTGCATGGCGGCGCCGTCCACGCACGGGCTGGGGTTCCTGGACCGCTTCCCGGAGGTCCCGGTCGTGGTGTGGTCGGTGCAACGATCCCGCAACATCCGGCCGGCCTTCGACGCCTCGGACATCACCTCTGCCGGGACCGCCGTGGGCACACCGCAACTCACCAACATGCTGGCCCGCTCGGGCCGGCCGCACGAGATCGTCGTCGGCGCGCTCGACGACGAGGCCTGCGGTGGCCGGCTCGCCCGTGCCGTGGGGGTGGCTGCGACAGCGAGTGCGCTGCGGCGGGCGCGAATCGCCCGCGTGGGACAGCCCCCGCCGGGCTACGCCTGTGTCGACGCCGACCCCGAGACGTTGCGGCGGGCCACCGGCATCGATCTCGTGGATGTCGACCCGGCCGACCTGCGCCGGCGCTGGTGCGCGGTGGACGAGGCGAGCACCGACCGCCTGCAGCGGGAGGTGGAGGCGACCGCGGAGATCGCCGTCGACTGGGACACCGCAGGGCGGCGCTCCCTGGCCGGCGCGGCGGCACTGGAGGCTCTCGACGATGAGTTGGACATCGCCGCCGGCGCCATGAACTGCCACGACGCTGACCTCCGGTTCGGCGCCGAGGTCGGGGTCACGCCGTGCTACGGCCTCGGCAGGGAGACCTCCCGGGGCATCCCGTGGACATGCGCCGGCGATGTGGTGACCGCCGTCGCCATGATCGTCGGCAAGCGGCTCGGCGGGGCCGCCCTGTACCACGAGCTGGAGGTCATCGACTTCGACACCGAGGAGGTGGCCATCGCCAACTCCGGCGAGCACGACCTGGCCTGGTGCCCCGCCGGCCGCCGGCCGCGCCTGCAACCCAACCCGTGGTACACCGACGACCCGCTGACCGGCGCCAGCATGTGGTTCGAGCTGCCGCCCGGGCCGGCCTCGCTGATCGGCTTCACCCCCCACGCGGAGGAGCCCAGCGGCTACCGGTTCATCGTGGCCGAGGGCACCATCACCGAGCGCTCACTCCCCCGGAGCCCCACGGTGGGCGGGGTGTTCCGCTTCGCGGGCGAGGCGGGTGTCGCCGAGTCCTGGCGCGCTTGGGCCGCCGCGGGCGTCAACCACCACAGCGCGTGCAGCCCCGGCCACCTGGCGGACGACGTGGCCACGGTCGCCCGCTACCTCGGCGTCGGCTGCGTCCAGGTTTCCTAGGACGCTGCCCGGCAAGGCCGTCGAACCGCCTTCGCCATCCGCCGAGGGAACCTAGCCGTCGCGCCGCAGGCCTTCGTCCGTCGACACGTCCAAGCGGTCGGGATACGCTCACGGGTGTTGACCGGTCGCCTGCCGGGCTCCGGGGGCGGCGCTTGACGAACGGGGACGTGGACGCATGACAACCACCCGGAGATCCGTGCGCCGTCGGGACTGGATCCCCGAGGAACCGATCGACTTCGCGCCGATCTTCGTCTGGCCTCCCCAGCCCAGGAAGCTCGCGAAGTACTTCTTCTCGTGGGGCGGGTTCCTTTGGCCATGGCGAGCCATCTGGCTCGGCCTTGCGATCGGGTCGTGGTACTGGCTGTCACCGAGCCTCACCGAGGCCCGAGACCTCGAGGTGGGCTGGATCGTCACGATCTTCATCCGGAACCTGGTGTTCATCTGGGTCATCGCCGGCGGGATCCACCTGGTCCTCTACACGCTCAAGCTGCAGGGCAAGGACCTCAAGCACGACCCGAGGTGGCCCTTCGTGGGCCGGCGCACGTTCCTGTTCAAGTCCCAGGTTCGCGACAACGTGTTCTGGAGCTGCGTCAGCGGCGTGACCCTTTGGACCGCCTGGGAGGTGCTGTTCTTCTACGGCTACGCGCACGGTTGGGTGCCGTACCTGGGCTGGTCGGACAACCCGATGCTCTTCGTGCTGATGTTCGGTGTGGTGGTGATCTTCCGCAAGGTCCACTTCTACTTCACGCACCGGATGCTGCACTGGCCGCCGCTGTACCGCAGCGCCCACTACCTGCACCACAAGAACACCAACCCCGGGCCGTGGTCCGGGATGGCGATGCACCCCATCGAGCACCTCATCTACCTGAGCTCGGTGGTCATCCACTTCGTGGTGGCGTCGCACCCGATCCACATGATGTTCAACATCTTCGAGACCGCCCTGGCGCCCGCCCACGGCCACACCGGCTTCCAGGGCCGCACCGTCAAGGGGAGGCTGCCGGTGGGCGACTACTTCCACTGGCTCCACCACCGCTACTTCGAGGGCAACTACGGCGAGCTGACGATCCCCCTCGACAAGTGGTTCGGCACGTACCGCGACAGCCCCGAGGCGTACGAGACGGCAGCCAACCGCCCCACCGAACGCCACTACGCCCTCGCCGGCGAGGACCCGAACCAGCTCGGGAACTAGGCCGTCCCGCCCGGTTGTGCAGATGTCTCTCGCCGGGACGGCTCCTCGACCTCCCGACAGGTCGAGCCCAAGCAGGTCGACCGGGGGGTGAATCACCGCAGATCGGTTGAGGCTCGGGCGTCGGACTCGCCGCTCCGCGGACCGCCTCCGGTCGGTTCGGCACTCGGGGCGCTGCTCGCGCTGGCAGTAGTCGCGGCGGCGTGCGCGGGCGCCGAACGGAGCGCTGCCGGCGACGTGTCCGTGCCGGGCGGCCCACCCGCCGGCGCCGCGCTGTCACCAATCGATCCGCAACCGGTACCGCCATCCCCGACAAGCCACACTCCGGTATCACAGACGCCGGTCACGACAGCGCGGACCGCGTCGGCGGCGTCATTGACACCCACAACCAGCGTTTCGGACCCGATCCCCGGCACAGCGCAGCCCGCTTCGCCGACAACCGGCTTCACGGCGGTCGCAATCGGCGGAGGGTTCTCCTGCGGACTTCGCTTCGACGGAACCATCGCCTGCTGGGGCCACATCGACGACCGCGTGTTCGGCCCACCCGATGGCCGCTACACCGGCATCGCCGCCAACCGTTCACTCGCCTGCGCGATACGCACCGACGGCGCCATCGCCTGCTGGGGCGACGACCACTCGGTCTGGCCCGATCCCCCCGACGGGCAACACACCGACATCGCCATCGGGGAGGATCAAGCCTGCGCGATACGCACCGACGGCACAGTGACGTGCTGGGACGACGAGTACTCCGAGTGGCCCGATCCCCCCGACGGGCAACACACCGAGGTCGCCATCGCGCGGGATCGAGCCTGCGGGCTGCGCACCGACGGCACTATCGGCTGCTGGGGCGACGCCCGCTCCGAATGGCCCGATCCCCCCGACGGGCACTACACCGACATCGCCGTCGGGGAGCAGCAAGCCTGCGCGATACGCACCGACGGCGCCATCGCCTGCTGGCCTCCATATGACACGTACGAAGAGGAGGGTCCTCCCCCCGGCGAATACACCGCAGTCGCCGCCAGCTGGGCGCACGCATGCGCACTACGTACCGACCGCACCATCGCATGCTGGCGCTCCGACTACGGCCTCGAACATCACGCCAACGTGGCACCGGCCGTCCAACCACCCCCGGCGACTACACGGCTATCACGGCCGGCGGTGAACGATCCTGCGCAGTGGGCATCGACGGCACCGTCAGCTGTTGGGGAGAGGGCCACCACGGGAAGGCCGGCCCGCCAACAGGCGAGTACACCGCCATCACCGCCGGCGGCTACCACGCCTGCGCGCTGCGCGCCGACGGAACCGTCGACTGCTGGGGTTCGAACGTGTCCGGGCAGATCAGCCCGCGCACTGACCGGTACGCCACCATTGCCGCCGGCTGGAACCATTCCTGCGGGATACGCGTCGACGGCACCGCCGACTGCTGGGGTGCGTACGACCGTTACCACTACCGCGGCGACCGCGGGCTGTCCGACGAACCGCTCGGTCGCTACACGGCGGTTGCGGCCGGCGACTACCACTCCTGTGCGCTGCGTACGAACGGAACGATCGTCTGCTGGGGCGACAATGCCGCCGGGCAGACCGATTCACCGCCCGGCTACTACACGGCTGTTACTGCCGGCTGGAACCATTCCTGTGCGCTGCGCACCGACGGCACCATCACCTGCTGGGGCGACAACACCTCCGGGGAGGCCGACCCGCCCCCCGGTGACTACACCGCCGTCACCGCCGGCTCGACACACTCCTGCGCACTGACCACCGACGGCACCATCACCTGCTGGGGCGCCGACAGCGACGAGTCCGACGTGGACTACGGGCAGGCCGACCCACCCGATGGCCACTACACCGACGTCGCCGCCGGTTGGACGCACAGCTGCGCACTCACCACCGACGGCACCATCGCCTGCTGGGGCGCTAGCAGCGACACGTACGGCATCGACTACGGGCAGGCCGACCCACCTGATGGCCACTACACCGACGTCAGCGCCGGTGGGGCGCACTCGTGCGCACTGAGCACCGACGGCACCATCGTCTGCTGGGGTCACAAACACTTTGCCGATCCCCCGGAAGGGGTGCGATTCGTGGCGCCCTGAGCCGGCGGCAGCGCCCCCCCGGCGAGCCCCACTTCTCGGGTCTGCACGAGCCGCCGGAGAGCCCCGCAGTCACCGAACGCGGGAGATAGGACGGCAGGATGCGACACATGAAGGCCGTCCTGAACACCGACGACCGCGAGGAACTCAGCCACTCGAGGGAGAGATGGCTCGCTGTGAGCGTCGCCGGGCCTACCGGTGCCTGCGAGGGACGCGCCTGATCGGCTCGGAGACCAGGGTGTCTCCCTCCGGGCTCGCGAGCTGTCGCTCCAGCGCCGTGAACTCCTCGATCACTTCGGGGGCCTCGAACGCACGGTTTCGCCTCCCGAGGCTCACCTGCGCAAGGATGCCGGCTCCCGCGAGCCGCTCGATCGCCTGGTTGGTCGCCTGGAACGACCGGCCGATCAACTCCGCAGCCGTCTTGGCGGTCACCAGGGGCGCGCCCGGCAGTGCGCGAACGAGCAGATCAGCCGCCGACCCGCGGCGCATCGACCCGAGCCGCTCGCGCCAGGAGTCCTGAAGCACACGCACCTGCTCCTCGAATTGCCCGGCGTCTTCCGCGGCGCGCCGGCATGCGCTCGCGAACAGCGCGATCCAACGGTTGAGGCCGGCATGGGCCTGCTCGGACTCGGGGGCGCCCACGTAGCGCGTCCCCGTGAGTCCACCTACGTAGTCGCGAGGCCATGTGGCGAGGATCAGCGAGACCGGGGGAAGGATGCGCGGCGCCAGTCCGCGCCGTCGCAGCACCAGATGGATCAACGCGCGCCCGGTGCGCCCGTTCCCGTCGACGAAAGGATGGATCGTCTCGAACTGTGCGTGTGCAATGGCGGCCTGCGCGACCGCAGGCAGGGAGTCGTCGTTGCAGAAAGCGAAGAGATCCGCAAGCAGGGCATCGACCAGGTCGTGCGGTGGTGGCACGAAGGCCGCCGAGCACGGGTTGTAGTCGCTGCCGCCGATCCAGTTCTGGACGGTACGGCTGTGGCCACCGTGCCCCGCTAGACGCGTCCCGGCAAGCAGGCGGCGATGCGCCTCCATCACGATCTCCAGCGTGATCATTCCCCCGGGCGGCACAACGTCGGTGGCCCAGAGCATCGACTCGATGTTCCCGAGCACCTCAAGGGCGGTGACGTCGCGGGGATCCTCGCCGAGCCGGTGGGCGGCCTGGGCGCGGAGCAGCCGGCGACCGCCCACCTCCAACCCTTCGATCCGGGAGGATGCCACCGCTTCGGCGCGGAGCAGCAGCCGGGCCAGCGCCTCGGTGTCGGCGAGCGCGCCGGCCGTCGCGTTGAGCCGGGCGAGCGACGCTTCGGCGTCGGCGACATCGGCCGCAACATCCCCGTTGAGCACGAACCGCCGACCGACGAGAGGGTCGGGGAAGTAGACCTCGTAGTCGCAGGGACGGCGATCGCGGCGCGTCGGGCCGCGATCATCGCCTGCCCAGTGCCGCGTTTCAAACCGAGCCATCCCAACCTCCGTATTCAAGGATATAGCAAAAGCTTGAATAAGGGTCCAGGCAGTTCAAGGCTCGAGGCGAGCGCCCCCAGCCGAGCCGCCGACGAACACCCGCAGCGAATCAGGCGGTAGGCGGCCCAATCGGTCGAGCGGCGGCCTTAGGTGGCCAGACTCCATACACGCGGGTCCCGGCGGGGGCGCTCAGATGCGGTAGACGCGCTCCGCGTTCTTCGAGAACAGGGCCTCCTGCTCGTCGCGGCTGAAGTCGGCGATGATCTCGCGGTAGGCGGCGATGAGGGTGGCATAGCTGGAGTACATCCTGTCCACCGGCCAGTTGGTGCCGAAGAAGGAGCGCTCCACGCCGAAGGCCTCGATGCAGCCCAGCACCCAGGGGCGGATGGAGTCGACGGTCCAGTCGATGCCCTCCATGTCGTGGCCCATGCCCAGCCCGGAGATCTTGATGACGCAGTTCTCGGCCTCGGCGATGGTCGCCATACCGGCCCGCCAGTTGGCGAAGTACTCGTCGTCGAGGGCCTGCGGGAAGCCGGCGTGGTCGAGGATCATGACGATGTTGGGATACTTCTTGGCCAGGGCACCGGCCTTGCCCATGTTCTCCCAGGTGCAGTCCAGGTCGTAGACCAGGTTGTACTTCTCCAGCAGGGCGTAGCCCCGGTGGAAGTCCGGATCCACCAGGTAGTCGCCCTGGGCGAAGTCCCGCAGCCCCCGGAACAGCGGAAACTCGCAGTGGCGCTCGATGGTGCCCTCCACGTCGGGTTGCTGCATGCGGGCGTCGCCGGTGATGCCGTGCGGCCAGCCGGTGGCCTCGGCCATCTCCGAGAGCCAGCGGGTCTCCTCCACCGGGTCGGGCGTGCCGATGGCGGCCTGCACGTGCACCGCCTTGGTGACGCCGCAACCCTCGATGTCGGCGAGGTACTCATCGGGCGTGTAGCGCCTCATGTCCTTCAGCGGCCGGATGTCGCCGAGCTGCGGGTGGACGAAGTCGTCCTCCAGCCACACCCACTCCAGCGGGGGATGCGGGCGGTCCCAGTAGTGGATGTGGGAATCCACGAAGGCCAAGTCGCTGCTCATGGGGAACCTCCTGCGAGAAGGGTCAAAACGTCGGCGTCGTGCGGGACGATACCCGTCAGGTGTCGGTGCTGGCGAGGCGGACCCGGATCCTGTCGACTGTCACGGCGCCGAGCAGCAGTGCACCCTGGGCCACCTCGATCCAGAAGGTCTGCACGTTCAACTGGATCAGCCCGTTGCGCAGCACGCCGATCACGAGCAGAGCCAGCACCGTGCCCAGCACGGTGCCGCTGCCCCCGGAGAGACTGGCGCCGCCCAGGATGACGGCGGTCAGCACCTGCAACTCCCAGCCGAGCCCCGTGTTGATCGACTGCGAGCCCACCTGCGAGAGGCGGATGAGCCCGGCCAGGCCGATCATGAGGCCCGACAGGATGAACCCGTAGAAGATGTAGCGGCGCACCCTGATGCCGGCCAGACGGGCCGCCTCGGGGCTGGCGCCGATGGCGTAGAGCGCCCTGCCGTAGGTCGTGTAGCGCAGCATGCACACGAACAGGAGCACGACCCCGGCGAAGATGAACACCCCGAGGGGGATGTTGGCCACCGGCCGCGAACTCCCGAGGGCGCCGAACTCGTTCATGCGCACCGTCTGACCCTCGCCCAGCACCTTCGTGAGACCCCGCCAGACCGCCAGGGTTCCCAGCGTCGTGATGATCGAGTTGAGCCCGAGGCCGGTCACGAAGAAGCTGTTCACGCCGCCGACGACGAACATCGTGGCGATGGCGATGAAGATCGCCTCCGTGACCCCGAGACCCAGCCCGTAGGTCGTGATGGTCGAATCGGTGGCCGTCTGGGAGATGGCGGCCATCATCCCGACGATTCCGGCCCCCGATCCCACCGACAGGTCCACCTGGCCCGCCACGAGCAGCAGGGTCGCCGGCATGGCGATGATCCCGACGGGCGCCATCGTCTGGAGGATGTTGACGATGTTGTCGTAGGTGAAGAAGAACTCGGACTTGATGGCGAAGAAGATCACCAGCCCCGCCAACACAAGGATCAGCGCCAGCGACTCCTGGATGTTGCCGAGCTTGGGGCGGGACCCCATGATCCGCGCCACGCGCCCCGCCGCCTCGTCGGGGCTCTCCTGGCTGCGGCCCCCGAAGACGTCAGCGGTCGTGGGTACCGTGCGTTCGTCCTGCGGAGCGCTGTGGCTCTGCTCGTTGGTGTTGTCCTCAGCCACGATTCCTCCGGCCGCGATACATGTCGGTCAGTCGATGTCAGTAATCGGGACGCGTGCCGTCAGCCGCCCGCCAACTCCAGGAGCGCGCCGGTCGTGATCTCGTCGCCCTCCAACTCGGCCACGATGGCGCCCTTGGTCATGACGTAGACCCTGTCGGCCACCTGGAAGGCCTCCTCGTAGTCGGAGGTCACCACCAGCACACCGACGCCGCTGGAGGACAGCTCGCGCAGTGCCTCGTAGATGTCCTCCCGGGCGCCCACGTCGACGCCGCGGGTGGGCTCCACGAGCACCAGCACGTCGGACCGGTTCTCCAGCCAGCGGGCCAGCAGGACCTTCTGCTGGTTGCCGCCGGACAGCGTGCCCATGATCTGCTGGGGGTCGTTGCGGGAGCGGATCGACAGCTTCTCGTGCCAGCGCTGGTAGGCCTCGGCCTCGGTCGCCTTGCGGATCCAGAAGCCGTACTTGGCGAGCCGCTGCCAGGACGCCACGGCCACGTTCTCGGCCACCGGGCGCACCATGAATCCCCCCGCCGTCTTGCGCTCGGCGGGCAGGTAGCCGATCCCGGTGTTGACGGCCCCGATGGGGTGCTCCGGCGCCTCGACGTCGCCGTCGCCGATCTGCAGCGTGCCGCGGTCGACGGCACGCAGGCCGAATGCCGTCTCGGCGACCTCGCTGGCCCCCGAACCGAGCTTGCCGTAGAGGGCCACGACCTCGTTCGAACCCACCGTCAGGTTCACGTCGTCGAAGTAGTCCAGGGACCCGGCGCCGGTCCACCGCAGCACGGGCCGGTCGTCGCCGTTCCCGACGGGTTCGGGACGTCCCAACGCGCTGGCCCGCCGGCCGATCATGGCCTCCACCATCATGCGGCGGTCCACCTCGCCGGTCGGCGCCTCCAGCGCCGTCGAGCCGTCGCGCAGCACCTGCACGCGGTCGGAGATGCGCTCCACCTCGTCGAGACGGTGCGTGATGTAGACGATCGCCACGCCGTCGGCACGGAGACGCCGCACGAAGTCGAACAGCACCTCGGCCTCGTGGAAGCTGAGTGCCGCGGTGGGCTCGTCCAGGATGAGGACCCGCGCCTCGCGGCTGAGCGCCCGGGCGATCTCGATGATCTGGCGCTCGCCGAGGCGCAGGTCGCCCACGATCCGGTCGGGATCGATGTCGACCTCCAGCACCTCCAGGATCTCCACGGCCCGGCGCCGCACCTCGCCCCAGCGGACGAAACCCCGGGAGGCGGGCAGGCTTCCCATGGAGATGTTCTCCGCCACCGAGAGGGTGGCGGCGTCTTGGAACTCCTGGGAGATGATGGCGATGCCCAGCTCGCGGGCCTCCCGCGAGGTCAGGCTGTCGTAGCTGTCGCCCCCGACCAGGATCGACCCCGCGTCAGCCGTGTAGACCCCCGAGGCGATCTTGACGAGCGTCGACTTGCCGGCGCCGTTCTCCCCCAGCAGCGCCAGGACCGAGCCGCCCGAGGCGTCGAGGTCCACACCGTGCAGTACCTCGACGCCTCCGAACGACTTGCGTATGCCGCGCGCCGCGAGGATCGCTTCCGGAGACGTCGTCATCCGGTCCGATCGCTCGCGGCGCTATCGGTCAGAAGCCTGTCAGCAGCCGCTGACCTCGTAGTACTGGTCGATGTTCTCCGAGGTGATCTGCTGGTGCGGCGTGAACAACTGGCCGGCGATGCTGTTGCCCTCGATGGCGTTGATGATCGCCGGGAGCAGGATCGTGCCGTACCGCTCGGGGAAGTAGGCCACCGAGGCGATGTAGTTCGGATTGTTCTGGACCTCGCACCAGATGCTCGGATCCGTGCCCTGGCCGGAGTAGTAGAGGTCGCCGTCACGTCCCAGCGTGCGGGCCGCGGCGATGGCACCGATGATGCCGTCCTCGTTGATGGCCACCACGGCGATGCGGTCGCCCGGCAGCGCCGGCAGGAGGTCGGTGAGTTGCTCGAGCGCCGGGTCGGTGCGGTCGGCGCCGTCCATGACCCGCTCGTTGATGATCGGGCAGTGCTCGGTGAAGCCGTCGCGGTACCCGCCCATGCGGTCAGTGTTGGCCGCGCCGGCGGCGGTGGACTCGAGCGAGACGTACGCCGTGTAGTCGCAGTCGAAGTTCTCCTTGAAGTACGCGCCCATGGCGCTGCCGCCGAGCCAGCCGGCGTAGCGGTTGTTGGCGCCCATGAAGGAGAGCTGGCACGGGGGCTGGATGATGTCGATGGCGATCACGGGGATGCCCTCGGGCAGGGCGGCGCAGATCTCCGGCGAGGAGTCCTGGAAGACCTGGAAGTTCAGCAGGCCCTCGATGCCCTGGACCTCGAAGGTCTGGGCACATTCCAGCGCCTTGCCGGCGTCGATCTCGGAGTCGCAGAACAGCAGCTCGACGCCCTGGCGCTCGGCCTCTTCCTTGATGCCGTCGGAGACCAGCTTCACGAACGGAACCTGATCGCCGAGGGAGATGTAACCGACCTTGTAGGCGGGACGCTCGGCTGCCGCGGCGGCTGCCCTCGCGGCCTCGGCCTCGTCCTCGGCCCTCTGGGCCGCCGTGGCGGCGGCGTCAGCGTCGGAGCGCGCAGCTTCCGCCTCGGCCATGGCGGCATCCGCCTCGGCCCTGGCAGCCTCCGCAGCGGCCTGCGCGTCGGCGTCACCGCTGGCGGCGGCCTCCGCCTCGGCCCGGGCGGCATCCGCGTCGGCCCGGGCGGCATCCGCCTCGGCCTGCGCGGCCGCGGCCTCGGTCTGCGCGGCCTCCACGTCGGCCGCGGCCTGCGCGGCCTCCTGGCGAGCGGCTTCGGCCTCGGCCGTCGCGGCGGCGGCCTCGGCCTCCGCGGCGGCAATCGCCTGCTGGGCGGCAGCGTCGGCGCCGTCGTCCCCGTCGTCGCCGGCACACGCCGACGCCACGAGGGCCAGCACGAATGCGAGCGCCAGCAATCGTCGAATTGCTTTCATTTTGTTGATCTCCCTCTCCTGGGTTTGTGTCGAATCTGACGCGCCCGACGGTCATCGGATGTGTCCGTGCCCGCGACGTGGCCAAGCCAAGACGGGCGCGGGCAGAGCATACGAGCGATGGCCCGTTAGTCCAAACCATCGTTTGAGGGCCACAGCCCCCAGCGAGCCGGTGTTAGCGTCGCAGCGGCGCCGGCCGGGGCGCCTGCCCGGAGAGCAACCCTTGGAGGACAAATGGAGCGGTTCTGTTTCACGTTCGAGATCTACGAGGGAATGGAGGACGAGTACAAGCGTCGCCACGACGAGATCTGGCCCGAGTTGGTGGAGTTGATCCAGGACTCGGGTCTCAAGAACTACACGCTGTTCCGCCGCGGCACCCAGATCATCGCCTACGTGGAGTGCCATCCCGACAAGGACACCGCCTTCGCCAACATCGGCGACGCGGAGGTGAATGCCCGCTGGTCCAAGTGGTTCGAGGAGGTCATCGTCAGCCTCACCGACGACGACGGCAACCTCTACGAGGCCCCCGAGGTCTGGCACCTCGACTGAGGCGACGCGCTCCTAGCGGTCGGCGCGGTAACGCTCCACATAGTCGGCGTTGAGTTCGATACCCCAGCCCGGGCCCTGGGGCAGCGGGTACGTGCCGTCGCGGATCTCCGGGCGGTTGGCCATGAGGTTCCAGAACAGCGGGTCCCGGTCCGGGTGGAAGCACTCCACGTAGGTGCCGTGTGGGATGGAGGCCAGCAGGTGGGCCGAGATCTGCGGCTCCTCGTGGTGGCCGACCTCGACGCCGTGGATGGCGGCCATGCCGGCCACGCGGCGCCACTCGGTGGGCCCGCCGCTCCAGGAGGCGTCGAAGTTGCAGACGTCGATGGCGCCGGCCGCCATCAACTCGCCCGCCCCCTTGCGTGACAGCTCGCTCTGGCCGGCGGCCACCGGCACGCCGGTCATGTAGCGCACGTCGCGCATGCCCCGGGTGTCGTTGAACCAGCGCACCGGCTCCTCGAACCAGCGCAGGTTCTCGGCACCCACGAGACGCACGAAGCGGACCGCCTCGGCAACGGTGTAGCCGCCGTTGGCGTCGGCCATGAGCACGAAGCCCTCGCCGGCGGCCTCCCGCATCACCTCGAAGCGGTGCGCATCCAGTTCCGGCGCCTGCCCGCCCACCTTCGTCTTGCAACCGGCGAGGCCGATGTCGCGGTAGTACTGCATCTCGGCGGCCAACTCGTCGTCCGAGCGCCCGTGATAGCCCCCGATCGCAATGATCGGCATGGCGTCGCGGTAGCCGCCCCAGAGGCGGTACAGCGGCAGGTCCGCCGCCTTCCCCACAACGTCCCACAGGGCGCTGTCGACGCAGGCGATGGCCATGATCACCAGCTTGCGATCGCGCAGGATGTCGAATGTGAGCGGCTCCATGGCGCTCCAGCAGTCCTCCACCAGCAGCGGGTCGCGGCCGAGCAGCACCGGCTGCAGCTCGGTCGTGATGATGCGGGCGATCTCGTGCTGCGTGTGCACCTCGTCGCCGTTGTAGACCTCGCCGACGATTCCCTCGTCGGTGTACACGCGGGTGATAAGCGTCGCCCGCTCGGACATCGAGTAGTTGGAGCCCCGGAAAGTCTCGGCCAGGGGCACGACGAGAGGCACGACCTCGATTCGTTCGATCTTCACGGGGCTCTCCCTGTCGAGCGGCTCGGGGAAGTATAGGAGTGGCCCCGGCATCGACAGCCCGGACACACCTCGCCGGAGCGCAACCCCAGGTGCATCACAGGGAGGAATAGGATCGCCCGCTATGCACGCAGAACCCTCGTGGACGATGGGAATCGAGGAGGAGTACCTCATCGTCGAGCAGGACACCGGCGACCTGGTGGCGCAGCCGCCCGGCCTGATGGAGAGGGTCGCCGACCTCCGTCACGGCGTGGTGAGCCAGGAGTTGTTCGACTCCCAACTCGAGATCGGAACAGTCGTCTGCGAGGACGTCAGGCACCTCCGCGCCGATGTGGGACTGCTGCGCATCGCGGTGGCCGAGGCCGCCGAGGACTTCGGTCTGGCGCCCATCGCGGCATCCACCCACCCCTTCGCCAGGTGGGAACAGCAGCACTTCACCGACAACGAGCGATACCGGGCCCTGGCGCAGGACATGCAGTACACGACCCGGCGCATGGTGATCTCGGGCCTCCACGTGCACGTGGGCATCGAGGATCCCGAGCTGCGGATCGATCTCATGGGGCAGGTCGCCTACTTCCTGCCGCATCTGCTGGCGCTGTCCACGTCGTCACCGTTCTGGTCGGGCCAGGACACGGGCCTCAAGAGCTACCGAACGTCGGTCTTCCACACCGTGCCCCGCACCGGCCTGCCGGAGAAGTTCGAATCCTGGGCCGAATACGAGCGCCACGTGGACGTGCTCATCCGGGCGGGCATCATCGAGGATTCCACCAAGATCTGGTGGGACGTCCGCCCCTCGAAGCGCTACCCCACCCTCGAGCTCCGGGTGACCGACCTGCCCACCCGGATGGACGACACCATCGCCATCGCCGCCGCCTACGTGTGCCTGCTGCGAATGCTGTGGAGGCTGAAACGGGAGAACCAGCGCTGGCGCGGCTATGCCAACTTCCTGGTCGCCGAGAACATCTGGCGAGCCCAGCGCTATGGCACCACTGGCACGCTGTTGGACCTGGGCAGGGGCGAGCTGGTGCCCGTCGCGGAACTGGCCGACGAGATGGTCGAACTGGTGCGGCCCGACGCCGAGGCGCTCGGCTGCACCGAGGAGTTGGAGCACATCGGCACCATCTGCGAGCGAGGCACCTCCGCCGACCGCCAACTGGCCGTGTACCGGGAGGCTCTCGGGCAGGACGCCAAGGAGGACGAGGCGCTTCGGGCCGTGGTGGATGCGCTGATGGCCGACACGCTCGCCCCGCCCCGCGGGTAACGCCTCGGGGACCCGAGCCCCTCAGGCCCGGAGCCGGTGCCGCTCAGGCGTCGATCACGCAGATCGCCGAGCCGACCTCCACCTCGTCCTCGACCTCGACGCGCAACTCGGCCACCGTGCCCGCCACCGGCGAGGGGACATCGGCCTCCACCTTGTCGGTCTCGACCCGCATCAGTGCGTCACCGACGGCGACCTCGTCGCCCGGGCCGACGTTCCACTCCAGGACGAGTACCTCGTTGGCCGTGTCGCCGAGCTTCGGCAGCTTCACGATCTGGCGCATCGTCAACCCTCCCCCGCTCAGACCAGGACGTTCTGGAACATGCTCGCCACGCCCGGCGCCGCCGAGTCCTTCACCTCGTCGATGGCGGCGTCCACCTCAGCGGCGATCCGAGCGGCGATGGCGTCGGTGTCGCCGGGCGCCAGCAGGCCCTCGTCCACCAAGCGGGCTCCGAACGTGTTGATGGGATCGCGCTCGTACCACTTGTCGAACTCGCCGGCGGGCCGGTACGGAGCGGTGTCGGAGCGGGAGTGCCCGGCGTAGCGGTAGGTCTTCATCTCCAGCAGGGTGGGACCCTCACCGGCGCGCGCCCGGGCCGCCGCGGCTTCCACGGCGGCGCAGGTGGCGTCGACGTCCTGCCCGTCGACCACCTCACCGGGGATCCCGTAGGACACCGCCCGGTCGGCGATGTTGGCGATGGGGGTGGTCGCGGCAATCGGGCTGTACTCCCCGTACTGGTTGTTCTCGCAGATGAAGATGGCCGGCAGCTTCCAGATGGCCGCCAGGTTGATCCCTTCGTGGAAGGCACCGATGTTGGCGGCACCGTCGCCGAACACCGCCACCGCCACGTCGTCGGTGCCGCGGACCTGCGCCGTGAGCGCGGCACCGGCCGCCACGGGCACGCCCGCTCCGACGATGGCGAACGTGGGCAGGAGCCCGATGGAGGTCTCGCAGAGGTGCATCGAGCCGCCCACGCCGCCGATGGAGCCCACGACGCGGCCCATGATCTCACCGCACACCTGCTGTGACGTGAGACCCAGTGCCATCCCCATGCCGTGGCCGCGGTACGTGCAGCACACGGTGTCGCTGGGCCGCAGCGCCGACGCCACGCCGACCGAGACGGCCTCCTGACCCTGGCACGTGTGCGTCGTGCCATGCACCAGACCCTCGGCGAAGAGCCCGCGCACGGCGTCCTCGAGCGCCCGGATCTCCACCATCCGCTCGTAGCGCGCCGTCCGGTCGGTACGCACCGCCTCCCGTCGTGCCAGTACTTCGCTGCTCATGCGTTCACCCTTCCCGTGCGTGCGTAGCCATGCGTCCTAGACGAGCGCCCCGTCGCGCTCCCACCAGTGCGGCGGGCTCTCGCCGGTCGCCAGCAACTCTCCGACCTGCGACGTCACATACTCAGCGCTCGGCAGGTAGCGCTGCTCCAACTCCTTGCCGAACGGAACGTGCACGTCGGGCGCGGTCATCCGGATGGGCGGGGCACTCAGGTCACCGAACGCCTCGGCAACCACCGTGGCGACGATGTCGGCACCCCAACCGCCCGAGTACGGGCACTCCTCCACGACCGCCAGCCGGCCGGTGCGCGACACCGACTCCAGGACCGCGTCGGTGTCCCATGGCTGAAGCGTCTGCAGGTCGATGACATCGGCCGACCAACCGTCGGCACCCGCTGCGGCGTCGATGCACGTGCGGACCGTTGATCCCAGCGACACCAGCGTGATGTCGTCACCGCTCGCCACCGTGGCCGCCTGACCCAGCGGGATGATCCCCTCGACACCCGTCGTCACGTCGCCGCGGACGGCGTAGAGGATGCGCGGCTCGAGAACCGCGACCGGGTTGTCGTCGCGGATCGCGGCCCGCATGAGGCCGTAGGCATTGTGCGGGCCCGACAGCACCACGATCTTCAGGCCCGGCGACCCCACCATCCACGACTCCATCACCTGCGAGTGCTGGCAGCCGAATCCCAGGCCGGCGCCGACGGAGGCACGCATGACCATCGGCACCCGGACGGTCCCGCCCGAGAGGTAGTTGAACTTGGCCGCCTCGGTGACCAGTTGGTCGAGCGCCACGCCCAGGAACTCCACGAACATGATCTCCGCGACCGGCCGCAGCCCGGTGGCAGCCGCCCCCACGGCGGCGCCCATGAAGCCCATCTCGGCGATCGGTGTGTCGCGGACCCGCAGCGGGCCGAATTCCTCGAGCAGCCCGTCGGACGTCTTGAACGGCCCGCCGGCAACCGCCACGTCCTCGCCGAAGGTGACGACATCGGGGTTCTCCCGCATCTCGTCGCCGATGGCGGCCGCGATGGCCTGGTTCATGCGCATTCGTGCCACTGGATGCTCCTCTGTCCCGAGATCGCTGCGAGGCTAGCCGCGACCGCCGGCAAGTCCCCAACCCGCAGAGCCTCCGCGGCGTCGAGAGAGCGCCCACCGCTCACGACGGTGCGACCGTGACGGTGGGGCCGCCGCGGGACCCGGTTAGAGCGCCCCCGGACCCTCAGCCAGGCTCCGGCTCGGTCTCGACGAAGACGTGGATCACGCCGGAGTACGCCGCCACCCACACCTCGTCGTTGAGCGGGTCGTAGGTGATGCCGATGGGACGGAGTGCGGTGTCGAATCGCTGGAGGACGGCGAGGTCGGCGGTGCCGATCTTGTACATCGTGTCCGACCTGTAGTTCACGACGTACAGCGCCGTCCCGTCGTCGGAGATGGCCATGCTGCGGGGCCGGTGCCCGGTCCGCACCCGGTCCACGACACCGCCGGTCGCGACGTCCACCGCCACGACCGCGTCCTCCCCGTTGAGGGTGGCGTAGAGGGTTCGGTCGTCGGGGCTGAGAACCAGATGGCGTGGCGACAGGCCGACCCCGGCGAGGTACCTCACCAGGCGCGGCGAGCGGGGCATCTCGAACCGGTGACCGATCGGCCGTGGGGGCAGGTCGACCACCGCGACGTCTGTCGAGCCCATCACGGCGACGTAGGCCCGCCGGCCGTCGCTCGTCACGGCGATGCCCCTGGGGTAGCGGCCGACCTCGATCTCGCCGAGGCGCACGTGCGTCTCCAGATCGATGATCGTGACGTCGTACCCGCACCAGTTGGACACGATGAGGAGACGGTCGTCGGGCGTCACGGCAAGGAACTTCGGGACGGGGCCGACCGGGTAGAGATGGTCGATCTCGAGCGACGCAGTGTCGATCCGGTAGACGAAGCTGTCCTGGCCCTGGTCCTTGCCGCAGGAGTCGCTGCCGGCCCGTGGGTCGTAGCCGGGGCCGTACATGCGGTAGTTGGACACGAAGGCGAACGAGCCGTCGGAGGTGAACGCGGCCTCGACCGGCGCCCCCAGGTACCGGTCGCCGGCGACGTCGTAGCCGAAGGCCCTCAGGTCCACCGAATCGGGGATCGTCTTGACGAGTTTCTTGGTCTCGTCGAACACCGAGATGGTGTGCGTGTACATCATGTTCTGTGCGAAGTAGAGCCCGGTCCCCGACGCCACGATCGACTTGGGCGTCAGATTGCCCGTCAGCGTCTGGATCGGCTCCAGGATCAGCCGGTCGTTCGGCAAGGCTCGGCCCGCCCCGGACGTGTCGGCCGACACCCCGGCCGGCCCCGCGACCGCAGCCACGAGGACGCCGAGCACGACGCCGGCAGGCAGCGCACACCGCGGGATACCCCGGGCGATCGTTCGCCGCACCGCCCCCGGTGCTCGCCGGCGGCTCCGCCCACCTCGGGTCCGCATACCCCGAGCGATCCGAGCGGCCTGCTCGCGACTCGGCGCCGCCCTTGGGCCTCCCGCCACGGCGCCGAACGCTACACCGCACGGCAGGGACCCGAGCGCCGAGATGATCGCTTGCTAACGTGCCACGCCGAAATGAGCGTTCCTGCATCTCGGAGCGTTGAGCCACAGAGAAGGAGCCCGCGTGCGCCGCGACCCGCGAACAACACCCTCCCCCCGGAATGGCAGGCGCCGCTTCTTCGCGGCGCTAGCCGCTCTCGTCGCTGTCCTGAGCGGCACGCTGGCCTCCTTGCCGGCCGCCGCTCAGGACACCACCGGCGGCACCGACGACTCCGCGGTGCGCATCGTCGCCCGCAAGCTCAGCGACGGGCGCGTCGAGTTCGCACTCCAACAACGCAGCGGCTCCACCTGGGGAGACCGTCAACTCCCCCGCACACGCTTCTTCCCCACAACCGCACGCGTCGGACGCTGGCTCGTCAGCTCCCCCCTCGACGTCACCGCCGGCGAGGTGCGCATCGTCGCTCGCAAGCTCAGCGACGGGCGCGTCGAGTTCGCACTCCAACAACGCAGCGGCTCCACCTGGGGGGACCGTCAACTCCCCCGCACACGCTTCTTCCCCACAACCGCACGCGTCGGACGCTGGCTCGTCAGCTCCCCCCTCGACGTCACCGCACCCCAATCTGCGAGGCGCTGGACCGCCGTGACCGCCGGCAACCAGCATTCGTGCGGGCTGCGCGCCGACGGCACCGTCACCTGTTGGGGCTACGACTCGGACGGCGAGACCGACGCGCCCGACGGACAGTTCACCGCCGTCAGCGCCGGCAGCTACTTCACGTGCGGAGTGCGCAGCAACGGCACGATTACCTGCTGGGGCAACAACCGCTACAACTCCGTGACCGACGCGCCCGACGGACAGTTCACCGCCGTCAGCACCCGTAGCCCTTGGCAAGATTCGTGCGGGCTGCGCACCGACGGCACCATCACCTGCTGGGCTCACGACCCTCTCAACAGAGACGGCGAATCCGACGCGCTCGTGACCGACGCGCCTGACGGACAGTTCACCGCCATGAGCGCCGGCGCCTTCCATTCGTGCGGGCTGCGCACCAACGGCACCATCACCTGCTGGGGCGACGACTCGGACGGGGAGACCGACGCGCCCGACGGACAGTTCACCGCCGTCAGCGCCGGCGGCGCGCATTCGTGCGGACTGCGCACCGACGGCACCATCACCTGCTGGGGCTCCAACATGTCCCTATACAACGCCGATGACGACGCCCTTTACACCGGGAAGGCCGACGCGCCCAGCGGACAGTTCACCGCCGTCAGCGCCGGCATCAACTTCACGTGCGGAGTGCGCAGCAACGGCACCATCACCTGCTGGGGCCTCGGCCAACTCTCCGATGCGCCCGACGGACGGTTCACCGCCGTCAGCGCCGGCGGCGCGCATTCGTGCGGACTGCGCACCAACGGCACCATCACCTGCTGGGGCGACCGCCACAACACCGACGTACCGGACTGACGGCACATCGCACGACCGGCACCGAGCCGAGAACATCCCCGCCGTCCGAATCGACGGCGAGGTTGAGGAGTGCCTCGGCGTGATGCCGACCGGACCGGCGGTCCGAGTGCTGGACCACTCGACACCGGCGATCACCTCGGCGCCGGGTTGAGGGGCCCGCCGCTCACGGTTCCGGGGCAACCCTCACGGGGGGCGGGGGCCCTGCGCGACGGCTTCACGCAGCCAATCCACGCTGCGCGCCACCACCTCATCCTCGTCCGAACCAGCCGGCAGCGTTCCGATCTCGACGCACGCCAACCCGTCGAACCCTGCTGAACGCAACTCATCGAAGGCACCGTCGAGATCGAGGTCTCCCTCCCCCAGTGCGCAGCACGGCCACCAGCCACCCGGGTTGCCGAAGTCCGCATCGGCCAGCAGCAGATCCTTCACGTGCAGCATCCGGGCGAACGGCGCCAGCCGGCGCGTCCCGTCGACGAGGTCCTCACCGATGCGCACCAGGTTCGCCGTGTCCAGGACCACGCCCAGGTCGTCCCGGCCGGCGCGTTCGAGAAGCTCGCAGAGAGCGTCGAGGGTGAGGTCGCAGTGCGTCTCGAGGGCGAGTTCCATCCCCAGGTCGGCCGCCAGCTCGCAACCCTGGACCACCTGGGGGACGACGCGGTCCAGGACCGGTGCCTCGGGCTCGAGGCCCCAGTGCGTGTACGTCCCGACGAAGATCCGGACGAGATCACAGCCGGCGGTGGCCGCGATCGGCAGCGTCTCCAGCATGTCCTCGAAGACCTCCGGGGACCGGCCCATCTGCAACCCGCCGGGGTGGCCCCACGCCAGCACCAGGTCCAGGCCGCGCTCGGCGGCCTCGCCCGCCAGCCGCTCGGCGAGGCCGGCGTCGTCCATCGGCAGGTAGCAGGTCTCCAGGCTCACGCCGTCGAGGCCGAGCTCGCCCGCGCGCCCCATGAACTCCTCGTGGCTCCAGCGGATGCCCGGATCCTCCTCGCCCTCCCGCAGCTCGCCGAAGTAGCGGTGGTAGGAGTAGCTGTCGAGCCCGAGGCGCACACCCACCCCCGGTCCGCACCCCCGCGGGTGTCAGGCACCCACCCCGGCCACCGACGCCGGCGCTCCCAGGCGCACGCTCTCGTAGGCCGCGTGCACCACCTCCACGGATCGCGCCCCCAGGTCGCCGGGCGAGCGGTTCGGCACGTCCCTGCCCAGTGTCAGATCCACCAGCGTGTTCGGGGGGCCGTCGCAGGAGTACAGGCCCGCCGATGGAGGCAGGTCCACCTTGTTGTCGCTCTCGTCGGTGTAGTGCCACAGGAAGTCCCGCTCGAAGTCCAGGATCAACTGGCCGGCGCTGCCGTAGATGCGGATCAGCAATTGGTGGCGGGGCCAGATCTCGTCCAGAGAGTCGTCGGCATTCGCCGCGCCGGGGCAACTCGCACCGCTGAGCGTTCCCGTGGCGCCCGACGCATAGCGGATGGCGATGGCGTCGTGCAGGTCGACGCGGGCACCCACGTTGTTCATGAAACCGAACACCTGCGCCGCCCGGTCACCGGTGAGCCACAGCGCCATGCCCATGGCGTGGCTGAGCTGCGCCGGGGCGTAGCCGCCGCCGGACACCGCCGGGTCGGTCCAGGTATCCCAGTCGGGCATGATGTCCGCCGCCGAGCCCTCGTAGGCGCCGGTGGCCTTCAGCAACTCGCGCGTGCCGGAGGCCATCTGCACCATGACGTGCTCGAGGTCGCCGACGCCGCCGCCATCGGTCATGAGGCGCTTCGCCTCGATCCCCAGCGGGCCGTAGTTCCAGCCGAACGAGATCAGGAGATGGCGCCCGAGCCGCTGCGCGGTCTCGTGGATGTCCCAGGCGTCGCCCGGCTCGATCGTGACCGGCTTCTCGCACAGCACGTTCGCCCCGGCCTCCAGGGCCGCCGTGGCGTGCTCGTGATGGAACACCGAGGGCCCAGCCACGACCACCGCATCGAGGCCCTGCTCGAGGGCATCCCGGTAGTCCTCGCTGGCGTGGGCGAACCCGAACCTGTCCTGGACGAACTGCAGCGCCTCAGCGCCCTTGCGTACCACCGAGACGAGTTCCACGTCCTCGCGCGCCGCCAGGACCGGAATGTGGTTGCTGACCGCCCAGGAGCCCGCACCGATGACACCGACCCGCACCTTGCCCGAACCACCCATGAGGGAACCTCCCGTCTCCGTTGCCGGAGTCTCGGAGACTCCGGTGCCGCTACCCGGGGCCCGGACACCGCCCGATCCCCGGCGGCACAGAGTAGGCCGTGGCCGAACATCCGGGGATAACGTGCGCCTGACCCGCAGCCGGCCCCGGACGGTACACATGAATACGGACAGCACGAACGCCGCAGCGAAGAGCCAACCGGCGGCGCCCGCCTTCGGTGGGTTCGAAGGGCGCGTGGCGGTGGTCACCGGCGCCGGCAGGGGCATCGGCCGAGCCGTCGCCGACGCTCTCGCCGCCAAGGGCGCCTGCACGGCGTACCTCGACGTGAACGCCCCCGAGCCGCCTCTGGACGGCGGCGAGTGCAGCCTGTTCGTCCAATGCGACGTGACCGACGAGGCCTCCGTCGACGCCGCCTTCACGACCGTCGAGGAGACTTGGGGCAGGGTATCGATCCTCGTCAACAACGCCGGGATCTTCTGGATCCGGCCCCTGGCCGAGATCACCCTTGAGGCCTGGAACCAGATGCTCGCCGTCAACACCACCGGGGCCTTCCTTTGCGCCCGGCGGGTGCTGCCGGGGATGCGCGCCCAGGGTTACGGGCGCCTGATCGCTTTGGGCTCGTCGGCGGGCAAGACCGGCGGAGCCAAGGAGACGGCCGCCTACGGCGCCTCCAAGGCGGCCATCATGACCCTCGCCAAGTCCATCGCCACCGAGTACGCCGCCGACGGCATCACGTCGAACGCGCTGGCGCCCGCCCTGATCAACACCGACATGGTGGCCGGCATCGCCGACCTGGCCGGGCGCATACCCGTCGGACGCCTCGGCGAGCCGGCCGACATCGCCGCCGCCGTCGTGTTCCTCGCCAGCGAGGAGGCGGGGTTCATCACCGGCGAGGTGATGGACATCAACGGCGGCTTCCTCATCGACTGATTGCTACCTACGGCTGCGTACCACAAGATGTGATACACACGGTCTACGACACGCGCCGTCTCCGCTCACCCAGCCGCCGAGGCCCACAGAGTCCTCGCCGGCTGGAGGCCAGAGGCACGCGCACCCAGTCCGCCCTCGACGCCAGCCTCGCCGTGTCGACAGGATCGATCGGGGACTGCTTCGACAACGCCGGCATCGAGTCGCTTTGGGCGCGCATCCAAGTCGAAATGCTCAACCGCCAGCGTTGGAGAACACGTCTAGAGCTGTCCAATCCGATCTTCGACAACCTTGAGATCTTCCGCAACCGGCAACGGCGGAACTCATCACTCAGATCCTCACCCCCGTCGAATACGAGATCTGCACCGCCCAGATCACCGACCGGAGTCAAGCAAGCTGACCGCGCGAAATCCAGAGCACTCCTGCCTTTCGCGGAAGCTAGGACGATTCACTTCTCGCCACGATCGGTCCCCGCTGAGAATCGATGCGCCGTGTTGCCCCATGCCATTGGTCTGCACTTCGTCGGGTGTACCCAAGCGAAGAAGACAACGTAAGTCCTCGACCATCGCCGCAGCAGGTTCCCCCAAGATAGGCGCGAGAATACCTACCCAATTGTCACTGTCCTGACAACTTTCGGCGCTTCGCCAAAGAACTCCGGCTCAAAGAACTCCGGGTAGTCTGCCGGATAGTCTGTCCCAAGAGTGTGCCTGTCAAAAGTACGTCTTATCGTAGCGACCAGTTCCCGCGCTATGGCATCATGCGCAAGTCTGTTTGGGTGAAAGCTGTCGCCCTCCTTGTTAAATTCCAGTCTAAACTTGCCAACTTCAATCCCATTTAGCCAATCCTCGCCTCCACCGCACAACTCGTGTCCGCCACGTCGATATAGTCTCTGAACGTCAACGAAGTGCACCTGCTTCACTCCCAGCCTACCATTTGTACGGTCTACAGCCTCCTTCAGTTTCTCAGTAAAATAGTCGGCAGCATTGGCAAGAATCCTTGAGTATCCCGAACTAATCCCGTGACATGTTAGACTTCTCTGCTCACCCCTCCACTCCGAAGTTGGCGCAAATAACTGCGGATATCCGATAACGTACACCCTGCCCCTTGGTGTTAGATATTGATTCACAAGCCGCTGATATACGTCTATAATAGAACCTCGCTCATTTCCCATCGCGAGGTCACAATCGTAGCGCTTCTTGGCTTCACTATCTGAGCTAATCCTGCTTTCCGAATCCTCGAAAGAACAGGGAACCGGATCAAGAAGTCTGTCGATACGTTCGGTAAGTTCCGACTCTGACACAGGTCTCGGCGGTACGACATAATAACGAAATCCTTCGGGGCATTTATTCTTACGGATGGCACACTCCAAAACAGACGAGAACCCGATATCGTTCCCGCCGAAAGACAGCGTGATAATGTCGAATCGCTCTCCAACTACTTGATCAGCCTGCGTCTCCATATTCCTTCCCTCATGCACGACCTGCTTGACACCGAAGAGGTTTTCGGCAATCGCGCCGGTGCATGCTGTGAATTGAACTGAAATGCTCCAGTTCTCATTCTTCAAGATCTGTGCTGCGCTCGGGCCATACGCGTTGCGCGACTGCTGACAGTTGTTGAAGGCTTTAATGCCTTCGTCTCCTATACCCTCCCCTGAAGAATAGGAATCCCCCGCAGACCACCAGGTAATCGGAAGAGGTTCTGTTACTAGCCGAACCCTCGAGGCCGGACCTCTTCCGGCTCGGTTCTCTGCCCTAACAGACACAGAATATGTCGTGTGGTAGTGCGGAAAAAACACTCGCAGACAGTATCTAGCTTCGACACCGGATTGACGTCCAAGAGTCGAGATGGCTCGTAGATTATATTCTGCGGTCTCTGTCCAGCCTCCCTCATGATTGCACGTACTAGTAACCAACTCGGTGGTGAAGACCCCACCTCCCCAAGAACGTCCCGGGCGCGAAATGTCCAAGTCATAGTTCGTGATACGTGCACCACCATCGTCGATCGGCGCGAACCAAGAAAGAACCAGATGTCGATCGGCTCCCCTGCCAGTTTCCGTCAGTCGAAGATACCTAATCTCGCCTGGCGGCTTCTCTTCATCTCCCGATACCGGTGGAACTGCGGAGTCAGGTTGTGGCGTTGGAGGTGGAGATGAACTGCCGACAGGGTCGCCGGTGAAGCGGACGGTGTTGGATCGCACATCGTCGACGGTGACGTGCACGGCGCGGCCCACGCGGACGTTGAAATGGCAGACGTTGTTCAAAGTGGCCGAAGCGCCGCCGACGTGTTCGATGGTCTTCGACGTCGACACTCGCTCCTCGCCCGACTCGCTGTGCAACCACATACACCTCACGCGATACGTATCCGCCGGGAAATCACGCAAAGTCACATTCACCCAGCGACACGGCAACTGCGAGTACGGGCAATCCCCCGCACCCGAGTGGTTCGCGCCAAGAGACAGCTCAACCCGAGAACCCCCCGTCAGCCCGCCAGTCGTCGAAGTGGTAGGAGATGACGCATTCGCGATGGTGGTGCTCCGACCCCAAGGGCCGCAGCCGTGCTCATTGCACGCCCTCGCCTCAACAAAGTAGTCGTCAGGCTCGCTGGTCACCGCAAAGAACTCCCTATTCGCACCCTCTCCTGGTAGGGCAATTGGAGCGACCATGGCGCCATCGGTATATTCCCATCGGAGTATCGGCGACGACCCGGGATCTGCGAAGAAGACAACCTGGACCCCGTATGGGTTCTCGACACCGCTGTTGGGGTCGTAAACGGCGCTTGTGTCGTAGATGTCACGGAACGTCCCGACAGTCGTGTGAACCATCGTCTGGCCCGGCACCCCGGAACCCGACTGCGGATCGGTGCTCCGACCCCAGGGACCGCAGCCGTGCTCATTACACGCTCTCGCCACCCAAACCTGTGCGTTATGCCGGGAAAAAAACCATCCGACATAGCCTTCCTGCGCCTTAACATCACTGCTGAAACCAGCATCTTCCCAGAAGTACTCCCACCGAAGTATCGGCGACGACCCGGGATCTGCGAAGAAGGCAACGCGGACCCAGTCCGGATTCTCGCCGCCAGCGTCGCCACCGAAGAAGTCAGAGTACTTCGCGACAGTCGTGGAAATCATCGTCGGTCCCGGCGCGTCAGAACCCCGTGTTGGAGGCGGAGGCGGCTGCGTGACTGTTTCCGCAAACAGAACGGTGTTCGACTCGACACCGTCGACGGTGACCGACACATACCTGCCCGGGCGGACGTTGTACAAACACAACCTGCCGATCGTCCCGCCGCTGACACGCATCGTGAAACTCCCCAACCGGTTCCTCGCACCCTCCCGCGACGCGCTCCAGTAACACACAATCTCGTAGCGGCCCGCAGTGACACCGCTGAGATCGACACCGACCCAACGGCAGGGCAACTCCGCAAGAGGACAGTCGTCTCCAACACCCGCATCCTCGCCGAGCCAGATCGTCACCTGCCGATCCGAGTCGCTTCGGGTCGAATCCTGCGCGGTCACCGGTGCTGTCACCAGTGCACTCGACAGAACCGCGAGCACACCAACACCTAGAACCGCCCTACGCCTCACGGTATGCCTCCTTGATCATTCGACAGACTCAAATACACGACCTGACCAACCAGTCGCCGCACCACCGACGCCTTGAACCCCGCTCATGCGGCTGCGCACTATAGATCAAGAGCTACTTGAGCAACCTACGTACTCCCCTAACCGGCCGCTCGAGACCATCCGGTCCGACATCCCCGCCACCGTTGTGTTCCTGGCCAGCGAGGAGACCGGGTTCATCACCGGCGCAGTGATAGACATGAACGGCAGTTTCCTCGTCGACTGACCGGTGTGGGCCCGGACTCCGGGACGCCCGCACGGCCGTGGTTCACTTCGTAGCTCAGGATGCGGTCCACAGCGCCGAGAGCGGCATCGCCGTGAGGCGGTCACCGAGGGAGAACGTGTCGCGGCCGGCATACAGGACGATCCCGTTGCGGAACGCGCGCGGACCGGCCTCGTCCATGCGGTCGCGCATGCGGCGCAGCCCGCGGGCGTCGGTACTCGACACCGAACTCGACGCCTTGATCTCCCACGCCACGACCTCGCCCGCCGCCTCGGCCACGACGTCGACCTCGACGGTGCCGCGATGGTCGCGGTAGTGGAACAGCTCCGGCCGGCGCTCAGACAGCAGCGCCTGCTTGCGGAGTTCGTTGACCGCGAATAGCTCCACCAGCGGGCCGCGGGCCGGGTCGAGGACGTCGCCCAGGGAAGTGGCGTCCTTACGCAGTAGGTGCGCGGCCAACCCTGTGTCGCAGATCACGAGCTTCTCGCGACGCGACTCGCGAGCGGTGAGGTTCGCCGACCACGCTCGAAGGCGGTGGACCAGACCCGTCATTTCCATCAGCGACACGTACCGTTCGACTGTCCGCCGGTCGCAATCGGCGGCGCGGGCCACCGTCTCCGTCACATACTCACTGCCGGATCGAGCCGCCAGGAGCCGCAGCAGTTTGGGGACCAAGTCGGCGTCGCGGACATCGTCGAGCCGCCTGATCTCCCGCGTGGCGACCGACGCGACGTACCCGCTGAACCAGCGGTGGCGGGCGCGTCGCGACGAGGTCCGCACGGCCTCGGGGAACCCGCCCCGGCAGATCAACTCCACATAGTCGCCCATGTCCAGCGACGAACCCCCGAGATCGACCAGATCTCCCGCCCTGGCGAAGGCACGGTCCAGCAGGCCGTCGCCGGCGGCGGTGATCTCGCCCTGCGACAGCGGCAGCATCGTCAGGAAGACGGCTCTGCCGGCCAGCGACTCGGTGATGTGCGGGACCGTCAGGAAGTTCGCCGAACCGTTCAGGAGGAACTGCCCGCGCTTGTCGTCGGCGTCGGCCGCGGCCTTGATGGCTCGGATCAACGCGTCGCCGCCCAGTTGGATCTCATCGATCGCCATCGTCGAGCCGACGACCGACCGCACGAAGCCGTGAGGGTCTACTCGTGCGGCTGTCCGCGTGTTCTCGTCGTCGAGGTAGTGAACCCTGCCGGCCTCCCCGACGACCCGGCGCACCGCCCACGTCTTGCCGACCTGGCGGGCGCCGGTCACGACGACGATGCGAGCCGACCGCAGGGCATCGCGAATCTCGTCCTCGATTCGGCGATCGAAGTGGACGGCGCTCTGGTAATCGTCGGACACGGGGGTGAGAACTCCTTGCGATGTCAGTTTTTCCTCGCTTCCAGTGTACAAGGATCCCCATCTCTGGTGTCACTTTGTCCAGCCTTCTGATGTCGGTTTCTCACACGATCCGGGCCGGGTGTCCCGGGCCGACCGGCGCAGTGGGATCCGCCCGCCGCCGCGGCGGTTGTATTCCTGGCAAGTGAGGAGGCGGGGTTCATCACCGGCGAGGTGATGGATATCAGCGGCGGCTTCCTATTGACCGGCCGCTACTTACGGTTGTGTATCACGAAATGCGATACACTAAGTCCATGACTCGCGCCGTCTCCGTTCGGCTCGATGACGAGACCCACAGGGCCCTGCGCCGGCTGGAGGCCACGGGCATGACTCGCTCGCAGGCCATCCGGGCCGCCGTCGTGGCCGCAGCGGCCCGCCTCACCGAACATCGCGCGCTCGCCGCGGAGGTGGCGGCCCTGGAGGCCGACGAAGAGGATCGCGGGGAAATGCTCGCCGTCGCCGAGATGATGGAGGACCTGCGTGCGCCGGGGTGACGTCGTCACCCTGCGCCTGCCCAAGGGAACCGGCCACGAGCAGCACGGTCGCCGCTTCGGTGTCGTCGTGCAGTCCGACGCGTTCCTGCCCCGCTCGGTGGTCCTGGTCGCGCCAACCTCCCGGAGCGCCAGACCGGCCAGTTTCCGTCCCGAGATCACCGTGGCCAATGCCGCCACACGGGTCCTGGTGGAGCAACTCGGAGCAGTGGACGTGAGCCGCCTCGGCGACCCCGCCGGTCACCTCACCGCCGACGAGCAGTGGGCCGTCGACACCGCGCTGCTGACCGTCTTGGACCTCGACTGAGCGCGCCGCTGATCGCATCAGCGGGATGACCGGTGACCACAGAGATCGGGGCGGTACGCGCGCAAGGACGGCGAGTAGCATGTCGGACGTGGATCTCAGTGCGATGATCGAGACCCGCCCGGGAGTCCGGAGCGGCAAGCCATGCTTCGCAGGCACGCGGGTCGCCGTCTACGACGTGCTGGACTACCTCGCCTCCGGTATGACGCCCGCTGAGATCGTCGACGACTTTCCCGAACTGACCGAGGAGCACGTTCGCGCCGCGATCCGGTTCGCGGCGCTGCGTGAACGCCGCCTAGCCACGACCGCGTGAGGCTGCTGTTCGACCAGAACCTGTCGCGCCGTCTCGTCCGCCTCCTCGAGACCGAGTTCCCCGGTAGTCGACACGTCTCGGATCTCGGGCTGGAAACAGCGACCGATCAGACGATCTGGGACTACGCTGCTGACCACGAGTACGTGATCGTCTCGAAGGACTCTGACTTCCGTCAACTGGCGTTCTTACACGGGCCGCCACCGAAGGCGATCTGGGTGCGGCTCGGGAACGCCTCAACACTCGACATCCTCAGAGTGTTGAGCGACCACAGCACCGTCATCTCGAACTTCGGAGACCGCGACGAGGAGGCCCTCCTCGTGATTCCCTGAGTCAGCCGAGATATGGCTCCGATCCAGAGCAACACACTGGCAGCGTCCCTGCTGGTGATTCGTTCTAGACGTCTGACGATCTGAGGACGTTCCACCACAGCACGTACTGATGAGCGCCGACGACGTCGAGTCGCTCGAGGAGACTCTGGCGATCCTCGGCGACAGCGACGCTCTCCGCGAACTCGCCGAGGCCCATTGCGCGCACGCCACGGGCGATGTGGTGCGCGGCGTCGACGCCGTCAGGACGCTCGGACCTCGACCGCGGATGCCTGGGCGGGGCTAGGGCGTGGGTGGCTTCGTGCGGCCTATTCGGGTGTAGGTGTCCTCGGGGATGGCGTCGAGGGTCTTGTAGACGGTCCAGGTGCAGGGTTTGGGGTTCTCGCCGATCGTGTCGTCGGGGAACAGGGGCGGGTCGACGCGGCGCACCGGGTGGCCCCAGCGTTCGGCGGGGAGCATCTCGAGGGTGAAGCAGCAGTGGGCGCAGTAGTAGCAGACGCCCTTGCTGTTCCAGGACCAGTCGTACGCCTCGCTCGTGACGCCGAAGCGCACCGCCCGCTCCGGGTCCGGCGCTGACTCCTCCACGTCGACGCCGCGCACCTGGCGGCCGCCCGAGCCGCACGGGTCGAACTGGAACACCCAGCGGTCCTCGTGCTCGGTGCATTCGATGTCGCCCATGCGGTCGGGGCCCACGAGGTGGCTGCGCATCGCCTCGAACGACGTGTACAGGTTGCGGAACACCGTGTCCTCGTAGTCCTGGTGGCGGAGGTCGTAGACCATGTAGCGCTCCTGGATGTAGGGCTCCAGGGCGTAACGGTAGGCGTCCTCCAGCGCCGGCTCGCCGAACCGGTCGGCGACCAGCTTCATGACCCCCGACAGGAAGTCCGCCCAACGGTCGTGCAGGCGACGCCACGCCACCCGGATGGCCTCGAAGTCCGCCAGCGCCGCCTCGGTGCCAATCAACTCGGCCCGCACGGCGTGGGTGAGGCGGCCGGCCTGCGTCCCCAACTCCAGCCACAGGGCGTCGCCGTCGAAGGGCGTGCCGTCGGGCATCGCCAACTCCACACGCAGGTCCTCGACGGCCGTCGCCAACTCCGCCTCGCCGTAACCCGCCTGGGTCAGCCACTCCAGGAATCCCGGTGTCCAGGTGTCGTAGACGAACTGGACGACCTTGGCCTCCTCCATGAAGTAGTCGATGAGCTGCGCCGCCACCTCGCTGCGCCCCTCGCGGATCGCCTCGTTGACCTTGTGGACGGTGCTGACCGCCTGATCCTCCCAGTCACCGGTACGGACACGCTTGCCGATGTCGTCGGACCACGTGAGGTGTGTCATCGCGCCCCTCCCCTGCCAAACGGAAACGTCGGGAGCCTAGCCCTGGGCCGTCCGGCGGCCCCGAGACCATCCGCCGTCCACGCCGCGGAGGCCAGTCCTGTTGGCGGACGCTTGCGGGCCGTCGCGGCGCCGTCGGCATGGTGCAGCCGCGCCCGGCCTGTGCAATCATTCGCCCTCACGGAGGAGCGCCGTGACAGGACCGGACGGCGAGAGCAGATCGAAGGGGTGCGGGCGATGTCGAGCAACGGCGGTGACAGGCAGCGACGGATCGTCGTGACAGGCGCGGCGCAGGGCATCGGCCGGGGCGCCGTGGAGCGGTTCCTGGGCGAGGGCGACTCGGTGCTGGGGGTCGACCTCAACGGTGAGAAGCTGGCCGAGATCGAGCCGCTGGGCGCCGACACGCTGGTCGCCGACCTGGCCGATCCCGCCGGGCGCGCCGCGGTCGCCGAGGCCGCCGCCGGCTGCGATGGCCTCGTCAACGCCGCCGGCATCATCATCCTCAAGAAGCTGCAGGACGTCACCTTGGAGGACTGGCGCCGCATCGTGCAGGTGAACGTCGAGTCAATCTTCTTCCTGTGCCAAGGGATCGGGCCGACGATGCCGGCGGGCAGCGCCATCGTGAACCTGTCGTCCTCCTCGGGGAAGCTCACCAGCACCACCGAGGCCGGCATCTACGCGGCCACCAAGTGCATGATCCTGTCGGTCACCCGCTCCTTCGCCTACGAGCTGGCCCACATCCCGGTGCGGGTCAACGCCATCTGCCCCGGCATTGTCGACACGCCCATGCAGGACAAGGTGCTCGCCGAGGTGGCCCCGCTGCGGGGCATGACGCCGGAGGAACTCTCCGAGGCCCGCACACACGCCGTACCCCTCGCGCGAGGATCCACGCCGGCGGAGATCAGCGGCCTCGTCAGCTTCCTGCTGGGGCCCGACAGCGCCTACATGACGGGTCAGTCCATCAACCACACCGGCGGGCTGGTGATGTGGTGAGGCCCCCGCTGCCAGGAATCGAACACTGAAACGACAAGGAGCACAACCATGAAGATCGTCGCCGTCGAGCCGATCCCGGTCACCTACCCGGAGCCGAACGACTTCAACGCCTACCGGCATCTCTGCCTGGTCAAGGTGACCGCCGATGACGGGCAGGTCGGCTGGGGCGAGTCCATCACCATGTGGCCGGAGGCCTCGATGGCCACCGCCGCGGTGATCGACGGGCTCGCGCAGTTGCTCATCGGCCAGGACCCGGTGTCCAACGACGCCCTGTACCGGGCCATGAAGAACCACACCTGGTGGTACGGCTACGAGGGCGGCATCGCCTCCTACGCCATCTCTGCGCTGGACATCGCCCTCTGGGACCTGAAGGGCAAGGCGCTGAACACCAGCGTCACGAAGCTCCTCGGTGGGCCGGTGCACGACCGGCTGCCCGCCATTGCGTCCTGCCACGCTCACTTCGCCGAGATCCCCGCCATGTGCGAGGAGGCGCTGGAGTGGCTCTCCACCGGCCTGCAGGGCGTCAAGACCGGATTCGGCAAGCGGGGCGACGCCCACCTGGGCTACGAGCACGACCGCGACGTGGAGTACGTGCGGGCCATGCGCGAGGCCATCGGGCCCGACAACCTGCTGATGATCGACATGGGCATCAAGATCCGCTGGGACGTCACCACGGCCGTGCGGCGCTGCGAGGCCTTCGACGAGTACGACCTGAATTGGATCGAGGAGCCGCTGGGGGCCTGGGATCCCGAGGGCTACCGGACGCTGCGCGACAAGACCTCCACGCTGATCGCCTACGGCGAGCGGGAGTGGACCCTGCGGGGCTTCGAGCGGCTGCTGGAGACCGGCACCGTGGACGTCATCGGCTGTGATCCCGGCCGGGCCGAGGGCATCACCGGCTTCAAGAAGATGTCCGAGCGGGTGGAGTACTACCGCCGCCAGGCCAACGCCCACGCCTGGTCCTCGGCCATCGTCAGCGCCGCCAGCCTGGCAGTCAGCTTCTCCAGCTCGGCCTGCACGCTCTTCGAGTTCAAGCCGATCCGCAACCCCATGCATCACGACCTGGTGACCGAGCCGCCGGATCACACCGACGGCTGGGCGGTGCCGCAAACGGGGCCGGGCCTGGGCATCGAGGTGATAGAGGAGGTCGTGGACTTCTACCGCCTCGAGAAGATGGAAGACGCCGTCCAGAAGCCAGGAATGGGCCAGCCGGGCTAGGAGGACTGCCGGCTGATGCCGCGGAGTCCCGCTCCGTCATTCCGGCGAAGGCCGGAATCCAATCGCCAGCGGCCCCGGTAAGGGCTGCAGAATGAGCTGTCCGACACGCCCCGTGAGCGCGCCGGCGCCCGGAGCGACTCGTTGAACATGACTCGTTGAACACAAGGAGGAAAGATGGCTTGGGATTTGGGATCGGGCCTGGAGGGCAAGGGCGTCATCGTGACCGGCGCCGGCGGTGGTATCGGGCGGCCCACGGCTGAGATGTTCGCGGCGGCGGGCGCCAGGGTGATGGCGGTCGACCTGCGCCAGGAGGCCGTGGACGAGGTGGTGGCGGGCATGGAGGGCGACGGCCACGTCGCCGCGGGCTGCGACCTCACCGACCTCGGCGCCCAGGGTGCGCTGGTGGACCGGGCCGTCGACGAGTTCGGCAACCTCTACGCGCTGGCGCACCTGGCCGCCGTGCTGCGGCGACGCAGCTCGATGGACGAAGTCACCGAGGACGACTGGGACTTCCAGATCGACACCAACCTGAAGGCCTCGTTCTTCCTGGCCCGCAGCTGTGCCAACGCCATGATCGCCGGCGGGGTGGGCGGGCGCATGATCCTGTTCTCCTCCCAGGGCTGGTGGAGCGGCGGCTTCGGGGGCTCCACGGCCTACTGCGCCTCCAAGGGCGGCATCGTGTCGATGTCCCGAGGCATGGCCCGCACGTACGGCCCCCACCAGATCACCGTCAACGTCGTCTCCCCGGGCCAGGCGTCCACCTCGATGCTGCTGACCGACCTGGACCCCGCCGTCCTGGAGTCGATGACCAAGGACACCCCCCTGGGCCGCATCGCCGATCCTTCCGAGATCGCCCCGGTGGTGGTGTTCCTGGCATCACACCACGCCAGGTTCGTCTCCGGAGCCACAATCAACGTCTCCGGCGCCCTGCAGATGTACTGAACGGCGCCGGGAGGGGTTTGGAAGCCGCGGCGCTATCGACCAACGATCGCTCTGTCACACACCCGAGCAATGATCGAGTTGGCCTGCCGAACGATTCGGCTTGCTCACGAACCGCCTGGTGTCGACCCAAGGAGGTGGTCGTCTTGAGTACAGCACCGGCTGAGATGGACACTATGGACCCGCCGGGCGGTAGCCCGGGAGCGGCACCAGCGATCGTCGGATCGCCTCCCGACCAGCAGATCAGCGTGCCGACGAAAGACAGTCTGAGGTGGCCACTGATCGTCGCCTTGCGCGATCTGGGCGGCTCAGCCGACATCATCGACATCGAGAAGCGCGTTTCCGATCTCCTGGAACTGACCACGGAACAGACGACGATCGAGGTTCCAAGCGGAGGCATCACCAAGCTACAGAACAGGCTCGGCTGGGCGGGGTTCGAACTCAAGCAGCAGCAGATCCTCACTTATCCGAGTCGAGGCCAAAGAGAACTGACCTCACTCGGGATCACGATTACCGAAGCACAGCTTGACGACCTGTTCCGGGGGAAGGGGGCCACGGACCCAGGCACGGCTGCGGGCCGACGCTTGGAGTTAGTGGTTCAGCGCTTCCGCGAGGAAACCGGCTATCCAACTGAGGCTCACGAGGAACAGAAGCGACTGCGGCAAGAGTGGGCAGAGAAGCTCCAGCCTGAGAACATCGAGTCGCTCAGCCGTCGCGACCTCATCGCCGTGGTCTGGAACGGGACGTTCGGGAGTGAACGTTACGTGTGTCCCCCTGATGAGTTGCCGCACGTGCGCGTCATGTGGGTTGAGCATCTTGATGACGAAGCGTTCGCTCGTCTGATCGGGCACATCCGGTACTTGTGCTGGGGTGAGGATGAACCATCAATCCGCTATGACCGACTGACAGACCACAGCAGTCCCCGCAAGACCAAGAACTTTGGAGACGCGGCCACTTCCAAAGTGCTGGCCATCTGCTATCCAGAGCAGTTCCTACCCGTTGGCGTTTCCTACGGTCAGGGTCGAGACGCAATGTTGCAGCGGCTGAACCTGCCAGAGCCGCGGGGGGCTAGTAGCGGCCAACGAGTCGTAGACGCCAACGACAGTCTCCGCGCCCATCTCTCGCCACAATTCGACGATGACCTGTTTGGCATGGCCACGTTTCTCTATTGGCTCATGGAGCAGGAAGTTCCTCCTGAACTCCAGGATGAAGATACAGAGACTTCTCGGTCAGACCTGGTTGCGCTATCGAAGAAGCTGCTGATCGATGTCGGTTTCCTCGAGGACATCGTCGACCAGCTCAAGGACAAGGGGCAGGTGATCTTGTACGGGCCGCCGGGGACGGGCAAGACCTATCTGGCTCAGGCACTTGCACAGGAGTTGGCTCCAGACGACTCGCGGAGGACCTTGGTGCAGTTCCACCCGTCGACGTCGTACGAGGACTTCTTCGAGGGCTACCGGCCAGCCGGAACCGGGGAAGACGGGGGAATCCAGTACGAGTTGACCGCCGGCCCTCTGGCGCGGATGGCGACGCTTGCTTCGGGAGCGCCCGGGCAGCGCCACGTCATGGTGATCGACGAGATCAACCGAGGGAACCTGCCCCGGGTGTTGGGGGAATTGCTATTCCTGCTGGAGTATCGGGGCGAGAGCGTGCAGACGCTGTACCGACCCGGCGCTCCCTTCTCACTGCCGGAGAACCTCTGGTTCATCGGCACCATGAACACCGCGGACCGGTCGATTGCCCTGGTGGACGCGGCACTGCGTCGGCGCTTCCACTTCTTGCCGTTCTTCCCCGACCGCTACCCGATTGAGAGCCTGCTCGTGGACTGGCTGGAACGGGAGAACCAACCAGACTGGGTGGGGAGACTCGTCGACGCGGTCAACGGTGAGCTTGCCAAAGACCTCGAAGGCTCCCACCTGCTGCTCGGTCCCAGCCACTTCATGAAGGACTACGGCTCCGCGCCGGACGAGCAGCGGCAGCGTCTGAGGCGCATCTGGGAGTACAACATCGAGCCGTTCATCGAGGATCAGTTCTTCGGCGACCCCGACCGCATCCGGCACTATCGCTTCGCTGAGGTGCTCGACCGCCACGGACCAACGACCCAGTCGGCTACCGACGACGGCGGTACCCCGACCGGCATAACGTCGGGTGCCCCGCCCGATCCCGCTGGTGACGACTCGGAGGCGGAGATCGCTGAGGTCATCGCTGACGAGGCCGGCCCGCAGTAGAGGGGTCGGAGGGATCACGATGGTGATGGCGACGGCGGTCGAGCCGGCACTGCAGCCACCGGAAATCACTGTCGCGACGCAGCCCAAACGCACGCACGTGGAGCCGTTGACGCGGAGATTGACGCTGCGCGAGTACCGCAGCGGGATCGTGCCCCTGACCGACGATCAGGCAAGTGCGCTGAACGGCGCGGGCGGTGGCAGGTACCTATCGGTCGAGCCGGCGGAACTCTCGGGGCACTGGCAGGTAACGGCGCGCAACTACGTGGGATCGATATCCGTCGACGGGATCCGGGTGCTGGTCCGGCCGAAGATCCCGCTGCGGAACCTGTTCCTCCTGCTCGAAGTGGGACTGCGGGAGCAGGACTGGCGTGACGAGGCGGCCCTGTATGAGACAAGCCACGACCTGTTGCCAGCGCTGGTGTCGTTCTTCGCTCGCACTGCGGAGACCACGTTGGCCCGGGGGCTCTACCACTCCTATCGAGAGCAACACGACCTTCTGGTCGCCCTGCGGGGGCGCGTCGATGTGGCTCGCCAGCTCACCCGACCCGGCGTCGCCATCCCGACGGCGTGCCGGTTCACCGAGTTCACCGCAGATCTCGTCGAGAACTCATACCTAAAGGCTGCCGTCTCCCGTTCGCTGCGTGTCGCCGGAGTGCAGCTGGCGGACCGGCACCGGCTGATGCGACATCTGGTGACCCTTGAGGATGTGGGTGATGTCAGGCATCATCCCGCCGACTTCGACGACGTAGTGTTCACCCGGCTCAACGAGCATTACAAGCCGGCGCTGCGGCTTGCCCGGCTCGTGCTGGAGAATCTGACCTTGCAGGACGCCATCGGCGAGGTGACGGCGTCGTCGTTCATGCTGGACATGAACGACCTCTTCGAACGGTTCGTGACCGAGCGGCTGCGGCGGACGCTGCGGGGGCGCCTCGACGTGAAGGACCAACACCGCGATCATCTGGACGAGGAACGCAGCGTGAGGATCCGGCCTGATCTGCTATTCGGCCAAGAGCGGTCCCCAAGACTCGTCGCAGACATCAAGTACAAGCTCACCGACGAGTCCGCCAGCGGATCCAACACGGACCTCTACCAGCTGTTGGCCTATACAACTGCGCTCGACCTGCCCGAGGGAATGCTCATCTACTGCCTCGACGCCGAAGATACCGCTGGAGGCACCGACAGCGAGGCGACTTTCCTCGCGAACGCCGACGACCTGTTGTCACCGTTGAGAGTGACATCCGGCGAACGGGTCGCGGTCTCCTCCGTTCGAGTACGCCACACGGGCACGGTGCTGCACACGTACGCGCTCGACTTGTCCGGCACGCCTGACGAGGTAGACGGAAACATAGGGGCCCTGGCTGGCTGGATCGCCGCTCGCTCCACGGCAGCAGGCTCGGCCGCTATGCCCGAGGCTCGGACGGCATGACGGGCAGCGACTGACACCACGAGTTCGCCGCCAATCAGATTCCGATGCTCGGCAATTCCGATCCGTGGCGCCAGTGTGACATCGGTCACATGCACCTGAGCGGTTCGTCGGGAACGTCTCGATGGCAACGGTAGAGCCCGCTGACCTGGACTTTTGGTGGCACTGCTCGGCCAGACTCCCGTACGCTTCTCAAATAGCTTCCATCTATCCGGAAAATGTTTCGTACACATGTTGCTATTCGACGACCAGTGAACTATGCTGAGTCTAGAAGTAGTGAGAGGGTCGACTCGAGGAGGAGGTGAGGAACCGATGGGCAGCGAGGTGACGCGAGACACACCAGCGGCGAACGGAGCGGCTGGCGCCGGCAGGATGGCCGAGTGGGCGGTGCTGGGCGAGTGGTTGGCGTCGCCCCCACCGCTGTTGCACAAGGTCGACCTGGATGTGGTGCGAGAGCGGTTGGTATTCGTGGGGCGGGCGCGGGCGTCACTCGCCGCGTTGGAGGCCGAACTGGTCAGTGAGGTCACCCGCCGCGAAGGCGACGCGGCCGCGGAGGAGATCCTGCGGCAGGACCAGAAGAAGTCTCGGCGTGGCGCTCGCAAGGCCGTGAAGACCGCCGCCCAGCTGGAATGGGCGCCGGATGTGGCCGAGAAGCTCGCCGACGGGGCGATCACCCCCGAGGCCGCGGGGTTGATCCTCGACGCGGCTGCGGAGACCTCGGTGGACCAACGCCACTTGCTCGCCGCAGCCGAGGAGGAACCCGAGGACCTGTTCCGCCAAATTCTGAAAGAACACGTGAATGAGCGCACGAGCGAAGAGGAGCACGACTTGCGCCGGGAGCGCCAGCGCCGCAACCGGCGAGCCTCGATCAGCGAGCAGGCCGACGGCATGTTCCACCTGTTCGCCCAACTCGACCCCCTCACCGGCAACCGGGTCCGCGCCGCGCTGCTCGCGAAGTCCGATGAACTGTTCCGCAACGAGGACCCCACCGACCGGGCCACGGCGCCACAACGCTTCGCGGACGCCTTGGAGCAACTGATCTGCTCCGGGGATGGCGTGCCGGCGGGCGCGGAGTTGATCGTTCTTGCCGACTACGACCTGGTCCACGAGCAGATCACCAACGCCCGCCTGACCGACGGCACCCGCCTCACGGAAGCCGAGACGCTCGCGGTCGCCTGTGACGCCAAGATCCTGCCGGGCATCTTCAACAAGAGCACCGGCAACCCGCTGCTGGGACGCTCCCAGCGCAAGATCCCCCCGCGTCTCCGCAAACAACTCATCGCCCGCGACGGAGGCTGCATCGGCTGCGGCGCCCACTACAAGATCTGCCAGGTCCACCACATCCGCCACTGGCTACACGGCGGCGAGACCACCCTCGAGAACACCTGCCTGGTCTGCTGGCGCTGCCACCACGTACGCATCCACCAAAACGGCGAAGAAGTCACCCGCCACCCCAATGGCCGCCTCACCCTTGGACCTCCAACCTGCGCCGGCAGCGACAGCAGGGGAGTTCCGCGCCCGCTGCCGCACAACCACCACCGATCCCACCCCCACGAAGCCACCGCCTCGACCCGGCCCGACACCCACCTCGGACAGCCCGCCGCGCCATGCCACCAACCTCCCCTCCCGACCCCTATCCCCCGCCGATGCTGACGGCGATGCCCGTCGGAGACCGACACTCGGCAGGCGGCACAGCCAGAGCCGCGAACCGCGACGATGCGCGGCGGTCTCTAGGCTGGCGAGTGCTGGACATTCCCCGAGCTCTGGAGGCCAACGATGGTGATCACGAGCAGCCTGCCGGACGTTTCGATCCCCGACGTTCCGATTACGCCCTACATCTTCGAGAACGCAGCAGAACGGGCGACCAAGGCGGCGCTCGTGGACGGCCCCTCGGGCCGGACCTACGACTTCGGAACCCTGCAGATGTTGATCCATCGGTTCGCCGGCGGGCTGGTGGCGAACGGGTTCCAGCCGGGCGAGGTGCTCATGATCCTCGCCCCCAACGTCCCCGAGTACGCCATCGCCCTGCACGGCACGCTGGTCTGCGGCGGCACCGTCACGACCGCCAACCCCACCTACACCGCCCGCGAGCTGCAGCACCAGATGGAGGACTCGGGCGCCACCTGGCTGTTCACGATCCCGCTGTTCCTGCCGGTGGCCCGTGAGGCGATGGCCGGAGGCAGCAGCATCGGGCGCATCGTCGTGCTCGGCGAGCACGAGCCCGCCGACGACCTGCTCGACGCCTTCGCGCTGGTCGGCGGTGACTCCTACGAGGGCCATGCTCCCGTGGACGTGGCGGACACCGTGGCCGTACTGCCCTACTCCAGCGGCACCACCGGGAACCCCAAGGGCGTGATGCTCACCCACCGCAACCTCGTTGCCAACCTGGTACAGGGCGGCTCGATGGTGGCGGCCGACTCCGACGACGTGGTGATCGCGGTCCTGCCGTTCTTCCACCTCTACGGGCTGCAGATCCTCCTCAACTTCAACATCCGCGTGGGCGCCACCACCGTGTCGCTGCCGCGCTTCGACCTCGACCAGTTCCTCCAGACCATGCAGGACCACGAAGTCACCCGGGCCTACCTGGTGCCGCCGATCGTGCTGGCACTCGCCAAGCACCCCTTGGTGGACAAGTACGACCTGTCGAAGCTCAAGTCGATCGTCTCGGGAGCAGCACCGCTCAGCGAGGAACTCGCCAACGAAGTCACCGACCGCATCGGCGCCGAGATCCTGCAGGGCTACGGCATGACCGAGACCAGCCCGGCCACCCACGTGGCGCTCGAGGGCTGCGGGAAGCCCGGCTGTGTCGGCGGTGTCGTGCCCAGCAGCGAGTGCCGCGTCGTCGACGTGTCCACCGGCGAGGACGTGGAGCAGGGCGAATCGGGCGAGATCTGGGTGCGCGGCCCGCACATCATGAAGGGCTACCTCAACAACCCCGAGGCCACAGCCGAGACCATCGACTCCGACGGCTGGCTGCACACCGGCGACATCGGCTACATGGACGACGACGGTGACTTCTACATCGTCGACCGGCTGAAGGAACTCATCAAGTACAAGGGCTTCCAGGTGCCGCCCGCCGAACTCGAGGGCCTGCTGCTGTCACATCCGGCGGTCGCGGACTCAGCGGTCATCCCGGTGCCCGACGACGAGGCCGGCGAGATCCCCAAGGCGTTCGTGGTGCTGAAGCCCGGGGCCGAGGCCACCGCCGGCGAGCTGCAGGACTTCATCGCCGGCCAAGTCGCCAGCTTCAAGCAGATCCGCGAGCTGGAGTTCATCGACGCCATCCCCAAGGCCATCTCCGGCAAGATCCTGCGCCGCGTCCTCCGCGACGCCGAGTTGGCCAAACGCGCCTGAACTAGAGCGAGTCGCCCAGCTCCTCGCTGGCTCGGCGGATCAGGTCCTCGGCCTGCTCGATCCGCTGCTGGTAGAGATCGAGGCGCCCTTCTCGCAGCGCCTCGTCGGCCTCGGCGAAGAGGGTCACCGCCTCCGCCAGCAGTTCGCTGACCCCTGCGGGAACATCGCCCGGCGGCACCGGCGGGGACGGAGCGGGAGCGGGCTCGGGCGGCGCGGGAGCAGGCTCGGCGGGAGCCGGGGGCGCCGGGGCGGGCTCGGCCGCCGCAATCTCCGCCGCCAGCCCTGCCGTGTTGCCCACGCAACTCGAGGCAGAGGCATCCTGCGAGTCCGACACCAGGGTCAGGCCGAACAGGCCGCGCAGCGCCTCGTCGAGCGAGGGACACATCACCACCCGCTCGCCGAGCACGGCGATGACCTGCTGCAACTCGGGCACCGGCGGGCTCTGCGCCACCACGTACAGCGGCCGCACGTAGAGGATCGAATCATCGACCGGCACGAGCACCAGGTCGCCGAACTCGACCCGCGAACCCTGCTGGTTCAGGAGGGTCACCACCCGGGAGATGCTGGGATCGCTCTGGATCTTCGAGTTCACAAGCGCCGGACCGTCGGTCAGGCCGAGCGGTTCGACCTTGTACACCACCAGTTCGCCGTACTCGTCGGGGTCGCTCTTGCCGACCATGAAGGCGGTCAGCTCACGCCGGGTGTCCTCGGTGGAGACCGGCACGTACGAGCGCAGGATGACGAAGTCCTGATCATCCTCCTCGGGCAGGCGCGTCAGCAGGTAGTACGGGTCGATGCGCGCCTCCCGGGAGGGCTGCTGCACGATGCCGTCGGGCGTGGTGATCGGCGAGGTCAGCACACCGGTGACGGCGCCGGGATCCTGGGCCACCGACCAGCCCTTGGCCTGCTCGTAGAACTCCTGCGGATCGTCGAGCTGGTAGCGGGCCCAGACGTTGGTCTGCACCCGGAACAGATCCTCCGGATAGCGGATGTGCTCCATGAGCTCCGCCGGCATGTTCTCGAAGTCCTCGAAGAGGTCCGGGAAAATGTTGCGGTAGGCCTGCAGGATGGGATCATCGGGGTCCACGACGTACAGCGTGGTGATGCCGTCGAACCCGTCCACCACGGCCTTCACCGAGTTCCGCACGTAGTTGAAGCGGTGGCGCAGGCCGCTGTTGTCGCCGAGCTGCTCGGTGTCGGCGCGCTGGCCGTAGGGGAATTTCGACGTGGTCGTGTAGGCGTCCACGATGTACTGCACCCGTCCCTCGGCAAGCACCGGGTACGGGTCGTTGTCGATGTGCAGGAACGGGGCCAGCTTCTTGACGCGGGCGCGCACGTCGCGGACGTAGATCACCTTGCTCTCGTCGGTGATGAAGCCCGAGAGCAGCGGATCCACCTCCCAGAACCGCAGCGCGAACGACGCCTGGCGGAAGAAGCCGCCGATCTCCACGCCGCCCTCACCCTGGTAGGTGTAGGACGCCTCCTCGCCGGTGGCGGTGGGAACGTCAACCTCCTGGCGGTCGGTCTTGACGATGGCGTAGCCGTCGAGTTCCTCGCCGTAGTACAGCCGGGGTTCGTCGAGGGGGATGTCCAGGTCGTTGCTGACCGGCAGCCCGCCGATGCGGAAGTCGGGCAGCCCCGCCTCCACGGTGTTGGCCGGCGCCAGGGCCACGCCGAACCCGTGGGTGAACGTGAGCGTGCGGGCCTCCCAGGAGGTCTGCGGGAGGTTGCCGGGGTTCAACTGGCGCGCCCCCAGCACAACCGGCGTCACCTGGCCGTCGATCTCGTAGCGGTCCACGTCCAGCACTTCGGAGAACTGGTAGTAGTTCCGCTCGCCCTCGCGGTTCTCGTAGGTCAGCGGGAGGATTGCGGGATCCAGCAGCGGCAGGTTGCCGATGATGTCCTCGCTGCGGGAAACCTCGTCGTAGGTCAGCCCCCCGGTGGAGTCGAACGTGCGGATCTTCACGTCGTCGAGCCCCATGGCCAGGCGCGTGGAGGCGATGTTGTACTCGATGTACTCCTGCTCACGGGTGGATTCCGCCGGCTCCACCCGCAGGCGCTGGATGACGAGCGGGTAGATGCCCCCCATCACGATCGCCACGAAGGCCCAGAGTCCCACCGCCAGCGTGGGCAACACCCAGCCCTTGAGGCGGATGTTCACGAGCAGCAGCACGAACGCCAGCAGGGAGATCAGGATGAGCAGCCAGTGCACCGGCAGCCGGGCGTTCAGGTCGGTGTAGGTGGCGCCGTCCACGACACCCGACGTGGATGTCGTCAACTCGTAACGGCCCAGGAAGTAGTCGGCGGCCTTGATGAGTGCGAGCGCCCCCAGCAGCACCGAGAGATGCGCCTTCACCTGGGGGGTGACGCGCTGGCCCTTCTTCTGGAAGCGGATCCCGCCATTCACGTAGTGGGCGATGGCGGTGATGAAGAAGGTCAACAGGAAGACGTTGAACAGCCAGTTGACGATGTAGGTGAGGAACGGCAACTGGAAGACGTAGAACCCCACGTCGTTGCCGAACCAGATGGCGTCGATGGGATCGACCGCGCCGAACTCGACACTGTTGGTCAGCAGGAGCCACTCCTCCCACTGATCGGAGGCGCCGGCACCGATCGGGAGTGCGAACAGCAGCGTCACGCCGAGGCGGACCAGCCGGGGGCGCTGCCCCATCGAGGCGTGGTAGCGGGCCAGCACGTCCTCCTCGGGACCGCCCGGGCGCTGGGCCGGAGCCATCCGGTCGGCGATCGTGAGGTTCCCGTAGAGGAGGGCGAAAAGGAAAGCGATGAAAATGAGGGCCAGCACGATCCGGGACAGGATGATGGTGCGCCAGACATCGGCCTGGCCCAGGGCGTCGAACCACAGGAAGTCCGTGTAGAAGCTGGCGGCGCCGCGCAGCGACACCAGCACGATGATCACCGCGGCGATCGCAATGAACAGGCTGCGCCGCAGGCGCCGGGATCGGGCGGGAGCAGGAGGCGTCCGCGGTCCGCCCGGGCCCCGCGGCCCTGTCATTGACATGGCGGGCAGCCTACTGCGGGCAGTCGGGTTTGCCCGCCGCCGTCAGCGGCGGCACGGCGGCCGGCAAGTCACCGTGTTTTGCGCCGAGCCGGGCGCTGAGCCGCCCCAGGCGCCCTCATCGTCGAGCGGGAGACCGGCGCCCTGATGGGAGTGCGCCGAGCCGCCTCTAGCCGCCCTGAGCGCCTGCCTACCGCTGGTCATCGCCCGGTCGGGCTCCGGCGCGCTCGGCACGCAGGCGGGCGAAGAGTTGGCCCACTTCGAGAGCCTCGACATCATCCCCCGCCGGATCGCCATCGGACTGACCCGCCGGTTGCTCGGTCGCCTCCTCCGGCGCCTGCGGGTCGGCCGCGCCGGCCGCACCAACTGTCACGAACCCGGCGAGACGCGCCGCCTCCAGTTCGGCCCGCCACTCCTCGGCAGTCCGGGACGCCTCGGCATGCACCCGCTGCTCGGCAAGGTCGCCGGCCGACCGGGCGGCCTGCAGCGAGCCGTCGAGGCGTCGCAGTTGCTCGGCCAACTCGCCCGCCACCTCCGCCAGATCGTCGCGCAGGCGATCCCGCCCGGCGCGCAGCCGCATCACCTCACCGTTCAACTCGCGACGGCGCCGATCCAGGTCGGCCAGCACTTCGTCACGCCAGGCCTCCGCCGCGACGGCCTCCAGCAGCGTCTCGGTGTTCGACGGATCGGCGTCGCCGGCTTCGACCGCGGCGCGCGCCGCCAGGCGTTCGAGTTCGCTGACGAGCTCCGACGCCGCCGCCAACTCCGACGCCACGGTCTCGAGGAACGCCCGCACCTCGGCCCGGTCGTAGCCCCTCCGGGCGACGGAGAACTCGCGCCCGGACACCTCCTCGGGGCGGAGAGCCGGACGCGCCTCGTCTGAGGTCACGGCATGCAAGTCGGATTCTGCACCGCCGCCAATCGTACGATGCGCGGCGCCGGCAACCGGGCACCGGCGGTTGATCGGCGACGGGTTGACGGTCCTGAACAGAATCGTACGATGCGCGACGCCGGCAACCGGGCACCTGGAGGTGCTACACGCCCTCCGGTGGAGACCAGTTCGGGGCAACCACGCCCAGAGCCTCGGACATGGAGGAGACCTCCACGATCTCGAGCGCCCCGGAGGCGGCCGCGACGGCCTCCTCGTACTGCCCCTCCGGCACCAGCATCAACCGGAAGTTCCGGCGCTCGACCGCCCGGACCTTCTGGGCGATCCCCCCGACGGTGCCGACCGTGCCGTCCGGGGAGATGGTCCCGGTCACCGCGACGGGACGCCCTTCGGTGAGTTCACCGGGCGTGAGCAGATCCACGACCGAGAGGGCGAACGCCAGACCTGCGGACGGGCCGGCGATGTTGCCGGTGGCGAAGTCGATGTCCACCTCCAGATCGCCGACGTCGTTCGACAGGATCACCCCCAGCAGGGGACGTTCCTCCTCCAGGGAGGTGCGAGTCGGGGGCTCGATGCACTCGTCGGCGCTCGACCCCAGCCGGATGTCGACCAGGACACTCTGGGACTCGCCCGGGCGCCGGATCCCGAACTCGACCATCTCGCCGACCGCGCGGCTCCGAACAGCCGCGGAGACCTGACCCGATTCCGACACGGCCTCCCCGCCGACCGACGTGATCACATCACCGACGGCGATGTGTTCGGCCGCCGGCATGCAGGGGATCAGGCCGCCCACCACGACCTGGGAGTCGGGCAGGTCGTAGCCCAGTTCTGCCAGCGCCACGTACACCGAGATGTCCTGGGATCGGGTCATCAGGCGGGCGTCGGTGTTGCGGCGCTCCTGAGGCGTCAGCCCCCGGTTGAAGACGTCCTCGTGCTGGAGTGTGGCCGAGCCGTCGAGGTAGGCGACGACCCATTGCCACAGCGACTCGGTCCGGTGCGCCGAGATGGTCACGAATCCGATGAGGCTCATGGGATCGTGGGTGGGCTCGCTGTCGGAGGAGACGGCGCCCGTGGCGGAGTAGACATCGCCCGGGTACAAGGCGTAATACGGCGCCGAGACGAACGTCAGGACCAGCAGCGCCGTCACGACGACGGCCAGGACCGCGCCGACGCCGATGGCGCGGACCGGGTGGCGCCGGGCACTGCGCCAGAGCCTCCCAGGGGCGCCCCGCACTCCGGCCCAGAGCCACGCGGCGATGGCCGCCAGGACGGCCCCGAGCCGACGGCGAGGTTCACGGCCGCCGCTACCCGGTGCCGAACTGCTCCCCGGTGCCGCACCGCTCCCGGTTGCGATTCCCCCCGCGGCTCGCCACAGATTCCCCATCCGGTGCCGGGATCCGCGCAGCAGGCTCGCTAGCGTGAGCTTCACTGTGTTCTCCTCGGCCACCGCACACCTCGCCACCACCGGACCTGCGGGCTCGTCCTCCACGCTAGAGGGCGCGCCCGCCGGCGAGCGCCCGGCGCCGGCGCACGCTCCTGCACCTCGCCGGGAGGGGGCCCGCGACGCCGACGCGGCGACGTCGCTCTGGTGGGATCCGTTCCGCCGCCAGCGTGCCCGCTACGGTCCCGGCGCCGGCTTCCGCTGGTGGCACAGGCTCGGGGCGGCCACGGCCCTGCTGGTGCTCATCGGTGTCCTCGGGGTCCTGCTTGCCGCACTGGTCGGATTCCTCGCCTTCGTCGGCGGGATCGCCCTGGAGGCCGTAATCGGATGATCCGCGCCGGCGGGCTTCCGTTTGCCGGCGCCACTTCGCCTTGCCGGTGACCGGCGACGGGCGCCCGCCCGACGGCGAATCGCTCCGGCGGCGGCGAGCCGTGGCGATGACCGGCTTCGGCGGCACCGAGAGCGCCGCCCGTGCGGGACTCGGCGATCCGAGCCCCGGCGTGCGCCGCGCCGCGCTCGGCGCTCTGGCCCGCCGGGGCGCCCTCGAGGCCACCGATCTCCTCGGAGCCCTCGCGGATCCCTCCCCCGAGGTGCGCGCCCACGCCGCGGAGCTGGCCGCCGGCCGCGACGACATCGCACTCGCCGGCGCGCTCGGCGACGGGGACCCGCGCGTGGTCGAGGCGGCGGCCTGGGCGTGCGGCGAGCACCCTGCACCCGCTCCCGAGATGGTGTCGCGCCTGTGCGAGATCGTCACGAGCCATCCCGATGTGCAGTGCAGGGAGACAGCGGTCGCCGCGCTCGGCGCGATCGGCGACGAGGCGGGTCTCGCCGCGGTGCTCGCCGCGACCGGGGACAGGGCCACGGTGCGCCGCCGAGCCGTCCTGGCCCTGGCCGCCTTCTCCGGTCCGGAGGTCGACGAGGCGCTCGAGCGGGCCGCGGGCGATCGGGACTGGCAGGTCCGCCAATCCGCCGAGGATCTGCTCTAGTTCGGCAAGTTCAGCAGAAGATCTGCGCCGGCTCAGCGGCCGACCCTGGCCAGCTCCGCCGAGGATCTGCTCTAGTTCATTCCCCGTCGGAGAAGTCCACGAACATTCCCCGCATGAGGTCGAGTGCCTCCAGCGACCTGCCCGCACCGCGCACCACACACTCCAGGGGGTAGTCCACCCGCCGCACCGGGACGCCGGCCTCATTGGCGATCCGCTGGTCGATGCCGCTGAGCAGCCCGCCGCCACCGGTGAGAAACAACCCTCGGCGGGCGATGTCGTTGGCCAACTCCGGCGGGGTGTTGGAGACGCAATTCAGGATCGAGTTGAGGATCGCCCGCAGGGGACCGGCGATCGCCTCGCGGATCTCACCCGAGTTGAGCGTGAGCACCTCGGGGGCGCTCACCGCGACGCGGCGACCGCGCACCTGCATCTCTCGATCCTTGCCGATGTTGAGCGCCGAACCGACCGTGATCTTGATCTTCTCCGCCGTCTGCTCGCCGACGGCGACGTCGTAGGTCTCCCGGAGATATTTCTGCACGGCGTCGTCGACGGCGAACGAACCGACACGCTCGGCCTCGAGGGCGACCACACCGCCGAGGGAGATGAGCCCGGACTCGGTCGTGCCACCGCCGATGTCCACGATGAGGTTGCCGACCGACTTGTCGATCGGCAGGTTCGCGCCGAGTGCGGCGGCGATCGGCTGCTCCATCAGCAGCACGTTGCCGGCGCCGGCGCGACGCGCGGCCAGCTTGACGGCGCGCATCTCGACGAGCGTGAGCGCCGAGGGCACGCAGATCACCACCCGAGGCCGGTTGAAGCGGTTCACGCCGACCTGGTGGAAGATGGCACGCATCATCTGCTCGGTCATGTCGAAGTCGGTGATGGCGCCGTTGCGCAGCGGGCGGTGGGCCACGATGTAGCTCGGGGTCCGGCCGATCATGCGCCACGCCTCCTCGCCCATGGCGAGCACCTCGCCGGTCTGGCGGTGGACGGCGATGACCGTCGGCTGGCGGTAGACGATGTCCTGACCCTGGGAATACACCAGGGTGTTGGCCGTCCCCAGGTCGATCGCGAGACTGCGCGCCATGGCGGACTAGCGGCCCCGACGGCCGCGGCCCCGGCTCCCGGCGGGCGGCCGGAGCGCCGACATCTCGGCGTCGAAGCGGTCGACGCTCGATGTGAAAGTCGTACGGTCCCGATGTCGCAGCCAGATCACGAGGAACCCGACGACGCACACGCCGACCGCCACGAACAGGAAGATCACACCGGCCACTCGTCGCCTCTCCCAGACTCCCTAGAGCGGGTTGTGCACCCGCTCGGTGTACTCCTCGATCTCCGACAGGTGCTGGGCCTCCCTGCCCCAGCTCTCGCCGCCGGCCCACTTCTCGAGCTTCCAGATCGGGACGGTGGCCTTCAACGCGTCGATGCAGAACCTCGCTGCGTCGAACGCCTCCCGGCGGTGGGGCGCGGAGGCCACGACGACGACCGCGGCCTCCCCGATCGCCAGCGTGCCGGTGCGGTGCAGCAGTGCCAGCCGGCCGACGTCGGGCCAGAGTTCCCGCGCCTGGCGTGCAACGGCCGCCAGACGGTGCTCCGCCTCGGCCTCGTAGGCCTCATAGGTCAGCTCGTAGACCTCGGGACGATCGGGCGAGCTGTCCCGGGCGTTCCCGGAGAACATCACCACGGCGCCGCAGTGCGGGCGGTTTGCCCACGCCACCGCTGCCTCCAGCGGCAGTCGGTCATCTCCGAGACCGACCCACGTGTCGCCCTGTGGTGATTGCACGGATCAAGGATAAGTCCCGCCGAACCTGGATCGATTCATCCCGGCGGTCGGGTTCAGGGCAGGGGCGGCCGGGCCGCGCGGCGCGCCCGGGTCATCGCCCCGATCGCGATCCCCAGACCGACCGCCACGAGCGCGATGAGCACAGCCAGAGATCTCCGCTGCATCACCGAGGACGTCGTGATCGCCCACGGCTTGGCGTGGTGCGAGTCGACGTAGGACTCCTCGTTGCTGTGCCGGGGCGCCCAGCCGGCCGCCCGCAGGCGTTCGTTCGACACCACCCAGGGAAACCGGGTGTACGGGACGACGCCGGGAGGCGTCGGCGCCAAACGCCAGCGCCAGCGGAACCGGGCCAGCCAGGACGCCACCTGCGGCGGGACCCGCAGCCAGGGCACCATGCCGCTGAGCCGCCGCATGCGGGCCGCCGAGACGTAGCCGTCGGGGGCCACGTTGTAGGCGCCGGCGAGGTCGCCCAGCACCGCCAGCTCCACCGCTGCCGCCAAGTCGTCCAGATGCAGAAACTGCACGGGCGGATTGTCGTCACCGGCCGCCACGGTGACCGCGGCGCGCAGGATGCGGGCCGCCCAACTGCTCTCGCCCGCCGCGACCGCGGTCACGGGCCGGAGCACGACGAGGCGCACCTCCGGGTTGTCGGCGTGCCAATCGGCTGCGAGTCGCTCCACCTCCGCCTTGTGCGCGGCGAAGGAGAACCCGGGATTGGGCCGCAGCAGCGCATCCTCCTGGAGCGGGACCGGATTGTTGGGCCAGGCCCCGTAGACCATCGCGCTGGACATCAGGACGACACCGGAGACCTTCGCCACCGACGCCGCCGCCAGCAGCCGGCGCACCATCTCGATGTCGAGGCTCGCCGACTCCAGCCCGTCGCGGCGCGGATCGAACGCCGACACGAGGTGCGCGACGACGTCGACTCCCCGCAGCATCGCCACCACGTCGTCGGTGCGGAGATCCCCCTGGCGCAGTTCGGCGCCGAGTTGCGATTGCAGCGGTTGCGAATCCACGCCGACGACGCGCACCTCACCGGTGCGGGAGGCCAGTCGCGCCGCCAGTCGCGAGCCGATCGATCCGGCCACCCCGGTGATCGCCACGACGAGCGGCCGGCTCGGCGCGGCCGCTTGCCCGGCGCCGGCAGCAGAAGCGGCGGGATCCCGCGCGCGGTTCGTCACGGAACCCCAAGGTAACGGCCACCTCCCCCATCTACGATTCAGTCATGCCACCGAGCGATCCTCCTTTCGACGAAGGTGCCGCCGACTGGGGCGCGGAGGAGGATCCCCTCGGCGCCTGGCCGCTCCTGGGCGACCTGACCAGGCTGCTGCGGTCCCCCGCCGTCAGCCGCCAGGCAGCCGATCAGCTGGCGGTGGCGGTGGCCTCCGACGGCGGGAAGGAGCCGAACGTCTCGCCCGCCGAGCGGGTCGCCTTCAGCGATCTGGCCGGCATCGCGCAGCGGGCCGCCGAGGCGGCCACCGGGCTGCCCATCACCGCCGACCACCGGCCGATCGAAGTCGCGGTCGTGAATCGCAGCAACTGGGCGCACCACACGCTCCGCGACTGGCGACCGCACTTCCAGCAGTTGCAGGAGGCGCTGGCCGCGGCACGGGACTCGGCGGAGTCCGATGAGTCACCGGCCGACAGTCCCGAGGCGATGCTGCGGCGCCTCATGGGGCCGCTGGCACCGCTGCTGGCGGACATGACCGCCGGGTCGCTGACCGGCCGCCTGGCGCGGGTCGCGCTCGGCTCCCACGACCTGATGCTGCCCCGCGCGCGCAGCGACCGTCTCCTGCTCGTCGAGCCGAACATCACCGCGTTCGCCCAGGCCTGGAGCCTGCCGCGGGACGACACCTGTCTCTGGGTCTGCGTGCATTCTCTCATCTGCAACGCGGTGCTCAGCGTCCCGTCGGTGCACCAGCGGCTGACCGACCTGCTGAGGAGCCATGCGCAGGGCTTCGAGATCGATCCCGGCGGGATCGTCGACTCGTTGCAGGAGCGACTCGGCGACCTCGACCCGGAGAGGGCCATGGCCGAGATGCCCGCCCTGCTCTCCAGCCCCGAGATGTTGCTCGGCGCAACCGCTTCGGAGAACCAGGAAGAGGCCGCCGGTCAACTGGAGGACCTCCTCTCGGTGTTGATCGGCTATGCCGACGCCACCACCGAAGGGGCCTGCGCGCAACTGATCGGCCCCCGGAGTCCCGTACGGGAGGCCTTCAGGCGACGCCGCCTCACGCCGCCCGCCGAAGCCCGCCAGTTGGCTCGACTCCTGGGCGTCGATGTGGCCCCGGAGGCCGCCGGACGCGGCGCCCGCTTCGTCGCAGGTGTCACCGAACGGGCCGGTGCGGAGGGCATCGGCCGCCTGTGGCAGTCCGCCGACAACTGGCCGACACCGAGTGAGATTTCCGCTGCCGGGCTGTGGCTGGCCCGCTTGGAGGTCTACGGGAATTCCGGGGAGTCCGGCTCCGAGCGGGGCGAGGGGGATCCGGGCGCACGTTGATCATCGCGGGTGGGCCTGCGGTGCCATCTTTCCGGTAGCCGGCGCGGCAGGCTGGGCGGCGGCTGGCCTCGTCGCACGTTCTTGGCCCCGACGAGGTGCAGCACGACCGCGGCCGCCAGGAAGAGGGTGATCAGGATGAAGCCCAGCCGGAGCGACATCGGTATCACCGCCAGAGCCGAGCCGACCACCCACGAGAGCTGGAACCGGGTCTCGAAGCGTCCGAAGCTCCGGCCGTAGTCGGCGTTCGGCGCGTCCCGCTGCACAACGGAGTCGAACGCCACCTTGCCGGCCGCGGCTGCCAGCCCGACGACCAGGGCCACGACGATCGCCCCCTTCAGTCCCCCGTCCCAGATCGCCAGCAGCGACACCAACGCGGGCACGAGAAGCATGATCTGCAGGATCGACTCCTCGCGCGCCCCCGAACGCATCCGGGCGGCCACCGCCGACCCGCTCAACACCCCGATCATCGCGAAGGCACCGACGAGGTACACCTGCCAGAGCGCGTCCTCGCGCAGCCCGAAGGCCACCAGGAACGTCATGAACCCCAGAACGCCGCGCAGCACCGCCGTCCCCGAGGCGGCAAGGCGTATCCCGAACCCGCGGATCTCCCTGGCGGCGTCGTCGGCGGGGCTCCGGGAGGCGCCGGCCACCACGTCCGCCCGCGGCAGCCGCAGAGACACGACACACGCTCCGAGGAAAACGCCGGTGGCCACCCCCATGACCCAGTCGGACCCTGCGTAGCGCTGGATCAGCCAGGCCGGGATACCTCCGGCGAGGCCCGCCACGCCGCTGAGAACCGCCAGCCGCGAGTTGCGGTTCACCAGTTCGGACTCCGAGCGCGCCGTGGCGGGGACGACCGACGCCTTCGCCACCGCGTACCCCTTGCCGAGCACCAGGGCTGCGAAGGCCAGGGGGAACAGCAATCCCGAGTCGAGATTGCCGATCATGAAGAACACGGTCATGGTGCGACCGGCGTTGAGCAGAACGATGAGCAGGCGCCGCCCGCCGGGTGCCCGGTCGACTGCCGGTCCGATGAGCGGCGCCACGACTGCGAACGGGGTCAGAGTCAGGAAGAGATAGAGCAGAACCCTCGACCGGGCGGCACCGGGATCGACGGAGAAGAACAGCGAGTCGGCGAGAGCCACGGCGATCATGGCGTCCCCGGCCGCGGACAGCGCGTGCACTCGGGCCAGACGCGTGAAACCGCTCACCCGGCGCGGCCCGTCGGCATCGGGTGGGCGCGGATAGCGGGGTTCGCGAACCGGACTCCAGCCACCGGCGCCGGACATGGCCCTCCTTCTAGCCGTCTCCCTTCCCGGACGGGGAAGTGACAGATTCAGAGTACTTGTAACCCACTCCCCGGACGGTGACGATGCGCTGCGGATTGGAGGGCTCAACCTCGATCTTTCGCCGCAGCCGGCGGATGTGCGCGTCCAGCGTCTTGGTGTCGCCGACGTAGTCCATGCCCCAGACCTCATCGATCAGATCGTCACGCGGCACCACCCGCCCCGCGTTGGAGATCAGCACCCACAGCAGATCGAATTCCTTCAGCGGGAGTTGCACGCTCTCGCCCCGCACCCGTACCTCGTGGCCGTGCGGATCGATGGACACGTCGCCGACCGCGATGGGGCGCTCGGCATCCGCCGCGACGGCTTCGGCGGCGGCCTCAATGGCGGCGGCCTGCACCTGCGCGCGGCGCAGCACGGCGCGGATACGGGCCACCAGCTCACGGAACCGGTACGGCTTGGGCACGTAGTCGTCGGCTCCGACCTCCAGGCCGACCACCATGTCGATCTCCTCGCCCTTTGCCGAGACCATGATGATCGGGACGTTCGAGCGGCTGCGGATCGCCCGGCACACGTCCAGACCCGACAGGCGCGGCAGCATGACATCGAGCAGGATCACGTCAGGATCGCAGGCCTCGAAACGGTCGAGCGCCTCGCGGCCGTCGCGTGCGACGTCGAGCGCGAATCCCTCCCGACGCAATCCGGCGCTCAGCGCCTCGACGAATGACGGCTCGTCCTCAACCAGCAGCACCCGAGGCGAGCCGTTCACGACTCGTCCCCGCCTACCCGGGACCTACCGGCGGGCGCGCCATCCGGCGCACCTGGCTGCGACTCCGCAATCGAAGGGGACCGCCGCACGGCGTCTCCGTCCCCGAGGACAAGCGGCAATCGCAAGGTGAACATGCTGCCCTCGCCCTCCATGGACTCCACCGTCACGACACCGCGATGGTTGATGGCGACGTGCCGGACAATGGCCAATCCGAGACCGATCCCGCCGGAGGTCGACGTCCGCGAGCGGTCGACCCGGTAGAAGCGCTCGAAAATCCGCGACAGGTCGCCCTGGGGGATCCCCACACCCGTGTCTTGAACCGAGAGTTCGGCGGCCGCGTCCAGCCGGCGGATCCGCACGTTCACCGATGTCCCCGAGTCTGAGTACTTCAGGGCGTTGTCGAGCAGGTTGTGCACTGCCGAGGCGATCTGGCGCCGGTCAGCCCGGATCAGAACCGGCTCCGAAGGCGCCGCGACACCCACGGCTATGCCGCATTGCTCGGCTGCGTTGGCGAGCCGCTCAACGACGGCACTCACGATGTCCTGCAAGGCCATGACGCTGCGTTCACCGTCGGCGTCGCGCTCGACGCGGCTGAGTTCGGCGAGATCGTCGATGGCGCGGGTCATTCTGTCCGCCTCGGACACCAGGCGCGAGGCCAGACTCACGACCGTCGCCCGGTCCTCGACGCCGAGCGGCACCTCACCGGCCGATCCGGCACTGTCGGCCAGCAGATCCCCGAGCGTCTCGGCCAGGAGGCTGATCGCGCCGACAGGGGTGCGCAGCTCGTGGCTGATGTTCGAGACGAAGTCACGGCGCATCGTCTCGACCCGCTCCCGCTCGGTGACGTCCTCGATGAGCGCCAGTCCCCCCTCGGCCATCGGCGACGCGCTGAGCAGGAGGATGCGCTCGGGCGGACCGTAGAGACGGACCTCCTCGGTGACCGTCATCCCCGCGCAGGCCTGGCCCAGGACCCGGCTCAGCGCGGCGTCGGTCAGCGCATGGCCATGCCGGGTCGAGATCGCCGGATGCACGGTGTCGTCGCGGAAGACGATCCGACCATCGGCGTCGGAGATCACCACGCCCTCGGTCATGCGGGACACGACCGCACCGAGTCGCCGCATCCACTCGGCCCGAGCGTCGGTGGACTGCTCCAGGGAACGCAGCCGGTCGCCCACGGCTTCGAGCGCGGCACGGACATCGGCCGTGCTCGTGGTGCCGAGCGGGTCTGCCTCTGTGGCCGCAAGCAGGCCCGCCAGACTGCCTTCGGGGCCCTCGGAGCCCTCGGTGGTCCGGGCCTCCCCACCTCCAGCGTCCAGGAGCCGATCCATCGCGCGCCGGGCGCGGCGGTCGCGAGCCGCCATGACCCCGAGTGCGGCCACCGTCACGGCGAGCGCGGCCCCGAGGATCGCCAGCGCCGCGGTCATCACGGCAGTCCCGGGGTGGGCGTCACATCGCTCCGGTCGCCGTCGCCCGCCCCGCGCTCCAAGAGCCCGCCGAGCGCCGGCTCGCCGGCCGTCTCGCCGCTGGGGATCTGCTCGGCGAGCCCTCCCAGTCCCGTCAGTGTCACCCAGCCTCCCGCAACGAGTGCCCGGTCCGATCGCCGCGGCGCCGCGCCAGGGTCGGTGGAGCGGTGATCGGTGAGCACCCGGAACCCCTCGCCGTCGGCGGTGTCCTCGATGCCGACGATCGCACTCCGGATGGCGCCGACGGGCGCCAACGTCGCCCAGCGCACACCGCGCAGCTCGCCGCGGGAGGTGTTGGGAACGTTCACATTCAGTGCCCGCAGGTCCTCGGCATCCATGAACCAACCGGAGAGGTCGAGCGCGACCGATGCCGCGGTCTCCCAATGCACCTCGCCCTCGGCCCATGCGGTGCTGACGGCGAGCCCCTTCGCGCCCCAGGCAGCGGCGGTTATGGCGGCTCCCACCGTTCCCGAATGCAGCGCGGAGCGCCCGACATTGAATCCGTGATTGATGCCCGACAGCACCAGATCCGGGGGAGGCCCGACCGCGCCGAGGCAGCCCAGGATGGCGCACGCCGCCGGGGTCGCCGCCGCGGCGTGGGCAGGCACGCCGTTCAGCGTGGGGATCGTCCGGGGACGGACCTCGATGGGATGGTGCAGTGCCAGCGAACCCATGGAGGCGCCGGAACCGCTCATCTCCTGCTGTGGCGCCAGCACGAAGGTGTCATGGCCGGCCGCGACGGCGTGCCGCGCCAATGCCGCCAAACCCGGAGCGTCAATGCCGTCGTCGTTGGTGACCAGGACCCGCACGGCTAGCCGGCCGGAGCCTCGGTGCCGACGTCCGGCTCCTGATCCGCCGGCAAGTCCTCGGACTGGCCGGGCCTCCAACCGTCCACCATGTAGCGAACCCGCTCGCCGATGTTGACGGCGTGGTCGCCGATCCGCTCGTAGTAACGGGCGATCAGGGCGAGCTGCACCCCCGACATCAGATCACCCATCTCCCGGCCCTCCTCGCCCACGATCAGGGCGAGGCACTGGTGGTTCAGCCGGTCCAGGCGATCGTCGATGTCGTCGAGGGCGGCGGCGAGGCCCGAGTTGCCGTCGGCGAAGGCATCCACCGCGAACCGCATGAGCCGCGTGGCCTCCTCGCTCATCTGGGTGATGAGACCCCGCAGGCGCGGACCGAAGTCGATGCCGTACACCCGCCGCATGGCCTTGGCGATGTTCTCCACCAGGTCACCCGAGCGTTCCACCTCGTGATTGATCGTCATGGCGGCCAGGATCGTGCGCAGATCACCGGCCATGGGCTGCTGCAGTGCCAGGAGCTGCTGGCAGTGATGCTCGAGAGCCAGCGAGGCTTCGTCGAGGACGTTGTCCGCGTCGATGATCTCCTGTGCCGCCGCCAGATCGCTCGCGAGCAGAGCCTCGGTGCAGCGCGGTATCGACTCGATCAGAAGTCCGGCCATGCGGATCAACTCGACCCGGACCTCTTCGAGTTCGTCGGCGAAGGGTTTGCGGAGACTCTCAACCATTGCGGCACCTCCTGGCGTGCTGGCCGACCGCTCGCTTGTCGAGTGGAAGGACTTCGAGCGGACCGCTTCAGCCGAAGCGACCGGTCACGTAGTTCTCCGTGCGCTCGTCGGATGGGTTGGAAAAGATCTTCTCGGTATCGTCGAACTCCACGAGCAGCCCGTAGCGGGAGTTCGATTCGGCGTCCACGTCAGCGGTGAAGAACGCCGTGCGGTCCGAGATGCGGGCCGCCTGCTGCATGTTGTGGGTCACGATGACAATCGTGTACTCCTCCTTGAGGTTGTGCATGAGTTCCTCGATGTGTGCCGTGGAGATCGGGTCGAGGGCCGAGCAGGGCTCATCCATGAGCAGCACGTCGGGGCTGGTGGCGATGGCCCGGGCAATGCAGAGGCGCTGCTGCTGACCGCCGGAGAGGCCGATGGCCGAGTCCTTGAGGCGGTCCTTGACCTCGTCGAACAGGGCGGCCCGGCGCAGCGAGGCCTCGACGACGTCGGGAAGTTCGCTCTTGGGGACCGAGCCGGCGATGCGCGGCCCATAGGCCACGTTGTCGAAGACCGACTTCGGGAACGGGTTCGGCTTCTGGAACACCATGCCGACGCGGCGCCGCACCTCGACGGGGTCGACCCTCGAGTCGTAGAGATCAATCCCCCGGAACAGCAGCGTTCCGGTGGCCCGTGCCCCTTCGATGAGGTCGTTCATGCGGTTGAAGCAGCGCAGCACGGTGGTCTTGCCGCAGCCCGAGGGGCCGATGATGGCGGTGATCTCCCGCTCGCTGATGTCCATGGTCACGTCGCGCACGGCCCGGTTCGGGCCGTAGTAGCAGTTCAGGTCCTCGACGCGGAAGACGACGTCGGGCGGGAACGCATCTCCCTCCGCTGCCGCCGCGACCCCCGGCGGGGCCTCGGCAACCGGGGGCACCGCACCGTCGCCGTTCATCGCCACCTCCGCTGCGTCCGTCACTGTTGCCATCGGTTTACACCCTTCGTTCCGGCGATTCCCGGACTCACCTCTTCTTCTCGAAGTGGTTGCGCAGGAAGATCGCCGCGGAGTTCAGCAGCAGCACCACTACCAGCATTACCACGATCGCGGCCGCCGCGGCGGTTGCGAAGCCGCCGTCCCGCCCGGACTGCTGCACCCAGCGCGTGATGACGATGGGCATGGCGGTGAACCGTTCCTGCAGCTGGGTGATGTCGACCAGCCCGGACTGCCCGCCGAGGAAGCCGGTGACCGCCCCCACGAGAATCAGCGGTGCGGCCTCGCCGATGGCCCGCGAGAGCGAGAGCAGCGTGCCGGTGAGGATGCCCGGAGCCGCATACGGGAGGATCTGGGTGCGGATGACCTCCCACTTGGTGGCGCCCGCCCCGTAGCCCGCCTCACGGAGGGACTGCGGCACGGCGCGGATCGCTTCGGAGGAGGTGATGATGACGATCGGCAACACCAGCACGGCGAGGGTGATCCCGGCCGCGGTGACCGATTGTCCCCCGGTGAGGTCCTCGAGGCCCCGCACGAAGATGGCGAGTCCCAGCAGGCCGTAGACGACGGACGGCACGCCCGCCAGATTGCGGATGTTCAGGTCGATGAAGCTCGTGAGCCGCGACTTCGGGGCGTATTCCTCCAGGTAGATAGCGGCACCGATGCCCAGTGGGAAGGCAATCACAATCACGAAGATGGCGATCCAGAGCGAGCCCCTGATGCCCTGGAACACGCCGAGTTCGGGGTCGCCGGACTGCGAGCGCAGGCCCCCGGCGAGGAAGTCGCCGAGGCGGCCGCTGAGCACCGACCAGCCGTCGGTGACGGTGTCCACGAGCAGCACGGCCAGCACCAGCAGCGCCACGAGCAGCCCGATCTGCAGCAACGACCGGAACAACCCGCCCTTGACGTCGCGCGAACGCCGGTAGACCGCGGAGGTGACCGCGCCGCGGGTCCTGTCGTCGAAGACTCGTCCGAATCGCATCGCCACGGCGTCAGTACTTGTTCTGGAACCGGCGCACGACGCGGTCGGCAATGAGGTTCATGCCCAGCGTGAGTAGGAACAGCATCAGCCCCACGAAGTAGAGGGATTCGAATGTCAGTCCCTCACCCACAACGGCGTCGGTGCCCGAGGCGAGCGAGGCCATGGCGGCGGTCATGGTGAGGCTGCCGTCGAAGACGTTGTGCGTGTAGACGGCAGTGTCACCACCGCCCCCGGCGATGAACACGACCATGGTCTCGCCGACCGCCCGCGAGGTGGTCACGATGAACGCCGCCACCAGTCCGGAGATGGCCGCCGGCAGCACCACCCGGAGGGTCGTCGTGACCTTGCGCGACCCCAGGCCGGCGGACGCCTCGCGCAGCGAATGGGGGACCGCCTTCATGGCGTCCTCGGAGATGGAGGCCATGAGCGGCACGCTGAGGAATCCCACACCCACACCGGCGGCGGCGAGGTTGCCGAGCCGGGCGTCCTGGCCGAACCAATGGTCGATGTTCTGGATGATGTTGGGGGAGATCCACTGCAGGGCGAAGAAGCCGAACACCACGCTGGGTATGCCGGCGAGGATCTCGAGGGTGGGCTTCATCCAGCGCCGTGTCCTCGGCTTGGCGTATTCGGCGAGGTAGACAGCCGCCGCGAGGCCGACGGGAGTGGCGATCAGCGTCGACACGCCCACCACCAGACCCGTGGAGACGACGAGCGTCTTGATGTCGTAGAAGCCCCGGCGCGGAAACCACCCGCTGGTCCAGACCGATGCCCACTCGATGTTGATCATGAACGTGAGGGCGTCGCGGATCAGCGACAGGATGATCAGCGCCGAGACCAGGACGGAAGCCAGCGCGGCGACGAGCATGACCAACCGAACCGCCGACTCGCGGTCGCGCCGGTCACGGCTGCCGGAGAGAGCCTCGATGGTGACCGGACCGCCGACGGCGGCTACAGGTCCGTGGACACCGGCGCCGACCCGGGCGAGCAGACCACCGGCCACGATCAGCAGCGAGCCGACGAGGGCCAACCACCAGCCGCTGCCCACCTCAACAATCAGGTTCTCGATCTTGGCGAACTGGTTGTCGAACCGGTACGAGGTGAAATACACGTAGAGAGTGCTGATGGTGCCGATAACCGCCAGCGGCAGTGCCACCATGCGACGGCCGGCCAACAGCGGATAGCCGATGGCCGCGCAGACGATGACAATGCCGATGAGGATCCAGCCGTTGCCGAAGGTGCCCGCCGTCTGCTGCGCCAGGTCGGTGCCTCCCAGCAACCACGGAAGGTTGGCCTGGAAGGCGTTCTCGGTCTGCCCGGAGCCCTGTACCGCAGCCCACGGCATGAAGGCCGAGACCACCAGCATGACCATGCCGGCGAGGATCGCGAAGGCCGGCAGCGTCGTACCACCGATGAGACGACCGAGCAACGACGGGGCTTGGCGACCGCCCAGACGCAACGCGAGGTCGGTCATGGCCGGAACCTACCAAGCATCGACGGACAAATCGGGAGCGACGGGCCTCGATGGACGAGGCGCCGCCCGGCAGGGCCACGGGCACTGCATTGCACCGGCGACCCTGCGCCGGGCCCGGGAGAGGATACTGCGGGGTCGCCGGCCTGAGCCGGCGCCGGCGACCCCGCAGAGGCTCCGAGAGCGATCACGTCGAAGCAGCCGGCCGGTCGCCCTGCTCCGACGCCGCTCGACGATCAACCGCCGATGATCCGGCCGGCCCAGTTGCCCTGCGTGGCGGCACGGGCGTCGTCGGTGAGAGTCACATAACCCACGTCGCTGACCGCCTGCACCAGACCGGTCTCGCTCATGTAGAAGTCCACGTAGGCGGCGACGGCCTCGCTGGCGGCGGCGCGCGCGGCGTTCACGTAGATGTACAGCGACCGCGACACCGGGTACTCCCCGCTGGCGATCGTCGCCGGCGTGGCGGCCACACAACCGTCACCGCCGTCCACATCCAGCAGCTTCACGCCGGCATTGACCGCATAAGCGAAACCGACCCAGCCGAAGCTGCCCGTGGCGCCCTCGACGCCCTGGATGATGACGTTGTCATCGCCGGCGGAGACATAGTCCGGGCGGGTCGTGGCCGCTTCGTCCTCGCCGATGGCACCGGCCTCGGCGCGGTGATCACCGATGTCCTCCAGCACAATCTCGATGAAGCTGTCATAGGTGCCCGACTCGGCGCCCGGCGCCGTGATGTCCAACTCCAGATCCGGGAACGACGTCGACGAACCCAACTCCGCGGCCAGCGCGCCGGCGTCACTCCAGTTCGAGAAACCCGAGGACTCCGGGCCCACAATGGCGTAGAGATCCTCGAAGTTCAGACAGTTCACGGCATCGTTGGCGTTGTTGGTCATCACGGCGATGCCGTCGATGCCCACCCGCAACTCGATCCAGTCGACACCCGCCGCGGCGCAATCCTCCGCCTCAGCGTCCTTGATCGGCCGGGAAGCGTCGGAGATATCGGTCTCACCGGCGCAGAACAACTTGAAACCATCACCGGTACCCGGACCATCCACCGTCACGTTCACGTTCGGGGCCACGTCCCGGAACAGTTCCGCCACACGCACCGAAATCGGCTCCACCGTGGAAGAACCCGAGATCGTCACGGTGCCGGTCATGGCCTCGAGTTCCTCCTCGATCGCCGGCGGTTCCTGAGGCTGCGCCACGGCCGCGCCGCCCTCCTCGGCGCTCGGCGGCGGCGCCGGCGGCTCACCGAGACCGATGCCCCCGCCGTCGTCCCCCGCGGGAGCGGGTTCCACCTCCGCGGACGGAGCGGTCGCGCTCCCACCATCATCCTCATCACCGCCGCAGGCAGCCGCGATCAGCGCAACGGCGCAGGTCACCGCGCCAAACCATTGCCAACCCTTGCTTGCTCGTCTCACGTCTTCCTCCTTCATCTGCTGAAAGACGTCCGCAAGCTAACGAGGCAAGAAAACCGCAACCCGATGGGAAAGTGAACAGAAGGTGAACTCGGCATGACAGGCGCGGCGCGGCCCGCGCCCGGCGCTCAGACCTCGGCGACGCCGGGGATGTTCTGCAGCGTGTCGTGGGGCGAGACGGTGCCCGGGCGCGGCGCTGACCAGGAGCCGTCGGGGTGCAGCGTCCAGGCCCGTGCCTGCTCCGCGAGGCTCGTGTCCAGGATCCGCTGCAGGCGCGCCTGCAGCCGCGGGTCGTGCACGGGCACGAGCGCCTCGACGCGGCTGTTCAGGTTGCGGGGCATCAGGTCGGCCGAGCCGATGAGGTACACCGGTTGCCCCACGCCTTTGGCGTTGCCGAAGCAGTAGATGCGCGAGTGCTCGAGGTAGCGGCCGACCACCGACCGCACGCTGATGGTCTCCGACAGGCCCGGCACGCCCGGGCGCAGGCAGCAGATCCCTCGGACCAGCAGGTCGATGCGGACCCCGGCCGCCGAGGCGGCGTACAGGGCGTCGATGATCTCGGCGTCCACGAGGCTGTTCATCTTCAAGGTGATGCGACCCCGGTCCCCGTGGGCGGCCTCGGCGGCGATGAGTTCGGCGATGTGCGGCCGCACCCCTTCGGGCGCCACCACGAGTTCGCCGTAGGTGAACCCGTGGCCGTAGCCGGTGAGCCGGTTGAACAGGTGCGACAGGTCGGCGCCGATGATCTCATCGGCGGTCAGCAGGCCCAGGTCCTCATAGGTCCGGGCCGTGAGGGCGTTGTAGTTGCCGGTGCCGACGTGGCAGTAGCGCCGGATCCCGTCGGGCTCGGCGCGCACCACCAGGCAGATCTTGGCGTGCACCTTCAGCCCCACCAGCCCGTAGGCCACGTGCACCCCGGCGTTCTCCAGTTGCCGCGCCCAGCCGATGTTGGCCTGCTCGTCGAAGCGGGCCTTCAACTCCACCACCACCGCCACCTGCTTGCCCCGTTCGGCGGCCGAGACGAGCGCCTCCACGATGTCGCCGTCGCCGTCGGTGCGGTAGAGGGTCATCTTGATGGCCAGCACGTGCGGATCCTCGGCCGCCTGACCGATGAACTCCTGCACCGAGGCGCCGAAGGAGTCGTAGGGGTGGTGCGCCAGCACGTCGGCGTTGCGGATGGCGGCGAAGAAGTCCGGCGTGCCCTCGCCGGTGGGCCGCAGCGGCGCCGGCACGAACTGGTGACGCTGCGACCACAGCAGGTCGGGTCGCTTGAGTTTGCACAGCTGGCTCAGGCCCCCGACGTGCAGCAGGAAGTCCGTGGTGTAGACGTCGTCGGGCAGCACGTCCAGCTCGTCCATCAGCAGGTTCCGCATCGCCACCGAGGCCGACGCCGACATCTCCAGGCGGACCACGGCGCGGAACCGGCGCCTCTGCAACTCGGCCTCCACCGCCGTCAGCAGATCCTCGGCCTCCTGATCGTCGACGGAAAGGTCGGCGTTGCGCGTCACCCGGAAGCAGGCGTGCTCCCGGATCTCCATGCCCGGGAACAGCGCCTCGAGGTGCGCCGCTATGACCTGCTCGATGGGGATGAAGCGCTCGCCGTCGGGCAGGCTCAGCAGCCTCCCGTAGGTGAACGGCACCTTGATCCGGGCGAAGCAGTGGCGGCCACTCTCGGGATCCACCAGCCGCACGCCGAGGCTCGTGGACAGGTTCGAGAGGTACGGGAAGGGATGGCCGGGATCAACCGCCAGCGGCGTCAGGATGGGGTAGATCCGGTCGGCGAACTCGCCCTCCAGGAACTTCCGGTCGTCGGTGTCCAGATCGCTCCATTCCACGACCTGGATTCCCTCCGCCGCCAGCGTGGGGAGGATCTCGCTGCGGAGAACGCTCTCGAGGCCCGCCAGCAGCGTCTCGACCCGCGCATGGATGCCGGCGAGCTGCGCCTGCGGCGTGAACCCGTCCACGGAACGCTCCAGCCGGCCCTCGGCCAACCGCGCCTTGAGGCTCGCCACCCGCACCTGGAAGAACTCGTCCAGGTTCCCGGCGGCGATGACGCAGAAGCGCAGCCGCTCCAGCAGCGGGATGTCCTCGTCGCGCGCCAAGTGCAGAACGCGGGCGTCGAAGTCCAACCACGAGAGTTCGCGGTTCAGGTAGCGGCCGGCCGCACCGGACAGGTCGCCCGACGCGGCCACACCCGTCGCGTGAGCGGAGGTCTCGATGGGCGCGCCGATGGTCACCTAAGCCCCCCTTCAGGGCTCGCTGTAGGGGTCGAACTCGTCCTCGTCGTAGCCCAGATCCCACTCGATCAGGAGGTTCTGGCGCACGGCGTCCCGGTTGATCCGCTCCCGGTTCCGGCGGAACTGGGGGTCGTCCCTCGGCAGCAGCAACAGCCTCGCCTGGGCGCGCATGCGGAAGTCCTCGATCAGTTGCCTGTCACCGAAGTCCGACCGGAACTCCCAATGCGGCGCCACGGGACCGATGTAGACGACCTTGACGTGGCCGACGGGCGGCGGCAGCTCCTGCTCGTAGTCGGGCCCGATGCTTGTCATGAACACTCCTTCCGGCCCCTCGGTGAACTCGGCATCGAGGTAACCCGCAGTCCGAGGCTACCGCCCTGTGGCGCCCCGACCGAATCGCCGGCAGGGCTCCGGTCGGTCGGTTCCGAGTCCTTTACGGGGCCTTTAGCCGTCGCGTCACGTACTTACTCCCGATGGACACCGCGACAATGCCGTCGAGGTTGCCGAGCACGGGCTGGATGAGGCGGGCGCGCTGCGTCAGCGAGTCGCCGGATGTCTTCTTCCCCTCCGACGGCGTCGGTGTCCTGCACGCGCAGAAGATCTGCGCCGAATGTCCCGTGGCCGACGAGTGCCTCGAGTACGCCCTCGCCAATCACATCTCCCACGGGGTCTGGGGCGGGGCCTCCGAGCGCCAGCGTCGGCGCCTGCAACGCCGCCGGCAGCAGGAGCGGTTGCAGCGTCCCGTGGAGGACAGGCCGGCGGCCGTCGCCTGACCCCCCGGCGCCCCATCAAGGGCGTCAGGTGTCGCTGTTCTTGGTGTCGGCGGATCCGCTCGAGGCCGATTCCTCGACGTCATCGGCGTTCTTGCGGAACTCTCTCTGGGCCTGCCCGAGGGACCGCGCCAGCTTCGGAAGCTTGGCGCCACCGAAGATCACCAGAACGATCACCAGGATGATGATCAACTCGGTGGTTCCGATTACTGCCACGACGACAGGTTACCTGATCAGCACTCGCTGAGGCCGTCAGCAAGCGGAAAAAATTGGCGGCCCGCAGGCCCTCAGGCCGTGGCTGAGCCGCTCGCCTGGCGCCGCGCCAGGGCGCGCTCGCGTCGTACGCGCCGACGCTCTCGCTCGCTCATGCCGCCCCAGATCCCGAACTTCTCACCGTTCTCGAGGGCGTACTCGAGGCACTCCGTGCGGACGACGCAGGCACTGCAGACGCGCTTGGCCTCCTTGGTGGACGCCCCGCGCTCGGGGAAGAACAGATCGGGATCCACACCGAGGCAGTTGGCGTACTGCTTCCAGGGATCCTGGACTCGCATCTCCTGGGTGAACATCCGGACATCCTCCCCATCGTCTGGGTCTCGGACCCGGGGATCCCCCCGGAACGGTCACCTCCGGCAGCCGTCCGAGCACCTTTTGGCACCTGTGTTGTCCACAGGCCTATTCACACCTGTGTAATTACAAGCGTGTAACTGAGATTATGCCGGGTGTCTCGGACAAAATCAAGTGCGGGAGCGGGGATTTCTCGAGGTTTCCGGGCGACAGGGGTTCCCGCCGGTAACGTAACGATCCGCAGAGCCCCATCGGGGCGTCGACCGCCCGGCCCACCCCCGCGACCACGCGCAGGAGCAGCACGCTGAGTCCAGTCACCCCAATGCCGACTGCCGAGAAGCCGGCAGGTCCCCGCCGCCGGCGCCCGGCGCCGCGGCAGCTTCCGTGGCCGCTGAACCTCTACCAGTCGGCGGTCGGCAAGAAGTGGGTGATGGCACTCACCGGGCTCGCCCTGCTGGGATTCGTGCTGGTGCACATGCTCGGCAACCTGCACCTCTACGACGGCCCGTGGGAGACACACGAGTACGCCGAGACCCTGCGCGATCTCGGCACCGAGGTCATCCCGCGGACTTGGGTGCTGTGGGCACTGCGGGCCGGTCTCATCACCGCCTTCGCGCTGCACCTCCATTCGGCCTACAGCCTGACCCGGATGAGCCGCTCGGCCGACCGCAGCTACGCCGGAGGCCGTGACTACATCGCCGCCAACTACGCCTCGCGTACGATGCGCTGGACGGGACCTCTCGTGGGCCTGTTCGTCGTGTACCACCTGGCCGACTTGACCTGGGGGCACTTCAACCCCGACTACGTACGTGGCGACCCCTACCACAACGTGGTGGCGAGCCTGTCCAACCTGCCCGTCGCCATCTGGTACATCGTCGCCAACGTGGCGCTGGCCACCCACATCTACCACGGCGCCTGGAGCATGTTCCAGAGTCTCGGGATCAACAGCCCGCGCTGGAACCCGCTGCGGCGCAGGTTCGCCCAGGCCTTCGCCACGGTGATCCTGGTCGGCAACCTCAGCTTCCCGATCCTGGTGCAGGCCGGCGTCATCGACGACGGCGGCAGATCGGTCGTACGCGAACACCAGCAGCAAATCGACCACACCGGAGCCGGGTCATGATCGGCGGTCTGGAGGCGCGGCTGCCCGGCGGGCCGATCGAGGACGCCTGGACGGACCACAAGTTCTCCCTGCGCCTCGTCAACCCCAACAACAAGCGCCGCTTCACGATCATCGTGGTGGGAACCGGTCTGGCGGGGGCGTCCGCCGCGGCGTCCCTGGGCGAGCTCGGCTACCGGGTCAAGGCGTTCACCTACCACGACTCGCCGCGCCGGGCGCACTCCATCGCCGCGCAGGGCGGCATCAACGCCGCCAAGAACTACAAGAACGACGGCGACAGCGTCTTCCGGCTCTTCTACGACACCATCAAGGGCGGCGACTACCGCAGCCGTGAGGCCAACGTGCACCGCCTCGCCGAGACGTCGGTGGCGATCATCGACCAGTGCGTGGCGGCCGGCGTCCCCTTCGCCCGCGAGTACGGCGGCCTCCTCGACAATCGCTCCTTCGGCGGGGCGCAGGTGTCGCGCACCTTCTACGCCCGCGGCCAGACCGGCCAGCAACTCCTGCTCGGCGCCTACTCGGCGCTGATGCGGCAGGTGGCGGCGGGAACCGTCGACCTGCACACCCGAGCGGAGATGTTGGACCTGGTGGTGGCCGAGGATCGGGCGGCCGGCATCGTCGTGCGGGATCTGCTGACCGGCGAGGTCAGCGCCCACGCCGGCGACGCCGTCATCCTGGCCACCGGGGGCTACAGCAATGTCTACTTCCTGTCCACGAACGCCAAGATGTGCAACGTCACCGCGGCGTGGCGGGCGCACCGGCGCGGCGCCCTGTTCGCCAACCCCTGCTACACCCAGATCCACCCCACCTGCATCCCCGCCGGGGACGACTTCCAGTCCAAGCTGACGCTGATGTCGGAGTCCCTGCGCAACGACGGGCGCATCTGGGTGCCGCGGGCCTTCGACGATGCGAGGCCGCCGGAGGAGATCCCCGAGGCCGAGCGCGACTACTACCTCGAGGAGAAGTACGCCGCCTTCGGGAACCTGGTGCCCAGGGACGTGGCGTCGCGCAACGCCAAGGCCGTCGTGGATGCCGGCCGGGGGGTCGGCCCGTTGCGCAACGGGGTCTACCTGGACTTCTCCGATGTGCTGGCACGTGATGGCGCAAACGTGGTACGGGCCAAGTACGGGAACCTCTTCGACATGTACGAGCGCATCACCGGGGAGGATCCCTACCGGGTGCCCATGCGGATCTACCCGGCGGTCCACTACACGATGGGCGGCCTGTGGGTGGACTACAACCTCATGAGCAACGTGCCGGGGCTCTTCGTGGCGGGCGAGGCGAACTTCTCCGACCACGGCGCCAACCGCCTCGGGGCCTCGGCACTGATGCAGGGGCTGGCCGACGGCTATTTCGTCATCCCCTACACCGTCGGCGACTACCTCGCCGGCCACCTGGGCAAGGCGGCGCCGGGGACCGACCATCCCGCCTTCGCCGCCACCGTCTCCGAGATCGACGACTCGATCGCCCGCTGGACCGCCGGCCGGGGTTCGCGCACCGTGGACTGGTTCCACCGCGAACTGGGCAGGATCGTCTGGGACCACTGCGGCATGTCGCGCAACGCCGCCGGGCTCCGGAAGGCGCTGGCGGAGATCCCCGCCCTGCGCGAGGAGTTCCACGCCGACGTCTACGTCCCCGGTTCTGCCGCCACGCTCAACCAGTCCCTCGAGAAGGTCGGGCGCGTCGACGACTTCTTCGAACTCGCCGAGTTGCTGGCGCGCGACGCGCTGGAGCGCGAGGAGTCCTGCGGCGGCCACTTCCGCGAGGAGCACCAGGACGCCGAGGGTGAGGCCCGCCGCGACGACGACCGGTTCGCGCACGTGGCGGCCTGGGAGTGGGCCGGACCGGGCGCCGAGCCGATCCGCCACCGCGAGGAGTTGGAGTTCAACACCGTGACGCCGACCACGAGGTCCTACAAGTGAACCCGCCCGAGAACGCGGCCGCGGCCTCGCAGGCACCCGCACCCGAAGGGACCGGCGCGCTGAACCTGCGCCTGCGCGTGTGGCGCCAGGACGGTCCCGGCGATGCGGGCGGCTTCGAGACCTACGAGGCCGCCGGCATCAGCCCCGACGCCTCGTTCCTGGAGATGCTGGACGTCCTGAACGAGCGCCTCACGCTCGACGGGCGGGAACCCATCACCTTCGAGTCCGACTGCCGGGAGGGCATCTGCGGTACCTGCGGTCTGATGATCAACGGGCGCGCCCACGGCCCCCAGCAGGGAACGGCCACCTGCCAACTCCACATGCGACAATTCTCCGACGGGGACGTCATCACCGTCGAGCCCTGGCGCGCCGGGGCTTTCGAGGTGATCCGCGACCTGGCCGTGGACCGGACCCCTCTGGACCGCATCATCGCCGCCGGCGGCTACATCTCGGTCAACACGGGCGCGGCGCCGGACGCCAACCTGGTGCCCGTCCCCAAGGAGGCGGCCGACACCGCCTTCGACGCGGCCGCCTGCATCGGCTGCGGCGCCTGCGTCGCCGCCTGCCCGAACAGCGCCGCCCAGCTCTTCACGGCGGCCAAGGTGCAGCACCTGAACCTGCTCCCGCAGGGCCAGCCCGAACGCTGGGCGCGCACCGAGGCGATGGTGGAGACCATGGAGCAGTTCTTCGGGAGCTGCACCAACCACGGGGAGTGCGAGGAGGCCTGCCCGAAGGAGATCTCCATCGACTTCATCGCCTGGACGAACCGGGACTACGTCAGAGCCAAGCTGCAGAACCGCAAGCTCGCCGGCCAGCGCTGAGACGCGCCGGAACGCGTCGTGGACGGCACCGGCAGCACGGCCCAGCGTCCGGGCGATGTCGTGCTGCGATGGGCCGGGGACGGGCTGCGGGGCTTCTGCATCGGCACGGCAGACCTGGTGCCCGGGGTGTCCGGCAGCACGGTGGCGGTGTTGCTGGGCGTCTACGAGCGCCTGTTGCGCTCGGTGCGCAGCGCCGCCGGTGTACTCGCGGATCTCCTGCGCGCCGACCCGAGAGGCGCCGCCCGGCACCTCCGTCGGATCGACTGGGGGCTCGTGGTTCCGGTGGGGGCCGGTGTCGGCGTGGCCCTGGGAGCGCTGGCGAGTGCCGTCGACTGGCTGCTGACGAATCGCGCCGAGCCCACGGCGGGCGCCTTCGGGGGTCTGGTATGCGCCGCCGTGGTGGTCGCCGTCCGCCAGGTGCGGACGTGGCGCGTCCCCCTCGGGCTGCTGAGCGCGGCGGTGGCCGTCGTGAGCGCCTGGCTGTTCGGGCTCAGCGCCACCCCCGTGGCGGAGCCGGCCACGATCGTCTGGTTGGGGGCGGGCGCGCTCGGCATCTGCGCCATGATCCTGCCGGGGATATCCGGTGCGTTCGTGCTGCTGATCATCGGCCTCTACGCCACCTTCGTGGACGTCCTGAGCAGCCGCGATTGGGCACCGATCGGCTTGTTCGCCGCGGGCGCGCTGGTGGGAGCCCTGCTGTTCGCATCGCTGCTCAGCAGGCTGCTCTCCCGGTACCACGACGCGGTGATGGCGACGATGGTGGGGCTGATGCTGGGCTCGCTGCGCGTGCTGTGGCCGTGGCCGAACGGCGTGGGGATCCTCGGCGGGTCCGGCGAGGTGATCAGCGGAACCGGCCTGGGCCTGCCGGATCGGGGCGAGGTGCTCTGGCCGGTGGTCTGCGCCGTCGTGGCGCTCGCGCTCGGCCTGGCGGTCGCCCGGTTCGGCTCCCGGTCACCCGCCGGAACGGCCGGCGGAGACGGTTTACTGGAAGCACCCTGACAACACTCTCAGGCGCCGACCGCCCCTGGCGGCGCCCTGGAGGTTCCTCGTGACCAATCCCGCGACCGTTCACCTGCCCGCACTCCCCTACCCCGAGGACGCGCTCGCCCCCCACATCAGCGCCGACACCGTCGCCCTGCACTACGGCAAGCACCACGCCGGCTACGTGGCCAACGTGAACCGCCTGGTGGCCGGGACCCCCAGCCAGGGAGCGGCGCTGGAGGACCTCATCCTCACCACCTCGGGAGGGCTGTTCAACAACGCCGCGCAGGTCTGGAACCACACGTTCTACTGGTGCTCCATGCACCCCGCTGGTGGCGGCGACCCGAGCGGCGCGCTGCGCGCCGCCATCGAGGACCGATTCGGCTCGGTCGACGGGTTCCGCAAGCAGTTCGCCGACGCCGCCTGCGGGCATTTCGGCTCGGGCTGGGTGTGGCTCGTGGCGGACGGCCCGCGCCTGGAGGTCATGGCGACTGCGAACGCCGACCTCCCCCAGCGGCACGACCGCACACCGCTGCTGACCATCGACGTGTGGGAGCACGCCTACTACCTGGACTACCGCAACGCCCGCCCGGCGTACGTGGAGCGCTGGATCGAGAACCTCGTGAACTGGGAGTTCGCCGCGGCGAACCTGGCGGCTCTCTGAGCACACCGGTCGCGCCACGAGCGAGGGAAGGTCCCGTGGTCAAGTTCCTGAGCGCCGCGTGGGTGGCGGCCCTCGGCGAGTTGCTGCGCGCCGGCGGGGTGAGGGCCGATGACGGGCCGCCACTCGTGATCCAGCAGTTCATCGAGCATCCCGACGGGATCCGCAGCGCCTACCGGATTCGAGTCGATGCCGACGGAGCCGAGGTGATGGACGGATCGGCCGACGACGCCACGGTCGTCTACCGGCAGAGCTACGAGGTCGCCCGGGGCATCGCCAGCGGCGAACTCGACGCCCACGTCGAATTCCTGATGGGCCGGGTCGTCGTCTCCGGCGACACCAAGGCCCTCGCGGGCCATCGCACGACACTCGAAAGACTCGCCGGCGCGCTCGCAACCCTGCGCGAGACGACCGACTTCTGACTCCGGCCCCCGGTGGGGCGGAGTTCTCAGCCGATGAGGCCCAGTCCGGCGACCGTTTCCCTCTCGGCGGCCAGTTCGGCGACCGATGTGTCGATCCGGTCGCGGCTGAAGGCGTTGTGCTCCAGGCCCTGCACGATCCGCCAGGCGTCGCCGTCGCCGGTGCACGGGAAGGAGCTGATGAGTCCCTCCGGGACGCCGTAGCTGCCGTCGGACGGCAGGGCCACGCTGACCCAGTCGCCGTCGGGCGTTCCCGTCGCCCAGTCCCGGACGTGATCGATTGCGGCGTTGGCGGCCGAGGCGGCCGAGGACGCCCCTCGAGCCTCGATGATGGCGGCGCCGCGTTGCTGCACCGTGGGGATGAAGTCCTCCTCCAGCCAGCGCTGGTCGTCGATGACGTCGCCCGCCCGCCGGTCGCCGATGCGGCAGTTGAAGATGTCGGGGTACTGCGTGGCCGAGTGGTTCCCCCAGATCGTCATGCAGGAGACATCGCGCACGGCGACACCCGCCCGGCTCGCCAGTTGGGCGATGGCCCGGTTGTGGTCGAGCCTCGTCATGGCGCTGAAGCGCTCCGCCGGGATGCCCGCAGCGTTGCGCTGGGCGATGAGGCAGTTGGTGTTGGCGGGATTTCCCACCACGAGGACGCGGATGTCCTCGGCGGCGTTGGCCGCCAGTGCCGCACCCTGCCGGGTGAAGATGCCGCCGTTGGCCTCCAGCAGGTCCTTGCGTTCCATGCCCTTGGTGCGGGGCCGGCTGCCGACCAGCAGCGCCCAGGACGCCCCCGAGAAGGCCACCTCGGGCTGGTCGGTCAGTTCCATGCCGGCCAGCAGGCCGAAGGCGCAGTCGTCCAGTTCCATGGCCACGCCCTCGAGGGCGCCCATGGCCGGGGGGATCTCCAGCACCTGCAGGACGACCGGCACCTCGGGACCCAGGAGCTGTCCGGAGGCGATGCGGAACACCAGGCTGTAGCCGATCTGGCCGGCGGCGCCGGTGACCGCCACCCGCACGGGCGCGGGCTGCTGCGTTGCCGTCTCGATCATGTCGCTCCCGTCCTCGCTCTGTCAGAGCCGGTCGATGATCGCCTGGGCGAACTCCGAGCAACGCACCTCGGTGGCACCCTCCATGAGGCGCGCGAAGTCGTAGGTCACGATCCCCGCCGCGATGGTCTCCTCCATGGCGGCGACGATCGCATCGGCCGCGGCGTCCCAACCCAGGTGCTCGAACATCATCACGCCCGAGAGGAGCACCGATGACGGATTCACCTTGTCCTGGCCGGCGTACTTGGGGGCGGTTCCGTGGGTCGCCTCGAAGACGCCGTGGCCGGTGACGTAGTTGATGTTGCCCCCCGGGGCGATGCCGATTCCCCCGACCTGCGCCGCCAGGGCGTCGGACAGGTAGTCGCCGTTGAGGTTCATCGTGGCGATGACGTCGAACTCGGCGGGCCGGGTCAGCACCTGCTGCAGGGCGATGTCGGCGATGGTGTCGCTGACGAGGATCCGACCGCCCGGGTCGCCCCCGCAGTCGTCCCAGCCGACCGCGACCTCCGCGAACTCCTCCCGCACCAACTCGTAACCCCAGTTGCGGAAGGCCCCCTCGGTGAACTTCATGATGTTGCCCTTGTGCACGAACGTGACCCGGGAACGCTTGCGGGCGACGGCATAGTTGAGCGCGGCCCGCTGCAGACGCTGTGAACCTGTGCGCGAGACCGGCTTGATGCCGATCCCGCTGTCGGGGCGCAACTCCCGCCCGAAGACCTCCCGGACCATCTCCCGGATCCTGTCGGCCTCCGGCGAGTGGGCCTCGGCCTCGATCCCGGCGTAGATGTCCTCGGTGTTCTCCCGGAAGATGACCATGTCCACCGCTTCGGGGTTGCGCACCGGCGACGGCACACCCCGGAACCAGCGCACCGGCCGCAGGCAGACGTAGAGGTCGAGCAACTGGCGGATCGCCACGTTGAGGCTGCGGAACCCGCCGCCCACCGGGGTGGTCAACGGTCCCTTGATGCCGATGAGGTGATGGCGGAACGCGTCGATGGTCTCGGTCGGCAGCCAGTCGCCGGTCTCGTTGAAGGCCTTCTCGCCGGCAAGCACCTCCATCCACTGGACGCGCTTGCCGAAGCGGGCGGCGGCCGCGTCGAGCACCGCCCGTGCCGCGGGCCAGATGTCCACCCCGGTGCCGTCCCCCTCGACGTACGGGATGACCGGCGCCTCGGGGACCTGCAGCACGCCGTCGCTGCCGATGGTGATCCTGCCCTCGGCTGTCGGTCCGGTCGCATCTCCCATGGGCCGCCAGCCTACGGGGATCGCCGGAACGCCACGCCGGCCGGACGGGTCAGCCCGCGGCGGCCTCGGCGGCGTCCACGGTGTTCCGCAGCAGCATCGCCCGGGTCATGGGCCCGACACCGCCGATGCGGGGCGAGAGCCATCCCGCGACCTCGGCCACGGCGTCGTCCACGTCCGACAGCAGCCGGCGACCCGAGAACGAGACACCGGCAGCGACGACCGCCGCGCCGGGCTTCACCATGTCGGCGGTGATGAGCCCCGGCGATCCCGCCGCGGCGACCAGGATGTCCGCCTCGCGGGTGTGGGTCGCCAGGTCCGAGACGCCGGTGTGTACCACGGTGACCGCCGCGTTGGCGCCGGGACGCTTCAGGGTCAGCAGGTTCGCCAGCGGCCGCCCGATGGTCAGCCCCCGACCCACGATCACGACATGGGAGCCCGTGATCGGGATGTCGTACGCCTCGAGCATGAACTGGATTCCCGCCGGGGTGCAGGCCAGCGGCGCCTCGACGCCCTGCACCAGCCTGCCCAGATTCACGGGGTGCAGCCCGTCCACATCCTTGGCCGGGTCCACGCGCAGTAGGGCGGCCTCGTAGTCGAGGTGCGACGGGAAGGGGTACTGCATGAGGTAGGCGTGCACGGCGGCGTCGGCATTGAAGCGGTCGACGACCGCGTCGACGTCGGTCTGTGCGGCGTCGGCGGGCAGATGCGCGTGGCGGGACTCGATGCCCAGTTCGGCGCAGTCGCGGTGCTTCATGGCCACGTAGTTGGCCGAGGGGCCGTCGTCGCCCACGAGCACGGTGCCCAGTCCCGGCGTCACGCCCCGGCGCGCCAGCGCTTCGATGCGGCCGCGCAACTGCTCGCGGATCTCGGCGGCGAGACGCTCGCCGTCCAGGACGATCGCGCTCATGGTTGGGGCGGGGGCGGGACGCCGGGGAGACTCAGCGAGCCGCGGCTTCGGCACCGGCCGCAGGTGACCCCGTGCAGGATTGCGACGCCTGCGAATCCGGCAGCGACAAGCCGGTCCCCCCGATGCCGCAGTAGCCCCAAGGGTTCTTTGCCAGGTACTGCTGGTGATAGTCCTCGGCGTAGTACACGGGGGGCGCGGGCGCGATCTCCGTCGTGATGGGGCCGTGGCCGACGGCGGCCAGCACCGGGCCGTAGCGGTCCCGGGACAACTCGGCCGCCTGTCGCTGGCTGTCGTCGGCGGTGTAGATGGCCGAGCGGTACTGCGTGCCCACGTCGTTCCCCTGGCGCATGCCCTGGGTGGGATCGTGGTTCTCCCAGAAGATCCGCAACATGGCGTCGAGGTCGGTCACCGCAGGGTCGAACACCACCAGGACCACCTCGGTGTGGCCCGTCCTCCCCGAGCACACCTCCTCGTAGGTGGGGTTCGGGGTCCCGCCCCCGGCGTAGCCGACTGCGGTGGTGTAGACACCCTCGGCCTGCCAGAACAGGCGCTCGGCCCCCCAGAAGCACCCCATCGCCACGATGAGGCTCTGCATCTGCGGCGGGAAGGGCGGCTGAGTGGGCGTGCCGAGCACGGCGTGGGTGGCGGCCACCGGCATGGCCCGGGCGCGGCCGGGCAGCATCTCCTCAGTGGTGGGCATGCGCGTCTTGTCCCTGCCGAACGGTGCCATGGCATCCCCTGGCGTCTCGTTTTCCCGGCTGCCGGCCGGCGGACCGGATCCGTCCGCTCCAGCACCTCGACGCAGTCTCGCGCGCCCGAGGCTCCCGACGGTGGCGGCCGGCGAATTCCCGTCGCCCGAACCGCTTGCGGGCACGGCGACCGGCCACTAACATGATGGTCCACCATCACCGCCCTGAGCAGCGGATCGGCCCTTCTTCGCCGATCCGCTGCTCTTCTTTTGCGGGAGGATCCGCGCCCGGCGCGGATCCTCCAGGTCAGGCTTCAGGAACGATTCCCGGCGCCCCAGGTGGACTCCCGAACCCAGCGGTAGACACCGGCGAAGTCCTCGTTCACCTTCTCCGGAACGCTCCCGGGCTGGCCGAGCAGTCGGGCTCCCCAGACGATGTGGGCGGTGCGCTCGACGACGAGCGCGGCGTGCAGGGCGTCGGCCGGGTCGCGTCCCACCGTCACCAACCCGTGGTTGGCCATCAGCACGGCGCTGCGATCGCCGAGCGCCGCGGCGACGGCCTCACCGAGTTCGTCACTCCCGGTGAGGTGGTAGTCGCAGACCTCCACGTCGCCGCCGATGTAGATCACGACCTCTTCGATGGCGGCGGGAACGGTCTGGCGAGCCACCGCGAACATGGAGGCGTGCAGCGGATGGCAGTGGACGACGCCACCCACCTCGGCCCACTGCCGGTAGCAGGCCAGGTGCAGCGCCTTCTCGCTGGAGGGATGACCGTCGCCGGCCACCACGTCGCCGGCGGCGTCCACGAAGACCAGATCGCCGTCCCGCATCGCCTCGTAGCCGACCGACGACGGGGTGAGACAGAAGGTGCCGTCACCGACGCGTCCGGACACGTTCCCGGCCGTGCCCTCGACGAGCCCCTTGGCGTACATGGCCTGCGCGGTCTCCAGCACGGCCCGGGCGGTCTCCCGGCGCGGGTGGCCGGTGTCGGCACGGTCGTCGGCGTTCACGTGAGGACCTCCGGGTTGGCGATGTGGACGGGCCGCCCGCCGGCGAGCAGGCGCTGCAGATCGGCGGCGACCATCGAGGCCTGTACCTGCTCGGTGTGGTAGCTGGCCCCCCCGATGTGCGGTGTCAGTACCACGTCGTCGCGCCCGCAGAGCGGGTGACCCTCGGGTAGCTGCTCGCCGTCGAAGTGGTCGAGCCCGCAGCCGCCGAGGTGCCCGGATTCCAGCGACGCCACGAGGGCATCCAGATCGTGGAGCACCGCTCGGGCGGTGTTGAGGTAGACGGCTCCGGGCCGCATGGCGGCGAACTGCGGTGCTCCCATCATGTGTGCGGTCTCGGCGCTGGGCGGGGCGTGCATCGACACGATGTCGGCGGTGGCCAGCAACTCCTCGAGGCTGTGCCGCGCCTCGGCGACGTAGGGGTCGTGCGCGATCACCGCGAGGCCCAGCCCCTCCATCCGCCCGCGCACCGCCCGGCCGACCGCTCCCAGGCCGACGATCCCGAAGGTCTGCCCCGCCAGGAGTTCGCTGCGGTAGCGCTGGTAGGGCAGTGTCTCAGTGAAGACCCGGCCGGTGCGTACGTCGCGATCGGCGGGGACGATCCGCCGGTTCACTGCGAACAGCAGCCCGACGGTGAGTTCGGCCACGGCGTCGGCGTTGCGCCCGGGGGTGTGCAGAACCGGTATGCCGGCGGCGGTCGCGGCGGGTACGTCCACATTGGACGGCTCGCCGCGGGTGGCCACGATGGCCCGCAGCGGCAGTTCCATCACCGGACCGGAGCAGAAGTCGGCCTCGCAGACCAGCAGGTCGGCTCCCACCTCGGCGAGCCGGTGTGCCAGGCGGGGTGGGTCGTACAGCCGGATGGGGACGTACTCCAGCCACGGCTCGTAGACCACGTCGGCGAACTGTTGCAGGACCTCGAACCCCGGCCCGCGCAGCGGAGCGGTCACCAGCGCCCGCAGCCGGGCGCCCCCCGGCTCAGCCATCATCGGTGCCGGCCCCACTCGGATGGCGGTAGAGGCGGCGGGCGAGGCGGTCGGCTCCGGGATCGATGCCGGGGAGCTGCATCGGGAAGCTGCCCGTGCGCTCCACCACGAGGTCGCGCACCAGCTCCTCGACCTCGCCCCAGTCGGCGGCCCGGGGCTCCGGCAGATGGCGGTTGTAGGGCTGGTCGAACACGATGGCGGTCTGGCCCGCGGCGCGCAGGTCCTCGATCTGATGGGGGGCATCGTCCACGAAGGCGTCGGCGTTCACCGACGACTTGGCGGCGATGAAGCAGAGGTCGCGGTAGGGGATCCTGGCCGTGTCGAGCCATTCGGCGGTATCGCCGGCGGTCACGGCATGGCCCCAGTTGACGTAGAGCCGGTGGGTCACGATGCGGATCCAGACCCCGGCGTCGGACAGCCGCCACAGCGCCTCGGCCGCGCCCGGGATCAGGTCCATGTGACGCAGCATGTGGCGTTCCAACACGGCGTGGCGGTGCAGCTCGTCGAACTCCTCGGGGGTCCGGATCCCCCACTCCCTGCATCCCCAGGAGACGTCCCGCGTCAGCGACTCGGCGGGGACGCCCAACCTCTCGGCCGTGATCCGCCGGAACGAGCCGATGTAGTCGCCGCACACGCCGTCGAGGTCGACGCCGAGCACGAACTGCCCGCCGTTGCTCATCGCCCGGACGCCTCGGGGCAGGCCGCGCCGACCGGTGTCGTCGTGCGCACGGGACGGCTCAGCGGCCCTTGGGGTGCCACACCGTCTTGTACTCGCAGAAGGCGGAGATGGCGTACGGGCTCTGCGCCGACGCCTCCAGCCAGCGGCGCTCGCCTGCAGCGGCGTGCACCACCCGGGTCACGGTCCCCGCCGCCAGCCGCTCGGCCTCGACCGCAAGGTCGGCGCCGGCGGCACCCGCCGGATCGCAGCCGGTCAGGTCGATGCAGTCGACGTCGCCGTGTCCGGCCAGCGCCCGCACCAGCGGCGCCCGGTGCCCGGTCAGGATGTTCACCACACCTGCGGGCACGTCACTGGTGGCCAGGATCTCCGCCAGAGTGACCGCCACCAGCGGGTGATGCTCGCCGGCCAGCACCACGGCGGTGTTGCCGGGCACCAGGGCCGGTGCAAGGCGCGACACGATCCCCAACAGCGGCGCCTCATCGGGTGCCGCCAGACCCACCACCCCCATGGGCTCGGGGACGGTGAAGTTGAAGTACGGCCCGGCCACGGGGTTCGCCCCGCCCAGCACCTGCGGGTACTTGTCGCACCAGCCCGCGTACCAGACCCAGCGCTCGGTGGCCACGTCCACTTCGACGGCGGGATCGCCGGCCGCCTCCCCGCCGGCGGAGGCGCGGGCCAACTCGCCGACCAGTTCGGCGCGGCGGCTGTCCATGACCTCCGCCACCCGGTACAGGATCTGACCCCGGTTGTAGGCGGTGCGGGCCGCCCAGGCCGACTGCGCGCCCCGCGCCACCCGCACGGCGTCGCGCACGTCCTTGCGCGACCCGGCCACGGCGTGGGCGAGCAGGTCGCCGCCCGCCGAGCGCGCCGGGTAGGAGCGGCCGGACTCCGAGCGCACGAACGCCCCGCCCACGTACATCTTGTAGGTCTTGGGGACGCCCAAGTTGCCGGCGGCGCTCATCGATCCGGCCCCTGCAGTTCCAGGTAGGGCAGCAGTCCCTGGCGGCCCCCCTCGCGGCCGAAGCCGCTCTCCCGGTAGCCGCCGAACGGGCTGGCGGGGTCGAAGCGGTTGAACGTGTTGGCCCACACCACGCCGGCCTGCATCCGCTCCGCCATCCACAGGATGCGCGAGCCCTTCTCGGTCCAGATGCCCGCCGAGAGGCCGTAAGGGGTGTTGTTCGCCTTCTCGACGGCCTCCTCCGCGGTGCGGAACGTCAACACCGACAGCACCGGGCCGAAGATCTCCTCCCGGGCGATCCGGTGCGACGGGGACACATCGCAGAAGAGCGTCGGCGGGAAGAACCAGCCCCGCTCCGGCAGGACACACGACGGCTGGTACAGCTCGGCGCCCTCCTGGACGCCCGACTCCACGAGTTCGCTGATCCTTTGCAGCTGCGCAGCCGAGTTGATCGCCCCGATGTCGGTGTTCTTGTCCAGCGGGTCGCCGACCAGCAGCGTGTCCATGCGACGGCGCAGCTTGGAGATCACCACACCCGCCACGCTCTCCTGCACCAGCAGGCGCGAGCCGGCGCAGCAGACCTGTCCCTGGTTGAAGTAGATGCCGCCGACGATGCCCTCGGTGACCTGATCCAGCGCCGCGTCCTCGAAGATGATGTTGGCCGCCTTGCCGCCGAGTTCCAGGGTGACCCGCCGGCCGCTGCCGGCGAGGGTGCGCTGGATCTCCTTGCCGACCGCGGTGGACCCCGTGAAGGCCACCTTGTCCACGCCGGGGTGGGCCACGGCGGCGGCGCCGGTGGAGCCGTCGCCGGTGACGATGTTGACCACGCCCGGCGGCAGGTCGGCGTCCTGCAGCACCTCGGTCAGCAGCAGGGCGGTCAGCGGCGTCGTCTCGGCCGGTTTCAACACGACGGTGTTGCCGGCCGCGAGTGCGGGGGCCAGCTTCCAGGCGGCCATCAGCAGGGGGAAGTTCCAGGAGATCACCTGCCCCACGACGCCCAGCGACCCCGCGGTGGCGCCGGCGAAGGCGTAGTCCAGCTTGTCGGCCCAGCCGGCGTGGTGGAAGAAGTGGGCCGCCGCCAACGGGATGTCCACGTCGCGGGACTCCTTGATGGGCTTGCCGCCGTCGAGGGTCTCCAGAACGGCGAACTCCCGGGACCGCTCCTGCAGCAGCCGGGCGATGCGATACAGGTAGCGCGCACGGACGCTGCCCGGCGTGTCCCGCCAGTGCGACTCGTAGGCCTCGCGGGCCGCCAGCACCGCCCGGTCCACGTCCTCGGGGCCGCCGATGGAGAACGTGGCCAGCGTCTCGCCGGTGGCGGGATTCACAGTCGGCGCCAGCTGCTCGCTGCGGGCGGACACCATCTCGCCGCCGATGAACAACCCGTAGTCGTCGGCCAGATGCACCAGGTCGGTGCCCTCGGGCGCCGGGGCGTAGGAGGCGGGACCGAAGTCGGGCGGACCCGCCGCGATCCTCTCGGGCACCTCGGCGGGTGTACCGCCGGATCTCGAGGCGGGCAGGTGGTCGCCGGGGTCGCTCACCGCCTCACACCACCGTCTTGTCCGGGCGCGGGTAGCCGCCGTTGCGCAGACGGTCGATTTGCAGCAGCACGTCGTTCAGCAGGCTCGAGGCGCCGATGCGGAACAGGTCGGGGTGCAACCACTGCGGCCCGAGAGTCTCAGCGATGACCACCAGGTACTGCCAGGATTGCTTGGCCGTGCGGATCCCGCCGGCCACCTTCAGGCCGACGGCGCGGCCGTCGGCGTCGGCGTACTCCCGGATGGCCTCGGCCATGCACAGCGCCACGGGCAGGGTCGCCGACGTGCCGATCTTCCCGGTGGAGGTCTTGATGAAATCGGCCCCGGCGGCCATGGCGAGCATCGACGCCCTGCGCACGGCGTCGTAGGACCCCAACTCGCCGGTCTCCAGGATGACCTTCAGGTGGGCGCGGCCCGCCGCCTCCTTCGAGGCCGCCACCTCGTCGAAAGCCTGCCGGTAGCGCCCGGCCAGGAACGCCGAGCGGTTCAGCACGATGTCGATCTCGTCGGCCCCGGCTGCGACGGCGTCGGCGATCTCATCCAGGCGCACGCCGATCGGGCCGAGACCTGCGGGGAACGAACCCGCCACGCTGGCGACACGCACCGGTGTGCCGGCCAGGGCACCGGCGGCCACGCTCACCAGCTCCGGGTACACGCAGACCGCCGCCACCGGCGGGACGGCCGGATCGGCCGGTTCGGGCCGCAGCGCCTTGGCGCAGAGCGACAGCACCCTGCCACCGGTGTCGGCACCTTCCAGGGTGGTGAGGTCCATGCAGCGAACCGCCAGCGTGAGCGCGGCGCCCTTGGCCGTGGTCTTGATGGACCGCTTGGCCAGGGCGTCGGCCCGCTCGGTCAGCCCGACCGCGTCGGTGGGCGTGACGGGCAGGCCCGCGAGCGGCTCAGGCAACGCCCCGTGCTCGCCGCCGCGCCCGGAGACCTCCACGGACGCCGGCCGCATCGCCACGGTGTTCACGTGCCAGACCCTAGAGCCCGCGGTCCCGATTCCGACAGTCGAGACCGGTCCGCGCCGGCGCCCCGCGGACTTGGCTGTCATGGGGCATGCTGAGGGACGTGAACGTCACCATCGTCGACCATCCCCTCGTGGCCGAAAGGCTGACCCGCCTCCGCCGCACCGAGACCAAGCGGGCCGGGTTCCGGCGCAACCTGGCCGAACTGTCCACGTTCCTCGTCTACGAGGCCCTGCGATCGCAGCCGTCGGTGACCGTGCACATCGACACCCCGATGGCGCCCGCCACGGGTGTTCAGATCACCGACCCGCCGCTGGTGGTGCCCGTGCTGCGGGCCGGATTGGGGATGCTGGACGCCACCCTCCAGATGCTGCCGAACGCCAGGGTGGGCTTCGTGGGCGCCAAGCGCAACGAGGAGACGCTGCTGCCCGACGCCTACGTCAACACGGTCCCCGAGGACCTGGAGGGCCACCCGGTGCTGGTGCTGGACCCCATGCTCGCCACCGGCGGCTCGCTCATCCACACCTGCAGCCTGCTGACGGACTCCAACGCCGGGCCCATCACGGTGGTGTGCGTGCTGGCCGCACCCGAGGGCATCGAGGCGTTCCGGGCCAAGGGATTCGACGCCGACATCTACACCGCCGCCGTCGACAGCCACCTCAACGAGGTGGCCTTCATCGTCCCGGGCCTCGGCGACGCCGGCGACCGCCAATTCGGCCTCGCCTAGACAGCGAGTTAGTCCTGTAGGCCCGTTAGCCGCGCCAGTCTCGCCTGCAGCGGCGTCCGAAAGGAAGCTCCGCAACTGTTTGAGCCGGTAGAATAACTCGCTGCACGGGACGGCAGAGAGAGAAGGACTTGGTGGTAGCGCCAGTTCGGTACGTGTTCTCAGAGAAGCGCCAGTTGATCGGTTCCTCGGAGCACGTCGGCAAGTGTTCTACTACTCGCACGAGATCGCTCGTGGCGCCCTTCAAGCGCCGAATTCAGGCGTGAAGTCTGGACATGTGCCATTCGGCGTGGAGAGTGCAGACCGAGAGCTTGATCTGTTTGACGGTGATCTTGGCATCGGATCGATCGAGGGCAACACGCGCTGCGATCGGCTCATCGCGGTAGGCGCAGTCGATGGTCGGGCCGTCGGCTGCGAATGCCGAGAGCGGCGCGTCCTCGAGGGATGCGAAGATCTTCGTTGGAATCTCCAGCAGTTGGTATTTTTGCGGCATGGCGTCCGGCCCCGAACGGAATGCGCGTAGCATGACGACTGAGTCCACGGCTTCTCGATATTGCCGAAACAGTTCCAATGTCCGGTCTCGCCTCGCCCGTGCCGATCTGACGTCCTGAATCCAGGCGGCTTCGGTGAGCTTGGAGATGTGTGCGGTCGTGGCCGACAACCTCTGTGCTGCGGTCGACTTGAGTGACAGCTTCCGTGGCACCTCTTCACCCACCTGTACTGTCGTATCAACGAACCGCTGGGTGGCTGAGCCCGGCTGGTCAACTGTCCACGCAACTGCTTCGCAGGCATTGCGGAACGCGACCTCGAAGCCGGTCAAGCCAAGAGGTTCAACGGTCGCGCCGTGGTGCGCGGAGATCGTCAAACCGAAGTACTCGACCCACTCTGGATTGGCCGTCAGCCAGGTGCTGGTTACGTCGGCTCGCGGCGGCGACGACAGCGACTCGATCAGCCGGGCGACGAAACGGACACCCATCGGTGAGAGTGTCTCGATACGGGCCTGCAGGTCGGCGAGACTTGCCGGGTCGCCTGCACTCGTGGTCACCGCGCGATCCGTCGTTCGATGAGGTCCACGTACTTGGGTTTCAGTTCAATGCCAACCCAATTCCGCCCGAGTTCCTGAGCTGCGAGCAATGTCGTACCGGATCCTGCGTACGGGTCCAAGACCACTTCGCCTGGGCGGCTGGTGATCAGGATGCAGCGGCGCGCGAGGGTCATCGGCATGACCGCTGGATGGTCGTCAACGCCACCCGAGTCGCGTGGACGTGGTTCGGTATTGATATCCCACATCGTGCGGAGCCTCCTGCCGTTCGGACCCTTCATGGCAGCCACGTCGTAGTAGTAGTCCTGGTTCTTCGAGAGCAGGAACACTGTCTCGTGCGATTTCGTGGGGCGGTCTCGCACCGACTCCGGATGTGCATTCGGCTTGTACCAGATGACCTCAGATCGCACCCACCAGCCCGCGTCCTGCAGCGCGAACGCCAAGCGCCACGGCACGCCGATCAGATCCTTCGGCTTCAGACCTGCCGGAGTGGGCGGGCGAACCGACATTGCGCGCGCTCGGTTCTTTCGGTCGGGTGCGCGGTACTTCCGGTTCCCCGACGTGTAGCTGTCGCCGACGTTGAGCCATACAGTGCCGTCATCAGCGAGAACCCGGCGGAGTGCATCGAAAGTGCGCACAATGCTCTTGACGTACTCCGCGAGCCCGTCGTCGCAGCCGATCTGCTCTGCAATCTCATAGTCCCGCAGCGACCAGTACGGCGGTGACGTCACCACCGTCTGCACACTGCGGGGGGGCAACATGTTCAAGGCCTCGGCAGCATCTCCAGCCACAAGCACCGGCTCGATCAGCGAACTCAGCGGAGCATCCACACCGGCATCCAGCCGCGTGTGCGGCCCGACCGGCGGCGACTCCGCGACACGCAGCGGTAGGCGCACCGGGCGTGTGTGCTCGCTTCGACCCACGTCCCGAACCTTAGTTTCGGGTTTCGCCCCAACACGCTCTTTTGCGACCGGAAGAAGTTGGCCGACCGATTGACTCCGATCCTCGCTCATGGACAATCTCCAAGGGTGAGAGGGGCTCAGGTCGACGATGTCGACAAGCCGGCCGTCCGGGTCCGTAGCCCAGCGCATCGGACCTCGGTGGCGGTTGCGCAGAACCTAGACGCCCCCTGTGACAGCACATGCGGCTACCCGTGTCAGGTTGATGGCTACTCGCCGGCTGTGTTCGTCATCCGGTTGCCTGCATGGGTTCGGCGGGCTGCACTTGGCGCGCGATCTCGCTTCCGGATCGGATCTCCGCGACACGCAGTTCGAACGTCTTCTGCAGATTCAGCCAGAGTTGCGGCGTTGTGCCGAAGTAGCGGGCCAGGCGAAGGGCGGTGTCCGCCGTGACACCGCGCTGGCCGTTCAGAATCGTCGTCACCCGATTGGTCGGAACACCCAGAGCTGCCGCGAGCGCACTGGCCGACAGCCCGCGCTCATCAAGTTCCTCGCCCAGGATCTCCCCGGGATGCACAGGCTGCATGCCACTACCGCTGTTCATTGCCGACTCCGGCGGTGCGGGCGATGAACCAGTCGAAGATGGGGTCGGGCTCGGGCAGCAGTTCGGGGTGCCACTGGACGGCCACGACCGGGGCGTCGCCGCACTCGAGGCCCTCGATGGTGCCGTCGGGCGCCTCGGCGGTGACCTTCAGCCCGGCACCGACGCGGTCCACGGTCTGGTGGTGCAGCGAGTTGACCATCACCGAGGGGCCGTAGACCCCCGCCAGCACCGAACCCGGCATGAACGTCACCTCGTGCTGGAGCTTCTCGGCGGGCTCGTCGAACAGCCCGTGCTCCGGAACGTGCTGGTTCAACGTCCCGCCCCGCCAGACGTTCACCACCTGCAATCCTCGGCAGATGGCCAGTACCGGCACATCGGCCTCCGCGGCGGCGTCGAGCAGCGCCAATTCGTGCGCGTCGCGGGCGGGCTCGGGGTCCAGCGCATCGGGCGCGGGCTCGGCGCCGTACAGGGCGGGGTCCACGTCGGTGCCCCCCGGCAGCACGATCCCGTCGAGGCGCTTCACGACCTCAGCCGGATCGGTCTCGAGAGACAGCAGCACCGGCAGCCCACCCGCTTCGGCCACCCGCCGGGCGTAGTTCCGGAAATAGAACTCCAAATCCAGATGGGCCAGTATCGGCAGCATGCCCGCCACGCCGCCCGCGGTCTTCCGCCGTCCCGGCAGCCCGATCAGGGGCGGGCGCTGCCCCGAGTTCCCCGCAGATGGCGGCATGGGTGGCCAGTGTAAGGACACCGATGCCCACCGCCCCGGAGTCGCCGGCCACCGTCACCCGGCGCCGTCGGGCCTTCCGGCAGGACGCGCGGAGGGATCTCAGCGCCCGGGAGCCGTCCCGTACAGTGAGAGTCCGTGAGCGACGTCGACTTCATCGGCGCCCACCTCGTGCCGTCGCCCGAGCAGTTGCTGCGCCTGCAACGGGTGGCCGCCGGCGACGAACCCGCCGACCTGGCGATCCGTGACGGCACGCTGCTGGCGCTGCACGGGCGGGAGATGCTGCGCCGAGACGTGCTGATCTGCGGTCCCCACATCGCCGCCGTCACGCCGCCGGGACGCCTGGACGCGACCAGCGAGGTCGACGCCGCCGGCTGCTGGGTGTCGCCGGGCTTCATCGACACCCACCTGCACATCGAGTACACGCTGCTGACGCCCGGCGAGTTGGCTCGCCTGGTGGTGCCCCGGGGCACCACCACCGTGCTGGCCGACCCCAACTGCCTGGCCAACGTGCTGGGCCCGGTCGGCATGGACATCGCCGCCACCACGGGCACGCCGCTGCGCATCTTCCGCCAGGTCTCCCACAAGGTGCCGCGCACCCCCGAACTCGAACTGGGCGGCAGCACGGTGCCCGAGGCGGAGATCCTGGCGCGCCTCAGCGACCCCCGAGCGGTCACGCTCGGCGAGAGCAACCCGTTCGACCTGGAAGACTCAGCGGCCCGCAAGTCGCACCGGGCCCTCGCCGCCGGGCGCCGCATCACCGGCCACACGGCCCGCATCGCCTCCGAGCCGCTGTGGACCTACGCCGCCGCCGGCATCTTCGACGACCACAACGCCTTCGACCCCGCAGACGTGATCGAGCGGCTGCGCCTGGGCATCGGCATCACCGTCATGTCGGGCTCCATGAACGACAACGTGCGGCCGCTGTTCGCCGACCCTGCGAGGGTCGCCGGCGGGTTCGATCAGTTCACCTTCTGCGCCGACGACCGGCACGTGGGCGACCTGGCGGACGAGGGGCACATCGATCACCACGTGCGCACCGCCATCGACTGCGGCGTCGAGCCCATCGAGGCCTACCGCATGGCCACGCTCAACGCCGCCCGCTCCTACCGGCTCGACCATGTGCTGGGCTCGATCACCCCCACCCGCCTGGCCGACCTGATGCTCCTGGAGGATCTCACCGACGTGCGGCCACACCTGGTGCTGGTCGGCGGCAAGGTGGCCGGCCGCCACGGCGCCGCCACGTTCAGCAACGACGACGCCCTTCCGGAGTCCTGCCGGGGCACCGTCCGCCTGCACCCCGACATCGGTCCGGAGAGCTTCCGCGTCCTGGCCACACCAGCTCCGGGGGAGGTGGCCGTGGTGCGGGCCATGGAGATGTACGACGGCTACTTCAAGCGGGCCTTCGAGGCCGAACTCGCCATCACGGATGGGTCGGTGGCCGCCGACCCCGCCGGCGACATAGCCAAGATCGCCGTGGTGGACCGCCACCACGCCAGCCACACCCTGGCCATGGGTTTCGTGCGGGGCTTCGGGCTCCGTGCCGGCGCCATCGGCATCACCACCAACTGCGAGAACCAGAACCTCGTCGTGCTCGGCACCTCCGACGACGAGTTGGCGCACGCCGCCCGCAGCCTCGAGGAGATCCACGGCGGCTACGTCGTGGTGGCCGGCGGCGAGGTGCTGGCCTCGCTCCCGCTGCCCTACGGAGGATGCATGAGCGACCGCCCCTGGGAGGAGGTCCACGAGGGGCTCGAGAGGGTGACCGCTGCGGCTCGCTCACTCGGCTGCGAGACCGAGTCGCCGTTCATGATCCTGTCGTTCGTGGGCCTCGCCGGGGTGCCCGACTACGGCCTCACCGAGAAGGGCCTCATCGACACCTTCACCCAGACGTTCCTGCCCGTCCTGGTCTGCTGCCGCTGCCCCGCACACACCGGCGACTGATCCGGCTCCCGCCTGCGGCGCGGGAACCGGATCAGATCGGTTCGGCTGTCAGGCCCCTAGAACGGGAACGGGATGACGAACTCGCCGGACACCACGGCGGCCACGAAGTCGTCGAGGATCTGCTGCAGCTCCTCGAGGCTCTTGGCCGTCTCGACGGTGGCGTCCATGTTGATGGGCAGCACCTCGATGCCGCCGTTCTGCAGGCTCCCGGGGTAGAAGGCGTTACCGAAGGTGCCGTCGCGCACCGTGTCGAAGTAGGTCTGGAACAGCTCGCTGAGACGGATCACCGTGGCGCCGATGTAGACGTCCGGTGCGGTCTCGTACTGCGAGCCGAAGCCCACCAGGATCGGAATACCGGCGGCGGAGGCCGACTGGGCGGCGCCGATACAGATGCCGTCACCGGAGCAGTAGATCATGTCGGCGCCCTGGTCGATCAGCGACTTGGCCACCTCGGCGGCCTTCTGGACGTTCACGAAGTCGCCCGCGAAGCCCTCGAGGAACTGGACCTCCGGGTTGACCGAGGCCACGCCCTGCTGGAACGAGATGTGCATGACCTTCACGAAGTCGAACTCCGGCCCGCCGACGATGCCGATGGTGTCGCCGATCAGCGCGTTCGCGGCCACGATCCCGTTCGGGTAGGCCATGTCCTGCACGTTGTAGAGCCAGTCCACCACGTTGTCCTGCGGATCGGCTCCCTCCACGAGCACCCCGCCGGTCATGGCGAAGTCGACGTCGGGGAACTCGGAGTAGAGCTCCATGATCGGATCCACGTACTCGATGCCGTGGCCGATGATCAGGTCGAAGCCCCGGCTGGCGAAGCCCCGGATCGCCGGGAGCGAATCGGTGGGCTCGATGATCTCCTCCAGGATCTGGTACTCGGCGATGTTGCCGTCCGCCGCCACGGCGTCGATGATGCCCTCGGCAGCGGCCTGGCTGAAGGAGTTGTCGTTCTTGATGCCCGGCAGCAGCAGCGCTACACGCAGACCCTCGTCGGCGGCGGCGGCCGCCTCCATCTCCTCGACCTGGGCCTGCGCGGAAGCCGCCTCCTCCTGGGCTGCGGCGGCTTCCGCCTGGGCCGCAGCTGCCTCTTCCTGAGCCGCAGCGGCCTCCTCCTGCGCCGCCGCGGCTTCCGCCTGGGCTGCGGCCGCCTCCTGCTGGGCTGCAGTCGCCTGCGCGCTGGCCGCCTCAGCGGCCGCCTGGGCCTCGGCCAGCGCCGCTTCCGCGTCGGCGATGGCGTCCGCGCTGCCCGAAGCCGTGGCCTGGGCCAACTCGGCGGCAGCCTGAGCCTCCGCCGCCGCAGCCGCCGCCGCGTCCGCCGCCGCCGCCGCGGCATCCGCCGTGGCCCCGGCCGCGGAAGCCTCCGCCTCCGCCGCGCCCGCCCGGGCGTCCGCCGCGTCGACGTCGGCCTGGGCGCCCTGGGCCGCGGCCATCGCGGACGCTGCATCGCCCGCCGCCGACGACGCGGCGCTCGAGGCCCCCGCGGCGGCGTCCCGCGCCGCAGTGTCCTCGGCTGCGCAGGCCGCGGCGACCATTGCGAGCGCCATGAGCACACCGACCATGCTCCACAGCGTCCGCCGGCCGTGATGTTGAGAGTGCTTCGTTGGCCTTGTCATGGTTCTCGTCCCTCCGTAGCGGTGCATGACACCCAATCCACCATTGACTTGTGGGCACCGCACACACCCCGATGTGCCGCTCCGCCGTCCGCTGACAGCGCCGGTGCCCCTCACCGTGGCCGCTCCCGATGCGACCACGATGCGAGGCTACTATCCGCCACCGTCGGGCGTGCCGGGTCGGCGAGCCGGCCGGCCGGCCGCAATTGTCACGACCCGCGCTTCCAGGGGATCTCGCCGAGATGACTCCGTACAGCGCCACCCCGAATCCACGACGTGAAGGCTGATCGCACGATGCTCCCAGCAGGAATGCACAGAATCCGGGTCCTGTTCGCCGACCAGTTCGGCTTCGCCCGCGGCAAGTACGTCCCCGCCGCCGCGGTGACCGGCGAGGTGGGGTTCTCGGTCACGATCTTCGGGGTCGGCTACGACCGCGACCTCATCCCGGCGCCCGGCGCCGAGGTGCTGGAGGGGATGGGCGACCTCTCGGCCCTCTATTCGATCGACGACGTGCGCCCGAGTTGGGATGACGGCACGGGCGTCGTCATCGCCGACCTGGAGCGCCTCGGCGAACCGCTGGCGATCTCGAGCCGCCTCGCCGCGCAGCGCGCCATCGACGCACTGGCCGCAACCGCCGGCGGAACCCCCAAGATCGGCGTGGAGTTGGAGGCGTACGTGCTGCAGCCCGACGGCTCGGGCGGCTGGGAGCCCTGGGACACCCCGGGGGCGTACTGCTACGGGACGGGCACGGTCGTGGACCCGGTGGGGCTCTTCGACGACATCCTGGCGGCCGCCGAGACCTGCGGGATCGGCATCGAGACGGCGGGAAGCGAGTACGACAACCCGCAGTTCGAGGTGGTGGTCGGCTACGGCGACGCCCTCGACGCCCTGGACCGCGCCTTCCTGCTGAAGCAACTCTGCCGGGAGGTGGCGCTGCGCCACGGCCTGCTGCTGACCTTCCTGGGCCGGCCGTTCCAGGACCGGGGTGGCAACGGCACCCACTTCCATCTCAGCGTCACCGGCGACGACGGTCGGAACCTCTTCGACGATCCCGCCAGTGACGACGGCCTGTCCGACATGGTGAGACACGCAATCGCCGGCGTGCTCGCCCACCACGAGGCCCTGACCGCCCTCTGCGCCCCCACAGTGAACGCCTACAAGCGCCTCAAGCCGGGCGAGTTGGCGGGCTACTGGGCCAACTGGGGCTACGACCACCGCTCGGTGGCGGTGCGGGTGCCCTCGGGGCGGGGCGCCGCCAGCCGCCTCGAGCACCGGCTGGCCGACGGGGCCGCCAACCTGTACCTCTCGGCGGCGGCGATGATGGCCGCCGCCCGCCTGGGGATCGAGGCAGGCGAGGACCCGCCACCCGCGGAGACCGGCGACTCGCTCGAGAGCGCCAACACCGAGCGCTGCTGCCCGGAGAACCTGTCGCTGGCCCTCGACGCGCTCGAGGCCGACGAGGCGCTGTACGAGGCGGTCGGCAGGGAGATCAGCGACCACTTCGTGGCCATGAAGCGCGCCGAGTGGGACCGCTACGCCCGAGCCGTCACCGACTGGGAACTCCGGGAGTACCTGACGTTCCACTAGCCCGCCCGGCCCGGACCCGACGGCCCTCGCCAACCTAGACTCGCCGGCCACAACGGCGGCGGCGTGCGGCGGCCCGGATCCCTACGGCCGGCGCCGCATTCCGACCCGATCCACACGGAGGTCAGCCATGTACAGCCAGCGAGCCATCGACGTCGGACTCGGGCGCCGCCCCGCCGACAAGGTGTTCACCGGCGGGACGCTCGTCAACGTGTTCACCGCCGAGGTGTACGAGGCGGGCGTGGCGATCGCCGGCGACCGCATCGCCGCCATCGGCGACGTGAGCGAGACCATCGGGGAGGAGACCGAGATCATCGACGCCTCGGGCATGCACCTCGTGCCGGGGCTCATCGACCCGCACGTGCACACCGAGGTCACCAAGATGTCGATCACCCGGTTCGCCTCGGTCGTGCTGGCAAGGGGCACCACATCGGTCTGCACCGCCTTCGACCAGATCGCCCCCGTGAAGGGCATCGACGGCATCCGCTACATGCTCGACGAGGCGGCCGACCTGCCCCTGCGCATCTTCAACCCGCCGCCCTCGAAGATCCCCTACACCATCCCCGAGGGCACCCTCGGTGCCAGCGTGGGACCCGACGACCACCGCATCGCCATGCAGTGGGACGAGGCCAACGGCATCGCCGAGACGACCTTCGACTTCATCCGGGCCGGCGATGCCGACGTCATCGAGTCCATCGGCCTCTGCGAGGCCCACAAGCTGCCCGTGCACGGCCACGCCCCGTTCGTGACCGGGCTGGCTCTGGGGGCCTACGCCAACTGCGGTGCCCGCGACGACCACGAGTGCTTCTCCGCCGAGGAGACCATCGACAAGCTGCGCAACGGGTTCTTCTGCCTGCTGCGCGAGGCCACGATGGCCTTCAACCTGGCCGACTGCATCAAGGCGGTCACCGAGGCGGGGCTGCCCACCCGCCGGGTGAGCCTCTGCTCCGACGACACCGACACCTCCACGCTGGTGCGCCTGGGGCACATGGACCACATCGTGCGCCGGGCCATCGCCGAGGGCGTCGACCCGGTGACGGCCATCCAGATGGTGACCGTCAACGCCGCCGACGCCCTGCGGGTGGACGACCAGGTGGGGGCGGTGGCGCCGGGCCGCTACGCCGACATCCTGCTGGTGGAGGACCTGGCGGACTTCGCGGTGTCGGCTGTGTACGTCGGCGGCGAGTTCGTGGCCTCCGGCGGTGAGATGCAGGTGGCCCTGGCGGCGCCGGAGCGCCCGGCGGAGCTGCTGAGCACCTTCTCGATGACGCCGGTGGAGCCCGACGACCTGCTGTTCCGCACCGACATGCCCGACGGCCGGGTGGAGGCCATCTCGATGTTCATCCCCCCGGAGATCCCGCTGCGGCTGCGCCGGGACGTGGAGTTGACCATCGAGGGCGGAATCGTGCTGAACGACCCGTCCATCGACGTGTCGTACGTGTCGGTGCTGGAGCGCTACAACGACACGGGCTCGCGCTCCACGGCCTTCATGTCGGGCTTCAGCCTCACCGACGGGGCGCTGGCCACCTCGCTGTCGCCTGACGACGAGAACGTGGTGTGCGTCGGCGCCAACACCGAGTCGATGGCCACCGCCATCAACCGCGTCATCGAGCTGAACGGCGGGCAGGTCGTGGCCCGCAGCGGCGAGATCCTGGCCGAGCTGCCGCTGCCGCTGGCGGGGATCATGAGCGACATCTCGCCCGCCGAAATGGTCGAGGCCGAGGACCGCCTCATCGCCGCCGCCCACGAACTGGGCTGCGGTCTGGCGAACCCGTTCATGTGGCTGATCTTCCTGCCCATCACGGCGATCCCGCAGTACTCGCTGCTGGACCGCGGCTTCGTGGAGCAGGCCACGCTCTCGTTCTGCAGCCCGCTGGTCCGAAGCGTATAGGTGGTCACTGCACACGCTTGGATTCCGGCCTTCGCCGGAATGACGGGGCGGGCGGCGAGTTGACGCCGGACCGGACGGCACGAGAACGTCGACCGGGCCCATTGATCCGGGAAGTCCCGACATGAGCACCGGAAGACACAGGAGAGGTCGCTGGGTGTCGCTCGCCGAAGCGGTCGGGACGCTCGAGCCGACCTCGGCGGTGCTGCTGCCGCCCGGCGCGGGCGGGGCGAGCGCCACCGAGCGCGAGATCGCCCGCCAGGCCGATCGCCTCCGCGGCCTCGACGTGTACAGCGGCCTGCTGCTCTCGGACTACCCGTTTCTCAACGACGGGATCCGCTACACCACCTGGCACGTCATGCCGCCGGTGCGCGCCGCCGTCGCCGAGGGCTCGGTGCGCTTCCTCCCGATCCGGGGATCGCAACTGTCGCACCTCTTCGGTAGCGGGCGGCTCCCCCTCGACGTGGCGGTCGTGCACACCTCACCACCCGACGACGCCGGGCGCTGCAGCCTCGGCACGTCGACCAGCTACCCGTTGACAGTCGCCCGCCTGGCACCCCGGGTGATCGCCCAGGTCAACCCGCGCATGCCGCGGGTCGCCGGGGAGGCGTCGCTGCACACCAGCGAGATCGACTGGCTCGTCGAGGTCGACGAACCGCTCGGCGAGCACCCCCAGCCGGCGGTCGGCCCCACTGCCGCCGCCATCGCGGATCGGCTAGCCGCCCTGATCCCCTCGGGCACCACCCTGCAGGTGGGCATCGGGGCGATCCCGGAGGCGCTGGCGCAGAAACTCTGCGCCTCGGACGTCTCCGATCTGCGGATCTACGGGATGGGCATCGACGCCATCGTTGCGATGGATGCCGCCGGGAAGCTGCGCGCGCCAGGCGACGGGCAGCCGTCCGCTCTCTGCGCGGAATTGATGGGAACGACGGCTCTGTTCGACTACGCCCACGAGAACCCCGCCCTCGAGATGCACCCGTTCGACACAATCCTCGACCCGGCGTACATCGCGAGCTTCGAGGGCTTCGTGTCGGTCAACTCGGCGGTGCAGGTGGACCTGATGGGTCAGGCGAACGTGGAGCACCTCGGGGGCGACCAACTGAGCGGTGTGGGCGGCGGGTTCGACTTCGCCCAGGGAGCCTGGCTCTCACCGGGAGGGAAGAGCATCATCGCCATGCCGTCCACGAACAGGCGGGGTGACGTCTCGAGGATCGTGGCGCGACTCGACCCCGGCACCCCGGTCGCAGTCCCCCGGCACTTCACGCAGTACGTCGTCACCGAGCACGGGGTGGCCGATCTGGCAGGCTTGGGGCTGCGAGAGCGGGCAGAGGCGCTCATCGCCGTGGCCGCGCCGCAGTTCCGTGACGGGTTGGCGGACTCGGTTGGCTGACGTGCCCGAACTCGTCCAAGAGAAGGGGGAACCGACGTGAGTCGACCGGTCGTGATGGGAGTCAACCTCGACGAGGTGGAATGGGAGCCGGCGGAGACGATGTGGGACGACACCGGTGAAGCGGTGCCCACCGGGCTGCTGGTCAAGGTGCTCAGCGTGGACGACGAGACCGGTGCGAGCACGGTGCTCGTGAAGGCCCCGCCGGGCTGGACCACCGACGCCCCGGAGGTGCACAGCGTGCTCCAGGAGGGGTTCATCCTGGAGGGCACCTACCACAACGGCGACGTGGAGTTGCGTGCCCCCGCCTACTTCTGCCTGCCGCCCGGCACGGTGCACGGACCCGCCCGCTCGGAGGGCCACGTCGTCCTCAGCATGCTGTCGGGGCCGCTCGACATCACCCACGTGAGCGCCGGGGGCTGATCCGGGGCGGCTCGGCAGCGGAGGGGCACCCAGGGTTATAGTGCGGGCCGGCGCCGGGCGGCGGGCAAGTTCTCGACTCTGGGGGAGAGAAGGCTGCCAGGCGCCGTAGCGGTCAGGAGGTCGACCATGAACCGCTCGCGAATCTTCAGCCTCACTGTTCTCATCGGGGTGCTGGCCCTCGTCGCCACCTCGTGCGCCGAGAGCGGCGCGGACGAAGCCGCAGCCGCCTCGGCGACCGCGGCGGAGGCGGCGGCCGAGGCGCAGGCGGCCCGCTCCGAGGCCTCCGCCGCCGACTCGGCGGCGTCCGCGGCAGACGCGGCGGCCGCCGCGGCAGACGCCAAGGCAGTGGCCGCAGCGGCGCGAGCCGAGGAGGCGATAGCGGCCGCCGAGTTGGCCCGCGCCACGGCCGCGGGGAACGAGCAAGCCGTGGCGGCCGCGGAGGCCGCACTGGCCGACGCGCAGGATGCCGCCGCCAGCGCACAGGCCGAGGCCGCTGCCGCACAGGCCGAGGCCGCTGCCGCACAGGCCGAGGCCGAGGCCGCACAGGCCGAGGCCGAGCAGGCCCGCAGCGCGGCCGAACAAGCCGCCGCCGAGGCCGAGTCCGCCGCAGCGGCGCCTCCGCCCGAGCCTCCACCGCCGCCTCCGCCCGAGCCACCCGCCGAGAAGAACCTCACGATGGCGCTCTCGGGACTGGTGACGAACGTGGATCCGGCGGTCCTCCAGGGACGGCCCAGTCTCGTGACCGCACAAGGCGTCGTGAGCACACTGGTGCGCTACACCCACGAACCATCACCCGGGCTGACTCTGCACAGCCCCGACGACGTGATGGGAGAGCTGGCCGAGTCGTTCGAGGTCAACGAGGATGGAAGCGTCACGTTCACGCTGCGCGAGGCCATGAGCCCGTACGGCAACACCGTGACGTCCGCCGACGTGGCATGGTCGTTCGACCGCATGATCGCCCTCGACGGCATCGCGCGCTTCCTGATGTGGCTGTCGAAGATCGACCAGGAAGCGCCCATCACCATCATCGACGACCGCACGTTCACGCTCAACGTCGTGGACCGCAGCATCCTCACCGTGCCCGTGCTGACCTACTACGCGCTCGGCATCCTCGACAGCGTCGCGGCGCAGGCCAACGCCACCGACGACGATCCCTGGGCCGCCGAATGGCTGGCGTCCAACTCGTCCACCTTCGGGCCGTACCAGGTCGAGAGTCTCGCTCCCGGCGAGGAAGTGCGCCTGGTGAAGAACCCGAACTACTGGAACGTCGACGCTGTGGACATCGACCGGATCATCATGCGGTCCATCCCCGACGCCGGCAACCGGCTGCTGCTGATCGGCAGCGGCGACGCGGACTTCGTCGCCGATCTGACCTTCGATCTCTTCGCCAGCGTGGCCAGTGGCGGCGAGTACGCGCTGGCGTACGAGGATGCGCGGGACACGAACCTCGACGAACTCTCGCTGAACAACCGCTTCCCGCCCTTCGACGATCCCCGGGTGCGGGCGGCCGTCTCGCTGGCCATCGACCGTGAGGCCCTCATCGCCGGGGCCTACGGCGGCTTCGGCACTCCCGGGCGCTACCCGCTGTCGACGGCCATCCCGCAGCCCGATCCACCCGCGGCCGTCGCGGCCGGCCACGACCCGGATCTGGCCAGGCAGCTCCTGGCAGAGGCCGGCTACGGGGACGGGTTCGCCTTCACCCTGACCATCAACCCGACACGGCCCGGTCCCCACGCCGAAGCCGTCGCCGTCATCCTGGCGTCGCAACTGCGCGAGGTGGGACTCGAGGCCACGATCGAGACGATCGCCTCGCCCGCCGACTTCAACTCGGCGGTCAGCGGCGGCGAGATGGAGGCGTGGCTGTACTCGGTGCGCCCGATTCTCAGCGAGCCCGCCTACACGATCCCGCTGCTGTTCACATCCAACGGTTTCGCAGCCGACGGCCTGGGATACGACGGCTACACCAACGCCCGTGTGGACGAGTTGTCGGACGCGATACTCGCCGAGGTTCCCGGACCGGCCCGCGACGTGTACATCGCCGAGGTTCAGGAGATCCTGGCCACGGAGTTCCCGTTCGTGCCGCTCGTGGAGACCATCATCCCGTGGGTGTTCCGTGAGGACCTGCAGGGAGCGTGGCCCAACCCGACCGGCTTCCTCTATCCGCAAGATCTGGCCATCCCCTAGGAGGTTCAACCATGATCCGTTCCCGACTCCTGCGAGCGTCGCTGCTGATCGGCGCGCTGGTCCTCGTCGCCTCGGCGTGCGCCGTCGAGGACGACGACTCTGCGATCACCGACGGCGCGGCCGGCGCCCGGGCGCAGGCCGAGGCGGCCGCCGCCGACGCCTCCTCGGCGAATGCCGAGGCGAGCGCGGCGAAAGCCGAGGCCTCGGCCGCGGCAGCCGAAGCGGGCGCGGCGAATGCCGCCGCCGAGGCTGCCGATGCCGCGGCCGCCGCCGCGGCCGCGCTGGCGGAGGAGGCGATCGCCGCCGCGAATCTGGCTCAGGCCACGGCCGAGGGGAACCAGGAGGCCGTCGCCGCCGCCGAGGCGGCACTCGCCGACGCCCAGGCGGCCGCCGCGGCGGCCCAGGCGGAGGCCGCGGCCGCCCAGGCCGAGGCCGCCGCCGCACAGGAAGAGGCCGCGGCAGCCCAGGCGGAGGCACAGGCGGCCCTGGCAGAAGCGGCCGCAGCCCAGGCCGAGGCCGAGCAGGCACGGGCCGCGGCGGAGGAGGCGGCCGCGGAGGCCGAAGCCGCTGCTGCCCCGCCCCCGACGTCGGAACCGGTCCACGAGCCCGAAGTGTTCGTCATGGCGGTCGCCGCCGTGCCGTCCAACGCCGACTTGGCCGTCACGGAGGGCAAGCCCAGCACCGAACTCAACCCGATGTTCGCCGGCACCCTCCTGCAGTACGTGAAGCCGGACCCGGGTGCCACCACCTGGCCGAGTCCCGCCGACGTGGAGCCCTACGTGGCCGAATCGGTCACCCCGATCGAGGACGGCTACCGCTTCGTGCTGCGCGACGACGCCGTCAGCCCCTACGGCAACACCATCACCTCCGAGGACGTGCGCTGGAGCTTCGACCGCATCATCGAAAACGACGGCGTCGGGCGATTCCTGCTGAGCTGGGGCGGCGGTATCGACCTCGAGGGGCCGATCAGGGTCATCGACGACCGCACCTTCGACCTGGTGGTGCTCGACACCAACAACCCGTACTCCCTGGCCGTTCTCACCTACCACCACATGGCTCCGCTGGACAGCGTCGAGGTGCAGTCGCACGCCACCGACGACGACCCGTGGGGCGCCGGGTGGCTGTCCACCAACTCGGCCGGCTTCGGCTCGTACATGCTCGAGTCGATCACGCCCGGCGAGGAGTTGCGCCTCGTGCCCAACCCCAACTGGTGGGGCCCCGCTCCCGACATCGACCTGATCGTCGTCCGGGCCATCCCCGACGCCGCGGGCCGGCTGCAACTCCTGCAGGCGGGCGAGGTGGACTTCGCCGACAAGCTGACGCTGGCGCAGTTCGCCAGCCTCAGCGGCGACCTGCAGGCCATCGCCGCCAAGGGCAACACCACGGTGCCGCTGGTGCTGAACTCCAGCTTCGAGCCGTTCGCCGACGTGCGGGTCCGCCAGGCCATCTCCTCGGCGATCGACCGGGAGGCCCTGGTGCAGGGTCCGATGCAGGGCTCGGCCAAGGCGGCGCTCTACCAGGTGCTGAGCGAGGTGCCCCAGCCGCCGCCACCGGGTGATCCGGCGATCCACGACCCGGACCGGGCCCGTGCGCTGCTCGCCGAGGCCGGCTACGGCGACGGCCTGGCGTTCACGATGACGATCAACCCGGTCCGTCCCGGCCCGTTCTCCGAGGACATCGCGGTGCTCATGAAGGCGCAGCTGGCGGAGGTGGGGATCGACATGAGCATCGAGGTCATGGCGTCCTCCGCCGACTTCCAGACGAAGCTGCAGGAGGGTGCGCTGCAGGCCTGGCTCTCGTCGCAGACGCCGGGCATCAGCGACCCGCAGTTCGCCTGGCTGCTGGTGCACCACTCGGCCAAGGCGTTCGAGAACGCCCACGGCTACAACAACCCCCGGATCGACGAGCTCATCGACCTGATGGCGTTCACCCAGTACGGACCCGACCGCGACGCCATGGTGCTCGAGGCGCACGAGATCCTCATCGCCGAGGTTCCGTGGGTCCCGCTCATCGAGCTCGTCAACCCGATCTCGCTCGGACCCGACGTCGAGTCGTTCCGCATGGACATCTTCCGCCGGATCATCCCGGAGGAACTCGCCAAGAACTGATCCGACTGTCGCCGGACAGAACGACCGCGGGCGGCCCAGCGAGAGCCGCCCGCGGTGTCCGGTGCGCGACAATCCGGGCGGTCGACCGGTGAGTGACGGACAGTGATGTGAGATACCGAACGGGAGCGATAGCCAAGCGCCTGCTCTTCATCCCCGTCGCGGTGTTCATCGTCATCACGCTGGCGTTCGGGCTGGTCAACCTCACACCGGGCGATCCGGCGCTGGTGATCGCCGGCGACCTCGCCTCCGACGAGCACGTCGCGGAGATCCGCGCCGAGCTGGGCACCGACAAGCCGCTGCCCCAGCGCTACGCCGCCTACGTCCGCGAGTTGTTCACCGAGCGCAGCCTGGGCACCTCGTTCTTCACCAAGCGCCCCATCTGGGACGAGATCACCCAGCGCTTCCCCGACACCCTGGAGTTGGTGGTCCTCGGGCTGCTCGGCGCCGTGCTCTACGGCAGCCTGCTGGGCACGCTCAGCTCCTACTTCCGCCGGCGCTGGCCCGACACCCTCTCGCGAACCAGCGTCACGATCACCCAGTCGATCCCCGACTTCTTCATGGGCCTGCTGCTGATCTACGTGATCTTCTACATCATCGGCTGGGCGCCCGCGCCCGTGGGGCGGATCGGATTGCTGGACCGCCCGCCGGATCGGGTCACGGGCGCGGTGATCCTCGACACGCTCATCGCCCGCGACTGGGGGCTGCTGAGGACGGCGTTCCACCACGCCATGCTGCCGGTGGTGACGCTGGCGCTGTTCTACTCGTCACACTTCGCGAAGACCTCGCGGGCGGTGCTGTCGCGGGCGCTGAACTCCGACCAGGTGGAGTTCGCCCGGGCGTGCGGATTGTCGGAACTGCGGGTCGTGGGCTACGCCTTCCGCGAGGCCCGCACGCCGGTGGTCACCTACATCGGCATCCTCTTCGCCGCACTGTTCGGCGGGGCGGCCATCGTCGAGACGGTGTTCGCCTGGGGCGGCCTCGGCCAGTGGGCGATCGACGCGATGCTCAAGCTGGACGTGCCCGCCATCCAGGGCTTCATCCTGGTGGTGGGCCTGCTGACCCTCCTCGTCTACCTGCTCCTGGACCTCATTGTCGTGGCCCTAGATCCGCGGGTGTCCTATGAGTAGGGCGCGCCTCGCCCTGGCCAGGGCCCTTCCGAAGCGAGCCGAGACGCCGGCAGAGGGCGGACGCGCGGGCCGCGCCCGGGGCGCCCTCCGGACCCTCGGCAAGGGCGCTCTCGCCCACAAGGGACTCACGATCGGGTTCGTGGTGATCCTGCTGATCCTGCTCGCCGGGTTCTTCGCGCCGCTCCCCCACGATCCGATCCAGCCGAATCCCGAAAGCACGCTGCAGTCCCCCGACGGGGAGTTCTGGTTCGGGACCGACCGCTTCGGCTTCGACGTGTTCTCACGCGTGTTCGCCTCGGCCCGCCTCGACCTGCCGATCGCCCTCGCCGGCACGCTGCTGTCGATCGCCGTCGGCATCCCGGTGGGTCTGGTAGCCAGCAACAAGTCCCGCTGGTCGGAGCGGATCATGCGCGGCCTGGACATGTTCCAGTCGTTCCCGCTGCTGGTGCTGGCGTTCGCCATCGTGGCGCTCACCGGCAACACCCTGCGCAACATCATCTTCGCCATCGCCCTGGTCAACGTGCCGCGCTTCATCCGCCTGGTGCGCAGCGAGGCGCTGGTGCTGCGGGAGAGCCGCTTCATCGAGGCGGCGACCGCCATCGGCGCCAGCCGCACCCGCGTGATGCTGCGCCACGTGATGCCCAACACGATGGGCATCGTGCTGGCCCAAGCGTCGCTGGCCGCCGCCCACGCCATCATCGTGATCGCCGGGTTGAGCTTCCTGGGCATCGGCATCACGCCCCCCGACGCCTCCTGGGGCGTGATGATCAGAGTCGGGTCCCAGAACATCGCCACCGGCCAGTGGTGGGTGTCGTTCTTCCCCGGCGCGATGGTGTTCGTGACGATCGTCGCCTTCAACATGGTGGCCGACGGCGTGACCCGCCTGATCGGGCGGGCCGAGGACTGAGCGCCGTGACCGCCGCCGCGTCCCCGACCGCCCCGCTGTTGGAGGTGAGCGACCTCGGTGTCCAGTTCCGCAGCCGCCGCCGGACCGTGCACGCCGTCAACGGCGTGTCGTTCTCCATCGGGGAGGGCGAGACGGTGGGCCTGGTGGGCGAGACGGGCTGCGGCAAGTCCGCCACCGTGCGGGCGATCATCGGCCTGCTGAAGTCGCCGGGGCGCGTCACCGCCGGGTCGGTGCGCCTCGAGGGGACCGACCTCGTCGGACTCCAACCCCGGCAGCTCCGCCGGATCAGGGGGGCGAGCATCGGGTTCGTCCCGCAGAACCCGTTCGGCGCCCTCAACCCCGTGCTGCGGATCGAGCGCCAGTTCCGCAACGTGATCCGGGCGCACGGCCGCGGCCGGCGCGGCGAGATTCGCACGACGGCGCTGGACATGCTGGAGGCGGTCGGGATCGCCGATCCGGAACGCGTCCTGCGGGGCTACGCCCACGAGTTGAGCGGCGGCATGGCGCAGCGGGTCGTGATCGCCCTCGCCATGGTCCTGAACCCCCGGCTGGTCGTGGCCGACGAGCCGACGACCGGCCTCGACTTGACGATCCAGCGCCAGATCCTCGACCTGATCCGCGACCTGGCCGAGACCGAGGGGCGCTCGATGCTGCTGGTCACCCACGACGTCGGCGTGGTGGCGCAGTACTGCAGCCGGGTTCTGGTCATGTACGCCGGGCAGGTGGTCGAGGCCGGTCCGGTGCGACGGGTGCTGACCGAGCCCGCCCACCCGTACACCGAGGCGCTGCTCGCCGCGGTGCCCCGGCGCGGCGAACGCCTGGTGGGCGCCCAGGGCACCGTGCCGACGCTGCTGGAACTGCCACCGGGATGCTTCTACTACGACCGCTGCCAGTACCGCTCCGACCCGCGCTGTGCCACCGAGACGCCCGGCCTGCGAGAGGTCGGCCCCGGACACTGGGCCGCGGTCCACTATGACAAGGGAGTCGGGGTTCGCCTGCCCGAGGCAGCCACGAGTGCCGCCGGCTCCGATGCGGGGCCCGCGCCCGGGAACGCGTGATGGCACTCGTCACGCTCAGCGAGGTGCGCAAGACGTTCCGGCGCGGCCGCAGCGAGGTGCACGCCGTCAACGGCGTGGATCTGCACATCGAGGCGGGTGAGACGCTGGCGCTGATCGGCGAGAGCGGCTCGGGCAAGTCCACGGTGGGACGCCTGGCATTGGGCCTCATCCAACCCGACGAGGGTCACGTCACCGTGGACGGGATGCAGCTGGACGGGCTGGACCGCAAGACGCTGCAGGCCGCCCGGCAGAACATGACCATCGTCTTCCAGGAACCCTTCCAGTCCCTCGACCCGCTCATGAGCGTCGGGCGGATCATCGAGGAGCCGCTGGTGATTCACGAGCCGTCGCTGGATCCGGCCGAACGCCGGGAACGGGTCGAGGACACCATGCGACGGGTGATCCTGGACCCGGGCCTCTACGAACGCCGGCCCCGCGAGCTCAGCGGGGGGCAGCAGCAGCGGGTCGGCGTGGCACGCGCCATCGTCACGGGCCCCAAATTCGTGGTCCTGGACGAACCCACGTCGTCACTTGACCTGTCGGTGCAGGCGGGAATCCTGGAGTTGCTGGCGAACCTGCAGCGGGACCTGGGCCTCGCCTACCTGTTCATCTCCCACGACATCGGGACCGTCGACTACTTCTCGGACCGTGTCGCCGTCATGTATCTCGGCCAGGTGGTGGAGACCGGCCCCAAGGCCGCCGTGCTCGACACCCCACGCCACCCCTACACCGAGGCCCTGCTGTCGGCGGCACTACCGGCGGACCCCACGGAGCAGCCGCCGCACATCGCGCTGACCGGCGACATCCCCAGCCCCACCCAGCTACCGGAGGGCTGCTTCTTCTACAGCCGCTGCAACTACCGCGGCGACCCTCGCTGCGCCACCGAGAACCCGCCGCTGCGCGAGGTCGGCCCCGACCACTGGGCCGCCACCTTCTGCGACGTGGGGAGTATCGCGCCCGACTGACAGGCGCGGCTCCGGGCCACGCCAGCCTCCCGGAACACCTCCGGCTTGACGAGGGAGAACATCCACTCCATCACGGGACGGCGCCACGGATCTCGTCGGCGACGTTCACTTGGGACGCTCGGCAGCAGTACATGCAGCCAGCGTTGCGAACGCCCGGGCGGGCGGCTGGCGCTGGGCTCGTGCGGGGAGTTGATGGGCTAGAACCGCTGGCCTTGCCCTATGCGATTCGATCTGCTCGAAGATCCGGTGGCTCTTGTTCGCTCACGCTGGCTTGGTCTCGGTGAACAGGTTCTGCGTCATACTGTGTCCAGGCGATCCGCCGTCACTCGTGAGAGTGCTCGGATTGACCTTGTCGGGATCCCAGACCGCTACGCGGACTCCGTCGCTGCCTGCTTGGGACCACCGCGCGACCGCCAGCGACCACATGGAGTCGATCAGCACGCAGGCCGCGGCAATGACCTTGCTCGCTTGTTCGAATCTGATCCACTGAGTCTCGACTGTCCAGTGACGCGTCCTGCCGCCATTGGTGCCCTCGGAGTGAGGCTGATGCTCCCACTTGGTGTGGTTCAAGTACGCGACGCTCGGGCCGTCAGCGATGGTGACCATGTTCTCTCCGGTCAGTCCGACGCGAAGCGAGGCGTTGCTCTGTGAAACGAGCAGTCCGTGCTTGATGGCGTTGTAGGCGCGGCGGCCATCATCCCACTTGCGTGCGAGCACCTGCAGGATTCCCGACAGGTTGTCTATGGCCGCCACCTGGTCCGCGTCGTCTTCTGGCACCTCGGATCGTCCCAGCAGGAGGTAACTGACATCGGATCTCATCTCATACGTCGACTTGGAGTTGCCTGTGACGTGCTGCTCGACGAGCGCGCGAAGGTTGCGATCCCGGTCCGTTAGAGCAATGAGCGGATCCAGCCAGTTCGATGCCTCGAGGAGGCCCGTGTAGAGCCGCAGCAGCGTTTCGAGCGCGTGATGCTGCAGCGCGATCGTCTCGGTCTGGATGTACCACTGCAGCGGATCGGAGTTCGCCGACGGCGGCTCCGAGGCGTCGTCGTCAGATTCGACGTTGGGAATCTTGATGTGCAGCTCATGGAAGCGGACACCCTCGTCGGCCCAGGCGACGAATTGTTCTCGGTGCTCGTTGACAGCCGCGAGCACCGCGAGACGCGTGTTGAAATAGGCGCCGATCGAGGGCTCTCGGTAGAACTGCTCACAACGAAAACGCACAGATTCCAGGCCCTCATCAGACTGCTCCAGTGAGTCAGCTGTCATCAGGTTGCCTTTCTGCCGGGAAGACGAGCGTCAGTCATCGATCGCCGAAGCCGTTCATCTCGGTCTGGATCGCTGAACAGGAATCGCACAGTGACACCGCAGGAGGCACGGTCGGGTCATCGGCGCTGTCGCTGAACGCCATCGCGTGTCTGCGGCAATAGTGCGCCCCGCACTTCGGACACTCGTTCATCGGCCCTTCGCACACAGGGCACTCAGGAAGCAACGCGAGGCAGGCCTCGCACCTGATCTCGTAGCCCTTGAGCACGCCGGGACCTTCCAGGAAGTCGACCGGGTCGTAGTCAACGACGATCAACGCCTCCTCGTCGCTCAACTCTCTGCCGCAGGCGTAGCAGCGCTCCAACGCTCGATGCTCCGCGTCACGGCGACCCGGCGTCTGTTGAGTATTCGCAACCATGCGATGCCTCCCTTGAGATCCTGTGCTGCAGCTTGCCACGGCGGTGTGACAGGCAACCCCGAAGTCCGGGACGCCAACATCGCCGGCCGGAGATCACGCCGACGATTCGCGCATGAACGGACCGACGAATCGCACATCAAGCCTTCGACGATTCCTACATCAGTCTTGGGGCAGTGCCCATGTTGCTGCTGTCCCGGCAGGCTTTGATCTCGCCAGGCGAGTGGACATCATCGAATCGTGATCCATCTCCCAGGGTGAATTGACCGTGAGCAGTTCCGAGACCTTCACCCGTCGGCCCTCGAGAATCCCGCGCAGCTATTGCGTCCTGGATCACGTTGGCCAGCGGCGGGCGATGATTCGGTCTTGTTCTTGAGGGTCGGTGACGGCGATGGTGGAGGTGGGGGTTCGGTGCCAGAAGATCTGCTGGTCGCCCTTGCGTTCGTGAACGGGGTGGTTGGCGGGGTCGATGCTGACTCGGGCCAGTTGGTCGCCGTTGATGGTGTGGAACTGCCAGTTCACGAGCGCGAGCGCGGAGTCGCCGAGGCGGCTGCGGATGAGGTTCTGAAGGTGCTGGCCCCACAGGTCGTGGTCGCCTCGCTGGCCGCGCTTGGAGAAGGTGACGTAGTCGTCCTCAAGGCCGCAAACGGTGCCGTTGTCGGCGACACCGATGAGGAGGGTGCCGCCGTATTCGGAGTTGGCGAAGCCGGCGATGGTCTTGATGGCCGCGCCCTCGGGCGCACCGCCCTTGGCCTGCCGGTGGATGTCCCAGCGCAGCGTGGACTTGTACTCGAGGTGCTGCGACTCGCGGTCGGGCCCCAGCAGGTCGCCGATCGGGCAGGTCCGCTGGCGGGCGACGATCGCCCGCTGCTGCACGGCAGCGGCGAACACGTCGACGATCTGGGCCTGCAATTCGGGGTTGTCGAGGTAGTCGATGATGAGTTGCAGGTTGCGGTCCCGGCGTGACAAGAGCGCCTTCTCGTAGCGGTCGGGGAAGACGTGGTCTCGGAAGGTGGCCTCGTCGTTGTTGAGGGCCTGGTTCTGGATCTCGGCGTCGCCGACGAGGTCGCCGGCGGCGGCCTCGAACACCAGGCGGTCCTCGTCGGTCCAGTCGGTGCCGAAGCGCTCGTTGATGCGGGCGATGATCTGCGACAGGGGTTCCTGTTCGGGATCGGTCTGCGGTCCAGTGCCGGAGTAGATGGTGGCCACCTCGCCCTCGCCGGCGGGCAGGCCGATGGAGCCCTCGAAGGTCAACTCGTGGCGCAGATGGGTGAGTTCCACCTCCGAGCCCAGGTCGATGCCCTGACCGGGAGGCCGGCGGCGGATCAGCGCGACGAGAGCCCGGCAGTACAGGTAGTCGCGCTCGAGTTCGGCGTTGCGGAATGGCACCACCAGCGACAGGAAGCTGTAGACGCGCACGAACCGCGCCAGCGCGTCCCGGAACGCCTCCTGGTCTTCCTCGTCGAGTCCTTCGAAGCGGTCGACGGCGGGTTGCAGCGCAGCGTGGACCTGCGCGTGGTTGCCGTCGCCTAGCACCAGAGCGGCGGTCCGCTCGATCTCACCGGTGTCGAGCACGCCGAAGGCGTCGAGGTCGCGGCGAGTGTCGAACAGCAGGTTGGGGTCGGTGGGCGGTGCGACGGTCTTGCCGTGGTAGACCGCGAACGCCTCACCGATCGCGTCGGCGTCGTTGACAAAGTCCAGCACGAAGGTGCCGGACTTGTCGGGGTGGGTGCGGTTGAGCCTCGACAGGGTCTGCACCGCAGCGAGGCCGGTGAGGGTCTTGTCGACGTACATGGCCGCCAGCTTCGGCTGGTCGAACCCGGTCTGGAACTTCTCGGCCACCACCATGATCTGCCAGTCGCCGGTGTCGAAGCGTTCGGCGGTCTGCGACTCGGGGAAGCCGTTGGCCTTCGTCTCGGTCAAGCCCTCCACGTCCCCCGAGAACGCCACCAGCACCCCCAGCCCGTAGCCCAAGTCGGCGGCGTAGCGGCGCAGCGCCTCCCACATGCGCACCGCGTGCGGCCGCGACGAGCACACCACCATCGCCTTGGCCTGTCCGCTGATCTGGCCGGCGATCGTGGTGCGGAAGTGCTCGACGATGATCTCGGCCTTCTGCGCCAGGTTCTCGGGGTGAAAGGCCACGTACTTGGCCAGCGCGCTGCGCGCCTTGGCGGTGTCGTAGGCCGGGTCCTCCAGGATCGTCTTCTCCAGGTGGACGTACTGGTTGTAGGTCACGTAGCGGGCCAGCACGTCCTCGATGAACCCCTCCTCGATGGCTTGGCGCATGGGATACAGGTGGAACGGTTCGTGCCTGCCGCTTGCGCCGACATCGCCAAACAGCTCCAGGGTGCGACCCTTGGGAGTGGCGGTGAACGCGAAGAACGACAGGTTCGGCTGGTGGCCCCGCGCCGCCACTGCCGCGGCCAGCAGCGTCTCCGCGTCGGTCGTCTCAGCGTCGGGGTCGATGTCCGGTTCGGCCGAGCCGAGCACCCTCCGCAACTCGGTGGCCGCTTCGCCGGTCTGCGACGAGTGCGCCTCGTCCACGATCACCGCGTAGTTGCGCTCGGGCAGCGACCCGATCTTGTCGAAGATGAACGGAAACTTCTGCAGTGTCGTCACGATGATGCGGGCCTGCTCACCGGCCAACGCCGCGGCGAGCTGCGCCGAGTCCTCGTCGATCCGCTGTACGACGCCGACGGCGTGCTCGAACTGGCCGATGGTGTCCTGCAACTGCCGGTCGAGGATCACGCGGTCGGTGATGACCACCACCTTGTCGAACACCTTCACATCGTCGCTGGTGTGCAGCGACGACAGCCGGTGCGCCAGCCAGGCGATCGAGTTCGACTTCCCCGACCCTGCCGAGTGCTGAACCAGATAACTCCGGCCTGTCCCCCGCTGCTTGGCGTCGGCCTCCAGCCGCCGCACTGCGTCCCACTGGTGGAACCGCGGGAAGATCACCCCCGGGCGAGCCTTGGACCCTTTCGACGGCTTCTCCACGTGGATGAACCGGCCCAGGATGTCCATCCATGCGTCCCGCGACCACACCAGCTCCCACAGATAGGCGGTGGCATGCCCACCGGGGTTCGGCGGGTTCCCTGCGCCGAGATCGTGGCCCCGGTTGAACGGCAGGAACTGGGTCTGCCTGCCCGCGAGACGCGTGGTCATCGCGACCGTGAACGGATCGACCGCGAAGTGCACCATCCCCAGCCGGCCCAGTGTCCTGTTCGTGTGCGGACGGTCGGTTCGGTACTGGGCGATGGCGTTCTCGACGGTCTGGCCCGTCAGCGGATTCTTCAACTCCGCCGTCGCCACCGGAATCCCGTTCACGAACAGCCCCAGATCAACAGTTCGCGCACTCGACGGCTCGACCGGCAACTGCCGGGTCACCGACAGCACGTTCGCCTCGTAGCGCTGCGCCAGCTCCGGGGTCAACCCGTGGGCAGGCTTGAAGAACGCCAACCGGATCGTGAAGTTCCGATCCACCACGCCGCGACGCAGCACGTCCACCGTCCCCCGCCGATCCAACTCCGACGCGAGCCGCTGCACGAACCCTGCCTGCGCCCCATCCGGGTCGCCCCCGTACGCCGAATCCACGAGCCGACCCCACTCGCGCCCCTGCGTGGCCCCGATGAACTCGAACAGATCAGCAGTATCGACGCCCGCCTCAGCATCGAAATCCCGCGGCTCGCCCCCCACGTTGCCGACCTTCGCCCGGCGATAGCCGCCATGTGAGACGAGCCAGGACGCGACGTGCTCCTCGAATGCCGCCTCAGACGCAACCATCAGCCGTCACCTCTCTGCGGCCCACCGTCGGAGACAGAGTTGGGATTAGTCAGCGCGGCTGTTGCAACGCGGCCGGATCGCCACAAGGAGTGCTTCGTCGCTGTAGTAGCGCACGGCGGTCTCCTCCTCGGGCACCCCAGGACTACTGCCGACGCTGGCGTCGAGGTCCGAAAATGTGAGAGCTTCCTCAGCATTATCGAAGTCAGTGCCGGTGACGGACACGGCGGACATGGGCGTCGCCCTCCTCGACTGCGCGGTGCCAATCAGGCTAGCCCTAGCGCCCGAGCCTCCGCGAAGTCACGCAGCATGACCCCGGAGGGGGATCTGCGCCGCCCGTGCGACATGCACTGGCTCGGGCATGGGGCCAATACGGCGAAGGATGCAAAAGCAAAAGTTGCAAAAGTGTTCAGAGCGCGGCTCAGAATGCAGGTGTAGCTGGCCCTTGACCTCCACACCAGACGAACTCTCGCGATCTTTCCTATGTCCATGAAGCTATCCGACAAAGTGGGCCTAAGTGTCGTCTCATCCGCTTCATGTCAGCTATTGGATTGGGCGGTATCACTTGGAGCAGTGCGTTCACCTGGCCAGTCTTCTGGTAGCTCAAGGATCTCGCCAAGGCTCATCCCCTTCTTGAGCTGCCACATCCCATTGCGCTGCCGCATGCAATTGAGCTTCAGGAGTTCTTCAGGGATATCGGCTTGTACGTTTGGATTCAGGTATAGATGAGAAACTACATTGTGCATATTGCTCGGAAGCAGGCCCCGAAAGAACAGCACTCCGTGAAGCCGTTGATGACGCGCTGGGGAATCTGTGCGCCAGATCCCGTCTTGAGTCCCCAAGAGAGCCTCATTCTCGTCCCAATCATCGGTGAATACGTCGTTCGTGTTGATGGCCAGTACCAACGCACGATCAAGCGTTCCGTACCGTTTCACCTTCCTCTTGAGATTCGCTGCCAGCGACAGTCCCGCGTCCGACAACCCTCCCTTCGTCGGCCCCATGTGGATCAGGCGTCTGCTCGGGCGCGACAAAGGACCGAAGGCCTCAAGCTCAGCAACCCAGTCATCCCGCCGAATGCACGTACGTGGGCTGCGGTCGAAGATTCTAAGTGAGAGGCCTATGGGATTGATGCTGTCAAGCCACTCTCGAACTTCCCGCTGAACTGGCTCCTTCTGGTGGGAGCGTTGTAGCGTCCCCCGCGTGCTTACGGCTATTCCGATCCGAGTCGGCTCAGCTTCAGCCACGGCATCAATCGCATCAAGAAGCTCATTCTCCAGCGGATCGTCTGAATGCCATTGACGTCTTGACACAACACTTGCCTCGACATAGCACGTTCTCCCCTGCGCGCCAGCAATGGCGAAATCTGGACGACCCTTGCCGATCTCGGGATCAGGATGCACCTCGGGCGATAGCCCTAAGCGGCTCATTATCTGATGGAGGTAGAGCTCGAAATAAGCGGCCGCGTGATTGTGATCTCCCTTGCGAAATCGGGCGCGAAGGTCACCCTTCTGACTGGCGGGGTAGTTTGCGAACCATCGCTCGAGTGCTGCACGGATACTTTCGCAGGCCGGCCACGCGGATCGGTTCATGAAATCGAAATCTGTCTCTAGTCGATACGCGCGCCGATGGTCAGTGCGCACAAACTGATCGAACAGCCGAAGGCCTTGATCCATTGGGTGATCCCCGTTAGAAGAGATGGCGAGATGTCTCAATCTTGGGTTGCCCCATCCGGCTCTTGTCCCCAAGTCTATCTACCAAGGGCCAAGAAATCTCAGGTCTAGTCTGAGTCTGATGCATGGAGACTCTGATGTCCACGCCAGCGAAGAGAAGCCCTGAGCGGACGCTGCAGGTCGTGCTGTCGGTCCCGCGCGGCGAGGTGCCGGAGCCGGAGGTGCGCGCCGGGCGGTGTGCGGCGCCGGTTACGCCAGCGGTCCGTGCTCGGGCTAGGAGGTGCCAGCGGTCCCTCGCACGCTGCCTTGCTAGCAGAACTCATGCTTCGGCCTCGGGATCTCCAACTCGCGTGTCAGGGCTGCAGTGATCAAGGCTTGACGGCGTTCCACCAATAGGCCTAGCTGCCTTTCCAGTACACGAACTGCCTTGGCCAGGCAAGCGTCCTGCTCGGCAAGGCGTCGGGAGACAGACTTCTGTACTTCGAATTCAGGTACAGGGATTCTAATCTGGCCCAAGTCCGCGAAATTGATCCGTGGCGTGCGGACATTTCCCTGATCGGTCGAACCAATACCGCGCAACCGTCGGGTCATCTCCGAGATGAACCAATGTGAGCGCATAAGGAAGTGAAGATAGTCCGCCGACACCTCGCCACCCACCTTGACCACTGTGTAGTCTGGACTCACGACACCACGTTGTCCGACGATCCCTACGCCTCCCTGGAACGCACGCATTCGATTGATCGCGATATCGCCCGGGTGACACAGCTTGTAGCTGGAATACTCGCCTGACGAAGAGTCACTTTTGGCCATCGACTCACGAGGCACTACTCCATGATGAATGGACACAGACAACAATGCCGGCTCTGATCTTCTACCCCATCGCTCATCGCTCTCACTAATGAGATACTTAAGCCGCACCGATGGCGCGCTTGCACGCAGATCCTTCAAGGCCTCTTCGCCAACCAAATGCCGCCGCTCCGAGACTAGTTCCAATAGCCTCTGCTTCTTATCGATCAGGGTGTCGATATGAGCGGTCTCATCATCAAGAAAGTCTGCGATAGCCCGCTGCTCAGGCAACGGCGGCACCACTATCCTCACGTCTCCGAGGATGTCAATCCTTAGCCCATAGCGGGTCACACCAGTCGCACTGGAAGAGAATTGTCCCCGAATATCGTCCGAACTCAAAGCCCAGAAGAGAAACTTGCTGTCGACATATGTCGAGCTTGGACGGCAGATAGCAAGGTGATACCCACATACCATATCGGGGTCGGAACGCTCAATATAGGCCGCGATTCCGATATCGTCGGCGGTTTCCGAGTCCTTTGTTATGACGACATCGCCCGAAACAAGTCCGAATGCCTTAATCTCACTCGGAGAAGCGGTCGCTCTCATCAGGTCAAGTTCAGGAGTAATTCGATCACCGTGATAAACATCTGTGTAGTTAACTAGTCGTACAGGTACTTCATCTGAGTACGATTTCTTATCAACGCTGCTGACAGACAAGGCTGCAAGGTGCTTCAAACGAAGCGTACGACTTGTCATCCCGTCATCTCCGCGAGCAAGCAGTTGATCTCGTCTTCGAGTTCCTTGATCTGCGCATCAATCTCATCGAGCGGACGGGGTGAGTTGTAGGTGTAGAAGTGTCGGGTAAGCGGGATTTCGTAGCCGATCTTGATCTTGTCGAAGTCATACCAAGCGTCCGAAACAAATGGCAACACTTCACTGGCCATGTAGTCGTCAACGGCTGCGCGGTATTCGACCGTATCAAGTCGGGCAGTTGAATCGGTCTTAAATGCCATACGAACATTAGGCAGTGGAACTTTCTCATAGTCGCGGAGATCGAGGTCGGGTTTGGGATCGCCAGCGCGGTCTGTGAGAGCTGGAGTCTCAGGATCCCGGATTGCGATACGGTCTGTGGCGGCCTTGACAAGCGCCGGGATCTTGCCTGCGCCTGCTGACAACAGCACCTCTTGAACAACCTGTCGCGCGGCCTTCTCACTGGTGTAGGTCGCGCCGCGGCGGGTCCGGAACATTTCGAGGAGCGTCTCGCGCCGCGCTGCGTCAAGCTTGGCAATCTTCTTGTCGGCCTGGATGGCTGCGAGCGTGTCGTCGGTGATCTCCCAGCGGAGCCGTAGGGGACGTTCGACTGTGATACGCAGAAAGCCGAATGACTCGTTCGAGAAGATCTTGACCCGCGGGCCTTCTTCGAAGGCGCCGTAGAGGCGGGTGATCTCGTCGATCTGCGTCTCCAAGATCTCCTTACGCTTCTCGCCGAGGCTCTTGCGCATCTTGGTGAAGCTCTCGCGGGCGTCGATGAGTTGGACCTTGCCTCGGCGCTCCGGCGTCTTGCGGTTGGTGACGATCCAAAAGTAGGTGGAGATGCCGGTGTTGTAGAAGAGTTGATCGGGCAGGGCGACGACGGCTTCGAGCATGTCACTCTCGATGATCCAGCGGCGGATCTCTGACTCGCCCGACCCCGCACCGCCGGTGAACAGCGGAGAGCCGTTGAACACGATCGCCAGCCGGGCGCCACCCTCCCCCGGGCGCTTCATCTTGGAGATCATGTGCTGCAGGAACAGAAAGCTGCCGTCGTTGATACGGGGAAGGCCAGCACCGAACCGGCCCGCGAAGCCTTGGAGGGCGTGCTCGTCGCGGACCACGTCGGCCACCATCTTCCACTCCACCCCGAACGGCGGGTTGGCCAGCAGGTAGTCGAACCGTTCGCCCTGGTGTTGGTCATCGTCGAAGCAGTTACCGAAGCGAATGTTGGCGGCCTCCTGACCCTTGATCAGCATGTCGGCGCGGCAGGTGGCGTAGGTCTCGTCGTTCAACTCTTGGCCGAACACCTTCAGACTGGCCTGCGGGTTGAGCCGGCGGAGGTGGTCCTCGGCAACTGAGAGCATCCCGCCTGTGCCGCACGCTGGGTCGAGCAGGGTCTTCACCACGCCGGGCCTGGTCAGCAGCTCGTCGTCGTCGACGAATAGCAGGTTCACCATCAGCCGGATCACCTCGCGCGGCGTGAAGTGCTCGCCCGCGGTCTCGTTCGACAGTTCGGAGAACTTGCGGATCAACTCCTCGTACAAGTACCCCATCTCCAGATTCGACACCGTCTCGGGACTCAGATCGATGTCGGCGAACTTAGACACCACCAGATACAGCAAGTTGCGGTCGTCGAGCCGGTCGATCTGCACGTCGAACTTGAACTTGTCGACGATGTCCCGAGCCGACTCCGAGAACCCCGCGATGTAGTTGCGCAGGTTCCCCGCAACGTTGTCCGGATCACCCAGCAGCGTCGCAAACGTGTGCCGAGACGTGTTGAAGAACGATTGCCCGGCCGCCTGCTCCAGCAGCGGATCCCGGTTCTGCAACGACACCGGCAGCTCCTCGACCAACTCCAGCACGTCGGCCTTGGTGGGCTCCAAGACGCAGTCCAACCGACGCAGCACCGTCAACGGCAGAATCACCCGCCCGTACTCCGACTGCTTGTACACACCCCGCAGCAAGTCCGCCACGGACCAGATGAACCCAGCGTGATTATTGATTATGTTCCCATCCATCTCAATCTAGCCAGATGCTTTCCGATGAAGCGATGGTGATCGCCAACAGTCGCCGGACCGACCAGCCGAGCTTTGGCGGAACGAGCGGAGCGATCGGCCGATTGACCACTCGTGTCCTCATGAGCCTTAGAATCTAGCAAGGTGATCATCTCAAGCCGGGCGACTGCCCTAGCCAATCGATCGCCCCATCGATCCAAGTCTCTGGCTAGCGACGAGCCGCAATGACCGCAGCGGCCTCGTTCGCGATCTCATCAATTCCGAAGTCGACGTACTAAGCGCCACCATGTCGGTATCCGGCTATCCGTTCTCATTCGATGTAAGACAGACTGGGGTATCCAAGTCACGAATCCTCACCATGTGCTGACCAACAGAAGGAACCGCTTCGAGAAATCCATCTCGTGGTTTGAAGGCGATAGGGCCAGCACAGTGTTGCGGGTCTGCGGAGCCTCGATGACAGTGGGCTGTGACTTCCGTGCACATGATCCGGCAGTCGTGCGCCGCTGCTATCCGGAGCGTCTCAAGCGCCGGATGAGAGATCCGGCGTCCGGCGCTGACAACAACATACAGAGGATCTACCGCTGTGAGTAGCTCACTGAACCTCTGTAGCCTCGCTCCGTGATGCGGTAGGAGAAAGACATCAGCCGACACTTCCGCGCCCGAGTTGAGTAACTCAGTCACTGCATCGTCATCTATATCGCCGGGGATAAGGAAGCGATAGTCGGCGAGTTCTAGCCTCAGAACAACACTTGACCTGTTAACCGAACCTCCGATGGCTGTAGCCAGGACCTGGCGATGGGTCGGCGAAAGTGCCATCCATGAGATCGTTCCGGTCCGCCCCACTTCACCCCGGAGTGCCCCCTTTAAGCTGGCACCTACCTCGTCAGCTGCCGAAAGTATGCTTCGGAGGACGGCTTTGACACGAGGCTGGTCTCCCGGACGCGGAGACAACGACATACCCGGATTCATGTAGAGCTTCGTCGAATAGCCTCCAAAGACGCGGAGGAGTTCGTGTACACCTCCACAGTGATCGAGATCGCGGTGCGTGACAATAACATCAAGCCGCGCGAGATCTATCGAGCCAAGAAGCTTCGAGGCAGATCGGACGCCGCGCTGCGGACAGTCGACGACGACTGCCGAATCCGCGTCAAGAGCAACAGTTGCGTGTGCTTGACCAACGTCAAGAAAATGGACCGTGGAAGACAAATCAGATGCTGAACTCACCGTTGATGCCCAAGATCTCCTCGTCTGGGACATGCGCTGTCCGATGGAACCGGTACTGCCCGGTTTGGGGTTGGCCGGTCAGTTCGAATGTCGTACCCTCCTTGAGAAGCCAACCGGGCATCTCTTCCGGTAGACCCACGATGAGTCCCTCATCGGGTCCACCATTGATCCAGATTCGTACGCTCGTATGCTTGACTTCTAACACCGTACCTGGCGCCTGATTGAAGTCATCGGGACGAGTAGCGTCAGCACCGAGAGGTGATTGAGCCTCGTGGATCCGAACTCTGCCGTCGGGCGCTCTGAATCCCGCCATGACTCGGTCGATTGCGCGAGCAGTCTCACTGTCGATTCCGAACGCCCTTCGCGCCAATGACTCCGCGGCGTCAATCAGCACCGGGAGATCGGAGACCGAATCCGTCATCTGCGACCCCAACTCGGCAAAGTCCCGTTCATAGCGGGCACGCCAGTCACGTGGTAAGGGAATCTGCCGCAGCACATCAAGGGTGATTCTCTTCGTCGTCGAGCGCGATTGCACGAAGCACGAAGCAATCGATGAGGAGAAGAGTGCATTGAGTGCAAGAACGGTCCGTTCCTCGCCAATAATGGCGTGCCAGAGGTTTCCGGGCACGGCTCCCAACGAGTCAACAGCGGTGCGTAACCGCCACGAGTTATCGGTGAACCGGTCGGCCTGAACGAGGAGCTTTGGAGCGGTAAGCAGATCTAGAACTCGCTCTCTGGAGGCGGGAAAGTTCTCACTGGGATCGGTCACCCACGTGATCGACTTGGGATCAATCATTCGATAGCTCGCCACCGAGGCGCCGCGCGCAAGAAACGGCACACCGCGACCCGACGAAGCCGGAGTCGGCGTACCGGATTGAGCGATTCCTGCCCTCAACCTCGCGACCTGCCCCACTGCGAAGCCCGACGTAGCCAATCTGTCGGCAGGTCCATCTACGAGGTCTGCATTGTCTGTCAAGTGATTGGCCGACTGGAACTGCACGGCACCACGATCAAGAAAGTCCTCCCGGTGCTGGCTGCCAGCCGTCAACCACCGGAATGCGAAACTCGAGCGGGACGCTGTCACTGCCTTCTGCGCGAACACCACCGCTGCCGGAAATCGGGCGTTGGGCGCGAACATGTCGCGGGGGAGGCGCCATACCTCGAATAGGCTGCACCGCGAGACAACCTCGCGTCGAGAATCCCGGTGCTGCCGTGCACTCAACCAACTCGCCGGGAGAATGCACGCTAGGAGGCCGCCGTCGGCGAGAGTCGCCACAGCTTTGGCGAGAAACCGGGTTGCCGCTTCAGCTTGAGCACCCTTGGGGTTTCGCCAAGGTGGATTCGTTACCCAGATTGTCGGCGGGACGGGCAAGTGCGCGGCGCCGATAAGCGCATCGCGATGTTCGATCTGCCAAGAATTACCGAGAGGAAGAGACGACACCAGAAGGGAGAGTTTTGCGATCTCTACCGCAATCGGCTCGATATCCGAGCCATAGATGTGCGTCTTGAGCCAGCGATGAGTGTCTTCGGGGGACCACTGGCCCGGCGAGAGGTTCTCCAGCCTCTCTTGGGCGGCAAGCAGGAGATTCCCTGACCCGCACGCCGGATCGACCACGTATCTCTCGTCTGGAGGGATCTCCTCGACCGGGAGATAGTCGAGGATCCTTGAAGCAAATCGCAGATCCGTGTGGAAGATCCCGAACTCTCTCTGCAACTCGCGCGTAAGGAAGAACTGCTCATACACAGAGTTAATCGAGCGGGCGTCGATCGCCGAGTAGTCGACATCCTCTCCGAGTTCGCCCAGTACTGTCTCAAGCAAGGTTGGGGCTTCAAGCTGCCATGCCGCGAGGCCAGAAAAATAGCCTCCGTGCCGCACCAAGACGGCGTCGACAAGGTTGCTTGGAGCAACGTCACCAAGCCGATACTTGTCCCGGACAATCACCGCGGCAAGTGACGCTATAACCAGCCTGGCCGCTTTCGTAGGCTCCACGTCCTCCTCGAGAACGCGCGCGAGTGATCGTTCCAGCCGCGTCCTGATTGAGCCGATCGACCGATCTCGCGCAGTCAAAAGCAATCGCGCGTCGATCGGAAACAGCGCCAGTTGGCGTATACCCGCCTTGGCGGCGCGAATGGCTCGCGGAGCGAGCGCGGCTGCCAGATCGGACCCCCGTAGCGCCGGGATCTGGTCGGACGAGATCCGCCGCACCAACTCTGTGCTTCGCTCATCCGCCGCAACCCGGTATAGATCGAGACCGCCACTCGGGCTCTCGATCAGGGCAAACGGCGTTGCCAGGAGACGGGCCGCTTCGAGATACTCACCAACACTTCGTTTCGGCGCGGCGAATCCCGAGATTGCGCTTGTGCGAAGATCCTGCGGAGCCAGATGTGTGAACGCCACAACATCGACCACTACTCCGCTCACCGGCGCGCTGATGTCATCCTGCCGGAACTCCGCTCCGTACCCGATTCCTCCGAGCGCGGCGGCAAGGCTAGGGCTGGCCGTCACTTTGCCACCAGCGGAGCCGGATTTGCCGCACGGTTGTCGCAGAACCTCGGCACCCGGCAAAGATACCCGGGTCGTCGGGCTCGCGTTCGCCCGGTCGAGCATGATGGACACATACCAACCAGTGTGCGACTTCGGTGTGACACTCCCGAGCGAACCACTCCGAAGCAACAACTCACGAGACGCCGCCTGTCCGTGCCCTCGGTCCTACGGCGCACCCGCGAGCGGATTCTGGGTGGGGAGTTGTGGGAACATCGAGAAGTCGCGGTCGCGTGTCAGTAGTGCCTCCACGCCGTGGGCGACGCAGACGGCTGCGATGCGGGCGTCGTGGACGATGCCGCCGATGACCCGTGGGCGGTTCACGAACTGGTCGAGGATCTCCATGAAGTCGTCGGTCTCGCCGATCATCCGGTTCGACGGCGACGCCGCCCAGGCAGCCAGTTGCCGCCATGCCTGTTGCGGAGAACTGGCATATTCGCCCCAGATGCGGCGGTTGGTCACGACGCTAAGGAACTCGTAGCAGCACGGCCACGGGATAGACCAGGACCGGTCGCCCTCGGCGAGCGCCCGCAGGACCTCGTAGGCCTGTTCGCCGTGTCGTGACTCCCGGCGGTGCGCGTAGACCAGGATGTTGGTATCGACCGCGAGCATCAGGGCCCGTCGCCGCCGTAGATCAGCTCCCGCAACTCCGGCCACGAGTAACGCTCCAGCGGGTCGGGCTCCTGCGGGTCGCCGACACGCAGATCGGGCAACTCGTAGCCCGCCAGCACCTGGGTCGACAGCACGTGACGCAGTCCCTCCTCGACCACCGCCCGAAGAGGGCGGCCCGTGGATTGCGCATGACGCTTGGCCCGCACGAGCAACTCGTCATGGATATCCAGCGTTGTCTTCATGGTCGCCATATTACCCATACTTGGCTATATGGCAACACCATACGGATGTTCGGCGACACCGGTTCGCCCTCGTCCGGCGGCATGGACCTCGCTGCCAGCAGACGGCCCAAGACGGGGCCCGCACTGTCGACCGATACGCCGGCACCAACGCGAACAGCCGCAGGAATGCCGGCTCAGAGGGTGCGGCCGAGCTTCTCGCCCTCGTAGATGGCCTCGGCGACCGAGCGGGGGGCCACGGCGTCGCCGATGCAGTGGGTGGGGATCGGACCGGTGTCGCTCAACTCGCGGAACAGGGCGTCCTGTGGGGCGCGCATCATCGAGAGCACGACGCTGTCGACGCCGTCCACCTGCCGTGGGCGGCGGGTGAGCGTCTCGTAGACGTCGACCCGTTGGCCGTCGATGGACTCGATGAAGTGGTTGGGTGAGAGACGGACGTCGAGCCTCGCCAGGCGTGGCAGCAGCCAGGGGAGGTCCTGGGTGCCCGCGACCAACTCGCCGATGACGGGGAACCGGCTGAGGACCTCGACCTCGACACCCCCCTCGCCCAACACCTCCGCCAGCCCCAGAGGCAGGTATGTGCCGGTGTCGTCGAGGATCAGGACCCTGACGCCCAGCGCCTTGGGGTCGTCGAGTGCGGCCAGGGTGGCGGTTGCGACGTCCAGCACGTTCCCGCCGTCGGCGCCCGGCATCGTCTCCCGATCGGGGCGGGCGGCTGAGAATCCCGTTCGATCCCACGTCGAGCCCGTCGCGCAGACGACCGCATCGGGCGATGCGGCGGCCAGTCCCTCGGCCGTTGCCGTCTCGCCGAGGCGGATCTCGACGCCGTTCATCTCGAGCACAGCCGCCAGATCGTCGACGACCATCTGCCAGTTGCCCCGGGTGGGCAGCCGGCGGAGCAGATCCAGATGGCCACCGAGCCTCGGCAAGTGCTCGATGAGCGTGACCTCGTGGCCGCGCCTGGCTGCAACCCCTGCCGCTCGCATGCCGGCCGGCCCGCCGCCCACAACGGTGATCTGTCTCGGCTCGGCGGCCGGACGGAGTGTGCCCTCGCCCCAGTCGCGCTCGCGGCCGGTGGCCGGGTTGACGACACAGGTGACCTGACGTCCCTTCGCAGGCGCGGCCATGCACTCGTTCGTGCCGGCGCAGCGCACGATCTCCCGCTCGCGGCCCTCCCTCGTCTTGGTCACCAGGAACGGGTCGGCGAGGTGGGCGCGCACCATTGCGACCATGTCGGCGGCACCCTCGGCGATCACCCGCTCGGCGGTGGCCAGGTCCAGGACCCGACCGGCCACGAACACCTTGGCCCGGTCGCCCACGACCGCCTTGGCGCGCTTGGCGTACGGCGCCAGGAACGCCTCGGGGGCCGAGCCCATCGGCGGGACCGTGCGGTGCAGCGAGTACCAGCTCCCGCAGGAGATGCTGAAGTAGTCGAACAGGCCGGTGGCGGCCAAGACGTCAAGGCACTCCTCGGCCAGCTCGGGCGTCACGCCGGCGTCGCCGATGAACTCGTCGAAGGAGAGCCGCAGCCCGACGGTCATGCCGGCCCCGACGCGCCGGCGGATCGCCTCGGCCGCCTCGATGGAGAAGCGGCAGCGATTCTGGATCGATCCGCCATAGGCGTCGCTGCGCTTGTTGAAGGCCGGGCTGAGGAACTGCATGCCCAGGTAGCCGTGGGCGGCGTGGATCTCCACCCCGTCGATGCCTGCCTCGTGAAGGTTGGCCGCCGACTGCCCGTAGTCGACTGTCAGCTCGTCGATGTCGGAGCGCTGCAGCGCCACCGGGGTCTCGTTCATGATGGGCGACGGCACCCGTGACGGGCCCCGCACCGGGTGCCAGTTGTCGGTCCAGGCGCGCCCGACGTCGTTCACACCGCCGGTGCTGAGCTGCACGAAGATCCGGCAGTCGTGGGCGTGCACCGCCTCCGCCAGCCGGGCGTAGGCGGGGATCGTGCGCCGCTGGTAGGCGGTGAGGCGCCAGCCCGAGGTGGCCCCGCCGGGCTGGGCGCCGCTGAGATGCCGGCTGGCGGAGGTGGCCTCGACGCCCACGAGCGCCGCGCCGCCCCTGGCCCGCTCGGCGAAGTAGGCGATCATGCGGTCGCCCGGCGCGTGATTCTCGCCGTATGCCTGCCCGTGCGGCGCAATCATGATGCGGTGTTTGACGGCGGTCGCGCCGATCTGCAGCGGCCGCCAGATCAGCTCGAGATCACCCATCGACCGGGGTTCCCCGGTGTACCTGGCCGCACCAGTGGGACCGTGGATTCCGGCCTGCGCCGGAATGACGGCAAGGGACTTCGAGGGTGGGATGGATGGACCGGGATTCGCGTTCCATCTCAGAGTTCCCGACCGAGCTTCTCGCCCTCGTAGGTGGCGTCGGAGGTCGTGCGGGGCGACACCGCATCGCCGATGCGGTGGACAGGCACGCCCCCGATCGCCGCCAGTTCGTGATACAGCTCGTCGCGGGGGTTGCGCAGCATCGCCAGCACGACCGTGTCGACGTCGTCCACGATGCGGGTGCGCTTGTTCCACGTTGTGTACACCTCGACCTGGCGGCCGCGGATCTCCTCGATGAAGTGGTTCGGCGTGAGGGTCACCCCGGCGGTGGCCAGCCTGGGCAGCATCCACGGGAGTTCCAGCGTCTCCACAAGGTGCTGGCCGATGACGGGGAACCGGCTGATGACTTCCACCTCGACGCCGGCGTTGCCCAGGATCTCTGCCAGCCCGAGCGGGAGGTAGGCGCCGCAGTCGTCCAGCACAACCACCTTCGCGCCCAGCGCCCGCGGGTCGTCGAGCGCCCGACGGACCGCGGTTGCGACGTCCAGCACGTTCGGGGCATCGGTACCGGGAATCCCGCTGCGATCGGCACGACCCCCGGACAGCCCGCTGGTGTCCCACACCGAGCCCGTAGCGCAGACGACCTCGTCGAACGCGCCGCCACCGACGTCGGCGGCACCCACCGGGGCACCGACCCGCACGTCCACACTGGTGCCCTCGGCGACCGTCACGAGGTTGTCGATCATCTTCTGCCAATCGCCCCGGGTCGGCAGTCGCTTGAGCAGATCCAGATGCCCGCCGACTTCGTCGCTCTCCTCGAACAGCGTGACCTCGTGCCCGCGGCGGGCCGCCACGCCGGCGACCTTGAGACCGGCCGGGCCGGCCCCGACGACGGCGATCCGCTTGGTCACCGGAGCGGGCTGCAGCGTCCCCTCCCCCCAGCGCTGCTCCCTGCCCACCGCCGGGTTCATCACGCAGTGCATCCGCCGGCCCCTGAACCCGGTGGCGAGGCACTCGTTCGCCCCCACGCACCGCACAACCTCGCTCTCCCGGCCTTCGAGCGTCTTGGCGATCAGGAACGGATCGGCCATGTGGGCGCGCACCATCGCCACCATGTCGGCGGCACCGGAGCTGACGACCTGCTCGGCGGTGGCTAGGTCCAGGATGCGCCCGGCGAGGAAGATCTTGGCCCTGTCGCCCACCACCTGCTTGGCCCGGCGGCCGTAGTCGACCAGGAACGCCTGGGGCAGCGACCCCATGGCCGGCACCGCGTAGTGGAAGCTGTGATAGCTGCCGCTGGAGATGCTGAAGAAGTCGTAGAAGCCGGTGGCGGCGAAGACGTCCAGGTACTCCTCGGCCAGATCGGGAGTCACGCCGGCGTCACCGATGTACTCGTCGAAGGAGAACCGCATGCCGACCGTGTAGTCGTCGCCGACCTGGGCGCGGATGCTCTCGCCGATCTCGACGAGAAGTTGGGCGTTGCGGCGCGGCGAGCCGCCGTAGCGGTCGGTGCGCTTGTTGAACGCCGGGCTGAGGAACTGCATCGGCAGGTAGCCGTGGGCAGCGTGCACCTCGACACCGTCGATGCCCGCCCTCTGCATGTTGGCCGCCGAGCGGCCGTAGTCCTCGACGAGTTCGTCGATGTAGTCCTGGTCCATCTCCCAGGGGATCTCGGTGCCCCCCGGCGAGGGCACCCGTGAGGGCCCGCGCACCGGGTACCAGTCGTCGAAGTCGATGCGGGCGCCCTGGTTCACGCCGAACGTGCTGAACTCCATGAAGATCTTGCAGCCGTGGGCGTGCAGCGCCTCGGCGAGCCGGGCGAACGCCGGGATGACCCGCTCCTCGTAGGCGGTGAGGCGCCACCCCGACGGCCCGGACTCGGCGCTGGCCCGGGCAAGGCGCCGGCTGACCGACGTGGACTCGCCGTCGATCAGGGCCACGCCGCCCTTCGCCCGCTCCACGTAGTAGGCGATCATGCGGTCGGTGGGCTGGTTGTCGTCGCCGTACGCCTGGCGGTGGGGCGACAGCATGATCCGGTTCTTCACCGTGGTGGCGCCGATCCGCAGCGGCGTCCAGAGAAGGCCGTCCGGTGTCATCTCCTCCGCCGCCACGCGGGCAACGCTAGCTGTTGGGTCCTGCCGTGGCCGCCGTCGCTCGGTGGTCGCGGTGACCCGTGGGGCTCCGCCGGCAGTGCCCGAGTGATGGTCGGGCGCCATGCTCCGGCGCGCTCCGCGGAGGTGCTTCACCTCGGGACTCCGCGCGCCGGGCGCATATCGTGGGGTGATGGCCGACTGGGCGCACGCAGGTGCCGCACGGCTCGTGGCCGCACTGCGGGCCGGCGAGGTGTCGAGCCGGGAGTTGCTGGACCTCTGCCTGAGCCGGATCGAGGCGGCCGATCCGGCCCTGAACGCCGTGGTCACCCTCGACGCCGAGCGTGCGCTCCTCCTGGCCGCCGAGGTCGACGCGGCTCTGGCCCGCGGCGAGGCCGCCGGGGCGCTGCACGGATTGCCGATCACGATCAAGGACACCATCGAGACCGAGGGGCTGCGCACCACGGCGGGGGCGCCCTGGCTGACCGGCCACGTCCCGGAGCGGGATGCCACCGCCGTCGCACGCCTGAAGGCCGCCGGGGCCATCGTGTTCGGCAAGACGAACTGCCCCCTCTACGGCGGCGACGCCCAGAGCGAGAACGTGGTGTTCGGCACGACCGGCAACCCGTGGGACACCGACCGGTCACCGGGCGGTTCGTCGGGCGGCTCGGCCGCCGCCCTGGCCGCCGGCCAGACGGCACTGGAACTCGGTAGCGACATCGGGGGCTCGGTCCGGAACCCGGCCCACTACTGCGGCGTCTACGGGCACAAGCCCAGCTTCGGCATCATCCCGACCCGCGGGCACATCCCACCCCCGCCGGGCGATCTGAGCCCGGTGGACCTGGCCGTCGTCGGGCCGCTCGGACGCGCCGCAGAGGACTTGGCGCTGGCATTGGACGTGCTCGCCGGTCCCGACGAGGCCGACGGCACCGCCTGGCACCTGGAACTGCCGCCGCCCCGCAGCTCATCGCTCGGCGGCTACCGGGTGGCTGTGTGGCTGGAGGATCCGGCGTGCCCAATCGACAGCACCGTCGGTGCCGTCCTGAGTGACGCCGTCGACGCCCTGGCGAACGCCGGCGCGGCGATCGACAGCCGTCTGCGGCCCGACTTCACCCTCACCGACGCCCATCGCACCTACCAGCGCCTGCTCTACGCCGCCACGACCTCGGGGCTCGCCAACCGGGTCTACGGCACCCTCCTGGCGAAGGCGGAGGAGTTGGAGCCGGAGGAGGACGGGCGCAACGCCCGCTACCTGCGCGACGGCACCGCCCGGCACCGGGACTGGCTCGCAGCCGACGAGGAGCGCGCCCGCTACGGGGAACGATGGCGCGACTTCTTCAGGGACTGCGACATCCTGCTGTGCCCGACCGTGCCGACCACCGCGATCCGCCACGACCACTCCAACATCAACCGGAGGACAATCACCGTCGACGGCGAGACCCGCGACTACTGGGACCAGATCATCTGGCCGGGCATGGCCAGCATGGCCGGGCTGCCGGCCACCGTCGCCCCGGTCGGCCGGGCGTCCGACGGGCTGCCGGTGGGCATCCAGATCATGGGCCCGTACCTCGAGGACGCCAGCACCATCGACTTCGCCCGGAGGCTCGGCGAGGTGGTCGGCGGCTACGAGTCGCCCCCGGCGTTCGCGTGAGCGCCCGCCAACCGGCGGCGGCTGCCGTGCGGTGCCCACCCGATCCGGGACCCCGGCCGTGACAGAGGGCGCGGCGTCACATCCCAGCGGTCTTTCCCGGCACTTCACCGACGTGGCCGGCCGGGAGTTCCACTACCTGCGCACCGGATCGGGGCCGGTTGCGGTGCTCCTGCCGGCCTTCCCGTGGTCGGCCGGATCGCTGGCCCCCCTTGCGGAGGCGCTGGCCGGCGAGTTCACAGTCGTCGTGATGGATCTCCCCGGCTGCGGCAACTCGCACTCCCTGGGTGGCTCCCCCACCCTCGGTGACTACGCCGACGCCGTGGCGGAGAACCTCGGGGCCCTGGGCATCGACCGCTGCCACCTCTACGGCACCGGTACCGGAGCACAGGCGGCTCTGGAGGTCGCGGTCCGCCACCCGGAGCGGGTCGCCGACGTGGTCCTCGATCAACTCCCGCTCCTGGAGGACTCGCAGAGGAGCGAGCTGGTGGAGCGGTTCTGTCCCCGGTTCGACCCGTCATGGGACGGGTCTCACATCGCCGCCATCTGGTGGTGGTGCCGCGAGCAGTCCCTGTTCCGGCCGTGGTACGGGCCGGCGGCCGCGACACGCCTGGACGCTGAAGAGCCGCCGCCCGGCGTGCTGCAACGCCGAGCCGCCGACGTTCTCCGCGCCGGCGATGGCTACGGGGACGGGATTCGCGCCGCCTTCGCTTACTCGGCTCCCGGCTCGCTGGCCCGGCTCGAGGTTCGATGGACCCTAGTCACGTCGCCCGCTGACCCGCTCACGCCGCCCGGCGCGCGGGTTCCGGCGCACGGCCCATACGGAACGGTGACCTACCTGCCGCCGGGCCCGGACCGGTCGCTGCGACTGCGCGCACTCTTCGATACCGGCAGCCGTGCCGATCGCTCGCTGCAGATCCCGGCACGGACATCCGCCGCCGGGGCAATCGAACGCGGCTACGTGACGACCCCCAGCGGCCAGGTGCTGATTCGCCGGATAGCCGGCACCGGCCGGCCGCTCGTCATGCTCCACGCCTCCCCGACATCGTCGGCACTGCTGGAGCCCCTGATGCGGGAGTTGGCCCGAGGCCGCCCCGTGATCGCCCTCGACACGGCCGCCAACGGCGACTCCGACCCGCCCTCCGGCGACGGCCCATTCGACATCGGGGATTTCGCGGCCATCGTCAACCAGGCCCTGGACGTCCTGGAGGTCGGCGAACTCGACCTCTACGGAACGCACACCGGCGCCCTGATCGCCACCGAAGTCACCCTCGCCCGCCCCGGAGTCCGCCGTCTGATCCTCGAAGGGGTCACGCTGTTCGACGACGGCGACCGCCCCGACCTCCTGCCCCGCGCTGAACTCCTGGCCAACTACCTCCCCACCTTCGAGCCGATCTGGGACGGCACGCACCTGACAGCCGCGTGGCACTTCCGCCGGGCGTTCACCACCTACTGGCCGTGGTTCCGGCGCGCCCGTGAGGGCATCCGCTGGGTCCCGATGGTCGAACTGCCGGCATTCCACCGCGGCTTCGTCGAGGTCGCCAAGCGGCTCGACACCTACCACTTCCCCTACCGGGCGGCCCTCGCCTACCCCACCGCCGACCGCCTCCCTCGCCTCGGCGTGCCGACGCTGATCGCCGCGCATCCCGACGACCCGCTGCAGGCCCACAGCCCCGAGGCGGCAGGCCTCGTCCCCAACGGCCGCTGGGACGCCCTCCCCGACGACATTGCCGGCACAGCCGCTCTCTACGAGGAGTTCCTGACCGGCCCGTGAGTGCCGGCCCGGACGGTCCGCGGCTACCTCAATCGGAACGACACGGAAGCTCCCAGCGCGTAAGGTGTCCGGCGATTTCCACTCGCCTGGAGGGAGTGCACGATGAGGCAACGGAGATTCGGTTACCGGCTGGTCGCGCTCGCGGCCGCGGTCGCGCTGCTCGCAGCGGCATGCGCCGAGGACGGCACGGACGAGGCTGCGGCGGCGTCCTCCGCCGCCTCCGGCGCCCTGTCCGAGGCGCAGACGGCTCGCTCGGAGGCATCGGCGGCGAACAGCGCCGCTTCGGCCGCCGACGCAGCGGCAGCCGCCGCGGACGCCACAGCCGACGCCGCCGCGGCACGAGCCGAGGAGGCCATTGCAGCCGCCGAGTTGGCCGTCGCCACCGCTGAGGGCAACGAGGCGGCGGTCGCGGCCGCGGAAGCGGCCCTGGCCGACGCGCAGGAAGCCGCCGCAGCCGCACAGGCCGAGGCGGCCAGCGCGCAGGCCGAGGCGGCCGCCGCCCAGGCGGAAGCCACGGCTGCGCAGGCCGAGGCGCAGGAGGCCGCCGCAGCCGCCGCTCAAGCCGCTGCCGAGGCCGAGGCGGCCGCGGCAGCGCCTCCCCCGCCCCCACCGGAGCCCCCTCCGCCGCCGCCGCCCGAACCCGAGCCGGTGACGTTCACGATGATCTTCCCGGCGGTTCCGTCGAACGTGGACCCGGCGGTGTACCAGGGCCGGCCCACCGGTGAGACGACCCAGAGCGTGGTCAGCACGCTGGTGCGCTACGTGCCGCTCGCCGACGGGGCAACAGCACTGCAGGGCCCGGCCGACCTGCAGCCCGAGCTCGCTGAGTCGTGGACGCAGGAGGACAGCGGCAGCTACGTCTTCACGCTGCGCGACGCTCTCAGCCCGGCGGGTAACTACGCGACCTCCACGGACGTGCTCTGGACGTTCCAGCGCGGGCTCGAGACCGACTTCATCACGCCGTTCCTGCTGAGCGTCGGCGGCATCGACCGCGAGAACCCCATCGAGGTGATCGACGACCGCACGTTCCGGCTCGTGGCCCCGTCGGCCAACTCGCTCACGCTGCCGGTCCTCACGTGGTACGGCATGGGCATCATCGACAGCGTCGAGGCCAAGAGCCACGCCACCGACGAGGACCCGTGGGCGCAGGAGTGGATGGCCACCAACTCGGCCAGCTACGGCGCCTACCAGGTGGAGTCCATGATCCCCGGCGAGGAGATCCGGCTCACCAAGAACCCGAACTACTGGAACGCCGATGCGGTGGCCGTGGAGAACGTGGTCATGCGTGCGGTGCCCGACCCCGGCAGCCGGATGCTGCTGGTCGGCGCAGGCGAGGTGGACTTCGTGGGCGGCTTGACGTTCGACCTGTTCCAGAGCGTCGTCGCCGCAGCCGGCGACGGCATCGACCCCATCGCCGGGCTGGACGTGAACCTGGACAAGCTGTCGCTCAACACGCGCTTCGCCCCGTTCGACGACGTGCGGGTGCGCCAGGCCATCTCGCTGGCCCTCGACCGTGACGCCCTCATCGCCGGGGCGTACGCCGGTCTCGGCAACCCCGGGCTCTACCCGATCTCCACGGCGATCCCGCAGCCCGATCCACCGACCGACGTGGCGGCCCGCTACGACCCCGAGGCGGCGCGGGCGCTGCTCGCCGAGGCGGGACTGGCCGACGGCTTCGAGTTCACGCTGTCGATCAACCCCAGCTCGGGTCCGGGGCCGTACGCCGAGCAGGTCGCCGTGTTGATCCAGGATCAGCTGCGCGACGTGGGCATCGGTGTCAGCATCGACCTGATCTCGTCACCCGCCGACTTCAACACGGCGACCCGTGGCGGCGAGCTGGACGCCTGGCTGTTCGGCACCCGGCCGCTGGTGAACGACGTGGCCTACTTCCTGCTGCTGGCCGTCGGACCGATGTCGGTGAAGCTGGAGGGCTACGGCAGCGAGGCGGTCGACGAACTGCTCGGCCGGATCGTGGCCGAGCCGCTCGGACCCGCCCGCGACGCCCTGCTGTCGGAGATGCAGTCGCTGCTGGCCGGCGACGTGCCGTACGTGCCGCTGGTCGAGACCGTGCTGCCGTGGGTGCACCTCGGCGAGTTCGGCGGGATCGCACCCAACCCGCTCGGCGCCCTCTACCTGCAGGACGTCACCCCATGACCGAGGCGGCACACCGCCGGGCGGACTGAGCGCCTCCGCCCGGCCCGTGCCATGACAGCGGCTGCGCTGCGCAGCACGCTCGGCGACGGCCGCAGCAGGCTGGTGGTCAGCGCCTACGACGCGCTGACCGCCCGCACCGCCGAGGCCGCGGGATTCGAGATCCTGCACGTGACGGGCTTCGGGTCGGCCGCGGCGATCACCGGCGGGCCCGACATCGGCCTCGTGACCATGACGGAGATGGTCGAGACCACGCGCCGGATCTGCGACGCCGTCGAGCGTCCCGTGATCGCCGATGCCGACTGCGGCTACGGCAACCCGCTCAACGTGATGCGTACCGTGCGGGCCCTGGAGGCGGCCGGCGCCGCCGGATTGCACCTCGAGGACCAGGTCACACCCAAGCGCTGCGGCCACATGGCCGGCAAGGCGGTGATCCCGACCGCCGAGATGGTCGCCAAGGTCGCCGCGGCGGTCGATGCCCGCCGTGACGAGGAGTTCGTGATCATCGCCCGTACCGACGCCCGGGCCCCCGAGGGGCTGGATACCGCGCTCGAAAGGGCACACGCCTACGCGGCGGCGGGCGCGGACGTGCTCTTCGTGGAGGCCCCCGAGTCGGTCGAGGAGATCCGCCGCATCGCCACGGAGCTGCCGGGGCCGCAGCTGTTCAACTGGGCCTACGAGGGCAGGACCCCCCACGTCTCCCGCCGCCTGCTGGAGGAGCTCGGCTTCGCCTGGATCCTCTTCGCCGACGTGGCGCTGGCGGTCCACCGTGCCGCCGCGGGGTTCTACGAGCGGCTCGCGGAGATCGACTCACCCGATGAGTTGCGCGACCTCCTCACCGGATTCGACGCCTTCAACGAGTTCGTCGGCCTCGGCGACTGGCGAGAGGCCGAGCACAGGTACACCGCCCCGAAGACTGCGGAGTAATGGCGCGAGCGAACCCACTGGTCATTCCGGCGAAGGCCGGAATCCACGGTCGGGCGAAGAGAACGGTTCCTGGCCCGGAATCTTCTCGCACACCGATGCGTGAGAAGATCTGACCCGCAATGGAGGACAAGCACCGGATCTACGAGCAGGCCGAACTCGGCGGCAGGGTCGGCTTCGGCGAGCACGCTGCCGTAGTGGTCGTGGACTTCCAGCGCTGCTTCGTCGATCCGTCCATCCCGGGTGGGGGCGACTTCCCCGACGCCATCGATGCGACAGCGAGGCTGCTGGCAGCCGCCCGCTCGCGCGGGGTGCCGGTCGTCTACACGGTCGTCGCCTACGACGATCCGGCACGGGACGCCGGCCGGTTCATCGACAAGTGCCCCACGTTGAAGTACGCGGTGGCCGGCAGCGAGATGGTCGAACTCGACGCGCGCCTCGGGCGCCGACCCGACGAGCCGGTCGTCGTCAAGAGTTTCGCCAGCGCCTTCTTCGGCACCACGGTGGCGTCGTACCTCACCGGCCTGGGCGTCGACACGGTGATCCTGGCGGGGTGTACGACGAGCGGGTGCGTACGAGCCTCGGCGATCGACTCGATGCAGAGCGGCTTCCGGACGATCATTCCCCGCCAGTGCGTCGGTGACATCGCCGCCGAGCCGCACGAGGCCAACCTGTTCGACATCGACGCCAAGTACGGCGACGTCGTGGAGTTGGACGTGGTGCTGGAGGCACTCCCCGCTCTCGGCCTTCGGCGCGCCGGAGGCTGATCCGGTGACCTGCGCGCTCACCGGGAGTCGGGAGCCATGAGCCTCTCGCTCGCCGTCGACGCCGGCGGGACCTTCACCGACCTGGTCCTCACCGACACGGGCACGGGGCACACGTGGATCGCCAAGACCCCCTCCGCGAGCGACCCGACCGAGGCGGTGCCCGACGGGATCGCCAAGGTGTGCGACGCCGCCGGCGCCAGCCGAGATGCCATCACGTCGCTGCACTACGGCTCCACCGCGGCGCTCAACGTGCTGCTCACCCGGCGCGGCGCCACCATCGGGCTGCTGACAACCGCCGGATTCGGCCAGATCCTGCACCTGGCCCGCTCCCAGACACCGGGACCCCTCGTCGGCTGGTTGAGTTGGGTGAAGCCCGACCCGCTGGTACCTCTCGAACTGACCCGCGAGATCCCCGAACGGGTACGGGCCGACGGGACCGTCGAGGTAGCCCTCGACACCGAGGCCGCCCGCCGTGCCGTCGCCGACCTGGCAGAGCGCGGCGCGGAGGCCATCGCCGTCGTGTTCCTGCACAGCTACGCCAACCCCGACCACGAGCTGCAGGTGCGCCGAATCGCCACCGACGTCGCACCGGACCTGCACGTGACCCTCTCCCACGAGGTGCTGCCGGAGTACCGGGAGTACGAGCGCGCCATGACCGCCGTGGTCAACACCTACATCTCGCCCTCGGTGTCCCGATCGCTGCAGGCCTTCGGCTCCCGGCTGCGCGCCGAGGGGCTCGACTGCGCCGTCAACGTGGTGCGCTCCGACGGCGGGCTGATGTCGAGCGAAGCGGCGGCGGTGCGTCCCGTGGAGACCATCATCTCCGGACCGTCGGGCGGAGTCGCCGGCGCGCTGGCGGTCGCAACCGCTGCAGGGTTCAGCGACATCCTGACCCTCGACATGGGCGGGACCTCCACCGACGTGTCGGTCTGCACGGGGGGTGAGGCGCTGATCTCCCGCGACACGGTGGTGGGCGACCACCCGGTGCGGTCGCCGAGCGTGGACGTCCGCAGCATCGGCGCCGGCGGCGGTTCGATCGCCTTCGTGCCCGAACTGCTGCGCGGCCTGCGCGTCGGCCCCGCCTCCGCGGGCGCCGAGCCGGGGCCGGTCTGCTACGGGCGCGGCGGTGACCGTCCCACCGTCACCGACGCCAACCTGGTGCTGGGCCGGCTTCCCGCGGGCCTGCTCGGCGGGGAGATCACGCTGGACCGCAAGGCTGCCGAGCGGGCGCTGGGACTCCTCGGATCGGACCTCGGCATGAGCGTGCACGAGACCGCGCAGGCGGTCGTGGACATCGCCAATGAGAAGATGGCGGGGGCACTGCGGATCATGTCGGTGGAGCGGGGGCTGGACCCCCGGGACTACACCCTGGTCGCCTTCGGCGGCGCCGGTCCGCTGCACGGGAACGCGCTCGCCGGACTGCTGGGATGCTTCCCGGTGCTGGTGCCGCCCGCACCCGGCGTGCTCTCGGCGTACGGGTTCCACACCGTCGGGCACCGGAACTCCTTCAGCCGGACGCTCATCAGGGAACTGCGGGCCGGCAGGGACGAGGACGTGACCAAGGCGTTCGCCGAGATGGTCGACCGGGCCCAGGCATGGCTGAACGCGCAGGGCCTCACGGGGGGCGCGCTGGCGTACACCTGCGATCTGCGCTTCCTGCGCCAGGGATACGAGATCGAGGTGGCCGTGCCGACCGGTGACGGCGGCGAAGTGCTGATCGACGCCCTCGCCGAGCGCTTCCGCAGCGAGCATCAGCGTCTCTACGGGTTCGTACCGGAGGCCCCCATCGAGATGGTGAACGTGCGCGTCGAGGCGCGTGGCCCCGCCCCGCGCAGCGATCGGGAACCCCAGCGGGTGGTGCCGGGCGACGGCAGCGCGGCGCGCACCTCCACCGAGCAGGTCTACGAGCAGGGCCGCTGGGTGCCGGCGGGAGTCTTCCGGCGCGAGCGCCTGCGTGCGGGCGACGCCGTCGCCGGACCGGCGATCATCACCCAGACCGACACCACCACCTTCGTTCACGGCGGCCACGTCGCCGTCGTCGACGCCTGGGCGAACCTGCTGATCGCACCGGAGGACTCCGGATGAGCGCCGAGGCCGCAGCCGTGGATCTGGCGACGCTGGAGATCATCGAGAGCGCGCTCCTGAACATCCGCGAGGAGATGGACGCCGTGGTGCTCCAGTCGGCGATGTCGCCCATCATCCGCGAGCAGCACGACGAGTTCCCCCTCGTCACCGACGCCGCCGGCAACATGCTGGTGGGCCAGTTCGGCTCGTATGTGCCGCTGCTCCTGGAGACGTTCCCCGACGAGATCCGCACCGGCGACGTCATCCTGCAGAGCGACCCCTACCTGTGCGGCGGCGCCATCCAGCACACGCCGGACTGGTTGGTGCTGTCCCCCATCGACTTCGACGGCGAGCGGGTGGGCTACGCCTCGATGTTCGGGCACGTGCTGGACTGCGGCGGCACCGTGCCCGGCAGCATGGCCGCCACCGCCACGTCCATCTGGGACGAGGGCATCCGCATCCCGCCGGTGAAGCTCTTCGCCGAGGACCGCCTGAACGCCGACGTGCTGCGGATCATCCTCAACAACAGCCGCACGCCCGAGATGAACGAGGCCGACCTGATGGCGCTCGTGGCGGCCTGCCGCACCGCGGCGACCCGGGTGCAGGACCTCTGCAGGCGCTTCGGCACCGACACCTACCGGCGCGCCTGCGACGCCCTGCTGGCGCGCACGCGGGACGCCATGGCCGCCATCATCGCTCGCCACATCCCCACCGAGCCGGTCAGCTTCGTCGACGTGGTGGACGACGACGGCCAGGGCAACGGCCCCTTCGAGATGAAACTCACGGTGTGGCGGGAGGGCGAGAAGGCCTTCTTCGACTGGACGGGCACCGATCCCCAGGCGCCCGGCCCCATCAACCTGGCCACCCACGAGGGCATGTTCAAGATGTTCGTGGGGATCTACCTCATCATGGCCTTCGACCCGGAGATCTCGTTCAACGAGGGGTTCCACGACCTGATCGAGGTGGTCCTGGAGCCGGGCTCGCTGGTGAGCCCCGAGTTCCCCGCCCCGCTGGGGCTGCTGAACATCACGCTCGCCCGGCATTTCGACGTCATCCAGGGCGTGCTGGCGCTCTGCGCCCCCGAGTTCGCCGCCGGCGCGGGCTACGGGTCCAGCCCCGCGCTCACCTACAGCGGGACCGACAACCGCGGCGAGTACTTCCAGCTCGGCGAGATCAGCTACGGGGGACTCCCGGGACGCCCGGCCGGCGACGGCATGGACGGGCATTCCTGGTGGCCGCTGTTCACCAACATCCCCACCGAGTACATCGAGAGCTACTTCCCGGTGACGGTGCAGACCTACCGGTCGATCCCCGACAGCGGCGGGGCCGGGCACCGGCGCGGCGGCAACGGCGTGGAGAAGGTGTACCGCTTCGACAGCGCCGGCGAGATCACCATCCAGGACGACCGCTGGCAGAGCCGGCCCTGGGGGTGGGCCGGCGGCCTGCCGGGCGACCTGAGCCGCAAGATGCTTCACCGCGCCGGCGGGCAGACCGAGGACCTGCCCTCCAAGTGCGACGTGGTTGCCGTCGAGGCCGGCGACAGCCTGTCGTTCATCACCGCGGGTGCGGGCGGCCTCGGCGACCCTCTCCGGCGCCCAGTGGAGTCGGTGCTGCGGGACGTGCGCGGCGGGCTCGTGTCGCCGGAGGCGGCGCGGCACCGCTACGGCGTCGCCGTGACCGGGGATCTGGAGGTGGACGAGGCGCCAACCGCCGAGCTGCGACGATCCGGCGGGAACCAAGGTGACTGATCTCGTCCGGCTGGAAGTCTCCGGCGGCATCGCGCACGTCACGCTGAACCGGCCCGAGAAGCTGAACGCGCTGAGCACCGGGCTGCTGGGCGCGCTCTTGGAGGTCCTGGAGCGAGTCGCGGGCGACCCCGCGGTGCGGGTCGTCATCCTCTCCGGCGCCGGCCGGGCCTTCTCGGCGGGCGGCGACCGCGACGAGACCGGCGAGCCGTGGGGTGTCAGCCTCGAAGCGGACACCGCCCTGCTGCGACGATTCATGGAGTCCTCGCTCCTGCTGCACGAGATGGATGCCGTCACCATCGCGGCGGTCAACGGGCCGTGCGCCGGGGGCGCTCTGTCGCTGATCTGCGCCTGCGACCTACGCTATGCCGCCGCATCGGCCCGGTTCGTGACGGCGTTCGCCAGGGTGGGACTCTCGGGGGACTTCGGCGGCACGGCGACGATGAGCTGGGTGCTGGGTGCTGCGAAGGCGCGCGAGCTCTACCTGCTGTCCAGCGTCGTCGAGGCGCCCGAGGCGGAGCGCATCGGACTGGTGTCGGAGGTGGTGCCGGACGACGACCTGCTCCCCCACGTCCAGGGGATCGCCGAACGCCTGCTCACGGCCGCTCCCGGCGCGCTCCTCGCCATGAAGCAGAACCTCAACGACGGGCTGCGCCTCCCGCTCGCGGAGGTGCTCGACCGTGAGGCCGAGCGGCAGGTGCGCTGCACCCGCGACCCCACCTTCGACCAGCGCTACGGCCGCCAGGGGCGGTGAGGGCCAGCCGATGAGGCGATCGCTCGCACGCCAACTCATCGAGTCGCACCTGGTCTCCGGAACACTCGTCTCCGGGACGCCCCTCGCCGGTGACGAGATCGCCCTCGCTCCCGATCAGGTGTTCATCGACGACTCGGTCGGACCGCTCATCGCCCTCGAACTGGAGGCCATGGGGGTCGACCGGGCGCAGGTGGACCTGGCCGTCGGCTACGTGGACCACCTGCTGCTGCAGGCCGACGAACTCAACCCCGCCGATCACCTCATGATGCGCAGCGCCTGCGAGCGCTACGGACTCTGGTTCAGCAGGGCCGGCAACGGCATCTGCCACGCCGTGCACCAGCAGTCCTTCGGGCGGCCCGGCGCCTGCCTGGTGGGCTCGGACAGCCACACCTGCGCCGCGGGCGCCCTCGGGATGCTGGCGATCGGCGCCGGCGGGCTGGCGGTGGCGCTGGTCCTGGCCGGCGAGCCGCTCTACGTGACGATGCCGGAGATCTGGGGGGTCCGCCTCGTGGGGCGACTCGAACCATGGGTGAGCGCCAAGGACGTGATCCTCGAGATGCTGCGCCGCCACGGCACCGACGGTGCGGTGGGCCGGCTCATCGAGTACCACGGTCCGGGCGTGGACGGGCTGTCGGTGTGGGACCGCCACGTCATCGCCCACATGGGCGCCGAGTTGGGCGCCACGACCTCGGTCTTCGGCTCCGACGACGAGGTGCGGCGCTATCTCGAGCGCCAGGGCCGCAGCGAGGACTGGCGCCGGCTCGAAGCCGAGCCCGACGCCGTCCATGTCGACTACGACCACCTGACCGAGATCGATCTGGGTACCGTCGAGCCGCTCGTGGCACTGCCGCCGAGCCCCGGCAACGTCGTGCCGGTCGCCGAGGTGGCCGGCGCCGAGATCCACCAGGCCTACATCGGCTCCTCCGCGAACCCCGCCTTCCGCGACCTGGCCATCGCGGCCGCGGTCGTGGAGGGCCGGACGGTGCACGACCGGGTCTCGTTCGACATCAACCCGGCCAGCCGCGAGGCCCTCGGCAACCTCGCCCGCGCGGGCCACATCGCGACGCTGGTGCAGGCCGGCGCCCGCCTGCACCAGGCCGGCTGCAACGGCTGTCCCGGCATGGGCCAGGCACCGGCGCCGGGCCGGATCAGCCTGCGCACGGTGCCCCGCAACTTCCCGGGCCGGTCGGGCACGGCCGACGACCAGGTGTACCTGGTGAGCCCCGAGACGGCGGCGGCCTCGGCCCTCACAGGCGTCCTCACCGACCCGCGGACGCTCGGACCCTCCGTACCGCGCACCGACGAACCCGACGAGTGGCACACCAACCACGACCTGCTGCTGCGGCCCCTGCCCGCCGAGCGGGCCCGCCGGGTCGAACTCGCCAAGGGGCCGAACCACCCGTCGCTCCCCCGCTTCGAGCCGCTGCCCGGCCGCCTCGAACTCCCCGTCCTGCTGAAGATGGGCGACGACGTCTCCACCGACGAGATCCTCCCCGCCGGACCGCGTGCCATGCCGCTGTGGTCGAACGTGGAGCGGATGGGCGATTTCGCCTTCGAGGGCGTCGATCCCACCTATCCCGACCGGGCCCGCGCCACCGGAGACCACGCGGTGATCGGCGGGCACAACTACGGCCAGGGCTCCAGCCGGGAGCAGGCGGCGCTGGCGCCCCGGTCCCTGGGGCTGCGGGTGGTCATCGCCTTGGACTACGCCCGCATCCACCGCGAGAACCTCGTGCTCTTCGGCGTCCTGCCCCTCATTTTCGCCGGTCTGGGCGCCTACGAGGCACTCGAGGCCGGGGACACGCTCGTCGTCGAGGATGCGCTCGGGCTGCTCGCCGACCGAAGCGGAAGCGTGCTGGAGCCGGTGACCGGTCGCCGGTTCGCCGTCCGCCACGAGCTGTCCCCCCGCCAGGCCGAGATCGTTCGCCGGGGCGGCGCCATCAACGCGGCCCGCCGGACTGCACCGCCGGGGCAAGGCTGATGCTCGAACGGGAACTCGTACTGCCTCACCTGGTTGCTGCCCGGGCCGCCGAGTGTCCCGACCGGACGTTCCTGGAGGAGGTCGACGGCCCTTCGATCTCCTACCGCGACCTGCACCGCTACACGCTGACCTGGGCGGACGCCTACCGCCGCCTGGACATCGAGCCCGGCGACCGCGTGGCGGTGATGCTGCCGACGGGCATCGATGCCGTGAGCGCCTGGCTGGGGCTCTCGTGGCTGCGCGCCTGGGAGGTGCCCGTCAACACCGGTTACGTGGGCCGGATGCTCCACTACCTGCTGGAGCACTCCCGCTCGAAGTTGCTGGTGACCGCCGCTGACTACCTGGAGCGCCTCGGCGACGTCGCCGGGGGACTCACACAACTGGAGGCGGTCGTCGTCTGCGACCGTGACGACGTGACGAGCGATCTGCCGTTCCGGGTGATCGGGCGGAGCGACTTCCTGGCCGCCGCGGCGCCCGCTACCGACCTGGATGGCCCCGGCCCCGCCGACATCGCCACGGTCATGTACACGTCGGGGACGACCGGCCCCTCCAAGGGCGTGCTGGTGCCGTGGGCGCAACTCCACGCCACGGCATCCACCTCCATCTTCACGGGCGACTTCGGCGCCGACGACGCCTACTACATGCCGTTCCCGCTGTTCCACATCAGCGGCAAGGGCCCCGTCTACACGTTCGCGCTGGTGGGCGGCCGCGTCGTCATGCGGCCCTCGTTCAACACCTCGGCGTTCTGGGACGACATCGGTCGCTATCGCTGCACCACGACCCTGCTGCTGGGGGCGATGGCCAACTTCATTAACCGCCAACCCCGGCGCCCCGACGATGCCGACACTCCGCTGCACACCGTGGTGATGGTCCCGCTCATTCCCGAACTCGAGGAGTTCAAGGAACGATTCGGCGTGCGCGTCTCCACCGCCTTCAACATGACCGAGATCAGCGTCCCCCTCCATTCCGATGGTTGGACGCTGGCGGATCTGGAGAGCTGCGGCAGGGTGCGCCCCGGCTACGAGGTGCGCGTCGTGGACTCCGACGACGAGGACGTGGGGCCCGGCAGGGTCGGCGAGCTGATCGTGCGGGCCGATGAGCCGTGGACGCTCATGGCCGGGTACCTCGACATGCCGGAGGCGACCACGGCGGCGTGGCGCAACCTCTGGCTCCACACCGGCGACGCCTTCCGCTACGACGCCGACGGCAATTACTACTTCCTGGACCGCATCAAGGACACCATCCGCCGGCGCGGCGAGAACATCTCCTCAGCCGAGGTGGAGGTGGTGGTCAACGAGCATCCGGGCGTGCTGGAGTCGGCCGCCATCGCCGTGCCCTCCGAGTGGGGCGAGGACGAGGTCAAGATCGTGGTCGTGCCCCGCCCCGGGGGAAGCATCGAGCCGGCGGACCTGATCGGCTTCCTGTCCCCCCGCCTCCCCCGCTTCATGCTCCCCCGCTACGTCGAGGTCGTCGAGAGCCTCCCCAAGACCCCCACCGAGAAGGTCCGCAAGGTCGAACTCCGCGCCCACGGCATCACCCCAACCACCTGGGACCGGGAGGCCACTAACTAGCGGCTAGGCAGTCATAGCCTCTCGTCGCCAGCTCCCGACGGGCACCGCAACGATTCAGTTGCCGACGATGCCAGGGCGTCGCAGACGCCTATGACGCCTCCAATTCGTGGCTACGGCAGCAGAGCTGCTGGGAGAACTTGAATGCGGAACTGCTGTCCTGCGGCTATCAGTTCTTGGGAGATGGGGCCGGACTTGGGCGGTTTGAACCGATTGGGGGTCTCGCCGGATTCGCCGAAGAGAGCGACCGCCTCTAGCTCCATCGCGGGATCGTGACGGACTCGGTACACGACGCCGTCGAAGCCGACCTCAAACAGTCGGCCCGCGAGTTCTTGAGAGTTTTCGTAATCAGCGCCCATGGAGTATGCAGCGGTAATCCGAAAGGCGCCGAGCACGCTTCAGCTAGTCAGGTCCGCCACTTCGGCGGTGTGGGCGACGGTGAGTTCGGAGAGGCGGCGACGGTCGAGTTCAGCCTTCGGCACTGTACGAATTCGACCGAACACCTCGACATAGGACGCGAGCGGATCGAGACCGAGATAGCAAACCCCGAACCGGTCTCGGCAGCTCGGCGGCGGATCGAACCGCCCGAGTCCATCGGCGCTGAACCAGGCCGGGTGACGATGGCGCTGGTGGATGCGGAAGAGCGGTGTTGCCGTATCGATCCGAGGAGCGGGAAAGTCCCTCCAGTCGCTCATCGGCTCAGCCGCGCGGCGGCCCGTTCGGCCGCGCGGCGCAGCTGATCCTGATCACGGCCCGCCCGCAACCATTGGGCGGGCGTCTCGCCGGCGAGATCCTCGTCCTGCGGTTTGGTAGCCCAGGCAGCGACGACGAGCGGATCAAAGTCATCGAGGCGATCCCTGAAGGCGCCGAGCACGTCACGCACCTCGGGGCGGATGCGGCCCTCGTCCGTATCGAATTGCCACGTCGGATACCAGGTCGTGCCCTCGCCAGGAAGACCGAGGAGCGATCCCGTCTGCTGGCGTTTGGCCAACGCTTGGCGAGTGACACCGAGCAGTTGTGTGACCTGTCTGGTGTCAAGCCGATCGCCCACGACCTGAGCCCACCGTGCGGCCGCCAACACATCCGCCGCCGCGCGTCGACCGAGCCGGACCGCCTCCTCATCATCGAGCTTCCCCAGGAGCGCCGCATGGGAAGTCAACTCCTCAACAAAACCGTCAGCCACAGATTTTGCCGACCTCCCCACGTCGGTACGCTCCCCGCGAAGATCCCGCAATGCCTCCTCAAAGGCTGCTTCAGGAGGCTGGCGGAGTCCCGCCTCAAGTACCACCGTGAGGGTCTCAGTGAGCCGGTCGGTGTTGCTCGTCTCGATCTGACCGTGCACTAGCCGGTTGCGCATCATCTGGAGTGCCAACTCAGCAACACGGGTCTCACGAATGTCGTGGGCCGCAACGTATGCCACGAAAACGTCGTATAGCCGTTCGTCGTACTCGGCCTCGCTGAGAATGACATGACCGCGACCAGGGTCGGTACGGCTCGCCAGCAACTGACCGAGCAGATCCACAGTGCGGAATTCAGTCGTCATCGCAACATCAGCATATCTCGTAACCGTCAACCCGTCAACCTACCGACGCAGCTTCGACCTCCATCCCAGCGAGTCCGTCAAACCCCGAAAGCCCCAACTGCACGAGACCCCAAACCCGCTGCTGAACCATCATCGACCGCCGCCAATGTCACACTGCGTCCACCAAGGACCAAACCCCGTCGTCCCCAGCACTGGCGGAGACCTGGGACTAGAGGAGAGTGATGCTCGACTTCGGCCGTTTCGAATGGGTCAGCTTCGACTGCTACGGAACTCTGGTGGATTGGGAGTCCGGCATTTCCGCAGCGGTCGACGATGTCCTGAAATCCCATGGCGTTCACAGATCCCGGGCTGAGATCCTGGCTCTCTTCGCGGAGTGGGAGCCCCGGGTACAGAACTCCCAGGACTTTCTGGAATACCGGGGCGTCCTGCGCCTCACGATGGCGGCGATCGGGACCGAGTTGGGCTTCCGGTGCACCGTGTCGGACTTGGACCGTCTCGCGGACACCTTGCCCGCCTGGCCGGTCTTCGCCGACGTCACCGACGCTCTGCAGGCCCTCAAGGCGCGCTACAGGCTGGCGGTGATCTCCAACGTGGACGACGACCTGTTCGCGGGGACGGCTCGCGCACTGAACGTCGACTTCGATGCGGTCGTCACCGCGGAACAGGCTCGCAGCTACAAGCCCAACCTCCACAACTTCGATGTCGCCTCGAGGAGGATGGCGGTCGGAAAGGATGCGTGGCTGCATGTTGCCGAGAGCCTGTTCCACGACATCGAGCCGGCGAACAAGCTCGGCATCACGTGCGCCTGGGTGAACCGTGAGGGTCGCGGAGGTGCGACGCGCCAGACCGATGCCGTTCCCGACCTCGTCGTCCCCAACCTGGCGACGCTCGCGAAGATCGTGGGCGTGACGTGACCCTCGCCGGCAAGGACGGTTCGCGGCGTACGAGCAGGGCCGCGTAGTCGGCGGCTGGGAGAGCCGGGCCATCCCCGCTGACGGCCGCAACGATCGATTCGATGCGACGGCTGTCAGTGACACCCGCCGCGGCGGTCAACTTGGCGACGAATTCCTCGTCGCTCAACAGATTCGCGGTCGATCCCCCGAACACCTCGGTCTATGGATTCTCCGTTCTTAGTGCGGAAGGGAGATTCGGTTGTCTGGCGTTCTCAGTGTGCCGTGGGCAGCGGTACAGGACGCGCCAGACTGACGAGAGCCCATGAACCGACACGGCCGACGTTTCATCGAACTCCGGGACTTCAAGTCCCACGCGAACGCTCTCAACGTGAGGTTCTTGAAGGACGGCGAACTGGAATTCTACGAGAAGCACGGCCTGCTGCTGCCTGCGGTGGTCTGCCGCCAGCCGACGGCCCACCTCGTCGCGGTGACCCAGGGGCGCAATGGCTGGCCGGTCGAGAATCCTGAGGATCTTGAGCCGCCCGAGGCGTTGCGAAGGCTGCGGCGGTCCCACGTCGGCGGACTCCACCCTTTTGACGCGGAGCGTGGGCACAATCCTCTCCTGCTAACCCCAGATGGCACCATGTTCGAGCCGTGGGACGCCGACGAGAAGGTCACGCTGACGGCCCCGGGCGGGCGCACCGTGCAGCGACGGATAGTCGAGCGCTATTACGCGCCTTGGCAGGTTCATGTCGTCGAGTCGCTCCGTCGGCGGAAGTACTACTACGCGCACTCGCGGTTCCTGAGACACATCGACCCGTCTCACGATCTCTGGAGCCGGCATCGACTACCCGAGCACCCCGAGCAGGCACGGTCGCTTCGGGGCATGGCCGACGGCTTCGAGGCGCTGGAGCGATTCCTGTTCGCGGACCACATGGCCGACGAAGAGGCATTCGAAGGCGTGGACGGCACGACACTGCCGGAGCAGGCGCAGCAACGCCTGGACACGACTGTGACGACCTGGGCGCGCCGGTCCCTGGAGGTATCAGGCCTCGATGAGCCGGCGTTCTTCCGGTTCCTTCACGAACTCGCTCGCCTGATCGACGACTACCGCCGCGACGAGCGCATCGCACTGGCCGAGGACACCGAGGAATATCTCATCGACGCCCAGCGGCTCGCCGGGTACGCGTTCGAGCACGACTGGGATGACTTCCTTGCGGCCGCCGAGAAGCATGTCGGACCAGGTCTCTCTGCCCAACTGCGCTGGTTGGATCCGGTGGACGCCGCCGCGCGCGACGCAAAGGAGAACCTGAAGGCGATCCTCGGCCAGAGCCCCGTGGCGGCAATCGCCAACGATGGCAGCGATACCGGCACAATGCCCGAGGAGATTGTGCAGTTCTGCCTGGATCACGACCTCTTCGAGGTCCTACACGGTCTCCAGTGCTACTCCTACAGCCTCGCTGACCTGCGCAGAGATCGATTCCCGGGCTTCGACCACAGAAGGCTGAGGCCACTCGCATTGGCCGGCGAGCAGCTCGCCCACGGCATCCTCGACACGCGGGCCGAACATGGACACGAAGCATCAGAGAGCCACCATGGACAGCCGTACAACAAGCTGATCAAGATTCTCGGCAACAACTCGTCCTGGCTCGCGCGGTTCAAGAAGTTGATCAGCGACGGCCACAGTTCGGACAAGAAGGGCAACCCCGATCAGCTTGCCGTACGCCTAGTCGAGACGGCGAAGGCAGTCGGCGCAGAACGAAACGACGTCATCGCGTACACGCTCGCCGCCGCGATCGCGACCCGCAACCTCGTCAGCCACCGGCACCGGCTCTTGTCGTGGCGCGACGCGGGAACGCTCGCCGGGCCTTGTGCTTCGGCGTCGCCGATGTACAGGACCGCCCCACCCGGCGTGAATACTGGGCAGAAGTCCTCCACAATCCTTGCCACCAGTTCGTTCTGCCCGCCTGGCGACAGGCTCACCTGTTGCCCTTCCGGCAATGTCACGGGGATTCGCTGGAGATCCCGCTCAAGGGCGTACCGTTCTCTCAGCGACTCAATCCGACGCCGATAGTTGATCAACTCGACTGCCCAATCCGCTGTCCCGTATGCCCGCAGTAGGCGGAGCGACGGCGGACTGACCTGGTAGACCGTCTTGGCGCTGTTCGTCGGCCGGTCCGGCTCGTCAGGGTTCAGCACGACGAGCCCGGCTGCGAGGAATTGGTGAACCGTCTGGCGCCGCACGGTCTCACGCGTGTTCGGCGCGTACTGCTTTCCGTAGTGTTCGGCCATCAAGTCCATCAACTGGGTGATCCCGCGCATGGGGTCTGCGGCCTCACTCCAGTCCGTGTCCGGAGTGAGATCAAGTAGCCCCAAGAGCGTGAGAGCGGACCGCTCGTTTCGCTGCTGTTTCGGGAATTGGAGTTGGCTCAGCACATCAATGGCCTCCTCGACGGTGGCCATCACTGATCCTTCGCCGAAGCCGGCACGAGGCGGTCGAATAGGGCGTCGAGGGCGGCTTGCGTGTGCTCGGTCGCCCTGGCTGCGGCCCCAAGAGTCTCAAGCTGTCCCCTCGTCGGGTAGTTCAATGACCGCAGATCCGTCGCGTTCACCTGCGTATGCCCGTTGAACTGCCTGAAGAACATGTCCACGGCCGTCGTGTTCAGATACGCAGCGATTCCCCAGGCAAGGTCGAGAGGCAACCCCGTTCCGTCGCGATGGAAGACGTTGACGTGGTTCTCGACGGCCACCTCGGCGGATCCGAGGTCGTCAGTCTCGAGTACAGCGGCCACGATCCTCCGACGCTCCTCCTTGGAGGAGAATCGCTTGACCAGCACGTAGTTGCCCGCCGGCAGAAGCATCTTCTGCGTCACGCTGTTGACGGCGAGCGCCGCCGGCTTCTTGCGGCGCGGCCCCTCGAGCTGTACGCGCCCCGCCCGGAGGTGGTGGGGATAGAGCAGCGGCACCGTGCCGTCGGTAACCGACTCGCGTAGATGCTCGCGCACCCGGAAATCCACGACCCTGCCTGTCGACACCGCGGCACCGGTACCGGACAGGGAGCACTCAAGCCCCACCATTCGCGTCGCGGCCGCAACGGCCGGATCGCCCGAGATGATGCGGATGAATCCATCCGGATCGTCGGGACGAACGACGTGCGCGAACGGCACCCGTTCCTCGTGGATGTCCTCCTCGCCCGACCCGGGACTCGTCGAGATGGTCACCGCCGCCTGCGGCGCGCCCTTAACGAGGTGGATGACCACATTCTCCTGCAACACGCCCGTGTCACGGAACGCCTTGTTGCGTGCCTCGAAGAGATGAACCCGGCACAACGCCGAATCCTTGAGCAGTTCTCGTCTGAACGCGCGGAAGTACGGGCCGTTGCAGAAGCTTCTGGGCGTGATCGCCACCAGTTGACCGCCCGGGTTGAGAAGCCCGAGAGCGAGAGCGACGAACGCGGCGTACAGATTCGTGACCTCGATTCCCACACCTGAGAGCATCCGCCGCGCTGCCGACGATGTGGCGAGCTTCTGGTACGGCGGGTTCAGGATCGCCAGATCGAATCCCTGGTGCTGTGGCGCGAAGAGTCCCCCCTCCAACCTCTCACAGGCCCACTCCACGAAGTCCGCCGACACAACCCGCGCCGTGATCGACGATGAGATCATCTCGCACTCGTGCAGAGTGTCGACGAGGGTTCCGACCAAGTCCCCGTCGACCTCCACCGCCGTCACGTCCAAGCCACCGGCCCAGGCCTCGACCACCGCGCGGTCGACAAGGGCCGCCGTCAACGAGCCGACACCCGCGCCGGGGTCAAGCACACGCACCGGACCCTCCGGGGGGTCGAACATGCCTGCCAACAGCGACGCAATCGGCGCCGGCGTGAAGAACTGCCCAAGCGCAGACCGCTGCACCGCGGAGCGGCCCGCGGTCTCCGCGGCACGTCGCGCCTCGGTACGAACCGCCAACTCCGAAGATGCGGCACGTTCTCTCACTTGAAGACCATCGGCCATGGTTCCCAGTTTGTACCAGGCGTGAGACACCGCTGCGGCACTCCGCATCCAGCGCTGCGTACCTCCTCCGATAGGCGAAGATCGCGGGCGCGGCGTGACCTTCGGTGGCTAGGACGGTTTGCGGCGCACGAGAAGCGCCGAGTAGTCGGCGGCCGAGAGAGCCGGGTCGCTCCCGCTCACAGCCGAGACGATCGATTCGATGCAACGGTCGTCGGCGACACCCGCGGCGGCGTCGGTCAGTTTGGCGACGAGGTCCTCGTCGCTCAGCGGATTGGCGGTCGATCCGCGGAACGCCTCGGTTGCGGCGTGCTCGGTGGTGCCGTCGGCGAAGGTCACCTCGAGCGATGCGCTCTCGATGGGCCTGCCTTCGGTGGCCACGAACCTGACCTTGTCGCGCAGCGCCAGCACCTCGGGGTCGGACCGTGTCTCGGCGCCCAGTTCCTCGACCGTGAAGCGTCCGCGGCGCCAGGCGGCGGCGGCGCAGTAGCTCCCGTCGAAGCGGGCCTGCTGGTCGTCGGCGGGGACGGCGAACCGTTCGCGCCGGCTGCGGTTCACCTCGGCAACGAGCGGGGCGACCGCGAACGTCATCGAGACGACCTGTGAGCGCTTCTCGGGCGGCGTTCGTGCCCAGAGTTCGAGTGTGCAGTCCAGAGTGGCCTGGCTGATCGTCTCGGTGGGATAGCGCTTGAAGGCGATGGGTCCGCAGATCCGCCATTCGTCGCCGAGAGATCCCAGCGCAGCCTCGATCCTCTCCGGATCGCGCTCGGCGACCGTCGCCAGCAGTCCGTGCTCGCCGTCGATCGCGGTCGAGGGGGAGGTGAAGCCTCGCCGCGCCAGGCCAGCGGCGGTGAACCCGCTGCGGGCGGCGTCGCCGATGCGGTAGGGGTGGACGTCGCTTCCGAGAACCTCCAGCGGACCGGCGCCGCCGAGCGCGGCGAGACCCAGTGCGTTGGTTGTGCGCGCGGCATCCAGACCCATGACCACCGAGCAGCCGGCCGCGGCTCCGACGGCGCCCGCGGCGACAGCGGGGTTGAATCCCCGCTCGTAGTGCGCGGGCATCAGCATCGTCGCCACCGCCAACTCCACCTCAATGCCGAGGGCCAGCGCCGTGAGCGCGTCGGCCAGCGAGACACCCGACAACTCGGCCGTCGCCTGCACGGCCGGCCACACCGGCGCCGTGGGGTGCACGAACGCCTCGAGGTGGGTCTCGTTGAAGTCCAGCACCTCGAGCATCGCCCCGTTCACCAGGGCCGCCCGGTCACCGCTGGTTTGGTCCCCGTGCCAGAGCAGGCGTGCCGAGCCACCTGTGACGCCATCGATCGCCCATTCCCGCAGCCGCTCGACGGCGGGATGATCGTGGCCGGCAACCGACGCGGCCGCCGCGTTCAGCAGCAGCCGGCGGGCCTGGTGCCGAACCGCGTCGGGCAAGCCGCTCGCCGGGCAGGCGGTCACGAAGGCGGCGAGCCGCCCGGTCACCGACGGTGGTGCTGCCGCGGCGCGCATCCGCCAATGGTACGGTCGCTGATTCCCGTTGTCCCCTGCCTCGGGACGCGCGACCGCCCCGCGAGGCGGGGATGGGCACCGATCCGGACCGCGGTCGCCGGATGCCGATTGGAGGCTGTGACACCTCATGGCGCCTCAGGCGTGCGAAACCGCGATCGGCTTGGGGTCATCGGTGTGCGTGCCGACGTGAGGTGACATCGAATGGCGTCCCGCGAATGCGACTTGCTGTGCATCGGGGGCGGGCTCGGCGGGCTCGCCGGCGCTCTGCGCGCGGCCGACGCCGGCCTCGAGGTGCTCGTCGTCGAGAAGTCACCGCTCATCGGGGGTGTCGCCGCCTACAGCGGGGGCGTCGTCTGGGTCGGCGACAACCACCTGCAGCGCCGGGCCGGACTCGACGACAGCGCAACGGAAACCTCCGATTACCTGCGATGGGTGGCGCGCGACGCGGGCCCGTTCGACGGTGACCTGCTGGAGACCTTCATCCGGCGGGCTCCCGAGGCGGTGGAGTACTTCGCTGCGCTCGGGGTGGCGTTCGCCAGCACCGGACTGGGCGACCAGTACCACCCGGACGCGCCCGGCTCCAAGGCCTCCGGCCGCATCCTGGAGGTCACCGCGCCCGGCAGCGCTCTGGGCCCCTGGCGGGATCGTTTCCGCAGCTCGCCGCACTTCCGGCTGCTCGGCCTGACCCACGACGAGGTGCGGCGGGCAGGTGGCGACCTGGTCGCCGGCGACGTGCTGGCCGACCTGCACCGGCAGCGCCAGGAGGCCGACCTCCTGACGTGGGGACCGGGCCTGTCCGCCGGATTCGCCGGCGCCGTGCTCGTCCGGCGCGGCGTGCCGATCCTGCTCGAGGCCCGCTGCGCCGAACTCATCAACAGCGGTGGCCGCGTCGGCGGCGCCGTCGTCGAAGCCGAAGGCGCGCGCATCGAGGTCCGCGCCCGCCGGGGTGTGCTGATCGCCACCGGCAGCTACGGCAATGCCCCGTTCGCGGCCGAACTGGAGGGACTGCCGGAGATCTTCGAGGCCTCCCCGCCGGTGCTCGACGGCGACGCCTTCGCCCTGGCGGAACCCGCAGGCGCCGCCCGGGCCAGCGCGGGTCAGGCGTTCACGATCTTCGGGTTCGAGAGCCCCACCGAGCACCATCCCGGCACCAACCTGCCGCTGCATCGCGAACTCTCCCGGGCGCTCGGATTGCCGCATTCCATCGTGGTGAACTCGGCGGGCAGGCGCTTCGGCGACGAGAGCTTCTACGGGTTCCTGCTACGGGCGGTCAAACAGCGCGACGAAGCCACGGGGCGCTTCCCCAACCACCCCTGCTACCTCATCGGCGACAACCGCTACCGCACCCGCTACCGCCTAGGCGACGGCGAGGAATGGCCGGCCAACCTGGCGCAGGCGTCGAACCTCGCCGAACTCGCCGGCCCGCTCGGCGTCGACCCAAGCGGCCTCGTCGAGCAGGTCGCCGCCTTCAACGAAGGCGCCGAAGACGGGAACGACCCGAGCTTCGGCCGGGGTACGCTCCCCTACAGCCGGCTCCGGGCGGGGGATCCCAACCAGTCGCCCAATCCGAACCTGGGCTCGCTCAGGGAGCCGCCGTTCTGGGGCCTGCCGCTGAAGCTGCTGGGCACCGGCATCTACTCCACGGGCCTGCTGATCAACGGCGACGCGCAGGTGCTGACCGAGGATCGTCGCCCCATCGACGGCCTCTACGCCACCGGCAACGCCGCGGTCTACACCGAACAGCCCGCCTACGTCGGCGGCCTCGCCAACGCCCGCGCCATCACCTACGCCTACCAGGCGGCCGGCCACGTGGCCTCACATTCCTGAAGACAGCAATCGCTCTGGATCCGCTCAGCCTCATCCAATGCACGCAGTCAGTGTTGGATCCAGATATTTCATGTAGTATCATGATTTCAATGCAGCAGAGTATCGAGTCTGGGATCGGGAATAGCCGGGGGTGGCGGGGTCGCCGCCACGTTCGTCGCAGCCAGCCCGCTGGGCCGGCACCCGCAACGCCGTTCTAGGCTGGCGGCATGGACGCGGCGATCCTTGGGCCGATCCTCGGACTCCTCACCCTCGTGCTCATATGGATGCGCCAGGATCTCGTCGCCGTACGCGACCAGCTGGCGGGGGTTCGCGAGCGCTTGGCTCGCATCGAGGCGCACCTCGGCCTTCGCGAGGACACGTCCGCCGGCTCCTGAACCGGCACCGGAGCTCAAAGACGGGCGAGCGAGTCGGCGACTCAGCCCGAGGGCAGTAGCGCCCTCCAGATCCGTTCGGGTGAGAGCGGGGTGGCGAGCGTCTCGCCGGTGGTCCCGGCTCCGGCGAGGGCGTCAAGGACGGCGTTGACGACGCACGGGTAGGCGGCGTTGGTGCCGCCCTCGCCCATGCCCTTCATGCCGCCGGGGGTGTGCGGCGAGGGCGTCTCCTGGTGTTCGACGGTGAAGTCGGGTACCACGTCGGCACTGGGGACGAGATAGTCGGCGAGCGTCGTGGTGCGGGGCTGACCGTCGGCGTCGTAGACGATCTCCTCGGTGAGCGCCGCCCCGATTCCCTGCGCGGCGCCGCCGTGCACCTGTCCCTGAACGATGACGGGGTTCACGACCGTGCCGCAGTCGAGAACCGCCACGTAGTCGGTGATCTCCACGCTGCCCAGTTCGGGGTCGACCGCCACGGTGCAGGCGTGGGCGGCGAAGGAGAACGTGGGGCTCGGCGGGTCATAGATGTACGAGGCGGTCAGGCCCGGCGCCTGGCCCTCGGGCAGCCCGAAACCGCGGTGGGCGGCCGCGGCCACCTCGGCGAGAGGCGTCGAGGCGGTGGTGCCGGCCACGGTGATCTGCCGGCCGGCGAGGGTCAGGTCGGCGGGGTTGGCCTCCAGCATGTCGGCGGCGATGGCACGGATCCGCCCGGCCAGCTCGCGGGCGGCCACGACAGCCGAGCCGCCGCCCAGCGCCATCGAGCGCGAGGCCGCCGTGCCGAAGGCCGAGTACGGGGTGACGTCGGTGTCACTGTGGATGACTTCCACATCGGCCACATCGACGCCCAGTTCGTCGGCCAGCAGTTGCGCCAACGTCGTCTCCAAGCCCTGGCCGTGGGGGGACGCTCCGGTGTAGAGGCGCACGCTCGCGTCGGACTCCATACGCACCACGGCGCTCTCGTAGCCACCGATGCGCAGACCCAGCATCTCGCCCAGGTTGCTCGGCCCCACGCCCGACAACTGCACGTGCGAGGCGTAGCCGATCCCGCGCAGACGGCCGTCCCCCGGCTGCGGGGCCGCGGCCATGCGCTCCTCGATCAACTCGCGGGCGCGGCGCAGCGTGGCGCTGTAGTCGCCGTTGTCGTAGGTGACGTGCGTACGCGTCGTGTAGGGCTGGTCGGCGGGACGGATCATGTTCTGCCGGCGCACCTCCGCCGGATGGCGGCCCAGTGCCCTGGCCACCAGTTCCACGGCCCGCTCGCCGATGAGGGCCGCCTGGGTCTGGCCGAATCCCCGGTAGGCGCCGGCGGACATGGTGTTGGTGGCGACAAGCCGTCCGGTGCCCTGCACGGCGTCCCAGGTGTACGGCCCCGGCGCCATGCCGAGCGCCACGAACAGCGGCCCCCCGGAGAAGACGCTGCACTGCGCCCCGGCGTTGCGCACGGCGCCGACCCGCAGGCCGCGCAGCGTGCCGTCGTCATCGAAGGCCACCTCGACGTCGCAGATCTCGCCACGCCCGTGCGTCGTCGCCAGCAGCGACTCGGTCCGGGTCTCGGTCCACAGCACCGGACGTCCCGATTCCAGCGCGGCGATGATCGCCATCAGCTCGTCCTCGTAGAGATGGTCCTTGAGGCCGAACCCGCCGCCGACGTCGGGCGCCGTGACCCGGACCCGGTGCTGCGGCATGCCGAGCACCGTGCAGATGACGTCGCGCACGGCGTGCGGCGCCTGCGTCGAGATGTGGACCACCAGCTTCCCGGTGGGCTCGGTGTAACCCAGCACGCCGCGCCCCTCCATGGGCGCTCCGCTGAGGCGCCCGATCACCAACCGGGTGCGCAGTCGCCGGTCGGCGGCCGCGAAGACCGCCTCGACGTGCTCGTCGCCGTCGCCGGCCGCGCAGGCGCCGAGCAGGTTCCCCTCCACGTCGTCCCACAGGCGGGGCGCTCCCGCGGTGAGGGCCTCCAGCGGATCGGTGACCGCCGGCAGTTCGTCGATCACCGGCAGGACCGCCTCGGCGGCATCGACGGCGGCAGCGGCGCTCGGCGCCACGACCACGCCGACGGGCTGGCCGGCGTAGCGCACCTTGCCGTCGAGCAGCGGCGTGGATGTCTGGTTCTGGGTGGCGATATGCCACAGGACCGGCAGGCGGCCCGTCGCCCGGCGGCGCAGGTCCTCCGGGCCGATCAGCCGGGCATCATCGGGAAGTCCGTCGACCTCCAGGCCCTCCAGAATCCCGTGTGCCACCGGGCTGCGGATCACGGCGGCGTGCAGCACACCCGCCATCCCGCCCGCCAGGTCGGCCACGTACCGCGCCGCGCCCCGCAGCATCGTCTCATCGTTGACCCGCGGCACGCTCCGGCCAACGAAGCGGGCGCTCATCGGGACCGATGCATCCATGATCCGTCGCAGAGTACTCCCCGGTCCCCGAGTCTCAGTCCGCCGGCTCGATCCGCCCCGCCAGGCGGAACGACACAGCCGATCCCCCCAGCAGGATGCCGAGGATCAGCCACGCCCACTCGTAGGAGCCGACGCTGTCCACGAACGCGCCGAACGCCACCGGCGACACGAGCGCACCCAGGTAGTAGCCGGTCATGGTGGCCGCGGTGGCCCGGGCGACCGCGGGGCCGGCACGATCCACCACCGTGGCGTGCATCGTGCCGATGCCGGCGAACTGCAGGATGATCCCGCCGAGGACGCCCACCATCGCCACCGGCAGTCCCAGCAGCCGGCCGCCGGCGAGCAGCAGGCACGAGACGCCGGTCCCCGCCACCAGCACGACGAGCAGGCGGATCCGCCGGTGCGCGCCCAGCCGGTCGGCGCCGACGCCGGTGCCGACCATGGCCACAGCACCCACGGCGGAGGACGCACCCACGAGAACGCCCGCCCACGTCGCCGAGAGGCCGAGAGACTCCTCGGCGTACGGCACCGTCCAGGAGAGCAACGGCTGCGCCCCGGCGATCAGGCAGAACGCCCCGATCGGGAACCACACGAATCCCTTCGGCAGGCGGTGGGTACGGCGCTGCAACAACTCGTGCGGCTCGCCCCTGTCGTCGCGCAGGACCCCCAGCGCCACGAGGGCCATCGCCGCACCGCCGACGCCGAGCCCGCCGTACACCCAGCGCCAGTCCCAGCGGTCGGCGACCACCGGAGCGACCGCTGCGGTCAGGGCGCTCATCAGGAGGATCCCCGAACTCCGCGTCGACAGAGCCACCGCCCGCCGCCGAGGGCCCACTGCTCCGGCGACGGCGACGTTCGTTCCCACGTTGTTGAGCGAGTACCCAAGCCCCGCGAGCACGCCGGCGGCGGGCAACGGGGCGTAGCCGCCGAGGCCTGCAGCCAACCCGGACGCCACCACGACGAAGGCCATCCCCCCGAACACCGTGAGGCGGCCACCGACGCGATCGCAGACCCGCCCGGCGGCCAGGGACGCCACGCCGGCGCAGCCGAAGTACAGGCTCACGAGCAGCCCCACGTGCCAGCGGTCGATCCCCAGATCGGCCCGCAGCGCCGTGGCCATGAACCCCGGCACGTACCCGTAGGCGGAGTTGAACGCGATCGCCAGCGTGCTGGCGCCGACGACGACCGCCGCCGGACGGGAACTGGGCGAATTCAACACCGGGCGTCCTGCTGAGTGACGTCAGCGCTCGTGAGGGCGGGCTGACCGCTGCGAGTCGTCATCACCGATCCTTACGCATTCGCCGGCAGTTTCGCCGATGACAGGCAGACGTGATCGAACTCAGGGCTTCGTGACGTCGATGACAACCACGGAGACCTTGCGTGCTTCGTCGGGCGTGAGAACTTTCTCCAGTCGCTGCGTAAGTTCAGCGGTCGTAGAGGGCCGGCCACCGTCGGGGGGCCGCTTGGTCTCGCCCTCTCCGAACCACAGCACGAGGAAGATCCCGAAGCCAGACGTTGCCGGGTCGGTCGTGTAGCGATCCAATAGCTGTCCGCGAAGTGCGTTCCACAGGTCGATGTGGGAGTTCTTCTTGATCTCAATCGGGACGTTGAATGTCCCACGGCCGACACGGATGTCTGCTCGCTTGTCTGCGGCGTAGGAACCCTCGGGCACTGCATCGACCTCGGATGGCAGCCAACCCTTCAGAGCCTGGAGTAGAGCATCTCGACAGGAATTCTCGTGCTTGGGAGCCGCGAGCCCGCGGTACTCATCCTCATTCCAGAACTGGCGCCAGAGGTTGCTGTTGCCACCTCGCACGTCCGCGGCAATGTCATGGAGTCGCTCGACGAGGAGTGCGGCCAAGTCCGCAACGTTTGCCGGCGCCTGATCGCTGAGCGTTGACTGAACCTCCTCGAGGGTCGGATGCCGGTAGGAGGCGTCACGATGAATGACGCGCTGGCGTTCGAGAGACCAAGTCAACCGGTCCTTCCATGCCGCCAACTGTGGGTCGTCGACCAGGTGCCGGAGGGCGCGCTGGGCCTCGTCTCCGGCCAGCGATCCGAGGCGATCGATCAGCGAAGAAAGCCGATCGGACGCGTCCATCTCGAGTGTCTGGAGGCCGCTCCCACTGAGTGGGTGATACGTGTGACCCAGAATCTCGATCGTGTCCGCGAGCGCCGTCGGATCTCCCCTCGCGTCCAGGATCTGCCAGAACCGAGCCGAAATGTTGCGGAAGAACTCCGCGAGATGCCTGATCCGTCTGTCGCTGCCGCCCAGCCAGGCCTTCAGGTGTGGGAATCCAGAGCCCGGGGACAGCAGTGCCTCGACTGCTACCCATCGGGCCCGCTGGGCGATCGTCATACTCTTCGAGGCAAGCTTCCGTGAAATGAGGTCTTGGAGCGCTGACCCAGCGGGGTACTCCGCGACATCGGCAAGCATCCTGTCAAGTACGCCGAGTTGCTTCTGCGAGCCGCGAGTGGGGAAGGCGCGCAGCAGTCGCAACCGCACGTCGCGTACCCGATCGTCGTAGCCGGTGACGCCGTCCAGATCGTTGAGACCGGGTGGGACATCATCACCCGCCCGAATGGCGACAACTGCACATTCGTAAAGGACTTCGAGAACCAGTTCCGGATTCTCTCGAAGCCATCGGTCGTGCCAACGTGCGGGCACGAGACCGAGCGGCACGCAGTAGTGGATGGCGAGGGCATTGCGCTTCACCGCGTCGTCAAGGCCGTCCAAGCGCGCAGGGTCCTCCTTGTTGAGCAGATGCAGGCTCGCCAGCACCGGATACGCCAACCACGCATGCTTCGACTCCCGGTGGAGGGATACCGTCCGCTCGGCCGCTGGGACATCGTCGCGCGTCACGGCTTCCCGTAGACCGGCCATAACAATGTCGACGAGACTGCGGTCACCGCCGATGAATTCGACGATGCGGCTGCGAGGTGCGAGCCGTTGGTCGATGCCGACGAATAGGCCGAAGTAGGCCTTGGCCAGTGCGTCGAGACCAGGTGGTGCGAACCTGTTCTCCCGCAACTCGGTCTCGTGTGCCCGGACGAGATCAGCCCACTCCTCACGGCGCTGTCGCTGCTCATCGCGCGCTTGCGCTCGACGGGCCTCGAGTTCGTCAAGCGCCGCCTGATAGTCAGAGTGCCGGTCCTGATCCGCCGGCTCAACTCCCGATTTCGGTCGGGATAGTTCGTCGATGTGCTGCGCGAGTTCCTGCCGTCCGCGGGTCCGCTCCACTAGAACCTCAAGGCTCAGCCCTTCGGCCCTGGCAGGGTCATGCAATGACCGGTACGACTCGCTCAGTAACTCAACTGCTACGGCAGGATCGGTGTCGGTGATCGCGATGGCCTGATCGAGACACCGCAATCCGAAGTCGGACGGCAACTTGCTCTCGAACAACGCGCTGCAGCGCCAATGGTCGTCGACTGCGCCCCGCGGGCTCTTGTTGCGCCGAATCAGCCATCTCACGTACAAGTCCGTCTGGGTGTCGGGCCGGGCCTCAAGCCAAGCTCGGACGCCACCTGCACGATCCCCCGGCAACGAGGTCACCAGTAGACGTCCGACCGTACAGAGCCAGTTGTCGAGGCGCTCGAGTTCAACGCTCCCGCCGAATGCGTCCAAGCCTCGTTCGAGTAGCTGGATCGGGAGATCCTCGAACTGGGACTCGTCGAGTTCCGGGATCAGTCTCGCCGCATCCGCGTGGAGAGCGTCGAGCAGTTCAGCCACGTCGCGGCCCGAGGATCGCTCGATCAACGTGGTCGACCAGAACTGCGAGAAACCACCAACGCCATCAGGTCCATCGGGAGACAGGAAATAGCGCCATACCTGCGACGGAGCGATCGTGTTCGGGTAGAGAAGAGTCAAGAGAGTTCCACGGAGGCTGGTCCCCGGATCCGGCACCTCGCCGCTGCCCACCGCTTCCAACAGCCACGCGAGCGTGTCCGCTTTGGCGTCGCCCGCGGGATCAAGGCGCAGGTAGGCATCCAATGCTCGCCGCCTGACCCTGGGCACCGTTGTGTCGCCACGAAGGATCATCTCGACATTCGGCGTCACAACAGCAAGCGGTTCAACCTCCGACCAATCAACTTCCGATAACAGATCCAAGAGGAACTCAATGGTGCGATCACTAGTCACTCCACCTCCCCGCGTACGCAATAGCTCCTTGATCGCAGGGGCCATATCGGCAGAGACGAGAGACCGGAAAGCCCAGGTCGAGTCGTACCGCCCCTCCCCCCGTCGATCATCGCGCCACTGGTGGCCAGACAAGGGCGCTTCCACCGCGAACTCGGCCAGCGACTGCAACAGTGCCACCTTGTCGTCGGTCGTGAACCCGCTGATGTCACCGTAGATGCCGACGCCGACCGGATCCGTTTCGATCAGTCGACGGCGTGCCTTGCCGGGATGTGCGGCCAACCAGGCGGAGAGACCACGGAGCACCGTGACCACGCGCCCGTCGCTGCCCCCAACCATGAGTCCGACGACGCGCCGAGCCGGCAGGCCTCTCCTGATCAAGTCCGCGAGGTAGCGGCCCGCGAGGAACTCTGCCACGAGCCGATGAACCGGACCGAAGGCCCGATCCCCGACCGGTGCGAACAGTCGGGTCGCCAGCGCGTTCTTGAGGCCGTTTCGGGAGTGGTGCTCCGGTCGACCCACTATCGCGTCCAACGACACGAACGCAGATCTCTCGACGTCAGGCGCCAGCGAGCACCCGCTCATCCCCGAGAGCAATAGCAGCGCGCAGAGATAGCCGGCGGTATCCAGGACGGTTTGCGCCGGTTGGGGGACGGAGCCCACGCGATGCTCCTCGTTCTCCTCGATCGCCAGCTGCCGACAGGCCGTCTCGAATGTCTCTAGTCGACTCGCCGGCCAGCCTCCGCCGTGACGAAACGCGTCCGCGAGCAGGCGCAACGTCAGAGGATTACCCAAGAGCGCTCCGATGCCGCGGGTACGCGCTTCCTCCGGGAAGCCCTCCGCGGCAACTCCGAGACCCGGCGAACGCAGTAGCTCCGTGACTGCCTCTTGGCTAAGAGGATCGAGCCGAAGGACGGTGATGTCCCCGCTGCAAGAGACGGCCTCCAGACTCCGGCGGTCGTTGTCGCCCAGCCAGTCGGCCTCACGGCAGGAGATTCGAAACCTGGGACGGCCAAGCCGCTCGAGGCGGTTGCGGATCTCGTCCAACGGAACTCGCGAATCGACAGCGCCCGCCCGCATCTCGTCGAGTCCGTCGATGAACAGCGTCTTGTCCTGCCACTCCGAATGAGATTCGAGGTCGAGCCGGATGAAGTTCCGCGCGCTGACATACTCGGCTGCCTCGCCGAGTGCTCGACACTCCCGTTTGAATTCCGTCGTCTTGCCGGCGCCGGGATCACCGAGCAAGACGTACGCGTCCAGCGATCCGAAGGTCCTCAGGAGCCCGGACTCTCCTCGTTCGACTCGCCCGTCACTGCCGGGCCGGAGTTCGGTGCAGGTTCGGTCGACGGTGAAGCTCATGTCCCTCCGAGCCAGTGCTCCGCGGGAAGCGAGAGGAACTCGTGCAGTGGCACACCCGACTCGCCGACGACCAAGGTGGCCGTCGGGCGGACTCGGCGATCGAATTCCGACAGGCCCGGGAGCCTCGCTCGCCGGGCGCCGCTCTTCACCTCGATCCCGACAACGAAGGGGCCCCGGTGGAGAACGAAATCCACCTCGTGGTTCCCGTCCCTCCAGTACTTCACGGACGTACGCGGCGAGGCGGTGTTCGCGAGATGCGCTCCGACGGCGCTCTCCACCATGCGACCCCAGAACGACCGGTCCGATCGAGCCTCCGCGTACGTGTATCCCGACGAGATGGCCATGAGAGCTGTGTTCAGCACGTTCAGTTTCGGCGTCGAGGCCTTCGCCGACACGGGACGCTCTGTGTATTTCGAAAGGCCAGTCAGCAGCCCGGCATGGGAAAGGAGATCGAGGTATCGCGCCAGGGTGGTGGTGTTGCCCGCATCCTGCAGCTGGCCAAGCATCTTGTTGAAAGACAGTTCCTGTCCGGAATAGAGCGAGCCGAGATCGAACAGCCGCTTCAGGAGCGCCGGCTTGTCGACTCGTGTCATCGCCAGGACGTCACGTTCGATGTTGGGCTCAATGAGCGCGCCGCGGACATAGGCCACCCACCGGTCCGCATCGTGAACCAAATGAGCCGCGCCGGGGTAGCCGCCGAAGTAGATGAATTGCGCGAGGTCGAAACCGAAGGCCTCCGACATCTCCGGGTACGACCAGTGCGTGAGCCGGACCGATTCGAAGCGTCCGGCCAGACTCTCGCTGAGTCCGCGTTGCATCAGCAGCGGCGCCGAACCGAGAATCATCACGTGCAGCGGGCAACCCGCAGCCCGATCCGCGTCCCAAAGACCCTTAACGGTCTCCGACCAGCCATTGATCTTCTGGATCTCGTCCAGGACAAGCACGAAACCGGATCGCGACATCAAGGCGCGGTGGCGGCTGTCCTCCCAGACCCACGTCAGCCATTGCGTGTCACGCCGTGCTGACGGGGACGCCAGACGATCGACGCCGGCAGGAGTCGGGCTGGGCGCCGCGAGGGACTCTGGTGCGTCGACGGCCTCGTATCGGTGTGGTGGCCCGACGGCCGCGAGCGCGTGGCGCGCCGCCGTGGTCTTGCCGGTCTGGCGAGGACCGAAGATCGCGACAAGCCGGTCGGGGGGCTCGGACAACCGTTGAACCAGAGCCGCCACCTGGGCACGCCGATACTCGGTCATGCAAGCAGTATAGCAAGTCGATTATGATCCTGAGCAATTTTACTCAATACAATAATCGACCTAGAATCCGCCGACGGCAACCGCAGCAGCCGGGAAGCCGGCGGCGTCAAGACCGAGCCTACCGATCACATCTCTCCACGATCTCGCGGATTTTGCCAGACTTGCGACCGTGTCCGCGGTGCTGCTGCGCGATATCGCCGTTCTCCTGACGTTCGATGACGACGACCGCGAGTTGCGCGACACCGATGTCCGCGTCGCCGGCGGGCGGATCACCGAGATCGGCGACCTGCAGCCCCGCAACGGCGAGACGGTCATCGACGCCTCGCGGCTGCTCGTCATGCCGGGTCTCATCAACGCCCACCAGCACCTCTACCAGGTGGGGCTGCGCAGCATCCCCGAACTCGAGCGCGTCCTGCTGGACGACTGGCTGATCGGCCTGGGACGGATCTGCATGGACTGGTGGCGCGACGGCCACTTCACACCCGAGGCGATCGCCACGATGGCACGGGCCGGCATGGTGGAGTCCCTGCTGTGCGGGATAACGACGATCGCCGACCAGCACTACTTCTTCCCCGGCGGGGTGACGGCGCCGTACATCGAGGCCACCATCGAAGCGGCGCAGGAGGTGGGCATCCGCCTGAACGCCGGCCGGGGCACCATGACCTATGCCCGCAGCGAGGGCGGGGAGGCGCCCGATACGGCCTGCCAGAGCGTCGACGAGGTGCTGCGCCATTCCCTGGAGCTGATCGACACCTACCACGACCCCGATCCGCTGGCCCGCATCCGCATCGACCTCGCCCCGTGCGGCCCGCACGTCGACCGCCTGGAGTTGTTCGCCGCCTTCGCCGAGATCGCCGCGGAGAACCCGGGAGTGGGCCTGCACACGCACCTCTACGAGGGCGTGGACACCCAGTTCTGCCGCCGCCGCTATGGCAAGTCCCCGTGGCAGGTCCTCGGCCAGGCGGGCTGGCACGACGACAAGGTGTGGCTGGCGCACATGGTGGACTGCCCGCGGGGCGAGATCCCCGACTACGCCGCCACCGGGGTGGGGATCGTGCACCTCGTCGCTCCCGACCTGCGCATGGGTTTCCGGCCGGCGCCGGTGCGATGGTGGCTCGACGGGGGCTGCAGCGTGGGCTTCGGCACCACCGGCTCGGCCTCCAATGACGGCGGCAACCAGATGGGCGACATGCGGTTGGCGGCATTGGCGCACCGCCAGCACAGCCCGGACCCCGAGCGCTGGTTGACCGCCCGCGAGTTGCTGGCCATGTCCACACGCGGCTCGGCCCGCTGCCTGAGCCGCCCGGCGCTCGGCACCATCACGCCGGGGGCGGCCGGGGACATCGCCGCCTGGGACATCACCACCGTCGACCGCGTGGGGGTGCACGACCCGGCCATCGGGCTGCTCCTGACCGGCCTGTCCGACCGCGCCGACCTGGTGATCGCCGCCGGCGAGGTGGTCGTGCGGGACGGCCGCTGCGTGAGCGTCGACGAGGACGAGGTGGCGGCGGCGGCCCGCGCCACGCTCCCGCCGCAATGAGCACCACCACGGGTCCGGACGTGGCCTTCGAGGCACGTGGGGTGTCCCGGCGCTTCGGCACCACCCAGGCCCTCGACGCCGTGGACTTCGATCTGCGGGCCGGCGAGATCCACGCGCTCGTGGGCGAGAACGGCGCCGGCAAGACGACACTCGCCAAGATCGTGGCCGGCGCGCTGCGCCCCGACAGTGGCACGCTCCGGCTATTCGGCGAGCCCTACAGCCCGCGGCGCCGCTCGGACGGCTCCGCCGCGGGAGTTGCGCACGTGCGCCAGCAGCTGTCACTGGTCCGCGGCCTCACCGTTGCGCAGAACATCGAACTCGGCCGCCCGCGCGCCCTCGGCGGCAGCGGGTGGCGGCCGTGGCCCCGTGCGTTCAACGCCCGGGCCGCCCGCGCCGAGGTCGAGCGGCTGGCCGGGGAGTTGGACCTGGCGGTTCCGGCGGACGAGTTGGTCGACGGCCTGCCCCTGGCGGTGCGCCAGCAGGCGGAGATCCTCATAAGCCTGGCCTGGGGCGCCCGGCTGCTCATCCTCGACGAGCCCTCCTCGGCGCTCGGGCCCCTGGAGACCGATGCTCTCATCTCGCTGTGCCTGCGGTTGCGTGACGAGGGAACGCCGATCATCTACATCTCGCACCGCCTGCCCGAGCTCGCCCGGCTCGCCGACCGACTGACCGTGCTCCGCCAGGGGCACGTGGTCACGGCGGGCCGTGATGTCCATGATGCGGACCTGCGCCGCATCGCCGAGCTGATGATCGGGGACATCTCGCTCCTGGATGTGGACCGCCCCGCCCTGGAGCCCGGCGAGGTGCGCCTCGACGCCGACGGGCTACACGTCGCCGCCGAGCACGGGCCCGGTCTGCGGGACGTCTCGCTGCGTGTGCGGGCCGGGGAGATCGTGGGCGTCGTCGGGGTGGCCGGCAACGGCCAGGACGAGCTGGCGGGCGTGCTGACCGGCCAGCTGCGGCCCGACGCCGGAACCGTGTGCGTCGACGAGACCGACGTGACGGGCTCGCCGGCGGCGGCGATCGGCGCGGGCGTCGCGCTGCTTCCCGAGGATCGCACCGCGGGATTGGCCGCGGACTTCTCCCTGGCCGAGAACCTCATCGCCCGACGGGTCGCCGACTCGGAGTTCGCCCGTCTGGGGGTGCGGCTGCGCACCGCGGTCCGGCGGCACGCCAGAGCCCTCGCCGAGCGGTTCGACGTGCGTCCACCGGAGCCGGCGCTGCGGGCCGGCTCGCTCTCCGGCGGCAACCAGCAGAAGCTCATGGCCGCCCGGGAGATGGAGCGCAACCCGGCCGTGCTGGTGGCGGCCGGACCGACCAAGGGACTCGACCCCCACGCCGGGCGGGCGATCCGCGACCGCTGCTTCGAGGCGGCCGGCCGGGGCGGCGCGGTGGTGATCATCTCCGCCGACCTCGACGAGGTCGCCGAACTCGCCCAGCGGGTGGTCGTGCTGAGCGGCGGGCGGGTGACCGACCGGTTCGGCGTCGAGGAGATGACATCGGCCCGGCTCGGTGCCGTCATGGCCGGTCTCACATGGGACCCCGCCGGCGAGGCGGGACACCCCGAGGCCGGCTCCGGCGTGGCGGAGTGACCCGGTGAGCACGACCGCGGGAGACGCGACCGGCATGGACTCCGGTGACACCACCGGAGGGGGGAACGGCGCCGAGGCGCTCCGCGCCGACACCCCGTTCGAGCGGGCGACGATCGGGCTGGGCACCAGCCTGCTGGCGGTCGTCGCCGCCCTCGGGCTCGGGGCGGTCATCCTGGCCGGATCCGGCGAGAACCCGCTCACCGCCTACGGGGCGATAATCGTCGGCAGCTTCGGCGACTGGTTCGCCATCGGCGAGACGCTGGCCCGCGCCGCGCCGCTGGCGGTGGTCGGCGTGGGCGCGGCCATCGCGCTGCGGGCGGGCGTCATCACCATCGGCGCGCAGGGCCAGCTGATCGCCGGGAGTCTCGGGGCCCTGTGTGCGGGTTTCGTCCTCCAGGACGTCCCCGCCGGGGTGGCGGTCCCGCTGGCCGCCATCGCCGGTGCCCTGTTCGGCATGGTGTGGGTGCTGATCCCGGCGTTGCTGCGCGCCCACCTGAACGTCAACGAGATCCTCTCGACGCTGCTCTTCAACGAGTTCGCCTTCCTGCTCCTGGGCTACCTGCTCAACAACCCCCTGAAGGAGCCGAGGGCGATCACCCCCAAGTCCGAGCCGTTGCCCGACAGCATCGTGCTCGGCGATCTCGTGGCGAGCACCAGGCTTCATGCCGGCGTGCTGGCGGTCGTCGTGATCGTGGCGCTCTTCGCACTGTGGACCCGCTCCACGATGGGCTACCGCTACGACCTGTTCGGCGAGAACCCTCGCCTGGCGCACAGCCTCGGCATCCCCGGGCGACGCATCATCTTGAATTCGCTCCTGATCTCGGGGGCGCTGGCGGGCCTGGCGGGGTGGCTGCAGGCGGCCGGCCTGCTGCAGCGCCTGTTCATCGACATCGCCGAGGAGATCGGCTTCTTCGGCCTCGTGGTGGCGATGCTGGGCGGTGCCCGGCCCCTGGGAATCCTGGCAGCGGCCCTGCTGGTCGGGGCGCTGCAGGCCGGCGGGCTGCACATGCAGGCCACCGAAGGCATCCCGGCCTCGCTCAGCGACGTCATCCAGGCGCTGATCCTGCTGGGGTTCGCGGTGCGCTACGCACCGCAGATCGCCGCCATCGGCCGCCGGGTGGTGCGCTCGCTGAGCGACTCGCTCAACGCCATGGCGGGCTGGGGCAGATCCGGAGCCGACCGGCGAGCCGTCGGCGACGGCACCGGCGGGGAGACTTGAGATGGGCAAGCTCGCCGAGCTGACGTTCTGGACCGCCACCATCTCCGGCGGCCTGCGCCTGGCGACCCCCCTGATATTCGCCTCCCTCGGCGAGACCATCGCCCAGCGCGCCGGCGTGCTGAACATCGGCCTGGAGGGCTACATGATCATCGGCGCCCTCACGTCGCTGTACGTGACCGTGGAGTCGGGAATCGCCCTGGGCCTGTTCGCCGGCGCACTGTCGGGAGCAGTGCTGGCGCTGCTGATGGTGTGGCTCTGCGTGCGCCTGAACGCCAACCAGGTCGTGGTGGGGTTCGGGCTCACGATCCTCGGCGTCGGGCTCACCGGCTACATCTTCCGCCTGACGACGCCCCTCGGCGCCGAGCGCCGCCAGGTGAACATCCTCGGCGAGATCCACATCCCCGGACTCTCCGACATCCCGTTCCTGGGCGAGGCCTTCCTGTCCAACAGCTGGATGACGTGGCTGGCGCTCGGCCTGGTGCCGATCGTGTGGTGGGTGGCGCAGCGCACCGTCTTCGGGATCGAGGTGCGCGCCGTGGGCGAGGACCCCGACGCGGCCTTCGCCCGGGGCGTCGACGTCATCAGGGTGCGGTCGCTGGCCACGCTGCTCTCCGGCCTGCTCGGCGGCCTCGGCGGCGCCGCCATCACCACCGCCCTGGTGGGGGTCTTCGAGCCCGCCATCACCGCCGGGCGGGGATTCATCGCCCTGATCGTGATCATCATGGTGCGCTGGTCGGCCTGGGGCGTGGCGGTCGGCTCGTTCGCCTTCGGGCTGGCCGACGCCCTCGGCGCCAACCTCCGCAACATCGTGTCGGACAGCGTGCCGACCGAGGCGCTGCAGATGATCCCGTTCTTCGTGGCGCTGGTCATCCTGATCATCGGCGCCCGCCGGGCGCGCATGCCCAAGTCGCTGGGATTCAACTACGTGCCCGACCGCTAGGCCGCCGCCGACCGCAGCAAGGAGCAACGCATGGCCACCTCGGCTGAGACCGACCGCTCATTTCTGATCCGCGGGGGCATCGTGCTGCCGATGGAGGGCCGGAAGGTCTACCACGATCCGGGGTCCGTCCTCGTCCTCGACGGTTCCATCGCCGCCGTGGGCGGCGTCGAGGAGGTGGATCGCCACCCGGCGGCGGCGCAGCTGCCGGTCATCGACGCCGACCGTCACGCCGTCATCCCCGGGATCCACAACTGCCACCTGCACTCGGGCCTGCTGCGGGGCACCGCCGAGTCGCTGGCGCTGTGGGAATGGCTGGAGAACCACATCGACCCGGCCCACCGCGCGCTCACCCCGGAGATCGCCGAGGCGGCCTCCTGGATGGCCTACACCGAGGGCCTGCGCGGTGGCACCACCTCGGTGCTGGACATGTGGCGGCACATGGAGGGCTCGGCGCGGGCGGCCGAGGCGATCGGCATCCGCGCCACCCTGGCGCCCTACACCGCCGACCTCTACGACTACTTCGAGACGCTGGAGACCAACCGCCGCCTGCTGGAGACGCATCTGGTCGCCGCCGGCGGGCGGGTGCGCACCTGGGTGGGCCTGGAACACATCTTCTACTGCTCCCCCGAGATGTTCCGCGGCGCCGCCGCCCTGGCCGAAGAGTTCGGAACCGGCATTCACACGCACTCCTCGGAGTCCATCTGGGAGGTGCAGGAGTGCCTGCGGCAGTTCGGCCGGCGCCCCATCGAGGAGTTCTACCAGCGGGGCATTCTCGGCCCCTCCACGGTCATCGCCCACGGCGTGTGGCTCGACGACCGGGAGGTGCGGATCCTGGCCGAGACCGGCACGGCGGTCACGCACTGCCCGTGCTCCAACATGAAGCTCTCCTCGGGGCCGGCCCGGGTGGGGTTCTACCGCGACCAGGGCGTCACGGTGGCGCTGGGCAGCGACGGCGAGAAGGAGAACAACAACCTCGACATGCTCGAGGAGATGAAGTTCGCCTCGCTGCTGGCGAAGGTGTCCACGCTCGACCCCACCGTGGGCGACCCCTGGGACATCCTGGACATGGCCACCCGCTCGGGAGCGGAGGCCCTGGGTCTCGGCGACGTGACGGGCACGCTGGAGGAGGGCAAGGACGCCGACATCGTGCTGGTGGACCTGCGCAGCCTGCACTTCGTGCCGCTCCTGGGCGGAGAGGACTTCAACGCCCCGGCGCACCTGGTGTTCACCGCCTCGGCGCAGGACGTGAGCGACGTGTGGGTGCAGGGGCGCCGTCTGGTTTCCGGCGGCGAGGTGGTCTCGGTGGACGTGGCCGCCGTCGCCGAGCGCGCCCAGGCGGCGGCCGAGGAGCTCTTCGCCCGCCGCCGCGCCCTGCAGGGCGCAACCCCCAGCCCTGCCAGCACCCTCGGCAAGAACGTCTGAGACGCGGAGCCATCCCTAGCCTGCAATAGTGCTCACCGCTTCGGGACTGGCCAAGTCCTACGGCATCCGCCGGCTGTTCGCCGATGTCTCGGTGCAACTCGCCGCCGGGCAGAGGCTGGCGCTGGTCGGCGGCAACGGCACGGGCAAGACGACTCTCCTGGAGATCCTCGTCGGCCTCGTCGAGGCCGACGAGGGCACCGTCACGCGGTCCCGCGACACCGAGATCGGCTACCTGCCGCAAGACCTCGGCGCGTCGGAAGAGGGATCCGTCCGCGAGCAGGTGTTGGCCGGCGCCGGGCCGGTCGCCCGCCTCGCAGAGCAACTCGCCGAACTCGAGCACCGGCTCGCTACGTCCGCGGAGGGTGACGCGGACGTCCTGGTCCGCTACGGCGAGACGCAGGCCGCCTTCGAACAACTCGGGGGATACGCCCTCGAGTCCGAGGTCGGCAAGGTGCTGGCCGGGCTCGGTTTCGCTCCCGCCGATGCCGGGCGTCCGGTGCGGCAACTCTCGGGGGGTTGGCGGATGCGGGTCGCCCTCGCCCGGCTGCTGATCGCCCGGCCCGAAATCCTCATCCTCGACGAGCCCACCAACCACCTCGACGTGGACTCGACGGCGTGGCTGGAGCAACGTCTGGTGACCTGGCCCGGCGCGCTGCTGTTCGTGAGCCACGACCGCGACTTCATAGACGCCGTGGCCAACCGGGTGATCGAACTCACCGAGGGCACGACGCTCAGCTATGTCGGCGGGTTCGCCGAGTTCGTCGTCGCCCGCGAGGAGCGTCTCGCCGGCATCGAGGCGGCCGCGGCCCACCAGGCCCGCGAGGTGGCCAGGGTGGAGCGCTTCATCGAGCGCTTCCGGTACAAGGCCACCAAGGCCCGGCAGGTGCAGAGCCGGGTGAAGACCCTGGAGAAACTGGAGCGAATCGAAGCGCCCAGCCGCCGTGAGCTCGTCGCCCGCTTCGCCTTCGCCACCCCGCCCCGGTCTCCCCGGGTGGTGGTCGAGATCAGCGGCGCCACCGCCGGCTACGACGACGGCACCGAACCGGTCATCTCCGATGTGACCCTGGCCGTGGAGCGGGGCCAGACCGTCGCCCTCGTCGGCCCCAACGGCGCCGGCAAGACCACGCTGCTGCGCCTGATCCTCGGCGAGTTGACCCCCGCCGAGGGGAGCGCCCGGATCGGCAGCAACGTCAAGGTGGCGATGTTCGAGCAGCATCAGGCCGACGAACTCGACGAGAACCTGCGGGCCATCGAGGTGCTGTCGGCGGGCATCGACTTCGGCAAGCGCAACGCGCGAACCATCCTCGGCGCCTTCGGGTTCGGTGGCGACGCGGCCGACCGGCGGGTGGCCGAACTGTCCGGCGGGGAGCGCACCCGCTTGGCGCTGGCCCGCACGATGATCGAGCCGGTGAACCTGCTCGTGCTCGACGAGCCCACCAACCATCTCGACCTGCCGAGTTGCGACGTGCTGGAGGACGCCCTGGTGGCCTACCCCGGCACGGTGCTGCTGGTCACCCACGACCGGCATCTGATCCGCTCGACGGCCGACGCCCTCATCGAGGTCCGCAACGGGCGGGCAACGTGGCACCTCGGCGTCGACGAGTCCGTACTCGTCGCCCCGCCGGCCCCGAGGACCGCCGGCGCGCCGCGTCCCGGGGGCAACGCCCGCAGCGAGCGGCGCAGGGCCGCCGCCCGCCGGCGGGAGGAGGCGGGCGATCTGCTGCGGCGGATCACCAAGCTGGAGCGGGAGTGCGCGGCGGCCCACGCAGAGGTCGCCGCCCTGCAGGACCGGCTCGCCGACCCCGAGCTCTACAGCCGCCACGAGGACGTGCGACCCGTGGCGGCGGCCCACGCTGCGGCCGTCGAGCGGGCCGCGACCCTGCTCGCCCGCTGGGAGGAAGCGGTCGACTCCCTCGAGGAGCCGGCCGCCGACGACTCGCAGGGGTGACGATCAGGCGGTCATGAGCGGGCGCACCGCCTCGGCGATCCGGCCGAGCCGGTCCTGTGCCTGACGGCGGGCCGCGGCGAGGTCACCGCCCGATACTCCCTGGACCGTCTCGATGTAGACCTTGAGCTTGGGTTCGGTGCCGCTGGGGCGGACGATCACCCGGTCGCCGCCTGCCAACCCGAAGGCCAGCATGTCGGTGGGCGGGAGCGGTCCCGCCGGCTCGGAGTAGTCCACCACCTCTGCGACGGGGAGTCCGGCAAGCTCCCCCGGCGGGCGGGCGCGGAGACGGCCGGTGGCCGCGGCGGCCTCGGCGGGCGGGATCCTCAGCGTGACCTGGCCGGTGGCGTGCACGCCGTGACGGCGGTGCAGGTCGTCGAGGCGCCCGAGCAGCGAGGAGCCCGCTGCCTGCAGTTCGCCGGCCAGTTGCACCGCCACCGCCGCGGCGCCGATGCCGTCCTTGTCGCGAACCGAGTCGCAGACCGCATAGCCCAACGCCTCCTCATAGCCGAACAGCAACCGCTCCGGTCGCCCGTCGGCGGCGCGGGCAATCCACTTGAAGCCGGTGAGCGTCTCGACGCAGGCGACATCGGCCTCGGCCGCGATCGCCCGCAGCAGCCGCGACGAGACCACGGTCCTGGCCACCGCCACGGGCTCCCGTTCAGCTGCTGCGGCGCGGCGGCGCAGCAGGCAGTCCCCCAGCAGCGCGCCCAACTCGTCGCCGGTCAATCGCCACCAGCCGTCGCCGGAGGGCACGGCCACGGCCAAGCGGTCGGCGTCGGGGTCGTTGGCGATCACCAGGTCGGCCCCGGTGCGGTCGGCCAGTTCGTAGGCGGCGTCCAGCGCGCCCGGCTCCTCGGGGTTCGGGAACGCCAGCGTGGGGAACGCGCCATCGGGTTCGGCCTGGGTGCCGACGATCAGCGGCGTCGGCAGGCCCAGTCGCTCGAACAGCGCCCCCAGCAGCCGCGCCCCCACCCCGTGCAGCGGCGTGTACACCACCCGCAGCGGCGCGCCGGGCTGCGATGACCTCGCCAGGCGCCCGGCGAGGGTTGCCAGATACCGTTCGATCGCCTCGGCGCCCACGTCGGTGATCGCCCCGCCACCCGACGGTGCGGGCGTGTCGCGGTGCGGCAGCGGGGCGGCCGCCATGTGCGCCTCCACGGCGGCGTCGGCGGGCGGCACGATCTGCGCGCCTCCGGCGTCGTAGAGCTTGTACCCGTTGTCCTCCGGCGGGTTGTGGCTGGCGGTGATGACGATGCCCGCGTCCGCCCCGAGGTCGACCACGGCGTGCGCGACCACCGGGGTCGGGACGCGGCCGGCCAGCAGCGCCTCCCCTCCGGCCGCCGCCACGAACGCGGCCGCGTCGGCCGCGAACACGTCGGAGTTCCGCCGGGCGTCGTGGCCGATGACCACCCGCGCCCTCGCCGGCAGCGTGGCCATCACCGCGGCGGTGGCCTGGCGGACCACGACGCGGTTCATCCGTGCCGGGCCGGCACCCAGCGGGGCCCGCAGGCCGGCGGTGCCGAACCGGAGCCGCTCCTCGAAGCGCCGCTGCAACTCTCCGAAGGTCACCGCGTCGTCGGCGGCTGCTGCCAGCAGGCTCTCCAACTCGGCGCGGGTGTGCGGGTCGGGGTCGGCTGCCAGCCAGGCGCCGGCAGCCGCCCGCACCTGTCGGGTCACCACCTCACAGGCGGTCGATCACGCCGCGCAGCAGCCGACCCACCGCCACGCCCGAGGCCGCCCCGGCGTCGAGCACTTCCTGGTGGCTGGGGCCCTCGTCGGTCATCCCGGCGGCCAGGTTCGTGACCAGCGACACGCCGAGGATCTCCATGCCGCAGTGGCGGGCCGCAATGGCCTCCAGCACGGTGGACATGCCGACCAGATCGGCTCCCATGCTGCGCAGCATGCTGATCTCGGCCGGGGTCTCGAAGTGCGGACCTCGCAGTCCGGCGTAGACCCCCTCGGGGGTGCCGGGGGCGGCCTCGGCGGCGAGCGCCCGCAGGCGGGGTGAGTAGGCGTCCACGAGGTTCACGAAACGATCGGTCCCCCACTCGGTTCCCTCCACCGGCGACGCCCCGGTGAGGTTGATGTGGTCGGAGATCAGCACCGGAGCACCCACCCGGAAGTGGGGCTGCAAACCCCCGGCGGCGTTGGTCAGCACAGCCACCCCGCAGCCGGCGGCGGCCGCGGTGCGCACACCGTGGGTCACGGCGGCGGCGGTGTTCCCCTCGTAGAGGTGCACGCGGCCGCGGTACACCAGCAGTCGCCGGTCGCCGGCCGTCACGGCTCCGACGGTGCCACCGTGGCCCTCCACGCGGGACGCCGGGAAGCCCGCCAGCTCGGTGGTGGAGATCTGGGCTTCCAGCTCGCCCAGTTCGGCGACGGCGTCGTCCCAGCCGGTGCCCAGCACGATCATGGCGTCGAACCCGCTACCCAGACGGTCGGCGATCGTTGCGGCCGCCTCGGTGGCCAGTTGCCGCGCGTCGGTCATGACGGTCCTCCGTGAGTCGCTGCGGCGCCAAGTCTCGCGCGGGCCGACGGACGGCCACACACCACCGAGGCGGCACGGAAAAATGAACCGGCCCCGGAGGAGGAATCCGGGGCCGGGGGCTGGGAGGGGAGATTGGTTACGGGTTCGGTTGTCCGGCCGCCCCGAGGGGAGACCGCGTGGTTCTACGAGTTGACCTCAGGCGGCCTTGGGGCGCTGCCGGCGGCTGCCGGACCGGCTCCAGTCCCAGGTCGAGACCTGGCGGCTCTGGCGCGGCCGGGGCACTGACGCCAGTGCCGGGCACGACAGGTCCAGCGGATCGACATCGTGCAGGACCGGCGCGGCCCAACGGATCGGGCTGCAGGTGCAGTGCGGCGCGTGCTGAGTCACCGCCGTTCGAGAGGTCCGCTCTCGGATTTCCTTCCTCATGCCCATACAGACGGTTATCCCCCCGGATCGGTTGACACCCGCCCGGTTCAACCTGGGATTTTCCCGTCGCTTGAACGCCACACCCGCCGGTGCCGCGGCGCTCACTCAGTCGATGTAGTAGCCGCCGTTCACGTCCATCACCTCGGCCGTGATGAACGAGGCGGCGGAACTGCCCAGGAACAGGGCGGCGTAGGCCACGTCGCTGGGGGTCCCCATCCGCCCGACCAGCACCAGCGCGGCGTACTGGTCCATGTTGGGCCGCTCGGTCATGCGGCTGTGGACCATCGACGGCGCCAGGGCGTTCACCGTGATGCCCTCCCTGGCGACCTCGGGCGCCACCGCCTTCGCCAGGGTGTGCACGGCGCCCTTGGAGGCGGCGTAGGCCGTGACTCCCGAGAGGCTGCCCATCTTCCCGGAGTTGGACCCGACGTTGATGATGCGCCCGTAGCGGGCCTCCCGCATCGCCGGCAGAACCCGGCGGATGCAGAGGAACGCCCCGGTGGAGTTCACGTCGAAGACCCGCTGCCATTCCTCCAGGCTGGTGTTGGGCACCCCGGCGGGACCGAGGATCCCGGCGTTGTTGACGAGGATCGACGGCGCCCCGAACGTGGCCTCCACCTGGCTGATCGCCGCATCCACCGCGGCCTCGTCGGCCACGTCGCACTCGAGCGCCAGCATCCCCGGGTCGTCCGGCAGGTCCTCTCCCGCCCAGTCCATGTCCAGCAACGCCACCCGGGCGCCCTGCTCCCGCATGGCCTCGGCGATGGCCCGGCCGATGTTGCGCGCCGCGCCGGTCACCACGGCCACCCGCCCCTCGTAACCCGGCAGCTTGATCCCCTCGAAAGTCCAGGCACCCATTCCGTTTCCCTTCCCTTGATCGGCGGCGGCCGACCGCCGGGCCGCATCCCCCGGACCGGCGGCGGGAAATCACTGTACTGACCGGGCTGTCGCTGCGCCCTCGGTGCACGGCCGTCCGTTGACGACGCGAAAGTATTTCGGGTACCATGAACAGTTGAACGTTCGATTGGCTAGTTGGACTTCGGTCACCGGCCGGTGTTGCCCGTACGGGCCGCTCGCAGCGATCCGCTGCCGGCTCACCGGCTCCGATCCGAAAGGCCCCACATGGAACCCGCAATCCTCGGTGTTCTCGCCCTGATCCTGACCGTCACGCTCTACCTCGACCGCTCGCGCCGCAACGACATCCGGGACCTCCGCCAGGAGATGAACGCCGGCTTCGCCCGCACCGACATGCGGACCGACGCACTACGCGAAGAGATGAACGCCGGCTTCGCCGAACTCCGCCGGGAAACGGCCAAGCTCCGCGAGGACATGAACACCGGCTTCGCCGAACTCCGCAAGGAGATCCGGTCCTCGGCCGAACGGACCGACACACGAATCGATCAACTCACCGCCACCGTGATCAACCTCGCCGAGAGCCTCGGCCAGGTGAAGGGACGCACCGAGACCCTCGTCGCCACCGAGTAGCCGGCGCCGGGCCGGGCGCGCGCGGCGGGGGGCGACCGAGTGCCAATTTATGGTCAGAAACGTACGACTATACTTGAGGCATGATCGATTCGACCACGACCTCAGTAGCGCGCACCGTACCCGCCGGGGAGTTCAAAACAACGTGCTTGCGCCTCATGGACGAGGTCCAGCAGACCGGCAGGGAGATCATCGTGACTAAGCACCGGCGGCCGGTCGTACGAGTTAGCCCGTTCCGACCGGAGCGGCCCAAGCTGGTGGGATCCTGCGTGGGCCAACTGCGCATCCTCGCCGACATCGACAGCGAGCCGGCCATTCCGGCAGACGACTGGGACATGCTCGCCGATCACGGGACCATCGACAGACCCGACCGCTGATCGACGCCTCCGCCCCGTGAGCATCCTGCTGGACACGAACGTCCTCTTACGGCTCACCGCCGACGCCGGAGAGATCGGCGCACCATTCAAGGAGGAGGTGGAATCCGCTCTCGCGGAAGGCGGCGTCGCGGTTTCCACGGTGACGTTCGTGGAAACCACTCGCCTGCATCATCATGGGCGGATCGACTTGGGATGCCATCCCGCCGTTTGGCGCCGCGAGAGGCTGCAATCGGGCCTCCGGGAGATCCCGGTCAGCGGCGACGTTGCCGTAGAGTCGGTCCTGCTGATGAGCACCGGATTCCACAACGACCCCGCTGACCAACTGATCGTCGCCACGGCGATGCTGGCGGGGATGCGACTCGCCACCACGGACCGCCGGATCATCGCCTGGGCGCAGCGGACGCGGCTGATCCCGCTTGCCGAACCGCGGGCAGACATCGAGGGTTGACGTCGTCGGGACACTGGGAATCTGGCAGCGCGCCGAGTAGTTCCACCTCGACATCAGGCACGTCGTGGCGAGCAACCGATCAAGGCCACAGCCGGTCGTGAGGCCCCCGGAGCCGGCGGACGACTCAGCGCCCGCTCAACGAAGGCCGGGGCGGCCGCCCCGGCAACACATATCAGTCTGGCATGTCCACTTGCCAGGCATCCTCGCTCAACGAAGGCCGGATCGGGCGATCGCGGCAACCTGAATGCCCTGCAATTCTTGTCGTTGGGCGCGGCAGCGACAAGAACCGCACGAATCGCAATTCCGGTGGTCCATACCCAATGGGGGCCAGCGAGGCAACTGCTTGTCCGAGCCTCCACGGAGTTCGGACAATCGCCCTCGGGCAACAGCCGAGCTATCAGCTCAGAGCACACTCACCCAGTCCAGCGCTCAACGAAGGCCGGTCCGACTGAACCGGCAACTCCCGCCAGGCGATGCGCGACGGAGATGTTGCACACGCCCGCTCAACGAAGGCCGGCTCGGCCGAGCCGGCAACTCATGAGTACTTGGCATCTGTAACCATCACGCGCCAGAATCGCTCAACGAAGGCCGGCTCGGCCGAGCCGGCAACTCACCATCGAGATCGCCGAGACCGACGGCGCGGCGACGAACGCTCAACGAAGGCCGGCTCGGCCGAGCCGGCAACTCCCGCAGCCAAGGCACAGTTGCAACACCAGCCCCTGGGCGCTCAACGAAGGCCGGCTCGGCCGAGCCGGCAACTCCGGCGGTAACGCGAACAGGCGCCCGTCATCAGCCATTTCGCTCAACGAAGGCCGGCTCGGCCGAGCCGGCAACTCCGCTCGAACTCGCGGAACCCCCGCGGGTCGTACTGCGCTCAACGAAGGCCGGCTCGGCCGAGCCGGCAACTCGTGCGCCACCGGCCGGCGGTGCCGACGGTGATGCCTGTCGCTCAACGAAGGCCGGCTCGGCCGAGCCGGCAACTCGTCGGATCAAGAGTGATCGCATCACCCCATGTCACCCGCTCAACGAAGGCCGGCTCGGCCGAGCCGGCAACTCCGGCGACCCGAAGATCCGCCCCGACACCCGATACGTCGCTCAACGAAGGCCGGCTCGGCCGAGCCGGCAACTCGCTCCTCATCGTGGAGACGGCGAAGGAGCGGGCGGAGTGCGCTCAACGAAGGCCGGCTCGGCCGAGCCGGCAACTCCCCCGACGAGGCGCACCGAGCCGTGGCCCGTGACGTGCGCTCAACGAAGGCCGGCTCGGCCGAGCCGGCAACTCGCCAGTAGCCCTCACCAAGCACGTTGCCGTCGCTGTCCGCTCAACGAAGGCCGGCTCGGCCGAGCCGGCAACTCCCGACAGTGAAGTTGTGGGCCCCCGGAGAAGTCGAGAACGCTCAACGAAGGCCGGCTCGGCCGAGCCGGCAACTCCGGCGGGTCCCCACGGGATTCGGCCGGTGGCGCTGGCCGCTCAACGAAGGCCGGCTCGGCCGAGCCGGCAACTCACCGGGTACGCGGTGACGCCGCCGGGGCCGGTCCAGTCCGCTCAACGAAGGCCGGCTCGGCCGAGCCGGCAACTCGCGCTTGGTGGGCGACGGCATGCGGGGCGGGCCGTGCGCTCAACGAAGGCCGGCTCGGCCGAGCCGGCAACTCGACCTGTTCGCCGTGTCGCGGGAGCAGGCGGCGCGCATCGCTCAACGAAGGCCGGCTCGGCCGAGCCGGCAACTCCGGAAACTCACCGGCAGGTTCGTCGTGAAATTGGCGATCGCTCAACGAAGGCCGGCTCGGCCGAGCCGGCAACTCCAGTCGTCGAGGTCGGCGAAGTCGAGCCATGTGGGGATCGCTCAACGAAGGCCGGCTCGGCCGAGCCGGCAACTCTCCACCGGCGGTGCACGTGACATTCGGTGCATTCAAACGCTCAACGAAGGCCGGCTCGGCCGAGCCGGCAACTCGACGATTTCACGGTGAAGCAGTGGAGTCGTGCAACAGGCGCTCAACGAAGGCCGGCTCGGCCGAGCCGGCAACTCTTGGGCGGCTTCGCTGGTACCGAGCGCGTCGACCAGCGCTCAACGAAGGCCGGCTCGGCCGAGCCGGCAACTCCAGCAGAAGCCCCGCGAGGAGGCGGCTCGGGGCTATAACGCTCAACGAAGGCCGGCTCGGCCGAGCCGGCAACTCGACCGACGACATGGTGTGGGGGTGTCACCGCGAGGTCGCTCAACGAAGGCCGGCTCGGCCGAGCCGGCAACTCAGCTGAAGCAGTCACCAAAGGTAAGCACGTTCGCGCTCGCTCAACGAAGGCCGGCTCGGCCGAGCCGGCAACTCGTCATGTATCAGGGCAAGGTTCTTGATGGATGGCACAGCGCTCAACGAAGGCCGGCTCGGCCGAGCCGGCAACTCCCCATGACGAAGCGAGTTACCCGCGTAGTCAATGACGCTCAACGAAGGCCGGCTCGGCCGAGCCGGCAACTCCCCTGCGGGGGGTCCTCAAGCGTCAGGGGCGCCCTCGGCGCTCAACGAAGGCCGGCTCGGCCGAGCCGGCAACTCGTTACAGATGGGTACCCCTTGGGTTTGCCGGGATACTTCGCTCAACGAAGGCCGGCTCGGCCGAGCCGGCAACTCGGCGACCTGCGCCGCGCTCACCGTCGACCCGCGGCGCGCTCAACGAAGGCCGGCTCGGCCGAGCCGGCAACTCGTGCCACACGGGCCCGCCGTCGCCGCGCGCGATTCACTCCGCTCAACGAAGGCCGGCTCGGCCGAGCCGGCAACTCGCCGTGGAGGTCGCCGCCGATGCAGCGGGTGCCGTCGCCCGCTCAACGAAGGCCGGCTCGGCCGAGCCGGCAACTCGCGAGGTGGCGTGCGAGGCGTGCCGCCGGGCGATCAACCACGCTCAACGAAGGCCGGCTCGGCCGAGCCGGCAACTCTTGAAAGCCGCCACCAAGTAGCAGAGAGTCCAAGGACCGCTCAACGAAGGCCGGCTCGGCCGAGCCGGCAACTCGTCGAGGACCCGCGCTTCGGCCTCGTCGACGCCGGCGATCGCTCAACGAAGGCCGGCTCGGCCGAGCCGGCAACTCGTGTTCTACCGGGCGAACGTCGTCGGTGAGCACTGGGACGCTCAACGAAGGCCGGCTCGGCCGAGCCGGCAACTCGGATTCGGCAGCAGTTGTTCAGTCATAGCCGCCACCCGCTCAACGAAGGCCGGCTCGGCCGAGCCGGCAACTCCCGACCTGCGCCGAATCACCATCGACACCGTCAGCCGCGCTCAACGAAGGCCGGCTCGGCCGAGCCGGCAACTCAGAACTACGCGGAGCGGAACGGAGCGGATGCAGCGACACGCTCAACGAAGGCCGGCTCGGCCGAGCCGGCAACTCACACAGACACAGAAACGGACACAATGCAAGTACGGAACGCTCAACGAAGGCCGGCTCGGCCGAGCCGGCAACTCATCTCGGCGGGATCGAGCTCGATGTGGCTCCAGGACGCTCAACGAAGGCCGGCTCGGCCGAGCCGGCAACTCCGGCACCGCCGGCGACATGCTGCTCGTGGACTGGATCGCTCAACGAAGGCCGGCTCGGCCGAGCCGGCAACTCCGCAGGCGTCGGGCCGAAGCGGTACCGCAGCGTCCAACGCTCAACGAAGGCCGGCTCGGCCGAGCCGGCAACTCCCGTGGGTGTCGAGCGGATCGCCGCGGCGACATCCGGCGCTCAACGAAGGCCGGCTCGGCCGAGCCGGCAACTCTCGACGATGCGAGTGAGGCTCGCCGGATCATCCGGTGTCGCTCAACGAAGGCCGGCTCGGCCGAGCCGGCAACTCGATCGTCGCTGGCGGCGTTCCACGACGCCGCCCGGCGCGCTCAACGAAGGCCGGCTCGGCCGAGCCGGCAACTCCCGTGGGTGTCGAGCGGATCGCCGCGGCGACAGCCGGCGCTCAACGAAGGCCGGCTCGGCCGAGCCGGCAACTCTCCGCGTAAGGGTCGGCGCCGGCGTCTGTCGGCATCGCTCAACGAAGGCCGGCTCGGCCGAGCCGGCAACTCGTGTGGATGGGCTGACCAAACTCCGCAGCACTGGCACGCTCAACGAAGGCCGGCTCGGCCGAGCCGGCAACTCGTGAGGCGGCGGACCACGTAGAGCGGCGGCATCCACTCCGCTCAACGAAGGCCGGCTCGGCCGAGCCGGCAACTCCTGGCGTCGCAGATGGTAATGTGCGGATGCTCAGCTGCCGCTCAACGAAGGCCGGCTCGGCCGAGCCGGCAACTCTTGATCGTGACGCCGCGGCAGACGCGCTCGCCGAAGCGCGCTCAACGAAGGCCGGCTCGGCCGAGCCGGCAACTCACGCGTTCTCCGTCGTGTTGGTGTCGCGGTCGGCGCTCGCTCAACGAAGGCCGGCTCGGCCGAGCCGGCAACTCCGTAGATCTGGCCGCCGGCGTGGGTCGTGTCCCGCAGCGCTCAACGAAGGCCGGCTCGGCCGAGCCGGCAACTCTCGGCGGAGAGCCGCTCCCAGGCCGTCGCCTGGGCCAACGCTCAACGAAGGCCGGCTCGGCCGAGCCGGCAACTCCGCCATCGACATCGCCTGGCGGTCGCCGATGAGGTACGCTCAACGAAGGCCGGCTCGGCCGAGCCGGCAACTCCCCACTCGCGGGCCTCCGCGGGGACGTCGACGAACGCCGCTCAACGAAGGCCGGCTCGGCCGAGCCGGCAACTCGCCGGCGACGGCCACGGGCGGGCGGCGGGCGGGATCGCCGCTCAACGAAGGCCGGCTCGGCCGAGCCGGCAACTCGCCCGGACATCCGCACACCCGTCGCCGTCGGCCGCACCGCTCAACGAAGGCCGGCTCGGCCGAGCCGGCAACTCCGCCCGGCGGTGATCTCCACCGTCCGCTGTTGGGGGAGCGCTCAACGAAGGCCGGCTCGGCCGAGCCGGCAACTCGCCGGCAGCACGCCCTTCAACGCCGACGGCGTCCAGAACGCTCAACGAAGGCCGGCTCGGCCGAGCCGGCAACTCTCACCGTGACGACCAGCATGGGCAGCAGCAGCCACTACGCTCAACGAAGGCCGGCTCGGCCGAGCCGGCAACTCGGCCGCAGCGCGTCGCCGTGCACGAACGTCGCCGGGTACGCTCAACGAAGGCCGGCTCGGCCGAGCCGGCAACTCGCGACATCGAGATGCGCGCCGAGGTGCTCCCGCTCGACGCTCAACGAAGGCCGGCTCGGCCGAGCCGGCAACTCTTGTCCGCCGGCAACATCGCCCAGCGGCTCGTGGTCGCTCAACGAAGGCCGGCTCGGCCGAGCCGGCAACTCATCGCCGCCATCGCTTCGCGGTCGTCGATGTCGGCGCCCGCTCAACGAAGGCCGGCTCGGCCGAGCCGGCAACTCCGGTCGCACGAGCAGTCGGTGCCGGCGATGTTTAGGCACGCTCAACGAAGGCCGGCTCGGCCGAGCCGGCAACTCGATGTTGCCGGCGGACAAGCGCACCGGATTCTGCAATCCCGCTCAACGAAGGCCGGCTCGGCCGAGCCGGCAACTCCCGACCATGTCGGGGCAGTCGGGCATCGAGTAGCGCGCTCAACGAAGGCCGGCTCGGCCGAGCCGGCAACTCTCGGCGGCGACCTCCACGGCGCCGACGGCCGCGCCTGGGTCGCTCAACGAAGGCCGGCTCGGCCGAGCCGGCAACTCGAGGCCAGGACGCGGCGAGCTGCGGCCAGTCGCCGTGCGCTCAACGAAGGCCGGCTCGGCCGAGCCGGCAACTCCATCTCGGGGTTACCGCCTCGACCGAGTGGGCGAGTACGCTCAACGAAGGCCGGCTCGGCCGAGCCGGCAACTCCAGGTGTTGGCGGCCACGGGTTCAGGCATGTTGCTAGTCGCTCAACGAAGGCCGGCTCGGCCGAGCCGGCAACTCGCAGTCGGGTCAGCGCCCAGCTCGCCTGCGTAGCGATCGCTCAACGAAGGCCGGCTCGGCCGAGCCGGCAACTCGCCCTGTCAGCACTGCTGGCGTGAATGCCGCTCCGAGCGCTCAACGAAGGCCGGCTCGGCCGAGCCGGCAACTCCGCCCATGCCCGGGAAGGTTAGCGGTCACGCTGGCGCCGCTCAACGAAGGCCGGCTCGGCCGAGCCGGCAACTCCCAACAGCACGGCGAGGCTGCCGGCGAACGGTTCGGCCGCTCAACGAAGGCCGGCTCGGCCGAGCCGGCAACTCCCGGCGTCCGCGACGCCGTCCTCTACGTCGATCCGCCCGCTCAACGAAGGCCGGCTCGGCCGAGCCGGCAACTCCGCTCTTGCGGCAACACTGGCTCAAGCGAACACGCTCAACGAAGGCCGGCTCGGCCGAGCCGGCAACTCTGCCCCACATCTACTATCAGAGCAATACGCCACAGTGGCAACGCTGCCGCCGCCGCTAAAGGCGTGGAGAAGCGACGAGAACATTCCCGAGTGCATTCAGTTGTCAAGGATCACTCCAGCTTCGCAGCCGCTACAGCACCCAGGGTTCGCCTAGTTCGCGCGCACGCGGCCGACCGAGCGTCATTCGCGATTCCTGGACCGGTCCCACGAAACGGTAGATCACGACGCTGTCCACATCGGTGTTGATCACATCCTGAAGTTCTCCGACTAGACGGGCGAACCGTTCTTGGGTCAGACGACACTCGAATACCGAGAGTTGCACTCGCTCACCGTACTTCTCGCACACTTCGGCAGTCTGTCGAAGGCGCGCCGCGCCCGGGCCGTCGGTATCAGCGATGTCGTAGGCGACCAGAATGTCCATCACTGGGGAATGAGGAAGGGCGGGTAGTGCGGCAAGTCTCCGCGGAGATGGCGAGCGAGCAAAGTGGCTTGGATCGATGGCAGTGCCCATCGCTGAACCGACTGCCTCAATACCGGGTGGTAGACGTCTACCTCCTTATACGACTCCCATCGCCTGATCAGTTCGGGGCGACTCTCATCATGCAAGTACACCGCTCCGCCGGGAGTACGGACGAAACTCTCCGGCCCGACCTGACGTCGCCGTACCAGCGTGACGACGAAGCGGTCGACGAGGGGGCGGAACTCCTCGGCGAGGTCCAACGCCAGTGACGGACGCCCGGACCTGGGACGGTGGAAGAACCCCATCTGGTGGTCCAGGCCAACAGCATCCAAGGCGCCTATCAGTTCCGTCACGAGCAGGCCGTAGCAATACCCAAGCATTGCGTTCACGGGGTCGCGAGGCGGTCGGCGGGTTCTGGCGGCGAAGTCCAAATGGCTCTCGCTCAGGACCTCCTTCAGAGCTCCGAAGTAGAGCCGGGCTGCATCGCCCTCGATACCGCGAACGTGGTCTGCCGTTGGAACGCTGGGCAGCCGCGAGATTCGGGCACCGATCTGTTCTGCACGCGCACTCAACCGATCGGACGCAGATGCGTTGCGCTCATCACGAGCCCAGCGATTGATCACCCGACGGCTGTTCTGCAGCTTTCCGGCGACGACCGCTCGCGATAATTCCAGCGAATGCTCCAAGTCGCTCACAGCTTCATACAGTGCGGAGCGAAGGTGAACGTTGCCCCCGGTCGGGCCCACGACGACGAACCGGATCGCGCCGTTTCTCTTCAGTGACGCCACTCGTACGTTCCGCTCGACACAGGCACCCAAGGCATCAGTCGTCATCTGAGCTCCGCCGAGAAGGATCACCCCATCGATCGCCTCCAAGGGGACCCGCTGCCGACCGTCAGGACCTGACACGAGCAAGGACCCACGACGGCAGCTCACCTTCGCCCGGTGCTCTCGCACGTAGACGGTGTTCAGGTAGCGCATTCGAGAACCTCGGTACGCACGTACGCGTCGACCGCGGACGAGTTGCTAGTCAGCGCGGGGAGGCAGTGGTGCAGCAGTTGACACTCGCTGCATCGACGATCGTTGGGCGCCTCCGGTAGCCGGCCTGACGTCAGTTGGGTACGGATCGCATGCACGACCTCGAGCACTTCGAGACGCAAGGCATCGGAGAACGCAACACGCTCCCGTCTCCTCGTGCCGCCGTACCACACGAATCCCTCATCGATCTCGATGCTGAGCATCTCCTCAAGACATAGCGCCTGAGCACAGACCTGGAGGTCAGCCGCAATGCCATGTCTGACACCGGCCTTGTACTCGACGGGCCTCACGCGACCATCTTCGATCTCGACGGCGTCCGCCCGACCGCTTAGTCCCAACCGCTCCGACCACAGCGGAATCGCCCGGAGAACAAGCCGGCCGCGCTCTCTGCGGTGTTCACCGCTGTCGACCCGGCGGTGTGCTCGCGCGCCGCGGACGGTGTGCCGATTGTCGCTCCACACCCCGTCACAATGGATCAGCGCGCACTGGCGAGGGCAGTAGACATAGTGCTCAATCGCTGAGATCGCCACGATCGGCTCGACGCTCAAATGCGCTCCGATCCATAACCCACGGTCGGATCCGAGGAACTGCGGGATTCGTATCCGACCGTTCGCCAGGCAGCATGAACTCCGAGCCGCTCCCATGCCCTGCGGTCGTACGTGCGCGCTTCAGTGCCTGTGCGCTCGCCACGCTTCCAGCGTCGAGAATTCACCCAGACGTCAAAGAGCGCGTCAATTGACGCGAGATCGAGGAACTGCCGCCAGACGGGCCACTCGAAGCAACGATGTGGCGTGGTCAGCCATCCTCGCTGGCGTACAGAACTGCGCGACCGTGATCGCTCCGTACGCTGATCGATTCCGTCACCCCGGACAGGCAGAAGTGCGAGTCCGAAGAAGGCGAGTACTTCGACGACCGGATCAACCGTCTTGCGGGAGCTGTCAGCTTGGGTGGTCACACGAGTCAAATCGAAACCCAGACCGTTGTCCACGACCCTGAGTCCTCGCCCTTCCAGAGTGGCGGCGATGCGATTGGCCGGACTGTCGACATGGGCGAGCGTCTTCAGCAAACGGTGATGCAACCACTTGATTGTTCCCGGTCCGGGCGGATCGAGCGGAGCGTGAGCCACCTCCCCACCCCGGTAGACGTGCAGATCCGTCATCGTCGAAGAGAGCGTCCAAGCGTCGGCATGAGACCGGACTGCTCGCGCCCGCTCCCCGAATACGTCGACGGTGACCTTGCGCTCCATCCTGTTGACCGCCGGCCACTCACTGGCGATGGGCATCTCGGCGAGTCGTTGATCACCAGGCCATGCGGCCGCCAAGGCACCGATCGGATCATCATCACCATCGACGGACAGAACGGCCACCGGGGTCGTATCGGTAGTCCATCGGAGTCGGATGGCATCGCTCAGGACCGTCGCACCCACCGCGGCCAACCACGCATTCAGCCAGTCGGCCGGCAGTCCCTGACACAATCGTTCAGCCACTACAGCACCTCCAGATCCCGGATCCGCGCCCCGGCTGATACGGCGTGGTCAGCTTGGCGAACAATCGCCTCGAGTAGCGCCAATCCCCACGGTCCGTACAGTTCGTTGAGGCGCTTGAAGCGCGACGGCTGGGACCAGTCGATCTCGGACAGATCCGCCGAACACGAAACTTCGATCCCGTCGAGTTCATGGGTGACCGTGGCCGGAGTGTCGTCGACTGGTGGCACTAGCGGGCGACCCTTCCCGTGATGGCTGATGACCAGGTGAACGAGAAGATCGGCCAACTCCCCGTCGAATCGACCGTTCGCCCTTCTGAGCCATTCCCGGACCAGCCGTGCCGACAGATCCTCGTGTCGCCCTCCCGTCGGCCATCCGGAGGTCGCCCGGGCAGAGGCCCATCGGCTGCGGCGCAACCTCGACTTCGCGACCGAGCGAGGGGCCTCGTCGTCGGGATCGAGCCAGCGCTGGAAACGCTGATCGGCTTTCCCGACATCATGGAATGAACCTGCACGTTCCACCGCCTCAGCGACGTCGGGGGCGAGGCCGAGACTCGTCGCAAGTCGTCCGGCTCGCACGCCGACCGCACTGCCGTGGCCTTCAAGATCTGTTGCTGTCTCAGCGAGCGAGACCTCGTCGAACTCGTCGACTCGACTCAGGCGGCTGTCGGTGTGGCGGCGCAGATGCGGTACCTCGCGACGCGCACCCACCGATGGCGGGCCAAGGTCCAACTGGGAGACGAACTCTGTCCAGCCCGTCATCCCGGCATCGCGATAGTCATGATCGTTCAGAGTGGGAGGCGGATGGTCGCGTAGCGACTCGACCAGCTGCTGAAGGGCGTCCCCTCTCTCGAACTCGTCGACCTCCGTGTCGCCCTCGACGTCGCCGACCGCAACGCTGACCCACCGGCGGAGAGCCGCGACATCCAACGGGTCGCCCTTCTCGGCCGGATCTTCGTAGAGCCGAAGGAGAGCCTGGACGTCTAGCGGGAGACCATGCTGGAGTATCGAGATGTCGGCGACGGGCCTGTCGGAGTTGGGTGCCCAACCGTCCGCATCGAGGAGGCCTCGATCTGTCGGCAGCACGACCTGATCGCCGGGCCGCAGGGCACCGGGGTGGATCACCTCAGCAGTGATGCCGTCCGAACCGATCCGGACCAGTTCCTCGCCGTCATCGAGTGCGAGGCGGAGCCCGCCGATCCCGACGTCGACGAACTCTTTCTCGGCCGGTCGGGGCCACAAGCGCTTGCCCGCCTCGGGCACGTGGACACGCCACATGAGTGACACCGAAGCATCAGGCCGACGGATCCCGGAGAAGTAGGGCTCGACGGGAGCCTCCCCGATCGGCGGTGTCGTGGTCTTGATCCACTCCCACAGGAGTGCAGGCAGGATCTCTGGTGCGCGGCCGGGATCATCGCCGGGTTGACCGAGTACACCGGCGACACGACGCGGCGCCAGATCGACGACACCGTCCTGATCGGCCGCTTCCCGGAGACGCTCGAGCACCGTGTCCGGCTCGGTACCGTAGACGGGCCAGATTCGCTCTCCCCGCGTCGCACGCGGGGGGCAGTGCACATAGATCGCCCGCGTGTTCGGATGGCATCCGAGTCGGTTCACTCGGCCCAGGCGCTGCGTCAGCGCGCGCACGCCACACGCCTCGGTCACGAGGAACTCGGCGTCGATGTCGGCACCGACCTCGAGGGTTTGCGTGGCCACGACGACGAAGTGGCGCATTCGGCCCGCGGCATTCCGACCTGCTCGCATTCCGTCGAGAATCCGTTTCCGGGCGACTTCCGCCTCCCGCTCGCGGGTTTGGCCGGTGAGAATCACGATGTCGTCCGGATCGATGTCGCTCTTGATCGCCTTCGTCAACCGGCCTTTCACAGCTCGCGCCGTGTTGGGGGCGTTCACGAAGACCACGCAGGTCGCCGGGCTGCCTGCCGCATCGAGTAGCGACGCTGCAGCCTCCGCCAGCGGTCTCACCTGATCGGGCTTGTCAAACTCCCGGATCTCCGTCGGCTTGGCCGCGTCGAGCCGTCTAGTGATCTCAGGATGTGCCTCGTCGGCTCGGTCGAGTTCGAAGCGTTCGCTCTCGGCACTGCCTGTCGCGGTCAACGCCACGACCCGGGGGACCGCACGCGACGAATTGAGCACCGCGCGCTGTTGCGGCGCGCACTCTTGCAGCGCCGGGCACAGATCCATCAGGTGGCCGGCCAAGTGAGCCTCGTCGACGAGGACGAGGCTGTCCGTGCCCGCGAGAGCCGCGTCAACCGGTCGCATCGACCGCGACGAGCCGTAGCCACGGAAGAGCAGCCGCGATCCGTACATCGGGATCGTGGACAGGATGATCGCCGGTTGCGCCGGATCCGTCGGTCGCCGCCAGGCCACGCCACCGCGGAGGCGGATCACTTCGAGTGGCTCGGCCCTCTGATCCACCGCCAATGAGCGGAGGCGCGCTCCCACCGACCCGAGGGCAATCGATGAAGTCCTGACGTCGCTCGGCTCCTTCGCACTGGGCGAGAGCTTCGCTTGGATCTCCTCCGCGTGATCGCAGGTCGAGTCAACGAGGAGACGGCGATTGACGACCCACCATATTCGTGTCGGAGCAGTGCGTTCGGCCGGCGGGCGGCCGGCCTGCGAGGCCAGCCACCAGACCGCCACGTCCAGGCAAGCGGTCTTGCCCAAGCCCGTCGGCACGCCCACTTCTTCGGGCCAACGGTCGGTGCTCGCAACGGTCTCGGCGAGACGCGACTGCCACGGGAACGGTTCGTACCCGTTGATGGCCTCGTAGAACACCTTGAACTCCGGCATCGGCGGGAGATGTTCGCGATCTACGACCTCACTCATCTCGCGACTCCTGCCGGCGAGTCTCGGCCTCGTCGGCCACGGGGACGCAGAGCCCGAACCCGCGTTGGCGGCCGGCACCGATGACGACCGGACCCCTGATCGGCTCTCCGAAAACGAGTTCGATGTGCGAGTAGGGCCGGCCCGGACGGTTCGGGCGGTGCACTTCGGCGGGCACGAGGTCCACTCCCCCGTGCACAAGCGGGTGACGGTCAGCACGGAACGCCAACGGCTCCGGGAGTCCGGCGTGCGCACACCAACGGGAGACTTCCGAGAGCGTGAGCGGACCATGGCGTTCGTGAATGGCGGGGAATGCCGTCGCCCAACGGACAAAGCGATCCCGCGTCCATCGTCCAGGGTTCGCCGCCACCGGGCGCTTCTCTCCAGCCCACGGGTGGACCTCCACATCCAGACCGCCACCCCGGAGTCGACGTATCGAGCGGGCCGCGGTCTGCGCGCGCCGCACCGTCTCGGGATCGGACTCCGCCGGGAGCCAAAGGGCGAGGCCGTGGATACGACCACGGGAGTGCGTGAAGCCGGCATCGGGCAGAGCGAGGTACCGAGCCAGTTCATAGCCGCGCTGGGAATGGCCATGACCGTGGAGCACCGCCGCCGGTTCACCGTAGATCCTCTCGTGCTGCGCCAACACGGACCTCTTGAACAGAGATGTCAGCACGGTGATCCGACGGCCCGAAACAGACGTCCGGAGTTGAAGCCACGCTACAACGGCGCCAAGATGGACGTTCTTGACCGGCGGGCCCGGAGAACGATACGTGACCTGGTGCCGGAGCGCCGGATAGTGCGATCTCGCCACGTCCACACCTCGTTCGCACCAGGACTCGTACAGCGAGTCCCAGACCCGCGTGTGGCCGGCCCGCGGCACGCTGATCGGGACGTCACCATCGGGGTCAGGGACGAATCCTCCGTCGCGGGTAAGGCTGTCGGATGCTGGCACCGATACTCGGACGCGCACCGGGGAATCGGCCGCCCCGACATAGCCGATTCTGGCCGCGCGCCGTTGCAGCGCCTCCAAGATCTCCGGCGGAACGTCAGCGTCGTAGACATACGAGACCTGCGGACTCTTCGGGGACACTCGAACGCCGGGATGTACGGGGACGCCTGCACGTGCCACGTACTCCTGGTGTGTCCCCTTCGCGGCCTTCCCGTGCTGGAGAACCACGAAGCGGGTCTGCAGCTTCTGGTGATGGGGGAACGGATCGGCGTGGATCACCGGTGGATCGAGCCGTTCCAGGAACTCGAGTTCGGATCCATCGGTCACCCGACACCGCTCACCGGTGCCGTCCGCCGCGATCATCGCCGCGAACACCCGCGCCGGCGACGGGGGCCACTCGCCGAGGGTCATCCGCCCGGTGTGCGCCAAGCCTTCGGGATCGGCTCGGAACGTCCCGTGCAGGAACTCGACATCGATGACGAAGGTCATTCCGAGAACTCCGGCCAGGTCGCCTCAATCGCCTTGCGAAGGTTGTCCTTGGGCGTGAGCCGCACAGGCTCGCGACCCCAACCACCGAGGGGGACGCCCAACGAGGCCGCGTGGTCCCGCGCCAACACCACGAGCGCCCCCGTGCTTGCGGCGTCGCCAAGTTGGCGCTCCTCGTCGCCGGCGGCACCGAGCCACTCGGTCCGTGTCGAGGCAACCCGCAAGTCGGCCCCCGACCGAAGTGCGAAACCCCGGCCGAACGCCACCACGTGCGCGTGAAGTCCGAGTGCGACTAGGAGAGCGCGTGCAGCGGCGTCCGCGTCGGCGGAATACGAGTCGCCGAGGCTGAGGCGACGCAGCTGCGCGAACGAGACCGTTGCGGTCTGAGTAATCCGAGCGAATGACACGGCAGACGCGGCCGCTTCGCTGTCACGCATGAACAGAACCTGGCCGTGGCCCATTTCCGAGAGCTTGTCCGTCTTGGCATCGGACATTGGGATCTTCCCGATTCCCCAATCGACCCGATCATCCGGATTCGAGGTGACCATCTCGTCTGTGTTCAGATTGAGTGGGTCACCCTTCAGACCCTTTACGCGCGTATCCGACTTCGCCGGGTTCCACCCGACGATCTCCGACACCCACGCTCGTGCATGTTTCGTGTTCGCTCGCTTCTTGCCGAGATGCGACTGCCAATACCCGTACAACGCCGCGCCGGGGAACCACTCGATGAGGGGTGCGGCTGACCACGGCGTGGCCTCGATGATCGATTGCCCCAAGTCCGACTTGAGGAAATCGTCGCCGTCCAACTGGGAATCTCGAAGGTAGGCATCGGCAACGCGATGCGGGAAATGCCAACTCGAGACTTGCCTCGGCAGGTGCGCAGGGAGATGCGTCATATCGCTCAGGTCGAGCACGAATTCCGGCACCCCCAGGACGTCACGCTGGGAGCGGATGGCCTCCTCAAGGCGGTTCGCCTGAGACGGGACGTTGTCGATGACGATTACCGGTGTGGGCTTCTCATCATTCGGATCGGCCCAGCGCTCATCGAGTTGGTACGCGCCCCCTTCGTAGACGGCCGGCTTGACGGAGGCCCCGCGGCCGCCAAGAGGTTCCAACTCCGACTCGACACGAATGCCGGCGTCGAAAGAGTCGTCCGCGCAACCCGACACGAGGTCTGCCAATGTGATAGTGGTCATGATCGTCCTTTCGCTTGACCGTGATGGATGTGAACGCGATGAACCTTAGCTTCGCTCGGTGCACCTTACCTCCAAGTCGTAGAGGTGTATCTCTCCAGGTATCCTGTACGAAACAGTACAGGGCTTCACACCGAGTTGCAACAGGGACCTCGGCATAGGGCAAGAATTCACCGTACCAACCCAACCGTCACTCGGATGAGGCTCCGCCGCGCTCATTGGCGACACCCTTACCCAGGGGTGTGACATCGAAGGGTCCACTTGGTCCGGGGGCGTCAGTTCATCCCTCCCTCGGCGCCGGGACAGTGGGCATCGATAAGAGGCGCGCAGCGGTCCAGCGAGCCTCCCCCGGAGACTGAGCGGGGGCCCCAACCGGGCCCCCGCGGCTCACCAACGGGTGAGCCATCAGAATGAGGTAACCGCACCAATCCACCACCGCGCCAGCAACCATCGACGGTCGGTGCTCTGAGGCGCGACCGACATGTGACTGCGCCGCGCGTCGTGTACGGCGTCCTGCCGGCGGTGCCGTCGGAGGTGGGGGTTCCGGGGAGGTTGCCCTCGATGGTCGGGGCTGGGGGTTCCAGTTGAGCGCGCCGGGCGCACCGTCTCAGGGATTCATCAGTTCCGGGTAGTAGGTGGCGTAGAAGCCGCGGTCGCGTGTGAGGAAGGCCTCGGCCGTGGCGAGCGCGTGGGCGCCGATCAAGAAGTCGGTGATGATCCGTTGGCGTGGTCCGCGGGCGCGGCAGTGGCGCTGCCAGCGCAGTCCGGCCTCGTAGGAGATGGCCGTGGTGATCGGCGAGGGTGACACGTTGATCTGCCGCAGAGCGCCGTCGAGGACGGCTCGGTCGTCGAAGGCCGGGACGAGTTCTGCGTAGACGATGTCGCAGATGATGACGGCACCCGCGTCGTACGCGCTGCGCAGGCGCTGCTGTGACTCGGGGCCGTGCCGCGTGTCACCAGCGAAGACGTCGAGCAGCACGCTGGTGTCGACGGCGGTGATCATCGGCCCCTGATCTCCTCCATGTAGTCGTCGGTGCTGCCTACGTCATCGAGGATGGCCCAGACGCGCTCCACCGGATGTTGGGCGGTCGTCCGTTTCCGGATGAGCAGGCCCTCGTCGGTGGGTGTGATCTCCACCTCGACGTTGTGGTTCAGGCCGAAGCGGTCACGCAGGGCCTTGGGGATGGTGATCTGGCCCCGCTCAGAGATGATCATGATTATCTCCATCCGAATTACGGCTACATGAATTCATATTCTAGCAGTCGGAGAGACCTCGAATACGCACGCGGCCTGCCGAACGGCGCGCGGGAGAGGTGGTGGTGGTACCATATATGGCATGAATAAGACGACGGTGTACCTGCCTGACACCCTGAAGCAGGGCGTGGAGCGGCTGGCGCGGCAGCGTTCGTGCTCGGAGGCGGAGGTGATACGCCAAGCCATACAGGACGCCATCACGCGCCCCAAGCCCCGCGCCGGGATCATCCCCGGTGACAGCGCCTGGGCCGAGCGGGTGGATGACCACCTGGACGGCTTCGGCGAGCGATGATCATCGCCGACACCAGCGGGCTCATCGCCTTCTTCAGCGAGGCCGGTTCACAGCACGAGGCCGTGACGGCGTGGATCGGTGCCCACGATCCGGTGATGGTGGTCTCCCCCTTCGTCCTGGCCGAGGTGGACTACCTGGTCGCCACCCGCAAGGGCATCGACGCCGAGTTGGCCGTGCTGGCCGAACTGTCGGGGGGTGCCTACGAACTGACTGGAATGGATGCCCGCGACGTGGCGGCGGCGCGACGGGTGATCGAGCGCTACCGGGACCTCGGCGTCGGTCTCGCCGACGCCTCCATCGCGGTGCTCGCACAGCGCTACCGGACCCGCACCGTCCTGACCCTGGATCGGAGGCACTTCGGCGTCATGCGCCCGCTGGACGGGGGCACCTTCACGATCGTCCCGTGAGCGGAGGGCGCGGGACTCGAAGATCCCCGAGAGCCTGCCAGAGGGGAGTCCACGATGCTTGCAACTCGCTCTTGGCGGCACGTCTTCTCCGATTCTGAGGTACGTGAGTTCAATATTCTGCGGCATATATCCGTTGTTTTTTGAGGTATGGATATGTGACCTTTTGCAGCATGAATTCACCGCGCCTCACGCCGGCCGGATATCTGCCCCGTGTGATCGATGCGCAGATGGACCACATGCTCCGCACGGCACCTGCCGTCGTCGTGGAAGGCCCTCGGGCGTGCGGCAAGACGTGGACGGGCAGGCGCTTCGCCACCAGCGAGGTTCGCTTCGACGAACTCGAGGCCACACGATTGCGGCTGGAGATCGAACCGGCATCGTTCCTTGCGGGCGCGACGCCGCGACTGCTCGACGAGTGGCACCTGGCCGGCGGCCTGTGGAATGCAATGCGCCACGCCTGTGACGACAGGGCCCTCAACGGCCAATTCATTCTGACTGGCTCGGTGAAGCCCGCCGGCAACCCCGCCGACCACAGCGGAGCCGGGCGCGTCGCCCGGCTGCGAATGCGCCCGATGTCGCTGTTCGAATCGAACGACTCCACCGGTGTCATCTCGCTGGGCGGGCTGCTGGACGGTGAACCATGCGCCGCCGACCCCGTCGATCATGACATGGCGGACGTCGGCGGTGGGAGCCGGAAGGGTGGGGGCAGGTCCGGTGTCGGCAGGGTTGCCGAACTGGTGTGCCGAGGCGGACTACCCGGATTCATCACGCTCGATCCGCTCGATGCCCGGGGCCGGGCGCACGACTACCTCCGCGACATCGCCCGGATCGACCTCAGCACCAACCAATCGGCGACGCACGATCCCGTGAAGATGCTCGCATTGATGACATCGCTTGCGCGCAACGAGGCGACCTCGGCGTCGACCAGGACGCTCATCGCCGACACAGCCAACGCGGGAGGCCCCGCCGATCGGGACACGGTCGGCCGCTACATCGACCGGCTCGTCGAGGCGTTCATCATCGAGCCTCTTCCCGCCTGGTCAACGCACTTGCGCTGCAAGTCGACGCTGCGGGTCAAGCCCAAGCGGTTCTATGTGGATCCCTCCATGCCCGCCGCGGCGATCAGGGCCACGCCTCAAGGCCTGCTGGACGATCCGGCGACGTTCGGGTTGCTCTTCGAATCGCTGGTGCTACGCGACCTGCGGGTGTACGCGCAATCCTTCGGCGCCGAGGTGCGGCACTACAAGGACAGCGCCAACCACGAGGTCGACGCGATCATCACCCGCGGTCACCGCGACTGGGCCGCCGCGGAGGTCAAGCTCGGCGGTCCCGTCCTGATCGAGGAGGGCATCGGAGCTCTGCGCAAGCTGCGGAGGAACGTCGACACCGCGCGGGTCGGCGAACCGCGTCGCCTCATGGTGATCACGGCCGGCGGCCGGGCGCTCGAGACCAAGGACGGCATCGCCATCGTGCCGATAACCCACCTGCGGCCCTGAGATCCCGGCGCCACAGCGGGTAGTGGCCCAGCCGGGCAGCCTCGGCGGAGAATCCGGACGCGCCGGCGAATCCGGCCGCGACATCGCACACCGGCGGAAGGTGGGACCGGACAGCCTGCTCAGACTTCGAGCATCAGGGTGACGGGGCCGTCGTTGGTCAACTCCACCGCCATCTCCGCCCCGAAGGAGCCGGTCTCCACCGTCGCACCCAGGCGCCGCAGCTCGGCGACCAGTTCGTCGATCAGCCGAGCGGCCTCCTCGGGGGCGGCGGCATCGATGAACGACGGGCGGCGGCCCTTGCGCGTGTCGCCGTACAGGGTGAACTGGCTGACCACCAGCACCTCGCCACCCACCTCGGCGACCGACCGGTTCATGTGCCCGTTCTCGTCGGCGAATATGCGGAGATGCCAGAGCTTGGCGGCCAGCTTGGTGGCCGCCGCCTGATCGTCGGCGTGGGTCACCCCGACCAGGCAGCACAGCCCCGCCCCGATCTCGCCGACCACCCGGCCGTCGACCAGCACCCGAGCCCCTGAGGCCCGCTGCACCAGCGCTCGCATGAGACCAGCCTAGGTAGCTCGCTCCGGGGATTCGGTCGGCCGACCCGCGCCGGTAGAAGCGCGGCCGGGTGCGGCATCGGAGGACTCCAGGTCCCCGGCCCCGCCCGGAGCGGGTTGGCCGGTACCGTGAATCGATGGCCGTTCGCCAGTTGCTGACCGACGTCGTGATCGTCAATGGCGACGGGCTGACCGAGCCCTACGAGGGCGACGCGCTGATCGAGGGCGACCGCGTCGTGCAGTTGGGTGATGTGGCTCCGGGCGCCGCCGGCGGGGCGGAGCGGGTCATCGACGGCGGGGGAAGGGTGCTGGCGCCGAGCTTCGTGGACACGCACAACCACGGGGCCCTCGGCGGCACGCGCATCGGCGACCACGGCATCCCCATCACCTGCGAGATGGCCCTGCGCGGCGGCGCCACCAAGCGCATCTGCGGATCCGACGGGCTGTCGCCGGCGCCGATACCGCCGGCCCAGCGCGACGAGTACGCCGCACAACTCGTCCCCCTCGACGGTTCGATCGGCGAGGCGTGGTCCTGGTCGACGGTTGCCGAGTTCCTGGCCTGGCACAGGGGGCGATCGGTCACCGACATGGGCATCCACCTCGGGCACAGCGCGGTGCGCCGCGTCGTCATGGGGAACCTCGCCCGTGAGGCCGACGACCAGGAACTGCGGGACATGCGCGAGGTGGTCCGGCGCGAGGCACCGCTCACCCTGGGCCTGTCCACCGGGCTCGTCTACAACCCGGCGGTGTACTGCGACCGCCGCGAGCTGACGCTGCTGGTCTCGGCCTTCAACGATGTCAAGCCGGGGGCGCTGTTCCCCCACCTGCGCTCGGAGAGCGACGAGATCGTCAACGCACTGAACGAGGTGCTCATCCCGGCCTTCGAGGGCGGCGGCGGCTACTGCAACGAGCACAGCAAGATCGCCGGCCGGCGCAACTGGGACAAGTACAACGACCTCGTCGACCTGATCGCCGAGGCCGCCGACTTCATCCCCACGATGGAGAACATGTACCCCTACCCCGCCGGCAGCACCACCGGCGACGCCATCTTCCCGCCGGAGGTGCGCGCCGGGCTCCGGGAGGAGTTCCTGGCGCGCCTCGGCGATCCCGCGGCCCGCCGGAGCGCCTACGACCGCATCCGCGGCGACACCACCACCTGGGACAACTTCGTCGACTTCTGCGGGGGCCTGGACGGCGTGCAGATCGCCGGCGTCCGCGCCGGGGTCGGCGACAAGTTTCTCGGTCAACGGCTCGGCGATGTGGCGAGGGCCGCCGGGCACCGGGACCTGGACTCCTTCGCCGCGCACGAGGCCGTCATCGACTTCTTCGTGGCCAACCGCGGCGAACTCACGATCATCACCCACTACGGCAACGACGCCACCGTCGAACGGTTCTTCCGCCGCCCGACCATGGCCATCTGCACCGACGGCCTGATGCCCGGACCGGGCCAGAAACCGCACCCCCGCTCCATCGGGGCGTTCCCGAAGGCGCTGCGCATGGCCCGGGAGATGGGTATCCCGCTGCGGGAGATCGTCCACCGGATGAGCACCCTGCCCTGCCGGTTCCTGGGACTCGAAGACCCCGTCCTGCGGCCGGGCGCCGACGCGTCACTGGTGCTGTTCGACTGGGAGCACGTGCGGGAACGCAACAGCTTCGAGGATCCGATGATCCCACCGGAGGGAATCGACGCCGTGTGGGTGCACGGCGACCTGGTCTACGCCGAGGGCCGGTTCCGTCCCCCGAGCCCGTTCGGTGGCCGCATCCTCACCTCGCCCGCTCGGAGTGATTGACGGGCGATTCCATCGGGCTGCCGACCCCTAACGGCCGCCTGACAGCAGCGCCTTCCATCGGGACCAATCCAGCGGCTGGAGGCGCCCGGCGAGGCGGTACGCCACGGCGGCGGCGCCGAGCAGCATGATGCAGATGAGCCACACCCACCGGTACGAGATACCGACATCCAGCAATGCTCCGAATATCACGGGCGACGCCATGGTGCCGAGGTAGTAGCCGCCCATCGCCAATGCCGAGCCTCGAGCGGCGGCCGCGCCGGCCCTCTCCACGACGGCTGCGTTCATGGCACCGAGACGGGCGGACTGCAGGGACATCGTCCCGACGATCCCCGCCATGGCGATCACCACGGCGAGCGAACCGCCGATCAGGAGCAGCGCGATGAAGGCGCCCATGGTCACGCAGAGCACCATCACGAGACGGACCCGGTAGAGCACCAGCCCGAAGATCGCCCACATCAGCCGCGACCGCGCCGAGAGGACCACGACGAGCCGGGCCCGGAATTCAGGCGACATCCGGCGGGACAGCAGCACGATGCCCAGCGTGACCGCCACCCCGATCGCAGCGCTCACCCCCACCAGCACCCCTGAGGTCGCGGACGTGAACCCGAGGGACTCGTCCAGGTACGGCACCGACAGCAGGTAGACCGGCACGGTGGCGGCAACCATCAGGGCCGCCCCCACGGGGAACCAACCGAAGTACCTCGGCAGTTCCCGGGCGGTGGGGCTGTGGCGCGCGACACGATCGTCGGGAAGCGTCCGGCCGACGGCCAGCGCCGCCAGCGCCCCTCCCACCGCCAGGGCCGCGTACAGCCAGCGCCAGTGCCAGCGATCGGCGATCCAGGGTCCGAGGGCGGCGAGCAGAGCCAGGAACCCGGGGACGGCGGCTGATTTGGCAATCATCGCCGCGGTGCGCCACTGGGCGTCGATCGAGCGCTTCACGACGATGTTCGTTCCCACGTTCGTCAGCGCGTACCCCAGACCGTTCAGCACGCCCGCCACGAGCAGGATCGGATAGGAGGCGGCGGCTGCGGCGATGGCGCCGGCAACCGCCACCAGCGCCATGTCCAGGAGCACGACCCGGCGGGCACCCCAGCGGTCGGTCAGGCGCGCCGCAGGACTCATCGCCAGCCAGGTGCAGCCGTAGTTCACGGTCGACAGGAGGCCGACCTGCCAGTAGTCGAGGCCGAGGTCGGCGCGGAGGGCGACGATGATGAAACCCGGCAGGAAGCCCACCGCCGAGCCCAGCGCCATCGCCACGACGCTGCCCGCTGCCGCAGCCAGCGGCCGTTGCGCGCTCTGTTCACTCACCGGCGCGCACCCTAACCAGTCATGGGCCCCTCGTCCGACGATCGGCCCGGGCGGTGCCGGTGGTCGTGTGCTAGGGCTCTTCGGAGTCCGCCGTGTCTTAGCCCTCGGCCGCCTCAACCTGCGGTATGTCGCCGGTGCCGGTCCAGTCGGTGGTGTCCCGCAGCGGGTCGGGATCCAGTTTCCGGGCTGCCCCCCTGATCGGCGCGGTGCCGTCGATCAGCGTCTCCCAGTAGTCGTAGGCGGCGTCACCGAAGGCGCCGCCGATTTCCAGCGATGCGTCCACCGAAGGCCGGAAGTGGACGCCGGCCCAGAGACGGGACTCGCCGCACGTCTCCTCGTACTCGGTCCAGGTGTCGAATTCGATCCTCAGGTTCCGGCCGGGTGTGACCTCGGGCTCGATCACCGAGGAACCGACCCTCCGCACGGTGGTGAAGTTCTCGATCTCCTCGGACCCCGAGTAGCGGCGGAAGGCCTGAGCGTAGGCGGCGCAGAAGATCGTGGTCCCCGACGGGTAGTCGGAGTGGTCGGCGTTCTGCACGTAGCTGACCCACTCGCTGGCGGGCAACTCCACGGTGCCCCGTCCGGGGCCGCCCCAGGCGGTGACCAACTCGTCGCCGTAGAGGTAGCGGATGGCGGTGATCGGGCGCACCGCGTCGTAGCGCAGCTTCTCCTGCCAGGCCACGATGCCGGCGTCGAACTGCGCCATGTGCAACAGGAACCCCAACTGCACGAACTCGATGGTGTCGTCGATGTCCTTGGTGGTCGGCGAAAGGATGATGTCCCGCGCCTTCAGGTCGAAGAACTCGACCAGCATCTTGCGCTCGTCGGTCAGCGTCGCCGAGAGCTCCAGCACCGCCTCGGCCTGCGCCCGATACGCCTCCAGGTTGGTGTAGTCGCTGTCGCTGGGCGGCCCGACCCGGTGCTCGCGGGGATCGATGTCCGCGTACGGCTCGGTCACCGAGTACTGCGGGGTCACGAAGTTCTGGACCACATACACGCCGCTGCGGCCCGGGCGCACCAGCAGCGGTTGCCAGCGCGACGGATCGATCACCTCCAGAGCCGTGTTGACCGGCACAAAACCGGTGGTGTCCTTGAACGGGTACCCGGATGTCTCGTCGCCGAAGTGGTTGAAGCCGTCGTGGCGCCGGGCGTCCAGAACGTTGCGTGCCGCCACGTGCCCGATCCCCGCCGGAGATGCCAGGTTCTCGATGACGTAGTCGGGGTCGAGGCCCACCGACCACATCATCTGGCGCCACTGCTCGGTGCGGTGCGGTGCCATCTCCATCATCGAGTGGTAGACCGCGTACATCACCGCGACGTTGGGGAAGTAGTTGGTCGTCGATTGCGCTGCCGGGCGCCGGCCGAGCCGCGAGTAGACGCCGACGGCGGTGTCGTGGTAGGGCGCGACAGCGTCGAACGCGGCGTTGAACAGGATCGTGAAGTAGCGGAACAGGACCGAGGCGTCGTTCAGCCCCGGCGAGACGTCGCTCCGCAACCAAGAGACGATGTAGGGCAGGGCGACATCCCGCATCACATTGTCGTAGAGAATGTTGAAGGGCTGCCTGAGGCCGTCGACTGCGAACAACGCACCACTGTCCTCGTCCGACGGCACCGAAGCCACCTGCGCCTGTGCACCCCCCGCCGCGCCGAAGATCAACGAGGCTGCCACCGCGACCGCCAAGATGCTCCGACCGGAACGCAGGCGCAGTCTGGGACACACAGTGTCCTTTCTCCAGACTCACCCGGCGGCGCAGAGTAGTGCAATCATCTAGAGGACTGGTGGATATTCTGTGGAATCTTTATGTTTCTCGAGCGCCAGCGAAGTTGGCGGCCCAATTTCCCGACCAGTTGGGTCGGATATCTCCCCGGAAGATCTCCGCCGGCGCGTCGGTCGAGCGGATCCTGCCCCGACGAACGGTGGGCTAGACCTCGCTGAGAGGTATCCGGCCCGCCAGCCGGTAGGCGACTGCGGCGCCCACCAGCAGCATCGAACCGATGAACCACGCCCAGCCGTAGGAACCGACGGTGTCGACAACGGCGCCGAAGGTGGTCGGCGCAGCGACTGCGCCCGCGTAGTAGCCGGTCATGGTGAGCGCCGCGGCCTGGGCGACCGCCGGGCCGGCCCGGTCCACGAAGGCGGCCTGCATGGCGCCGATGCAGGCGAGCTGCATCGAGATGCCCGCGACCACGCCCAGCACCGCCACGCCCAGTCCCAGGGTCCCGCCCGCCAGGATCAGCGCGCTGCAGGCCCCGGTGGCCAGCGCGAACGCCACAACGAGGGGAATCCGCCGGGACGGGCCCGCACGGTCGACCCCCAACCCGCTGACGATCATCGCCCCGGCGCCGACGGTCGTGCCGATGCCCACCAGCACCCCCGACAGAGCGGCGTCGGCGCCGAGGGACTCCTCCAGGTACGGCACCGACCACGAGTACATGGGCTGGGAGCCGTAGATCATCAGGAACGCACCCACCGGGAACCAGCCGAACCCCCGCGGCAGGCGGTGCGGGACCTCGGCGACACGTCCGGGGTGGTCGTCCGGAAGCACCCAGGCGGCTGCCAGCGCCACCACGGCGGTGGCCGCACCGAGACCGGCGAAGACCCATTCCCAACCCCAGCGGTCGGCGACCCAGACTCCGGCGGCGGCGCTGAGCCCGCCGACCGCGGGAACGCCGGCGGTCCGGGCGGCCAGCGACACCGTCCGCCGGCGGGCGCTCACGACGCTCGCCACGGCCACGGTGGTCGCGACGTTCACGAGGGCGTATCCGACGCCCCCGAGGACCGCCGCCACGAACAGCACCGGGTAATTCCCCACCACGGCCGCCAGGCCGGCGGCCAGCGCCACCGCCAGCAGCGACACCACCGAGGCGAGGCGCGCACCCCAACGGTCGGTGAGGCGCCCCGAGCCGAGCGATCCCACGGCGGTGAAGACGAAGTGCACGGTGATCACCAGGCCGACCTGCCAGCGGTCCAGGCCGAGGTCGGTTCGCAGGGCCGTGGCTATGTACCCGGGCGCGAACGCGATGATCGAGCCGAAGCCGGTCGAGAGCGTGCTCACCACCACGACGGCCTGCGGCGGCGCTGTCCTCTCCACACTCGTCCCGTCGTCCGACCGAGTCGCTCAGCCGAGCGACGCAGGGTAGCGGCTCAGCTGCCGTCGTCGAGGTAGCCGATGACCTCGCCGACCGGGATCATGTCCTCGCCGGCCGGATGCACGATCTCGGTGAGAGTGCCGGAGGCGAGCGCCTCCATCTCGATGACGATCTTGTCGGTCTCGATCTCGGCGAGGGGTTCGCCCCGCCGGACCACACCGCCCACATCCACCAGCCACGACTCGATCCGCCCCTCGACCATGTCGTAGCCCAGCTTGGGCATGAGGACCGGAACGCGCATCAGGCGCGGACCGAGCGGACTGTGTCGGCGATCCTCTCCGCGCTGGGGATCATCGCGTCCTCGAGTGGTGGGCTGTGCGAGATGAGGATCTCCGGCATGCTGACGGCGACCGGCGGTGCCGCCAGGTCCGTACCGGCCGTGGCGAGACGGGAGATGATGGCGGATCCCCAGCCGCCGTCGTGGTACTGCTCCTCGGCGATGACGAGGCGTCCGGTGCGCCCCACGCTCGCGGCCACGGTCTCCATGTCGAGGGGCCGCAGCCAGGAGATGTCGATCACCTCGACGTCGATGCCCTCGCCGGCGAGAGCCTCCGCCGCCTCGAGGGAGCGGTGGACCATGAGGAGCGACGCCACGAGCGTCACATCGCTCCCGGGCCGGGCAATGACCGCCTTGCCGATCTCCGCCAGTCGGTCGTCGCCGCGCACCAGCGGGCCCTTGCGCAGGTGCATGGCCTTGTGGTCGAACACCACGACCGGGTTGTTGTGGGCGATGGCGGCGCGCAGCAGCCCGTAGGCGCCCTGGGGGGAACCGGCCACGGCGATCTTGAGGCCGTAGAACTGCAGGAACCAGGACTCGCCGGTGCTGGAGGTCTGGGCGCCGAACCGCCCTCCCCCGCCGCCGCTGGCGCGCACGGTGACCGGCGCCGAGGTCTGCCCGCCGGACATGAACCGCCAGCGCGGCAACTCCATGGCGATGGCGTCGTAGGCGGTCGGCAGGAAGTCGCTGAACATGATCTCGGTGACCGGGCGCAGCCCGGTGAGTGCCATGCCGAGGGCGATGCCGCAGAATCCGTTCTCGGCGATGGGCGTGTCGAAGACCCGCTCGGCGCCGTACTTCTCGTACAGCCCGACCGTCGTCTTGAACGGGCCGCCGGCCTTGGCGATGTCCTCGCCCAGCAGCAGGACCGTCTCGTCGGCCGCCATGGCATCGTCGAGCGCCAGCCGGATGGCCTCCCGGTAGGTGACCACCTCGGCACCGCCGGGTGCCGAGCCACCAGCGGACGAATCAGTCTGCGAAGACATAGCCCCGGGCCTGCTCGAGCGTCGGCCAGGGTCCCTCGGCGGCGCGGTCGGCCGCCTCGTCCACCTCGCGCTGCAGCCGCGCGAAGATCTCGTCCACCTCGCCGGAAGCGCCGATGCGCTCGGCCAGGATGCCGATGGGGTCGCGCTCCTTCCAGGCGTCGAGTTCACCGGGAGGCCGGTAGGCACCGGGATCGGTGCGGGAGTGGCCGCGATACCGGTAGGTCTGGGCCTCGATCAGCGTCGGACCGTCACCGGCGACCGCCTGCGCCCGGGCCTGCGCCACCACATCGTGCACAGCCATCGCGTCCTGGCCGTCCACGACGGTGTGCGCCATGCCGTAGGCCGAGGCGCGGTGGGCGATGGGGGCCTCCGGCGGCAGGGCGGTGGAGTCCCGGAAGGGCGTGTACTCGCCGTACTGGTTGTTCTCGATGAGGAAAACCACCTGTGAGCGCCAGAGCTGCGCCATGTTGAGCGCCTCGTGGAAAGCGCCGATGTTGCACGCCCCGTCGCCGAAGAAGCACATGGCGATGCGGTCCTCGCCGCGCAGGCGGGCGGTCATACCCGCACCCGTCGCCACCGGGATGCCGGCGCCGATGATGGCGGGCGAGCCGATCATCCCCAGCGAGGCGTCGATCACATAGCTGGAGCCGCCCATACCGCCACAGGCGCCGTTGTCACGGCCCATGATCTCCGCGAAGAACGCCTCGAGGTCCATACCGCGGGCCAGGGCGTGGTGATGGCCGCGGTACGTGCAGAGCAGCCAGTCGTCGGCCGTGAGCGCGCCGATGGCGCCCACGGAGGCGGCCTCCTGACCCTGGCAGAGATGCACGGTGCCGGGCACGAGGCCCTGCATGTAGATCTCCATGACCTTGTCCTCGGACAGGCGGATGAGGACCATCTGCTCCAGCCAGGAGCGCAGAGCCGCCTGGGATGGCGCTGTCACGTCAGACCGTCCCGGCGACGGCGGCAGCCGACGGCGGTCTAGTGCTCGTACTCCTCCATGAGCTCGACGTAGTTGCCGTCGGGGTCCGTGCAGAAGCAGACGCTGACCGAGCCCTCGGTCAACTCGAAGTTGACGGGCCCGGAGATGAAGGGAACGCCCTTTGCCTTCAGCTCCTCCACCGCGCCCGGCAGGTCGTCCACGACGAGGGCGAAGTGGCAGGATCCCACCGAGCCCATGGGAGTGATGTGCGTCCGCCCCTCGGGCTCGTAGTACTCCAGCAGATCGATCAGGACATCGGGGCTCTCCGGCGCCAGCAGCCGGGTCGACTGCGCGCGGGCGCCCTTCAGCCCGTTGGCCTCGTCCACCTTGTCGCCCTCGAGTTGGTGGTTCTCTGCCAGGCGCAGCCCCAGCTTGCCCACGTAGAACTCCAGCGCCCGCTCGGTGTCGCTGACGGTGACCGCCATGTGGTCGAACGTCTTGACCTTCATGCGCACACACTCCTCGTGATCGTGCCAGCGGCAACGTCGCGCCCGGCGGCCCGAGGCGCTGCCCCCTCCCATCGCGAGCATAATGGCCGCCCGGACCTGCGCAAGCGGGCCGCGCGGTCGCTACTGGGCCGTCAGACCGCCGTCCACCAGGAACACGCTGCCGGTGGTGAACGAGGACTCATCGCCGGCGAGGTGCAGCACCGCCTGGGCGATCTCCGCCGGGTCACCGAGCCGGCCCAGCGGGTGCATCGCCTCCAGTGCCGCCAGCTGCTCGGCACTGAGCGCGTCCAGCATCGGCGTGCGCATCGTGCCGGGACACACGGCATTGACGCGGATGCCCTCGGAGGCGTGGTCCAGCGCCATGCAGCGGACCAGACCGATCACCGCGTGCTTGGAGACGTTGTAGGCCACCTGGCCCCGCTGGCCGATCACGCCCGAGGCCGAGGCGATGCAGACGATCGAGCCGCCTCCCGAGCGGGCCATCGGGTCCACGGCGTAGCGCGAGCACAGGTAGATCCCCTTCACGTTGATCGCCATGACACGGTCCCACTCCTCCTCGGTCACCTCGCACACGGTGCCGGCGCTGGCGATGCCGGCGTTGTTCACCAGCACGTCGAGGCCGCCGAACCGCTCGACGGCGGCCGCCGTGAGGCGCTCGGCGTCGCCGGCGGAGGTGACGTCGGCCTGCAGCCCCAGCGCCTCGCCGCCCGCCTCGACGATGCGCCGCGCCGTGGCGTCGGCGGATGCGCCGTCCACGTCGGAAGCGACCACCCGGGCACCCTGCCGGGCGAACAGTTCGGCGATCTCGGCCCCGAAGCCCCGGCCCGCGCCGGTCACGATGGCCCTCTTTCCTTCCAGTCTCCTCAACGTGGCCTCCTCTCAGTGGCGCGATCGGTCGCCGACGCCCGTCGGCCCCGCGGAACTCCAACGCTCACCGTCGACCAGCGGCGCCACCTCCCCCACCAGCCGCTCGATGGTCTCGCGGTCGTACGGGGCGGCGATCTCGGCGATGACCGTGCCGAAGCCGGCCGCCCGATACTCCGTGATCAGCGCGGCGAGATCATCGGAGGTGCCCAGCCAGATCGACGAGTCCGGATCGGGGAAGACGCGGCGGTTCGTCCTATCGGGCTCGCCAGTGCGTCCGAACCCGCCCCAGACACTCTTGTTGGTCACCAGCATCCGGTCGAACGCAGCCTCCGCGGCCTCGAGACTGTCCCGTACGACGACCTTGGCCTGCACCGAACGCTCGATCTCGGTGTGGTCGCGCCCGACGTCGACGCAGTGCCGGCGCAGCACCTCGTCGTGCTCCATCAACTCGGCAGGAGTCCCGTAGGCGTTCCAGATGTCGGCGTAGCGCGCCGCTGTGCGCAGCGTCTTCCGCTTCCCGCGGCCCCCTACGAGCACGGGCACGCTCCCCCGCACGGGGCGCGGCACATGGCGGAGTCCCTGCACGGGGTAGTACGGCCCGTCGGAGGTGACCTCCTCGCCGGCGAGCAGCGACCGGATCAGCCCGACGGCCTCGTCGAGCCGGTCGAGGCGCTCACCGAACCCGCTGCCGAACTCGATCGCATGCGCCCGGTGCTCCTGCTCGAACCAGCCGCCGCCGATGCCCAGGATGGCCCGGCCGCCGCTGATGTGATCGACGGTGGTGACGATCTTGGCCAGCAACGCCGGCGAGCGGAACGTGTTGGCCGTCACCAGCGGACCCAGCTGCATCCGCTCGGTGGAGGCCCCGAGCGCCGCCAGCGCGCACCAGGCCTCGAAGACCGGCTGGTCCGCCTCGCCGTAGATCGACAGCAGGTGATCCCAGATCCAGAGATGGTCGTAGCCGAGGGATTCGACCGCGCGGGCCGTGTCCAGCACGTCGGACCACTCCAGAGCCTGGTTCCACAGGCAGATGCCGAGCCGCAACGGAGGCCGCCCATCCGCCGGGGCGCCGGATGAGAGATCGTCTGTCACGTGCCGCCTCCCCCGGAATCAGATGCGGTAGAACCGCTCGGCGTTCCCGGCGAACAGGGCGGCCCGCTCGTCGTCGCTGAAGCCGGACACCACCGAACCGTAGACGTCGAAGGAGTCGACGAGATCGCCCCCGGGACCGTCGACGGGAAGTCGCCCGCGAACATGCAGCGCGCCCCCCCTCCGTCAGCTCCGGCGGGAGATGAAGCGCTCGGCGCCCTCGCTCAGTTGGCGGGCCGAGGGCTGCATGGCGTGGACCCCGCCGTCGACCATCAGCACGGTCCCGGTGATGAACGACGCCTCGTCGCCGGCCAGGAACAGGACCGCGCTCGCCACCTCGTCGGTGGTAGCCAGGCGGGCGAAGGCGGTCTGGGCCGCGTACGGCGCCACGTTGACCGGGTCGTTGGCGGCCATCATCGCGGTTCCGACCATGCCGGTGGGGGCAACCACGTTCGAGCGGATCCCCCAATCCCGGCAGTCCTGGGCGATGCAACGGGCCAGGCCGATGACGCCGTGCTTGGAGGCGTTGTAGTCGGCCTGGTTCTCGTTGGCCAGGACACCGGAGAGTGACGACACGAACACGATGCTCCCGCCGGTCGGTTGCTGTCGCATCCGGCGGATCGCCGCCTGCGAGCACAGCAACGGACCCTTCAGGTTCACGCTCATCGTGCGGTCCCACTCGTCGGGCGAGATGTCGAGCACGTGGCTCGTCGCCCCGAACACCGCCGCGTTGTTGACGAGGATGTCGAGCGATCCGAATGCCTCGGCCGCCGCAGCAACCATGTCACGGGCATCTGCGGCATCGGTGACGTCCATCTCGAACGCCAGGGCGCTGCCCCCGCCCGCCTCGATGGAGGTGGCCACGGCAGTGGCACCGGCGCCGTCGATGTCCGCGACAACGACGCTCGCCCCCTCGGACGCCAATCGCCGTGCGATCGTCTCGCCGAGCCCGCGGGCCGCCCCGGTGACGGCTGCAGCCTTCCCTGTGAACCGCACGGATCAGCTCTCCGTCCCGCTCTCGTCGCCGAAGTGCGTCTCCCAATCCCAGGCCTGGATGTTGTCCCGGATCCGGCCGAGGAACAGGGCGGCGCTGGAGCCGTCGAAAGCCCGGTGGTCCCAGGACAGGCCCAGATGCCCGATGTGATGCACCGCCACGCTGTCGCCGCCGACGACGGTCGGCCGCTTCGCCACGCCGTCGGTGGCCAGGATGGCCACGTTGGGCAGGTTGATGATGGGAGCCGACATGAACGATCCGAACGAGCCCGGGTTGGTGATCGTGAACGTGGATCCGCTCACGTCGGCGGGCCGGAGACCGCCGGCACGGGCTCTGGCGGCCAGGTCGCTGATCGCCCGGGCCAATTCGACCAGGCTCAGGTCATCGGCGTTGTGGATGACGACCACGATGAGACCCGCCCTGTCGAGGTCGACCGCGATGCCGAGGTTCACACCGTCGTGCATGGTCTGGGATCCGTCGGCAAAGTCCACGGAGCTGTTCACCTCGCCGAAGGCCGCCAGCGCGTCGACGGTCGCCATGGCGATGAACGGCAGGTACGTGAGCGAGAATCCCTCCTGCTCGCGGAACTCGCTCCGGTGCCGGCGACGCACCTGCTCCAGCGCCTCGTAGTCCACCTCCACCGAGGTCCAGACGTGCGCCGCGGTGCGGCGGGACTCGCTGACGTTCTGGGCGATGCGCCTGCGCAGCCGGCTGAGACGGACCTTGCCGTTGCCGGAGGGCTCGGAGGGATCCTGCGGTGCGCTCACGGTGTGACCTCCGGAATCTCGGCCGGCGCGGGGGGCGGAGCGGGGACCATCAGACCGCCAGCGGCAGGCGGGCCAGTCCCCGCTCAGTCGAGATCCAGAGCCGCTCCACCTCGCCGGCCAGGCGGAAGTGCGGCACCCGCTCGAAGATCACCTCCAGCGCCACGCGCCCCTCGAGGCGGGCCAGCGGCGCCCCCACGCAGCGGTGCACGCCGTCGCCGAAGCCGAGATGGCGGCGGGGACGGCGGAACACGTCGAAGGTGTCCGGGTCGTCGAATACCCGCGGGTCGCGATGCGCCGCGGCCAGCAGCATCATCATCCGGCTGCCCTCCGGCACGACGCGGCCGTGCATCTCGACGTCGCGGGTGGTGATCCGGGACGTCCACTGCACGGGCGACTCGTAGCGGAGCAACTCCTCCACGGCGTTGGGGACGGCCTCGGGCGTGTCCGCCAGACGGGCCTGCTGATCGGGGTGCTGCGTCAGCAGGTACAGGCCGTTGGACACGAGCGAGCTGGTCGTCGTGTTGCCTGCCAGGTAGATGATCAGGCACATGGCGAACATCTCGCCGGCGTCGATCGGGTCCCCGTCGATCTCCCCGGTGGCGAGGCTGGAGATCACGTCGTCACGCGGCGAGCGCCGCCGGTCGGCAACGAGTTCGCTCATGTAGCGCCGCAGCTCGTCGGCCGCGGCGGTGGAGATGTCGTTGAACTCCTCGGTGCCCGACAGCGCCAGCAGCATGTCGTGGGCGAGTTGCCGGACGGTCGCCTCCTCGGACAGCGGGATGCCCATCAACTGGCAGATGACGAGCACCGGCAGGCGCTGGGAGAAGTCGGCGGCGAAGTCCCCGCCGCCGTCGGCACACAGCCCGTCGATGAGTTGGTGCGCGAACGCCCGCACCAGCGGCTCGTAGGCGCCCACCGTGTTGTTGGAGAAGTGGTGGCTCACCAGCCGGCGGAGCTGGTCGTGGCGGGGCGGGTCCATGTTCAGGATCTCCGGACCGATCGTCTCGCTGAACCCGGGCTCGATGTTGACGCCCTCGGCGCTGGAGAACGTCTGCCAGTCCTTCAGCGCCGGGCGCAGGTCGCCGTAGCGGCACAGCGTCCAGACGCCGCGCTCGGGGTTGTGATACAGGGGGTGGTCCGCCAAAAGGCGCCGGTAATAGGGGTACGGGTCCTCCTGTACCTCCCGCAAGAGCGGGTCGTAGCCCACGGGCTCGGCCGTTTCGGGCCGATTGACAACCACAAGGGGCAAATTAGACTCCGCGGCTGCGGGCAGCACACCGACGCCCAGGGGGGAATCCAGACTCCACTCCTTGTGTCGGCGCGCTGCCGGCGCCCAATTCACCTGGCCCGGCCGCGAAATCGACCGATGGGCACCGGCGGAGCCATCAAAACGGAGGGGAACACCTGATGGGTCACACGACCAGACTTACTTCGCGGCGCAGAGGAGGGCTCAGCCTCCTGGCCGCCCTGCTCGCCGTACTGGCGCTGCTCGCCGTGTCGTGCGGCGACGGCGACGACGGTGATGCCGCACCGGCCGCGCCGCCCGAGCCGGCACCCGCCGCACCCGAGGCGGCTCCAGCGGCACCCGAACCCGCCGACGAGGCTCCCGCAGCGGCGCCCGATCCTCCACCCGCCGCCGAGCCCGCGGAGGAGGAGGTCGACCTCACGCAGGCCGATGGCGACGCCATCGAGATCTGGGTCGTGGGATCGGTTCTGAACAACCCGTTCTGGGATCTCATCCAGAACGGCTCGCTGGCAGCCGGGGACGCCCTCGCCGACGCCAACGTCACCTACATCGCGCCGGAGGACTTCAGCCTCGCCAACGTCAACGAGTTCATCGTGACGGCCGTTGCAGCCGAGCCGGATGCGATCCTGGTGGACTACCGCACGGCCGAGTACGAGGAAGCCGTCATCGACGCCCTCGACAAGGGCATCGAGGTGCAGTTCTACAACAACTACGTGGGTAAGGACTCCGACGATCCTCGCGTCCGGCGGCTCTCCGGAACGCCGGTCGGGCTCGACAAGGCCGCCGCGGCCCGCCGCAGCGCTGAGCTCTATCTCGAATACGTGAGCCCGGGCGACCAGCTCGTGCTGTTCAACTCGCTGCCGGACTCGCCGGAGCACCTCGAGATCGAGAACGCCTACATCCAGGTCTTCACCGACGCAGGCTGGAGTGAGAGCGATCTCGACATCGTGGCGCTGCCGGGCCTGGATCCGGCCCCGAACTTCGAGGTCATCAAGACCTACCTGGCCGCCAACCCCGGCACCCAGGGCATCGTCACGTGGGACACCACCTCGGGCACTCCCGCCGCGCAGGCCAAGGCCGACGCCGGCTCGGACGTCCCGCTGGTGATGTGGAACCTCGACCAGACGGTCATCGCGGGCGTGAAGGACGGCAACGTCCAGTTGAGCCTGACGCAGCAGCCGTTCCTGCAGACGTTCTATGGCGTGATCTCGGCGTACATCAAGGTGAAGTTCGGCTTCATCGACCCGCCGGTCATCGACCCGGGCACCTTGATGGTCACCGCTGACAACGTCAACGAGGTCGAGGCGCTGTTCGAGGCCGGATACGCCGGCTAGGACGGCCACACGGTCGATCGTGTGGGGGTGCGCGCCGGGCGTGCACCCCCACACGCATTCACTCGACCGCCCATCTCGACCGTCCATAGAGCATCCAGACGCACGGCGTGAGCAACGCACCGGCTGACAACGCCGCCGGAATGATCCTGCGCGCCGGCCAGCGCGTGTGGGGCCGGCTGGAGTTCGCTCCGCTGCTGGCCGTCGTTCTCCTGTTCCTGGTCTTCGAGTTCCATCCGTCCAACGAGGTCGGCTTCTTCTCGTCCGCCGACCTGATGAGTTCGGTGGCGGCGCTGACCTCGTCGGTGGGAATGGTGTCGCTGGGCGTCACGGCGCTGATGATCTCCGGCGAGTTCGATCTGTCGGTCTCGGCCACCTTCGCCCTGGGCCCGGCGATCATGGGCTGGCTGATGCGCGAGTGGGGCTGGCACATCCTCGCCGGGCTCTTCGTCGGCCTCGCCATCGTGGCGTGCATCGGCCTCATCAACGGCCTGATCACCACCTACATCGGCGTCCCGTCCTTCATCGTCACGCTCGGCATGCTCTTCGCCGTCACCAGCTGGAACCGCATCATCCTGGGTGGTTTCCCGGTGGACCTCATCGAGGAGGAGGGCACCGTCAAGAAGATCCTGGGCGCCGACATCCCCGGCTCCCCCATCGCCGCGCCGTTCGCCTGGATGGTGGGGATAGGGATCATCCTGGCCTTCGTCATGTGGCGCACGCAGTACGGCAACTGGACCTACGCGGCCGGGAAGTACGGCGGCGGCGTCGCCCGGGCCATGGGCGTTCCGGTGATCCGGGTGAAGCTCACCAACTTCGTGCTGGCCGCCCTGCTGGCCGGCCTGGCCGGCATCCTGCAGTTCGCCGACTTCGGGTCCTCCAGCGTGGCCTCGGGCATCGACATCAACCTGCTGGCCATCGTGGCCGTGGTCGTCGGCGGCACCTCGCTGTTCGGCGCCAAGGGAACCGTGATCGGCTCGATGCTCGGGGCGCTGATCCTCGGCTCCCTCAAGGTGGGACTGATCGTGATCAAGGTGCCCTCGGAGTACTACCTTGGCCTCGTGGGCGTCCTGCTGGTGGTCTCGGCCGGCCTGAACGCCCGGGTCGAGGCGCTGCGGCGCGGCGGCACGAGGAGCACATTGTTCGGATGAGCACCGAGACCGCAACCCCCGTCGTCGAGTTGGTGAGCGTCACCCGCCGGTACGGGAAGAACTACGCCGTGCGCGACGCCAGCCTGGCCATCCATCCCGGCGAGGTGGTGGGGCTGGTGGGCGACAACGGAGCCGGCAAGTCCACGATCGTCAAGATGATCAGCGGCTACATCGAGCCCACGGCGGGGACCATCAAGATCCAGGGCAACCCCGTCCGGTTCGGATCGCCGCGCGAGGCCCGGGCGGCAGGGATCGAAACCGTCTACCAGGACCTCGCCATCGTCGACGAGATGGCGCTCTGGCGGAACTTCTTCCTGGGCCAGGAACTCCACCGCAACGTACTGGGCATCCGCTACCTGCGGGTCAAGGAGATGGCGCGGATCTGCGACGAGCACCTCGCCGAGGTGGGGCTCACCTCGGTCGAGTCCTCTCACCAGACGGCGGCGACCCTGTCCGGCGGCGAACGGCAGTCTCTGGCCATCAGCCGGGCGATCCACTTCGACTCCCAGCTTCTCGTGCTGGACGAGCCGGTCGCGGCGCTGTCGGTGCGCGAGACCCGGCGGGTCCTGGACGCCATCGGCGCGGCGAAGGAGAACAACCTCGGCGTCCTCTACATCGACCACAACATGGACCACGTGCTGCCCGCCGCCGACCGCATCGCCATCATGCACCGGGGCACCATCAGCCGGGTGGTGCACAAGGGCGACCTCACCGTCGACGAGCTGGCCGACGCGGTGGCCGAGTCCGGCACGGCGGCTGCCGACAACGGCGGCTGACCGGCCGCCATGGGGCGTCTCGACGGGCGGGTCGCCTTCGTAACCGGCGGCGCCCGCGGCCAGGGCCGTGCCATCGCACTGAGGTTCGCCGGCGAGGGCGCCGACATCATCATCTGCGATGTCTGCGAGACGGGTTCTGTCCCCTACCCGCTCGCCACCGAGGCCGACCTGAAGGAGACCGCCGAGGGCGTGCGCGCCGCCGGGCGCCGCTGCGTCGCCGAGGTCGCCGACGTGCGCAGCCAGGAGTCGCTCGACGCGGTCGTTGCAACGGGCCTCGAGGAATTCGGGCGGCTGGACATCGCCTGCGCCAACGCCGGCATCTTCTGGTCGGCGTCGCTGTGCGACATGACCGAGGAGGTCTGGGAGACGGTCATCGGCGTGAATCTCACCGGTGCATGGCACACCACCAAGGCCGTGGCCCCGCAGATGATCGAACAGCAGCGCGGCAGCCTCATCTACACCGTGTCCACCAACGGCTGGCACGGCGGCTACAGCTACAGCGCTTACACGGCCTCCAAGCACGGCGTGGCGGGCCTGATGAAGTGCGCGGCGCTCGAACTGGGGCGCCACAACATCCGCGCCAACGCCCTGCTGCCGGGGGCGGTCAACAGCCCGATGATGGTGAACCCCTACCTGAAGGCGTTCGTGACGGGCTCAGCGGACGCCGGCGACGAGCAGCTCGACCACCAGGTGCGCCACAACACCATCCTGCCCGGACGCCGCATGCTGCCCCCGGAGGCCGTCGCCGACGCCGCCCTGTGGCTGGGCCTCCGACGAGTCCCAGCACGTCACGGGCGCCGAGATCACCGTGGACGCCGGCCACACCACGCTCCCGCACTACAACTGGGACCCCCTCGACGCCCCGGCCTGAGCGAGCCGGCGCCCGAACTCGCGCACACCTGCGTCCGATGACGCGTCATCGACGTTTCAGGGCGCGCCACCGACCCGGAAAGATAATGGCGACTTTGCCGAGAATGGGAGAATCCAAGCATTCTCTGTCAAGATAGTAATATCTTTTTGCCCTCGCCTGCGAATACCTGACAGCCGGATTCCTGAGGAGTCGGACTCCGACACGTCCGCTACAACCGCGTTCTGCCGGAGAAAGATAACACTATCTTTGCCAAGAACTGGCTTAGTGGCCGATTTATCAGAAAGATAGTATTATGTTCGGCGGATGGCCAGGGAACGACAAAGCCACGAGACCCCGGAGAAGCTGAGCGCGAGAGAGTTCTGGGACCGGTTTGGCCAACTCGAGCATTCTGGCCTGGACTTCAAACGCGGAGTCTCCCCGGGGATGCTCGACGCGATCCCAGCAATGGCCATGACCTCTGGCGGGCTGATCATCCACGGCGTGAACGACGATCGCACGATCATCGGATGCCCCCTTAGTCAGAACACTCTCGATCGGATCTCGCAGTATGCGCATCAGTGCGACGTACCCGTCGACGTGCGTCCCATCCTCGTAGACGGCGTCGAACTCACCATCACCACGGTGCCCGAAGTGCCCGGGCGGATCGTCACCACACCGGACGGTCGGCTCCTGCGGCGCGTCGGGGGCGACTCGCAACCGATACGAGGCGACGCGCTCGGACGATTCGTTCAAGCGCGGCTGGAGCACTCCGGCGAAGATGAGGTACTGCAAGGATCCGGCGCGAGTGACTTCGACCTGAAGGCAGTCAACCGGGCGCTGGGAGCCGACGGTCGCCGCCGTGTCCGCCTGTCCGAACTGACGCGAGCCCTCGTCGATCTCGGAGTCGCTCTCCCTGCCGAGCCAAATGAGGACATCCAGGTACTGGCGGCGGCCGCGATCCTGTTCTCCCGCGATCCCAGGACACAGATCTCCCGGGCAGCGGTGCAACTCGTCCGTCGGACCGGCGTCGGCCCAGGGCCCGGCCCGACCCATGCACGCACCGAAGTCGCCGGGCCGCTCGAGGGTGTCGCCGAACAGTGCCTGGCCTTCATCGCCGAGCACACTGGCCGGCACGATGTTGTCACTGGCCTGCGGCGGGAATCCATCCCGGAGTACCCGGAGGAGGTAGTGCGCGAGGCGGTCGTCAACGCGCTCGCCCACCGCGACTACGGCCTCGTTGGAAGCACCGTCGACATAACGATCTGGGATGACCGCCTCGAGATCACCAGCCCCGGACCGCTGCCGGGTCACGTCACCGTCGACAACATGCGAGCGGAGCACTACAGCCGCAATCCACGGATCATGCGTGTCCTCAAGACGTTGGGGTTGGTTGAGGAGCACGGCGACGGAGTGGACCGGATGTTCCGCGAGATGGAGTCCCGCTTGCTGGAACCACCGCTGTTCAGCGCAACCTCGGACTCGGTGACGGTCACGCTGCGGAACCGAATGCTCGTCGATATCGACGATCAGGTTTGGCTCCGGCTGCTGTCCGGCATCCAAATGACCACCGAAGAGCGCCGCGCCCTCGTTGCAGCGAACCGTGAAGGCTCGGTCACGCCCCGACGCCTCCGAGAACTGATGCCCAACGTCGACAGCACCGCGGTTCTCGCAGCGGCGACCGCAAAGGGCCTGCTCGTCAGGATCGGTACTCGTGGCGGTTCTCGCTACGTGCTATCTGAGGAGGTCGTACGTCGTGTCGGGAGTACCTCGATCGGGACACGCGATCGGCAGCAGCAGTTGCTGCTTGACACGGTGCGCCGACGCGGCAGCATCTCGGTCGTCGAAGGGACGCAGTTGCTGGACGCGAGCATGCAGGTCGTCCGCGATCTCCTCAACGGACTCGTACAAGCTGGCATCCTCCGCGCAGAAGGGCGGACGAGGGCAAGGCGCTACCACGCAGCCAGTTGAGATGATCGGGCCGACTGTGCGCCCGCAGAGGAACGGACCACCTAGCGACACACGTTGGCCGTACCATGCTCCCCCACTAGGACTGGGTGCCCGCGACACGTCGATCTCAGAGCGGCGCTTGCCCGCGCTACGCCTTGGAGCCGGCGACCTGCAAGGCTTCGTCATTTGCGGCCACTCAACTGATTCTCCGGCAAGATAAGACAATCTTTCACGCGAATACTAGAATCTGCCCGGATTCGCGAAAGATCGCATTATCGGGCCGACCCGCGGATGAGCGGCGCGCTCCAGGACGACGTCGCCTGCTGCTTCAGGCCTGCGAGCGGGCGAACTCCAGGGCCTCGTCCCAGGAGGCTCCGCCGGCGATGAGGCGGCGGTACTGCATGACGTGGCGGGGGCGGTTGAAACCCAGGACGGCCACGATGCGTCCCCCGCGGCCGTAGATGGCGGCGAAGCGGCGCTCTTCGGTGGAGCCCGTCACGACGAACACCTCATCATCGGGCCCGGAGCGGCCGGCCAACTGGATCTTGCGGTCGTACTGATCGCTCCAGAACCAGGGCACGGGCGCGAACGGCTCGGCCGCCTCGCCGGCCAGCAGGCGGCGGGCGGCCGCCATGCCCTGCTCGATGGCGTTGTCCCAGTGCTCGACGCGCATCGACTGCCCGAATAGCCGGTTCGGCCAGCGGGCCACGTCGCCGGCGGCCACCACGCCCGGCGCCGCCAGACACGTCTCGTCACACACCACGCCGTTGTCGATCTGCAGTCCCGAGCCCTCCAGCCACTCGGTGTTGGGGATCACGCCGACGCCGACGACCACCACGTCGGCATCGAGGCGGGTGCCGTCGCTGAGCACCACCTGCTCCACGCGGTCGACGCCGGCGATCTCCGCCACGCCGACCCCCAGCCGCAGGTCGACGCCGTGATCGGCGTGGACCTCGGCGCAGACCTGGCCCATCTCGGCCCCCAGCACCCGCTCCAGGGGCGTCTCGGCCATCTCGACCATCGTCACGTCCAGACCCCGGCCGCGCGCGGTGGCCGCCACCTCCGCGCCGATGAACCCGGCGCCCACGACGACGACCCGACCCGGCGTGGCCTCGAACTCCGACCGGATCGCCAGGCTGTCGGCGAGGGTGCGCAGCGTGTAGACCCCGGCAAGGCGCTCGGTGCCCCGCAGGGTGCGCGTGCGCGCCCCGGTGGCGATCACCACACCGTCGGCCGCCAACCGCTCGCCATCGTGGAGGCTCACAGTGCGGGACGCGGCGTCGAAGCCCACCGCCCGGGCACCGAGCCGCCAGGTCAGCTGCAGATCCGCCAGCGCCTCATCGTCGTAGAGGGAGATCCGTTCGGGCTCCCACTCCCCCGCCAGCACCTGCTTGGAAAGCGGCGGCCGGTCGTAGGGGGCGTCGATCTCGTCGCCGACGACGGTGACGGTGCCGTCGAAGCCCTCCCGGCGCAGCGTCTCCGCGGCCCGCATGCCCGCCAGGGAGGCGCCGACGACGGTCACGGACTTCATGTCACGGCCCCGCGTGCGCGCCGACGGCGGGACTCACCGAACCGGGGAACGCCGGACCGGTTGCAGGTAGTGGAAGGCGGCGCCTCAGCCCTCGGCGATGGAGATCGCCTGCTTGGGGCAGCGCTGCACCGCCTCGTCCACCTTGGCGCGCAGATCGTCGCCCGGCGTCTCGTCGAGGATGTACAGGAAGTCGTCGTCCCGGACCTCGAACACTTCCGGCGCCACCTGCATGCAGATGGCGTTGCTCTCACACAGATCGAAGTCGACGACGATGCGGTAGCTCATGGGGCGATCGTTTCTCCTCGGCGGCGCGGACGGAATCAGATTACTCGCAGGCCGGGGGCGAGCGTCTCTACAGCTCGATGACCTGGCGGACCACGTCGCCGGTCTGCAGCGCCTCGATGCCGTCGTTGATGTCCTCGAGGCGCAGGCGCCGGTCGATCATGCCGGCAAGGTCGAGCTGGCCCGCTTCGGCGAGTCGCAGCATCCGGTGGAAGTCCACCCGCACATCGGCTCCGCCGTAGTAGGAGCCGACCAGGATCTTCTCGTTGAAGAAGATCTCGAAGGCGCTGAAGCTCACCTGCTCCTCGACCCGCCCGACGCCCACGATGCAGCAGGTGCCGCCGCGGCGGACGGCGTCGTAGGCGGCTCGCATCGTGACCGGGTGGCCGATGCACTCGAGCGCGTAGTCGAATCCCTGGCCGCCGTTCATGGCGGCCTTCACCTCGTCGAGATCCTCGGGCAGCACGGCCTCTGAGGCGCCGAAGGAGCGCGCGACTCCCAGCTTGGCCGGGTTGCGGTCGACGGCGACGATGTCGGCCGCACCGGCGATGCGGGCGCCCTGGATCGCCGCGATCCCCACGCCTCCGGCGCCAAAGACCACCACCGAGGATCCGGGCGCCACCTTGGCGGTGTTAAGGGCGGCACCCACACCGGTCATGACCCCGCAGCCCACGAGCGCGGCGGTCTCCAGCGGCACGCCGGCATCGATCCGCACCACGGCCTGCTCGGGCAGCAGCGTGCGGTCCGCGAATGTGCCGACTCCGCACATCCCTCCCAGATCCTGGTCGCCCTGGCGGAACTGCGGCCTCAGCATGATGCCGAACTGCAGGTCGGCGCAGAGGTTCGGGCGCTTGTGCGCCAGGCAGTAGACGCAACTCCCGCACGGCGGCGACCACACGGCGATCACGTGGTCGCCCGCCGACACCGACGTGACGGCATCGCCCACCTCGGCCACGATGCCGGCGCCCTCGTGGCCGAGCACCGACGGGGCCCGCTCGGGGATCGTGCCGTTCATGACCGACAGGTCGGAATGGCAGATACCGGTGTGGGTGATGTCCACGATGACGTCGTTGGGGCCGGGATCGATCAACTCGACGTCGTCGCACACGTCCAGCGCCGTGTCTCCGACGTTGCGCAGTATCGCAGCCCGCATGTCCTTGCTCCCTCGTTGCCCGTGCCTGCTGCCGGCGCTCAGGCCAGGGCTCTCCAGACCCGCTCGGGGGTGGCCGGCATCGGCAGGTCGCGCACGCCCAGCGGGGCGAGGGCGTCCACGACGGCGTTGATCACCGCCGGTGTCGAGGCGATGGTCCCGGCCTCGCCGACGCCCTTGACGCCCAGCGGGTTGGTGGGGCTGGGCGTCACCGTCGAGTCGGTCAGCAGGCTCGGCGTGTCGGAGGCCGCGGGAACCAGATAGTCGCCCAGGGTCGCCGTCCGCAGCTGACCGGACTCGTCGTAGACAGCGTCCTCCCAGAGGGCCTGCGCCACGCCCTGCACGATCCCACCGTGGACCTGCCCCTCCACGACCAGGGGGTTGATCTGGACGCCGCAGTCGTCAACCGCTGCGTACTTCACCAACTCGGTGTGCCCGGTCTCGGCATCCACCTCGACGACGGCCACGTGCGTGCCGAACGGGAACACGAAGTTCGGCGGATCGAAGGTGGCCTGCGCCTCCAGGTTCGGCTCCATCCCGTCCGGCAGATCGTGCGCGGTGAACGCCCCGAACGCGATGGCGGCGATGGGGAGGCTCGCCGACGGCGTGCCGCGCACGGTGAACGCGCCGGCCGCGAAGTCCAGGTCCTCCTCGGAGGCCTCGAGCTGGTGGGCTGCGATGGCGCGCGCCTTGGCGATGACCTTGTCCGTGGCCATTGCGATGGCCGTTCCCCCGACCGCCAGGGAACGCGACCCGTAGGTGTCCATGCCCAGCGGGGCCACCGCGGTGTCGGAGTGCAGCACATCCACATCGTCGGGATCCACACCGAGACGTTCGGCGACGATCATGGACCAGCAGGTCTCGTGCGCCTGCCCGTGCGGCGCGGTGCCGGTCACGACCTGCACCTTGGCCGTCGGCAGGATCCGTACCGTCGCCGACTCCCAGCCGCCGGCGCCGTAGTTGAGCGCGCCCAGCAAACGGCTGGGCGCCAGCCCGCACATCTCCACGTAGCTGGAGAAACCCACACCGAGGTGGCGCGACGAGCCCTCGGCGCGGCGGCTGGCCTGCTCGGCCCGGATGTCGTCGTAGCCCACGAGCTCCATGGCCTTCGCCAGCACCGGCGTGTAGGCGCCGCTGTCGAAGCTCAAGCCCGCCGCGGAGTTGTAGGGGAACGACTCGATGAAGTTGCGCCGGCGGATCTCGTCGGGGCTCACGCCCACCTCGGCCGCCAGCGTGTCCATGGCCCGCTCGATGGCGTAGGTGGCCTCGGGCCGCCCCGCCCCCCGGTAGGCGTCGGTGGGGGTCTTGTTGGTGAAGACGCTGGTGCAGCTGAAGGAGTAGGCGCCGACGTCGTAGCAGCCGTGGTACAGGAATCCTCCGAGCAGCGGGACTCCCGGCGTGACCAGTTGCAGGTACGCGCCCATGTCCGCTATGAGCGACACGCGCACGCCCGTCACCTTGCCGTCGGCGTCGGCCGCGAGGGAGATGTCCTGGATCTGTCCCCGACCCTGGATCGTGGCCACCGCCGCCTCGCTGCGGCCCTCGGTCCAGCGCACCGGCACGCCGCGGGCCGACGCCAGGGCACAGCAGATGACCTCCTCGGCATACACGTTCAGCTTCGAGCCGAAGCCCCCGCCGACCGCCGGCGCCACGACGCGCACCTTGTGCTCGGCCAGACCGAGGGTGAGGGCCAGCATCACCTTCAGCACGTGGGGGATCTGCGTCGAGGAGTAGACGGTGAGGTCTCCGGCGTGCGGGGCCGGCACGACCGCCACGCCGCGCGGCTCCATGGCGGCGGGGATGAGGCGCTGATGGACGTAGCGCTCGCTGACGGTGTGCGCGGCGGCGGCGAAGGCGGCCTCGACGGCGTCCTCGTCGGGCTTCAGCTCCCACACGTAGCTCACGTTGGTGCCGATGTCGGGGTGGATGACGACGCGGTCGCCGGCCGCGTCCTCCAGGTCGATCACCGCCTCGAGCGGCTCGTAGTCGACCACCACCTCCTCGACGGCGTCGGCGGCGGCGTAACGGCTCTCGGCCAGCACGACCGCCACGATCTGTCCCACGTGAGCGACCACGCCGGTGGCGACGGAGTGGTGCGCCGGGTTCTTCATCTCCGGCGTGACCGGCCAGGCGCACGGCAACGGACCTGCGCCCAGTGAGGCGAAGTCCTCGCCGCTGTAGGCCGCCACCACGCCGGGGGCCGCGCGGGCGGCCTCCAGGTCGACGCTGAGGATCCGGGCATGGGCGTGCGGGCTGCGCACCGCCGCCATCCAGAGCGCGCCGGGCACGTCGAGGTCGTCGATGAAGCGCGCCTCGCCCGACAGCAGGGCGGGATCCTCCCGGCGCAGGCGCCGTGTGCCGATCACTGTGGTGTCCTGGTCCGTTGCGCTCATCGGTGTCCCTCTCAGCCGCTTCCGTCGGCCCCAAGATAGGCCAACGGCCAACCCCGACGCCCACCGCCCGTCCACCCGGACACGACCCCGCAGAGAGCGATCCGGTGCGGTCGGTCCGGCTTGCGGCGCTCAGTCCGCCGCGCCGCCGCGCTCCTTCCACCACTGGTCGAGGCGGCGCTCGGTCTCGGTGGCGGTCAGGTCGGGATTGTCCCGCCGCAGGCCCAGTAGGAACTTCAGCGCCGCCCCGACCTCGGGACCGGGGCCGAGCCCCAGGCGTTGCATCACCGCGTGGCCGTCCAGCAGCGGGCGCTCCGCCGCCTCCCGTTCCGCCTCGGCCAAGCGCTTGATCCGCTCCTCGAGTTCGTCGACGTGATGCTGCAGTTCCTCGGCGCGGGCCCGGTTGCGGGTCGTGCAGTCGCAGCGCACCAACTCGTTGAGGTGGCCGAGCAGGTGGCCGGCGTCGCGGGCGTAGCGGCGCACGGCGGCATCGGACCACCCACCGCTGAAGCCCTTGAAGCGCCCCGAGAGCCGCACCAGCTCGGTCACGTCGGCAACCACGTCCTCGGGGTATTCCAGGGCCCGCAGGCGCCGGCGCGTGATCCTGGCGCCCACCGCCTCGTGCTGGTGGAACGACACCTTGCCACCCTCGTAGGAGCGGGTGGCCGGCTTGCCGATGTCGTGGAACAGGGCGGCCAGCCGCAGCCGCAGGTCGGGGCTCGTCTTGGCGGTCACCGCCACGGTATGCGTCAGCACGTCCTTGTGGCGGTGGATGGGATCCTGCTCCAGTTCCAGGGCGGGCAGCTCGGGCACGATCCGCTCGGCCCAGCCGCTGGCGAGCAGCTGCAGCAGCGGTCCGGTGGGATCGTCGGCCAGCAGCGCCGCCGAGAGCATCTCCCGCAACTCGGCCGCATCGGCGCCGCCGGCATCGGGGGCGCGGGTTGCCGGCTCGCCGCCCGGGGTGTCGGCGGCGGCGGCGGGAGCGCCCTTGCCGTCCATGCCCTCATTCTGTCGCCTGTGACGGTGGACGCCCCGCCGCGGCGAGACCGAATCCGCCTCCCCGCTACCCTTGACGGCGGTGAAGGCGGTCGTGTTCGAACGCAAGGAGGCCCGCTACGCGGCGACGGCGCTGACGACGCGCCTCACCGAGACGGCGGCGCCCCGGCTGGCCCCGCTGCGCCTGGCCGACCTCGATCCGCCGGCGCTGCCGGGGGCCGGCTGGCACACCGTCCGGCCCCGCCTGTCGGGTATCTGCGGCAGCGATCTGGCTCTGTTGAAGGGCCGCACCTCGCGCTACTTCGAGGCGCTGGCGTCCATGCCGTTCGTGCTGGGCCACGAGGTCGTGGGCGACCTCGACGACGGTCGCCGCGTGGTGATCGACGCGGTGCTGGGTCACGCGGCACGGGGCGAGCCGCCGCCGCACGCCGGCGCCGCCCCCGCCGACGGCAACGATTACGGGCACCTCACCGCGGGCCCGCTGGGAGCGGGGCTGCAGACCGGGTCGTGCAAGCGGACCGGGGGCGGCTGGTCGACGGAGTTCGTGGCGCACGACAGCCAACTCCACGAGGTGCCCGAGGACCTCGGCGACGAGGCGGCGGTCATGGTGGAGCCCGCCGCCAGCGCCATCCACGCGGCACTACGAGCCGACGTGGCCGAAGGCGACACCGTCGTGGTGATCGGCGGCGGCGCCATCGGCCTCTGCGTGATCGCGGCGCTGCGGCTCGGCTCGTCAGCCGAGCGCATCATCGCCGCGGTGAAGTACGACGAGCAGCAACGCCTGGCGACCCGCCTCGGCGCCGACCTGGTGGTCAAGCCCAACGAGATCCGCCGTGCCGTGCGGCGCGTGGTGGGCTGCCGCATGACCGGTGACCTGCTGAGCGGCGGCGCCGATGTGACCATCGACGCCGTGGGCAGTCCGGGCTCCCTCGCCGACGCCGTGGCTGTGACGCGGCCGCGCGGGTCGGTGGTCCTGTGCGGCATGCCCGGGCCCGGCCGCATCGACCTGGCCCCGGTCTGGCACCGCGAGGTGGCCCTCTTGGGGGCCTACACCTACGGCACCGAGCAACTCGCCGATGGAAGCTCGGCGCACACCTTCGACATGGCGTTCGAGTTGGTGCGCTCGGAGCGCCTGGAGGAACTGGTCTCGGCCACGTACCGCCTGGAGGACTACGCGGCGGCGCTGCGGCACGCCGATCAGGCCGGGCGGCGCGGCTCCATCAAGATCGCCTTCGACCTGCGCGACGAGCGCCGCTGAGCGCCCGCCGGCTGCGGCCGGCTACTTCTGTTCCTTGAACTCCACGTGCCGCCGCACCACCGGGTCGTACTTGTTCAGCGTGATGCGGTCCCGCTGGTTGATCCGGTTCTTGGTGGTCACGTAGGTGTAACCGGTGCCCGCCGTGGACACCAGCTTGATGATGGGCCGCTTGTCGCTCCCCGCAGGCATCAGATCTTCACCCCCCGGCGTCGCATGTCGGCCAGCACCTTCTCGATGCCGTGCTTGTTGATGGTCTTCATGCCCTTGGCGCTGACACGCAGGGTGACCCACCGCTTCTCGCTGGGAACCCAGTAGCGATGGCGCTGCACGTTCACGTTCCAGCGCCGGCGGGTCTTGCGGTGCGAGTGCGAGACGTTGTTGCCGAACGACGGCTTGCGCCCGGTGACCTGGCAGACACGAGACATAGGCCACGGAGTCTACCGACCCGCTCCTGGCGCCACACCGAGGCGACCGGGCGCCAGGTCGGGCACGGGCGGGCGCGTCCCCCCAGGAGCCGCACAGTAACGTTGCCGGTGCCGTCCCGGCCGCAGCGGCCGGGACGGGAGTCCAGGAGGGAACCGTGGCCGAGCCCGAACACATCCGCTTCTACTTCGATCCCGTTTGACCGTGGTGCTACCAGACCTTCCGCTGGGTCCGGCGACTCATCGAGCTGGACGTGGTGAAGGTCGAGTGGGGCGTGTTCTCACTAGCGATCATCAACTTCGAGAAGCCCATGGAGGAGTTCGACCCCGAGCGGGGCCGCGGCGTCCGGGCGCTGCGCACCGCCATCGCCGTGCGCGACCACTTCGGCAACGAGGCCATGGCCGACTACTACGGCGCCATCGGCAACCGCATCTTCGACGGCCTGCAGGACTACCAGGAGGATTCCACCATCACCGGCGCCCTCAGTGACGCCGGCCTCGAGGAGGGCGTGCTGGCGGAGGCTCTGGCCGACCCGGGGACCTGGGAGAAGCTGCTCGCCGAGCACACCTGGCTGACCAGCAGCACCCGCAGCTTCGGCGTCCCCACGATCCAGGTCGACGGCCCCGACGGGCCCGCCACCTTCGGACCGGTCATCTCCAACCCGCCCGAGAACGACACCGACGCGGTGGCGCTCTGGCACCACACGGCGTGGCTGACCCGCTACGAGAACTTCAGCGAGTTGAAGCGCGACCGCACCGTCGACCCCGACCTGGAGGCATGGCGCGCCCGGGAGTGACGCCTTCTGAGCCCGTTCCCGCGGGAGGCTGCCGCGGGAGCCGGCCAATCGGGGCCGGAGCCCTCTACCTCCCCACCAACCTGCGCAGGGGAATGGGCACCACTCTGGGAACGGTGGCCTGGTATTCGCGGTAGCCCGGGTACTTCCCGCCGGAGATCTCCTCGGTGAGATTGATGGAGCCCTGGAAGAGCGCGATCAGCAGCAGGAAGCCGAGGCCCGTCCAGTGCGCCACCTGGTTCGACGCGGAGATGGCGAAGAGGTAGAAGGTCACCCACATCCCCATCTCGCAGAAGTAGTTGGGGTGACGGCTGAACCGGAACAGGCCCTCGTCCATGAACGGCCTCTCCACCTGGAGTCCCGCTTCGCGCCGTCGCTGCTTGTTCTTCTGGAACCGCAGCATCTGCGCGTCCGCGACGCTCTCACCTGCAAGCAGCAGCAGGAACACCACGATCGCCAGGTAGTCAAGCCACCCGATCGGCTGGTCGGAGAACAGCCACGCCTGGTGGACGGGCGAGGTGAAGAGCCAGATGATGATCATCTGGCCGGGGCAGATGAACGTCACGTTCACCAGTTGGAACTGCAGCTTGCTGAGCTTGCCGCGCATGTAGGCCCACCGGTAGTCCTCGCCGCCGGGCTGGTACCCGCCCTTCACCGCGAAGTTGGCCGTCAACCGCACCCCCCACATCAGGATCAGGGCGGTCATGATGTTGACCCGGGCGGACCGGAAACCCAGATCGGCCGCGACGATCAGGCAGTACGCCGGCGGGACCAGCGACCAGAGGCGATCCACCCACGAGAACTCCCCCGTCAGCAACGACATGACCCAGCAGAACGCGGACACGGCGACGAAGAGAATGAACGCGGTCCCGTACGGGGTGCCCGCCACAAAATCAGGAACCACTCGGATCGCTCCTCGACCTCACGCGGCGGACGTTAGTGCGAATACGAGTCGGGCAGCGGCGGCCTCAGCGACCGTGCAGGCGACCTCGCCGATGCGGCGCACACGGACATCGGCGACCTCGGCGCACGAACGTCGGATACGACGCCGGATAGCCCAACGCCGCCACCTCGCCGAACAGCACCGTCGCCCGCACATGCGCGTCATCGCCCAACCGGCGCCGCACATAGGCCTCGATCGCATCGAACCGGTCCACCGCGCTGCTGCGGCGCACCCCCGCCTCCCGCACCCCGGCCAGATGCGCCCGCACCGTCTTGCGATCCACCCCCACATGCCGGGCGATCGCCGAGATCGACCAGCCCTGCTTCTTCAGTACGTGAATCTCCACTCCCTCTCCCTGAGTGATCATCTCGGCGGGGCTCCCGTGCTCGCTGAACGTCTCGCAACGCCCAGCACACAGGAGCCCCACCCCCAACGGGTGGACCCCCAGGGTGGGGAATTCCAGTGATCAGAAGTGGGGAATTTCAGTGATCGCCATCAGCTGCTGCGTAAGCAATGTGGATCTGCTCATACGTGTCTACAGATGCTGTGCTCTTAACACAACTCTTGTCCGCGGTGCTAGTGTCTGTGCGCAGTTGACGGCCCGGCACCTTGGATGGGGCGAGGATGTCCCGGTTGTCATATCGCTGCACAGGAGGAAAGCAGAAACAATGACCGACTTCGGCCAGCGGAACCGTTGCAAGGCCCTGAGCGCGCCCGCGCTGGCACTGGCCCTCTTTGCCTCCCTACTGGTGGCAACCGTGGCGACGACGCCTGCCCATGCTACAGACTTGCCCGTCGTCACTCTGGCCCTAGACGCCGACTCCATCACGGAGGGCGATTCAACCACTGTCACCGCCACCCTGAGCGGGACATCCACCGCCGCAACAACCATCGTCGTGTCGGTGGATCCCACCGACACGACAACTCTCAGCGCCAACACGACGCTGACGATCGCCATCGGTAATACCTCCAGCACCGGAACGGTGACCATCACCGCGTCCGACGACAGCACCTACACGGGTAAGCGCACCGTGACGGTGAGCGGCGCGGCCTCCAACACCGCTGGGGTGGACGGCCCCGACGACCTGACCCTCACAATCACCGACGACGAGCGAGACAACCATCGTCGACCGTTTCTGAGCTTGCACCATCCGCCGACGATCACCGACAAGACGCTGACGCTCACCTTCGACGAGGACTTGAAGGAATCCGGGGTGCCACCCGCCGACAGCTTCACGGTGAAGGTGAACGGCCGCAAGCGCGCCGTGGAGTCGGTGACCGTCAGCGACGCCGTCGTCACGCTCACCGTGGCCGAGGCGACCATTCAGGGCGAGTCGGTGACTGTGGGCTACACCGCGCCCGGCGGAGGCCACGTAGCCGATCGGTACCACCGTGAGCGCCTCCAGAACCCCTCCGGCAATCAGGTGCGGAACTTCACAGACCGGGCGGTGGCGAACGTATCCGGCCCCTGCCCGGCAACGGTCGCCGACGCGTTCTGGACCTCATGCCTCACCTTTGGAAGGCGCGACCCAAGGCTGGGCTACCACCCGAACTCAGGCACGGGGAAGTTGTCCTCGACCTCGTTCACTCATAAAAGCACCGACTACGAAATCCCGTTCCTGTTCGAGCTCTTGTGGGACTTCCCGGGCAGGAACCTCTTCGCCCTGGGCTTCGAGGACGACCCTAACCCTGCGGCGAAGAACTGGACGCTGGTGCTCGGCGACACGGAGCTGGTCTTCCAGGACGGCGTGTACACGCACGGGTACTACGGGTGGCCCAACTCAATGGTTCCCTGGGACGAGGTGACCGCCGGTGACAAGATGACCGTGGCGCTCAAGCTGACGGCGGCGACCGACGTGGCGCCGCCCAAGGCTCTGTCCGGGACGGTCAACGGCGCCACGCTGGAGCTGACCTTCGACGAGGAACTCAAGAGCGGCTCGGTGCCGGCAGAGTCCGCCTTTGACGTGACGGTGGAGGAAAGCACCCGGAGCCTCGCCTCGACGGACCCGGTGACGATCAGCGGCGAAACGCTGACGCTGACGCTCGACACAGCGGTCAACCATGACGAGGAGGTGACCGTCACCTACACGAAGCCCGGCTCGGACCCGCTGGAAGACGCTGCCGGCAACGACGTGCTCGGCTTCGAACGCGAGATCACGAATACGACGCCGAACCCGCACCTGCGCAGCCTCGTACTCGATCCACTGGAGCTGACTCTGGCCGAGGACGGTACGGCAACCTACCGGGTCAAGCTGGACAAAGAGCCAAGCCAAAACGTGGTCGTGCGCATCTGGCCCACATCGGACATGCCCAACTACGCCGTCTCGGCGCGTGGCCCGAAGAAGGTGTCCATCAGTCCCACGAGGGTCACGTTGACCACCTCGAACTGGAACACGGGCGCGGTGGTGACAGTGAAGGGGAAGTACCACCGCAGCGCCGGCGACCAGCACACGACCTTGCATCACTGTGGACGCCTGTTGCGCGGCACGGCCTTCCAATGCGGCAGCCTGTTCCATGCCGGCAAAGCCGAACTGCCGGTCACGGTGACGAACACCGCGAGCGATCCGGTGCTGGCCAAGCGCGTCCCCAGCCAGCGCGCCCGGACCGGGCAGCTCTACAGCTACACCGTCCCCGCCAACACGTTCCACGACGCAGAGGGAGACACGCTGCACTATCAGGCGGGCCGGTGGGTCACTCACAACTACTACGGGAAGTTGAACGTGATGCCGGATTGGCTGAGCTTCAATACTTCGACGCGCACCTTCTCGGGGACGCCGCAGGCCGGCGACGTCGGGAACTACCTGTTGTGGGTAACGGCGAACGACCGCGGCCCCGGCCTGAGCGCGGCTGCGTGGTTCCTGCTCACCGTGCACGAGGACTCGTCATCCTCGCCCTCATCCTCGCTCCGGCAGACGCGCTCACCGGGCCAGGCTGACAGCCTGACGGGGCTCAAGGCCCGGGGCTACGACGACCGGGTGGAGTTGACCTGGGACGCCGCCGCGCGGGCAACCACCTACCGGGTGCTGCGCCGCCCGCAAGGAGAGGGAAACTACCGGCAGGTCGGGACCAGCACGACCAATTCCTACACCGACACCGAGGTGACGGCGGGCGTGGTCTACGACTACCGGGTCACGGCGGTGCAAGGAACCAGAACCGGCGCGTCCTCAGAAGTGACGTCGGGCCTAACCCTCCCGCCCTCACCGGAGCCGCCCGCCAACCTGCAGGCGTCGGTCGATGGCACATCGGTGACGCTGAGCTGGGAATCCGCCGACGACGACACGGTGACCGGCTACGTGGTGGCGCGCCGGGTGCGCGACGCCGACCCTCCCGAGCAGTTCGTCTCGGTCGCCGAACTCGACGCTGACACCCTGACGGTCACCGATACCGGCCTGTCGCCGGCAACGGCCTACGAGTATCACGTGCTGGCTCTGAACCTGGGGGGCCACAGCGAGCCGGCAACCACCGAGGCCACCACGGCGGCTGAGACCAGCACGCCGAGCACCGCGCCGGCGGCCCCGGCGGGGTTGGGTGCGGGGACCGCGACTCGCACCGGTGTGGCGTTGAGCTGGGGCGCGGTTGTTGGCGCGGCCAATTACAGGGTCGAGTACCGCCAGGAGACGGCGACGGAGTGGACGGCGGCCAGCGACGCAGTGACTGGGACTTCGCACACGGTGACGGGACTTGTGTGCGGCGCCAGCTACCGGTTCCGGGTCAGCGCCTTCGGTGACGGCACCGCCCACACCGCGGACTGGGGCGAGGCCTCTGATGAACTGACCGCAGACACGTCCGCCTGCAACGCGGCGCCCGAGTTCGGCAGCTCCTCCTACAGCTTCTCCATAGCCGAGGACGCCGCCGTGGGCGACACCGTCGGCACCGTGTCGGCCAGCGACGGCGACAACGACTCGTTGACCTACACCATCGAGTCCGGCAACAGCGACGGCAAGTTCGCCATCTCCAGCAGCGGAGCCATCACCGTGGCCGCTGCGTTGGACTTCGAGTCCGCCCCCTCGCATGCTCTCACGGTGCAGGCCGACGACAGCAACGGCGCCACGGCGACCGCGACGGTGGACATCACCGTCACCGACGTGATCGAGGACCCCGACGCGACCCGCGACGGCGCAGTGTCTTTGGGTGACCAGTCCCCGTCCAAGGGGCGCCAGTACTTCAGGAACAAGTCCCTGGACCGCGCCAACGGCGACGCGGTGGACTACTACACCTTCACCACCACATCGCGCTACGAGCTGGGCCTAGGGGTGCGCGACCAAAGCATCGAACTGAAGGTCACGCTGGAGGACGCCGACGGCAATGTGGTGGGCACAGCCGGTCCGCCGCTGGACCCCAACAAGGACCAAATCTACATCGAGTGGCTCAGGATCACCCTCGAGCCCGGCACCCATTACATACGCGTGGAAGCGACCGAGGACGGGGCCACGGGCTACTACCTGCGCTTCAAACTGTCGCTCGTTCCGCCGGCGGCCCCGGCGGGGTTGGGTGCGGGGACCGCGACTCGCACCGGTGTGGCGTTGAGCTGGGGCGCGGTTGTTGGCGCGGCCAATTACAGGGTCGAGTACCGCCAGGAGACGGCGACGGAGTGGACGGCGGCCAGCGACGCAGTGACTGGGACTTCGCACACGGTGACGGGACTTGTGTGCGGCGCCAGCTACCGGTTCCGGGTCAGCGCCTTCGGTGACGGCACCGCCCACACCGCGGACTGGGGCGAGGCCTCTGATGAACTGACCGCAGACACGTCCGCCTGCAACGCGGCGCCCGAGTTCGGCAGCTCCTCCTACAGCTTCTCCATAGCCGAGGACGCCGCCGTGGGCGACACCGTCGGCACCGTGTCGGCCAGCGACGGCGACAACGACTCGTTGACCTACACCATCGAGTCCGGCAACAGCGACGGCAAGTTCGCCATCTCCAGCAGCGGAGCCATCACCGTGGCCGCTGCGTTGGACTTCGAGTCCGCCCCCTCGCATGCTCTCACGGTGCAGGCCGACGACAGCAACGGCGCCACGGCGACCGCGACGGTGGACATCACCGTCACCGACGTGATCGAGGACCCCGACGCGACCCGCGACGGCGCAGTGTCTTTGGGTGACCAGTCCCCGTCCAAGGGGCGCCAGTACTTCAGGAACAAGTCCCTGGACCGCGCCAACGGCGACGCGGTGGACTACTACACCTTCACCACCACATCGCGCTACGAGCTGGGCCTAGGGGTGCGCGACCAAAGCATCGAACTGAAGGTCACGCTGGAGGACGCCGACGGCAATGTGGTGGGCACAGCCGGTCCGCCGCTGGACCCCAACAAGGACCAAATCTACATCGAGTGGCTCAAGATCACCATCGACGCCGGCACCTACTACGTCCGTGTGAAGGCGTTGGAGGACGATGCGACGGGCTACTACATCCGTTTCGCGCTGGAGTGAGCCTCACCGGTGAGGTTCCCCCTGTTGGGTTGACACCTCGATTAGGAGGTAGTCATGTCTGTGATGCAGGAACACACCCCGCCGTCGGGGAGGACTCGGCGGCGGTTCACGAAGGAGTTCAAGGCTGACGCGGTGGCGTTGGTCCTCGACGGTGACCGGTCGATCGCCTCGGTGGCGCGGGATCTGGGGATCGGGGAGACGAATCTGGGGAACTGGGTTCGCCAGGCCCGCCGGCGGCTCCCACGCTGCTCCGGCAGATCTGGTGCGCCGAGACTTCGGTCCCGGTCACCCCGACATCGTCTGGGCCGGCGACATCACCTTCGTCGCCACCGCCGAGGGTTGGCTGCACCTGGCGGTGGTGCTGGATGTGGGATCCCGACGCCTGTTGGGCTACGCCATGGCCGCCGACATGCGCGCCCGCCTCGTCCTCGACGCCTTGGAGATGGCCACAGCAGCCCGTGGTGGGCGCACCGCCGGCATCGTGTTTCACTCCGACAGGGGCCCTCAGTATCTCTCCGGGGAGCACACCGCCGCCCTGGCGCGCCACCAGATGCGCCAATCGGCGGGCCGGGTCGGGAACTGCTGGGACAACAGCGTCGTCGAGTCGTTCTTCGCCAGCCTCAAACGCGAACTCGTCGCCCGGCGCCGCTTCGCCACCCGCGACCAGGCCCGACGAGAGATCTTCGCCTGGCTGTGCCGCTACAACACCCAGCGACTCCACTCCAGCCTCAACTACGCCACGCCGACAGAATGGGAGGACCAACACCGACCGACACACCAACTAGACCAAGCCGCATAAACCACGTGTCAACCCAACGGGGGGAAGCTCAGACCATCGCGGTGTAACACAGCTACCGGAGCCAGTGTCGCCCAGCTACCGGAACCGCGTCCGAGATGTGTAACACACCTACCGGAGCCAACGTGTCAAGCATCACCCGGGACAACACACACCGACAACCATCGCTGCACCGACGACGAACGCAGTATCGATAGTGGTAATCAAATTGACTTCATCTACATAATACCAAGTTAATGGCTGTTTTTTGGTCCTGAATGGTGCCCCCGGCAGGATTCGAACCTGCGGCCTTGGACTTAGGAGGTCCCTGCTCTGTCCAACTGAGCTACGGGGGCAGGCCGGTGGGCGTTGGTGGGAAACGGAGCGCCGGTCCGGTCCGCCCCGATGGTACCCAGGGCGGACCGGACCGGCTCCGGGGAGGGGAATCAGGCGGCCTCAGCGAGGCGACCGGCCATGACCCGGCCGAGCTCCTCGTAGAGCGGCGCGGCCGGTGCCAGCTTCCGCCACGCCAGCGCCACCTCACGGCTGGGCTTGGTGTCACTGAAGTGCCGGACCACGACGCCGGTGCCCTCGCGGGCCTCGATCTGCCGGGCGCTGGACGGCAGCAGCGTCACCCCCATGCCGGCCGCCACCATCTGGCAGATGGTGTGCAGGCTGGTGCCCTGGATACCGCCGTCGTTCTGGGCACCCGCCCGGTCGCAGATCTCCAGCGTCTGGTCTCGCAGGCAATGACCGTCCTCCAGCAGCAGCACCGTCTCGTCACGGATGCCCCGCATCGAGACGTGGGACTGGCTCGCAAGCCGGTGGTCGGGGGCCATCGCCAGCAGGAACGGGTCCACCAGGACGACCTCGTGGTCGAAGCGCTCGTCCTCGATGGGCAGCGCCACGAGCCCGAGGTCCAACTCCGCGGCGGCCAGAGCCACCAGCAGCGGCGCGGTCTGCAACTCCAGCAGATGCACCTCCACCGACGGGTGACGCTCGCGCACCGCCGGCAGAACCCGCGCCAGCAGGTACGGCGCAACCGTGGGGATCGCCCCCACTCGCAGCGGCCCGGTCAACTCGGTCTCCGAGCGGTGCGCCGACTCCAGCAACTCGTCCGCCGCCTGCAGGATCACCCTGGCCCGCGCGGCCAGTTCCCGCCCTGCGGCGGTGACGGCGATGCCGCGCCCGACCCGCTCGGTCACGGCAACCCCCACGTGCTTCTCGAGCTCGCGGATCTGGGCGCTCAGCGTCGGCTGGGTGACGAAGCAGGCCGCCGCGGCCCGGCCCACGTGGCCGTGGGTGTCCAGCGCCACCAGATACTCCAGCTGGCGCATCGTCGGGCGCATGCCGATGGAGGTCAAGAACGGCCTCCGCCTGCCGTTGCCGTTGCCCGACCCCTTGCCGGGTCGGTTCGTCGTGACGTTGCCCGCGCCTGACCGGCCATCTATATCCGTGCGGCGGCCAGGGCCTCTCCGACCCTGCTGCCGCATGTGGCATCGGCCTTTCGGAGGTGGTCGATGGAGCGCGCCACGCCGGCGTCCCCAACGTCCATGCGGGTCCGGCGAGACGCGTCCGGGTTGGTGACCGTGAACCTGCCATACGCCCTGGTACCAACTGCGTGAATGATCCTCTCGGGAATCCGCTCCCGGTGGATCCGGGCGAGCAGGTGCTGCTCGGCAAGCAGAACCGGGCCCGGGGGCCCGGCCGTCTGGGTGTTCCGGTTGTCGGCAACCGGAGCGCCCGACTCGGTGATCAAGGTGAGGCTTTGGTTCGTCATGGTGCACCTCCTCGGTGACTGGCCTCCTTGCACAACCATCCTGCCGCCACTATTACCAAAATACAATTCGATAATAGCAAACTGACCCATAGAGTCAGTCTATCGATTCTCTGAGCGCTCCTCGATGAGTTCCAGGAGTTCGGTGGGGTTGCCTTCGCAGGCGGCCAGATCCCCCTCTGGTACCAGGACCCGCCAGTGGTCGTCGGCGCCCGCCAGCACCGCCGGCAATCTCCCCGCCGCCGCCAGTTGTTCCGGCGAGGCCTCGTCGCGATGCAGCAACGTCATCGTCACGCCGGCCGCTGCGCAGGCCTCTCTGAAGGACCGCTTCCCCCGCGGGTTGAGGCCGTGGGTGATGTCGCAGAGGGCGCAGTGCCCGCGCCCGGCGAGCTTGTCGATCACGTAGCGCAGCTCGCCGCGCAGCCCGCCGTCGGCGTCGAAGATCCCCACCAGCGTCTCCGGCTCGGACATGGCCTGTTCCCGAACCCGGCGAAGCCTCGCTAGGAGACCTCGTCGCCGCCGGTGTCGAAGACCGTGATGGCCCGGCTGGGACAGTTGCGGGCCGCCCGCAGGAGTTGCTGGTCGCTCAGCTCGTCGACGGTGTCCAGCACGGTCGCCAACTCTTCGTCGTCGAAGCCGAACCCCGCCGGGAAGTCCGCAACGCAGCGGCCGACGCTCATGCACTCGTCCTGATCGATCTCAACACGGAATCCCATGACGGCGACCATACCGGAGACGGGTCGAGACCCAGCACCAAGGGGCGCATCAGCTCCCAGTAGTCTGCACGCGGTGGATCCGTCAGCTCCCGACTGCTGGTGGGAGCCGTTCGGGCAGATCGACGGGGTACGCGTCATTCATGTCGACCTGGCGCCCAACGAGGCTCGCGAGGCCGCCGGGTTCGCATGGCTCGATTCCGCTGAGCGGTCCCGCTCCGAGAGGTTCCAGCATGCACCGGCGCGCCGCCACTTCGTGCTGTGCCGTGCCGCACTCCGATCGCTGCTGTGCACAGACCTGGATTGCGACAATGCACGGCTCTCGTTCGGTGTCGCCGACGGGGGCAAGCCGTTCGCCCTCATGGGCGGCCGACCGCTCGACGTCGGCTTCAACGTCAGCCACAGCGGGCGGCACGGGTTGATCACCCTGGTGCCGGCCGGGCGTGTCGGGGTCGACCTGGAGGAGCGCGTCCCCCGCCCTGATCTCGATCGGCTGATCGAGGCGGTTTTCGGCCCCGATGAACGCGCCGACCTGACCGCCGCGGCCGGCCACGACCGGACTCGACTGTTCTTCCGCCTCTGGACACTCAAGGAAGCCGTGGCCAAGGCGCTCGGCACCGGGCTCTCCTTCGACGTGTCGCGCTTCGAGGTCCCCGCGGCGATCCGCTCGGGCGAGAGTCGCGGTGTGCTGCGGATCCCCCAGCTCTCGCCGGCGGCGTGGCGGCTCACCGCGATCGACGACCGGCGGTTTGCCGCCGCCGTCGCACAGGAGATCAGCGGGACAAGCCGCTGAGCGCCTGCTTCACCGAGGCGCGGAACGTCGCGGCCGTGAACCGATCGAGCGACGAACCCGCTCCGGGGGATTGCACTACAATGCACCGGATTGTTTCCGACCTCGCAGCAAAGGAGCAGCCATGTCCACCACTGAAGAACGGGTTCGAGCCCTTGTCGACGCAAACCTGGACATCGAGGGCCGATCCGCAGGCCAGCCGTTGACGATGGACCTCAGCATCGTCGACGCCGGCGTCAGCTCCACCGACGTGGTGGCGTTCTGGAGGGTCGTCTGCGAGGAGTTCGGGGTCGACATCTCCGCCGAGGACTTCGCCGATCTGCTCACGCCGGGCGACCTGATCGCCCACCTCGACGCTCAGGCAGGCTGAGCGCACGGGAGCGGCGCTCCCGACAACCCGGGTCGGCGCCGGCGCCGACCCGGAGCGATCTTGGGCACGACTCCTCCGGCACTGGGCAGGAGATGACAGCCGTCCCAGCCACGCGGCCGGTCACGACCACCGAGATAGCGGACTTCCACCGCGACGGCGCGGTGCTGCTCAGGGGCGTGCTCATCCAGGAGTGGCTGGACCTGGTCGCCGTCGGCCTGGAGGAGTGCTTCGCCGAGCGCGACCACCACTCCAGCGAGGTGGTGTCCCGAGGGGCGACCGTGCGGGCCGACCAGCTGCTGGCGGCGCGATCCGCCAGCCTTCGCCGGTTCGCCGACGAGTCGCCCGTCGGCGGCCTGGTCGGCGCGGTGCTGGCCGCCCCGGTGCGCTTCTACATGGACCAGATGTTCTTCCGGCGTGCCGGCCCCATGGCGCCGACCCCGTGGCACCAGGACATCAGCTATCACAACGTGGAGGGCGAGGATCTGGTGCGCGCCTGGGTGTCACCCGACGCCGTGCCCCGCAGCGCCAGCCTCGAAGTCGTCCGCGGATCGCACCGCTGGGGTGTCACGTTCCGCCCGATGGTGGGCCGCGACCCTGACATGTCCGAGGAGGAGAACGCGCTGCGTCTGGCCATCGCCCGCAAGCGCGGCGTCTACGAGAAGGGCGGCGACGACTTCGCCTACCGCCGGACCGTGATGGACAAGTCGCTGCCCCCCACGCCGGATGTGCCCCGCCATCGGGACTCCTTCGACGTCATGGGATGGGACTACGAGCCGGGCGACGTCATCCTGTTCCACGGGAACCTTCTGCACGGCGCGCCGGACGGGGTGACCCTCGAGCGCGATCGGCGGGCGTACGCGGCGCTCTTCGCCGGCCCGCGGACCCGCTACGTCCAGCGCCTCGGCCAGTCGGTCCCGGATCCGCCAGCCCTGGCGGAGCAAGAGCCCCGAACGGGCCAGACACTCGATTCGTTCGGCGACGTGTTCCCGCTCGTGTGGTCCCCGGGAGATTGGGACTGACTCAGCGAGCCGACGCTCGAAGCTGCGAAGTATCCCCGGCGGGTGGTCTGCGGCGTGCGGCGACCCGGCGCCCTAGGTTCGCTGCTTGGGCGCGTCGACCCAGTGGCGGCGGCGCTGGAAGGGGTAGCCGGGTAGCCCGATCCTGCGCCGCATCTCTCCTGCGAAGAGCCGCTCGAATGTGACCTCCCGACCGGACTCGTACGCCTCGGCGGCCGCCAGAACATCGGCTCGGTCCTCCGGAGAGATCCCGAGCGGATCAGGGAGGTCGCCGTTCGGCGCCGGTTCGCCCGCCGCCACGGCTGCCAAGCCGGCGCGCAGCGACTCCTCGTCGCAGAAGACCACGCCGGCGCGGTGCTCGAAGTGGCTGCGTCCCACGCCGGCCGTCCAGGCCATGTCCGCAAGTGTCCCGCTCACGACCGAAGCCGCCGACTCATCACCGTCGGCGAGCGCCTCGAGCCAGGTCAGATAGCGGCCCGCCAACTCCGCCAGCGCCTCCGGGGTCTTCGCCGACAGGGGCAGAAGCCGGCGGCCGCTCGTCAGCGACTCCTCTGCGGCCGTCACGTCACCATCGGCCCCGGCCTGCACCGCCAGCGGCGCACCGGCCGGCCAGGAGCCGTTCGAGTAGGCCTCTGTTCCGCCGGATGCCCCGTAGCCCTCGACCACCGCATGCGCGTTCGCACCGGAGATGCCGAAGACGTTCACTCCGGCCAGCGGCTGACGGTCACCGGTGCGCGGCCACGGCGTCGCCTCGGTGGTCACCCGGACCGGCAGGCGCTCCCAGTCGATCTCCGGTGTCGGGTTCTCGAAGTGGAGGTGGGGCGGGATCACGCCCCGGTTCATGGCCAGCACCGTCTTGATCAAGCCGGCGACGCCGGCGGCCGCCTCCAGATGGCCGACGTTCGTCTTCACCGACCCGACCAGCAGCGGTCGTTCGGCCTCACGTGCCTGCCCGTAGACATTCGCCACCGCGCGCAACTCGATGGGGTCGCCCATCTGCGTTGCCGGTCCGTGCGCTTCCAGGTAGTCGAGGTCGCCGGGCGCAATGCCGGCCCGCGCCAGCGCCTCGGACATGACCCGCTCCTGGGCGCGACCGTTCGGGACGGTGATACCCAGCCCCGCACCGTTCTGGTTCACGGCGGTGCCCCGCACGACGCCCCAGATCCGGTCGCCGCCAGCCTCCGCCTCGCTCAGCCGCTTAAGGACGACGAGGCCGCAACCCTCGCCGCGCACGTACCCGTCGGCATCGGCGTCGAAGGCCGCACACCGCCCGCCTCTGGAGAGCATCCCGAAGTCGTTCAGGAAACGTGCGACCGACGGGGCCAGCACGGTGTTGACACCGCCTGCCAGGGCCAGGTCCACCTCGTTGCGCTGCAGGCTCACGACCGCCTGGTGAACCGCCACCAGCGACGAGGCACACGCCAGATCCACCGGGACGGCCGGCCCCTCCAGGCCCAGCACGAAGGCGACGCGCCCAACGGTCACGCTTCCTGTCGTGCCGAGATAGTTGTCGTCCCTTCCAGCCGCATTCACCAGGCGCCGGTACTCGCTGCCGCCGATGCCTGCGTACACGCCGGTGCGGCTGCCCTTGAGCGACTCCGGATCGATCCCCGCGTCCTCGATCGCCTGCCAGCTGGTCTCGAGCAGCATCCGCTGCTGCGGGTCCATGGCTTTGGCCTCGATCGGCGCGATCCGGAAGAACTTCGCATCGAACCGGTCGATCCCCTCCACGAAGGCCCGATCCGCTCGATGCCACTCTCGTTGGCCGGATCCCCGGCAACACCGGTCCAGGGGCCTGCATCCCGGCGACCGTCCGTCACGGCGTCCTCGCCCGCCTCGAGCCGGCGCCAGAAGCCGGCCAGGTCATCCGCCCCCGGGAACCGGCAAGCCATGCCGACGATGGCGATCGCGTCCTCGCCGGTCGGCACCGGTGCTTGCGGCAGGGCCGGAGCCGGCGCCGTTTCCGCTCCACCTGCACCGCCGAGCTCCGCCGCCAGATGACCGGCGAGCCCTGCCACGCTGGGATAGTCGAAAACGACAGTGTTCGGAGCGACGTACTTCCCGGCGAGAGCCCGGTTGACACGGTTGCGCATCTCCACGGCCATCAACGAGTCCATCCCCAGATCGGAGAACTCGACGTTGGGCGCAGGGGCGCTCGGCAGGCGCATCACCGCCTGGAGTTCGCGCTGCAGGAACGACACCAGCATCTGGGTGCGCTCGGCCGGAGCAGCGTCGTCGATACCGGCCAGCGGATCCTCCGGTACGGCCTGCGCGGCGTCGGTGCCATCGGCAGCCACCTCGAGCAGGTCCTCCAGCAGCGGGGAGTGCTGCTCGTGGTTCTCCGAGAACACCTGCCAGTCGACCGCCGCCACCATGCCGGCGGCGAGATCCTGGCGCATCAGCTCCTCCAGGGCTCGCAGGCCCTGCGTGGGGGCGATCCAGCCGGTGCCCTGCGCCTCCAGCTGGCGGGCGATCCGCTCGCGCTGCTCCTCGGCCTCGCCGAGCCCCGACCAGGCCCCCCAGGCGATGCTCTGGCCGGGGAGTCCCAACGCGCGCCGGTGGGCCGCCAGCTGGTCCAGGAAGGCGTTGGCCGCGGAGTGATTCGCCTGGCCGGCGTTGCCGAGCACGCCCGCCACGCTGGAGAACAGCACGAACAGGTCGAGGTCGCGATCGGCGGTGGCGCGGTGCAGGTGCCAGGCGCCGAGCACCTTCGGCCACAGGACGTCGGTGAACTTCTGCCAGGTCTGGTTCGTGAGCGCGCCGTCCGACAGCACCCCGACGCTGTGGATGACGCCCCCCAGTGGCGGCAGCGTGGCATCGATCCGGGTCAGCATGGCGTCCAGGGCCGCGGCGTCGGTCACGTCGGCCAGCTCGACGGCGACAGTGAAGCCTCGTTCCCGCAGCGCCTCGATCGCCTCGGCGGCCTCAGGGTCGGGGTCGCGTCGCCCGTTCAGCACGATCGCCCCGGCGCCGCGCTCGGCCAGCCAGCCGGCCAGGACGCAGCCGATGCCGCCGAGGCCTCCGGTGACCAGGTAGGTGCGGTCCTGGCGCAGGCGCCCCGTCTCGATCGGCGACGTCGTGAACACGATCTTGCCGATGTGCCGCGCCGCCCGCATGAACTTGATCCCCCCCTCTGCCTCGGCCAGCGACCACCTGGTGTGGGTCAGCGGCGTCACGTCCCCGGTGGCGAGCAGTTCCATCACACGCCGCAGAGCATCACCCGCCATCACCTGCCGGCGCTCCTTGAGGACGTCCAACTCGAGGATCGAGTAGGCCACGTCGGGGCGGGCCGCCGCCATCTCGTCAGGACTCAGGATCCCCACCCGCGCCAACTCCACGAACCGGCCCCCGCGCGCCAGGCAGGACAGGCTGGCGTCGATGAATCCCTCGCCGGTGAGGCTGTTGAGCACCACGTCCACGCCCTCGCCGCCGGTGGCCTCGAGGATCTCGCCGCCAAAGGTGGTGCTGCGGCTGTCGAAGACGTGCTCCACGCCGAGCGAGCGGAGATACGCCTGCTTCGGGGCGCTGGCCGTGGTGAAGACCTCCGCCCCGGCTGCCTGCGCCAGCTGGATGGCCGCCAGCCCCACGCCACCCGCCCCGGCGTGGATCAGCACCCGCTCGCCGGGCCGCAGGCCGGACAGATCGTAGGACAGCTGGGCCGAGGTGAACGCCGTCGGGATCGTGGCCAGGGCGGTCACCGGGATGCCCTCAGGAGCCCGGGCGACCATCTCCACCTGCGTGATCACTTCCGAGGCGAACGTGCCGAAAGCCAGACCCACGACCAGGTCACCGACCGAGACGGTGGACACCTCCGGGCCGACCTCGAGCACCCGGCCGCAGAACTCGCCGCCCAACAGCCCCTCGTCGATCACGGCGAGGGCGCGGAACATGTCCCAGAAGTTCAACCCGGTCGCCTCGATCGCCACCCGCACCTCGTTGGCCTGCAGGGACCGCTCGGGCAGGCGCACGACCTGCAGGTTCTCCAGCGCGCCGCCCTCGTCGGGCTCCAGCAGCCAGCCGGACTCCTCGGGCAGGATCAGCCGCCCGGGCTCGGTGCCGGCCCGTACCAGCCGGGCCGCCTGGCGGCGCCCCAGCCGGTACGCCACGTGCGTCTCGGCGTCGGGGTGCAGCAGCTCGCCCGCCAACTCCGAGACGGGCGGCTCCGCGGCGGGATCCAGGTCGATCATCCTGGGCTGCAGGTGCGCCGCCTCCCGCGCCACCACCTTGCCGACGCCCCAGAGCGTGGCGCCGGCGAGTTCGCCCGCCCGCTCCTTCTCCAGCACCTGGGCGCCCCGGGTCACGAACCACACGCCCCCGGCGGGTGTGGCGTCGACGTCGGCGAGGCCCTGCAGCAGCGCCAGCGCACTCGCGGCGGCATGCCGGGTGTCACCGGCCAGTTCGTCCGTGGTGGCGCCGGGGCCGTGGCCGTCGGTCCCCATGAGGTGCACGACGCCGCGGAGCGGAACGTCGCCGGGGAGCCCCTCCAGCAGTGCCCGCCACGAGTCGCGCCGCTCGGGTTCGACCCGTAGCCGGGTGACGCCGGGCGTTCCCGCCGCCGCGGCGCCGTCGGCCCCCGGCTCGGGGCCGGCCAGGACGACGGTCTGGTTGCGGGCCGCCAGCTCGGCCGCCAGGCCCTCCGCCACACCGTCGCGATCCGCCGCCAGCACCCAGAGCCCGGCGGTCTCGGTCACCTCGGCTGGACCGGCGGCGATGATGACGCCGCGGTCGGGCGTCGCCGTCGCATCGGAGGTCTCCAGACCCAGCACCTCGGCCCCCTCGAAGCCGGCGTCGGCGAGCGCCCGGCGCCATACCGCCGGGCCGGCCAGGGCGTGATGCGGGCGGTAGTCGTCGGCGAACCGCCACCAGCCGTCGAGCTGGCCGAACGTGAGGTCCAGCCAGCCCTGCCCGCGCAGGTTCTCGAGCGCCACCAACTGGCCCGACGGCGCCAGCACCTCCCGGCAGTGCGCCAGGGTCTCGGGCAGGTAGCGCGTGGCGTGCAACACGTTGGAGGCGATCACGAGGTCGTAGCCGTGAGGGTCGAAACCCTGGGTGACCGGATCCAATTCGATGTCCAGCACCTGGTAGTCGATCCCCGCCTCGGCTCCGCCGAACTGCGCCTCGGCCTCGGCGAAGAAGCCCGCCGAGATGTCGGTGTAGACGTAGTCGAACCGGCCCTCGGGAAGCTCGGGCAGGATGGCGGCGGTCGCCGACCCCGTGCCGGCCCCGACCTCCAGCACGCGCAGCCGCCGCTCGGCGGGAAGCGTGCCGAGGAGGCTCGCCATGGCGTCGCGGAGCATCCGGTTGGCGGCACGGGCCACCGGCGCCTTGCGGTACAGGTCGGCGGCGGTGGGCTCTCCGCTGCTGAACAGCAGGGTCAGCGGATCGGCGCGCCCCACCAGCACGTCGGCGAGTGCGCCCGCCGAGCGCCGGAACAGCCCGATCTCGTTCGAGCCGTGCGGGTACTGGGCGGCCATCCAATCCGCGAACTGCTCGGGATCGGCCGGCAACCCGCTGGGGAGTGGATCCCCCGCACCGATCACCACCCGGAAGCCGTCGCCCTCGTTCTCCACCACGCCCGCGGCGGCCAGCAGTTCGAACATCCTCCTGAACAGCTTGCGATGCTCGTCCGCCACGCCGAGCCGCCGCCGCAGCGGTTCGGGATCCAGCGTCTCGCCCGCTCGCCGCTCCCAGCCCATCCCCTCGAGGGTCTCCAGCGCGTACGACCGCGCCAGCCGCTCCAGGTCCCCGAGCAGCGCGGCCCGCCCGGCGGCGTCCACGCCTTCGGTCGCCAGGTACGCCGAGAACGGATCCGCGGCGGCCGCCACGTCTGCGGGGCCGGGGAGGAAGTCCGCAGGGGGCATCGCCGGTGCCAGGTCGCGATCCCGCCAGACGACCTCATACAGGAGGTCCTTCACCCCCTCGGCCGCTGAGAGCAGCGCCGCACGCGTCGCCCGCTTGACCGTGTAGCCGCTGAGACCGCCGATCTCGACGCCGTCGGAGTTGTAGATCCTCAGATCTCCGCTGATGACCTCCAGCGGTCCGTCGCCCGAGGTCGCCGCTTCGCTGGGTGGCCGGAGACGGGCGTGGCAGAACACCCGCTCCGGCATCGCCTCGGCCAGCCAGAAGCGGTCGCAGCCGAACACCAGGTAGGCCCCGTCGTCCTCGAGGCCGGACCGCTTGCGGGCCGTGGCCACCACCTGGAGGCAGCCGTCGAGGAGAACCGGATGCACCTCCGCGGCGCGACGGTCCACCGACTCCGGCAGCATGACCTCGCCGGCGGCCTCGCCGTCGCCGGACCACAACGCCCGCAGCGTGCGGAACCGCGGACCGAGGTGGACGCCCTCGTCCGCCTTGGAGCGGTAGAAGGCGGAGACATCCTCCGCCCTGAGACCGGCGGTGAGCGCCTGAGGGTCGATCCGGGCGCGCTCGGGCGGAGCCGCATCGACGCCCGCCCGGCCCTCTGCGTGGAGCGTCCAGCCCTCCTCGCCCGGCGCCCTGCTGAAGACTTCGAAGTGGCGCCGCGACGCGCCTCCGGCGTCCTCCAGCAGGAGTTGGAGATCCCTGGCGGGCTGCAGCGGATCGTCCTCCCGCTCCCCGTCGAGGAGAACCAGCGGGCTGCGCAGCTGAAGGTCCTCCACGACGATCGACCCGCCGCCTTCGGGCCAGACGGCCGAGGCCGCCATGGCACCGAAGAGGGAGCCCGGTGCCAGCACGCGGCCGAACACCCGGTGGTCGTCCAGCCAGGCCGGATCCGAGACGGCGATCTCGCCGGCGAAGGAGGTCTCGCCACGCGGGGACTCGTGTCGAGTCCCCAGCAGGGGGTGGTCGCCGGCGGAGCGGCGCCGGCGCGCTCGGTCCACCCAGTGGCGGCGGTGCTCGAAGGGGTAGCCCGGCAGGGCGATGCGGCGCCGGGACTCACCGGCGAACAGGCCCTCGAAGGCCGGCGTCGCTCCAGCCTCGTAGAGACGCGCGACGGCCTCGACGAAGCCGCTGCCCGCCGCAGGGTCAGCCGGCTTCCCGCTGGGCGGTCTCTGGAGGCTCGCCACTGAGAGCGGCTGGGTTGACGCTGAATCCGGCCAGCACATGAGAACCATCGGCCCCAGCACGGCGTGCGGGCCGACCTCCACCACGACATCGACGCCGTGATCGGCCAGGGTCTCGACCGAGTCGCGGAACGCCACCGGCGCCCGCGCCTGGCGGCGCCAGTAGGAACCGTCCAACGGCATGTCGAGATCCACCAGGCGGCTCGTCATGCTGCTCACCAGCCCACACGACGGTGGCGCGGTGGCGAGGGAGGCCACGACCGCCTCCAGGTCGTCCAGCGCCGGCTCCACGAGGGCGCTGTGGTAGGCGGGGCACGGCGGCAGCAGGGTGGCCCAGAGCCCCTCGGACTCGAAGCGGTCCACGAGGACGCGGACCGCGCCGGCGGGGCCGCTGATGACCTGCTGGGCGCCGTTGTCGGCGGCGATGCTGACGCCCGAGCTGCCGCTCGCCGCGTTCTGCTCCGCCACCGCGGCCGCCACACGTCCGGCGGGCGCGTACACCGCGCCCATCGCACCGTCGGACCCCAACGCGCCCATGAGCTCACCGCGCGCCGCCGCGAAGCGGAGCCCGTCGCCGAGGGTGAAGACACCGGCGGCCCGGGCTGCGGCGATCTCGCCGAGGCTGTGTCCCAGGACCACGTCGGGGCGGACCCCCAGGCTCGCCCACAGCGCCGTCAACGCGCACTCCAGCGCGTAGATCGCCGGCTGCGTCCAGGCGGGATCGTCCAGGTCTCCCGCCGCCGAGCGCCCGAACATCACATCGAGCAACGAGACGCCGCGCCGCTCCCGCATCTCGGTGTCGCAGCGGTCCAGGACCGCACGCACGACGGGCTCGCAGCGGTACAACGCCTCGCCCATGCCGACCCACTGGCTGGCCTGGCCGGTGTAGACGAATGCCAGCTTGCGCCCCGCCCCGAGAGCCGTCTCCCCCGCCACACCCTCGTCGATCTGCGACGCTGCGAGCGCCTCGAGAGCCGAGCGGAGCGACGTATCGTCGCTGAACCTCACCCCGGCGCGATAGGGCAGGTGGCTGCGGCCGACACCCGCCGTCCAGGCCATGTCGGCCAGCAACTCGACATCGACCGAATCCTCCGACTCCAGGGCTCCGGCATGATCGTCCAACCACGCCACGTAGCACTTGGCGAGATCCCGCAGAACCTGGGGGCTCCGCGCGGACAGGGGCAGGAGACGTTCGGCCCGCGCGGCACGGCCGTCGGGGACCGGCGGGTCGCCGACTCCCTCCGTCACCGCCACCTCGACCGATCGCGGCGAGCCGGATGGCCAGCCGCAGCCGTTCGCGCCGGCAGGCACGCCGTAGCCCTCCACCACCACGTGGGCGTTCGTCCCCGACCAGCCGAACCCGCTGACACCCGCCAGGGGCGGCCGCTCACCGGTACGCGGCCACGCCGTCGCCTCCGAGGTCACCCGTACCGGCAGCGTTTCCCAGTCGATCTCCGGAGAGGGCGTCTCGAAGTTGCGATGCCGCGGGATCACTCCCCAGTGCATCGCCAGGGCCACCTTGATGATTCCGGCGACCCCCGCCGCCGCCTCCAGATGCCCCATGTTCGTCTTCACCGAGCCGATCAGCAGCGGCCGCTCGGGCGCACGACCCGGCCCGAAGGCGTTCGCAACCGCCCGCAACTCGATGGGGTCACCCACCGGCGTGCCCGTGCCGTGGGCCTCCAGGTAGTCGACCTGTGCCGCTGTGACGGCCGCTCGGCGCAGCGCCTCGGCGATGACGAGCTCCTGCGCCTCTCCGTTCGGCACGGTGAGCCCGGCGCTCGCCCCGTCCTGGTTCAGCGCCGAACCCTTGATCACGCCCCAGATCCGGTCGCCATCGGACTCGGCCTCGTCCAGCCGCTTGAGGACCAGGATCCCGCAACCCTCGCCCCGGACGTAGCCGTCGGCGGCCGCGTCGAACGTGGCGCAGCGGCCGTTGGGCGACAGCATCCCGGCGATGGCGCGCATCTCGAACAGCCGCCCCGAGAGGATGGCGTGCACCCCTCCGGCCAGCGCCAGGTCCGCCTCACCTCGTTGCAGACCGACCACCGCCTGATGCACCGCCACGAGCGACGACGAGCAGGCTGTGTCCAGGGCGATCGCGGGGCCCTGCAGGCCGAGCGCGTAGGCGACCCGCCCGATGGCCGTGTTGAACGACGTGCCGGTGACCGAGTAGAGGCTGGCGGCCGGCTCGGAGGTCTCGATGGCCTCAGCGACGAGCCCGCGGTACTCGTTGTTGCTGATGCCGGCGTAGACGCCGGTGCGGGTGCCCGCCAGGCGATCCGGATCCATCCCCGCGTCCTCCAGGGCGCGCCAAGCGGTCTCCAGCATCAGTCGCTGCTGAGGATCGAGCAGTTGTGCCTCGATCGGCGAGATCCGGAAGAACGGCGCGTCGAATTGGTCGATCCCGTCCACGAAGGCACCGAAGCGGCAGGCCTCACTCTCGACGCCGTCGCCGAACAGCTCCCCGACCCGACCCACACCGGAACCCGGGACACCCTCGGTGACGGCGTTCCCCCCAGACTCCAGCAGGCGCCAGAACGCCTCGAGGCTCTCCGCTCCGGGGAACCTGCAGGCCATGCCGACGATCGCGATCGGCTGCTCGGAGGGGTGCTCTTGGCGGCTCCGAGCCGCGGGCTCAGCGACTGGGCGCTGCGCATCCGCGCCGGAACCGACCGAATCATTCATCTCGATGTCCCTGCATGAGCCTCGGCCCGCAACACGTGCGCTCATCCTACGGCCAGGTCGCTCGCGCTCCGGCTGCTCGCCGCGAGCACAGCACACGGTAGCCTTCCGCTCCAGTCGCCCCAGGCGAGCGGATGGCTACCGCTCGACGAAGAACTGCGCAGAAGGACCGGACAGGTGACCGACTACTCCTCAACCCCATGGGCCGTTCCCGAGCCGCTCGAGACCGTCGAGGCCCCCATGTCCGACGGCACGGTCATCACCATCCGCCGCCACGGCAACCCGGGCGGGAGCAGGCTGGTGCTGAGTCATGGCAACGGGCTTGCGATCGATCTCTACTACCCGTTCTGGTCACTCCTGGCCGACGACTTCGACATCATCGTCCACGACCTCAGGAACCATGGTTGGAACAGCGTGGGCGATCTGCGGGACCACACGGTGCCGACGTTCGCGCGTGATCTCGACAGCATCCTGGAGATGATCGGCGACTGCTTCGGGGAGAAGCCGACGGCCGGAGTCTTCCATTCGGTCTCGGCTCTCGCGGCTCTGCTCTCTCCGGCGAAAGGCAGCGGGTACTCGGCGCTCGTGCTGTTCGACCCGCCGCTCTGCCAGCCGGGGAAGGGCCACCAGGAATTCGAGACGGCCGCCAAGCAGATCTCGGCGCTGACACGACGCCGCTCGCCACGGTTCGCCACCAGCCAGACTCTGATCGACCTCGTGCAGTTCATGCCGGCGTTCCGCGGTGCCGTTCCGGGGATAGCCGAACTGCTGGCGGCGACGACACTCCGTGAGGACCTCGAAGGGGACGGATACGAGTTGCGTTGCCCGCGGGAGTACGAGGCGCAGATCGTCGACTACGCCAACGTCTACGCCGTGTCGGTGGAGTTCGGGGAGATCAGGTGCCCCGTGAAGGTGATCGGCGCAGATCCGACCATCCCCTACTCGTACCTACCGACACTCGATCTCAGCGACATCCTGAGCGTCGACTACGACTTCCTGCCCGACGCAACCCATTTCCTGCAACTGGAGAAGCCCGCCGAATGTGCCGCGATGCTGCGGGAGTTCCTCGACTCGCTCTCCGGCGCCTAGAGCTTCAGCCACCGATTCTCCGGGGTGCCGGGACTCGACGGTTCCGGGCAGGGCCGGCGCAGCCAACTCAGGCGTGGGCGTGCCGATCGCCGCCGGCGAGTCCGCGGCGCAGCGCTGCCTGCAAGCGGTCGGGTGGTACGGGGACGTGACATCGGTCCGGAACGGGATGCCCAAGGCCGCGATCCCGATACCGTGACCGGCCTGTGGAAATCCAGTACCGCCACCCCGTGACCGCGAGGGCGGGTTCATGGGGCTGAGCATCACCGTGCTCGGCTGCTCGGGTTCGTACAGCGGACCCGGCCTGGCGTGCACGGGCTACCTGGTGGAGTCGGGTACGACGCGGGTCTGGCTGGACGCGGGACCCGGCACCCTGGCGAACCTGCAGCGACACCACGGCCTCACCGAGATCGACGCCATCGTCGTCACCCACGAGCACCCGGATCACTGGCTCGACCTGGCGATGGCCTACATCGCCTGCCGCTACTTCCTCGACCGGGCGCCGATGCCCGTCTACGGCACCGCCGGGACTCGGGCGCTGGCGCAGGCCCTCGCCGGAGCCCACGACCTGGCTCCCACGATCGACTGGCGCGTCATCAGCGACGGTGACGGCGCCACCATCGGCGACCAGCAGTGGCGGTTCTCCCGCACCGACCATCCCGTGGAGACCCTCGCCCCCCGGGTGGACAGCGGCGGGCGCTCTTTCGCCTTCTCCGCCGACACGGGCGAGGGCTGGTCGTTCGCCAGCCTCGGCCAGGGGATCGATGTGGGCCTCTGCGAGGCGACCTACCTGCACCAGGACCTCGTCCCGCCGTCCCCGCACCTGAGCGCCCTGCAAGCCGGGGCCATGGCCGCCGAGGCCGGCGTGAAGCGGCTCCTGCTCACCCACCTTGCGCCGGGATCCGACGCTCCGGCCTTCGGGCGGGAAGCCACCGAAGCGTTCGGCGCCCCGGTGGAACTCGTCGAGGTCGACCGTCGCTACGAGGTCTGAGCCGCCGCCGGACGCGCGGCTCAGGCGATGGCGGGCGGGGGGCGGAGGCGGTCGGCCAGGGCGCGGGTCAGCCGGTCGAGAATCCCGGCCAGCAGCACGATGGCGATGCCGGCCTCGAAGCCGCTGCCCACGCTGTCGCTGCGTCGCAGGCCCTTGACCGCCTCGAAGCCCAGGCCGCCGCCGCCGACCAGGCCGGCGATCACGACCATCGACAGCACCAGCATGATCGTCTGGTTGATGGCCACCATCAGCTCGGGGGCGGCGAGCGGCAGATCCACCTTGCGCAGCCGCTGCAGGCGGGTGGACCCGAAGCTGTCGGCCGCCTCGCCGATCTCGTGAGGCACCCGGCGCAGTCCCAGATCGGTGTAGTGCACCGCCGCCGGCAGGGCGTACAGGATCGAGGCGATGATGCCCGGGATGCGCCCCACGTGGAACAGCATGATCACCGGCACCAGCAGCACGAAGCTGGGGATGGTCTGCAGGAAGTCCAGGAACGGGTTCAGCGCGGTCTGGAACCGGTCGCGCTGCGCGGCCAGAATGCCGAGCGGCACGCCGATGATCAGCGTCACGACCACGGCCACGACCACCTGCGCCAGGGTGTCCATGGCGTTCTCCCAGGTGCCCAGCAGGCCGATGACCGTCAGCGCCGCGCCGATGCCGATCCCCAGGCGGATGCCCCGCGCCGCCAGTCCCAGCACGACCCCGATGCCGATCATCACCGGCCACGGGATCGCGGAGGAGAACAGCTCGCGCAGCGGGCTCACCAGGTTGAGGGTGACGAAGTCGCTGAACGGCCCGGTGCCGATACCCGAGTCGGCGATGTCGTAGAGGTGGATCTGCATCCAGCCCACGGCGTCGTCGATGTATCCGGCGAACTGCCAGTTGAGGCCCTCGGGGAAGGCGCTGTGGTTGAGCAGGCCGCCGGCGATGGCCGCTGCCACCGCGCCCCCGAAGATCGGACGGATCCAGCGGGCATCGCGACCCGGCGAGGCGGTGGCGATGCCCTGGGAGAAGCGATCCAGGATGATCGCCATGATCACGATCGACACCCCCGCCTCGGTGGCCCTGCCCACGTCGAGCGAACTCAGCGAGCGGAGCACCACCTGGCCCAGGCCGCCGGCGCCGATGAAGGCGGCGATCACGACCATGCTCATCGCCAGCATGATCGTCTGGTTCACCCCTGCCAGGATCGCCGGGCGCGCCTGGGGCAGGCGCACCAGCCGCAGCGTCTGGCGGTCGGTGGCACCGAACATCTCCGAGGCCTCGACCATCGACGGTGCGACGTTGCGCAGGCCGACCTCGGTGAGGCGCACGACCGGCGGCACGGCGAAGATGAACACCGAGATGACCGACGGCACCCTGCCGATGCCGAACAGCAGCACGAACGGGATGAGGTAGACGAACCCGGGCATGGTCTGCATGGCGTCCAGCGTGGGGCGCAGCAGTTTGGCGAAGCGGTCGCTGCGCCAGGCGGCGATGCCGAGTGGGATCCCGACGCCCAGCGAGATGATCACCGCCACGCCCATCAGCGCCAGCGTGGCCAGGCCCTCCTCCCAGAGTTCCAGCACGCCGATCGCCCAGACGCCCAGGAACCCCATAACGCCGGCCATCCGGCTCCGGGCCCACCAGAGGCCGACTCCGGTGAACACCGGGTAGACGTACCAGGGAAGCCATGCCAGAACCGATTCGATCCAGCGGATCGCGGCGTCGATGGCGTCCGAGATGGGGTTGAGGAAGACCGTGTAGAGCCCGTGGGTGGTCTGGTTGTTGATGAGCCAGCGCCTGGCCCGGTCGATGGGATCGGCGAAGCCCACGTCCCAGGACTCCGGGAAGACACCGAAGCCCGGCAGCAGCCACGAGGCCAGGTAGCCGCCGACGAACACCAGGACGAGCGCCCCGAACAGCTGGCCGGTGCCACTGTCACGCAGCCTCAGGCGCCCCCCGAGCCGCCCGGCCGGCCCGCCCGGAGCCTCGATTGCCGTCACCGGCTGGTCCCTGCCACCACCTCGGCCACGTCCTCGCCGTGCAGCAGACCCACCGGCTCCCCCCCGGCGTCGCACACCACCAGCGGGTTCGGTGAGGCCAGCAGCATCGGCAACGCCTCCTCCAGCGGCGCCAGCGTGGAGATCCGCTCCCAGGAGCCCTCCGGGGCGCCCTCGGCCAGCGGGCGCATCAGGGCGCACGCCAGCAGCACCTTGGCGATCGGCGCGTCCTGGGTGAAGGCCCGCACGTAGTCGTTGGCGGGCTCGGTGAGTATCTCCGCCGCCGTGCCCTGCTGCACGAACGCGCCGTCACGCATGATGGCGATGCGGTCCGCCAGCTTCAGGGCCTCGTCGAAGTCGTGGGTGATGAAGATGAGCGTGCGCTGCAACCGCTCCTGCAGCGAGAGGAACTCATCCTGCATGTCCCGGCGGATGAGCGGGTCGAGCGCCGAGAAGGGCTCGTCGAAGAACAGCACCTCGGGATCCACGGCGAGCGCCCGGGCCAGACCCACGCGCTGCTGCATGCCGCCGCTGAGCTGCTGGGGGTAGTGGTCGCTCCAGCCGTCCAGGCCGACGGTGGACAGCAACTCGCGCGCCCGCTCCTGGCGCTCGTTGCGCTCCACGCCCTGCACCTCGAGCCCGTAGGCGACGTTGTCGACCACCCGCCGGTGCGGGAACAGGGCGAAGTGCTGGAACACCATGGCGATCTTGTGGCGGCGCAGCTCGCGCAGCTCGGCGGCGTCGGCCGCCGTCAGGTCGGCACCGCAGATCTCGACTGTGCCCTCGGTGGGCTCCACCAGCCGGGACATGCAGCGCACCAGGGTGGATTTGCCCGATCCCGACAGACCCATGACCACGAACGTCTCGCCCTGGTTGACCTCGAAGTTGACGTCCCGCACGCCCACCAGGCAGCCGGTCTCGTCCTGGATCTCCTGGCGGGCGACGCCCTCCCGGGCCATCGCCAGGGCCTCATCGGGCTTGCGGCCGAAGATCTTCCAGAGGCCACTGACGCCGACGGTCCGCACGGGCTCGCCCATCTCAGCGCCTCCCGGGTTCGCCGGCGTAGACCGGTACGTCCAGCGGGACCAGCGGCGTGTTGCCCAACAACAGGTCGGCGGCCTTCTCGGCGACCATCATCACCGGAGCGTAGATGTTGCCGTTGGTCACGTTCGGCATGACCGAGGCATCTACCACGCTGAGAGCCTCGGTTCCGTGCACGCCCATCGACACCGGATCCACCACAGCCCACTCGTCACGGCCCAGGCGCGCCGTTCCCGAGGGGTGCAGCGCCGTCTCCGCGTCGCGGGCGACCCAGTCGATGATCTCGTCGTCGTCCCTCACGTCGGGGCCGGGTGAGAGTTCGCCGGCGTTGTAGGGCGCGAAGGCCGGCTGACTCATGATGCGGCGGGTGACGCCAATGGTCTCCAGCCACTCGCGGCGGTCCCGGGGCGTGGAGAGGTAGTTGAACAGGATCGCCGGCTTGGCCCGTGGGTCCGCCGAGCGGATCCGCACCCAGCCGCGCGAGTCGGAGTACATGGGGCCCACGTGCACCTGGTAGCCGTGCCCGCCGGTGGGCGAGGTGCCGTCGTAGCGGATCGCCAGCGGCAGGAAGTGGAACATCAGGTTGGGGTAGGACTCATCGAGGTTGCTGCGCACGAACCCGCCGCCCTCGAAATGGTTGGTGGCACCCGGACCCCGGCGGAACAGCCACTGCAGACCGATCCAGGGGCGCCGCCGGACCTGCAGGTGCGGCTGCATCGACACCGGCAGCTTGGAGGCGTACTGCACGTACACCTCGAGGTGGTCCTGCAGGTTCTCGCCGACTCCCGGCAGATCGGCGACGACCGGGATCTCCAGCGGCTCCAGGAGGCCGGCCGCACCGACGCCGGAAAGTTGCAGCAACTGGGCCGAACCGAATGCTCCCCCACACAGGATCACGCGCCCGCCGCGCACCGTGCGTGTGCGGCCGCGCCGGCTGCACTCCACGCCGACGGCGCGGGTGCCCTCGAAGACGACTCGATTGATATGCGTGCCGCACTCGACGGTCAGATTCGGCCTCCCCAGCACGGGGTGCAGGTAGGCCCGCGCCGCCGACAGCCGCCTCCCCCGATGGATGTTCCGGTCGAAGGCGGCGAAGCCCTCCTGCCTGTAGCCGTTGAGGTCGGCGGTCAGTTCGTACCCGGCCTGCTGCACGGCCTCGAAGAAGGCTGTGAACAACGGGCTCGTCGCCGGGCCCCGTTCCAGAACCAGAGGACCGTCGCCGCCCCGGTACTCGTCGGTGCCCGCCAGGCACGTCTCCATGCGCTTGAAGTACGGCAGGCAGTGCCGGAAGCTCCAGGACTCCATGCCGTCGGCGGCGGCCCAGCGGTCGTAGTCGGCCGGGTTGCCGCGCTGGAAGATCATGCCGTTGATGGAACTCGAGCCGCCGAGGACCTTGCCCCTGGCGTGATAGACGCGCCGGCCGCCCATGTGCGGCTCCGGCTCGGTCTCGAACTGCCAGTCGTAGAAGCGGTTGCCGATGGGGAACGACAGAGCTGCCGGCATGTGGATGAAGACGTCCCAGCGCCAGTCGCGCCGCCCGGCCTCCAGGACGAGTACGCGATTGGAGGGGTCGGCGCTCAGCCGGTTGGCGAGTGCACAGCCGGCCGAGCCGCCGCCCACGATGATGAAGTCGTACAACTACTGCTCCGCGTGGGGAGCGGGGGCGCCGCCCCCGCTCCCCACCGGTGTCGTTATGGGATCCAGGCGCCCCACGTGTCCGCGTTGGCCTCGATCCACGCCGCTGCCGCCTCCTCGATGGACGCGCCGCCGTCCAGGGCGCCGAGCATCGAGATCTGGTCGGCCGCGGAGTAGTTCATGTTCCGCAGGAAGGCATCCGCCGCCGGGGCGTTCGCGGCCAGGTCGCCGTTGACAATCTTGAACAGGTTGTCAGGCGGGTAGTCGCAGTCGACCGCACCGGACTCGTAGCACGCGTCGCTGTACTCCGGGAGCGCCACTCTCGTGAGGTCGTACGAGGCGAACGCCACGTGCGGGGTCCAGAAGTAGAACAGCACCGGATCGCCGCGGTTGTAGGCCGCGTCGACTGCGGAGAGGATCGCCGCCTCGGAACCGGCATAGACGATCTCCATCGGCAGACCCAGATTCTCGATGATCTGCTCCTCGTAGACCGTCCAACTCGGATCACCGCTGAGGAACTGCGCCTTGTCGCCGGTCTCAGCGGTGGCGAACTCCGCGGCCAGCGCGGGATCGGCGAATCCCTCCCAGGTGGCGAGTTCGGGATGCGCCTCGACCATGTAGGTCGGGATGTACCAGCCGATCCCGCCCACGATGCCGAGCACGCCGGCGTCGTCCACGTTGCCGTCGGGATTGTCGATGAAGTCCGCACGGTTCTGGGCGTGGCCCGACGGCCACACCTCCAGCGAGGCGTCGATGTCGCCGGTGTTGATGGCCGGCCACTGGCCGAACTCGTCGATCTCCACCGTCTCGACCGTGTAGCCCAGCTCGCTCTCGAGCAGCTGCTCGGCGACCGCCACGTTCAGGGCCGATCCGTCCCACGGGTTCACCGCGATCGTGATCGTCGTCTGGCTGCCCATCTCGGACGCCGTGGCAGCGGGTTCCGCGCTGGGGCCGAGGGTGTGGATGGGGAAGCCGGTGTTGTCGTAGTACTGGTCGACGTTGTCGCGGTTGACCCAGACGTGGTCGATGTGGATCTCTTGTGGCACGGCGCGCCCGTCGAGGATGTCGATGAGCGCGGCGACGGCGTAGACGCCGTACAGCTCGGGGAAGTACGCCACCGAGCCCAGGTAGCGGGTCTCGGAGGCGGGCCCCTCATGGAGGCGTTCGATGCCGTTGGGCTCGGCGCCGTGGCCGGCGGCCACGCCGCTGCGCCCGGCCTGCTCCATCGCCCTTGACATGGGCACCGCCACGACGTCATCCAGGCTGGTGGCCAGGACGTGGGTGGCGCCGGGGTTGCCCGTCAGCCAGTCGGTGGTGGACTGCAAACCGTTCTCGGGAGAACCGTCCACGTCGATGCGGCTCACCGGCACGTCGCCGCCGCAGACGGCCTGCACGCCGTCGGCGAAACCGCTCGTGCGCAGATCCGGCGCCTCACCGGCGGTCAGGTTCTGCGCCAACAGCACATGCACACCGTCACAGTTCCAGGTATCGAGTGCGTACAGGCCGGTGTTGATGCCCGCCAGGGCGCCGGACACGTAGTTGTTGGCGCCGAAGAAGATCGCGTTCGGATGCCACACATCGATGGTCACCACCGGAATGCCCGCCGCGTCGAACACCGCCATCGAGGACTCCGCCGCCTCAGCGCGCCAGTTCCCGAACACCACCGCGTCCGGGTTCGTCTCCGCCACCGTCTCGGCGCACGCCAGAGCCTTCTCGGGATCGAACTCGCTGTCACAAATCGCGCCGATGCTGACCCCCGAAGCCGCCGCCGTGCTGCGAATCGAGTCCTCGATGTACTGGGAGAACTCCAAAGCAGCCCAACCCGACACCCAGGCGATCTCATAATCCTGAGACGCCGAACGGATCGACGGATCAAACGGCGCCGCCGGGCTGCCGCCCGCCGAGAACGTCGCCGTATCGAAGTCATAGGTCCACGGGAACACCTCATCAGGCGGCAACGCACCCAAAATCCCCCCAGCCGGACCCGGCATCGCATAACCCGTACCGCCCACCGTCAACGTAAACGGACCACCCGGCGCATCCGACGGACCACCCGCCTCAGCCGGCGGCGCAGGCGGCGCCTCAGGCGGCGCCTCCGGGGGCGCCGCGGGTTGCTCGGCAGGCGGCGGAGGCGGAGGTGCGGCCGTGTCCTCCTCATCATCGGCACCACACGCAGCGGCAAGCAGTGCGACCGTCACGGCCACAGCGGTGACGACCCACAAGTTCCTACGTCTTGGACTCATTTCGCTCTCCCTCACTCTCGTGTCCGCAGCCCGCAGCGGCCACGCACGGAATGTCGGCGATCCTAATATGGAACAGTTCCGTTTATTTCGCGGCACGGTGGCAGGTCGCAACTCCGCGATCCGCCATCCGGCGCCCGGAAACCTGCCCGGTTGCGTCTGGTGCATCGCACCGATCAGGAGGATCCCCAGGGACGGGTGAGCCGGCGTGCCGGTACCGTGAGCGCCGTGATTCGCCTGTACGACACGCTCAGTCGCCAGGTTGTCGAGTTGCGGCTCCGGACGCCCGGCGAGGTCTCGATCTACGTCTGCGGACCGACCGTGTACGACGTGCCACATCTGGGCCACGCCCGCACGGCGGTCACCTACGACGTGCTGCGCCGCTATCTCACTTGGCGGGAGATGAACGTCACGATGGTGAGCAACATCACCGACATCGACGACAAGATCATCGAACGAGCCGCCGCCGAGGGAAGCACGGAGGGGGAGGTGGCCGCCCGCTTCAGCGATGTCTACATCCGCGAGCTCGAGGCCCTGGGTGTCCAGGAGCCCAGCGCTCAGCCGCGCGCCACGGAGTACGTGATCGAGATGGTGTCCTTCGTGGAGGAGCTGCTGGCGCGAGGCGTGGCCTACGTGATCGACGGGGCCGGCGTCTATTTCGACGTGACGCGCTATCCGGACTACGGGCGCCTGCCGGGGCGAGACCCCGAGGATCTGCGAGAGGGTGCGGGCGCCCGGGTGGCCGTGGACGAGCGCAAGCGCGACCCGCTGGACTTCGCCCTCTGGAAGGCCGCCAAGCCCGGCGAACCCACCTGGGAGTCACCCTGGATGCCGGGGCGGCCGGGTTGGCACATCGAGTGCGTGGCCATGTCTCTGGGGTTGCTCGGCGACGGCTTCGACATCCACGGCGGCGGATCCGATCTCATCTTCCCGCACCACGAGAACGAGCGGGCCGAGGCCGAGGCCGCCGGGCACCGATTCGCCCGGCTCTGGATGCACTCGGCGATGGTCAACGTCGAGGGTGAGAAGATGGCCAAGTCGGCGGGCAACTTCCGCACCCTGGCGGATGTGCTGGCGGCCCACGACCCGCGAGCGCTCCGCCTGGCGATGCTGCAGGCCCACTACCGCTCGACGATGGAGATCGACGAGGCGGTGCTGGCCGGCGCGGCAGCCGGCATCAACCGGCTCGACGCCTTCGCCCGGCGGGTGGGCGCATCCGGCGCCCCCGACGCGGCGCAGCCGACGGCGGACACCGACGCCGCCAAGGCCGCCTTCGTCGAGGCCATGGACAACGATCTGGGCACTCCCGGCGCGGTCGGCGTGATCTTCGAACTGCTTCGCAAGGGGAACGTCGCCCTCGACGGTGAAGACGCCGAGGCGGCCGCCGCGGCCCTGGACACGGTGCGCGACCTGAGCGGCGCCCTCGGCCTGAGCCTGCAGGACTCATCGCCGGACGAGGCAATCCGGAGCCGGGTTGACGAGCGGCAGGCGGCGCGGGACGCCCGCGACTACGCCACCGCCGACCGGATCCGTGCCGAACTGGCCGACGAGGGAATCGAACTCGAGGACACGCCGACCGGCACCATCTGGCGCACGGTCCGCTGAGGTCGCTGATGCGCGACCTTCTGGCAACCGTGGCCCGCGTCGGCGCCGACATCACGCTCGGCTCCAGCGACCCTGTCGAGGCCCAACTGCGGCGGGCGCTGCACGGCCCATTGGGCACGGTCCGGCGCGTCGACTGGTTGGAAGGGGGCTCGTACACCACGCGGCATCGGCGGGCCGTCGTGCACCTCGTCGGTGGTGACCGGCATCCGGTGTTCGTCAAGACGCCCTCGGTGGCCCCGGCGACGCGCCTGGTCGTCGAGGCGGCCGGTCTCACCGCCAGCGAGGTCCGCTTCTACCGGACGCTGGCGGCCACCGTCCCGGTTGGGGTGCCGGGCCTGCTGCATGCCCGACACGACGGCACCCGCTTCATGGTCGTGCTCGAGGACCTGACGGGCCGGGCAGACCTGCCGGCCGCCGGCGACGCCTGCACCGCGCGCCGGGCCCTGAACGTGATCAACGCACTGGCCGACCTGCACGCCTTCGGCTGGGGGCGACCCCAGCGCGGCAGCTCCAGCGGTTGGCTCCTGGCGCAGGCGGACCGCGAGCGCACCCTCGGGACGTGGCTGCGACTCCTGCTGATCCGGCGCGGGCTGGACCTGGCCGGCGAGCAGGTTCGCCCGCCGCTGGCAGCCGGCCTGCTGCGCTACGCCCATCACCAGAGGATCGCCGACCGGATGCTCACCGAGCCGCCGCACACGCTCGTCCACAATGACTGCCATGCCGGGAACCTGGCCTTCGGCGCGGAGGACCAACCGGTCTTCCTGGACTGGCAGATGGTGCGCGCCGGTCAGTGGGCCCGCGACGTGGCGTACTTCTGCGCGCTGGCGCTGGATCCCGAGGACCGCCGGTCCGGGGAGGAGTTGCTGCTGGATCGCTACCGGCGGCGCCTGCGCGCCGCGGGGGGACCCCACCTGGATCCGGCCGAGGCACGAGAGGCCTACCGGCGTCACGCCGCGTACGCCCTCGAGGCGGTCATCGTCACCCTGGCTCTCGGCGCCGCGCCCCGCGAGACCATCGACACATGGCTGGCACGGGCGACCGCCGCGGTGGCGGACCTCGAGGCGTTCGAGGCTCTGCAGCTCCCGGCCTGATACAGACTGTGCCAGACCCGGCGCGATCGGGTCGACTTGCACCACGCGGGAGATTGGGCGGCTGCAGCACCGAACCGGGTGGCACAATGCCTGCAGCGCGCGGAGGGAGGTGCCGGGGTTGCACAACGTTCTCGAGGGTCTCCGGGTGGTGGAGGGGTCCGCTTTCGTCGCCGCCCCCTCCGGGGGGATGACTCTCGCCCAACTGGGTGCCGACGTGATCCGCTTCGACCCCATCGGGGGCGGTCTCGATTACCGTCGCTGGCCGGTCACCCCTGACGGCGCCAGCCTCTACTGGGCGGGACTCAACAAGGGCAAGCGATCGCTGCAAGTGGACATGCGCGCCGGCGCGGGCCGTGAACTGCTGAGCGAACTGATCTGCGCGCCCGGCCCCGGGGCGGGCATCTTCCTCACGAACTTCCCGGCTGCGGGCTGGATGAGTTACGAGGCGCTGTGCTCCCGCCGGGAGGACCTCATCATGGTCGCCATCTGTGGCAATCACGACGGAACCACCGCGGTCGACTACACGGTCAACTGCGCCGTGGGTTACCCGATGGTCACCGGCCACGCACCGCGCGCGCCCGACGCCGGGGCCGGCTCGCTCGACGACCGGCCGGTCAACCACGTACTACCGGCCTGGGATGTGATCTGCGGGCAGACCGCTGCTCTGGGCCTCCTCGCCGCCGAGCGCAACCGGAGTCGCACCGGCGACGGACGACTCGTCACGCTGGCCCTGTCCGATGTGGCACTCGGGGTGGTCACGGCGCTGGGCCACGTGGCCGAGGCGCAGCTACTCCGGACCGAACGCCCCCGCATCGGCAACGACCTCTACGGCGCCCTCGGCCGCGACTTCCGCTGTGCCGACGGTCGGCGTGTGATCGCGGTGGCGATCAGCCCCAAGCAGTGGCAGGCGCTGTGCGCCGCATGCGAGATGGCCGACGCGATGGCCGATCTGGAATCGGAGACAGGCCTCGACCTGGCGCGCTCCGAGGGTGACCGCTTCCTGGCCCGCGACCGCATTTTCCAGGTGATCGAGGACTGGTGCGCCCGGTTGACCCTCGCCGAGGTGGCCGAGGCCTTCGATCACCACGGTGTCTGCTGGGGCCCCTACCGGACCTTCGCGGAGCTCGTGGCGGAGGACCCCCGCTGCACGGTCGCCAACCCGCTGTTCGCCCCGGTGACCCATCCGGGCGTGGGCAGCGTCCTGGAGGCCCGCTCACCACTGCGGTTCGAGGGGACCGACCTCGACGATCCGGCTCCCGCGCCCCGTCTCGGCCAGCACACCGACGAGGTCCTCGCCGAGTGCCTCGGACTCTCGGCGAGCGAGATCGGGCAACTGCACGACGCCGGGATCGTCGCCGGCCCCCAGGGCTGAGCACCTCGCCGGCCGGCATCCATCGAACGAGCAGTCCCCCGAGGGAGGAGGGCCATGACCGCACGAATCGGAGTCATCGGGACAGGCTGGTGGGCCACTCGGGCGCACCTCCCCGCCATCGCCGCGAACCCCGACGCCGAGTTGATCGCCATCGCCGATCCCGATGAGACGAATCGGAGCCGCGCCGCCGAGGTGTTCGCGCCGCCTGCGACCTACGACGACCACCGGCACATGCTCCGGACGGAACGGCTCGACGGCGTGGTCGTGGCGGTGCCGCACACCCGGCACTTCGAGATCGCCCGCGACGCACTGGAGGCCGGCCTGCACGTTCTGGTTGAGAAGCCGATGGTGCTGCGGAGCGACCACGCCCGCGAGTTGCTGAGCATGGCCGCCGAGGGGGGCCGCGAGATCATCGTGGGCTATCCGTGGCATTACAGCGAGCAGGTCAACCGGACACGCGACTGGATCGCCTCCGGTGCCATCGGCGAACTCCTCTACGTGCACTCGCTCTTCGCATCCATCGTCTGGGAGTTGTACCGGGGCGACGTGGAGCTGGTCGCGGCGGAGATGGGTTACGCGGTCAACCCCACCGGGCGTGACACGTACAGCGATCCGGCGCTGTCCGGCGGGGGCCAGGGGGTCACCCAGATCACACACTCCGGCGCCCTGCTGTTGCACATGACCGGCCTCGAACCGGCCACGGTGTTCGCCCATATGCACAACCACGACCTGCGCGTGGATCTCGTCGACGCCCTCAGCGTGCGCTTCGAGGGCGGCTGCCTGGGGACCATCGGCTCCACCGGGTCAACGGTGCGGACCCAGGAGGAGGTCCTGGAGTACCGGCTCTACGGCACCGGCGGGCACATCCTCTTCGACGTCATGAACGAGGGCTTGACGATGTACCAGGCGGATGGCTCGATCACCGAGAGCCCCCGGTGCCAGCCGGCGCCCGCCGGCCGCGACTACTCCACCAGCTACCCCGAGGAAGGCCCGCTCGACAATCTGGTCGAGGTCATCGGCGGTGGGCCGAACCGCTCACCCGGCCGTCTCGGCGCCCGCGTCGTCGCCATGCTCGAAGCCGCCTACGCGTCCGCAGCCGACGGCACCTCACACCCGGTAGCGCCCACCGACCCGTAGCCGCCCGGCCTCCGCCAACCCTCGAGGGAGGGGGCGCCGGGGGCCGGCCGGCGGAGCGATTTCGCCAGACGCTCCCGACGACGGCCACCGCCGCCCCCGACCGGGCAACACAGAACCCCCGAGGGAGGGAGCACCGGGGCTACCGCATCAGATAGCGGTCGATGATCTCCTGGTTGATGGTGAGGCCCCACCCCGGACCCTCGGGTATGGGCACCCAGCCGCCTTCCTGCTCGATGGGCTCGGTCACCAGTTCGTGCTGCATGGGTGAGGGGTTGGGCTTGAGCTCGAACACGACGCCGTTGTCGCAACTGGCGTAGAGGTTCGCCGCCGCGGCGGTGTTGATGGCGCTCGACCAGGAGTGGGGCGTGAACCGCACGCTGTGGGCGTTGGCAAACTCGACGATCTTCTTGAATCCGGTGACGCCCTCGGCCTTGCCGGGATCGGGCATGACGATGTCGGCCGCTCCCAGTTCGATGAGCTCCTTGAAGGCCCGTAGCGTCCACTCCTTCTCCCCGGTGGCGACGGGCGTCCGGATGGACTCGCGGAGCCGGATGTAACCCTGGATGTCGTCCTGCGGAAGCGGCTCCTCGATCCAGTAGAGGTTGTACGGCTCGAAGGCCCGCGCCATGGCGATGGCGTGCGACGGCGTCCAACTCACGTGCGTGCCCACGTCCACGATCACGTCGATGTCGGGCCCGACTGCGTCGCGAATGGTCGACACCACGGCCAGGTCGCGCTTCGGGTCGCGCCCGAAGCACGTCTCCGGGCTCTTGCCCCAGCCCCCCTTGACCGCCGTGTAGCCGCGGGAGGCGTAGTCGGCGAACTCCTCGCCGGTGGCGTCGAGGTCCTCGGTGTCGAAGATGACGCTGGCGCAGGCCCGCATTCGATCCATCCGCTTCCCGCCGAGCAACTCGTACACCGGCACGTCCAGCAGACGCCCCTTCAGGTCCCACAGGGCCATGTCCACGGCACTGATGGCAAAGCTGGCGATGCCGCCGTTGCCGTACCACCAACTGCGGTCCCGCATGGCCTGCCAGAGCCGCTCCACGTCACGGGCGTCCTCGCCGATCAGCAGCGGGGCGAATCCCTCCTCCACAACGACCTTCGTGGCCAGGGCGGCCTCGGGGAACTGCGCGATGCACTCACCCCAGCCGACGGCGCCGTCGCTGCTCGTGACCTTGGCGATGGTCACGTAGCGACTCTTGTTGCTGTCGTGGGGCTCGGGATAGTGCAGCGGGAATGCTTCGACGGAGGTGATGCGCATGAGGCGGCACTCTAAGCGCTGCGGTAGCGACGCGCCCTCCCACAGGAAGCAATTCGCAGGCTCGAAGATATAAGTGGAACGTAAAGGCTCAGCGGCAGTAGAGTGCGCGCTCGGATTGGCGCGGGTCTCGTCCGTCGCTGGTCCACACGAGGGGAAGGAGAGTCTGGTTCGCACCGAGCGACGCCGCGGGTCCATGTCGGCGTGCCGACGCCTCCCCAACCGCACCGAGAACAAAGGAGAGCATCCATGACGCTCCGCAAGCTCATACGACCACTTGCCATCGCCTTGGCCGTGGTCCTCATCGCCGCTGCCTGTGGGGATGAGGAGGACGAGGTGACCACGCCGGCTCCCCCGCCGCCGGCTGCCGAGCCGGAGGCGCCGCCTGAGGCGCCGCCTGCGCCGCCGGCTGAGGCGGGTGGTCCGTCGGATGCGCCGGGTGGTCCGTTTACGTTGACGGTGGGCGGTACGGGTTATGCGATGCCGGGTCCGGCTGGGGGGATTTTGGGTGCGTTGCCGCCTGATGAGGTGTTCCCGTGGACCTATGACTTCGATACGGCGACGTTCTCGGCGGGTTCGAGTCCGGCGGCGCCGTTTGATCCGTCGATCCGTTCGGCGTCTCAGGATTATGAGATCGCCTGGGTGTCGGGTTGGGCTGCTTTGGAGTTCTCCCAGTACATCGAGGACTCGATTCGCAGCACGGCGGCGGCTTCGGGGGTCAGCATCGGCGCGATTTGTGACAGCGAGTTCGATCCCGAAAAGGCGCTGGCGTGCGCCGAGACGGTCGCGGAGACGAACCCGGACGCGGTGGTGTTCGGGAACTGGCGCGCTGAGGCCGCGGAGTCCTCGATGGCGGTGTTCGACGCGGCGGGCATTCCGGTGGTGACCATCGATGTGTGGCATCCGAACGCGATCTTCTTCGGCGCCAACAACTACGTGTCCGGCGCCCTGGCGGGCATCAACACCGGTTTGTACGCGCTCGATACCTGGAACTGTGACGGTGTGCACGTGCTGTTGGCGCAGAACCTCACCGCAGGTGAGGCGCCGGATCTGCGCACGAGCGGTTTCGCCGACGGCGTGCAGGCCGTCTGCGGCGGCGACGTGCCGGTGAGCCGCATCGACGTGGACGGTTCTCCGGAGAACGGTTTGCAGTCCACCACCGACTGGCTGACGGGCAACCCCGGCGCCACCCACGTCCTGGCCACCAGCCTCGACGACGTCGTGGCGGTGCCCATGTCAAGGGCCATGGAGCAGGCCGGGCGCAGCGGCGTGGCCGCCGGCCACGGCGCCGAGCCCAACGGCATCGAACGCCTCCATGAGGGGCCCGCCTCCGAGACCCGCTACCTGGGCTCGGTGGCGTACTTCCCCGAGCTGTACGGCGTCTACGCCGTCGCCGCGCTCATCGACATCCTCGACGGGCGCGCCGTGCCACAAGAGATCCACATCGACCACGTCTGGGTCAACCGCGACAACGTCGACCAGTACTACGACAACACCGGCTTCCCCATCCACACCCTCGGCCCCAGCGCGCCGGCGGGTGGTCCGTCGGATGCGCCGGGTGGTCCGTTCACGTTGAATGTGGGCGGTACGGGTTATGCGATGCCGGGTCCGGCTGGGGGGATTTTGGGTGCGTTGCCGCCTGATGAGGTGTTCCCGTGGACCTATGACTTCGATTCGGCGACGTTCTCGGCGGGTTCGAGTCCGGCGGCGCCGTTTGATCCGTCGATCCGTTCGGCGTCTCAGGATTATGAGATCGCCTGGGTGTCGGGTTGGGCTGCTTTGGAGTTCTCCCAGTACATCGAGGACTCGATTCGCAGCACGGCGGCGGCTTCGGGGGTCAGCATCGGCGCGATTTGTGACAGCGAGTTCGATCCCGAAAAGGCGCTGGCGTGCGCCGAGACGGTGGCGGAGACGAACCCGGACGCGGTGGTGTTCGGGAACTGGCGCGCTGAGGCGGCGGAGTCCTCGATGGCGGTGTTCGACGCGGCGGGCATTCCGGTGGTGACCATCGATGTGTGGCATCCGAACGCGATCTTCTTCGGCGCCAACAACTACGTGTCCGGCGCCCTGGCGGGCATCAACACCGGTTTGTACGCGCTCGACACCTGGAACTGTGACGGTGTGCATGTGCTGTTGGCGCAGAACCTGACCGCAGGTGAGGCGCCGGATCTGCGCACGAGCGGTTTCGCCGACGGCGTGCAGGCCGTCTGCGGCGGCGACGTGCCGGTGAGCCGCATCGACGTGGACGGTTCTCCGGAGAACGGTTTGCAGTCCACCACCGACTGGCTGACGGGCAACCCCGGCGCCACCCACGTCCTGGCCACCAGCCTGGACGACGTCGTGGCGGTGCCCATGTCAAGGGCCATGGAGCAGGCCGGGCGCAGCGGCGTGGCCGCCGGCCACGGCGCCGAGCCCAACGGCATCGAACGCCTCCATGAGGGGCCCGCCTCCGAGACCCGCTACCTGGGCTCGGTGGCGTACTTCCCCGAGCTGTACGGCGTCTACGCCGTCGCCGCGCTCATCGACATCCTCGACGGGCGCGCCGTGCCACAAGAGATCCACATCGACCACGTCTGGGTCAACCGCGACAACGTCGACCAGTACTACGACAACACCGGCTTCCCCATCCACGACCTGGGGCCGTAATCTCCTACGGTTAGCAACAACCAATCAGGTGTGCCGCGGGAGCAGTCCCGCGGCACACCCCCGGTTCCGCGCGGGGGATCTCCCATGACAGCCAACGCCATCGAACTGGCCAACATCGAGAAGTCCTTCGGCCCGGTCGAGGTGCTCAAGGGCGTGTCACTGTCGGTCCCCACCTCCCGCTGCTACGGCCTGGTGGGTGACAACGGCGCCGGCAAGTCGACGCTGCTGAAGATCCTCAGCGGCGTGCATCCCCGGGACGCCGGCGAGATCCGCGTCGAGGGCGAGCCGGTGGACTTCAACTCCGCCATCGACGCCCGTCTCGCCGGTATCGAGATGATCTACCAGGACTTGGCGCTGGCGGAGGATCTCGACGCCGCCTCCAACATCTTCCTGGGCCGAGAGCGCCACAAGGGCCGCGGCCCCGGACTCAAGCGCCTCGACCACAGACGCATGCACGCCGAGGCGGCCGAGGTACTGGAGTCGGTCGGCAGTCCCATGCCGACGAACCGCAAGGTGAAGGCGCTGTCCGGTGGCGAGCGCCAACTCGTGGCTGTGGCGCGCGCCCTGGAGTTCAACCCGCGCATCCTGCTGATGGACGAGCCGACGGCGGCCCTGTCGGTCGAGAAGGTGAACGTCGTCAACCGGCTCATCGCACGGCTGAAGGACCGCGGCGTGACGATGATCCTCGTCAGTCACCGCTTCACCGACCTGATCCAGGTGGCCGACACCATCGGGGTGCTGGTCCACGGCAAGATCGTGGACGAGTTCGACGTGGCCGAGCAGACCATGGATGACATGACGACCCGCATCGTGCGCCTCATGAGCGAGGCCGCCGTGGGGGCAGTTCAGTGACCGATCAGGCCGGCGGCGGGATCCTGAGCAGGGGAGTCGCCTGGGCCCGCCACACCGTCAGCGATGTCGGCCCCGGACTCTTCATGATCCTCGGCGTCGAGATCCTGGTCTTCTGGTGGACGGCGCACCCGCACTTCCTCACGCAGAGCAACTTCATCGAGATCGGCAAGCGGATGACGATCATCGGGATCGCGGCCGTCGGCGAGACCGTCGTCATCATCGCCGGCGGCTTCGACCTCTCCGTCGGATCGGTCGCCGCGATGTCCGGTGTGGGATCGGCGTGGGTTGTGGACAACGGCGGGTCTCTCGCCGCCGGCGTGCTGGCGGCGCTCGCCATCGGCGCGCTCATCGGGGTCGTGAACGGTGCCATCACGGGCTACGGGCGCATCAACCCTCTGATCACCACGCTGGGAACTTGGGCCATCGTGCGCGGTATGGCCTACGTCCTCACCGACAACAAGCAGATAACCGTCAACCACGAGGGATTCCAGAACCTGGGGAAGCTCAGCGCTGTCAAGCTCCCCTACATCGTGTGGATCCTGCTGGGCACCTACGTGGTGTTCGGCTTCATCATCCCGCGATACCGCTTCGGGAGATACATGTACGCCATCGGATCCAACGAGCGCGCCGCCGCCCTGGCGGGTGTGCGCGTCAACCGTTGGAAGCTCGTCTTCTACGGCGTCTCGGGCATGATGGCGGGCCTCGCCGGGCTGGTCAACGCCACTCGGCTGGGGACCGGGATCCCTTCGGCGTCGATCGGACTCGAGTTGGCGGTGATCACCGCGGTCATCCTGGGTGGGGCGAGTCTCCTGGGAGGGCGGGGACGCCTGCTCGGCACCTTCCTCGGCGTGTTCTTCCTGTCCTGCCTCCTGACCGGGCTGATCCAGTCGGGTGCGGAGCCCGAGTTCCAGCGGGTGGCACAGGGCAGCGCCCTGATCCTGGCCGTGCTGTTCGACGAGTGGCGGCGCGGGCGCCTCGCCCGTGGCTGACAGGCCCGGGCCGGTTCGGCTCAGCCACTACTTCCGGGTCAACGATCCCGCCGAGTACGCCCGGCGCCACGCAACGGTGTGGCCCGAGATCGAGGAGCTGCTCCGGGAATGCGGCTTCCGCCGTTACGACATCTATCTCTGGGACGACATCGCCGTCAGCTTCATCGAGGTGGACGACTACGCGGCAGCCGCGGCGCGCTACAACGCCAGCGCCGTCGGGGCCCGCTGGGAGGAGCACTTCGCCGATCTGATCAGCATCGACGAGACCGACGAGCACGGCTGGGCCAAGCCCTTCGACCACGTCTGGAGCCTGTAGGTCTCCGTCGGCGCCAGCCGGCGCCGGCCGGATCGCACCGCCGTCCCACACACCTCGTGCGGGGCTCACGACTAGGGTCGCCGTCCACGTTGCCACTGCAGCCGAACGACGGAAGGGAGTCCGACAATGACCGTAGAGGACGCAAGTGGATCCGGCGCCGGCTATCCGGCGCGACTCGAGATCGACTATCCGGAGCGGGTGAGCCGCGTCAAGACGCTGTTCCGCATCATCCTTGTGATCCCGATCGCCTTCATAGCTGCCTTGGTGAGCGGGAGTCTCGTAGGCACGGACACTGCGAGCGATGCAGCCAACGACCTCATTGAGGGTTTGGGCGTAACGGGCGGCGTTCTGTTCCTGGCGACGCTTCTCATGCTGCTGTTCCGCCGCAAGTACCCGCGTTGGTGGTTCGACTGGAACCTGGAACTCACGCGCTTCATGACGCGCGTCGGCGCGTACCTGGGTCTGCTGCGTGACGAATACCCGTCAACCGACGAGCAGCAGGCGGTTCACCTGGATCTGGACTATCCCGACGCGGCGCAGGATCTCAATCGCTTCCTGCCAATCGTGAAGTGGATTCTGGCGATCCCGCATTTCATCGTGCTGGCTGTTCTCTATGTCGCCAGTCTCGTGGTCACTGTGATCGCCTGGTTCGCGATCATCTTCACGGGACGCTACCCACGGGGCATGTTCCAGTTCGTGGTGGGTGTGGGCCGGTGGTCGCTGCGGGTCGAGGCGTACGCGTTCCTCCTCATCACCGACCGCTACCCGCCCTTCAGCCTGAAGGCCTGATCCCCACGCCGTCGGTCCATCGGGTGGCAGTCCCGGCCGCCGGACGGACCGGTCGGATCACGAGACGGGGGCCACCTCCAGGAGCTCGAGGGTGATGCCCTCGGGGTCGCGGAAATAGCCCACGCGCTTTCCCTTGTTGGGCCCGTGCGTGATCATCACCGGACCCTTACTGCGGGGTGTGGCGCCGAGCGACACGAAGCGCTCGAAGTCGGCGGCAAGGTCCGTCGAGGAAAGGCACAGATGCGCCGTGCCTGGGTTCTTGGACTCGATGTCCACCATCTTCCCGACCGGCTCCAGGTACTCGATCAACTCCAGCAGCACGGTGGAGTTGGGGATGTGGAAGAGCGCGATGTACAGCCGCGCGCCCGGATAGCCGATCTGCTCGGCCGTGTACGGCTTGTCGAAGATGCCCTTGACGAACGGCTCGGTCTCGAACAGGGCCGAGTAGAACTCCACCGAGCGATCCAGGTTGGGCACGGTGAAGCCGACGTGATGGGTGCCGCAGAGCATGGTTGATCCCCCTAGACGAGGCACACGAACGGCGTCATGTATAGCCGCCGCGGCATCGCACCCCAAGCGGGTGCGCCTCCGGTCTCCACAGCCGCCGCCGGCGCCGTCTCAGACGGTGACCCAGACCTCCCGGGGCCCGCGGAACTCGAACCCGCGCAGCTCGACGGGCCGGGCGGCGTCAAGCGCCATGTCCGGAAAGCGGGCGAGCAGCCGCTCGACGCCGATCCGCACCTCCTGGCGGCCCAGCCACTCCCCCAGGCAGCGGTGCACCCCCAGGGCGAAGGCCGCGTGGGGGCCCTCCCGGCGGCCCAGGTCGATCTCGGCGGGATTGCTCCAGTGATCGGGGTCCAGGTTGATCGACCGGAGCACGCCCGAGACGAGATCCCCGGCTGCGATGGCGGTGCCGGCCAATTCGAGGTCCCGCGTCGCCTGCCGGGTGATGGTGCCGACGGGGCTGTGGACCCGGAACACCTCCTCGACGAGGCGGCGCAGCCTCCGACCGTCCGCCGCCACCTCCGCCCTCAGGTCGGGGCGCGTCAGCAGCACCCAGGCCACGAGTCCCACGCCGTCGCGCGGCTCGTTGATTCCCCCGGAGATCATCAGCCGCACGTTGTTGACGATCTCCGCGGGGGTGGCGCCGGCCCGAACGAAGCAATCGATGGCGCTGTCGCCGCCGGCCGCCCTGCCGATGCGCTCGCCGATCGCCTCGCCGAGGTCGGCCTTCGCCGCCTCACCGATGGCGGTCGCAGCGGGGTCGTTCTCGAAGTTGGCGATGTCGGTGACCAGGCCCTCGCACCACGACCACATCCGGTCGAAGCCGTGGCTGTCGAGTCCCAACACGACGGCCAGCGCCCCGGCGGCGAGGGGCTGCGCGTAGGCGTTCATCAGCTCGAAGCCCGCCGGCTCGATCCCGTCGAGGATCCCATCGGCCAGTTCCGCCAGCTCGCCCGCCACGAAGGCGCCGCTGCGTCCGCTCGACTGGAACGGCGGCAGCATCATGTCGCGTAGGCGGGTGTGCGCCGGCGGATCCATCACCAGCATGTTCGGTCCGAGCGCCCTCGCCAGGAACGACGGGTCGGTGGCCGCGCTGAACAGCTCGGGGTGAGCCTCCATGTGGGCCACGTCTTCCCAGCGTGTCACCAGCCACATGTCCATGGAGGGCACCCAGCACACGGGCTCGATCTCCCGCATCCGGGCCAGGATCGGATCGGGATCGGCCTCCAACTCGGCCAGGGTGATCTCTGATCCGATCCCCACGCCGCCGGCCTCCGCCCCGCGACGACTAGTGGAAGATGATCCCGCCGTCGACGTTCAGCGCCTGCCCGGTCACGTAGTCGGCCGCATCGCTCAGGAAGTACTGCACCGACCGGGCCACGTCGTCGGGCGTCTGGATGCGCCCCATCGGGATGGTCGCCACCAGCGCGTCGACCGACTCCTGGGGGGTGATCCCGGCCCGCGCGGCGCGGGCCTTGTGGATCTTGGGTGTCATGGCGGTGTCGACGACACCGGGGCACACCGCGTTGATCTGCACCTTCGGCGCCAGCGCCAGGGCGAGCGACTTCACCACGCTCGCCACCCCGGCCTTGGACGCCGTGTAGTCGACGGCGTCGGCGCGGCCGATCTTGGCGCCGATCGAGGCGATCGCCACGAGACGGCCGCCGTCACCCGCCATCATGTGGCGGGCCAGCGCCTGCAGGGTGAAGAACGTGCCCTTCAGATTGATGCCCAGCATCCTGTCCCAGGCCTCCTCCGTGAGGTCCAGGGCGGGGACGATCTCGACGATTCCGGCGGACGTCACACCGAGCGTGAGCGGTCCGAGTTCGTCGATCGCCTCGGCGACGGCGGCCCGCATCGCCGCGGGGGACGACACATCAGCGGGGTAGGCCACCGCGTGCCCTCCACCATCGCGGACCTCCGCCACGACGGCGTCGAGGGCGGCGGTGTCGATGTCGTTCAGCGCCAGCGCGGCACCCGCCGACGCCAGGCGCAGCGCGATGCCGCGACCGATCCCGTTGGCAGCTCCGGTCACGAAGGCGTTGCGCCCCTCGAACATTCCCTGGCTCATGTTCCCTCCCCGTACGACCTGGGGCCGTGTGGCCGGTAGCCGGTCGAATTCGCCGACACACTAACGTTGCCACCCGATGCACGACCCGGCCGCACTCGGTCTCGACACCCGATCGTGGCTCCCGGACCGCCACGACCACGGCATCGCCATCGTCGGCTGCGGCGGGATCGTCAACGATGGGCACCTGCCGGCGTACACCTCCCACGGACTCAACGTGGTGGGTTGCTTCGACGTCAATCGGGAAGCGGCGCAACGCACGGCGGAGCGATGGGGCATCGGGCGGGTTTTCGGCTCACTGGACGAGGTCGCCGGGGACTCCTCGGTGGAGATCGCGGACATCGCGGTCCCCGCGTGGCGGCAACTCCGACTGGTCCGCACGCTGGCGGACGCCGGCAAGCACCTGCTTTGTCAGAAGCCCCTTTCGGACGACTTCGCCCAGGCCGTCGAGATCGTCGAGTGCGCCGAGGCGGCGGGCGTGAAACTCGCCGTGAACCAGCAGTACCGCTGGAGCCCGGTCGTCCGGGCGATGCACACGCTCATCGCGCAGGGCCGGATCGGCACACCCACTGCCGCCTTCGTACACGAGTCCCTGGTGAACCCCTGGGAACTCTGGCCCTGGCTGATGGAGGTCCCCCGGCTGGAGGTCATGTACCACAGCATCCACTACCTCGATGGCATGCGGTTCCTGCTCGGCGATCACGGCGAGCCGGAGTGGGTCACGAGCCGACACACCCGTCAACCCGGACAGGCGCCGAGCGCAGAGACACAGACGGCCACGATCCTCGACTACGCCTCCGGGTTGCAGGCCTTCGTGGCCGTCGATCACAACGACGTCAGCGACGACGTGTTCGGGAGGGTGCGCGTCCTGGGCACCGAAGGCGTCACCTCAGGCACCATGGGGCTCTCCTACGACTACCCCCATGGGCGTGCCGACACGGTGCGCTGGTCGGCGCATGATGATCCCGGCGGCGGTTTCGAGACCGAACTCCCGGGACGCTGGATCCCCGAAGGCTTCATCGGGCCGATCTCCTCGCTGATGGCTGCCATCAACGACGGTACCGAGCCGCCCACCAGCGGGCGGGACAACCTCAACACGCTGCGCCTCGTGCAGGCGGCCTATCTGTCCGCGGCCGAGAACCGCTCGGTGCGACCGGAGGAAATCCGGCCGACCGCGTAGCGGGCGCCGGTCACACCGCCGGCACCAGGGTTCAGATCAACGCACGTACCAGCACGCTGAGCGCTGCGGCGACTGAGATCACCAGCAGCGCGGGGCGCGTGTAGCCGCGTTCCAGCACCGGTACCAGGCGTCCCGAGAGCACGTAGCCGAGCAACTGGCCCGGCACCAGGATCCCCACAGCCACGAGGTGCCGCGTGCCGAACTGGCCCCACGCCGCCAGCAGCGCCAGCGAGAAAGACGCACCCACCAGGAAGTACACCGACATCGTGCCCCGCAACTGGCGCGGCGGTATGTGTTGCAGCGCGAGCGCCATCGGCGGGCCACCCACCCCGGTGGTGGTCCCCGCCACGCCCGACACGAATCCCCCGAGCGCGATCACCGGACGTCCCTGCGGCAGGCGGACCGGCGCCACCGACAGCGCGGCACCGACCAGGATCACCGACGCCAGGAACACCGACAGGCTCCAGTCCGAGAACACCCTCACCAGCAGGAATACGCCCAAGATGGCGCCCGGCAGGCGCCCGGCGAGCGCCCAGGTGAGCGCCGGCCGGTTGATCCCCGAGCGGTCCCGGCGGGCCACCATGAGGCTCATCACCAGCGCTGCGGCCAGCAGCGGGCCGGGCACGAGGTCGGGGTTGATCTGAATGAGGATCGGTGCGGCCACGACGTTCAGGCCGAAGCCGACGCTGCCCTGCACCGCAGCCCCGGCAGCCATGACCGCCACCGCGGCGACGATCTCGAAGGTGCTCAGCGTGAGCATCGGCGCGCGCCCAGCGGGAGCATCGCCGGAGCCTACGGGCCACAGCCCCGGCAGCAGGGGGACACTCCGAGGCGAGCCGCCGGCCGCGCACCCCGCCAGGTGCTGCGACGCATGCCGGGGTGCCGGTGCGCACCCCACCGCACGTCGCTAGTATCCCGCCATCGTGGCCGACAAGAGTGCAGGGGACGCGGACAAGCCCTGGTGGTTGCGGGGGAACCACGGCCCCCTCCCCGACGAGACCGAGGGCTTCGACCTACCGGTACGCGGCAACATCCCGGAGGAGTTGCACGGCATGCTGATCCATGCCGGCCCCAACCCGCCCCGCTGCGACTCGCCGCACTGGTTCCTCGGCGAGGGAATGCTCCATGGCCTGCTGCTGCGCGGTGGGCGAGCCGTGCGCTACCGCAGCCGCTGGGTGCGCACGCCGCGGCTCATGGAGCTGAACGGCAATCAAGACGACCCCGACCACTCACCGGCCAACACCAACGTGGTGGTCCACGGGGGGCGCATCCTGGCCCTGGAGGAGCGCCACCGCCCCTACGAGGTCACTTCCGACCTGGACACCGTCGGCCCCGTGGATTTCGACGGCACGGTCCGGAACCTCACGGCGCATCCCAAGATCTGCCCGCGCACCGGCGAGATGCTGGCGTTCGCCACCTCCGACACTGAGCCGCGACTCACGTATCTCCGCTTCGACAGCGACGGCGCGCTCGCCGGCACCGCCACCATCGACCTGCCGCAACCGGTCATGATGCACGACTTCGCGGTCACGTCGGACCATGTGGTGTTCATGGACCTGCCCATCGTGCGGGATCCGGAGGCCCCCGGCGGTCTCCCCTACCGCTGGGACCCCGATCACGGCGCCCGCCTCGGTGTCATGCCCCGCGCAGGGGGCGACGTCCAGTGGTTCGACATCGACCCCTGCTATGTGTTCCACACCGTCAACGCCTGCGAGATGTTCGGGCGCATCACCCTCGACGCCTGCCGCTACGACTCCCTTTGGGGCACGTCCTCGAACCGTTTCGACGTGCCCGCCATGGTGCACCGCTGGCGGCTGGGGCTGAGCGACGGATCGGTCCGCGAGGAGACCCTCTTCGACGTGCGCTGCGACTTCCCTCGCATCGACGAGCGGCTCCTCGGGCGCCCCAACCGCTACGCCTACGTGACCACGCTGGTGGACGAGGAGACCGGCAGCGTCTCCCACGGGCATCGCGTCGTGCGGCTCGACCTGGTGGCGCGCACCAGCGAGCACCATCACTTCGGGCCGGCCCGCTACGCCAGCGAGGCGGTGTTCGTGCCACGCCACCCCGAGGCCGAGGAGGACGACGGGTACGTGCTGACGGTGGTGTACGACGCCGAGCGGCACGGCAGCGAGGTCGTCATCCTGGCCGCCGACGCCGTCGGCGCGGGACCGCTGGCGACGGTGACCCTCCCGAACAGGGTTCCCTACGGGTTCCACTGCGCCTGGGTGCCGGCCGGCACCTGAGCGCCCGCCGGCACTCCGCCGCTGAGCCCGCCTCGAGTGGGTTCCTCGGCTGGTACTACTCCGAGGGCGACTCCGCGGCCAGAGTCTCCTTGTGGTGCATGTAGGTCTCGAGCATCGCGATGAACCTGGCCGGGTTGTAGATGTCCTCCTCGTAGCTCCACAGCCCGTCGCCCGCGTACTTGAGCAGGGTGAGGTTGTGTTCCCGGTGGAGCGAGCCGTCGCCGGGGTCGGCCATGCGGTTCCACACCTGGCACACCACCCAGCCACGATCCTCGTCGATGATGTACCACTCGATGGGGAACTCGACCATCTCGTTGCCGGGCCACTCGCTCATGGTGGACTGGATCCAGTTGTAGATGGCCTCGCGCCCTTCCATGAAGCCGAAGTGGTGCTCGAGGTAGGTGGCGTCGGGGGTGAACCGGTTCGCCCACTCCCGCCAGTCGCCGGTCGCGGCAGCCCGCCGGGCGACCTCCGCGTAATGGGTGAAGGCCTCCTCGATCTCGGCTCGGCTCCATCGGCCCACAGTCAACGCTCCCGGCTGTCGTTCGAGCGGCGCCCGGATGGTAGTTCGAAGCGTGGGCGGCGGGCGCAGATCGCCCGCTAGATCGAAGACTCCCCAAGTACCCGCCAGCACGTGAGAGCACTCGCATCACCCACTCGTACGTCATTCCGGCGAAGGCCGGAATCCAGGCGCCGACGCTGACGACCGTCTACTAACCACGCCGCAGACGCCAGGACACGTCACTCCGCGCCAACCAGTCTTCACCGCGCGACATTTTCGTTCTCGGGCACCTGTGGCAGACTCTCGCAAGGAGGCCACCGATGTCCGATCCGTCCGAGAAGCTGCTCGATGCGATGAGCCTGCTGGAGTCCTTGGCGCGGGAGATCACTCCCGAGGAGGCCGCCGACGAGATCGACTCGGCCACACTGCAGTCGTTCTGGCGGGAGTGGCCCCACACGGTGGGATGGGCCGGCGCCCTGTGGCGGCGCCTCAATCAGGATCTCGACACGCCCTCGCAGCCGGGCGATGGCAGCGGCTACGACGAGACCGGCGGCTCGGGCTGACATGGTCACGGTGCGCCAGGTCATGAGCTCCGGGGTGGTGACCCTGCCCGGCTCCACCCCGATGGTCGAGGCCGCCCGGCACATGGTGCGGCGCCACATCGGGTCGGTGCTCGTGATGGACGGCGCGATGCTCAGCGGCATCCTCACCGAGCGCGACGTGCTGCGCGCCGCGGGCAAGCCCACCGACATGGCCGCCGATCCGGTCTCGCGCTGGATGTCCCCCGAGCCCATCACCTGCTCCCCCGACATCGAGACCGAGGAGGCGGCGGAGATGATGCTCTCCGGAGGATTCCGCCACCTCCCCGTGGTCGACGGTACCGGGCTGCTCGGCATCGTGAGCCTGCGGGACGTCCTCAGCGCCCGCATCGGCCGCAAGGGCTGACGATCCCAGCGGTTGGGGCTCGCTCCGGGGCCCGATCGGAATCAACGGGCCGTGCATGCCTCTGACCGAAACGTGCCATGTGCGAATACACGGCATTGGCAAGTGCGAAAATACTGAACTGGCAAGTGCGAAAATATCGAATCGCCAAACGCTGAGTCCGGCCATTGCCGGCCAGGATCCCCGAATAACGCAGTTTCGATTCGTTGAAAAGTGTAGTTTGAAATCGCTGAAATCTGTAGTCTATAGTTATCGGAACATGACGTTTTGAGCTTTCGGCCCGCGCTGGCGCCGGCGACGTGCCGACAAGCCGAGAGCGCAGCGAACGCTCCTAGCGAGGGAACGTGTCGAACCGTACGGGCTATCGGGCTCGCGTAGTTGACAATGAGGTCACCGAGGCGCTCGCCTCGGCGCCTGCTGTTCTCATCGAGGGTCCGCGAGGCTGCGGCAAGACCTGGACAGGGCAGCGGTTCGCCGCCAGCGAGGTGGTGCTGGACGAGAGCCAGGCTCTGCGGATCGCCGCCGAGGTTGATCCGGCCTCGATCCTCGACGGCCCCGAACCGCGCCTGCTGGACGAATGGCAACTCGTGCGCGGCATATGGAACCAGATGCGCCACGCCTGCGACCGGCGCGGCGGGTTCGGGCACTTCCTTCTCACCGGTTCACAGAACCCTCCCGACGATGTCACCGAGCACTCGGGCGCGGGCCGGGTGGCACGCGTGCGAATGCGGCCGATGTCGCTATGGGAGTCCGGAGATTCCACCGGCGAGGTCTCCCTCAGTTCGCTGCTGGCGGGCGGCGGCTGCCGGGCGGCGGACGCCAAGCGCACCATCAGCGACATCGCGGCTCTCATATGCCGGGGTGGGTGGCCCCGGATGATCGGACTAGCACCGCACATCGCCCAGGCGCGGCTGCGCGACTACTTGAGCGACATCGCCAGGGTCGACATTGCCCGGGTAGCCGGAAGAAGGCGCAATCCCCTGCTGGTGGCGAGACTCCTCGAATCGCTGGCCCGGAACGAAGCGACCACGGCGGCCACCACGACGCTGCTTGCAGACATCTCCGATGGAGACGCCGGTCCGCCGGCTCGCTCCACGATTCACACGTACCTGGACGAACTGGCCCGCATGTTCGTGATCGAGCCGTTGCCGGCATGGTCGACTCATCTGAGGTCATCCACCCGCCTTCGCCGGAGTGCCAAGCGATACTTCGCCGACCCTGCGCTCGCGGTGGCCGCGCTGAACGGATCACCGGCTGCCGTCGGCGGGGACGTGGAGGCAATGGGACTGCTGTTCGAGTCGATGGCGGTGCGCGATCTCCGAATATACGCCCAGTCCCTCGGCGCGCGCCTCTACTACTACGGTGACGACAGCGGTTTGGAAGCAGATGCCATCATCGACGGCATCGACGGCAGATGGACGGCGGTGGAGATCAAGTTGGGTGGAGGGGCTGCCATCACCGAGGCGATGAAGTCGCTCCGCGCCGTGCGCGACCGAGTGGACACCGCACGGCGAGGAATGCCGGCCCGGCTGATCGTTGTGACTGCGTTCGGCCACGGCTACCAGGCCGACGACGGAGTGGCCGTCGTGCCCCTGACCGCGTTGAAGCCATGAGTCCCGACGAGTCCACAGCTGCGCAAACAGCACGGAACCGGTTTACGGATCTCAGGTTGCGGGTCGCTGCGGAAGCAGGGGCCAACCATGGAATTGCGCTCGAGGATCATCTGCGTGCTCCGGTGCAGACGTTGGTGGAGTCCGTCGCGGAGGATCTCGGCTACCCGGACCTGGTTCTGGCTGGGGAGATCAGCGGGGCGGTCGAAGGTGCTCGGCCTGACTACACCGCGACGCGAGGCGGGTTGGTCATCGGCCACGTTGAACTGAAGCCGCCCGGTGCCGGTGTCGATCCAGATGGGTTCACGGGCCACAACCTGGAGCAGTGGCAGCAACTGCGCCACCTGCCGAACCTGCTCTACACCGACGGGATCGACTGGATCCTCTGGCAGGACAGTCAGCAGGTCGCACGCGCGACGGCTTGCACTGCACCTGGAAAGGGGATCGCCGGCGCCAAGATCGATCCGACCGCCGTGGTGGAGTTGCTGGACGCGTTCTGCGCCAATGCGCCGAGCCCACCGGAGACAACGCAAGAACTCGCCGAGACGACGGCTCGACTCTGCCGGGTACTACGCAACCAGATCCTGCACACACTCGAAGCGAGTTCGTCAGCAGGCCTTGCCGCTGTCGCGGAAGATTGGCGTGCATTGCTGTTCCCGGAGGCGACAGACGAGGAGTTTGCCGACGCCTACGCGCAGACCATCACGTTCGGTCTGATTGCGTCGAGGGCCGCCGAGGCCGACTTGGTCGCAGGAGAGAGCGCAGCCGAGCGGGTCGCGGAGGCGACGAAGGCCCTTGATGCTGAGGTCGGTCTGATACCGACCGCCCTCAAGGTGCTGTGCGCAGAGAGCGCAATCAGGCCCATCGAACCAGCGGTGGAATCCCTCCTGTCATTGCTCGCCGCGACCGACCCGGCGCTCCTGAACGATGCGGGTGACTGGCTCTACTTCTACGAGGACTTCCTCGCCCAGTACGACCCCGACCTACGCAAGGAATCGGGCTCGTACTACACCCCCGCCGAACTGGTGAGGTTCATGGTTCGACTGGTCGATGACGTACTCAGAACGCGACTCGGCCAACCCTCGGGATTCGCTGACGAGGCCGTCACGGTCATCGATCCTGCCGTGGGGACCGGCACTTTCCTGCTCCAGGTCATCGACCGCATCGCCTCCACCGTCGAGGAGCGCGACGGGATCGGTGCCGTGGCCGGTGCGCTGAGAGGTGCCGCAGAGCGGCTCGTCGGGTTCGAGTTGCAGACCGGGCCGTACAGCGTGGCGCAGTTCCGTACCGGCGCCAGGTTCCGCCGCCACGACGTTGATCGTGCGCCGCGCGTGCTGCTGGCGGACACACTCGCCGACCCCTACACCGAGGAAGTGCGGCTGGGATCGATCTACGAGCCGATCAGCCGGGAGCGGCGCGCCGCCAACCACCTGAAGGCGACGACACCCGTCATGGTCGCCATCGGCAATCCGCCATACCGGGAGCGAGCCAAGGGACTCGGCGGCTGGGTGGAGAGCGGGAATCCCGACGCCAAGCAGGCGGCGATCCTCGGTGATTGGAAGCCGCCAGCCAGTTGGGACGTGTCCGCCCACGTGTACAACTTGTCCAACCTGCTCGTCTACTTCTGGCGCTGGGCCGCCTGGAAAGTCCTCGAGAACTCCGGCAACAACGGCGGGGAGTCGCCCGGCGTCGTGTGCTTCGTCACAACCGCCCCGTGGCTGGGCGGGGACGGGTTCCAGAGGATGCGCGCCTGGCTGCGGCAATGGTGCTCAGAGATCTGGGTGGTCTCGCTTTCGCCCGAAGGGCACCAGCCGGACGTACCGACTCGGATGTTCGAAGGTGTGCAGCACGAGATCGCGGTGGTCTGTGCAGTGCGCTCTCCGCAAGCAGACGAGGCGCCGGCGACAGTCTGGTTCAGGGAGGTCAAGCCGGGAACCCGCGCCGCCAAGTTCGCTGAGTTGGAGACCGTTTCCCTCGGCGGCAATGGGGCGTTCGGCTGGACTCGGTGCCCTCAGAGTTGGCGGGCGCCATTCAAACCCGCCGGAGAGGAAATCTGGCGCTTCTGCCCGTCGATTCACGATCTGCTTCCGTGGTCTACTCCGGGAGTACTGGCCAACCGCGGGTGGCCCACCGCCCAGGATTCGCAAACCCTCAACCGACGCTGGAGCGAACTCGTCTCAGAGGCGGACGAAGAAGGAAAGAAGGCCCTGTTCAAGGAGACCCGCGATAGGACGATCCACCGGAAGTTCAACGCCAACCTTCCCGGCTGCCCGTACGACGCCTCCACTCCGATTTCCAAAGAGAGGAATCCGTGTCCGACGCCGGTCCGCTTCGCGTGGCGATCATTCGACCGTCAGTGGATCATCGCTGACAGGCGGGTTCTCGACGTGCCCCGCCCTCCGTTATGGGAGGCGCGCAGTGACCAGCAGATCCACCTGACGTGCATCCAGGACGACCACCCCGAGAACGGGCCAGCGGTCACGTTCACCCACTTGCTGCCCGGCTTGCACCACTACCACGGACGTGGCGGGCGCGCGTTCCCGCTCTGGCGCGACAACGGCGCCATGACTGCGAACATCACACTCAAGTTGCTCGGCCATCTGGGGGTGCTGTTGGGCGCGGATGTGACACCCGAAGATGTGTTCGCCTACATCGCCGGTGTATGTGCCCACCCTGGCTACACCGCGTGGCTCAACGAGGTCTCACCCCACACGCCGGGCATTCGAGTACCCCTGACCGCCGATGGCGACTATTGGTCAATGGCAGTCGGAATCGGGCGACGGGTCATTTGGGCGCACACGTTCGGGGAACGCTTCGTTGATGCCGATGACGGTCGGCCAGCTGGACGGGTTCGCCCGCCGAATGGGCCCAAGCTGCACTCCGAGACCGGTGAAGGCACTCACAACCGCACCTTCAGCTACGACGCAGAGCAGCGGATACTCCGCATCGGTGACGGCGTCTTCGACAACGTTCCTCCTGAGATCCACGCCTACGAGGTGTCGGGCACGAACGTCGTCAGGTCCTGGTTCAACTATCGCCGGGCCGGCAAGGGATCCCCCGACTCCAACTCGCTGGAGTCGATCAGGCCCGATGGCTGGCGTCCGGAGTGGGACATCGAGCTTCTCGACATCCTCAATGCTCTCACCGCGCTCGTGGCTCTGGAGCCCGAGCAGGCAGAGCTGCTGGCGGCGATCATCGACGGCCCGCAGATCACCGTTGACGACCTCACAGCGGCTGAGGTATTGCCCGTTCCGGCCGAAGCCAAGAAGGCACCCAACGTCGAGAAGAAGGCTCCTCCGGCCCAGACGACCCTTGTCTGAGGCGGCGAAGGTCAGGGCCCGAGCGCGGCGAGCGGCACGACGGCAACGCCGTCGGTCTCGTGGGCTACTCGCAGGCCGGTGTGCTCGCCGGGGGCGTTGACACCGAAGACGGCGATCAGCTTGGACGGCGGCGGCCTGCCCGCCTCGTGCGCCCTCTTCGCGAGCAGCTTCAGAGCCCGCTTGGACCGCTCGACAGTGTGCCCGCTGCGGCTCAGCTTCACCTCGACGGCCACCCACGACCCGTCGCGATCCTCCACCACGGCGTCAACCTCGAATCCGCTCTCTGCGTAATAGCGCACCTCGGCATCGTTGACATCGGCATATGCCCTCAGATCTCGCATCACAAGCGACTCGAACGCTCCGCCCATGAACTCGGACTCCTCCACCAAGCGTCGAGGACCGACACGCAGGACCCCGGCGGCGATCGACGGGTCGCACAGGAAGCGCTTGGGCCGGACCCGCATGGCCTGCCGCGACGCCGGCTGAAACGCCCACGGCGGGCAATCCTCCCGCAGGAACACCCTCTCGAAGGCGTCCAGGAAAGCCGGCAGTGTCTTGCGGTCCAGCGGAGACTCCATCTCGCCCGCCGCCGTGTCACGGGCCAAGGCGCTGACCGACGCGGCCGTTCCGACGTTTCGGGCGATGGACCGGAGGACTGTCCGGGCGGTGTCGACACTGCGATACGGAAGCGCATCAGCGCTGCGCCGGATATCGATGCCGCACATTGCGTCCACGTACGCCTCGACGTAGCGCAGTGCCTGCTCCAACGGCATCCTCAGCGAAGCCGGCCAGCCCCCGCGACATATCGCCTCGGCCAACTCCAGTCGGGACAACGCCCGTTCCGCGGCCGCGTCGACCGGCTGCCCGCGCAGCATGGCCCCCAACGACACCGAGCCGTTGGAGAGGCCGCTCTCGAAGGACGAGAACGTTCGCAGCCGCAGCGGTGCCAGCCTGCCGGCACCGGAGTGGCGGACAGAGTTGTCGGGCAGCGTGGACGAGCCCGTCAGGATGAACTGGCCGGACGCGCCCCCCCGCCGGTCGCACTCGCGCCGTACCGCGTTCCACAACCCCGGCGCCACCTGCCACTCGTCCACCAGCAGCGGCGGCGGCAGATCCAGCAGGCCCCGGAGCGCGCCGGGCGATCCGCCGGCCACATCCACCTCGTCCATGGCCAGGAACGACGACGCCGCCCGGCTGCCGGTGGTCGTCTTGCCGCACCCCCTCGGGCCTTCGACGACGACCGCCGGCGAGAACGCCAGCACCTCCCGCAGCTTGCCGTCCAAGAGGCGGGGCAAGTACTCGGCGGGGCCCTCGATACTCACACGACAACAGTATCCCAATATTTTGGGTAACAAGCACCCTAAATATTGACCGACAACCAGATCGAGGAGGTCCGATCGGGGTCAATGCTGCTGGCGGCGATCATCGACGGGCACCAGATCACCGTTGACGACCTCACGGCGGCCGAGGTGCTGCCGGTGCCGGCCGACGCCACGAAGGCACCCAAGGTCGAGAAGAACGCCACCCCGGCCCAGACGACTCTTACCTGACCTCTATTCCGAAACTATTTTGAGAATATCCCGAACAAGTGTTGCACCATTAGTTCGGGTCTGCTAAAGTATTCAGTACCGGTTCATCGGTCTTCTCCGCAGAGGAAGTCGGTGGTTCCCCGACCGGCTTGTTGGCCCAGCCGACGCGAAGTGCATGCCAGCAGACTCCTGCGGGGAGCCCACGATGACCGATTCCACCCTGTTCCGCGACACCACCGACGGCGCTGAGCTTGACGCCCTCAGGCGGGTTGCCGCCCAGGTCGAGGCGCTGCTGGCTGGGTTGCGCTCGCTGGGTGGCGAACTTCTTGATGAACGGCTGGGACTGGTCGGGCGCTGCGAGGCAGGGCTGGCGGCGGTGCGCTCGGAGACCGTTGCCGAGTTGGCGCGCCGGGACGGCGAGGCCAAGGCCGCCGAGGCGGTGCGCGACCGGTTGCGGCAGTCGCGCGGCAGCGCCAAGCGCGACGTGAAGCTGGCCGGGCAACTCGCCGATCTGGCCGGCACGGCGCAGGCGCTGGCCGACGGCGACATCACGCCCCAGCACGCCAGGATCATCGCCGAGGCCGCCGAGCACACCGCTGTGGACGAGGACGTACTCCTCGACGCCGCGGCCACCCAGCCGACCGATGTGTTCGGCCATACCGTGCGGGAACACGTCAATGAGCGCTCCGCCGGCGAGGACCTCCAAGAGCGTCGGCGCCGCCAGCGGGCCCGGCGCGAACTCTCCATCAAGCAGCAGTCCGACGGCATGTACAAGCTGTTCGGCCTGTTCGATCCCGTCGCCGGCGCCCGCATCGAGACGGCGCTCGACGCTGCGGCCAAGAAGCTCCGGCGCGGCGAGGACCCCGCCAATCGCGCAACTGTTCCGCAGCGCTACGCCGACGCTCTTGAGCTGCTCGCCACCGGCAACGGTGCGGCCGGGAACCTGAGCACGACGCTGCTCGTGATCGCCGAGTACGACGCCGTCGCCGGCCGGATTGCCGGTGCCCATCTCCCCGACGGCACGCCCGTGAGCGCCGACGAACTCGTCAAGCTCGCCGTCGAGGCCAAGGTCGTGCCAGCCATCTTCGACACGCCGGGGCGACCGCTGTGGCTCGGGCGCGCTTGCCGCGACGCCAACGCCGCCCAGCGCATCGCCCTGGCCGCGCGCGACGGTGGCTGCGTCGGCTGCGGCGCCCGGCACACCATCTGCGAACCCCACCACGAGAAGCACTGGGAACACGGCGGCCCCACCGACATCGACAACATGTGCCTGCTCTGCGGCCACTGCCACCACACCGAGATCCACGACAAAGGCGGCGACATCGACAAGGCGGCCGACGGCAAACGCACCCTCCGCCACGCCACCCGCCACCGCCTCCCAAACGCCGGCCAATCCCCCCGCAACGGCACCGAGCACAGGCGCCGTGGCGGCACCGATTCCACCCTCAACCCGCCGCTCCTGCTCTGACCGCTGCGCAGCAGTCGCCGGAGACGGCGGCCTGCCGGTTGGGCACGCCGGGCAGACGGCAGCGGCGTCCTGAGTACTGGTGCTCCGGGCGAGGTTCGCTACAGAGCGCTCAGAGCGGCGTCGTAGTCGGGGTCTGCGTTGAGTGGTGAGACGAGTTCGGTGTGAATGACCGTGCCGTCCTCGTCGAGCACGACGACGGCACGGGCGCAGAGACCCTCCATCGGGCCGTCCATCATGCGCACGCCGTAGTCCTCGGCGAACTCCGGGGAGCGGAACGTGGACGCGGTGTAGACGTTCTCGATTCCCTCGTCTCCGCAGAACCGTTTCGCGGCGAAGGGCAGGTCGGCTGACACACAGAGCACCGTCGCGGCGTAGAGGCCGATGACACGCTCGTTGAACACTCGCACGCTCTCTGCGCAGGTCTGCGTGTCGATGCTCGGGAAGATATTGAGCACCAGTCGCTGACCGGCGAAGACCCCGAGGCTCATCGGTTCCATATTGGCCCCGACCAAGCTGAAATCGGGAGCCGCGGCGCCGACGGCGGGCAAGTCACCGCTCGTGCGGAGGACGTCTCCTTCGTGCTCGATCACAGCCATGCCAGGGAATCCTCTGTGTGCGTGTCTCGGCTCTCCGCCGCCATGTTTCTAGCCGATCCGTGTAGTGCTTGACAATTTCCACTTGGTGGTGTGTTTGACATATGTCACAGCACTTCGAGTGACGATCCTCGCTGCCGCATGCTTAGCCTGCCCCGGTGTTTTTCTGCCGCCGATTCGTGTTTCACCGGACCGTGGTGCTGGCAGTCAGCCTCTTGACACCGCTGAGTTTGCTGGGGTGCTCGCCGTCGGAAGTCTCCGGCCTCCGGACCTACCTGCAGTTCCTGGAGAGTTCCCCCGCGGACGGGGAGACCTCGTGCCTCGAAGGAGCCCCGGAGCTCAGCGAGATCGTCGAATCCGAGGCGGTGCTCCGCTGGACACCGACGGTGTGCGCCGTCTTCGATCCGGTCGATGCCTCCACAGCGCTGTGCATCATTTCCTACGAGTCCGGTGGCGACCCCGACAGCACCAATCCCGACGATCCCGGACGTGGCTCGTTCGGCCTGATGCAGATCAATTCCGACTGGTGGATCGGTTCGGAGTACCACGAGCGCATGGTCGACTGGTTCGGGCGCGACGACGAGACCTACCTCGATCCGGCGGTCAACGTCGGCGCCGCGGCCCTGCTCGTCAACGATCCCGACCTCACCGGGTGGCACGCCTGGCCATCGAGCAAGCTCTGCCCGCACCGCCACCACGAGCACACTGCGTAGCGATAGGTCTCCCGAGCCGTCGCGAACGCAAACAGGCGAGACCGGGCGTCCGAGCCGCGCCGGCAGCAACCGTACGCGCCCGCGCCGAGGCAAACCCCTGGGGTCGCTGCGGCCCGGTGCTCAGCCGGCCGGAGCGCCGCTTCCGGGGACGGTGCCCTCGGGCAGGCTCATCACGTGGTTGGCGACGTCCTCGGGCTTCGCCAGCCACACGTCGTCACGCCGCGCCGCGATGTGCTCGAGGGCGGCGCGCAGATACTTCAGGCGGAACGGCTGGCCGACCAGGAAGGTGTGCAGCGAGACCGAGTACACCAGCGGCTGCTCGTCGGCGAGGCGGAGCATCTCGTCGAACTGGTCGATCATCATCTCGCCGAAGACCGGCGCCGAGTGATGCCGCCGGACGTAGACGCCGACGTCGTTCAGTTCCAGCGGGTACGGGATGCTCAGCAACGGGCCCGACCTGGTCCTGAGCCAGATCGGCTGGTCGTCGCAGGGGGACTGCAGCGTGTACTTGTAACCGGCCTCGACGAGAAGGTCGCTGGTGACGGCCGACTCGGCGATGTAAGGGCCCATCCAGCCGCTCGGGCGGCGGCCCCAGTACTCGGTGATGACCTCGGTGGTCTCGGCGATGAGGCGGGCCTCGTCCTCCTCCCAGAGGCCGTCGCTGCGCTCTGAGTTCGTCCGCCCGTGGGCGATGATCTCGTCGCCGCGCTCGATGATCTTGGCCACGATGTCGGGGTAGAGCTCCATCACCGTCGAGTTGACGTTGTGCGACCACGGGATGTCCAACTCGTCGAAGGCGTCGAACATGCGCCAGATGCCGATCCGGTTGCCGTAGTCCCGCCAGGCGTAGCTCCGGTAGTCGGCCGGCGCGCTCACCGCCGAGTCGTTCAGACCCATACCGGCCTTGTAGGCGAAGTGTTCGACGTTGTTCGACAGGCAGACCGCCAAGCGGGTGCCGTTTGGCCAGTCGTAGGGCACCCGGTCCTTGATCGACACGTAGTCGTAGCGGTCGTTCATCGGGAGTTTCACGGGAGAACCTCCCCGAAGAACTCCTCGAAGTAGTCGGCAATCTCATCGGCGGCGGTCGTGAAGAGCTCCAGCACGTCGGTCAGGTCCGCCCGCGACACGACGCGGGTGTGAGCCGGCAGCAACGGCATCGCCCGGGCAGTCTGGGTGGTCAGATCGTCGTGAACGTCGACTACCAGGAACGGTTGGCGGATCTTCGAGACGAACTCGCCGGTGGGATGGTCGAAGACGGCGTGGTACGTCATCCAGGGATCGGGCTGCGCCCCCAGATGATCCATCAGGAACTCGTGCAGCAGGTCGGGCGACCAGGCGCGCGAGCGCTCGGCCGCGCCGCCGAACCCGCCGTCGCGCCACCAGCGCCAGTACCAGTCGAGATGCGAGCCGTCGGCATCGGGCTTGGGTTCGTGCAGGTAGTTGTCCTTGTACTGCGGGATCTCCTCCGGCGAGAACACCGGCACGGTCACGACCGCGATCCGCCGGATCCGGTCCGGGTAGCGCACCGCCAGATCGATCGCCTCGCACGAACCGGTGTGGACACCGGCAACGTCGAACCGGTCGATCCCCATGGCGTCGAGGGCGTCGATCGTGGAATCGGCGTAGTCACCCAGGGACAAACCGGGCCGCGGGTGGTCCGAGCACCCGAACCCGAGACGGTCGGGCACGATCACCCGGCGCCCGGCCGAGAGCCGCGGGGTGATATGGCGGTACATCCGACCCGAGGAGAGGCCCATGTGCAGCAGCACTAGCGGCGGCTCACTCCCGCCCTCGCCGTTGCTGCGCACGTGCACGTGGCCGTGGCGAGTGCTGACGAGCCTGCGGCTCGTTCCCTCCAACTCCAGCATCCCGACCCCTTCCGCCACGAGCTTCCGGTGCGCGGGGTACTGTACCCGACGTCCTGTATCCGGTCAGAGGCGAGGGGGACCGATGAGGCGAGGATACGCCGACACCGCGGTCGGGCAGGTTCACTACGTCGAGGCCGGCGAAGGGCCCCCGCTGATCCTGCTTCACCAGACCGCCAGCAGTTCGGTCATGTGGTTGCGGGCGATCCCCTACTTCGCCGAGCGCTACCACACGATCGCCATGGACACGCCCGGGTTCGGGATGTCCGACCATCCTGGCGAGCAACCGACCGAGGGCATCCCCTACTACTCCCAGGCCGTCATCGGCCTGCTGGACCATTTCGGGTACGAGCAGGCGAACATCGTCGGCTTCCACACCGGTGCGAGCATCGCGGTGGACGTGGCGGCCAACTCCCCCGAACGCGTCAAGTGCCTCGTGATCGCTCCGATCCTCGCCGTGGACGACCAGACCGAACGCGACGATTGGCTGTCCCGTGACGACTTGAAGTCGGGCTGGGTTCCCGACGGCAAGGGCGAGTTCCTGGCGAACGACATCCTGGACTACGTCGCCCACTTCGCCACCGAGAACGACGGCGAGACATACCTCCGCGAGCTCATCGCCAAGCTGCAGGCGGGGCCGAACTACTGGTGGACGTACGTCGCCGTCGTGCAATACGACCACTACGCGGCGTATCCCAAGCTGCAGTGTCCGGTCCTGGTCCTCAACGTTGAGGAGGAGGTTCTCTACTCCTACACCGTGAAGGCGCACGCCGCGATCCCCCACAGCGAGTACGTGGAGATCCCCGGCCCCGAGCCCAACATCCGCGGCTGGGTGGCCGTCGTGCCCGAATTCCCGAAGGAATTCTCCGACGCCGTCATGTCGTTCGTGGACCGCTTCGAGGGAGAGTGACCAGCCCCGCGCGTGCATCCCGACCGCGCATGACAGCTGAACGATCCCACTGGTGGGTGACGGCAGCAGGGGCACTCACCAGCCTCGTCCTGAATCTCGATCAGGCGACGGTTCTGCTGGGGGCGCCGACCATCGCCGAGGCGCTCGGCGCCGATCTCTCGGAGACCCAGTGGATGTTCTCGGGATTCCTCCTGCCCCTGGCGGCACTGGTCATGCTGGGGGGCGGGCTGACGGACCGCTTCGGCGCCTCGTTGATGCTCCGCTGCGGGCTGGCACTCTTCATTGCCGGCACGGTCGGCAGCGCCTTCGCCGGCAGCATGGGACTGTTGATCGGCCTGCGGGCGGTGTCGGGCACCGGCGCGGCGCTGGCCTTCCCGGCTTCGGTGGCGCTGCTGCGAGTGCACCTGCCGGCCGGGCGGCCGCTCAACGTCGCGCTGGGCCTCTGGTTCACCGGTGCGCTCGGGGGTTCGGCGATCGGCCCCCTCATCGGCGGGCTGTTGCTGCGGGCATGGCCGTGGTGGTCGATCTTCTGGCTGTCGTGCGGCTTCGCATTGGCCGCTCTGGTGCCCGTGCTGATCGGCGTGCGGGAGGACCCGGCGCCGCCGGCCGCAACCGACCTGCGGGTGCTGCCCAGCCTTGCGGGCTCGGTCGGCCTGGCCCTGCTCATCTGGGGCCTCATCAGCGCCGGCCAGGAGGGCTGGGGCTCCGGTCCGGTGTTGTGGCGGGTGCTCGGAGGCCTCGGGGTGCTGGCGCTCATGACGGCGGCCCTGCGCCGCGGGGCCGGCTCCCGCCCCGAGGTGGGGATCGACCGTCGGCGTCTCGCCGCGGGCCTCATCATCATGCTGCTGGCCATCGTCTCGGTGGTCGGGACGATGTTCTTCGTGATCACCTACCTGCAGGGCATACTCGGGTTCTCGCCGCTGGTGGCGGGCGCCGCGTTCATGCCGTTCGGTGTCGTGGCCGCCCTGATCTCCCCCTTCGCCATGCGCCTTCTGGAGCGGTTCGGCTTCGGCCGCATGCTGGGGTCGGCCGTGCTGCTGGAGGTGGTCGGCCTCGTGCTGGTCTCCCGTATGACCCCCACGTCGCCGTACCCCGTCGTCGGCATCGCCCTGGCGCTGGTCGGAGGCGCGATGTCGGTGTTCCCGGCGGTCTCGCTGCATCTGGCGCTCAGCGCCGCGCCCGCCTCCCGTGGCGGGATCGTCTCGGGGGCGCACACCGTGGCGATCCAGCTGGGCCAACTGCTCTCGATCGCCATCATCGGCTCGCTGGTCGCCTCGCGGGTCGGCGGCATCTACCGCTCGCTGTTGGGCGATGCCGGTCTCGACCCGGACGTGCCCGCCGAGATCACCACCGACCTGGCGTTGGGGCGCAGCGCGGCGCCGCCGGGCGCTTCCGATGCAGACGCCGCGCTCTACGAGATCGCCGGTGAGAAGGCGTTCACCACCGCCGTGGGCCAGGCCGCGCTGATCGTGCTCGCCGCCATCGCCGTCGTGGCCGTCGCCGCGCTGGCCGTCCTGCGGCCGAAGCGAGCGCCGTCCCCGGCAGTCAGCGAGACGGAGCCGTCAACTCCCTGAGCCGATCGATGACCGCATCTGTCTCCATGACGTCGGCGTACTTGGCGTCGAGGTCGAACAGCCCCACGTCGTGGCTGGCACCGATGCGGTCATAGACGCACTCCTCGGGGACGATCGTGCGGAAGTTGTAGGAGAACGCATCCACGGCCGTGGCGCGGATGCAACCGCTCGTGGTGCATCCGGCGAGGATCACGGTGTCCACCCCGAAGTCCACGAGGTAGCTCACCAGAGCCGTGCCGAAGAAGGCGCTGGCGTGTCGCTTGGGAAGCAGCACGTCGCTCTCCTCCGGTGCCACCTCGGCCACGAACTCGTAGCCGCGCTCGCCGATCGAGGTGATCGCCGGGTTGATACTCCCGAAGCGGCCCGCGTCGACCGCCTTCTTGGGTGCCACGTACGGGTACACGATCGGGATGCCGGCCTCGCGCGCCGCACCGAGGAGGCGGGCGATGTGCGGGATCGCCGCCCACGCCCTGTCGCCGCAGGCCGTCGGGTACATGGTGGTGATGGCTTCACGGATCGGCACCGGCCTGTCGCCGGCTGTGCGGTACTGCACGTCGATGACGAGCAGTGCGGGACGCTCGCCGAAACCCGAGGGCCCGCCGAATCCCGATAGTTCGTACACGTCGAGGTCGTCTCCGGGGATCGAAGCCAGCCACGACCGCCGATCCTCGGTCTGCCCGCTCATGGGGTCTCCCTGTTACTCGGTCGACTCATCGCTTGGTTGATTCACTGCTCAGCCGATTCATTGCTCAGTCGATTCTCGAGGTCGTCGAACCGCTCCAGATCCACGAGGGCCTGACGCTGCGCCCATCCGAGCACCCGGTCGCCCAACTCCACGGAGTCGCCGTGCTCGTGGAGATGCGCCAGGGCGTCCTCACCGGCCTTGAGCATGACCCGCAGCAGCAGGTTGGCGTGCAGGATCAACCGGTAGCCCATCTCCTGCAACTGCTCGCGGGGCAACTGCGGGGTCTTGCCTCCCTCCACCACGTTGAGGAGCACCGGCGTGCCCCCCAGCTCGGCGGGAATCCGGCGCATCTCCTCGACCGTCCGCGGCGCCTCCACGAAGATGACGTCGGCTCCCGCCTCCGCATACAGGCGCGCCCGGCGGATCGCCTCGTCGAAGCCCAGCACCGAGCGGGCGTCGGTCCGGGCGATCAGGACCAGGTCGGGATCGGCGCGGGCACTGAGCGCGGCGTCGATCCGGGAGAGCATCTCGGCGGGCTCCACGAGCCGCTGCCCGGCGAAGTGCCCGCACCGCTTCGGCATCGCCTGGTCCTCGATCTGGACGGCGGCAGCGCCCGCCTTCTCGAGGAGGTGGACCGTGCGCATCACCGACAGCGGCCCGCCGAAGCCGGTGTCGGCATCCACGATGACCGGGATGTCGACGGCATCGCAGATCCTGGCGGCCTCGTCCACCACCTCGGTCATCGAGACGAGACCGATGTCGGGCAGTCCGAACTGCGAGTTGGCGAGCCCCGCCCCGGTCACGAAGCAGCAGTCGAAGCCTGCCCGCTCCACCAGGCGGGCCGACAGGGCGTTCACCGCGCCCACCACGATCGTTGCCTGCGGACCCTCGAGCAGCGACCGCAGGGCGGCCCTCCCTGACGGAGCCGGCGGCCCCCCGACCCCGCGAGGAATGCCGGCAGTCTCCGGGGAGACCATCAGAGCGGCCGGACCGAAGCGTTGCCGCCGGCCACCGACGGGGCCGCGCCGGAGCGGTTTCCCCGCGCATCGGGCGCCGGGAGTACGGTTGCGACTCGTGCGGGAGGCACTGTCGTGAGGGCGCGGCAATGGGCGTGGCTCATCATCAAGCGCGTCCTCTTCATGATTCCGATCCTATTCGGCGTGGCGACGGCGACTTTCTTCCTCACCCGCCTGGCCGGCGGCGACCCCGCGTATCTGGTCGCCGGATCCTTCGCCACAGAGGAGGTGATCGCCAACGTCCGGGCCCAACTCGGCACGGACCAGCCGCTGGGTGCCCAGTACGCCGACTTCCTCGGCGACACCATCCGCGGCGATCTGGGCACGTCGCTGTTCACCGATCGCCCGGTCACCACCGATCTGGCCGACCGGATGCCCGCCACGCTGGAGCTCGTCGTGCTGGCCCTGGCCTTCGCCCTCGTCTTCGGTCTGGCGCTGGGCAGCTACGCGGCCCATCGGCGGGGCAGGGGCGGCGACAGGGCGGTCCGCTTCGGCAGTTTCTCCGCGCTCTCGGTGCCCGACTTCTGGCTGGGACTCGTTCTGCTGTTCGTGTTCTTCTTCAAGTTCGACATCGCCCCCGGCCCCACGGGACAGCTGTCTCCGGGCGGGCCCGCCCCCCGCGACGTCACCGGCGCGGCGCTCTTCGACGCGATGATCACGCTGAACGGCGAGGCGTTCAGGGCATCCCTGCACCACATCTGGCTGCCACTCATGACGATGGTGCTCATCTTCACCGCACCCATCGCCCGCCTGGCCCGCTCGGCCGCCATCGAATCACTGACATCGGACTCCATCCTCTTCGGGCGCGCCTGTGGCCTGTCGAGGGGCAAGCTCTGGGTGTACGCCACGCGCGGCGCCCTTCCCCCGGTGGTGACCTTCGTGGGAATCCTCTTCAGCGTGCTGCTGGGCAGCGCCGTGCTGGTCGAGACGGTGTTCTCCTGGGGTGGGGCGGCCCAGTACGCCGTCAACGCCATCCGTCAGAGCGACTTCCCCGCCGTGCAGGGGTTCGTGCTCGTGGCGGGCGCGCTGTCGGTGGCCATCTTCTTCGTGGTTGATCTGCTCTACCGGGTCATCGATCCCCGGGTGCGGCTGTGAGCCCCCCGCCGGAGACGAACTCCCCGCCGGAGACGGACGGCGTCGCGGCCGAGTTCGTGCTGCCGCGGCACGCCGAGAGCTTCGCCAAGCGGCTGCGGAGGAGCCTGAACCCCCCGCTGCTGTGGGGTGCGTTCATCATCTTCGTACTGGCGCTGGGTGCCTACGTGGTCCCGGCGATCTGGCAGTTCGGTGCCGAGATCGCCAACCCGCGTGAGGCGCTGCTGCCGCCGAGCGCCCGGCACCCGTTCGGGACCGACCGCTCGGGGTTCGACATCTTCGTGCGGGTGTTCCACGCCCCCCGGATCGACCTGACCATCGTGGTGCTCGGCGTCGGCCTCGGCGCGCTGATCGGCATCGTGCTGGGAGTGGCCGCCGGCTTCTCCCGGCGGCTCATGGGCGAGGCCTCGATGCGCCTCGCCGACGTCGTGCAGGCCTTCCCGCTGCTGATCCTGGCGATCGCCCTCGTGTCCCTGGGCGGCAACAGCCTGACCAACGTGGTGTTCGTCCTGGCCTTCGTGAACGCTCCGGTGTTCCTGCGGCTGGTCCGCAGCCGCGTGCTGACCGTCCGCGAGCAGCGCTACATCCAGGCCGCGGTGGCGCTGGGGAACTCCACGACGCGTCTCGTGTTCCGCCACGTGCTGCCGAACTCGCTCGGTCCCGCGGTCGTGCAGTTCGGCGTCTCGATGGGCTACGGGATCCTGACGTTGGCCGGCCTGGCCTACCTGGGTGTGGGGGTGCAGGTGCCGACGCCCGAGTGGGGTTCGATGATCCTCGGCGGCGCCAGCTACATCACCACGGGCCAGTGGTGGATCTCGATCTTCCCCGGCATTTTCCTGGCCTTCGCGGTGTTCGCCTTCAACCTGCTCAGCGAGGGGATCGAGCAGGCCCGGGAGGTGCACCTGCGGTGACCGGACCGGCCCTCGTGGTGAGGGACCTGAGCGTCGAGATCGACGGGCGCGACGGCGTCACCCCGGTGCTGGACGGCGTCGGCCTCGCCCTCGAGAGGGGCCGGATGCACGGGCTCGTGGGCGAGACCGGCTCGGGGAAGTCGATGACGGCGCGTTCGGTGATCGGGCTCCTGCCTCCGGGTGGGCGGGTTACTGCCGGCTCGGTGCAACTCGGCGGCCGGGAACTGCTCGGCCTCGACGCCGACGAGCTACGGGAGTTGCGCGGCGCATCGATCGGCATGGTGTTCCAGAACCCCCGGACCGCGCTGTACCCGATGATCACCGTCGAGACCCAGATGGCCAACGTGCTGAAGGCGCATCTGGACCTGGACCGCGCCGGGCGCGCCGCCCGGATCCGCGAGCGACTCCGCCTGGTCGGCATCGACGACGTGGACAGGATCGCCCGCTCGTACCCCCATGAGTTGAGCGGCGGCCTGGCGCAGCGGGCCGTGATCGCCACGGCGCTGCTCTGCGATCCGGAGGTGTTGATCGCCGATGAGCCCACCACCGGTCTCGACGCCACGATCCAGCGCCAGATCCTGGAGTTGATCGCCTTCCTGCAGTCGGAGTTGTCGCTGTCGGTTCTGATTATTACCCACGACCTGGGCATCATCGCCCAGTACTGCGACTCGGTCTCGGTCATGCACGACGGGCGGGTCGTGGAGGACGGGGACATGCGCCGGGTCCTGCTCTCGCCGCATCACGACTACACCAGACGCCTCATCGCCGCGTCGGACCTGCGCGAGTTGCGCCAGGAGCGAGCGGGGAGCGCCGACCGATGAGCGACGGGCCTCACGACTCCGCAGCAAGCGACGGGGCGGTCGCCATCGCCGTCGAAGGTCTCAACAAGACCTTCGGCACCCGGCGTGGCGTGCCCGACGTGGTGGCCGCTGAGGATGTCGGCTTGACGGTGCCCTACGGGCGGACCCTCGGCATCGTCGGCGAGAGCGGCTCGGGGAAGTCGACGGTGGCCCGCTGCATCCTGGGACTCACCCCGGTTGATTCGGGCAGGATCGAGGTGCTCGGCCGCTCCATCACCGACGCCCCGGCCAAGGCGCTCCGGTCGTGGCGCAGTGAGATGCAGATCGTCTTCCAGGAGCCCTACGAGTCGCTGGACCCCCGTTACCGCGTCTGGGAGGCGGTCGCCGAGCCCCTGGTGCTGCACACCGATCTGCGTGGAACAGACCTGGCGAGGCGGGTCCACGAGCTGCTGGAGCAGGTGGCGCTCTCGCCGGATCTGGCGAGCCGCTATCCCCACGAACTCTCCGGGGGGCAGCAGCAGCGGGTCAACATCGCCAGAGCGCTGGCGACGTCGCCGCGGGTGCTCATCCTCGACGAGCCGACCGCCTCGCTCGACGTGTCCGTGCAGGAGGGCGTGCTGCGGTTGCTGCTGCGCCTGCAGCGGGAGCTGAACCTCACCTACGTCCTCATCTCCCACGACCTGAAGGCGATCCGGGCCGTCTGCGAGCGGGTGGCGGTCATGTACCTGGGTCGTCTCGTGGAGGTCGGCCCCACCGACGAGGTCCTGTCCAACCCGAAGCACCCCTACACCGAGTTCCTGATCGGCGCCGAGCTGTCGGTGGACCCCGACGTGGCGCCCGCCGCGAGCGTCGTGCGGGGCGAGGTGAGCAGCACCGAACGGCCCTCCGGCTGCGTGTTCACGGCGCGCTGCCCGTTGGTCACGCGCGCCTGCCACGAAGCGCAGCCCGCTCTGGTCGAGGCGACGCCGGATCACACCGCCGCCTGCATTCTCGTCGAGCGGGAGAGCACCGCACCAGGAATCGCAGACGCAGTGTGAGGGCACGACGGCAGGCGCGATAGGCACACGACGACGGCGTGGCGCTGCCCGCGCCCTGCGATCCGACCGCCGTGGTGGGATCGCGGCGGACCGCAGCCCTTTGCCCGGACCCGATTCGACGACTACCCTTCCGGCGGCATTTCTGGACCGGCAGACGCCCGAGTCTCCGGTCGGATTCAATCACCGGCCATCGGGGCCGATGCACACGGGGAGTGAGACATGTACGAGTGCTCTGGAACGTCGAGCAGGAGTCGCCGCGAGCGGGTGGCGAGAAGGGCGCGGTGGGTAGCCGTCCTGAGCGCGCTGGCGCTGCTGACAGCGGCCTGCGCCGCAGACGACGGCGCCTCCGGCACCGCCGACTCGGCACTGGGCGAAGCGCGGGCCGCGCAGTCCGAAGCCAACGTGGCGCTCGCCGACGCGCAGGCGGCCTCCGCTCAAGCGGACGCGGCGCTCGCCGCCGCCGAGGAGGCCCAGGCCGCGGCCAACTTGGCGCAGGCCACCGCCGAGGGCAACCAGGAGGCCGTCGCCGAGGCCGAAGCGGCGCTGGCCGAGGCCCAGGCGGCCGCCGACGAGGCGCGCTCGCAGGCCGCCGCCGCCCAGAGCGAGGCCGATTCGGCACGGGCCGCCGCGGAGGAGGCCCAGGCCGAGGCCCAAGCGGCCGCCGAACGCGAGGCCGCGGCACCCGCTCCGGCGCCGGAGCCGCCCGCACCCGCGCCCGAGCCGCCCCCGCCGGCACCCGCCGCACCGGCAGTGCCCGAGGAGGTCGTGCTGGCCCTGGCCGGGCCGGTGCTGGCCATCAACCCGGACGGGCCGGGGCAGAACAACCTCCCGTCGGTCGGCATCTTCTTCGCCACCTACGACAGCCTCACGAACTGGGAGATCCCCGCCGACCGCGACGCCCTGTACGCCAGCCTCGAAGGCGGCAACGCCGGCCAGGCGAAGCCCGAGCTCGCCGAGAGCTGGGAGATCTCCGACGACGGCAGCGTCTACACGTTCCACCTGCGCCAGGGCGTGATGAGCGACGCCGGCAACGAGATGACCGCCGCCGACGTGCACTGGTCGCTCGAGAAGGCCATGGCGGCGGGGACCACGGGCGCCTTCTGGCTGCTGGTTGCCGGACTCACGAGCATCGACCAGGTCGAGATCATCGACGACTACACGATCCGGATCAGCGGCCTGTTCGGCGACAAGCTGCTGCCCTCGCTGGGCACGGGCTGGCTGGCGATCTACGACTCCGCCTACCTGCAGGAGAACCACGCCACCGACGAGGACCCCTACGCCAACGAGTGGCTCAACCAGAACGTGGCCGGCTTCGGGCCGTACCGCGTGCTGGAGTTCGGGCCCGGCGGCGACGAGATGGTCCTCGAGGCCCGCGAGAACTACTGGGGTCCGCAGCCGGCACTGAAGCGTGTCATCCAGCGCAGCGTTCCCGACGCCAACTCGCGGCTGCAGCTGCTGCTCGCCGGCGACGTGGCGTTCGCAGCCGAGTTGACGACGCTCGGAGTCGAGCAGGCGAAGACCACGGACGGCGTGGCGGTCTCCCGCATCTTCACGACCACCGGCGCCTTCCTGGCCCTCACCTACGAGCCGCCGTTCGATGATCCCGCGGTGCGGGCGGCGATCGCCCAGGCGATCCCCTACCAGGACATCATCGACGTGGTCTTCCAGGGCGACGCCGTGCTGTGGGACTCAATCCTGATCCCGCCGGTGCCGGGCTACACCAACGAGTTCTTCCGGGGCTACGACGTCGAGGCGGCCGGGGCGGTCCTCTCGGGCCTCGACGCGCCGCTCACCCTGGCGTATGCGGACGGCCTGCCGCTGGACGAGGAGATCGCCATCCTGGTGCAGAACTCGTTCCGCGAGGCGGGCTTCGACCTCGCCATCGAGAAGCAGCCGCGGGCCACCTTCGACGGCCGCAAGTACGGCCGGACAGGCGAGCTCCAGTTCTTCGTGGACGTGATCGACACGCCGGCCTACTACGACGCCAACTACTACGGCTTCATCTACGGCGGCGTCGGCGGGTTCCTGAACTGGTTCGGGTACGCCAACGACGAGTTGAACGCCGCCCTGGAGGCCGTGATCAACCCCGCCACGATGGAGGAGGCGGCCCTGACGATCCAGCGGATCTACGCCGAGGACTACCCGATCCATCCCATCGCCTGGACCGGCCTCGACTACGCCCACGCGGACTTCCTCACGCTGCCACGCGCCCTCACCGGCAACGGTCTCGTGCGGATCCAGGACTTCGAGGCGGCCGGTTAGAAACGGGACCCGAGCCACCGCACGCGATTGCTGAGGAGACGAGATGCCTGAGCTGCCTGCTCCGACCCAGGAGCAGGCGGCTCACTTCGACTACCTCGAAGGGCTGCGGGGATACAACTACACCGTGCACGTGAAGGGCATCCTCGATGCCTACGCACGTGAGACGGCCACAGGCGGGCCCGAGCCGGCCACGATGGAGGAGGCGGCCGCGGTCATCGCGCCGAGTCCGCTCTACCGGTTCGCAGCCGCCACGCAGCACCAGGCGCAGAAGATGGGGTGGGCCGCCGCAAGGCGCTCACTCGAGGACCAGACCGACCGGCTGGCCGGGATCCTCGAAGAGATGCCGGAGGAGCCCCTCGGCCGCTTGGTCCTCGATCCCGCCCTCGAGTTGCCCGGGTACTACACCGCGCGTGACAGCGAGGGGCTCGACGACATCCACCTGGTACCCGGCGGGTACTGGGGCGACCCCCTCGTCGGCCCCGTCTACGAGCGGGGTGGGGCGTTGTACCGCATGGCGTGGCGCACGGGCTACACGGGCAGTCCCCCGGGTGCGCTGGTGGCATTCGCCGGAGGGGCGCCAGAGGGCGCGTACAAGCGAATCCTCGACCTGGGCTGTTCCTTCGGCGGCCTCACGATGGCTCTTCGCCAGGCCTACCCCGATGCGACCGAGGTGGTCGGCATCGACATCTCCGCGGCGGCGCTTCGCTGGGCACACCTGACCGCCGAGGAGCGCGGCCTGGCCATCGCGTTCGAGCAGCGCGACGCCACGGCGACCGGATATCCCGACGGGAGCTTCGACCTCATCGCCGGATTCCTCCTGCTGCACGAACTGAGCACCGAGGTGCTCGATTCGGTCATGGCCGAGGCCTACCGGCTGCTGCGGCCCGGCGGGCATATCCGCTTCCTGGACATGCCGCCCTATGCAGAATTGCCGCCGGACAGGGCCTTCCTCCAGTCGTTCGACTGTGAGGGGAACGGTGAGGCGTTCTGGGACCAGTTCCTGTCGCGGGACTTCAAGGCACTGATGCGCCGGATCGGCTTCGTGAACGTCGCCGACGGCCCCCTGGACTATGACGAGCCGACCTATTGGGGCACGGCCGCACTGCTCCGCACCGGGGAATTCCGGCCGGAGAACCGCTGGGTGAACGAGGCCGACAAACCGGACGCCTGAGACACCCTTGGCACCGCCACCCGAACCCTCGTCAACTCCGCCGGAGGCCGCAGAGGGTTCCTCGACTCGGGCGTACCATGCCTTCGACGACCCCGTCCACGACCGGTTGCTCGGAATCATCCTGGCTCTGGGAGCGGAGGTCTGGCAGCTCCGCGAGCGGCTGAGCCTCCTGGAGGGCGCCCTGGCCGACCGGGGGATGGACGTCTCCTCACTCATCGAGGAGTCGGCGCTCGACCCCGAGCGGGCACCGTCGATGATCACTGACCGAGACGCCTTCCTGGCACGTTTCCTGCGTGCCATCAGCGACCACGGAACAGAGAGCGAGTGAGCCCCAGCCCCGATCGCGGCGTCGCACAGTTCTTCCGGATCGACGATGTCCCAGCCGCGCCCGTCTCCGAGCCGGGAATGCTGCATGGCTGCTCCGGACGCCTGCTGTCGCAGAATCCCGCGACGGGCCAGCGGACCCTCTTGGTGGACATTCCCCCCGGCTGGTCGGCACCGGTCGGGGGCGACGGGGGAACGCTGGAACTTCTGGTACTGGAGGGCTCGCTGACAGTCGACGGGGATCGGCTCGGCGCCGGCGGTTTCCTGGCCGTGCCCACCGGCTGTGCCCCTGTCCGGGCAACGTGTCTCATCGCCGCGAGAGGCGTCGCCATCTGGAGTCCCCATTTCGCCCCGGACGACTACTACGACGCCACACCCCTCGTCGTGCGGACGGTCGACCTTCCCTGGGAACCCACCGTGTTCCCCGCCGAGTTGCAGGCGCCCGGCCGGCTCCACGGCGTGTGGTCGAAATCGTTGCGCCTCCCCGACCCGGTGCGTGGCGACGTCCACGGCGGACCGAAGGGGTTGCTCCGCATCGTCGTCCTCGTGTCGGGCTTCGTGGGAGACCATCGCCAGGAGTCCCACCCGGGATGCTGGGAGGAGATCATCTGGCTCACCGGGGACTTCTTCATGCCCGGAACCGGCCGGCAGGCGGCGGGGAGCTACGTCGGCAACCCGTCGCATCACCGCCACGGCCCGCTGCTTACCCAGAGGGGGTGCATCCTGCTTGTCCACACCGACGCCCCAGCAGATTTCTGTTTCCACGATCCACCCATTACGCCGGCTCTGATCTCGGCATACATGGACGGTGTCTCGTGGTTGGAGAACCCCCGGCATCTCCCGTTGCCGGCGGGTCCACCGTGGGGTTCAGACGTCTCCTCAGCAGCTCGCGCGGCCGGATTGGCCCAGAGGCGCCCGTGCTAGGCTCCCCCGGCGCATCGTGGTCCGGCTGAACACCGAGTTCGAGTCGTCAACGTCAGGCGCCGGACAGAGGCAAGGAGTACGTGGCTATGGCAGACGTATGGGTGGGAGTCGACACCGGCGGTACGTTCACTGATCTACTGGCCTTCAACGAGGACGGCGAGCTCTATGCCGCCAAGACCCCGTCGACGCCGGACGACGACACGCGGGCCTTCCTGGCGGGCCTGGCTGATCTGCGGGCCGCTGCGGACTTCGAGCCGACCGACGTCGTCGGCCTGCACTACGGCACCACGGTTGCACTCAACGCCGTCCTGCAGAAGCGCTGGCCGTCGCTGGGCTTCATCGTGACGCACGGCTATCGGGAGATGATCGAGATTGCCCGCCAGACCGTGCCCGGCGACTGGGGAGCCATCTACACCTGGGTCAAGCCGCCTCGAGTCGTCCCCCTCGAGAACGTGCGGCAGGTGCGGGGTCGCATCACCCACACGGGCGAAGTGCTCGAGGAGATGAGCACCGACGACGTGCGGTCCGCCGCAGAGTTCTTCAAGGAGAAGGGCATCAACGCCGTCGCCCTGTGCTTCATGCACAGCTACCTGGATCCATCTCACGAGCAGCGGGCAAGAGACGTGTTCCGCGAGATTCACCCCGACTGCTTCCTGACCATCTCCTCGGACGTCCTGCCGGAGTTCCGCGAGTACGAGCGGGCCATGACGACGTGTCTGAATGCAGCACTGATGCCGCTCGTGAGCGACTACCTCGCAAGCCTCGACAGCCGCCTCAAGACTGCGGGCTACTCGGCCCCGCTACTACTGATGCGCTCCTCGGGGGGGCTCTCACAGAGCGATCGTGTGGTGGAGCAGCCGGCGACCATCGCCTACTCCGGCCCCAGTGCCGGAGTGCTCGGCATGGCCTGGCTGGCCGATCAGATCGGCGAGGACAAGGTCCTCACCTACGACATGGGGGGAACGTCCACCGACGTGGCCCTCGTCGAGAATGGTCGGCCCCTCCTGACCACCGAGGGACTGCTCGACATCTACCCGATGGGTATGCCATCGATCGACATCGTGTCCATCGGTGCCGGAGGCGGGTCGATCGCGTCGTTGGGCACCGGGGACCGCCTCCGGGTCGGCCCCGAGAGTGCCGGCGCCGACCCCGGGCCGGTCTGCTACGGGAAGGGCGGGACCGAACCCACGGTCACCGACGCCAACCTCGTCCTCGGGCGGATCCCGGACTACCTGCTCGGCGGTGACATGCCGTTGAACGCCGAGGCGGCGCGGGACGTCGTCGGAACCGTCGGCGGCAAGCTCGGGCTGGCGCCCGAGGAGTTCGCCTACGGCATCCTGCAGCTGGCCGCCGCCCGGATGTCCGCAGCGGTGCGCCAGGTCTCGATCGCCCGCGGCCGCGACCCACGCGAGTACGCGCTCTTCGCCTTCGGCGGGGCCGGCCCGCTGCACGCCGCCGAGTTGGCCGACCAACTGGGAATCCGCAGGATCGTGATTCCTCCGCGTCCCGGCCTCGGCTCCTGTCTGGGCCTGCTGGCGGCGGACATCCAGGCGAGCGCGGTGCAGACCGTCAATACGCGCGCCGAGAACATCTCCCCCACCAGGATCGGGACCACGTTCACCGAACTCGAGGCGAAGGTCGTTGCCGACATCCGCGGCCAGGGAATCGCCACTCCCACGACGGAACGGTATGCCGACCTGTGTTACGTCGGCATGGCCACCGAATTGACCGTTCCCGTTCCGGACGGGCCGGTGTCCGCCTCCGGTCTCGAGGCCGCCGTGGACGCGTTCCACACCGAGCACCAGCGCACCTACGGCTACCACTACGCCGGTGAGCAGGCCGTGGAATTCGTCAACCTGCGCGTCCGAGGAACCGGCCCACTACCCCGGATCGAGTTGGCGGAGACAACCCCCCGCGAGGGATCGGTTGCTGACGCCGTCCTCGGGGATCGGGACGTGTACTACGGCCCCCACCACGGACAGCAGCAGACCCGCCTCTACGACCGGGATCGGCTTGCGGTCGGTCACGAGGTTGCGGGCCCGGCGATCATCGTCGAGTACGACTCCACCGTGCTGGTGCCGCCGGGGGCCAACACCCGGGTGGATGCGCTCGGCAATCTGATCATCCACCTCGCCTGAGGTACCACCTGCCTGACGACGGCTGACGAAGAGACCGACGACCACCCAAAGGAGCCGACACATGTCACCCACCGGCAACGGTTCTGAAGTGACCACCGAGTTCGAGCCGATCCTCTTCGAGATCATCGAAGGTGCCATCGAGTCGGCACGCCGCGAGATGGAGATCCAGGTGGAACGCACGGCGCGCTCCACGATCGTGCGCGAGCAGCACGACCACCGGTCGGGCATCTTCGACTCGCACGGCAACAGCGTGACGGCCCTGTCGTTCGCCTCGGTGCCCACGCCGATCATGACCAAGTTCGCCGGCAACATCCATCCGGACGACGTCTTCCTCTACAACGACCCGTACAAGTCCGACGGCGGAATCACCCACCTCGGCGACATGTGCATCACGCGGCCGGTCTTCTCCGGTGAGGAGATCGTGGCCTATGTGCAGGTGTTCGGGCACGTCAACGACATCGGGGGCCTGACCCCGGGCAGCGTCCCGCTCACAGCCTTCGAGATCTTCCAGGAGGGCTTCGTCGTCCCGCCGGTGAAGCTCTACGACCGAGGAGAGCTCAACGTGGCGCTCTTCGAGACCATCTTGAACAACTCGCGGTTCCCGGACGATCTGCGGGCCGACATCGACGCCTTCGTCAACGCCTGCGGCATCGGCGTCGTCCGCGTCGAGGAGCTGTGTGAGCGTTACGGCGCTGAGGCGCTGGCACAGACCTTCCAGGGGCTGCTCGACCGTTGCTCCCGGAGCCTGCGCGAGACGGTCCTGCCGATGATCCCCGATGGCGCCTACACATTCGAGGACTTCTGCGAGTACGTCGACGTGCAGCCTCGTGAGCCGCGCCACTACGTCAAGCTGCGGGCCACCATGACGAAGACGCCCGAGGGCATCAACTTCGACTTCTCCGGCACCGACCCGCAGATCAAGGGCTCCCTCAACTGGCCCGCGAACGGCCGCTACTACGCCAAGTCGCTCGGCACGCTCTTCCTGGCCTTCGCCCCGGACATGATCATCAACGACGGCGTGAACGAGGTGATCACGTGCACGCTGCCCGAGCGCACCGTGCTCAGCCCGGAGTGGCCGGCCGCCTGCGGCTGGCGCACGTTCCCGCTGCTGCGCATCCTCGACCTGGGTCTGGGCATCCTGGCAAAGGCCTCGGGGGGGTTCGTGCCGGCGCCGTCGGAGTCCATCTCCTCCTACGGGCTGTTCGGCTTCGACAACGACGGCGAGTACTTCCTGCTGCGGGAGATCACCGGCGCCGGATCCGGCGCCCGCCCCTTCGCCGACGGCGCCGACACCGTGGACGTGGCTCCGGAGTCCAGGAACATGCCGGCGGAGTTCGCCGAGACGAACTTCCCGGTCCGCATCGTCCGGTTGGGCCTGCGCCAGGACTCCGGTGGGGCCGGAACGTTCAGGGGTGGACTGGGTTACTTCAAGGACATCGAGATCCTCATCGACGGGGAGATGCTGATTCACTCCGACCGGGCCACTCTGCAACCGTGGGGGGTCAAGGGCGGCAAGGCCGGCCAGGGCTCGGTGTGGCTCCTGAACCCCGACACGCCCGACGAGAAGGTGCTACCCGGCAAGTCTGACTCCATCGACGTTCGCAAGGGCGACATCCTGCGGGTGCTCAGCCCCGGCGGCGGCGGCTGGGGCGACCCCTTGGACCGTGACCCGGCTTCGGTGCTGCTGGATGTGCGGCGTGGTCTGGTCTCCCATGAGAGCGCCCGAGACGATTACGGCGTGCTGTTCCTGCCGACCGACGACGACTACGAACTCCAACTCGACGCCGAGGCGACGGAGGCCCAACGAGCAGCCATTCGAGCCGATCGGCCGCCGCTGAAGCTGTTCGACCGCGGCGAGAACTTCTACAGGCTCGTCGAGGAGGGCAAGATCACCCTCACGAGCAGCGACGAGGCCGTGGTTCCGGCAGGCTGATGCTGCGCGCCGCCGCCGTCCAGATCTGCCCGGTCGACGGGGACGCCGGCGCCACCCTCGACAAGGCCGAGCAGTGGCTCGTCGATGCCGGCGAGCAGGGTGTGAAGTTGGCGGTCCTCCCCGAGGGCTACCTGCCGGGCTTCGCAACGATCCGGGAGGCGAAGGCCTCGGGCGATCCCTCACGGTTGGCAGCGGTGTTCGACGCTTTCGACACGGTGCCGGGCAAGGCGACCGACAGGGTGGCCACCATCGCACGCCGCTACGGGATGGTGGTCGCCTTCGGCATGCTGGCCCGAGCCACCGAGGGCGAGAGACCCACCAACGTGTCGGTACTGATCGATGAGAAAGGCGAGATCACCAACGTCCATCGCAAGATCCACCTCACGCCGACGATCGAGGCGCCGGACTTCACCCCCGGTACGTCGATCGCCGTTGCCGACACCGCCGCCGGCTGCGTCGGCAACATGATCTGCGCCGATTTCTCCCTCCCGGAGACCACTCGGATCCTGGCGATCAAGGGTGCCCGCGTGATCTGCGGCTCCCTGGCGGGCTTCTACGTGGAGGGTCCCGATGCGGAGCAGGTCGTGCTCCACCTGTTCCTGCACTCGCATACATCACCCACCAGAGCCATCGACAACTCCGTGTATCTCGTGCTGGCCAACATGGTCGGACGCAGCGGTGACCTGGGATTCTTCGGCAAGAGCCGGATCATCAACCCGGAGGGACGCATCCTGGCCGAGGGAGGCGAGGGCGTCGATTGCGAGGAACTGGTCATCGCCGACATAGATCCGGACATCGACCGGGGGGACATGCCGTTCCGCCTGATCGACCGTCGCCGCCCCGACCTCTACGACGACATCCTGCTGCCCAATCCCAACGTCGGGGCGATCGAATGGCAGGGGTAGCCGAGGCCGTCACACACCCGCTGGACCCGCTGACGGCAACCGAGATCGAACAAGCCGCCACCATCATCCGGCGGGAGTGCGCCGGCATGGAGCGACTGCGCTTTCCTCTCCTCATGCTCGAGGAACCTGCCAAGGAGGAGGTGTACCGCTTCGAGCAAGGGGATCCGATCACCCGCCGGGCGCGCGCCACCCTGCTGAACCGGGCCGATGGCACTGCCTATGAGGCTGTGGTGTCGCTCAACGAGGGGCGGATCACCTCGTGGCGCTCGCTCGAGGGGGCGCAGCCTCCGATCCTCATGGAGGAGTTCGCCGCGGTCGACGAACTCGTCAAGAGCGACGAGCGCTGGCGTGCCGCGCTGCGCCGGAGAGGCGTCACCGACTTCGACATGGTGCAGGTGGACCTCTGGTCGGTGGGCGATTTCCCGATCGAGGGAATCGACCCGAAACGGCGCCTGGTCCGGGCGGCGTCCTACCTGCGGCACGCCCCGACCGACAACGGCTACGCCAAGCCCATCGAGAACGTCGTCGCCATCGTGGACCTCAACGAGAACCGGGTGCTCAAGATCCTCGACGGCGAGGTCATCCCGCTTCCCCCCGAGTCGGGCAACTACGACGCCGCGTCGGTGGGCGAGCTGCGCACCGACCTGAAGCCCCTCGACATCGTCCAGCCCGAGGGCCCCAGCTTCTCGATCGACGGGAACCTGCTCAGTTGGCAGCGTTGGAGCATGCGGGTCTCCATGCACCCGACCGACGGACTCGTCCTGCATCAAGTCGCCTACGACGACGGCGGCCGGCGTCGCCCGATCCTCTACCGCGCCGCCCTCTCGGAGATGGTCGTGCCCTACGGCGACGGCACCGACGCCTTCCACTGGCGCAATGCGTTCGATGCCGGGGAGTACGGCATGGGCCGGAACATGGGCTCCCTGACCCTGGGCTGCGACTGCCTCGGCGAGATCCGCTACCTGGACACCGTCGTGGCCGACGACGACGGCCACCCCGAGCTGTGCCGGAACGTCGTCTGCATCCACGAGGAGGACTACTCGATCCTCTGGAAGCACCTGGACCTCAGCACGGGTTCCAGCGAGGTAAGGCGGTCGCGACGCCTCGTCGTCTCGTGCATCGGCACGCTCGGCAACTACGAGTACGGCTTCTACTGGTACTTCTACCAGGACGGCCACATGGAGTTCGAGATCAAGCTGACCGGTGTCATCCAGACTCGGGCGCTCCCGCCCGGCGGTGTCGACGACTACGGCACGATCATCTCGACGGATCTCAGCGGCGTGCACCACCAGCACATCTTCAACATGCGCCTCGATTTCGACGTGGACGGGGCGCCGAACTCCGTCGTCGAGGTGGATACCGTCGCGCTCCCGCCCGGCGAGGCCAACCCTCATCTCAACGCCTTCGGTGGCCAGGAAACGCTGCTGGCGTCCGAGCGGCATGCGCAACGCATCATCGACCCGCTCAAGGCCCGCTACTGGAAGGTCATCAACCCCTCCAAGCTCAACCGCTTCGGGCGGCCCGTGGCCTTCAAGCTCCTGCCCGAGGCCAGTTCACTGATGCTCGCTTCGCCGGACTCGCGCGTCGCCCGGCGAGCGGGCTTTGCGCAGAAGCACCTTTGGGTCACGCCGTATCGCCCCGACGAGATGCACGCGGCCGGGGACTACCCCAACCAGAGCACCGGCGAGGCCGGTCTGAGCGTTTGGACCGAGCAGGACCGGGACATCGTCGACACCGACGTGGTGGTGTGGCACACGTTCGGCGTATCGCACATCGTGCGTCCCGAGGACTGGCCGATCATGCCGGTCGAGCGGGTCGGGTTCCAGTTGCTTCCCGTGGGGTTCTTCGACCGAAATCCGTCGCTGGATGTTCCCCTGCCGCAGCCGACATGCCACGACGGCGACGACTGTGCCGAGTGATTCCGGCGCGGCGGGCCGCCATCGGCACGCGCGCCATCCAACCGCACTCATCTGCACGGGCGGCTGCACTGCATCCTGGATTGGATTAGACAATCGGGGTCGGCCAGGAAGGGGACCAGCATGAACCATCGCAACCGTGACGATCCGCAGTTCTTCCATGTATGGGCGTTGCCCTGGGAAACGGTTCCCGGACCGAGTTTCCTCCACGGGGTCGAGACCCGGATCATGTCCGACCGCCCCGAGACCGGAGCCGGGACCTACATGGTGAAGATGCCCGCAGGCTGGTCGCACGTCGAGCAGGCCGACGAGGGGGCCCTCGAGGTATTCGTCGTGGAGGGCGACCTCACCGCCAACGGCCGGACCGTCGGAGCCGGGGGCTACGCCGCCGTCCCGAAGGGCTGTGGCCCGCTCGAACTCTCCACGCAGGGAGGCTTCCAGGCATACGCCTTCTGGAACCCGATCTGGGCCGAGGGCTACTACTACGACAACCAGCCCTACGTGGCGAAGGTCTGGGAGATCGACTGGATCCTCACCGAGATGCCCGGCCTTCGCCACGGCATCATGCACAAGTCGTTGCGGTGGCCCGACCCGGCAGAGGGCCTGTTCCACGGCGGTCCCGGTGGGATGCTGCGCTTCATCCAGATGGCGCCCGGTTTCGGCGAGCCCCGCCAGGAGGTCCACTATGACACCTGGGAGGAGATGGTCTGGCTGGCCGGTGATCTGCTCATGGCCGAGCGGGGCATGCACGCCGCAGGATCGTTCCTTGCGAATCCCGCGGGTCTGAAACACGGACCGCTACTGACCGCCAAGGGCAGCCTCCTCATGCTGCACTGCGAGGCTCCCATGGGGGCCCAGTTCTCGGAGTTGACCAACGACGAGGGCGAAGAGGTGGGCACGGAACTGGTCCGGGCGTTCCATGACGGCGAGTCCTGGTTGAAGCCCCCGGTCCACGCCGACTGGGACCAACGCCCCGAACAGCCGATCTATCCGAGCACGACACCGCTCTACGCCGTCCCGGACGAGCACGCCTAGGACGAGAGCCGGAGTAGCCAAGGAGGGCAGCCATGAGCAACGCCGATCTGGTGCGCAAGACCTACGACGCGTTCAACAGTCGCGACTTCGAGTCGGCGATCGAGTGCGTGGCCGAGGACTTGGACTGGACGGAGGTGGCCAGCGGACGCCGCTACCAGGGGCCGGAAGGGATGATGCGGGAATTCCGCGAGTGGGCGCGTGCCTTCCCCGACGGTTCCGTCGAGATCACGAACCTGATCGAGAGCGGGGAGTGGGTCGTCGTCGAGTTCACGGTGCGCGGCACCAACACCGGACCCATGATGGGCCCCGACGGCGAGATCCCGCCGACGAACGCCAAGATCGAGTTGCAGTCCTGCGACGTGCTGCGGGTCGTGGACGGCCGCGTCGCCGGGGGTCGCAGCTACTTCGACCTGAACACCATCACGCGCCAGGTCACCGGGGACGGAGCGGACTCGACACCGCTGCTGTGACGAGCCCGCCGCCGCAGCGGCGGCGGGTCTTCAGATGATGCCGTCGGCGGCGAGTCGGGCCACCTCGTCGCCGCCGAGACCCAGCAGACCCTCCAGGATCTCCGCGTTGTGCTCGCCGAGTTGCGGGCCCGGCCAGCGAAGCCGACCCGGCGTCTCGGACAGCTTCGGCACGACGTTCTGCATGGGCAGTTCGCCAATCTCGGGGTGCACGAGTTTCACGATCGCCTCTCGGGCCGCGAAATGGGGATCGCGTAGCATCTCCGGCGCCCGGTAGATGTGGCCGGTGGGCACACCGTGCTGCTCGAGGACCTCGTTGACGGCCTCCGCATCCAGGCCGGCGCTCCAGTCGGCAATCAACCCGTCGAGTTCCGCCTGGTGGGCGCCACGTGCCACATGCGTGGCGTAGCGCTCATCGCTCGCCAACTCGGGGCGCCCCATCGCCTCGGCGAGCCGGCGGAAGACCGTGTCCTGGTTGGCTGCGATGATGACCATCTGACCGTCCGCGGTGGGATACACGTTCGACGGCGCCACGTTGGGGATGATGGCTCCGCTGCGCTCACGTACGTACCCGGCCACGGCGTACTCGGGAATGAGCGACTCCATGACCGCCAGCACGGCCTCGTAGATGGCGGAGTCGACGACCTGGCCGCGGCCGGTGCGCTCGCGGGCGTGCAGGGCACACAGCGCGCCGACACAGGCGAAGGTGGCCGCGAGAGTGTCACCGATGCTGATCCCCACCCTGCTGGGCGGAGCGTCCGGATTGCCGACCACGTAGCGCAGGCCTCCCATAGCCTCACCGACGGAGCCGTAGCCGGGCCGGCCGGCGTAGGGCCCGGTCTGGCCGAAGCCCGTGACCCGCACCAGGATCAGGCGGGGGTTGACGGCCGCGAGTTCCTCGTAGCCGAGGCCCCAACGCTCCAGCGTGCCGGGCCGGAAGTTCTCCACCATGATGTCCGAGGAGGAGGCGAGCCGCCGCACGATTTCCTGGCCGCGTGGCTCGCGCAGGTTGAGCGTGAGCGACTTCTTGTTGCGGGCCAGGACGGGCCACCACAGCGAGTGCCCGCCGGCGCGTTCCCGGCCCCACTGGCGCATGGGGTCGCCGACGCCCGGTTGCTCGATCTTGATGACCTCGGCGCCGAAGTCGGCCAGAAGCTGGCCGCAGAAGGGTCCTGCGAGCAGGACGCCGGTCTCCACGACGCGGATGCCATCGAGTGCTGGGGTCATCGGTCGCTCCATTTGCTGCTGCGTCCCCCGCACACGTTTCCTGATGGCCGGCAGCGGTACCATCGGCCCGGGTCACGCTAGGAGTGGGTGCCGGAACCGTCAAGGTGCGCCGACCGGCACCCGCAGGAAGGGCGAGCGATGTCACGGCAGGGTGCAGGAACAGTGGAGATCGTGGATGTCTCACCTCGTGACGGCCTCCAGAGCGACGCGGCGATGGTCTCGACCGATGCGAAGGTGGAGCTGATCGGTCGACTGGTCGAGGCCGGCGTTCGGCGCTTGGAGGCGACGAGCTTCGTTAACCCCAAGCGGGTGCCGCAGATGGCCGACGCCGAGGCCCTTATGGCAGCCCTCCCCCGGCACGACGACGTGACCTACATCGGTCTGGTCATGAACCGCCGGGGACTCGACAGGGCACTGGACGCGGGGGTCGACGAGATCAACGCCGTGGTCGTCTGCTCCGACACGTTCTGCGAGCGCAACCAGGGCACGACCACCGCCGGAGCCGTCGCCGTCTGGGAGGATCTCGCAGACGGAGCCCGGGCAGGCGGCATCAGCGCCGGCGTCACCCTCTCTGCCGTGTTCGGCTGTCCCTACGAGGGCGAGGTCCCGGTCGAGCGTCTGGCGGCAGTGGCCGCCGAGGTTGTCAAGAGCGACCCTGTTGAGATCGCCATCGCCGACACCATCGGCGTCGCTGTGCCTCCCGACGTGACCGAGAGGGTTACGGCCGTGCGGGAGGCGGTCGGCCCCGACGTCCGGCTCCGGGCGCACTTCCACAACACCCGCAACATGGGTTTCGCCAATGTGGTGGCCGCGCTCGACGCCGGTGTGGAGGTCTTCGACGCCAGCCTCGGGGGCATCGGGGGCTGCCCGTTCGCGCCCGCGGCGACCGGCAATATCGCCACCGAGGACCTCGTCTACCTGCTGGATCGGATGGGGGTCGGCAGCGGCGTCTCCCTGGACGCGCTCTGCGAATCTGCGCTCTGGCTGGAGGAACTGCTGGACCGCCCTGTGCCCGGCTACCTATCCAAAGCGGGCGGCTTCCCCCGAGGTCTCGGCTAGGCCGAACGAGAACCGGCCGGGCGATGGGATCCGGCCGGACTCACTCGATGGGCTCCCGACTGACCGGCGGCTACCGGCGCGCCGGGTCCCCGGACCGGCGTCGCTACAGCGCGGCAAGCGCGGCGTCGTAGTCAGGTTCGTCGGTGATGGGGTTGACGAGCTCCGTGTGGGTCACGTTGCCCTCGGCGTCGACGACCACCACGGCTCGGGCACAGAGGCCGGCCAGCGGGCCGTCGGTGATCCGGACGCCGTAGGCCTCGTAGAAGGCCGGCGACCGGAACGTCGAGGCGCACGACACGTTCTCGATGCCCTCGGCGCCGCAGAACCGTCCGGCCGCGAACGGCAGGTCGGCCGACACGCAGAGCACGGCTGCACCCTCGAGGGCGGCGGCGCGCTCGTTGAAGGCCCGCACCGAGGCGGCGCACGTGGGCGTGTCGATGCTCGGGAAGATGTTCAGCACCAGGTTCTTGCCGGCGAAGTCGCCGAGGCCCACCGCAGCGAGCCCGTCACCGGTGAGGCTGAAGTCCGGAGCCGGCGCACCGACGCTCGGCAGGTCCCCGCCCGTGTTCATGGTCATCCCGCGGAATTCGATCTCGGCCATGGCAGATCCTCTCTCGTCGCCTCCTCCGCCGCTGTTTTCTAGCCGATTCCAGCCCCGATGCCTCTGGCCGCGGATGCGGGCCCCGTAGCCGATACCGTGAATCACGAACATCACCCCGGACGCCACCGGCGCCGCGCGCCCGGCCGCGGCAACCCTGCACCAGAGGAAGACATGACCACCTACCGTCCACCGCTGCAGGACATGCAGTTCGTTCTGGAGCACATCTGCGACGTGCGGTCGCTGGCCAAGTTGGAGGCGTTCCAGACGTTTGACCCCGACAGCCTCCCCGACATCCTGGCCGAGGCCGGACGCTTCTTCTCGGAGGTCTTCGCGCCCCTCAACCGCACCGGCGACACCACGCCCAGCGTGCACAACGGCGACGGAACCGTCACCACCCCGCCGGGATTCAGGGACGCCTACGAGGCCTTCGTGGCCGCCGGCTGGGGGGCGGCAGCTCTCGACCCCGAGCTGGGTGGCGGCGGGCTGCCGTGGTCGGTCGGACTGGCCCTGCAGGAGATGATGACCGCCTCGAACCTGGCGCTCTCGCTCTGCCCGCTGCTGACACAGGGCGGTGTGCACCTGCTCACGCTTCACAGCAGCCCCGCGCAGAAGGCCGAATACCTGCCGAGACTCGTCTCGGGGGAGTGGACCGCCACCATGCTGCTGACCGAGCCTCACGCCGGCTCGGACCTGGGCGCCCTGTCGACGCGCGCCGACCGCGCCGCCGACGGCGGCTACCGGCTGCGCGGCCAGAAGATCTTCATCACCTGGGGCGAGCACGACATGGCCGCCAACACCATCCACCTGGTTCTGGCCCGCACGCCCGATGCCCCGCCGGGCTCGCGGGGCATCTCGTGCTTCATCGTCCCCAAGTACCTGCCCGACGCCTCGGGGCGGCCCGGCGAGCGCAACGACATCACGTGCGTCTCCATTGAGCACAAGATGGGCATCCACGCCAGCCCCACCTGCGTCATGTCGCTCGGCGAGACCGACGGCGCCGTCGGTTACCTCATCGGCGAGGAGAACATGGGCCTGTTCTACATGTTCACCATGATGAACAACGCCCGGCTCGGCGTCGGGCTGGAGGGCGTGGGGGTTGCCGACCGGGCCTACCAGCAGGCTCTCGACCACGCCGTCGAGCGCCGGCAGGGCCGCCGTCCGGACACGGTACGAGGTGAGCGGGCCGCCATCATCGAGCATCCTGACGTGCAGCGCATGCTGCTGACCCAGAAGGCCTACATCGAGGCGATGCGCTGCCTCTGCTACTACAACGCGACCGCTCTCGACCTCGCCCAGCATCACCCCGAGGAGAGCGAGCGGCAGGCCGCGCAGGAACTCTGCGACCTGCTGACTCCGCTGTCGAAGGCCTGGTGCACCGATGTCGCCAACGAGATGACGTCCGTGGCGCTGCAGATTCACGGGGGGATGGGCTACGTGGAGGAGACCGGGGCCTCCCAGTACTGCCGGGACGTGCGCATCGCCGCCATCTACGAGGGCACCAACGGCATCCAGGCCATCGACCTGGTGGGCCGCAAGCTGGCGGTGCGCGACGGGGCCGTGGTGCACGAGTTGCTCGACCGCGTCCAGCAGACCGTCGACCAGCTCCACCCCGACCTCGAGGCCCTGCGGGAGCCGCTGACCGAAGCCGTCGCCGCCGCCCGTTCCTGCACGGACTGGCTGCTGGCGAATCCCGGTGACCCCGCGCTGGCCGGCGCGGCCCCGTACCTGCGCCTGCTGGCCAGCGTGGTGGCCGCATGGCTGCTGGCCCGCTCAGCCGAGGCCGCCCGTGCCGAGATCACCGCCGGGGCGACCGGGACCGAGGCCGAGGCCCTCGAGGCCAAGCAGGTCACCGCCGAGTTCTTCTGCCGGCAGTTGCTGCCGCAGGCGGTGGGCCTGAGGCCGGCTGTCACCGGCGGCGCCGAGATTCTCGCCTCCCTGAGCGCCGCTCAGTTGCGATAGAGGCTCAACTGAGCGGGGCGAAGGAGGATCGCCGGGAGGTCACGCCTCTGTGCTTCCGACTCCCAGGTGACCCTCGATGCGGGCCACCCGTCTGCACATGTCGTTCAGGCGGTCGGACAATGAGCGCATCTCAACCCGCAGGTCGCGGATGTCGAGCTTCAACCAGCCGAACAGCACGACCATCAGCCCAGCGATGGCGGCAAACTGGCTCCAATCCATGCTTCCTCCTTGAGATCTCGGTCGCCTCGGGGGAAGCTCCCCGATCTTACCGGCCACCCGCGAGGCGCGGCGCCTCAGCCGCGGGTGATTCTCCCAACGGGCATCGTTGCGTCCAGGGTGCCGTCGGTTCCGACGGCGGCGCATACGAAGCGGGTCAGCGGGGCGAACTCACCGATCTCGGGGAACGTGACGATCATGATGCGCACCCCGTTCTCGGCCACGATCATGCGATAGCGGTAGTCCACATTGGCGTTGGGGCCCGCCTCGTCCTCGTGGCCCTCGTGGGCGAGCAGGCCGGCGATGAGTAGGCGCGGCTGTGACGCTGCCGGACCAGCGCCCGATTGCGAGGCCTCCCACGCCGGTCGGCTGTCCGGGTCGTAGCCGGGCGACGTACGCAACGCCACGCCCGCCTCGTCGGTGACGATCACCTCGAAGTCGCTGTCGGTGGTGTTGGTCACGCGGAAGACCACGCTCTCGCCGGGTGCCACGCTGAAGTCGAGCGGCGTGCACCCCGCCGCACCGGCGGCGATCTCCTCCGGGCGTGGCGGCGGCAACTCCTCGTCGTCACCGACGAAGAGAACCATCGCGACGGCCACCCAGGCCAGAGCCACGGCGACGCCGACCCACAGCACGATGCGCCACGTGCGGGCGCGGTCCGGCCTGCCGCGCCGGCGCCTGCGCTGCGCGCCCGCCGACGTCCCGTGGGGACCGTGACCGGTCGGGGCGCCCGAACCGGCCGCCCCTCCGCCACTGGAGCGGCGTTTTGGAGGGCCGCTTCTCATCCCTGCTGGGGAATCGCTTCGGGGTGCTCGGGGGGCACACCCACCGCCCCCGAGCAGGCCGCCCCGGGCTCGGGCGCCGTCGGGCCATCGAAGAGGTACACGTCCAGGAACTGATCGAAGCGGGGATCCTCGATCGAGTCCAGGTGGAGTTGGCGCGCCCAGGCGCTGAGCACCAGCGGCGACGTTTGATCCTCGTACGGCGAGACCAGGACGTGGGACGACTGCACCACCAGCGCCTGCAATTCGCCGAGCGCCGCAGCCCCGACGTCGGAGCGATAGGTCACCCAGACAACTCCGTGCTCGAGGGAATGGACGGCCAACTCATCCAGAACGGGCACGGTGTAGAAGCCGCAGTTGAGCCAGATGCCCAGGTGAGGGCCGCCCGCGGGCGGCGATGTCGGGTACTCGACGTCGTAGCGCACGTGTTCGTTGCTGGTGACCGGCACCACGGTGACCCCGTCGATGCCCTCGGGAGCCGCAGCGGCTCCGTCGGACCCCTGCGGCGCCGGCAGCGGTGCGGAGGACTGGGCCATGCTCGACACGGTCGGCAAGGTGTCGGCAAGGTCCGCACCGACGCGTCCCCCTGCCGCCGCCGGCGGTTCGGGACTTGGTGGAGGCGACGGGCTCCGGTCGGCGGCGGGTGGGTCGGCGGCGGGTGCAGGAGCCGTCGTCGCCTCGGTGGGCTCACCGCCGGCGGACGGCTGCGGCGAGTCGTCGCCGGTGACCTCGGACTCGCTCACCACAGGCGCTGGGACCGCGGTGGTGGCGCCGTTCCCCCCGCAGGCGGCGACCAGCAGCAGAACCGCCGCGAGAAGCGACAATGCCCCCACGGCAGAGCCCCCTGCAAGCATCCTCATCGGCGTCACTGTCCCCTTCCTCATCCCGGCACGATCCCGGCACGCGGGCCGCGCGCCGCAGTCGCTGCTTCGCCCGACCGGGCGCCGACGGTTCGGCTCCTGCCGTAGGGCAGTCGACCTACCCGGACACTACGGGGACTTGCGCCCGAATCCGCGGTCAGCGGTTGCGCGACCCTCCATGACGTCAGCGCCGGCTCGCCGCACGAACCCGGCACGCTCCACCGCTTCCGGGACCTGGCTCTAACCTCCGGGGCGTGCCCGCACCAGCTGGGAATCCACCGGACCGATCGCCCCAGGCGGGACCGGACCCGCGACAGCCCAGCCGCTACCCACCCCGACCCGGCGCCGTGGCCATCGTGACGGGCGCCGCCAGCGGCATCGGGGCGGCTCTGGCGCGGCGTCTCGCCGGCGACGGCGCCAGTGTGGTGGCCGCCGACATCGACGGCGAGGGTGCCGAATCCGTGGCATCGGGCATCAGCGGCGAGGCCCGCCTCCTGGACGTTGCCGACGCGGCCGCCACCCGCGCGCTGATCGACGAAGTGGAGCGCTCGCTCGGCCCCGTGGAGATCTACTGCTCGAATGCGGGCCTGCTGACACCCGGTGGTGTGGACACGGAGGACACCGACTGGCAGCGCAATTGGGACGTCCACGTGATGGCGCACTTCCACGCCGCGCGCGTGCTGCTGCCCCGCTGGGTCGAGCGGGGCGGCGGCACCCTCGTGGTCACCGCATCGGCAGCGGGCCTGCTGACACAGCTCGACTCGGTCTCCTACGCCGTCACCAAGCACGCCGCAGTCGCCGCGGCCGAGTGGCTGGCAATCGGCTACGGGGACCGAGGCATCCAAGTTGCGGCGTTGTGCCCGCAGGCGGTGCGCACGCCGTTGCTGGACGGCCCGACCGCTGGGACGGCACCGGTCGACCCAGCCGGTGCCGATGTGGCCGGCCGGTCAGCCGCCGGCACGGACGGCGTGCTGGAACCGGAGGCGGTTGCCGACGCCACGGCCGAGGCGTTGCGGCAGGGACGGTTCCTCGTCCTGCCGCATCCGGAGGTTGCGACATACACCAGGCGTCGGGCCGACGACCCGGACCGCTGGCTTGCCGGCATGCGCCGCCTCGCCCGGCGAATGTCGGAGTAGGGACCCGCCAAGCGCGCAGCAGTAGCCGGCGGCGGTCCCTGGATTCCGGCTTCCGCCGGACTGACGCGGGTCGCTCAGTCCGGCGCCCTCGGGTCCTCGGACCCCTGCACACGTTCCGCAAGCGCCGCCATCACCGCCGCCGCCACGCGCTCGCGATCGTGGCGCTCGCCCGGCTCGAGAGGCTCCAGCGCCTCCACCAGCACGCGCACGGTGGGTCGGGCTCGACCCAGGCGCAGGCGCGGGAAGCGGCGGCCGAGGGGCCACACCTCGTCGGTCCCCGTGATGGCACACAGGCCCAGCGGGGCGTCGCTGCGGGCCGCCAGGATGCCGATGCCCGCGCCGGAAGGACCCACGCCCCCGGGGCGCTCATCGGGAGGTATCACACGCCCCTCGGGCATGAGCACCACGGTCTCGCCGCGGTCCAGCGCCGCCAGGGAGGCCTTGACACCACCGAGGGCGGCCCTGCCGGGCTCCATCGGGATGAACCCCGCCGCCCGCAGCAGCCGGCCCATCAGCCAGTGGTCGAAGTAGCGCCCGGCGACCACGATGCGGACAGACGCCCGGAAGTTCCAGAAGAGGTGGAACCCCACCACGATGTCGAACAGGCTGCGGTGGTTTCCGGCGAATATCGCCGGGGCCGGTAGCGGCAGCACATCGGGGATGTCCCAGCGAGCCAGGCGCGCCGCAGACAACCCGACGACGGTCGCCAGCAGTCCGAATCTGCGATGGTTGCCGGTCCGGTGACCGCTGGCGGGCCGCATCGGCGGCATCGTAGAGGCCCCCTCGGCAGGTCCCGAACCCAATACGCTGGGGATCGAGCGGGAGGTGATCCACTGGCACCGACAGCACTCCCCGACGAGAGGGAATTCCCCGGATCCCCGCGGAAGCAGACCCGCCTCGATGCGACGGTCCACGGTATGACCTGCGGCGCCTGCGCGACCCGCATCGAGAGTGAGTTGCATGCAGCCCACGGTGTGTCCGCCGCCCACGTCAACTTCGCCGCCAACCGGGCCAGCGTGACCTACGACCCCACCCTGTTGAGTGAACGTGACCTGCTGGATCGCATCGCCGGCCTCGGGTACCGCGCCACGCCGGGCGAGCTCCACCTCGAGGGCACCGAGCCCGGCTGGACCGCCGGCAAGGCACTGCCCGTGACGCTGCTCCTGGCGGCGGCCTCGATGGTGATCTCGTCGATCTCAGCCCTGCGATTCGCCGGCTGGGAGTGGCTCGTGCTGGGGATCACCATGCCGGTGGTACTGATCAGCGGGCTGCTGTTCCACCGGCCCGGCTGGCGGGCGGTTCGCCGGGGGCACGCAACCATGGACACGCTCGTGTCGCTCGGCTCACTGGTGGCCTGGGGTTGGTCGGCGGTCGTGACCATCGGCAACCTCGACGGCCACATCTACTTCGACACCGCCGCGGTGATCGTTGCGGTCGTGCTGCTGGGCCGACACCTGGAGGCACGCGCCCGGCGGCGTGCCGGCGACGCCATCGGCGCGCTCGTGGGACTGAGCGCGGGCACCGTGCGGCTCGCCGACGGCAGCGACGTCCCACCGTCACAATTGAGAGTGGGCATGCGATTCCTGGTCCGGCCGGGCGAGAGGATCGCCGCCGACGGAGTCGTGACCGAGGGACACTCCGCGGTGGACACCTCGATCGTGACCGGAGAACCCGTGCCACGGGAGGTCGATCCCGGCGACGAGGTGACCGGCGGGATGCTCAACACCCACGGCTCGCTGGTGGTGGAGGCCCGCCGCGTGGGGGCGGACGGCACCCTGGCCCAGGTCGTGCGACTCGTGAGCGAGGCGCTGTCCCGCAAGGCGCCGATCCAGCGGCTTGCCGACCGGATCTCGGCCGTCTTCGTGCCGGCAGTGGTGGTCGTCGCCGCCGCCACGCTGGTGGCCTGGCTGCTCCTGGGATCGCTGGGCACCGCCATCAGCCCTGCCGTGGCGGTGCTGATCGTGGCCTGCCCGTGCGCCCTGGGCCTCGCCACACCGGCGGCATTCATGGCCGGAAGCGGCCGGGGTGCCCGCATGGGCGTGATCATCAGGGGTCCCGACGCCCTCGAGGCCGCGCGGCGCATCGATGTCGTGGCACTGGACAAGACCGGCACCATCACCGAGGGGCATCTCGAGGTCGTCGCCGTCGAAGTGGTCGACGGGACCGACGCCGGCTCCTTGCTGGCAGGGGCCGCGGCCCTGGAGGCCCGCTCGGAACACCCGGTCGCGGCGGCGATCGTGCGCGCCGCGCGCAGCGGATCCGTCGCAGGTGTCGAGAACGACCGAACGAACCTCACCGACGGGGAACCGGCCGTCGCGGACTTCCGCAACCTGCCGGGATTCGGTGTCGAAGGACGGCTCGTGCGGGCCGGCGCAGTCGCCGGGTCGGCCGCCGGCAAGGCCGGATCGGGCACCTCCGGCACCGGCGAGGGCAAGATCATCGTGGGGCGGGCCGAACTCTTCGAGCAAGTCCCGGCGAAGCTGGACCGGGCCGCTGCCGGCCATGCCGCCGCAGGACGCACGCTCGTGTTCGTGGGCGACGACTGCTCGGCGCGGGGATTCCTGGCACTCGCGGACCGCGTCAAGCCGTCGAGTTCCGCCGCTGTGGCCGACTGGAAACGCGCCGGAATCGAGGTCGTGCTCCTGAGCGGCGACAACAGTGCGGCCGCGGAGCAGGTCGGCCGCCAGGTGGAGATCGACCGCGTCGTCGCCGAACTGACGCCCGCCGGCAAGGTGGCGGAGATCGAGCGCCTGCAGACCGCGGGGCGGCGCGTGGCGATGGTGGGCGACGGCGTGAACGACGCCCCCGCCCTGGCCGCCGCGGATGTGGGAGTGGCGATCGGCACCGGCGCCGACGTGGCCGCCGAGGCGTCGGATCTCACCCTCGTGGGGGACGACCTGCGACTGGCGGTGGACGCCCTGAACCTCGCCCGGCGCACGCTCGGGACCATCCGGGGCAACCTGTTCTGGGCCTTCGTCTACAACACCGCCGCCATCCCGCTGGCGGCCGTCGGACTCTTGCGTCCGGAGATCGCCGCCGCGGCCATGGGGCTATCCTCGCTCTTCGTGCTCGGCAACTCGCTGCGCCTCAACCGTTTCGCAGCCTTGCGCGCGTGAGCCCGGACGACCTGTCACCCACCGGGGGGCAGATCCCCCTCGACGGTCCGTACTACGACCTTCTGCGCCCGGGGATGGAACTCCCCCGCCAGCCGGGCGTCACCCTCGACAGTGGCCTCTGCGCCGTCTACCAGGCACTCGTCGGCGAGCGGCTCCCGCTGGTGCAGAACCGTCGGATCTGTGAGGAGGTGACCGGCTCCCCGGAGCCACTGGTGAGCCCCGGCCTCGTCATGGCGTTGTCGGTCGGCCATACCACCACCGTCAGCCGGCGCGTCATCGCCAACCTCTTCTACCGCGACGTGCGCTTCCCGCGGCCCGTATACCAGCGGCAGACCGTGGACACGACCGTACGGGTGATCGCCATGCGCGACGGGCGCTCCCGCCCGGACCGGCCGCCCCGCGGCATGGTCCTCGTGGCCTGCGAGAGCACGGCCGACGGCGTCGCGGTGGCCACCTACGAGCGCTGCCCCATGCTTCCCACGAGGGGACCCGACCTGCCGGGGTTCTCCGACGACATCGGTAGCGGCGCCGCCACCGATGAGGTGACCGGCGGGATCGACCTCGAGGCGTGTGCCGAGCTGGTCCCGGGGAGTTGGCGGCTCTACCTGCTGGGGGAACCGGATTCCTGGGAGGTCGGCACCACCGTGACCGATCCGCTGCGGGACTACATCGACAACACGCCGGCGCTCCTGCACCTGACCCACAACCTGGCGTTCGTGCACCGGGATTCCGAGGTGTCGCCGTACGGGCGCCGCCTCGTGAACGGTCTCCAGGTCGTGGGCATGGCCCAGGCTTCGCTCAGCCGGGTCGTTCACGGCATGGCGACGGTGGTGGCCTGGGGCTACTGCAACCACACCGGTCCGGCGTTCGAGGACGATCTGCTCTCGTTCTCGCACACGCTGCTCGGCGAGACCCGCGCCGGTCAGGGCCGGCTGCGCGCCGTGCGGGTCCGGGCGACCGCCCACCGCGAGAGCGGCCCCGCCGACATTCTGGATTGGTCCCTCGCCGCCGTCACCTCCTGAGAGAGCTCCGGTCCGGCGGTCGCGCCCTCCGACCGCCTGCAGTCAGGTCCTGAGCAGCGAGCGGACCAACTCCGGCGTGGCCGGCAGCGAGGTGACCGCCCCCGGGCGACCGATGGCGTCGTCGATGGCTGCGGCGATGGCCGCGCCGCAGGCGGTCGTGCCACCCTCGCCGGCACCCTTGAGCCCGAGGGGGTTGAGGGGGCTGGGCGCGTCCTCGCTCAGCAGCACCTCCACGGGCGGCTGCTCGGCGACCGTGGGCATGAGGTAGTCCATGAACGACGTGGCGAGCGGTTGGCCATCGGGGTCGTAGGCGAACAACTCCAGCAGCGCCCCGCCGATGCCCTGGGCGACGCCACCGATGATCTGACCCTCGACGAGCATCGGGTTCACTGCCCGACCGACGTCATAGGCCACGACATAGCGTTCCACGGTCACCCCGCCGGTTCCCCCATCGACACGCACCACCGCGGCGTGGGCACCGTAGGGGTAGGTCATGTGGTCGGTGTTGAACGTGGCCTCAGCCGCCTCTCCGGTCGCCAAGAGTTCGGTGGCAGCCAGGTGGACGGCCACGCCGGTCATGACGGTGACCCGGCTGGCGAACGCGCCCATGCCGCGGCCGATCATGTCGGTCTGGCCGTGGCGCACGGTCACGTCCGCGTAGTCGACGCCCAGGACGTCGGCGCAGATCTGCGCGATGGCGGTCTCCATGCCCTGGCCGACCGAGGCGGCGCCGGTCACCACCTCCACCCCGCCGCCGTCGAGTCGCCGCACCCGCACGTCGTCGAAGGGCCCCAGTCCGGACTTCTCCACGAACATCCCCACGCCGAGCCCGACCATCTCGCCCGTACAGCGCCGCTGGGCCAGCGACTCCCGCAGCGACTCGTAGCCGATGTGGGCCAGCAGGCGCTCCAGCAACCGGTGGTAGTCGCCGGAGTCGTAGACCAGGGGGGTGCCGAGGGTGCTGACACCGCGGTCGAACGGCATCGCCTCGGCGGGGATCAGGTTGCGCCGGCGCACTTCGGCGGGATCGAGGGCGTACTCGGCCGCCACCCGGTCCAGGAGGCGCTCGCGTACGAAGGTGCTCTCGAAGCGGCCGGGCGCCCGGTATGTGCCGGCGGGGGTCTTGTTCGTGAGGCGGATCCGCCCCCGTACCCGGTAGGAGGGGACCATGTACGGGCCCGGCAGGAGCGCCACCGACAGGTTCGGCACGGTGGCCCCGTGCGTGCGCACGTAGCCCCCCTGGTCGTGGAAGAAGTCGGCGTCGATGGCCTGCACGATGCCCTCGGCGTCGACGGCCGCCCGCACGTGGTAGGCCTGATCGCGCGAGTGGTTGGCCGCCACCAGGTGCTCCCTGCGGTCCTCCACCCACTTCACAGGACGGCCCAGCTTCAACGCCGCGTAGGTCACGAGCAGATCCTCGGGGTACAGCTCGCCGCGGACCCCGAACCCGCCTCCGACGTGACCCTCCCTGCCGACGACCTGACCGGGCGCCAGACCCAGCATGGTGGCGATCGTGGCGCAGTTGTAGTGCGGCACCTTGGCGATGCCGTACAGCTCCACGCGGTTCCCTTCCGGACCGTACCCGCCCACCGGGCGCGCCAGCAGCCCGCGGGTCTCGAGCGGGATCCCGCTGTGGCGGCCGACGGTCGCCCGGAGTTCCACGACCCGGTGCGCGCCGGCGAAGGCGGCCCCCACATCGCCGTACTCGTGCTCCAGAGTCAGCGGAGCGACGGCCTCCGGTGAGGTGGCCTCCAGCACCGCGTCGAGCGGTTCGATGTCCACGAACGCCAACTCGGCGGCATCCTCGGCGAGGTACGGATCCTCGGCGATCACGACGGCCACCGGGTCGCCCACGTAGCGCACACGCTCGCCGGCGAGGATCCGCTGGCAATAGGGGCGCAGTTCGTCGAAGCCGGTCATGCGGAACTCGATCGCCGGCAGGTGCGCCACCTCGTCGGCACCCCAGGCCGCCACCACACCCTCGGCTGCCAGCACGTCATCGAGGTCGACACCCACCAGCACGCCGTGGGCGACGTCGGAGCGCACCACGCGGAGGTGCAACTCGCCCTCGAAGCTGACATCTCCGAGGAAACGACCCTCGCCGACCAGCAGCGGGCGGTCCTCGAGGCGCAGGACCGACTCGCCGATCAGCGGCCGGCCCCGCGCGCGGTCGGGTTCGCCCAAAGCTCAAACCTCGCCGGCGTCGCGCACCGACCGCACCGACTCCACGATGGTCTGGTAGCCGGTGCAGCGGCAGAGGTTCGACGAGAGCGCCTCGCGCAACTCGTCGTCACTGATGTCGGGGCTGGTCTCCAGAAGCCCGGCGCTGAGCATCAGGAACCCGGGTGTGCAGAAGCCGCACTGCAGTCCGTGATGGCGCCAGAACGCCTCCTGCAGGGGGTGCAGGGTGCCGTCCGCCGCGGCGAGGCCCTCCACAGTGCGGATCTCGGCGTCCTGGGCCTGCACGGCGAACAGCAGGCACGACCGCACCGGTTCGCCGTCCAGCAGCACGGTGCAGGCCCCGCAGACTCCGTGCTCGCACCCCAGATGCGTGCCGGTGAGCCCGCAGTCCTCGCGCAGTGCGTCGGCCAGCGTCCGCCGCGGTTCGGTGGATATGCGGTACTCGTCGCCGTTCACCCGCAGCACCACGGGAACCGCCACATCCGCGGCTGAGATCTCGGTCATCGGACTGCGGCCTCCTGCGTCAGTCGATTCGTGTCGCCCAGGGAATCCCCGCGGGCTGCGGCGCGCACCGCGGCCCGGACCCGCTCGGGCGTGGCGGGCATCTCGTTCAGCTCCACCCCCAGATGGGCGAGGGCGTCGTTCACGGCGTTCAGCACCGCGGCGGGAGCCCCGATGGTGCCGCCCTCGCCGAGCCCCTTGGCGCCGGTGATGGTGGCGTCGCTGGCGGTCTCGAGGTGCAGGATCTCGATATCGGGGATCTCCGCGACGGTCGGCGGCAGGTAGTCCATGAGGGACGTCGTGAGGATGTTGCCGTCCTCGTCGTAGACGACCTCCTCGAGCAGGGCGTTGGCGATCCCCTGCGCCACCCCGCCGCGGATCTGCCCGTCCGCGATCATCGGGTTGATGAGCCGCCCGGCGTCCTCCACCACGACGAAGCGCCGCATCGACACGCCGCCCGTGTCCGGATCCACGTCCACCTCAGCCACGTGGCAGGCGTTGGAGAACGTGCCCGCCGGGTCATAGCCCGCCTGTGCCGAGAGGCCCCCCATCGCGCCGTCCGGCAGCCGCTGCGTGTGATGGTGGGCGATGCGAGCAAGCTCGGCTATGTCCACGCCCACCGAGGTGCCCGCAACCGTGGCGCGCCCGTCGGCCAGGACGATGTCGTCGGCCGCCGCCTCGAGCACCTCCGCGGCCAGCGAGCCGAGCTGGGTGGCCAGCTTCTGTGCCGCCAGGTAGGTCGCCCCGCCCGCCAGCACCATGGCACGGCTGGCGAACGACCCCCAGCCGTAGGGTGTCCGGTCGGTGTCGCTGGCCACGACCCGCACGCGCCCCGGATCGGTGCCCAACTCGTCGGCGGTGATCTGCGACAGGGCGGTTTCCAGGCCCTGGCCGTGCGGCGAGGCGCCGATGCGCAGGGTCACGTAGCCCGACGGGTCCATGGACATCTCCACGTTCTCGAAGCCCGGAGTCACCCCCATCGCCCGGGCCGCGAACGCCGGCGTGCCGTAGCCGGTGCGCTCGCTGAAGGTGCAGATCCCGATCCCCGGCAGGGTTCCCCCGGCGGCGCGGGCGGCGTGCTGGCGGGCGCGGAACGCCCCCAGGTCGACGTGGCCGACCGCCAGCTCCATGGCCTCGCGATAGGTGCCCTCGTCGTGGCGCAGGCCGGTCGGCGAGATGTGCGGGAAGTCGCTCTGCAGGTTCCGCCGGCGGATCTCCACCGGGTCGATGTCCAGGCGGGCGGCGGCGATGTCCATGAGCCGCTCCAGCGCCAGGGTGATCACGGGTCGCGACACGCCCCGGTAGGGGGACATGGGGCAGGTGTGCGAGGCCACGCCGCGTGAGCGCACGCCGTAGTGCTCCGGCGTGTAGGGACCTGGTAGCTCCGCCAGAGCCATGAGCGGTTCGACTCCCCAGGTGATCGGATAGCACGGCCACGCCCCCACGTTGGCCGCCACGTCGGCCTGCAACGCCTCGAGGTGGGCCGTCGAGTCGAACCCGGCCCGCAGCCGGTAGCGCTGCTCGCGGCTGTGCCACGAGGCCATGAGGTTTTCGCTGCGGTCCTCTAACCAGGCCACGGCACGCCCCAGGCGACGCGACAGCCAGACCACGATGGCGTCCTCCCGGGCCAGCGGCAGCTTCTGGCCGAAGGCGCCGCCCACGTCCGGCGCCACCACCCGGAGGTCGGCCTCGGGCATGCCCAGCAGGTCGCAGATGACGGTCCGGATCATGTGCGGCGCCTGGATCGAGGCGTGCAGCGTCGTGCGGCCACCGAAGCGCTCGGTGACGGCGTGCGAGCCGCGCGCCTCCAGCGGCAGCGCCGCCTGACGCCCGGAGGTGATCTCCAACTCGACGATGGCGTGGGCGCGCTCCAGAGTCTCGGCCAGTTCGGGCGTGGCCATCTCGCCGGCCACCATCACGTTGGATTCCGACTCGTCGGGATGCACCAGCGGGGCGCCGGGAGCCAGGGCGGCCTCGAGGCCCACCGCCGCCGGGAGCGGCTCGATGTCCAGTTCCACCTGCTCGGCCAGATCCTCGGCCTCCGCGGCGGTTGCGCCGACCACCACCGCAACCGGTTCACCCACGTACCGCACCCGCTCCCTGGCGAGCAACGGTTGGGCGAGCCGCACGTAGTCGGGACGGTGCAGGACCGCTTCGATGTTCCCGACTCCGTCGGCGTCGAGGTCCGCAATCGTGTACGCGGGGCCACGCACCGCCCGGATGAGACCGCTCGCCACCGGACTTCGGACGAACCGCACCGAGGCGGCACCGCCTATGTCGCCCACGAACATGCCCGCGCCGCATAGCAGGGTCGGATCCTCGACCCTGCGGATGGAGCGGCCGACCCAGCTCACCGTGGGCCTCTCCGCGTTCTACCGGGACGCGCCGGCGCCCTGCGCCAGGGCCCGGGCCACCATGGCGCGCACCAGATCCCGCCGGTAGGCGGCCGAACCGTGCAGGTCCCCCACCGGGTCCACCTCACCGGCGGCCGCCTCGGCTGCGGCCGCGTGCAGTTCGGCGCCCGGCGCCTCACCCACCAGCGTCGCCTCGGCGCCATCCAGGCGCACCGGCACGCCGGCCACCCCGCCGACGCCGACGCGGGCCTCGGCGATGGCACCCGTCGCCGGCTCCAGACGCACCGCCGTCATCGCCGCCACGACGGCGAAGTCGCCCGCCCGGCGGCTGAACTCGCAGAATCCGGCCCGCCAATCGTCGCCGAGGATCGGCAGGCGGACCGCCACGAGCAACTCTTCGGGGGCCAGTGCCGTGGTGAACACGGTCTCGAAGAAGTCGCCCGCCGGGATGGCTCGCTCGCCGCCCCGGCGCTGCGCCACCATCTCGGCGTCGAGGGTGCGGGCCAGAATGCACCATTCCGCGGCGGGATCGGCGTGCGCGATCGAGCCCCCGAACGTCCCCCGCACCCTGATCGGGAGGTGGCCCACCAAGCGGGCCACCTCCGGCAGCAGCGAGCCGAGGACGCCGCCGAGGGGCTCGCTGCGGCCCTCCGGCGTGGTCACCGCCGGCGCCTCCAGCCGGGCATGGATCACCCGCGCCCCCACCGTGAGCGTCCCGTTCGCCGCCGACATCCCGTCCAGACCGCCGACCCGGCCGATGTCCACGATCACCTCCGGGCGGGCCAGGCGGAAGTTCATCATCGGCACCAGGCTCTGACCGCCCGACAGCACCTTGGCCTCGTCACCGAAGCGGTCCAGCGCGTCCAGGATGCCCTCGGTGGTGTCGGGAGCCGTGTAGGCGAACCGTGCCGGCTTCATCGCGACCACCGCGGGGCGCCGCCGCGGTCCCGCCCCATCGTCGAGCACCCCATCGTCGAGCACATCGTCATCGGCACCTCTCCGCGGTCCTCTACAACTGATGCGAACCCAGAGTCACACCGTAGACGTCGGTCCGACGGTCGGCGCGCGGCCGGATCAACTCGCTGCGAACCTGCGCCCGGGCCGCGTCGGCCAGATCCACGCGCGCCAACTGCAATTCGTCGCCGTCGCGGGCGAGCGGCCCGGCGACCACCTGCCCGTACGGCCCCGCCAGGATCGACGACCCGAGAAAGTGCAGGTCCCCGAAGTCGCCGGCCTGCGAGGCGCAGGCGATGAACACCTGCGAGAGGTTCGCCTGCAGCAGGGCGCCCTGGGCGTGCGGGATCAGCCCACCGTCATCGAAACCCCGGCGGTCGAATCCCATGATCCAGGCTGTCGGCACGCAGATCAGATCGGCTCCCGACAGTGCCAGCACCCGAACCACCTCGACGAACCGCAGGTCGTAGCAGACGCACATCCCCAGGCGCCCGAAGGGGGTCTCGAAGGTCGGAAGGCCCAGATCCCCCGGCGCGAAGCAGAGCTTCTCGCTGTCGAACAGGTGCAGCTTGCGGTAGTGGCCGATGACACCCTCCCGGCTCACCGCCACCGCGCTGTTGTACAGGATCCCGTCGCCGGCTGCGCCGGCCCGCTCGCACAAGCCGCCGACGATCACGCCGTCGTGCGCCGCGGCGACGGCAGACCAAGCCTCGACGGTCGGCCCGTCGAGAGATTCGGCCTCACCCTCCAGTTCGGCCCGGTCCGCCGTGTACCACGGCACGCACAACTCCGGCAGCACCACGACTCCAGCGCCCCGATCGAAGAGCGCCGTCGCCGCCTCGACACTGCGGCGGCGGTTGGCCTGTGCGTCTCCCGGCGGGGCGCCGATCTGCGCCAGACCCACCCCGAGGGCGTTCACTGCTCCGCTTGGGGAGAGCGCAGGCTCACTCCACGCCGAGCAGCCGCAACAGGTGGCGATCCGGCGGGCACGGGCCGCCGACGCTGACGATGCGGCTGTCGCGGTCGGCGCAGACGGCGTGCTCCACGCCGGCGGGCACGTGCACCGCATCGCCGGCCTCGAACTCGAGGCGCACGCCGTTGGTGAGGTCCTGCACCGATCCCTTCCCCTCGATGATGAAGATGGTGTCCTCGGACTCCGAGTGGATGTGCGGAACGTTCTGCTCCCCCGGCTCCAGCACGACATAGTTCATGTTGGCCACCTCGGCACCCACGCCGGGCCAGACGATCAGCCGGGCATCCGAGGAGATGATCGGCATCATCAGATCGGGCTCGTCGCGATGGAAGACGCGCACTGCCATGTCAGACCTCCGATGACTCGTAGATGGAGGGGTCGGGAGGGCACGGGCCCCCCACGATCTCGGCGCCGTCGGTGCCCGCTTCGAATCGATGCGCCGTGGACGGGTCGACGTGGACCATCGAGCCCTCCACGAGGGCATGCTTCTCACCGCCGTCACCGTCGGTGACCGTGGCGCTCCCCGTCCGCACGTAGTACACGGACTCCGACGGGTGCTGCAGGTTTATGGTCCGCCCGCCGGGCGCGAGCAGCAGCCGATGCAAGGAGCGGTGCTGCGACCCCACCCCCGGCCAGACCACGGCCAGAGCCTCGCCACCGGAGGCGATCAGCGGCAGCGGGACGGGCTCTGCGCCGCCCCGCACGACCTGCACCCGGTCCTCGCTCATCCAGAACCTCTCCCGTTCCCGACGACTTCAGGCGCCGTGTAACAGGTTGAACCGTACTGTAACCACGGAGGCGCCGCAGGCTCGAACCTCCGACGGCCGGACGGGCCGGCCAGAAGGAACGCCGGGAGTGCCGCTGCACCCGCCCTCAGGGCTTGATGACACCGCCGTCGACGCTGATGACGGCGCCGGTCATGAAATCCGATCCCGCTCCGGCGAGCATCACCGCCAGAGGCCCGAGTTCCGGCGGGTCGCCGACCCGTCCCAGCGGCGTGTTCGTCTCGATGGCGGACATCACCTCGGGTATGTCGAGCAGATGGCTGTTCATGTCGGTGTAGAAGGCCCCGGGTGCGATCACGTTGACGGTGACCGTGGGCGCCCACTCCCAGGCCATGCTCTTGGACATCATCACGAGGCCGCCCTTGCTCGCCGAGTAGGCCGACCAGCTCGCCCCGCCGTGCAGCCCGAAGTTGGAGGCAATGTTGATGATCTTGCCGTGGCCCTGCGCCAGCATGTGCTCGCCGAACGCCCGGCAACAGTAGAAGGCGCCGGTGAGGTTGGCCGCCATCACCGCTTCCCAGTCCTCGTCGGAGGTCTCCACCGCCGGTTGGAGAAGCAGGACGCCGGCAGAGTGAAAAGCCGCATCAACGCCGCCGGTGTGCTCCCACGCCTCCGCCGCGGCACTCTCGACCTGCGTCGAGTCGGTGATCTCCACGACCTGGGTCAGGCATTCACGGCCGGCGGCGCGGACCTCGCCGGCCGTGCGGTCGAGTGCACCGGTGTCGCGGCCCCAGATGACGATGTCAGCGCCCTCGGCTGCCATGGCCAGGGCCATGGCCCGTCCCAGGCCCCGGTTGCCCCCGGTCACCAAGGCTGTCCTGCCTGCCAGCGTCCCACTCATGGCGTCCTCCCTGTTGTCGCGGGTCTCCCCGGTGCTCCGGCTCCCGCGGCGGCATACGACGGCCGGGCTGGAACCATCCCCGGTCGTTCAGTCGCTCCGGTTGCCGTCGCCGGTGGCGTCGACCTGCAGGGGTCGCGGCGACAGGTTGACCCAGACGGCGCGGGCACGCCGCCGGCCCTCGTTCACGATCCGATGTGGCCGGGTGGACTCGAAGGCGATGGAATCCCCCGGCTCCAGATGGTGCGCGGTGTTCTGCAGTTCGACGGTGAGGGTGCCCTCCAGCACGTAGCCGTACTCGTAGCCGCCGTGGTGGGTGACCTGCACGGCGCTGGCGGTGCCGGGCTCGTACTCGTTCACCACCAACTCGAGCCCGCGGCGCGGATCCACCTGCACGAGCCGCCGCAGCACTCCGTTGGCCGTCTCGACGATCTGATGCTCGCCGGCTCGCTGGACCACGTCACGCGTTCCGTCCACATCCAGTTCGAACAGGTCGGCCATGTGGACACCCAGTGCCGAGGAGATCGCGATCAGCGTGCCGATCGACGGCGACGTCCGACCCCGCTCCACCATCGACACCATCGACGAACTGAGACCTGTGCGCTCGCCGATCATCTGAAGCGTCAACCCCTGCTCCACACGCAGGGCACGGATCCGAGCCCCCAACTCGGTGAGGTGCTCCTCGGTGGTGACCACGGTCCGGCGCGGCGACGCGACCGACTCCGACCCCGCCGCTGCCTCCGGGATCGACCCCCCAACCGGTTGCGCACTCACCGTCTCGATGGTACATCGCCACAGCAGGGGCGCCCGCTGGGACTCGTCCGCTGCCGTCCCCGCAGCCGGGCTCGATGTCCCAGGACGCGGTTTCGATATTGCTGAAACACGGGCGCACGAGATTGAAAACCGCCGGCCGAAAAACGAGTATCGTCACGTCGCTGGCACCGCCTCGACGAGGCGCGGCGCCGGCGCCAGCACCGAGGCCGAGGAGACCGGGTGAGCGAGGGGAGCGGCGGCGACGGTGCCGCCGACACAAAGCTGAGCGACCAAGCCGCAGCGACGCCGGGACCCAAGGACGGTCTGGCGCGCCTCAACGTGCTGGGAGCCATCCGCCACGGGGACATCCTCGGCTCGATCCTGCTGACCATCGGCGTGATGGCGATAATCGTCGTCGCCTTCGGCGGCAACCCCTGGACGGTCGCCAAGACCATCATCAACAACTCGCTGGCCGAGGAGATCTTCCTGGGTCAGACGATCATGACCGCCGCCATCCTGATCCTCACGGGCCTGGCCGCGGCGATCCCGTTCACGGCGCGGCTGTGGAACATCGGCGGCGAGGGCCAGATGTTCGCCGGCGCGGTCGTGGCGGTGACACTCGGGCTCATGCTCCCGGAGACCACCTCACACGGGCTGTTCGTGCTCATCCTCATCGTCGGCGCAGCCGCCGGTGGGGCGGTCTGGGGCTCCGTCCCGGGCGTGCTCAAGGCCTACTTCGGCATCAACGAGATCGTCACCTCGCTGATGCTGAACTTCCTGGCGTTCTTCGCCGCCAACTACGTCATCACCGTGGCGTGGCCGGAGATCTACGCGCAGCTCCAGAGCCAGGAGATCCACGAGAACGCCCGGTTCACCGACTTCTGGGCCTCGGCCAAGGTCGACATCAGCGTCTTCATCGCCCTGGCCGCGGCAGTGGCCGCCTGGGTCCTGATCACCCGGACCTCCCTCGGCTTCTCCATCCGCTCGGTCGGGGCCAACCCGCGCGCCGCCCGCCTGGCAGGCGTGCGCACCCGCCTGGTGACCGTGTCGTCGTTCGTGACCGCGGGCGCAGCCGGGGGTCTGGCGGGCGCGGTCACGGTCGGCGGTGTCCACCACGACCTGGCCCTGGATCTGTGGATCTCCAACTACGGCTACGTCGGCATCGCCGTGGCGCTGCTGGCCCGGCTGAACCCCATGGCCGTGATCCCGGCGGCTTTCATCTTCTCGACGCTTCGCGTGGGGAGCAACAGCCTCCAGGCCGCCGCGGGCATCTCCTCCTCCTTCGGCGAGGTGCTCATCGCCACGTTCGTCATCATGCTGATGGTCACCGGGGCCATCAGGTTCCGCTACGCGCAGAGCTAGGGACACCGTGACCGAGGACATCATCATCACCTTGTTCGGCTCGGGACTGGCGCTCATGGTGCCCGTCCTGCTGGCGGCGCTCGGCGAGGCCATCAGCGAGCAAGCCGGGGTTCTCAACGTGGGCATCGAGGGCACCATGCTGTTCGGCGCGGCCATCTGCGCGCTCGTCGGCGTGAACACCGGCAGTGTCCCGCTGGCGCTGCTCGCGGGCACGGCGACGGGCATGGGAGCGGGAGTCGTCCTGTCGGCTCTCTACGTGCGCCGCGGCACCGACCAGATCGTGACCGGGTTGCTCTTCAACGTCTTCGCGCTGGGCGTCACGGGAATCCTCACCGCACAGGTCATCATCGGCAACACGGCGCCCACCCTCTCACCCTGGACGGTCCCGCTGCTGGGGCGGATCCCCAAGCTGAGCGACGTCCTGAACGACCAGAACTTCCTGTTCTGGATCTCGATCCTCCTGGCGATCGTGATCTTCTTCCTGCTGCGACGCACCTGGTGGGGGCTCTATGTTCGTGCCGCCGGTGAGCGCCCGCACGCCTCCTCCTCGGCGGGCCTGGACGTGTGGCGGCTGCGCTACACGGCGGTCATCGCCGGGAACGCCCTGGCCGGTCTCGGCGGCGCGGCCCTCGTGATGTCCACCTCGGGTCGGTTCATTCCCGGATTCACGTCGGGACGGGGCTTCATCGCACTCGGCGTCGTCGTCGTGGCGCGCTGGAACCCCCTCTGGGTGGTGGCCATCGCCGGACTCTTCGGGCTCAGCCAGGCGCTGCAGTTCGTGGCCGGGCTCATCGACTTCTTCGAGCCGGTCCCCGACCAGTTCTGGCTCGCCCTGCCCTACATCATCACGATCATCGCCGTGGCGGTGTCCCGGGGCACGCGCTACCCGGCTGCGGTGGGCATCCCCTGGCGGGAGCCCGCTGCCGAGGCGCGAACGTGACGCCTGCGACTTGGAGCGGTTCGAGGGCATCGAATTACGATGCACTGATCGCCCCGTCCCACTGCCCTGACAATCCGCCCGGGCGCGCGGCCCGAGGCCCCGACCCAACCCGAACCAACCCAAGGAGAGAAAGATGAACCGTCGCACCGTGGTCAAGCTGTTCGGCCTGCTGATGAGTGTCGCGTTGATCGCCGCCGCCTGCGGTGGCGATGACGACGACACCGCAGCGCCGCCACCGCCACCGCCCGAACCCGCGGCCGAGCCCGAGCCGCCCCCACCGCCGCCCGAGCCCGCGCCGGCAGCCGCGGACGAGCCGGCACCCCCGCCGGCGGCCGAGCCCGAGCCGCCCCCACCGCCGCCCGAACCTGCGCCGGCACCGGCGGCTGACGCCGAGCCGTACCGGGCCGTGATCCTGTTCCCCGGCTTCTCCAACGACGAGAGTTGGGCGAACGCCTGGTGGGACGGCGCTCTGGCGGCTGCCGCGGAGGCGCCCAACCTGCACGTCGAGCCGACCGAGTACGCCTACGAGGTGGACGACTACCTGCAGCAGGGCCTGGCCTACGCCAGCGAGGGCTTCGACCTGGTCATCATGGCGCACGGCGCCATGGCCGACCCGGCTGCGCAGGTGGCCGAGGCCTACCCGGACACCCAGGTGTGCGTGGCGCCGGTGGATCCCACGCCGGAGTTGCTGGACGGCAGCCCGGAGAACCTCTGCTTCATCGACATGGCCCAGCACCACGCCAACTTCTTCACCGGCGTGCTGGCGGCACTCATCACCGAGACCGGCCACGTGGGCGCGCTCGGCGGCTTCCCGTTCCCGGCGCTGACCCGCCAGCCCGAGACGTTCCACCTGGGCGCCCGCTGCGTGAACCCCGACATCGAGTTCACCCAGGAGTACATCCAGACCTGGGACGACACCGGGCTGGCCAAGACGGCCGCGCAGGCGCTCATCGCCGGCGGCGTGGATGTGATCCAGTCCGCCACCGACCAGGCGGTGCTCGGCATCATCGACGCCGCGGAGGAGGCCGACAGCCAGGTCTGGGTCATCCCGGCCTACTACGACAGCCACCACATCTCCCCCGACGTGATCCTGACGTCCTCGGTGCACGGCCTCGCCGATGTGGCCTACGCCATGCTCAACCGTGGCATGAGCGGTGAGATCGAGAAGTTCAACGACTTCACCGCCTACAACACGCCGGGCATCCAGGCGTCACCACTGCGTGAGCCCGCACTCTCGGCTCTCAGCGCCGATGAATTGGCCATCTACGAGGACTTCGAGGCCAGGGTCCGCAGCGGCGAGATCCAGATCCCCGACGAGACCAAGGGCGACAACCCCGTCGGCCTCGAGGTGGGCATCGGCGGCCAGATCAACCTCGCCGACATCGGCTGCTGAGGCACACGCCCGGCACCGACCCCACAACTGAATCAGAACCCGATCGCCGGGGTTCGCCGGGCAACTCGTCCGGCGAACCCCGGCGCCAGGGCGGGGCCGGCGAGACGCGTCGCCGACCCCGCAGACCCACAACCAATCCACGATCCAACCGACAAAGGAGGCCAACTATGGAAACCGAGATGTACTGCTACCTGGAGAACAAGGACCGCTGTGTGCTCCCCTCGGGCACCAGCAACTCCGCCGACGTGTTCGACAAGTGGCTGGACCCCGACAAGACCGCGGTCGCCTGCATCGACATGCACCGCGGCCACGTGGGGCCCGAGGCCGAGTTGACGTGCCCCGCGCCGCGCGCCCGCTGGCGCATCCCGGCGCACAACATGTTCCACGCCGCCTGCCGCGCCATCGGCATCCCCATCATCCACGTGCAGCACTGGCAGCGCTACGGCGGGATCGACGACCTCCACTCGCGCCAGCACAACCGCATGGCCAACTGGCGGGCGATGTACGAGCTGTACCTGCCGCCCAACCCGCTGATGGACCAGCACTCCTGGGAGGGCACCGAGTGGCTCGACATCCTGATCGAGGAGGAGGAGGGCGACCTGTACGTGCGCACCAAGAAGCGCCTGTCGGCCTTCTACCCCACCGACCTGGAGTTCCTGCTCCACCAGATGAACATCCCGAACCTGGTCCTGACCGGCACCTACACCGACGCCTGCGTACTCTCCTCGGCGTTCGATGCCGCCAACCGGGACTTCCGGGTGATCGTGCCCCGGGACATCGTGGCCGGCTACAGCCAGGAGGTCGAGGACTCGGCATTGGCGATCATCTCGCTGCACCTCGGGCTCGTCACCGACGCGCCCGCCCTGGTGCGCGAGTGGTACGCCCGCAAGGGCATGGACGTGCCCGCGGGGTTCGAGGGCATCACCGAGATCACCGAAAGTTGCGGACTGCTCCTGGATCGGGACGCCGAGGACGCCGAAGCGGCCTGAGCCGGCGGCCCCGACCGGGCACACCAACAACCGAGGGAGGGGGCCGGGGAGCCGATTCGCGACGCCTGCGAAGACGAAGGAGCGAACGGCACCCCGGCCCCCGACCGGACAGACCGCACCGAACAGCACATCCAACCGGAGGAAACAATGTCCAGCGACATCCAACACATCTGGGGCGGCGAGCCCATGCCGCTCATGCCCTACACGCCGTGCGTCAAGGCCGGTGATTGGGTCTTCCTGTCCGGTCAGCTCGCCACCGACTTCGAGACGGGCATCACGGCCGAAGGTGGCGGTGACGGGCGCAACCCGTACCTGGACAACCACCTGGAACTGCAGTCCAAAATCATCCTCGACAACCTCACGTCCACCCTGGCCGCCGCCGGCTGCGACATCGCCACCGACGTGGTGCGCATCTACCAGTGGTTCACCTCGGAGTACCCGACGATGGAGGAGTTCGCCGAAGGCAACACCTGGCCGCGCATCACCATCACGCCCTACCTGCGCACCCGCGACCTCTACATCAAGCCGCCCCGCCCTGCCTCCACCGGCATGGGCATCAAGGAACTGCTGGTGGCGGACTCGCTCATCGAGGTCGACCTGCTGGCGATCCCCGGCGGTCCGAGCGTCGGCTACGAGACACCCGAGGGCGTGCCGTCGCCGCTGGCGGGCTACTCGCCGGCCATCCGGCGCGGCGACTGGATCTTCCTGGCCGGGGAGATCCCGGTGGACTGGATGGGCGACTGGATGTCGGAGCGCCACATGGGCCCCCTCAGCGGCCTCGCCCCCGAAGCACGCGTCAACCCGTACCTCTGGTACGACTCGCCGATCGAGCGCCAGACCGACTACACCCTGCAGAAGCTCGAGAAGATCGCCGCGGCCGCCGGCGCCTCGTCGCTGCAGGACAACTGCGTGAAGGCAACCGTGTACCTGTCGGGCCCGAACGACTTCGCGGGCATGGACAGGGTGTGGCGCCAGTGGTTCCCGGAGAACCCGCCGGCCCGCGTCGTGGTGCCCTACATGGGCCTGGGCGGCATGGGCTCGCGCATCGAGATCGCCATGAAGCTGCTGGCCGATGACGCCTCCATCTCCAAGGAGACCATCGAGACGTCGGACGCGGTGGAGCCCCCATGGCACGAGCCGCAGGCCGTGAAGGCGGGTGACTACCTGTTCTTCAGCACCATGATCCCCACCGACGAGCGGGGCAGCCTGCCCAAGAGCGTCCAGCGCAATCCCGGATTCCCGCACTACGGCCTGCCGCCGCAGATGGAGATGGAGTACCTGCTGGGCAACATCTCGGCCATCTGCGAGGCCGCCGGCACCTCGCTGGAGAACATCTGCAAGCGGCAGTGCTACCACGCCGACTTCGCCGACTTCCAGATCTCCATCAACGAGTGGGCACGCCACTTCCCCGGCTCCAAGCCGGCCTCCACGACGATGCGCATCGGCGGACCGCTGCAGGTGCCCGGCGCGCACGTCATCCTGGACCTGATCGGCTACGCCCCGTCGGCCTGACGGCTGGGTTCGGGACCGGTAACGGGAGCACCCCATGGCGGCGGCAGGCTCGATCCTCGGCCACAGCGTGCTGCGCCGCGAGGATGCGGCTCTGCTGGTCGGCGGCCGCCCCTACGTGGACGACCTCGACGTCGAGGCGCGCAGCGTCGTCTTCGTGCGCTCCGACGTGCCGCACGGGCGGATCGTGGGCATCTCCGGAGGCGAAGGCGTCTACACGGCGGACGACCTGAACATTCCCGACATGCTGGCCGGCCCGCCGGCACCCTCTCACTTCGGGCGTCCGGCTCTGGCTCGCGGGACGGTCGGATACGTGGGCGATCCCGTGGCGGTCGTCGTGGCCGACACCCTCGCGGAGGCGCGCGACCGAGCCGAGGAGGTCGTCGTCGAGATCGAGGAGCTGCCCGGCATCTCCGATCCGATGGACAGCACCGAGGTCGTGTTCGAGGTCGACCCGGCCGAGGACCCGGGCGCGCTCGACGACGCCGACGTCGTCGTGTCGTTCAGATACGTGAACCAGAAGATCGCGCCCGCGCCGATGGAGACCAACGGGATCCTGGCGATCCCGAACGTCGGGGGCGACAACGGTCAGGGGCGCCTGCGGCTCTGGGTCCCCACCCAGTGCCCGTTCTCGGTCCAGCAGACCATCGCCGACTGCCTGGAACTCGACATCGACCGGATCCATGTGGTGGTTCCGGCAACCGGCGGCGGGTTCGGAGCCAAGGGCCACGCCTATGTGGAGCAGGTCGTGACCGCGGCATTGGCTGTGCGGCTCGGCGAGCCGTTGCTCTGGATCGAGTCCCGCACCGAGAACATGCTCCACATGGGCCACGCCCGTGGCCAGGTCCAGGACGTGGAGATCGGGGCGAGGTCCGACGGCACCGTCGTGGGCATGAAGTGGAGCGTCACCCAGGACGCCGGCGCCTACCCCGACATCGGCGCCTGGCTGATCTTCTACACCAAGATGATGGCCTCGGGCACCTACCGGATCCCGCGGATCGACTTCCGGGCGAGGAGCGTCGTGACCAACACCGCGCCCACCGGCGCCCTGCGAGGGGCGGGGCGGCCCGAGGCGGCCGCGACCGTGGAGCGGGCCATGGACCTCCTGGCGGCCGAGCTGGGCATGGACGCGGTCGAGGTGCGGCGCCGGAACCTGATCGAGACCCACAGCGACCCTGTTGAGACCCCCACGGGCGCCGTCTACGACGCCGGCAACTACCTGGCGGCGATGGAACGCGCGGTCGAACTCGTCGGCTACGAGGAGTTGCGCAGGGAACAGGCCGAGCGTCGCCGCCGGGGAGACCGCCACCAGCTCGGCATCGGCGTCGCCAACTACATCGAGGTCACCGGCAACGGTCCCAGCAACGACTACGGCTCGGTGGAGATCCACGACGACGGCACGGTAACGGTGCTGTCGGGCGTCTCGTCCCACGGGCAGGGCCACCAGACGACCTACGCCCAGATCGCCTCGGAGCAACTGGGGATCCCCTGGCAGCACATCAGCGTCGTCCAGTCCGACACCGACCTGGTTCCCCGCGGCAACGGCACATACGGCTCGCGCTCCCTGCAACTGGGCGGCTCCGCGATCGACCGCGCCGCCGCCGCCGTCGTGGACCAGGCCCGCCAGGTCGCCGCCGAGCATCTCGAGGCGAACGTGGACGACATCGCCGTGTACCACGAGGAGGGCCTCGGCGTGGCCGGGTCGCCGGACACCGTGCTCTCGTGGAGCAGGCTCGCCGAACTCTCCCCCGAGCCGCTGGCCGCCGAGTGCGACTTCGACCAGGGTTCCCGGACGTTCCCGTTCGGCACACACGTGGCCGTCGTCGAGGTGGACACCGAGACCGGCGACGTCCGCCAACTGCGCCACCTCTGCGTGGACGACTGCGGCAACGTCATCAACCCGCTGCTGGCCGAGGGCCAGCAGCACGGCGGCATCGCCCAGGGCATCGCCCAGGCGCTGTGGGAGGAGATGGTCTACGACACCGGCGGCGGGCCCCGCACCACCAACTTCGGGGACTACCTCATCCCGTCGGCGGCGGAGTTCTGCGATTTCGAGACCCACCGCAACACGACACCCACGCCGCTCAACCCGCTGGGCGCGAAGGGCATCGGCGAGGCCGGGACCGTGGGCGCCACACCCGCCGTGCAGAGCGCCGTCCTCGACGCTCTGGCACCGTTCGGAGTCCGCCACCTCGACATGCCGTTCACGCCCGAGAAGGTCTGGCGGGCCGCCGCCGGCGGTGGCAACGGGCGCTGAGGCCGATCGAGGAGCACGCCGTGATCGAATCAACCAACGGCAACGTCGTCGAGCTGCACGGCATCTCCAAGAGCTACGGCGAGACGAGGGCCAACGTCGACATCGACTTCGATCTGCGCGCCGGCGAGATCCACGTGCTCCTGGGCGAGAACGGCGCCGGCAAGACGACGCTGATGAACGTCATGTTCGGCCACGTGCTGCCGGACGCCGGGACCGTCCACGTCGGCGGCACCGAGGCCGACATCCACTCACCGCACGATGCCCTGGAACTGGGCATCGGAATGGTCCACCAGCACTTCTCCCTGGTTCCCACCTTCAGCGTCGCCGAGAACATCGTCCTGGGCTCGCGTCCCGCCACGGATCTCCGCTTCAGACGCAGCGCCATCGGCGCCGAGACGACCGAGTTGGCCGAGCGCTTCGGCATGCCGATCGACCCCCACATCGCCGTGCAGGACCTGCCGGTCGACCTGCAGCAGCGGGTCGAGATCCTCAAGGTGCTCTACCGGGGCGCCACCATCCTGATCCTCGACGAACCCACGTCGCTGCTCGGCCCCCGCCAGATCGAGAACCTGCTGGAGATCCTGCGCGACCTGCGCGACCGGGGCTGCTCGATCGTGCTCGTCACCCACAAGCTCGGCGAGGTGATGGAGGTGGCCGACCGGGTCACCGTGCTGCGGGGCGGCCACAAGGTCTCGACCACGGAACGTGGCGAATTCGACGAGCGCAGCCTCACCCGGGCGATGACCGGCCACGAGATCGCCGCCGTGGAGAGCGACCATGCCCCCTGGACCGACGATGTCCCGCTGCTGGACGTCCGCGAGCTGAACGCCCCCGGCGAGGGGGCGGACCATCTGGACAGCATCTCCTTCATGGTGCGGCCCGGCGAGATCCTGGGTGTGGCGGGCGTCGAGGGCAACGGACAGCGAACCCTCGTCAACTGCGTCTGCGGGCTCGACGAGGCGGAGTCCGGCACCGTCCACATCGCCGGGCAGGACGTCACCGGAGCCGGCACGAGCGCCCTTCGCAGCGCCGGGCTGGCGGTGATCCCCGAGGATCGTCACACCTGGGGCCTCATCCTCGACATGACCGTGGCGGAGAACATCGCCATGTCCGACATCCCTGCCGGCGCATACAACAGGACCGGCCTCCTGGACTGGCGCAGCGTCCGGCGTCGATCCCGGGAACTGCTCGAGGAATACGACGTGAGACCGCCCGACCCGGACCTGCTGGCTTCCAGCCTCTCCGGGGGCAACCAGCAGAAGGTGGTGCTGGCGCGGGAGCTGTCACGGGAGCCGCGGGTGCTCGTGGCGGACAATCCCACCTGGGGGCTCGACGTCGGCGCCATCGACTACGTCCATCGCCGGCTGCTCGACGTCAAGCACAGCGGCGCCGCCGTCCTGCTGCTGTCGATGGATCTCGAGGAACTCCTGAAGCTGAGCGATCGGCTCATCGTCCTGTTCCGGGGCCGCATCATGCTCGAGTGCTCCATCGGCGACCTCGACATGGACGAGTTGGCTCTGGCGATGGCCGGGAGAACGGCCGGGGCCGCCGTCTAGCCAACCACCCAGGGTCTCGCCGGGAACATCGTCGTTCCACATTTCAACGGTGGCCCTGCTACTGTGGGTTTCAACAGCATTGAAGCTCTACGCGCATTGCGTGACAGAGCGGAACAGAGAGTGAGAGGGGAGAAAGTGCGACGCATTTTCCTGCCATTGATCGCGATCGTGGTTCTGGGCGGTGTCGTCCTCAGCTGCGGTGGCGACGACGAAGGCCCGGTGAAGCTCGGCTTCTTGGCCGGTCTGTCCGGTGACTACTCCGAATGGGGTCCGCCCAGCCAGGACGGCGCAGAAGCCGCCATCGGCGTGATCAACGCCTCCGGCGGCATTCTGGGCCGCGACGCCGAACTCGTGGTGCAGGACAATCTGTCCACGCCGGAGGGCGCGGTCACGGGCTACAACCGGATCCGCGAGGAGATCGACGCACTCGGCGGCGTTGAATCCGACGGCGCCGTCGCCCTACTGGGCACCGTGGCAGAGGACGAGATGCCGACCATGTGCCCGGCCTGCGGGACGACGGTTCTGGACACCGAGGGCGGCAACTTCATCTGGCGCATCACGGCGTCGGACACCACGTACGGCATCATCTCCGCGCAGCTGGCCCGCGACCTGGGCTTCACGCGGGTGGCCATGCTGGTGCAGCAGACCGAGGGCACCGAGAGCCCGGCCAACGTGTTCAAGGACGTCTGGGAGAACAAGATCGGCGGCGAGATCATCGCCGACGTGCGATTCGCCCCCGGCAGCGACAGCTACCAGGCCGAGGTCGAGCAGGCGTTCGCGGGCGACCCCGAGGCCGTCTACATCGGCGCCGGCCCTCAGGCGGGGATCCCGATCCTGCGGGAGTACATCGCCAGGGGCTACGACGCCCAGATCCTGGTCTCACCGGACCTGCAGGTGCCCGACATCGCCGAGGCGGCGGCGGAGTTGCCGACCGGCCGGATCCTGGCCGCCCAGGTCACCGACGACTTCGAGTCCCCGGCGTACTCGGCCTTCGCCGCGGCGCACCAGGAGTACGCGGGCAAGCCGCCTCCGACGGGCTTCTACGAGACCAACCAGTTCGATCAGTACATCGTCCTGGCGCTGGCAATGACCGCCGCCGAGTCCACCGACGGCCCCGATGTAGCCGCCCAGATCTACAACATCGTGAACGCGCCGGGCACCAAGGTGTACACGTACGCCGACGGCGTCGCAGCGCTCGAGCGCGGCGAGCAGATCGACTACGACGGCCCCTCGGGCTCGATCGAGTTGCACACCACGACCGGCAACCTGGTCTCACCCAAGGTCGCCGTGCAGCACATCGTCGGTGGCAGCTACACCGCGCGTGAGGTCATCGAACTCGACGCAAGCCTCGGCCGCTAGGCCACTTAGACCCAGGATCACTCCGGGGCGGCCCCGCGCGACGGCGGGGCCGCCCCGGGATCCGACTCTGTTCGCGTGCAACACGTCATCTTCGGGCTGCTGACCGGGGGGGTTCTGGCCGCCGCCACGGTCGGGTTCGCCCTGATCCGCCAGACCGAGAACATCCTGCACATCGCCCACGGGCAGATGCTGGCCCTCGGCGCCTTCCTGTCGGTCATCCTCATAACCAACGCCGGCATGAACGTCTTCGTGGCCGGGGTTGTGTCCATGCTGGTCATGGGCGTCCTGGGTGTGGTTCTGGGGATCGTCGTCTTCAGGCCGGTGAAGGACGAAGGCGGCAACGTGCTGCTGTTCACGTCGATCGGCCTCGCCTTCGTGATCTACGGGGCGATCATCGCCATCTTCGGCACCGTCCTGCGCCCCGTGCCGGTCGGCTTCGGCCCCCGCATCGAGTTCTCGGTGCCCGAGTTCGTGCTGGTTCTCGTGCTGACAGCGGCGCTGGCGACGCTCGTGGGCTGGCTGCTGGCCAACCGCTCCCGGCGCGCCGAGCACCGCGAGGTCATCGGCAGGTGGGCTGAATTGTGGGCCGCCCGCGGGACCGGCCTGGCGCTCGCTCTCGCTACCGTCGCCGCCACGGTCCTGTTCGTGCTGGCGACCCTGAGCGACGGCTTCGGGGCAGATCACAAAGCCCTCAACATCGCCACTGGCGAGCTGGGGATGATCCTGCTGTCGCTCGGGGCGGTGTTGAGCCTGCAGTTCTTCCTGTCGCTGACGCGCATGGGTCGCTGGCTGCGCGCCGCGGCCTCCAATCCCGCCCTGGCGGCGGTGCGCGGCATACCGGTGCGGGTGGTTTCGAATGTCGTCTGGTTCATCGGCTCCGGGCTGGCTGCCATGGCCGGCGTGATGATCGCGGTGCGCCGCGGCGGCGTCACCAGCCCGCTGGGATGGGAGAACATCCTGGTGATCCTCTCCGCGGCCGTCCTGGGCGGCACCGGCAGCATCATGGGCGTGATGGCAGCAGCCGTGCTCCTGGGTATGGCGATGGACGTGAGCGCGCTGTGGATCCCGACCGCATACCGCCTGGTCGTGGCGTTCGGCGCGCTGATCCTGGTGCTGTTCGTGCGACCCGAGGGACTGTTCAGCACGCGCCGCCGGGCGGAGCAGGCCGCATGAGCACATTGGCCGCCATCAGCGCCTTGGGCTCACCCAGCTTCTGGGTCAGCCTCCTCACCCTCATCGGCATCTACGCCTCGGTCACCATGCTGCTGAACGTGGAATCGGGATGGGGCGGCATGTGGGACCTCGGAATCGTGGGGCTGCTGGCCATCGGCTCCTACACCTACACGATCGTGACCAATCCTCCCGGGGAATTCGAGGTGAGCTACGCCCCCGGCTGGCCCGTCTGGGCAGGGATCCTCGCGGCCATGCTGATGACCGGCATCGTGGCCTTCCTGGTCGGGCTGCCTGCTCTGCGCGCGCGGCGCGAGTACTTCCTGATCATCACGTTCGCCTTCGCGGAGGTGTTCCGGCAGTTGGCGATCAACCTGGTCGATCTCACCCACGGGACCGTGGGATTCAACAGCGTGGCCCGGCCGTTCGAGAGCTTCTTCCAACGCGACGCCCTGAGAGCCGTCCTGCTCGTCGTGACCTGGGGCGCCGCATTGCTGGTCTACGCGCTGACCCGGCGGATCAGCCGCTCGGGCTACGGGCGGGCGTTGCGGGCCATGCGCGACAACGAGCCGGCGGCGCTGTCGCTGGGGATCCGGGTCAGCCGGCTGCGCCTGCAGACCTTCGTGCTGGTGGGCGTCGCGATCGGCGGGATCGCTCCGCTGTACATGTGGTGGCTGCGCTATGCGAACCCCAACGTCTTCAGAGCGCAGTTCACGTTCACGGCGTGGACCGCGCTGGTGCTCGGCGGCATCGCCAGCCGGTTCGGCCCCGTGCTGGGCGTGGCGGTCCTGCTGCTCTTCACCGAGTTGGTGGAGTTGATCGACGTGCCGCCGGAACTTCGCAACGTGCACGTGGCGGTGCATCCCCTGGCCATCGGCCTGCTGCTGGTGCTGGTGCTGCGCTTCCGCCCCGAGGGCCTGCTCTCGGAGCGCCGGACTTTCGGGGAGCGAGCCCGCCAGCAGACACCCCTCGACCTGGCCGGAGCTGCCATGATGGCTCGGCTGCGGCGGCTGAGCCTGCGCGGCGGCGGAGCGGCGAGATGACCGCACCGGAGACCAACGGCAGCGGCGCCCTGCTGAGCACCCACGGTCTGTACAAGGCCTTCGGGGGCAACGTGGCGGTGCACGACGTGTCCCTCGACCTCTACCCCGATCGCATCACCGCGCTCATCGGACCCAACGGCGCGGGCAAGACGACGCTGTTCAACATCATGACCGGCTACGAGCGGGCCGACGCCGGCAGCATCACCTTCGACGGCCGGCCGGTGACCGGGATGGCCCCCTGGGAAATCTCGCGACGGGGCGTGGTGCGCACCTTCCAGACGCCGGTGGGTTTCCCCACCATGACCGTCTGGGAGAGCCTGCAGGTGGCCGGCGCGTCGCACGCGGTGCTCACCGGAATGCTGACCGGTCGGGGCCGCCGGGAGACCACCGATCTGTCTCAGCGGGCCGACGAGATCCTGGAGCACCTGGGCCTGGATCAGCTCATCGACACGCCGGTGGACGAGCTGGCCGCCGGCGACCGCAAGCTCGCCGAGTTGGCGCGGCAACTCATGGCCCAGCCCCGGCTGCTGCTTCTGGACGAACCCGCTGCCGGCGTCAACCCCGGTGCGATCTCGCGGCTCTCCGAACTGATCCGTGACGTGCATCGCAGTGGTATCGCCCTCATGATCATCGACCACAACCTCTCCTTCGTGCTCGACGTTGCCGACTATGTGCACACAATGGCCAACGGACGGATCATCGCCGAGGGAACCCCCGAGGAGATCGCCGCCAACCCACTGGTGCGCCAGGTGTACATGGGAGCGGACACGTGAGCGACGAGGCGGCCGCCGGCACTTCCATGGACCGGTCCCCGGCACCGAGCCTGGTGCTTCGCGACGTGGACTCCGGCTACGGCGACCTGCCCATCCTCCACGGCGTCAGCCTGGAGGTGGCGCCAGCGGAGATCGTGGCGGTGATCGGTCCCAACGGCGCCGGCAAGTCGACCCTGCTCAAGACGCTGTTCGGGCTGCTGGCGTTGCGCGGCGGCACGATGACCTTCGGCGAAGAGGACCTCGGCCCGACCACCCCGGGGGCCCGTGCCAAGCTCGGGATGGCCTACGTCCCCCAGGAGGGCAGCACCTTCCCGGAACTCACGGTCTACGACAATCTCGCCGTCAGCCTGCTGCACGAGCACACGCGCACCCAGCATCGGCGCATCGGCGAGATGCTGGAATCCTTCCCGGCGCTGCAGGACTTGCGCCGAGCCCGCGCCGGCACGCTGTCCGGCGGCGAGCGCCAGATGCTCGCCATCGCCTCGGCGATGATCTCCGAGCCTCGCTTCCTCGCACTCGACGAGCCGACAACGGGTCTGGCCCCGTCGATCGTGCAGGCGCGCATCGCCGACATCGTCGCCGTGCGCGAGCAGGGCACGTCGGTGCTTTGGGTCATCGAGGAGAGCCCCATGCTGTGCCTGCCGCACGTGGACAGGGTCTACGTCATGAACTCCGGCGTGCTTGGGTCGTCGCAACCGGCTGAGGACATGCTGGACGAGGAACTGCTGCAGGCCACGTTCTTCGGGATCGACCATCACCACTGAGGAGACCGCAACCAACCCCGCCGACCATTTCGTTAGTCGTTCCGGCGCAGGCCGGAACCCAGTGTGCAACCGTCCGGACTGCCCCCGATGGATCGGTCAGCAGCCTCCTCGGAGCACCTGGACCGGGGAGGAACCATGACCACGACAGCGCCCGCTGCGACCCTCGACGACATCGAGCCCCGCGCTCCCGACCTCACCAACTACTGGCACCCGGTGCTGGAATCCGCCGAGGTGACCGCCGACGCGCCGGTCGGGTTCGAGTTGCTGGGGCGGCACCTGGTGGCCTACCGCGACGACGCCGGTCAGGCCCGCGTGCTGGACGATCTCTGCATCCACCGGGGGACGGCCCTGTCACTGGGCTGGACGACCCCGGAGGGCTGCATCGTGTGCCCCTACCACGGCTGGCAGTACGACGGCGAGGGGCGCTGCGTGAACATCCCCGCCCTGGAGCCGGGCTCGTCCATTCCGTCGGGCGCCAGGGTCAACAGCTTCCCCACCGCCGAGCGCCACGAACTCGTGTGGGTGGCACTGGCCGACCCGGTGGGGGCTATCACCGAGTGGCCGAGCGGCGAGTGGGACGACCCCAACGTCGAGATCTGGTACAGCCACCGCTACTCGTGGCAGGCCTCGGCGGCCCGGACCGTCGAGAACTTCCTGGACGTCTCGCACTTCCCCTTCTTGCACGACGGCCTGCTGGGCAGCCGGGACCGCACCGTGGTCGGCAACTGCGACGTGACCGAGACCGACTTCGGCTTCTACGTCAGCTACAAGGCGCTCGAGCCGGGCGGGGTGCACTCGCCCAGCGGCACCGAGGTGCACTGGGAGTACTTCCTGTGGCTGCCCTTCACCGTTCACCTGCGCAAGGGCACCCCCGACGGCCAGAGCACCGTGGTGTCGATGGCGTGCCGGCCCACCACCGAGAACACCAACGAGTTGTTCCTCTGGCTGTCGCGCAACTACGACCTCGGCGTCGACAGAACCGGATTCCACGGGTTCACCCACGAGATCATGGAGGGCGACCGCCGGATCGTGGAGAGCCAGCGCCCCGTGCCGCTACCGGTCCGCCTCACCGAGGAACTCCACCTGCGCGGCCCCGACGCCGCCGCTCTCGCCTACCGCCGAGCCCTTGGCCCCATCGGCGGCATCTGACCGCTGTCCGGCAGGCGCCGGCTCCGAGCTCGCTGACTAGCATCTGAGCGCACGATCATCTTCGGAGGGGAGACGAACATGATCCGTCGGATTGGCGCGCTTGCCGCCGTTGTCATCGCCGCGAGTGCGCTGGTCGCCTCACCAGCGGTCGCGCAGGACGCCGAGTCGTCCGACACTCCCGCCACCTCGGTGCGCATCCAGGCGCGCAAGGTGGAATCGGGCAAGGTCGAGTTCGGGCTGGAAATCGACGGTGACAGCGAATGGCTGCCGCGGGTGCGCCTGTTCCCCTATGCCACCGCGAACGTGGGCCAGTGGCTGTTCGCCTCGCCGTACGCGATGCGTGACGGCACGCAGGTGCGGATCCAGGCCCGGCTGCTCGTCGATGGCCGACTCGAATTCGGACTCCAGGTGGACGGCGACCAGGTGTGGCTGCCGCGCGCACGCTTCTTCCCCTACGAGACCGTCGAGGTCGGACGCTGGCTCTTCTCCTCGCGCTTCTCGCTGCTCGACGAGATCGGCCAACCGGCCAGCGCACCGCGGAACCTCCGCGTAACAGCAGTTGTCTGCGACGTTGCGGGAGGTCCGCACAGCGTTCGGCTGTCGTGGGACCCGCCGGCCCGCAGCGGCGGTACGCGCATCACTGCCTACGAGGTGACTCGCCTGCGGGCTTCGGAGTGGCGTTACACACCGGTGCACACCGACCCGGGCTCGGACGATCTCGTGCCAGGTACCACATACACCGGCGCGGATGTCCAGATGAACGAACTCCACGAATGGTCGGTCCGGGCATTGAACAGAGCGGGTAGAGGTGCCGTTGCCTCGGTCCAACTCATCTTCAAACCCAGCTTCTTCAGAGGCACCGAGCCGTGGGGCGATTGGGGCGATCGGCGGTGGCCCGACTGCGACGAATACGCAACGCCGCTTCCAGGAGCCGCTCCGCCGGGTGCCCCGCAGAATCTGCGGGCAAGGCTCAACGGCGCCCGCGACGCCGTCATCCTGACGTGGTCAGCACCAAACGACGGCGGCGACCCGATCACGAGCTACGAGATCGGAAGCTCTCCGCTCGGCGCCTCCAACGTGGGGTACGGGAGGATCAACCCGGGGCGCGAGTCCCCCGTCTATCCGTTCAGGCTTGGCGGCGCAACGGCCGGGTCGTACACCTACTGGGTGCGCGCAATTAACAGCCACGGACGGGGGCCGTGGGCGACGGTCGACTTCAGGTTCTGAGGACTCTCTGGCTCTCCGCAGCCAGACGGCACCCTGCCGATCCGCTTGCACGTCAAGCGAGCCGGGCGCTGACCGGGCGCTGCTGAGGCTGCTCGTGGGGCGATTCGGCCCGGCGGCCCTGCTGGTGCTCGCGGCAAGCCTCTTCGCAACAACCACGACCTCGGCTCAGGAGCCCCCTGAGGAGCCGGCCATAACGCAGGAGGTGTCGGAGAGTCTCTCCCGAATACGCATCCAGGCCCGGCTCCACACGTCCGGCAGCGTCGAGTTCGGACTGGAGTTGGACGGCGAGCGAGAATGGCTTCCCCGCCTGCGGTTCTTCCCCTATGGCAGCGCACTGGAGGATCGCTGGCTGTATTCGTCACCGTACGAGTTGAGCCACGGGAGGACGATCCGCATCCAGGCGAGACTCGTGTCATCAGGGAAGGTGGAGTTCGGGTTGGAGTTGCCCGACAGGTCCGTTTGGCTGCCGCGGTCCCGGTTCTTCCCGTACGCCACCGCATCCGAGGGGCGCTGGCTGTACTCGTCCTCCTTCGAGACTCCAACCGTCGGGGCGCCGCGACTCCTGCACGTCGACGCGGTCATCTGCGATCGGTCAGGGGGTATCCACAGTGTGCGACTGGCGTGGGATCCCGCGGATACCGGTGGACCCGCGATCCTCGGCTATGCGGTGACCCGCGAGCGCGCTCTCTTGTTCGAGTTCGTCCCGTCAATGCCCGATCCGCACCTCGATGTCACCGTTACCGGCACCTCGTTCCTCGGCGTCGACATCCAGCAGTCGGTGCTGTACGAGTGGTCTGTCCGGACGCTGACCCCGACAGGCATCAGCGACGCGGCAAGCGCGCAGTTCATCTATCGACCGCGCTACGCATCCTCCAAAGGATGGGACCCCGCGGTCCGCCACGACTCCTGCGACGAGCGCGCGGCTCCGAGCAGGGGCGTCACCTCCCCCGGCGCTCCCCAGGACGTGCAGGCCGAGTGGGACGGCGCAGCAGGCCAGGTGTACGTCTACTGGTCGCCCCCGGCGGACGACGGCGGCGACCGGGTGACGAGCTATCGGGTCAGCTACACCGACGTTCGGAACGGGCGAGCCACCTGGACCATCGCGCCCGCCCGACCCGAGGGTCGCCACGCGGCGGACTTCACAATCGAGAGACTCCCCGAAGGCCGTGTCCGATACTTCTCCGTGGCCGCGGTCAACAGCCGCGGGACCGGACGGCCCGCCACTGTCGAATTCTCCTTCGAGGGGGCACCCGGCAGGCCGCGGAACCTCCGCCTGCTCGTGTTCTGCGACGAGGCGGGACAACCCGAACGCGTGGAGTTTCTTTGGGATCCGCCCGGCGGTTCGGACGTCACCGGCTACCTCGTCCAGGCACGCTGGCGCCGCACGGACGCGGGTGCTCGCCCTCAGTCATTCCGCTGGCACCCGACGACGGAGACGTCCTTGACCATCGACAGGTACTTCAGCTACGTGTTCGGGGGGCGACACGACGCCACCCTGATGGTGCGCTCCCATAATGACGACGGACCGAGCGGCTTCGCTCGGCGAACGGAGAATCTGCGGCGCCACGAGTGCACCCGGTAGCCCAATGGTTCGACCCGCCGGAAGCGTGCCAGGCGGAGCGTGACCCAGATCTGCAGCTCGGCGCGCCGACGATCTGGCGGACTTAGGGTTGATTCGATGAGGACCTCAGACGTCATAGAACTGCTCGGCCTCGAGTCGCTGCCGGCGGAGGGCGGGTACTTCGCCGAGACGTGGCGCGACGCGCACGGTTCGGCGATCTACTACCTGGTCGTGCCGGGGGACTTCTCGGCCATGCACCGGGTGGACGCTGCGGAACTCTGGCACCACTACGCCGGTGCCGCGGTGGAGATGCTGCTGCTGCACCCCGACGGCGGCGTCACCACGCCCGTCCTCGGCAAGGACCTGGAGGGTGGCCAGCGGCCGTGCGTGACCGTTCCGGCCGGCGTCTGGATGGGCGCCTCCACCAGCGGCGCGTGGGCGCTGATGGGCACCACCATGGCGCCGCCCTACCACGAGGAGGGGTTCGAACTCGGCAACCTCGAGGAGCTGACGGCGCAGTATCCCACCGCAGCCGAGGCGATCGCCCGCCTCGTGCGCTGACCGGGTCAGGACACCGGTCGCAAGCGGCCGGGCGGTCCGGCGACGCCGTCGCAACCGACGACAAGCCCCGGGTACTGCGCCTGACCGAGCCTCAGAAGTCCCAGTCTCTGGGCTCGACCTCGGCGGGGTGGCCGTGGCGTGTCAGCAGGTCCGCCACGGCGTCCTGGGCGAAACGAAGGCCGTCGTGCATCCCCTGGCGGAACGGCGTGCCGCCCTTGGCGACGTTGTAGTCGAGCTCCGCGTTGATGCGGCCCAGGAGGCTCTGCAGGTCGTCGGCAAGGGTGTCGCCGGAGGCGATGACCCGCCGACCCTGATCTGCCTCGAGGGAGTTCCCCGGGGGGCCTGCAGCGGTCGCCGCGCTCTGCGCCGGCCCGTCCGGCAGCTGGAGCCCCGCGATCTCCGCAAGTGCTGCCGCATCGAACCCCACCACCTGGCGGTCGCCGGCGACGAGCGTCGGCACGACGAGGTCCCCGGTCAGTGCCAGCAACTCGTCACGGGCACCGGTGCTCTGGCGGATGTTGCGGTCGTCGAACTCGACGGAATGCTCGTTCAGGAAGTCCCGAACGCGGCAGCACTCCTGTCAAGTGGGCGTCCGCGCCTCGGTGTTCAAGCTGTAGAGAATCACCTGCTCCACCTGTCGCTCCTTCCCTCCACGGCCCAGCCGCTCAAAGTACCGCCTCGCCGACGCGTTTCTCAAGATACGTCAGGTCGAGGTGGTCGCGGAGGGTGTCGGCGAGACGGTCGAGGTCGCGGTGCCAGCGGGTGGTTTGGTCCTCGGCGTGATCGGAGTCCCAGGCGAGCCAGTGCTGCAGGAAGGCGCGGCGGAAGTCGGCTCGGTCCAAGAGGCCGTGGATGTAGGTACCGAGGATCTGCCCGTCGGCTGAGCGAGCGCTGAACGGGTGGATGACGGGATCGGCCTCGCTGTTTCCGTGGCGGATCTCGTAGCCGGAGAACTCAACAGCCTCCGGCCAGGTCGCTCGGCCGGTGACCTGCCGCACCAGCTTCTGCGGCTGGATCTCAGTCTCGAAGTCCAACCAGCCGAGTCCAGGGGTCTCGGCCGGACCCTCGATCTCGCCAGGATCCAGGATGCGCCGGCCCAGCATCTGGAGGCCGCCGCAGATTCCGAGCACCCGGCCGCCGTAGCGCAGGTGCCGCTCCAGCGCCGGCACCCAACCGCGCTCTCGCAGCCAGTTGAGATCGGCGGCGACGGCCTTGGAGCCCGGCAGGATCACCAGGTCGAGCCCGACAAGCTCGGCCGGGTCGCGCAGCCACGTGAACTCCACGGCCGGGTCGGCCACCAACGGGTCCACATCCGCGATGTTGGAGGCGCGCGGGTAGTGGACGGCGCCCACCCGAAGCCGGTTCGCTTCGTCCGTCGCGGTCCCGATCCGGCCCTCCATGAGGGCGTAGGGGGCGTCCTCCTCGGGCAGCAGCAGGTCGGGCAGGTACGGGACGGCTCCCAGGACCGGCAGCCCCGTTCGCTCGGCCAACCAGACGAAGGCCTCGTCGAGCAGGGCCGCCTCGCCCCGGAAGCGGTTCACCAGCAACGCCTCCACAAGCCTCCGATCGGCGGGCTCCAGCGCCTCCACCGTGCCCAGAAGCGCCGCGAAGGATCCGCCGCGGTCGATGTCGGCCACCAGCCAGACCGGCAGCGATACCTCCCGGGCAAATCCCATGTTGGCGATGTCACCGGCCCGCAGGTTCGGTTCGGCGGGCGAGCCGGCGCCCTCCACCACGATGAAGTCGTAGCTGCCGGCCAGACGCTCGAATGCGGCGAGGACCTCAGGCAGCAGCGGTTGGCGGTCCTCCCGGAATCGTGCCGCGTCGAGCCTGCCACGCACCTCGCCCGACACGATGAGCTGAGCTGTGTGGTCGGCCTCGGGCTTCACGAGCACCGGGTTCATGTCCACGGTCGGCTCGATGCCGCAGGCGAACGCCTGCAGGGCCTGCGCCCGGCCGATCTCGCCGCCGGCGGGGCAGGCCGCCGCCGCGTTGCTCATGTTCTGGGGCTTGAAGGGCGCCACCCGCACCCCCGAGCGCGCCAGCAGCCGGCACAGCCCCGCCACAAGCAGCGACTTGCCAACCCCCGAGGCCGTCCCCTGGATCATCAGGGCACGTTCAGTCACAGGTGATTCTCCTAGATGACGCTCTTGCGCGCCGGGCGCGCTGCAGCAGCGCGGTCGGAGCAGCGTCAGGGGGAAGCGCCATCGGAGTCATCCGCTTCGACCAGGCACTCGTCAACGACGTTCTGAGGAATGCCCATGCGGTCGCCGATGTCGATCCCATGAGCCACAAGGCAGGCAATCTGTGTAACTGTCAGGACAGATTCGCCATCATGGCCCAGGGCGGTCGCCGGTTCGTCGATCGCCAGTTCAGAGAGGGTCACTGCAACCGCAGCGAGTCGGCCATCGGGGTCGTGCTCGGCCTGGGCATCGGCGACCAGTTCGTCGAGATCACCAAGCGGTGCGATGTGGTGCTCCAGCAGGCCCGCGGGTGTCCTGCCGTCCTGCAGTTGCTGGGCGACATCGGGCACACCGAGGCGATCTAGTAGGACGAGCAGCGTGGCTCCGCTGCCGTAGAAGCGACCGAAGCTGAAGTACGTCTTGATGCTGACTTCGTACCACGCGATGTTGGCGACGAGCACCTCCGGGTTCGAGAGGATCTCGTCGTGGAACTCCAAGTCCTCGGTGTGGTTGGTTGCCGTGCGGTAGACGTTGCCGATCGAGTCGCCGATCCGGTGCTCGACGAATTGAGCGGATCCCTCCGTGCGTTCCTGTGCTTCGTCATGGTCGACCCGATCGTCCCAGGCCTGGTCGCGTTGGTGACGCGTGGCACGTACCGCGGCGAACTGGCGGGCGAGGCGTTCGAGGTCACCGGGATCCTCGGCCTGGTAGGCGGCGATGAGGATCCGGTTCTCGAGCAGCGCCAGTTCGAGGTTCGCCGCCGAGAAGTCGTAAGTCTCGATGTATTGCCCCGTCGCACGCGGGGCCCACTCATCCCACTGATACCGGTGGAACGCCTCGTGCACGAGCGTGGCGATGAACTCGGGGGTCCCAGACTCAAGACCGAGTTCACCTTCCTGGCTGATCAGCACGAACGTGTCCGTCCCACCGACGTCGGCGAAGAAGTCGAACGGGGCTCGGGCGACCAGCCAATCCGGGTCGGCCACCTCTCCGATGACCGCGACCTCGTGGCCGTCGACGTCCAGGTTCCGAACCAGAGTGCCGAGTACAAGCGGGTTCGGGTGGTTGAACGCCACCGTGGCTCGGATGGCTCCCTCGTCGTCGATTGCTGCCAACACAGTTGGGATCGATGCAAGATCGAAGCCCGGCCACACCCCGGTCGTCGCTAACACGGCGGTGTGCCAGCTACCGATGAGCGAGCGCGCATCGGCGGACAATGCGCCGGGATCATCTGCGTCGACACTTCTGGGTGCTGGCGGCGCTTCCGTCGAGTCGGCCGTCGTCGCGGGCACCGTTGACGGCTCGGCGACCCGCCCACCGTCGACCTGGGTACTCGGAGGGACCGGCTCGGTCGTCGTGGTCAGCGGTGGCGAATCAGCCACTCGCCCCCCATCCACCTCGGTGCTCGGATAGATCGGCTCAGTCGTCCCAGGCGCCGACGACGACGGGCCATCCACCGACCCCCCGTCCACCTCGGTGTTCGGAGGCATTGGTTCGGTCGTCGCAGGCGCCGACGACCGAACATCCACGTGTCCGCATGCGGCAGCGAGAGCGAGGACGGCGCACCCAGTGGTGAGAAGGCGTCGGGCGGGTCGAGCAGTCATGGCATCACGAGCATCCTCGCGCAACCGCTGAAGCCGGAAACACGAGTTACGCCCGTGTGGATCTCGCCGACCTCGAATCGCTCTGGATCCCTTGCGGGCTCAGCGTGTCGCGTGACCGGAGGAGATAGTAACAGTCTTAGCTAGGCTAAGACCATGTCAACTCTCATGGTGAACACCCACGAGGCGAAGAGCCGGCTATCGGAGTTGATCCGGCAGGCCGAGGCGGGCAGCGACGTGATCGTGGCTCGCAACGGGCGGCCGGTGGCGAAGATCATTGCGTGGCCACCTGCCCGAGATCAGCGGGTGCTGGGGTCATGGGCCGGTCAGATACGGATACTCGACGACATCGTCGGCTCCGACGAGGAGGTCAATGCCCTGTTCGAACAATCGGCGCTCGACGACCCGTCGTGAGGTTGTTGCTCGACAGCCATGTCGCTCTCTGGGCGCTGGGCCAGTCGGCCCTGCTCGGGGACGAGTGCGGAGACCACCTCAGAACAGCAGACGAGGTGTACTTCTCGGCGGTGACGCCATGGGAACTCGGCATCAAGCGAGCGAAAGGCAGGATTGAGTATCCCGACGGGCTTGTTGCCGAACTCCTGGCCTGCGGGTTCGAGGAGTTGCCGATCACGGCGGCGCACGCCGACGCGGCCACCCGACTACCCCCGCACCACGCCGATCCGTTCGATCGCATGCTCGTGGCCCAGGTACAGGCCGAGTCGCTCACCCTCGTGACAGCCGACGAACAACTCCTCGCCTACGACGTGGCGACCCTCCCCGCCCGCGCGTAACTCCCCCGGACGGTCGAAGCGCATCGGCAAGATCCTCGGCACCTCGCCACAGGCTGCGCAACAGCGATACGGCGCCATAGTCGACCCGGCCTAACGGCAAGCGCCCCACCCCAGCGCCAGCCCGATCGGTGAAGACCAACACGCTTCCGGCTCACGAACGTGCTGTGTCGATTCGAATACTACTTCTATTTCGAGTATTGCAGACACGTACCTAGCGTCCTACGCTACGCGCATCACACAAGGAGGACCGACCATGCCCACCACAGCATTGCTCGAACACCAACTCGCTGTGCCCGACGAGGCAACAGCGGCGCGGGCTGCCGAGGCCGTCGACACGCTCGGGCGGTTCCTGCGACACCATCCGGGCATCGATACCGCCTCGGTATCGCTGGTCGCAGACGACAGCAGCGCCACCCTGGAGATCCCGGGCCACGCCTTGCGGCTGCTCGTGGACATCCTGACTGAGATTTCCAACGGCAATGGCGTCACGGTCGCCCCTGTCCATGCTGAGTTGACAACTCAGCAGGCCGCTGACCTGCTCAACGTTTCACGGCCCTACCTGGTAAAGCTGCTCGACGAGCGGAGGATCCCTCACCGGCGGGTGGGCAACCGTCGGAGGATCCTGCTCGCCGATGTCATCGAGTACAAGCACCGCGACGATGCCGAACGGCGCGCGATCGCCGACGAACTCACTGCCGAAGCTCAGCGCCTCCGTCTCGACTACTGACAGGAAAAGGCGCCCCGTTGTCATTCACCGCCGTCGACGATGCCCGCGTCTCGCATCGGCGCGGCAGTGCGCGATCTGCTTGTGCGCCTCGCGGAAACGGCCCGTCCCGCGCTCGATGGGAGCGCACAAGATAACTTGATTTCGTGGATCCGGTTATCCTGGGTAGCGCACGAAAACACGGGATCTCCGATGACGACATGCTGTACGCGTACAGGAACCCGATCCGAGTCTTCGACCTCGAAGACCTGATCATGCTGATAGGGCCCGACGAGTCCGCACGACTCGTCGAGATCGGAGTCGCGCGAAGCGAGGGCATCGACTTCATCGTTCACGCCATGACCGCTCGCCGGAAGTTCCTGGAGTAGCCCAATGCCCCGATCCATCCAAGAGATCCTCGACCACGCCGACCAGCTTGCCGAGCGATGCGAGGCATACGAGCCGGCATCCGATGATGAGCGACCCGTCGAGGAATACCTGCTCGAGCGAGCCGTCCTGGCCCGAGCGCGAGGGGAACGGCAGATCGCCGAGGCGGTCACCTCGGCGCGTGCCAACGGCATCCCCTGGAAGCGCATCGGCGCGATCCTCGGCACGTCACCGCAGGCTGCCCAGCAGCGATACGGCGCCATAGTCGAACCGGCCTGACGGCAAGCGCCTCTCCTCAGCACCGGCCCGCTCGGTGAAGCGCACAACGCTCTCAGGCAATCAACGTGAGGTACATGGTCCCGGTGTCTCGTTTGCGTCGGCGCGACATAGCGCGGATAGCCAGTGGAAGACCCGAAGTGCCGCATCCGGCCGGTCGGATCTTGGCTGCTACTCGTTCAGCAGGCGCCCGAGCGCTGCGAGCAGATCCGGGATGTCGGTCTGGATGATGTCCCAGATGACGTCGTCGTCGATCCCGAGGTAGCCGTGCGCCAGGCGATTCCTGGTTCCGATGATCTGGCGCCAAGCGATCTCAGGGTGCGCCTCGCGCACGCGCTCGGGGACATGCGTCGCCGCTTCGCCGAGGAGTTCGATATTGCGCAGCGTGGCGTCGTAGGTGCGCTGATCGGTCGTGAACGACTGCTGATCCAATCCTTCGACGTACGCGACCACCCGTTCGCCGAACTCGACCATGTCCTGAACGTAGGGCCGCCAGTCGCGATCTCCCTCGGGTTCAGACATGGACCGCCTCGCGCTCCACGTAGGGGCGGAACCGGGGGCGGAGCGCTTTGGTGGTCACGAGGTCGACACGTCGACCGAGCAGGTCCTCCAGGTAGAACTGCACACCGAAGTACGACTTTGACGTAGCGGGCCCGTCGAAGCCGACGAGTATGTCGATATCGCTCGACTCGGTGGCCTGATCGCGGGCGAACGAGCCGAACAGGGCCAGTTCCGCCACACCGAATCGCTCGGCGAGCGCGTCCCTGTGTGCTCGGAGAACGTCGATGACCTCACCCCGGCCCAGATTGTCCATGGGTCGATTCTATGGGGCGGCCGGGCCACCGCCCGGAGTCAGCTGCGGTGGAGGATGAAGTCGATTTCTATGTCGGGGACGAGGTGCTCGTCGGGGCCGAGGAACATGATGCCGGTGTTCCCGTCGCGCTGGCGTGACGGGATGAGGGTGATCGGCGGCGGGTCGTCGATGCCGGCCTCGGCCATGATGCGGTTCCAGGCCCGCTCGAAGCCCCGGTAGTCGCGCTGGGCGTGCACCAGGAAGATGTGGGCGTCCACCACGTCCTTCAACTCGAAGCCGTTGGAGTCGATCTGGTCCTGGATGAGACGCATGGTGGTCTCGGTCTGCATCTCGATGTCACTGAAGTAGTGACGCAGCTTGGACGGGCCGGTGCCCACCACGCCGGTCAGGAAGTCCGGCACCGGAACCTGGCCGGCCAGGAACAGCCAGTCGTCGCCGACGGCGATGCCGGGCGTGAAGTTCACCTTGCGCACCAGCACCGGGTGCCAGTGGATGCCCTTGCGGGTCTCGACGATCTCCATGGAGTCGTCGGGCATCACGCCGACCAGGTTGGCCACGAACACCGCCCGCTCCACGAGCAGGTCGCGTGCGGCCATCGAGGCCCGGGTCGGCGGGCGGGGCATGTAGCGGGCCCAGACGGCGTCCACGTCGGGGAACGACAGGAGGCTGGGCTCGTAGAGGTGCGCCTTGATGATGTTGGCCACCTCGGTGCCGGCGGCCTGCATCACCTTCTGCAGGTTGGCGAACACGTACTCGGCCTGGTCGGTGGCGTCGTTGGCGTAGTAGGGGAAGGCGGGCAGGTTCTTGCCCACACCCAGCGGGATGCCCGTCTCGTAGTCGCAGGCCGGCAGCGCCGAGGGATACACCCAGTGCCCCCCCTTGATGGCCTGCGGGACGTGCTCGTAGGGCATCGGATCGGGGGCCTCGTCGGTGTGGATGGTCTCCCGCTGCGCCGACGAGCCACCGTTGAGAGCCACGGCGTTGAGCGTCACGAGGGTGCCGGGCACGACCTGATCGTCGCCGACGACGATGGTGGTGCGGGCCGGGGGCTCGTCACCGAAGGCGTCGATCCACGCCAGCTTGAACTCGTGGAAGTCGGCCGTCGCCGCCAGCTGCACCTCGACCCGCAGGACCCGGTCCATGGAACTGCCGTCGGCTTCCACACGCCGTGCCAGCTCGCCGAGGATGACGCTGGACTGGGTGTAGACGTCGGAGTCGCCCATATGGGGCGAATGCGACGCGGACTGCACGGCACGGCCAGCGCCGTCGACGGGGAAGATCGTCGAGACGTACAGCAGGTCGCCGGCCCTTCGGGTCTCCTGGCCAGGTAGCAGGTGCTTTGGAGCGGACATGGAATGGTCTCCTCGTGTCGGTCCCGGCGCCAGCCCCTCCCGGCCCCCGGATCGGAAAATGTCAACGGGATCGTAGACGATTCAACACTGCTTATCATGGGGCCGTCCGGCCGGCGGCATTCACCCTCTCGGCGTCACCGCTGGTCAGAGCCATCCCCCAAGGGCGAGGAGGACCGGAGATGCCCTACGTCGTACGCAAGATTCCCTTCGAGAACGTTCAGGACACCTCCGGACTGGAGGCGGCCATCGCCGCCGGCGACTTCGCCGCGGATGAGATCGTGGCCCTCATCGGCAAGGTGGAGGGCAACGGGGGGGTCAACGACTTCTCCCGCGTGCTGGCCGACCGGGTGCTGCGGGACTTCCTCGTCGACCACGCCGGCAAGACGCGCTCCGAGGCGCTGCAGGTGCCGATCGCCTGGTCCGGCGGCTGCGACGGCGTGATCTCCCCGCACATGACGGTGTTCGCCAAGGTGGACGGCCCCGCCGAGCCCGCCGACGAGAAGCGCCTCGCCGTGGGCTTCGCCGTGTCCGAGCCGATCCAGCCCGAGGAGATCGGACGCCTGGAGATGGTGGACAAGGTGGCCGCCGGTGTGCGCAAGGCCATGGAGGCCGCCGGCATCAGCGACAGTGCGGATGTGCACTTCGTGCAGACCAAGACGCCGCTGCTGACCGCCGAGCGCATCGCCGATGCCCACTCCCGGGGCAAGACCGTCGCCCTCACCGACACCATGGAGTCGATGGCGGTCTCCAACGCCACCTCGGCGCTCGGCATCGCCACCGCGCTCGGCGAGATCCCCCGGCCCCGGCCCGAGCAGATCGCCCACGACCTGTCGGTGTACTCGTCGGTCGCCTCGTGCTCGTCGGGTGTCGAGCAGGTGGAGGCCCAGATCGTCGTGGTCGGCAATCGCCTCGGCGTGGGCGGGCGCTACCGCATCGGCCACTCGGTCATGAACGACGCCCTGGACTTCGACGGCATCTACGACGCCATCCGCTCGGCGGGACTGGACCTGCCCGAGCGCCCCCGCGCCGAGGATCTCGACGGCCGCGTCGTCAACTGCTTCATCAAGTGCGAGGCCGACCCATCGGGCCGGCTGCGGGACCGGCGCCAGGTTGCACTCAACGACTCCGACGTGCATCACACGCACCACACCAAGGGGGCGGTCGGCGGCGTGGCCGCGGCCGCCATCGGCGACCCCGCTGTGTTCGTCTCGGTGGCGGGCCTGCAGCAGGGCCCGGCGGGTGGCGGCTCGGTGGCCGCCATCGTGGACCTGGGGACGTGAGCCGCCTGGAGGGGCTCCGCCCGGAGGATCTCACCGACGAACAGCAGCACCTCTACGAATCGATCGCCGGCGGGGACAGGGCCCGCGACGCCTCGTTCCGGCTGACCGAGACCGACGGCAGCCTGGTTGGTCCGTTCAACGCCCTTCTGCTGAGCCCGGTCGTCGGCGACGCCCTCCAGTCGGTGGGTGCCGCCATCCGCTTCGGCTGCGACCTGAGCCCGCTCGTGCGGGAAGTGGCCATCCTGACGGTTGCGGCCCACTGGCGCTCGGGATTCGAGTGGTGGGCGCACGAACCCATCGCCCGCCGGGCGGGCCTGCGGGAAGACCAGATCAGGGATCTGTACAGCGGCCGGACGCCCGAATTCGACGACGAGCCGGCAGCGGCCGCCCACGCCCTCTGCCGGGCGCTGCTGGCGGGCCGGCGACCCGACGACGAGGTCTTCGAGGGTGCCCGCGACGTCTTCGGCCGCGCAGGCGTCATGGAACTCGTAGCACTCGTGGGTTACTACAACCTGCTCGCGCAACTCATGCAGGCCTTCGACGTGGACGTCCCCGCCGGGGAGCTCTCCCCCTTCCAGACCGGCTGCTCGTTCTCTCCCTCCTGAGCACGTGGCCGTGGAAGTCACACCATTCGAGATCGCCGTTCCCGACGAGGTTCTGCAGGACTTGAAGGACCGCCTGCACCGCACGCGCTGGCCGGAGGCGGAGACCGCGGAGGACTGGTCGCAGGGCATCCCTCTGGCGTACGTGCAGGAGGTCTGCGACTACTGGGCCAACGAGTACGACTGGCGAGCACGGGAGCGGGCTCTCAACCGGTTCGATCAGTTCGTGGCCCGCCTAGGCGACATGGACGTGCACTTCATCCATGCCCGCTCGCCGGAGCCCGGCGCCGTCCCGCTGGTGATCACCCACGGCTGGCCCGGATCGGTGGTGGAGTTCGCCAAGGTGATCGGCCCACTCGCCGACCCGGTGGCTCACGGCGGGTCGGCGTCGGACGCATTCCACGTGGTCTGCCCGTCGCTGCCGGGTTTCGGCTTCAGCGGAAAGCCGACCCGCACCGGCTGGGGCGTCGACCGGATCGCCGATTGCTGGGCTGAGTTGATGGCGGGGCTGGGCTACGACCAGTTCGGCGCCCAGGGAGGCGACTGGGGCGGCGCCGTCACCACTGCGATCGCTGCGCGCCATCCCGAACGTTGCCTCGGCATCCATCTGAACATGGTCATGCGAACGCACATGGCGATCCCCGACCTGCGGTCAGCCGACCCCTCGTGGACCGACGAGGAGCGGGACGCCGCGGCCGCGCTCAGGGACTTCATTGCATGGGGATCGGCCTACAACCGCCAGCACTCGACGCGGCCACAGACGCTCGGCTACGGGCTGACCGATTCGCCGGCAGGCCAGGCAGCCTGGATCCTCGAGAAGTTCTGGGCGTGGACGGACTGCGACGGACATCCGGAGAACGCGCTGGGTCGCGACGAGTTGCTCGACAACGTGATGCTCTACTGGCTGAACGCCGCCGCGACCTCATCGGCGCGCCTGTACTGGGAGACGTTCCGGCCGTCGGCGCCTCGACCGACGGGCAGGATCGCACCGATCACGGTCCCCACCGGCGTGGCGAAGTTCCCGAAGGAGATCGTCCCGCCGGTGCGCTCCTGGTGCGAGCCGTTCTTCGACGATCTCCGGCACTGGACCGTGATGCCCCACGGCGGTCACTTCGCCGCCTTCGAGCAGCCCGAACTGTTCCTCGAGGATCTCCGAGCGTTCTTCGGTGGCCTGCGCTAGGCGGGCTCTAGGAGGCGGTGCTGAGGGATTCGCCCGTGTCGGGGTCGAAGAAGTGGACCCGCTCGCTGTCGACGGCCAACTCCATGGCGGTTCCCGGGCGGGTTGAACGGCGCGGGTCGATGCGGGCGGTGAAGACCGCTCCCTCCTCGTCGGCCAGCAGCGTCATCTCGTCGGTGCGCTCGGCGTCCGCTGCCGCCCGCGTCGCCTCGGTGTCGACTCGCGGCGCATCGATGGTGAACACGAGGTAGGTCTCCGCGCCCAACTCCTCCACCACCGACGGCGTGATCCGCATGCGGGGCAGATCGGCGGGGGCATCGTCGCTGTGGGCGAAGTCTGTGGGCCGGATGCCGGCGATCACCGACCGTTCCTGGCCGCGCAACGGCGAGTCGGCGGGCAGAGGCATCTGCAGGCCGGGGAACACGACGCTGTCACCGCCGACGGCGGCCTCCACGAAGTTCATGCTCGGCGAGCCGATGAAGGCCCCGACGAACAGGTTCACGGGGTTGCTGAAGAGCTGCTGGGGGGTGTCGCACTGCTGCAGCACCCCGTCGCGCAGCACCGCCACCCGCTGGCCGAGGGTCATCGCCTCGGTCTGGTCGTGGGTCACGAACAGCGACGTGGTCTGCAACCGGCCGTGCAGGCGCACCAACTCCGAGCGCATCGCCACGCGCAGCTTGGCGTCGAGGTTCGACAGCGGTTCGTCCATCAGGAACGCCGCCGGCTCGCGGACCATGGCCCGGCCCATCGCCACCCGCTGGCGCTGCCCGCCCGACAGCGCCGCCGGCTTGCGGTCCAGCAACTCGCCGAGGCCGAGCGTGCGGGCCACAGCGTTCACCTGCTCGGCGCGCTCGGTCTTGGAGACCTTGCGCATCCGCAGGCCGAAGCCGAGGTTCTCCCGCACCGACATGTGCGGGTAGAGGGCGTAGTTCTGGAACACCATGGCGATGTCCCGCTCGGGCGGCGCCAGGTCGGTCACGTCCCGGTCGCCGATGGTGATCGTCCCCTCGGTGACCTCCTCCAGCCCGGCGATCATGCGCAGCATCGTGGACTTGCCGCAGCCGGACGGGCCGACGAGCACCATGAACTCGCCGTCGTTGATCTGCAACGACAGGTCGTCCACAGCGCGGACCCCGTTGGGATACACCTTCGTGCAGTTGTCGAGAGTTATCGCGCCCATTCCCGTTCTCCAGTTCAGTTCTCTCGCCAGAATAGAGCCACATCGCCGGGGCCTGCCGCTCCGTCGCCGGTCCTGCCGTCCCGCACGCCCGCCACGTTGACGCCGTAGACCGGTGCCTCCCCGGTGAGCACGCGTGCCACCTCCGAGCCGGCGCGGGACTGCACGAGTTCCAGCGACTCCACCGACAGGAACGCGGTGTGCGGCGTGAGCACCGCGTCGTCGCACGACAGCAGAGGCTCGTCGGCGGCCGGCGGCTCCTGCTCGAGGACGTCGAGGCCGACCCCGCCGAGTCGCCCGGTGGCCAGTTCGGCCTGCAGGGCCCGCTGGTCGATGACCCCGCCGCGAGAGGTGTTCACGAGGAAGGCCCCGTCGCTCAGCAGGGCCAACTGCTCGGCGCCGATGAGGTGACGCGTGGACTGCACCAGCGGGACGTGCACGCTGACAACCTCGGCGGCCCCCAGCAGGTCGGCGAGCTCGGTGGCGCGCGCCACGCCGGCTGCGGCGAAGGCAGCGTCATCGACGAGCGGATCGTGCGCGATCACCGTCATGCCGAACCCCTGGGCACGCGCCGCCACCGCCCGCGCCGCCCTGCCGAAGCCCACGAGCCCGAGGGTGCAGCCCGCCAGGCGGCGCATCGGCATGCCGTCGTTGTAGTCCCAGCGTCCGGCCCGGATGTTCCGGTCGAAGCGCACGATGCGCCGCATCGAGGCCAGGATCAGCGCCATCGTGTGGTCGCCGAGCTCCTCGCTGCAGTAGTCGGGGGTGTGGGTGACGTAGATGCCCGCGGCCGTGGCGGCCGCCACGTCCACCTGGTTCAGGCCGGCGCCGTACTGGCAGATGACCTTGCAGCGCTCGAAGGTGGCGATGCGCGCCGCATCGCAGACGAAGTAGTCGGTCATCACCGCCACCGCTTCCCGGCAGACCTCCAGCACCTCGGGGTCGGGGGCGAAGCGCTTGTCCACGACGGTGCAGCCCAGCGGCTCCAGGAACGACCGCTCGACCTCGAGGCTCGGGAAGGAGGCTCCTGCGACGACCACGGTCCCCCCGGGCGCCGAGAGCCCTGCGGTGGATCCGTCAGCCATCGGGCTCGTCGAGTTCCAGGCGCACGACGGTGACGGCGAACTCCTGCAGTTCCTCCACGCCCACGATGGCGGTCCGCTCGCCGCCGGGCGCCCAGGAAGTGGGGACCTCGGTGATGGGGGCACCCGCCGGATCGATGAGTGAGGCGCCCCGCAGCGCGGTGCCCGCCGGCAGGCCGACCTCGATGGGGATGTTGCGCATCGGCTGCTCGGTGTTGACCAGCGCGAACAGGCACTCGCCGTGGCGGCGGCGCACGAAGACCGGCTCGACGAACTTGCCGGGCCGCCCGCGTGCCCGCACGTAGGGCATCGGCAACCCGTGCGGCGCGATGAACGAGGACAGACCGCGCTGCATGGACGTGAACTGCTCCCGGTCGCGCAGGATCTCCGGCAGCGCCATGGCGTAGCGCAGATCGATCTCGCCCGCAGCCACGCCGAAGGCGATCGCCGAGTAGGCCCGGTACGTGTAGACGGTCCCGGCTCGATGGCCCACCCACCAGTAGTCCAGGGCGCGGCCGATGGCGGCGGTGATGACCGGATCCGGGATGCTGCGCAGCGCCATCATCAGCCGGTAGCTGGACGCCACCGTGTACACGTCCTCGATCTGCGGCACCAGGTCGAGCCTGATGTACGGCGGGTCGCCGGGGCGCTCCAGGGTGGGGTCGATCTGGCTGAGGCAGTAGAGGAACTGACCGTCGCCGCGCTGGATGCCCCGCTCCAGTCCCCAGCGCATCGCCGCCAGGCCGGCCTCGGCGCCGCGGCGGGCATCGGGGTCGCCGGTCCGCTCGGCGTACATGGCCAGGAAGGCGGTGGCGCCGGAGTGCGTGTTCAGGACGCAGCGCTCGTCGGTGTAGCCGAACTCGTTGATGTAGCCGCCCCAGCGGTACCACCAAGCCCCCTCCGCGACCTCCACGTGGCCGTTGGCCGGCGGCGGGTTCGACACCCAGAAACCCACGGCCCGCTCGGCCGCCTGCAGGAAACCGTCGTAGCCGGTGGCGTCGTAGGCATCGAGTAGGAACATGCCCGAGATGTAGGTGTCGTACATGTGGTGATGCTCTGGCGGGAGGTTCATGAATTCGACCCCCTCGTACCAGCCGCCGTGGCGGTTCTGCGTGTCGATCAGGGCGAACGCCTTCTTGACTCCCGAGTCGCGGTAGTGCTCCTTGCCGGTGAGACGCCAGAGCGAGAAGTCCTCGTTGCTCCAGGTGAAACGGCGCCGGGCCAGCACGTTCAAGCCGAGCGGCCGCGTGATGAGCTGGTCGTAGGGACGATGCAGGGCGCCCTCGGTGATGGGCGGGCCCAGCCAGCGGTCCTCGATCTCCCAGACCCGCTGCTCGGCGAACTCGCCCTCGGGGATGTACCGCACCTCGTCACGGTGGTCGTAGCGGACCTCGTGACGCAGCGCGGCACGGAACTCCTCGCTGTCGGCGGGCCCGCGCCGCAGGAAGACGGCAGCCTCGAGGGTCTGGCCCGCCGCCATCTCGACGGGGAACGCCAACCTGAGCGCCAGCGCGCCGCCATCGGCGTCGGCTGCCAGCACACCGTCGGCGAGCGTGCGGTGGCCGTAGGCGCCGACGTCGTTCCAGGAGGCAAGCCACGGGTACTTCTTGACGGCGACCCCGAGGACCGCCGCGCTATCCACCAGCACCCCCGAGGCGTCGGCCCGGTCGACCGCGGCGGCGCCGTCACCGGACCCGAGAGTGACGCGGGGCAACTCGACGTTCTGGATCTCGAGCGCGCCCTCGGCACGGACGCCGGCGTAGACGTGCAGGTTCTCGGTCGTGTGGGCGTCCCAGCAGAGGCGCGCCGTCACACCGTCTCCGGCGAGGTGCTGGACGATGCGACCCATCAGCGGGCTCTGGATCGGCGTCTCGGTGCGCACGTGAGCCAGCCGGGACCCGTTCACCGACACCCCGACGTCCAGCGCGCCGAGCCCCTCCACCTCGACGCTTCCCGTGTCCGGGTCGAAGTTGAGCCGACCGAAGCCGGACGTCACCCCGATCAGCGTTGTGGGTCGATCATTCGACATGAGTGCTCCTCCCCGCTCAGAGCCCGCTGGCCACGGCCAGGGCCTCGCCGGTGATGCTCGCCGCCGCATCGCTGCACAGGAACAGGACAGCCTCGGCGACCTCCCCGGCGGTCACGCCCCGCTTGATCGGCTGGGCGGCGACGCTCTCGGCGTACAGCGTCTCGACGTCGGTCCCGTCCTCGAGCGACGTGCCGGCGATGCACGACTCCCAGATGTCGGTGAGCACGTTGCCGGGGCAGACCGCGTTGACGGTGATCCCGCTGTCGGCGAACTCCAGTGCAGCCCCCTGCGTCAACGCGACGAGCGCGGCCTTGGTCGCCGAATAGGCCACGAAACCGGGCCGCGGTGAGCGCGCCACCCAGGAGGCGATGTTGACGATGCGCCCGCCGCCCGCGGCGGCCATGTGCGGCGCGACGGCCTGCATCGCCACCAGCGGGGCCCGCACGTTGACGGCGAACATGGCATCCACCTCGTTCGCATAGACGTCGCTGATGTAGCCGGCACGATTCATGCCGGCGTTGTTCACGAGCACGTCGATGCGACCGAACCGCTCGGCCGCTCCGTCGACGAAGCGCCGCAGTCCCGGGGAGTCGGTCACATCCACTCGCCAAGCCTCCGCGACCGCTCCGGCCTCGCGCAGCCCGGCGGCTACTTCGCCGACTTCCTCCGAGCGGGCACAAACCCCGACGGCGTACCCGGCGGTTGTCATTGCCTCGGCGATCGCCCGGCCGATGCCCCTGCCCGCCCCGGTCACCAGGGCAACGTCGCCGAACCGGCCGCCGCTCACGACCCGGCTCGCAACTCCGCCCGGCGTGCCGCGGTCGCCGCCTCGTCCACCACGCCGTCGTCGGCACAGACCACGCCGTACTCCTCGGCCGCCATGGCCGGACTGATGAACCCCTGGCGAACGTCTTCGGCCACGCGGTCCGTGTCCCGGTCCAGCGGGTCGCCGTAACCGCCGCCTCCGGAGGTCACGGTGCGGATCCGGTCGCCCGCCTGCAGGCGCACGTCGGAGAACTTGCCGTTGCAGGCCACGCCGAACGCCTCGGTGAACGTGGTCCAGTCCTCGTCGCTGCTGCGCTGCACCAGCATGGCCGCGGTCTTTCCGGACTCACCGTCGAAGAGGCCCCACGGGCGGGTCTTCTCCTTCTCGATGAAGCACGAGACCCGCAGGTAGTCGCCGAGCACCCGGAACTGGCGGTAGTAGCCGAAGCCGCCGCGGTTGCGGCCGGCGCCCGCCGAGCCCTCGTTGATGGCGAGCGCCTCGTGCAGGATCGGGTAGCGGGTCTCCAGGATCTCCACGGGCTGCAGGGCGCAGTTTCCGTTGGGGATGCAGCACGCATTGTTGCCGTCCTTGGTGGCGCGGCCGCCCCAGCCGCAGCCCTCGTTGGTGAGGTTGGCGAAGATCTCGCCCGTGTCGGGGTGGTGGCCGCCGATGCCGACCAGTGCCGAGGTGCCGCCGTCGTGCGCCGAGACCCGCTCGGGCAGGGCGTCTGCCAGCGCCCCGTAGATGGCCATCACCAGGTGCGGGTGGATCTCGGAGTTGCCGCCCACGCTGGCGCCCGGATAGGCCACGTTCACGATCGTCCCGTAGGGGGCGATGATGCGCACCGGCCGGAAGCACCCGTGGTTGGACGGGATCGAGTGGTCGGTGAGGTGCAGCAGGGCGTTGTAGGTGGCCGACGCGGTGACGCCGTAGGTGCAGTTCACCGGTCCCAGCCGCTGCTCGCCGCTGCCGGTGTAGTCCACGGTCATGCTGTCACCGTCGATGGTGACCCGCACCTGAAGCAGTGAGGACTCCTCGGTCACGCCGTCGTTGTCGATGACGATGTCGGAGAATTCGTAGACGCCGTCGGGCATCTCGGAGATCTCGGCGCGCATGCGGCGCTCGGAGTAGTCCTTGATGGCCTTGCCGAGCACCCCGAACCGCTCGGGACCGTGCTTGTCGACGAGCTCCAGCACGCGCCGCTCCCCCACGTAGAGCGAGCCGATCATCGACTTCAGGTCGCCGTAGGACATCCGCGGCGTGCGGACGTTGGCCATGATGATGTTCCAGATGGCCTCCACGTCCTCGCCCCGGTCCACGATCTTCAGCGGCGGGATGCGCAGCCCCTCCTGGAAGACCTCGGTGGCGTCGCCGGCGAAGCCGCCGGGCACCTTGCCGCCCACCTCGGTCATGTGCCCGATGCAGGACACGAAGGCAACCAGTTCATCGTCGTAGAAGACCGGCTTGATCACGCAGTACTCGGGCAGGTGGCAGCCGCCCCGGAACGGGTCGTTGTGGAAGATCACGTCCTCGGGGTTGAAGTTCTCGGTACCGACCTCGTTGATCGTCCACTCGACGACGAAGAGGATGGCGCCGAGTTGCGCAGGGCAGAACTCGGCCTGCGCGATCATCTCGCCGCCGGCGTCGAAGATGGCGCAGGAGAAGTCCAGGCCCTCGTTGAACAGCGGTGAGTAGGCCGTGTTGCGCATGGCGATGCCCATCTCGCGCGCGGTCGTGACGAGGAAGTTGTTGGCCACCTGCAGGGTGATCTGGTCCACCTCGTCGATTGCCGGGACAGTCGTCTCGGGAGCGGGAAGCGTCTGTGTCACGGTTGGCTCCTTGGTCGTCTCGTTTCGTTGTGATCGTTCGGGATGTCTCGGTGGTGGGGGCTCAGGTCGGCGCCACGTGGATCAGCAGGTTGCCGTAGTCGTCGACGTCCACCCGCTCGCCCGGGTGCACGAGGGTGGTGGACATGGCCTCCTCGACGACCGCGGGGCCGACCAACTCGGCGCCCGGCGGCAACTGCTCGCGGCGGTAGATCCTCGTCGGCACCCAGCCGCCCTCGCTGAAATAGACCGGCCGCTCGTCGACGGGCGCAGCGGACCCGCCGGGTGGCAGCGGCGCCAGGCCCGGGTCCTCGTTCACCCCGACGGCGGTCATGGTGAACAGCACCAGCTCCACGATCTCGCCGGGGATGTCGTATCCGTACAGCCGGCGGTGCTCGGACTCGAACCGTTCGATGGTCTCGGCGAGGTTCTCCGGGCCGAAGGTCCAGTCGGTCAGGGAGAGCACGACCGAGGTGCCGTAGTTCTGGCCGCTGTAACGCATCTCCACCGTCGGCTCCAGCACCGGCGTGCCCGCGTAGCCCTCCCTGGCGATCCGCTGCAGCGCGGTGTCGCGAAGGCGCCGCACCAACTCGGTGGCGCGGTCGAAATCCACGAGGTCCGAGCGGAAGCTCGTCGTGACCGACTCGTCCACCCGCATGTCGGCTGTCATCAGGCCGAAGGCCGAGAACACACCCTGGTAGACCGGCACCAGCACGTCGCGCGCCCCGATGATCCGGGCCAGGGCGTTGGCGTGCAGCGAGCAGGCGCCCCCGAAGGAGACGAGCGTGAAGTCCCGCGGGTCAAGGCCCCGATCGATGGACACCAGCCGGATGGCGTTGACCATGTTGAAGTCCACGAGTTCCACGACCGCCGTGGCCACCTCCTCCGGCGTCATGTCCAATTCGTCGCCCAGCCGTCCGAGGGCGGCGCGCGCCGCCTCGGCGTCCAGTTGCATCTCGCCGCCGAAGAAGCTGTCGGGGTTGATGCGTCCCAGCGCCACGTTGGCGTCGGTGACGGTTGCCTCGGTGCCGCCGCGCCGGTAGCAGGCCGGTCCGGGGTTGGCGCCCGCCGAGCGCGGCCCCACCCGCAGCAGCCCGCCCTTGTCGATCCAGGCCACCGAGCCGCCGCCGGCCCCGATGGTGCGCACGTCCACCATCGGCGCGTACACCGGCAGCCCCCATTCGATCTCGAACTCGGCGGTGCGGTTGGCCTCGCCTCCCTCGATGAGGCTCACGTCGAAGCTGGTGCCGCCCATGTCCATCGAGATGAGGTTCTCCCGCCCCACGAGGCTCCCGAAGTACAGGGCGCTCAGCACGCCGCCCACCGGCCCCGACACCAGCAGGTCCACCGGCTTGGCCGACGCCGCCCTGTGGTCCACCAAGCCGCCGTTGGACTTCATCATCAGGAAGTTGGCATCCACACCGATGGGCGCCAGGCCGCTGGCCACGTCCTCGATGTACTCGCCGACGAGCGTCTTCAGGAAGGCGTCGGCGAGCGTCGTGCTCATCCGGTCGTACTCCCGCCAGCGGGGGTACACCTCGTGGCTGAGCGAGACCCGTGCACCCGGATGCTCCTCGGCGATGATCTCCCGCATGCGCACCTCGTTGGCGGGGTTCACGTACGAGAACAGGAAGCACACGGCGATGTCCGAGAGCCCCTCGTCACGCAACCGGCGGGCCGCCACCCGCGCGCCCTCCTCGTCGAGGGGCTCGATGATCTCGCCCTTGTAGTTGCTGCGCTCGTCCACCTCGAGGCAGTGCCGCCGTTCCACGAACGGGATCGGCTTGTCCCACTGCAGGTCGTAGTGGTGCTTGCGGTTCATGCGCTGGATGAACACCATGTCGCTGAAGCCCCGCGTGGTGATCAATCCCGGCAGTTGGTGCTTGCGCTCCAGCAGCGCGTTGGTCGCCACGGTGGTGCCGTGCACCAGGTCGCGGATCGTGCTGTTGTCGATCCCGGCTCGGCCGATGACGTCGTTGACGGCCCGGTGGGGTTCTCCCGGGGTGCTGGCCGCCTTGGTGACCCGTACGTGACCGGACTCCTCGTCGAACAGCGCCAGGTCGGTGAACGTCCCGCCGATGTCGATTCCCATGCGAACAGCCACGGCTCGCCTCACCTCCTCCGCCCGATGCCGGCGCCGGCGCCGGTCACCCAGGTACCCCGGTCGGCCAGGCCGTGCATCTCGACGTACTCGTCACGGCAGAGCTCCGAGCAGTAGACCAGCGGCTCGCGCCCGCCGCCGTCGGCCTCGATACGCCGCTGCCGGTCGTGGATCATGATCCCGCACCGCTCGCAGTGGGGGAACTCCTGCTTCACCTGGATCGCCATCGGTGCCCGCCTCCCGTCTCCGGTGCTCTTCCGCCGCCGCCCGCTAGCCCTTCACCGCGCCGAAGGTCATACCACGGATCAGGTATTTCTGGATCAACAGGGCCAGCAGCACCACCGGCAGTATCCCCACGACGCTCAGGGCGGCCTGCGGTCCCCACTCCAGACCCACGGCCTCGCTGAAGTAGGCCGAGAGCTGCACCGGCACCGTGAAGTGCTCGTGGCTGGCGAACACCAGCGGGATGAAGTACTCGCTCCAACCGAAGATGAAGGTCAACAGCGTGGTGGCGGCCAGCCCGGGCGCGCTCAGCGGCAGCGCGAAGCGCGTGAAGATCGAGAACCACGAGCAGCCGTCGACGCGCGCCGACTCCTCGATCTCCAGGGGGATCTCGTCGAAGAACCCCTTCATCAACCACACCACGAACGGCAACTGGAAGGCGGTGTACAGCAGTATCAGGCCCCGGTACGAGTCGTACAGCCCGACGTCGGTGAACATGATCAGCAGCGGCACGGCGAACACCACCGGCGGCAGGAACTTGATCGACAGGATCCACGTCACGATGTGGCGCCCACCCGTGCGGAACCGCGAGAAGCTGTAGGCGGCCAGCGATCCGATCGTCATCGCCGCCACCGTGGCGATGCCCACGATGATGAGGCTGTTCCACAGTGCGCCGGCGCCGTCGTCGTCGGTCCACATCTGGGTGTAGCTCTCCGCGGTCCAGTCGCCGGGAATCCAGACCGGCGGGTCGGAGACCCACTGCATCTCCGGCTTGAACGACGTGAGCACCACCCACACGATCGGCAGCAGTGCCAGCAGCAGCGCCAGCAGCAGCGCGGCGGTGAGGCCGGCGTTGGTGCCGGCGCGGCGCAACGGCGAGCGGCGGGTGCGGACCCGGCTCACCGGGCGGCCCTCACGACCGAGCGCACGGCGAAGAACACCACGATGCTGAGACCGCCGAGCATCAACAGGGCGGCCGCCGCGCCCATACCGAGGTCGAAGAACTTGAAGGAGAGGTTGTAGATGTAATACGTGATCGTCTCGGAGCTGATGCCCGGTCCGCCGCGTGTCGCCAGCGCCACGAGGTCGAAGGTCCGCAGCAGGTCCAGACCGCGCAGCACCAGGGCGATCAGGAGGATCGGCTTGATCGACGGCAGCACCACGTGCCAGAAGAGCCGGAACCCCTTGGCGCCGTCCACCACCGCCGCCTCCAGTTGGTCGCCCTCAGTGGCCAACAGCCCGGCCAGCAGGATCAGGAACATGAACGGACCCCACTGCCAGGTGTCGGCGAGGATGATCACGACGGGCGCCAGCGTCGGGTCGCTCAGCCATTGGGTATTCACGTCGCCCGGCCACAGCAGGCTGAGGATCTGGTTCAGGAACCCGAAGCTGTTGTTGAACGCCATGCGGGCGGTGAATCCCACCACCACCGGGGCGATCATCATGGGGACCAGGATCCCGGTGGCCACCCAGCGGACCCGCTGGTAGGCGGTCCAGAACAGCAGCGCCATGCCCAGGCCGAACAGGAACTCCAGCGCGAGCGCCGAGGAGGCGATGATCAGCGTCTGCTCGATGGAGTTGATGAACCGCTCGTCGTCGAAGAGCAGCTCCCGGAAGTTGTCGAAGCCGATGAAGGGTCGCGCCGGGCGTGTGACCTTCCAGGTGTGCAGGCTGATGTAGATGGCGTACCCGAAGGGGTAGGCGGTGAGCCCCAGCAGGAGCAGCACCGCCGGTGCCACGAAGAGCCAGCGGCTGCGCGGCCGCCGCAGGGCCCGGCTGCGGCGCCGGGCGCGCCGACCCCCGAGCCCCGCAGGGCCCGGGGGTGCGGCTACGTCAGCCGGCGCCGCTGGAGCAGCGGGTCCCGGTTCGATGGCCTAGCCGGCGATCGAAGCCAGGAAGTTCTGCCAGACCTGCAGTTGCTCCTCGCGCCCGTAGCTGTCGGTGATCTCGTCCCACGCCTCGGCGGCGTCGTCCAGGGCCTCCTGGGGCGACTTCTGGCCGGTGAGGGCGTTGCCGAGCTCGATCTCGAGCGCCTGGGCGTACTCGCCGTAGCCGGGCAGCACCGGGTCGGGCACGGCCTGGGCCAGGTTCGCCTTCTGGGCGTCCAGGTACTCGTCCGCACCCGGGAAGATCTCCGCCATCGACGGGTCGGCGAAGATGGAGGCGCGCACCACGTCGGTGTTGCCACCGAGGTTCTGGTTCGCCTTGATCAGGTTCTCCGGGCTGGTGAACCACTGCGTGTAGAGGTAGGCGGCCTCCTTGTTCACGTCGGCGTAGTTCGACACCAGGATCGTGTAGCCGGGCGCCGACATGGAGCGCTGGTTGACCTGCCCGTCCACGACGTAACCGGGCACGGTGGCATAGCCCCACTTCCCGACGGTGGTGGACGTCTCCGGGTCGTTGGCGTTCTTGCCCGCCGCCGGCCAGGTGATGTTGGAGAAGGCGGTGCCGCTGGTCATGGCCTCCACCGATTCCACGTAGCCGAAGCTCAGGGCGTCGGGCGACATCACGGCTTCCATGGCGATCATGTCCTCGAGCGCCTGCACGCCCGCAGGGCTGTTGACGGCGGCCGACATGTCGTCGTGGAAGTAGGTGCCTCCGCCTGACCAGAGTCGCTGCCAGAACCACCAGTAGTTGAGGAGGGTGATGCGCCACTCGGTGGCGCCGTACAGGTTCTCCTCGGGACGGGTGAAGAACTCCAGCACCTCCATGTACTCGTCGTAGGTCACCGGCACGGTCAGCTCACGGCCGTACTGCTCCTGGAAGGCCGCCTGCTCGGCGGGATCCTCCAGCAGGTCCTTGCGGTAGTAGAAGATGAATACGTCGCCGTCGGTGGGCAGACCCACGTAGCGCCCGTTGTACTGCGAGGCGGTGTGGCTGATCGGGAAGATGAAGTCCTCGATGTCCGGGTCGTACTTCTCCACCCACTCGGTCACGTCGACGAGGTAGCCGGCGTTGTCGAGGTCGCCGAGGCGGTTGGTCTCGACGAGGACCACGTCGAAAGTGCCGGCCTGGGTGGCCGCGTCGGCGAGGATCTTGGAGGCGTACTCCCCGAACGGCGACTTCTGGATGTCCAGCTTGATGCCGGACTGGGCCTCGAAGTCGTCCTTGGTGACCTCCGGCCCCAGGATCGACAGGTCCTCGGTGAACACCGTGATCGTGGTGTCCGGCGGCAGGTTCAGCGCCTTGATGCCGGCGATGGCCCGCGTCCCGGGCGTGTCCTCGCCCATGTCATCGGCCATGTCGTCCGCGGGTGGCGGAGGTGGCGGCGGCTCGTCCGCCGGTGGCGGCGGCGGTGGCTCGTCGGCGGGTGGCGGCGGAGGCGGCGCCTCCGGTTCCGCAGCCGGCGGCGGTGGAGGCGGCGCCGTAGTGGTGTCGTCCTCGTCTTCCGCACAGGCGGCTGCGATCAGGCTGAACACTGCCAGCAGCGCCAGTACCAGGGTCAGGTGTCGTCTCATTGTTCTTCCCCTCGTGCGAGTTTGCGACGGATAAGCGAGGTCGGAGACCCGACCTCGGCCAACCGCCACACTGTAGCCGCGTCGTGAGAATCGAACCCGAGGCCGACCGGCCTCAGGACGACGGGCGGGAAGGGGTGAAGGTGGCGGGAATGTGGGAGCGGCCGTAGAGGATGCCGACGCTCTGGGGCCAGCGAACCTCCGCGTGGACGATCGAGTAGTCACCGAGTCGCTGCAGGGCTTCGGCGAGAACGACTCGCATCTCGACTCGTGCAAGGTGGGAGCCGAGGCAGCGGTGACCGCCGACGCCGAAAGTCAGATGGCGGTTCGGGTGGCGTTCCAGGACCATGTCGCCGGGTCGGTCGAACGCCTCGTGGTCGCGGTTGGCCGCGCCCCAGAGCAGGAACACCGTCTCGCCGGCGGCGATCGGGCAGCCGCCGATCTCGATGTCCCGGGTGACCGTGCGCGCGAACCCCTGGACCGGGGCCTCGAATCGCAGGAACTCGTCCACGGCGGCGGGCAGCAGGCTCGCATCCGTCGCGAGTCGGCGGCGATCGCCGGGGTGCTGCTCCAGATAGAGCAGGGCGCTGCCGATGGCGGCCATCGTCGTGTCGAACCCCCCGATGGTGACCATCATCAGCAGGTCCACGACCTCGTCGCGGCTCAGGGTGCCCTCACCCTCGAGGCCCAGCAGGTGCGTGATCATGTCGTCGCGAGGCCAGGCGGCCCGCTCGGCCACCTCGGCGGCGAAGCGCTCGCGGATGGCCCAGACGCCCGCGCGGGCGGTCTCGTGGCGCGGGTCGCTGGTGGGGTAGGCGATGAGATCGTGCAACGGCTCGGCCAGGATCGCCCAGTCCTCCGGCGGCAGGCCCATGAGCTCCAGCGTGGTCATGGCCGGCACCGGGGCGGCCAGGTCGGTGATCAGATCGCAGCACCCCGCCTCGATGAATGCGTCGATCGTCGTCGTCGTGAAGCGCCTGATCTCCGGTGCCATGGCCTCGGCGGCGCGCTGGGTGAAGTACGGGAACAGCGCCGACCGGTAGCGCTGCAGGTCGGGCGGGTCGGCGTTGAGGGGGATCAGGCGCCCCACGCCGGTGGCGGGCAGCACCACCTCGCGGTCCGAGGAGAACGTCTCGTCATCGCGGGCCGCGGCGTACACGTCCTCGTACCTGGACAGCACGTAGAACCCACCGTAGGTCTCCGAGTAGGCCACCCGCGCCGCGCGCAACCCCTCATAGATGTCCCACAGCCCATCGGCGAAGTCCGGGGCGTGATGGTCGAGACGGACGACCGGGCAACCCGGCGGCTCGCTCACACACCCTCCTCGCCCACGCCCTGCAAGATCGCCGGACAATACCCCGAACGTGCGCGCCGGAGGCCGGTATCGCTACGGGTCGTCGTCGTTGGCGGTGACGGTCGCCGAGCCGGGTGTGCCGATCGCGTAATCGGTTCCGGTGGTGATAGTGGCGGTGATGGTGCTGTCGTCCTCGTCGGCGGTGTCGTCGACGGTCGCCACCTCGAAGGTGGCACTGGTCTCGCCGACGAGAATCGTGACCGAGGTGGACCCCACGTCGTCGGGCTCGACCATGTCGCCGGTCTCGCCAACACTCACGTCGACGGTCAGCGCGGCTGATGTGGGCCCGGTACGGGTGACGGTGAAGCTCGCCGTGTCGCCCTCGGTGACCGGTGACGTGCCCGCCTGGATGGTAACGACGGGCGGGTCGTCGTCGTTGGCAGTGACCGTCGCAGAGCCTGATGTGCCGATCTCGTAGTCGGTTCCGGCGACGATGGTGGCGGTGATGGTGCTGGCCTCCTCGACCGCGGTGTCGTCGACGGTAGCTACGTCGAAAGTGACGCTTGTCTGGCCGGCGAGGATGGTGATCGATGTCGGCGGTGTATTGCTCGGGTCGATCATGTCGCCAGTCTCGGTGACCGCCAACTCGACAGTTTGTGGCGCGGTTGTGGGGCCGGTGCGATCGATCGTGAAACTGGCCGTGTCTCCTTCGGCGACCGGTGACGCACCCGCCTGGACGGTGATCGTGGGTGGGTCGTTGTCGTTGACGGTGACGGTCGCGGCGCCTGATGTACCTATCGCGTAATCGGTGTCGGCGGTGATGGTGGCGGTGATGGTGCTGTCGTCCTCTGCGAGCGTGTCGTCGACGGTGGCCACCTCGAAGGTGACGCTGGTTTCGCGGGCGCGGAAAGTGACCGACCTGAATCCTTCGTCGTCGACATGGACCATGTCGCCGGTCTCGCTGACGCGCACGTCGACGGCCATTCCGAAGGTTGTGAGGCCGGTGCGGTGGACGGTGAAGCTGGCGAAGGCTCCCTCGGTGACCGGTGACGTTCCCGGCTGGATAGTCAGTTCGGGCAGATCGTTGTCGATGACGATGAGTTGCGCGGAGGTGACCGCGCCGAACGTGTGGCCACCGTCCTGGCTGATGGTGACCGTAAGGATGCTGTCGACCTCGTCGGTTGCGTCGTCGACCGTCGGGACCTCAAACGTTGCGCTGACTTCGCCGGCGGGGATCGTGAACGACGTTGGCCCCTCGTGACTCGGGTCGATCATTTCGCCGCTCTCGGCGACGGTTAGTTCAATGGTCAGCGGTGATGTCGTGGGGCCGCTGCGGTAGACGGTCAATCGGGCGGCCGTTCCCTCGGTCACTCGGTACGCTGCTGGCAGGATGGTGTCCATGGGAGTGCCGTCCTGGTCGTAGACGGTGACACTTGCCGAGCCGGGCGTGCCGGTCGTGTAGCGGGTGCTGGTCGTGATGGTGGCTGTGACGGTGCTGTCGTCCTCGACGACGGTGTCATCGACGGTTGCCACATATAGCGTCGCGCTCTCTCCGGAGTAGATCGTGATGGACGCGGGGCCCTCGTCGTCGGGATCGATCATGTCACCGGTCTCTGTGACACTCAGGTCGACAACCAAGTAAGAACTCCAGGGGCGGCTGCGGCTGATGATGAACCGGACAAAGCCGCCCTCGTACGCTCCCCGAGTCGACCGGATCGTGACCGTGGGCGGGTCGTCATTGTCGTAGACGGTGACGCTCGCGGCGTCGGGCGCGCCGATCCCGTAGCCGGTGCCGGAGCTGATTGTGGCCGTGACGATGCTGTCGTCCTCGTCGACCTCGTCGTCATCGACGGGCACCTCGAGGGCAACGCTCGTCGCCCCAGCGGGGATCGTGACCGACGTCGAACCTTCGTCGTCGGGGTCGATCATGTCGCCGGTCTCGGTGACGCTCACCTCGACGGTCAACTCCGACGCCGCCGAACCGGCGCGGCTGACGATGAATCGGGCCGGGCGGGCCTCGGAGGACCCGAAGTCCGGCCGGATGGAGATCGTGGGCGCTTCGTCATTGTCGTAGACCGGCACCCGCGCCGAGCCCGGCGTGCCGATCGTGTAGCCGGAACCGCCAGCGACGCGGACCGTGATAGTGCTGTCGTCCTCCTCCACAGCGTCGTCGACGGTGCGTACCTCGAATAGGACTCTGGCCTCGAGCGCGGGGATCGTGACCGATGTCGGCGCCCCCGCCGAGAGCATGTCGCCCGTCTCGGTGACGCGCAATACCACGGTCAGCGGCGAGCCCTGCGGACCGTAGCGATCGACAAGGAAGCCGGCGGTGCCGCCCTCGAACATGTCCCACGTTCCTTGCAGGATTCTGACCTCGGGCAACGCGCTGCTGTCGTTGTCGTAGACCGGGATGCTGGCAGAGCCGGGTATACCGATCGCGTAGCCGGCATCGCCGACGACCCGAGCCGTGATGACGCTGTCGTCCTCGTCGACGCCGTCATCGTCGGTAGCCACCTCGAAGTTGACGCTGGTCTCACCGGCGGGGATCGTGACCGACACCGGAGGCGGCGGCGAGATCACGTCGCCGGTCTCGGTGACACTCAACGCCACTATCAGCGCCGAGGACGTGGCGCCGCCGCGGCTGACTGTGAATCCCACCGGTTGGCCCTCGCGGCGCGTGACGTTCGTCGACGAAACGGTGACCCTCGGTGCGGTGTTCTCATTGTCGTGGACGGTGACACTCGCCGACGCACCGAAACCAGACGGGTGGACCGCGGATAGGTCGCCGTCCACGCTGACGATAACCACGGTGACAACACTGTCGATCTCCGCGTCACCATCGTCGATGGTCGGCACCACCAAGTTAGCGCTGTTTTCGCCGGCGGGGATGGTCACCGACGCCAGTCGTGTCGATGAGATCGTGTCACCGGTCTCTGTGACACGCAGTTCCACGGTCGTTGGCAGTCTCGAGGGGCCGAATGCCTGGCTGACCGTGAAACTGGCGTTTGTGCCCTCGATGATCGGCGACCCAACCGGACGAACATGGATGCGGGGCACGTCAGTGTCCAAGACGATGACAGACGCGGAACCGGGCGAGCCGACGCTATAGCCCGTCCCGCTGTCGACAGCCACCGTGACAATACTGGACCACTCAACGTCGAAATCGTCCGAAATGCCCACCTGGAATGTGGCGCTGTTGGCGCCCGCGGGGATCGTGAACGACGTCGACGGCTTCGCCGAGATCATGTCGCCGGTCTCCGTAACGAGCAACTCGACGGTGACCGGCGACGTCGCGGCGCCCGTGTGGATGACCGTGAACTCCGGGATTCCGAAACCCTCGAGTATCGGCGACTGCGACTCCACCGCCCGGATGGCGACCGTCGGCGGCGTGTCGTCGTTGTCGTACACCGCAACGCTCGCACCTGACCACGGATAAAACGAGTAGCCCGTCCCACTGACCACCTCGACAGTCACCACACTCTCATCCTCGGCGACGCTGTCATCCACCGTGGACACCGAGAACGTCACAGCCCTGTCGCCCGCAGCGATCGTCACCGACCTCGACCCCACGTCGCTCGAAGCGAGCACGTTGCCGGTCTCGCTGACCCGCAGATTGACCGTCACCGGCGCCGTCACAGGATCGCGATAGCCACGAGCAACCTCAAAGACCAGCGAAGCGCCCTCGGTCATCGGCAACCTCGATCGCGGCCGAACCGAGACTCTCGGCGGCGGCGTGTCGTCCTCGTTCACGGTCACACTCGCCGAACCCGGCGAAACGACGCCGTAATCGGTCCCGTCGGTGACGCTGACGGTGATGGTGCTGTCGCCCTCGACGTCGCTGTCGTCCACCGTCGCGACGCTGAACGAAACGCTGCTGTCGCCGGCAGGGATCGTCACCGACCTCGAACCCTCCTCGGTCGACGCAACCCGATCACCACCGGATTCCGAAACAACCAAATCCACGGTCAACGCCGAAGACGTCGAACCGACCCGACTCACCGCGAAGAACGCCGAATCACCCTCGGTGACCGCCGACCCACCCGCCGCGACAGCAACCAACGGCAGATCATCATCGGTCACCGTCACCGTCGCCTCGCGGACAAACACGCTGTAGCGGGTCGAGCTGTTGATCCGGACGGTGATGTCGCTGTTGTCCTCGTTGACGGTGTCATCCACCGTCGGCACCGTGAAGGACACCTCCGTGGCGCCGTCGGGGATCGTGACCGACACCGGCGCCGTTCCCGCGATCACCGTGCCGGTCTCCGAAACGCTCAAACGAACCGTCAACGCCGCCATCGACGGGCCGGCATCTGCCGCCGCGACACGTGTCAGCGTGAAAGCCGCTTCGTCGCCTTCGGTGACCGTCGACCGATCAGCGGAGATCGCGACGATCGGCCGGGTCCGCACAGAGACGAAACTGTCATCGCCGACCAAGGTTCCGGCGCGAGAGTAAGGACCGTAGGCGTAGGCGTAGCCGTCAACACCGAGGCGCTGGCCGGGCGCGCCGAGAGCCGGGTCATGCGAGCACAACTGGATTGTGTCGTCATCGACCATCCCGTCGCCATCGACATCCCGCCACGCTTCCAGAGCCGGAGCGGTCGCGTTCGCCGCGACACCAGCAGTACTCGCAACCACCGCGTACTCGCGATCCACACCCCCCGACGTCCCAAAGTCGACCGTCACCGAACCCGTCCCGCCGTCATAACCAACCGGCGTCGAAGAAAGCGGACTGACCATCCGCGGCGTTCCCACCAGGCGCGCCCGATACCAAACACCAACAGGATCCCGACAGGCCTGCAAATCCCCCATATTCCCGGAATCCGCGCGAGGCCGCCAGAGGACAGCCACACCCCGCTCCACGTGCACATTCTCGGCGTCCCACGCGATCACGAAGCCATCCGACGTGATATTCGACGCCGTCACGCCGACGACAGAGCCCGGAACATACACAGCCCGATAATGGGCCTTGTCCTCTGGCTTTAGACCGTCATAGTCCAGCGCACGCCGATGATCGAAGTTACACATAATCGACACGATGTCAGTGCCACTACTGTCTTCACACGTAATACTTCTAGGCGGTCCCGGCACCACCGTGTACCGATCGACAAGCGATAGAGCATGTCCCAACTCGTGGGCCAAGATACTCACCAGCCGATAACACTTGAATCCATCGGTCCCGGATGCGGCAGAGCTGTCACAATCGCTCGACAAGGTAGGATCCGCAGGATCCCAATCATCCGGAAACTCGGTCGGATTCATCCGAATCAACATCCGGCCAAACCACGTATTCCAGTCGACATCCACATGATCGTCCGGATCCGACTCTTCCATCGACCAGCAGCCTAAAGGGGGTGGCTTGCCCGGGGAAGTCCAGCAGTCCGGTAAGCTTCCTCTTAGGCTGCTGCTGTGGTTACCCCAGTTGTAGACCAATACTCCACCTACGCCCAAATGTCGATTACTCTCCTCGTCATTGACGGGACAGTTGGTTCTCCAGTCCTCTCCCGGCGCAGCATCGGCCCATTTGAACACCTCCACCCCGACACCGTCGTCACCATTCCACCAACTAATGGCCGCTTGTGTCGCCGTTGGATAGTCCTTACTGCAAACGGGTATAGGATTGCCGATAACAACGTTGCGGGGAATCGGGAAGATTCGTTCCCCACCCACCGTCCTCGGAATCAGGTGGGTGTCCGGTCTGGCATGGTCGGCGGAGGTTTCTGAACTCCAGATGATGCTTGCCGCGCCCCAGATGACCCCCGAAAGCAGCACACCAACAACGAATAGCGGTATCAGGCGGAGCCGCATCAGTTGCTTTGGTTTGGGGTTTCGATGGAGGCCTCGAGTTGGTCGAGGAGGGCTTTGATCGCCGCCTTCTCGGTCTCGGACAGCCCGTCAGGTATCTCCTGTCCGACGTCTCTCCCGGTGTCAAGGTTGAAGCCAAGCCGAGCGCCCGACGCGATGTCCCGCAGCACCAGATACCACGTTCCATGGACATACGATGATCCGTCGATCTCGAGGGTCACGCCATCGGGAATCTGGATCGTCACATCGGAGCCCATCCAGTAGCGGCCGGGCCCGGTGACTGGTTCCTCAACGTATTCTCTGATTTCGTTGGATCCCCAGACCCATGGCACTGGGTGCCAATAAAACTCGACTGGGTGGGGCGTGTTGTAGGGATTCGAGTGATCGCAGGCCCAAACTTCGCTGCCGCGATAGTCGGTCTTGAACAGCGTCCGGTTGGGCGCGCCTGCAGGTTCGGGCACCACTTCGGTCACCGCGAAGCGTCGGTAGCATCCCACGCCTCGTGTTCCTTGTGCGATGTCGAAGACATCGCCGGGGCGGATGGTGTCGTAGAACGCCGATAGTGATGCGCCATTCGCGTCGGTGTCGTACACCAACACGCCTTGTGCTTCGCCTGTGGTGTGCTCGGGTTCGAAGAGGCTCGTGGGGTCATCGGCATCGGACAAGAGCCCGTAGCTGCCCGCCGCGGTGACAGCAGTAGTGGAGCGCAAGTTGTAGGGGATGGCGCACGACCGCAGGCCCAGGGCGGCGAGGTCGTTGTTCGCCACGTCGTCCCAGTGCGGCGGGTAGCAGCCCGTGAAGTTGTTGCCGGCCACGTAGAGATGGGTGAGCTTGCGCAACAACCCCAACTCCGAGGGGATGCGCCCCCCCAGGCTGTTGTCGTTGACGCGCAACTCCCGCAGCTCCTCCAGATTCACCAGCCGCGCCGGCAACTCGCCCGCCAACCCTTTGTGCGCCAGGTCCAGCTTCACGACCCGCCGCGGCGTCCCCTCCACCGTCACGCCGTCCCAGTCGGCAATGTCCGTCGTCGGGTCCCAGTTCAACGTCGCCTCCCCGTCGCCGATGAGCGCCGCCACCAACCCGACCTGCACGTTGCACTCCACCAACAACGCCTCATCGGCGTCTGTGTCGCCGACGGCGCCGTCCGCGCACGTCGGCGGCGGCGGCGCCGTCTCGAAACGCCCCACCACCGCCGCTGCCGTCGCGCCGGCGCCGTCCAGGGCGCCGAGGCGCAGCCGGTACGGCGTCGCCGCCGCCAAACCCCCAATCGTGTGCTCGCGCGCCGCGGCGTCCAAATCGACGCTGGACCACACCAACGGCCCGCCCGCCGGCGCCGGGATGATCCGCCACTGCAACCGGAAGCCCGCCGCGTCCGGCGCGAACCCCTCGGCCCAGCGCACCGACAACCAATCCACGCCGGCGCCGGTCAGCATCAGGACCCCGCCTGCGGCGATTGTGCCGCCGATCTTGGCCGGGTCGCCCTCACGGCCGCTGGAACTCAACGGGTTCACCCGGAACACGTACTCCACCGCATCGGACAGGCCCGACACCACATGAGACCGCGCCGCTGCAGGCAACGACACCTCACCGGCGAACGCCTCGACGCCGCGCACACGCCAGCGCAGCACATAACCAGCCGGCACCCACCCCTCCGGGGCGTTCCAACCCACCCGCAGACCGTCCAGGGTGGGCAGCGCGACAAGACCACGAACCGGCGGCGCCAGCGTCTCGAAGGTGGCCGCGACCAACGCGCCCGGCGCGAGGTCGCCATCGAGAGCGTTCAACCGCAACCGGTACCGCGCGCCCGGCTTCAAACCACTGATCCTGTATTCGCGCACCTCCGCAGCAAGATCCACGCCCGACCACGTCACTCCGTTCTCGCCGGCGGGCACCTGGCGCCAACGCAACCGGAAGCCCGCCGCGTCCGGCGCGAACCCCTCGACCCAGCGCACCGACAACCAATCCACGCCCGCGCCAACCAACACCAACTCCCCATCGAGCGCGCCCGGGGCGCCGCCCGTCCCTGCGTCGCTCACCGGCACAGCATCCCTGAGCCCCTCAGCCGGGGCATCAACCAACAAGGAAGCCCTCGAACCGTCCGACGACGCACACCCCGCCGCCAACACCGCAACCAGCCCCAACTGACCCACGACGAACAGAACACGCCGCGCCGGTCCCGGCACCGGCAAACCACGCCGTCCCGAGCACGGCCTCGACAACGCGATTCCGACCCGGAACACCGCCACGCACCTCCCGGATTGACGGACAGTCCGAGCAGATTACCAAATAGTCAGCAGATACATAAAGAGATCCATACTTCCGTCAATGGCCGGCTGACGAACACTGTCAACCCAACGGGGGGAAGCCCACTGCCGAGGCTCCCGCCTGCCGTGCGACGCGACCGCGGCTAGGGGCTAAAGGGACCGAAGACTCGTTCCGTTGATCACCTTCAGCGAATGGGCTGGTGCGGATGTTGGCGAGGAACAGGTCCCAGAACGCGTTCTCCGCGTCGGTGAGCGGCTCCCCGTAGTGAGGTCTATTGCCGCCGTGTTCGTTACGTAGATTCACGAAGCGCCCGAAGGGTGGGGGCGCTTCTTCGCCGGACCGCGCGACGATGCTGAACTCGGTCCAGCGTGAGCCTTCGCGGGGTTCGGTGAACACGTGGTAGAGGTCATCTGCTTCGATAGCGCCGGTGTAGGCGATGCGGGTTCCTTCGGGGATTTCGATGAACAGGCCGTAGAAGCTGTAGGTGTGGCCGGGTTGGAGGTAGTCGTCTTCGAGCGCGTCGCTGGCGGTGTGGGTGCTTTCGATGATTTCGATTGTGGTGGTCTTGGTGGTGGTGTCGCCGGTGGCGTCGGTTGCTTCGATGGTGAGGGTCTTGGGTCCGGCTTCGACGACGCTGGTTTCGTGGCTGGGCAGGTTCTCCAGGTTGAGGCCCGTTCTGGCGCAGGAGATCTCGGTGGTGCCGGTGGCGCCGGTGTGTCGTGTTCCCAGCACGGTGAGCGTGTAGGGGGCCTTGCCGCCGCTGATGCGCCACTGCAGCGGCACCGACTCCACGTCGATGCGCCGGTAGATGTCCTCGACGCGCTCGGTGTCGGGGTCGATGCGCTGGGAGCCGCGCGGGCTGCCTTCGTCCGCGATGCAGTAGGCGGGCGCGCTGAGTTCCAGGACGAGGTCGGTGTCGGGCGCGGCGGGGGTGGCGACGCCGACGGTGGCGGGTTTGCTCTGCCAGCCCGCGGCGGTGCGCGCCGTGAGGCGGAACACGTACTTGGCGCCGCCGGTGAGGCCCTCGATCATCTGGCTGCGCCGCCCCGGCGGCAACTCCAAGCGCCCCACGAACTCGTTCTGCCCGCGCACGCGCCACCGCACCACGTAGCCGACCGGTGACCAGCCGGCGGGACCGTCCCAACTCAAACGCACCGCGTCGTGAGAGACGACGGCACCGGTGAGGTTCCGCACCGGCAGCGCCAGCGTCTCGAAGCCCGCCACCGCGAAATCCCCCTCGTCGCCGTCGGCGTCCAACGCCGTCAGCCGCAACCGGTAGCGGGTCCCCGCAGTGAGCCCGCTGATCCTGTAGGACCGCGCCGACGCTGGGAGTTCCACGCTCTGCCACGCCAGAGCCTCCCCCTCAGCGACGGGGCGCTCCCGCCAACGCAACCGGAACCCCGCCGCCCCGGGCGCGAACGACTTCGCCCAGCGCACCGACAGCGAATCGAGCCCCGCCGAGACCAACATCAACACCCCGTCGCCACCGGATGCAGCGGCAGCCACCATCTCCCCCGCCGGCACCTCGCCTGCCGCCGACACCGCGAACATCCCGCCCGACGCCTCGCCCGCCGCCACGACCTCCACGGGCGCCTCGGCCGCCGGGACGCCATCCTGGGCGTCCCCCGCGGACGCCCCGTCTGCTGCTACGACCTCCGCGGGCGCCTCGACCGCCGGCACCCCTCCCGCCTCGCCACCACCGGAGGTGCCGACAACCAACGAACCCGCCGAACCGTCCGACGAGACACACCCCGCCGCCAACGCCGCGACCAGCACCGCCAACGCGACACGCCGCGCCGGTCCCGGCACCGGCAAACCACGCCGTCCCGAGCACGGCCTCGACAACGCGATTCCGACCCGGAACACCGCCACGCACCTCCCGGATCGACCGGCAGTTTGAGCAGATTACTACATAGACAACGAGCTCATATACAGATCTACATGTACGTAGATGCACGACTGACGGACGGTGGAGCATCGAGAACCGTCGATCGCCAGCGCCCCATGATTCGCCTACGCGGCAGCGAGACCCGCCCCCGGACCGTGCCCGGGCAGCCTGTCCTCCGGAGTGGGGAATCCGACTCCGTGCGATCAGCCGGCGGCGTCGATGCGCTGAAGCGGTCCCGGCCAGTCGATGAGGCGCCGGTCCGCGGTCACCAGCGGGTGCCCCCCGAGCGCCGTGGCGACGATCAGCCTGTCGGCCGGGTCGGCGACGAGGTTTGGCAGGTTCGCCGCACGGATGCCGATCTCGCCGTCCACGGCCACCTCGACGAGGCCCTGCTCGATCTGCTCGCGACGCCACTGCGCCACCTCCTCGGGGAACCGGATGCGCCCCTTGGCCTTCAACTGCGCCACTTCCCAGAACGAGATCGCCGAGACGCAGAGTTCGCCCGCCTGCCACGCCTCTTCGATCGCTTGCCGGGCACCCGAGCCCAACCGCCGGTGTCCCGATCGGAGCCACAGCAGGACGTGGGTGTCGAGCAGGATCACGGATCGAGCACGCGATCCGGGGCGCACTCGGCCTCCCACTCCACGTTCACGGGCTCGACGATGTCGCCGACGATCTCGAAGCGGTCCCTGTCTATTCCGAACAGGCTCCGCGGCCTCGTCCGGTAGGGCACGAGCCGCGAGACGGGCCGCCCGTTCTTGGTGATGACGATCTCCCCGCCGCTCTCCGCCACCTCATCCATGAGCCTGAGACATCTGGCCTTGAACTCCGACGCCTTGATGGTCCGGACCCCCCTCGGCGCCGGGTCTGTCATCGACATGATCCGTCCTCCCAGCTCGCCGGCGCAGATGACCACATCATAGTCATCTCGGTATTCCGAACAACAGCGAGTCCACCAGGCCGACACTCACACCAACCTCCGATGTGATCCTCGGGAGGTTCGAACCCAGGAACTCTCCGCCAGCTTGAACCGGTCATTGGCGCCGGTCGCGATCAGGGGGCGTACTCGTAGACGGTGTTGACCCTGCTGGCGGGGATGTCGGTGGCGTCGAGGTGCTCGATCACCGCGATCGTCGGCACACCGCAATCGCCGAAGCCGTCGCAGGTGATGTCGCCGATGACCCCGCCGTAGCCGGCCACGGCATCGAGGTGCCGGCGCAGCGCGGCGCGGTCGATCCGCAGCCCGCCGTAGACCTCCTCCGAGGACGCCTCGATGGCCTCGAGCAGCAGCGTCGTGGCATCGTAGGCGTGACCCCAGAACGCCGAGTTGGGCGGCGCGCCGTAGGTGTCCGCGTAGTCGGCGACGATCCTGGTGGCGCTGCGCCCGGTGCTCTCGTTGCGGTTGCCGCCGAAGTCGGTTGCCGGGCCCGAGAAGAACACCCCCTCGGTCTCGGGCTGCATCATGAAGTCGTCGGCCAGCAGACCGTCCGCCGCGATCAGCAGGACGTCCTCCATGCCCGCCACATCCGGCGCCTGCTGGACGATGCTCTCACCCACCGCCTCTGAGACGGGCATGAACAGCGCCTCCGGCGACCCGAGGCTGAGACCGGCGAGCGCCGGCGCCATGTCGGTCTGGGCGCTGCTGACCTCCCTGACGGCGGTGACCTCGCCGCCGAGTCGCTCGAAGGCCGTTGCGAACGCCTCGGCGAGGCTGCGCGTGTACACGTCGCCCACGTGGACGGCTGCCGCCGCGCTGAAGCCCTGCTCGTGGCGGAGGAAGTGCGCCACGGCCTCTCCCTGGTGGAGATCGTTGTGCGCGGTGCGGTAGTAGCCGACGTGGTGGTGCTCGCTCGGGTTCCCGGCCAGGTCGGATGTCAACGTCGGCGAGGTGTTGCTCGGTGAGATCAGCACCATTCCCGCCCCGCCGAGCAGGGGTGCCGCCTCGACGGCAGCCACTGAACACGAGGTGCCGATCACGCCGATCACGTCGCCGTCGGTGATGATCGTCTCCGCCGCTCCGCGGCCGCCGTCGGGCGAGCAGTGATCGTTCAACGCCACCCCGACATGGACGTCGAACCCCGCGATCGATCCGTAGTGCTCGACGGCGAGGCGCACCGACCGCAGGTTGGCGTACCCGCTGCCCCCCTCGCTGCTGATGTAGAGGAGCGCCCGGATCTGGATCGCCTCGCCCTCCGAAACGTGGACGGTGCCGAGCGAGGGGTCCGCGACCGGCTCCGTGTCGTCGCTGCATGCCATCACCGCCAGCGCCAGCAGTGCCAGGACGCACGGTCCCGCCACTCGCCATCGCCGGCAGACCGTCGTTCGCGCCATCCTGCGCATCGGTCCCTCCTCAACAGGTCACCACAGCACAAGCCGGCGAATGCGGCTCGTGCACCTGCTCGCCCGAGCCTAGAGAGAGCGACATCCCCCACCGGGTAATTCCAGCCACTCTCGAAGTCCAGCCGCGGTCCTGCTCGAGTGGCGCGAGCCGATCGGGCACCGGTGTTGGTTGCGCCAACGCCGGTTCAGTCAGGTGGCGGCTCGGGCCAGGAGGCGACGAGGGGATGATCCTCTTCGAGTGGTTCCAGCCCCTTGGCGCCGCCCGGCGCACCCAGGCCGGTCAGCTCGAAGAACCCGGCATTCGCCTCGGTGAAGGGCTTGAAGTCGGCGGGCAGGAAGGCTTCGGGGTAGATGGCCTCGACAGGGCAGGCCGGCTCGCAGGCGCCGCAGTCGATGCACTCGTCGGGCTGGATGTAGAGCATCCGCCCGCCCACGTAGATGCAGTCCACGGGGCACTCGGCCACGCAGGAGGCGTCCTTGATGTCGATGCAGGGCGGGCCGATGACGTAGGTCACGGGGCCTCCCGGTAGCCGGGGTGGCGCTCGTAGACCCGCTCCAGCATGTCCAGGTAGTCGGGTTCGGCCGCCACCGAGAGCGGGCTGGGCTGCTGGCCGGGGTAGCCGATGAGGTCGCGCACCTCGGCGCTGAGGTAGTAGGCGCCGACGACAGCTGTCGACAGCACGGCGAAGTCGTCAGGACGGTGGGCGGCGAGTTGCCGCACGAATTCCTCGGGAGCGTCGGCCGGCGCCTCGTCGAGCAGCGCCGGCAGCCTCTCGGCGAGGACGGGCGCGGCATCGAGGCAGCGGTCCAGCAGGTCGGCGGCCACCCCGGCCCTCGAGGCGGCCGGCATGCCGAGTCCCTCGGGGATCAGCACGTCTGCCAGCCGGGCGAGCACCGACCGCTGTGCCGCGGTGGGTCCTGGGGCGCTCATCGAACACCGAACCTTCGTGCCCCACGGCGCCGGCGGCGCCGGCCCCGCATAGTCGCCGGCACCGTGGCCGGTGGCCGCCGGCTCACAGCGGCACGTCCTGGGCGGCCCGCGTCTCGATCAGGTGATCGGTGACGCGGCGGGCGTTGGCCATGATCGTGGCCGTGGGGTTGGCGGACCCACCGGTCACGAAGACGCCGCCGTCGATCACGTAGAGATTGGCCACGTCATGGGCGCGGCACCAGCGGTCCACGACCGAGGTGCCGGGATCGTCGCCCATCCGGGTCGTGCCCAGCACGTGCCCGACACCGGTGGGCCAGATGTCGCGCACCAGGGCCGCGGTCGCCCCCGCCGCCTCGGCCGCCTCGACGGCGCGCGCCACGTTGAAGTCCAGTATCCGCCGCGAGTTCTCCGACATGCGGTACTCGATCCTGGCGGTCGGCAGTCCCGAGGTGTCCGAGGTGTCCGGGTCGAGGACCACCCGGTTGTGGTCCTCGGGCAGGTCCTCCGCCTGGATGCCCCAGGTGAATGAACGCCCGAACACCTCCGCCGCGGCCCTGTGGAAGTTCTCCCCCCAGAGGGCTTCGAAGCCCTCGTGCCGGTGCGCCTCCTGGTACTCCGCCACGGCGAACATCGGCCCGCCGTGGGGCATGACCATCCACTTGGCGCCGCGCACGAAGTCGCGGCCGGGGTGGGTCTCGGCGAACTCGAGGGAGTAGATGCTCTGGCCCCAGGGGCCCTGCCAGCTCTCCAGAGGCTCCTCGCAGGTGGCCGTGACGGTGCGGTAGGGATGCTGCATCAGCCGGCGCCCCACCAGGCCCGAGGAGTTGGCGAGACCGTCGGGGAAACGTGCCGAGGTCGAGAGCAGCAGCAGGCGGGCGGTGCCCACGGCGTTGGCCGCCAGGATCACCACGCTCGCCCGCTGGAGGTGTTCGGCGCCGTCGGTGTCCAGGTAGACCGCACCGACCGCCCGTCCCCGCTCGTCGAGGGGGATCTCGGCCACCCGGGCTCCGGTTACCAGGCGGGCGCCGGAGGCCAGCGCTGCGGGCCAGTGGGTCAGCGCGGGTGTCGCCTTGGCCCCCTCAGGACAGCCGGTCATGCAGGTGCCGCGGCGCTGGCAGGCCTGCAGGGCGCCGTGGCGTCGCGAGGCGATGGCGTTGGCGCCCGGCCACCAGTGCCAGCCGAGACGGTCCATGCCCCGGGCGGCCACCTCGCCGATCCTCCCGATCGGCACCGGCGGGTTCGGGTAGGCGTCCGTGTCGGGCAGGGCCGGATCGCCCGCCAGCCCCGAGACCGACATGTCGTGGCCAACCGCGGCGTAGGGGGCCGCCAGGTCGGCCCAGCCGATGGGCCAGTCGTCCGCCACGCCGTCCAGCGACCGCACCCTGAAGTCCGAGGCCAGCATCGGCTGCCACATCGCCGCCCACTGCACCAGTCCCCCACCGACGCCGTTGTACATCACCGGGCGGATGTCGGCGTCGCCGGTGAGCGGGTAGTCGGCCGGATTGCGGCGAGCGTTGGGGTCAGGGCTCCAGCGCTGCACCCAGGCCAGTTCGGCCTCCGGCGTGGCGCTCATGTAGTCGGCGGTGTGGGCCCAGTCTCCCTGCTCGAGACAGACCACCTCGAAACCGGCGGCGGCGAGGCGGGCGGCGGCCACCGACCCGGAGGCGCCGGAGCCGACGATCAGGACATCGGCCACGGAGTTCCCGCCGACGCCGGGAGCGACTTGCCGCTCGACATCCGGGTGCGCTGGCGGCATGACCTCAGGACTGCCACCGGAACGTCAGCATATTGAAATACTATATTTTAGTGAAGGAGCTTGTGATGCACCCGACTGCGAACAATGGAGACACCCTGCACTGGCACGGACCCGGCTCAACCGCACCCGTATCCGGCTCGGAGCGGCCCCCGCTCACCGTGGCGGCGGTCGGCAACGAGATCCGCCGGCTGCGCAAGCTCCGGGGGTTGACCCTCGAGCAGCTCGCCTCCCGGTCGCGGGTGAGCGCGGGCCTTCTGTCACAGGTGGAGCGCGGCCAGGGCAACCCCTCCTTCAACACGCTCGTGCAGGTGGCACACGCTCTCGGCATCCCGGTGGCGCGGCTGATGGCCGGTGAGCAGATCTCCTCGCCGGTGGTTCGGCGCTCGGAGCGGCGCCGCCTGAACCTGGGCCAAAACGACGACCTCGTGCTCGCCGAGTTGCTCACCGCCCGCCTCGACAGCGCGCTCGAGGCCATCCGCATCGTGACCGAGCCCGGCTACTCCACAGAGGACACCCCCTTCGTGCACGACGGCGAGGAGTTCGGCATCGTGCTGGAAGGCACCCACGCCGTGAATGTGGGCGGGGCGCACTACGTGCTGGAGGCAGGCGACTCGATCTCCTACAGCTCAACGATTCCCCACTGGTACGAGAACCCCGGCGACGTGACCTCCGTCTCGCTGTGGGTCGTGACGCCGCCGAGCTTCTGAGCATGGGCGCCATCACCCGACCGGCAGCAGACGCCCCCGTCGTGGCGCGCAGCGACGTGGTGGTAGTGGGCGGCGGTCCGGCCGGTCTGGCCGCCGCCACCTCGGCCGCCCGCAACGGGGCGAGCGTCACCCTGCTGGAGCGCTACGCCCACCTGGGCGGCCTGGCGGCGGGCGGCATGGTGCTGGTGCTCGACGACTTCGCCGACGGGGCCGAGGAGATCACCGTGGCCGGCATCGCCCAAGAGATGGTGGAGCGCCTCGAGGCCCGCGGGCTGGCCGTGTACCCGCCCCCGGAGGACCGGATCCTCAGCGACGAGATGTGGCGGCGCTGGTCGCGCTGGGGGCTGTTCGACCTGTACGCCAAGGGTCCGCAGAAGTCCATCGTCTACGCCGTGGCCTTCGATCCCGACGGCTGGAAGCGGGTCTCCAACGACCTGGCGGAGGATGCGGGCATCAACGTGCGCCTGCACTCCTGGTACTCGGCGCCGATCATGGAGGGAGAGGTGATCCGCGGCGTGATCTGCGAGACCAAGACGGGCCCCCAGGCGATTCTGGGTGACGTGGTCATCGACGCCAGCGGCGACGCGGATGTGGCCGCGGGCGCCGGAGCGCCGTTCGTGGAGGGCTCGTACATGGTGACGACCGTCTTCCGTCTGGGCAACGTGGACACCGAGACCGCGGAGCGTTTCGAGCAGGAGCAGCCCGCCGAGTGCCACGCCGTGAACCGTGCCACCCGGCGCATCCTCGGCGGATCGTGGGCGCTGTGGTGGCTCAAGACACCGCTTCCCGGCGTGGTGTGGTGCAACTGCCCGCACATGACCGGCTACAGCGGGCTCAGCGTCGAGGACCTCACCGAAGCCGACCGCGAGGGGCGCAAGAAGATCGCCGAGACGGTCGACTACGTGCGCCGGCACTACCCCGGCTTCGCGAACGCCGTCGTGCTCGACGTGGCGCCGCAGATCGGCGTGCGCCAGTCCCGCCTCATCGAGGGCGAGTACGTGGTGACCAAGGACGACGTGGTCAACCGGGCGCACTTCGCCGACAGCGTGGCCCGGGGCCGCGGCTACTACACGCCCTACCGAGCCATGCTGCCCCGGCAGGTGGAGCAGCTGCTCGTGGCGGGGCGCCACTACTCGGTGACACCCGAGGCCCAGAAGCTGTCCCGGGAGATCCCGCCGTGCATGTCGATGGGCGAGGCCGCCGGCGTGGCGGCGGTGCAGGCGCTCGACAGCGGCGTGACCGTGCGCAAGGCCGACGTGGCGGCCATACAGCGCCGGCTGCGCGCCCAGGGCGCCGACCCGGGCGATATCCCGTCCCCACGGGCCCGCCTCGCCGGCAACTGACGGGTGCCGTAGGTGTCGGATCGACCACAAGCACGTCATTCCGGCGGAGGCCGGAATCCACTCGGCCGCGGTCAGCGCTGGGCTACAGGGGAACCGCTCCGCAACTCCATCACCCACGCCGGAGTTGGCGTCCAGTGAGTGCCGCCGACCAGCCACTCTCCGGGATCAGGATCCTGGACTTCTCCCAAATCATGATGGGGCCGGTGGCGACCCAGTTGCTTGCCGACCACGGCGCCGACGTGCTGAAGATCGAGCGCCCCGGCACCGGCGACATCTTCCGCCACGCCCTCGTGGACCCCGACGGCACCGAGCACCCCGCCTTCGGGGCCGTCAACCGCAACAAGCGCAGCCTGGTCATCGACGTGCGGGCGCCCGAGGGCCTGGCGCTGATCGACGATCTCGTGGCATTGGCCGACGTGGTGGTCAACAACTACCGGCCGGGGGTCATGGAGCGCCTGGGGCTGGGCTACGAGCGGCTGGCCGGCCTGAACCCGCGCATCGTCTGGGCGCAGGGCACCGGTTTCGGCACCGAGGGGGCCTACGTGCGCAAGGGCGGACAGGACATCCTGGCGCAGGCGCTCACGGGCGCGATGTCCCACAAGGCCGACGACGACCATCCCACCGCCATCTACCCCATCTCGCTCGCCGACTACACCGCGGGGATGAACATGGTGCAGGGCATCCTCATGGCCCTGCTGCAGCGCCAGCGGACCGGTCGGGGCCAGCGCGTGGAGGTCTCGCTGTACGACTCGCTGCTGGCGATGCAGATCCTGGAGGCCACGATGGCGTTGATGGATCGCCCCACCCTGAACTGGGCGCGGATGCCGCTGGTGGGAACATTCGCCACCGGCGACGGCGAGATCGTGCTGGTCGGCGCCTTCAAGCCGAACCCGCTGCGCGACATCTGCGCGGCCCTGGACCTGGAGGACCTCTCCGAGCACCCGGACTACTCGACCATGGAGGCGCAGGCCACCAACAAGGCCCGCCTGCGGACCCTGCTGACCGACGCCATCGGGCGCTTCAGCACCGCCGAGGTCATCGAGCGGCTGGAGGCGCAGGACGTGCTCTGCGCCCCCGTGCGGACCCTCGCCGAAGCGCTGACCGACCCGCACACCGCCCCCATGATCGCCGAGATGTCCCGCGACGGGCGCGAGCCGCTGCGATCGGTGGCATCGCCGGTTCACCTGCCGGACACACCGCCCGCACCGCACCGCCCGCCCCCGGCGCCGGGTGAGGGTGCCGCCGAGGCGCTGGCCGGCTACGGCATCGCGTCCGAGCGGATCGAGGCGCTGACCGCTGCGGGGGTGCTGGGATGAGCATCGATCTGAGCGTCAGCGACCATGTGGCCCGGGTCACCATCAACCGCCCGGAACGGCTCAACGCCATCGACGAGGCGCACCAGGAGGACCTGCGGCGGGCCTGGGAGGAGATCGAGGCGGACCGTTCGGTGCGGGTGGTGGTGCTGACCGGCGCCGGTGACCGGGCGTTCTGCGCCGGCGACGACATGCGTGCCGAGGGACGAACCGGGATGGACTACTGGCTGGAGGCCCGCCCCGACGGCTTCGGCCACCTGACGTTGCGGGAGACGCTCGACGTGCCGGTGCTGGCCAGGGTCAACGGCTACGCCCTCGGCGGCGGCCTGGAACTGGTGGTGGGCTGCGACCTGGCGGTGGCCTCGGAGAACGCCGAGCTGGGTTTCGTCGAGCCCCGGCTGGGACGCCTGCCCCTTGACGGCGGCATCGTGTCGCTGGCACGCCAACTGCCCGCCAAGTGGGCCATGGAGGTCCTGCTGACTGGACGCCGGTTCACCGCCACCGAGGCGCTCGACCTCGGGCTGGTGAACGAGGTGGTCCCCGCCGCCGACCTGGATGCCGCCGTGGACCGCTGGCTGGAGAACCTGCTGGCGTGTGCGCCGCTGTCGCTGCGGGCCATCAAGCAGATCGTCCGCCGCACCGCCCACATGACCGCCGCCGATGCCCGCATGGCCAACCTCCCCGCCCTCATCGAGGTGCTGGCCTCCACCGACGGCGACGAGGGCGTACGGGCATTCACCGAGAAGCGCGCCCCCCGCTGGCAGGGCCGCTGAACCGAGCGCGCGGCAATGCTCTCGATCTCCTTCGGCGACCGCCAGGTTGGGATCGCCAGAAGTCTCCGCAGCGGAAGGCAGCGGGAACGCGACGACGAGCCGGCCGGCGGCGCCGCGCGGTTGGCTATCGGCCATCTGACACTCCTCGCACAACGCCGCAGGCCCACCACAGTGTCGGGTGAGCGGACCGCAAGAATCGGACACCGACGCGAACACCCATACCACCTCGACTCACAATCGGGTTCCACTCATGACTGTTGTGTCGATTAGCAATGTGAGTTTCCCCACAAGTCGCTTGCTCCGGTCAATCTACTCCATCCTCGTAGTGCTCTGGACAACACTGCTGGTCACAGTCCTGCAATAGCCGGATTGACGTCTTTCGGGTGCCGTGTCCGGCTGGCAGCCTGTCGTCGACTTGTTCTTATTGATTTAGTTTCGGGCGAACCCGACAAGTTCGAGGGAACAGCGCTACGCTTCACTCCGATGGGTTCGCGATCGAAGCCCCCGGCGTCGCCGCGGCGCGGCAGGCCGCGCCGGGAGGAGGTCTACCATCGCCTCCGCGTGCAGGTCGGGGAGATGGAGAACCGTCTCGGTGGCCTGCCCAGCCCCGCCGAGGCGGCCGGCCTGTGGCGCGACATCTGGTACGAGGAGGCTCACCACTCGACCGCCATCGAGGGCAACACGCTGGTGCTCAAGGAGGTGGAGCGGCTCCTCAGCGCGGGCAAGGCCGTGGGCAACAAGGAACTGAGCGAGTACCTGGAGGTGCGCGGCTACGCCACCGCCGCGGAGTGGGTGTACGAGCAGGCCGTCAGCCCGATTGGGTTGACGAGGCCGGAGGCGATCCTGACGATGGCCGAAGTGCGTCAGGTGCACCACACCGCGATGGCACCCGTGTGGGAGGTCGCGCCGCATCCGGACGCAAGACCCACCGAGTCGCCGGGAAGTTTCCGCGAGCACGACATCCGACCGTTCCCCGGCGGGATGGCGCCCGTCTCGTGGCCGCTGATCCCCGCGGAGATGACCGATTGGGTGGATCTCGTCAACTCCCTCGACGCCGGCGCGCACACGCTGTGCGATCAACTCGCCGCCGCGCACTGCCGCTTCGAGCAGATCCACCCGTTTCTCGACGGCAACGGGCGCACGGGGCGACTCCTGTTGAACCTCGTCCTGGTACGCCTGGGCTACCCGCCGATCGTCATCTACAAGCGCGACCGCGACCGCTACCTGCGGGCGCTGCGATCCGCCGACGGCGGCGAACCGGGGCCGCTGGGCGAGCTGATCGCCCGAGCCGTCCTCGGCAGTCTCTACCGGTTCGTGCTGCCCGCCGTGGCCGGACCCGCACGACTCGTGCCGCTGCGCGCCCTCGCCGCCGCGGACCTCTCCGCCACCGCACTCCAGGCCGCCGCGCAACGCGGCCGCCTCCAAGCCCACCGCGGCGCCGACGGCCAGTGGCGCAGCACCCGGATCTGGGTCGACGACTACCGCGCCTCACGCGCCCGGCGCCGCGACCGCTGAAAGACGCCGGGCACGCCACCGCAGACGTCGCCGAGGCCGCAAACAGCGAGAAGCTCCAGCCCCTGCGAGCCTCGAGCCGTCACCCGCCCACAGCATCGCCCCGGGTCGCCGCGACGAGCCCCCACCAATCCCGTTCACCCCACGGACCCGGTGATCCGCCACCAGAACGGACACCCACCCGAACGCAGTGACGAGCGACGTCGCCACCTCCGACCGGCGCAGCGGCCGACATGGCTGTTTGCTAACGTGCTCCGCCGTCATGCGCGTTTCTTCATCCCGGAACGCCCTGCACGGAGCGAAGGAGTCCCCCGTGCGCCACGACTCGCGAACACCCCCCCGCGGAATAACAGCCGCCGCTTCTTCGCGGCGCTAGCCGCTCTGCTCGCCGTCCTGGGCGGCGTCCTCGTCTCCACCACCGCCACCGCCCAACAGGACACAACCGACAGCGACGCCGAGGTGCGCATCGTGGCGCGCAAACTCGCCGACGGACGCATCGAATTCGGCCTCCAACCCCGCACCGCCGACAACACCTGGGACGACCGCCAACTGCCCCGCGTCCGCTTCTTCCCCACCACCGCCACAATCGGCCGCTGGCTCGCCAGTTCTGCCTTGGACATGCCGGCCGGTGAGGTGCGTATCGTGACACGCAAACTCGAGAGCGGGCGCATTGAGTTCGGCCTCCAACAACGCGCCGCCGACGACGCCTGGGGCGACCGCCAACTGCCCCGCGTCCGATTCTTCCCCACCACCGCCGGCGTCGGCCGCTGGCTCGCCAGTTCCCCACTCACTCTCGGGACTCCTCGACCGGCCGATCGCGACGCGGCGGTCACCGACGACGACCAAACGACGTCCCAACCCGCAGATCGCGACGCGCCGGTCACCGACGACGACCAATACGAGCAGTTCGAAGGGGATATCTTGGAGGTTGCGAACCCCCACGTGTGGTGGAGACAGCCCCGTGGCGATCTGGTCGTTCATGTGCACCTGTGCGTTGAGCAAGGCAATGAACACCTCGCCAAGCGTGAATTGATCGACGCGTATGTGCACGCATTGAACGAGATCGAGGCACCGTTCTATGCTTGGCAATCGTCAGGCTTGCTGAATGTGTCCTTTACAGCAGGCACAATAGCGATCGCAGACGACGTGGCGTCACACTGGTTCCTCGGCTATCTTCCAGATTCTTGCCGAAGATCACTCTCCCTCTCCACTGAAGCCCATATCGGCCATGCGGTGATCCTGGCCGGAAATCCAGATTCTACGGAGCGCGGCGGATGGGGAAGACTTCGTGGACCACCAGGAGTGACGTACATCAAAGATGCCGCTGGGCAGACGGTCGCGAGTGTCACGGGTATCAAACTAGACCAAACTTGGGAACCCGCATGGCGATACCAACCTTCGGAACTCCCATTGCAAACTTTTGTTGCTCGCCATGAGTTTGACCACAACATCGGCGTAATTCATCTCGCTCATTCGGGAGTGACTCGATATAGGGAATTCCCGTCGCCAGAGGAGTGGGAAGAGCTGTACGGCGGCGACGGGGATGTTAAGTCGTGGCGAGGCGGACAGTTGGTTGGAACATTCTCGGGATTTCCGGCAGTGCTGCAGCAACAGAGGGGACTCAATCTGTTCCCGTGCGGCTTTTTGGAAGAGCAGGGATGGCCGGTCGGGCCGAACAATCCTGCATGTATCCGCCTTCCACCCCTTCCTCCTGTACTGCGCGTTGTGTGGCAGGCCGACGGCACGCCCGGAGTGACGTGGGAGCAGCCCAGCCATCAGAGCACAGTGCCGGCAACGGGATACAAAGTTCTCGTGAGTACCGCCACTTTTGACTCGCAAGGGCATCCAACAAGTGCTCCCCGTATAGTGCGGCAATACTATCCGATCGGAGAGATAGTCGATAGAGGCGACAGCATCATATTCGAAGTCGACCTCCCCGCAGATGCACGCTCATTCGTACTGCCCCTAGTCCAATTGGCGGACACGAATACCAACTGGGCGACACGTTCGCCGTCACAGTTATCCCTCAGTCGGCGATCGGGCTCGGCTCCTCCGACGATGTGTTTGCTTCTGTCGGATTTCCGCAAGCCGAGATCTCGATCGAGGTAGTCGATACCTTGGACTTCGAGCCGCGCTCGTTCGACCTGTCATGGCCATCTAGCGATCTCGTGGATCGCTGGGCCGTTGTACACGGCGAATATTGGGTTCGCTCCACTCCCGACGGGCCGATCTACTATAACCCACGAGATATCGAATATACGGACCAGAGTCGCAACTTAACTCGCGTCACAGAAGGCTCCGACTTCAGCCGTGGAGGACCCTACAATCTCACTGTCTTCGGATGCCTGAAGGATTACTCGAGGTCCCACTCTCCAGACCTGATCAATGGCCGCTGCTTTCCCTATGCGGCAGCGACGTTGACGTTCACGCCGGAGACGGTGGAAGTGGAAACTTCAGACCACGATGTCTCTCAGCGTCGATTGACAATCTCTCTGGGTGAAGACGCAGGTCAGCACGAATTCATGTGCCAGCTTGATACACCATGCCGATCCGTATCTGTGACAGTGACCGGCTTCCCCTCCGGGCCGGAGAATCCCGGCCCATATGGGTTCGTCTGCTACGTGTCTGATGGATTCGGCGCCAGCGACGCTGGAGTTGCAATCTTTGAGTACCTGCCCAATTCACCGTGGACCGTGGAAGTATGCGCGGTCAATCTGGTCCCAGGTAGTTCTGTTTATGTTGAGCTTGACGATGTCCGCTCCAACACCATTACGATCGGCTGAGTTCGACAACATGACGTCGCCCAAGTGGGACGGATGGATGGGACCCTCACCTGCTGGGGCGACAACAGGCGCTTCGGTTCCCGGCGGGGAGTGACGCAGGCGAGGAGCGCCCGGTCGGGTTTGCCGGCGTAGAACAGCAGGCCCTCACCACCATCGCGGCGCCTTTCCGAGCCCGGAGACCCGCGTCGGCGACCGGTAGAATTGGAACCGTGACCACCCTGGCGCGGCCAGTTGATGACAGCCTCGGCGCGCCGACCGCGCCTTGTCTGTCGGCGACCGAGATGTGCGTTCTCGCGGCCCTGTCGCGCCGGCCTCGGGGCCTGAGCGGGGCGAGCGCTGTTGCGTTCGTCGCCGGCGTGGTGACCGCCGATGCGGCCGCCGCGCTCGGTGATCTTGAAGATCGTGGGCTCGTGACAACGGAGCCCGAGACGGGTCTGCCCCCCGACGCCGAGCCAGAGCGGACCGTCTGGCGTCTCGCCGTCGTCGACGCCTGGTTCAGCGTCGCCGACGCTGTGCGAACCGTGGAACTCCCCGAGCCGCCGCCCGCGCCGATGCCGGAGACGTTGCCGGACCGTTTCGCCAAGTTGTTCTGGTGGGGCGATCCGGCGCTGATCGAACTCCCCCGCGACGCGGCGTTCGTCGCCGAACACCTTCTCACTTACCACGACATCGACGCGTGGGCTTGGGTGCTCGAGACGTTACCGGCGGAGGCTCTCGAGCGCGTCGCCGACAAGGAGTGCATCCCGCCGGCCGTCAAGGCCATGATCCGAAACGCACTCAGGGAGCCCAGTGGAGTCACTCTCTGAGTACGCCGAGGTCCTCGGGCCGGCCACACGCGCAGCCTGGCCCACCGTCGCACAGATAGTCCCCGCCGGGACCGTCCTGATGGGCGGGACCGCCTTGGCGATGCAGTTGAGGCATCGCCGCAGCGAGGACCTCGAATGGCTCCGGAGGACGGCACCCGACGACTTCGTCTGTGGCATCGTTCTACACACCGGCGAACGCGCCTACCGACTCGGAGACCGCCTACTCGCACTGCCGCTCGACCGCCTGTGGACGACTGAACAGGACGACCCAATCGGGTTCTTCGGAAATGAGCGGGGAGTGGGTCCGCGATAGCGCTGGTGGAGGTCTGCTGCACTACGTCGGCCAATCCAACCGGGCGCTACTCGCCAGCGTCACTCCCCGCCGAGAACCGAAGCGCCCGATTTCATAGAGCCCGCGGAGTGTTTCTTTGGCGTGCCACGCAAGGCGCACCTCGCCGCGGGGGTCGCCGGCGGCGAGCAGGCCCCGCAGCTTGGCGTCACCTCGGTCGCTGCGCGGCAGGGGAAATCCGACCGTGCTCGCACCGTCGCTCGCATCCAAGGGTGTGTTCCCGTACAGGGTCACACATCTGTGATACCCGAACAGGGACAGCATCACAATGTACCCGCACAGGGACACCGAATCTAGACTGCGGGTATGAGCACTTCCGATGGGCCCCGGCTCGAAGCGAAACGCTACCGACACATCACTCGCCCGAGCGAGATGGGCGCGGCCTTGCAGGGCTTGCGGCGCTCGCTGGGCGTCACGCAGGCGGAACTCGCCGGCCGCGCCCACGTGACGCGCAAGTGGATTTCGGAGATGGAGAACGGCAAGGTCACCGCCGAGGTCGGTGTGCTGTGCCGCGTGCTGGCCGCTCTTGACGCGGGTTTCGAGATCGTCCACGCACCGTCGCGGCGTCCCTCGCTTGCCGGGATCGTGGACGGCTACGTGCAGCGTCCTCCGCCATGAGACTCGACATGCTGATCGAGCAGCGCCACGCCGGGCACGTGGAGGTTCTCGGGCCCGACCGGGCGGTGCTCAGGTACGCGGAGAGCTACCTCGAACTGCCCGAGCCCACACCGTTGTCGATGGGCCTGCCGCTGCGGGAGGACCCCTACGACACGCCGCAGGTGGCGTACTGGCTGCAGAACCTCCTCCCCGACGACCGGGAGGTGCTCCAGAGATGGTGCGACAGGCACGGCGCCTCGCTCATGCGGCCCATCGAACTGCTGGGCACACCCGTCGGAGCCGAGTGCGCCGGGGCCGTGCAGTTCTGCCGGCCGGAGCGGACCGCGGCCCTGCTCAGCGAGCGAGGGGGGCTGGAGCAACTCAGCGAGACGGAACTGTGGGAGGGGTTGGCGAACCTCCGAGCCGACCCGGCGTGGAGGTTCGCGACCACCCACGGCGACACCGGCCGCAGCCTCGGAGGTATACAGCCCAAGGACGCGCTGGCGGCGAGCGGCGACGGCTGGGCGATCCCGTGGGGTCAGCGGGCGACGACGCACATCCTGAAACTCGACCGCGAACGTTTCCCGCACGAAACACTCGTCGAACACGTCACGATACGGACCGCGGCGCGTCTCGGCATTCCCGCCCCGCCGACATGGCTACTGCACGGCGACAGCTTCGGTGTCATCGTCGTGGAGCGCTACGACAGGGATGCGACACATACCGCCGGCGACCCGGGACGGATCCATCAGGAGGATCTGTGTCAGGCGCTGGGCCTCCCGCCGGAGCGGAAGTACCAGCGCTTCGGCGGTGCGACGGCCGCGAACTGCGCCCGTGTCCTGAGAGACCCCAGCCGTGGCGACGCGCTGGCCGCTGTGCGCCGCTTCGGGGACATGCTGCTGTTCCGCTGGATCGTCGGCGACACCGACGGGCACGCGAAGAACTTCAGCATCCTCCTGTCCGGCACGCAGAGGGCGTTGGCGCCGCTCTATGACTCCGCGACTTTTCTGCCGCACAGACGCGACACACCCGAACGGGATCTCAGCTTCGCGATGTGGGCGGGCCGGCCGGGCGAACACTGGCGACTACGCGGGACCGACACCGTCTGGGCGTTGCGCGGGCTGGCAGAGGCACTCGGCCTCGCGACCGCCGAGATCGCCGCCCGTGCGGAGCGACTGGCCGCCGGATTGGACGCCGCCCTCGAGGACACGATCAACAGCCTGTCGGTCGCCGAACAGACCGCTCTCGACAGTCTCGCACTCGTCGGGCGGGTGGCGCGCCGCGCCGACCGCTGCGGTGCCGTCGCGCACGAAATGCACCGACAGATCGCATCGGGCGGATCGGTGCAACCGTACGCCGGGCCGGGCAGCGGCCTCACCTAACACCTGGACCCACGAGCGGGCCCCGGGCGCGGCCGAAATGGCCGTTTGCTAACGTTCCCCGCCGCCGTGAGCACTTCTGCATCTCGGAACGCCCTGCTCGAAGCGAAGGAGTCCCCCGTGCGCCACGACTCGCGAACAACGCCCCCCGCACGGGTTGGCCGACGCCGCTTCTTCGCCGCGGTCGCCGCCCTGCTCGCCGCCCTGCTCGCCGTCCTGAGCGGCGTCCTCGTCTCCACGACCGCCACCGCCCAACAGGACACAACCAACAGCGACGACGCCGAGGTGCGCATCGTGGCGCGCAAACTCGCCGACGGGCGCATCGAATTCGGCCTGCAGGAGCGCGCCGCCGAGGGCACCTGGGGCGGCCGCCAACTGCCCCGCGTCCGCTTCTTCCCCACCACCGCCGCCACCGGCCGCTGGCTCGCCAGTTCACCACTCACCCTGCCCACCGGCGAGATGCGCATCGTGGCGCGCAAACTCGCCGGCGGGCGCATCGAATTCGGCCTGCAGCAGCGCGCCGCCGAGGGCACCTGGGGCGGCCGCCAACTGCCCCGCGTCCGCTTCTTCCCCACCACCGCCGCCACCGGCCGCTGGCTCGCCAGTTCACCACTCACCTCGCCCACACCAACCAGCCCCCAGCCAGCAACCAGCCAATACACCGCGATCTTCGCAGGCAGCGACCATTCGTGCGCCCTGCGCACCGACGGCACCATCACCTGCTGGGGAAACAACAGCCTCGGCCAAGCCGACGCGCCCGCCGGGCGATACACCGCCCTCACAACCGACAGTAGACCCGGCAGCTCGCATTCGTGCGCACTGGGCGCCGACGCCACCATCACCTGCTGGGGAAACAACAGCCTCGGCCAAGCCGACGCGCCCGCCGGGCGATACACCGCCGTCAACGCCGGCCCGTATCATTCGTGCGCCCTGCGCACCGACGGCACCATCACCTGCTGGGGACTGAACACCCACGGCCAAGCCGACGCGCCCGCCGGGCGATACACCGCCCTCACAACCGACAGCGGGCATTCGTGTGCCCTGCGCACCGATGGCACCATCACCTGCTGGGGAGAGAACTACGACGGCCAAGCCGACGCGCCCGCCGGGCGATACACCGCCGTAATGGTCAGTAACTCGCATTCGTGCGCGCTGGGCACCGACGGCACCGTCAGCTGCTGGGGAGCCGTCCACTTCGGCGAAGCAGAGGCGCCCGCCGGGCGATACACCGCCCTCACCACCGGCAGCAACGACGGCGGCAGCTCGCATTGGTGCGCGCTGGGCACCGACGGCACCGTCACCTGCTGGGGAGACAACTTTCACGGCCAGGCCGACGCGCCCGCCGGGCGATACACCGCCGTCACCGCCGGCACGGAACATTCGTGCGCGCTGGGCAGCGACGGCACCATCACCTGCTGGGGAAACAACCGCTTCGGCCAAGCCGAGGCGCCCGCCGGGCGATACACCGCCCTCACCGCCGGCGGCTCACATTCGTGCGCGCTGGGGACCGACGACACCATCGCCTGCTGGGGAGCGAACACCCGCGGCCAAGCCGACGCGCCCGCCGGGGGGTACACCGCCGTCACCGCCGGCAGGGACCATGCGTGCGCGCTGGGCAGCGACGGCACCATCACCTGCTGGGGAGCCGTCCACTTCGGCGAAGCCGTGGCGCCCGCCGGGCGATACACCGCCGTCACCGCCGGCGGCACGCATTCGTGCGCGCTGGGCAGCGACGGCAGCATCACCTGCTGGAAAGTGGACCGCTTCGGCCAAGCCGACGCGCCCGCCGGGCGATACACCGCTGTCACCGCCGGCGCGGTTCATGTGTGCGCGCTGGGCATCGACGGCGCAATCACCTGCTGGGGAAACAACAGCCGCGGCCAAGCCGACGGGCCTGCCGGGCGATACACCACTGTCACCGCCGGCGAGGTTCATTCGTGCGCACTGGGCGCCGACACAACCATCACCTGCTGGGGAAACAACGATTACGGCCAAGCCGACGCGCCCGCCGGGCGATACACCGCCGTCACCGCCGGCCGCTGGCATTCGTGCGCACTGGGCAGCGACGGCACCATCACCTGCTGGGGAGAGAACCGCTTCGGCCAAGCCGAGGCGCCCGCCGGGCGATACACCGCCGTCACCGCCGGCGGCTCGCATACGTGCGCGCTGGGCGCCGGCGGCACCATCACCTGCTGGGGAAACAACCTCGACGGCGAAGCCGAGGCGCCCGCCGGGCGATACACCGCCGTCACCGCCGGCGGCTCGCATTCGTGTGCCCTACGCACCGACGGCACCATCATCTGCTGGGGTGACCTATCCGCCCGGCTTCCGGCGCGGTAGGGGTCGCCTGCAGCTTGTACGGTCGCAGGCACCACGAGCAGCAACACGGGGGCTCCCGATCCCGAACCGCCCTGACCGAGGTCCTGAACTTGGCCGAACCCCACCCGGAGGCGCTTCCCGGGTTCAGAACATCCGTCCCGAACACCCATAACACCTGGACTCACAACCGGGTCCCCCTCAGGGCTCCCGTTCCCGGACGTCATGCGCCACGCTGGGAGGCGGGCACCGGATCGTACCGTCCAATGATCGGTGCCGTGGCGGTCCGGTTAGATTTGTAGGTAAGTTGTATATTAGTTGTAGAACTCACGAGAGGGTTGTAGTATTCGGCCATGGAGGACAGTCCTTCTGCGGTTGTGCCCGCACTGCAACCCTTGGTCGATGCAACCCTCGAGCGGATTCGGGCCGCCGGCTGCGACCTGCAGGCGGTGGAGGTCAAGCAGGCCACGGGAGGCCTACCCCGTTCGGCGATCGAATCGGTTTGCGCGTTCGCGAACTCCCGAGGCGGCCTGCTGCTCCTCGGGCTGACCGACGGGGACTTCCGCCCCGTCGACATCGATGCGCCGAAGCTGGCCGCCGATCTCGCCTCGGCCTGCGCCGATGGGCTGGCGCCGAGCATCCGACCGGAGATCGACATCGCCGACATCGAAGGGCGGCCGGTGGTTGTTGCCAGAGTGGAGGAACTGGGACACGAGCGGCGGCCGTGCCACGTCCGGGCGCGGGGCTTGGAGCGCGGAACGTATCTGCGGACCCACGACGGCGACCGGCGCCTGAACTCCTATGAGGTGCACGTCATGGTCGCAGGGAGGGGCCAGCCCGACGACGACTCCGCAGTCGTCGAAGAATCCCGGACCGACGACCTCGACCCGCGGCTCACCGATGCACTACTGCACCGGCTGCGGGAGACCAGAGGTCCGGTATTCGCCGATGCGTCCACCGAAGAGATCCTGCACATGCTTGGTGTCCTTGCCGAGCCCCGCCCCGACTCGGCGGTCCGGCTCGCCGGCCTCCTGGCGCTCGGACGCTATCCCCAGCGGTTCTTCCCCCAACTCGGTGCGTCGTTCGTGGCGTTGCCGACCACAGGCGGCGAGCCACTGGCCGATGGCACCCGCTTCCTCGACAACCGACCGCTGGACGGACCCATCCCGATGATCGTGTCGGGAGCACTCGACGCGATGCGCCGCAACATGCGCCGCCGCTCGGTCATCGTCGGCGCCGGGCGCCAGGACGTCTGGGACTATCCTCTCGAGGCCGTCCGGGAGATCGTCGCCAACGCACTGATGCACCGCGACTATCACCCCGCCTCCCACGGGAGCCAGGTGCGAATCGCCCTCTATCCCGACCGGTTCGAGGTCAGCAGCGCCGGCGGGCTACACGGCCCCAACGCCGGACGGACCGACGTGGACGAACTCATCGGGCGCGGCATCACCGCAACCCGCAACGCCCGACTCGCCAAACTGCTCGAGGACGTCGTGATCCCCGACACCGGTCGACCGGTCTGCGAGAACCGCGGATCGGGCCTGCGCGCCACCGTCGCCGCCCTCCTCCAAGCGGGGATGTCCTCCCCGAGGATCATCGACGACGTCGGCGAATTGCAAGTGATGATACGCGCCCCCCATCCCGTCGACGACAGAATGCCGGCGGGGCAGGAACGATCCATCGGGGCCCATTCCGCTCGACGTAGGGACGATCCGTTGTCGGAACACGAGTCCGCCGGCGGCACGCCGACGGCTGCGGAGTTGTCACCGCGGGAACGCCAGATCGTCGGGCTGCTCTCGGAAGGCTCCCGCAGTTCCAGCGAGATCGCCCAATCGCTCGGTATCTCCCAGCAGGCCGTCCTTCGATGGCTCACCCGCATGGCCGACAACGGTCTGGTCCGCGCCACCGAACCGGTCCGCCGCAACCGGCGCAACCGCTGGGCACTCGCCCCCTGAGTCGGGACCGCGAGACGGGGCGCCGCCGTACCCCCACCTTCCGGCTCGGTAGGGGTCCGCCGTAGCCCGCGTTGACGCCTTGACACACGACCCGCAACACACTTCTATGAATTGAAAATCTGTACTATCGTGAACGCACCGTGTCGAACAGGGAGGATCCGATGAGACATCGACGCACTTTCTTGGCCCTCTTGGTGGCCCTTGCACTGGTTGCGGCAGCCTGCGGCGGGGACGACGACGGCGGGACGACCGCAGCACCGGCGCCCGCTCCCGAACCGGCACCGGCACCCTCGCCGGATCCCGCGCCCGAGCCGCCGCCGGCGCCCGAGCCCGCTCCGGCGCCCGAGCCCGCACCCGAACCGCCACCCCCGCCGGAGCCCGCACCGGCACCGGAGGAGCCGCTCACGGTCGCGCTCGTGGCCAACCAGCGAGCCGGCGACCTGGGACCCATCGACGACCTCGTGCGCGGGCTGGGACTGGTGGAGGCCGACTTCGGCGCCGAAACCACCTTCATCGAGGCGACGGACCCGTCGACCTTCGAGACGATCCTGCGCAACCTCGCCAACCAGGGCACCGACATCATCGCCGTGACGTTCCCGCCCATGCAGGAAGTCGTCACCCTGGTGGCGCCCGACTTCCCCGACACCCGCTGGATCCACATCTTCGGGTTCGAAGGGGGCATCGACAACCTGGTCTCCATCGGGTTCGACTACTACAAGGGCACCTATCTGGCCGGCATCCTGGCCGGGGCGCTGAACACCACCGGCAAGGTCGGTTTCGTGGGCGGCGTGTCGATCCCGCCGCTGAACGCCGACTACAACGCCTTCGTGGCGGCGGCGCAAACCAAGGACGCCGCCATCACCGGTGAGGCCGCCTTCGCCGACTCCTTCGAGGATCCCGCCAAGGGACGCGAGCTGGGCGCGGCGCTGTACGACGGCGGCGTGGACATCATCATGACCGACGCCGCGGCCACCGACCTCGGCGTCATCCAGGCCGCCGAGGAGAAGGGCGGCTACGTGATCGGCGGCTCGGTGAACTACTTCGACAGCCCGAACGTGATCGCCAGCGTCCTGCTGTACTGGGCCGAGATTCTCCACGCCCAGGTGGAGCACGCAATCAGCGACGACTACACGCCCGGCTACGTCGGTGCCGGCGTGGCCGAGGGCGGCGTGGACCTCGTCGTCAGCCCGAACTTCCTCGAGAGCGGCCCGGCCGAGATGGTGGACATCATCAACGCCACGCTCGGCGAGGTGGACGAGGCACGCTCGGCGATCAAGGACGGGTCGCTGGAGGTCCCCTTCAACCCCGAACTCTGAGAGAACTAATCTCCAACCGATGACGGCGCCGAGCGGACCGGCTCCCGCCGGGGTCCCGGCGGTTCGCTGCCGGTCGCTCGGCGTCAGCTTCGGCGCCGTCCGGGCGCTGCACGACGTCAGCCTGGAGTTGGCGCCCGGGCGCATCCACGCCCTCGTCGGCCAGAACGGCGCGGGCAAGACCACCCTCGCCAAGGTGCTGGGCGGGCTGCAGGTGCCCGACACCGGCGACGTCCGGATCGCCGGGCAACAGATCCCGCCGGGCGACGTGCGCGCCGCCAAGGCCGCCGGCCTGGCGATGGTGCACCAGCACTTCTCGCTGCCGCCGTCGTTCACCGTGGCGGAGGCTCTCGAACTGACCGCCGCCCGGCCGGGAGGCCGCGCCGTCTACCGGCGCGGCGAGCTCCAGCAACGCTGGCGGGACGACGTGGCCGAGATCGGCGGGACGGCCGCGCTCTCGACGCGCATCCGCGACCTGCCCGTCGAGGCCCGCCAGTCGTTGGAGATCGTCCGGGCGCTGGCGACCGAGGCGCGGCTGCTGCTGCTGGACGAGCCCACCGCCCTGCTGACGCCGGTCGCCATCGACGCCCTCTTCGAGCGGCTGCGGCGCCTGCGCGACAGCGGCGTCACGATCCTCGTCGTCCTGCACAAGCTCCGGGAGGTGGCGGCCGTTGCCGACACGGTGAGCGTGCTGCGCGACGGCGATCTGGTGCTGGGCCCCGCCGAGATGGCCGAGGTGTCCCAGGGCCGTCTCAGCGACGCCATCGTGGGTCCGGCGGGCCAGGCCGACAGCGCCGTCGGCGTCCGGGCCGCGGCGCACGAGTCCACCGAGACGCTGCTCGAGTTGGCGGGCACCTCCAGCGGCGAGTCGGCCTTCGAACCGGGACTCACCGCTATCGACCTCCGGGTGGAGGCCGGCGAGATCGTGGGGATCGCAGGAGTGGAGGGGAACGGGCAACGCAGCCTCGTCTCGGTGATCGCCGGCCTCACGCCGGTCACCGGGGGGACGGTCCGCATCGGCGGGGACGAGGTGACCGCGGCCGCGCCGGCCCGGCGGCGGCTCCGGGGCCTGAGACTGGTCCCCTTCGACCGCAACGCCGAGGGCATCAGCCGCAGCGCGCCGCTGTGGTTGAACCAGTCGGCGCTGCGCCTGCTGGGGCGGCGCCGGGGACGCTCCCCGCTGATCTCGCTGCGGCAGTACAAGCGGCAGGCGAGCGAGGCGATGGACCTCTGGCGGGTCCGCTACGAGGTGGCCACCCAACCCGCCGAGAGCCTCTCGGGCGGCAACGTGCAGCGCCTCATCCTGTCCCGCGAACTGGCCGACGGCGTCGAGGTGCTGGTGGCCGCCCAACCCACCCGCGGCCTGGACTTCGCCGCCACCGAGTTCGTGCGCCGCTCGCTGCGGGGGCTGCGCGAGGCCGGCGCCGGCGTACTGCTGGTCTCATCGGATCTCGACGAGCTGTTCGAGTTGTCGGACCGGCTGCTGGTCATGTACGGCGGTCGGATCGTGTCCGAATTCGAGGGGCCGTACGACCGGCGAGCGGTCGGTGACGCCATGACGGGGGCCGTGCGATGACCAGCGGGCTGCGGCGCGCGGTGTGGACGGTGGTCCTGGTCGTGGTGTCGTTCCTGATCACCGCCCTGATCCTGCGGGTCAGCGGCTACAGCGTGGGGGACGTCTTCTCGGGGATCATCCAGGGCGCCATCACCGCCACGGGAGCGTCCACCTCGTCGATCCGCTGGGCGATCCCGCTGCTGCTGATCGCCCTCGGCGTGGTGATCGGTTTCCGGGCCGGGTTCTTCAACATCGGGGGCCAGGGGCAGTTCTACATGGGCGCCTGCTCGGCCCTGGCCATCTCGCTGGGCTGGCGCGAGGGTCCGGCCGGGCTGGTGATCCTCTGCGGGACGCTGGCGGCGATGCTCGCCGGCGTGCTGTGGTCGCTGTTCCCGGGTTGGCTGCGGGTGCGTTTCGGGACCGACGAGGTGCTGACGACCCTCATGATGAGTTTCATCGGCGCGCTGGTGCTGCAGTACCTCACGGCCGGGCCGATGCGCAACCCGCAGGGCACCGGCCAGACGGCGGCGAGCGAGCGCATCCCCGAGTCCTTCCGCCTCACCGGCGGCTCGGGCGTGTCGCTCACCGTGCTGCTGCTCGTGGCGGGCGTCACGGTGCTCGTGTGGCTGGTGCTGGAACGGACCCGCTTCGGGCTCACCATGACCCTGGTCGGGCGCAACGCCACGATGGCGCGCTGGCAGGGCATCAACGTGCGCCGCGTCGGCCTGGGTGCCTTCGCCCTGTCGGGGGCGCTGGCCGGGCTGGCCGGCGCCGTCGAGCTCTACGGCCCGGCGGCGCGGCTGGTCACCGGGTTCTCGCCCGAGGTGGGCTTCACCGCCGTGGTGGTGGCACTCGTGGGCCTGTTGAACGTGTGGGGCACCGTCGTGGCCGCCATCTTCTTCGGCGGCCTGCAGGCGGCGATCCTGTTCCTGCCGATCGTGACCGACCTGCCGCCGCCCGCCCTGGTGCTGCTGCACGGCATGGTGGCGTTCCTGGTCACCATCAAGTTCCGGGCCGTGCGGCGGCGACGGGCCGCCCAGACCGAGGCTCCGGCGAGCTGATGGAACAGATCCTGGCCACCACGCTGCGCTCGGCCGCCCCGCTGGTGCTGGTGGCCATGGCCGGCGTGTTCGCCTTCCGCGCCGGCATCTTCCACCTGGGGCTGGAAGGGCTGATGATCGCCGGCGCCTTCGCCACCGTCGCCGTGGGCGACACGACCGGCTCGGTGGAGCTCGGCGTCCTGGCGGCCATCGGCGTGTGCCTGGTGCTGTCGGCGCTGTACTGGTGGGTGATCGGCCCCCTGGGTGCCAACGTCATCATCGCCGGATTGGGGCTCACATCCATCGGCTTGGGAGGCACGGCCTACGCCTTGGGGGCCATCTTCGACGTGCGCGGTTCGCTGTTCACCGATGTCGTGCTGCCGCGCCCGGTCCGGGGGATCACCGATGGCGCGGGCGTCATCATCGCCGAGCACTCCATCTTCGTGTGGATCACGCCGGTGATCGTGCTCGCCGCCTGGGTGGTGCTGCGCCGGAGCCGCTTCGGGTTGCGGCTGGCGGCAGTCGGCGAGTACCCCTTCGCGGCCCGCTCGGCAGGCGTGAACCCGTCGATGGTGCGGCTTCAGGCAATCCTCATCGCCGGCGCCCTGTGTGCCCTCGGCGGGGCGGAACTCTCCGTCGGGGCGCTACGCAACTTCACCGAGAACATGACCAACGGCCGGGGCTTCATCGCCTTCGTGGCGGTCATCTTCGGGGCCTGGCACCCCATCGGCGCCGCCTTCGCCGGGCTGTTCTTCGGCTTCGCCGACGCCATCGGCATCCAATCCCAGATCAACATCACCGAGCGGGTCCCGCGGGAGTTCGTGCTGATGATCCCCTTCGTGCTCACCATCTTCGCCGTCTGGCTGGGCGGCCTGTGGCGGCGCCGCTCCCTCGAGGCCGAGGCGGGCTACGCCGAGCTGCGAGAACCCGACTTCTGACAGCGCGGCATCCTGACCGTTGGGCCCTCCGTCCTGCACGGGCGCCATTCGCGGAACCGACCGGATTCGAGTCGACGAATAGCATCACCCCGGTATGGACGTGACGGCTCGACAGGAGCCCGGTCCGGCGATCCTGGACCTCTGGCATCCCGTGGCGATCCTCGACGATCTCCGAACCGGCGAGACCACGCGGACCCAGCTGCTCGACAGGGACGTCACCGTCGGCCTGGACGATGACGGCGCACCGGTGGCGTGGCTGACCACCGGGGAGCAACACCATGCAGGGAGGCCTCCCGACCTCCTGCCGACGATTGCCGCCTACCGCTTCGCCTGGACCAGCCTGGGAACCCCGCCGGAGGAGATCTTCGCAATCCCGGAGTGCGACGAGCCCGACCGTCGCAACCTCGCCACCTTCTCGGTCGGGGTGCACGTCTCCGCTCCCCGCGCCGTGGAGAACTTCTTGGACCTGGGTCACTTCCCCTACGTGCACGCGGGGATCCTGGGCCAGGTGCCCCGTACCGAAGTGGCGGACTACACCGTGGAGGTGGACCCCGAGACGAACGAGTTGTGGGCCCGCGACTGCGAGTTCTTCCAGCCACAGGCGGCGGCCGCCTCCACCGATGGCCAGATGTCGCAGTACACGTACCGGGTGCCGCATCCCTACTGCGTGATGCTCTACAAGTCATGCCCGACCGACGAGTCCCGCTTCGATGTCATCGCGCTGTTCTGCCAGGCGCTGTCGGCCGATCGGGTGCTGTTCCACACCTTCATGAGCGTCATCGACGAGGTGAGCAGCGATGCGCAGATCCGGGCGTTCCAGACACTGGTCTCCGCGCAGGACAAGCCGATCCTCGAGAACCAGACGCCCCGCCTGCTCCCCCTCGAGGTGGGCGCCGAGGCGTCGGTGCGGTCCGACCGGGCCTCGGTGGCCTACCGGCGCTGGCTCAGTGACCTCGGTGTCGGCTACGGCGTGATTCCCGCGGGGCTCGGCGATGACGGCTCCTGACCCCGCCTCGCTGCTCCACCCTGTCGCCGCCGGCGCCGACCTGGTGCCGCGCCACGTGGTCAGGAGCCGCCTGCTCGGCCGGCCACTCGCCATCTGGAGGGCCGACGACGGCTTCATCAACATCTGGGAGGACCGCTGCATCCATCGCGGGATGCGCCTCTCGGCGGGCGTCAACGACGGGGCCGAACTCGTCTGCCAGTACCACGGCTGGCGCTACTCGAACCGCAACGGGAACTGCAGCTACATCCCGGCACATCCGGGCGAGGCGCCGGCGGGCGGGCTGCGCGTGCCGACCTTCGCCTGCGCGGAGCGCTACGGACTTGTCTGGTCGGGCGGTTCCCCGGACGCCGAGCCGCCCTCCATCCCGGCCCTGGAGGACTCCGAAGTGCTGGTGCTCCGGAGCCTGCCGGTCAACGCCCCGGCGGCTCTCGTGATCGAGGGACTCGCTGGGCACTCGTTCCGGCCGGGCGCGGCGCTCGGAGCCGACGACGCCGTCGCAACCAGCATCGACGCCCGCAGCGCCTACTCGGTCACCGTCACCGCGACGACCACCGACGGCGAGAGTTCCGTGGTCTTCTTCGTCCAGCCGGTCGAGGCGGGCCGCTGCGTCATCCGTCCGGTGCTCAGCGCCGCTCCGGCACCGGAGGAGCGATTGGCCACCCTGCGCCATCACGCCAGGGCGCTCGAGGAACTCCGAGCACAGCTGGAGGACTCGCGGCCCACCGAGGTCGCCGTGCCGCTGCCCGTGGCAACACTCGAACCCCTGCGCAGCGACAGCGCGGCCCCCACAGCAGGCGGCCGTCGCCCCCAGTTGCAGGTCAGGGTTGCCCGCAAGTGGCTCTGCGCCGAGGGGATCGCCGCATTCGAGCTGGCGCCGGTCGCCGGCGAACTGCCGAGCTTCCACCCGGGCGCCCACCTGGACGTGCACCTCCCGAACGGCCTCGTACGGCAGTACTCGCTGACCAACGGGCCGGGCCTGACCGGCGTCTACCGCATCGGGGTGAAACTGGAGCCGGAGGGCGGAGGCGGGTCGCGCTACATGCACGGCAGCGTCCATGTGGGCGACAGGCTGGACATCTCCGCACCGCGCAACAGCTTCCCCCTCCGGCGGGACGCGGCGAGGACGGTGCTGATCGCCGGCGGCATCGGGATCACACCGCTGGTAGCCATGGCCCAGACGCTGGCCCGGCAGGGGCTGACCTGGGAACTCCACTACTTCGCCCAGAGCAGCAACCACGTCGCCTTCGGCGAGATGCTCGATTCCCTGGCCGGCGACGTCACCCGGCACCTGGGACTCACGCCCGAACAGACCGGCGTCGAGCTCGGCAGGATCATGCGGTCCTACGCCCCTATGCATCACACCTACGTCTGCGGCCCCGGACCGATGATCGACGCGGCCCGCTCGATCGCCGCCGAGGCCGGCTGGCCAACCGAGGCGATCCATTTCGAGTACTTCAAGAACGAATCCGCGCGGGACGACACCTCGGCGTTCGACATCACCCTGGCGCGCAGCAACAGGAGCCTCCGGATCCCTGCCGGCGAGTCGTTGCTGAACGGCCTCCGGAACGCGGGAGTCGACCTGCCGTCGTCCTGCGAGCAAGGCGCCTGTGGGACATGCATCGCCACGGTCCTCGGGGGCGAGCCCGACCACCAGGACGTCTACCTGAAGGCTGCCGAGCGCGCCGCCGGCGACCGGCTGCTCACCTGCGTCTCACGCGCCAGGAGCGGGCGGCTCGTCCTCGACCTGTAGGCCGCCATGCTCAAGCTCTACGACTACCTGCTCTCGGCCAACTGCTACAAGCCGCGGCTGCTGCTGAGCATCCTCGACGTGCCCCATGAGCTGGTGCCGGTGGAGTTCCACCCCGGGCGGGAGCACGAGAGCGCCGAGTTCAAGAAGATCAATCCTCTCGGCCACATCCCGGTGATCGACGACGGCGGCTTCATCCTGCGCGATGCGCACGCCATCCTGATCTACTTGGCGAGCAGGTACGACCCCGCCCGGACCTGGTACCCCACCGGTGACCCGCGGCTCCTCGGTGAGGTGGCCTCCTGGTTGCAGTTCGCAGAGGGCACAACCAACAGCGCCTCCGCGGCGCGGCTCTGCGTCAACTTCGGCTACGACTTCGACCTGGAGGCATGCCAGGCAGCAGCGCATCGCCTGTTCCGCGTGCTTGACGAGCACATCTGGTTCCGCGAGCAGGAGGGGCTCGGCTGGGTCGCCTCGGACCCGGCACCCACGGTTGCCGACATCGCGCTCTTCGGTGACGTCGCGCTCTCCGAAGAGGGAGGCATCTCACGCGAGGACTACCCCGCCCTCCGGCGCTGGACCGAGCGTGTGCAGCGCCTGCCGGGTTTCGTCGACATGCCGGGCGTGCTTCCCGTGGCGCCGCTTCCTGGCTGAGGCGCCGCGTACCTCAGCGGATCAGGAGACCGCCGTCGACGACGAGTGAGGCGCCGGTCACGAACGAGGACTCATCGGAGGCCAGGAACACCGCCGCGGCGGCAACCTCGTCCGGCTGGCCGACTCGACCCATGGGGTGCGCCGCGTGGCATGCCGCGAGCGCCGCGGCGGGATCGGGCTGCTGCTCGCAGAAGTGGTGCATCTCGGGCGTCTCGATGAAGCCGGGGCAGATGGCGTTCACCCGCACGCCGGCGGCGGCGTACTCCAGGGCGACCTGGCGGGTGAGCATCAGCAGCGCGCCCTTGGAGGCGCAGTAGGCGGCGTCGTTCTCGAAGCCCACGAAGCTGGCCACCGACGCCAGATTGATGATCGAGCCCGAACCGCGCCGGACCATGCCCCCCACGGCGTGCTTCGTGAGCCAGAAGGCGCCCCGCACGTTCGTGTCCATGATGTAGTCGTATTCGTCCAGCGAGGTGTCCTCCACCGAGCGCAGGATGCCAACACCGGCGTTGTTGCAGAGAACGTCGATGCGCCCGAAACGCGACTCTGTCTCGGCCACGAGCCGCTCGCAGTCGTCCAGGTCGCGGATGTCGGTTCGGATGAAGGTGGCTTCGCCTCCGTTGGCCACTATCTCGGCGACGACGGCCTCGCCCTCGGCCTCGTTGCGGTTGGCGGCCACGACGACGGCACCCTCGGCGCCGAATTGGGTGGCGATGGCGTGGCCGATGCCGCGGCCCGCCCCGGTGACGATGCTGATCTTGCCGGCAAGCCTGCCCATGGCCGTCACTTGACGAGGCCGCCATGGGCAGTGACGATCGAGTCGGTCACGTAGGACGCCTCGGTCGACGCCAGGAAGGCGGCGTAGGCGGCGATCTCGGTCGGCTTGCCCATGCGGCGCAGCGCGGTGACACCTGCGACCTGGGCCACGAGTTCGGGATCCTCGAGGAACGTGGACACCATGGGGGTCTCCACGAAGCCGGGGCAGATCAGATTCGCCCGCAGGCCCCGCGGGCCGTAGTTCTGCGCCAACGACGCCGTGTAGGCCAGCAGTGCCCCCTTGCTGGCGGCGTAGGCATGGAAGTGCGAATCGCCCCGGTACGACGCAGCCGATCCCACGTTCAGGATCACCGAGCCGGGGGCCGCCTCCAGCAGATGCGGGAGCGCGTGCTTGCAGAAGAGGAACACACCTGTGGCGTTGATGGCCAGAACCTCGTCCCACGTGCTGCGCTCGAGTTCCTCACTCGGCCGGTCGGCGTCGGTGAGCAGGACGCCGGCGTTGTTGTAGAGAACGTCCAGACCACCCAGAGCGTCGACAGCCGCCTCCACCACGGCCGCCACCCGTGCCTCATCCCGTACGTCGGCGGCCACGCCGAGCGCGATCGCACCACCGTCCCGCAACTCCGCAGCCAGATCCGCCACCCTCCCGGCATCCAGATCGGTCACCGCCACCGAGGCACCCTCGGCCGCGAACCGGCGACTGACGGCGGCACCCTGACCGCCGACCGCCCCGGTCACGAGGCAGCGCCGCCCCTCAAGCCGCTGATCACCCATGTCCTCACTCCCCGTCGACACTCCGGCCACACCGGCGCACCACCGCGCCCCCGACGCCAAAGCACCGGAGACTGCGACGGCCGCGAATGTTCTAGCGTGAGTCGGCGATGGCTGCCAGCCGAGAAGTGCCCGTGAACCTGCGCAGCGCTCGCTGGTTCGCACCCCGGGACCTGTTCGGATTCCTGCACCGCACGGCCCTCCGATCGGAGGGGCTGTCGGACGCCTCGATCTCGGGGCGACCTGTCATCGGCATCGCCAACTCGCACTCCGAACTCGTCAACTGCAACCTCCATTTCGGTGCGCTGGTCGAGGGGGTCAAGCGCGGCGTGCACCGGGCCGGGGGGCTGCCGCTGGAGTTCCCCACCATCTCGCTCAGCGAGATGCTGATGAAGCCCACGACGATGCTTTATCGCAACCTCATGTCGATGGACATCGAGGAAATGATCCGCTCCAGCCCCCTCGACGCGGTCGTGCTGGTCGGCGGGTGCGACAAGACCGTCCCGGCGCAGCTCATGGGCGCCGCCAGCGCGGGCGTGCCGGCGATCTCGCTCACCGGCGGGCCGATGCAGCCGGGGAACTTCCGAGGTCGGCGGATCGGTGCCGGCACAGACATCTGGCGCTACACCGACGACCTGCGGGCGGGGCGGATGTCCGAGGGCGAGTACGCCGAACTCGAGGCCGCCACGCGGCCCGGCGTGGGCCATTGCAGCGAGATGGGTACCGCTTCGACGATGGCCACTCTCACTGAGGCGCTGGGCATGTCGCTGCCGGGATCGGCGGCAGTACCGGCGACCGACGCGCGCCGAGGATCCCTTGCCGAGGAGACCGGTCGCCGGGCCGTCGAGATCGCCTGCGAAGGCCTGCGCCCAGCGGCCGTTCTCACCCGCGAAGCCCTGGAGAACGCCGTGACGGTGCTCGCCGCCGTCGCCGGATCCACCAACGCGGTGCTGCACCTGCTCGCCCTCGCCGGGCGTCTCGGGATCGATCTGCCCCTCGAGCGGTTCGACGGCATCGCGGCGCGGACCCCGGTTCTGACCAACATCCAGCCCGCCGGGGAGCACCTGTTCGAGGACCTGCAGCGGGCGGGAGGCGTCCCGGCCCTGCTCGGCGAGTTGGCCCCGCTGCTGCATCTCGACGCCCTCACGGTCACGGGCCGGACGCTGGGCGAGAACATCGCCGGTGCGGAGGTCTGGGATCGAGACGTCCTCCGATCCCTGGACGAGCCCTTACTGCCGTCGGGCGGGCTGGCCGTGCTGGGCGGCACCCTCGCTCCCGACGGTGCGGTCCTGAAGGCCGGGGCCGCGTCGGCGACCCTCCTGCAGCACCGCGGCCCGGCCGTCGTCTTCGACGGCATCGACGACCTGCTGGCGCGCATCGACGACCCCCGCCTGCCCGTCACCGCGGACAGCGTGCTGGTGTTACGGGGTGCCGGGCCGAAGGGCGCGCCGGGCATGCCCGAGTGGGGCATGCTGCCGATACCGCGCAAGCTGCTGGCGGAGGGCGTCACCGACATGGTCCGCGTCTCCGATGCCCGCATGAGCGGCACGGGCTACGGAACGGTCGTGCTGCACGTCGCCCCCGAGAGCGCCGTCGGCGGGCCGTTGGGAGCCGTGAACGACGGCGATGAGATTCTCCTGGACACCGCAGTGCGCCGCCTCGACCTGTGTGTCGAGCCGGAGGAGATTGCGAGACGGCTGGACGCACGGCCGCTGCCCGAACCGCCGTTCCGGCGCGGCTACGGCAGCATCTATCTCGAGCACGTGCTGCAGGCCGACGCCGGAGCCGACTTCGATGTGCTCCGCCACCGCGCCGGGGAGGACGACCGAACCGAGCCGCACGGGCTCCTGGAGGGCTGGATCAGTGGCTGGTGAGCAGGGCCCGGACCAGCACCGACCGCGACCGTAGGATCCGAGCCGTGACCTCCGAGAGTCCCGACGACCTCGACGCGCCCCCCGCAGACGACCTGCCCGCCGACTTCAACCGCGCCTACGCCGAGCTGACCGCCGCCGGCGCCCCCTTCGCCTGGACACTGCACGACGTGCGCGGTGTGCCGACCCGGATCTTCGACAGCGCGCCGCCCCACATGCGGTTGATCTGGGAATTGGCGGCGGCCAAGGGCGACGCCGAGTACCTCGTCTACGGCACCGAGCGCTACAGCTACTCCGATGCCGCTGCCAGGGTACGGTCGCTGGCCCATCACCTGCGCGACGAACACGGCGTGGGTCGCGGCGACCGGGTGGCGATCGCCATGCGCAACTACCCGGAGTGGGTGCTGTCGTATTGGGCGATCACGTCGCTCGGCGCCGCCGCGGTGGCCATGAACTCCTGGTGGACCAGACCCGAGTTGGAATTCGCGCTGCACGACTCCTCGCCGGTGGTGGCGATCCTCGACGGCGAACGCCTGGAGCGCCTGTCCTCGAGTGCCGGACTACCGGCTCTCATCGTCACTCGCCACGACGGCGACCTGCCCGGGGGGGCCTCCCGGTGGGATGACATCGTCGACGCCGCCGGCGCACCCGCCAGACTGCCGGTGGCAGAAATCGAACCCGACGACGACATCGGCATCTTCTACACCTCGGGCACCACAGGTCCGCCCAAAGGGGCGCAGACCACACACCGGGGTTCGATTCACAACCTTCTCAACCTGGCGTTCATGAGGTACTGCGGCGACGCTGCCCGCGCCCACCGACCGGCCGCGCAGCCTCTTGCACCCGAGGAGGATCCCGGCCCACCGGTGGCACTCCTGCCGGTGCCGCTGTTCCACGTGACCGGATGCACGTGCGTCCTGCACCCGGTCACCGCGACAGGCGGCCGGCTGATCCTCATGCACCACTGGGATCCCGCCGAAGCCCTGCGCATCATCGAGCGCGAGCGCGTGACCACGTTCACCGGCGTGCCCACGATGTCGCGAGAACTGCTGAGGCACCCCGACTGGAGCCGCACGGACACCTCCTCGCTGCGCTCGATGGGCGGTGGCGGAGCGGCTCTGCAGCCCGACCTGGTGTCCCGGATCGACACCTCGCTCCGGCACGGGCAGCCGATCACCGGCTACGGCCTCACCGAGACGACCGGGATCGCCACGGCCATCGGCAGCGAGTTCTACGTGGCGAAACCGGCCTCGGTCGGACCGGTCGTGCCGTGCATGGAGGCCAAGGTGGTCGACACCGACGGCAACGACCTGCCGGCGGGACAGCAGGGTGAGTTGCTGCTGCGCGGCCCGAACGTCATCAAGGGCTACTTCAACAACCCCGAGGCCACGACAGACGCCATCGTCGACGGCTGGTTCCGCACCGGCGACATCGCCGAGATCGACGCCGACGGCTGGATCCACATCAAGGACCGCGCCAAGGACGTGGTCATCCGCGGCGGCGAGAACGTGCACTGCGCCGAGGTGGAGGCCGCCCTGCACGAACTCGATGAGATCGCCGAGGTGGCGGTGTTCGGGGTGCCCGACGACCGGCTCGGCGAGGAGGTCGCTGCTGCGGTGGTGCTCGGCCCGGGCACCGCGCTGAGCGCCGACGACCTCACCGCCCACCTCGCCGGCCGGCTGGCCCGGTTCAAGCACCCCCGCCACGTCTGGTTCCTGGACGAGCCGCTGCCCCGCAACGCCAACGGCAAGTTCCTCAAGCGCGAGTTGCGGGAACGCCTGGCGCCCCAGGCTGAGACGGCGGTCCTGCCCGAGTAGGCACCGGGCGCTGCAACCGGTGGGGTCGCGGCGAACCGGCCACACGCAGAGGAGAGCCCCCTGCCGGCGGAGGCACGTCCGGCAGGGGGCTCACGAGGGGGATTTCGTCGGTTGTCGGTAGTCGGGGCGGCCCGCCCGCCGGGCCGCCCCGGAATGGCCGCAGGTTGTTGCAGCCGGTCGGCCGGCTAGCGGATGAGGCGGCGGGCGTCCTCGATCAGCCGGGCCAATTCCTCGGCGTCGCGGTCGCGGCGCAGATCGTCGGCCGCGTACCAGGCCTCCTCGACCAGCAGGGACATGTCGGCGTCGCGGTACTCCACGAACGGGCTGCGGCGCAGCACCTCGGCGAACTCCGCCGCCACCGCCGCCAGCCGGAAGTGTGGGCTTGCCGAGGCGAACGAGCGGGCGATGTCAGCACCGCCGATGCTGGCCTCGATCTCGGTGATCGAGCCCCGGCGGGGACGCTGGTAGCGCAGCGTCGCCGTCGCCAGCCAGTCGCGGCTGCCGCGTTCCCGGCTCCGGCCGGCCGGCTCCAGCTCGTACAGCGCCGTGGAGCTCTGGCCGAGCCCCACCTCGCCGGCGTCGACGGTGTTGTCGCGGAAGTCCTCGTCGGCCACGTCGCGGTTCTCGAAGCCCAGCAGCCGGTACGACAGCACCGTGTCGGGGTTGAACTCCACCTGGATCTTGGCGTCCCGCGCCGCCAGCGCCAGCAGGCTCACGATGTTGGAGCCGAATATGCGGCGCGCCTCGTGGGTGCTGTCGATGTAGTGGTAGGTGCCGTCGGCGGAGTTGGCGAGCTGCTCCATGAGCACATCGTTGAACGGTCCGAGCCCCACGCCGATGGTGGTCAGGCCGATCTCGGAGCGGTCGCCGATGTCCCGGAGGATCTCGTCGGTGCGGGTGGCGCCCACGTTGGCGACGCCGTCGGAGAGCAGCATCACCAGCACGTCCCGCCCCCGGCGGGCCTCCGCCTGCGCCAGGTCGAAGCCGCGCTCCAGGCCTGCCCCGGCGTTGGTGCTTCCCCTCGGGTAGACCTCGTCCCGCACCCGGCGCATGATCCGATCCCGGTTGCCGGCCACGTCGGTGGGTTCCACCACAGTGGACACGCTGTCGTCGTAGGACACGATGCCCACCCGGGTGCCGTCGGGCAGGCCGTCCAGGAGCAGGTCCACAGCCTCGTGCGCCAGTTCGATGCGATCGAGCCATTCCCCGCCGTAGCCGGCCTGCTCGCCCATCGAGCCCGAACGGTCCATCACGACGATCACGCTGTCGGGGATGACAACGTCGGCCAGCACGTCAGGCGCCTGAACGCCTACCCGTAGCAACACGTAGCCATCACGGGAGAACGGCGAGGGCGCCGCCTCCATGTCGATCAGGAACTCGTCCCACTCCGGCTCGTAGCCACCGTCGAAGTAGTTGACGAACTCCTCCACGCGAACCGCCTCCATAGGCGGCAATGACCCTCCATCCAGATAGTTGCGGGTCACCACGTAGGAAGCGGTGTCCACGTCGAGAGCGAAGGTCGACAGCGGATCCCGGTAGGTGTCCACGAAGGGATTCACGCCGTAGTCCTGGAAGATGTCGGACGAGCACCCCCAGCACTCTCCCGGCCGGGTCGGCTCCACCGAGCCCCAGGCCGATTCCTGCGACGCCCGGCTCCTCTCAGGCGCGGCCGGAGCCGCTGCCGGCGCCGGTGCCGGCGCCGAGCGCGCCGAATCCGCCGCGGCCTGGGCCTCGGCGAGGTCGTACTGCGGCGCCACGACAACCGCCTGGCTCGCCTCGGACTCGGCCTGCGCGGCGGCGGGCTGGGCCGGTGCAAGCGTGGCCGGGGGCGACGGTACGAACGAGTCCGGTTCGTCCATGGCCGGCGGAGGTGGCGGAGCCTCGGGGGCCGGCTCCGGCGCGGCCGCCGCACTGCGCTCCACCGAGGGCGCCGGTGCAGGCTCCGGCGGGGGTGGCGGTGCGAACGCCGGGGCCGAATCCTCGCCAGCCCCTGCGGCGCAGGCCGTCGCCAGCAGGCCCGCCACGACGACGGCGCCGATCACCATCCGGACCCGGTTCGGCAAGTGTGACTTCGAATCGAACAGTTGCATGATCGCTCCTCCTTCGTTGCACGCGCTCTGCGCGTTCGATCACCCCTCAGACGCCCCCATCGGAACAAAAGTTCCCGAGCCGCCATACAGAGGAGAGACGGGCGCGGAGACCCGAGGGAGAGGACGCCGGGGGGACGGCGCCGGATCGATTTCGCCAGACGATCCGCCGACGCCCACCGGCGGCCCCGACCGGACCCCCGGGCAACCGAGGGAGGGGGCCGGGGGGCCGATTCGCGACGCCTTGCGCCTGCGCCGAAGGAGCGAATCGGCACCCCGGACCCCGACCGAGCCGGCCGCGCGCCGGGCAGAGGCCCGTGCTTCGCCAGGTTGGCCCTCGTTAGGATTGGGGCATGGAACCCAAGGTGTCCCCGTTCAAGGTCCCCGAGCGCCACCGCAAGTGGGTGGACATCGCCGAGGAGTTGAGCCGGGACGCCTTCGGCCCCCGGGCCGCAATGCTGGACACCGAGAACCGGTTCCCATTCGAGAACTACGACGACCTACGCGCCAGCGGCCTGCTGGCGCTGATGGTTCCGGAGAGCTTCGGCGGCATCGGCGCCGACTCGTTCACCTACGCCACCGTGCTGGGCAAGATCGCCCAGGGCTGCGCCAGCACCGGGCTGACGTTCAACATGCACTCGGCGATCCTGTACTTCCTGCGGTACATCGCCACGCCGGCGCAGCAGGAGCGCTACTTCGGCGAGGTGGTGACCGACGGCGCCGTCTTCTCCTCCATCACCAGCGAGCCGGGCATCTCCTTCCGCCACAAGGGCAGGGTCCGCACGCACATCGAGCGCGACGGCGACGGCTACCGGCTGACCGGGCGGAAGATCTTCTGCTCACTCTCCACCGGCGCCACCTACTACTTCACCTGGAGCTTCCTGGAGGGCGCCGAGAGCCTGGCCGACGGGCTGCTGACGGTGCTGATCCCCACCGACCGGGACGGCATCGTGATTCTGGACGACTGGAACACCATCGGGATGCGAGCCACGGCCTCCAACTCCATCGACTTCCAGAACGTCCGCATCGAGCCGGAGGACGTGGTCGGCGAGGTCGGGGCCATCCTCGGTCAGAACATGAGCATCTGGTCGGTCGGCTACACCGCCGTCTACATCGGCATCGCCGAGGCGGCGTTCGAGTACTGCGTCAACGCCATGCGCGCACCACGCTCCGACGGCAGCCCGCCCCGCAGCGAGGACCCCTTCACCTGGCAGGAGATCGGTCGCCTGTCCATGCAGCTCGAGGGCGCCCGGCGGGCCCGCGACACCTTGGGCTACCTCAGCGGCGAACTCGACACCGAGGCGCTCACGTACGTCCTGAACCAGGCCAAGTACCTCGCCACGGAGGCGGCACACTCCATCACGACCGCGGGAATGCGCCTACTCGGCGGCCGCGGCCTCCACCGCTCGCAGCCCATGGAGCGCTACCTCCGAGACGCCATGGCCGGACTGGTTATGCCCCCGTCCAACGAACGCTGCCTGGAGACCGTCGGCAAGCTCGCCCTCGGCCTTCCCGCGAAGACGGTCGAGTTCGAGTAGATCGGCGGCCGTCGAACGGCACGAGGCGCAACGCCCGGAGCGACAATCACCACGAAGCAAACGCACAGGACGAACGGGACGATCCGAACCGGGAGGAAATCATGGCGAAGCTGACGAAGTTGGATCACGGCAGCCTCTGCGTGGGCGACATCGACAAGGCGGTGTGGTTCTACGGCGACCTGCTGGGACTGGAGCCGCTGCCCCGACCGGACTTCGGGTTCCCCGGCGCCTGGTTCGACGCCGGCGGCACACCGGTGCATCTCACGACCGGCGGCTTCACGCGGAGCGGAAACCCCGAGTTGCGGCCCAACGACGGGCATCTGGCCTTCCTGGTCGACGACCTCGAGGAGATGACCGAAGAGCTCACCGAGGCGGGCGTGGAGTGGTGGGAACTGCCCAACTCGCCGGCCGCAGACCGGCAGATCTTCTTCCGCGACCCGTGGGGCAACATGATCGAGCTCACCCGCTACCTGGCCGCCTAGGGCGGAAGGCCGCTCCGCCTATGCTCGGACGGTCCGGCGGAGCGGGGAGCGACCATGACGAGCGAGATCGATCGCCTCAAGGCGGAAGTGGCAGCCACGGCGCGGATGATGGCGGCCGCACGACTCGTGGAGGGTTTCGGTCACGCCTCGGCGCGGCTGGCCGGCGGCGGCTTCCTGATGACGTCCACCTCGCCCCTGCTCTCGCACACCGCCGAGGAGATTCTCACCGTCGACGACGAGGGTGAGGCGATCGACGCCCCCGCCGGCAAGCCGCTGGAGATCGTGATCCACGCCGGGATCTACCGGGCGCGACCCGACGTGGGGGCCGTCTGCCGGGGCCACGGCGCCGCCATGGCGGCCTGGGGCGTACGGGGCGAGGCGGTGCCGCTGCTGCACGGCATGGGCGGCCTGGCCGGCGAGAGGGTGCCCGTCCACGACGACCTGGCCCTCATCACCACGCTCGAATCGGGCGACCGCATGGCGGCCACGCTGGAGGGCAACAAGTCGATGCTGCTGCTGGCCAACGGCGGCGTGGCTGTGGGTGACGACCTACTGGAGGCTGCGACCCGCCTGTGGTACCTGGAGGAGCGCTGCCGGGTGGCCGTCGAGGCCGGGCCGGCGCAGCAGCCGGCAGGGGCCTGGCCCGAGCGCCTCAGCAGCAGCGCCCCCGAGCTGGTGCGCGCCAAGGCCTGGTTCGCAGCCCGTTTCGGCCCCGGCTGAGGATTGCCCGGCCGGCGGGAGGCCGGCCTGCGGGCTACAGCATGCTGGTGACGTTGCCGCCGCCGATGGCCACGAGGCCCACGGCGTTCAAGCCGCCGATGGCGATGACGCCGACCGAGTTCACGCCGCCGACCGACACCAACCCGATCGAGTTCACGCCGCCGACCGCCACGATGCCGATCGAGTTCACGCCGCCGACGGTGACCAAGCCCATCGCGCTGATCAGACTCAGAGCCGCGGCGCCCAGGGCGTTGATTGTGCCCGCGGCGACGATTCCAATGGCATTGGCACGGTGGATCACCACCGTTCCGACGGCATAGCTGTCCTTGCGCACCTCGTTCGACACCTGTCCAACCTCCCGGGACCCGACTTGCCAGCCGGGATCCTAGGACACCGCTGAGGACGGCGGGCCCTGGGCTCACTACGATTTGCCCATGGGCAGCGAGAGTCAGGTTCGGCGGTTCGAGGGCCGGGTCGTCATCGTCACGGGAGCAGCCGGCGGAATCGGTCGGGCAGCGGCGCGGCGCTTCGCCTCCGAGGGCGCCAAGGTCGTGGCGGTGGACCTGGCCGGCAGCGACCTCGACGGCTCGGCTGCCCCAGTGGCGGCCGAGGGTGGGGACATCACGACGGTCACCGCCGACGTCACGTCCGGCAGCGACGTGGCCGCCTACGTGGCGGCGGCCCACGACACCTACGGCAGGGTGGACGCGCTGTTCAACAACGCCGGGATCGAGGGACCGATCGCCTCACTGGTCGACTGTCCCGCCGACGGCTTCGACCGCGTGATGGACGTCAACGTCCGCGGCGTCTGGCTGGGCATCAAGCACGCCGGGCCGGCGATCGCGGCCTCAGGCGGCGGGGCGATCGTCAACACGGCGTCGATGTTGGGGCTCTCCGGGATCGCGCAGATGGGCGCCTACGTCGCCAGCAAGCACGCCGTCATCGGCCTCACAAGGACGGCCGCCCTCGAGTTCGCCCCACTCGGCGTGCGCGTCAACGCCGTGGCGCCGGCACCGGTGGACACCCGCATGATCCGCAGCATCGAGGAGGGCTTCGACCCCGATGATCCGTCGGGCGTGCGAGAGGTCATCGTGTCCAAGGTGCCGCTGGCACGCTACTGCCAGCCGGAGGAGGTGGCCGCGGTGGCGGCGTTCCTCTGCAGCGACGACGCCACCTACATGACCGGCACCGTCGTGCCCATCGACGGCGGCACGCAGGCGTCCGGCTAACCGGCGGTCGTGCAGGTCCCGACGGGCCGGACGCCCTCAGGCGGGTGGGATGACCGGGACCAGGACGTAGTTGGGGCGGTCGGGACCGAAGTGCAGGGTCACCTCGTTCTCGAACATCTCAGGCGGGCGGTCGCGGGGATCGTTGTGCAGGAACGGCCCGCAGCCGCGCAGCTCGTTCTTGAAGTTGGACAGCATCAGGCCCGAGGTGTCCCCGCCGTACTCGTAGTCGCGGCCGCGCACGCTGAAGCCGATGCGGTAGCCGGAGGGCACCACGATGCAGGTGGGCCAGATCTCGATGTCCAGCTCGTAGACCTCGCCGGGCTCCAGCGGCTGGTGGTCGGCCTCCAGGTGCGTGTGGTAGGGCCGCCACGGCAACGACAGTTCGGGGTCGAGTTTGCGATGGCTCGCCCGCAGCCAACCCTGGGCGATCGGCGTGTGCGGGTCGATCGCCCCCATGAAGGTGACCTCGTCACCGGCGGGGTCGAAGACCCGGAACACCACAAACAGATCGGCGTCGGCAGTCGAGGATGAGACGAACAGCTTCGCCGCCAGCGGGCCGGTGATCTCCAACTCCTCGGTCGTCGGCTCGGTGAGGAAGGTGAGCCCGTCGCCGGTCGCCTCGTAGCCGAGCGTCCCCTCCCGCGAGCAGGGCGAAGCCCGCAACTCCCCGTCGGTGTGCAGGTGCAGCGACCGCCAGTCGGTGCGCGGGATCGGCCAGTCCTCCTCGGCCCGCTCCACGAAACGGTCCACGTGGCGCACCTGCAGCAGCACCCGCGGCTGGCTGTCCCAACCTGTGTCCTCACCCTTCAGGAAGTTCCCGAAGAAGCGCTTCTGCAGGTCCACGCCGTAGTCGGTGTAGTACTCGGTCCAGTGCTCGATGCCGTGCACCTCCAGCCAGCGCTCCGGTGACGCCGAGCGGGTGTAGGCCTCGAAGTTGCCGCGGGGGTGCAATCCCTGGCCGCCCCAGTTGGCCGAGGAAAGGAACGGCACCACCACCTTGTCCCAGACGGGGGACCGGTCGGCGTGGTATTCGTCGTCGAAGGGGTGCGACAGGATGTCCAGCCCGAACGAGCAGCGGTTGGCGGCCAACTCCTCGTCGCTGAGCGTGGGCGGTCCCGAGGTCAGCTCCCCGGTGTTGGGGTTGGTCGAACCCCGGGTCCCCAGGCCGTGCTGCACGGTCTTGACCTGCATGTCGTACCAGTTGTCCCAGAAGGTGCTGACCATGCCGCCGTGGTGGGTGGAGTCCCGGTACCACTCCGCCGCCCCCTCCCAGGGGATCATGGCCACGAGGTGCGGCGGCTGGCGGGAGGCCACGGACCACTGGTTCATGGCGTAGTAGGAGACGCCGGAGAGCCCGATCTTGCCGTCGCTCCAGGGTTGAACGGCGGCCCACTCGATGGAGTCGTAGAGATCCTGGGTCTCCCGCGGCGAGAAGTGGTCGATGTAGCCCGGCGAGCGGCCGCAGCCCCTCGCGTCGATCCGCAGGCACACGTAGCCGTCGGGCACCCATTTCTCGGGGTCGCACACCTCCCAGTTCTGGTACTTGTTGGTGGAGCCGGCGACCACGTCGGGATGCTCTTCGGCCATCCGGTTCCAGGCGCTGGGATAGCCCTCCTGGAAGGCGAGTCCCTTGGCGTAGGGGCCGTAGGACAGCAGGACGGGGTAACGGCCGGCATCGTCGGGCCGGTACACGTCGGCACGCAACACCAGGCCGTCGTCCATCGGGATGGGCACGTCCCAGTCGACGCGCATACCGTCGCGCACCTCACTGACGGTCTGCTCATCTGCGGGCAGGGGATTCTCGCTCATCGTCTCGCTCCCTCCGGTCGGCCGGCGGCCGAGTGTAGATGCCGCACGGTGCCGCGTGATTCGGCACCAGCCGCGGCCCCGACAGGAGTGATCACACAACCGAGGGAGGGGGCCGGGGGGCCGATTCGCGACGCCTCCGCAGTCGAAGGAGCGAACGGCACCCCGGCCCCCGACCGGACCAGACCGACGAGCGCGCCAAGGTGGAGGAACGGCTCACTAGCGTGAGAGCCATGGCCGGCTGGCTCATCGCCGTGATCGCCATCGGGGGGTTCCTCCTGGCAGTGGCTCTCTACGACGCGCTGCAGCGCCGGCACACCATCCTGGCCAACTTCCCGATCATCGGGCACTTCCGCTACCTGCTGGAGAGCATCGGCCCCGAGCTGCGCCAGTACATCGTCACCAGCAACGACGAGGAGCGGCCCTTCAACCGGGCGCAGCGCCGCTGGGTCTACGCCTCGGCCAAGCGCCAGAACCCCAACTTCGGCTTCGGGACCGATCAGGACCTCGACCAGACCGGCTATCTCATCATCAAGCACTCGGCCTTCCCGTGGATCGACGAGATCGACGAGGCGGCCACGCTGCCGTGCGCCAAGGAACTGGGCGCCTGGCGCGACCGCCCCCGACGCTTCCGGCCGGCGTCGGTCGTGAACATCTCGGGCATGAGCTACGGCTCGCTCAGCGGCCCGGCCGTGGAGGCGCTGAACGTCGGCGCGCGGCTCGCCGGCTGCCTGCACAACACCGGCGAGGGCGGCATCTCCGACTTCCATCGCAACGGCGGCGAGCTCATCTACCAGATCGGCACCGGGTACTTCGGCTGCCGCAATCCGGACGGCACCTTCAGCCTCCCGAGGCTGCAGGAGACGGTCGAGGGGGCGCCGGTCCGGGCCATCGAGGTCAAGCTCAGCCAGGGGGCCAAGCCCGGCCTGGGCGGCATGCTGCCCGGCGTGAAGGTCACACCGGAGATCGCCGCCGCGCGCGGCGTCCCGGTCGGCGAGACGGTCAAGAGCCCCAACGCACACAGCGCCTTCGGCGACGTGGACGGGCTCATCGACTTCACGGAGCTGCTCGCCACCACGACCGGCCTGCCGGTGGGCATCAAGTCCGCCGTCGGCGGTGCCCGGTTCTGGGACGAACTGGCCCGCCGGATGGCCGAGCGGGGCGAGGGCCCCGACTTCGTCAACGTGGACGGCGGCGAGGGCGGCACGGGTGCGGGGCCGCTGGTCTTCACCAACAACGTGGCGCTGCCGTTCAGGCGAGGGTTCGCCCGGGTCTACCTCACCTTCGCCACCCACGACCTGCACCACAAGGTGGTGTTCATCGGCGGCGGCAAGCTGGGATTCGGTGCCGAGGGCCTGGCGGCCATGAACATGGGCGCCGATCTCCTGAGCGTGGGGCGCGAGGCGCTGCTGGCCATCGGTTGCATCCAGACCCAGCGTTGTCACACGGGTCGTTGCCCCACCGGCATCACGACGCACAACCGCTGGTTGACGCGCGGCCTTGATCCCGCCCTCAAGTCGGTGCGCTGCGCCAACTACGTCATGAGCCTGCGGGCCGAAATGCTGCAGCTGGCCCACGCCTGCGGGGTGCCCCATCCGGCGCTGGTCCCGCACACCGCCCTGGAGTTGCTATACGAGGAACCGGCGAAGCGGGTCGACCTCTGCCAGCACTACCGCTACCCGCCCGATCTCCACACCTTGAGCGCCGCGCAGACGGAGGTCATCGGCGAGTTGTGTGCCCGTCCGGCCGTGGCGCCGGAAGTACCTGTTGCGGTTTCGTGACCTCGGCGCCCGGCGTGCCCGGGCGCTCACCGTCGCCGGGCTCTTGCTCGGCGCCGGATGTGTGGCCGCAACGGGTCCCGGCACCGCAGAGGTCGACGAGACGATCGATCTGCTGAATGCCTGGCTGATCCCCGAGACCGTCGAGGCGCCCGGCGACATAGCCGAGCAGGGCCCGCCCGGCGACCCGATCGACCGGTTCGAGTTGGACGAGACGATTCGCTCGCTGGACGCCGGCGATTTCGTCGTGCTGGAGGGCGTCCCCGAGCCGCCGGAGCCGACGCCGGTGGCGATCCACGTCAGCGGCCTCGAGGTGCTCACCCTCGACGGCGAGCCGTACGTGGCGGTACAGGTGACGGGCGGGGCGGGAGAGCGGGACCGGGTCGCCGGGGTGTTCCCGGCGGAGCCCTCCCCGGCCACGACGCCGGTGGCCACCGGCCGAGCCCCGGTGGGTCTCTGGGTGACCGGCGCCCCGTTCGCCAACTGGAGCGACGGCGGGACGTACCGCGGCGAAGGCGTCTGGCACAACGTGGCGCCCGGCGCGGTGGCCGACGACGGGTTCTCCTGCGCCGGACCGGCAGCCGACGAGTCGGCGCCGCACGTCTACCCGGAGTGCCTGGCGCTGCACCTCGGCGACGACAGCGCCCGGCATTCCCCCGTCTACGGCTTCGCAGCCGATGGCTATCCGGTGCACGGCCCCTGGGCCGACCTGGAGCTCCTGGCGCGCAGCTCCTGGCGGCTCCGGGACTACGACACGGCCGGCTCGGCGACAGGGTGCGCTGAGGCCGGCCGCCGGACGTGCCTTCTGGCCGATCCGCTCGACCCCGCCGCGGGCACGGTGCCGGCGCCCGCCCCGGGACCCACCACCGCGGAGGTTCCCGCGGGTGCGTTCTTCGAGGACTACTGGTTCGACATCGGCCTCGATGACGGGGCACCGCACGCCCTCGACGCCTTCAACGGCCACGCCCACGACGAGTTGGGCTACCACTACCACATCACCCGCATCCAGAACGGCGACGGCAGCTTCACCGACGTGTTTCCCTACATCATCGGCCCCTGGTTCCGCGGCGAGTTGCGCCCCGACGACCCGCACGCCGCCGGCCCGCGACTCCCCGAGGGTGCCATCACCTCTCGCTCGCCGGCGGCGGAGACCGTCGAGGAGCCAAGCCTGCCCGCCGAACCGCCCGCCCTCTGCGTCCCCCGCATCGCCGTCTGCGACTGACGCCGGCGCCTACTCGAACTCGCTTGCCTTGGCGCCGAGGTTGGTGGCGTTCTCCGAGACGATTCGTTGCGTGGCGTCGTCGTAGCCGTCGGGCTTATTGGCTCGGAGTTCGAGGGAGAGTTCGAGGTCGGACCCGAGGCGGGCGCTGACGTGTTCGAGGATCTGGCCCAACTGCTTGATTCCGCGGACGGGGTCGAGGTCGAACTGGGCGTAGAACTGGGTTGCGCTGGGCGTCGCCGGCCCGGACTCCACGGGCGTAGTTGGAACGTCGCCACCTGGTTTACCTGAGCCGCCGTCTTCGCCCTCGACACTGGGCTCATCCTCCTCTACCGGTGGCGCTGACGTTGGCACGAAGTCCGAGTGAATGAGCAGACCCCCGAGACTCGTTGCGACGTGTTGGGCTTTCTGGATGCCCACCCACTTGTCGCCGTCATGGTCTTCGGCGTAGGCGAAGGTCTGCTGCTCCCAGTCGGTCTTGGCGGTGCCGTCGCTGATGGCCTGGGTGAGGACGTCGAACGAACTCAGGCGGGCCATGTAGGGGTAGCGGGCGTAGGTCTGCCACAACTCCCGTACGGAGATGTCGCCTCGATCGGACCAGAGGTCGTAGCGGTCGATGTCCATCCGTACTCGGACGCCGCCGAGGCGGGCGATCAGTTCCTCGCCGCTGGCGAGCTTGCGACTCACGCGAGCGCCGATGTCGCCGTCGGTGCTTGCCCTGGCGGTCTGCCACTCCACGTCGGGGGTGCCCGGCTTCTGCGTCGGGATCAGCACCTGGGTGAACGTCTCGGCGATCAGGGCATCGACCTGCTGGGAGGTGTCGGACTGCTTGGTCCGGGCCTGGCTCGCCTGGTGCGCTGTCAGATCGAGCGATGCGGAGTCGTCGACGATCGAGCACCACGCCAGGTATGACCTGGTGGCTGCACGCAGTTCCCCGAGCCGGTTCGCCGCGGCTGCCGTGAACACCAGCATGTTGCGGTTCAGCCGCGGACCGCCTTCTCGCTGCGCCAGGATCCGCTCCGCAAGTGCCACGGCCGGCGAGTTGTCGTCGCCCGACGAGTGGGTGACACCCGGTGACAGCACCACGAGCCGCACCCCGTCGTCGTTGTCGGGCACGTCCCCGGGGCCCTCGGCGAAGATCTGCACGGCCGCGAAGTTCCCCCGGTCGCGCTGGCGGCCCATGCGCCGTTTGATTTCGTCGTCGGCGTCGCGGTCGGTGTAGTTGGAGGCGGCCCGGTCGGCGGCCATACGGGTGACGTTGGGCTGCAGCGAGTACCAGTACTGGTTGCCGTCCACGTACAGGTGGGTCGCCTCGCCCGACAGGCGCTTCAGCGCATCGGCGAACTGGCCGGGAGATTCGCCGGGCTGAGTGCACCCCAGCACCACCGAGCGCAGGTCCACGCCCCGCTTGGCGTCGGGTCGGGGCGCTGAGCCCATGTAGACGGTGCGGGCGGCCCTTCGGGTGGCCGACAGACGGCCGAAGTGCGGGGTGTCGTTATCGATGCGCAGCGGCAGGGAGTTGGCGCCGTCCACGTCGGACTTGATGACCGGGTCCCAGCCCTCGTCCAGGTACTTCTTCAGTTCGCTGACGAGCGTGCCGGAGTCCATGGGCAGGTTGGACGGCATGATCAGCAGCGACCGGTCGCCGCGCTGCCAGAGCTGCGAGATGGCCAGCGCCATGAGCCGCAGCACGCCGCGGGTGCGCTGGAACTTGTCCAGTGCCGACCAGTCGCCGAAGAGCCGGTCGAACAGTGCGGGATGGAGGGGGTACGACAGCTCCATGCGGCGCCGGTACTCGGCCTCGCCGACGCCCGGCGGGAAGTCGCCCGGCCGCTGGCGGTACATCTCGCTAAACGCCCGGATGACGCCGTCGCGGACCCGCGCCCGATCCGGGGGCACGGGGTCGAACAGCCGCCGCCGGACGATCTCGAACGACTCGTCCGGCGAGGCCGGCTGCCATTGCGCGGCGGTGCGGGCGAGCACGTTCTTCAGCCGCTCCAGCGCATCGCGGCCCCGGTCGCCACCCACCTCAATGTCCGACGCGGGCACCGTGATGAGCACCACCACGTTCGGCGCCGCCGCGGCGGCCTCGGTCAGCGCCTGCGCGAACGTGAACTGCGTGTCGAAGTTGCCGCCCGGCAGGCGCGTGCCCTCATCGGCGTCGCGGAGTTGGCGGGTATAGGCCACCCATTCGTCGATCAGCACCACCGCAGGTCCGAACAGCTCGAACAGGTCCCGCAGCGTCGCTCCGGGGTTGGTGCCCGCCTCGTCGTCGGCGCGCACCATCTCGTAGCCGTCCCGGCCGCCCAACTGGTACGCCAGATGGCCCCAGATCGTGCGCAACCCGACGCCCTCCTCCGCGGGGTGCGGCTCGGAAGCCGAGATCATGTGGCCGACGAGAACTGCTCGGGCCACCCCATCGGGCAGGGATACACCCGCCTCGCCCAGCATGTCACCGACTCCTGGAAGGTCTTGAGCCGCAACTCCCGAAGCCAGGTGATGTAGGGCGATCATGCTGTGGGTCTTGCCGCCGCCGAAGTTGGTCTGCAACTCGATGACGGGGTCGCCCCCACCCCCCGAAAGCCGCCTCGCCGCCCCCACCAGCAGGTCCTGCAGACCTTCGGTCAAGTACGTGCGAGCGAAGAACTCCCGGGGATCCTGGTACTCCGCGTCGGCGGTGCCCTGCGCCACCGCGTACAGGTCAGCGGCGAACTCCGCCTGATCGAATCGTTCCTCCCTCACGTCGGCGTGCGGTGTGATGATCTCCCGCCAGGGCGTCAGACCCGCCTGAGGTTGACCCTCCGTTGGTTTCGCCGCCGTCCTACGACGCTCCGCACGGGACTCCTCCTCGAACATCTGCCGCATCAGATCCCGGCGCAGGTCTCGGATCTTGTGACGCTCGGCGGCGTTGCCGAACGCTTCGAGCACCCGCTCCATGGAATCCAGAGCGCGGGCCACGTCGTCGCTGGAGAGCGTCTCCTGATGCGCCCAGCGGTTGCGAACCTCGGCCAGTTCGAACACCAGCGAGCGGACCGCCGGCGTGAACCCGTGACCGAACACCTCGTTCCACGTGCCCTTCATGCCCTTGAACAGGAACGCCACATCGCTGATCCTCGGATTGGCCTCCGGCGTGTGCAGTTGGTTGTTGACCGCCTCCAGCCAGCGATGGCCGTAGAACCCCTCCCACGTCGCGGCACACTTCGGCGCCAACCCGTCGCGCAGAAAATCCAGCGCCCGCGAGACGCGCTCGCTGTTGGCCATCACCATCGCGGCAACTCCGCAGGATCAGGCATGGAAGCCCCCCCCCCCCCCGTTTTGTAGGGAGAACAGAGGCGTGTCGACGATCACATCCGCGGAGCGTAGAGCCGGCCACGCGGTTATCAAGCCGTTGTAGACACCGGCCTCGGCTGCCCAACCGTTGTCGCTCGCCTTCTGGAACAGCAGGTAGGCGAGTTGCCGCGCCCGGTCGCCGTACCCACCGAGACGCTGCAGCAGTTCCGCCGCCTCCGACTGCGAATTCTCCAACGCCTTCACCAAGTACTGCGTCGCCTCCCACACGGTCAACCGAGGATCATCTGTCGGCGACCACCCCGCCAGAAGTTCCGATCGCTCGTAGAGGCGGGTCTCACCGGCACGAGCCTCGCCAATGCCTGCCTCCTCGATCCCCTCCAGTGACGTGCCCTTGGCCCGAGCCAGGATGTCGGCGTCACCCGACGGCGCGGGGTTGTGGCCGTACTGCGAGTACCAGGTCAGCGCGAACCGCGTCGGGGCGTCGAGTTCGGCCTCCGCCCCATCGAGGATCCCGCCCAGCACGTCGTTGATGATCGCCAGAGCCGTCGACACCGGCATCGCCGACCCGTCGGCCTCCACGACCTTGCTGTAGCGGGAGAACACCTTCATCCCCGGCCCGATAGTCGATTGAGCCATGTCGACCGGAGCGATACTGCCCTGCTGCATCGTGCGCACCGCCCCCGGCAGGTCGTTGCGCAATGCCGCGATGAACTCGCCTCGGGTTGCCAACGGTGCCGACGCCGGACGGGGCCGACAGGAAAGGACTATCGACGATGTCAACGCGTTGGCACCAAGAGCAACCAACAGTTTGCCCGGCTTCTCGGTCCGCATCGGCCAAGTGGCGTTCACCTGCAGCCCGGCTTCGACGACGGCTTGAAGAAAAGTGTCCCACCCCGTCGCGCGGATCTCGCCCTCCTTCGTCTCGGTCGCCTTGTAGGCGTAGAAGATGACCACCGGAACATCGACGTAGCGGCTGCGCGCCACCGTCTCCATGAATTCCTTCATGCCCGACTCAAAGTGCGCATCGGCGCGCTCCTTCGAACCAGCCCGGTAGCGGTTCGCGATCAACTCGTCCGTCTTCGGCGTGAGCAGCGTGGCGCATTCGTCAGGCCACACCGTTGACAGGTTGCGCCGCAACCACACGAAGAAGAAGTCCGACAAGTCCGCGTAGGAGATGTTGTCGTAGTACGGCGGATCGGTGGACACTGCCGCGCCGACGCCACACCCGTCCGACTCGCCGTTGTGGTGCCCGCTCGCGACGGCGGCGTGGACCGCGCTCTCCAGCACTCGTGCGCGGGCGTCCCGCTGGACGGCCTCGCCCTCTACTGACGCGGGCAGCTGCTCCAGCGCCTTGCGAATCCAGTTGACCATCGCCATCCAGTTGGCGGTCGACGACGAGAACGGATTGCACTCCGCGAAATCCCACGTCATCGGTATCGCCTGCCGCCCGAACGTGCCTCTGATGAATCCCCCAGTGGCCCATGTGCAAATCGTCGACCAGTAGTCAGCACACTTGTCCACGGCGAATGCCAGATAGGTCACAACCGCATCGGCGTACGCCGTCGCCCCCGACTGGCCGTCACGCAACCGTCCGGCGTCATCGTCCAGCCCGGCAGACCGCGCATCACCGACAACCCCCTCATATACCTCCGAAAGCAGATCCGAGAACGTCGTCAGAGCCACCAACTGCCGAGGCGAGAAAGCGTCACCCCAAGACATCATCCCGTACATAGGCAGTCGATCAACTTCATGATTCGGCTCAGGAACAAGTTGGCCCGGCTTCCACTCGGGCTCATCGATCTGCGCCGCCTCTGAGTCCAATTTGCGGGGCGAACAGTACGCCCGGCCTCGCTCGCCTTCGGCCACCACCGCCATCAGCTGCCGTCCCATGCGACCGGCGCGGCCTTCCGCCTTGATGTAGTCGCCGGCAATCGCAGCCCCGGTGGCAATGCACCTGCCGTTTCCTCGATTCACCGTCCGTTCGTGGATCGGTTCGCCGCCCTCGCGAGCGCGGTAGCTGAGAGTCTGCGCTTCGCGGTCGATGATGGGCTCGATCCACACTTTCGGCCTGCCCGGCTTGTTGGCCAGCACCCAAGACGCCACGAGCGGCACGTGTCCCGACCAAGCCGGATCCGGCGATTCGACCGTCCGCGCCCAGATCCAGGCGATCGGCGTGAGCTTCTCGCCATTCGGCCCGGTGGCATCGGGATACAGGTACCCGATTCGCCGCTCGGCCTCGTCACGCATCCACCGCCCGTACGCCTCGACATCGGCGGCCAGACCCTGCGCCCGGTCCCACGTGGTGAGTGTGGTGTCGATGTCGGGATGCACTGGCGGCCGCCCGGCGAACCGGGGCGGTATCTCGATCATCGCCTTGTTGATCAGCACCGCCACCGGGTTCAGGTCTCCGGCCAGCGCCGTGAGCCCCAGCCGCTGCGCCTCCAGCGGGATCGCCCCACCCCCGGCGAACGGGTCCAGGATCGCCGGCGGCCCATCCGGGAAGCACCGGTCGATCTCCGCCCGAGCCGCCGCCAGCACGCCCGGGTTGTTGGAGTTCTCCCACCTCACCAGGCGCTCAAGGATCCCGAACAGCCGCTCCCGCTCCACCTCTTGCTCCACTGCCGTCAGCGACTCGTCCCCCGATGGATCGTCCACCAACGAAGCCCAGATCACCGCCCGAGCCGCCGCCAACGGCCGCCGAGCCCACCAGAGGTGCAGCGTCGACGGATGCCCATGCCGAATCGACTTCTCCCGAGCCGCCTCCGCATTGATCGCCGCCAACGGCAGCGCTACCTCAATCAGCTTCGGCTTGTACCCGGACACGGCCGCTCACGGTACCAACCCAATCCTGCCGAATCCCATCCCTCACCTCAACCCCTGCCTCACGCCGAGTCCGTGGGGGGTCGCGATACGGTACACGTATGTCTCCGTCCACTGAAAAGCGCCAAGGCGCACGCTTGGCACGCGCAATGGCCGACTTCTGGGCCGGCGGTGCTGGCCCGACACATGGTGAACTCGACGATGTTCTGGCCATGTTCGAGATTGAGCCCTCAGGTGGCAGCAAGCGAGACCGTGTAAGCGCCGCAATTAGGACGGTTGAACACCAAGACCTAATGCCAATGATACAAGAGCTACTCGACTTGCTTCATCGCCCCTCGGTGTCTGGTAGATCATTCGTCGAGGCAGCTGATGCCGACGAAATCAAACGGCTCGTCGAATCGCTCGCGTCCTACGGGATCACGCTTGACTCTCAAGGGCAAATCGGGAGCAATCGAGAGTCGCTCGCCGATATCACAACCCTTCCAGACGAGGCAGCAGTCCGTGAACACGTCCGAAGGATGCGCTCGGCACTTTCGGAGGGCGATTCAGCTCTACTGCTCGGCTCCAGCAAGGAACTCTTAGAGTCGACCGCCAAGATAGTCTTGAGTCGCGTCGGCGAGCCTTGTCCAAACACGTATCCGGCACTTGTCGCGCGGGCGCTGGATGTCCTAATGTTGCATCCCAAGAGCAGTCCCACAGAGCGCGAGGATCTCGTCGAACCTGTCCGAAAAGTCCTTGGCGGTGTTCTCCAAATTGCGCTTGCGATCAACGAACTGCGGAATGATCGCGGCACCGGGCACGGTAGAGCCGAGCCTCCGGTAAACCTCACGAGCCGACATGGACGACTGGCAGCAGGTGCTGCAAACCTCATAGCCACATTGATGTTCGACACACTCGATGACGATGCTGCACCTTGGCGCCGTACGCGCGAAGCGACCAGCCAGGATGAAGCCTGTGCGTAACGACCTTCGCGGACCCGATGAGCCAGGCTGACAGCTAGAGATTCAGGACCCGGTTGAGTTGGTCGACCAGCAGAGCTCAACGTGCCGAGGCGGTTTGATGGCTCTACGCGGTTGATGGGGCAGGTGCTCTGAGTTGAGGGTCCGCGTGCGCGGGTCGGGGCCTCGCGAGTCTGGCAGTGACAGCTGTCCAGAGAAGGAGGCCCCGAGATGGGTGATGTTACGCGTGTGCTGTCGGGGTTGGAGGACTTCGAGGTGACCGGCGCGGTCGAGACCGTCGTCGGCGGGTTGGAGGTGTCGGTGCGTCTGGCGCGCCCGGATGCGGCGTGCCCGCGGTGTGGGACCTTCAGCTCGAGGGTCAAGGAGTATCGGACCCAGCGGGTGCGCGACGGCCTGAGCTATGAGCGCCCGACGATGCTGGTGTGGACCAAGCGCCGGTTCCGTTGCGCCACACCGGGCTGCGTTCGGACCTTCACTGAGTCCACCGGCCAGGTGCCCCGGCGGCGGCGGGTGACCGCCCGGCTGTGTGGGGCCATGGCTCGAGCGGCCTGGGACCGGTCGACTGCGGCGGTGGCTCGCTCCTTCAGGGTGAGCTGGTCCACGGCGTGGCGGGCGATCGCCGCTGCCGCACGCCGCAAGATGGCCGGGCTGCCCCAGGCGCCGCCGCGGCGCCTCGGCATCGACGAGACCACCTTCAGGCGCCACCGCAGCTTCATGACCGGCCTGGTGGACCTGGACACGTCCCGGCTGTGGGACCTCATCGAGGGCCGCTCGAAGAAAGCCCTCGTCGCCCGCCTGGAAGAACTCGGCGAGCAGGTCAGGGAGATCGAGGCGGTGGTGATCGACCCCTACGCCGGCTACAAGGCCGCCGTGCGGGACCTCGCCCCACACGCGGTGCGGGTGGCGGACCGGTTCCACATGCAGCGCCTCGCCGCCCAGGCGCTCACCGAGGTGCGCTGCCGGCGCCAGCAGGAACTCACCGGCCACCGGGGGCGCACCGGCGACCCGCTGTGGGCGGTGCGCCGGGACCTGCTGCGCTCCCGCCACCACCTCACAGCGGCGGCCTGGGAGCGCCTCGACGCCGCCTTCGGGGCGGACTGCTGGGACGAACTCGAATGCGCCTGGACGCTCAAGGAGATGCTCGCCGACCTCTACGCCAGCACCGACCGGCCCGCCGCCGAGGCGGCGCTGGCGGACTGGCACCACCACGCCGACACCTTCGACGTCGCCGAGACGAACCGCCTCGCCCGCACCCTCCGAGCGTGGCAGCCCGAACTGCTCGCCTACTTCGACCGCCGGCTCACCAACGGCCCCACCGAAGGCACCAACCGGATCATCAAGGCCGTCAAACGCCAAGGATTCGGCTACAGGAACGCCGAGAACTACCGCCAGCGCGTCCTGCACCGCTGCGCATGACACACTGAAGCCGCCAGACAACCGAATCCCCGCTGCCCCACAAAACGCGTAGAACCGGAATGCCTAGATCCGATAGGAGCAACAAGTGCTTCAAGGCTTGTTCAATACCGTTATAGAGAGATGTGACAAATGCCCACGCTTGGACGGCTTCAGCATCTGGTATTGCATCGGGGGCGATTGGATTCTTGGAGATCAACCGACCGATAAGCCTACACGCGTGTTCTATTCTCCATGTCGTCATAACTGTGTCACTGCTCATAGCAGATTCCTACCTCCGAGCGACATGCGATTCAACCGTGGAACCCAGAGCGTCTCGGACTTGGGGAGGCATATCCGAGCGGCCCCGATAGGGAATTCTCAGCCTCTCAAGTTGTCCGGTGGCTCAAGCACACACCTGGCAGTCCGTCGGGCGCGACGAACACCTCCATATCGGAGGCGTAACGATCGTGCCATCCGGGTTCGAACTCGTCCAGGATCGATTCGGCGCCCTCGCCGCCACTCGTGAGCAGCCGCAGCACGAGGTCGAACCGGTCGTCGGCGACAAGGTCCATGCCGGTCACCGGCGCGGCGGAGTCGATGGGAGTCTCCAACCGCCCCAACACGTCGTTGATCTGATCGCCTCGTGCGATCTCACAGAGCGCTGCCAGCATGGCTGTCCGCTCGGCATCCCCTCCGCTCGTAGGGACGCCTTGGCGCCAGCGGTGCAGAACGGGCAGGGTGACTTTGGCAACACGGGCCACGTCCCGCCACGAGAAGCCCAGATCACCCAACTCCTCCACCAGCACCGCTAGCCCATCCTCGGCTCGCTGCTCCGCCAACGCCTGCAACCTTGCGACGACCTCCCCGGCACGGGCCGGTACACCGGGATCCTCCTCACGCACCTCATCAAGCCGCACTGTGCATCCTTCCTGCTATTCGTCCGAGCCATCCCACTCAACACGTCGCCTCGGCTCAACCAGTCAACCACCGCTGGCGACCGGGCCAGAGCACCTCAATCCAATCTCAGTAGATCCGCTGGCCAGATCCTCGCGGCATCCCGTGACGTTCGCCGCGGAGCCACACCGCATGACGCGACTCTCGCCGTTCCTCCTCGACGCATGGCGAAGTGCGGAGTTGTGGGTGCTGCGCCAGCCGTCGCCCGTGGTGCCATCGGGCCGGGCAGGGTTGGAATTGGCGGCACGATGTCGTAGGTTCACGCGCCTCGCGGCCTTGACCTCCGCCATCGGCAGTCACTCCACGCCTTCAGGAACCGCAGTCCCGGGTTTGTGCGCACGCACGTCATCTCGATCAGGTTGTTCCGCGTCGCCATGGCGGCGTGACCGCCCCGGCCTGCCGATCGGCCAGGCGCGTAGGATCGCTCCTGACGCGACACCCGCGTCGAGACCCGGCCGACCGCCGTCAGGCTGGGACAATGTCAGGTTCTCCCACTTGAGGCCTCAGGACCATGAGCACACCACCCCTCAGCATCGTCCACGGTACGAATGACAAGCCCGCGGCTACGGATGCGCTCGTCAGTGGCCTCCGCGACCAGAACTTGCATGGGCAGCTACTGATCGGGTATCCGGTGATGGCCTCACCTGACGGCCGCTACGCGATCGACGCGCTGCTCGTCTCTCCGGATCAGGGGTTGGTCTGCTTCGATCTTGTCGAAGGAACCGATCTGGGCGACCACGTCGCGCGGCAGGACGAGGCCTACAACCGGCTGTATGCGCGGCTCATGCCGCATAAGGGTCTCGTACGGCGCCGCAACCTGCTCGTCGACATTGCCACGGTGACGTTTGCGCCTGCAGTCCCGCACGAGGTCGCCGATCACGACTATCCCGTCCTGGACGGCTCCGCCCTCGTGCTACACCTCAAGCAACTCGTCTGGGAATCCTCCACGCCGGAGCTCTACGACAGAACGCTCTCGGCCATTCAGAGCATCACGGCGATCCGCCGGCCCGGTGGGGCGCGTGCTCCGGGGACGCCGGACTCGAGAGCCGCCAGGCTCGACGCGCTCGAGAACTCCATCGCGACCCTTGACCGGAGCCAGAGCAAGGCTGTGATCGAGACCGTGGCCGGTGTCCAGCGCATCCGAGGTCTTGCCGGCTCGGGCAAGACGATCGTCCTTGCGCTGAAGGCGGCATACCTCCATGCCCGGCATCCGGACTGGCGAATAGCAGTCACGTTCAACACGCGCTCCCTCAAGGGCCACTTCACACGTCTCATCACGAACTTCTCGATCGAACAGACCGGTGAGGAGCCGGACTGGGACAGGCTTCGAGTCGTCAATTCCTGGGGTGCCTCGGGGGGAGCCGACCGAGATGGGATCTACTACGAGTTCTGCCGGAACCAGGACCTCGAGTACCTCAACTTCTTCGCCGCGAAGTCCAGGTTCGGGTTCGAGAACGCCTTCGAGGGTGCCGTGGAGACGGCGCTCGACAACACTGGCAAGGTCCGCAGATCGTACGATGCCATTCTCGTCGATGAAGCGCAGGACTTCCCGCCTGCGTTCCTCAGACTGTGCTACGAGGTCCTCAAGCGACCAAAACGTCTCGTCTACGCATACGACGAACTGCAGAACCTGACGAACGAGGGCTTGCCTCCACCCGAAGACATATTCGGTACGCGCGATGGGGGTGGCCCGAGAGTCAGCTTTGACGACAGCGACGGCGACGGGGCTCAGCGGGACATCATCCTCGAGAAGTGCTACCGGAACTCACGCCCTGTCCTGGTTTCTGCTCATGGTCTGGGGTTCGGCATCTATCGAGAGCCACCGTCCTGGAGCCCCACCGGGCTCGTGCAGATGTTCGATCGACCCGAACTCTGGACCGATGTCGGCTACAAGGTTCGCTCGGGAGAACTGGCGCTCGGCAAGGACGTCCGTTTGGCTCGGCTGCCGGAGACCAGTCCAGAGTTCCTGGAATCCCATTCCCCCATCAACGACCTGATCCAGTTCCACAGGTTCGATGATCAGACGACGCAGGCCAGGTGGGTCGCCACTCAGATCGAGCGCAACCTCGACAAGGACGAACTGCGACACGGTGACGTCATCGTCATCAACACCGACCCGCTCTCGGCGCGGAAGAAGTTGGGCCGTATCAGAGCGGAGTTGTTCGCGCGGGACATCCCGAGCCACCTTGCCGGTGTTGATACAGAGGCCGACGTGTTCCGCCAGACCGGATCGGTGACCTGTACCGGCATCCACAGGGCCAAGGGCAACGAAGCCGCAATGGTCTACGTGGTCAACGCGGAGGAGGCACACGGCGCCACCGCCAACCTCGCTCACGTCCGCAACCGGCTCTTCACGGCGATGACACGTAGCACGGCCTGGGTGCGGGTGTGTGGTATCGGCCCCGAGATGGACTCTCTCATCGAGGAGTACGAGCAGGTCAGACAAGCGAACTTCGAGTTGTCGTTTCGCTACCCCACGCAGGATGAGTTGGAGCATCTCACCGTCGTCCATCGGGACATGTCGGGCAAGGAGCAGAAGGACTGGGAGAAGCGTCTGAAATCCGTGGACGGCCTCATCGAGGATCTGCAACACGGCCGCATCCTCTTGGAGGACATCGACGGCGAACAGTTGGCGACGCTCCGCGAGCTACTCGGAGCGGCCGGGGCGTGACAGTCCGATGGTGACCGCGCATCGCAAGGTGCTCCAAGAGATCAACGGCGCAACCGCGGCGCTGGTCGAGTCCGGCCTCGCCGACGATCAGAATCCGGCGTACGAGTCCCGGGCGGGTTCTGGCGACTACCTCGTTCGCTATTCGTCACACGGCGGTCTCGGATCGGCTCCCCGGAACACGCCGTACAGCAAGACCTACCGGGAGTTGCGCCGGGCGCGCTCGTTCAACGTCCTGATGCTCGACGGGGCGATGCTGCAGATGGAGTACGAGTTCCGCGAGCGACGCCTCGTACGCCATCGCCTGGCGTTCCTGCCGTCGCCCGACCTGCTGGAGTACCAGAACAACCCCGAGATCTACATGCAGGAGCGGATGTACGCCGACGTGGTCGAGAAGGGCGTCGTAACCGTGCCCTGCCGGTTCGACTACGACAGCCGGGACGGAATCGCGGTCGAGTTGGATCATCCGGCCTCGCACATGACCCTCGGCCAGTACTCCGCGTGCCGGATCCCGGTCTCCGCCGGCGTGACTCCCCACGCATTCGTGGAGTTCGTGCTGCGCAGCTTCTACAACACTGCGAGTTCCGTCGTGGATGTTCGCCTGCCGAAGCCGTTGCTGCGCTTCGAGGTCTGCATCACCCCGGCAGAACGCCGGACGGTCCACATCGGCATCCCCTCCCACACCGCGAGCACCTGACCACCGGTCGGCCGAGCCGACCCTCGGCCAGCGGGCTCGGCCGGCCTTCAGCAAGGCGGGCCGGCGGCGCTGAGGAGGTCGGCGACGTTGAGGGTGATCTTGCTTTCGGCGAAGTGGAGGGTGTAGTCGCGGAACGGGTCGACGAGGTAACGGACGGCCGGCTCGGTATCGGGGTCGTCGGGGACCGAGACGACGGCCAGGCGCCAGCGGTCGGGGTTTGAGCGGGCCTTCTGGACCTGCTGAGCGCTGACGCTGATCTCGGTGGTGCGGGGTAGGTGGCCCTTGACCTCGATGAAGTAGTGAATGCCGGTGGCCGGGTCGACCGAGAGGACGTCGAAGCCTGGGTTGCTGTGGGCCTGCCCTTCGGGAATACGGCCGAGTGCCCGCTCGGCGGCGAGGACGGCGGCGACGGCGCGGCGGTCGGTTTCCATCTTGTCGGCGGTCTCGTGGGGGTCGGGCGGCGTGCCGGCGAGTTGGTCGAGCAGGCCCTGGGGGATGACGAGGGCGGCGGCGACGATGTTGGGGGGGCTGCTGTGGAGGTCGGCTTCCATGTCGAGTTCGAGGCGGCGGCGCGCCAGGCGGGTTTCGAGGTCGTCGGCGCGGGCGCGGGCCCGTCCGGAGCTGATCTTCGGTCTTCCGCCGGAGAGTTCCTGGGCCTTGATCTGCTCGGTGCGTTCGTCCCAGTGGCGGATCTCGGACTCGAGGCGTTCCCGGACGGCTTCGCGGACCTTGTCGACCCTGGCGTTGGTGATGGCGGCGATCTCTTCGAGGTGTGGCCCGGCGAGGTGTTGGATGGCCCAGTCTCGGGCGGTCGATTCGGCGGTGTTGTCGACCCAGTCGAGGTTGAGGTTGGCGTCGATGAGCGCTCGTTGCTCGTCGTTGGGCGGTTGGTAGCCGATGTAGGGCTCGCCGCCGGGGTCGCTCACGGTGCCGTGCTGGTCGATTTCCGCGTATTGGAAGCGCCGGGAGACGACTTGGCGGTGGCCGCCGACATGGCGCCCATCGGTGACGGCGTGGTCGAGATAGACGAGCAGGCGGGGCTCGGTCGACAGGTCGTCGGGGTCAATGAGGGTGGCGCCGCGGTCGAGAGTGTGGCCGTGATCGGCGAGGACCCTGTTGACCGCGGCGGTCAGCAGCGGGCTGCCGGGGGAAATCAGCTCGGCCCGGTCGGCGCCGTCGAGGTGGACGTGGTCCTTGTTGAAGGTGACTCGGGCGTAGCGGTCGTGCACCGGACCCTTGGCGGCATCCGCGTGGGCGCGCACCGACGCGGGCACTCGGGTGATCTCGAAACGGCCACGCTCCCGGGGAACAATGCGTCCGCCATAGCTCTTCAACGCCTCGGAGAAGAACGCCTCCACGAACCAGGGCTGCAGCTTGCGGGCCTTGGAGCGTTCCATGAGGTCGCGGATCTTCTCGTTGGCCGCCGGATCGGCGACGCTTGCCACCAATGCTCGCTCCTCCAGGACGGCCTTGAGCTGCTCGCCGATCTCGCCCTCGATGACCTCGTCCATGTAGGCCAAGTGCGCCGGGTCGGCATCGGTGCGGATGGCGTCGAGCAGCAACTGCTGCAGCGACGTGTTGATGTGCGAGTCGCCCAACACGTCATAGACCTGATCGCCGTAGACGCCCTTCTGCTGCTCGATCTTCTCGAACAGCCGGGTGAAGACGCTGCCCTCCCTGGTCTCATGCGCGACGAGGTTCCACAGGTGGCAGGGCCGCTGCTGGCCAATGCGGTGGATGCGCCCGAACCGCTGCTCGATGCGGTTGGGGTTCCAGGGCAGGTCGTAGTTGACCATCATGTTGGCGACCTGCAGGTTCACGCCCTCACCCGCGGCGTCGGTGGCCACCAGCACCTGCACCGTCGGGTCCACCCGGAACCGCTCCTGCAACTCGCGGCGATCGTGGCGCTTGACACCGCCGTGGATGGTGATCACCGCCTCAGGGCGGCCCAACTCGGCCCGGACGCGGTCGGCGACGTAATCGAGCGTGTCCTTGTGCTCGGAGAACACGATGAGCTTGCGGGGGCCTGCTGGGACCGCGGCGGTGTCAGTTGGGCCACCGGCCCCGCCGCTGCCGTTGGAGGGCACGGTCTGGCCGAAGTCGCCTTTGCGCAGCAACTCCCGGAGTTCGGTCCACTTGGTGTCTGTGCCGCTGGACCGGACCTCCTCGGCCAACGCCACCAACCCTCGCAACTCCTGCACCTCGGCCTCGAGCTCATCGGCGGTCGCGGACGCGGTCGCGGAATCGATGAAGACGTTCTCCAGTTCCTCGAACTCGGCGTCGTCGTACTCGTCGGAGTCGAAATCCTCCAGGTCAGAGAGCCGGACGCCCGGAGGGAGGCTGACGACCGGCACCGGCTCGCCGCTGGCAGCAAGGCGCCGCAGTTCCTTGGCCTGGGCATCGAGACGTTCAGAGCGGCGGCGTAACGAGTGATAGATGGCGGCCGGGGACGACGCCAAGCGTCGCTGCAGCCCGGCCAGGGCGAAGCCGATGATGATCCCCCGCCGGCGGTCGGCGGCGTCGGAATCCGCCATGTCGGCCGCCTTGGCCATGCCCGTGCGCACGTAGTTAGTGACCGCCTCGTACAGATCGGTCTCCGGCTCGGACAACTCGAACTTGACGCTGTGGGCAAAGCGCTGGGGAAACAGGCGCCTGCCCTCGAAGCTGCGGAGGTTCTCCTTCACCCGCCGGCGCATCACGTCACTCACGTCCGGCATCGGGCGACCGCGTAGTTGGCCGGCGAACCGGTCCGGGTGCACGAGCGACAGGAACGCCAGGAAGTCCTCGTTCTTGCCGTTATGCGGCGTGGCCGTGAGAAGCAGGAAGTGCCGGGTGCGATCGCGCAACAACTCACCGAGTGCGAACCGCTTCGTGCGCTTCAGTTCGGCGCCGTAGCTGTGAGCGGCCATCTTGTGGGCCTCATCGACAATCACCAGGTCCCACTCCACGGCGCGCAGGCGACCCTGCAAGTCCTCGGCCCGGGCCAGCTGATCCAACCGGGCGATGAGCAGGTTCTTGTCCGCGAACGGGTTGCCGGTGTACGACGCCTCCACCGTCGCCCGCGACAACACCTCGAAGCGCAGCCCGAAACGGTCCGCCAACTCGTCCTGCCACTGCTCCACCAGGCTGCCAGGCGCGACGATCAGGCACCGCTCCACGTCGCCACGCAGCATCAACTCCCGGATCAGCAGCCCCGACATGATCGTCTTGCCCGCCCCAGGATCATCGGCCAGCACGAACCGCACCGGACGCTGAGGCAACAACCGCTTGTACACGGCTTCGATCTGATGCGGATACGGCTCAATGCTCGACGTATCCACTGCCGCGAACGGATCGGCGAGATGCGCGAACCGCATCCGGCGCGCCTCAGACGCCAGGCGGAACAACTCCCCATCCGCATCAAACGTCCAACGGGAGGTCGGCGCCGGGCTGAGGGACACCAGATCAGCGGAGGAGAGCAAGCGCTCGCCCAGCCCACCCTCAGCGGTGCGAAAGGTGAGCGTCGCCGAATCCGGCCCGTGAACCTGCAGAGCCACAACCGTGACCGCGGTGTTCGGCACCACGCCGGTCAGGCGGGCGCCTGTGGCGATGTCGTTGAACGTCGATGGCCTGTGATGCACGGCGTCATCCGGCGACGAACTCACCTCGCACAGACCTCCGGCCATCCGACCCGCGTCTCAGCCATGGATGGAGAGTAGGTGGCACACGAGCAACTCATCGCCACCCCGTCCGCGAATTCCCACCCGTGCGCCATTGGCGGCTCCGACAGCGTGCGATGCTCGGGGCCGAGGTCTCTCACCGCTCTCCTCATCCGTGGTGGGCAGATTGACTACGGGAATCTGCGAGGCCCTCGGCGATTCCGATCCGGTGGGTGCTCGGCTAGTCGCTCCCGGGCAGACCCAAGTCACGGAACTTATTCGGGTATGGCTGAGGTACTAGTCGTGGCAATCATCGGGTATTGGTACTCGCACTCGTAGTGCGACCGCCTGCTCAGCGTTGACGTCCCGCTGAAAAGGTAATTCAAAATGCGTCACTGAGACTATGATCTGTTGCTGTAATCGCATTGGATGGATACTCTGCGAGCATGAAGTCTGAACGGTCAGGCGATAACCCGGCCACCACCCACGACACCGTTGACGCCATCGTCGACACCGCGGTCCGGCCCGAGTTCCCACTGCGGCGGACCTTCATCCAGCAGAAGGGCATTGAACCGCCTTTACCCAGCCCACCTCTCGCCGGCCTGGTAACGGCGGGCGATCGCGTCGGCTTGCTGCTTTACTTCCTCGCGCTCACGAAGGCAAGTCGGGAGCCCTGGGACGTGTCGCTGCACTCCGCTGTCTGGGCCCGCGCGCTCGGCATTCCCGAACCGAATACCACGGTTGCGAGGACGCGCGTATCCAAGACCTGGGGGCGGCTCGTCGCCAGGAAACTCGTCGCCCGGAGTCGCCACAAGCGACTGGCGCGATTCACGCTGCTGTGCGAGGACGGTTCGGGTGATCCCTACGAGCGTCCAAGTTCGCAGTACGTCAAGGTTCCTCATGCGTTGTGGACCGCCGGTCCCGAGCCGTCGAACCGCTGGTTCGAGATTCTCTCACTTCCCGAACTCGCCTTCTTGGTAATCGCGCTGAGCAACCTGGATGCGTTCGCGCTGCCTGCTGAGCGAGGGCCGGACTACTACCGCGTGTCCGCCGACACCCTCCTGCGCGGCCAGAGAGGACTGAGAGAACGAGGACTGCTGAAGGTGGAACGAAGTATCGTCAAAGCTCCCCTCGCGCCCGAGGGCGTCACGATAGAGAACCTATACACGCTCCAGCAACCGTTCGGCCCGCACGGCAAGAAGAGCAAGGCCGCGAGTCGCCCGCGATGAGTCTGCACGCCTTCGTCGACGAATCGATTCGGGGTCGACGGTACGTCATTTGCGCAGTCTTGATTCCGGTCAGCAGCCTCGGACCCGCACGCCGGGCTCTCCGTCACCTCCGGGCGCCGGGACAGAGGCGAATCCACTTCGCCCGCGAGAGCGACGAGCGTCGGCGCGCCGCACTGGGCTCCATCGCGGCGCTTGACGTGGATCCGGTCGTGTACTTCACCGACAATCGGGATCAGGTCGCCGCGCGGGCTCGCATTCTCGCGGCGATGGTGGCGGACCTGCGGAGCGTCGGTGTCACCCGTGTCGTGATCGAATCGCGTGATCGCCAAGACGACCGGGACCGTTCCGTGCTATTCGAGGCCATTGGCCATCACCCGGCGCCCCTATTCGCGTACGCCCATCGGCGTGCCACAGACGAGCCTCTGCTCTGGATCGCCGATGCGATCGCATGGGCTTGGGGCCGAGGCGGTACGTGGCGGACTCGACTCGACCACCTCGGCATGCTCCCGCGAGTCGCGGAGGTGAAGACCCGTTAGACAGCGCAAGGCCCGACTGCTCACCGTCCGGAGAGGAGTCGGGCCCACTTCCTCAAGCTATTGCTCTCAGCACCCCTATTCTCGCCCAGCAGAGCACGTTCTGCAAGCCCCTGCGCGACTCCACGCCGAGGAAACTGTCGTCCGGGAGTCAAGTATTCGCTCGAACACGTCTCGCAGGTCCGTGATCGTCGCGAACCGACGCCAACGGGTGCCAACAGTTGCGCGACATCAAGCCCATCGCCCTCGCACTGGACCAAAGTTCGACTTGGCCGCCACGCGGAGCGTGGCAGCCTGCTCGCATTCTCGTGGTGCTGGGCGAACTGAGCGCGATGGTGTGGCAATCCTGCTCGAGCGCGGCAGCGCCGACCGTCGGTCGGCGCATCCTGATGCTCCCCACGAGTTGGGGCACTACATGTTCGCCGACAAGAACCTCACACGTGGAGCGTGGTGAATAGTCCCGCCCGGCACTCATGCTCTGAATCGAGGCCGTCCGGATGCGGCGGCCACAGGGTGATCACATATCGTGGCGCTTGGTGCGCAGGCGAGAGGTCTGAGCAGAACGGACCAGCACACGCGACGAAACGGTGCACCCATCCGGAGCGGCACACGAGGTGGAGACATGAGCGATCCCGGCAGCGTGTTGGCGGAGTTGGAGGCGCTGGGTACCGCCCAGAACCGCAAGGTCTATGCCCGGCACGGCGTGAACGAGCCGATGTTCGGGGTGAGTTTCGCCCATCTGCGCAAGATGGGGAAGAAGCTCCGGCCCGATCACGATCTGGCACAGGCGCTGTGGGCGAGCGGAAACCACGACGCCCGCGTGCTGGCTCTCGCCGTTGCAGACCCGGCGCGGACCGGTCGATCCGAGATCGAGGCGTGGGCGGGGGACCTCGGCAACTACGTCCTGATCGACGAGATGGCCGCGTTCGTCGCCCGCACGCCGTTCCTGGACGGCTGCGCCGCGGATTGGATCGATGACGTCAGTGAGTGGATGGCCTCGGCCGGCTGGACCCTCGTCGCTCAGCAGGCGCTCGGTGACAACGACTTGGGCGATGACTATTTCGAGATGCGTCTGGCGAGGATCGAGTCGAGCATCGCGGAGTCCGCCAACCGGGTGCGGCACTGCATGAACGGCGCCCTCATCGCCATCGGCGGCCGCAACGAGTCACTTCGGGAGAGCGCCACCGCCGCCGCCCGGCGGATCGGACCTGTCGTCGTGGACCACGGCGAGACCTCCTGCAAGACGCCCGAGGCCGTGGCGTACATCGACCGCATCTGGGCGCGGCGCGACAAGCGGCCGGCGTAGAGCCAGCGGCTCAGACGTCCATCAGCGCCTTGCGCTGGCCTCCGTCGAGGAGGATGTGCGCGCCGTTGACGTAGCCGCCGCGATCCGACGCCAGGAAGACGACCACGTCCGCCACCTGCTGGGCCGTGCAGATCGTCCCCAGGGGAAGGCTGTCGATGGTGATCTCGTGGGCCCGCTCCCTGCTGATCTTCTTGTCGCGGGCCATGGCCTCCTCGAGGTAGTCCCAGCGGGTGGTGGCCACCGGACCCGGATTCACGGTGTTGCAGCGGATGCCGATGCGGCCGTACTGCTCGGCCACCGAGGAGGCGAAGTTGATGTCGGCGGCATTGGCGACACCGGCGGTCATCTCCCAGTACGAGGGCTTGAGGCCGTCGTTCCCGACCACCATGACGATGGAGCCCCCGCCGCGGGCCCGCAGGTGCGGCACGGCGGCGCGCACCGTCCGCACGTGGCCCATGAACTTGAGTTGCAGGCTGGCGTTCCACTGGTCGTCGGTCAGTTCCTCGAGGAGCCCGCCGGGCGAGCTGCCGGCGTTGGGCACGCAGATGTCCAGCCCGCCGAACGCCTCGGCGGCGGCATCCACGACGCGGTTGGCGTCGTCGGTGCTGCTCATGTCGCCCACCAGGGGAATGCAGCGCCTTCCGCTCGCCGAGGCGATATCCGCCGCCACCTCCTCCAATAGTTCCTGCCCCCGGGCCACGATGGCGACATCGCAACCCTCGGCGGCCAGTCCCTCGGCCACGGCCTTGCCGATACCCATGCTCCCGCCGGTGATGATGGCGGCCTTGTCGGTCAGTTGTAGGTCCACGGGCATTCTCCCTGACTTGTCATCCCGCACGAAATGATGTCACACCTCCGGTGGGACGACCTCACGAGAATCCGGTGATGGCTCCCGGGTCGGCGCGCGGATCCCGCGGTCCCCAGACGCCGGCCTCGACCCGGTGCAGGAAGTCCGCGATGAGCGTGTTCACGAGGTCCGGCTCCTCGACGTTCAGCGTGTGCCCCGACTTGGGTAGCACGGCGAGTCCGGCCGTCGGGATCACCCGCTTCAGCCACACGCTCGTCTCCAGGCAGCCGTCGTCCTCGTCGCCGGCGAGAACGAGCACCGGAGCCGCGATCGACGCAAGCTCAGCCTCCAGGGCGTAGAGCGACGGCCTCTCCCGCTGCACGCCGCGCATCGTGGCGGCCGAGCCTTCCGCCGAATGCTCGCTCACCCACCTGGTGTACTCCTGCCAGGCGCGGCGGTCCTTGTTCTGCAGTTGCACCCGCGACGGCCCGGACATGTACTGCCGGGCGAACGCAGCGATTCCCGCGGTTTCGATCACCTCCGCGATGGCGTCACACTCCCCGCGGAATCGGTCCACTTCGGTGGGGCGGGCGCCGTAACCCGTGCCGGCCGCGACCAGCGACCTGACACGCCCCGGGTGCCGCATGGCGAGGTGCAGCCCGGCAAATCCCCCCATGGAGATCCCGACAACGTGCGCCTCGGTGACCGCATGGGCGTCGAGCACCGCCAGAGCGTCGTCCACGGCGTGCCGCTGGGAGTAGGCGGCCGGATCGGTGGGCACCTGCGACGGCGGGTAGCCGCGAGCGGCGTAGGTGATGCAGCGGTGGCTGCGTGAGAACCTCCGCATCTGCGGTTCCCAGGTGCGATGGTCGCCGGCGAACTCGTGGATGAACAGGATCGGGTCGCCGTCGCCCACCGACTCGCTGTGCAGAACCACCCCGTCAGAGGTCGTGACCTCCCGCACCGACATCTCCTCCAACGTCCTCACCGTCCTTCCCGGGCGCCGGCGGCTCATTGCCGGCAGGTCACCTATGGTGAACCACGTGATCGGTTTCCGCAAGGGCGACCACGGCGCGCCCCTTCGCCTTCGCGACTTCCCTTCCTGGGGGTGGATTCCCGGCGGGTTCTGGTGGCCTCGGAAGGCGAGGGAGCGACGGCGGACCGGGCCTCGGCCCGCACCCACCCCGGGGGTCCGACAACCGATCCCCGACGGTTGCGCCGAGTTCCTGATGTCCGACGAGAAGCGCCGCAACGCCGTTGACGACGCCTTCCTGGTCAGGTTGCGCGAGGCCATCGATCGTGCCGAGGAACGGCACGACGCGGCGCTCGTGATCCGCTCCTCGCTCGAGGGGGTGTTCTGCTCCGGCGCCGACCTCACCCTGCCCGACGCCGAGCGGGCCCTCGTGTCGGACCGGCTCTACGCCACCTATCAGCGGATGCTCGGATCTCCTGTCATATTCGTGGCCGAGGTGGCCGGTGCGGCCGTGGGCGGGGGCGCCCAGCTGTGTCTCGCCGCCGACGTCTGCATGGCCACGCCCGACGCCTGGTTCCGTTTCGCGGGCGCCGGGCACGGTCTGGCCGTCGGTGCGTGGGCGCTGGTGAGGATCGCCGGGCGCCATGCGGCGGCCGACCTGTGCCTCACGACCCGCCGGGTGGACGCGCCGGAGGCCATCCGGTTGGGGATCGCCACGCCCTGGCGGGAGGAGCTGCTCACCGAGATCACCCGAACCCATCCCGAGGCCCGCGCCCGCCTCAAGCAACTCCTCAATGCCGACCTCCACGAGCCGCTGGAGCGCGAGCGGACCGGGAACCGTGAGAACTGGACCGGCAGCATCGAAGGCCTCCGCCGCTAGCGCAGGCGGACCGGTCACTTCCCCGCCGGAATGCGAGCGGTAGCCGTGGCAACCGCACACCGACTCCAAGCAGAGCCTCTCGACGGCGCCACGTTGCGTGCCTGGCGGATGCACGATCCGACGCTCCCGCCGAGCCCCGACCGCGCCCAGCTGGCGCGCCGGCTCCGGCGGGGATCGATCTCGCGGGCGCTGCGGCAACGAGCCCTCACCGGCTCCACGCACGCGCGGATCGGCGTCGACGGCGAGCACCTCGGCCTGCGCGAGTTGCACAGCCAGACCGAAGCCCTCGCGGCAACACTCGCCCGCCGGGGAGTGGACCGGACACGCCCGACACTCCTGGCCGCCCCCACCTCACTCGACTTCATCACCTGCTACCTGGCGCTGCTGGCCCTCCGCTCCCCGGTGGTGCTCGCCAATCCGTCGTCCACGGCTTCCGAACTCGAAGCGCAGATGGCCGCGGCGGCGGTGTCGGTGGCGATCACCGGCGGCCAGGCCACCGACACGCTCGCCGGCCTCGCCGCGGGGACGTCCGTGGCGCACTGGCCGATCGTCGGTCTGGAAGCCTCCGGTGGCGGCACGCTGCCGCACGCGCACCTTCCCCGATCGGGCGACGTGGCCGTCTGCGCATTCACCTCAGGCACGACGGGCGCGCCCAAGTTGACGCCGTTGCGCCACGGAGACATCCAGGCGTCCATCCGCAGCGCCATGGGCGCCTGGCGTTGGCACCGGAACGACGTCCTTGTCCACGCGCTGCCGATGTACCACCAGCACGGGCTCAGCGGCCTCCATGCCGCCGTGTTGAGCGGTTCGTCGCTTCACTGCCTCTCCCGGTTCGACCCCGAACGGCTCATCGACGAAGCGAAGCTGCGCCACGCCTCGGTCGTCTTCGCCGTTCCCGCCATGTGGGAACGCATCACGAACGTCCACGAGACCGTGGCTATGCCCCGCCTGCGCCTGCCGATATCGGGCTCGGCTCCTTTGCCGGCGACTCTCTTCGAGCGAGTCAACGACGTGCTCGGCCAACCTCCCCTGGAGCGCTACGGGACGACGGAGTCGGGACTGAATGTCTCGAACCTGTACGACGGCCCCCGGCAACCCGGCGGCGTTGGCTTCCCGCTGCCGGGCGTCGAGATCGCCATCAACGAGAAGACGGGCGAACTCTCGGTGCGGGGTCCGCAGGTCTTCGCCGGCTACGCGAGCCAGACGTCCCGCGCCGAGGACGAATGGTTCCCGACCGGCGACCTGGCGAGACGCGATCCGGACACCGGCGCGGTCACGATCACCGGGCGGTCCAAGGACATCATCATCACCGGAGGCATGAACGTCCTCCCCCGGGAAGTGGAGGACGTACTGGCCCGCCACGCGGCGGTCGACGCCGTGGCCGTCGTCGGCGCGCCGTCGACCCGCTGGGGCGAGGAGGTCACCGCGTTCGTGGTCAGCACCGCCGGGTTCGGCGAGGAGGACCTGCGCCGTTGGGCGCGCCGATACCTCAGCGGCTACAAGGTGCCGAAGCGGTTCCACGCCATCGAGGAGATCCCCCGCAATCCCACCGGGAAGATCCTGCGCTTCGAACTCGTCGAACGCGCCGCGACAGCCGGCGCAACCCCGGAACCGGACGGCGTCGAGAGACAGTGACGCCGCACCCTCAGGCTCCTGCGGCGCCCTCTCGACCGGCACGTAACAAGGCTGCTCACTAGCATCGGGCGCACTGCGGCCAGCCGGCTCCGGGACCTATCTTGCGCAAACTCGCCGCAGTCGAATCGAAAGGGGGGATCATGCCGACCACCCTGCTGCAACTCGCTCGCTCGCTGTGGAACCGACGCCTGCCCGCGGTGGCACTGATCGTCCTTCTGGTCGCTGCCGCCTGCGGCGGGGACGCCGGCGACGATGCGGCGCCGGTGGCAGAGCCCGCCGGGGCGCCGGCTCCACCACCTGCGCCCGGCGACCCGGCCCCGCCGCCACCCGCACCCGGTGATCCGCCGGCACCGCCACCCGCGCCGGGGGACCCGCCGGCACCACCACCTGCGCCCGGCGACCCGCCCCCGCCGCCAACCGCACGCGATGATCCGCCGGCGCCACCACCCGCGCCGGGGGACCCGCCGGCACCACCACCTGCAGCGGACGACCCGGCCCCGCCGCCACCGGCGCCGGTGGCGGCACCCGAGCCCGTCGCCGAGCCGGTCTACGGCCGGACGCTGACCTTCGGCCTGGAGGCCGAGACCGGCCAGGGCTGGAATCCGGCGACCACGCAGTGCGCCGTGGCCTGCCACACCGTGATGCGCGCCATCTTCGACACGCTCACGATCGAAGGCCCCTCAGGGGCCGCCGAGCCCTACCTCCTGGAGTCCTTCAGCTCCAACGAGGACTTCACCGTCTGGACATTGACGATGCGGCCGGGCATCACCTTCCACGACGGCACGCCCGCCGACGCCGCCGCCCTCGCCACCCACTTCGACAACCTGAAGGCGGGAACGCTGACAGGCCTGATCGTCCGCCGCTGGGCGAGCTGGGAGGTGATCGACGACCTGACCGTGGAAGTGCGAACCGCCGGTCCGCTCGCCGGGCTGCCCGCGCTGCTGACCGGCCAACTGGGCTACCTCGCTGCGCCGAGCCAGTACGCCGACCCCGAAGGTGCCATCCGGCCGGTCGGCACCGGCCCGTTCGTCTTCACCTCATGGACACCGGATGCGGAACTGATCGTGGACCGCAACCCCAACTACTGGAAGACCGACGCCGAAGGACGCCAGCTCCCGTATCTCGACAGGGTGGTGTTCCGACCCATCCCCGACCAGGAAACCCGCGACCTGGCCCTGGCATCGGGCGACCTCGACGTCCAACACATCAACTCCGCCCTCAAGGCAGGCGAGTACCGGGAGAGTTACAAGATGGTGGAGGAGGGCAGCTTCTTCCAGACCACCTACATGATGCTGAACGCCGCCAACCCGCCCTTCGACGACATCCGCGCCCGGCAGGCCGTGGCCCACTGCACCGACTACGACACCTACAACCTGCTGCGAGTCGGCGGCAACACTCCGACTGCCAACGGCCCGTTTGGGCCGAACACGCCCGGCTACCTGGCCGACTCCGGGTTCCCCACCTACGACCCCGAGGCGGGACGCGCTCTCTGGAGCCAGCTGGACAACCCCGGCGTGGTGGAACTCGGCACGACGAACGATTCGTTCAACCGGACGACGACCGAACTGATCTCCCAGATGTGGAACGACTGCGGCATCGACACCCAGATCACCCAGGTGGACCAGGGAACCCTCATCACGAACGCCGTCTTCGGGCTCTTCCAGACGTTCCTGTGGCGGAACCACAATGGTGCCAGCCTCGAGAACGAGCGCACGTGGTGGCACTCCGAGTACGCCGCCGGCCTGGCCGTGAACTTCGGACGGATCGTGGATCCGGCACTGGACGCCGCCCTGGAGGCCGCCGCGCGTACCACCGACCCCGACGAGTTGCGGGCGCTGGCCGAGGAAGTCAATCGGATCTTCGCGGCCGGTGTCTACAACGTGTGGCTCAACTGGTCGCTCTGGATGCTGCCGCACCTCGACCACGTCCATAACCTGGCGAAGCTGACGCTGCCCGACGGGCGCGAGATCCTCAACCTCATCGAGGGGCGAGCCTTCCTCACCGAGACCTGGATCGAGTGACCGGCCAGGAACCGGCTCGTCGCCCCTCCACTGGGTGGGCGTGAGATACTGAACATGCTCGAAGGACGATCAGTCAGCACCGACGCCCGGGTGGAGTGGATCAGTGGGATCACGTGTGCCAAAGCAAATGAGCCCCCGCCTGCTCGCCGCAGCGGCCGTCGTGGCGCTGCTCGCCGCGGCCTGCGGCGGCCAGGAGGACCCAGCGCCTTCGACGATCCCGGCTGACGGCCCGGCTTCGGAATCCGGCGCACCGGCGGCGCCCACCGCTTCGCCGGCAGGGTCGGACCCTCAACCCGCGCCCGATCCTCAGCCGCCGAGCGAACCGCCCGAGCCCGCCACCGCTCCGGCCGCATCCGACCCACCGCCCGCACCCCAGACGCCAAGCGAACCGACGTCCCCGCCACCCGCCCCGGTGGCGGCGCCGCAGCCGACCACAGGGCCCGTCTACGGGGGAACGCTGTTCGTGGGCCTCGAGGCCGAGAGCCCCGGCGGCTGGAACCCGGCGACCCAGACCTGCACCGTGTCGTGTCACACCATCATGCGCGCCATCTTCGATCCGCTGACCATCACCGACGCCGGCGGGCAACCGCAGCCGTACCTGCTGGAGTCCTTCGAACCGAACGAGGACTTCACCGTCTGGACCTTCAGGATGCGCCCCGGCGTCACCTTCCACGACGGCACCCCCGCGAATGCGGCCGCCCTTGCCACCCACTTCCAGAACCTTTTGAGCGGCGCCCTACCGGGTCAGACGTTGCGACGGCTCACGGGCTGGGAGGTGATCGACGAACTGACGCTGGAGTTGTACTCCGAGGTTTCGTTCGCCGGCCTGCCCGCCGGCCTCACCGGCCAGCTGGGCTACCTCGCCGCCCCGAGCCAGTACGCCGACCCCGACGGCGCGGCCAATCCGGTCGGCACGGGGCCGTTCACCTTCAAGTCGTGGATCCCCGATCAGGAACTGGTCGTGGAACGCAACGCCGACTACTGGCGGACCGATGCCGCCGGCCGCACCGTTCCGTACCTCGACCGGATCGTGTTCCGGCCCATCCTCGAGTCCGACTCCCGGAAGGTGGCTCTGCAACTCGGCGATATTCACGTCACCCATTCCGACATCGGCTTGGACTTCGACCACTACCGGGAGAACTTCAACACGGTGGAGGAGCGCAGCTTCCTGCAGACGCATCACCTGCTGCTCAACAATGCGGCGCCGCCCTTCAACAACCTCGATGCCCGGCGGGCCCTCGCCCACTGCACCGACCACGAGACCTACAACCTGCTGCGAACCGGCGGCAACTTCGACATCGCCAACGGGCCGTTCTCGCCGAACACGCCCGGCTACCTGGCCGAGAACGGATTCCCCGCTTTCGATCTCGAGGCCGGTCGCTCCCTCTGGGCGCAGCTGCCGGACCCGGGCGCCATCGTGCTCGGCACCACGAACGAGCCATTCGACCGGACCTCCGCCGAGTTGCTCGCCCAGATGTGGGGCGACTGCGGCCTCGAGGTCCAGATCAGCCAACTCGACGCGAGCGCCCTGATTCGCAACGCGATCATGGGGAACTTCCAGGTGAACCTGTGGCGGAACCACGACGGGATCAGCCTGGCCAGCGAGCGAGTCTGGTGGCACTCGAATTTCACCACAGGTCTGGCCCTGAATCTGGGGCGCATCGTGAGTGAACCTCTCGACGCAGCTCTGGACGAGGCCACCGTCACGACAGATCGCGACGGGTTGCGACGGATCGCCGAGGATGTGAACCGAGCCCTCGCCGAGGGGGTCCACAACATCTGGATGCACTGGGTGCGCTGGATCCTGCCCCATCGCCCGGAAGTCAAGAATCTCGCCCGGATCACGATGCCCGACGGCAGCGAAGTGCTCAACATCCTGCGCGGACGGGCATTCCTGACCGAGACCTGGCTCGATTAGCAGAAAGATGCAACACATGCAGAAGCCACAGTCCCGCAGACTCCTCGCCGCCACGGTGGGCGCCCTCCTGGTGGCGGCGGCCTGCGGGGGAGGTGGCGACGACAGCCCGCAGACGGCGACGCCGCCGGCAGCGGGCGATGCCGCGCAACCCGTTGCCCCGGAGGAACCGCCCGCCGCGCCCGACACGCCGCCGGCGGCCCCGGAGGAACCTCCCGCCGCGCCCGATGCACCGCCCTCCGAACCCGTCGCAGTTCCCGCCCAACCCGATGCGCCGCCGCCTGCCCCCGACGCGCCGGCCCCGCCGCCGAGTGACCCCCCGCCACCGAGTGACCCCCCGCCACCGCCGCCGGCCCCCGTGGCAGCCCCCGAGCCCACTTCCGGGCCCGTCTACGGCGGCACGCTGATCTTCGCCGTGGAGGCCGAGACCCCCGACGGCTGGAACCCCGCCACGACCCAGTGCGCCGTGTCGTGCCACGCCGTGATGCGGGCCGTCTTCGATCCTCTGGTCATCGAGGACGAGACCGGGGCACCCGTGCCCTACCTGCTGGAGTCCTTCGAAGCCAACGAGGACTACACCGTCTGGACCTTCCGGATGCGCCCCGGCATCAGCTTCCACGACGGCACACCCGCCGACGCCCACGCGCTGGACGTGCACTTCCAGCAGATCCTGAAGAATCCTCTCGCCGGGCAGGTGCTGAACCGCATCGACAGCTGGGAGGTGGTCGACGACCTCACCCTTGAGCTGTACACCAAAGCCCCGTTCGCCGGCCTGGCGCCAGGCATGACCGGCCAGCTGGGCTACCTGGCCGCCCCCAGCCAGCACGCCGATCCCGACGGGGCGGCCAATCCGGTGGGCACCGGGCCCTTCGTGTTCAAGTCGTGGATCCCCGACGACGAACTCGTCGTGGAACGCAACCCCGACTACTGGCGCAGCGACGCCGAGGGCCGCTCCCTGCCCTATCTGGACCGGATCGTATACCGCCCGTTCATCGAGCCCGACGCCCGCAGGCTGGCCCTGGAGACCGGTGACATCACCGTCACGCACTACGACCTGGGTCTGGACAACGAGCGGTACCGGGAGAACTTCAAGACCATCGAGGAGCAGGGCTTCCTCCAGACCTTCTACCTGCTGATCAACAACGCCAAGGCGCCGTTCGACGACATCCGCGCCCGGCGGGCGCTGGCCCACTGCACCGACTACGAGACGTACAACCTGCTGCGCACCGCCGGCAACTTCGACATCGCCAACGGCCCCTTCGGCCCCAACACCCCCGGGTACCTCACCGACACCGGATTCCCCGCCTACGACCCCGAGGCCGGTCGGGCGCTGTGGGCGGAACTCCCCGATCCCGGCACGATCGCCCTCTCCACGACGCCCGACGCCCACTACCGCACCGGGGCGGAACTGCTCGCCCAGATGTGGTCGGATTGCGGCATCGATGTGGAGATCGCCCAGATCGACCAGGGATCGCTGATCCTCAACGCCGTCATGGGGAACTTCCAGGTGGCCCAGTGGCGGAACCACAACGGCGCCACCCTGCAGAACGAGCGGGTCTGGTGGCATTCCGAGTACGCCGGGTTCATCGCCATCAACATGGGGCGCATCACGAACCCCGAACTCGATGACGCTCTCATCCGCGCCACGCTCACCGCCGACCGCGACGAGTTGCGGCAGATCGCCGAGGAGGTCAACCGCATCTTCGGCGAGGAGGTGCACAACATCTGGCTGCACTGGGTGCGCTGGCAGATCCCCCATCGCGACGAGGTCCAGAACCTGGGCTGGATCACGCTGCCGCCACCGGACGGCCGCCCGGTACTGAACATCGTGGAAGGCCGAACGTTCCTCACCGAGACCTGGCTGAACGAGTGACCCGCACCGAGATGCCGGCCAGGGGTTCGAGCCTCAGCGGCATGGCGACGCCGCTGGCAGTCCTGCGGCGGCTGGCCGGCAGGCTCGTACAGACGGCGGTGGTGGTGATCGTCGTCACATTCGTCACTTACTGGATGCTCAGCCTGCTGCCCAGCGATCCGTGCTTCCTGTCGGTGGGAACCGGCGCCACCGAGGAACTCCTGGCAGAGTGCCGCGAGCGCCTGGAACTCGACCGCGGCCTGTTCGCGCAGTACGGCGCCTGGCTCGGCAACATGCTCACCGGCGATCTGGGCGAGTCCTACCGCAATGGCATCGACGTGACCGACAGCCTGCGCGACAAGCTGCCGGTTACCGCATGGCTGGTGCTGTACACCTCCGTCCTGAGCATCGTCATCTCGGTCCCGCTGGGGATGCTGAGCGCGGTCCGTCGGGACACATGGGTGGACCGCGTGCTCACCGGTGGGGCGTTCTCGCTGCTGGCGCTGCCATCGTTCGTGTTGGGTGTGATACTGGCGCTGATCTTCGCCGCCAAGCTGGGGTGGTTCGACCTGGGCGGCTACGTCGGCCCCACCGAGGGTCTCCTGGCGCACTGGAAGTCGCTGGTGTTGCCGGTGGTCACGCTCACCGCCAGCATCATGCCGTTCCTGCTGCGGCTGCTGCGCAGCGACGTGATCACCACGCTGCAGGAGGACTACGTGGAGGCGGCCCGAGCCAAGGGTCTGCCCCGCTGGTGGATCCTGCTGCGCCACGTGCTGCGACCGTCGAGCTTCACGGTGGTGACCGTCGCCGGCCTCAACGCCGCCCAACTCATCAACGGCGCTCTGGTGGTGGAGATCATCTTCGACCTCGACGGCGTCGGCACCTATCTCATCTCGGCCGTGTTCAACCAGGACTTCCTGGTCGTTCAGACCCTGGTCGCCCTCATCGCGGCGGCGTTCGTGGCCACGAACATGCTCGTGGACGCCACCTACCCGCTGCTGGATCCTCGAGTACGGGTGCGGAACCAATGAGGGCCCCGGCCATTCCGGGCCGCGACAGCCTCGCCATCCTGCGGGGGCGCAAGACTCGTGGCAGGGGCGCCGGCCGCCTTGGACTGGCCGAGCAGCCGCTGGGCTTCTGGCTGGCGGCCATCTGGCTGGCGGCGCTGGTCTTCTTCGTGTTGTTCGCTCCGGTGCTGGGGTTTCTCGCCGATCCCGACGGCTACTCCCGGGACGTGCTGCAGGGTGTCGGGCGGTCACACTGGTTCGGCACCGACGAGTTGGGCCGCGACATGTTCGCCCGGGTTGTCTGGGGAGGTCGCCTCTCGTTGCTGATCGCGGCGATCGCCGTTGCGGTCGGGATCCTGGTCGGCGGGCTGATGGGGCTGCTGGCCGGCTTCTTCGGCGGGTGGGTCGACGCGGCCCTCAGCGCCGTGATCAACATCCTGCTGTCACTGCCGGCGCTGATCCTGGCCCTGTTCATCGTCACGGTGCTCGAGCAGAACACCCGCAACGTCATCATTGCGGTCACGATCCTCGCCGCGCGCGCCGTGGCGCGCATCGTCAGGGCACAGACACTGCGCTTCCGCGAGCGGGAGTTCGTGACCGCGGCGCGTTGCATGGGTGCGCGCACATCGCGACTGCTGTTCCGCGAAGTGCTTCCCAATCTCATTCCCATCGTCGTGGCCTTCACCTTCCTGGGCCTGGGGCTGGTGATCGTGGGCGAGGGCGGGCTCAGCTTCATCGGCAAGAGCGTGCCTTCGCCTGCCATCACCTGGGGCGGCATCCTGGCGGTCGCCAAGGGCAAGCTCGCAGACGCTCCGCACCTGACGATCTACCCGGCCATCGTGATGTTCTGCACCCTCATGGCGGTCAACTACATCGGCGACACGCTGATGCGCCGCTTCGACGTCCGCCAGTCGCTGATCTGACGGCGACAGAGGGGGCTACGACAGCGCCACCGGCAGGCGGGCCAGGCCCCGGAGGGTGAGGCGGGGCTTCCAGGGAGGGCTCTCCTCCAGTGCCGACCAGGTACCGAAGCGATCCAGCAGCCCCTCCAGCACGACCTGCCCCTCGAGGCGGGCCAGCGAGGCCCCGAGGCAATAGTGGATGCCGGAGGAGAACGACAGCAGCGGGATCTCGCTGCGGCCCACGTCGAACCGGTCGGGATCCTCGATGACGGCGGGGTCCCGGTTGGCGGCCCCCAGCAGGGTCATCACGACGAACCCCTTCTGCACCACGTTGCCGGCGATCTCGACGTCCTCGAAGGCATAGCGGCTGTCCACCTGCACCGGCGGCTCGTAGCGCAGCACCTCCTCCACCGCCGCCGGTACCAGCGACCGGTCGGCCCGCAGGCGCGCCAACTGGTCGGGGTGGCGCAGCAGGGTGTGCACCATGTTGCCGATGAGGTTGGTGGTCGTCTCGAAGCCGGCGCCGTAGATGAGGATCACCGTCATCACCATCTCGCTCTCGGTGAGCCGGTCGTCGCCGTCGACCGCCGCGATCAGGCCGGAGAGCAGATCGTCGGCCGGTTCGGCCCGGCGCCGCGCGATCAGCTCCTTGAGATACGCCCGCACCATGTCGCGCGAGGCCTTGGCCCGCTCCGCCTCGGTGGCCCCGCGTGCCGGCTCCAGCATGGCGGCCAGGTCCAGGATCAGCGGTCGCAGCCAGTCGCGCTCGGTCCGCGGAATGCCGACGAGCTCGCTGATGACATTGGCGGGCAGCGGGAAGGCCAGCCTGGCCATGAGATCGCCCCCGCCGCCGGCCGCCAGGTCGTCGAGGAGTCCGCGGCTCATGGCCTCGATGGACGCCCGCAGTTCCTCCACGCGCCGGGGAGTGAAGGCCCGGCTCACGAGGGAGCGGATGCGGGTGTGGTCGGGAGGGTTCAGGAACAGCATCGACCGGTCGCCGCCCGCGTCCCGCGACGGCGCGCCCCGCAGCGACGGCACCAGGTCGCCCGCGCCGGGCTTGCCCAGACGCTGGTCGCGCAGCACGGACCGGCAGTCCTCGAACCGCGTCAGGATCCAGTAGTCGGCAAAGCCGAGCCTGTGCACGGGAGAGGTCTCCCGCAGCTCCCGCAGCAGCGGGTAGGGGTCGGCAATCGCGCCGGGATCGGTCACGATCCGGCGCAGCAGTTCGTCGCTCATCACCCGCAATCATCGCCGCCGCTGACAGGCGCGATCGTAGAGCCGCCGGCGAGGGCCGCACCGGGCGCGCCGGGGCACCGGAATCTCGACCATCCACGGTGATAGATCCAATATGACGAACTATTCAATAAGACCCTACTACTCTCCATGATCCTGATTCTCGGATCGAACCCGGCGGCCGTGCTAGTTTCGTCGCGTCCGGCAAGGGTTCTACGCCGTGTGATCGGGCAGCTTCCACACTCCCGGTGCGGACGGGGCAGGACCCCCCATGCGAAGGAGGACGCATGCTCAAGTCGCTCAAAGAACTGAACGGAACCCAGATGACCGGCCTGATGCTCCTGGCCGGCGTCGTGATCCTGTTCCTCTCCGGTCTTTTCTCACCGGGGGCACTGATCATCGACATGGCCTCGGGGGTCGAACCTGCCGACGTCGAGGACAGGCTCGTCGCCAAGGTGGACAACCCCATTGCCACCACTCTCACCGCCACGTTCTACTTGCTCGGCCACGTCCTCTTCCTCGGCGGGCTGTTCGCGCTGTGGCGACGCGGTCGAGAAAGCTCCAGCGGCGACGCCGTGGCGCGGGCGGGGATCCTCACCATCACGGTCGCCGTCATCTGCGGCATGGCCTCCGCCGTCCTGGACTGGGCCATCGTCCTCAGCGATCGCTTCTCGAGTGCCGCCGGAATCCCCCTCGAGGACTACTGGCTGTTCCCCCAGATCTTCAACGCCATCGACGCGGGGGTCGACGTCGGGCTCCTGATGGCCTCATTTATCGGCTACACCCTCCTGGGCTGCGGTTTGGCCTGGACGTTCGCCAGCGGCAGGCGCCGGGCGGCAGCGCAGGCCGTAGCACTGATCTCGTTCGCGGCCCTCGTGCTGACGCTGATCGGCATCAACGCCGAGGGTGCGGAAGCGGTGCTGCCCATCGGCGCCATCGCCATCTTCCCCATCACCGCCTGGCTGCTCGCCCTCGGCACGTGGGTCTACAAGGAGGACGCGGAACTGGTCGGCTGACCGGCCACCGCCTTGGTGCCGGTGGCCCGTGAAGGTCTCGCCCTAGAGCAGCGGCAGCACCTCCTCGCCCAAACGCATCACGTGTTCGGCGGCCTCGTCGTAGGTCTCTCCGGGGAAGTTCGGGAACAGCGTCAGGTGCTGCAGGCCGCCGAGCTGCTCGGCGTAGCCGGCGATCCCCTCGGCCACATCCTCCGCCGTCCCCACGATCCATACCTTCTGGTCGAGTGACTCCTCGAGAGAGGGAATCAGTCCCGGTGCGGCGGGTCGCCCGTCGGTGGCCATGTAGCCGCGACTCCAGCCGTAGGGGCCGAGGAACTTCCAGAACTCGTCGTGGCCGTCGCGGGCGTCCCGCAATGCCTGCTCGTGGGTGTCGGCGACGCGCACGTTGAGCACCAGCATGCGGTTCTCCCCGGGGGCCAGGGCCACGCCGTGCTCCTTCTCGTACAGCTCGCCGAAGCGCCCCCACCACTCGGTCATGAACTTGTGGTTGCGCAGCCAGAACACGCCGCCCCAACCCCGGCGCGGCACGTACTCCAGCGTGGGCGGCGAGGTCACGGCCTGCCAGATGTCATAGGGGTACAGCGGGCGCGGCACCAGCGTGAGGTGCTGCACGGTGCCGCCGCGGTCGGGGATGCCCTCGGGCGGCAGGTTGAAGTACTTGCCGTGGTAGGCGAACGTCTCGTTCTCGAAGGCTGCCAGGATCACGTCGAGCGCCTCGTCGAACATCTCGCGGTTGATGCGATCGGCCTCCGCCTTGTCGGGGTTGTCGAAACTGCCCACGAAGGTGCCGAGAGGTTCAGCCTCGCGGGGCACCGTGCCGCGGCCCACACCCAGAACCCCGCGTCCTCCCGAGAGGTTGTGCATCGTGGCGAAGTCCTCGGCGAGGCGCAACGGGTGCCACTGCGGCACGATGTTGAACAGCGCCCCGATCTTGATGCGCTCGGTGCGCTCGGCCAGCACGGCGCCGAAGAGCAGCGCGTTGGGCAGCACCTCGTAGCCCTCGTACTGGAAGTGGTGCTCGGTCAGCCAGAAGACATCGAAGCCGGCCTGCTCGGCGGCCACACCCATGTCGAGCATGCGCTCGGAGGCGTACCACATCTCCTGTTGGGTGTAGCGACGGTCGGTGGGCACCGGCGGGCCGGCCCCCACATCGCCCATCTCCACCGCTCCGAAGAAGAAGACTCCGGTCTCCATACCTGCCTCCTGCCTGGATGATCGTCGGTCGCCGCCTGTTGCCGGTGGGTCCCGCGCCCGGCGGCGGGCCGCCGCGGTCAGTCGTGGGCGAAGGATCCCCGCAGGGCGGCAGAGACGGCACCCGTCAGCTCTGCGAACTTCGCTTCGTACCGCAAACTCTGTGCACGGGGATAGTCGAAGGGGACATCGAAACCGGCCACGATGCGCCCCGGCCGCGGCGACATCACCAGCACCCGTGTCGAGAGGTAGACGGCCTCGTAGATGGAGTGCGTGATGAACAGCGCCGCGAACTGCTCGCGCATGAACAGCGAGAGCGTCTCCTCGTTGAGGCGCTCGCGCGTGATCTCGTCCAGCGCCCCGAACGGCTCGTCGAACAGGAACAGCGGCGGGTTCAGGGTGAGCGTGCGGGCGATGGAGGCCCGCATGCGCATGCCGCCGGAGAGCGCCTTGGGATAGTGACCCTCGAACCCGTCGAGGCCGACGGTACCGATGGCCGCCTTCGCCAGGCGGCGGCGCTCCTCGCGGGAGTATCCGTGCAACTCGCCGAGCAACTCCACGTTGCCGAGCACCGTGCGCCACGGCATCAGCGTCGCGTCCTGGAAGATGTAGCCGATGCGATCCTGGTCGACCTGCATCGTCCCCCCGGTCGCAGTGTCGAGATTGGAGGCGATGCGCAGGAGTGTCGACTTCCCGCAGCCCGAGGGCCCGACCAGCGTCACGAACTCGCCGCGGCTGACCGAGAAGCTGACGCCCTCGAGGGCGTGCGTGCCGTCGGGGAAGACCTTGGAGACCCCGTCGAAGGTCAGGACGGGACCGGAGGTGGCGTCGCCTCCGGAAGAGCCTGCGCCGGGAAGATCGGGCGGTGAGGTGACCATGGCGGCGATCAGCCTACCGCTCCGTACCGGGTCCGTTCCGGCGCAAATCGACCGGTCCGGCGGGCCTCAACGCAGGTTCCGCTCCCGCCATGCGACGGTGGCCGCCACCTGGTTGAACGTGAACACGTGCAGCTCCCGGATATCCAACTCCACCACGTGCGCGCTCAGCGGTACCAGCAGGTCGTTCGGGTCGTAGTGCGGCACGGTCATCAGCCTGGCGACCGCGCGGCGGTTCTTGCGCAGGTAGCGCAGCGACTGCCCGATTCCCAAGCGGACGCCGATGCTGAGCAGCTTGGCGCGGTCCACCACGCCGGCGATGCCGAGATGTGCCGGCAACCTCAGACCCGCCCGGCGCTCGGCGCCCAGCCAGCCCACGATGCGGGCGGCGTCGAAGCACATCTGCGTGCTGCAGTAGCCGTCCAGGCCCGCCTCGGCCAGCATTGCCTGCTTGGCGTGCAGCGCCTCCTGCAAGACCGCGGGCTCGATCAGCGGATGGCCGTCGGGGTACGCCGTGACGCCCACGCGCCGCAGCCCGTGATCGCTCTCCAGCAGGTCGGCCAGGAAGCTCAGCGCGTCGTGATAGTGCTCCGGCTCGACGACGTCGCCGCCTACCAGGAAGATCTCGGTGACCTCGGTGGCCCGCAGCCAGGAGGCGATCGCACGGGTGTGGGAGGGGTCACGCACGAGGCGCGCCGAGATGTGCGGGACGGCACGGTGCCCTCCGGCGAGCAGCTTCTCGGTGATCTCCAGGGTGGCGTCCAGGCCCTTCGTCGGCGACGCCGTCACCGAGACCCGCGATCCGGCGGGCAGATCCGAGAGAGCTGCGTCCAGGCTGCGCAGCGGGATCACTTCGAAGTTGCTCGCCTCGATGAGCCGGAGGCGCGCCGCGCGCGCCTCCGGCGTCTCGCCTCCGAGTCGCCGGCGCCGCGTCTGCCCGAGCCCCATCAACTCAAGCCCACGGGGTTCGGACCTTGGGCGTCGATTTCAAGACCAAGCGCATAACCATCAGCTCAGTCCCACGGGGTTCGGACCCTGGGCGTCGATTTCGAGACCAAGCGCATAACCATCAGCTCAGTCCCACGGGGTTCGGACCCTGGGCGTCGATTTCGAGACCAAGCGCACAACCATCAGCTCAGTCCGACGATGTTTCCCTGGGCGTCGATGTCGATGCCCATCGCCGCCGGCGCCCGTCCCAGGCCCGGCATCGTGCGCATCTCACCGCAGATGGGGTACACGAACCCGGCGCCCACCGAAGCCCGCGCCTCCCGCACCGGCAGCGTCCAACCCGTCGGCGCCCCCTTCAGGGAGGCGTCGGAGGAGATCGACAGGTGGGTCTTGGCGATGCAGACCGGCAGGTGCCCGAAGCCCGCCTCCGTGTAGGTGGCGAGTTGCTTGGCGGCCTGTGCCGAGTACTCCACGCCGTCCGCCCCGTAGACCTTGGTGGCGACCGCATGGATCTTGTCGGTCAGAGACGCCTCGTCGGGGTACAGCACCGCGAAGTGGCTCTCCTCCTCGGCCGCCTCGGCGGTGGCTTCGGCCAGTTCGGCGGCCCCGCGGCCCCCGTCGGCGAAGTGCGTGGTGACCGTGGCACGGACGCCGTACTCCGCGGCGATCTCGGCGATGGCGGCCAGGTCGGCGGCGTGGTCGTCGGGGAAGGCGTTTATGGCCACAACCGGTGTACAGCCGTGCAACTGGATGTTCTGGATCTGCTTGCGCAGGTTGTCACCGCCGAGATGCACCTCGTCGGGGTTCTCCGCCAGCAGCGCCTCCGGCAGCGGCCGCCCCGCCACGATGCGATGGCGGCCCGAGTGCGCCTTCAACCCGCGCACGGTGGCCACCAGCACGGCCGCGTCGGGCGCCAGCCCCGAGTAGCGGCACTTGATGTTGAAGAACCGCTCGGCGCCCATGTCGGCGCCGAACCCGGCCTCGGTCAGCAGGAAATCGCTCATGTGGATGCCCACCTGGTCGGCCACGATCGAGGAGTTGCCGGTGGCGATGTTGCCGAAGGGTCCGGTGTGCACCAGGGCGGGGGTGTTCTCCAGGGTCTGCATCAGGTTGGGCTTGATGGCCTCGCGCAGGATGACCGCCATGGACCCGGCCACGCCGATCTCCTCGGCGGTGACCGGGGTGCCGCCGCGCGTATAGCCCACGACGATCCGCCCGAGCCTTGCCCGCAGGTCCGCCAGCCCGCTGCACAGCGCCAGGGTGGCCATGACCTCCGAGGCGGCGGTGATGTCGAAACCGCTCTCGCGGGGGACGCCGTCGAGCCGCCCGCCGAGGCCGATGGTGACGTTGCGCAGCGCCCGGTCGTTGACGTCCAGCACCCGGCGCCAGGTGATGTTGTGGATGTCCAGGCCCGATTCGTTGCCGTGGTAGAGGTGCGCGTCCACCATGGCCGAGCACAGGTTGTGGGCTGCCGTCACGGCGTGCATGTCGCCGGTGAGGTGGAGGTTGAACAACTCCATCGGCACCACCTGGCTGTAGCCGCCGCCCGCGGCGCCCCCCTTGATGCCGAAGGTGGGCCCCATCGAAGGCTGGCGGATGGCGATCGTGGCGGTGCGGCCGATGTGCTGGAAGGCCTGGCCGAGGCCCACGGTGGTGGTGGTCTTGCCCTCCCCGAGCGGCGTGGGCGTGATCGCCGAGACCACCACGTAGCGGGCTCGAGGCCGGTCCGCCATGGCCTCGACCGCTGCCAGATCCACCTTGGCGGCACCCTTCCCGTAGAACTCCAGGCACTCCTGTGGGATCCCCGACCCGGCCGCGATCTCCTCCAGGGGCCGCAACCGGGCCTGCGACGCGATCTCAAGATCTGACGGAAATGCCATGGCTGCCCCTCCGGTAACCGGCTGTCGTTGGTTGGATCGTATGTCCCCCGACCGCCGGTCAGGGCGTCGGCACGCTAGGGTGTCTTGACCGGCGTTCCGTATTCTGGAACGATTCCATATTACAGAACGCAGCGGCGCCGCTGGTCGCGGCAGCAGGGATTTTGGCCCTGCGACCCACGGGTGGATCGGAGCGGCGGCCGCACCGAAGGCACACGAAAGGGGCACTCGCTTCGGTGCCCACCGATCGCGGAGGCATGACGTGAGCGAAATACCCACCAAGGCCCGCTGCGTGGTCATCGGGGCAGGGATTGTCGGCAACTGCCTGGTGGGGCACCTGGCGAAGCTCGGCTGGACCGATCTCGTGCTCCTGGACAAGGGTCCCCTGCCGAACCCCGGCGGCTCCACGGGTCACGCCTCCAACTTCATCTTCCCGGTGGACCACAACAAGGAGATGTGCCTGCTGGGCGAGCAGAGCGCCAACCAGTACCGGGACCTGGGACTCTCGGTGGACTCCGGGGGCATCGAGGTGGCCCGGTCCGCCGAACGCATGGACGAGTTCCAGCGGCGCATGACCTCGGCGACCGCCTGGGGTATCGAGGCTCATCTGCTCACCCCCGCCGAGGTGAGTGAACTGGTGCCGTTCATCAACACCGACGTGATCCTGGGCGGCTTCTACTGCCCCACGGTCTCGGTCGTGGACTCCCTCGAGACCGGCACGCGGATGCGTCAAATGGCCATCGACGCCGGCTGCCAGGTCTTCGCCAACACCGAGGTGCTCGACATCACCACCAGCGACGGTCCGCTGCCCGGCATGCGCACGGTCTCGGCGGTGGTCACCGACAAGGGGACGATCGAGACCGACTACGTGGTGATCGCCTGCGGCGTGTGGTCCAACAGGGTCGCCAACATGGCGGGCGCCTACATCCCGCTCGTGCCGGCGGTGCATCAGATGGCCGACGTGGGCCCGATCGACGTGCTCGCCGAGACCAACAACGAGATCGGCTATCCCATCGTGCGCGACATGGACACGTTCTGCTACGAGCGCCAGTCCGCCGGCTCCATGGAGGTCGGCTCCTACGCCCACCGGCCGATCCTGCACCATCCCGACGACATCCCCTCCAACGACGAGGCGGCCCTGTCACCCACGGAGATGCCGTTCACGCCCGACGACTTCGACCAGCAGATGGAGGAGGCCATCGAGCTGATGGACATGCTCGGCGACGCCGAGATCCGCTACGCCATCAACGGCCTGCTGTCGCTCACGCCCGACGCCATGCCCTGCCTGGGCGAGATCCCCGACGTGCGCAACCTCTGGTCGGCGGCGGCCATCTGGGTGAAGGAAGGCCCCGGCATGGCCCAAGTCGTCGCCGAGTGGATGACCTTCGGCTACCCGCGGGTCATCGACACCCACGGCGCGGATGTGGCCCGCTTCTACCCCGAGGAGCGCAGCGACGACCACATCTGGGCCCGCTCCTCGGAGCACTTCAACAAGACCTACGGCATCGTGCATCCGTCCGAGCAGTGGGAGAGCCGCCGCAACCTGCGCGTCAGCCCCTACTTCTCGCGCCAGCAGGCCCTCGGTGCCGAGTTCTTCCAGGCCCGCACCTGGGAACGCCCGCAATGGTTCACCTCCAACGCCGACCTGGTGGAGCGCTACGGCCTCGAGGACCGCCAGGTGGAGTGGGACAACCGCTGGTGGAGCCCCATCACCATGGGCGAGCACCTCAACCTGCGGGAGAACTGCGGGCTGGTGGACCTCAGCGCCTTCCAGATCTTCGAACTCTCGGGGCCGGGCGCCGTGGAATACGCCGACAAGCTGGCCGTGAACCGCGTCGACGTGCCGGAGGGGCGCGCCGTCTACACCCCCTGGCTGACCCCCGACGGCGGCTTCCACTCCGACCTCACGATGATGCGCACCGGCCCCGAGAAGGTGCGCGTCGTGACCGGAGTCTTCGACGGCGGGCGCGACGAGTTCTGGGCGCGCCGGCACATGCCCACCGACGGCTCGGTCACGTTCGCAAACATCACCGATGACATCACGACGCTCGGCCTGTGGGGACCGAATGCCCCGGAGGTGCTGAGCGCCCTGTGCGACCACCGCTGGGGCGACGCTCCCTACGGCTCGGTGACCCCCGTGGAGTTGCGCTGCGGCGACCGCACGATCGGTGCCGAACTGTTCCGCATCTCCTACGTGGGCGACACCGGCTGGGAGATCTACACGGCGTGGGAGAACGGGCCCGACCTCTGGGACGCCCTCATGGCCGCCGGCGCCGATCTGGGGCTGCGGGCCACCGGCGGCGGCGTGTACGGCACCTCGGGCCGCCTCGAGAAGGGCTACCGCCTCATGGGCGCCGAGTTGGAGAGCGAGTACAACCCGCTGGAGGCCGGCCTGGCCCGCCCCCGGGTGAAGGCCGCCGACTTCATCGGCAAGGAGGCCTACGTGGCGGCCCGTGAGGCCGGGCCGGCCGACGTGCAGATGTGCGTGCTGACCGTGGAGGACCACACCGACAGGCACGGCCGCAAGCGCTACATGCAGGGCGGCAACGAGCCGATCCTGACCGCCGACGGCAAGCGGATCACCGATAGCCACGGACGGGTCTCACGGGTCACCAGCGCCGGTCCCGGACCCTCGGTGGACAGGTACCTGCTGATGGGCTACCTGCCGCGCGAGCTCGCCGGGACGGGCACCGAACTGCAGGTGATGTACATGAACGAGTTGTTCCCGGTCCGCGTGGCCGGCACCGGGCCGGTCTTCGATCCCGACGACACCCGGTTGCGGGGCTGAGTCACCGGGAGCTCCGGCAGATCGGGACGACGAGGGAGCTGCGATGCGCATCTGTTGCTGCGTGAAGCGGGTACCGGCCCCAGGTGCCCGGATCAACGTGACCCCCGACGGCCAGGCGGTGGACACCGCCCACCTGGGCTTCACCACCAGCCCGCACGAGGAGTGCGGCGTGGAGGAGGCGGTGCAACTCAGCGAGGCCCACGGCGGCGAGGTGACGGTTCTGACCCTGGGACCCCCCGAGGCTGCCGAGCAGTTGCGCTACGCCGCCTCGGTGGGCGCCCACCACGGGGTGCTGGTGCCCACCGACGACTCCTCGTGGGATCCTCAGCGAACCGCGCTGGCGCTCACGGCGGCGATCCGGACCCTCGAAGAGGCGGGAGGGCCCTTCGATCTGCTGATCTTCGGCAACGAGTCGGCCGACTCCGGGGGCTTCCAGGTGGGCGTCCGGGTGGCCTTTGCGTTGGGGCGGCCCATCGTGGGCGGCATCAAGGGCATCGAGATCGACGGCACGACGGTCCGGGCCCGGCGACAGACCGACGCCGGCTTCGAGGTGTACGAGATGTCCATGCCCGCCGCCGTGGGCGTGAAGGAAGGCATCAACCTGCCCCGCTACCCCACGATGCGCGGGCGCCTGGCATCGAAGCGGCTGGAGGTCGCCGAGCTGCCCATCGAGGCTCCGCAAGGGGGGCAGAGCATGCGCCGGTTGCACCGTCCCGCCGACGTGGTCTCCGAGACCGCAATCCTCGGCGAGGGCCCGGAGGCCGCACCTGCCGTCGTCGACGTGCTCGCGGGCCTGGGGGTGCTCTGATGCTGCTGGTCATTCTGGAGCACGATCAGGGCGCCATGGCCGAGGCCGCCCGCGAGGCGCTCACCTTCGGGCGCACGCTGGCGTCACGGATGGACGTCCCGCTGCATGCCGCCCTCATCGGCAGCGACGAGGCCGCGCTCTCCGCCGAGGCCGGCGCCCACGGCGCCGGCGTGGTCCACACGGTGGTCCATCCGGTGCTGTCGGACTTCGGGCCCGAGGCCTGGGGCGAGGTGATCGCCGCCATGGTCCGCCGGCTGGGGCCCGCCGCGGTACTGGCCGGCGGCAGCGACCGCGGCAACGAGGTGATGGCGCAGGCCGCGGCCCGGCTCGACGCTCCGTTCGTCGCCAACTGCCTGGACGTCGATCCCGCCGACTGGTCGATCACCCGCATCCAGTGGGGTGGATCGCTGCTGGAGGACGTCGCCCTGTCAGCCGAGGTGCCGCTGCTGAGCTGCGGACTGCACGCCGTTGCGGCCGAGCCTGCGGCGACGCCGACCGAGCCGACCGTCGAGTCCTTCGAGGTGGAGCTGGACGCGGCGCTGTCGCGCACGGTGGTGCGCGACCGGGTGGTGCTCAGCGCCGGGGTGACCCTCTCGACCGCCCCGGTGGTGGTGGGCGGAGGCCGCGGCGTGGGTTCGGCGGAGGCGTTCGCGCCGCTGGAGGAACTCGCCGATCTGCTCGGCGGCAAGGTGGGCTGCAGTCGTGCGGTCACCAACAACGGCTGGCGGCCCCACGCCGACCAGGTTGGCCAGACCGGCACGCGCATCGCCCCGGAGGTCTACATCGCCTCGGGCATCTCCGGCGCCATCCAGCACTGGGTGGGCGCCATGGGCTCCAAGCACATCCTGGCCATCAACCTCGACGCCGAGGCCAACATCGTGCAGAAGGCCGACTGGGCCGTGATCGGCGACCTGCACGAGGTCATTCCCGCAATCAGCGAGGAGATTCGCTCCCGCCGCTAGCCGCTCTCCAGGATCGGGCGGCCGGTCAGGCGTTCAACTGCTCCGCGAGGCCCTCCGCGGCGCGCGCCACGGCCATGCCGAAGTCGTGTGCCCGGTCGGGGTCGGGGAAGCGGTACGCGGGCCCGTGGACGTGCAGCGCCGCCAGCGGCTGCCCGTCGGACGCCGGGACCGCGGCGGCGACCGAGTGGAGGTCCTCCACGAACTCCCCGTAGACCCAGACGTAGCCGATACTGCGGATCTGCTCGAGCCGGGTCCTGAGGGCATCGGGGTCGACCATCGTGCGGTTGGTGTAGGGCTCCAGCGGACCCGCCAGGTACTCCTCGCGCTCCGCCGACGGCATGTGGGCCAGGATCGCCAGCCCCGACGACACCACGTGCAGCGGGATCCGCTCGCCTGTCCAGTCCCGGACCTGCACCTCCGACTGCGACTCGGTCTGGTCGAGGTAGAACACCTCGCCCCGGTCGGGGATCGACAGCCCGGCGATCTCGTCGAGTGCATCGCAAAGCTCCAGGAGATAGGGCCGTGCTGTCGAGATGAGGTTGCGGCCCGGAGCGACGGTCCCCGCGATGTCGATCAGCCCCGGACCGAGCCGGTACAGACCGCTCGCGGCCTCCTGCTCCACGGCGCGCTCGGTCTCCAGAGCCGAGAGCAGGCGGGCGACGGTGCTCTTGGGCAACTGGGCCCGGTCCGCCAGATCGGTCACTCCCAGAGGCCCGAGGGCCAGGAAGCGCAGCAGCACAAAGGCACGTTCTATCGACTGGACCACCATCGCTGCAGGCTACGGCAGCGCGCCGCGCGGTCCGTCGCGCCCCGGCGGTCGCGCCGGCAGGCCGGCTACTCCCATTCCCGGTTCTCGATGTTCGGGTCCAGGGTGTGGTAGTCGCTGGCGTCGCCGCAGAAGATGGCCCGCTCGGTCCGCAACCCGGTCGGGGGGTCCAGGGTGCCGGCGCAGATCCACATGCAGCGGGTCTGGGCGTACAGGCCGTCCGGGGGCGGCTCCACCACGCGCCAGAACAGCGAACTGCCGCACTCCCGGCAGGACCCGTAGGCCACGTTCGCGTCGTCGGCGGGATAGTGCCAGTGGAGCGTTCCGTCCTCGATCAACGTGAAGTCGTCGTACTCGCAGTTGGTGGCGGCCATGAAGTGGCCGGTCCAGCGCCGGCACCGGTGGCAGTGGCAGTTCCAGACCGGCCGCAGCGGTCCGGCGATCTCGTAGCGCACACCCCCGCAGACGCAACGGCCGGTCAGAGATTTGCTCACGTTCGCCTCCTTCGACCGCACGCGCACGTCGCTGCGGTGGCCACGGCACCGACCCGATCAACGCCCGGCAGCGGCACGAGGTGCCGGGTCTCGGACGCCTGTGACCGATGACCGGTGTGACTCTTGGCCCGCATCGTGGAACGGTACCACGATCCGGAATCGCGGGCCGGTAGTTTGTTCTGATTCGAGCGTTGTAGCCGGGGTCGAGGCAATCGCTCCGGCCGGAGAGTCGGGACGGACAGACGTGAACGGTCCAACGGTTCGCAGCGGCAAGGCCGTCCGGACCCTGCTGGTCGGCATGGCGTTCCTCATGGTCGGGAACGGCTTGCAGGCCTCAGTTCTGGGAGTCCGGGCCGAGATCGAGGGGTTCGGTTTCGCAGTCGCCGGCGCCGTCATGGCCGGCTATTTCGTGGGCTTCCTCTTCGGCACCGCGGTCGCCGAACGCTTCCTGGCGGCAGTCGGTCACATCAGGGTGTTCGCGGCGCTGGCCTCGACAGCCTCAAGCGCCGCAATCCTGCACGCCGTGTGGGTCAACCCCGTCACGTGGGCGCTGTTGCGCCTGGTGTTCGGGCTGTGCGTCGCCGGCCTCTACGTGGTGGTGGAGTCCTGGCTCAACGACATGGCCACCAACGCCAACCGGGGACGGATCCTGGCCGGCTACATGGTGGTCATGATGGGTGGCCTGGCGGGAGGGCAACTCCTCCTGGCCGGCGGCGACCCGGCTGGGTTCGAATTGTTCGTGCTGGTATCGGTGCTGGTTTCCCTCGCCCTCGTGCCGATCACCCTCTCAGCCACCACCGCTCCCCCGGTCTCGGTGCCCGAGCCCCTGTCGTTGCGCCGGCTGGTGTCGGTGATCCCGACCGGCGCGGTCACCGCCTTCTGGACCGGCGCGGGGCACGGCACCCTGCTGGGCCTCGCCGCCATCTACGCCAAGTCCGAGGGACTCTCCGACAGCCGGATCGCAGTGTTCACCGCCGCAGCACCCCTGGGATGCGTGCTGTTCCAGTGGCCCATCGGTTGGATCTCCGACCGCGTCTCCAGGCGCGGCGTCATCGGTGTGACCGCCGTGGCGGCGGCACTGGCCGCGGCAGGTTCGTTGCTGACCGAGCCCGGCTCGGCTCCCTCGCTGCTGCTCATGTTCCTGTTCGGCGGCTTCACCTTCCCGCTGCACTCCCTGGCCGTGGCCATCACTGTCGACCGGGTTTCCCCGGGGCAGATCACCTCTGCCACCGCGACCCTCGTCCGCCTGACCGGCGTGGGCGCGGCGATCTTCCCAGCCGTTGCCGGCGCGATCATGAGCGCCACCGGACCCAGCACCTTCTTCGTCGTGCTGGCCGCCGTCCACGCCACCATCGCCGTGTACGTGCTCTACCGGATCATCGCCCACCCCACCATCCCGGTCGACGAGCAGACCGACTACGTCGCCCTCCCCGCCCGCGGCACCGCTGTCACCGCCAACCTCCACCCCGACGCCGTCGAGGTGTACCAGGATCCGGAACCCGGGCAGCCCTCAGATTGCTGAGACCACCGACAGAGACTGCCGGTGGTGCGTTGATCGCCCTACGGCCAGGGGTGTACCGAAACCGAACTCACGACCGCCTCGACGATCTCGAAGCCAGGGAGGTCCTGAGAGATCCCGGCGAGCAGGCGCCGACAGCGGCGCTGGCCACTTCCGCTGAAGCCGGAGAGGAATCTGGGGGGGCTCAGATGGACTTGCTTCGCACCGAAGCGCCGTCAGCGAGCTTCAGTCACGGGACGGACAGTGAGTTGACCTTGTCCGACTCACCGATTTGCTCAGCCATCGGTATGCCAGATGTGGGCAGTCCCCGCCTCATAGAAACATATCTCGAGCGGAGGTCCATTAGGACTACTCTGGCACCTCTGAGCAGCCAATCTCTCCCCCTTCTCGATCGATCTAGCTCTGTTGTCAGATTCAGGCTCACCATAGATACTCACGAATACTCTAGCTAACCGTCCTCGAACTATCCGATCTAGGATATGCTGATCGTTGTCTGACATCGAGAATCCATATATGAATAACGCCCCCTCGAGCTTCGAGAACTCATCAATTGCGCGAGACAAGTAACGGTTGCTATGGATCTTCTCTTTCTTATCCTTACTGGTCCCTTCCGTAACGACTAAGGGGAACCTGCCGTCGTCTAATCCTTGGCGAGTCTGTTCCACCAACTGGACTCCCGTGTCAGCCCACGTAGTCTTACCAACGCTACCCTCCGTGTTGTAGAGGTGCAACGCACCATGGAGAAAGTAGAAGTCCACTGAGGACGCAGACGGATCCCAAAGCCGATATGACCCGCTAGTTATCGAGAACCCATCTTTCCTGTAGTGCTTCTTCAGGTGGCTAACAATCGTCCAGTACAAGAGAAGATCGTAGTTTAGCGTAAAGATTCGGCTGAACTTGGAGAGAAACGTATGCGCCGATTCGTAATAGTCAGCCGAGATATCGCTCTGACTCCCCGGGTGTACATCTGTCAATACAGCGACTAGCCCATCACGAATCGCTTGCGCAATCTCTCGGAGGCACTCCACCAACGCCCCGTCCGTAGTCTCAAGTACGCTTATGATCTTCTCCGACGATTGAATCAGATTGACAACTCGCTCAAAGTCCCTCGTGTTGAACTCATCAAATACTGCCCGTACTGTGGGTGAATAATCCCCGAAGTCTGCCTGGTCGAATAGTGAACTGTAGGCAAAAGTCTGTGGCTGACAGGCGAGCGAGAACCCATTCCCGAGCAGTAAGTGTGGCAGCCTTGATGGACCTCCGGATTGCGCGTCGGTTCTCGTAGCTGCACTGTAAGCCTCACTGAATGAGAGGACAGATGGCGGTTCGAAATCGGCGGCGGTCACGGCACAATACTAGGACATCTCACTGTAGCGACAAGGCGTTATGACGCCTCGCAGGTAACGCTCTCGGCAAGCGAGTTGAGCACTACTTGGACAGTACAGCCATCCAGCAGACGACTCCGATATCTTCCTCGGTGATTGGGAGGACGGGTTCCGGAGGGTCGACCTTGCTCAGCCCGTAGAAGGCGACGACGCCGACGATTCGTCGAGCGGCTTCGACTGGATCGATCGTCTCCGCGTCCAGGTCTCGTCTGACCACGCCGAGGGCTTGACGCACGGTGGCGCCTCGCTCGACTCCGAGCACGTCGTAGGCATCAGCCGCTTCGGCTGACGTGGCGATCTGGGGCTCGGTAAGCAATCGCCTGGCCCACTGCTGGATCCGTCCTACTGGCATTCCGTCTGCTGCAGATATCGCCGCCTCGTTGTGCTCCTCAAGGATGGAGGCCGCTGCAGTCTGCCATGCCCCTTCCAGGTCGATCGTTGGGGAAGACACGCCAGGAGCAAACCCTGGATCTATCCGACGCAGGATCGTGGCCTCGGCCGATGTGGTACCCCCGTCGGCCGTGACGTAGCGCCAGTAGCGGTCGCCGTGGCGGGTGCGGCAGGCGAAGAAGATCCCCGGAGGGCCGGTCGAGGGCACCCCGCTGCCTTGTGCGAAGACGGCGCCGACACCCCACGGTAGGTCGGCGACGCGGTCGACCTCACCCTCCGAGGCAGCTCGTCGCAGTTCGGCACGCAAGACCTCGGCGCTGAGCGCCTGCACACCAGAAGATGGATCACTTTCGTCGAGCAGAGACGCATCACTCGCGGCGAGGCGGCCGGCGTAGGCGCGGATCTCCTCCTCGACATCGCCTTCGATCACGTCGACCTCCATCCCGTACGGGCGAGCGGCCACGATCTTGCGGCGGATGGCGGTCTCGAGCTGCAGGATTAACTCCAGGTCACCCTCGTCCGGAAGCATCGTGCGCAACAAGACGCGCTCGTGCGGACTCTTCAGCCGGATGACGCGGCCATAGCGCTGCACGACCCGCTGTGGGTTCCACGGCATGTCGTAACTGATGACGGCTGCGGCCTGCTGCAGGTTCTGGCCCTCGGAGAGAACGTCGTTGCTCAACAACAGGTCCACCTCACCGTCGGGCGGCTCGTAGCCGGGCCGCACCACTGTCTCCGGGCAGAAGCGGGCCAGCATCTTGGTGCGCTCGTCAGGGTTGGTCTCGGCTCCGATCACCGTGACCCGTTCGCGGCCATTCATCATGTCCGGCAGGTGTTCGTCGAGATAACGCACGGTGTCGGCGAAGGAGGAGAACACAACGACTTTCTCCGACGGGATGGCCTCGAGCAGTCGACGCAGCAAGTCGAGTTTGGGGTCGTCCTCGGCGCGAAGACTGCGCAGCGAGTCTCTCGCTGCCTTCAGCCGGGACAGATCAGCGGCAACATCGTCCCGGTACTCGGGACGAAAGTCCTCAACCGGCTCGATGTCGGCCTCGTCCAAGGCTTCGGCAATCCAGCCAGCGAGGGCGGTCTCATCAAGATCCTCTGCGGCCGCGTCCCGAAGCGCCTGCCCGCTTAGCACCTGGCCTGAGTCCCAAGCGACCAGAAACACCTCGTGGGCTGCGATCATCCGCTGGACGGTCAGTAGGCAGGCCTGCCAGCACGACTCGAAACGCTTCAGGATCGCCGACTGCAGCAGCGCTCCCAGGCTCGACTCCCTGCTCAACTCTTCTCCGTCGAGGCCGTAGGCGCTTGGCCGGTAGCGAGCCATCGTGAGGGCGCCGATCGACGCCGTGATCTCCCGAACCAACCCGGGGTAGGCCTCGTCGAGGTCGTAGCGCTCGGTGGAAAGCGACGGTGTCGGGAACGTCACGAGCGTGCCGTCGGGAAACGTCGTGTTGGGGTAGTTGCGTTCGATGAGTCTCCGGTCCCGCCGCACGCTCACCATGTCAGCGAGCGGGAACAGCACGTCGGGATCGAGATTCTCCGGATCGCGTTCGTTGGCCCCCGCCCGTACGAAGAGACGCCGCAGCGACCGTATGCCCTTGGCCGCGAACGCCCTGTCGTGGCGCGCAAAGGCCATGACGAGGTTGTATAGATCCCACAGGCTGTTGTTAATTGGGGTGGCAGAAAGCAGCACCAAGTCCTTCCGCGTGCCGCCGAGGAGTCGTGCCACCGCTCGGTACCAGGTGGTGTCAGGCGTGCGCAGAGCGTGACCCTCGTCCACGACAACCAGCCGGAAGGCGTCCTTGTCGTTGTGCAGATGGCGCCGTACGTTCGATGCGCTGGGCTCGGCGAGTTGTTCGTCGCCGGCGAGTTGGTGATAGCTGACCACTTGGGCGGAGAGCCGCACCTGGTTGAGCCGATCCTCCCAGTAGTTCACGAGTTGGGCCGGCGCAACAACGAGCGCGTGATGACCTCGCCGCAGCACGTATTCCTCGACGAGCGCCAAGCCGATCTCGGTCTTGCCCGTGCCGACGCCGTCGGCGTAGATCACGCCGTGGTGTTCCTCAAGGATCCGGAGTGCGCGGTGCAGCCCGTCTCGCTGGAACGGCGCCAACTCCACAGCGGTCGTCTCGGCGCCGTGAGGCGCGTCGATAGTCGGGCCAAGCAGCTCGAGCAACGCACGGAGGTACACCTCGCGGGGGTTCACGAGTCCGATGTCGGGGAAGAGAAGGTCCCTTAGTTCGTCCTTGAACTCTGCGGCCTCGTCCCACAGTTCGTCGAACCAGGCCACGGCCCGGGCCGCCACGGGCGGGTCGTACTGCACGAGTCCCAGTTCCAGGTTCTCGAACAACCCGGCCCTCGTGAGGTTGGCCGAGGTGACTAGTGCAGCCCGGGCATCGTCTCGGTCACCGAACAGGTACGCCTTGCCGTGGAGGAACCGACGCGTATAGCGGCGCACCTCCACCTCGGGGCGCTGCAGCCAGTCGTCGAGTTGCACGAGCCGCTTCGCGGCCCGGCTCGGCGGGAACCGCGCTATGTCGCGGTCTTCGCGCAAACCCTCGAGAGCCAGATTGAACTGAGGCGCCGGCGGCTGTCCGCCCAGACCCGGTCCGGGTGCCACACCGAGCAACACCCGCACTCTCCTCCCGTCTGCCACCGCAGTCGCCAGGTAGTGGAGGCCGCCCAGATTGACGTATCCGGTAGCGACCGACAACTCATGGCTCGACACGAGGTCGTCGAGGAGGTACGACAGGGCGTCGGCATGGCGCGTGTCGTCTCCCCGATTGTCGAGAAGGTACGGACGTCCGGGCATCAACTCAACTCAGCGAGGCGGTCGAAGAGGGCCGAGCGGTACGTCGGCGGCACAGCGTCGGTCGTGAAGTCGGCGAACATGACCACCAGATCGGCCTCCCTGAGCCGCCAGGCGTGAGCGACTCGGGCGTCGATCTCCACTCGGAGTCGTTGGCGTTCGTCCTCGGACAACGGCCCGCATGCGACGCCGGCAGCAGTGGCGAACGTGGCGAAGCGGTCGTCGACTGCGGAGAGTCGAGCCGACGCTCGAGCCACCTCGGACAACGCGCCGTCGTCGAGATCGGGCACCGTGAGTGCCTCGAGGATGAAGTAGTTGACATTGGCCTCAATGATGCGACGAGCCTGCCAGTCGAACGCCAGGCTGTTCATGATGCCGAGACACGCTGCTCGATCCTGTTCGCCACCGGTGACGAAGGCAAGGTATGGGGCCGAATTCACCAGGAACACGTCTGGCGGAATCAGGCAAGCACGGACTGTCCGACTGTCACCGGACGACCTGGACACCGCGCGGTATGCCACTCTGGCTGTCTCCAACTCACCGAGAACCGCTTGACGGCGGTCATTCAAGCTGATGGACGAGGCCAAGAGCGACTCTGAACCCGGACGCGGCTTTCGGATTTTCTTCCAGACTCGATCATTGAGCGGGCACAGGCGACGCTCGGCGCCATGAGGATCGAATTGGTCGAAGCTCTCGCCCTTCCACAGGGGGCGGCCCTCATCGGCACCGAGCCACAGCTTCTTGTCGTTCTTCTCGTCGAGTTCCCGGACGGGGAAACAACACCATCTCCCGGACGAACCGCGAGGGAACCTCGATCCTGTTCGGAACTTACCGAGGAGGTCAGCCTCGGCCTCGGAACGCAGCTTGGGCGTGATCCAACCAGATGGGAACGAGGACGGTGCTGCAGCTACGCCATGAGTCGAGGACTGGTCTAGCCACGCTCCTGAGGAATCAGCTGGCCCAGCGATCACCACGCGATGACCTTCAGCAGGCCTCCGATTCCGACTCACTACCAACGCAATCCCATATTGGGGATGGGTGTCGAATATCCACTTGTTCCGGTTCACCAAGAAGTCGACACGCTGCGCGCTGGTTCTCGTGTAGAGCCAGTCACGGAAGCCCTCCGACCCCTTGTTCACGAACGCGGTCCGTGGCAGGACGACACCGATCGCTCCGCCGTCCCGAACAAGGAGGCGATAGCGCTGACAGAAGTACTTGTACAGGTCGGGATCACCGGCCGTCTGCTCGTACTCACCGGTCGCGGCAGCAGCGCGCCAAGCTGCTGCCTGCTGCTGCTCTGTCTCCAGCGCTCGCAGCAACTCGGGTCTCTCTGTCGCGAGATCAGCGATCAAAGCATCGCGCTCAGCTTGGGGCAAGCCCTGAATCCCAGGCCGATGCAATAGGTAGAACCCCAACTGCTCGACCTTCACCTCCTCCCAGGGCGGGTTGCCGACCACGACATCGAAGCCACGCGATTTGCCGGCAAACACCTGCGGGAACGCCAGCGGCCAATGCAGGAATCGGTGCTCGGCGGCAAGTGCCGCGGCTCGCTTCACAAGCCTCTCGCCGTTGTCACCGTTCGTTCCAGCAATTACTGCCGGTCCGTCCGTCTCGGCGAGCCCTCGGGCCCCGTTCACACCGAACCCGTCGGCAATCCACAAGTCGAAGAGTCGCTGTAGACCCGCCGTCGCCTTCTGAGCCTCGATATCGGCCTCCCGGCTGGCATCGACCTCCCAGGGTGTCCGGTCGTCAATACCCGCAAGCCTGGCCGCAGCCTCGGACGCCTCGGCCAGAGCGCTCCGCAACGCCTCCGCTGGCCACGTGCCCTCCCGGACGACCGAGCCCGCACTACCTACCCCGATCAGCGAATTCCCCACAAGAATGTTGCGCCCGAGATAGGCCAGGGAGAGACCCGGCACGAACGACGCCAACCAGAGAGACAGAGTGGCGACCTCGGCACCCATGGGACTGAGATCCACCCCGAACACGCAGTGCTTGAGGATCAGCCGGCGCAGCAGTGCTACGTCGGTGACCACAGCACCGCTCTGTGCTTGGGACCGCAGCCTGTCGAGCGACTCACGGATCGCCGGCAGGGGGGTGTCGGCCAGGAAACTCACCGCTCTGTCTGCGAGTGCCTCCAGCACCTGGACCAGGAAGTGAGCGCTTCCACAGGCTGGGTCGAGCACTGTGAAGTCCATCAGGTCTTGTGCCGCACGCTTCGGGTCGGTCTTGGCGGTTTCGCGCACGCCATCGAGGTGCCGCTCGTAGGCGGGTAGGACAGCGTGACGCACCAGGTGGCGTACTAGCGAGACAGGCGTGTAGTAGACGCCACCCGACTTTCGCCCGCCCTCGTTGGTCTGCCAGAGCAGCGAACCCTCGACGACATCCGACGGCGCCGCGCCGTTCACCGGCACGTACCGATCCTCGCCTACGTCGTAGCGCAGAGGACGATCGGCGACTGAGAGCCGGAGGCTCAGCAGAGCCTCGTAGATGTGACCGAGGTGGCCGATCTCCAGGGAGGAGTAGTCCACTCCCCGTCCGGTCTCGCCATCGCGTCCGACCGCAACGAGCACGCTCGCGAAGTACGGATCGCTCAGTTCGACACGCTCAAGCAGTTCGGCGCCCTCGAAGTCGCCAGCCGCGAAGAGCGCTCCGTTGTAGGCGGGCACGCCCCAGGCGGGGTTGCCGGAACGCAGTGCGCGCACGAGGGTGGCGAACGTTGACCACAGCGCTGTCGACTCATCACTCAGTTGCTCTCCGGTGCTGTACGCCTCCTCGATGAGAGCAGAGAGTGACCTGCGGCGGTAGGTCTCGTTCTCGATCGGCAGGAAGCGTGAACTCTCGGCGTAGAGAACGAACAGCAGCCGGAACAAGAGGGTGAGCGAGGCCTGTTCCAGTTCGGCACGCTGGGTCTCGCCCCGAATGTCGATGCTCTCGCGGCAGGCCCACTGTTCGAGTCCTGTGGCTAGCGCAGGCAGCGCCTTCTGGCGAATGGTCTCATCGAGCCGGCGGCGCAGGCTCGCGCCGAAGTCCCGGGATTCCTGTTGCAACTCCGCTAGGCCGCCTTCGGCCAAGTACGGGGGCGCTAGCAGGGCCAGATACGGCCTTCGCTCCTCGCCGAGTAGGGCAGCGTCCAGATCCAGCCACTCCGCCGTTGTGGCCGAGGGGTCGCAGTCGAATAGCCGGTAGCGGTTCTTACAGGCCAGAACGCCATAGCGGGCGCCGTACCTGTGACAGTCGGCGGCGAGCACCCCCTCGGCGGGTCGGCCCGCCTCGTCCAATCGCACAAAGTCCTGCGGCGTCGCTCTGGGATGGACAATTGCTACGGGCCGGCCATCGTGACGGGCGAGCCAGCCGCGCTGAGGCAACTGCTCCACCTCATACCCGACCTCGACCAGGACCAAGCGCCAGTCATCGCTGATGCGCAGCGATTCAACGGTTGCGGTGGCTGCCCGCCAGCGGTCAGCGTCATTGCGGAAGCGATCCTCCAGGGTGTGGCGGCTCAGCAAGCCCTCGACAACCATCCCCCGGCCGGCGAGCCGATCCACTTCACCCGCCACATGACGGACGGCATCAAGGGAGGTCATGTTGGGGACCGACTCGAGTACGTCCGCCAACCGAGCGCAGTCGACCGACCGGACCGGCACCTCGACGGCGCTCGGGCCAAGCACCCGCACGCTCCCTGGGCAATCGGAATCGTCGCTGACGAGCAGATAGGCGAGACCGCTGGTCCCAACCCGCTCCCGCCACCGCGCACGCAGGTTGCCCTCCCGTCCGTCGATGGCGATCGCCACCTCGATCTGATTGACACTCACCGCGCGGGTCACCCCTCGCGGCGCAACGACTTCCCTGGCCACTCCGTACGACACCAGCCGCTCGAGCAACTCGACAGCGTTCACAGCCCGGAACCTGACCCGTCGCCGACCGACCGCCGCAACTGCAGACATAGCTCCCCCTTCAAGACGAATGGCGTCTGGGGGAAGTCCTTGTATACTGTAATATCTTGAAACATCATGTGCGACGTTCCGGGCTCGGAAGTTGTCGCTCCGCGACGGATCCCTGGAGCGGCTCGGGGCATCACGCCCCGATTATCGCCTCTGCCGGCCCAGCGCCCGCGCAATGTGCCTGTCAACTCGGCTGGCAGGCACAGCAAGTGGACCGCGTCCTGGGCATAGGGCATCTCTCGCGCATCGACCGGATGGACGCCGCCCGGCAAGCGATCGAACGACGCCTGCTCCTGACGACCGCGTCCACCCCGGAACCTCCCGACACCTGCGGAGAATACGCTTGCCTCATGGCTCGTCAGTCGCCGAGGAACGATTGTGCCTGAATGGCTCGCTCCAATCCTCGCCCTGTTGGGCCGGATGTTCTCACGGAAACGCGAGGTGCACGTTCACCCCGTGTACTACAACTGCACAGTGATTATCTTGAACGAAGGGCCAGTGATCCTTGAAGAGCCACTCAAAGACACAGACGAATCCACGAGCGAAGAGGAGGATGACAATGGCATCAAGGCCGAAGAGTAGGCACGTTGCTCGACAGCCTGACGGCTGGGCAGTCAAGGCGCCGAAGTCCACTCGAGCCAGTTCGATCCATGCCACGCAAAGGGAAGCGATTGAAGCCGCCAAGCAGATACTTCGGAATCAAGGTGGTGGCGAGGTCCGCGTGCACGGAACTGATGGTCGGATCCGGGAAGGGATCACCGTCAAGCCCGGGAATGACCCCTACCCCCCACCTGGCTAGCTATACGCCAACCTACTAACCGACCGCCATACTGAGGCTCAGGAGCCCTAGGCGTCCACAGCCCAGACCGTAACCCCCTTACGCCATTGCGGGTGCCACGACTGAGGCGTCAACGACTTGCACGTTCGGCTTCGAGTGCGCCCACTGCCTCCGCGACGGCGAGCGTGCCCAGGCTCTGGCCGTCAATTCGGTCTAGAACCTCGTCGAGCGTGGGACTGGCTGCGATCCGAGCCAACTGCTCCGTCAGATACTGCTGCAACGATTGCCCAGCCAGCGCCGCGCGGCGCACCAGCGCTTCGTGAATCGCTGGCGAGACGTTCCGCACCTGGACATTCGGCATGAACGCAATATAGGCGTACCTCTCGGCCAGGGGGTCCGAGTTGGGCAGAGTGGCATGAGTGGCTCCCCGTCGATCCGCTCGGGTGCAGGCATTCGCCGGAATGTCGGAGAGGGGTGACGGGGAGCGAGACGACCAACAAGACGAGCGGTTGGGTACCTCGGCCGATCTCGTCGGGCATTTCGGCCTCGCGGCGGGCGACGTAGTCGCGCAGTTCCGCGTCGATGGCGTCGGTGCTCGGCCGGCGATGTGTAATTGAGATGTGACCTTGGTCACATCTGGCTGCCGCTCGGGTGGGGTGCTCGACTGGAACCAATGCAGCCCGCTGACCTGGGGGTTTGATGGCTCTGCGGGCCGAGACTCCGGGCCGGCTTCCTCTCACTTCGGCCAATGTTCGAACTAGTGTTGATATTCTGTCTTATACCGACTATATTATGAGAAGAAGCAATCAGGAAGGTCCACCGGGCGGGTGGGCCGGGAAGCTTGCACGAGGGGGTGATGGACACATGGACGGCGATGCGAAGCGCACCGAGTCGCTCGGATCCGGCGCTGCGGCTTCCGAGCCGACCGGCGCCGATGGCGGTGCTGTGCTTTCCGGATCGAGCCGCGCCGATAGCGGTGCTGTGCTTTCTCCGTCGTGCGGCGCCGTTGCGGTGGGCCGCGACGAGCCGGGTTCGGCGCGGGTCCGCGAGTGGGCTGTGCTGGGTGAGTGGCTGGCGTCGCCGCCGCCGCTGTTGCACAAGGTGGACCTGGAAGTGCTGCAGGAACGGCTGGCGTTCATGGGCCGGGCGCGGGCCTGTTTGGTCGCCGCCGAAGCCGACGTGGTCGCGGAGATCTCCCGCCGGGAAGGCGACGCCGCTGCCGAGGAGACGCTGCGGCGCACCCAGAAGCGGTCCCGGCGGGGCGCTCGCAAGGCCGTCAAGGTCGCGGCGCAACTGGAGTGGGCCCCGAACGTGGCCGAGAAACTCGCCGACGGTGCGATCACTCCGGAGGCCGCGGGGTTGATTCTCGACGCCGAGGGGCCGGTGGATCAGCGGGAGCTGCTCGCGGCTGCTGAGGAGGAGCCCGAGGATCAGTTCCGCCGCACGCTCAAGGACCACGTGAATGAGCGCACCAGCGAGGCCGAGCTCGAAGCCCGCCGGGAACAACAGCGGCGCCGGCGCCGCGCTTCGATCAGAGAACAGGGCGACGGCATGTTCCACCTCTTCGCCCAACTCGACCCCCTCACCGGCGCGCGAGTCCAAGCCGCGCTCATCGCCAAGTCCGACCAGATGTTCCGCTCAGAGGACCCCAAAGACCGTCCGACGGCGCCGCAGCGGTTCGCGGACGCGCTCACCGAGCTGATCACCACCAGCAACAGCGACAGCGCCGGCGCCGGCGCGCCCGGCGGCGTCGAACTGTTGGTCCTGGCCGACTACGACCAAACCCGCGACGCCATCACCAACGCCCGCCTCGCCGACGGCACCCACCTCACCGAAGCCGAAACGTTGGCGCTGGCGTGTGACGCCAAAATCCTCCCAGGCATCTTCAACAAACACACCGGCACCCCACTCCTGGGCCGCGCACAACGCAAAGTCTCCCCCCGACACCGCAAACGCCTCATCGCCCGCGACGGCGGCTGCATCGGCTGCCGAACCCACCACAACATCTGCGAAGTCCACCACCGCAACCACTGGGCCCACGGCGGCGAAACCACCCTCGAGAACACCTGCCTCCTCTGCTGGCGCTGCCACCACATCCGCGTCCACCTCCACGGCGAACAGGTCACCCGCCACCCCAACGGCCACCTCACCCTCACACCCCCAACCAACACCACCACCGGCAGCGGCGACCGCGACGGCGGCGGAGGCAGCAGCGACGGCGGCGGAGGCAGCAGCGACGGCGGCGGAGGCAGCAGCGACGGCGGCGGAGGCAGCAGCGGCGGTGACAGCAACGGAGTCACGCGCCCACCGCCGCACAACCACCACCGACCCCGCCCCCACGAAACCATCGCTCCGACCAGGCCCGACACCCACCCCGCACAGGCCCCCGGGCCATGCCACCAACCACCCCTCCCGACCCCCGCCGCAAAGCCGATCGCAGGGCGAGGTCGGAGAATCAGTGAACACAACACAAGTGTTGTATAGGCTGGTTCAAATTGAACGCCGGCGAGTTGCGCCGCTGGCTACGGAAACAGGGCTGCACCTTTCACACCCACAAGGGTGGCAGCGGCCATCTCACCGTCCGGCGAGGGAACCGCACCAGTCAGTTGCCAATGCACGGCGGGCGCAAGGAGTTGGGGCGTGGACTCGTCGCCAAGATCAAGAAGGACCTGGGATTGGACTGATGCTCGCCTATCCGATCGTGCTCGAAGATGACGACGGCTCTGTTCTGGCGACGTCCCCCGACTTCCCCGAACTGACCACCTTCGGGGAGAACCGCGAGGAGGCCATCGCCCGCGCGACGAATGCACTCGAGGAGGCGATCGCCGCCCGCATCCACGATCGCAAGGACATCCCGCTGCCATCGAGAGGCGCGGCCTATGCGGTCCTTCCGACTCTCACCTCCGTCAAGGTGCAGCTCTACCAGGGCATGCGCTCCCAAGGTGTCGGCAAGGCGGAACTTGCCCGCCGACTGGGCTGGCACATGCCGCAGGTGGATCGCGTCCTGGACGTGACGCACCACTCGCGCCTGGACCAGATGGACGCCGCCCTAGAAGCGATCGGGCGGCGCTTGCACGTAACCGCCGCGCCAGCGGCGGAGCGGGATGGATTCCGGCCTTCGCCGGAATGACGATCGAGAATTCGGGCGCTGATCAGCCGATTTCGTCGGGCATTTCGGCTTTGCGGCGGGCGACGTAGTCCTGGAGTTCGGCGTCGATGGCGTCGTCGACGGGGGGCGGCTCGTAGTCGGCCAGCATCTGCTTCCAGCGGGCGTTGGCGCGCTGGGCTGCGGTGAGGCCACCCTCCTCGGACCACTGCTCGTAGCTGTTGTGGTCGGCCAGCTCGGAGCGCCAGAAGGCGGTCTCGAAGTTGGCCAGCGTGTGCGGGTTGCCCAGGAAGTGGTCGCCGTGGGCGTTGCTGCGGAACGCCTCGAGGGCCAAGCCGTTGTCGGAGACATCCACGCCGCGGGCGTACACCTCCATGGCGCCGAGCTGGTCGGCGTCCAAGATCAGCTTCTCATACGACAGCGCCAGCCCGCCCTCCAGCCAGCCGGCGGCGTGCAGCACGAAGTTCACCCCCGCCTGCAGCGTGGGCAGCAACGTGTGCGCCGACTCGTAGGCGGCCTGGGCGTCGGGGGCCTTGGAGGAGGTGAACTGGCCGCCGGAGCGGAACGGCACCCCCACCCGCCGGGCCAGGGCCGCCATGACGTAGATGGCCTGGCCGGCCTCGGGCGTGCCGAAGGTGGGCGCACCGCTGGCCATCGACATGGTGGAGGCGAAGGTTCCGAAGACCACCGGGGCACCGGGGCGCACCAGCTGCAGGTAGGCCATGCCCGAAAGCGCCTCGGCCAGGGCCTGGGCCGACAGGCCCGCCACGGTCACCGGCGACATCGCCCCGGCCAGGATGAACGGGCTGATCACGCAGGCCTGGTTGGCCCGGGCATAGGTCGTGGCGGCCCCCAGCATGGTGGCGTCCCAGCGCATCGGCGAGGAGGCGTTGATCAGCGAGGTCATGACCGTGCGGTCGGCCAGGTCGCCGCCGAAGGCGATGCGGGCCATTTCCACGGAGTCGGCGGCCCGCTCGGCGGCGGTCACCGACCCCATGAACGGCTTGTCGCTGTAGCGCAGGTGCGCGTACACCATGTCGAGGTGCCGCTTGTTGACCGGCACATCCACGGGCTCGCACACCGTGCCGCCGCTGTGGTGCAGGTGCGGGAGGGCGTAGGTGAGCTTCACGGTGTTGTGGAAGTCCTCCAGGGTGGCGTAGCGGCGGCCGCGGTCCAGGTCGGTCACGAAGGGGGAGCCGTAGTTGGGGACGAACACCGTGGCGTTGGCGCCGATCTTCACGCTGCGGGCCGGGTTGCGGGCGTGCTGGGTGTAGACCGCCGGGGCGTTCTCCTGCACGATCTTCCGGCAGAGCCCGCGGGGGAAGCGCACCAACTCCCCGTCGACGTCGGCGCCGGCCTCCCGCCACAACTCCAGCGCCGACGGGAACTCCTGGAAGGCAATGCCCACCTCGGCCAGAAGCGTCTCCGCCGCCTCCTCGATGCGCACGAGGCCCTCGGTGTCGAGGATCTCAACCGGTGGTCCACTGCGTTCCAGGTAGGGCGCAACGACCGCCTCGGTGGCGGCATGCGCCGCCTGGCGGGCGGCCCGCCCGCCGCCTCTGCGTCTTCGTGGCTCGCTCATCGGTTCACCTGTCTCGCTGTCCGGTCCGTACCCGTTCGAACTTTGGTATCCGGGCCCTCGCCATCGGGGCATTCACCGTACGCGCCGCCTCCGGCGTCCCCACACAGCTTCCTCGGATGATTGACCGTCATCGGCCGGCGGCAGGTCCACGACCTGCTCCAGATGCGTCGTTGGCGCCGTCTCGTGCGGGAAGGCCATCGCTGCCACGAACAGCTCCTGGAAGCGGGGCTCGGTGGCGGTCTCGATCTTGACGATCTGCTCGCTGAGCTGCTCGATCTCGCGGCGCTGGGCCCGCGACACCAGCAGTCGCGCCGCGCCGGCACCGGAGGCGTTGCCCACCGAGCGCACCCCGGCCACCGGCGCGTCGGGCACCAGGCCCAGCACCAGTGCCCGCAGCGGGTCGATGTGCGCCCCGAAGGCGCCCGCCAGGCGGATGTCGTGCACCTCCGCGACCCCGGCATGCTCGGTCAGCAGGTCGATGCCGGCGCGCAACGCCGCCTTGGCCAACTGGATGGCGCGGACGTCGTTCTGGGTGATCCGCAGCCGCACCGGCTCGCTCTGCAACTCGTAGGCGAAGGTGCGCCCGTCGGCGACGATCCGGGGCGTGCGTTCGGCCAGGTGTCCCTGCACGACGCCGTGGCGATCGATGATGCCGACCAGGAACATCTCGGCGATGACGTCGATGATGCCCGAGCCGCACACCCCTGAGACCTGCAGCGACCCCAGCGCCCCCTCGAAGGTCGGGTCGTCGGACCACGCCGCGCAGCCGATCACCTTGAAGCGCGGCTCCAGGCTGTCGGCATCGATGCGGACCCGCTCGATGGCTCCCGCGGTGGCGCGCTGACCGCAGCTGATCTGGGCGCCCTCGAAGGCCGGCCCGGTGGGGCTGGAGGCGGCGAAGACCCGCTCGCCGTCGCCGAGGACGATCTCGGCGTTGGTGCCCACGTCCACGAGCAGCTGCGGGTACGCAACCCTGTGCGGACCCTCGGCGAGGGTGGCGGCCGCTGAGTCGGCCCCCACGTGGCCGGCAATGCACGGAGCCACGTAGAGCGACGCATGGGGTAGCCCCAGGCCGATGTCGGCCGCGCGGGCACGCACGCTGCGGCGCTCGGCCAGCGTGAACGGGGCGGTGCCCAGCGGCGTCGGGTCCAATCCCAACACGAGGTGGTGCATGATGGGGTTCCCGACGACGACGGCGTCGTGAACGTGGTCGCGGGACGCCGAACCCTGCTCGCACAGCTCGCCGACCAGCTCGTCGAGTGCTCCCCGTACCGCCTCGGTCAAGGTGGCGGCTCCACCGGGGTTCAGCATCACGTAGGACACCCGGCTCATGAGGTCCTCGCCGAAGCGGATCTGGGGGTTCATACGGCCCGCCGTCGCCACGACCTCCCCGGTGGTCAGATCCAGGAGATAGCCCGCCACGGTCGTGGACCCCACGTCGATGGCGATGCCCCACGCCTCGTCGGAGTAGCCGGCGCGGACCTCCAGCAGCCGGCTGCGGTCGTGCACGACCGCGGTGACCGCCCCGTCGCCGGCGCGGACGGCCGCCTGCAGGTTCGCCAGCGCGACCGGCGGCACTGCCACGTCGTGCAGTCCCCAGTCGTCCCCGAGTGCCGAGACGATCCGCTCGGCGTCACTCACCTCCTCGCCGAGCACAGCGGGCGGCAACTCCAGGTAGTGCAGCGTGACCACGGGGTCGAGCACCACGTCGCCCAGGTCGATGGCCTTGCGCACGACGGGCCGCCGTACGGCGCTGGCAGCGGGGACATCGATGACCACGTCCCCGTTCACCAGCGCCTGGCAACCCAGCCGGTTGTCCCCCGCCAGCGGTCTGCGCCCTCGATACTCCGCTTCGACGCTGCCGGGCGGCGACAACGCCTCCGAGTCGACGGAGATCCCCCACTTGGCGTGGTGGCCGAGCGCCGGAACCACCTGGCAGCGGCCGCACAGGCCGCGCCCCCCGCACACCGAGTCCAGATCCACGCCGCCGGCACGGGCGGCGTCCAGCACGCTGGTGCCGGCCGTCACCGGCACCTCGATACCCGACGGCGTGAACACGACACGGCAGTCGACGCCGCCGCGCGATTCGGCGCCGGAAGGTTCAGCCATGGAGGAACGACGGGCCGAGCGCCCGCCCGACGTCCCGGTGCCTGGATTCCGGCCTTCGCCGGAATGACGGGTGGGGCCTGTGCCGGAATGACGGGGCCGACCTGTGCCGGAACGACGGGTGGGGCCCGCACCAGATTGACGGGTCCAGAGACTCCCGGATGTGACCGAACATGGTCTCCGCTGGCGCGGTGGGTTGCTCAGGCCGCGCTGCGCCGCCGCCCGCCCCGGCGCCGGGAGATCCCCGCCCCGAGCGCGCCCATCTCCCGGTGCTCGCCGATCCAGGCCATGCAGTCGCGGTCGTGGCCGGCCAGCACGTCGGCCGCCATGACGGCGTTCTTCACCTCGGGGTGCAGCGGGTTCATGATCGCCGAGGTCATCCCGGCGCCGATCGCCATGGAGAGGAACGTGCCGGTGATCACGTGGCGGTTGGGCAGCCCGAAGCTGACGTTGCTGGCACCACAGGTGGTGTTGACACGCAGTTCTTCGCGGAGGCGCCGCACGAGGTGCAGCACCTGGCGCCCCGCCGTGCCGACGGCGCCGATCGGCATGACGAGCGGATCCACCACCACGTCGGAGTGGTGAATGCCGTGGTCGGCGGCGCGCTCGACGATCCGGCGGGCCACCTCGAAGCGAACGTCGGGATCCTCGCTGATTCCGGTCTCGTCGTTGGAGATCGCCACGACGGCGGCGCCGTGGCGCTGCACCAGGGGCAGGACCCGCTCCATCACCTCCTCCTCGCCGGTGACCGAGTTGATGAGCGGCTTGCCGTCGTACACGGTGATGGCCGCCTCGAGGGCCTCCACGATCGAGGAGTCGATGGACAGCGGGACGTCGGTCACCTCCTGCACGAGCTTGATGGCCCGGGTGAGTAGCGCCGGCTCGTCGGCCAGAGGGATCCCGGCATTGACGTCCAGGATGTGCGCGCCCGCGGTGACCTGGGCGACGGCGTCGGCCTCCACGCGGCTGAAGTCGCCCGCCTTCATCTCCTCGGTCAGGAGCTTGCGGCCAGTGGGGTTGATCCGCTCACCGATCATCACGAAGGGACGCTCGAACCCGATCACCACTTCTCTGGTGCGGGAACTGATCACTGTCTCAGTCACGTCACTTCCTCCTGGTGTCTCGGTTCTGTGGCCGGTTCGGTGGGAACAGGGGGCTCGGCGCGTTCCGGGTCCCATCCACCGGTCGCCACGAAGGTCTCGAGGCGCTCGCGGGGGAACGCCGCCTCCAACTCGGCCGCCACCCGCAGGGCGGCACCCTCCAGATCGGCACCGTCGGCCCGGCGCGAGCTCCGCCGCCACTCGCCGATGTACTGCGACGCCGAGGACATCCCAGCCACCATGGCGGCGTTGTCGATGGCGCGCTGGAAGCGGCGCGGCAGGATGCGCTGGACCCTGTGATCGCCCGCCCCTGCGTTCACCTGCGCGGGAATGTCGCGCCAGCTGATGACGACGAGATCCCCACTACCGTCGCGCCGCCGCCGGCGGCGGCTGCCGGCCGGCTCACCTTGCGCCGTCACGATCAGGCCGCCCGCACGGCGAGACGTCGCCGGGCCTGCAGCGGCTCGGCCAACCCGCCGTAACCCACCACAATCCGCTCGTAGCGCAGACCCAGGCTCTCCGCGGCGGTGCGCGCCGCGGCATCCAGGGCGGCATCGGGGTCCTGCACGAGATGCACCACCCGCGTGTAATGGCCGAAGTAGAGATCACGCAGTTCGGGGTGGTCGGCTATGCCGAGTCCCCCCAGGATCAGCCGGTCGAAGTGCCGGACCAGATAGTCGGTCAGATAGAAGGTCCCCGGCTCCGCCTCCTGCAATCCGGCGAAGACTTCCGAGCCCGCGTACAACTCGTAGCAGTGGGCGCCGGGAAGCCGCTCCACGCCCTCCTCGGTACAAACCCTGTCCAGGAGGCCGCCAGTGCCGCAGTCCATGTAACCCACGAGGATCGTGTCGTAGGCGCCGCGGGCCGCGCGCACACGTCGGCGCACCGCCTCGGGGATCTGCTCGGGGCGGTTGTGCAGGCGGGCCGGCAGGCACTCGAAGTCCAGCCCGTCCAGTGAGGCGGTGATCGCGCCGAGTTCGCGGGCCAGGGCCCCGCAGGCGATGACCAGAACCCGATCCCGCGCCGGCGCCGGTGCCCCGCGCCGGGTCATCGTCGCCCCGTCACCCGGCGGCGCGGCGCGCCGTCACGAGCTTCGTTGCGGTCTCCGCGGCGACGGCCGCGTCGCGGCAGTAGGCGTCGGCGCCGATCGCCGCTCCGAACTCCTCGTTGAGAGGCGCGCCGCCGACGAGGATGATGACCTCCTGCCGGCGACCCTTCTCGACGAGCGTGTCGATGACGACCTTCATGTACGGCATCGTGGTCGTGAGCAGGGCGGACATGCCCAGGATGTCGGGCTTGTGCTCGTCGAGGGCCGCCAGGAACTCCTCGACGTCGGTGTTGATGCCCAGGTTGAACACCTCGAACCCGGCTCCCTCCAACATCATGGCCACGAGGTTCTTGCCGATGTCGTGGATGTCCCCCTTGACAGTGCCGATGACGACGCTGCCGATCGGCTCGGCCCCGGTCTCGGCCAGCAGCGGTCGCAGGATGGCCATGCCGGCCTTCATGGCGTTGGCGGCCAGCAGCACCTCGGGCACGAAGAGGATGCCGTCGCGGAAGTCGATGCCGACGATGCGCATTCCCTCCACGAGGGCGTCGTTGAGGACCTTGTCGGCCGACCAGCCCCGGTCGAGCAGGATGTTGGTTCCCTCGGCGATCTCGTCGGCTAAGCCGTCGTAGAGATCGTCGTGCATCTGGACGCAGAGTTCTTCGTCGTTCAGACTCGACAGGTCCAGATCGTCGGCGTCGTCGTAGTCGGCGTTCGCGGGCGCATCACTCATCGGCGTGTCCTTTCGGAGCCAACCGCGGTTCCCGCTGTTCCGGTCCCGGCAGCCGGTTCCGGCGTCGCGGGCGTGCCGCAGTTTTCACCCTCGGCCCGGCCCCGCCTGCGGGCCCGTACCACGGCGGCACGAGCCGTCTCGATTCCGCATTGTGGACCGGAACCGTAATACGGAACAAATCTACCACATCATGCGGCTCGGTTCCACGGCAGGTAAGGGCCTCTCAGAGCCCCACCGCAGCGGGATTCGCTCAGGCGAAACGCGACGGTAGGCGGATCGGGAACGCCTCCCGGATTCGGGCGTCGACATCGGCACTCACGTGGCCCGGATAGTGCTCAACCAGCACCTCCCGAGCCCGGCGATGGGCCACCTGCAGGGCGCTCAGACCGCCGGCGTCGGTCCAGTTCTCCGGCGAGTCCCGATCGCCGACGATCGGGTAGACGTACTCGGTCTGCATGAGTGACAGGGTCTGGGCGGAGCCCAGGAAGTGGCCCGGCCCGGCGATCACCTCGGCGATCACCTCCGCCGACAGCGTGCCCTCGTTCACTTCGATGCCGCGGACCGTGCGGTTGATGGCGCCCAGCATGTCGTTATCGATGACCAGCTGCTCGGGCGAGCACGCCAGCAGGCTGGCCAGCATGCCCGCGGACTCGAAGATCAGGTTGGCGCCGGCGTTAGCCGCCAGCCCGACCGTGAGACCCTTCTCGTGGCCGGACTGGGCGTCGGGCAATTTCGAGTCGGTCATGCTGGCCGGCACGCCGGACGGCAGGCCCATCCAATTGACCAGTTGCGCGGCGGCCGCGTTGATCACCGCCTCCTCACCCGAACCACCGCTCATTGCGCCCGTGCGCAGGTCCGAGACGAAGGGCCACATGCCCATGATGCACGGATGGCCGGGGCGCAGCATGTTGACGTTGCACAGCCCCGCGAGGCACTCGGCCAGCGCCTGCGCAAGCGCGCCCGCCAGAGCGGCCGGGGCAGTGGCGCCCGCCTGGCCCGCGGAGAGCAGCAGCACGGGCATACCCGTCTCGACCTGAGCCACCATGCACTGGTTGGCCTCCTCGGCGAAGCGCATCGGCGGCACGACGAACGTGTTGTAGCCCACGAAGCACGGGCGCTTGGCGAACTCACCGGGGCCACCCAGTGCCAGATCGAACATCTCGACGGACTCCCGCACGTGGCGCGGGTCAAACCACGCCGAACCGGAGGGTTTGGAGGTGCCCGTCAGGACCGCATGGGCCGTGGAGAGGTCGAGATCGCGTGGATCCTCCAGATCACGGGCCACGCAGGTGCGTCCGTAGAAGTGGACGTGCTCGAATGAGTCCACCAGCCGGGCACAGTCGTAAACGTCATTGATGGTGGAGGGGCGGAACCGGTTGGTCTCGTAGTCGTGGATCAACACGGCCGCGCCCGCCGTGCCGTAGTGCACCCTGTTGCCGCCGACGTGAATCGACTTGTCGTCGTCGAAGCCGTGCCAGATCCACTCCTTGGCCGAGAGCTGGACGCCCCGCTCGATGAGACCCCGCGGGTAGTGCAGGCGGCCGTCGGCGTCCAGCCAACCCCCGGCATCGGTCACGACCTCGGCGAACTCCGGAATCGGCGTGCCCATGCCGACATCCTCCAGCAACCGCAACGCCGTGTCGTAGATCTGCTGCATGTCGCTCTCGCGGAGCGGTGCGTAGCGACCACCCGGCAGCCCCGGGCGCACTGGTCGCGTCGTTGCCTCCGGTGGTGCTTGGCGCTCGGCGATGCGCCCCGCCCGGCCGCCGCTGCGGCGGCGCGAGCCTGCCCTGGGCTCTCCGGCCATCGGGCCTCCTTTGGGTTGTGAGTCGAGCCTCCCTTGCGGCGTCGGCTGATCGGTGTTCTGAGGTCCGCGGCGCCCCGGTCCTACTCCCGTGGCGCTCTGTTCTGAGGGTCGTACGCCGCCGCCGGGAGCACGGTGGCCCCGCGGCGCTCGCCCAGCATCTCCAACTCGAAGACCGAGCCGGGCGCCTCGAACTCCGGGGCCACGTAGACGAACGCCAGGCTGGTGCCCACCGCGTGCCCGTAGGCCCCGCTGGTGGCGATCCCCATGATCTCGTCGCTGCCCGCGGCGTAGGCCGGCTCGTTGCCCCAGACATCGTTGTCGCCCTCGTCCACCGAGCAGTAGACGAGCGCCCACTGCAGCGGTTCGGGACCGTCGCGGCGCGCCAGCGTGGCTTGGCGGCCGACGAAGTCCTTGGAGAAGTCCACGAAGCGCTCGATGCGAGCCTCGATGGGGGTGATCTCGGTGGTGAGCTCCGCGCCCCAGGCCTTGTAGGCCTTCTCGATGCGCATCACATTCATGGCGTAGCTGCCGTAGTGGACGATGCCGTGCGGTTCACCCTGCTCCAAGAGCGCCTCGTACAGTTCGCCCATCTGATCGATGGGGCAGTGCAGTTCCCAGCCCAACTCCCCCACGTAGGACACCCGCAGCGCCTTGACGGGAACTCCCGCCACCTCGATCTCCTGGGCGCTCAGCCACCGGAACGACTCGTTGCCGAGATCGGCGGCGGTGAGGGGCGCCAGGACGTCCCGGGCTCGGGGGCCGGAGAGGCCGAGCAACGCCGTGGAATCGGTGACGTCGTCGACGGTCACATCCTCGCCCGCCGCGACGTGTTGGGTGAGCCAGTCCCGGTCGTGGCTCTGGCCCATGATCGCCGAGGAGAGATAGAAGCGCTCGGGGCCCAACCGAGTGATGGTCATCTCGCACTCGATGCCGCCGAGTTCGGTGAGCATGTGCACGAGCCGGATACCCCCCGGCCCCGGCAGGCGGTTGGCCGAAAGGCGGTCCAGCAGGGCGGCGGCGCCGGCGCCGGCGACCTCGAACTTGGCGAAGGCCGTCAGGTCGGCGATGCCCACCCGCTCGCGCACGCCGCGCACCTCCGCGCCGACCGGCTCGAAGGCGTTCGAGCGACGGTACGAGTGCACCTCCGGGGTGCCGTCGGGTGAGAAGTACTGCGGGCGCTCCCAGCCGTACACCTCCTGCCACTGCGCACCCAGGGCGTCGAGGTGCTTGTAGATGGGGGTCGTCTTCTGCGGCCGGCCCGCGGCCCGGTACTCCCCCGGCGGGCGCGGCTGGTACATCTCGTGGTACTCGTCGAGGGACCGCTCGATGGTGTAGTGGCTGCGCGCCCCGGCGTAGTCGCCGTAACGGCGCGGGTCCATGCCCCGCACGTTGATCTCGGTCTGGCCGTGCACCATCCACTGCGCCAGGTACTTGCCGGCCCCCGGGCCCTGGGTCACGCCGATGGAGGCGCCGTTGCAGTGCCAGTAGTTGCGCAGGCCCGGCGCCGGACCCATCAGGAAGCCCGCGTCGGGGGTGTGGGTGATGGGGCCCGACACGACCTTGCGGATGCCGGCGTCGCCGAAGGCGGGGATGCGCACCGCCGCCCACTCGAGGCACTCCTCGAGTCGGTCCAGGTCCGGCGGCGTGAGGTAGAAGTGCAGATCCCAGTCCACGCCGTCCACGCCGTAGGGCTGCGAGTCCGACATCTCGTACGGTCCGATCAGCATCCCGTCCAACTCGCTGCGCACGTACATCGAGGCGCGCGGGTCCCGGATGGTGGGGGGTTCGTAGCCCAGGTCCACCAGCGACCCGATGCGCTCGGTCACCAGGTACTGGTGGATGACCGAGACGATCGGCACGTCGAGGCCCACCATGGCACCCAGCTGCGGGGCGTAGTGGCCGGCGGCGTTCACGACGTGCTCGCAGATGATCCGGTCGTTGTCGCAGATCACCTCCCAGCGACCGCCGGGCAGCTGGTTCATGTCCGTCACGCGGGTGTGGCGCCGGACCTCGGCGCCGAGCAGCCGGGCGCCGCGGGCCATGGAGTTCGTGCAGCTCGAAGGGTCGGCCCAGCCGTCGTTGGGCGTGTAGACCCCCGAGACCACGTCGTCCAGATTCAACAGCGGGTGCAATTCGGCGATCTCGGAGGGTCCGATGATGTGGCACTCCACGCCGGCCTGGCGCAGCAGACCCTGGGTGTAGCGATGCCAGTCCGCCTCCTCGGGGCGGCCCCTGCGGCAGAGTCGGACGGTGCCGGGCTGGTGCCAGCCGGTCGCCAGACCGGTCTCGGCCTCGATGGTGCGGTACAGCGAGACTCCCACCTCGTGGACCTTGGCGAGGTTGAAGTCGCTGGTGAAGTTGGGGATCATCCCCGCCGCGTGCCAGGTGGAGCCCGAGTTCAACTCCCCTTTCTCCACGAGGATGGTGTCGGTCCAGCCCTCGTGCGCCAGGAAGTACAGCAGGGCCGCGCCCATGGCACCGCCGCCGACGATGGTGACCCGGGTCTCTGTGGCCATCGACTCACCTCCGGCGCGGGCGGTAGAAGCTGCGCAGCGACGCCGTCGCCGGGACCCGCCGCCCGCCCACGTCGATCTCGAAGCTCCCCGTCGCCAGCCAGTCCGCCGTCACCGCCTCGGTGTGGTGCACGTAGCCCATCGCCAGGCAGCGGTCCTCGAGATAGCTCCAGGCTGCCGAGGTGGTCGTTCCCGCAACTTCGCCGTCGCGCAGGACCGGCTCGTCGTGGTAGACGAGCAGTTCGGGATCCTCGAGCCGGAACTGCACCAGGCGCTTCGTGCAGGGTTGGGGCCGCTGGGCCTCCAGCGCGGCCCGGCCGCAGAAGTCCACCTGCTTGTCCCACCCCACGGCGAATCCCAGCCCGGCCTCCAGCGGGGTGTCGGCCGGGGAGATGTCGTGGCCCCAGTGGCGGTAACCCGACTCGAGACGCAGCGTGTTCATGGCGTGGTAGCCGGCGAGCGCCAGGCCGTGCGGTTCGCCGGCCGCCACGAGGGCGTCGAAGACCGCTCCGGCGTCGTCGTTGGCGACGTACAGCTCCCACCCCAGCTCGCCCACGTAGCTCATCCGGATCGCCAGCACCTCCCGGCCGGCCACGTCGATGTTGCGCGCGGCGGCGAAGGGGAAGTCCTCGTCGGCCAGCGAGGCGCCGGTGAGCGGTTCCAGCACGTCCCGGGCGAGCGGGCCCATGAGCCCCAGCATGGCCTGCTGGGTGGTGATGTCCTCGATGGTCACGTCGAGGCCGCGACAGCCTCGGCGCAGCCGCGCCCAGTCGCGTGTCTGGCTGGCCGCGGCGGTGACCACCAGGAACGACTCCTCGCCGAGCCGCGTGACGGTCAGGTCGGCCTCGATGCCGCCCCGGTCGTTGCACCACTGCGTGTAGACGGCGAGGCCCGTCTCGGTGTCCACCTCGGCGGCGCTCAGCCGGTTGAGAGCGGCGGCGGCGGCGGAACCGGTGACGCGGAACTTCACGAAGGAGGTCTGATCGAACAGACCCACCCGTTCCCGCACGGCACGGCACTCGGCGCCGGCGTTGGCCCACCAGTTCTGCTTGCCGTAGCTGTAGACGTAGGCCCGCTCCTGGCCATCGAAGGCGTACCAGTTGGGGCGCTCCCAGCCGGCCGTCTCCCCGAACACCGCCCTGGCGGCGTCGAGGCGGTCGTGCACGGGCGACAGGCGCCGGTTGCGGGCGCTCTCGTACTGGCGGTGCGGCCAGTGCATGGCGTAGAGCAGGCCGAGGCTCTCGCCGATGCGGTCCCGCAGGTACGCCGGATCGGCCTGGAAGGGCAGCGCCCGGCTGATGTCCACCGAGGTCAGATCCAGCGGCGGGTTGCGGTCGGCGATCCAGTCCGCCAGCACCCAGCCCACGCCGCCGGCGGTCTGCACGCCGATGGAGTTGAAGCCGGCCGCCACGAAGCAGCCGTCCACCTCGGGCGCCTCTCCCATGTAGAACACCCCGTCGGGCGTGAAGGACTCCGGACCGTTGAAGAAGAGCTGGATCCCGCACTCGCCCAGCGCCGGCACCCGGTGGATCGACCGCTCGAAGATCGGGCCCACGTGCTCCCAGTCCTCGGGCAGTTGCACGAAGCTGCTGCCGGGAGGGACACCCTCGAGGTGCCAGATCTTGCCGCGCGGCTCGAAGAAGCCGGCCATGATCTTGCCGGTCTCCTCCTTGAAGTACGTGTAGTTGCCGGGGTCGCGCAGCACCGGGGTGTTGACGTCCACACCCTCCAGCGGCTCGGTCACGACGTAGAAGTGTTCGCAGGCCTGCAGCGGCACGTTCACGCCGATGGTCGCCGCCAGTTCCCGTGTCCACATGCCGGTGGCCAGCACGACCGTCTCGGTCTCGATGTCGCCCCGGTCGGTCCGGACGCCGGTGATCCGGCCGTCGCGGGTACCCAGACCGGTCACCGTCACACCCTCGCGGAAGGTGGCGCCGCGGCCGCGCGCGCCCTTCGCCAGCGCCATTGTCACATCCACCGGCGAGAGCTGCCCGTCGCGCTCCACCAGCAGGGCACCCACCAGGTCGTCGGTGCGGATGAGCGGCCAGCACTCCTTCAGCTCGTCCAGGTCCAGGATGCGGGTCTCGACGCCCACCATTGTCCCCATGGAGGCACCCCGGAGCACCTCCTCCCAGCGTTCGGCGTTGTCGGCCACGGTGATGGATCCCTGCGTGCGGTAGCCGGGGGACTGGCCGGTCTCCTCCTCGAGCTCCTCGAACAGGCGAGCCGAGTACGTGGCCAACTGCGTCAGGCTGTAGGTGGAGCGAAGCTGGGTGACCAGCCCGGCCGCGTGCCAGGTGGTGCCACAGGTGAGGGCTCCCTGCTCGAGCAGGACCACGTCGCTGATGCCGCGACGGGCGAGGTGATAGGCCGTACTGCAGCCGATCACGCCACCGCCGACGATGACCACCTGCGCCCGGTCGGGCAGTCCGTTCCCTGCGCTCACAGGGCGTCATTCTGACAGGTCCCAGGCGGCGCGAAACGGCGCGGAAGATCATCCGGCACACGGGTCGCGCCGCCGGGCTCCCCCGGTCGGACCACCCGTGGTTGCGGCCGCAACACCGGCCACCTCCGCGCCTAGGCTGCGAGCTTGACCCAGAGCCGGCACAGGACCATGGACACGGGATCCACGATGCAGACCCCCGGAACGGAGGCAACCGCCGAGGCCACCCTGGAGACGGGCGCCCCGGCGGCGGGCGCTTCCTCCGGCGCCATGACCCGGGCGGCCGGCCACGCCAGGCTCCTGGGGCCACCGGCGGTGGTGGCGGCGGGCGTGATCGGCCTGTGGTACCTGTTCACGTACTTCGTCCTGGACCGGGATCAACAGTTCTTCCTGCCCCCGCTGCATCGGGTCGTCAACGTGGGGTTCCTGACCTGGGGCAACCTGGAGCAGGTCCTGCTCGGCCTCTGGCGAACCACGCAGGTCACGCTGGTGGGGCTGGCTCTCGCCATCGTCGGGGGCATGGCCATCGCCGTGGTCATGAGCCAGGCCCGCTGGATCGAGCGGAGCGTCTTCCCTTACGCCGTGGCGGTGCAGGCCGTGCCGATCGTGGCGATCAGCCCGCTCATCGGCCTGTGGTGGGGGTGGGACTTCCAGAGCCAGGTGGTGGTGACGATCATCATCTCGATCTTCCCGATCATCACCAACACCCTGTTCGGGCTGCGCTCGGTGGAGTCCAGCATGCACGACCTGCTCACGCTCCATCGGGTCGGTCGCTGGACGCGTTTCCGCAAGCTCCAATTGCCCCATGCCCTGCCCGCCATCTTCACGGGGTTCCGCATCTCCGCGGGTCTCGCCGTGGTGGGCGCCATCGTGGGCGAGTTCTTCTTCAAGGGCGGCACCTACGGAACCGAGGGGCTGGGGCAGTTGCTGTTCCTGTTCCAGAACCAGCTCTCGGGATCGAAGCTGGTGGCCGGAATCGTGTTCAGTTCGCTGCTCGGCGTGACCCTCTTCTGGTTCTTCGGGTGGGCGGGCCGGCGCCTCACGGGTCACTGGTACTCCGCCTGAGCCCGGACCTGCCCGGGATCCCGGGGTCGCAGAACGGTTCACTCCCGAACCGTCGCCGAGCCCCGATCCGGTGCGTTCTCAGCGGACGCGTGGCGTCCACACCCGACGCCGGTGTGGACGTCGCACACCGGGGCCAAAACCGGTGCGGGTTTGACTACCCTGTGGCCCGGTCTGACCGCTCCGAGCGAAGATCTCTCAAGCACCCCACACGGAGGAGACAATCGGATGAATAGACGTGTCCTGATCGCACTCGCAGCAGCGCTGGCTGTCGTTGCGGCCGCCTGTGCCGCTGACGACTCCGCCTCGGAGGCCGCCGACGCCGCGATGGCCGCAGCGAGCTCCGCTCAGGCGGACGCCTCCGCGGCGATGAGCGAGGCCGGAGCCGCCGCCTCTGCCGCACAGAGCGCCCAGTCAGCGGCCGACACCGGCATCTCCGACGCCGCGGTCGCAGCCGCCGATGCCGCGGCAGCCGCCGCCGACGCCGCAGCCGCAGCCGCAGCAGCCGATGCGGCTCTTGCAGCCGCTGATGCGGCACAAGCCGGAGCCGACTTGGCGCAGGCGACCGCCGAAGGCAATGAAGAGGCAATGGCCGCCGCCGAGGACGCCCTGGCAAGCGCCCAGGCTGCCGCCGATGAAGCGCTGTCGGAGGCAGCGGCTGCGCAGGCCGAAGCGGCAGCCGCGCAGGCCGAGGCCGACGATGCCCGGGCCGCCGCCGAGGCCGCACAGGCCGCGCAGGCCCAGGCTGAGGCGGCGCGCGCCGAAGCCGAGGCCGAGGCCGCGGCATCCGCCGAGGCCGCCGAGGCCGCGATGGAAGGTGTCCAGCTCACCGACGTGTGCCCCAACCCGCTCGTCATCCAGACGGACTGGTTCCCCGAGCCCGAGCACGCGCACACCTACCAGATGATCGGCACCGACGGGGTCGTGGACGCCGAGAACGGCACCTACTCCGGCGAGCTGGGTGACACGGGCCTCACCGTGGAGATCCGCGCCGGCGGTCCGTACATCGGCTTCTCGCCGCCGACGGCGCAGTTCTACGCCGACGACGACATCTTCATGGCCTACGTCGACACGGCCGCCGCCATCCGGAGCTGGGGCCAGACCCCGGTCACCGCCGTGTTCACCAGCTTCGAAGTGGGTCCGCAGATCCTGATGTGGGATCCGGAGGACTACGACTTCGAGACGTTCGAGGACATCGGGAACTCCGGGGCCACCGTGCTGTACTTCCAGGGCGCCACGTACATGGACTTCCTGGTCGCCAACGGCGTCATCGACGCAACGAACGTCGACGGCTCCTACGACGGCTCGCCGACCCGGTTCATCGCCGAGGACGGCCTCGTCCAGCAGGGCTTCGCCACCAACGAGCCGTACCGCTACGAGAACGAGATCGAGGGTTGGCTGAAGCCGGTGGAGTTCCTGCTGATCCACGACGCCGGTGTCGAGCTCTACCAGTCGGCGGTCTCGGTGCGTTCCGGCGACATCGAGCGCTACCGGGAGTGCCTGGAACTGCTCGTGCCGATCATGCAGCAGGATCTGGTCGACTACTTCAACGACCCGCAGCCGATCAACGACAGGCTCGACGACATCGTCAAGGAGCTGGACAGCTTCTGGACCTCGTCCAAGGAAACGCACGCCGCGGCCACCGTGGCCATGCGTGACCTGGGGCTGGTGACCGACGGCGGCAACGGCTTCATCGGCGACATGAACGGGGACCGCATCCAGGGTCTGATCGACATCCTGACGCCGATCTTCACCGAGCAGGGCGTCGAGAGCTTCGACCCGAACGTCACCCCGGACGACGTCTACACCAACGAGTTCCTGGATCCGTCCATCAGCCTCGGCTTCTAGCCGCAGGCGCTCGCGGAGGTTTCCGCAAACACATGCCGCGGGACGACGGCCCGGCCCCTGAGGAGACTCAGGGGCCGGGCCGCGCCCCCTCCGACTCGGCGGTGCCCGGACCGTCAGCACGACCCGCCGAGACTCCCTGGACGCGAATCCGGGGGCTGGCCACCAGGTTCGGGCTGCCGGTGGCGTTCAGCCTGGCGATGGTGGGCCTGTGGTACCTGCTGTCGTACGTGATGCTGGCCGATGATCGCCAGTTCCTGCTGCCCCCGCTTCACGAGGTGTGGACCGCCGCCGTCGGCGACGCGGATGTGCGCGGCGAGTTACGCGGCGGCCTGGCGGTCACCGCCAAGGAGTCGTTCACGGGGCTGGCCATAGCCACGGCGGCCGGGATGCTCTTCGCGGTGGCGATGAACTTCAGGCGCTGGGTCGAGCGCTCGTTCTTCCCCTGGGCGGTCGTCCTGCAGACGATCCCCATCCTGGCCCTCGTGCCGCTCATCGGCGGGCTGTTCGGGTTCGACTTCCAGGCCCGGGTGATCGTCACGGTGCTGATCGCGCTGTTCCCGATCATCACCAACACGCTGTTCGGCCTGCAGTCCGCCGAACAGAACCTGCACGAGTTGCTGACCCTGCACAAGGCCTCCCGCCCGACCCGCTTCTGGAAGCTGGAGTTCCCGGCCTCGCTGCCGGCGACCTTCACCGGACTGCGGATCGCCGCCGGGCTGTCGGTGATCGGCGCCATCGTCGGCGAGTTCTTCTTCGGCCGGGGCGAGAAGGGCGTCGGGGTGCTCATCGACAAGTACCGCGGCCAGGCCGCCACCAAGGAGCTGATCGCGGCCCTCATCGTGTCCTCTCTGCTCGGGATCGTGGTGTTCTGGGGTTTCAGCTGGCTGGGACGCATCAGCACCCAACGCTGGCATGCCTCCGCCGACGAGGCAGGAGTCTGAGAGAGGGTCCGACCCCGCCCGGCGGAGGCCCGGAGACATGACGACGGTTCTCGCCATCGACGCCGGCACCACCAGCGTGCGGGCCATCACCTTCGACGAGTACGGCCGCCCGGTAGCCGCCTCCCAAAGGGAGTTCACGCAGTACTTCCCGGCGCCCGGTTGGGTCGAGCACGACGCATCTGAGATCTGGGATGCGGTCCAGGCGACCCTGGCCGACGTGACCGCGCAACTCGACGAGCCGCCGGTGGCGATCGGGGTGACCAACCAGCGGGAGACCGTGGTCCGCTGGAGCCGGAGCCGGTCGGAGCCCCTGGAGCGGGCGATCGTCTGGCAGGACCGCCGCACCGCGGCGCGCTGCGCCGAACTCGAGAGCGATGGCCTACTGCCGCTCGTGCGGGAGCACACCGGCCTGGTTCTGGACCCCTACTTCTCGGCCTCGAAGCTGGAATGGCTCTCACAGAACAACCCGGTGCGAGCGAACTCCGACGTGGCGGTGGGGACGATCGACAGCTGGATCGTCTGGAACCTGACAGGTGGCGCCGTCCACGCCACCGACGCCACGAATGCCTCCCGGACGATGCTGTTCGACATCGGCGCGCTCGCCTGGAGCAGCGATCTCTGCGAGCTGTTCGGGGTGCCGGTGGACGCCCTCCCCGACGTGCGCCCGTCGAGCGGGGGCTTCGGCGTCACCGCTTCCGGTGCAGCCTGCGGTGCGGGCGTACCGATCCGGGGCGTCGCCGGGGACCAGCAGGCGGCACTGTTCGGGCAGGCGGCCTTCCGGCCGGGCGACGCCAAGAACACCTACGGAACGGGTTCGTTCGTGTTGATGAACGTCGGTCCGACCGCGCCGGAGCCCGTGGAGGGGCTTCTCACCACCGTGGCGTGGCTGCTGCAGGGACCTGCGGGCCCCGTCCCCACCTATGCGCTGGAAGGCGCGATCTTCGCCACGGGGGCGACGGTGCAATGGCTGCGCGACGGGCTCGGCATCATCGAGGATTCGTCCGAGCTGGAGGCGCTGGCAGCCGGGTGTTCCTCCACCGGCGGTGTGTACCTGGTGCCGGCCTTCGCCGGCCTCGGCAGCCCGCACTGGGATGCCGGCGCCCGCGGCACCATCGTCGGCCTCACCCGGGGGACCGGCCGGCCCCAGATCGCCCGGGCGGCCATCGAGGCGATGGTGTACCAGACCCGCGACGTGATCGAGGCCATGACCGCAGCAACCGGGGTGGAGTTGCGGAGCCTGCGCGTCGACGGCGGTGCCTCGGCCATGGACTCGATGCTGCAACTGCAGGCCGATCACCTCGGCGTGCCGGTCCGCCGCCCGAAGTTCCGGGAGGTCACCGCCCTCGGCGCCGCCTACCTCGCCGGCCTCGCCGCCGGCGTGTGGCCGTCCACCGAGGAGATCGGCGAGCACTGGGAGCTCGACCGCGCCTTCCAGCCCGGCACCTCCACAACCGCTGTCGACGCCGCCTACGCCGACTGGCAGCGAGCCGTCGAACGCAGCAAGAGATGGACGACATGACGAGGGCAGCGTCAGCGGCGCGGGCGATGGCAGGACTTGTTCTGCTCGTGTTGTTCTGCAGTGCATGCACCGTGAACATCGAGCTTGATCCGAGCGTTGGTCTCGACGGGGTTGGCGAGCCGGACGATGTGCTGGACGAGGCCTTCGCGAGCGCTCTCGATCCCGATCTGAGTGGCGACGACCCGCTCGCCGCGGCGGAGGAAGCGATCGACGAGATCCTCGCTGCGGCGAGCGGGCTCGAGGGGGTCGGGACCGGCGGCGGCCCGAGCGTCGATGCGGCCGCCGGACCGGAGCCGTCCTCGGAGTCACCCCTCATCCTGGTGATGCCGCCGCCGGCAGGTGCGGCACCCCCGGAGGATCCTCCGAGCCCGACCGGGACGGCTGCGGCAGGCACGGCAAGCCCCGCTGAGGCTGCACCGGTGGCGGATTCGGACACCGCAACGCCCAGCGAAACCTCCGACAACACCCCGCCCGGCACATCCGCCACGGACATGATCCCCGTCGACGAGCTGGACGAGCCGGAGCCGCCGCCGGCCGAGGACCTCCCCGGGGAACCCTACGAATACGGGCCGGACGTGGGCGCCTCGCTGGCGGTCGTGGGTGTCGACCACGATGACGTCCTGAACGTGCGGGACGTCCCCTTCGGCGAGATCATCGCCACCCTGGGCCTGGCGAACCCGATCGCCTTCCTGCTCGAGGTCCGGACGATGCCCTCCGACGAACCGATCGCCTGGTTCGACTCCTGGGACGGCGCCATCGTGGCCACAGGCAGGACCAGGAAGCTGCCGACGACGGTGTGGCACGAGGTGCAGATCGCAGGGGTGACGGGCTGGGCGAGTGGCGCCTACCTCGCCCCGATCGGATTGACCGACGACATCACGGCACAGCTCATCGATCGGCTCGGCGGGCGACCGGTCGCCGCCACACTGACCGACCTGGCGCTGCTCGTCGGCGCGGTGTTCGCCTCCGAGGAACCGCCGTCACGTGTCGTCGTGACGGTGGGACCCGGCATCTTCGAGGGCCTCGGCGAGGTAACGGTGGACGTGCTGAACCTCGGCGACGACTCGCTGCGCGGCTACCGGCTGTACATCTCCGCCACCCCCGGCGCCGAGGACTGGATGTCCGAGGACCCCGGCCCGTTCACACTGCGCACCGCGGCCCGCACCATCATCTGCCACAGCCACCGAGGCGTCACACCCGACGGCCCCTGCGTCTAGATCCGGGGGATGAACAGAGCCTCATCGGCCTCCTGCAGATCGCCGGGCGTCGCCCGGGTTGCGGCAGAGTTCGAGACCGAAGGACGCTCCAATTCGTCCCGCATCTCGCTGAGGATCCGCCACTGGATTCGTCGCGGGATGAGGCCCTCCCTGAGAGGCCGCTGCACAGTGCGGTCAAGCCCGAACCAGATTGTCGTCCTGCATGCAGTCGCCGGCGCTAGTCGTTGCTCAACTCCGGGTACTGCCGGCCCACTTCGTCGAGCGCCTCCTGCAATGCGTCGCTCCCGCCGATGGCGGCGAGTTGCGCCTTCCGCTCGTCGGTCAGGCGAGGATCCCCTTGACCGGACACGGAGCGCCTCGACGTGAGGGGGCGACGTTCCACGTCCGCAACTGTAACGGCGGGCGGGACCGCGTCTGCAAGACACCGTCTCCCCTGATTCCTGGACAGTTGTCGTGAAGGCAACGCCAGACGTGTCACACCAGCGTCAACGCTGGGGAAGTTGCGCCCCAGACGGCACCCTCCGCTTCAACTGGCGCGCCATGATGCTCGCGCCAGCCCTCATCGAGTACATCGTCGTCCACGAACTCGCCCACCTCACACACAAAAACCACTCCCGCGACTTCTGGGCACTCGTCTCCAAGGCAATGCCCGACGCCCAACACCGCCGCCAACGCCTCCGCGAGGCGGGTCGGGTGCTACCGCTGTAGTGCCGTTGCTGCCTGATCGCGTCAGTCCGATACCGGGCTGACCTGCTAGTCTAGGCGGCATCGGGAGCGCCCAGAGGTTGGTCTCGGGCCAGTTCGCCGTGAGTCGTTGACTGGTTTACACATTTTACTGTAAAATGTGTGAATGCTGCAATTGAGCTACCGTCCACTCACCGCATCGGAGGCTGACGGCGCCTTGTTCATCGATCGCGCCGAAGAGTTGGCAGCCGTCGAACGTGCTCTTGACTTAGGACTGAACGTGTACGTCGCCGGCGCTGGCGGCAGCGGGAAGACCTCGTTCTTGCGCCGAATCGAGGCGCGACGGGAGTCGACCGCGTTTGTGAACGTCGCTCGAGTCGAGAATCTTGCGGGATTGATCGGTCGGCTCGCGGCAACGATTGATCCAAGCCGCGATGACTTTTCGATGTCCGTCCAGTTTGCGCGGGCCTTTCGAGACCAGCATCGGGCGCAACTCGAAGCGCAGGGAGCTGATCGACTGGGAAGCCTTCGCGATGCGTTGTCCGCTCAGGATTCGACACCCACGATGCTCCTCGACAATCTCCACCCGCAACTCCTTACCGAGTTCTTCGGACGGCACAGGGATGAACTCTGGGAATTGCCCCTGCAATGGCTGGTTGTCGGGGATTCACCGGGACTCGACCCACCAGCCGACACTTTCTTCGACACGTTCCTGCGGCTGAAGCCATTTGGTCCAGAGTTAATCCGGGAGTTGCTCGTTCAGAGAGGTGAACACGGCTCCCCCGAGCAACAGCAACTATTTCACCGGATCGCAAACGCACTTCCGGCACTCCTGGGCTCGGCGACACCCCGCCAGGTCATCTCAACAGCGCGCTCTGTCGTGCTCGGCTCGGACCCGGAGTTGAACCTCGAGAGGCTCATCGAGCAGCAGTACTCGCGTCACCAACTCTCCGCTCGCGCTCGACTGGTCCTGGATGCGCTGTATACGGTCGGTCCCGCTCATGCTGGCAACGAACAACTCCTCAAGCATGTTGGCGCTACTCGTAGCCGCGTCGTACAGGTGCTCAAGGAGCTAGAGGAAGCTGAACTCGTCCGCTCATTCCACGCCGGCAAGCGAAAGCTCTACGAGCCTTGCCTGGGCGAAGTCAAACCGCTCGCAGGCTCCGCGGACAAGACAGCACAAGCGCTTGCACTGAAGGCGGAGACTCGCCGTTGACGCTTGACCTACTTGCCCACCTCCACGAGCGATACGCCTTCGACGGGACACCCCTTCGTCACGATCTCGGGGCCTATCACGTCGCCTTCGATTCGATGATCGGCAAGGAGCACGTCGAGGCGCCTCTCGCAGCGGGGGCGCTCAGCGGACATCGAGTCGCTCTTATCGCAGAGACCGGGGCCGGTAAGTCGAGCGCAATCTCGTACGTGCTCGGACCGGATGCTCTCGTTGTGGCCCCTATCCTCGTGCCCGTCCACCCGCTTGGCAGGGGCGCTAGCACTCCCGATCGGGTCGCCAACGAGATCCTCTTGCTTCTTGAGCGCCACGCCCGTGGAGTGGCCACGGAACCTGTCACGGGCACGAGGCGGCGCGTAACGGAGGTGCGTCGACGCTCGCGAAACATCGGACTCAACCTCGAGTGGCTCAAAGGAGAGCGTGCTACGGAGGTGGGGCGACAGACCGAGACGGAGTCGCTGATCTCGCTGCGAGAAAAATCCGAGGTGATTGACCAGATCTTTAGAGGGATTCACGAAGACGGTCTGCAACCGGTGATCATCTTCGACGATTCGGATCAGTGGCTCGCTGGGACCCACCCGGAGACAGTTCCCGGATTCTTCCGAGGGGTAGTGCGCTGGTTGACCAACTTTCCCGTCTCTGTCGTTGTGGCGACACATGCCCGTTACCTCAAGCCGGGGGCGGAACAGTCGGATCACAGCAGCGCAGACCTACTCGAATTCTTGGACACGCGCATAGAGATTCCGCGCGTGCCCAGCGCGGAAATGCTCGCACGGATCCTCGGACGACGAATCACCTGCAACGTCGAGGACACAGTTCACAGCAACGCAACTCTGCCAGATGCCGTCACGGAACAGGCGATCGAAGCGTTGTTCGACTACTACTCCCAGGGCGCGCCGCTGCGGAAAGCACTACAGACAGCCCACATCGCACTCGCTGATGCCGTGAGCGCCCGTGCTGAGGCCGTCCAGGCAAGTCACGTAGAAGCGGCGCAGAAGGCCTAACCGGCTCCCGGAACGGAGGAACCGAACCATGACCACGCAAGAGTTTCCCGAGCTTGGCTTCTATGGCTTGGCCGGTCAGCCGGCCAGTTCGCGGGACCTGCTCGACGAGGTGCGGCAGGGCGAGGCGCTGGGCCTCGGCACGGTGTTCATCTCCGAGCGCTACAACAAGAAGGAGGCGGCGACGCTGTGCGGCGCGGCGGCCGCGGCTTCGGAGTCCATCACGATCTCCTGCGGCGTCACCAACAGCAACACGCGCCACCCGCTTCTCACCGCCGGCTTCGCCTACACCATGCAGAGCCTCAGCGGCGGGCGGTTCGTGCTGGGCATCGGGCGGGGGATCCCCATCCTGCAGCAGTTGATGGGCATCCCCGGGATCACCACCGCGGAGATGGAGGACTTCGCCGGCATCATGCGGCGGCTCTTCCGCGGCGAGATGGTCGCAAACCACGACGGTCCGGCGGGCCAGTTCCCGTTGCTGCTGCTGGATCCGGATCTGGACGAGCACCTGCCGATGGGCATCGGAGGCTTCGGCCCGAACTCCCTGCGCCTCGGCGGGCGCTGCTTCGACGAGGTGATCCTGCACACGTTCTTCGCGGACGAGACCGTCGTCCGCTGCGTGGAGACGGTGAAGTCGACGGCCGCCCAGGCAGGCCGCGACCCCGACGACGTGCGGGTCTGGTCGTGTCTGGCCACGATCTCCGACTTGATCCCGTACGAGAAGCGCCTGAGGGGAACCATCGGGCGGCTGGCCACCTACCTGCAGGGCTACGGCGAACTCCTCGTGCGGACGAACCGCTGGGATCCTGCCGTGCTGGAGAGGTTCGAAGCCGACGAGGTGGTTGCCAAGCACCGCTGGACCGCGCTCGACGCCACCGGCTCGACCGAGGTGCTCGAACACGTCGCCGCACTGATCCCCCAGGAGTGGTACGACGCCAGCGCCACCGGGTCGCCGGAGCAGTGCGCCGAGGCCGTGCGCCACCAACTCGACCTGGGATGCGACGGCGTGATCATGCACGGCGCCACCCCGGCCGAACTCGCACCGGTCGTGGCGGCCTACCGGCAGGGGCCGCCGTGACCGCCGACGCGGCCATCCCCACGCTCGAGGAGGTGACCGCCGGGTGGCTGAGCGAGGTGCTGCGCGCCGCCGGCCACGCTGACGCCGAGGTCGCCGGATTCCACCATGAATCCATCGGCACCGGCCAGTTCGGCAACTGCGTCCGCTTCGTTCTCTCCTACGCCCGGCCACAGCCCGGGTATCCGGCCACCATCGTCGGGAAGTTCCCCTCCGCCGACCCGATGACGCGGGACATGGCCGTGGTGGTGCGCGCCTACGCCCGGGAGGTCGGCTTCTACAACCTTCTCCGGTCGGGGGTTCGGATCCCGACGCCGCACTGCTTCTACGCGGCCGTCCGGGGGCACGGCCCGGAATTCGTTCTCCTGCTGGAGGACATGCATCCGGCGATCCAAGGCGACCAGATCGCCGGCTGCGACCCGTCGCTGGCCCGCGACGTCGTGCGGGAACTGGTGGGGCTACACGGGCCGACCTGGCGAGATGCGTCGCTCGCCGATGCCGAATGGCTGAACTTCGGCGACCCGGTGGAGGTGCAGAACGCCATCCAGACCTTCTTCCAGGGCGTGCTCCCGGACTTCCTCGACAGGTACCGGGACGAACTCTCCGCCGAGCAGAAGGACCTGTTCCAGCGCCTCGCCCACGCGCCGGGCTTCCCCATCAGCCCGCCGCTCGACGAGGTCTTCTGCGCCATCCACCAGGACTACCGGCTCGACAACCTGCTCTTTGACACGACCCGGGCTCCGACCGCGATCACCACCGTGGACTGGCAGTCCCTGGCCGTCGGGCACCCCCTCAGCGACGTCTCGTACTTCCTCGGGGGCAACCTGCGGATCGAGGATCGACGCGCCACCGAAGAACGCATCGTGCGCGACTACCACGCGGCGCTCTGCGACTTCGGGATAGCGGACCTCAGCTGGTCCGCGTGCTGGGAGGCCTACCGCCGGGCGTCCTTCTTCGGCTTCGTCACGGCCGTGTTCGCATCCATGGGGGTCGAGCGCACCGAGCGCGGCGACGAGTTGATCGGCACGATGGCGCGCCGCCACGCCACCCACGCCCTCGACCTTGGCGCCGAGGAGTTCCTGGGCTGACCCCTAGAGCGGTTCCTTCTGGGAATCCCCCGCGATCGTGACCCACTCGCTCCAGGAGCCGTCGTAGACCGACACGCCGTCGCCGAGTCCGGCCACCTCGTAGGCCAGAGCGGTGCCGCAGGCACCCACGCCGCCGCGGCAGTAGAGGATGGTCCGCGGGGACGGATCGGTCGCAGCGAGGATCGTCCGGCGGCAACTCTCCGGCGACCGCACGAGCCCCTCCTCGTCGAGGAACTCGATGCCCGGAAGGTACGCGCTGCCGGGGATCATGGCCCCGTCCTCGACCCGCGCGGGCTCCATGCGGCAGTCCACGAGGCCCGCCGACGGGTCATCGAGTGCGGCCGCCACGTCGGCATGCGTGGCGTAGGCGGCCGAGCGGGGCCGGGCTGTGAAGTCACCGCGTGGCCATGACGGCACATCTGCGCTCAGCGGGCGCGCCTCGGCGATCCACCGACCGATGCCGCCGTCGAGAACGGCGACGGACTCGTGGCCGTACACCCGCAGCGCCCACCACAGGCGGGCCGCCACGGTGACATGCCCGTCGTCGTAGGCGACCACCGTCGTGCTGTCGCTGATGCCGGCGGAGGCCATCGCCTCGGCGAAGACCGCCGGCTGGGCGAGCATCCCGGGGATGGGGTGGTCCGGGTCCGCCCATTGCACGTCCCAGCGCAGGTGCACGGCACCGGGGATGTGGCCGGCGGCGTACTCCACGTCCGGATCACGCATGTCGAACGGCTTCAGATACCAGCGGCAGTCCACGACCCGCACGTCGCCGCCTGGATCCGCCAGCTGGTCGGCCAGCCGGGCCGTGCTCACAAGGGGTCCGGCGGCGCCCGGCACTTCGCCGCTCACGACGGCTCTCCCCGCACGGCGGGCACCACCTCGGCGGCCAGGGCCTCCACCGCCCAGGTGGGATCGGGGCCCAGCGTGTACCAGAGCAGCGGCATCGCCATCCCCGCCTCGCCGAAGGGCATCAGGCGCTCGATCACCTCGTCAGTGTCGCCCGTCACGGCGAACGTGTCGACCAGCTGCCCGCTCACCGTCGCGGTGCCCGCGGCGAGACCATCCTGCCGCACGGCGTCCCGCACCGCTGCCACCGCTTCGGGGTCGGCGCCGGAACGGTCCACCACCACGCCCTCCACCCGGGCGAGGTAGTAAGCCAGAACCTCGCACACCTCCCGGCGGGCGGCGTCCCGGTCACGGCTCAGGCTGGTGAGCACGTTGCCGGAGATCAGCACCTCACCGGGGTCGCGCCCTGCTGCCAGAGCACCCTCGGCAATCCGCTCAGCCGCCCAAGCCACGTAGGCGGGACTCATCAGTGCACCCAACTGCACACCGTCGGCCCACCGTCCCGAAGCGGTCAGCATCCGGGAGTTGACGGCTCCGACATCCACCGGCACGCGCACCGGCGGTGGCAGCTCGAGGCGCAGGTCGGCGTCGGCCGCGAACGTCTCCGGCTCGAAACCCAGCGGCCCACCCGCCAGCATCGACCGCATCGCCCGCACCGCCTCAACGGTGTTCGTGTAGGGCAACCAACCCTCGGGATCGCAGCCGAACGCCCGCATCGTCCACTCGCAGGCACCGATCCCGAACCGCACACGACCCGACCCGATGTCAGCGAGCGAGGCGGCCTCCAGGGCCAGCAGCAGAGGATGCCGGGTCACGGGATTGGCCACACCGACGCGCACCGTGACGCGCCGAGTCCGAGCCAGGATCGCCGCCGCCACCGACGTCGCGGATCGATGCAACCGGCTCTCCGGGATCGACACCTCGTCATACCCCAACTCATCGGCCTGCACACCCTGCGCCAGAGTCACAGCCGCCGACTCCTCGTTCGACAGAGACAACCCCACACCGGCGAAGCGGACAGAAGATTCGGTCACTGCGTCCAGTCTGCCCTACCGGTGACCCCGCTGAACCGAGCGACAACCGAGGGCGGGGGATCGGGGGGCCGGGCTGCGACGCCTTTGGCCTGCCACGAAGGAGCAGAGCGGCACCCCGAGCCCCCGACCGGACACTGCAGACCGGGTTCGGGCCGCGCCGGGATGACGGGTACGGTGGCGCGGTGCACAAAGGGGGAATACCGGAGATCGAGGAAGCTCTCGGCGCGCCCGACTTCCAGGACCACATGCACGAGGTGTTCGCCGAGCTTCGCAGCCGTACGCCCGTCTACTGGAGCCCCTCGCTCAACTACTGGCTGGTCACACGGTTCGACCTGGTGGAAGAGGTGCTGCGCAATCCTGCCGACTACTCCAGCCAGGGCGCGGAGGAAGCCTACATCCGGCGACTCCCAGCCGAAGTGATCGAGAGCCTGCAGATCCTTCCCCACCACTTCCGCCATCCGGGCCTCATCCACTCCGACGGCGCCAAGCACACTGCGCTGCGACGCACCGTGAACCCGTCGTTCACGCCCGCGGCATTGGCCCCGCTGGCCGCCGACATCCGCCGGCAGGTCATCGCACTGCTCGAGCCCGCCCGGCTCGCCGGTGAGCCGTTCGATGTCGTCGAGACCCTGGCGAAGCCCTTGCCGGTGAAGGTCATCGCCGGACTGCTGGGCGTGGGGGCCGATGCCCTCGACCGCTTCCCCGGCTGGTCGCTGCAGCTCGCCCGGTTCTTCACCGGGCCGCTCCCCCGCCCCGACATCGCCCACGACCTCGACGACGCCCTCGTGGAGTGGCGCGAGTTCGTGTGCGATCTGCTCGACCGCCGCGCCGCCGCGCCACGGGACGACTTCATCAGCGTCGTCGCCGGCGCCATCGACGACGGCCGCATGACCCGCGGGGACGGGATCGCTATCGTCATCCACGCCCTGCAGGCCGGTCACGAGACCTCCACCAACCTCATGGCCACGAGCATCCACCTGTTGCTGGGCCACCGTGAGCAACTCGAGCTGGCGCGATCGGGGGCCCAGTGGCTCGACTACGCGATCGAAGAGGTTCTGCGCTTCGAAGCACCTGCCATCAATGCCCGGCGCCGGGCGACGCGCCCGCTCAGCCTCGACGGCCAACCGATCGAAGCCGGCGACACCGTGGTCGTGAACATCGCCGCCGCGCACCGGGATCCGGCCCAGTATCCCGATCCCGAGAAGTTCGACATCACACGCCGTCTCACCAAGGCCGACCACATGGGCTTCGGCCGGGGTCCGCACTTCTGTCTCGGCGCATCGCTCGCCCGCCTGGAGGTGCCCATCGCCGTCGAGGAGTTCCTGAAGCGCTTCCCCGCTGCGACGCTGGTGAGCCAGACGCCGCTCTGGAAGGCGCCCCGCGACCAGCGCGGCCTGGCCGAACTGTGGATCGAACCAAGTGGCGCATCGACCGAGTCGGACCGCCGCGTTGCAGTGGCCGGGCAGGGCGAGTCGGGGAGAGGCTTCAATGGCACCTGAACCGGATCCCTCCACCGGTCGGTTCCGGCTCTGGATCGACGACGCCTGCATCACCGCGGGTCAGTGCGTGCTGATCGACCCGGACCTGTTCGCCTTCGACGACGACGGCATCACCGTGGTGCTCATCGAGGAGGTGACCGGCGAGCAGCTGCTTAGCGCCTCCGCCGCCGTCGACAACTGTCCCATCGGCGCCATCCACCTGGATCCGCTGCCGTAGCCCGGTCGAAGGTCGGTTATACAAGCTTGCAAGAATGCTGTAATCTCTAACCAACCGGGCTGAGCAGCGCCCGGGTGACCTTGGAGGCACTGATGCCGGACTACCGGGAGCAGGCTCGCCGTCATCTGTCACCTCATTTCACGCGGGGCGATGCTTGGATGGCGGACGACCTCGTGGTGATCGAGCGCGGCGAGGGCTGCTACGTCTGGGACACCGACGGCAACCAGTACCTCGACGGTCTCGCAGGTCTGTTCTGCACCAACATCGGCCACGGTCGCAGCGACCTGGCTGCGGCCGCGGCGAAGCAGATGGACAAGCTGGGGTTCTACCCCAACTGGGGATTCGCTCACCCCTCGTCCGTCGAGGCCGCATCGATGATCGCGTCGGTGGCGCCGGGTGACCTGGACCGGGTGTTCTTCGTGAGCTCCGGCTCCGAGGCGGTGGAGTCGGCCCGCAAGTTCGCTCGCTGCTATCACCTGGCCAACGGCGACGAGCAGCGCCACAAGGTGATCGCCCGGCACTGGGCATACCACGGCACCACGCTGGGGGCCCTCCTGCTGACGGGCATCCCCAACCTGCGCGACCCGTACCTGCCGATGCTCGCCGGCCACGTGCGGCACGTCTCCAACACCCTGGGTTGCCATCTCGAACCGGGCCGGGAGGCACGCGAGCTGCCGTGCGTCGCCGCCGTGGAGGAGGCGATCATCGCCGAGGGGCCCGAGACCGTGGCCATGCTGATCGCCGAGCCGGTCCAGAACGGCCGCGGCGCGCTCGTGCCTCCGGAGGGCTACTGGCAGGAACTGCGCCGCATCTGCGACGACCACGGAGTGCTGCTGTGCGCCGACGAGGTGATCAACGCCTTCGGCCGCCTCGGCCACTGGTTCGGCAGCGAGCGCTTCGGCGCCCGGCCCGACATGATCACGTTCGCCAAGGGCGTCACCAGCGCCTACCAGCCCCTCGCCGGCCTGGTGGTTCGCGGCCCTCTGCTCGAGGGGGTCTGGGACTCTCCCGCGGGAATGTTCCTGCACGGTTCCACCTTCGGCGGCCATCCGGTGGCCACCGCGGTGGCGGTCGCCAACATGACTGCCCTGCGTGACGAGGACGTGTTCACGAACGTATTGGGCAACGAGGATCGACTCGGCGCCGGCCTGCGAGCGCTGATGCAGGCCCACGCCTGCGTGAAGGACGTCCGCGGCACCGGCTACTTCTACGCCCTGGAGCTGATGCGCGACCGCGACTCGGGTGTTGACCTCAGCGACGCCGAGGTCGCCGACTTGCTGCCTGGCGGCTTGCTGGACCGCTTGGTGCGCGAGGCGCGCGTGCTGGTACGACCCGACGGCCGGGGCGCGGTCATGCTGTCGATCTCGCCGCCACTGATCGCCGACACCACCGTCATCGACGACCTGTTGAACCGGGTCGACCAGGTGCTCGACCGCGTGGACGGTTGGCTCGCAAGCGGCTGACCCCCGGGGGCCAAGGTTGAACAGCACCCCACGGACAGGGGATCACGTCGCGGTCACCGAGTTGTGGCGGCGGCAGGCGCGAACCTCGCCCATGCGGGTGGTGCTGGCCGACGGACACGACGGGCGGGCCGCCGAGGCCGCCCGGCGCCTGGATACCGCAGGCTTGGCGGTGCCGATAGTTCTTGACGATCCGGCTGCCCTGTGTTCCGCTGCGGTGCAGGCAGCGGCCGAGACCTCGCCATTCAACGAGCGCATCGATCTGGGTGACCCGCTCCACATCGCGGCGCTCATGGTGGCCGCCGGCGAGGCCGACGCCTGCGTGGGCGGGGCGACCCGGCCGAGTGCCGATGTGGTGAGAGCAGCCCTCTACTGCATCGGTCTGGCTCCCAGTGTCGACACCATCAGCAGTTGCTTCGTGCTGGTCCTGCCCGACGGGACGCCGATCACCTTCGCCGACTGCGGTGTGGTCCCCGAACCCGACACTGTTCAACTCGCCTCGATCGCCGTGGCGAGCGCGGCCACACACGAATCACTCCTCGGCACCAGGGCCCGGGTGGCCATGCTGTCCTACTCCACCAAGGGCAGCGCGACGGGCCCCCGGGTGGAGCGCGTCCGTCGTGCCACCGAGATCGTGAAGCACCGGGCGCCGTCGCTCGCTGTGGACGGTGAGCTGCAGTTCGACGCGGCCTGGGCCCCCGCGGTGGCACGGGCGAAGGCGCCGGACTCGGAGGTCGCCGGCCAGGCCAACGTGTTCGTGTTCCCTGATCTGGACTCGGGAAACATCGCCTACAAGATCGCCGAACGGCTGGGAGGCGCCCGGGCATACGGTCCGTTGCTACAGGGCACCGCAGGAGTCATGCACGACCTGTCGCGCGGTTGCAGTGTGGACGACATCGTCACCGTGGCCACGATCGCCGCCTGCCAGGCCGCTCGCACGAATCCGGCCCCACACACGACCTGATCCCGCCTGGAAACCGCCGCTCGAAACGGCGCCCGCGACCACCTCGACGGCCGCGATTCGGTGGCAGGCCACGCGGACGGCCAACTCGGGACCGGCGGGTTGCGAATCCGACGGGGAGCAGTCGTTTGCCGACGCCACCCCTAACCTGCCCGACGTGATCTCCGCGGCTCGCGACCCGGGCCTCACCGTCAGCGGATCGACCGCTTCGCGCGCGGCTCCGTCGACCGTGGCCAGAGATCGACATCTCGAGCGTCTCACCGGTCAGGACCACGACGCCCTCGTCGTGGGAGGCGGCATCAACGGCGTGATCTCGGCATTGGCGCTCGCTGCGCACGGCGCTCGCGTCGCGCTCGTCGAGTCCGGGGATTTCGCCTCGGGCGTGAGCCAGGAGTCCTCCAATCTGATCTGGGGTGGCTTCAAGTACCTGCAGACACACGAGATCGGGCTGGTGGCGAGGCTCTGCAGGTCCCGCAATCTGCTGGCGCGCTCCTTTCCCAGCCGAGTCCGGGAACTGCGCTTCCTGGCCCCGCTCGGCGCCACCTCCCCGTACTCGCCCGCCTACGCCGCACTCGGCGCGCACGCCTACTGGGCCCTGGGACGATTCGCTACTGAGCGACCGCGGCGCCTGTCGAGGGACGCGCTCACTCTGGCCGAGCCCGTCATCGACTCCGAGGATGCCCGCGGCGCGATCGAGTACTCCGACTGTCTCCTGGTGGACAATGACTCCCGCTTCGTGCTGCAACTCCTGCTCGACGCGGTCGATCAGGGCGCCACAGCCACCTCCAGGGTGCATCTCGAGGAGGCGGAGCGATCCGGCGGACTCTGGCGAGCGGAGGTGACCGACCGCCTGACCGGATGCCGCCACACCGTCTCCGCCTCCATGCTGGTGAACGCGGCCGGCCCCGGCGCCGCAGCCCTGGCCCGGCTCGCCGGCGTGGCGCTCAACTGGACGATCCTGCACTCGAAGGGAGCTCATGTGGTCGTGCCACAGGTGACCGATTCGGGACGGGTCCTGGCGTTCTTCGACGACGACCGCCGGCTGTTCTACGTCATCCCGATGGGTCATCGCGCCCTGATAGGGACAACCGACACCCGGGTCGAGGGCGCGGACGTGTCGGTGTCCGGCGAGGATCGCGACTTCCTGCTCCAGCAGGCCAACGCCAGGCTGCGGATGCCACGGCCGCTGCGCCCCGACGACGTGATCGCCGAGCGCTGCGGCGTGCGCCCGCTCGTTATCGGCGCGGGGGAGGATCCTGATCGTGACTGGACCGAGCTCTCACGCCGCCACGTCGTCGAGGAGGACGACGAGCGGGGCGTCATCTCCATCCTGGGCGGCAAGCTCAGCGACTGCCTCAACGTGGGCGAGGAGGTCGTGAGAGCCGCCCGCAGGTGCGGCCTGCGACTGGCGCCCGCGCACCGGACCTGGTTGGGAGAGCCAGCCGAGTCTGTCCGGGCACGCTTCGGCCGGACGGCAACCCGCGCCGGACTCGACGGACGGCAGGCGGCCCGCATCTGGCGCCTGCACGGCCGCCGCGCGCTGGAAGTGGCCGACCTCGTCGGCGAGTCGAGAGAGTTGGGGCTTCCCCTCAGTGATCGGGTCGAGTGCTCGGCGGCGGAGGTCATGGTCATGGCCCGCCACGAGCACGTCGTCACGATGGAGGATTTCCTGCGGCGGCGCACCATGCTGGCCCTGCTCGAGACCCCCGAGACGTTGCGTGCCGATCCCGGGGTGGCGAAGGCCGCGAATCTGCTCTTCGGACCGGAGGTCGACGGTCCAGCACGGGAACGGGTGAGCCGCACCCCCGGGCTCATCTAGCATCCTCTGTATGGAAGCGCTTTCGCAGACGGGCCGATGAGGCACGGCACGCCGCAGCGGAACGCCGCCGGGCGCAGTGGGGCGCCCTGGTGGGAGGGCGCGGTCGGCTACCAGATCTACGTCCGCTCCTTCGCGGACGGCAACGGCGACGGCATGGGCGACCTGCCCGGCATCACGGAGCACCTCGACTACCTCACCTGGCTCGGGGTGGACGCCGTATGGCTGACGCCCTTCTACCCGTCCCCCGGCCACGACCACGGCTACGACGTCAGCGAGTACTGCGATGTGTCCCCGAGGCACGGCACGCTGGAAGACTTCGACTCCCTCGTGGAGCGGGCCCACAGCCTGGGGCTGAGGGTGGTGGTCGATCTGGTTCCCAACCACACCTCCATCGAGCACCGCTGGTTCGTCGAGGCCCGACGAGGACGCGACAGCCCCTTGCGCAGCCGCTACCTGTGGGCGGATCCCGGAGCCGGCGGCGGTCCCCCCAACAACTGGGTCAGCCACTTCGGCGGACCCGCCTGGACGCTCGACGAGGGCTCCGGCCAGTACTGGTGCCATCTCTTCCTGCCCGAGCAGCCCGACCTCAACTGGCGCAACGAGGAGGTGAAGGAGTCCTTCGACGAGATCCTCCGCTGGTGGATCCGGCGCGGGGTGGACGGGTTCCGGATCGATGTCGCCCACGGCCTCCTCAAGGACGAGCGGCTGCGCGACAACCCCCAGACCGCTCCGCTCGCTGCGGGAATGGACCCGTTCGACGCGTTCGATTGCTTCGAGCACCGCCACGACATGGACCAGGCGGGCATCACCGACGTATTCGGCCGATGGCACCGGATCTGCGGTCCTCAGCAGGTCATGCTGCTGGGCGAGGTCAACGTGCCCTGGCCCGGACGCATGTCGCGGTACGTGTCGCCGGGCCTGCTGGACCGGGCGTTCTTCCTGCCGACCGCGTGGATCGATTGGTCACCGGAGGATCTCCTCCGGATGGCGCGAACCATGCACGATGCCGCGCCGCACGGAATCTCGTGGGTGCAGAGCAACCATGACCGCTCCCGGGTGGCGGACCGCTACGGCGGCGGTGAGGCCGGTGTCCGGCGGTCCCTGTCCGTCACGACGCTGTTCATGGCCCTCGGTGGGACGCCGTTCCTCTACCAGGGAGAGGAACTCGGCCTCTGCGACGGCGTGCTGCGCAGTGGCCCGCTCGATCCGGTGGCGGCGCGCAACCGGGGCGCGCACAACGGCCGCGACGGCTGCCGGACTCCGATGCCGTGGGACGGCGGCGCGCACAACGGCTTCTCCGGATGCGATCCCTGGATCGACACCGAGCCGCGGCCGCCGGCGCAGACCGTGCAGGCGCAGCGAGCCGACCCGGACGCACCCGTGCATCGCTACCGCTCGCTGCTCGCCGTGCGGCGCCAACATCCCGATCTCTGGCAGGCCCCCCTGGAGTGGTTGGACGCGCCCGGACCGGCCGCCGTCGCCCTCAGGCGCGGCTCGGTGGTGGTGGTCTGCAATCTCGGAGACCGCGGCGCGGACGTCGCGTTGCCGCGGGGCCACTGGACCGAAGCCTTCGCCAGCACGGCGGGCAGCCGGATCCGGGCCGGCCGAGCCTCGGTCGCGCCGGAGTGCACGCTCGTGCTCGTAGATCGAGGCGGGAACTGATGGGCCGGCAGCGGTCGGCGGACCCGCAGCGCTCGTCGGCAGCTCGATCCGGGAATGCGAGCCGCCGGCCCCGGATAGAGGACATTGCACGGGCAGCGGGCGTGTCGGTGGCCACCGTGAGCCGGGCCCTGCGCGGCCATGCCAACGTCGCCCCGGCCACGCGGACGCGGGTACTGGACGCCGCCACCGCCCTCGACTACGCGGTCCATCCCCTGGCGTCCCGGCTGGCCTCGGGCCGGACGATGACCGTCGGCGTGGTGGCACCGCTGTTCGGGACGTGGTTCCCGTACCGGGCACTCGGCGGGATCCACACGGTTCTCGCCAGCGCGGGGTACGACCTGCTGATCTCGGGGATGAACCACCCCAACGAGAGGCGACGTTTCCTGGAAGGTGCCCGCTCGTTCTGCCGCCGGGTCGACGGAATCGTGATGATCGACGCCTTCGTCGGTGCGGACGGACACTTGCCGGAGGTGTTGTCGGACAGTCCGGTCGTGGCGGTGGGCGAGCGCCTCGAGGGGGCCTCCTCGATCACCATCGACAACCGGGCCGCGGGTCGCCGGGCGGTGGAACACCTCATCGAACTCGGCCACGAGTCCATCGGTCTGGTGGCCGGCATCGACATCCAGGGACTGGGTTCCTCCGCGCCCCGCCTCCGCCGGCTCGGGTACCAGGACGCTCTGAAGGGCGCCGGACTGGCGGTGGACAGGCGGCTCGACATCACCGTCGACTGGTCCGCAGCCGGCGGGGCACACGCCATGGGGAACCTCATCAGGCGTGCCCGACCCCCCACTGCGGTCTTCTGCATGTCCGACGAACTCGCCTTCGGCGCGATCCAGGCGGCCCATTGGGCGGGCCTTGCAGTCCCCGGAGACCTGTCGGTGATCGGATTCAACGACCACGAACTGGCCGAGGCTCTGGGGGTCTCGACGATGCGCCAGGCGGTGGACGAGATGGGCGTGCGCGCCGCGGAGACCGTGCTGGCGCTGATCGAGGAGGACGAGCAACTCGGGCACATCAGTTGGGAGGTTCCGCTGGTGGCTCGCAGTTCGACCGGCCGTCCGGGTTGATTCGCCTGCCGGACTGCACTAATGTCCAGTCCTGTAAGCGCTTACACTCTCTGGAGGGGACAATGAAGCACAAGTCACGCGTGTGGATGCTGATCGCCGCGGCATTGGCGTTCACCCTGATCGCCGCCTCGTGCGGCGGCGACGACGAGACGCCGGCCGCTCCCGCGCCGGCGCCGGCACCCGCCGAACCGCCACCCCCGGCACCCGCCGAACCGCCACCCCCGGCACCCGCCGAACCGCCACCCCCGGCACCCGCCGACGGCGGCGACGACATGAGCATGGCCGGCGCCGTGGTCGAGATCCTCGGGCCCGAGACCGGCGCCGAGGCCGAAGGCTTCCTGGCCGCTTTCGCGCCGTTCGAGGAACGGACCGGCATCGACGTCCAGTACTCGGGCACCCGCGACGCCACGACCGAGTTGAACCTGGCCCTCGAGGCGGGCGATCCGCCCGACATCGTCATCATCCCCCAGCCCGGGCGCATCGTTCAGTTCGGTGATGCCGGCGACGCGGTGGCGGTGCCTCAGTCGGTGCTCGACAACATCGGCGGCTCCTACGATCCGTTCTGGTTCGATCTGGCCACGTCGGGCGGCAACGTCTACGGCGTGCCCAACAAGGGCGACGTGAAGAGCCTGGTGTGGTACAGCCCCCAGCTCTTCGCCGACAACGGTTACGCGATCCCGGCGACGTGGGCCGAACTCGAGGCGCTGATGGATCAGATCAAGGCCAACGGCCAGACCCCCTGGTGCGTCGGCATCGCTTCCGGTGATGCCACCGGCTGGGTCTTCACCGACTGGATGGAGGACATGATGCTGCGTATCCACGGGCCGGACGTCTACGACCAGTGGGTGGCGCACGAGATCCCCTTCAACGATCCCCGCGTGGTCGAGGTGGCCGAGTTCGTCGGGGCGCTGTGGTTCGAGGAGGGCAATGTGCTCGGCGGGCGCGACCTGATCGCCCCCACCGCCTTCAAGGAGGCGGCCCTGCCAATCCTCGACGGCGACTGCGTGATGCATCGCCAGGCCAACTTCGCAGGCGCCTTCTATACCGAGGCCGGTGCCCAACTCGGCCCTGACGGCGACGTGAACGTGTTCTACCTGCCGACCATCTCCGACGATTTCGGCACTGTCGTGCTCGGCGCGGGAACCCACGCGGTGGCGTTCACCGACAAGCCCGAGACGATCGCGGTGCTCGAGTACATCGGCACCGCCGAGTACGCCGACACCCGCATCATGGCTGACAAGGGCGGCTTCCTGTCACCCAACCGCGACCACGACACCTCCCTGTACAGCTCCGACTTCGACCGCGGCCTCGCCGAGATCCTCGTCAGCGCCAACCCGTTCCGCTTCGACGCCTCGGACCTGATGCCCGGCGAGGTCGGCGCGGGAGAGTTCTGGCGGTCGGGCACCGACTACGTTTCGGGATCCAAGACTGCCCAGGAATTCGCGGACGACACCGAGGACGCCTGGCCGTAGCAACCGCACGTGAGCCGTTCGGCGCGCACCGGCACTAGCCGCGCGCCGAACGGCTCCGACAACTTCTCGACGACGGGCTAAGCAAGGGGCTCCGTGGGCCAGTTCGTGACCATGCTGGTGAGCGTCGCCGGGGCACTGGCTGTGTCCGCGGCGGTGTTCGTCGGCGCCAACCGCGCCGTCGACAACGTGCGCGAGCGCTGGCCCGCGTTCTTGGCCGTCGTGGGCGCCGTGGCTGGTGTGGTGGTCGGCGCCGTGCTGCAGCACAACGGCTGGGTTCCCCGCGGTCCCGGCGTGGGTGGCCCGCTCAAGCCGGGCTGGCTGGTGATGCTGGTCGGCGGCGCGGCCGGCGCGGTCACCGGGGCGATCGCGGGCAGGCTGAGAGTTCCGGTGCTTGAACGGCGGACGCGCTGGGAGGAATTGCTCAGACCCTGGGTCTTCGTCGGCCCGGCGCTGCTGTTCGTGACCGGCGGCCTGGTGATTCCGGGCCTGCGGACGGTCTGGCTCTCGCTCAAGCGCGGACCGCGCGGCCGCGAGTCGGGCTTCACGCTGGAGCACTACACGGACATCTTCACCGACCGGGAGTTCTTCACCGTCGAGGGCTGGTCCTCGATCTTCACCAGCCGGCTGTTCATCGTCGGCCTGGCCGCGGCCGTGATCGCCGCGCTGGCCGCGTGGGCGAGCAGTTCGCGCGTCATCGGAGGCCCGGTGCGGGTGAGGGCGGCGCGGCGCATGATGAAGCTGCTGGGCGTGGCCGCGGCAGTGCTGACGGCGGGTCTGATCGCCGCCTTCGTCGAGTCACTGGTGCGCGAGCCCAACCGCTCGGCGATCATGGACGTGGTCACCGTGGCGGTGTCGAGCCACATCACGCTGTGGCTCTTCGTCGGCGCCGCCGTACTGGGCATGTTGGCGTGGTTGGTGGCCCGGAGCCGCCGCGGCGAGGTGGAACTCGACTGGGGGTCGCCGGTCTCCTCCATGTTCCTGGCCGGCGCCGTCATCCTGGCCGTCTTCGGGGCGCTGTCGAACCTTCGGGGCGTGGTCTGGAACAACATCTGGTGGGTGGTCACCGTGGCCGGACTCTCCACGGTTCTGGGTCTCCTGCTCGCCGTGCTGGCCGAACGGGCCCGGGGCGAGCGGTTCGGCAAGACGCTCATCTTCATGCCCATGGCCATCTCCATGGTCGGCGCGGCCGTGATCTGGGACTTCATGTACGAGGTCCAGCCCACCGGCAACCAGACCGGCCTGATCAACGCGATCCTGCAGGGAATGGGATTCCAGGCGCGGGGCTTCTTCATCAACGCCTCGATGATCCCGTGGAACAACTTCTGGATCATGTTCATCATGGTGTGGATTCAGACCGGCTTCGCCATGGTGGTCCTGTCCGCAGCCATCCGGGCGGTACCCGACGACCTCCTCGAGGCGGCCCAGGTGGACGGCGCCACCGAGCCACAGGTCTTCTGGCGGGTGGTCATGCCCCAGATTCGCCCGACGATCATCGTCGTGGTCACCACCCTCATGGTGATCGTCACGAAGGTGTTCGACCTCGTCAAGGCCACCACCAACGGCGCCAACAGGACGAACGTGCTCGCCAACGAGATGTTCGACCAGTTGCGTGACCGCAACTTCACGTCCAGCAGCGCCTTCGCGGTGGTGCTGCTGGCGCTCGTCCTGCCGGTCATGGTCTACAACATCCGCCGCCTGCAGAGAGAGTTGGCGTGACCACCGCAGAGACCGCCCTGCTCCCGACAGGCCTCCGCGTGCGCCGTCTGGCCGCGTCCGCGCCGTCGTGGGTGATGTGGCTGATCGTCGTCATGTGGACGGTGCCCACGTTCGGGCTGTTCGTCTCGTCGTTCCGCAAGGTGGCCGACATCAACTCCTCGGGTTGGTGGACCGCCTGGAACGACCTCGACGAACTGACGCTGCAGAACTACCGGGACATCTTCCGCGAGACCGCGGCGCAACCCTCGATGTGGGAGTTCGCCCTCAACTCCGTGGCGATCGTCGTGCCGGCCACGATCATCCCCATCGCGGTGGCGGCGTTCGCGGCATACGGGTTCGCCTGGACCGAGTTCCGTGGCCGCAACTGGCTGTTCATCGGTCTGGTGTCCATGATCGCCCTGCCCAACCAGATGGCCTTCGTCCCCCTCCTGCAGCTCTTCAACAACGGGGCCAGGCTCACAATCCCCGGCGTCGACTGGACCCTGGCGCTGATACCCAACTTCGGCATCGCTAACACCGCGGCCGCGGTGTGGCTGACCCACACGGCGTTCGGTCTACCGCTGGCCGTGCTGCTGCTGCACAACTTCATCAGCCAACTCCCCGGCGAGGTCTTCGAGGCGGCGCGGATCGACGGGGCCGGTCACTTCACCATCTTCTGGCGCCTGGTGGTGCCGCTGGCCCGGCCCGCGCTGGCCGCGTTCGCCGTGTTCCAGTTCCTGTGGACTTGGAACGACTTCCTGATCGCCTCGGTCTTCCTCACCGACAACGAGCCCATGACGGTGGCGCTGGTGAACCTCGTGGGCGAGCGCGGCTCGAACTTCCAACTCCGCTTCGCCTCCGCGTTCGTGATCATGATCATCCCGCTGATCGTGTTCTTCAGCCTTCAGCGCCACTTCGTCCGAGGATTGCTGGCCGGCTCGGTGAAGGGCTGAGCCGGAGGTGACCGGGATCCCCGCAGCGCGCCGCGCGGACTCACATCACGTCGGTGAGAGCCACCGGAACACCCGCGGCGATCGAGCGTTGGCCGGCCACACCCATCGCCACCGACAGCAGACCGTCGGCAAGGCTGGCCCGCGACGACTCTGCCCGGCCCGCCTCGTCCAGCGTCCGGACGGCGTCGAGGAAGTGACAGTGCTCGATGTAGCTCGACCCGTAATGGAGCCCCACGTAGGCCGCGTCGGTGGACACGCTCTCGCTGTGGACACGGCCGATCCCGTGCTGGCCGCGGCGACCGATCCTGACCACGTCCTCGGGAACGAGTGCCTCGACCTTGCCCGCATCACCCATCACCGCCAACTCCTGCTGGTTCTGCGTCGCGTCGGCGAACATGCACAGGTCGAGCATGGCCCGGGCTCCGTCGGAGTAGTCGACGGTCACGTAGGCGCTGTCGAAGATGTCGGGCGTGCGGCCCCCGTGGCGCTCGTCGAGATGGTTCACCATCTGACCCCCCGAGGCGTACACCCGCTCGGGGCGGCCCGCGATGACCTGGTTCATGAGGTCGAAGAAATGGCAGCACTTTTCCACGAGCGTGCCACCCGTGTTGCGTTCGAAGCGATTCCAGGCACCGACCTTGTCGAGAAACGGGAAGCGATGCTCGCGCAGCGAGACCATGCGCACCGTCCCGACGGTCCCGCGGCGCACCTCCTCCAGCAGACGGGCGAACGGCGCGATGAACCGGTACTCCAGTCCGACCCGTACCAGCCCGCGGTGATTGCGGGCGGCGTCGACCACCGCAAGGCATTCGGCGACCGTCCTGCACAGCGGCTTCTCCACCAGGACGTGCAGATCGCTTCCCAAGATGTCCGCCAGGATCGGAGCGTGGGTCATGTTCGGGGTGGCGATCACCAGCGCGTCGCAGAGGCCCGAAGCCAGCAGGTCGCCGTGGTGCCGGAACCGGACCGCCGCCGGCGCAAGTCCGGTGGCCGCTTCGAGCGACGGCGGGTGCGGGTCGGCCACCGCCGTGACCTCCGCGCCGGGGAGTTGGCGGATGTTGGCGATGTGCTCCTGCCCCATCATCCCCGTCCCGATCACGCCGTAGCGGAGCACGGGCGCGTTCACCGGACCGCCCGCGCTTCCCGGTAACGCAGCCCGATGGATCTCGGTCTCATCGATCCTGCCGGCCGCCCGCTGGGGCGCGACTTCCAGGTGGGTCGGCTCGGCCTCGGATGCTGGCGTTTCGTGGGACGGACCGGTGTCGAGCTGAGAGCTCTGCTCGAGACCGCCCTCGACCTGGGCATGAACCTGGTGGACACGGCCGACGTATACGGACTCGACTGGGGCGGCAAAGCCTTCGGCGAGGCCGAGTCCAACCTGGGCCGCGTGCTGGCTGCCGCGCCGGGTCTGCGGGAGCGGATGGTGCTGGCAACCAAGGGGGGCATCGTCCCGCCCGTTCCCTACGACTCGAGCCCGGAGGCGATCGTCCGCGCCTGCGAGGCCTCGCTCACGCGCCTCGGCGTCGACGTGATCGACCTGTACCAGATCCACCGGCCGGACCTCTTCACGCATCCGGCCGACCTCGCCGGGGCGCTGGCGCGCCTGCGCGAGCAGGGCAAGATCCGCGAGGTCGGCGTGTCGAACTTCACGCCGGGCCAGCACGAGGCCCTGGCGGCCTGCCTGCCGTTCCCGATCGCCAGCAGCCAGCCGGAATTCTCGGCTCTCGAGCTGGCGCCACTGCGGGACGGAACCCTCGACCTGTGCATGCGAGACGGCATCGTTCCGCTGGCCTGGAGCCCGCTGGCCGGTGGCAGGCTGGGCGACGACACCGGGATCCGCCCTGCTCTGCTCGAAGTGCTCGATCGTCTGGCAGGCCGGGAGTCCGTCGACCGGGCGGCGATCGCGCTCGCCTTCGTTCTGGCCCATCCGTCCCGGGCGGTGGCCCTGGTCGGGACCCAGCGCCCGGAGAGGCTCCATGGGGCGGCGGCCGCCCTCGGCGTGCACCTCGACCGCAGTGACGTGTACGAGATCATCGAGGCATCCGAGGGGGTGCGCCTGCCATGACGGAGCCGCACCCGACAGGTGACGACAGGACGCGGGAGCCGGGCACTCCCCCCCGGCGGGACCCCGGCGCCGGAACGGGATCCGATCCGGTGGAGGTGGCGTGGTTCGGCGCCCTCTGCGACGACGACTACGAGTACCTCGGCGTGTCCGACCCGGCGCTGGCCAGCAGTTGGGAGCACTGCCGCGACATCGTGCTGGCCGCCGACCGATGCGGCTTCGACAACATCCTGCTGCCCTCGGGCTACACGCTGGGCATCGACGCCACCGCCTTCGCCGCGGGTATCGCCCCTCTCACGGATCGGATACGGCTGCTGCTGGCGGTGCGGATGGGCGAACTCTGGGTCCCGCAGCTGGCCCGCCAGATCGCCACCATCGACCGGATGGTCGGCGGGCGCCTGACGGTGAACATCATCTCCAGCGACATACCCGGCGAGTCGCTCGAGTCGGCGCCGCGCTACCGGCGGACCCTCGAGTGGATGCGGGCGCTCAGGACGCTGCTCGACGGCGAGGGGGTGGACTTCCACGGCGAGTTCGTCGACCTGGTCCTCGACCCGCCGCGGGTCAGGACGGTGTCGGGACGCTGCCCGCCCTTCTACTTCGGAGGATTCTCCGAGGCGGCCAAGGAGACAGCCGCCGAGGCCGCGGACGTCTTCCTCACCTGGCCCGACACCGTGGACGGCGTGGCGTCCACCGTGGCCGAAATGCGGGAGCGGGCCGCTCGCCGTGGGCGCATTCTGCGCTACGGCCTGCGCAGTCACGTGATCGTACGGGAGACCCCCGGCGAGGCCCGGACCGCGGCGGCCCGGCTCGTGAGCCGACTCGACGACGACGTGGGCGCGGCCATCAGGAGCCGGTCGCTGGACTCGGCGTCGGCAGGCGTCAGGCGCCAGGCCGAGCTGCGCAGTCTCAGCGATGCGGACGGTTACGCCGAGGCCAATCTGTGGACCGGAATCGGCCGGGCCCGCTCCGGTGCGGGCGCGGCCATCGTGGGCGACCCCGACGAGGTGGTCGCCAAGCTCGCGGAGTATCGCCGGGTCGGGATCGACGCGTTCATCCTCTCGGGATACCCGCACCTCCAGGAGTGCAACCGGTTCGGTCGCAACGTGCTGCCCCGGCTGGATCACGCTCCCCTGGTCCGGCCCTGATCCTGACGCCCCGCTCACAGCTGGGCGCCCGGTGCAGGCTGGGCCTGGCCCGGCCATCAGGTGCGGATCGCCAGACCGGTATCGAGGTCGAAGAAGTGCGCGTTCTCCACCGTGACCGCCACCTCCAGGCTGTCGCCCGCCCGCACCGCCGTGTTGGGGTTGAACCTGGCGTGCACGCGCGTGGAGGACCGCTCGGCCGCGCCGGCCTCCTCCTCGGTCAACTCCAAGGCCTCCCTGGATATCACCGGTGTTGCGTCCGACTCGAAGTACACGATGATCTCGTACCCGAGCGCCTCAGTGTGGGAGATCGTGCCCCGCAACCGCTGGTCGACTGGATGGTCGGGGACAATCGATGCATCCTCGAAGTCCTTCGGCCGGATACCGACGGCCACCGGCCGACCCAGGTAGCCCTCGAGGCCGGGCCGGTCGTGCAGCACCGAATCGGGAACGGCCAGGATCTGGCTGCCGAGTTCCATCTTCAGTGCCGCGCCGTCCCGGCGGACGACGCCCTGCATCAGGTTCATCGACGGCGAGCCGATGAACGCGGCCACGAAGATGTTGTCGGGCTCGTTGAACAGCTTCATCGGAGTGTCCACCTGCTGGAGGACGCCCCTGCTGATCACCGCCACCCTGTCGGCCATCGTCATGGCCTCGACCTGGTCGTGGGTGACGTAGAACGTCGTCACACCAACCTCGCGCTGCAGGCCGGTGATCTCCGCCCGCATCTGAACCCGGAGCTTGGCGTCCAGGTTGGACAGGGGCTCGTCGAGAAGGAAGACCTCGGGTCGCCTGACGATCGCACGACCCATGGCCACGCGTTGCCGCTGCCCACCCGACAGTTGAGCCGGCCGCTTGTCGAGTTGGCTCTCCAGTTCGAGTATGCGGGCCGTCTCGGCGACCCGTCGTCGAATCTCCGCCCGCGGGCGCTGGGCGAGCTTGAGCGAGAAGGCGATGTTGTCGAAGACGCTCATGTGCGGGTAGAGCGCGTAGTTCTGGAACACCATGGCGATGTCGCGATCCTTCGGCGGCAGGTCGTTGACCACCCGGTCACCGATCCTCAGAGTTCCGGTGGAGATCTTCTCCAGTCCGGCGATCATCCTCAGCGTGGTCGACTTGCCGCAACCGGACGGGCCCACCATCACCAGGAATTCCGCCTCGTTGATTCTCAGGTTCAGGTCGGTGACGGCCTTGAAGCCGTTCTCGTACTCCTTGTTGACGTTCTCCAGGGCGACATCGGCCATGGGTACCTCCACTGCCGACAGTAAGCGTTTACATTGTCAAAGCGATGTTAGCGCGCCACCGCGGAGAGTGCAGGTCCCCGGGCACCCCGGACGTCGGGGGTCCCGGCGGCGGAATCCGACGGCGAGCGGCAGGGCGGCGCAACAAGTCGTCCGGCGACGCGGCGGCGCCGGATGGCCTGCGACAGCGCCACGTGGTTGTGTCCGACCGTCCCGGCGGGCCGCGCAGGCTTCGAATCGGCCGGCACCGTGACCGTGGCAGCACTCCCGATCTCTGGATCGCTCACGTCGTGTTAGTTAAGTCTAATGGATCCGCTATAGATGCTAGCTTCGAGGCCGTCCGCCCCCCGGGGTCGAGGCAGAGGTGAGAGGCGGTGGCCATGACACGACCACAGGACGGGAATCCACCGGCGCGGCGACCGCTGGACCGCGAGAGGGTCATCTCGGCGGCGGCGGAGATCTCCGATGCCGACGGCCTCGACAAGCTGACGCTCACCCGGGTTGCCGACGCGCTCGGGGTGCGCCAGCCGGCGCTGTACCGCCATGTGAGCAGTTATGACGATCTGCTCCGCAGCCTCAGCCTGCGGGGTCGCGTGATCCTGGCTCAGCGTCTGACCGACGCCGCAGTCGGGCTGTCCGGTGACGACGCGGTTGCCGCGGTGGGCCATGCCTGGCGCCAGATGGTGCGCGACCACCCCGGCATCTATGCCGCCACCGACCGCTACCCGTGCGCCGGGGACGCCGAACTCGAGGCCGCGGTGGAGCGGGTGCTGGCCGTTCTGGGCCAGGCGCTGCGCGACTACGACCTCAGTGAGACGGACCGCGTCCATGCAGCACGCACCCTGCGCAGCGCATTCCACGGCTTCAGCCATCTCGAGTCGGGGGACGGCCACCCGCTGCCGCATGATCCCGAGGACACCTTCGGGCACCTGGTGGAACTGCTGTGCGCGGGGATTCACCGACTCTCCCGCAGCTCGGCCGTGAGCGCGGGAGGCGTCCGGTGACCCGGCTCGGCTTCCTGCTCGACAGCGAGAGCTGCATCGGCTGTCACGCCTGCACGGTGGCGTGCAAGAGCGAGCACGACATCCCCCTCGGCGTGAACCGCACCTGGGTCAAGTACATCGAGACGGGCTCGTTCCCGGATTCCAGCCGACATTTCTCGGTGATGCGCTGCAACCACTGCGACGACGCGCCGTGCATCACCATCTGCCCCACCAACGCCCTGTTCCGGGCACCCAACGGCGTCGTGGACTTCGGCGACGAGAACTGCATCGGCTGCAAGGGCTGCATGAACGCCTGCCCCTACGACGCCATCTACATCAACCCGGCCACGGACACGGCCAACAAGTGCAACTTCTGCAACCACCGCATCGAGCAGGGTCTGGAGCCGAGCTGCGTGGTGGTGTGCCCGACCCACGCCATCAAGGTGGCCGACCTCGACGACCCCGACGACGAGACCACCCGGCTCATCGCCCGCAGCGACACCGCGGTGCGGGCGCCCGAGCAGGGAACCCTGCCCAAGGTGCACTACCTGGGGGCCGATCCGGCGTCGCTCGACCCGCTGCGCACGGCCATCGCCACCGACGGGATGATCTGGGCCGACACCACCGACCGACACCCCACCGCGGACCCCGGCGCCGCCGGCGTGATGGCCCGCACCACTTACACGACGGCACATGAGATGACCTGGAAGGCCAAGGTGTCGAGCTACCTGGTCACCAAGGCGGTCGCCGCGGGCATGATGGCCGTGGCCGCACTGCTCGTGCTGCTCGGCCACGGCGGCGAGAAAGCCGCCGTCGGGGTCGTGCCGGCGGTGGTCGCCGGCGTGTTCCTGGCGCTCACGGGCCTGCTGCTGGTGGGGGACCTGCGCCGGCCGGAGCGGTTCTACTACCTGATCACCCGGGCCAATCGCCGGTCCTGGCTGGTGAAGGGCGCCATCGTGCTCGGGGCCTTCGCCGCGGTCTGCGCGGCCTGGTTCGTTGCCGGCCTGGTCGGCTCGGTCGGTGCGCTGCAAGGTCTCGCCGCCCCTGCGGCGCTGCTGGCGGCGGCCACAGCGGGCTACACCGCCTTTCTGTTCGGCCAGTGCGAAGGTCGCGACCTCTGGCAGTCCCACCTGGTGCTGCCGACGCTGCTGGCACACGCCGGGGTGGCCGGTGGCGCCGGCTACGCCGTGTTGGATCTGGCCGCCGACGTGCCCGGGCGCGTTGCCGTGCAGTGGGTGCTGCTGGCGGGGGTTCTGGCCACTGCGGTGTTCGTGGCTGCCGAGCTGGCGTCCCGCAAGTCGCCCCACGTGGAGGCTGCGGTGGCGGCCATGACCCGGGGTCGCTACGCCCGCCGCTTCTGGGCCGGGGGGGTTGTACTTGGTCTGGTCATCCCCGCAGTGCTGGCCACCGTCGGCCTCACAACCGGCGCAGGCCCGTGGCCGGCTGCCGTGGCCGGGATCTGCGCGGTGGTCGGCATGTGGTTCTACGAGGACAGCTTCGTGCGGGCGGGCCAGTCCGTGCCGCTGTCCTAGACGGGGATCCGATCGTGGTCGAGTTGCACAGCTACCCGCCGCAGGAGACCTGGCACGACGTCACCTCACTCGACGCCAAGGCGTGGCCTCACCGCGTGGAGAACCACCACACGCTGGTGCCCACCACCTGCTTCAACTGCGAGGCCGCCTGCGGGCTCGTGTGTCACGTCAACCATGCCACCGGACGCATCGACCGCATCGAGGGCAATCCCCTGCATCCGGCCAGCCGGGGCCGCAACTGCGCCAAGGGCCCGGCGACGCTCAACCAGATCGACGACCACGAGCGCATCCTGTACCCGCTGCGGCGGACCGGGGAGCGAGGCGCGGGGCAATGGGAGCGAGTGAGCTGGGACGTGGCCCTCGCCGACATCGGCGGCCGCATCCGCGCCGCCATCGCCGAGGGCCGTCACAACGAGGTCATGTACCACGTGGGCCGTCCCGGCGAGGACGGCTACGCAGAGCGGGTGCTGCAGTGCTGGGGGGTGGACGGCCACAACAGCCACACCAACATCTGCAGCTCCAATGCCCGCATCGGCTACCAGAGCTGGATGGGTCACGACCGCCCCTCGTCGGACTTCGCCAATGCCGAGGTGATCTTCCTCATCTCGTCGCACCTCGAATCGGGCCACTACTTCAACCCGCACGCCCAAAGGATCATCGAGGCGCAGGGCAACGGGGCGACGGTCATCTGCGTCGACCCCCGGCTCTCCAACACCGGCGCCAAGGCCGACCACTGGCTGCCGGCATGGCCCGGAACCGAGCCCTTCCTGCTGTTGGCCATCGCCCGGCTGCTACTGCTGAACGACACCTGGGAGCGCGACTTCGTGCGGCGCTGGACGAACTGGGAGGTCTACCTGCGAGAGCGCCACCCGCAGCGGCCGGTGAAGTTCGACTCGGTGGGGCCGGCCCTGGCGGAGGACTACGCCGCCCACACGCCTGAGGAGGCCGAACGGGTCTGCGGCGTGGCGGCGTCGCAGATCACCGAGATCGCCGACATCATCGGTGCCCACCCCACCCGGTTCGCCTCCCACAACTGGCGGGCCGCGGGCGCCGGCAACCTCGGCGGCTGGCAGACGGCCCGGTGCCTGTTCTTCCTGAACGTGCTCACCGGCTCGGTGGGCACCGTCGGGGGCACAACCGGCAACGGCTGGAACAAGTACAAGGCACCGCACCCGCCGGGCGCTCCGCCCGTCGAGCAGTGGAACGAGCTCAACTGGCCGCAGGAGTATCCGCTGGCCTACCACGAGATGTCGATCCTCCTACCGCACTTTCTGGCCGAGGGCCGGGGTCGCTTGGAGGTGTACTTCAGCCGGGTCTACAACCCGGTGTGGACCAACCCCGACGGGTTCAGCTGGCTGGAGGCCCTGACCGACCCCGAGAAGGTGGCCTGCCACGTCGCCCTCACGCCCACCTGGTCGGAGACGGCCGTCTTCGCCGACTACGTGCTGCCGATGGGAGTGGGCGCCGAGCGCCACGACGTGGCGAGCTTCGAGACCCACGCCGGGCGCTGGATCGGCTTCCGCCAGCCCGTGCTGCGCCGGTACGCCGAGATCCGCGGCGACGCCGTGACCCACGAGTCACGCACGCACGAGTTCAACCCCGGCGAGGTGTGGGAGGAGAACGAGTTCTGGATCGAGCTGTCGTGGCGTATCGACCCCGATGGCTCCCTGGGCATCCGCCGCTGGTTCGAGAGCCCCGGCAAGCCCGGCACGCCGATCAGCACCGACGAGTACTACGGGGCCATGTTCGCGGGCGTGCCCGGCCTGGCCGAAGACGCCGAGGCGGCAGGTCAGACCCCGCTGGAGTTCATGCGCGACCGGGGTGCCTACGCGCTCGAGGGAGACATGTACCTGCCGTACGAGCGGTCGGTTGAGGCCGCCGACCTGGCCGATTGCGAGGTTGACGACGCCGGCGTCTTCCGCCGCGCCGGCACCCCCGGCGCCTGGTCCGGCTCGCCCGAGGATCTGGCCGGCCTGCACCTGCCCGGCCTCGGCGACGGGTCGCCGGCGGTGCAGGTGGACGGCACGCCCCGGGAGGGCTTCCCGACCCCCTCGCGCAAGCTGGAGCTGTACTCCCAGACGCTGGCGGACTGGGGCTGGCCCGAGTACGCCACGCCCACCTGGATCCCCTCCCACGTGCACTGGGAGGACCTCGACCTGGCCGGCGACGAGCGCATCCTGCTGCCGACCTTCCGCATCCCGACGCTGATCCACACCCGCTCGGCCAACAGCAAGTGGCTGTCGGAGCTGAGCCACCGCCACCCGCTGTGGATCCACCCCTCCGACGCCGAGGCGCTCGGCATCGAAGTGGGCGGACTGGTGCGGATCACCACCCGCATCGGCCATTTCGTGATCGGCGCCTGGCGCACCGAGGGCATCCGCCCCGGCGTGGTGGCGGCATCCCACCACATGGGCCGCTGGCGTCTGGACCCCTCGAGCGGCGGCTCCTGGGCGGGCGGCGACGCCGACATCAGCAACGACGGCACGACCTGGCGGCTGAGGCGCCGCGGCCGGCCGCAGCGCCACGCCAGCGCCGACGAGGACACCGAGCGCATCTGGTGGAGCGACACCGGCGTGCACCAGAACCTCACCTTCTGCGTGCAGCCCGACCCGGTGTCGGGCATGCAGTGCTGGCACCAGCGGGTGCGGGTGGCGCCGGCGGAGCCCGGCGACAGCTACGGCGACGTGGTGGTGGACACCGCCGCGGCACGGGAGGCCTACCGGGAATGGCTGGCCATGACCCGCCCGGCCCCGGGTCCCGGCGGCCTGCGGCGGCCGCTGTGGTACGCCCGCCCGCTCAAGCCCGCCCCTGCCGCCTACGCGCTGTGATCTCGTTCAACGGAGGATGAGGACATGACCCGCATGACCCCCAGCGAGGCGTTCGTGGAGACGATGGTCGCCCACGGCGTCGACACCATCTTCGGCATCATGGGCAGCGCCTTCATGGACGCCATGGACATCTTCGAGCCGGCCGGCATCGAGCTGGTACCCGTCGTGCACGAGCAGGGCGCCGCCCACATGGCCGACGGCTTCAGCCGGGTGAGCGGTCGCCACGGCGTGGTGATCGGCCAGAACGGCCCAGGCATCTCCAACTGCGTGACCGCCATCGCCGCGGCGTTCTGGGCCCACAGCCCGGTCGTGATCGTCACGCCCGAGGCGGGGACGATGGGCATCGGCCTCGGCGGCTTCCAGGAGGCCAACCAGCTGCCGATGTTCCAGGAGTTCACCAAGTACCAGGGCCACGTCAACAACGAGCGCCGCATGGCCGAGCTGACGGCCCGCTGCTTCGACCGGGCGCTCTCGGAGATGGGGCCCACGCAGATCAACATCCCCCGCGACCGCTTCTACGGCGACATCGACGTGGAGATTCCGCCGCCGCAGCCTCTCGACAGGGGTCCGGGCGGCGACCGCAGCCTGGACGCGGCCGCCGACCTGCTGGCCGGGGCAACCTTCCCGGTGATGATCGCCGGCGGCGGAGTGGTGATGGGCGACGCCATGGCCGAGACGGTGGCGCTGGCCGAGCGGCTGGGCTGCCCGGTGGTGAACAGCTACCTGCACAACGATTCCTTCCCGGCGTCGCACCCGCTGTGGTGCGGGCCGCTGGGGTACCAGGGCTCCAAGGCGGCGATGCGCCTGATCTCCGGGGCCGACGTGGTGCTGGCGCTGGGCACCCGGCTCGGCCCCTTCGGCACACTGCCCCAGCACGGCCTCGACTACTGGCCCACCGGCGCCAAGGTCATCCAGGTGGACGCCGACGCCAAGATGCTCGGTCTGGTCAAGCAGATCGACGTCGGCATCTGCGGTGACGCCGCCGCCGCGGCGGCGGCACTCACCCGGCGTCTGGCCGGCCGGGAGCTGGCAGGCGACGCCACCAGGGCGCAACGGGCCGCCGACATCGCCGCTCAAAAGGCCGACTGGGAGGCCGAGCTGGACGAATGGACCGAGGAGACCGACGACTTCAGCGTCGACATGATCAAGCAGGCAGCGGCGGAGTCCGACGACTGGATGCATCCCCGCCAGGTGCTGCGCGAGCTGGAGCGGGCCATGCCCGAGCGGGTGATGGTCTCCACCGACATCGGCAACATCAACTCGGTGTCCAACAGCTACCTGCGCTTCGAGGAGCCGCGGTCGTTCTTCGCCGCCATGAGCTGGGGCAACTGCGGCTATGCGCTTCCCACCATCATCGGGGCCAAGAAGGCCGCTCCGGACCGCCCTGCGGTGGCCTACGTGGGCGACGGGGCGTGGGCCATGAGCATGGTCGAGACCATGACCGCGGTGCGCCACGACATCCCGGTCACCGCGGTGGTGTTCCACAACCGCCAGTGGGGCGCCGAGAAGAAGAACCAGGTGGACTTCTACGGCCGCCGCTTCGTGGCCGGCGAACTGGACGGCGGCGAGGACTGGTCCGAGGTGGCCCGGGCCATGGGCGCCGACGGCATGCGGGTCCGCCACCTCGAGGACGTGGGGCCCGCGCTGACCACCGCCATCGACGCCCAGATGAACGGCGGCCGCACCACCGTCCTGGAGGTCATGTGCACCATGGAACTGGGCGACCCGTTCCGCAAGGACGCCCTCAGCCGCCCGGTCCGCTACCTGGAGAAGTACGCGGACTACACCTGATCGGCGCGGCGCCGAGCGGCCGGGTCAGCCCACGAGCACGTCGGTTCGGGAGAAGTCGTCTCTGACGAACAGCACGACAGCGATCGCCGAGGTTTCGACGACGTTCACGACGGCAGCCCGTGATCGTCGTAGCCGATGATGCCGTCGGGCTCTCGTTCGTCTAGCGCCGGCAGTCGCCCGAACCGCTCCACGGTGTCGTCGATGCCTCCCGCGCCGTGGTGCCGACGCTCCGACTCGAGTCGCGCCTCCGGGGATGGCCCGTGTGCCAGCCGGCGACGGACGAAGTCGTCGAACATGGGAACTGTGAATGCGACGACGCCGCGACGAGGCGCATGGCAGAGGCCGCGCTTGATCAGAGCATCGCGCAGCGACCCGACGCCCGGCGTCGTGCGTCCCATCACGGCGGCCACGTCGGCGGATCTGTAGGGCCCGGCGCCGAGGGAGGCCATCGCCGAGAGGTACGCCCGCTCGCCGGGAGTGCTCCGGTCGAGGTGGACCCGGAAGAAGCCGGTGTCGAGTTCCTCCTTGGCTATGGGAACAGCAGCCTCCACATCGCCCCTCGTGATCGTGGCGGGACCGGCGGCGACGTCCCAGGACTGCTTCCCGAACTCCTGCAGGAAGTACGGGTATCCCTTGGTCACAGCGAACACGACGTCGAGTGCGTCGGGCTGCCAGCGCACCCCTTCGGCCTCCGCGGGAGCCGCCAGCGCCTGGGCCGCCTCCTCGGCGTCGAGGCTGTTGATCTCGCGGAAGGCGAAGAGTCGCTCGGCATACGACTTGGCCTCCCCGGCGAGGGCGGGAACAGACGGCAGCCCGGCACCGGCGGCCATCAGCGGGAGTTGCTCCTGGCTGGTCCGGTGCAGGGCGACGACGAGCGCGGCCAGGGAATCCTTCGACAGGTACTGGATCTCGTCGATGGTGAACAGCACGCCGGTTCCCCGCTCGCGTGCCGCCTCCCCAATGGCGCCGAACAGGTCGGCGAGATCCTCCTCGAGGTCGCCCGAGTCGGCTCGGCCCGGCAGCGCATCGATTCCGAGCGTGAGGTCGCCGCTGTCCGGTTGCCAGCGCAACTGGAACGAACCGAGCGTCCCGAACGCCCGCCGGGCGAGGTCGGCGACCCGCCGACCGGCCGAGAGCCGCAGAAGGGCCTTGCGGGCCAGTGTCGCCGCCGAAGCCACGAAGTCGAGTTTCTCGCCAGCCTCGAGAGACTGGTGGATCCACCCGTGACCAGCGGCGATCCGGCCGAACTCCCGCAACAGCACGGTCTTGCCCACCCCTCGCAAACCGGTCAACAGCACGCTTCGCGCCGGACGCCCGAGCCCAAGCCGCTGGACGGCAACGTCGAACTCCTCAATCTCCTCGCCGCGACCGACCAGCGCGGGCGGCGGGGCACCGGCACCGGGACTGTAGGGGTTGCGTACGGAGTCCATACCCCGACTATAGGCGTCTAGCGAGATTATCGATGTTTGCGGTATCTGTCGAGATCTTACTATAGAGCCCGCACCAACCGATACTCATCCACCTGGGGGGCCGGCGGGCGCCGACCCCTACCTCACCTGTAGCCGCCGCCTCTTCGGATGCTGTCGATGGAGACGGCCAGGATCAGGATGATCCCGCGCACGACCATCTGCCAGTAGATCGGCACGTTCGTGAGCACGAAGCTGTTGGTGATGACGCCGATGATGATCAGGCCCAGGAACGTGCCCAACAGGCTGCCTCGCCCTCCGGTGAGGGCCACGCCCCCGAGGAACACCGCCGTGATGATCTCCAGTTCGGCTCCCTCGAAGGCGGCGGGCTGAGCGGTCCCGCCCCGTGACATCAAGGCGATGCCGGCGATGCCCGACAGGATGGCCATCGCCACGTACGACCACATGCGGATGCGGTCCACCTTCATGCCCACGTTCCGGCAGGCGGCGGGGTTGCCGCCGATGGCGTAGAGGTTGTTCCCGATGAACGAGTGGCGCATGAACCACATGCCGAACACCAGCACCCCCGCGAACACCCACAACGTCACCTTGATGCCGAGAGCCTCGCCCCGACCGAAGGTGCTCCAGGCGTTGACGCCGATGACGATGTTGTCGCCCTCGCTGACCACGAACGCGAGCCCCCGGAACAGCAACAGGGTGCCGAGTGTGGCGATGATCGGGTTGACCCGGAGCCGCACGATGATGAAGGCGTTGATGAGCCCCATGGTGGCGGCGCACGCAAGGGCGACCAGTCCCGCGACGGCGCCGTTGACGCCGGCGTTGATCATCATGGCGGCGAACATCCCCGTGAACGCGGCCACCGCCGCGATCGACAGGTCGAGACCGCCGCTGATGAGCAGCACCGTGAGTCCGACGGCCATGAGTCCCCGGATGGAGAGGGCCTCGCCGATGTTCACGAAGTTGTTGACGGTGAAGAAGTAGGGGGAGCGCTGCCAGGAGTAGATGCACAGACCTGCGAGCGCGACGAGCAGACCCGGGATCGTCCAGTCGTTGAGGCGCCTGAACGGCCACCAGGGGTGCTGGCGGTCCTCGAGGGGGACGAGCACGTCACCCATGTTCCAGCCCAGGGCCCGGGAGCCCGAACCGCCGGTCATGCCAGCTCCGCCGGCTCCGCGGACCGCATCACGACGACCCCCCGTTGGACGACCCCCCGTTGGACGACCCCCCGTTGGACGACCCGACGTCGGCGAATTGCGAAGGCAGCGCCCCGGTGATCCAACCGATGACCTCGGTCTGTGTCGTGGCCGCAGAAGGCGAATCGGCCCACAGCCGGCCCTGGCGCAGTACCACGATCCGGTCGGCGATGTCGAGGATGTCGCTGAGGTCGTGGGTGATGAGCACGATGGCGCTGCCGTGGGACTTCATGTCCACGACGAGGTCGTGCACCTGCGCGGTCTGCTCCACGCCGAGCGAGGCGGTCGGCTCGTCGAGCAGCAGGATGTCGCCGCCCTGGGCGACGGCCCGGGAGATGGCCACCGCCTGGCGCTGGCCCCCGGAGAGCACTCCCACGTCGACCCGCACCGAGGGAAGCCTGATGTTGAGGCGGTCCAGCAACTCGGTCGCGTCACGCTCCATCTTGCGACGGTTCAACACGAGACCCCAGCGCCGTGGCTCCCGCCCGAGATAGATGTTGTGGGCCACCGGGCGAGTCTCCACGAGCGAGAGATCCTGGTACACCGTGGCGATTCCGAGAGCCATGGCGTCGTTGGGATCGGTGATCGTGACCGGCTCGCCGTTGCGGGCGAAGCTTCCCTCGTCGGCGTAGTAGACGCCGGAGAGGATCTTGATGAGCGTCGACTTGCCGGCGCCGTTGTCACCGAGCAGACCGATCACCTCGCCGGGTTGGATCTCGAGGTCGACGCCGGCGAGGGCCACCACGTGACCGAAGGCCTTCGACACGCCCGTCATGCTGAGAAGTGGGGGCATCACGGTTTCCCGAGTGTCGGCGGACAGGGACTGATGATCAGGGGATCAGATCCGTACGGAACAGTGAGTCGATCATGACCACCTGGGTTGACGAGTTGGATTGGTCGCCCGACCGGGAGTGTGCACCCCGACAGGTGGCTGCCGGGGTGCACACGACGGTCGAACCGAGCCCCGTTAGCCGGGGTACAACTCCTGGACGTTCTCACGGGTGACCGGCGACACCGACGGGATGACCCGGTCGGGCACGATCCGACCCTCGAGCATGTCCACCACGGCCGGCACCAGGTACTGCCCGTAGCGCTCGGGGAAGAACGAGATAGTGGCCTTGAAGACCGACTCCTCGTCGGTGCGCTGGCGCAGGTCCACGAGCGCCTCGTCGGAGGCGCCCAGGCCGACCGCCGCGGCCCGGCCCAGGAAGCCGGCCTGCTCCAGCGCCAGGGCGCAGTCCACACCGGGCTGGTCGCTGTGGCCGAAGCAGAGCACGTTCTTGGCGTCGGGGTTGGCGGTCGCCCAGTCGGTCACCAGCGGGAACACGTCGTCGAGGGCCGCGTGCGGGATGTCGACGTGGATGTTCTCCTCGGGGATGGCGAAGGACTCCAGCACACCGGCGATGGCGCCGTCGCGACGCTCGCCCATGACCTGGACGCCCTGGGTCCAGATGACCACCAGTTCGGTCTCGGCGGGATCCCAACCCTGCTCCTGCGCGAAGCCCGCCAGGAAGCGGCCCGCCTCGACGGAGGCCTCGAAGTTGTCGGGGCCGAAGTTCTTGCAACCCGGATGCGGCCCGTCCCAGGTGATGCAAGGCAGACCGTTGTCGATGTAGATGCCCGCGATCAACTCCTCGGTGCCGGCGATCCAATTGGCGAAGATCACGCCGTCGGCCTCCTGCGCCACGATCAGGTTGGCGCACTCGACCGTCTTCTCCTGGTCGTAGGCGTTGTCGCAGAAGATGATGTCCACGCCCATGGCGTCGGCGACCTCGTAGATGCTGTCGGTGACCGAGTCGGTGAACGGGATGCCGGCGAGGCCGTCGGCGTGACCGATCGTCCAGCGCTGGGTCGCCGGGCGGATGACCGCCTCGTAGTCGCCTGCGATGGCCCTGACGTTGTGGCGTGCCACGTCGGCTGCCTCCTCGCGGGCCGAAGCTGCTTCCTCGCGGGCCGAAGCAGCCTCTTCCTGGGCGGCCGCGGCCTCGGCCTGGGCGGCCGCGGCCTCGGCCTGGGCGGCAGCGGCCTCGGCCTGGGCGGCAGCGGCCTCGGCCTGGGCGGCCTCCGCGTCGGCTTGTGCCGCGGCGGCCTGGTCGCGTGCGGATGCAGCCTCGGCGCTGGCCGCCTCTGCTGCGGCCTGCGCGTCGGCGAGAGCCGCCTCGGCGGCGGCCACGGCCTCTTCGCTGCCCTCGGCGGTCGCGAGCGCGAGGTCGGCGGCAGCCTGGGCTGCGTCGGCGGCGGCGGTTGCGGCCGCTGCCTCGGCGCTCGCCGCGTCGGCTGCGGCGGCGGCTGCGTCTGCGGTCGCCGAAGCCGCGCTGGCCTCGGCGCCTGCCGCGGCGGCGTCGGCCGCGCCGGCAGAAGCGGCGGAGCCGGCACTCTGTGCCTCGGACATCGCCGCGGCGGCGTCCGAGCGGGCCGCGCCCGCCTCGGACAGCGCCGCGTCGGCCGCCTCCTGGGCGGAGTCGTCCGCAGCACAGGCGCTCGCCACCAGGGCGAGAGCCACGCCAAGCGCGGCGATCACCCAGAGATTCCTACGTCTCGAAATCATGTCCTCTCCCTCATTCCGTCTCCGCAGCCGCAACGGCCACGACCAAACGTCCGGCGCAGCATAGTCACAAAGAAATCTGCGTTCCGAATCGCCGACTGAGGAGGTTCCGGGGGTACCGAGGCCGTTCGGAACGGGGTGCGACGATCCGTCCGTTCTCCATTAGCCTCGGCGCGGGCAACCGCGGATCACAGGGGGAAATCAGTGGCACTGGCAGCGACGTCGGAGCAGAAGGAACTGCTGAACACCCAGGGTTTCTTCGTCATCGAGGAGTATCTGGACGCCGGCGAGGTGGCGGTGCTCAACGATGCCTTCGAGGAGGTCGGTGCTCGGCTGCGGGGCGAGCGCGGCATGGCGCCCGACTCGCAGCTCAGCTGCCGCAACGGGCTCGTCAAGCACGAGGCGTTCCTGAACCTCATGGACCGGCCGGACATCCTGCGCTACGTCGTGGACATCGTGGGCTGGAACGTGCAGAACCGCGACAGCGTGATCCTCTGGACACCGCCGACGCCGGGCCGGCATCCGTCGGCCCTCTCGCTGGGCTGGCACTTCGACTACGAGGAGGAGTTCACGGGCATCGGCATCGACGGCCCGATGCCCTGGCTGGACTTCAAGATCGGCTGGTACGTCTCCGACGCCTCGGAGCCCGGCCACGCCAGCATCCTGTTCGTGCCCGGCAGCCACCTCTGGGACATGCAGCGGCGGGCCCGCTGGCGCGAGGACATCCGTCCCGAGGACGTCTTCGAGTTGAAGGTGCCGCCGGGCAGCCTCATGATGTGGCGCCCCACGCTGCTGCACGCCGCCAGCCCGAATTTGGGCACGCACGAGCGCCGCGCCCTCTACATCAGCTACGCGCCCCGCTGGATCCGCCCGTCCGGCCACGTCGAGCAGGATCCCGACCTCGTCTTCCGGAGCGACCCCATCCGCCGGCAACTCCTGGGGGCGATGGGCAACCTCTCCCACCCCCTCGGACCCGACCCGAAGAACCACCCCGACTCCCAGTACTGGTTCGCCGCCGACTGGGACAACATCCCGCTGAAGCAGTGGGCCGAGGAGCAGGCCGGAGAACCCCCCTACGACTGGGGCACCGGCTACGGCGTGGGCACCGTCAAGGGGCCCGAGTACGCCTTCCACGACAACACCGACCCGCGCCGGGTCTGAGCCGGCTCCGCTCACACTCAGGAGGTCCACGCCATGACAGCCAGGCCATCGGCCGCCGAGCCCCTGTTCCTGAACCGCGACGACGGAGTCGGATTCGTGACCCCGGCCCCGGCCACCCGCGACGTGCGGGTGCTGCTGTCCCCGCTGCTGCAGGAGGGGATGGGCGACTTCGCGGTCGGGATGACGCAGATCCCCGCCGGGGTCGTCGGGACGCGCCATTCCCATCCGGGAACGACGGAGGTGTGGATGATCCTCTCGGGACGCGGGCGGGCGCGGATCGGCGACGAGGACAGGCCCGTGGCGCCCGGCGACGTGGTGTACACGCCGCCCGGCACCGACCACCAGTTCCTCAACGACGGCGACGAGCCGGTGACGGTGTACTTCCTCTACAGCCCCTCCGGGGCCGAGCAGCGAGTGCTGGACGGCGGCTTCCTGTAAGACGAGGTCGCCCCTTGGTGACCTGGCCTCGTGGCCGCTCGACAATGGATTCCGGCCTCCGCCGGAATGACGGGAATGGGGACGCCGAGTTGCGCTAGTCCCCGCCGGCTACCGGTGTCGCGAACTCCATCATGAGTTGCGAGAAGGGGTCGTCCGGCGGCCGCGAGAACGCCGCGGCGGCACTGGCCGCCAGTGCGTCGAAATCCACGACCCTGCCCCGGCGCAGCACGAGGCGCACATCGGACAGCACGCAGATGTCGTCGCACGGGTCGCCGCCGACGGCGACCATGTCGGCCACCGATCCCGCCCGGATCCGCCCGTAGTCCGCGAGACCGAGATGGTCGGCGGCGACCGACGTCGCCGACGCCAGAGCGGCGGCCGGCTCGAGCCCGGCGTCGACCAGCAGCGACAGTTCGTCGTGCAGCGAGAACCCCGGCACGAGATGAGGGAACGGCGCGTCGGAGCCGGCGACGACGGTGCATCCGGCACCGGCCAGGGCGCCCAGGACCCGCTTCATGGTATTGACGCTGCGCTGGCGGTCGAGCCGGTCGGCCACCTCGCCGGTGCGGTGCGGGAAGCGCTGCCAGACCGCGGCGATGTCGGGGTGGACCCAGCGGTCGCGCCGGTCGTGGCGGAAGGCGGTGTCGTTCAGGCGGCAGAGCCGGTCCCAGACCACCAGCGTCGGGCATTGCGCCACGCCTGCGGTGGCCAGCGATGCCGCTGAAGCCGCGACCTCGTCCACGTTCGTTCGCCACCCCTCGACGTGGTGAACGCAACCCGTCAGGTGCTGCACCTCCCGCACCCCGGCCGACACCGCCGTCGCCAGGTCCACCGACGGTCCGAGGTGGGCGAGGAGCGGCAGACCCCGGTGGTCGGCCTGCGTCGCCGCGGCGCCGATCTGCTCGGTGGTGAGATGCACGTACAGCTTCACGGCATCCATACCGCGCTCGGCCATCTCGTCGACCGAGCGCCGGATCGCCGCGGCGTCGGTGTGTGAGCGACCGATGTGCGGCCAGAACGCCGACCCCCCGTCCAGCAGAGGGCCGCAACAGAGGATGTCCGGTCCCGCCATCGGGTCGGATCTCGTGCGGTCGCGTCGCTGGAGGATCCACGCCGGATCGTTTCCCGTGTCACGCACCGCCGTCACGCCCGCGGCCAGGAACGCCAGCAACATCCAGTCCGAGAGGTGGGTGTGGCAGTCGATCAGGCCCGGCAGCAGCGTGCATCCCGGTAGATCTCGGGTCTCTATGCCCTCCGGCAACGCACCCGCCGCCTCAACGCCGACGACGCGCTCGCCCTCGACCACGACGGCGTGGGCCCGCCGCAACCGCTCACCGTCGAAGAGCGCGTCGGGGACCAGCGCCCAGCGAGCCTCCCCGGTCGTCGTCACGCTCGCCACGGACGGCAACCGGGGGTGGCGAACGGGAGGTGGCACGTTGGCCTCGGCGCGCTCGCGGCGCTGGGAGCGGGGAGAGTGAACTCCTCGGTCATCGCCGGCTCAGTAGATGAGGCCGCCCCCGCTCACGTTGAGCGTGGCGCCGTTGACGAAGCTGGCGTGGATCGACGCCAGGAACACCACCACGGCGGCCAACTCCTCGGGCTGCCCGATCCGGCGCAGCGGGCACACCTCCGTTGCGGCCCGGGAGACCTCCGGAGGCAGGTCGTCGTGTTGCATCGGGGTGTCGATCTGGCCGGGCGCGATGGCGTTCACGAGGATGCCGTGCGGGCCGAAGCGGCGGGCGAAGCCGCGGCTGACTGTGATCACGCCCGCCTTGCCGGCGAGGTAGGCGTCGCTGCCGAACAACGGCCCGTTCCACCATCCCCCAGAGCTGAAGTTGATGATCCGCCCACCGCCCCCGGCGGCCACCATGGCGTTCCCCGCCGCCCTGTTCAGGAAGAACGTCGCCCTGACGTTGATGTCGTTCTGCAGGTCCCAGTCCGCGGGAGTCACGTCGTCGACATCCTGGCGCCGCAACAAGGCGGCGATGTGGGCGAGCGTCCACAAGTCGCCGAAGTCGTCGACGACCCCCGAGACGAGGTCGTCGATTGCGTCCACATCGAGGAGGTCGAAGGTGATGGCGCGGTGTCCCGTACCGTCCAGTCCGGCGACCACCTCGGCCAGCCCGGCGGCGTTCCGGTCGACCGCCGCCACCCGGGCGCCGGCGGCCGCCATGGCCCGCGCCGTGGCGGCCCCGACCCCGCGGGCGGCGCCGGTCACGATGACACCGCGGCCCTCCAGGCCGGCTCCCAGAGCCCCGTACCCCACGCCGGTGAGATCAACCACGAGAACCGGTTACCAACCCAACCGTCATCCCGGCGCAGGCCGGGATCCACCGGCACCACGAGCCGGGACGCTGGAGATGGATTCCGGCCTTCGCCGGAATGACGGCGGGCAGGTGGCCGCGTGAGAGCATGACAATCACGTGAACCTGGCGGGCATGGCGAACGGCTCCGGATCCACGAAGCGGCGCAGCACGTTGTTGCTGATGGCGGTCACGTTGTTGTCATAGCCGAAGTTGCCGAAGCTGCCGCACCAGGCAATGGAACCGGTGGAGAAGACGGCACCCCCGCCGGGAGTCTCGAAGAACACCATGTCGGCGCGGATCTTCTCGGGCGCATCGGGGTCGGTGTTCGGCAGGACATCGCCGATCGATGCAACCATGAGGTCGTAGAGGTTCGAGTGGTTCTCCGAGGACGCCAGCAGCAGCGTGTGCGCCGGCGTGCCCAGGGCGGCGTCGACCCGCTCGATCTCGTAGCCGGCCGCCCCGCCCTGCAGGATGCCGAAGTCGCCGATGATCTCTTCTTCGACGCCCTCGAAGATGAAGGCCGCCCGCGGGTCACCACTGGCCGCCGTGCGGCGGTAGTAGGAGCAGGTGTCGAAGCCCTGCGTGATGAACCCCACGCCGCCGATGGTGTGTGGCCCCCGCCCGATGCCGATCCACGTGCCGGCAGGCTCGCCGGTGAACGTGTCGTGGCCCTGGCCGGCGTCGGCACGCCAGATCCGCGGCAGGTCGGGCCGGCGCACCTCGAACATCCCCGAGCGAGTGGGGTGGTAGGCGATGCGGTGCCAGTAGGTGTTGCCGCCGAGGTTTATCAGGCGCCCGCCACGGCGCACGAAGCCCTCGACGGCGTCCATCATGGGTGTGCTCGTGTACTCGGGATGCGAGCTGGTGACCAGCACCCGGTAGGGAGCGAGCGCCTCGAGACCCTCGCGGTCGAGGTCGTCGTCGGTGATGGTGTCGTAGGCAATGCCGGCGCGCTCCAGCCAGGCCACGATCAGCAGGTCCTGGCAGAACTTGTACATGCGGCCGTGCGGGCGGAAGTTGGTGACCGGTCGGTGCATCGAGGAGTGCACGACCGTGCTGCCGTCGGCGTGGTTGTCGTAGGTGCACCCGCCGATCTCACCGAAGCGCAACATCAGCAGATCGGTCTCGTCGAGCACGGTCAGGCGTCCGTGGATCATCTCGTTGAACGGGCTGACCACGCGCATTTTCAGGTTCGCGTAGGCGCCGTAGGTGGCGGTCGGCAGCAGGAACGCCACGTCGCTCGTGGGCGCACCCGCGGCCGGGCGCACCGCGAACGGCACCCAGAACACCGCCTCGCCGGCCCGGAAACGACCCGCGTAGCAGCCACTGGCCCAGCCCTCCGGAACGCGCAGCGTCTGTGTGGTCTCCCAGAGGGCGTCGTTGATGTCGTCATTGTGGAAGTGGATCGCCCCGTACTCCTCGGGAGCCGCCCGCCAGTCCGACGTCAGCCCCGACCAGTTGGAGCCGCCGACCCCGCGCGTCGGCATGTTGACGATGGTGCCGTGGCGATCGTTGCCCGAGACGTCGCGGATGTCCTCGCTGCCGATGTCGACGGAGAAGTCCCAGTCACCGAGCGCGTCGTCAGCAGCCACGGCAGGACCCCGCTCAGCGAGTGCTTCGATCTCCGCTCCGTCCAAGGCGCGCCCGAACAGCCGCGGGCGCTCCAGCCTGCCGTTGAAACACGAGACGGCGTGGCCCGCCCCGGTCTGCTCGGCGGCGATGAGTATCGGGCCGTCGCCGAGACCGGCGACGGGTCCGCCGTGGTGCTCCTCGTGCACCCAGCCGCGATCCTCGAGGCGGTGTGACGCGAGTCCGCCGGCACTGAAGGTGATGCCCCCGGCGTTGTCGCAACTCACGGCGACAGTCGTCCAGCGGGACTCGGCAACGGCCACGTCGCTGAGGACGACCTCGCCGATCATCCCGTCGCCGGCGACGAATCCCAGATGCCCGTCGGGAGACAGGAATAGGCCGGCACCAGTAGCCGTGTCATTGCAGTAGGTGCCGAACAGCATCTGGTGACCAGCGGCGAGGAGCGTCGGGAACACCGACAGCACGATGGTGAAGCCTCCCTCTGCCTGCCCTCCGGCGCCCGACGGCACCTGCACGTACGACCCCGGATGGATCTCCTGGTGCCGGGCGGCGTGCTCGCCGCAGATCGGCGTCGCCATCTCCGTCGCCACGTACGGCGGGACGTCCGGGCCGTCGCCGAGATCCGGACTGAGCAGTCGCACGATGTCGAGCCGGTAGCTCTCAACGCCCGAGCAGGATGCCTTGAAGTTGATCTCCTCGCCCGCCCGGAGGGTCTGGCGATCGGCGTAGGCAAGCATCTCCGGACCCTCAAAGCCGGCGCGTACCTCCGACGGCTCTTCGGGCACCGAATCCGAGGCTCCCGCTGGCAGCCCGCCGAACATCTCCGCCCAGCGCACCCGGAACACGTAGCGCTCGGCCTCTTCGATGTCGTCGAAGACGACCTCGGGCAGGCGCTCGACGCCCAGCGGATCGCCCTCGGTGAATCGGGCCAGCGTCCACTCCACGTTGGAGCGGGTCATCAGCAGGAAGTGCTTGCCCACGAGCGGGATTCCCCGCATGTAGTTGAGCAGTGACTGCAGGTCGGGCGTGTGCCGCCCGAAGGGCTGCCGCATGAACTCCTCGAAGAGGTCGGCGCGCCCGCCGTCGATCCCCAGCGGGAGTTTGGGAGCTTGGTTCGTCATCTGCTCAGCCCCTCGATCGCCAGGACGCGGGCCGGGTTGCCGACGATCAGGGTCTCCACCTCGTCGTCGCCCCAACCGGCGTTGCGGAACAGCGGTACCACGTGGTTGAGGGTGTGGGCGTAGCCCCAGCCGCCGTAGGCCAGCAGCCGGGTCTTCACGCCGCCCATGTCCTGGGAGACGAACAGCTGCTCGAGGTGGCCCCGCTGCGCCAGCCCGACCATGCCCTGCACGATGTCGTAGTCGCTCGGCGGGTACTTCCCGAGCCCGATCAGCGAATGGTCGAAGCCCATGAGGTCGTAGGCCAGGTTGGCGCCGCGTTCCAGCATCTCCAGCTGGTAGGGCAGGTTGCCGATGGCCGTGTTCATGTGTCCCATGATCACCCGCCGCGGATCCACGCCCTCGGCCTCCAGGGCGTCGAGCACCTTGATGCCCTCGAATCCCCACGGGTGCAGGTGGATGGAGATGGGCAGGTCGGTCTCACTGTGCGCCCAGGCGGCGGCCCGCAGCATGCGGAACTCCTCGGGCTGCACCGGGTCGTAGGTGCCCACCTCGCCGATGATGCCGGGGCGGATCCCCGTGCCGTCCACGCCGTTGCGCCATTCGTCCACCATCTCGGCCGCCAGGTCCTCGGTGGGGCGCTCGGCGGTGCCGGCGGGATGCGACGCCGCCAGGTAGTAGAAGCCGCCCATGATCACGTTCAGCCCGCTGCGCTCGGCGATGTCCCGCAGGATCAGCGGTTCGCGCGCCATGTGGCGGGGCGTCACCTCGACGATCGTGCGCCCGCCCGCGGCGTGGAACGGCTCCAGCTCCTCCAGCACCTGCTCCACGTCGGTCTGGTGGTAGTTGTCGGGGAACCCGCCGGGGTTCCAGCGCGCCTCGGCGGCGGTGCACATGTTGAGCGGTTCCTCGGTGACCACCGGGTAGCCGTGGATGCGCAGGATCGGCCGGCAGTCGATGTGGAGATGCTCGTGCACGTGCGTGGGACCGAGTTCGCTGACCGGCACGGGGCCGGTCACGGTCATGGCGTAGGCGCCGTTGGCGGCGCTGTCGGTCGTCATGGCTTCGCTCCTCGGGGATCGGTGGCCGAGACCTCGTAGCGCCGCGGATGGTACCCCTCAAGAGGTGGGCGCGCCGGAAGCGGCGTCCGTGCCCCTGATCTCGGAAATGCTCCTCAACACGTCACGCTGGGTCGGACAATTTCTCGATGGATACCGACCCGAGTGTTCGCGAGTTGGTGGTATACCGTCGGTCCGCCGGCGGCAATGATCGCGGCTAGCGCGGCAGCCCGTGGAGCACACCATCAGTTCCGCGACGTACGAAGACAAAGGATCAGCCATCAATCGACCAACAGACCCCGATCTCTTCGCCCTCGCCTTGGATGAGAACGCGTCACCCGAGGTTCTCATCCGTCTCGCCAGCGAGCTCAATGTTGAGGTGCGGCGTTGCGTCGCCACAAATCCGGCCGCTCCACCCGAAGCGATCAGTCGTCTGGCAGCGGACCCCGATCTCGAGGTTCGCCGCTATGTCGTCTTACAGCCTGCCATTCCACCGGAGGCACTCGCGCGGCTCGCCGCCGATCCAGACGTTGAAATACGCCGCTCGGCCGCGGGCAACGCCGCCGCGTCGCCGGAGACACTCGCGCGGCTCGCCGAGGATCCGGACGACGAGTCACGCCGCAGGGTCGCTGGGAACCAGGCAACGCCGCCCGAGTTGCTGGCTCGTCTCGCGTCCGACGCCGATGTCGAGGTACGCAGCAACGTCGCGTCAAGTCAGGCGACACCGCCAGCGGTGCTCGCCCGCCTCGCCGACGATCCTGAAACCGACGTTCGATGGAGCATCGCGCGGAATGGGGCGACTCCATCGGAAACACTTGTACAACTCGCCAAGATTGCGGACAGGTGGATCCGAGAAGGCGTCGCCGGCAACGCGGCTACACCGCAGGAGATACTCGTTCGACTCGCAAATGACTCCGATGGCTATGTTCGCAGCGCGGTCGTGCACAACTCAACCACGCCGAGCGAGACACGCGCTCACTTGGCCAGCGACCCGGACCCCGGAGTCCGTAGTTCAGTAGCTATCACGCCCCACACACCCGAGGACTTGCTATTTCGGCTTGCACGGGACTCCGACGACGGCGTGCGCCGCAGTGTTGCCGAGAACTGCGCCACTCCGCCGGAGGTCCTCGCTCGCCTCGCATGCGACCCCAGCGCCAGAGTACGCCGCCAAGTCGCCGAGAATGCGGCAACGCCGCCCGCCGCGCTCACGCGCCTTGCAGGCGACCCCGACTCCGGGATACGCCACGAGATCGCTTGGTGGCACGCTGCGACGCCGCCAGAAGCGCTCAGCCGACTCGCAGGCGATCTGGACCTTGAGGTTCGCAGCAAGGTCGCCGAGCGCGCCAAGACGCCGCCGGAAGCGCTAACGCGTCTCGCTGACGATCTCCAGGTCGAGTTGCACCGGACCAGCCGCCTGCTCGAGGGCATTCCAGCGTGGCGGCATCACGATGGCCGATGACTACGCCGCCAGGGCGCGTACCGGAGATCGTCGGCATCGGGGATCACGGAGCCTGTGGATCACCTCAGCGGCGCAGGGCGGTTCCCGTCATCGCCACGATTACCCGGTGGTGACGCGTGCAACTCGACGGTTGAGTGGTCGAGGCGAGCAGCACACGCGACCGCGGCGTTCCGTGCTTGAAACTCCTGCCAAACGTATCCTATGGGATGCACTAGGGCATGATGCTGGAGGTTCGCCAGACCACTGGAACTCGCGAACGACTCGCAGGAGGAATCGCTGTGAAAGAAACCGAGACCCGGCCGTGGGACGCGGCGGAGCACCTGGAAACCAGTGAGGATATGGTCGCCTACCTGGAGGCGGCACTCGAGCAGGACGATCCCAAGGTCGTGGCGGCCGTGCTCGGCGACATCGCCAGAGCCAAGGGGATGGCCAAGGTCGCGCAGGAGGCGGGACTGGGAAGGGAGAGCCTCTACAAGTCACTCTCGCCCGGCGGCAACCCGGAGTTCGGCACCGTTCTCCGGGTCGTGCGGGCACTGGGGCTCAGACTTCGCGCGGCGGCTCTGTAGGTCAGACATCCCACGTTCGCGCCGTTCGCGTCGCTGATGGCACACGGTGCACGAACCCGGACGGCCCCCGGTACCCCGTGGCGGTCGCCGTGGGGGCGGATCAGGGGCCGAGGGAGGTGATGGGGGCCACCTGGATCCCGTCGGGGCGGCGGTAAGCGGCGCCGGTGGAGGTCACCACGAGGAGGGCGGCCAGTTCGTCTCGACGTTGAGGTGCGACCTTGTTCCTGAGCCTGAGCAGCGACCTCGCCGCCCTGTCAACCGACGCAGCGCCGGAGTTCAGTTTGACCTCGACGGCGATCCAGGAACCGTCGGTGCGCTCGATGATCGCGTCGGACTCCAGACCGGTGTTGTCCCGGTAGTGGTACACGCTGCCGCGGTCGGCCCCGCTGTAGATCCGGAGGTCCCGGACCGTCAACGACTCGAACAGCCGGCCGAACACGACGTGGTTGGCGAGTAGGCGATCCGGCGTGGCGCGCAGCATGGCCGCTGCCAGCGACGGATCGATGAAGTGGCGCTTCGCCTCCTTCCGCAGGGTCGCCCTCGAGTTCAGGTTCACCGACCACGCGGGCTGATCCTCCACGACGAAGATGCGCCGCAGCGCTTCCAGATAGGCGGCCACGGTGTTGCGGCTCGGCATCGTGTCCGTACTCATGTCCGACGCCAGTTTCGTCATCTTGGCCTCAGTGGAGATGCTGTGCGCGATGGACAGCATCAGCCGTTGCACGGCACCCGGGTTGAAGCGGACTCCGTTCGCCGCGGGAACGTCCAGCCGGATGACCTCGTTCACGTAGTCGTCGAGCGACCGGAGCACGTCACCTTCGTCCTGCTCGAGGTTCTGCGGCCAGCCGCCCGTACAGATGAGTGCGGCGATCTCTCGCAGACCTCGGGTCTCGTCGGGCAGGCACGAAGCCGTCTCACCGTCGAACAGCCTCCGGATCGACACGGTCCCGCTGGCATGCCCCATCTCCCAGAGGGACATCGTCCGCAGCAGCACCCGGCTGATTCGTCCCGTGCCGGTGTGCCGGGTGATGTCGTCCTGCGGCGTTGCCGAGCCGGTGAGGATGAAGTGGCCGCTTCCGGGGCGGTCGTCGCACTCGCGTCGAACCCGGTTCCACAGTTGCGGGGCGTTCTGCCACTCGTCCAGCAGGCGAGGGGTGGGTCCGCGCAACACCGCCGCGGGGTCCGACGCGGCCAGCAGCAGGGTTCCTTCGTTGTCCAAGCGGGCCTCGCTGCGGGCGAAACGACGAGCGGTCCAGGTCTTGCCGCAGCCGCGGGCACCTTCGATGAGGACTGCACCGCGCCGGCGCAGAGCGCTCTCGACGTCGCCGTCGGCGATACGTGGGAGGTATCCGGGCATCGTGAGTGTTGATGACGTCTCGCTCACAACGGCCTTGCCCAGACATCGATTGCGCGTTCTAAAGGTGAATTATAGCGCGTTCTAAAGACTTCTTATTGCGCGTTCTGGACTCATATCGCAGCCTCGACCGGCTCGGCAACCGGTGCCGCAGCGGCACCGTGCTCCGGTCGTGCGGGCCTGGGACTCAGGCTTCGCGCGGCGGCTTCGTAGGCGCCGACGCTCAATGGAACATCCCACCGGGCACCGCCTCGATCAGGTCCTGCGTGTAGGGATGCTCGGGGTGCGAGAAGAGATCGTCCGTCGGGCCGCTCTCGACCAGTTCGCCGCGGCGCATCACGTACATCCGGTCGGCGAAGCTGCGGACCAGGCGCAGATCGTGCGTGATGAGCAGGATCCCCAGGCCCCGCTCCTCCTGCAGCCGCCCGAGCAGCACCAGCAGCTGCGCCTGTGCCGACTGGTCGATCGACGACGTGGGTTCGTCAGCGATCAGGATGCGGGGCTCGACGGCGAGGGCGCGGGCCACGCTCACCCGCTGGCGCTGCCCGCCCGAGAGGCTCTGGGGGTAGAGCCGCGCCTGCTCCTCGCTGATCCCGACCTCGCGCAGCAGGGCCATCGCCGAGTCATGGGCGGCCGAGCGTGACGTGCCCTGCCAGACCTGGAACACCTCGGCGACGGCGTGCAGAGCCCGCTGCTTCGGGTTCAGGCTGGAGTACGGGTCCTGGAAGATCATCTGCACCTGCCCGCGCACCTCGCTGCGGGCACCGCCGCGGGGCATCTCGAGAGGTTCCCCGCGGTACCTGACCTCCCCCAGCGTCGGCCGGTGCAGCAGCGCCAGCACCTTGCCGAGCGTGGTCTTGCCGCTTCCGCTCTCGCCCACGAGCCCGACGACCTCGCGCTCCTGCACGTCGATGTTGGCGCCCTCCACGGCGTTGAAGGCGTTGTGTCCCCGCCCGAAGGTCACGCGGATGCCGTGGCCCGCGAGTCCCGCGCCGTTGCCGGTCACGTCGACTCTCCCGGGACGGTCTGGGCTCCGACGGTCGGCGCCCCCTCGGTCGCCATGGACGAGGCGAAGACGCAGGCGCTGAGACGCCCGTCGACTTCGGCGGGCTGGGGCTGCGTGCCCTCGCAGCAGCGGCTGTGCGGGGCGCCCTCCCCGAGGCGCAACGTGAGACCGCAACGCGGGTGGAAGCGACAGGCCGACGGCCAGGCGCCGACGCTGGGCGCCTCACCGGGGATCGGCTCGTAACCACCTGCAAGTTCCATGTGTGCCGCCGCAACGAGGCCGGCCGTGTAGGGATGCCGGGATGTCTCACGGACGAGCGCCTGGGGCCCCGACTCCATGACCGCACCCGCATACAGCACCACGATCGAGTCGCACACCTCCTCCACCACCGCCAGATCGTGGGACACCAGCAGCAGCGACATCCCCAACTGCTCGCGGAGGCGGCGCAGCAAGTCCAGGATCCGGGCCTGCACGCGGACGTCCAGCGCCGTCGTCGGCTCATCGGCGATGAGCAGCGAGGGATCGCGGGCCAGGGCACCGGCGATGACCACCCGCTGGCGCATCCCGCCCGAGAGCTGGTGCGGGCGCTCGTGTATCACCGAATCGATCCGGGGGATCTCCACCAACTCCAGGAGCTCACGCACCCGGGCCCGCGGCGAGACATCCTCGCCGGTGTCGCTGCGGGCGGCCCGCACGAGCGCCATGAGCTGTGTGCCCACCGTGAGCACCGGGTTGATCCCCGCCAGCGAACTCTGGGGCACGTACGCGATGCGGTGACCGCGGATGCTCCGCCAGGTGGCATCGGATGCACCCACGAGTTCGGTCCCCTCGAAGAGGATGGAACCGCCCGTCACCGTGGCCGAGTGACGGTAGAGCGTCCCCACGAGGGACCGGCAGAGCATCGACTTGCCCGATCCGGACTCCCCCACCAGGCCCAGGGTCTCCCCCTCGCCGATGCGGAGCCAGGCCTTGTCGACCACGGGGATGGTCTCGCCCCGCCGCCCGACAAGGCCGATGGAGAGTTCGTCGACCGTCAGCACGGTGGGATCCTCGCGCGGGGAACGCTCATCCGACGACGTTCTCCGAGGTGCGCCGGCCCAGAGCCTGCGATATCAGCGACACGCCGAGCGCCGTGATCGACAGCATGATGCCCGGGAACAGCACGGGCCACCAGGCGCGGAAGATGTGCAGGCGCGCGTCGTTCAGCATGGCACCCCACTCGGGCGTCGGCGGCTGCACACCCGCCCCCAGGAAGGAGAGGCCGGCGATGGCGCCGATCACCACCACGAAGTCGCTCACCGCGTAGGCGAGCGTGAGCGGGAACACGTTGGGCGCCACGTGGCGGCCCAGGATCCGGGCGCGGCTGTACCCCAGGCACCGCCCGGCCTCGAGGTAGTCCATGTCGCGGATGATCAGCGCCCGGGCGCGCGCCACTTTCGCGTAGCGCGCCCAGGCCGTTATGAACAGGCCCAGCAGGATGCCCCTCGTACCCCGCCCGAACGCCGCCACGAGCGCGATCACGATGATCAGCGTGGGGAACGAGTTGATGACCTCGATGGCGAGGTCCCCGGCGTTCTGCACCAGCCTGCTTCGGGTGATCCCGATGATCGAACCGACGATGGTGCCGACCAGCAGCGGCACCGATACCGCTGCCGCCGCCAGGATGATGTCGATGCGCGCCGCCTCGAAGGTGCGCGCGAACACGTCGCGTCCCAGGTGATCGGTCCCGAACCAGTACTCGGCACTGGGGGGAAGGTTGGCGTCGGGACCGCCCTTGCGGGTGTCATAGGGGCTGAACGCGGGAACGACGATCGACAGGACGATCATCAGCACCATGATGCCGATGCCGACACGCATGCCCGGCGACATGGCCCGCCAGCCGGCGCGCACTCTCCCGAGCCACGCCCGCGGCTTGCGTGGGGCGGTGGACCGCGTCCCGGCCTCACCCAGCGAGGTCACGAGATCGTCCGAGCGCGAGGATCGATGAGCGCGGACACCGTGTCGCTGAGGAAATGCACAGCGACCACGATGAACCCGAAGGTGAACAGCGTGCCCTGCACCACGGGATAGTCACGTGCCAGGACCGCCCGCACGAGGTAGGTGCCGACCCCCTCCAGGTTGAAGACCGTCTCCACGATCACCGCCGCGGCCAGGTTGGCGCCCACGATGTATCCCATGAGGCCGATCACCGGCGCGATGGAGGGGCGGAGCAGGTAGCGCCAGATGAACTGCGGCTTGGCGAGCCCCCAGACCAGCCCGGTCTCGACGAACTCCTCGGCGTTGGTCTCGCGGATGGATTCCTGCAGGACGATGGCGAAGATCATGCCCACCGGGATGCCGGTGACGATGCCCGGCAGCAGCAGGTACTCCAGGTTCTCCGGGAACGTGTCGACGTAGCCGGCCACGGGGACCCACTGGAGCCTCACCCCGAAGACCAGCAGCAACAGGACGCCGGAAACGAACGGCGGCGTGGCGATCAGCGCCGCCGAACTGAGACTGAAACCCTGCTTGTACCAGTTCGAGCGCGTCAGACCTCCGATCACACCGAGCGGTATCGCAATGATCAGCGCGAACGCCATTCCCAGTCCGATGAGCCACAGCGTGATCGGCAACCGGTCGCCGATGGTGTCCAGCACCGGTCTGGTGGACTGGAGCGACTGCCCCAGATCACCGCGTAGGACGTCGCCCATCCAGCTGCCGTACTGCGAGACGACCGACCCGTCGAGGTGGAGCCGCTCTCGCAACACCTCTATCTGAGCAGGGTTGGCCTCCTCGCCGAGCAGCACCCGCACCGGGTCGCCGGGCACGATCCGCACGAGCAGAAAGGCCAGCAGCGAGACACCCCACGCCACCAGGATCGCCCGCAGCAGGCGGCGCCCGATGAGCGCAAGCACACGGTCGCGCTTGGGGGCATCCGCGGAGGCGATGTCGGTTGCCGGTACGGAACTCGCCGCTTCGTTCGTCACGAGCCTCCCCGAGGTTTCAGCAGCTTCTCAGCGCCGAGGCTCGGCACGCGGGCGCACCGTCCGCTCCCTCGGCTGGGGTGAAGACCTGCGGGGTGACCCGACCGAGCCCTTCGGCCCGGTCGGGTCACCCCGACACACCGGTCACGGGCACTCACGTACCCGTCGGCGTGAGACGGCTATCCGCCCTCGGTGGCAACCCAGAAGTTCTGCGAAGCCGGGATCATCGCCAGGATGTCCGTGGACAACCGGCTGCCGACGAGGACGGCGCGCTCACCCTGGGGGCAGTAGTTGGCGCCGATGTCGAGGGCCAGACGCTGCACCTCGGACTGCAGGCGCTGCGACGCCTCCATGTCACCCCTGGGCATTGCCTCCGCCAACTGGTCGAACGCGGCCGTCACCGAGTCATCGGCGAACGCCACGGACCTGGACCAGAAGTTGTCCGGGTAGAACAGGGTCCGCAGGGTCGAGAAGTTGGGACCGCCGCTCCCGATCCACATGGCGTCGTAGGCCCGGTTGATGATGTTGTCGATGATGATGGCGTCCTCCAGAGGCTGCACCTCGGCGGTGACGCCGATGTCGGCCCAGTTCTCGGCCAGGATCGTTGCGGCGTCCGTCCAGCCCGGGCGGGCACCCATCGTCTGCAGCGGCGTCGAGAATCCGTCGGGATAGCCGGCCTCGGCCAGTAGAGCCCTGGCACCCTCGACGTCACGCTCCAGCGGGACGATGTCCTCGTACTCCCACTCGCTGCGGTACCTCGAGAGGATCGAGCCGCCCGGCTCGGCGGTACCGAGGAACGCCCTCTCGTTGATGGCGTTGCGGTCCATGGCCAGGCACAGGGCCTTGCGCACCCGCACGTCACCGAGGGGTCCCTCGACGTCGCTGCGGATCACGAACCAGAACGTGCCGCCGATGGGGTGGACGATCTGGATGACGTCGTCGGGCAGGTCGGCCCGCACCGACGCGGGGATGTCGAAGCCCATGGCCGCGGCCCCGGTGGTGACCTGCAGCAGTCGCGAGATCGGATCGGTGGCCGACGCCAGCGTCAGCTTCTTGATGACGGCCTCGCCGGCCCAGTAGGTGGGGTTCGCCTCGAGCACCATCGTCGGAGACCCGGGCACCCAGTCCGAAACCACGTATTGCGTGGCGCTGACCGGCTTGGCGAAGTACCCCTCCGGATCGGCCAGAACCTGTTCGTGGGGGTGCAGGGGCATGTTCTCGCTGCAGACGATCTGGTTGTTGAGGCAACTGAACGGCTCGTTCAGCGTGTAGACGATCGTGTGATCGTCAATGGCCTCGGCGGACTCGAACGAAGCCATCTGGGCTCCGAACGGTCCCTCGTCCCTGGCACGCTGCAGCGTCACGACGGCGTCCTGGGCCACGACCGGGGTGCCGTCGGAGTAGACGAGCCCCTCGCGCAGGGTCACGGTCATCGTCAGGCCGTCCTCGGAGAACTCCGGGAAGTCCGTTGCCAGGTCCGGCACGTAGTCGCCCTGCGGGTCATAGCGGTACAGGTAGCCACCGAAGGCCAGCAGACCCGCGGCGTGGGCGGGTGCGACGTACGGCGCCCTGGCATAGTCCGCCTGCGCCACGAGGCTCGGCGTGCTGATGATCACGTTGTTGAGGTCGATTCCGGCAGCGGCCGCAGCCTCCTCCGCAGCGGCCAGTGCCGCAGCAGCCTCTGCCTGTGCGGCCCGCACTTCGGCCTGCGCGGCCTCGGCCTGCGCCTGCGCCTCCTCAGCGGCGGACTGGGCGGCCTCGGCATCTGCTTGCGCCGCAGCCAGAGCGGCCTCGGCCTCAGCCACAGCGGCCTCGTCCTCCGCGGCCCTCGCAGCCGCCAAGTCGGCCTCCGCCTTGGCTGCCTCGGCCTCGGCGGCCGCAGCCGCGGCCTCCGCCTCCGCTGCAGCAGCCGCAGCATCCGAGGCCGCGGCCGCAGCGGCCGCTCTCTCCTCGGCCTCCGCCACCGCCGCCTCGGCGGCCGCCACAGCGGCCTCGTCCTCCGCGGCCTGCGCCGCAGCCAGTTCGGCCTCGGCCCTTGCCTGATCGGCCTCGGCCTCGGCGGCCGCTGCGGCCGCCTCAGCCGCGTCGGCTGCCGCTTGGGCTGCCGCCGCTTCGGCACGCGCGGCGTCGGTCTCGCCCGTGTCCTCGCCGGCGCAAGCCGCGAGGATCAGCGAGAGGACGACCCCGATCGCCAGAAGTCGCGTCCAGTAGTTCCTTCTCGTCATCTCTATCCCCCTTGGACTGTGCGATGACCTATCAATAGGTTTGCCAGATGAACGAGAGCAAAGCCTTGCATGCCAACTTTGAGAGCGGCGCGCTGCGGCCGGCCACCGTTCCGTGACGGGGGCGACACTAGTAGTTCCGCAGCGACACCGCCCGGGAGCGCTGGACCGCTTGCAAGGCGCTGTGGAGTCGACTGAGCAATCTGCCGTTTCGCGACTCGCCCAGCGCCGTCGAGGCGAGGGTCAGATCCTGAAAATCCTCTCGGCGTTGCGGCTGAACATGGCCTCCTGATCGTCGTGCGTGAACCCGGCGACGATCTCGGCGTAGGCGTTGATCACGTCGGGGTAGCTGGAGAACAGCCGATCGATGGGCCAGTTGGTGCCGAAGAAGCTGCGGTCCGTGCCGAACGCCTCGATGCACGCGAGGACCCACGGGCGGATGGAGTCGACGGTCCAGCGGGTGTCCCCCATCCCCAGTCCGGAGATCTTCACGACGACGTTGGGGGCGCCGGCCAGGTCGACTAGAGCCTCCCGCCAGTCCCGGAAGTACTCCGGGGTGCGCGCCCTCGGGAACCCGCAGTGGTCCAGGGAGATGGTCAGTTCCGGCGAGCGCTCAGCCAGCGTCCGCAAGGTGCCGAAGTCCTCCCAGGTGGCATCGATGCTCGCCACCAGGCCGTAGCGCCCCAGCAGTGCGAGTCCCTGCTGCCAGGCCGGATGGTGCAGGTAGCCCTCGGTCTCGGGACCGAGGTCGCGAACCCCGCGCAGGTTGGCGCACTCGAGGTGTCGCTCGATGATGGCCGCGGCGTCGGGACGCCGCAGATCCACCTCCGCCACGATCCCGTGCGGGTGGCCGAGCCGGTCGGCGAAGGCCTGCAGCCACTTCGTCTCCGCCACGGGATCGGGCGTCCGCACCGCCACGTTCACGTGGATCGACTTGACGACGTTGGCGAAGCGGGTCTCGGCGATGAAGTCGTCGGCCCAGTAGCGCTGTGCCTGGATGGGCGCCACCGAGCCGAAGACCGGATGGGTCACACCGGGCTCCATCCCGGCGTAGTGGACGTCGGGCAGCTGCAGGTCGTAGAAGTGGACGTGGCTGTCCACGAAGGGGAGCGGCGCCATGTGTCCTCCGGTCGCCCGGCCCGCGTCCGCCGACCCTAGCTGTGCCCGCCGACACGACGGGCGGCTTGCGCGAACATGGCGGCATGTGGATCCGCACCGTGCCCTACGAGGAGGCCGGCGGCGAGTTGCGCCGCCACTACGACCGCCAGCGCGAGTCGCTCGGCGAGGTGACCGAGATGACTCTGGCGGGATCGCTGTACCCGCGGCTGGTGGCCGCCCGCCTGGAGCTCTACGCCGCCACCGAGCGCTGCCCCTCGGCGCTGACCTCGCGCCAGCGCAACCTCATCGGCTTCGTGACTTCGGCGCTGAACGGCACGGTGCACTGCATGAGCCAGGTCACCGTCAAGTTGCGGGCCGACGGCTTCAGCGACGACGAGATCGCCCTGCTGGCCTCCGACCCCGCCGCCGCAGCCGAAGCCCTGCCCGAATCCGACGCCGCCCTGGTGCGCTACACGATCGATCTGACCAGGCGGCCCGGCGAGATCGGAGAGGCCGACGTGGCGGCGCTGCGTGAGGCGGGCTTCGACGACCTGGCCATCGTGGACGCCAACGCCCACTGCGCCCACCTCAACTACGTCAACCGGGTGGTGACCGGTCTGGGCATCCACACCGTCGTGGACCCCGACTTCCCGGCCTACGACGCCATCCCCGCCGACTGAACCCGCGGCGGCACCTGACGAGTGCGACACACGGCAATCCGCACCCGAGTGACCTCTGCAGCTGGATGCGGCCGGAGGGTCGCAGTGGGGCCCTCCGCTGTATTGTCCAAGGCTTGATTGTTGAAGGCCTGACGAGGATCTCCCGAACCGCGTCGCCGGTCCACCCGAAGAGTGTGGAGGGCTACGACTCGTACGCGCGGCGTCGCACAGGTCGACGCTCTGGCCTCCGAGCGCGCGGCGGTCGCAGCGCTCGTGGCCGGAGCGGGCCACCGCCCAGCCTGCTGCTGCGACGCTGGACGTTCGGGTGCCTGGTTCGGTGCGTGCTGGTCGCCGCCCTCGTCGTCGCGACGAGCGTTCCCAGCGCCGCGGTTGCGGCGGCGGATCAGGATGCGAGCCTGCGGGTCCGCATCGCCACGCGCAAGCTCGACGGCGGCAGCTTCGAGTTCGCGCTCCAGCAGCGTCGCGAGGGAATCTGGGAGACCCGGCAACTGCCCCTGAGACGCTTCATCCCTACCGATGCGGCGCCAGGACGCTGGCTCACCAGCTCGCCCCTGCCGATCGCCGGCATGCAGTTGCGCATCGCCGCGCGGAAGCTCGACGGCGAGAGCGTTGAACTCGCTCTCCAGCGGTGGAGCGAAGGAGCCTGGGGAACCCGCCAACTGCCTGCGAGGCGGCTCATCCCCGCCGGTACCACACCGGGACGCTGGCGCAATAGCTCGCCCCTGACGCCCGCCGGAACGACACCCATCCCGACACCGTCGGAGTGGACGTTGCTCGCCGGCGGGGATGTGCTGATGGACCGCACCGAGCCGGCCGGGATCGACCCGTTCGCGGGCATCGAACCGTCCCTGGCCTCGGGCGATCTCGCCGTCGTGAACGTGGAGATGGCCATCAGCGACCGCGGCGCGCCGATCGGCAAGCAGTTCACGTTCCGGGCCCCGTCCTCGGCGGCCCAGCGGATCGGCGACGCCGGTATCGACATCGCCAACCTGGCGAACAACCACGCCAGGGACTACGGCCCGGTGGCGCTGACCGACACGATCGCCTCCCTGGAGGCCGCCGGCGTGGTCGCCCTCGGAGCGGGAGCCAACGACACCGAGGCCTTCCGGCACCGTCTTCTGGAGGTCGACGGGGCCGTGACGGTGGCGTTCGTCGGCGTGTCCATGATCGTGCCCTGGAGTTTCCCCGCCGGCCCCGACTCGCCGGGCATCGCCACCGATACCGAACCCGAACGCGTCCTCGCCAGCGTGCGTACCGCCGCCGGCGAGGCGGACGTAGTGATCGTCGCCGTCCATTGGGGCGTCGAAGTCGCCACGTGCCCGAGCGCCGAGCAGCGAGCGTTCGCACAGGACCTGTTCGACGCCGGCGCCGACGCCGTCATCGGCCACCATCCGCACGTCCTGCAGGCGATCGAGTTCGACGACGGGAGGTTGGTGGCCTATTCGCTGGGCAACTTCGTGTGGCACCCGAGACAGGGCATCAGCGGCGAGACGGGCGTCCTGCAGATCGACTTCGCCGGCGACCGGATCCTCGGCTGGGAGTTCCATCCCCACCTGCTCGACAAGAACGGCGCGCCGCGACCGGCCAGCGAGGGATGGCGACTCGACCGGCTCCGCGACCTCATCGAGGGCGACTGCGAGCGGCACGAGGGAACGTCGCCCTTTGACCTCACTCCTCCGGAGGACACATCGGACTCGGGCGGGCAGCCGGATGCGGAGCTGCGGCACTTCTCCGGCCGGCAGTTCAAGGAACTGCTCGATTCGGTGACGTTGCCCAACCTGGTCGACATTGCCGAGGGCCCCGCCATAACCGGCGACACGCAGACCGACGAGCGCATCCGGGAGGTCGCCGAGGATCGGGGATACCGGCTGCAGCCCGTGGTTGCCTCCCTGGATGAGTTGGTGAGCGTCGAGCAGAAGCTGCTCCAACCCGAGGCGGCACGCGCCTACGGGGCTCTCAGCGCGGCGGCCCGGCAGGCGGGCCATCAACTCATCCTGAGGTCGGCCCACCGTGGATTCGACGTCCAGAGGTTCCTGCTGTTCCGCCACCTGAAGGAGCCCTTCACGAGCGAGCGGATCCGGCGAGCACTCCGAGTCGTTGCGCCACCCGGGTACTCGCGCCACCAGACCGGGTACGCGGTCGATCTGGAAACCCCCGGGTACGGGATCAACGACTTCAAGCACTCCGATGCGTACGCCTGGTTGGCCGCCGACAACTTCCTGCAGGCCAAGAGGCACGGCTTCATACCGAGCTACCCCGCCGGAGTCGAGAACCAGGGGCCGGACCCCGAACCGTGGGAGTTCGTCTACGTAGGGGTCGACAACCTCATGACGTCACCGACTCCAGTCAACCCCTGACCGATCCGACCTGTTCCCACACGGTCAGCGGGCCAACAGTGCACAAGTTACGCGGTTGACAGTACCGATTTCACGCGCCGTTCAGTGCCGACCTCACGCGATCCGGAGCGCACAATCCAATGAGCAGACCGTCAGGGTCCTACTGAGCAAAACCGTCGGGTCGCTACCTTGCAAACCGTATGGCCCTGTGCGGTCAGACTGCCGCTCCCAGGTTGCCGGCGCGGGTGAGGATCGCGGCGGAGGCTTCGATGTGGGCCTCGCAGGTTTCCTCGTCGTTCATGGGGAGGACGAACAGGTCGAACGAATCGCGCAGGCCGGCGATCCGGGCCGCGCACTCGGCGGGTGTTCCGGTGACCGCGTACAGGTCGAGCAGCGACTCGGGAAGGTGCTCGGCCGCCTCGTCGAGCCGGCCCGCCAGCATGGCGCGGCGCACCCTCGCCGCCCGCAGCTCGTCGAGGCCGACCTGCCGGCGGATGTCGGCGGGCGCGTCGAGGGCCATGTAGGCGAAGTGCCGCAGGGCGCGGCGCCGCTCGCTGTCGTCGTAGGCCAGGTAGGCCGACCAGGCGATGCGGGCGCCACCCTGGCGGACTGCGGACGCCGCCTCGGGCAGGTCGGCCAGGGCCTTGGCCGAGAAGATCACCCAGTCGGCCTCGGAGGCGGCGAACCGCTGGACCCGCGGGCCTCGCCCCGCCACCGCCATCGGAACGTGCCCGCTGAACCACTCGAGCGAGGCAGGTCCCGCCCGGCGGCCCTCGAGCAGCCGGCGATTCAGAACGAACGCGTCGACGAGATCCGAGTACGGCCGCTCCGGGTCGAACTGGAGCGGCGCAAGCACGCGGCTGCCCCCGGTACCGAGGCCGTGCCAGACGCGTCCCGGCGCCATCTCGGCGAGTGTGGCGATCGCCGCAGCGGTGGTGACCGGGTGCCGCGAGTAGGGATTGGTGATGGCCGGCCCCACGGTCAGCGTGTCGCCGGCTGACAGGATTGCCGTGAGCGCCACGTAGACATCGCGCTCGGTTCCCTCGTCGGCGACCAGGCAGACCTCCGCACCCAACTCCTCGGCGAGCTTCGCCAGCTCCACGAGTCGCCGAACCGGTTGCGTCGGCTCGAACCACACCCCCCAGGGGATCCGAGACCCGACCGCACTCATGGGTCGGCCGCGAGGATCATCTTCCGGCGGGCACCGGTTCGCTCGGCTCCTCGGGAGGCAGCGGTGCCGTCCCCGAGACCACGGCGCCGGTGCGCCGGGTTCGTGCCACCAGGCGGCCCGCCTTGAACGTGAGGCGGGTCCCGGGCGCAGCGGCGATGGCTTGGCGCACGGAGCCGGCGGCCACCGCCACGAAATCGGCGATCGCGCCGGGGCGGGCCCCGGCGGCAGGCAGCCCCATGACGTCCCTGGCGCTCACGGACACCCGCCGAAGTGCGTCGTCGGGCAGCAGGTGGCCCGCGGTCACCAGCAGCGATGCCGTCTCGAAAGGGTCGCCCCGGCCCATGAGGTTGAAGGGATCCTGCAGGTTGTCGCCCCCGCCGGCCACCCGCACGCCCGCCTCCGCCAGGGCCGCCAGTGCGGTGAGCCCCCGCGGCGGGGCCGTGCGGAGACCGCGGCTCTGCAGGAACAGGTTGGTCTGCGGCAGCGTCACCACGCCGACGCCGGCCTCGGCCACGAGAGCGGCGATCTCCCGCTGGTCGGTCTCGGGCATCATGCCCAGGCTCACGCAGTGGCTCGCCGTCACGGCGTGGGGGAACCCCCGGTCGAGAACGCCGCGGGCCACGTCGATGATGGAGCGCGCGTCGGGGTCGAGCGTCTCGTCGATGTGCAGGTCGACGGGTAGGCCCGCCTCGGCGGCCGCATCGAGGCACACGCTCACGTACTCGGCGGGTCTCGGATCCAGCGCGGGCGCGCCGCCCACGAGGTCGGCCCCGGCCCCGAGCGCGGCCGCCAGGGCGCGCCGGTTGCCGGCACCCTCCGGACCCGTCAGCGGCACGCCCACCAGTGCCACGAGCTGCAGGTCCACGAGCCTGCGGCACAGGCGCCGCACCTCCACGAGAGCCTCCACGCCCCGGGCGCCGATGTCGGCGCCGACGTCGACGTGACTGCGGATCGCCGTCACCCCGTGCTCGGCGGCGATCTCGGTGGCGCGCAATGCCCGCGCCATGGTGTTCTGGCTGCTGATCCCGCCGCGGTGGCCGTGCCAGGCCTCGATGGCACCGATCAGGTCGCCGGTGGCGTTGACCACCACGTCGGCCGACAGGGCCTTGTCCAGATGGGCGTGTGGCTCGGCCAGCCCGTCCAGCAGCAGCATCCCCCCGAGGTCGTGGCGCGGGAGCGGCTCTCCGGCGCGGTCCCGCGGGTCCGACGGCTCCGCTGCGGCACCCGGCGCGGCCTCTTCGGTTGCCGCCACGACACCGTCGACGACGATCACGTCGACGCGCCGCCCGTCGGGCAGCAGCGCGTCGGCCAGGATGCAGGATGCGCCCACCGGCGCCGAGGGTAGCCCGCAGCGGTCGCGGCCCCGCCGCAAGCGCCGCTGCCAGGCGAATCGACCCCGGCTTGTGGCCGGTGATTGCCGGACTGCCAGAATGGGGCCGTGCATGTGGTGCTGGTTCTGGCCGACGATCCCGCCGTCGACGACGGCGGGCTGCGCCGGGCCGTCGAGGCGGCGCTCGCCTCGGCGGACCACGACATCGACGTGATCGACCTGTACACCGGGGACTTCAACCCCGCCATGACAACCGCCGGACGCCGGGCCTATCACTCCGGAGATCCCCTCGTGGAGCCCGACGTGGCCGGCTTCGGACCCCGAGTACGAGCAGCCGAAGCGCTGGTGTTCGTGTACCGGGCGGGCTGGACGGGGATGCCTCCGCGCCTGAAGGGCTTGGTGGACCGCACCTTCGTTCCCGGTGTCGGCTTCCACCTCGTGGACGGGAAGCTGCATCGGGGGCTGGTCGGGGTGCGCCGGCTGGTGGCGATCGTCATCCACGATCGTTCCCGATCCGAGGTCCTCCGCAGCCGGGACTACGGGCGCCGCATCCTGCTGCGCACGATGCGGTTGATCGTGAACCGGCGCTGCCGCCGGCGCTACGTGGCGCTCTACGACACGCGGTCCGAGCGGGCCGCCAAGGCGCGCCGGCGCTTCGCCGCCAAGCTGGACCGCGTCCTGGTGGGGCTGTGAGCACACTGGTCGTCCTCTGCCACCCGGTGCCGGAGAGCTTCGTGGCGGCGGTGGCGGCGCAGGTCGTCGAGACGCTCGACGATGCCGGCGCCGAGCCCCGACTGCTGGACCTCTACGCCGACGGGTTCTCGCCGACGGCGGCCGGCACAGCAGTCGTCGAGGCGCATGCCACCGAACTGCGCGGCGCGCAGGCGCTCGTGCTCGTGTACCCCACCTGGTGGAGCGGCCTGCCGGCGATGCTCGCCGGCTGGCTGGAGCAGGTCGTGGCCGGCGGCTCGACCCCGCGGCCCGGCAGGCCGGATACGACGGCGGCGAGCCGGGACCTGCTGGCGAACCTGCGCTACGTGGCGGCGGTCACCACCCACGGCTCCTCGAAGTTCGTGAACGCGGTGCAGGGCGAGGCAGGCCTGCACTTCCTGCGGCACAGCGTGCACCCGCTCTGCCCCGCCGACTGCCGGCTGGTCTGGCTGGCCTTCTACAGTTCCGATGTCTCGAGCATGGCGGATCGCCGGGCGTTCCTCGCCCGCGTCGACCGTCGCCTGCGCAAACGCGTCTAACGCTCCCCCGCGCCGAGCTCCCGCAGGAGACGGCGGAGCGCGAACGGGACGATCCCGCCGTGGCGCCAGTAGGTCGCCTCGGCATCGCTGTCGAGGCGCGCCGTCAGGGGGAACCGGCGCTGCGTCCCGTCTGTCGAGGTCGCGACGAGCGTGGCCCGGCCGCCGGGGTCCAGGCCTTCGTGCACTCCGGTGATGTCGTACGTCTCGGTGCCGTCGAGGCCTCCGCGGCGCCAGCCCTCCCCAGCGGCGAACTGCAACGGCAGGACGCCCATGCCGATCAGGTTCTGGCGGTGCAGCCGCTCGAAACTCTCCGCCACGACCGCCCGAACGCCCAGCAGTGCGGTGCCCTTCGCCGCCCAGTCACGCGAAGAACCCGCGCCGTAGCCGGTGCCCGCCAGGACCACCAGAGGTGTTCCCGCGCGGCGGTAACGCTCGGCGGCCTCGAAGACGGTGACGATCTCGCCGCTGGGCCGGTGGGCCGTCCAGCCTCCTTCACGGCCGCCGGCGAGGTGGTTGCACAGCCGGGGATTGGCGAACGTGGCGCGCACCATGACCTCGTGGTTGCCCCGCCGCGCACCCAGGATGTTGAACCGCTCCGGTGTCACGCCGCCTGCGAGGAGATGGCGGCCGGCCGGGCTGCCGGGATCGATCGCCCCGGCAGGTGAGATGTGGTCGGTCGTGATGGTGTCGCCGAGAAGCAGCAGGCAGCGGGCACCCCGGATGTCGGTGGGTGGCGGCGGCTCGGGCGTGACCGATCTGCAGAAGGGCGGCTCGGTGATGTAGGTGGAGTCGGGGTCCCAGGAGGGCAGTGCCGCGTGCTCGCCGCTCAGGGCGCGCCAGCGCCGATCACCGCTGAAGATGTCGTCACTGCGGGCGGCGAACAGTTCCGGGGCCAGAACCCGGTCGACTTCCCGGCGGATCTCCGCGTCGCCGGGCCAGAGATCGGCCAGCGACACCGGTGTCCCGCCGGGGTCGTGCGCGATCGGATCCGACGTGAGATCTATGTCGACCGTTCCGGCGAGGGCGTACGCCACGACGAGAGGCGGCGAGGCCAGATAGCCGAGCCGGCACTGCGGATGGATGCGCCCCTCGAAGTTCCGGTTCCCCGAGAGCACGGCTGCGACCGACAGGTCGTGACGGTCGACGGCGGCCGCCACCGGTGCATCCAGTGGCCCCGAGCCGCCGGCACAGGTGGTGCATCCATACCCCACGATGGCGAAGCCGAGCTTCTCGAGATGGCGCAGCAGCCCGGATCGCTCGAGGTAGTCCGCCACGACCGGCGACCCCGGCGCCAGGCTGGTCTTGACGTGCGACGGCGTCGCCAGTCCCCGCTCGACGGCGTTGCGGGCCAGCAGGCCGGCCCCGATCATCACCGCAGGGTTGGACGTGTTGGTGCAACTCGTGATGGCGGCGATGACGACATCGCCGTCGCGCACCGGAGCCTCCGGGGTTGCCCCGGGAGACCGTGCACCGGCACCATCGTCCCGCCCGGGGCTTGCAGCCGCCGGGGTCCGCTGCGCGGGGCGCCGATCCCCGAGCGCAGCGGCGAGCGAATCCGGGACCTCGCGCAGCGTCAGGGTCTGGGTGGGCCGCGAGGGCCCCGCCACCGTCGGCGCCACGGCGCCCAGGTCGAAGGGCATCACGCGGCTGAACGCCGGAGGGGGGCAGTCGGGCGTGCGGAACAGTCCCTGGGCCCGGCAGTAGCGCTCGACGAGATCGACGTGGGACGGAGCTCGCGCCGTACGGCGCAGGTAGCGGAGCGTCTCGCCGTCCGGGGCGAAGTAGCCGGTCGTGGCGCCGTACTCGGGCGCCATGTTGGCGACCGTCGCCCGATCCTCGAGGCTCAGCGAGTCCAGCCCGGCACCGAAGAACTCCACGATGGCGCCCACGACGTCCGCTTCCCTGAGCGCCCGCGCCAACGCCAGCACCAGGTCGGTGGCGGTGACCCCGGCGGCGGGACGCCCGGTCAGCCGCACCCCCACGACCTCGGGCGGCACCAGGTCGATCGGCTCGCCGAGCATCACGGTCTCGGCCTCGATGCCGCCGACACCCCAGCCCAGCACACCCAGCCCACCGATCATCGTGGTGTGCGAGTCGGTGCCCACGACGGTATCGGGCCGGGCGACCGCCTCGCCGCCGGCCCTCTCCACGCACACGACCGAGGCCAGGAACTCCATGTTCACCTGGTGCACGATGCCCTTGCCCGGCGGGACCACCCGCAGGTTGGCGAAGGCCTGCTCGGCCCAGCGGGCGAAGCGGAACCGCTCCGCGTTCCGCTCGTACTCGATGGCCAGGTTGGCGGCGTGGGCGCCCGGCGAACCCGCCACGTCCACCTGGAGGGAATGGTCGATGACCAGAACGGTCGGCGTGCTGAGATCCACCCGCTCCGGGTCGCCGCCGGCCCGTTGCACCGCGCTGCGCACCGCGGCCACACCCAGCAGAGCCGGGATGCCCGTGAAGTCCTGCAGGATCATCCGGCCGGGGCGGAAGGCCACCGAGCGGCCTGCGCTCGGAGCGTCCCCCCAGCCTGCCAAGGCCTGCACGTCGGAGGACGGGTCGCCTGCGGCGTCCGGGGCCTCCTCGGCGTGGCGCAGCGCGCCCTCGAGCAGAACCTTGATGCTCACCGGCAGTTGTCCGACCGATCCCAGCCCCAACTCCTCGAGGCGGCTCAGGCGGTAATAGCGGACCACCCCGGCGGACGTCTCGAGGGTGCCCTCGGAGCCGAACGCGCTCACGGCGGCGAACCGGAGGCGAACCAGGCCTCGCCGTCGAGATAGGCCTGCGGCACCTGAACCGTGCCGCGCATGATCTCCCGCGCCGTCCGATCCACGCTGAGGCTCGGCACCCTCCAGGTGCCGGCGGTGTCCTCGGCCGTCACGTCGAGCGTCAGGGTGCCAGCGGGATGCCCGAGTCGAACGCCCCGCTTCACGACAGTGGCCCCGGCGGACTCCCGCGGGCTCGTCTCGACCGATCCCCCGGCCACTTCCTCCACCACGCTGCCGTCCATGACGGCTGCCGCGGCGCAGGCCATGGCACCGGTCATCGCCAGGGTGCGGTGCGTCCGCCCCATCGAGACGAGCCGCACGAGCACATCCACGTCGGCGGTGGACACCTCCTCGCCGCTGGTCGTGCGGTAGGCCCGCGGTTCGCCCACCAGAGCCACCTTCGGCACCGTGCGATGGTGCCGACCGGCGTCGGCGGCCGAGTCGGCGACGCCGATCCGCACCGCGGCCTCGCAGCGGATCTCCTCGAGCCGGCGCTGGAGAGCCTCGTCGGCGTCGAGTGCGGCGGGCGACGCCGCGGCGGCCTCGGGAACACCGAGCGCCCCGGCCGCGACGAACACGGCAGGGTTTCCCACGTCCACGATGGACACCGGCACGGCGCCGAGACCCGGCAACCCGATCTCCTCACGCACGGCCCCGGTGGGAAGCACTCCCCTCCCGATCGAGCCGCCGGGGTCGAGGTAATCGAGACGCAGGCGCGCTCCCGTGCCCGGCACGCCGGCAATGGAGAACTCCCCTGACGGGTCGTAACGACCGGCATTGAGCGGCACGCGGGCGCGGTACCGCTGGCCGGTGTTGAGGCTCAGCACCACGACCTCCACCACATCGCCGCCCGCCTCCACGACACCCTCGTTCACGGCGAACGGGGCGATCGCCGCTGAGATGTTGCCGCAGTTGCCGGCGAAGTCGACCCTCGGCTCGGCCACCTCCACCTGGGCGAAGCGGAACGCCACGTCGGCGCCGCTGCCGGACGGGGCCGCCCCGACGATGGCGGCCTTGCTGAGGGAGGAGATCCCGCCGCCGAGCCCGTCGATCTGGCGCCCGTCGGGATCGGGACTGCCCAGCGCCGCCAGGATGATCGCCTCTACCTGCTGGGGCTCGTAGGTGGCCAGGTCCTCAGCCTGGAACAGGACGGCGCGGCTGGTGCCTCCCCGCCAGAACGACGCGGGGACCGCCCGGTCCACGCTCAGCCCGCCGGGTACGGGCGCGGCGGCGACCCCTCGTACTGCGCGCGGGGCCTGATGAGACGGTTGTTGGCGTACTGCTCCAGCACGTGGGCCGTCCAGCCGGCCACCCGGCTGCAGACGATGAAGCTCGTGAACATGCTGAGCGGGAAACCCAGGTGGTACAGAACCAGCGCCGAGTAGTAGTCCACGTTGGCGTTGAGCCCCTTGCGTCCGTGCAGTTCGGCCTCCAGGGCGCTTGCCACGGCGTGCCAGTGCGGCTCGCCCGCCTCCTCGCCGAGTTCGGCGGCGAGGCGGTCCATGGCGATCGCCCGCGGATCGCGGGTCCGGTAGACGCGGTGGCCAAACCCGGGGACCTTGCGCCGGGCCGCCAGCGCCGCCTCCACGAACGGCACCACGCCGTCGGGCCGGCCGATCTCGGAGAACACCGACATGGCATCGTCCACGGCGCCCCCGTGCAGCGGGCCCTTGACCGCCCCGATGCCCGAGACCATCGCCGAGTAGTAGTCCGAGAGCGTCCCCACCGTGGTCCGCGCCGCGAACGTGGAGGCGTTCAGTTCGTGCTCGGCGTAGGTGTTCAACAGGGCGTTGAGCGCAGCGGCCTCCTGGGGCGACGGATGCCGCCCGGTCAGCATCCAGCAGAAGTTGGCGGCGTGTTCGAGGCTCGGGTCGGCCGCGATCGGCTCGTCGCCCTGGAGGTAACGCGACATGGCGGCGACCATCGTCGGCAGGCAGCCCACGAGCCTCGCCGCCTTCGCCACCACTGCATCGCGCGAGATGTCGTCGGCGGTGGGATCCTCGGCGCCCACCATCGACACGGCCGTGCGCAGCACCGCCATCGGGTTGGCGCTCTCAATGGGCGCGGCCGCCAGGAGCGCCGCCACGGAGTCGCTCAGGTCACGGTGAGACGCAACCTCGGCGGCGAACGCCTCGCTCTCGGCATCGTCGGGCCAGTCGCCGTGCCACAACAGCCAGGCGACGTCACAGAACGAGGCGGCGGTCACGAAGTCGCGGATGTCGTAGCCCCGGTAGGTCAAGACGCCCCCGGGACCGTCGATGGAGCAGACCGACGAGTAGCAGGCCAGCACGCCCTCCAGACCGGAGGTGACCTGCGGCCGGCTGTCCTCACTCATCGGTGACCTCCCGTGGTCGGCCGGCCCGGTACCAGCATCCCGGCCGTGATCAGCCCAGCTTGAACGGGTCGCGGGTGGCGCCGGACATCTCGACCCACACGGACTTGGTGTGCAGATACTCGCGCAGACCGTCCAGACCGTTCTCCCGGCCGTGACCGCTCATCTTGCGCCCGCCGAAGGGCACGTCGTAGTTGAGGGTCCGGTAGGCGTTGACCCACACGGTGCCGGCCTGCAGGCGCGCGACCATCCGGTGCACCCTCTGCACGTCCCGGGTCCAGACACCCGCCGCCAGCCCGAAGGGTGAGTCGTTGGCGATCGCCAGCGCCTCTGCCTCGCCCTCGAACGGGATGACCGACAGCACCGGCCCGAAGATCTCCTCGCGGGCGATCCGCATCGTGTTGTCCACGCCGCAGAAGACCGTGGGCTCGACGAACAGCCCGTCCCCGAAGCGCTCGGGGCGGCGCCCGCCGGTCGCCAGTTCAGCCCCTTCGGCGGTGCCGATGTCGATGTAGCCCATGACCTTGTCCCAGTGGGCGGCGAAGGCCAGCGGCCCCATCTCGGTGGCGGGATCCATCGGGTTGCCGAGGATGATCTCCCGTGCCCGGCCGACGACACGGTCCACCAACTCGTCATGCACCGGGCGCTCCACGAGCAGGCGCGAGCCGGCGATGCAGGTCTGCCCGCAGGCGGCGAAGATCCCCGCCACGACGCCGTTGGCGGCGGCCTCGAGGTCGGCGTCGGCGAACACGATGTTGGGTGACTTGCCGCCCAATTCCAGCGTCACCGGGGCCAGGTGCTCCGCGGCCGCCTTCGAGACGCGGATCCCCGTGGCGACCGAGCCGGTGAACGAAACCTTGTCGACGCCGGGATGCGACACCAGCGGTTCGCCGACGTTCGGGCCGTCGCCGGTGACCACGTTGTAGACCCCGTCGGGCACGCCTGCTTCCGCCACGATCTCCGCGAAGCGCAGCGCGGAGACCGACGTGTGCTCCGACGGCTTGTGGACGAAGCTGCAACCCGCGGCCAGCGCCGGCGCCAGCTTGAAGGCGGTCAGCAGCAGCGGCGAGTTCCACGGCGTGATGGCGCCCACCACCCCGACGGGCTCGAAGAGTTGGTAGACGAAGAAGTTGGTCTTGGCGGAGTCCAGGACTTCCCCGCCGATCTTGTCGGCGGCACCGGCGAAGTAGTCGTAGAACTCCGGCAGCAGCGCCGCCTGACCCGCCATCTCCCGCAGCAGCTTCCCGTTGTCGCGCACCTCGATGACGCCGAGTTCCTCGGCGTTCTCCTCGATCAGCCGCGCCAGGCGCCGGATCACCCGGGCGCGCTCGACCCCCGCCAGCCGCGGCCACGGCCCCTCATCGAATGCGACGCGCGCTGCGGCGACGGCGCGGTCCACATCGGCGGCGGCCGCCTCGGGCACCTGCGCCCAGGGCTGGCCGGTGTACGGGTCGAAGGAGTCGAAGGTGCGACCGGAGATCGCCTCGGTCCACTCGCCCCCGATGAACATGCGCAACGGGGCTCCCACAGGTTGGTCGTCCCGGGCCCGCGTGGCGGTCATGGTCATGATGTGCCCTCCTGGCCGGCGTTCAGCGGTAACCCCCTGTCCGCACCGCGTCCAAGCCTACGGCCAGCATCAGCAGCAGGCCTTCCACGACGTACTGGTAGAAGGTCGGCCAACCGGCCAGGGTCATGCCGTTCTCCAGCACTCCCAGGACGATCACCCCGAGGATCGTGCCGCCCATGGTGCCGGTGCCGCCCAGGAGGCCGACCCCGCCCAGAATCACAGCGGTCACGACGGTCAGAACCAGGGTGCCGGGCACGCTGGCCGCGCCCGAACCGCCCAGCGTGGACGACAGCACCCAGCCACCCGTCGCCGCGCAGGCGCCGCTGAAGACGAGGTACATCATGCGCAGCCGGTCCACCGGGAGCGCCACCGAGCGCCCCGCCGAGGCGTTGCCTCCCACGGCGTAGGCGTAGAGCCCGAAGCGGGTCTTGGCGAGCAGCACCCATCCGGCCGCGGCGAACAGCACGGCGAAGACCAGCGGCAGCGGGATCCCCACGAGGTCGTTCTTCATGACCCCGTAGGCCGCGTCGGTGGTCTGGCGCAGGTTGCCGGCGATGCCCGCTCCACCGTCCACGACGAACGCCAATCCGAAGGCGATGCCGAGCATGCCCAGGGTCGCCACCAGAGGATTGACCCGCAGCTTCACCACCACGAAGCCGTTGATGAGCCCCACGCCGACGCCCGACCCGACCGCGGCCAGGATGGCGACGGAGGCCGGGTAGCCGGCGATGACGATCTGCGTGCCGATCGTGCCCGACAGCGCCATGACCGAGCCGACCGAGATGTCCAGGGCGCCGGATATGAGCCCGAACGTGGCGCCGGTGGCCACGATCATGAGCACCGCGGTTGCCCGGCCGGTGTTCAGCAGGTTCGTGGTGCTCAGGAAACGGGGCGCCGCGATGCTGAAGACCACGAACTCCGCCACGATGACCGCGCCCAGCGTGACCCACGTCATCTTTCCGGAGAACATCAGGTCGCGCAGGCGCTGCGGCCAGCCCGACGCCCCGGCCACAGGACGCTCCGGCACGACGGCGGTCATCGGAACCCGCCCTTGGGTCGCTGGTCGAAGGCCACCGCCAGGATCATGGCGGTACCCACGACGATCAGGACGATCTGGGGGCGCACCGCCATCTGGACGAGCCCGTTGTCGAGGGCGCTCACGAACACCACGCCGATGAACGTGCCGACGACCGAACCCCGGCCCCCGGTGAGGCTGGCGCCGCCCAGGAAGACCGCCGTGGCGACGTAGAGCTCCCAGTTGCGTGCCGAGTTGGGGGCGATGGCACCGAGGTCCGACGCCAGCAGGACGCCGGCGATTCCCGTGTAGAGGCCGGCCACGGTGTACATCCCCAGGCGGAACCGGTCGACGTTCATGGCGGCCTGCCTGGCTGCGTCGGGATTGCCGCCCACGGCGAACAGGTGGCGTCCCGCCTTGGTGGTGTGCAGCAGGACGACCGACAGCACGGCGGTGGCGATCAGGAAGAACACCGGCACCGGAACGCCGCCCACGTTCTCCCGGGCGAAGCGGAACCCGTCGTCGCGGATCTGCTGCGAGCGCCCGTCGGTGATGATGAACGCCACACCGAGGAGGACGAAGAGCATCGCCAGGGTTGCGATGAGCGGGTTGATGCGGAAACGGGTCACGATGAACCCATTCACGAACCCGATGACGATCCCCACGACCACCCCGATCAGGAACGCCGCCACGAGCGGCACGCCGGCCTGGAAGAGCTTCCCGGCGGTGACCCCCACCACCGCCATTCCCGAGCCGATGGAGAGGTCGAGCCCACCCCCGATCAGGACGAGGGTGAAACCGGTCGCCACGATGAAGGTGACGGCGCTGAACCGCAGGATCGTAAGGACGTTCTGACTGGTGAGGAAGAAATCGAGGCGCGAGGTGAAATACGTGCCCAGCAGGATGAGGGCGATCAGCAACAGGACGTGCTGACCCAGCAGGATGCGCCGGGCGCGCGCCGCCGCCTGGGCGCGGCTGTCGAGCGGAGCGCCCGGCGGGGTGGCGGTGGCGGTCACGCCTGCCCGGTCTCCCCCGGTACACCGGCCACGATGAGGTTGACGCACTCCTCCACCGACGTGCTCTGTGCGTCGACTGTCGCCACGTGCTCGCCACGCTTCATGACCATGACCCGATCGGCGAGGTCCAGGACCTCGGGGATGCGGTGGCTGATGATCATGATCGACAGGCCGTCGCGGCGGATGTCCCGGATCAACTCCGTGACCGTGGCCGACTCGGTGGCCCCGAGCGCCGCAGACGGCTCGTCCATCAGCAGGACGTGGTTGTTCTCCTCGAACGCAACCGCCCGGGCGATGGCCACCATCTGCCGCTGGCCGCCCGAGAGGACGCCGACCGGAAGCCTCGTGGACCCGATCATGATGTTCAACCGCTCCAGCAGGGCGGCGGCCTCGCGGTGCATGCGGCGCCGTTCCAGGAAGCCCAGCAGGCTCGGCATCCCCCGGGTGGGCTCGCGCCCGATGAAGACGTTGGCGGCCACGTCCAGATTGTCGAAGAGCGCCAGGTCCTGGTAGATCATCTCGATCCCGAGGCGGCGGGAGTCCTGGGCGGTGGCGATCTCGACGGGCTCGCCGTTCATCAGGATCCGGCCGCTGTCGGGACTCACGGTGCCGGCGATGATCTTCATGAGCGTGGACTTGCCGGCGCCGTTGTCGCCGACGATCCCGAGGATCTCGTTGCGGTGCAGATCCACGTCCACCTCGTGCACCGCCCGGACGTGGCCGAAGCTCCGGCATATCCCCCGCAGCTGCAGCAGCGGCGCGCCTTCCGAGCCGTTGCCGTTCGAGTTTGCGTGTTCGTTCACTCGAATCACTCTCCCGGTGGGTTGTGGGGCGGGCCGGCAGCGACCGCCCCGCTCGGTCCGATCTCGTAACCGTCACCTGCCGGCGGGGCGAACTCCAGGTCGAAGACGAATCCCAGTTCGCTGTCGAGGTTGACGCGCACGACGTCGTCGGTGGTGTTGGCGGTCGCAGGGTCGACCCGCTGGGTGACGTACGCGAAGTCCGCGTAGGCGCCGAGCGGGTAGGCATAGCGCACCCAGGTGCCGCGATTTATCACCACCCCGGTCCCGCCGCTGACCAGGAACGCACGGGCCGCGTCGACGTCGGGACGGCCGTCGACGTCGGGCACGACCACGAGGGCGGCCGGATGCATGCCGAGCGTGATGAGCGTGATGGTGCTCGCCGGGTGCTTCTGGACGAACTCGCAGCGGTTGCCGCGGTAGTAGTACCGCAGCGAGCACATGTACGCCCTGCCGGGGAACTCCAACTCCTTCTGGACCCAGAGGTAGCCCAGGTTGTTGGCTGCCCTGTTGAGGTTCGGAGAGTCGGCCGTCTCGGGCGCGATGACCGCCCCGAAGGGCTCGAAGGCGGCCCGGTCGAGGTGCTCCACCGCCAGGCGGCGAACGCCGACGGGATCGGTGCTCATGATTCCTCCGGGTCGAGCGACGGTCGCACCGGCTGCCCGCTGCGAATCGACTCCTTGAGCGCGAACAGCGTGCTCATGCTGCGCAGGATGTCCGTGCCGCTGGCCCAGGGCTCGCCGCCACCGGCGATGCACTGCAGCACGTCGGCGCGCGTCGCCAGATACGAGTCCGGCGACAGCGTGTACTGCAGCGGCAACTCCAGCGCGGAGCCCCGCGGCTCGTGGGGCCCGTAGCGCAACTCGGCCCGCACCAGCCGGGCCGGACCGGGAAGCTCCTGATCCTGGATGCCGTCGACACCCGCCCGCTCGCCCACGGCGAACATCTCGAAACGCCGCCGGTGACGGGTGGCGAAGTCGTACAGGAGCGTGGCGTTGGCGCCGCCGGCGAAGCTGAAGACGCCCGAGAGCACCGAGCCCACGCCGTCCACCCGCCGCGACCAGTTGCCGTAGACCTCCTCGGGCGCCTCACCGAACCACGACTGGAGCACGTCCACCGCGTGGATGCACACGTCGTGCACGGCGTCGAAGGCGTTGGTGTGCTGGCGTCCGATGCCCGAGTGGTAGTTGATCCCCGCCGAGATGAGTGGCCCCAGCGAGCCGGCCAGGATAAGGGCGCGGCAGCCGTAGAAGGCCGGGGCGTAGCGGGTGTTGAAGTCCACCCCGAACGTGATGCCGCCCTCACGTGCATGCCCGACGATGTCCTGGCACTGCTGCCACGTCTCGGCAACAGGCTTGGCGAGGATGACACCGATGCCGCGCCTGGCGGCCTCGGCCACCACCTCGACGCGCAAGGGTGAGAGCCCCACGTCCCAGCGGATGTTGATGTCGAGCAGGTCCAGGTCGACGGCGTCGATCATCGACCGGTAGTCGTCGAAGATGTGCTCCACGCCCCATCTGTCGCGGATCGCCCTGGCGGCCACAGGGTCGGGGTCGCAGGCGGCAACGGGTTGGAGCCCGGCGGCGCGGTAGGCGGGCATCACGCCGCTGTGCACGATGCGACCGGCCCCCACGAGGCCGATCCGGAGGTCGCGGGGAATCTCCTGCCGCAACGGCGGCGGCACGAGATCCAGGGCCGCCACGGGACCCAGGTCGACCGGGGGGATGTCCGAACTCAGGTCGATCTGCGGTGCCATGGCCGCCTCAGTCCGCCGCGGCGCCGGCCAGGATCGGGGCAAGGAAGCGCCCCGCCTCGCGCACGCCCTCCTCGTAGGTCTGGTAGGGGTCCTCGTTCTCGATGCTGACGTACCCGTCGTAGCCGACCGACGCCAGGGCGTCCACGAGTGCCCCCCAGAAGGCGGCGTCGTGGGCCCGTCCGATCGTGCGGTAGCGCCAGGCGCGCGCCGAGGGATCGCTGAACGGGCGCTGGTCCAGAACGCCGGCGAGGGCGAGTTCTTCGGGCACCATCTCGGTGTCCTTGAGTTGCACGTGATGGACGCCGCGCCGAGGGCTTCGACGACCCGCACCGGGTCCATCTGCTGCCAGAACAGGTGGCTGGGGTCGACATTGGCACCGATGATGGGACCGACCGCCTCCCGCATTCGCAGCAGCGTGGGCACGTTGTACACGAGATGGATCGGGTGCAGTTCGAAGGCGATGCGGCGGACGCCGCAACGCTCGGCGAGTCCCGCCAGGTCCGCCCAGAGGGCGATTCCCTCGGACCACTGGCGTTCCAGGAGAGCCACGCTGTCGTCGGGCCACGGATAGAACACCCAGTTCACGGTGGATGCACCGCCGCCGTCGCCGGTCGTGCCCGACATCGTCACGATCTTCTCCACGCCGAGGAGTTCGGCGAGCCGGAACGTGTCTTCGATGAGCCGGCGGTGCTCGGGACCGCGAAGCGGATGCAGCGGCATGCCGGCGCAGTTGAGGGCGGAGATCTCCAGGCCCCGGCCGGCGAAGGCGTCAATGAACATCGCCCGGCTGCGGGGGCTCTCGAGCAGGTGCCGCACACCCGACGGCTGCCCCGCCTGGGTGACTTCGATACCCCTCGCCCCGATCTCCGCGGCGATGTCGAGACGGGCCTCGAACTCGGCCCGCGTGGAGACCGGGTTCATCCAGGCCGGACCGGCGTGATCGGGCTTGGTCTCGTCCGGCCGACCGCGCGAGGCGGTGAACATCCGGACGATGAGCCCCATGGCGGGGCCACGCGGGCGCCCGGCGCCCCTCACCGCGTCATTCCATTCATGCGGATCAACCTCGTCGCTTCCGGCGGGGTGCCCGAAGGCCCGCCCGCGGTCCCGCGACGACAGTAACCGAGGCGGGGTCGTGCGCTCGCCGGGAGGCTCCGGGTGCGTCCGCCTGCCCGCGATGGCGCGGACGCACCCGGTCTGGGGACTCAGAGGAGGCTCAGCCCTCGGGGTACCACTCGTCGATGTTGCTGGCGTCGATGGGGACGTGGGTGACGTGGTTCACCCGCTGGGCGGGCGTGTCGCCATCGAGGATCGTCGCGATGATCGGACGCAGGAATTCGCCGTAGCGGTCGGGGAAGTAGCCGATCGACATGATGAACGGCGAGTCCGGGTCGCGGATCTCCGCCAGCGCGTCCGAGGCGCCGCCGTTGGACAGCACCACACCGGCGTCGAGGCGTCCGAGCTGCTCCATGGCCGCCACCACGGCCACACCCGCGAGGTCGTTGGTGGTGGCGATGAACAGCAGATTCTTGGCGTCGGGGTTGGCGTTCAGGTACGCGGCCGCGGCGGCCTGCGTCTCCGAGCCCTCCAGCACGACGTCGTTGAGGGTGATCGTGTCCATCGTCCACTCCGGGAACTGCTGGGAGATCACATCCATGGCCACGACCATGCGCGCCTTGGTCTCGTCGGGCCAGGTGCTCTGGTAGATGCCGAAGATGCCGTCGACGTTGCCGCCCCAGTTGTTGTTGATGTAGTCGAGGGCGTACTCGCCCATCTGCTGGCCCGCCGACTGGCCGTGCGCGCCGAACCAGTACACGTCGTCGGCCGGCTCGGGGATCGGCCCGTCGATGAAGATCATCGGGATCTCCGCCTCGGCCATCTTCTCCAGCGTGGCCTCGTAGTTGGTGATGCCGCCGTCGAAGTTCAGGTAGACGTCCACCTCGCGGGTGATCATGGCGTCCGCGTTGGCGAGCATCTTGTTGGCGTCCAGGTCGTGGTCGAGGGCGTAGAGCTCCCAACCTGCATCCGCGGTCTCGGCGGTGACGCCGTTCTCGACGTCGTTGCAGAACTCGCAACCTGTCCGCAGGATGTTGGCGAAACCGACCGTCTTCTCGTCGTCATCGCCTCCGCAGGAGGCCGCAATCAGGACGACGGCCAAGGTGAGGGCCAAAAGGCCCGACAGTTTCTTCACGAGACTCCCCCATGATTTTTGCACCCGGCTGATCCGGGCGGTGCCCCAACTGTACGAAACGGGCCAATCCGGCGCTAGTGGCACCGGCCGCAGGCCGCGGCGCTCAGGCGACGGCCTCCACGCGACCGCTGCGGGCGCTGCGGTAGGCGGCCTCGATAACCTCCACCGTGCGGACACCGAGTTCTCCGGGCGAGTTGTTCTCCACGCCCTCCCCGCCGGCCAGCGCGACCAGGGCGTCGATTGGCCCGGCACAGTCGTACGCCCCGGCATCGGCGGCAAGCGGAACCGTCACGTCACCCTGGTCGACGCGGTAGCGGGTCAGCAGCTCGCGATGCAGATCAACCGTGAGCTGGCCCTCGGATCCGATGACCTGCACGACCAGATAGTGCTTGCCGGCGCTGACCGCCAAGTGGGCCGAGGCGCCCGAGACGCTGCCAATGGCACCGCTCGTGAAGCGGACCGAGAGGCTGTCGTGGAACTCCACAGCGGTGTCCTGCGGTGACGACATCATGGCGAACACCTCGGCGCCCCGCAGCCCGGTGAGCCAGAGCCCCAGGCCGAGCGCATGGCTGAGCTGCGCCTGGGCGTAGCCGCCGCCGGAGATTGCCGGGTCGGTCAGCGTTTCGGGCCGAGGCGTCAACTCGGGAACCTGCTCGGTGCTGACGATCTCCCCGGCGGTCTGGTCGGCGGCGAAGGAGGGCTGCCGGCCAACGAGCGCCTCGCGCGTGGTGGAGGACATCACGATCGAGACGTGCTCGATCTCGCCGACTCCCCCGTCGCGGTCCATCAACTCCTTGGCTCTGATGACGATGTCCTTGTAGTGCCAGCCGAGGGCGACGAGCAGGTGGCGGTCCACCGCTGCGGCGGTCGCCACCAGGTCGCGGGCCTCGTCGGGATGCAGCGTGAACGGCTTCTCCACAAGCACGTGTGCGCCCGCCTCCAGGGCGGCCTTGGCCTGCTCGTGGTGCCAGCGCACGGGGCTGGCCACGACCACGATGTCGGGCTCGGTGTCCAGCACACCGGTGTAGTCGGTGTGCGCCGAGGCGAACCCGAAGCGCGAGCGCACGCTCTCGGCCATCACCGGATCACGCCGGTTGACCGCCACGAAGTCCACCACGTCACGGTGGTGCTGGAGGCGGGGCAGGTGCGACGCCACGCTCCAGGCACCGGCTCCGATCACGCCGAGCCGCAGTTTGCTCATAGGTCTCTCGCCCTCCACTTCGGGGTGAGTGTCCGGCAACGCACGGCACGCTCGAGCGACGCTGCCGCCGCTGGATTCCGGCCTCCGCCGGAATGACGTCGGGGGATTCGCAGGATTCTCAAGCAGCCTCCCACGTGCCAACCCACGCCCCTTCAGCGCAGCCCGGCCAGAGCGTGGTAGAGGCCCCGGTAGCGCTCCAGCTTCGAACGGTACTGTTGGCGGCGGTACCCGTCGGGCTCGCAGCGCGTCACGACCGGCGGGCCGGGGAGGTTCCCGCCGCCGTCGCCGGTAGCCGCCCGCGCGATACGGGCCGCCCCGATCGCCGCCGCCTCGGCGCTCGCGGTGGATTCCACCGGCCGTTCCAGCACGTCGGCAAAGATCTGCATCCAGGTCGGCGAGCGCGACCCGCCACCGGTCGCCCGCCAACTCGACACAGAGACGCCGGTCTCGGCCAGCCGCTCAGCCATCACGGCGGCCTCCAGTGCGACTCCCTCCAGCAGGGCACGGACGACGTGTCGCCGCTCGCTGGCGAACGTCAGGCCGGCAAGCGCCGCTGTCGACTGCGGGTCGGCAAAGGCCGTGCGCGAGCCGGCGAAGTGCGGCAGGGCGATCATGTCGGTCTCGATACCGGCTGCAGCCGAGATGATCTGATCGTACGAGGCTCCTTCGATATCAGATCCCGTGGTTCCCGTCTCGGCAGCCTCCGCCGCACCGAACTGATCGCGGTACCAACGCAGGACGGCACCTCCGGCGGGACTCCCGGCGATTGCCAGCCGTGTCCCCGGCATCGTGTACGGCACGGTCGGCACCGCATCCGTCGACCTGCCACTCGCATCGACCACCCCGGCGAGGACAACGACCGTTCCCAGCGACAGCATCGCCGCCCCATCCGGCACGGCCCCGATGCCGACGCCGTGGGCGGCACAGACCTGGTCCAGCCCGCCCGCGACGAGTACTGCGCCTTCTGCGAGGCCCAGATCGCGGGCCTGCGGTGCCGCGACGGCACCGACGACTGTCCCGCTGGGCGCCGGCGTAGGGAGCTTCTCGACGTCGACTCCTGCCGCTTCGAGAATCTCCGGCGACCAGCACGCTCCGGCGGCATCGAAGGCGAGCGTCCGCGTCGCCATCGTGTGATCGATGACCGGTGGAAGCCCCAGTCGGACGGCGCAGAGATCACCGAAGCAGGCGAGGGTGGCGGCGCGGCGGTACGTCTCGGGCATCTCCCGGGCGATCCAGCGCCATTTGGCGACCGAGTAGTGCGGCCGGGGCGCCATGCCACACACGGCGGTGAGCCGCTCCGCACCGACGGCGGCGACCATCTCCTCGTAACAGGCTCCGGCCCGGCCGTCGAAGGAGACGATCGTCGGAGCCAGCGCGGCGCCGGACGCGTCGATGGGCGTCACCGCCTCGCCGAGGGTGGCGAACGCCAGAGCCCGCGGCGGTTCGGCCACGGCTGCGGTGACCTCCCGGATGGACTCGCAGACTGCGTCCCAGACGCCGTCGGGGTCCAGTTCGGCCCATCCCGGCCGCGGCGTCGCCAGGGGGTACTCGCGGTACGCGGTCGCCCGAACCGACCCCTCGAGTCCGACCACGGCGGCCTTGCACCCGGTCGTGCCGACGTCGACGCCGAGGAGTGTCACGGGCTCGCTGCCCTTCGACGGGTCACGGCGGCTGGCTCGCCGGCGCCCGAACCCGCGGCGACGCCGGTGAGGGTCATCCGTTGCGGGGAGTGCCCTTTGGAACCGGGCCGTTCATCCCCTCAGGCCACGATCATGTCGGCGCCGACGCGCTCGAGCGTCTGGGGCTCGCCGACCCGCACGGCGAGATGCATGACCTGCGCGTTGAACTCGATTCCAATGGTGCGCTCGGCGGCATTCTCCACGGTGTCGGCCACCACCAACAGGCCGTGGTTCTGCCAAACCACCCCGTGCCGGTCGCCCATGACCTCCAGCATCTCCACAACGAAGGCCTCGTTCCGGCGGTGACGGAACGGCATGATCGGGATGCTGCCGTTGGCCGACTTCAAACCGGTCGTGGTGATCGGCAGGATGTCCCGGCCCAGGGCGCCGAAGGCGTTGACGTACGGCGGCTCGGTGTGCAGCACCGAGAACACCTCCGGACGCGCCGCGTAGACGCCGAGGTGCAGGAGCGCGTCGTAGGAAGGGTCGAGGCGACCGCCGATCTGCGTCCCGTCCGCAGCGAGCACCACCAGATCGTCGGGCGTCATGTCCTCGTAGGGATAGGCGTGCGGCGTGATCACCACGTTGCCCGTGTCGCCGTCGCGCGCACTCAGATTTCCCTGTGACGCGGGCATGAGCGACGACGCCGACAGGCGCTTCATCGTCACCACGATGCTGCGGCGCAACTCCGCCGCCACCAGATCAGCCACAGTGCCCTCCGATCCTCACCCGCTCACAGCGACCCTAGTTCACCCCACCACTCGACAGCCCGTGCCCCACCGGGCTCTTTCGCGGCCCGTTCCCCAAGGAGGGCGTCTATTCCGGGCGTCACAGTCGCCTCGGTGCCCGTTCGCCGGGGCAGGGCTGCCGACAGACCACCAATGCACCGTCCGCAATTGTCCAGTGCATCTTCTGCAAGTCATCTGATGCATCTTCTGCAATAGTCCAATGTGCCTTCTGCAAGTCATTCGATGCACGGATTGCAATCGGGCCTGCCTACTCGACGGGTCAGAGGTTCCGGGAACTGTCAGGTCGCGATGGGTTGGAACTCCGGCGCCGAGAGCGGTTCGTAGCCGTCGGGCCATGGCGCGTGCAGTCTGCAGAGCAGCCGCATGTGTGGTGCTGCATTCGGTCCGTTGACGTGCTCGGCGACGATGCGGACCTCGGCGTCGGCGTACTCGCGCAGTTCGTGGATCGTCGTGACCAGGTAGTCCGGCACCCAGCCGACTCGACCTCCGGTGCGGGAGTTCAGCAGCACGGCTCTGGGGTTGACGGGATTGTCGGGTTCGTCGACCAGGTCCAGGGTGTCACCTGCTGCGACTTCGGCGACCGCTGCATCCGCCCTGTCGATGTGGCGGATGCCGCGTGCGAAGAACAGCGTGGTGAGTGTGCCATCGGCGGTCCTGTCCGGGTGGGCGAACACCTCAATGCGGTCGGTCATCCGGCGGCCCTCGCTGCGGGCCATCACCTCGAAGGGATCGGTGTCGATGTCGAGGTCGAGCCTGGCGAGGTAGTCGCCGTAGTCCGGTCGGCGCCGCGGCATCTGCCGGTTGCGGAACACGGGGAACAGGTGGTCGCTCTCATAGATCCGGTGCAGGTCCGCAAGCCCGGGCAGGTGGTCGAAGCCATCGAGTTGCTCTACCACTTTGAGGTAGACGAACCGGTACGACTCCCGCGAGTCCACGATGCGACGGGTGAGCATCCCGACAGGGCCGATCAGCCGCTCCGGCCGGCGCCACGCGGCGTAGAGGCGACGCTCGCCGTGCCCGGTCATGCGATGCACTCTACGGAGCCGCCCGTCATACGGTAGGAGTTGAGGTATCCGGCGTGCTGCACGCCCGCGAGGTCAGTCGTCAGCAGTACCCGCGCCAGGTTGAACGGCTTCCGCTATCTGCCATCCGCGCCCGTGCCTAGGCTCGTCAGTGTCCGAGGAGATCCCAGGGTTTGGCGCCGCCCTCCTCTCCGCAGTGGTCCAGTGCGGTTCGGGCCCGGGCGATCAGGGGCAGCGGGTCGCTGCGCCCCGTGGCCAGTGCGTCATGGACGAGTCGGTCACATTCGGAGCGCCTTCTCTATTATCCTCAATTGCAGGACACATGTCCGCCTTCTAACAGGGGAGAGTCGCCCTCCGGGGCCGCCCTTCCCAGCACTCTTTCGACTCTCGCCGGATAGTCCCGAGGCCGGCGGTCCTGAGCGTTCAGGCCACGAGAGAACGGGCCGCTGAATATCAGTATATTACAGTATACTAATAGATATTTTCTCAGATCGGGTCAACCTGTGCCTGTAAGGCGTCCGATCGCGGCTGGCCAGCCGTCGATCGGTTCCAGTGCCAGCTAGCGCCGCAGGTCGTCTCGCAGCCGACGCACGAGAACAGGCCGACCTTCACTCTCAGATGGGCTACGTGCGCTCTGGATGGAGTAGGCCGAAACCGAAGAGATCGTCCATCGGCTCGAAGTGACGCAGATTGTTGGTGACAACGGGCAGTTCGTGCGCGATCGCAGTCGCGGCGATCCACATGTCACACTCCTCGACCTGGTCCCTGAAGGCCGCCTTGATGTCGCCGTAGGCTCGGGCGACGGCGTAGGTTCCCGGGATCACGGCGTAACGCTTCAGAATCGACTCGAGCGCTAGGATTCGCTGCTCGCCCCACCCCGCGTTCACCGCACCGACGTACAACTCCCCGACCGTCGCGAACGAGACTGCCAGGAGCCTGTCTCGAAGGATGGGGATGAAGGCTTTCCCCTGCGGCCGTCCCCACGCGACGAAGGAGAACACATCGGTGTCTACGAGGAGTCCCTCCGAGGGCACCGTTCACAGACCGAGCGCCCTGATGAACGCCTCGGCTTCCTCGTCGCTGATGGACTCGTCTTGGAGTGTCTCGACGTCGACGACGACATCGACGCCCTGTTCCTCGGCCAATTCGGCAAGCGACCGCGTGGGCCAGAAGTCACCGATCGCCGGGCCGAGCGCGAGCCGCTGCGGCTGAACTATTTCGATCGAATCCATGGAGACGACGTCTGCTGTGTCATCGGTGTACTTGATCTGGCCTTCGAGTCGCGAGTTCTCGCGAAGTGCCTCCTTGATCTCGCTGGCCTGCTCACCGTCGAAGCGAACGCGCACGGCGTCACCGACGGCTGTGCGCAAGTGGGCTGTGCACTGCTCGAAGTTGGCCTCGTACAGAACTCCTGTCAGCTCGCCGGCCTTGTCGTCGGTCGAGCGCTCCCGCGCCGCGACCGCGAGCCTCCTCCGTGCAGGCGCGTCGAGCACAGCTTCCCTTGGCGAATCGGAGCGAAGCGCGCAGGTGAGAGCGTCGTAACGCTCGCCGATGCTCAGGTCGTCGGCCAGCCGACTCCATGCAGCGACTGTCTCGGGGAAGCCGATTTCGGAGCCCGCAAGCACGCCGAGAGCCGTGCGAACCGCAGACTCCCCGAGTCGGGCGTCGTCCAACTCCAACTGTGGCCCATCAGCCGGCGCGTCGGGGACGTCGACCTCGACGACCAGGCTCCCCTCGGAGATGGAACTCAACCGAAGCCTCGTGGCCTTGGCGATCGACTGCGGGAGCGGCCCCGATATCCCAGGCGCTCGACCAGCCAACTGAGACGCGGTGCGGCCGACGACACGATCCATGCCATCGAGCAGGCGCACGATATCGGACACGTACACCCCGCCCCACCGCGCGTTCTCCCCAGCCAGCCGGAGAACGAGTCGAGTACCCATAGCCGCATCCTCTCGCGTGGCCCGCGGGCCTGCCACTGCGTCGTTACGCCATTGAAGTCTGCCGAAGCGTATTGCGCCAGTTCAGTCCACCGGTATGACAGAGTCCTGCTCCCCGTATCAGGGTCCGACGTGGTGGCGCCGATACCACCACCCTGCTCAGGGTCGTCGACTCGATCCGACGACTGCCGGTCTCATGTGCTCCGACAGCAGCGGCGACGGGCCGGTGGTCCAGGGGCCCGCAGTAGGGCGATCTCGGTACGCTCGTAGGCTCAGCTAGTCCAGCGTGCAGATGGCGCTTCTGTGCATGACCGCTGTAGGGAAGGCGACGATTAGGGCAGCGCGATGACACTCTCGGCGGCGGCACCGCACCAGCAACCGGTGAGCAGCCGCTACGCCCAGATTGTCGAAGAGGCGAGGGCGGCAATCGCTGCCACGCGCGGGCGCTTCACTATGACCACTGTTCACAGTCAACTGAACGAGTTGGCGCGGGAAGATCCTCAGGATGCGAGGTTGCGCGCGCTGGTCGATGGATGTGCGTACTGCTTGACGAGTCCCGGACGCGGGGATATCGGTGTCGACGGCCCGTTCGCACCGATGATGACAATGCCCGATGACCCGTCGGGCACTGTGCGGGTTTACCCGCGCCCGTTGGGCGACGTCGATGACGACGTTCTCGGCGCTTGGGCTGAGTTGGCCGCCGACGTGTCGCTTCATCCGCTGATTCGGGCTCGGCTGGCGGACTTGCTCTGGGTGCGTCGCTACCAGCCGACTCGCCGCTGGTTCCAGACCGCGGTCGAGGCGTACGTGCAGTTGGCAGACACTGACGCAGAGATCGTGGAGATCGACGGTGGTCTGGGGCGAGCGGTCGCGATTTGCGACGAGGCGAACCGCAGCGATCTGCGACGCGAGCCGCTTGTGGCGTTGGAGCGGCTCGCCCGGCGCACCCTCAGCGCAGACATCAATCTGTACGGCGTCTTCGCACGGGCGCTCCAAACCCTCGCCGCCAGCGGTTGGCCGTTCTCGGAATTGCTCAAGGACGCTCTCTCCAAATATGGCTCGGATCCGCGACGCAAGTCCGATCTGCTCGAGATCGCGATCGGCGAGTCCTGCGACCGCGATGAGATCGAGAGGCTCCGTCTTGAGCAGATCGCTGTTCACGAAGCCGCCGCTGAGGCTTGTACCGGACTGCTGCGTGTCGCGCACCTTGACACAGCCCGCCAAGTCGCCACCGCTGCAGGTCTGACTCAACACGAGAGACGGCTGACAACCATGATCGAGCGCACCGACACGACAGGTGAACGGCACACGGTCGAGGCAACAATCGAGGTCGATACCGCCGAGCTCCACGCAGAAGTAGCCCGGATAGTCGGCGATGACGATCTGCTGTCGGCTCTGGTGAGGTTCGCTCAGATCGTGCCCACAGGCGATCCCGAACAAAGCCGGGAATTCATGACCAAGTTGGCGAGCGAGCATCTGTTCCTCTCGTTGACAACGAGATTCGAGTCCGGCCCCGAAGGCGGCTTCGCCCGCAAACCAGCAGGCCACCAGGATCGCATCGAGGACGAACTGGGCCAGTACGACGCGATGGCGATCATGCTTTTCGCCGACTGGACCGCTAGGCACTTCTTGCAAGCGCTGCGCGACCGGTACGGGCCAGATCTACGCCCTGCGCTGCGTGATTGCTTCGCCGCAGCGCCGGAGGTGTCACGAGACCAGGCTGACCGGATCGCGAACGCGCTCGGACACTGGACTCGCGAAGACGACATCGCAGCGGGTTCTGTGATCGCCGACGCCGTGGAGCCCCTCGTGCGAGGCGTCTGCCGCCAACTCGAGATCAGTGTCACACGAACCGACGGGCGAGTGAGGTCCTTGAGTTCGCTCCTCAACGACCTCAGCCCCCGGCTGGGGCCGGCCCGAACGAGATACCTACAAGCAGCCCTCGTCGACCCCAGGTCGCTGAACCTACGCAACCGCGCCGCTCACGGTCTCGACCCGGAAGCGCCGAGATACCAATTCCTCGTCTTCTTCCACGTCGCCTGCTTGCTCATGTACATCTCCTACGCCTCGCCGCACCCCCCGAGCCAGGCTTAACGCATCACTGGCTCAGATCCGAGATAGGCCAACTCCATCACGCGACATCACCACCCGGAGTCAAGCAAGTTGACCGCGCAAAAGCCGGGGCACACCTGAGCCTGCGCAATACCGGCGGAGTCGCGGGCGCCGCGGGGCGCTACAGCCATCGCAGCACCTTGTCGAGATCGGTAGCGATCTCCTCGGACCGCCGCGGGCCCGGGCCGATACCCACCCTCAGGAAGTGCACGACGGTCACCGCGTGGACGCACACCCCGACGATGGCGCGGGGTGGCCGTGGGCACAGAAGCCGTCAGCGATCACGTCGGGCGTGAACTCTCCGTTGAGGTCCGCTGCGGCACACACATGCGACTGGACCCGTCTGGCGGCAGCGACCTGCCACCAGCGCCGGACCGATACGCTCGAACAATTCAGTTATCCGTCACCGTACTGAGGAGCACGGAGTGTCATTACAATACAGAGCGATCTGGAGCGACAATAGGCCTGACCTGATCGATAGCGCGAGACCGCTATTTCAGGAGTGGATCACATCAAAAGGCATCAGTTTCTCGGTTCCGCATGAGGGTATCGATAACGCCGGTGCGAATGAAGTCGTTGTCGACCACGCATCCGACGGAGATATCCGAGCACTTCGCATTCGCCTGGTTGAGGAGCGCCCCGTAGAAGAGGGCGCGGAGCGCTGGATGACGACAGTTCACTGGATGATGCACGGTGCACTTGGTTGGGTCTGGGTTGATGTCGAATGGGTTTCGGATGCGGCGTTCGCCCGCCCTCCCGACATGGCTGCTCCGAGATTGGTTCGCTCGCTCCTCAGGCAGCGGCGCGCTGAGAGAGACCAAGGACGCCTTGGGCCAAGTCCGTCGCTGGTAAAGCGAAGCGATGTGGACGACTTGGTAGGCTGGATTCTTCAACCCGACCGACTCGTTCCTATTGTGGTGTATTCGGTTGACCAGCGCATTCTTCCCACGGCATACTCAGAGCGAGCAAAGAAGGCTGCGAGTCGTCTCGCCGGATGTGCAGACGTTCGGATGCTCACTATCGAGTCCGAATCGGTCTTCAATGACGCTATGAAGCCACTGTCGCTGTCGGTCTTCGAGGGAGCAGTCCGCGTGTACTTGCCGGGGATCGATCCCGACGATCCGCAGCCTTGGAGACATCGCTATACGACAGCTCGTAACTTGTCTGTTGACGCTCATGCAGCAGCGAACGTCGTGGTGCGCCAGATTCTCCCTCGCATGGCAGCCAGGCGACCCCCGGAAGTGTATCGATCACAGATACGGGGCTTGCTTGATCGTCAACGCCATGACTGGCAAGAACTCGCAGAGGATGTAGAGGTCAGACTCAACCAGCGTAATGCAGAACAAGATCAGCTTCGCGACGCCATACAGGTGCTACAAGAGGAGAAGGAGATTCTACAGCTTGAGCGCGATATTGCATACGAGGAGGCAGTCGACAGCGAGCGAGAGGCGGATCGAGCGCGACGCAGGCTAGACGTACTCCGAAGAGAACTCCGAGCAAAAGGTGATTCTCCCGAGGCTATCGAGCAAACTGTTGGGGACGATACTGACCTGATGTCCTGTCAGGCAGCGATCGACTCGGCTAAGTCGCTCACCAATATCGTGATTCATCCAAATGCACCTCGCGAGATCGTGCGTCTTGACGGATCTGCAGATTCGGAACTCTGGGCTCGGAGAATCTATCGACACCTCCAAGCATTGGACAAGTACTCTAGTGACAAAGTTGGTGGATTCAACGGTTCCTTCAAAGAATGGTGCGAGAGATCAGGAAGCGACTATGCACTGCCTTTGAAGTTTGTTGCTACGACCGAGAGCGAGTGGGTACGGAATAATGAGCGCCTTCGATCTTGTCGAATGCTCCCTGTTGAGCTTCGGATTGACCCTAGTGGCCAAATCGAGATGGTCGCCCATCTCAAGACGGTCCAGGGAGGTGGAACGACAATTCCACGGATATACTTTCATGACGATACCATGGGAATCACCAAGAAAGTCCATATTGGGTTCATCGGCCCACACGATCTGATGCCGAACAAGTCCACCAACTAAGATATCCATGGCAGGCACTCACTCTCGAATTGAGCACTGCTTGGGCTACCAGTAGTCGCCTCCGCTGGACGTCAGATCACATAGTCTCCGTACAGGTCTACAGCGAAACGTCGCTCGCGCTCCTCAATGAGATCCTCTAACTTGATTTGAATCTCGCTAAGGTCAATCGCAACGAGTGGCATTGGCCAGAGATCAGCGATCTCCTTGATTGCTCTGTTAGCTGTCGTTAGACCGGCTATCTCAAATGCCCTACCTGTCCGGATTTGCCAGTCGGTGCAATGTGAATCTGCCCCAGGATCAAAGCCGTCCCAAGCCTCCGTTAGAGCTGCTAGTCCGGTCTCTGTGAGCAACCCGGAAGCATTGATCTCGCGGACTAGCCTAATCGACTGCGGGGTGGAGGGACGCCAAATGTGTGGGGAGTCCACGTCCGATAGCGGCGGGTCAAACGCGGAATCAAGATAGGGTTGCCACCATATCAGTTCCTGTTGCATATTGTTTTCAACTTCTAGGAGATCGACATATAGCACAGAGTCTCTATCCTGGAGAGGTTGATTTCGAAAGATTAGGTCGTAGTCATTCGGTCCGTCAAGATATAGCCCTTGCCGACAGAATTTGACAAGACGTAACAGCTCTCCCTGAGTCGCAATTCGTGCATCAGTTGCTTCAGCGTAGATTAACTTCGCGAGATGACTACCCGCTCGGCTGTACTGGCGTGAGCGGAGCGATTGGTCTGCCGCGGGACATCGATACAGATCAAGCAGAACCAAGAACTTCCCAGCCTCCTCTCGAGCGACTGATCGCAGGAGACTGTGCGCTCGATGGACTCTGATATTCTTGATCGACTGAACGTCTTCCTCAAGGGAATTCACCTGGGAAGCGATCATCTTGAGGCCCTCAAGAATGAGGGTCGATCTGCGCGTCGGGGAGAGTCCGGCGAGCGCTCTAAATCGACGTGCTCTCAAGGGACTTCGAGGTTGGTGGTGTTTGAGGGGGGTGACTGCCAGTCCAGGGTCTTGTCAGGACGGATAGCGTCACATTCGCGAATGAATCCGGCAGGTTGGTTGGCAAGGACGACTGCACCGGGATGTCCTTTGCGGTGACCGGCGACATATTCTCAGAGAACACTCAGCCGCACCATCTCAAACTCGGGACAGTCACGAGAACGCCACTCACCCTCGCGCTGCCTGACATCGACATAGCGCTGTTCGACTTGAGCGGCAGCTTCCTCCCGGAGTTTACGTGCTGTGGCGACGCGGGAAGGCAATGACTGATCGGCCGCACTTTCTTCGGAGAGAAATGGCATGGTATCGGACATGGCACGTCTCCATCGGCTGGCCGCGATTGCGCTTGGCCACAACGGTACAGCGCCCACGTGACAGTGAGTATCACAGCCGGCGCCGGCCGGTGCGGAGATCGGAAGAGAGGGGCCTGCTCCCATCCGCCCAGATGCGGCGGTTGGTGGCTTCGGTGTGTTGTTCGAGGTGGGGGTAGGTGGGGTCGGGCGTGGTGGGGGCGGCCCAGAAGAGTTCGGGGGCGCCGGCGGCGTCGCGGGTGTCGATCGAGGTGGCTTGGCGGTGGAGGAGGAGGGCGTGGACTAGCCAGGTGGCGGCGAGGGGCGTGACGGCGAGGGCGGGTTGGCAGGTGATGGGGGTTGGACCTCCGCCGGTGACGATTTCGAGGCGGCGGAGGGTGGTGACGGTCTTACCGACTGCGCCGCGGACGGTGGAGGTGTCGCCCCAGCGCGCGACGAGGCGGCGGCGGAGGCCGGGGACGGTGAGGATCTGGTCGTGGGCGAACGAGCGGCCGAGGTGGGCGAGGGCGATTCCGACAAACGGGATGGTGGCGAGGAGGGCGCCGGTGTGCATGGCGCGCCGGTCGGGGAAGTGTTCGGGGCGGTCGATGGCCCAGCGGATCATCTCCGCGGCCGGCTCCGGCGGGTTGATCCAGATGCGAGAGACGGCCCACTTCAGGCGGGTCTCGGCGTCGGCGTCGGTGGTGTGTTCCCGGAGAGCGATTGTGAGCTGCCGTGATCGCTGCTCAGGGCTGACGTCCAGCGCTGCGATCCGGTAGACGGTCTCGAGCAGGGGCAGGCTCAGAGCGCGGTCGAGGGGGCGGGGGGAGCCGGGATCGGGCGCTCGGGGGCTCATTCGGACACCCGAGCGACCGGGACGATTACCTCGTCGAGGGAGATGCCGCCGTGGCTGACGCGGTTGGGGCCGGTGTGGTAGCCGGTGCAACCGGGGGCGAAGAGCGGGTGGTAGGCCGCGTCGGCGGCGGTGGGCAGGCAGGGCGGATCCCAGATTTCGCCGTGGTCGGCGGCTCGGGCGCGCAGCGTGGCGTTGGGGTAGACGCGGACGCGGATGCCGGTCTGCTCCACGATTTGACCCTCGCGAGGCACGAGACTGGAAACGGTGGGGAGATTGCCGTGGTCAGAGGTGATCCAGGTCTCGTAGCCGTCGGCGGTGGCTGCGCCGACGAGGTTCGTGAGGAAGCCGGTGCGGGCCCAGAGGTCGACGCCGGCGGCGACTTGGCGGTCGGCGAGCACGTCGGCGCCGTGGAGGATGTCGTCGACGGCGTTGACGACGACCGCGGCGGCGCGTCCCTGCAGGGCCGGGAGCTGTTCGGCGTCGTGGCCGAGGGTCCTGGTGTAGGAGATGTCCCCGTCGGGGAGTCCGCGAGCCTTCCAGAAGCGTCTCCAGAGGCGCTCCTCGGCGCTCGTCGTTCGGAGGGTCGCGGCGAAGTCGCGGGGCAGCGCTCCGGCGAAGATGGCCTGGCGGGAGATGCTGGTGAGGGTGGGGATCATCGCGAGGGCGGCGCCGGCTTGGTGGACGGTTAGCCCGGCGGCCCGGTGCAGGGGGTGCCATTGGGCGAAGCCGAGGCCGTCGATCACGACGAGGAGGACCTTGGCTCCGTCGTCGAGGCGCCGTGCGAGGTGAGGGGCGACGCGGTGGAGCGCGACGTGGGGCGCTGAGGAGAGCAGCGACGAGCCGTAGGAGTTGCGCAGCCAGGCTCGGAAGTGATCGTCGAGCCGTGCCCAGATTTGCCAGGCCGCCTCGGCCCCCGGTGGCGGGGTCGGCTGGGCGGCGATGGCGGCTCGAACCTGGCCCCACCACGAGGCCGTCTCGAACCAGCCCGCGAGGTCGTCAGGCAGCGCGGGTTGGGCGGTGAGCAGGACCGTGAGTTGTTTCTCCGGGTCGGTGTCGGCCGCCTCCGACGCGGGTCGGCCGGCGACAGCAACGGGCCTGCGCAGGAGTATGACGTCGGCGGCCTCGTGTTGGATGTCCCACGGCAGGTCGGTCGGTGTCGTGAACTCGAGGGAACGCACCACGACCAAGCGATGCGGCGCACCGGGCTGCCGCCGCACGCCGAGGTCCCATGCGCAGCGAAGCTCACCCCAACCGGATACTCGTATGATCTCGCAGTCTTCACTGACTGCTCCGGCCGCCTGCTGGTCGAACAGGCCGCTGGGGTCGAGGACGACGGTCGCGCCGGTCCTACGGCTGGCGGCGTCCCCAAGTTGGGAAGCGACTGAGCCGGGCACGCTCGGCACGATCAGCCCTCCGGGTGCCGCCGCGGCCTCGTCCGTCGGCAAGGGAAATCGAAGCGCGGCGGAGACTGCGAAGCGGCCGAGTTGCTCATGATTCGACTCGCACGAGAAGTCGGAGGCGGGCATCGGGCAGGGTGATGTTGGCGCTGTCGGCGAGACGGGCAGCAGCCTGGTAGGCGTGGTCCACGCCTTGGTTCACGATGCGTTCCCAGGTGGCGGAGTCGGATGTCCGATGGTCGGACACGGTGGCGCTGCGGCTGCAGTGTTCCCAGGTCGTGAGGGCCAAGTCGGGGCGTACGGATCCGGTGTCGGCGTGATACACGGCGACCGCGCCGCGGGTCGTACCGTCGGGAGTGACCTCCCAGATCGAGAGCCAGCCCGCTGCGGCCACGCCGAGCCGGACGACCGGGCAGGGTTCGCCGGGCGCGATCTCGGGCAGGCCGCCGAGCGCGTCGAGCGGGTCGCGTACCGGCCGGCCGAGAGCGGCCAGTGCCGCGGCTGCGGCGTCGATGAATCCGGCGAGGCGCTCGGGATGTGACGGTTGGGCCGCCGGTGGGTCGTCGAGGAGGTCTCCGAGGCGGCCCGCGGCGTCGACCTCGCTGCGGGTGGCGGCCGCGAACTCGTCGGCCCGGCGGTCGAAGCCGTCGGGGTCGGTGATCGCCGCGGTCCAGAGATCGTCTGCCCTGCGGGCAGCGGACTCCAGGACGTCGCCGTGCTTGTCGGCACCGAGTTCGGTGAGGATCACATCAAGCTTCTCGCTCAGCACGTCGAGCACTCTGGCCTCCACGGAGTGCTCGCAGACGAGGTTGAAGGCCCGCACCGGCTTGGTCTGGCCAATGCGGTCGACTCGGCCGATGCGCTGCTCCAAGCGGCTCGGCGACCAGGGCAGGTCCCAGTTCACGACGATGTGCGCGAATTGCAGGTTGATGCCCTCCCCGCCGGCGTCGGTGCTGACGAGCACTTGGGCGCGCCGCCGGAACGCCTCTTGGGCGAGGACCCGCTCGCCGAGCGTCATCGAGCCACTGATGGCCGCCGCGGCGACGCCGGCCTCCTCAAGGAGTTCGAGCAGCATCTCCTGGGTGGCGACGAACTCGGTGAAGACGAGGAGCTTCACGTCGGGATCCCGCTCGGAGCGCCGGAGTTCACCCAACAGATCGAAGAAGGCTCGCGCCTTGGCGTCGATGCCGCCGGCAGCGGACTGGCGGGCGAGACTCAGCACCGTGGCCAATTCGGCCCGCTCGGTCTCCCAGGCCGGACCGCGCGCGGCGGCCAGGGCCTGGTACTGCTCCTCGCCGGTGAGTTCGGCCCAGTCCTCGCCGCGGTCAGCGAACAGCGCCAATTGTGCCCCGCGCTCGCCGAGCGCGGCGGACCGCCGCTCCAGGGCGGCGAGGACGGCGGCCGTGCTGGAGGCGACGAGCCGCTGCATCAACAGAACGAGGAACCCCGCAGCGCCCCGCTCCGCTCGCCGGGCCGCGTCCCAGCCGCTGCGGACGTAGGCAGTGACCGCCTCGTACAGCTCGCGCTCAACGGTTCGCTCGCCGTAGCGGACCACCCGCAGCGACGTCTCCCGCGGCCGGAACAGCGCCCGCCCGGCGTGATCGACGGCCCGCCGCTTGTCGATACGGGCCACGTGCGGCGCCACCGTCGCACGCCGCAGCGGCCGGTCACCTAAAAACCCCTCGTCCAACAACCCCAGGAAGCGGCGGAACGCATCGCTCTTGCCAGGGTGCGGCGTCGCCGACAGCAACAGAACGTGCGGCGCCGCCGCGGCCAGTTCGACCGCCAACCGGTGCCGGGCCACGTCCTCACCGGAGCCGGCCACGTGGTGGGCCTCATCGATCACGACCATGTCCCAGCTGGCTCCCACGAGCGCCCCGAACCGGGCGGCGTTGTGCGCCTCGACCTGCTCGTCGCTCCATCCGGCGCGTCGGCGCAGCGGCTTTACCGCATCCAGCGAGCAGACCACCCGGTCGAAGGCACGCCACGGGTCCGCACCGGAGTCGACCGGCACACCCTCGGGACCGACCCGCACGAACTCCTCGCCGAACCGGTCGGCCATCTCGGCCACCCACTGCAACTGCACGCCCTTTGGGGCAACCACTACCACCCGGCGCGCCCGACCGCGGGCCTTCAACTCCGCGAAGATCGCACCCGCCGTGATGGTCTTGCCCAGCCCCACTTCGTCGCAGATCGCCAGGCGCACCGGGTCCGCAGCGAGCGCCCGCTGCACGGTCACCGCCTGATGCGGCAGCAGCTTCACACCCCGGCGTGCGGCGACGAGCAACTCACCCTCGGCCGACAGTGCGAGCGCACGCGTCGCCGCGGCGCGCCAGAGGACCTCCGCCTCCGACCAGCGTCGCCCCGCGAGTTCGCCCACGTCGCGGGCGGCTACGCGCCGGCGCCCCTGCGCGGACGGAACCAGGACCTCCGCCAACTCGCGGCCCCACAGTTCGGTGACCGACAGCACCTCCACGGGCTCGCCCGCCGAGGCGAGCCAGGCCCAGCGCCGCTCGGACATCACCGTTGGCGACCTGCCGAGCAGCCCGCGGCAAGCGCAAACCGGACAGCTGAACGGTGGATTCCGGCTTCCGCGGGAATGACAAGGAGGATAGGTCGCAGCATCATTCGGCCGGCTCCTGGCCCGAAAGGCGTACGGCGTTGCGGAAGTAGTGCAGGAGCGCCGAATCCTCGACGAACGCGTCGTCCGGCATGCGCCGCCCGACCGCCAAGATCGTCACGAAGTCCCGATCGGCCCACGCTCGCCTGAACCCGGCGCGCACCGCTTCACTGCGGAACCTCCGCAACGGCCCGCTCGCCGAGGCATAGGTCTCGAACTCCCGCAGCAGCGCCCGAGTACGGATCTGATCGAGGTGCTCGGAGCGCTGCGGATCGGGCACTGCCCAGCGGCCCGCACCGTCGTCCACGAAGTTTGCCTCAAGCATCTCCCGCAACTCGGGCAGCTCTTCCCACGACGCCAGCCCGGACTGCAACTCAGCCATGAACGCCGGCTGGATGTCGGCGAAGGTGCGCGGCGCGTTCGCGAGCAGCTGGCGCAGCCACTGCACCGCCGAGGACTCGTCGCGGATGAACAACTCTGCGGCGGCCAGTTCCCGGAACGTCGTCCGGAACCGCTCGTAGGTCTCCACCTGCTCATTGAGGAAGTACATGCCGTCGCGCACGGGGAAGCGCCGCTCCAAACCGGCGTAGAACTCCGCGGCGGTCATCGGCACCAACGTGCTGCGCGCCACGTGGTAGGCCACCATCCGCTCGTAGACCCGGTCCGCGGAGCGCTCCCGCACCACGACGGCGCGACCGTCGACGCGCTCGGTGACCGGCACTCGCGCCAAGTGCTCACGTACGAACGCCCAGGCGCTGTCGGGTCCGCCCGCGGCGAGCGCGAAGGAGCGCTCCGCCGCCTCCGCCGGCTTGTAGGCCGAGATGACCAGATCGTGCTTCACCGCGTTGTCCGCGGTGATCTGGCGGTAGGAGAGTTGGTCCTTGTCGAACACCCGCGTGTCGGCTACCACGAACCCTGCCGACGCCAGGGCGTCCTGGATACGCAACCACACATCGTTGGAGCTGTTCGAGAACTCCACCGTCATCCACCGGCCCGGCTTCAACACCCGGAAGAACTCGGCGAAGCAACGGCGCATCAACTCGGCGTAGTCGTCGAGCCCCCGGCCCTTAAAGGAGTCCTCCGTCGCCTCCTCACCGGAAGAGGTGGTGACGCCGTGCCACTCCTCGACAACGATGGCGAGATCCGCGTAGGGGATGTTCTTGCCAAACGGCGGATCGACGAACACGTAGTCAACGCTCCCGTCGGCGATTGGGAGTGACGTCGACGATCCGGTCGTGATCATCACGTTCCCGGCCACCGCGGGGGAGGACTTCCACAGCTTCACAAGAGATTGCCGCTTGCCCCGCGTCGGCGACGGTCCCTCAAGGTTGTAGCGGACTGAGCATTCCGGAATGAGCGACGGAACGTAGTAGACGCCAGTCATGTGCTGATTTACGTGAGAATATCCGCTTCCGCGGAGGCGGTTCATCCACGACAGGCCCCAAAATGCTTGCTCGATCCAGAACCGCAGCGCCAGCCGCGTCAGGGGATCCGATTCCTGCGCCGACCACCCCCACAGCACCGCCAGCGCCGCGAGCGCCCGGTTGGGCCAGAGATGATGGACGCTCTCGAATCCCTTGGGGCCAAGCCTCGTACCGTGGACGAGGTTGTCCAGCGGAAGGGCGCTGGTCGGAATGCCAGCGAGCCGGAGCCCGCGGACCCTGTCGAGGATGGACCTGTCACCGTCGTCCACGTGTTTCGAGCCGATCGCCCGGCCGAGACGCCAGGAGATCAGCACGGGGCGGAACTCGACTCGCTCCACAATGTCGCCGGCGAGTGTCCGCTCCCTGACGAGGCGACGCTCCAAGGCGGGCTTCTCGAGTGCCGCGCCGCACGCCGAGCAGCAGAAGTCGTCGCGCACGCACCCGGACATCGCATCGAAGGCAACGTCGTAGAAGACGACCTCACTGCCACAGTGCGGGCAGGTGAACACCTCCGACCACACGGTGTAGTCGATGCCCGCCTCGAAGGTCTCTTCGCCGACGGTGACATTCGTGCGGTACATCCAGCCGTACTCGCGGTCGAAGCGGTCGAGCAGTTCCTGCGAGGCCCGGTCGAAGGCGTCGCCGTCGATGGGCAGGTTCATGCCGGCGGCAATGAACGTGGCCGATGGTCCGAGTTCGCCGAGGATGGTGCGGCGGAAGCCCCATTCGACTTTGTCGGCGCCGAGTTCGGCCTCGATGGCAGCCCTGACATCGGGCTCGGGGTTGGCGCAGGCCTGGGCCGCGACGCCGGTCATGCCAGTTCCGGCGAAGCCGTCGAGGACGATGTCGCCGGGGCGGGTGTAGTGGAGGATGAACCGCATGATCGCCGGGTGCGGCACCTTGGTGGGGTAGGAGTGCGCCTTGTAGAAGGCGTTGCCCTTGCCCTCGGTCACGTCCGCGGCGAACGGCCCGGGGTCGGCACGGTCGTCGTCGCCGGGGCGGTCCAGGTCGGCCAACCAGTCGGCGACGAACGGGTTGGGGCAGGCCGTGTACCAGGGAGGGTGCGACATGGCGAAGATGTCCTCGTCGCTGCCGCGCGGGCAGCCGGGACGGTCGCGCAACTCCGGCAGCCTGCGGCGCAGTTCGTCGCGTGCGGCCTGCTCGGCGGCCAGGCGGTCGCCGTTGCCGCCCGCGTCGGCGGCGTCGAGCGGCAGGCTGTCCTGCCCGGAGAGCGGCCGGTTCACGCCCTGCCGCCGACACCCGATCTGGCGCGGCCGGCGGAGCGGGGCGGCCGTGCGGGAACCGGCGCGGTCATGAAGCGTCTCCTTCTCGCGGGACGAGCCGGACCCGCTCCTCGGGGGTGTCGCCGACGCGCCCGTCGATGAGGCCGGCGAGGCGCTGCCTGAGTTCGGCGGGCGTCGCCGGGGCCGCCCTGGGGAACAGGGTGCCCCAGACCTCCCGCGAGCTGACGGGGTGCACCTCGAAGCGGTGGAGAACCTGCCGCACGGCCTCGACGAACAGTTCGCCGACCGGCTCGGGCAGGTGCCCGGAGTCCACGAAGGCGTTCACGGCATCCTGCTCGGCGGCTTTGAGGAGGGCGACCTGCTCGGCCATCTCGGGGACCGCCAGGTTCTCGGCCAGGGTGCGTTCCCAGTTCCGGTACAGATCGTGTACGTCCTCCTCGACGCGCTCAAGCCGGGCCGCGGCGGTGGCACCACCGGTGGACTGCGGCCGGTAGCGGCACTCGGGGCAGATGATCGCCCGGCTCATGGCCGCCGGATCGAAGTTCTTGCACGTACCCAGGTCGATCAGCTTCTGCTCCAGCGCGCCGTGCAGCCCACCGGGCAGCAGTTCGAGCGTCGCGAGGCGACCGAGGCTCCGGTAGGTGTCGCTCTCGCGGAGGCGCCGCTTGCGTTCGTCGCCGGCGCCGTCGAGGCGGTCGCGGTCGTGGGCGGCCACCGCGGACTCAGCAAACCGGTGACGGAGATTCTCGCCGGTCGCTCGCAGAGCGCTGGCGAGCGCCCTATCGGGCGGCGCCTCCGAATCGAACAGGGCGAGCAGCTCTGCGCGCAACGCGTTCGCATCGACGCTGACCGGATCGTCCTTGCCGAACGTGTCGACGGCCTCGCGCAGGTAGGCGGTGACGTCGGTGACGTGCGCGGCGATAGCGGCGGCGCTCTCGAGCCAGTCGAAGGTGTCGCGACCGTCGCGTGCCGCCGCGATCTGTTCGCGGGTACGGTCGATCCGGTTCAGCTTGCCGACCGTGTTGCGTGCCCGGAGGTCGTTCACCACGTCCTCGAAGGCGCGAAGGGCGCTCGAACGCTCATCAACGTGTTCGAGCACTTCGGCGCCCCAGACGGTGATCCCGTCGGTGAGCGACGTCCGTGCTATGGCGAGCTTGTCGGCGTACTCGACACATTTCGTGGCGACGCTCTGCACCAGTTCCGGGGTCGCGCCCAGCGGCCCGACGTGGCCGGGAGGAATGTCGATCAGGCCGATCGCCTCTTTGAGGGTCGTCAGCGGGAGTTCCTGCGGCGGGGCGACATGGGTGACCGCCTCGAGGTCTTCGAGGCTCATCGCCGAAAGCCTGTCGAGGCCGACGGCGTCGAGTTGGCCGCCGGCGAAACCGATCTCGAGGCGACCGAGTTGGGTGAGCGCCGCGGCCACGACCACGAACCAGCACGGCTCGAGGTGCCACGGCCCCCAGGTGAACACCCCCGCGTCGCGCTCGGCGAACAACTCGGCGCGGTTCACGGCGCGCCCGGTGGCGCGCTCGAGCTGCACCAATAGGTGCTCGGCGTAGGGACCGGCGGCGGCGAGGTTGCCCTGCACATCCAGCAGCCCCAGAGCCGTCAGCACCCGGGAGCCCAGGTCGTTCGGGCGGTTGGCGACGATCTGCTGCAGCGCCTGGCGGACGGTGCGCGCCAGGCTGTCGCCGGTGATCTGCACACCGAACGCCGGGTAGGCCGGGTAGCGGTCCTCGAAGTGCGCCGTCAGGGCCGCCGCGGCGAGCCCGTCGATCCGCTCCTTCACCGACGCCCCCGGTCCGGTGACCGAGCCCGGCGCCGATCCCACCGGCTGGGTGTGACCCCGGTAGGTCACGGTGACGGCGTCGCCCATGTGGGCGCGCAGCCACGAGACCATCTCCCGCAGGTACCGCTCGCGCTTGCCGGCGTACACCGTGCGGTGCTGGCCCGTGGACTCGGCCTCCAGCGCAACTGCACCGGCGTAGCGCTGCAGCGCGCCCGTGAAGTCGTCGTCGTGGGCGGCGAGCCGGAAGAACACCTCGTCGGGCTTCTCCTCGTCGTCGAAGGACGGCGGGTCGTAGGGCTGCAGGAAGTACACGTAGAAGTCCCGCGGCGGCTGCGCGGTGGACCGCTCGTTCGGGGCACCCATGAACAGGTAGCCCCGCCGGGTGACGTGCTTTGCTGCCCAGTTCACTTCGTAGGCCCAGATGCGGTAGCCCGCCACGTACGGGTTGTCGCGCTGCTCGAGCACGGTCTCCAGCGCCCGGAAGTAGGCCTCGTCGAGCCGGCCATGGTCCAGCGACTCGGCCCGCTCGTCGATGCGCTGGTCGTAGTCGATGTCCTTGCGGACGTCGAGGTAGATCTGCCCGTTGTCCTCGTTCAGGGTGATGAACTGACCGGCGACGGTCCTGATGATCTCCTCGACGATCGTGCCGACGGTCGTTTCCAGGAAGAACGAGTCCCGCTCCGGCAGACCCGGCGGCAGCAGCGTCAGGTCGTCGCGCAGCTCGGCGACCGACGGTCCGATGGGGATGTCGATGTCCTCTGTGGTGAGCCGATGCACCGCCAGCGCGTCGACGATCCTCAGCGCCGTCGACCTGAACTCCTGCGTCGGCAGGGCCCTCGCAACCCTGGCGCGGAGCACCTGTGCCTTGTCGAGCACCTCGCGGACCTCGGGGATCGTCCGGTTCGACGGGTCGTCCTGGAGTTGCGCCCGGTAGGTGTCGTAGCAGATCAGCCCCGGCGCGTCGTCGGGCACGTCGCTGTCGAGCAGGGCGCCCATCTCGCCGGACAGCGTTGTCAGCACCCTGCGCTTCTCCACCAGCGTGACCTGCTCGAAGATGCGCAGATAGGCGGGATGCACCGGGTACAGCGCCACAAATGTCTCCAGGTACTCCGCCATGCCCTCGAACGCGGGGGCAAACTCCTGGAGGTGGGCGCGGATCATCGCCTTCTGCTCGGGCGTCTTGCGCAGCAGCCGCTCCTCCACCACGTAGGCGATGTCCTCGCGGGAGATCCGCACCTGCGCGAAGCGCTCCCGGACCCGGACGATCGCGTCCGCCGCGCTGGCGAAGCGGGGATTGTCGAAGACCGCCTCCTGCACGCTGCCGATGAAGCGGAACCGGGTGGACTTGCAGATCTCGCCGATCTCGCGCAGCACCGTTAGATCCAGGCGCAACTCGTGATCGCGCCTCCCCGCCAGATACTCCAACATCTCGTCCAACACGAACAGCAGACCCTGATCGCCGTGCACCGCCTCGAAGGCGGCCATCATCTCCTCGAGGCTGCGCTTGGTGTTGGTGACCTCCGTCAGGTCCGGGAACTCGAAATCCACGCCCAGGCGGGCCAGCCCGTCGGTCAGTTCCCTCGTGATGATGTCCCGCAGCCCCATCCTGGTGGCGCCGATCTCGGCGCGGATCACCCGGTAGCGGCCACCCAGCGGCGCCGCGGCCTCCCGGACCGCGTCCGAACGCACCGAGTCGACCAGTTCCGCGTGCTCGAGGATCGACGACACCACCGACATCAGATGCGTCTTGCCCGTGCCGTAGTTCGCCACGATCAACAGACCCTTGGCGTCGGGCGCCGAGTCGAGGTCCATGTTCGGCAGGATCAGCCCGGTGAGCTGCTCGGCGAGCCGGGGCGACACCACCAACGTCTCAACATCCCGCCGCGCCTCGCCCAGATCGTCGGCGTGACGCAACTCCTTCACCTGCTCGATCGACTCGAACGACACGAGATCGCGGTACTTCATCGGCGGGTCCCTCCTGCAGGCCTCGTGGGCCGATGATGCATCGGAAGCCAGATCGGACGCCTCATCGGGACATTCTCGCAGTCCCGTGCGACGATGCGGCCGGACCCAGCGCTACTCGATGCCGGGGCCGCCGTTCCGCAGCAGCCTGCAGGCGCCCGTGGGACGATCCGGCTCGATTCGGCGCCACACCGTCCGGTCTGCCCGGCCTGTCCGAGCGACTGGGGCGGCTCGAGTGGCGCCTCGTGAACTCGTCGCCCCAGGCCGTCGGCGCGCCGCCCTTCACCGAGGAGCCCGTTCGATCTCGAAAGGCACCTCGTCGGGAAACCGTGTCGGCACGGGCCGCAGCACGCTCATCCCGGCCAACTCGACGCGAACGTGGTCCCGCCGGCTGGGCTCGGAGAAGGACGCGACGGCGTCGCCGACTCGTCCCGGCCAAAGCGCGATCACACCCGCCTTCCGAGCAAGCAACTGCAGGAAGCGCCGCAAGTCCACCAACAGCCAGGGCTCCCAGCACAGGGCCTCCAAGTCGTACAGCAGGGGGTGGCCCTCCAGCCGGTCCAGCAACTCCTGCCACGTCCCGGCAGGCGTCCCGGCCAGCCCCACCTCGGTAACCGACACGGGTGCTGTCCCCAGTGCCCGCCCGAGTTCGTCGAGCACCGCCAGCCCCCCGGCCCGGCCACCCGGCCCAACACCCAAGAGCGACACCGCCCCCAGCTGCCGGAGCGCCTCGACGTCTCCATGAGCCTGTTCGAGCCACAGTGGCCGTGCGCGAGAGATTCGCGACGGCCGCGAGCAGCCGTCCCGACTTGCTACGTCTCCCGCGTCCTTCATCGTTGAGAATCCTCTGACCTGCGCCGGTCTACCACTCATGCAGGCTACGAGTGCCGTACGACACTCGGTGGCCCGGCCGAGTGCCCACGGTAAATTACAACTGTGTCAACAGCATGGGGAACCCGCGCGGAAGAGGCGGCTCGCCGACTCGCGGCCGAACTGGGTGTGAAGGACTTCGTCTACGACCCAGTTGAAGTACCGAAAGGCGACGGCACCAGAGAAGTCTCCGATGGGATGCTCATAGTCGGCGATCGCGGTCTAATCCTTCAGGTCAAATCGCGAGACCCCTCGGCCGACCGCGACTCGGCGAAGATAAAGCGCTGGGCAATGAAGAAGGCTGCTGAAGCGGTCCGGCAAGTGCAAGGAACGCGTAGAACGCTAGAGACGACCAAAGTGGCTCTACGATCACGCCGCGGTCATGAACTGGTCTTGGAGCCACCACAGACGTGGGCAGGTGTCGTCCTCTTGGATCTTGATCCAGTCCCCGATGGACTGCGAATCTGTAGTGATGATGACAATACCATCATAATGACCCTGGCCGACTGGCATGAACTCCACTACATGATACTCGCGACATCAGGCGTGATTGACTACGTAGAACGCGTTATTGAGCAAAAAATCGAAGCTGATCTCGGGCACGAGTGGGATCGCTATCGGCGATTTGCCGAAGCCGACTTGATCGCAGCTAACAAACCCGACTACGAACCAGTCCTCCCACTGAATCCCTTATCAGATAGCGACCGAATACGTGCAAATATCCTGGACGAGTGGATCGACTCAGACATAGCAGCAACTCCAGTCAACGACGGACGCTATACAGCGAATCAAGTTCGTAGTGCTGTCGAGATCCTAGATTCGATTCCGATTCTCTTGAGAGTCCAGATCGGTAAGGCCATGCTGAGTCGCGTGAGAGACAGTGTCTGTAGTAGAGAGCCTCGAGCAACGCTTCTGACAACAGACTCCCCCGCTCGACTACTATTCTTCACTGATGTCAGCGAGAATTGGAACAATAATTGGAGATACTTGGAGCGGCATCTGACTTCATACACAGCGGTCCGCCATGAGCAACTCGAGAAACATTACGGACCCGGCGAAACCCTGTTGTTGGCACGAATTGGAAGTGACAGTGGACCAGTTTGGAGGACCTTCGTCCGGATTGCTGGAAGTGTAAACGGACTGAATATACCACCCGAAATTCGATGGGGCATCAACATCCAATTCGGCGCCCTAACGGCAGACGGAATACGCGACCCGACATCCTTTTCTCGGACCGAGCAGTGCGCATGCGACTCTGGAAGGGAGTTCAGGGACTGCCACAGACGAGATCGCTGAGCTAGTCAGTTTCGTACGCCACGTCCGCGACCCGCGTCCGGCGGTCGTCATGAGAGCCCTCGCTTGACATCGTTGCCGACGTGCCGATCGCGAGCATCTCCTCGGCGCCGCTGGCCTCGCGCAGGCGTCGGCACAGCAACGCCACGTCGGCGCCCTGGCGGCCCCGGAAGGTGTGTAACTCGTCGAGAACCAGAAAGCGCAGGCCACCCATCGCCTCGATGAGTGACCGGTCGTCGGAGCGGGTCAGCAACAACTCCAGCATCACGTAGTTGGTGAGCAGGATGTCAGGCGGTTGGCGCCGCCTGATGTTCGCTCACGACTTGGGGCACTACGTGTTCGCCCCGAGTACTGCCCTGAGAGGGCGTTCGTAGGGTTACCGAGCGGTCCTCTAGGCTCGCCGGCCATGAGCATCTGCACCGTCGAGATCGATGTGGCCGCCGATCAGGAGCGGACGTTCGCCTACCTGGCCGACGCCTCCAACCAGGCCGAGTGGCGCCACGACGTGGCGACCTGCGAGTTGACCGAAGGCACCTCCGGAGCCGTCGGCGCCGTCTACCGGCAAACCAACCGGGGCCAGGAGGTCGACTTCGTCATCACGGCCACCGAGCCCGACGTGTCGATCACCTGGGTGTGCGCCGAGGAGACCACCTGGCCGGTGCGCGGCACCTACCGCCTCAGCGACCTGGCCGGCGGGGGCACGCGCATCACCATGGATCTGGAGATGAAGCCATCCGGGCCGTTCATCCTGCTGCGGCCGTTCGTGCCCCTCATGGTCAAGGCGCAGCGCAAGAAGTACGCCGCGGGACTGCAAGCCGCCCTCGGCTGAGCCGCCGCGGCGGCCGCATCCGGAAGATCGGAAGCGAGCCTCTCAGCCCGAGCCGGGACCTCCGAACGGCAGCACGTGGCAGGCCACCTGGTGCGGCAGGTCGTCGGGCATCAGTGCCGGGTCGTCGGCCGCGCAGACGTCCGTGGCGTAGGGGCAGCGGGTCCGGAACCGGCACCCCGACGGGATGTCCAGCGGCGAGGGAATGTCCCCCGAGATGGGCGCCGTCTCGTCGGCCGCGCCGAGCGCGTAGGGATCGGGGTGAGCGTCCAGCAGCGCCCTGGTGTAGGGATGCCGGGGTGTCTTGAAGACAGCGTCGACCGGCCCCTCCTCGACGATCCGACCCAGGTACATGATGGCCACACGGTCGGCCACGTGGGAGACGACGGCCAGGTCGTGGGCGATGAAGATCATCGCCAGACCGAGGTCGTCGCTCAACTGTGAGAACAGGTTCAGGATCTGCGCCTGGATCGACACATCCAAAGCACTCACGGCCTCGTCCGCGATCAACACCTCGGGCTGCACCGCCAGGGCCCGGGCGATGGCGGCTCGCTGGCGCTGACCGCCGCTCAGCGCCCGGGGACGGCGCCCGGTGAACGATCGCGGCAACCCGACCACGTCGAGCAGGTCGCCGACGAAGTCGTCCCCCTCGCGGCCGTGCACCCTGCCGGCCTCCTCGATGGCCGCACCGATGGACATCTGCGGGTTGAGCGACGTGAACGGATCCTGGTAGATCATCTGCATCCGCCCGTGGAGCTCGCGGCGCGACTGCCCGGCAGCCTCGGTGACGTCGACGCCGTCGAAGTGGATGCTCCCCCGGTCGGGTCGGTACAGGGCGACCAGGCAGCGGGCGAGGGTGCTCTTCCCGCTGCCCGATTCGCCGACGATCCCGAGCACCTCGTTCGGCAGCAACTGCAATGACACGCCGTCGACGGCGTGCACGCGCTCCCGCGGACTCCGGCGAATCACGTCGATCGGCGAGCGCGGGACCGCGAACCACTTCTCGAGCGCCTCCACGACGAGAATCGGATCGCCGTTGCGGGCACCGCCGGGCGCGTGCGTGCTCATGATCCGCGCCTCGCGAACGGGCACGCCGAGAGCTGCGCCGGCGAGACGGCGGTCAACTCCATCGACACGTCTGCGCATTCGTCACGCGCCAGCGGGCAGCGAGGGGCGAAGGGGCATCCCTCCGGCAGCTTCAACAGGTCCGGCGGCTGGCCCGGGATGGTGCGCAGTTCCGATCGATCCTCCGGCTCGAGTTGCGGCATCGCTTCGATGAGTGCCCGCGTGTACGGGTGGTCCGGGCTGCTGAACAGCACATCGGTGGGAGCCACCTCCACGATGCGCCCGGCGTACATGACCGCCACACGATCCGCCGCGGTCCCGATGACCCCCATGTCGTGGGAGACCAGAATCATCGACATGTTCCGCTCCCGCCGCAGATCCTCCAGAAGCCGCAACACCTGATCTTGGATCGTGACGTCGAGGGCGGTGGTGGGTTCATCGGCCAGCAGCAGGCGGGGCTCGCCGGCCAGTGCCATGGCGATCATGACGCGCTGGCGCATGCCGCCGCTCATCTCGTGCGGGTACGCCGACATGCGCCTGGCCGGCGCAGGGATTCCCACCCTCTCCAGCAACTCGATGCTCCTGGCCCGGGCTGCGGCCCGGCTCAGTCCGGCGTTGAGACGCAGCACCTCGGAGATCTGATGGCCGATCGTGAAGACCGGATTCAGAGCGCTGGCAGGGTCCTGGAAGATCATCGCGATCTCGTGGGCCCGGAGTGCGCGCATCTCGGACTTGCTGAACTCCAGGACGTTGCGCCCGCCGTAGTCGATGCGCCCCCCGAGGACCGCCCCCGGGTGGGGGACCATCCCCACGATCGCGCGGCACGTCACGCTCTTGCCCGACCCCGACTCCCCCACCAGACCCAGGACCTCGCCCTCACCGACGGTCAAGTGGGCGTCGTTGGCCGCCAGCACGATGCCCTCCAGCGACGGGAAGCCGATCCGGAGACCCTCGATCGTGAGGAGCGGCGGCGCCGAGGTCCCCGGCTCGCCGGCATGGGGCGCCACCTCGGCCGACATCATCCGACCACTCCGAACTTCTGGCCGAGCCGGTCGGCCAGCGAGTCGCCGATCATGCTGAAACCCGCCCCGAGGACCACGATCACCACGCCCGGGAGCGTCGTCACCCACCACGCCTGGCGGAGGAACGACTGACCGTCGGCGACCATCGCACCCAACTCCGCGGTCGGCGCCTGCACACCCACCCCCAGGTACGACAGGCCCGCCAGCAGCAGCAGGTTCAGCACGATGTCGGCCATCGAGAACACGAGGTTCGACCTAATCAGGTTGGGGATGGCATGCCGGAGGATGACCCGCCGCGGCGAGTAGCCGAGCGTGCGTGCCGCGAGGATGAACTGCTGCTCGCGCAGCACCAGCATGTCCCCCCTGGTGAGTCGGGCGTACAACGTCCAGCCGACGGCGAGGACCCCGATGTACACCCCCTTGAGGCCCGGCCCCAGGATCGCCACCACGGCGATCACCAGCACGATGAACGGGAAGGCGATGAAGGCGTCGATCACGCGGACCGTGACGGCGTCCACCCACCCCCGGAAGTAGCCGGCGAGTGCCCCGACGATCATCCCGAAGACCATCGGCACGTACGTGATGATGAGCACCACCACCAGGTCGAGCCGGATGGCGTAGAGCGTGCGGGTGAAGATGTCCCTGCCGAACGGGTCGGTTCCCATCCAGTGCTTCCCGGAGGGGCTCAGCAGCCGCTGGGTGAGGTCCACGGCATTGGGGTCGGCGGGAGCGATCAGGGCGGCGAAGAACCCGGCGATCGAGAGCGCGCCCACGACGGCGATCCCGACCCCCAGGGTGACGTTCGACCAGCGCCGCTCCGTCTGGGCGTGGCGCAGCAGGTCGGCCGCCTCGCCCCGGAGACCCACGGCCCGGCGACCCGCCCAGGCGAGGGTCCTCATTCGGCGGCCATCCCTGCTCGAACCCTCGGGTCGACGACCGCGTAGGCGGCGTCGGCGAGGATGTTGACGAGGATGACCATCGCCCCGAAGACGAGGATCAGCCCCTGGATCACGGGATAGTCCCTGTTCAGCACCGACTGCACCAGCAGCGCCCCGAGACCGGGAACCTGGAAGACCACCTCCACGATCACCGTGCCGCTGATGAGGAAGCCGATGTTGATGGAGAGGACGCTGATCAGCGGCACCAGGGCGTTGCGCATGGCCAGCTTGCCCACCACTCGGCTCTCCCGGTAGCCCCGGGAGCGGGCAGCCTCCACGTAGTCGCTGTCGATCGCCTCGATGAGGCTCGAACGCAGCGTCCGCATGAGCTGCGGCGCGAGATAGAGGCCGATCGTGAGCGCCGGCAGGGTGAGGTGCAGCAGGACCCCGCCGAACCCTTCCCCGTAGCCCCCGCTGGGCAAAACGTCGAGCCGGATGGCGAACAGCAGGATCAGCATCAGGCCCAGCCAGAACTGGGGCATGGCGAAGGTCACCATGCTCGTCAGCCGGGCGATCTGGTCCGGCACGCGGTTGCGGTAGATGGCCGAGAGGGCGCCGAGCGGCACCGAGATGATCAGCGCCAGGACCGTGGCGTACAGCAGCAGGTAGACCGAGGGCAGGAGCCTGTCGAAGACGATGTCGTTCACGGGCGCCCGCTTGATGATGGACGAACCCAGATCACCCTGGAAGGCGCGCTCCACGAACTGCACGATCTGCTGGCCCATCGGGAGGTCCAGCCCGAGATCCTCGTTGACGGCGGCGATGTTCTCGGGCGTCGCCTGGAGTCCCAGCATCTGCACGACCGGGTCGCCCGGTATGAGCCGGATGACCAGGAACGACACGATGATGATGGCGGCCAGCACCCAGACGCTGTGGATCAGGCGCCGCCCCAGGAATCCCCACATACGCGACAGAAACCTCCCGGCATGGGTCGGGCCCCCGCGGTGCGGGGACCCGACCAGTTTCGCGTCGTGGCGACTACGTCGCCGGTATCAGCCGATCAGTTGCTGAACCACACGTCCTCGAGATCCCACCAGCCGTTGGGCACGACCCGGAACCCCTCGACGTTGTCCGCCACGGCGTGCACGGTGGGCAGGAAGAACAGCGTCACCCAGGGAGCCTCCTCCATGGCGATCCGCTGCGCCTCCGGCCAGAGCTCGGCCCGGATGGCCTCGTCGTTCGTGAACGCCGCCTCCTCGGTGACCCGCTCGAGCTCGTCGGGGATGTCCCAGCCGGTGAAGAACCCGGCGAGGATGTTGCTCGGATCCTTGTCGTAGAACAGCAGCGCCACCTCGTCGGGCACGACCACGTCTGAGGTGAACTTGGGCAGCGGCACGCCCGACTCGTACTCCATCGTGAAGAATCGGTCGCCGAACAGCGTGCCGGTGTCGACCTCCTCGATGGACAGGTTCACGCCGATCTGCGCCCAGTCCGCCTGCAGGATGGTCCCGAGTTGCTCGTGGGCCGTCGAGCCGGACGGGTAGATGTAGGCGAGATCGAAGCCGTCGGGCATCGACGACGCCGCCATCAGTTCCTTGGCCTTGTCGATGTCGTAGAAGTACGCCGGCAGGGTGTCATAGTCGGAGTGGTACAGCGCCTTGGGGATCATGCTGTTGGCGATCTCGCCGACGCCTCCGTACACCGCCTCGTTGATGGCCGCCTTGTTGGTGGCGTAGTTCAACGCCTGGCGCACGCCCACCTCGCCGAGCGGCGGGACGGTGTGGTTCAGGAACACGCCCTCGTAGCGGACGATGTCGGCCACGTGGATGCTGAAGCCCTCGCTGTCGGACAGGTCGGGGATCTGCGTCCACGGCACGCCCTCCACGATGTCGGCGTCGCCGCCCTCGATGCGCAGGATGCGGGCGTTGTCATCGGGGATGTAGTCGAACCGGATCTCGTCGAGATACGGCTTGCCCTCCTCCCAGTAGTACTCGTTGCGCTCGAGGGTGATGTGCGAGCCGGGCACCCATTCCTTCACCTTGAACGGACCGGTGCCGAGCGGGTTCATCCAGTGGTCGTCGCCTTCGGCCAGCACGGCGGCCTTGTTGATGATCGACGCGGGGAACACCGAGATGTTCTCGAGGAAGGCTCCGACCGGGCGGTCCAGGTTCACCTGCACGGTCTGGTCGTCGATGATGTCCACGCTCTCGACGCCGACGCCCAGGCTCGGGATGTTCACGCTGATCGTCGGGTCCGCGAACCGCTCCAGCGAGAACTGCACGTCCTCGGCCGTGACCGGCTCGCCGTTGGAGAACCTGGCGTTGTCGCGGATGTGGAACGTCCAGGTCATGCCGTCGGGGCTGGAACTCCATTCGTCGGCGATCCCCGGACCGACGTTCGGGAGGGTGTCGGGATCGGCTTCAACGAGGGTGTTGTAGATCTGCACCCGCACGAAGATGGACCCGTTGTCGGCCACCCCCGCCGGGTCGAGGTTCTGCGTCTCGAAGAACCGGGCGAAGGTGAGCGTCCCACCGCGCTGCGGGCCGGACGGATCGGCGGGCGCGGCGGCCTCTCCGGCTGCTGCGGCCTCGGCACGCGCCGCGTCGGCCTCCGCCTGAGCAGCCTCGGCCTCGGCTTGGGCGGCAGCGGCCTCCTCGCGCGCCGCGTCGGCCGCGGCTCGCGCCTCGTCGGCTTCGGCCTGGGCGGCGGCAGCCTCCGACAGCGCTTCGTCGGCCGCGGCCTGCGCGTCGGCGAGAGCCGCCTCGGCGGCGGCCATGGCCTCCACGTTGCCCTCGGCGGTGGCCTGCGCCAGGTCGGCGGCGGCCTGCGCCGCATCGGCTGCAGCAAGTGCCGCCGCGGCTGCCGCGTCCGCGGCGGCCGCATCGGCGATGCCGGTGGCGGCGTCCGCCGCCGCACTCTGGGCTGCCGCTGCCGTGGCTCGAGCTTCAGCCATGGCGTCGGCTGCATCGGCGGATGCGCTGCTCGCCTCCGCCATTGCGGCACTGGCGGCCGCTGCTGCGGCATCGGCGGCATCCGACGCAGAGTCATCGGCCGCGCACGAAGCGGCGATGAGCATCGTCACGGCAGCGAGCACGATCAACCGCCTCCAGGAGCGGCCGTGTCGCGATTTCATATTGATCTCCTTCCGCCAACGCCATATGCGATGCGGAGGAGCGCCTCCCCCCGTCAGCGCCAGCGATCAGCACTGTAGTGCAGCGCCTTTTTCACTGCTCACGGGCAACCACCGGACTCGCCCGGTGAGGACGGAGTGACCATTTCCCACGCGGCAGGGCACCGGTTACTGTGCGGCCCGAATCCTCCCGTTGCTGCATCGCGTGTCGCTCTCGCCGGCGCGGATCTCATCGGGTAAGACACCATCACCGGAGGACCCATGGGATTTCTGAAGAAGGGCGGCGTTCTGGCGACGCTGCTCGTGATCACGCTCGTCGCTGCGGCTTGCGCAGCCGACGATTCCACCTCGGAGGCTGCCGACGTGGCCATGGCCGAGGCGAGGAACGCGTCGGCCGCTGCAGCAGAGGCGCTTTCGGAGGCACAGGCCACTGCAGCAGCCGCCCGCAGTGCCCAAGCGGACGCCGCCACCGGCATCGCCGATGCCGCCGCTGCGGACGCCTCCGCACAGGCCGGCCTCGCCGCAGCCGATGCAGCACAGGCCGCGGCCGAGGCTGCACAGGCCGCGGCCGACCTGGCCCAGGCCACCGCCGAGGGCAACGTGGAAGCCATGGCGGCTGCTGAAGCGGCACTCGCGGACGCACAGGCCGCCGCTGATGCGGCACTGTCGGAGGCCGCGGCCGCACAGGCCGAGGCCGAGGCCGCTCAGGCCGAGGCCGACGAGGCGCGGGAAGCCGCGGCCGCCGCTCAGGCCGAGGCCGAGGCTGCGCAGGCCGAAGCCGACGAGGCGCGGGCCGAAGCCGAGGCGGCCACCGCGGCCGCGGTCGCGGCCGAGGCCGCAGCGGTCGACTCGACGGCGGGCTCGATCGAGTTGGACTTCCTCGTGTTCGAGACACCCAACCTGCCGGCGGAGTTCTGGGACGACGCCATCGCCCGCACGGTGGCGGACTTCCCGCAGTTCAAGATCAACAAGATCGTGGCTCCCGACCTCAACATCGGCGACTTCCTGAAGCAGCTGGCGGCCACCGATCAGCTCCCCGACGTGATGATGAGCAACTTCTCCACGGCGGAGTTCATCGCCGAGGGTCTGCTCCTGCCGTTCGAGCCGGAAGACCTGGAGCGGTTCATCGACCCGGTGGGCCTCGGATACACCGACGGTAAGCAGTACGCACTGCCGATGCTGACGGTCTACGAGTCCGGCGTGTTCTACAACAAGGACATGTTCGAGGCGGCGGCCATCACGTCCGAGCCGGAGACGTGGGACGAGTTCATCAACGCGGCCCTGGCGATCGCCGCATCGGGTGAGACCCCGTTCGTGATCGGCGGCGCCGGAGGCGATGCCTGGGCCGCGGGCTGGCCGATCATGAACCTGGCCTCGCTCAACGTGACGGGCCCGGATCCCACGTTCAACCAGAGGCTGCGCACCGGTGAGGCCAGCTTCACCGACCCGATCTTCGTGGAGGCCCTGCGGCCGTACGAGCAGCTGGTCGCAGCCGGCTGGCTCACCGGCGAGGAGCTGAACCTCGGCTACGCCGACCTGCAGCAGTCTTTCCTGGACGGCGCCGCGGCGATGTACCCGATGGGCAGCTTCTTCGCCGGGGCGGTGCCCATGGACCACCCGTTCGAGATCGGCATCTTCCCGATGCCCACCCTCGACGGGACGAAGCGCTTGGCGACATACACGTCGGGCGGTCCGGCCATCTCGGCTGCCACGCCCGACCCGGAGGCGGCGCGGCTGTTCTCGGTGGAGTTCGCCACGAACGTCGAGACGAACCTCGACGACCTCATCCGTGACGCGCACATCGCCAACAACAAGCTGTTCGTGCTGCCAGACGACGTGGAGCTGCACCCGCTGATCACCGAGGTGATCGAGATCCTCGCCGATCCGGATGCACAGCAGGTTGCCTTCTACACCTTCGAGGTCGGCGACGACGCCCTGGCGGCGGGCCTCCAGAACGAGATCTGGATCCAGGCCCAGGAGATGCTGGCCGGCAGGTCGGCCGAGGAGGCCGCGCAGGCCCTCCAGGACGCCCTCGAGGACCTCTCCGGCTAGCCCAACCGACTTGACCTCCGCCGACAGGAGCACCCTCCTGCCGAGGCGGAGTCGCGCCGAGCGCCCCTCCGGCCGCAGGGTCGGGGGGCGCCGCCGGCCGCCCGGTGCCGGGCGGCGCAGCTTCGGCCTGATGGCGATGGGCGCGCCCACCACGGCGCTGTTCGCAGCGCTGGTGGTCGCGCCCATCGGCATCACCGTTCACTACAGCCTCAACGACGTGAACTTCCTGCGGGACGAGATCTCGTGGGTGGGCTTCAGCAACTACGCCAAACTCTGGGAAAGCGGCGATTTCCGCCACGCCCTTTACGTCACCCTGCTGATTGCGGCCGCCTCGGTGGTCGTCCCCAACGCCCTCGGGCTGCTCTTCGCGGTGTTGCTGGACGCAGGATCGCGGCTCTACACGACGCTGCGCATCATCCTGTTCGCGCCGTTCGTGCTGAGCCCGCTGGTCGTGGGCCTGACCTTCCGCTGGACGCTGGCCAACGACGGCTCGCTCAACAATGCTCTCGAGGCGATCGGGATCCCCGGCCCGGAGTGGATCAGTTCGCCCAATCTGGCCGTGGTGTCGGTGGGGTTGGCACTGGCGTGGCAACTCATCGCCTTCGCCACCGTCATCTACGTGGCCGCGCTGCGGGCGATCCCCACCGACCTCTACGAGGCTGCCTCCATCGACGGTGCCTCGGGATACCTGCGGTTCCGCCTCATCACCTGGCCGCTGGTGGCGCCCGCCGTGACCATCACGACCCTGATCTCGCTCATCTCCGCCCTGAAGCTCTACGACCACGTCGTGGCGTTGACAGGGGGTGGACCGGGACGTTCGTCGGAGACCGTCGGGCTGGCGATCATCCGCGCCGGGTTCACCCAGAACCGCGCCGGCCTGGCCTCGGCGATGGCGGTCCTGCTGCTGGTGATCACCGCGGCGACCACGGTCATCTCGCTCCGGGTGCTGCGTCGCCGCGAGGTGGAGTTGTGATGCGCCAGTTCCGGGCGCTGCTGGCGATCGTCGTCTCGGCCTTCTTCCTGTTCCCCCTCTACCTGGTCATCGCCAACGCCTTCAAGACCGACCCCGAGATCCTGCGATCGCCGGCCAAGCCACCCATCGGGCCGACGCTGGACGGCATGTCGGGGGTGCTGAGCGTGGGGGACGTGACCGGCGGACTGGTGAACTCACTGCTCATCACGGGTTCGACGATCGCCCTGATCATGGTCCTGTCCTCGATGCTGGCGTTCGCCCTCCACATGTCCAACAGTTGGATCAGCAACGCCGTCGGCACCGTCATCCTCTTCGGTCTGATCCTGCCGACGCCGGTGATCCTGATCCCGGTGTTCCGGGTGTTGAAGTACGTCGGACTCGAGAACAGCTTCCCGGGGCTGATTCTCTTCCTGTGCGCCTACTACGCGCCGTTCGCGGTGCTGGTGTACCGCGGTTTCATGCGGTCGATCCCCAAGGAGCTGGCCGAAGCGGCCTCGATAGACGGGGCCTCCCTGGCATCCATCTACTGGTCGGTGATCCTGCCGCTGCTGCGTCCGGCCACGGCGAGCGTGCTGGTGATCTGCGGGGTGTGGGTGTGGAACGAGTTCCTGCCCCCGCTGGTGCTGCTGGGCCCGCTGCAGGGCAACACGGTCACCGTGGGGTTGTTCCGGTCGGTGGGGCAGTTCGACGTGAACTACGGGCAACTCTTCAGCTACATGCTCTTCGTGTCGATCCCGGTGCTGGTGTTCTACCTGCTGCTGCAGCGGTACTTCGTCCGCGGCCTCACCGCGGGCGCCACCAAGTGAGCGGAAGCCGTGCACAGCCCATCGCCTGCCGGAAGCGGGTGGCGCCGTCGCATCGCCCGCACCCGTGAACGCCATCCTCGACGAACATCACTCGGAGGCCGAGACCATGACTGAGACCGCCACCCGACTCATCGACACCCACCTCCACCAGTGGGACCTCGACCAGTGCGACTATGCCTGGCTGGACGCCGACCTGCCGCCGGCGTTCCACCAACTCCGCCGAACGTTCCTCGTCGAGGAGGCGCGGGAGCACATCGAGGCCACGGGCGTGACCGAGGCGATCCTGGTGCAGGCGGAGAACAGCTTCGGCGACACGGCGGCGATGCTCACGGTGGCAGGGGCGGACAACCGAGTCGTGGCTGTGGTCGGCTGGTTCGACCTGCTGGATCCGGATGCGGCGGACGCCGCTCTCGACGGGCTGCAGTCGGCCGGGCCGGTCGTGGGCATCCGCCACCTGATCCACGACGAACCCGATCCTGACTGGGTGCTGCAACCCGCGGTCATCGAGAGCCTCGGCGTCCTGGCCCAGCACGGGATGGCCTACGACTTCGTCGGTGTGCAACTGCGCCACCTGGAACACGTGCCCACGCTGGCGACCGCGGTCGGCGACCTCCCCATCGTGATCGACCACCTGAACAAGCCGCCGATCGGCACCGCCGATTTCTCCCGCTGGGTGGAGCTGATGGGAGCGGCGGCGAGCTTCCCGAACGTCTTCGCCAAGGTCTCCGGCCTGCACAACGTCACCCCGCACGCCGACTGGACGCCCGACGACCTGCGAGGCGCCTTCGATGTCGCCCTCGAGTCGTTCGGTTCGAGCCGCCTGATGTTCGGCAGCGACTGGCCCGTCTGCAACGTCGGCGGTGGCTACCGGCGTCAGGGGGAGGCCTTCGAGTCGCTCATCGGGCCGCTGGATGCCGGGGCGGCCGAGGATCTGCGCTGGCGCTCCGCCTGCCGGGCCTACGGCTTGGACTGACGGAGATTCCGGAAACGGGGCTGCTGAGACGTGCTGCAGGCGACCTCCCCCGTCATTCCGGCGAAGGCCGGAATCCAGGTCGAGGCAACCGCGCTCGATCTCGCGACTACTGGTGCAGCACACTCCCGAGCAAAGGAGACCCACGCATGTCTGGTCCGCGAGTAGCGGTCGGCGGGATCCTCACCGAATGCAACGACTTCGGAGGGCAGCCGATCGACGTGGCCGCGTTCGAGCGCTTCGAACTCCGCTATGGCGATGACGTGTTGGCCGTGGCCGGCGGCGTCATGGGCGGGATGCTGGAGGTTCTGGCCGAGCGTGGGGCAACGCCGGTGCCTCTGCTGTTCGCCTCGACCAGTCCCGGCGGACCGCTCACCGACGAGTGTTACGAGACGCTGCGCCGCGATCTGCTGGCGGCGCTGGCGGCCGTTGTCCCCGTGGATGCAGTCCTGCTGGCGCTGCACGGGGCCGCCGTCTCCGAGACCGTCCACGACATCGAGGGCGACCTGCTCGCACGTACTCGGGCGCTCGCCGGCCCCGACGTACCCATCGTCGCCACCCTGGACCTGCACGCGCACGTCACCGAGGCCATGGTGGCCAACGCCGACGGCCTCGTGGCCTGGGAGACCTACCCCCACCGCGACAGCTACACCACCGGCCGGCGCGGTGCCGCCCTGCTGGTCGACGCCGCCGTCGGTGCGGCGCGACCGGCGATGGTCATGGCCAAGGTTCCCGTCCTGACGGGCGCGGTGCACGGCTCCACCGAGGGCGACGGCCCTTTCGCCGACATGATGCGCAAGGCCAAGGCGCTGGAGGAGCGCGCTGACGTGCTGTCGACCAGCATGTTCCTGGTCCATCCCTTCATCGACCGCCCCGGCATGGGCAGCGGCGGGCTCGTCATCACCGACGGCGACACCGATGGGGCGCGGGAGGCCGCTGTCGCCCTGGCCGAGGAGTACTGGCGGCGACGCCACGAGTTCGAGCCGGAGATGTCCACCCCCGCCGAGGCCGTGCGCCTGGGTCTCCTGATCGACGACAGCCCGATCGTGCTGATGGAGACCGCGGACGCCTGCGGCGGCGGGGCGGCCGGCGACAGCGTCGCCTGCATCGCCGCGCTGGCGGAACTCGCGCCCGGCGCGGTGTCCGTGGCGCCGGTGGTGGACCCCGAGGCGGCGGCACGGTGCCACGCCGCGGGTGTCGGCGCCGGGGTGACGCTGCGCCTCGGGCACCGGCTCGACCCGCGCTGGGGCGACCCCATGTCGATCACCGGCATCGTCGAGGTGCTCACCGACGGCAGGTTCGTCTACGAGGGCGGCATCTGGGAGGGCGTCGTCGGCGAGATGGGCCCGACTGCCGTCCTGCGGTCCGGCGGCCTGCAGATCGTGATCGCCTCGCATCCCACGTACGAGTGGACCGGCGAGCAGTACACCTCGGTGGGCGTGGACGCGCACACCCCCAAGTTCGCCGTCGCCAAGAACCCGATGAACTACCGGATGGTGTACCCCGACGCGCCCGTGATCGTCATCGACTCCCCCGGCCCCACGCCGGCCTCGGTGCGGTCATTGCCCTTCGAGCGGATGCAGCGCCCCTTCTTCCCCCTCGACGACGACATCCCCGGCCTGCGACCCACGGTCTTCACCTGAACCTGGCCATCCCTCTGCCGCTCCCGGAGACCGATTCCCGGGCATCCGGAGTGACGAGACGAACTCAGCCGGTACTCACCGTCTCAAGGCGGCTGTGGCGGGCGAGCACGTCGAAGTCGCTGTCTGCGTGCAGCACGGGCGTGCCGGCTCGCAGAGCGACCGCGGCGATCAGGCAGTCGATGAGCTTGCGAACCGTCTCGCCACCGCTGCGACACACTCGGTAGAGCAGGGCGGCGTGGTCGTAGTCGTCCGGCAGCGTGGGGAGCGTCACGGCCCGCGCCAGCAGCCTGCGCAGCGCCCGGAGATGCATCTCGTCACGGGCGCCGGCCAGCACTTCCATCCGGACGGCATCACAGATTGCCATGTCCGCGTCGAGCAGTTCATCCACGCTGGTGCAGACACCACTGCCCGTGTCGCGCAGGAACTCCACCCAGGCCGACGTGTCGACGAGGATCACGAACCTCGGGACGCACGCATCTCGCCGAGGTCGCCGTGCCAGCCCGAGCCGCGCATCGCGCGGGCCTCCTCGAGGTCGAGAGGTTCAGCGGCAAGCCTCCGCAACGCCAGATTCACCGCCTCGCGCTTGGTCTCCAGCCGGTAGAGCCGCATCACGACCGCGCAGGACTCATCGTCGATATCGATGTTTGTGCGGCTCATACACCTAGCATACACCAACACCCCGCATATCGGGGCTCGGCGTCCGGCCGGCTACCTGTCGTCTCGCTAGAAGAACGTGCGGACCGCGCCGACGATGTTGTGGTCGTCGTCGGTGACGGGGATGGCCCGCCAGCGTTCGAACGAAGTGCAGGGGTGGCTGATCCCGCACCCCACCTGGTCGCCGACTCGGAGATCGAATCCCGGGGCGATGCGCACGAAGGCATGCTGGTCGTTGAGCTCGAAGATCTGCAGTCCGCCGTCCACGGCGTGCATCTCGCCGGCACGGCGGACGACCTCCGGCATGGGCATGTCGACGTCGTATGAGCCGTCGCGCTTGCCGAAGCCCAGCAGTGCCAGGTCGGACTCGGGGCGGGAGACGACGTAGGACCAGAGCGTGAGCGCCGGGCGCAGAGCCGGGTACGTGTCCATCGGCGCCCGCACGCCGAACGGGCCCGAGTCGGTGTACATCTTCGAGTCGTGGGTCACGTAGCCGCCGGGCCGGATGACCGACCGCACCGGGCGGCCGATGTCCCAGTCGCTTCCCAGGATGGCCACCACCCGGTCGGGGAACATGCTGCCGCCGGCGGTGACGATCACCTCGTCGAGGTGGTCGAAGTGCCCGGCCGCGGCGAGCCGCTCGGTGAGATCTCTCATCCGGTGCAGGAACTCGTCGACCTCGCTGAAGTCGTCGCCGTGGAAGTGCAGGATCCCCTCATAGCCCTCCACACCGACGAGGCGGATGCGGTCGGAGGCGGCGATCCGCTCGGCCACCTGCACCGCCCCGTCGATCGTCCGGCAGCCGGTCCGGCCCGCCATCATGCCCAACTCCACGAGGCCGTCGATGGGCCGCCCGGCCGGCCGCCCGGCCAGCGCCGCCTCCATCAGCTCCACGCACTCCACCGAGTCGATCAGGCACAGCAACTCCACCTCGGGATCGGCGTCGAGCTCGTCTGCCATCCAGGTGACCGCCGCCGGGTCGACGACCTGGTGGGCGATGAGGATCCGGGGAATGTCGAAGGCCCGGTAGATGCGGGCCTGGCTGCCCGTGGAGGCGGTGATCGCCCACGCCCCCGCCTCCAGCTGGAGGTGAGACAACTCGGGTGACATGGTCGTCTTACCGTGCGGTGCCAGCGAGACGCCGCTGTCGACGCAGAACCGGGCGACGACCTCGATGTTGTGCATCAGATCGCTGTGGGAGATCACCATCACCGGGAACATGAAGTCGTCACCGAAGAGGTTCAGCCCTGCCGAGGTGATCGAATCCAGGTCGGCGGCGCCGGGCGACAGGGGCCAGCCCTTGTACTGCCACTGCAGATCGGCATTGGCGAGGTCGTAGTGCCGGCGCCAGCCGGCGGATTGGCTGCTCATGTCTCAGGACTCCGGTGCGTAGGCCACACACTCGATCTCGACGAGGATGTTCCCGTAGATCTTGGCCCCGACGGTTGTACGGGTGGGTGGCTCGGTCGGGAAGTACTCCAGGTAGACCTCGTTGTAGGCGGCGAAGTGGCGGTCGACGTCGCGCAGGAAGGTGTTGACCTTGACGACATCGGACAGCTGTGCCCCGGCGGCCTCGAGGGCCGTCTTGATGTTCTCCAGCGTCTGACGGGTCTCGGCCTCGATGCCACCCTCCACGAGGGCGCCCGGTTGCCAGCTGCCGTCCCCGGCAGTCGCCGAGCTGCGCGGCAACAGCCCGGCGTTGCCGGACACGAAGACGAAGTCCCCCGCCCTGATCACCGGCGATAGGAACGGATGTCCCGGCGGGCCGTCCGGGACCTCGTAGACGCGCTTCATGGGGCCCTCCCGAGGGTGCTCGCGGTCGGTTCGGAGACTGTAGACGCGGCGTTCCCATCCCGCCGATACCCACGTTGGAGTACTTTCGGCCTCATGGCGATCCCCCGGGCCGAGTTGTGCGAGCGCTTCCGGCGCATACCGATGACGGCGGTCTGTGACGCCATCTACCGGGCGGGCCGCGTCGAGCGCGTCCTGCCGTCGTACCTCCGGCCGCTGTTCCCCACCCAGCGGGTCGTCGGCATCGCCCGCACGGTCCTCGGCGTCGGGTTCGACGAGCAGCTGCCGTGGGAGGAGGGGGTCGGGCGCATCCAGTCGTACCTGCGGATGTTCGACGGCATCCAGCCCGACGACGTGCTGGTGTCGGTCAACCGCGACAGCCCCGTGGGCCACTTCGGCGAGCTCACGGGCAACGCCGCGCAGGTGCACGGCTGCGTCGGCGTCATCCTCGACGGCAACCTGCGCGACACCGACGGGCTGCGCGACATCGGGTTACAGGTCTTCTACCGCGACATGTCGCCGCTCAACGCCATCGGACGCTGGGAGATGGCGGCCACGCAGGTGCCCGTGACCATCGGCGATGTCGAGATCCACCCCGGAGACGTGATCCACGCCGACTTCGACGGGATACTGGTGATCCCGGGGGCGGAGGCTGAGCAGGTGCTGGCGGACTCCGAGACGGTGATGGCCGGCGAGGATCTCGTGCGCGAGGACATGCGTCGCGGGCTCTCCCCGGCGGAGGGACTCGAGAAGCACGGCTACATCTGATGGCCGCTGAGGTGGCTTACCGACGCTCTCGGCCACCTGCTCCGTCATTCCGGCGGAGTCCGGAATCCACAGGCCAGCCGTACCAGTGGTATCCGCGTCGAATCGATCCATGATCTCCGAGAGAGCCGGCGGCTGAGGACATGGCCGAGCGAACCGCGATCGTCGTCCCCCACTCCGGCGTCGTGGAGTCGGTCATCATCGTGCAGTGGCTCCATGCCGCCGGCGACCGTGTGGAGGCGGGCGACGAAGTGGTGATCGTGGAGTCGGAGAAGGCCGAGACGGCGATCGAGGCACCGGCCACCGGCACGCTGGAGATCGTGGTCGAGGCCGATCCCGAGGACGATGTCGAGGTCGATGTGGGCACGACCATCGGCCACGTGGTGGCATGACCGCGCAAGACCGCTTCTCGCTGGCGGGGCAGGTCGCCCTCGTGACCGGTGCCGCCAGCGGGCTGGGCCGCGCCATCGCCGTGGGATTCGCCGAGGCGGGCGCCCGGGTGCGCTGCGTCGACCGCGACGCCGAGGGCAACGAGCAGGTGGCCCGGTCGATCGGCGGGACCGCGGATGCGTATACCGCAGACGTGACCGACGCAGAGGCGGTCGCCGCAGCCGTGGACGGGCTGGTCGCCGACGCGGGGCGGATCGACGTTCTCGTCAACAGCGCCGGCGTCGGGGGGCGCTCCCCCGCCGTGGACTACCCCGAGAACCTGTGGGACTCGGTGATGGAGATCAATCTGCGCGGCACGTACCTCGCTTGCCGGGCGGCGGGGCGCCACATGGTGCCTGCAGGGTCGGGCTCGATCATCAACATCGCCTCGGTGGGCGGTCTGGCGGGCTTCCCGGGCAGCCTCGGCTACCAGGCTTCCAAGGGAGGGGTGGTGGCACTCACCCGCACGCTCGCCATCGAGTGGGCACCGCAAGGCGTGCGGGTCAACGCCATCGCTCCCTCGCAGTTCGAGTCGGCCATCGTGCTGGCCCAGTGGGAGAGGGAACCGGACATGCGCGCCGACTGGGAGTCCCGCACGCCGCTCGGCCGGATCGGCCAGCCCGAGGAGATCGTGGGACCCGCGATCTTCCTGGCCTCCGGCGCGGCCGCCATGGTGACCGGGCACATCCTGGCCGTCGACGGCGGCTACCTGGCCCAGTGACGCCACCGATCGATCCCGCCACGCTCGCCGGACCCGGCGGGGAGGCACCCACGTGAGCCCACCGACCGGCCCGGCCACCTTGACAGGGCTGGACCCGAAGGGAGCCCGCGCCGTTCACGCCACCATGGTGCGCATCCGGGTGTTCGAGACGCGGGTCACGGAGTTGTTCGTGGCCGGCAGGCTGCCCGGATTCGTGCACACCTACCTGGGACAGGAGGCGATCGCCGCCGCGGTCTGCCAGAACCTCCGACTCGACGACTACATCACGTCGACGCACCGGGGCCACGGCCACACCATCGCCAAGGGCACGGGGACCGACCGGCTCATGGCCGAACTCTTCGGCAAGGAGACGGGCGCCAACCGTGGCAGGGGCGGATCGATGCACGTCGCCGACTTCTCACTCGGCATGCTCGGCGCCAACGGCATCGTCGGCGGTGGATTCGGCATCGCGGCCGGCGCCGGCTTGGCGGCGCGGCATCGCGGATCGGGTCAGGTTGCCGTGTGCTTCTTCGGGGACGGCGGCATCAACAAGGGCCCGTTCCACGAGTCGCTGAACTTCGCCTCGGTGAAATCACTGCCGGTGGTGTTCGTCTGCGAGAACAACCAGTACGCCCAGTTCACCGCAATCAGCCGCACCTCCGCGGTGGAGGATCTGGCGATCCGTGCCACCGCCTATGACATACCGGGGGTGACCGTCGACGGCAACGACGCCGGCGCGGTGCATGCGACGGCGAGTACGGCCGTCGAAGCGGCGCGGCGCGGCGAGGGTCCGACCCTCCTGAATTGCGTCACCTACCGCCACAGCGGCCACTACGTCGGCGACGCCGAGGTCTACCGCGCCGCCACCGAGGTCGAGGAGTGGCGCGCAGCCGATCCGATCACGCGGCTGGAGACCGCGTTGCTGGGGGCGGGCTGGCTGGACGCGGCGGGGATCGAGGCGGTGTGGAGCGCTGCTCGGGCGGAAACGGCGGCCGCGGAGGACTTCGCAGAGACATCGCCGGATCCCGACCCCGGCACCGCTCTCGACTACGTGTACACGCCGCCCCGCGAGGTCGACCCGTGAAGCGCATGTCGTTCGGACAGGCCACGGTGGACGCCACGCGCCTGGCCATGCGGGAGGACGACCGGGTGATCGTGCTGGGCGAGGACATCAGTTGGGGCGGCAACTTCGGGCAGTTCCGGGGCCTGCTGGAGGAGTTCGGCCCCGACCGCATCATCGACATGCCCATCTCCGAGGCGCTGATCATGTCGGCCGCTGTGGGCGCGGCGATGACGGGGCTGCGGCCGGTGGCGTCGATGAGTTTCCTGGAGTTCACCCTCGGCGCCATGGACGAGATCGTCAACCAGGCCGCCAAGATGCGCTACATGTCCGGCGGCCAGGTGAGCGTGCCGCTGGTGCTGCGGGCCTCGGACGGCATCCTGCGCTCCTCGGCCGCCCAGCATTCCGGCAGCCTCGAGGCGCTGTTCACCCACGTCGCCGGCCTGAAGGTGGTGGCGCCGTCCAACCCGGCCGACGCCAAGGGCCTACTGCGGTCGGCCATGGACGACGACGACCCGGTCATCTACCTCGAGAACAAGTCCATCACCGCCAAGCGCGGGCCCGTTCCCGAGGGTGACCACCGGATACCGCTGGGCTCGGCCTCGGTCGTGCGGGAGGGCGGCGACGTCACGCTGATCACCTACTCGGCCATGGCGCTGCGGGGCGCCGACGCGGCAGCCATTCTCGCCGACGACGACGGGATCTCAGCCGAGCTGATCGACCTCCGCAGCCTATGGCCGCTGGACTTCGAGACCGTGGCCGCCTCGGTGTCCAAGACCGGCAGGGTCGTCATCGCCCACGAGGCCTGGCTCACCGGCGGCTACGGCGCCGAACTGTCCGCCCGCATCGGCGAGGAGCTCTTCGCCGACCTGAAGGCCCCCGTCGTCCGCGTCGGCGCCGCCCGGGCACCGATCCCCTTCAGCCCCCCACTCGAGGGCGCCATCGTCCCCGGCACCGAAGCCATCGTGGAGGCCGCCGTTCGGCTGCTGTCGCCGTGAGGCAGGGACGGCAGGCGCCTCCCTGATCGGCGGCTGGCCGGCGTCTCGGGCTAGTTCGGCTTCGGAGCGGAGACGAGCGAGAAGAACTTCTCGTCCTGGATCACGGCCGGTGAGGGGAACGCCACCTTGGAGTGGGCGAGACCCAACTGGACCATCGCCTCGGCCATCTTGATGGCCACCGGGCCGGGGTTGATCACCGGCGCCTCCAGGTGACGGGCCAGGTGGTCCGCCGCCTGGTGCATGGTCGTGGATCCGAGCAGGATCACGTCGGCGCGGTCCTCGGTGATAGCCAGGCGGGCCTCCTCGAGCAGGCGGGGGAAGACCGTCTCCTCCTTGCCGCTCAGCAGTTCCTCCATGTCGGGGCGGATGCCCGCCGCCCGCACCGAGGCGCAGTGGTCCCACAGGTGGTAGGTGTCCAGGTTCTTCTCGTACAGGTGGCGCCACTGGTCCCACATCGTGATGATCGAGAAGCGCTTGCCCAGCATGACGGCGACGGCGTAGGAGACCAGGCCCGGGCCCAGCACGGGGATGGACAGGCGCGACCGCAGAGCGGCCAGGCCCGAGTCGGACACGGTGTCCATGACGACCGCGTCGTAACCCTCCTCCTCGGCGCGCAGCCCCGCCTCGACGATGTACATCTCGAAGATGAGGTCCTCGTAGTAGCAGTCCACCAGCGTGGCCGTGTTCCGCACCGGCACGCACTCGACATGCGTGCCCTCGCCGAGCAGATCGCTGGGAACCTGAGCAGATCGGATGTCCTGACCCTCATCGAAAGGGAACGGGATGATGTATTTGATCCGCATACCCGGCAGTCTGACGCCTCCCTGCGCCCGCTGCCAATCCGGCGAGTACTGTTCGCCTCGGGACGGACACCCTGCGTGCGGCCTGATCCGAGGGGGTTGGCGATGTCGAATCTGGATGTTCTGTGGCAGCCGCTGGAGGTGGGCACCACCACCCTCAAGAACCGCGTGATGACCAGCGCGCACAGCCTCGCCTACAGCAAGGACCACATCCTCAGCGACCGCCACATCGCCTACTACCGCGAGCGGGCGATGGGCGGCCTGGCGCTGCTGATCAGCGAGCAGCATGCCGCCCACGAACTCAGCCTGGGCTCGTTCTACAACTGCATCACGGCCTGGGAGGAGCGCTGCATCCCCCAGATGGAACGCCTGGCCCAGACCATCCACGAACACGGCTGCGCCATGTTCATCGAACTCGCCATCATGGGCGTGCAGGACAAGGGCCACATGTTCTCGCCCTGGCATCCCCTCTGGGGCGTCTCCAGAGTGCCCTCGGTGATCCACAACGAGATCCCCCACGTGGTCGGCAAGCGGGAGATCCGCTCGCTGGTGGCGGGGTACGTGCAGTCGGTCCGGAACGTCAAGCGCTCAGGGCTCGACGGGGTGGAACTCCACGGCGCCCACAGCTACGGCATCGCCCAGTTCCTCAGCCCGTTCTACAACCGCCGGACCGACGAGTACGGGGGATCGATCCGCAATCGCTGCCGGTTCGCCATCGAGGTGGCCGACGCGGTCCGCCAGGAGGTCGGCGACTTCACGATGGGCATCCGCCTGTCCTTCGACGAGTTCGCCGGCGAGGCCGGGATCACCGGCGAGCAGAGCGAGGAGATCCTCGACATCCTGGCCGATACCGGCAATTTCGACTTCTTCGACCTGTCGGGGGGCAACTACCACAACCTCCACCTGGCGGTTGCACCCATGTCGGTCCCCGACGGCTTCATGATCCCCTTCGGCCGGCGGGCCAAGGAGGTCGTCGGCGACCGCGCCAAGGTGTTCATCGTCGGGCGGATCCGGCACATCGACATGGCCGCCGACATCGTGGCCAACGGCTGGGCCGACATGGTCTGCATGACCCGCGCCCACATCACCGACCCTGCGCTGGTCCGCAAGGCCCAGGAAGGGCGCAAGCACGAGACGCACATCTGCGTCGGCGCCAACGAGTGCATCCTGCGCAACTTCCAGCAGCGCGACATCTTCTGCATGGTGAACCCGGTGACCGGGCGGGAGGCGGAATGGGGCGAGGGATCGCTCAAGCTGGTCGCCGGCGAACGCTCCAAGAAGGTCGTTGTGGTCGGCGGTGGGCCGGCGGGCATGAAGAGCGCGGCGGTGGCCGGGCGGCGCGGCCACCAGGTGGTCCTGTTCGAGCGGTCCGACGAGCTCGGCGGCCACATCAACCTCATCAAACACCTGCCTACCCGCACGGCCTGGCAGGACGCCATCGACAACCTCCTGACGGAGATGCGCACGGGCGGCGTGGAGGTGCGCACGGGCGTCGACGTCACCCGGGAACTGCTGGACGGCGAAACCCCCGACGCGGTCGTCTGTGCCACCGGATCCACCTGGGACTGCACCGGATTCAGCGTCACCCGCACCGACCGGGACGAGCTGCCCGGCGTGCATCAGGACAACGTCATCGACGTCGGCTCCGCCATCGTGGCGGCACTGGACGATCCCGCGGCGCTCGGCAGCAGCGTGCTGATCGTGGACGACACCGGCGAGTACCTGCCCCTGGGGCTCGCCGAACTGCTGGCCGACAACGGCGCCTCCGTGGAGGTGGTCTGCCCCCGCGCCGTCGTCGGCGAGAACGTCGCCGGCGCCCTCGAGGGCAGCCACATCTATCCCCGCCTCGAGGGCAAGGGCGTCCGCCTCACCGCCAACGCCTTCGTCGAGTCGGTGAACGGCAGCGAGGCCGAGGTGTACAGCGTCTGGGGAGGCTGGCGCCGCACCGAGACGGTGGACACCGTGGTGCTGAGCCTGCTGCGCACACCCAACGACGACTTGTTCCGCCAGATCGAGGGCGCCTACCCGTCCGTCCAGCAGGTCGGCGACGCTGTCGCCCCCCGGCGCACGATCATCGCCATCTACGAGGGCGAGAAAGCCGGCCGCGAGATCTGAGTCGCGGTGCTACTGGATCGTCCGTCGGTCGCGCCGCTCGACCCCGCCGGTCAGTGGATCCCGGCCTCTGCCGGGATAACCGAAAGCCCGGACTCAAACATGAAGGGCCGGCCCGCAATTTACATAATCGGCACGTCTCTGAACTCACCGACGCGTACGTCGTTGAGAGCGGCACGAATCTCCTCTGTGCGCGAACGGACGTGAGGCCACGCCGTTGACAGCAATACCACGACTGCCAGCCGTCTGTCGGCGAGATTCTGCTGATAGCGCATGTTCTGATCGGTGGTCACGAGGACGTCGTAGCCTTCCGACTCGGCTCGCTCGAGCAGTTCTCCGTTGCCCAACTCGGACCACCCTCGCTCCGCCACTGTGTCGACTTTGTGGTCGCCGAGATGTCGCCGGAGAGGCGCGGGTGTGCCCTGATCGAACAGGATCCTCACGACCGCGCGAGCGCACGCAGGGCCTTTGCCTCGTGGTCGAGGACGGCCCGCACCTTCCACTCTTCCACTCCCGGAAACCAGTCCAAGAACTCCTCGACTGAGGCCCCGCTCGCCAGGTTCTCGAACAGGGCCGAGACTGGCACGCGCGTCCCCGTGAAGACACAGGCACCGCTCACCCTGCCCGGTACGCTCTCAACCCCTGCGCAGTCCCGCCATTCGGTCATGTGGCTGCCCAACTCTCTGCCGCCGAGCCGTCCGCGGCCTGGTCGCCGTCAAGGGATTCGCCAGCGCGGCACCCCACACCAAGCCTACGGCGTCTTCATTCGGGCGCTCGCCCCGAAAGTGCGGTAGTGGATGATCCTGGCGCACATCGTGATCACAATGCCCAGGCAACGACTCAACTCCGGCATCACGGGCGGCTGCCGGTCGGCTACGGTCAGCGAAGGTCGGCGTCGAAGTTCAGGAGTTCGCGGGCGTTCAACTCGGCGATGCGGACGGCCTCGTCGTCGGGCACGTCGGCGAGCATCTCGGAGAGCCGCTTGCGGGCGTTGGGCCACAGCGAGTCGGAGTGGGGGTAGTCCGACTCGAAGCAGATGTGGTCGACGCCGATGAATTCGCGCTCCCGCAGGCCCGCCTCGTCCTCGATGAAGCAGCCCCAGATGTGCTTGCGGAAGAGCTCCGACGGCGGCACCTCGGTGTTGATGCCGGTGTACCAGCGATGACGCTCCCACACGAAGTCCATGCGCTGCAGCAGGTAGGGGATCCAGCCGATGCCGCCCTCGGCGAGCCCCACGCGCAGGCCCGGGAACTTGTGGAACAGCGGCGAGAACACCAGGTCGGCGGCACACACCATCGAGTTGGTGCCCATCGTCGAGATCCACACCACGATGGGCGCGTCGGGGGCGGTCTCCGGCGGCTTGCCCGAACTGCCGAAGTGCATGAACACCGGCAGACCCGTGTCCTGGGCGGCGGCGAAGAACGGATCCCAGTGGTCGGTGTGGAATGACGGCAGGCCCAGCGGTGACGTGGCCTCGGGGAACGTGATGGCCTTGGCCCCCTTGGCGGCGCAGCGCTGCACCTCGGTGGCCGCCAGAGCGGGGTCCCACAGCGGAGTGATGATCATCGGCACGAGCCGCTCGGGCTCGCTGCCCGCCCACTCGTCGATGATGAAGTCGTTGTAGGCCTGCACGCACAGCAGAGCCAGGTCCCGGTCCTCGCTCTCCAGGAACAGGGTGCCGCCGAAGCGGGGGAACGACGGGAAGCACAGCTGGGCCCAGACCCCGTCGATGTCCATGTCCTTGACCCGCTTGGAGGGGTTGTAGCAGCCGGGCAGGATCTGGTCGAACCGGTAGGGCTCGAGGCCGAAGTCCTTCGGGTCCTTGTCGATGACCGCGTTGAGGGCGAACTGCGGATACTCGCGCCCCTCGTAGAGCCAGAGTTCCTGGGATCCGGTTATGACGTTGCCGTACTGGTCGGTGGTGTCGAGATCCTTCTCGATGACGCGGGGACCCGCCTCGCGGGCGTGCGCCGGAAGCCGGTCCTGGAAGACCCGCGGGTGCTCGATGACGTGATCGTCGATCGAGATGATCTTCATGTGGTCCTGCAGTGGCATGCTCCCCCCTCCGGTACCGGTGTCACGCCGGAGCGCGGGCCCGGACGACTCAGCAGGTCAGCGGGCCGCTCAGTCGAACGATAGCCCTTCGCCGGCGGCGTGGCGCGGCCAGGGTGCGGCCTCCTCGAACGCCGCCGCGGCGCGCAGGACCAGAGCGTCCTGGCGCCAGCCGCCCACGATCTGCAGACCCACAGGCAGGCCATCGGACAGCCCGCACGGCACGCTCGCCGCCGGCAGCCCGGTGATGTTGAACGGGTAGGTGAACGGGGTCCAGCTGAGATACTCCGTGGGTCGACCGGCCACCTGGCCCGGCTGGTCCGCGCCGGCCTCGAAGGCGGTGAGTGGCAGTGTCGGCGTCAGGAGCAGGTCGTAGCCGTCCATGAACTGCCGGACCGTCTCGGCGAAGGTGGCCTTGGCGGCGTGGGCGAGCGCCAGTTCGGGTCCTGTGATCCGCATGCCGCGCTCGACGATCTCGAGCCGGCCGGGATCGATGAGGTGACGCACGTCCTCCAGGTCGTGCAGGTGGCGACCGGCGTTGCCGGCCGCCCAGATGGCGTCGAGGAACGGGTACGGGTCGTCCCACCCGGGCACGACCTCGCTGACCCCGCAGCCGAGGGACTCGAAGACGGTAGCGGCCGCGGCTGTCAACTCCCGGACCCCGGGTTCGACCGGCGCGTAGCCCAGGTCTGGACTCCAGGCGACGCGCAGCTCGCCGAGCGGCCCGGTCAGCGCGGCGGCGTAGTCGGCGCCGGTGTCGGGGAGCGAGAACCTGTCCCTCGGGTCGGGGCCGGCCACGATGCCCAGCACGTCCGCGGCGTCGGCGACGGTGGTGGCGAGTACCCCGAGGTGCGACAGTGACTCGATGGGGCTTATCGGGAACGTCGGGATGACGCCGTAGGACGGCTTGATCCCGAAGACCCCGCAGAATGCCGCCGGGATCCGCACCGACCCGGCGCCGTCGCTTCCGATGGCCGCAGGTCCGAGACCGGCCGCCGCCGCCGCGGCGGCTCCCCCGCTGGAGCCCCCGGCGGTCCGGTCGAGCCGCCACGGGTTGCGGGCGGGTCCGTTCACCCTGTTGCCGGAGTCGCCCTTCCAACCGAACTCACTGGTGGTCGTCTTACCCAGGAGCGGGGCTCCCGCAGCGCGCAGCCGCTCGGAGGTGGGCGTGTCGAACTCGGGTACCCAGTCCGCCAGCAGCAGCGACCCGATCGTCGTGCGCACACCGCGCGTGACGATCATGTCCTTGATCGAGATCGGTACGCCGCAGAGCGCACCACGGCGACCGTGGGTGCCGGCGCCACGACGCAGCGACCGCTCGGCGGCCGCGGCCGCCTGCCGCGCCTCGTCGGCGGTCACGGTCACGAAGGCCGTGAGATCGCCGTTGAGCCGCTCGATCCTTCCCAGGACCGTCTCGGTCACCGCAGTGGGACTCAGTTCCCCGGACTCGTAGCCCTCGCGGAGTTGACGGGCTGTGAGTTGCGCAAGCTGTTCGTCGGGCATGACGAGCCGTCTAGCATCAGGGGCGGGCCGAGGCAACCGCGAAGCTCAGTGCGTGCCGGAGCCCGAACTCCGAGGGGGGAGGCGAGGACATGACAACTGCAGTGGACCTATTCGAGGCCGAGCTGCGTCTCTGCGGGGTGCACGAGGGCGAGACGGTCGCGGTGCTGTCCCAGACGGAGCGGCAGCGGGCCTACGCCCGCGACTTCCTGGAGGCGGCCCAGCGCCTGGGGGCGTACAGCTACGAGGTCGGGCTGGCGGCGGACCGCGAAGCGGGAGGGCTGGACTACGTCGGCGTGAACCCGCTGGCCGGCAATCAGTCCGCCATCGAGGCCCTGAAGCAGGCCGACCTCATGGTGGACCTTGTCTTCCTGCTGTTCTCGGTCGAGCAGCAGGAGATCCAGGAGTCGGGCACCCGCATCCTGCTCTGCATCGAGTCGCTCGACGTGCTCGGCCGGCTGCTGCCGACTCCCGAACTGCGGGAGCGCGTCGAGTGCGCCGCCGAGGTCTACGAGACCGCCGAGGTGTTGCGCTTCACCAACACCTACGGCACCGACGTCACCTACCAGCTTGGCGCCTACCCGGTCATGACCGAGTACGGCTACACCGACGAGCCGGGACGCTGGGATCACTGGCCTTCGGGGTTCCTGTTCAGCGGCGGCCGCGACGACGGGGTGGACGGCCGCGTGGTGATCGCGCCCGGCGACATCCTCTACCCGTTCAGCAGGTACGTGCAGAACCCGATCGACATGACGATCGAGGCGGGCCGGATCGTCGACATCAGGGGTGGCCTGGACGCCGATCTTGTGGCCGACTACATGGCCGGGTTCGACGATGAGAACGCCTACGGCATCTCGCACATCGGTTGGGGCCTCAACGAGCGCTGCCGCTGGTCGGCGCTGGCGACCGACCCGGGGAGCATCGGGATGGAGGGGCGTGCCTTCTACGGCAACGTGCTCTTCTCCACCGGCCCGAACCAGGAGCTGGGAGGCAGCAACGACACCGCCTGCCACTTCGACATCCCCATGCGGAACTGCAGCCTCTACCTCGACGACGAACCCATCGTCGTCGACGGCGACGTCGTCGTACAGGAGATGCGCCCCCGCTCGTGACCCAGCGGATCGCGCTCATTGGATTCGGGGCGATCGGGCAGGTCGTCGCCTCGGAGGTCGATGTGGTGGCGGTCCTGGTCCGCGACCGGTACCTGGAATCGGCTCGGCGGGGTCTGCCGGGTGCCGCGGTGGTGACGTCGGTCGAGGAACTCTTGGACACCGGCCCGGACTTTGTCGTTGAGTGCGCGGGGCAGCCGGCGGTCCGGGAGTACGGCGAGGCGGTGCTCGACGGGGGGACCGATCTGATGGTCATCTCGACCGGTGCGTTCGGCGATCAGGGGTTCCTGGACCGGATGTGTGAGGCAGCGCGGCGGGGCGGGCGGCGCATTCTGGTGCCCAGCGGGGCCACGGCCGGACTCGATGGGCTGCTGGCGCTGCGGGAGGGCGGGCTCGACTGGGTTCGTTACACCTCCTCGAAGCCTCCGCACGCCTGGTTGGACACGCCTGCCGAGCGGGCCTTCCAACTCGACGCTCTGTTGGAGCCGACCGTGATCCACTCCGGGCCGGCACATGAGGCGGCCAGGCTCTATCCCAAGAACGCCAATCTGGCCATGACGATCGCGCTGGCGGGGCTGGGGCTCGAGCAGACGCAGGTGGATCTCGTGGCCGATCCCGCACTCACCACCGGCAACATCGGGAGGATCGAGGCCTCCGGCCGCCTGGGCACTCTCAGTGTGGAGATGGCAGGCAGAGCCGCGCCGGACAACCCCAAGACGTCGCAGGTGACGGCCTACAGCATCGTGCACGCGCTCCGCTCGGGTCGCGCCGTTATGGCGCTGCCTTAGGAGTGTGCTGAGTAGTCAACGTCCGACGCCTTCGGATCCGCAGGCGAATGGATTCCGGCTTCCGCCGGAATGACGGTTCGGGTGGCACGCACTGACTGATCGGGTGGCGCGGGGCGATGCTCCGCAATCTCCTCGGTGCGGTCGGGACTTATCCGAGCTTCACCGCAGCACGGCGCGGAGATTACCACTAGCGTTTCGCCCGACTGTTCGTCCTAGCGCACCAGGAGGGGAAGATGCGCACGAGACGATCCCTTCGAGGATTCCTGGCACCGCTGTTGGTGCTCGCCCTGATCGTCGCCGCCTGTGGTGGTGACGACGAGGCCGAACCCGCCGCCCCGGCGCCCGCACCGGAGGCGCCGGCACCGGCTCCGGCCGAGCCCGCGGCTCCGGCAGACGCGCCGCCTTCGCCCGAGCCTGCGGCGCCCGCACCGGCCGAGGAGCCCGCGGCGGCACCGGAGCCCCCGCCACCGGCGCCCGCCGAGGAGAAGACGCTGGTCGTTGCGGCGGTCGACACCGCCCCGACACTCGACACCGAGTTCTTCGCCGGCACGCCGCAGTCGTGGGAGATGACCGACAACATCTACGACACCAAGTTCTGGTACGCCGACGACGGCACCGAGCGGAACTTCAACGAGTTCCTGCCACGCCAGTTCGCCAGCGCCGAGGTCAGCGCCGACGGCACGGAGTGGACCTTCACGATGCGCGACGACCTGGTCGACCACAACGGCGACCGGGCCACCACCGAGGACTTCATGTACAGCATCGATCGTGCCTTCGGCGTGCAGGCCGTGAACCAGTTCCTACTGCTGCTGATGAACGTCACCTCCGCCGACCAGTTCGAGGCGGTCGACGACTTCACCGTCAAGATGACACTCGCCGACTTCAGCCCGCTGGTGCAGCCGATCTTCACCCTGTCGTTCATCCCCATCCTGAACAAGGACATCGTGGAGTCCAACGCCACCGCCGACGACCCGTGGGCACTCGGCTGGATGGCCACCAACGCCGCCGGCTTCGGGCCCTACTACATCGAGGAGAACACCGCGGGCCAGCAGACCGTGCTGCGCGCCAACCCGAACTACTGGGCCGGCAAGCCCGACATCGACCGGATCATCTACCGGGCCGTGCCGGAGTCATCGAACCGGGTGAGCGCCCTGCTCAGCGGCGCCGTGGACATGGCGCTGGCCCTGTCGGGTACCGAGTTGTCGAGCATCGCCGGCAACGACAACGTGGAACTCTCGGTGTTCGAGGGCAACAACATCACCACGATCATCGCCAACAACGCGGTGCCGCCGTTCGACAACCCACTGGTCCGACAGGCCCTGGCGTACGCGGCGCCGTACGACGAGATCATCGCCATCTTCGACGGCTGGGCCTCGCCGATCAAGAGCTACATCCCGCCGATGTTCCCCGGCTACACCGACGAGTACTTCCCGTACGAGACCAACCTGGACAAGGCGCGGCAGCTCATCGCCGAGTCGGGCGTGGAGACGCCGATCAGCGCCACGCTGACCTACGCCGACCACCGGCCCGAGAACGAGCGGGTCGCCGTGGCCGTCAAGTCGGCGTGGGAGGAGATCGGCGTCAACATCGACCTGAACAAGGTCACGTTCGGCACCTTCGCCGACATCTCCAACAGCCGGGACTTCGAGATGATCATGACCGCGGCCCTGCAGAGCCACGCCATCGACATCCTCTACGGCATGGAGATCTTCGCCGGCGCCGGCCTCTTCGGGTTCCTGAACTACGGCAACTACGCCAACGCAGAGGTGCACGCCCTGTTCGACGCGGGCCGGTTCGAGACCGACAACGCCGCCCGCCTCGACATCGCCCGGCAGATCCAGCAGATCATGGCCGATGATCCGCCGTGGATCGTGCTCGCCACGCCGCAGTACGTGGTCTCGCACCGTCCCGGCGTCGAAGGCATCCTGTGGCCACCCGACGAGGGTCTGCGGTTCTGGGAAATGAGGCTCACCGAGTGACCCGGGCTGGGGTAACCACGGCGCCCCGGGAGGACATCGACCCGATCCTGGCGGTCGTCCTCGGCAAGAAGATCGAGGCGATCGCCAAGGAGATGTCGCTCGTGCTCGAGCGCACCGCCAGGTCGCCCCTCTTCCAGGTGAAGGATTTCTGCACGGCCGTCCTGGACGAGCGGGCCCGGATCCTCAGCCAGGAGGAGGGGCTGCCGCAGATGGCCTACGCCATCGTGCACTCGCTGGAGCACCTCATCGAGTTCTTCGGCGACGACATCTGCCCCGGCGACATCTTCATCCAGAACGACCCCTACTACGGGGGCAACCACGCACCCGACACGTGCATCTTCATGCCGGTGTTCGTCGAGGGGGAGATTCATTTCTGGGGCGCCGCCAAGGGCCACCTCGCCGACCTGGGCAGCGCGGTCATGGGCGGCTACAACCCGCAGGCCACCGACATCTGGCAGGAGAACTTCCGCATCCCGCCGCTGCGGCTGTACGACCGCGGCACCCTCCGTTCCGACGTGTGGAACCTGCTGAACGCCAACACGCGCCTGCCCCACTTCGTTTTGGGCGACATCCAGGCCTCCATCGGGGCCTGTCGCACGGGCGGGCTCCGGCTGGAGGCCCTGGCGACCGAGCAGGGCGTCGGCACCCTCAAGGACCACCTCGACTTCCTGCTCGACGCCACGGAGCGACGTATGCGCTCGGAGTTGGCGCAGATCCCCGACGGGACCTACCGCAGCGAGGTCGTCTACCGGTGCGACGACGGCAGCGAGTCGATCGACGTGACCGCCAAGCTGGCGATCACCACAGACGGCGGTCACATCAGCGTCGACTACGCCGGCAGCTCACCGCAGACGCCCTACTACTACAACTGCGCCTACGGCACCACGTTCGCGGCGGTCGTGGCGGTCGTGCTGATGCTGGTGGACCCCGACCTGCCGCACAACGACGGGGTGCTGCGCTGCATCGACGTGATCGTGCCCGAGGGCAGCTTCCTGAACTGCACGTTCCCCTCGCCCTGCGTCCAGGGGAACTTCACGTCCTCCGACGTGGCGGGGGACTCCATCTTCCTGGCCCTCTCGGAGGTGCTCCCCGACCGGGTGTGCGCCGGCTGGAGCCGCAACGAGTCCCACATGATCAAGGGTCTGGACCCGCGGACCGGCGAGCGCTTCTACGGTCCCCCGCTGCTGGCGAACAAGGGGGGCGCCGGGGCCACCTCGGAGAACGACGGCTGGAGCTTCATCGGCCTCATCGCCTGCGGCGGGGGCTACGCCGCCAACGACTACGAGATGTTCGAGATCCAGAACCCGGTGCGCATCGCCCACCACGAGTACTGGTGTGACTCGGCCGGGCCCGGCACGTATCGCGGCGGGCTGGGGATCCGCTTCCGCTACACCCTGGAGGCCCCCGAGACCGAGGTCACGACCTACGGCGAGGACTGGGCGCCGGCCTTCGGGCTGTTCGGCGGCGGGCGGTCATCGCTGAACCAGTACCGGGTCCAGACACCTGGCACCGAGATGCGGAGGCTCGCCCCGAACACCACCTCGCGCTTCGCCGCCGGAACGGTGATCGAGGCCGACAACGCCGGGGGCGGCGGCTTCGGTCCGCCCCATCGCCGGGACGTCGAGACGGTGCGCAACGACGCGCGCAACGGTCTCGTGTCGCTGGACGCCGCCGAGGGGGTCTTCGGCGTCGTCCTGGATCCGGAATCGTTCGAGATCGATCACGACGCCACCGCCCGCCGACGGGAGCAACTCGAACACACATCGCCCTCCGCCTGAGCGGACGTCATCGAGATGCTCGGCCGACTGATTGCGAAGCGGCTGGCGCTCTCGGTCATCCAGCTGTTCGGGGCGTCGGTCGTGATCTTCGCCCTGGTCCGGCAGCTTCCCGGGGATCCCGCCGTGTCACAGCTGGGTTCGACGGCAGGCCCAGAGCAGATCGAGGCACTGCGAGAACGACTGCACCTCAACGACCCGGTCCCGGTGCAGTACGGCATCTGGATCCGGGACCTGTTCCGGGGTGACCTCGGCCGGTCGAACGTCACGGGGAATGCCGTCACGACCGATCTGGCCGACCGCATTCCCGCCACCCTCGAGCTGATCACGATCTCGCTGGTGGCGGCGCTGGTGGTGCTGGTGCCCCTCGGGGTCTTCACCGCCCGCATGGCCAAGCGCTGGTACAGCCGCGCCGTGAACCGCAGTGTCTTCACCTACGGCATGTTCGCCGGCTCGATGCCGGATTTCTGGCTGGCGCAGCTGCTGCTGTTCTTGTTCTTCTTCAAGATGGGCTGGGCGCCGGCGCCACTCGGCCGCGTGGATCTGGCGATGGGGCCTCCCGACGACGTGACCGGTCTCCACACCATCGACAGCATCATCGCCGCCGACTGGGGACGATTACGCGACGCCGTGGTGCACCTCGTCCTGCCGGTCATCACGCTGGTGTTCGTCTACGGCGCGCCGATCCTGAAGATGACGCGGGCCAACGTCACCAAGAACCTCGACTCGGAGTTCGTCCAGCAGGTCAAGTCCGCAGGGGTGGGTGAGCGCACACAGCTCTGGATCGCGTTCAAGAACTCGCTGCCGCCTGTCATCACGCTGGCGGGCATCACCTACGGTTTCGTGATCGGCGGCGCCGTGCTGGTGGAGACGATCTTCTCCTGGGGCGGGCTGGGCCAGTACGCGGTGCTCGCCATCTCCAACGCCGACTTCAACGCCATCCAGGGCTTCGTACTGGTCGCCACGGTGGTGTCGATCTTCATCTTCCTGCTGGTGGACGTGGTGCACTACCTGGTCGACCCCAGGATCAGGGCAGCCTGATGGATCCCATCGAGCCCATCGACGCCACGGCGGGGCCGGCACCGCTGACCGGCCGGCGCGAGAGCCCGTTCCGGTACTACCTGCGTTTCGTCTGCAGCCGCCCCGCCGGGATCTTCGGTCTCGTGATTGTGACCGGCGTGCTGATCGTCACGATCATCGCCCCGTGGATCATCCCGTACGACCCCGAGAAGACGTTCCCGGGGCTCATCCTGGAGCCGCCCAGCAGTGCCCACTGGTTCGGCACCGACGCCACCGGCCTGGACGTGTTCTCACGGGTCATCGCCGCCACCCGCACCGACATCCCCGTCGCCTTCGCGGCCACCGCCGCCTCGATGGCCATCGGCGTGATCCTCGGCGTGATCGCCGGCTACTTCGGTGAGCGCCGCGGCCTCGGCGGCGCCGTGTCCGAGGTCATCATGCGAATCCTGGACATCTTCCAGGCGTTCCCCGTCTTCGTGCTGGCCCTCGTGCTCGTCGCCGCTGCCGGCTCGGGCGCCCTGAATGTGGGCATCGCCATCGCCTTCGTCAACGCGCCCATCTTCGCGCGCCTGATCCGGGGCCAGATCCTGGGGTTGCGGCGCATGCCGTTCGTGGAGGCCGCCCGCTGCGCCGGCGGGACACCTCTGCGCGTGGCGTTCCACAACGTGATGCCCAACGTCATCTCGCCGGCGTTCGTCCAGGCCTCGGTGACCCTGGGCTTCGCCATCCTGCTGACCGCCGGCTTGAGCTTCGTCGGCGCCGGCGTGGCCGCCCCGACCCCTGAGTGGGGATTGATGGTCGCGTCCGGCGGCCGCCACATCATCACCGGTGAGTGGTGGCCCTCGGTATTCCCGGGTCTGGCCCTCGGAGGCACGATCCTGGGCTTCGCCTTCCTGGGAGAGGTCATGGGACAGGCCATCAACCCGCTGGAGCGGCGATGAGCGGCGGCAACGGCGTCGTCCTCTCCGCCGGCGGCCTCTCGACGACGTTCTTCACGCACGCCGGCGAGATCGAAGCGGTGCGCGACGTGTCCATCGAGCTGCACAAGGGGCGGATGCTGGGCCTGGTCGGCGAGACTGGCTGCGGCAAGTCGGTGCTGGTGCACTCGCTCGTCAACCAGGTGCGCTTCCCCGGCAGGGTCACCGACGGCGAGGTGCTGCTGGAGGGCGAGAACCTGCTGTCGCTGGACGAGCGTTCCCTGCGGCGGCTGCGGGGCCGGAAGATCGCAATCATCGGCTCCAATCCGGGCGCCTCGCTGGATCCGCTGGCCACGATCGGCGACCAGCTCGGCCGGGCGATCGTGGCCCACGAGAAGGTGACGGCGCCCGAGGCCACCGCCCGGGCGACCGAGGCGCTGGCCTCGGTCGGCATCCCCGATCCGGAGCGGCGCAAGGACGCCCACCCCCACGAACTCAGCGTGGGCATGGCCCAGCGGGTGCTCATCGCCATGGCGCTGCTGCACTCCCCGGAGGTGATCATCGCCGATGAGCCCACCGCCGGCCTGGACGTCACCGTGCAGCGCCAGGTGCTCAATCTGATGCGGCAGCTGCTGGCCGATCTGGGCTCCGCCACGATGATCGTGACACGGGACCTCGGCATCGTCGCCCAGTACTGCGACGACGTGGCCGTCATGCGCAACGGATCGCTGGTGGAGCACACGCCGGTGGTGGGCTTCTTCGACCGACCGAGCGAGGCTTACAGCCGCGACCTGCTGTCACGGGTCATGACGTCGGCCGTTGGCCAGCAGGTGGCGACGGCCGCCACCCCGCCCGGCTCGACCGACGCCGGACCTCTGCTGGCGGTGCAGGACCTGGTCAAGCACTTCCCGGTGCGGGGTGCCCGCCACCTCAGGGTGCACGCCGTGAACGGCGTCAGCTTCGAGGTCGGCCGCGGCGAGGCACTCGGCCTGGTCGGCGAGAGCGGCTCGGGCAAGACGACGGTGGGCCGCCTGGTCCTGCGCCTGATCGAGCCGACCAGCGGCTCCATCGACTTCGCCGGCGAACGAGTCTCCGAGATGTCCGAGGCGGACATGCGCCGGCTCCGGAGCCGGATCCAGATGGTCTTCCAGGAGCCCCACGCCTCGCTCAACCCGTCGACCTCGGTGGCGCGCAACATCGACGAGCCGCTGCGGGTCGGCGGCATGGGGCGTCGCGAGCGGGCCGAGCGGGTGCGCGAGGTGCTCCACATGGTGCATCTCAGCGAGGCCGACGGCGACAAGTTCCCGCACCAGCTCAGCGCCGGACAGGCGCAGCGGGCCGGCATCGCCCGGGCGATCGGCACCGAGCCCGACCTGGTGGTCCTGGACGAGCCGACATCGCAGCTGGACATCGCCATCAGGGCGGAGATCATCGACCTGCTGAACGAGATCAGCGATCAGCTGGGCATGGCCTACCTGTTCATCTCCCACGACCTGACCGCGGTGCGCAGCGTCTGCTCCCGGATCGCGGTGATGTACCTGGGGAAGATCGTCGAGGTGGCCCCGACGGCGGAGCTGTTCGCCGAGCAGCGGCATCCCTACAGCAAGGCCCTGCTGTCGTCGGTGCTGTACCCCGACCCGGCGGCGGCGCTGCCGGACTTTCGGCTGGAGGCCGAGATCCCCAGCCCGATCCACCTTCCCGAGGGGTGCCACCTGCACCCGCGCTGCCCGATCGCCACCGCGGAGTGTGCGGTAACGTACCCACCTCTCGTGGAGCTTTCACCGCAGCGGCAGGCGGCCTGCTACCGCTCCGATCTGCTCATCGGGGCACCGGCCATGCGAGAGGAGGGACGATGACGAGCGTCTTCCACGTAGGCGTCGACGTCGGGGGAACGTTCACCGACCTGGTGTGCGTGAGCGACGACGGCACGATGACCGCGACCAAGGTCCCGAACGTCGGCGACGATCCGTCCACCGACGTGTGCGCCGGCCTCGACGACCTCGCCGACCGGCTGGCGGTACCGACCGAGGACTTCTACGGGGCAATCGAGGTGATCGTGCACGGCACGACGGTTGCCACAAACGCCATCCTGACCGGCCGGATCGCCCGGACCGGGTTGATCACCACGTACGGGTTCCGGGACGCTCTGGAGATGCGCCGGGGAATCCGCGAGCGCCTCTACGACAACAAGTACACGCCGCCGCCGCCGCTGGTGCCCCGTTACCTACGGCTCGGCGTGCGCGAGCGCATCGACGCCGCTGGGGCGGTCGTCGAGCCCCTCGACGAGGATCACCTGCGGCGGGCGGTCGGCGAACTGCGTGACCAGGACATCGAGTCGGTGGCGGTGTGCTTCCTGCACGCCTACCGGAACCCGGCCCACGAGGCGCAGGCGGCCGACGTGATCGCCGCGGAATGGCCCGAGGTGCACGTCTCGCTGTCACACGCGGTGCTCTCCGAGCGGCGGTTCTATGAGCGGATCTCGACCACGGCCATCAACGCCGCCGTGGGGCCGATCCTGGCGACCTACCTGCGGCATCTCCTGGCCGAACTCGGCGGGCGGGGGTTCGGCGGCGCCCTGCGGGTCATGAAGTCCAACGGCGGGCTGATGTCGCCGGAGGTGGCCGCGGCCCGGGAGGCGGCGCACACCCTGCTCTCGGGGCCCGCGGGGGCCGTGGCCGGCGGCACGGCCTTCAGCCGCATGCAGGGCAACGCCAACCTCATCGTCATGGACATGGGCGGGACCAGTTGTGACGTGTGCCTGATCGAAGAGGGGACATCCCTGGTCACCCGCGAGGGCTCGGTGGCCCGCTACCGGCTCATGCTGCCGATGCTCGACATCCACACCGTGGGGGCGGGCGGCGGCAGCATCGCCCGCGTCGACGAGGCAGGCCTGCTGGAGGTCGGCCCCGCCAGCGCCGGATCCCACCCGGGTCCGGCCTGCTACCGGCGGGGCGGCGAGTTCGCCACGGTCACCGACGCCGACGTGGTCCTCGGCTACATCTCCCCGGACTACTTCCTGGGCGGGCGCATGGCCCTCGACGGGGACCTGGCCCGGCGGGCGGTGCGCGCCCAGGTCGCCGACGCTCTCGGGACATCCGACCTGGAAGCGGCCGCCGGCGTCTACGACGTCATCAACGCCAAGATGGCCGCGGCCATCCGGGAGGTGTCGGTGCAGCGCGGCTACGACCCGAGACGTTTCACGCTGCTGGTCGCCGGGGGCGCCGGGGCCGTCCACGTGTGCCCGATCGCCCGGGACATCGGCATCCGCCGGGTCATGGTCCCCCGCGACGCCAGCGTCTTCAGCGCCTTCGGCATGCTGACCACCGACTACCGGCACGACTTCGTCCGCACCTACGAGGCCACCCTGGCGGTCGCCGACCCCGGAACCATCCGCGCCGCCTACGACGAGATGTGCGCCGAGGGCGAGGAGTTGCTGGAAGCCGAGGGCGTCGAGGCGGCGGAGATGAGCCATGTCCTGAAGATGGACCTCCGCTACCACGGCCAGATCCACGAGGTCGAGATGCCCGTGGAGCGGTCGGCCCTCGACGAGCCCGGCATGCCGTCGATCCACGAGAAGTTCCACGAACGGCACGAGGAGATCTACTCCTACGCCACCGAGGCCGACCCCGTGGAGGTCGTGAACCTGCGGGTCACGAGCATCGGCCACGCCTGGACGACCGAGCCCCGGACCGAGCCGCTGGGCGGCGCCGACGCCTCGGGGGCGTTCAAGGGCAACCGCAGCACCTACTTCCGCGACGGCGGCGTCGTGGAGGTGCCCGTCTACGACGGCACGGCGGTGCTGTCCGGCATGCGCATCGACGGCCCCTGCATCGTGGAATTGCCTGACACGAACGTCGTCGTGGACGTGCACTTCGACCTGTCCTGCGACAGCTACGGGCACTTCCTGCTCGAGGCCAAGGATTGAGCTCATGACCACCGACGAGCGCCACCACCTGCTGGACGGGGAGGGTTACCGCGAGTCGCTGCGCGACGGCCGCCGGGTCTTCTACCGCGGCGAGTTGATCGACGACGTGACGGCACATCCCGCCACGAGCGGTGGGATCGACCTGCTCGCCGAGTCCTACGACGCCCAGTTCGACCCCGAGCTTCAGGACGTCCTCACCTTCGTGCGCCCCGACGGCGCCAGGGTTTCCAAGGCCTGGATGATCCCCCGCAGCCGGGACGACCTGCGCAGCCGGCGGGCCTGCGTGGAGCACCTGGCCCGGCGCACCTTCGGCATTTTCGGCAGGCAGATGGACATGATCGCCACCACCCAGATCGGCATGGCGGCGAACCTGGAACTCATCCGCCGGCACAGCCCGGAGTACGCCGAGAACATCCTCCCGTACATCGACTACGCCGCAGAGGGGAATCTGATCCTGGCCGCGCCGGTTGCCGATCCCCAGGGTTGGCGGAGCCGCGGCTCGGCCCTCGGGCGGCGTGGCGTCCCACTCTTCGACGAGACCAGGGCCGCGGCGGTGCGTGACGACGAGATCGGTCTGCGGCTCGGCGACACGGTGATTCCCGGAGCCCTCCAGGTGGTCCGGGAGAGTGACGAGGGCCTGTGGATCAGCGGAGCGAAGATCGTGGCCACCGTGGCCCCGCAGGGCCACGAGATGGTGGTGTCCAACATCGCCCTGCCCGACCCGTCCCCCGAAGGCAGCCTCTGGGCGCTCGTCCCGGTGGGGACCGAGGGCGTCCGGCTGGTCTGCCGGGAGACCACCGCCCTGCCCGACGCCAGCTTCCACGACCACCCGATCGCCTCCCGGGGTGACGAGGCGGACGCGGTCGCCCTGTTCGAGGAGGTCTTCGTGCCTCGCTGGCGGGTATGCAGCTACCGCTGGACCGAGATCGGCAAGCACTACGGCGACATCGGCGCCCTCGAGCACTGGCACACCCTGACCCGGCTGTGCGTGAAGGCGGAGCTGTTCGTGGGCCTGCTCCAGCTCATCACCGACGGCATCGGCACGTCGCACCGCGACGGGGTGCGCCAGCTCGTCGCCGAGGTCATCGAGTACGCCTCGGTGCTGCGCGGCATGGTGCTGGCCTCTGAGGAGCGAGCTGAGTACACGGAGAGCGGGGTGCTGTGGCCCGACAAGCGGATGATCACGGCGGGCCGCGCCTACGCGCTCGGCAAGTACCCGCATATCGTCCACATCGTCAAGGAGCTCGGCGGTCAGGGACCGGTGCTGCGCTGGTCCGAAGCCGATTTCGAGAATCCCGAGGTCGGTCCGTGGCTGGAGTGGGCCTATGAGGGCGCGGCCGTCTCGGCTCGGGACAAGAACCTGTTGATGAACCTGCTCTGGGATCTCACCAGCGGCTCGCACGCGGGCCGGGTCGGGCTGTTCGAGAACGTGAACGGCTTCCCGGTGCCCTACCTGCGCATCCGCGTCTACAACGAGTTCGACCGCTCCGGGGCCGTTGAGGCGATCACGGGCTACCTCGGCCTGGGCGCCTCCGGGGAGCAGTGATGATCGACTCGATCCTGGTGGCGGTGCTGGGCAAGAAGATCGAGGCCGCCACCCGGGACATGACCCGGGTCATCGAGCGCACGTCTCGCTCCCAGCTCCTCCAGGTGCGCGATTTCACCGCGGCGGTGCTCGACGCCGACCACCGGATCCTCGCCCAGAACGAGGGCCTGCCGCTGATGGCGTACGGGTTCTCCGAGATGCTGGGACACCTCGTCGAGCAGGTGGGTGGCCCCATCCGGCCCGGGGACGTCTTCGTGCACAACGACACGTTCCGGGGCAACAACCAGGCCCAGGACACCGGCGTGTTCCGTCCCGTGTTCATCGACGGCGAGTTGCGCTTCTGGACGGCCACCAAGGGGCACCTCGCCGACCTCGGCGGCCGCTCGGCCGGCGGCTACGACCCGCAGGCCACCGACGTCTGGCAGGAGACCATCCGCATCCCGCCGCTGCGGGTGTTCGACGGCGGGACGCTCCGGCGCGATGTCTGGAACGTGCTCATGGCCAACAGCCGCTTCCCCGAGTTGGTGGGCGGTGACCTGCGTGCCCTCATGGGCGCCACCGGGGTCGGCGAGCGGGCGCTGTGGGAGTTGTGCGCCCGCTACGGCATCGACGTCGCCATGGCGCATCTCGACGCTCTGCTGGACTTCAGCGAGGAGCGGGCGCGGGCCGAGATCGGGCGCATGATCCCCGGCACCTACACCGCCGAGGCGACCTGGGATCTGCCCGCCGGCGTCGGGCCCGATCGACTGGTGTGCCGCCTCACCGCCACCGTCACCGACGGCCGGGTGGTGCTGGACTTCAGCGACTCCGACGCGCAGGTGGACCGCTACTACAACGGGGTCCACGGCACGTCGTACGCGGCCGCTACCTCCACGTTCCTGATGATCATCGACCCCGACATCCCCCACAATGGCGGCGTCGAGCGCTGCATCGAGGTGGTGTTGGCCGAGGGGACGTTCCTGCATGCGGCGTTCCCGGCGCCGAGCGTGCTGGGCAACTTCGTCATGAACGACGTGATCGCCGAGACCGTGATGAAAGCGTTGGCCCCCGCCGCGCCCGACCGGGTGTGCGCCGGATGGGGCAGGGGGCTCAACGTCAGCCTGTACGGCACCGACCCGGCGACGGGCAGGGAGTTCCTGGCCGTGCCGCTGCTCTCCAACAAGTGTGGGGCGGGCGGCGTCGCCGGTGTCGACGGGCAGGATTGCATCGGGATCCTGACCTGCGGGGGCGGCTTCGCCTTCGACGACTACGAGGTGTTCGAGGGGGGTATGCCGATCACCCTGCTGAGCCACGAGTACTGGGAGGATTCCGCCGGTCCGGGCGAGTGGCGGGGCGGGCTCGGCATCCGGGTGGCCTACCTCATGGAGGCCGAGACCGTGGTCACGTGCTTCGGCGACGGCAGCGACGAGCCCTACGGCCTCTTCGGCGGCCGGCGGGGGGCGCCGAACCGCATGATCATCACGCCGCCGGACGGCGAACCGTACGAACCCGCACCCAACTCCACGACCCTGGTTGCGCCCGGTTCGATCGTCGAGATGTTCAACGCCGGGGGCGGAGGCTACGGATCACCGGCGGCCCGGCCGCAGCCGCTGGTGGCCGGCGACGTTCGAGACGGCATGGTCTCCGCCGACACCGCCCGCAGGTTCCACGACTTCACCGCCGCATAGGACCGACTGCTCCGGGCCGCAGCCGGAACACGGCGATTCGGCTGCCAGGAGATCCGGTGCCGCGCGGTGAGCGGTGCCTCGTTTCCCGGTGGTGTTGGCGGGGATCCTTCGGTCAGAGGCGCTCGTAGGTCCAGCCGACCGCCCGGTCTCCGGAGTAGGGCATGGTGCCGTGGAACGGGCGCGGGTCGTCGTCGAAGACGAGCGGCAGGAAGTGGCGGTCGCCGTCCCACAGCATCAGGCCGGCGGCCTGCCGGACAGCGGGGTCGGTGTCGCAGGCGGCGAGCAGGCGCGTGCGCGGCATCCAGATAAGGCCGCCCTCGTCGTTCTGTGCCGGGGGCTCGCCGCGCCAGGCGTCGGCCAGGAAGACGAATCCCAGCCAGTCCTCGCCGCGGGGACCGAAGTCGGTCCAGGAGATCGTGCCGCGCAGTCGCAACGCCGTCACCTCGATACCGGCTTCCTCGCGTAACTCACGGCGCATGCACTCGACGACGTGCTCGCCGGCCTCGAGCTTGCCGCCCAGACCGTTGACCTTGCCGAAGTGGTCGTCGTCGGGACGTGCGTCCCGGTGCACCATCAGCACCGAGTCACCGTCGCGGTCCCACAGGTAGCCGAGCGTGCCGACGATCGGCGTGAGGCTCACGGTGTCACGGTAGCCCCGGCACGCCGATCCGCAGCCAGGTGGATTCCGGCCTTCGCCGGAATGACGGGTGGGGGGATCTGCAGTCTCGTCCGGTGGTTCGCGGGGGCTAGGCGGCGCCCTCGGCGGCAGCCCGGTCCAGGGTCTCGCGGGTCGGAACCCGCCAGCTGACGTAGGCCACGCCGACGGCGCCCGCGGCGAGCACGATGGCCCGCAAGGTCCAGTTCTCGATGGCCAGACCCGTGCTGAGGCCCACGGCTGTCACGATCATGCTGACGGCCATGATCTTGGCGCGGCGGCGCATGCCCAGCCCGGCCCTGTAGTCGCTCACCATCCGCCCGACCACCGGCAGGCCCAGCAGCCAGCGCTCCAGCCGGGTGCTGGACCGGGAGAAGGCGGCGGCCGCCAGGATGAAGAAGATCGTGGAGGGCAGGCCCGGGACCACGATGCCGACGCCGCCGATGCCGACGAGGATCAGGCCGACGGCGATCCAGATGCCTCGCACCAGCCGGCTGCGTACGACGCTGGAACCAGCCGTCGCGGCGTCGTCTTCGGGCACCGGCACGTGGGGGCCGCCGGCCTGCTCCGCCACCGGTGAACCGTGCCGACTCAGCCGGTCAACTCGGCGATGTCGCCGGCCGCCAGGAAGCACATCAGCCCGATCACCGCGACGTTGACCGTGCTCATCACCCACTTGAGGCGGTGGTTCACGCGCCAGAACCGCCGGATGCTCACCACGTTGAACACCACTGCGACGGCGCCGATGGCCACTCCGACCGCCGGCCCCACGACGTCGGTCACTCCGAGCAGAGGGAACACGTACGGGAACACGATGTAGGCCAGGAGGCAGCGGGTGCCCGAGACGACCATGGACTGGCTGAAGCGGCGTTCAGCGGCCTGTCGCGAGGCGGCACGTGTGGATGCGGTACCGGAGGTCATGGCGGGAACCAGCCCAGCCTAGGCGTCGCCCCCACCTTCGGTGGAGCGCTGCGCAGGCCCTGATCAGGCAAAGTCGCGATGCCAGTCATCCACAGACTGTGGATAACTTCGACCATCGGACACGGGCCCGCGCGGGTGCGCCGGAAGGGTCTCAGGTTGGACCAGAATGCCAATAGGTCGGTCGAATGACTCCGGGTGCACCAGGAAAAGGCGAGCATCCAGCACTGGTGGTCGCCCTCCCGCTACACGGACCGGGACCCGTCATTGCGAGCCGAATCGAACTCGGCGAGGACCGCCACCTCCACGCCCCGCGGGAGACCGCGGCGGCACCAGGCTGTTCGGACCGCCGCCGACGATCCGGGGGCTCTCCCCGGTGGAGGAGTGCGTCAGTTGGCCCGAGCCGCGTCCGTACGGGTTGTCCATGCGGGTGAGGGCCACCTGCCGCCTCTCAACGTCGATTCCGACCTGGGTGGCGCGAGTCGCGGCCACGAGCAGCGCCCGCAGGGTTTCGCCGTCCGCGAGCGCCCGGCGGTGGACATCGAGGGTCCCGGCCGTCGACCCTGCCGTCCATGGCGCCGACGACCGTGAGCCAGACACTCACCGATGGGGATCGGGCAGGTTGCGTCGGGGCGCAGCAACTTGCCGAGCGTGGCCCCGGGGACGGTTGCCGCCTGTTCAGACTCGGCGATGAGGGAATACTCACAAAAGAGATCATAATATGGTTATATCTTATTGACTTTAGTGTAGATCAGGGGCCAAATGGGTCTGAGGCGGCGCTGCGAGAGCCAGTGGGCGACCGACGAGGACCGCGCGGCGCACCGGCCGCTCAGCGGGTCTGCGACAACGGGCAGGTCAGCCGCCATCTCGACACAGGCGAGATTATTTCGGGCGATGAGAACATGCGCCCCGCCCCACCGAAGCCCGTCTGCAACTTCACCACAGGATCTCCATTCGCACCGGTCGGTGGCTCGACCGTGCCGGTGATCGGCTTGCCCGGCCTCTCGGCAACGAGGCGGCGCAGGCAGAGCCCGGTCGGATCGCCGGACTCGCCGCCGCGCCGGTCCACACCGGGTGCAGGTCGGAGCTTTGCAGTGCCCTCTTGTCGGGTCCTGTGGTGACATCGTCGTGCGGCCCGCCCCTCTTCCGCCGGGACGGCAGGTCGACCGTGGCGCCGACCTCGAACGAACGCGTCGTGCCGGGCCGGATACCGCGGCTCCGCTCAGCGGCCGGCGACTGGAACAACCGCTGAGAGACGAGCGAGAACCCACTTCCTGAGCCCCGGCAGCAATGGGAGTCCCGCAGGCGCTGAGCCATGACCAGCCCCCGGAGAACATCGTCTGTGGAAAAACTCTCCTTGCGGACCGAAGAGTTACGCACAGCCTGGAATTCAGCGACGCCACCCGAGAACCATCACCGGTCCTGTCCCCGGGCGGCGGCGAGGCGGGACAGTCCCGCCCAAGAGTTGACCAGACCGTTGCAGGCCGCGGCCTCTGCGGACAGGTTGCGCCGCGAGCAGATCCGGAACAGCCGATAGGCGAGTTCGCAGGCCGCGTCCGCGGCGTCGGCATCGAGGCGGCTCAGTAGCACCGCCGCCTGCTCGCCATCGTCGTCGAGGCAGCGCAGGAGGTGTTGGGTGGCCTCCCAGACACTCGGGCTCCCGCCGCCGATCCGATCCTGGGCGGTGTCCGCCTCGCCGCGATGGCGCAGGCGCACGCGGTCGCCATCGGCAACGACAACTCCGGCGGAGACCAGATCGGTGAGCGAGATGTCTCGCGCCTCGGCGAGTTGCTCGGCGTGACCGCACGACCCCTCGGCGAAACCGTGCTCATCGAACCACGTGAGCGCCCACCGGGTGATTGCGTCGAGTTCGGCCCCGGCGTCGGTGAGCGTCTCGTCCAGCACTTCGTTGACCATGGCGAGGGCCTCGCGGACCCCGAGGGGCGAGCCGTCATCTGCCAGGACGCGCTCGAAGCGGGTGTAGACGGCCATCCCCGGACCGATGGCGGCCTGCACGAGATCCAACGGGGCGATATTGGCCTGCTGCATCATTCGCACAGCGTCGGGCAACTCGGCCCGCAGTGCCCGTCGCAGCTCACCCACCGTGGCCACCGGCCGAATCGAATCCGGTCCGGTCACAGGGCGACACACCAGCAGAATCGAAGAGGCCAGCGACTTGGTGCCCTTCTTGACACCTTCGGGTCGCTCGGTCCGCAGCGGCCAGCCGGCGGTGATGCAATAGCCCGCCGCGATGAGGCTCTCCAGCATCGCCTCCCACGCCGTGCCGGGAGACCTGCCTGTTCCCCCCATCGATCTCGTCTCGGTGTGCTGGTAGCCGTAGTACACGGTGAGCGGGTATCGGCTGTCGTGCACAGCACGCATGCGCTCGAATGCGAGGCGCAGCAGCTTCTCGAATCGCTCGTGCGCCGCCGCCCGGTCCCCACCGCTGCGCGCCGGGTTCGCCACGATCTGCTCGGCCACCGGTGCCAGCGCCGGACCCAGTGCCTGGGGCCACACGTCGCCGAGCGCGGCCCGCAGCCACACCAGGAACAGGTTCGAGAGGCCGGCGTAGTCGAACATGTCGTAGTACGGCGGGTCGGTGCAGACCACGCCCGCCGCACCGTCGAGCGCGCCGAGCATCGAGCCGCAGCGCACCTCCGCTCGACCGACGCGCACTGCTTCGGAAGGTCGGGCACCGGGCCGGCCAGGGCCGTGCGGCATGGCCGAGCCCGCAGGGGAAGTGCCCGACGCGGGGAGAGCCGCCATCGCCCGCACCACATACCCCAGGCCACCGGCCCATGATCCGGTGGAACCCGAGAACGGGTTCGCCTCGGCGAATTCGCCGTAGAAGCCGTAGGCCGGTCGGATGAAGGACTGCTCCACCGATCCGTTGGCCCGGTTGTGCGTCGTCATCGTCGTCGTGCGGTTCGCCATGCGGGAGAGCGCCAGAGCCAGGTAGGTGGTGACGGCCTCGGCGTAGGCGCGGGCGCCGCCTCCTCCCTGCTCGACGCCCACCCCGTCGTCGGCAAGCCCCGCCGCGAGGGCATCGCGATACACAACCGGGGCCATGCCGCTGATCACCTCGGCGAAGGTCCCCATCGTGCGCCGCTGGCGGGGCGACAGCACATCGGCGAAGGTGCGCAACCCGAACGCCGTGACGTTGCCGCATTCCTCCGGCAGATCGCTCTTCAGCGCCGCCTCGACAGGCTCCGGGAACTCGGCTCCGGGGCCGGCCAAACCCGCCTTCTCGCCGGCCTCGTCGGGGGTCGACCAGGCACGGCCGGCTCGGGGGCGGCACGGATCGGCCAAGCCTTGCACGGCCACCAGCCGCAGCCCGAACCCCGCCCCACGCCCGCAGCGGCGCACCGCGTGTGCATCGTTCACCGTGCTGCAGTGCAGGCACCTGTAGTTGGCACCCCGGCCGACCTTGAGATCCGCCAGGCCCACCGGCGGCGGCCCGCGCTCGGCGGCGAACCCGAACCGGTCACCCTCCACAACTGGGCGGACGTGCCAGCGGTTGGTCGGCTTCTTCGAGAGCCACCACGTGGACAGCAACGGCGTGGTGCGCCCACAGGTGGGGTTGGCGCAGGTGATGGTCCGCGCCCACAGGTAGGAGATGGCCATGCCGGGGGGGCCCGCCGGCATCTGGCGGGATGGCGCGGGGAACGCTCCCGCCAGGCGCCGCCCGCACTCGTCCTCCACGGCCTTGCCGTAGTAGGCGACGTCGGCGGCGATCCCTGCTGGGCCGTCGCCGCCGGAGCCGCCGGGGCTGACGGCAGGCTTCCCGGCGAACCGCTGCGCGACGGACAGGGTGGCCGAGCTGACCAGCGCCGCCACAGGGTTCAGGTCGATGGCGAGTGTGTCCAGCCCCAGCCGGATCGCCTCGGTGGAGATCGCCCCGCCGCCACAGAACGGGTCGATGACCTGTGGCAGTGTCTCGCCGGCCGATGCCGCGATGCAGCGCTGCGCTTCGGCAAGCAGGTCCGGATCATCGCTCCGCTCCCAGCGGCAGAGTTCCTCGGTCAACGCCAGCAGGCGGCGGCGCTCCTCCTGCTGCGCGGCCTCCGTGGGGTACAGGTCCGGCCGTGCCGAGGGATCGTCGACGAGCGAGGCGAACAGGGCCGCGCGCGTCACCCCCAGCGGCTTGCGAGACCACCACAGGTGCATCGTGGCCGGATGCCCCTTCTTGGGTACCGCCTTCTCGGCTCGCCCGGCGGCGTTCACCGCCTCCAGCGGAAAGGCCACCTCGATCAGCTTGCGCGGCGACGGACTCAAGGCGTTAGATTCGCAGGAGCCGCTCTACGGACCAAGTCGCGACGGACGATCGAACCGATGGCGCTTCCATTGGTGATCCGGAGACGACGGTCCCGCTGGCGGCGAGGAAGCGTGGCGGGGATCAAAATTCTGCGCGATACCTCGAATAGTAACACAGCTTCCGTGTTACACGGGTTATGTGATACACTGATTACGTGGCGAATCTCACGCTCGCGATCGATGACGAGTTGTTGCGTCGCGCTCGGATCCGGGCCCTCGAGTCCGGCACGTCAGTGAACGCCGCCGTCCGCGACTTCCTGGTGTCCTACACCAGAACCTCGCAGCAGGATGCCACCGTGCGGACCCTCATCGCGCTGGCCGACGACGCCGGTGGCGCCAGCGGGGATGGGGGCCGCGGCTGGACTCGCGAAGACATCTACGAGGAACGGACAGGCCGCTGAGCGTCTTCGTCGACACGAACGTGTTCGTGTACCTCTACGACCACGCTGACGCTGAGAAACAGCGCACCGCTCGGATGGCGCTCGCAGAGCAATCCGCAGAGATCGTCATCTCAACCCAGGTGCTCTCGGAGTTCTATTGGGTCGTCACCAGGAAACTCAAACTGGATCCGCGAGCCGCACGCGAGGGCGTGCGCCAGATGGCCATGCTCCGCGTCGTGCCCATCGACGACCGGCTGGTTCTGCGCGCGACCGACACCGCCCTCACATCGAGGCTCTCGATCTGGGACGCCCTGATCGTCGAAGCAGCCGCCACAGCGGGCAGCAACCGCCTGCTCTCGGAGGACTTGAACGACGGCCAGATAGTCCGAGACGTCCGGATCGTCAACCCGTTCGTGGCGGCCGGCTGATCGACCAGTCCCGGGACCACCCGGGACAGGAGCCCGCGGCAAGACCGAGAACAACTCGGACCAGTGCACGTGCCACCATCGACTCTCGACTCGGGGAGTTCACCCGGCGTCGAGGGGTACCATCGGCGGACCGCCCGGAAACCGCGACAGGAGTTGACGCCATGACCTCGGTGCTGGATCAGCCGCTCGGTGTGGCTCCGCAGGTGTCGGTGCGCCCGGAGCGTTTCGGCGCCCTGCTGTACCACTTCGGCACCCGGCGCCTGTCGTTCCTGAAGGACCGGCGCCTCCTCGACGTCGTCCAGCGACTCGACGGCTCGCCCACGGCACGGGACGCCTGCAACGAGGCGGGCGTCGGCGAGACGGCGCTTCCCGCCTTCGAACGGGCGCTGGCACGGCTGGTCGAGACCGACATGCTCCGGGAGCGCCGGCCGTGAGCGTGACGCTGCCCCTCGTCGAGCACTTCGCAGCCGGGCTGGACGCCCCGATCTGCCTCACCTGGGAGTTGACCTACGCCTGCAACCTGGACTGCCGGCACTGCCTGTCGAGCTCGGGACGGCGCGATCCCCGCGAGCTGTCCACCGCCGAGGCAAGGGCGGTCATCGACGAACTCAAGGCGATGCAGGTGTTCTACGTCAACATCGGCGGGGGCGAGCCGACGATCCGCCGGGACTTCTGGGAGATCGTGGACTACGCCGTCGCCCACCACGTGGGCGTCAAGTTCTCCACCAACGGCTCGCGCATCACCTCCGAGGTCGCCGGGCGCATCGCCGGCAGCGACTATCTGGACGTCCAGATCTCCCTCGACGGCGCCACCGCCGAGGTCAACGACGCCGTGCGCGGCGAGGGCTCCTTTGCGACCGCCGTGGGCGCTCTCGAGAACCTGGCCGCCGCGGGCGTGCGGGACTTCAAGCTGTCGGTGGTGTGCACCCGCCACAACCTGCCCCAGCTCGACGACCTCAAGGCGCTCGCCGACCGCTACGGCGCCCAACTGCGGCTCACCCGGCTGCGGCCGGCCGGCCGCGGCGCAGCGGTCTGGCATGAGCTGCACCCGACCGCCGAGCAGCAGCAGGTGCTCTACCGGTGGCTGCTCGCCCACGGCGAGGAGGTCCTCACCGGCGACTCGTTCTTCCACCTCGCCGGCTACGGCGAACCGCTCCCCGGCCTGAACCTCTGCGGTGCCGGACGGGTCGTGTGCCTCATCGATCCTGTCGGCGACGTCTACGCCTGCCCGTTCGCGATCCATGACGCCTTCCTGGCCGGCAACGTGCGCGACCCCGGCGGCTTCGGGCACCTCTGGCGCCATTCGGAGTTGTTCCGCTCGCTGCGCGAACCCGAGGCGGCCGGCGCCTGCGGTTCGTGCACGGCCTATGACAGCTGCCGCGGCGGCTGCATGGCGGCGAAGTTCTTCACCGGCCTCCCGCTTGCCGGGCCCGACCCCGAGTGCGTCAAGGGCCACGGCGCTGCGGCGCTGGCAGCCGTGACGCCGGGCTCGCAGCCGCGACCCTCCGCCGACCATTCCCGGGTGACGTTCCTGCGGCGCCGGGGTGACCGGGCCTGCGACGAGCACCCCCTGGCCGGGTCCGGGCTGGCCACGACCGCGAGCGCCTGATGGCCGGCACCTGGTTCGAGTCGGTTGCGGTGGCCCGCCGGCGCGCCGAGCGCATCCTGCCACCCTCGGTCGCCGCGGCGCTGCACGCGGGCGCCGAGGCAGGCGTCACGCTCAGGGACAACGAGGCCGCATTCGGCGAGCTGGGGTTCGCCCCCGCGGTCGCCGGCAAGTCCGGCGACCGCGACCTGTCCACCAGCGTGATGGGCCAGCCGGTCTCCCTGCCGGTGCTGATCTCACCGACGGGCGTGCAGGCCGTCCATCCCGACGCCGAGGTGGCCGTCGCCGGTGCCGCCGCCGCCCGGGGAACAATCATGTGCCTCAGCGCCTTCGGCAGCAAGCCCATCGAGGAGGTCGTCGCCGCCAATCCCCGGACGATGTTCCAGATCTACTGGTGCGGCTCCCGGGACCGGATCGTCCAGCGCCTCGAGCGTGCCAGGGCCGCCGGCGCCGTCGGGCTGATCGTCACGCTGGACTGGTCCTTCGTGCACAGCCGCGACTGGGGCAGCCCGTTCATTCCCCAGCGCATCGACTTGGAGGCGATGCGACGGCTCGCCCCCGAGGTGCTCGGTCGCCCCCGCTGGCTCGGCCGCTGGCTGCGCGCCCGGCGGCTTCCGGACCTGGCGGTTCCGAACATGGCGATCCCCGGGGAGCGGCCACCGGGGTTCTTCGAGGCCTACGGGGAGTGGATGCAGACCCCGCCGCCCACTTGGGACGACCTGGCGTGGCTGCGGCAGCAGTGGGACGGCCCGTGCATGATCAAGGGCATCGTGCGCGTCGACGACGCCAGGCGAGCCGTGGACCTGGGGGCCACGGCCATCTCCGTCTCGAACCACGGTGGCAACAATCTGGATACGACGCCGGCGACCATTCGCGTACTCCAGCCGATCGCCGCCGCCGTGGGAGGTGAGATCGAGGTCCTGCTCGACGGAGGCATCCGCCGAGGCGCCGACGTCGTCAAGGCGGTGGCCCTCGGCGCCCGGGCGACCCTCATCGGCCGGGCCTACCTCTGGGGCCTGGCCGCCAACGGCCGGGCCGGCGTGGAGAACGTGCTCGACGTGCTCCGGGCCGGCATCGACTCGGCGCTGCTGGGACTCGGCCGCCACTCGATCGCCGAACTCTCCCCCGGCGACGTCCTCGTGCCGCCTGGTTTCGACGTCAGGGCCTGAACCGCCGCAAGCCTGTGATCTCCGGCCATTGCCCGCTCGCGTGAAGCGCGTCGCCGTTTTGGGCGCCACCGGGTACGTCGGTGGGCGGCTCGTTCCGGAGTTACTGGACGCCGGCCACGAGGTGCGCTGCATCGTGCGCAACCCCGGGCGCGCCGGCGGCTTCAGCTGGCGGGAGCAAGTCGAGGTGATGCCCGGCGACGTGGAGGATCGCGGCTCCCTCGAGGTGGGCTTCGAGGGGCTCGGCGCGGTCTACTACCTGGTTCACGCCATGGGACACAGCGACCGCTTCGCCGAGACCGACCGGCGGGGCGCGGCCAATACCGCCGCGGCCGCGCAGGACGCCGGCGTGGGGAGGATCGTGTACCTCGGCGGGCTCGGGGCCGACGATCCTGCCGCCCTCTCCCCTCATTTGGCGAGCCGCCACGAGGTGGGGCGCCTGCTGGCCGGTGGGGCGGTGCCGGTCACCGAGTTGCGGGCGGCGGTCATCATCGGCTCCGGCAGTGCCTCCTTCGAGATGCTGCGTCACCTCGTGGACGTGCTTCCGGTGATGACCTGCCCGCGCTGGGTGACCCGAACCCGCTGCCAGCCGATCGCCATCGGTGACGTCCTGCACTACCTGCGCGCCGCCCTGCAGGTCGAGGCCCTGGCAGGGCGCATCGTCGAGGTCGGCGGGCGGGACGTCGTCACCTACCGGGACATGATGGACCGCTACGCCGTTGCCGCCGGGCTGCGTCCCCGGGTCATCGTCCCCGTGCCGGTGCTGACCCCGCGGCTCTCCTCGCACTGGGTGCGGCTGGTCACGCCGCTGCCCTACGGCTTGGCGCGCCCGCTGGTCGACAGCCTCATCAACGACGTGATCGTGAGCCCTGAACGGGACATCCGGAACTTCGTGGACCACCAGCCGCTGGACCTGGAGGAGGCGCTCACCAGGGCGCTGCAGCGGGTCCAGGACCTCGACGTAAGGACGAGTTGGATGGACCGCGCGCCGGACCGGGCCGTCGCAGGGCCTCTACCGCACGACCCGACCTGGGCGGGCGGCACGGTCCTCGCCGACGAGCGCGTGTTGCACACCGGAGCCTCGGCGGACGCGCTGTTCGCCACCGTGACGGGGGTGGGGGGCGACAGGGGCTGGTACGTGGCGCAGCCGCTGTGGGAACTGCGCGGCGCGCTCGACGCCCTCGCAGGAGGGGTCGGCATGCGACGGGGCCGTAGGCACCCCGACGAAATCCGGGTGGGTGACGCCCTGGACTACTTCCGCGTCGAGAACCTCGAGGCGCCGCGGCTGCTGCGGCTGCGCGCCGAGATGCGGCTGCCGGGAGTGGCGTTCCTGGAGTGGCACATCACCGAGGAGGACGGCCGGCGAACCCTGCGCCAGTTGGCTCGGATGTACCCGCGCGGGCTTCTGGGCCGCCTGTACTGGTGGGCGCTCTTCCCGCTCCACGCGCTGATCTTCCGGCTGCTGGCGAAGCGGCTGGTGCGCGCCGCCGAGGGCCGGCCGCCGGGCTAGGCCGCCCTCACACTCGGCGCCGGCTGGCCTCCAGGCGGGCCCGCATGCGCTCGTGCGCCTCGGGCGATCCGTCGTGCCAGGTGCCCATCCAGGCGTCGATGGGGATCACCTGCAGGCCGTAGTTGCACTCGAAGTACTTGTGGTGCAGGTCGTGGTAGTAGGTGCCGGCGGGCATCGTGCGCCCGTAGCCGATCTCGAACCGGTCGAAGCCGCAGTGGCCGCGCGCCGGATCCATGGCGGTGAAGAGGTTCGTGAGGATGACGACGAAGGGGCTCACCGGGATGAGCATGAAGAACAGCACCGTGGAGAAGTAGAGCAGGTGCTCGACGGGGTGCATGGAGAGCCCCGACCACGGTCCGGTGTTCACGTTCTTGTGGTGCAGGTAGTGCGCCCACCGGTAGAGCGGACGGGTGTGCAGCAGCCGGTGGGTCACATAGAACCAGGCCGTGACCAGGAAGAACGGAACGACGGTCATCGCAAGCAGGTAGACCACCCAACCCGGCCCGTCTCCCCAATCCACCCGGGCGATGCGGTTGTTGGCGTACGCCCACAGCAGCAGCGCCTCGTACGCCGTCCAGAAGAATGCGCCGCTGGTGAGCGCCCAGAACATGTTGTCGCGCGTCTGGCTTCCCCAGAGGAAGCGGCGGCTCTTCCTGCTCATCCAGCGGTGGTCGTACTTGTAGCTCTTGCCCTGGGCCCGGCGCACGTAGAGCCAGAGATGGAGACCGCCCGCCGAGACCAGCAGCAGCACCACGTTGCGCAGGTAGATCTCGGCGATCCAGCCGATCGCGAACCGCTCCATGCGCTCCATGGCGGGGGTGAAGACGTTCCAGACCAGGGCCGCCAGCCCGGCGTAGATGAAGCCGTAGGGCCACATCGTCATCCAGACGAGGTCCCAGATGGTCCGCAGCGCCTTCCGTGGACCACCACGCAAGGTGGGCGGCCGCATCGGGATGGCTTCTACCGGCTCGTACCCCGCGATCCGCTCCATGGCCAACGTCCCCCTCAGCCGATCCGCGGCATGCCGAGCGTACCAGCCGCCCCCCGCCAGCCTGAATTGTGTCAACGTATGTCTCCCGCGACGGCCCGCTGCGCAGAAGGAGGACCGCAACGATGACGACGATCAAGTCGCTGCTGGACAACGTGTGCGCCGGAGGGGTGCTCGCCGTTGGCGACCTGGCTCAGGTCACGAGGACCAGCCGGCGCGAGGTCCTCCGCTGGCGCTACCGGAGCGACACCGTCCGCAAGGATGTCGAGAAGCGGCTCCTCGAACTTCGCGCCGTCGTGGATCTCGCCCGCCAGGCGATGCCCGACCGCCAGGCGCGCTCCTGGCTGCGGTCGCCTCAGCCCGAACTGGAGGGGCAGCGGCCGCTCGACGCCGTCTCCGACGGTTCGGCCTACCTCGTGATCGAACTGCTGGGCACTCTCGTCGAGGCTGCCGTGGAGGCTGCCATCGAGTGACACCGCGCCCGCCGGGTGCGCGGCGAGGTGGTCACGGACCGGTGGACTGCGGGCGGTTGGTGGTCCGCCAACGCTCGACGGCGGTCGTGACGATCGCTTCCGCCTCTCCCAGGTACTCCGCCGGCTCGAGGTGGAGATCCTCGCCGAAATCCTGCTCGCCGGCGTAGGCGCGGGCGGCGTCGGCGAGGGAGGTGCCGGCTGCCCTCGCTTGCGCCGAGAGGTCATAGACCACCTCGTGAGCCTCGTGGCGACCGAGGCGCGGCGCCAGCTGCATCATGAGGGCCTCGGCCATGACGAGGCCCCCGTCAACCGCCAGGTTGGCGGCCATCGCCTCGGCGTCGACGTGCAGGCCCTCCACCAGGTCGCCGCAACGGGCCACGGCGCTCCCGGTGTAGGCCACCAGCAGCGGCAGCGAGTCCCACTCCATCTGCCATTCGCCGGCCGAACGCTCGTGGCGAGCGGTCATGGCCCGCAGGGGCACCGCCGAGAGCGCACCGGCCATCCCGCTGAGGCCCACGATCGTCTCCGAGAGGATCGGGTTGGCCTTCTGGGGCATCGTGGACGACGCGCCGGCCAGACGGCCGCCGCCCTCACGCACTTCGGCGATCTCGCTGCGTGCCAGGTCGATGACCTCCAGCGCGATGCGCCCCGCGGCCGCGGCCAGCACGCCGAGCGAGGCCGCCACCGTGGCCAGCCGGTCCCTGACGCTGTGCCACGGCACGTCGTCGCAGCCGATGCCGAGGATCCCCGCAGCGGTGCGGCGCGTCTCGGCGCTCAGGGGGCCGTAGGCGGCCGACGAGCCCGCCGCCCCGTACAACTGGACGACCTCGGCCGCCGCACGCGCCTCACCGAGTCGCACGAGCGATCGGCCGAGCTCCTCGAGCCAGCCGGCGACCTTCATGCCGAACGTGATGGGCACCGCCTGCTGCCCGTGCGTCCGGCCCGCCATGGGCGTGGTGCGATGGGCCTCGGCGAGTGCCGCAAGGCCGTCGCCGAGTTCGGCCCCGGCGGCGGCGATGTCCCCGCACGCATCTCGCAGCAGCAGGACCAGCGCCGTGTCCATGATGTCCTGGGTGGTGGCGCCGAAGTGCACCCAGGCCGCCACGTCGGGATTCCTCCGGCCGAGCTGCTGCAGTAGCGGCAGGATCGGATACCCCACCAACCGGGTCCCCTCGTCGAGCTGCTCGCGATCGATCTCGACGGTCTCCAGTTCCCGCTGGATCGCCTCGGCCGCCGAGGCGGGGATGACTCCACCCTCGGCCTGCGCCCGAGCCAGCGCCACCTCGACCTCCAGCCAGGCCTGGATCGTTCGCTCAGCCGAGAACGCCCCGACGAACCGCCGCTCGCCGAAGACATCGAGCAGGGGGAGTTCCATACCGGTCACGGCGCCCACCGCAGGAAGACGCACCGGGCTCCCGGTCCGCTGGCCATTGCACGAGCGTAGGACCTGACGGCCGGAGCGCCCCAGCGGCCGGGGGTCGACCGGGTGCACCGCGCACAGCGCCGACCCCGCGGCCCGCTGTCCCCCCGCCAGCACACTAACGAAGACGGCGGAGCCGTGCTCAGGGAGGCACCCGGCGCCGCGCGCGGCGGTTCACAGGTAAGGAGTTCGTATTCCGGGCGGTCCCGGATCTCTCCGACCAGATCGAGGACTTGACGCACGGGTGATCTGCGTGCCGGAAGCGGCCAGAATCCCGTCGACTCACGACACGCTGCGTCGATTCGTGGCGGCAATGCCCGGCGTTGAGGGTTCCGGCCCTCCCTTCCGCGCCGCGCCTGAGTACTAATCTTCTACTGATTCAGTGAGAATCAGTAGAAGATTAGTACGTGAACTGTGCTCGGGAGACTTCGGCAGACGCTTCCAACAACCGGGGAAGCCCCAGGTCGCGGCGGTTGATGTCGAGAAGCGACCGCGTCGGTCGACTAGCCGGAGGTGTGGCCGGCGGCCTCGCGGCGGGCTCGCATGCGCTCGTGGGCCTCGGGGGAACCGTCGTGCCACGTGCCCACCCAGGCGTCGACGGGGACCACCGGGGTGCCGTAGTTGCACTCGAAGTACTTGTGGTGCAGGTCGTGGAAGTAGTCGCCGGCGGGCAGGGTGCGGTCGCCGACGGTGACGATCCGGTCGAAGTTGGAGTGGCCGAGTGACGGCGCCAGCCCGGTGAAGATCTGCGTGACGATGATGATGAACGGGTTGGCGGGGATGAACAGGAAGAACACCGGCGTGGAGAAGTAGAGCAGGTGCTCGATGGGGTGCATCGACAGGCCCGACCACGGCCCCGTGTTGACGTTCTTGTGGTGGAGGTAGTGGGCCCAGCGGTACATGGGCCTGGTGTGCAGGAACCGGTGGGTCACGTAGAAGTAGCCGGCGACCAGCCAGAACGAGAAGACCGTCATGAACACCAGGTAGACAACCCAGCCCGCCCCGTCGCTCCAGCGTGCGTGCGGGATGTACTCGTTGGCGTAGCACCAGTACAGCAGCGCCTCCCAGAAGGTCCAGAAGACCGGCGCGCTGGCGAGGCTCCAGAAGGCGTTGTCCCACGCCTGGTTGCGCCACATGAAGCGGCGGGCCGTGGTGCTGAGCCACTGACCGTCGTACTTGTATTCCTTGCCCTGTGACCGCCGCACGTAGAGCCAGAAGTGGATGGCGCTCACCCACACGGCCACCATCACGAGGTTGCGCACGTAGATCTCGGCCACCCAGCCGATCTCGAAGCGCTGCATGCGGCTCAGCGCGGGTGTGAAGTAGTTCCAGACCACCACCGACAGCCCGATGTAGAACAGCCCGTAAGGCCACAGCATCAGCTTGGTGAGCTTGGTGATGTTCTTCAGCGACTCCGACGGCCTTGTCAGGAACCTGGGCGGCTCCATTGGCATCCCGTCCGGCACGTACCCCTGAGTCCTCGTCATCGACTCCCCCACCGAAGGCGGCAAGCGACCCCGCATGAGCCGCTGCCCAGTGATGGGACAATACCGAAATCAGCCGTCCGGAAAAAGTCTCGGCGCTAGCGGCCGGTGAGGTGTTCGACGACGGGGGCGAACTCCAGCGCCGCCTCGGCGGGGATGGTGACGTACGAGAGGCCCCAGCGCTCGCGGCGCTCCTCGAGGGCGGCGATGCACTCGTCGACCGTGCCGAACAGGGCGTGGGGCGATCCGAGGGCCTGCTCGACGGTGATCCCGAAGGCGGGCGCCAGATCGGCGGCGAAACCGTGGCGGTCGTCGACGATGGTGGCGATGAACACCCCGACGCTGAGTTCGATGCCGGCGAAGCGGGCACCGGCGACGTCGCGCACCAGAGCCACCTTCTCATCGGTGGCGTCGGCGGTGGCGTTGGCCGCCACGCCCTCGTTCATGACGCCGCTGCGCAGGTTGACGTTGATCGCCACGATGTCGGCTCGCTGGGCCGCCAACGTCAGCATCCTCGGGCCGCCCCCGGCCATCAGCAGCGGCGGGCGCGGGCGCTGCACCGGCTTTGGCCCGGCGTCGAGCCCCCGGATGGTGTAGTACTCGCCGGCGAAGTCGAACGGTCCGTCGCCGAAGCAGCCCTCCATGACCGAGACGGCCTCCGCCAGCCGCTCGATGCGCACGCCCGGCCGGTCCTTGGGCAAACCGGCCTGCTCGTAGTCGGTGGTCATCCAGCCGGCTCCGATGCCGATCTCCAGCCGGCCGTCGGAGATCCTGTCGAGGGTGGCGAGTTCCTTGGCCAGCACGACGGGATGGCGGTAGTCGTTGCAGAGCACGAGGGTGCCGACCCGCAGCGTGGAGGTGGCCAGCGCCGCGACGGTGATCGTCACGAGTGGCCCGTTCCGCTCGTCCAGATGGTCGGTCATCGCCATGGAGGAGTAGCCCAGCTCCTCGGCCCGGCGCGCCTGGTCGGCTATCTCGTTCTGGTTGCTGGTCCTCTCCAGCGTGAGGCCGAACCGGAATGGGCGTGTCATGGCTGCTCCTACCGCCTATCCCGATGCCGTGGCGAGTCGCGGAGTCGCGATCACGACCCCTTCTTTCTCTGTCGTTCCGCCGCGCGCCGCTGCTGGCGATTGCCGCCCCCTGGGTTCTCTGGCTCTACGGCCGGCGGTTCCACTGGCCCTAGTTGCGCCTGGACAGGCACGACCCCCACTCGACGGATGAACGCCTTGCCGAGGTGATTCTCGACGATCTTTACAACTCCGGTGTGATTCATCAGATGGTTGACAGCATGGTGGACACTGAGCACCAGGTCCTGCAACGGGGGATCCGATTCGAGATCGACAACGTTTAGCCCCAACTCCCTCAGCCTTCGGGCACCCAGACGCCTGCTGTGACTCATGAACTGTCCGTAGTCAGTCAACTCCGCGGCGACCCTTTGCGCTGACTCGTCAGGTTCAGGGTGATCGTGGAACATGAACTGGGCTAGCCACGCGGTCACCATCGACTTCGCGAGCTTCTCGGCGTTCTCGCAGATCTGCAGGAGCGCAGGAGCCATGCTCCTCAGGATCGGCAGCCACGCCGCTGTGTGCTCAGGGTGCTCCGCGAGGTCGCGCCGCGCCTCTTCGAACTGTTGCCGGATGGCAGCCGCAGGAGCAGAACGCGGCCCTTCAGGCGTGGCGATCGAGATCTGTGGATCGATCGGTCCGAGCTGGGAATGCGCACCCATCACGATCTCATCCGCAGCCATCGCCACCATGGTGGCGGCAGACATCGCGGCTACGGGAACCAGGACACGCAATCCCTGGAAGCGGCCCCTGAGATAGTCAACAATCGCCTCAGCTGCTTCGGCAGTGCCGCCCGGCGAATGGAGAATCAGATCGATGGGATCGGACTTCGGAAGACCGTGAACGACTTCCATGAACGCCCCGACGTCCGGATCCAGTGTGATCGATACGTCGTCTGGCGAGACCCCGGGCAAGGTAGCGAAACCAGCGGTCTCGTAGAGAATGGTCGAGCGTTTCGTGTAGTTCGACAGCTTCCTGAGGTAGCCGCGGCGGACACCGTCGAAATCGGGTGCGCCGTTGGGAAGCCGTCGGCTCAGGAGTTCTTTCTCGATCTCACCCCATGTGCCCATCCCAGGGCCGCCCTAGCCGGGGAAGTCGGCTGCGAGCGCTGTGCTCGTCGACGAGATCCTGGATACGTGACTCGTATGGGCCGCCGCCAGCGCGTAGTGACGCATCGCTGCCTCGTACAACTCGATGGCTTCCGCGACACCGGGCAGGGGATCATCCAGGGCATCGAGGGGGTCGCTGCCAGTGTCCGGCCTGATCCGCGCGGGCCTCATCGATTCAGAAGCACTCATCACGGACAACCTCCTCGCTCGGGCCCGAGAATATTACTCCCGGGGGTCAGCATCCAGATCGACCTGCCAAAAGACGCCATCAGGATGACTGACTCTGCTGCTCCAGAAGCTGTTTGCGCAGATCGGCAAGCGAGCGACCGTCTGTGACTTGCCATGCGCGCCAGCCGTCGTACGCCTCAATCCCCGCCGCCTCCTTGGCAGCCTTGGACGGGTGAGCAAACTCTCTGCCGTTCTCCAACCGGATTGAGCCATTTGCAAGAACCGTGGCCCGATAGGTCACTCCCAACCTGGGCCGCATCCAGGTCAGCGGGGCATCTGCTGCCATAACGTCCGCGTCGAGGTTCTCCCAGAGAAGCTCTTCGATCTCCTGCTCGTATAGATCCGGGCCGCCCTTGACCCGCCGGAACGGTACGAGTTCGTCGTCGCGAGCTTCGAACAATGGCAAGGTCAATCCCCCTCGAGCCGGTACGGCTGCGGCACCTCCCGTAACGCTACCGGCGCCAACCGGCTGCGCCGGCAACCTCGGAGATCAGCGCATCGCGGTGAGGACGCGGCCGACGGTGTCGTGGCTGCGGCCGACGATCCGCTCGTAGGCGTCGGGGTCGGTGGCGCCCTCGGTGACCGTCACCATCACGCAACTGCCCGACAGGTCGCCGAGCACCTCCCGGGCGGCCGGGTCGGCCAGCAGGGCCGCGAGGCCGGCCAGGGAGGCGGCGCCGGTCTCGCCGGCCACGACGGCTGCGTCGGCCAGATCTCGCATGGCCTGGCGGGCCGCGTCGTCGTCCACCGACGTGAACCAGTCCACCCCGGCGGCCAGGCGGGGCCAGGCCACCGGCGACGGCTGCCCGCAGTTGAGGCCCACCATGATCGAGCGGTGCGGGCCGGGCACGTGCGTGAGACCGCCGGCGAGAGCCGAGGCCTGCACGCAGTTGGCGTCGCTCGGCTCCACGCCCACCAGCACGGGGCGGTGCGAGCCGGAGCGGTAGTGCGTCACCGCCGCCGACATGAACGCCCCCACGCCCATCGGCACCACCACCAACTCGGGTTGCTCCAGGCCGCTGGCGGCGATGGCCTCGTCCACCTCGGCGAAGATGGTGGTGTAGCCCTCGATGACCTGGGCGGGGATGGTCTCGTAGCCCGGCCAGGAGGTGTCGGACACGACGATGCAGCGCTCGCCGGCCTCCTGGGCCGACCGGTCCACGGCGTCGTCGTAGTCGCCGGCCACCATCGTGACCTTGGCGCCCTCCCACTCCATGGCCTCGATGCGGGCCGCCGCCATGCCGGCCGGCACGAAGATCTGGGCGTCGAACCCAAGCAGCCGGGCCATGAAGGCCACCGCCCGGCCGTGGTTGCCGTCCGTGGCGGTGCAGAGCTGCAGCGGGCGCAGGTAGGCCAGCCGAGCCGCCAGCTCGTTGATGTTGCCCCAGCGGGCCGGCGGGGCGCCGACGTGCTCGCAGATGGCCTGGTAGGTGGCCCAGGAGGCGCCCAGGATCTTGAACGACGGCAATCCCATGCGGCGGGTCTCGGCCTTGACCAGCAGGCGCCCCACGCCCAGCCGCTCGGCCAGGTCGGGGGCGTCCAGCAGGAGTGTCGGCGAGTAGGCCGGCATGCGGCGGTGGAATCCCGCGATCTCGGGCGGGGCCGATGGCCAGTCTCGATCCTCGCGCAGGGGATTGGGGGTGACCAGTACAGGCATCACGGCTCCTCGTTGAGCGTGCGGTACCGCACCAGTCTGGCGGCTTCGCGTGCTTTCGCGGGGTCGGCTCTCGTTGCGCGCAAAGTCTGTGCGGCAGAGGGCGCGTGTGGACGCCGATGGCCTGCCAAGTGACGCTCTCGACGAACGAAATGCACCGATCCGATACCGGCGGCATCGCTGCCCCCGACTCGATCAACCGCCGCGCCCCGCGGCATCCGGGAACCGATCGGGCCGCTCGGGCGTCGTCGCGGGTGATGGGAACATTCCTCGCTGTGAGCAGTGACCACACGATCACCCGGTCCAGGGTGTTGGATGGTCGCGTGATCACCGCCGATTTCGACGAGTTCTACCGGGCCGAGTACGCACCCATGGTGCGGCTGGCCCGGGGGCTGGTCGACACCTCGGAAACGGCCGAGGAGATCGCCCAGGACGCGTTCGCCCAGGTGTTCGAACGCTGGGATCGGCTGGATTCGCCGGGCGGCTACCTGCGCACCGCCGTGGTCAACGGCGCCCGCAGCGAGCTGCGCAAGCGGGAGGTGCGGCGCCGGGTGGGCCTCGGCCATCCCCGTCAGGTCTCCGTTGAGCGGGACTACCTGGTGGACGCTCTCGACCGGCTTCCACCCAAGCGCAAGACGGCCCTGGTGCTGCGCTTCTACGCCGGCCTCTCCGAGCGGGAGATCGCCGAGACCATGGGCGTCCGGCCGGGCACGGTCAAGAGCCTGGTGTCGCGAGGGCTGGCTGAACTGCGGGAGGTGATCGAGCAATGAACGACGACAGGCAAGGCGACCGGCGACCGGGCCCCGACGACGAGACGCTCGGGAGCGCGCTCGGCGAGGCGGTCGGCAGGGAGGCCGGCTCCCCGGTCACACCGCCGCCGGTAACCGACATCGCCGAGCGGGCGGCCGCGCGCGCCAAGGCGCAGCGAGTCCGCCACGGCGTGGTCGGCATCGCGGCGGCCGCCGCTCTGATCGCGGGCCTGGTGACCTGGAACACGCTGGGCGGCGACGGCGGCGATGGGAACATCCAGGTTGCCACCCAGCCGACCCTGCCGGAGCGGGCCGAGGCGGCGACGAGCGAGCCGGATCCGGCCACAGCCGAGCGCGCCGAGCGGGCGGGCGAGTCCGATCCGGACGGCCCCGGAAGCGAGCCCGCAGCCGCTCCCCCCGCCGAACCGACCGGGGACGGGTCCTCACCGGCCGATCTCCAGCCCGCCGATCCGCCGTCAACCGATCCGGGCAGTGGAGCGGAGGAGCCCGACTCGGGTTCGGCCGCGCCCGATTCGAGTTCCCTCACTCCCGGGGAGCTGTCCACCGGACCGACTCTCACGTGGACCGAGGTGTCCCTCGACGCCTCTCCGGGCGTCATCGAGGTCTACAGACTGGAGTCCGTGGGGGATGGGCGCATCACCGCGCGCGCCTGGGGTGAGGCCGGCGACCAGATCGTCGTGACCGACGACGGCACCACGTGGACCACCGTCCCGACGCCGGCCGAAATCGCTCCCGGACTCATCGACATCACCGGGGCCCGCTGGGTGGTCGCAAGCGTTGATGCCTCCGGGCCTGAACGCACGGACCGGGTCTTCGTCTCCGACGACGAGGGCGTGACCTGGACCGAGCTGGCTCTCGAGCTTGCTCCCGACCCGGTCCCCGGAGCGCCGTATTGCGTCGAGTACTCGCGTGTGCGATCGGCACTGGCGTCCGATGATCGGATCGTCGTCGTGATCGACAGCTACACCGACCTCGATCTGCAGGCGCTGCTCGTCGAGCGCGGCTACGCGCCCGACAGGGAATCGATCCTGGAACTGCATCACACGGAACGCGCCCTCATCGTCCGAGTAGGCGACGGCTCCACGACGGAGAGGCTCGAGATCGCCCACGACGAGTTGGGCCTGGCCCCCGGGCAGCCACAGCCCTGTGCGGGGCAGGACGGTCGGCCCGATCAGTTCGTCCGCGTCCTCACGAGCGACGGTACCCACACCGAGGAGGTACGCCGCTACGGCGGGCGGGGCGCCGCAGCGGTCAAGACTGCCGACGGCTTCTCGATCACTCTGAGCACCCACGACGGGGGACTGCTGCTCACCTCTCAGGATGGTCGCACCTGGACCGAGCACCCCATCAGCGAGCAGGGCTACGTCCCCGTGACGCGCGGGCCCGACGGCGCCGCCTGGCGCAGTGTCTGGAACTTCGGCTCGTACCGCATCGAGCGCCTGGCCGCCGGCAGCGGTCCGGGAACCGTGGCCGAGTTCGGAGACCTGCTACCCGGTCAGGTGCTCACGGCGGGCCCGGCGGGCGTGGTCGCCACAGCGTCGCCGATAGCGGCCACGGGAACAGCCGACGCACCCGAGATCCGCATCGCCAAGGACGGCTACGAACTGCGTCTCAACCAGGCGTGGGGCGGCTTGGCCCTTTGGGATCTCGCCACGGGTGTGGCCGTCTACCAGTTCGGCGGGGCCGAGATGATGCTGGGCGCAGAGCTTCCGGAGGGGCTTCGCATGGTCATCGAGGACGACGGGTCCACGACGATGGTGTTCGAGGATCCCGACACCGGCGACGACCTCGTGGCCTTCACCGACGCGGACCTGGAACTCGCCGCCGCGGAACTCCCCGCCGATCCCGGACCGTTCGAGCCGCCTCCGACCTGGATCGGATGGTCGACCGACGGCGGCGATTGGGGCTGGCAGAGCGTCGACGACGCCTTCGGGATCGACACCGACGGCACCTACCCACACGTCGAACTCGCCGTCGGCGAGGACTTCGTGCTCGCACTCGTCCTAGCCGCCAGCGGCGGCGAGTCGCAGCCGTCCGCGACTTCAAACCCCCAAGCCCGCTGGTTCATCGCCCCGGTTCCCTAGCCCGCCACGACTCTCCCCCATGCCCACGCGGGCCCCGCCAGCCGGCGGGGCCCGCCCGCGTTTCTCGGCGTTCCCTCTGCGCCTCGGGTTCTCTCTGCCCTACGGCGTCACTTCGGGCCTCATCACCCGGAAGTTCACAGCCGGCGGCGGGACGAGATGACGCCGGTGTCGAAGCCGGCGAGGGCCAGCCCGCCGGAGAACCGGGCGTGCTCGATCTTCAGGCAGCGGTTCATCACCACCTCGAGGCCGGCGGCCAGGCAGAGCCGGGCAGCCTCGGGGCTCCACAGACCCAACTGCGCCCAGAAGACCCGGGCGCCGACGGCAATGGCCTCGGCGGCAACGTCGGGCAGGTCCTCGGAGCGGCGGAACACGTCCACGATGTCGGGCACAACCGGCAGGGCCTCCAGCGAGGGGTGGACCGTCCGGCCGAGGATCTCCCGCTCGCGGGGGTTCACGAGATACACGTCGAAGTCCACCGACGACGACAGCAGGTAGGTGACCACGAAGTTGCTGGCCCGCGCCCGGTCGCCCGAGGCGCCCACGACCGCCACTGTCCGCGAGCGGCGGATGATGTCCCAGCGCTCGCCGGCGTCTGGCGGCGTCCAGCCCTCGACGGGGGGATATTCAGGCACGGCCCACAGCGGCGGCGAGGGCCTGGTCGAGGTCCCAGATGATGTCGTCAGTGTCCTCCAGGCCGACGGAGAGCCGCACCATGTCGGCCGACACGCCTGTGGCGGCCAGGTCGTCCTCGGAGAGTTGCTGGTGAGTGGTGGAGGCCGGGTGGATGACCAGCGTCTTGGCGTCTCCGACGTTGGCCAGGTGCGACACGAGTTGCAGCGCCTCGATGAACCTGGCCCCGGCCGCCCGACCGCCCTCGACGCCGAAGGTGAAGATGGAGCCCGGCCCCTTGGGGAGGTACCGCTGGGCCCGCTCGTGGTGGGGATGGTCGGGCAGACCGGCCCAGCGCACCCAGGCCACCCGGTCGTCGGCATCGAGCCATTCGGCGACGGCGCGGGCGTTGGCCACGTGGGCGTCCATGCGCAGCGGCAGCGTCTCCAGGCCCTGTAGCAGGAAGAAGGCGTCGAAGGGCGACAGGCAGGCGCCCACGTCGCGCATCTGCTCGGCCCGCAGCCGGGTGCAGAAGGCGTACTCGCCGAAGTTGTCCCACCAGCGCAGCCCGTTGTAGCTGGCCACCGGCTCGGTGAAGCTCGGGAACCGCCCCGACCCCCAGTCGAAGCGACCGGCCTCGGCGACCACCCCGGCAATGGTCGTGCCGTGCCCGCAAAGGAACTTCGTGGCCGAGTGCACCACGATGTCGGCCCCGAACTCCAGGGGCCGGCAGAGGTACGGGGTGGCGAACGTCGAGTCCACGACCAGCGGCAGGTCGTGGACTCGCGCAACCTCGGCGAGGCCGCTCAGGTCGGCCACCTCGCCCGCCGGGTTGGCGATGATCTCGGTGAAGAGCAGCTTCGTCCGGTCGTCGATGGCGGCGGCGAAATCGTCGGGGTCGCTGCTGCGGACGAACGTGGTGTCGATGCCGAGGCGGCGCAGCGTCACGTCGAACTGCATGTACGTGCCGCCGTACAGCCCGGCGGCGGAGACGATGTGATCGCCGGCGCCCGCCAGCGACGTGAGGACGAGGAACTGGGCCGACTGGCCACTGGAGGTGGCCACCGCCCCGATGCCGCCCTCCAGGTTCGCCATCCGCTCCTCGAACACGTTGACGGTGGGGTTCGAGATCCGCGTGTAGATGGAGCCGTACTTCTGCAGGGCGAAGAGGTCGGCGGCGTCCGCGGTGTCCTCGAACACGAAGGCGGAGGTGTAGTAGATCGGCGTGGTCCGGGCCCCGGTCCCCGGATCGGGGCGCCCGCCCGCATGCAGCGCCCGCGTGCGAAACCCCCAGTCCCGATCCACCATGACGGCGACGCTAGCGGCAAGCGACCTGGCCGAGCGGATAGCCGGCCCTGCGCCGGTCAACAGTCTCGGACATGTCCAAGTCAATGATCGTCCGTGGATCAGAGGGACGGCTGGACAAACCGGCGCCGACGGCCTGCGAGTCGACAAGGCAAAGATCCAGATCGCCTTGTAAACTAACGGCATGTCGAGCACGGGTGACTTGCGAGTGTCGGGACGGGGGCAGATGAGCCTGCCGGCGGCGACGCGGCGGCGCTGGGGGCTCGAGGAAGGTGGCAGCGTGGGCTACCTCGACATCGGCGATGCGGTGCTGCTCGTCCCGGGTGGCGTCGAGAGACTCCGCCGAGAACTCCTGGGATCGGTCTCCGATCAGGACTGGGACGAGGCACGAGACGGGTTCGGGGATCCCGAACTGGCCAACGAGTGACCCAACTCATCGACGACCGGCTGCTGGTGAACCTGCTCGGCGGCGGCGATCCGCCACGGCCCTCCGAGGCCGTCTGGACAACCGGCTACTGGTACGTCCGATTGTGCCGGGCCGTCCTGGGCTCCGCCGGACCCTCCGGCGTACTGTCGACATCGTTCGCCGACCTGCCCGAAGCCATGCATGCCCAGGCACTGCGCGCGCTGCTCGAGCTTCCGGAGCGGATCGGGCTAGCGAGCCTTCGGACCCTGGGGCCGCTGATCGGACACTTGAGCCGGCGCCATCGGCTCAATGCGCTGGGCATCGAAGTGCTCGCCGCCGCGGTCCATCTCCAGGCAGACGTCTACCTGTCGGCACCGGCTCCCCGGCTCCAGGAGGCGTTGCTTGCCGAGGACCGCCACGCGGAGATCGTCCGCTAGAGCCGAGCGAGTCCGCTTGCTCCGGATGCAGTGTCGCCGACCGTGGAGAGGTTGACGGTGGGATTCGAGATCCGCTTCGGTGACTACTACTGAGGACCACTAGTCTTCGTCCTCGGGTCGTGACCGCAGCGGCGGCGCGGACCCGGGGGGTTCGCTCGAGCGAGACGGGCATCACATGTACATCAGGGCACTGAAGCGAGTATTCGGCTATGTCCACATTCTCTTGGGCCTCGCAGTGGCGGGTCAGTTCGTGGCGTCGCCCACTTACGACGTGGGTAAGAGCACGGACGTGTGGGATGCCATCAGCTTCGCCATGGCCGTCGGTGCGGGAACCGCGCTCGTCGTGAGCCTCATGCGGATCCGCGAAGTCGGGAAGCTGCCGGACTGGCGGGCCATAACCGTGCTGGTCGCCTCCGGGTGCCTATTCCTGCTCTTCTACCGGCTGTGGCTCAGCTGGGAGGTGTACGACTCCGCCGAGACGCCGCCGTGGGAGATCAGGCTGCTGCTCTGGTACTTCATCGACGTGCTGTTCGTCATCGTCAGCATCACCGTCGGCCGCTACCTGCTGCGAACGGCCAATTCCCAGGCCGGCGGCTGACGGCCCGCAGCGACGATCCGGCCATGAAGCCCTTCACCGCTCTCGTCACCGGCGCGGCCTCGGGGATCGGCGCCGAAGTGGCCCGCCGCCTCGTCCGGCGGGAGCACCGGGTGATCGTCGTGGACCGCACCGACGAACTGGCTGCGAGGGCCGCAGCGGAGATCGGAGCCGGCTCGCTCGGGGTCGGCTGCGACCTGGCGACCGAGGCCGGCACCGCCGGACTCTGCGAGCGCATCGCCGGCGACTGGCACGAGTTGGAGATTCTCGTCTGCAACGCCGGGACCGTCGTGCTGCGCGAGGTCGCCGACACGCGCGCGGGCGACCTCGACCGGCAGATCGACGTCATGCTGCGCAGTCCCGTGCAGGTCATCCGCGCCGCCGTCCCGGTGTTCAAGGAGCGCCAACGGGGCCACATCATGGCCACCGTCTCGCTCAGCGGGATCTGTCCGATGCCGACCACGGCCGCCTACTCGGCCGCCAAGGCGGGGCTCCGAGCCTTCCTCGCCGCGCTCAACGTCGAACTGGCCGGCACGGGCGTCCACGTCAGCGGCATCTACCCCACCGCCATCGACACTCCCATGCTGCGGGAGGCCCTGTCCGGCAACGGCAAGCTCGAGTACCTCAACCGGGTGCGGACGGTGGACGAGGTGGCCGACGCCTACGAGCGCGCCCTGGACAGACCGAGGCTCGAGACCTACGTCCCCTATCGCGACGGCGTGATGGCCCGCGCCGTGCAGTGGACCCCGGGGATGATCCCCAGGAGCCTCCCGCTCTTTCGCCGCATGAGCAGGCGGAACCGGCGGGAGTACCTGCGGCGGCTTGCGGAATGAACCGGGCGGCCGAGCTTCACGACCGCTGAGGCCGCGCCGAGGACACGCTTCTATGCGGCGGCCCGGGTCGAGGCCAGGGACTCTGCGACGACCTCCGCGGCCGCGTCGGTGACGTCGGCGGCCGACATCGCCCGGGGGAGTCCGCCGATGGCAACCGCCAGCGGTTCGACGGCCTCCGCGGCGCGCGGCGCCCAGCGGTCGGCCCAACCCTGGAACACCGCCTCGTTCGCCGGCCGCTCCCGCACCGCGTAGCGCGCCAGCGCCGTGCTCCAGCGCAGATTCCGCTCGGCATCGTTCGCCAGGCTGGTCAGCAACAACCAGGTGAGATCGTCCCCGTTGGCGCGGGCGACCTGCCCGAAGGATCGGAAAAGCGCCGAATCCAGCGCCGGCCACAGCACCAGGTTCACGGCGGTCAACGCCTCGCCGAACTCCGAGGTCGCCATTGCAGCCTCGACTGCCCGCCGCGCCGGCTGCCAGGCGGGCATGTCCTGCCACACCGCCCGGTCTCGGCCCGCGAACGAGCGGGTCCGGTGGCGCATCTGCAATCGCCGTGTCCGCCGGGCCACCACGCTGGTCGCCCTCAGCAGGTCGGTCGCCGCGAAGGCGGCTGCGTTCGCCGCGTTGGAGGTCGGGGCCACGACCCCCAGATACGACTCCACCTGCTGCAGGCCGTAGAGCGGATAGCGCAGAGGCGTGAACAGCTCGCCCAACGCCTCCAGCCACTCCGGGCCCAGCAGGAAGTCGTGCGCGGCCCTGTCGTACTTGTTCATCACCCCGTGCACGACCTTCTCGGCATCCTCCTGGAGCATGACGTAGCGCCCGTAGGTCAACTCGTCGGGATCGCTGAACCCTCCCCAGCGCTCGCAGTACAGGGCCGATGTGCCGGGAGAGCCCGGCCCGCCCGGCGCGGGATCGCCATGGCTTGCGACCGGGACGCCGCTTCGCCCCCTGCGGACGACCCGGTCGAGGTCGTGGGTCACGAACTCGTACTCACTGCCGACGCGGCGCCTCCCGCCGTTGGACATCCGCTCCTCCGGCTCGTAGGCGGGCTCGTTCATAGGGCACCTCCCGCTGCCGAGCGGACGGTCAGGGAGATGATCGACGGCAACCAATGCATTACCACTCCAATCCACTTCCGTTGTCGGGGCTGTCGCCACCCGCCACGCCGCATTGAGTGCCAGATGCTCGATGGTCGAGTGACTTGCACGTTAGAAGGCATGTAGGCCGATATACCTCGATTTGGGTGGAGCGATTTCGCGAAACTTCCTCTCAGTTCACTTGAGTCGATCCAGTTGCGATGAGGCGCCTCGAGCCGGAGCGGGCACGACCCGAACCAGCGCCGGTGCCCGCGATGGCGACATAGCCTTGTGCAACGTCTGTGAGCAGGAGAGCGATCGTCCCGTTCGACGGGGCGGAGTGCCCACCACCGCAGTCCGAGCAGCCGGGAGGTAGCCGTGCACGAGTCGTTGGCAGGCAAAGTCGTGATCGTGACCGGAGCGGGGCGTGGCATCGGGCGGGCCATCGCCGAGCGGTTCGGTGGCGCCGGCTCGCACGTGGCGGTCAACGATGTCGACGCCGCCACAGCGGATGACGTCGTGGGATCGATCCGCGACGCCGGCGGCAGCGCCATGGCCGCACCCGCCGACGTCTCCGACAGCTCCCAGGTGAACCCCATGGTCGAGAGGGTCATGGCCGCCCACGGCCGGATCGACGTGCTGGTCAACAACGCCGGGCTGAACGGCCCGATGCTGCATTTCTTCGAGGCGGACGAGGCCTGGTGGCAGCGAATCGTGGGCGTGAACCTCACGGGGCACTTCCTGGTGGCGCACCCGACCGCGCGCATCATGGCCCGCCAGGGGGGCGGCTGCATCATCAACATGAGTTCCGGCGGCGCCACGCAGGCCCACCGTTGCTTCACCGCCTACGACGCCGCCAAGGGAGGGGTGGAGGGCCTCACCCGGGCCATGGCACTGGATCTGGCGCCGTACGGCATCAGGGTCAACGCCCTCGTGCCGGGCACGATCGACACAGTGGGGATGAGCGCCACCGCACGGGCGCTGCGAGGCGAGAACCTGCCGCTGGGGCGCATGGGCGAGCCGTACGACCTGACCGGCGCGGCGCTGTTCCTGGCGTCCGACGACGCCGAGTACATCACCGGTGCCGTGCTCCGCGTGGACGGCGGCATGCTCGCCCAGCAGCGCTCGGCGACCGTCGACATCATGCCGCCGGAGAACTTCCCCCCGCTCGAGGAGGTCTGACCGTGCCGCTGAAGGACTGGATTCCGGCCTGCGCCGGAACGACGACGGCTGAAGAACCGAGGAGCGTCTGACCGTGCCGCTGCGCATCGGAGCCGACGTGGGGGGCACCTTCACCGACGTGGTGCTGGAACGCGACGACGGCCGGTTCGTCTCGGCGAAGGTGCTGACGACCAGCCGCCCCGAGGAGGGAGTCCTGGCGGCTGTGACCGAGCTGGCGGCCGGCAACGACGTCGACCTGGCGGAGGTGATCCAGATCATCCACGGCACCACGCTGGCCACCAACGCCCTCATCCAGCGCACCGGTGCGCGCACCGCCCTGGTGACCACCGCGGGGTTCCGCGACGTGATCGAGACCCGCACCGAGAGCCGCTTCGAGCAGTACGACCTCAACATCGTGCTGCCGGCGCCGCTGATCGAGCGCAAGGACCGCTTCGTCGTCGCCGAGCGTCTCAACGCCAGAGGCGAGGTGCTGGTGCCGTTCGACGAGGCCGGCGCCCGCGCCGTCGTGGCGGAGCTGATCGACGGCGGCTACGAGTCCGTCGCCGTGGGGTTCATGCACAGCTACCGCAACGCCGACCACGAGCGGCGCTTCCGCGAGCTGCTGCTGGAGGCCGCTCCCGGCGTCGCAACCTCGCTCAGCAGCGAGGTCTCGCCGCGGATGCGCGAGTACGAACGCTTCAACACCACCTGCGCCAACGCCTACGTGCAGCCCCAGATGGCCTCCTACCTGCGGCGGCTCGAGTCCGAGTTGAGCGCTCGCGGCGCAACCTGCCCGCTGCACCTCATCCACTCCGGCGGCGGCCTGCTGAGCGTGGAGGTCGCCGCGGCGTTCCCGGTGCGCCTCGTCGAGTCGGGTCCCGCCGGCGGCGCCGTCTTCGCCGCCGAACTGGCCGCCCGCCACGGCCGCGAGCGCATCTGCTCGTTCGACATGGGCGGCACGACCGCCAAGATCACCCTCATCGAGGACCACGTCCCGCGCACCGCCTCCACATTCGAGGTCGCCCGGGAGGCCAGGTTCAAGAAGGGCAGCGGCATGCCGATCTCGATCCCCGTGATCGAGATGCTGGAGATCGGCGCCGGGGGCGGCTCCATCGCCTCCGTGGACGCCCTCGGACAGATCCGCGTCGGGCCGCGCAGCGCCGGCTCCGAACCCGGACCCGCGGCCTACGACCTCGGCGGGGACGACCCCACCGTCACCGACGCCGACGTCTGCCTGGGCCGCCTGCACCCCGACACGTTCGGGGCCAAGGACATCTCGCTGTCACCCGACCTGGCCGGCGGGGCCATGCAGGCCATCGCAGCGCCCCTGGGGTTGGACACCGTCACGGGCGCGGTCGGCGTCACCGAGGTGGTGGACGAGAACATGGCGAACGCGGCCCGCGTCCACGCCGTGGAGCACGGCAAGGATCTCAGCGGCTTCTCGATGGTGGCCTTCGGCGGCGGCGCGCCGGTCCACGCCACCCGGCTCATGGACAAGCTCGGCCTCGACGAGGTGCTGGTGCCCCCCGGCGCCGGCGTCGGCTCGGCCATCGGGTTCCTGCTGGCACCTTTCTCCTACGAGGCCTCGCGCAGCTTCTACACCACCGTCGAGGACTTCGAAGGCGAGGGCGTCAACGACACGCTGGCCGAACTCACTGCCGAGGCTGAGGCATTCGTGCGACGGGGCACCGAGTCGCAGCTCATCACCCAGCGCCAGGCGTCGATGCGCTACCGGGGCCAGGGATGGGAGATCCCGGTGGATCTGCCTTCGGGCCACGTCACCGCGGCGGCGATCGGCGAGGCCTTCACCGCGGCCTACGAGGCCCACTTCGGGCGCGCCATCGACGACCTCACCATCGAGGCGGTGAGCTGGTCGGTGCGGGTGGCGTCCGAGCAGGCGCCCCCCGAACCTCTTCCTTCGGTCTCCGAAGGCGCGGCGGTGACACCGGGGGCCGGCCGGCCGGTGTACGAACCGTCGACCGGTGGACCGCTGGAGGCAGGAATCGTCGAACGGGCCGCGCTGGTGGGGGGCGAGCAGGTGCGGGGACCGGCGCTGATCGTCGAGGAGCAGACCACGACGGTGCTGGGACCCCACCACACCGCCGTCGTGGCGGCCGACGGGACGCTCGTGATCGGTTCGGAGTCGGCATCGGCGACGCAGACCGCCCCCGTCGAGGGGGGCGAGGTGCAACTGCAGGTGATGTGGAACCGCCTCATCTCGATCGTGGAGGAGCAGGCGCGCACCCTGGTGCGCACGGCCTTCGCCACCTCGGTCCGCGAGGCCGGCGACCTCTCGGCCGGGGTGTTCGACCGCCAGGGCCGCATGATCACCCAGGCCGTGACCGGCACGCCCGGCCACGTCAACACGATGGCCGCCGCCGTGGCGCACTTCATCGCCGACATCGGCCCCGAGAGCATCGCGCCGGGCGACGTCTACATCACCAACGATCCGTGGAAGGGCACGGGCCACCTGCACGATTTCACCGTCACGACGCCGGTCTTCACCGGTGACGACCTCGTCGGCTTCTTCGCCTCCACCGCCCACGTGGTCGACGTCGGCGGCCGGGGCTGGGGGCCCGACGCCCGCGAGGTGTACGAGGAGGGGCTGCGGATCCCGATCATGCGCTGGGCCGACCGGGGCCGGCTGAACCGCGACCTCATCAACATCGTGCGCCACAACGTGCGCTCCGCGGACTACGTGATCGGCGACCTCCACGGCCTGGCGGCCTGCAACGAGATCGGGCGACGACGCCTTCTCGACATGTTCGACGAGTTCGGCATCGCCGATCTCGAGGAGGTGGCGAACTTCGTGTTCGACCGCACGCGCCGGGCCACCCTGGGCGCGCTGGCGGCCGTGCCGCCGGGCACCTACCGCAACCGGATGCGGGTGGACGGCTACGGCGAGCCGGTGGACCTGTGCGTGACGCTCACCGTGACACCCGACGGCATGCACGCCGACTTCGGCGGCACCTCGCCCATCAGCCCTCTCGGCATCAACGTCCCGATCACCTACGCGCAGGCCTACTTCACGTACGGAATGCTCGTGGCGCTGGCGCCGGAGTTGCCCAACAACCACGCGTCGCTGCTGCCGTTCACGGTGAGCGCCCCACCGGGCGTGATCCTCAACGCCACCGAACCGGCCCCCATCGCGGTGCGCCACGTGATCGGCCACTTCGTGACCGACCTCTGCCTCGGCGCCCTGTCCCAGGCCCTTCCCGACGTGGTGCCCGCCGAGGGATCCGGGGCCATCTGGAACTTCCAGGCCAGCGCCCGCACCGCCGATCCCGCCACGCCGCTGCCCCCCGCCGAGATCCTCATGTTCAACAGCGGCGGCACCGGCGCCCGTCCCACCCTCGACGGGTTGACCGCCACCGCCTTCCCGTCGGGTGTGATGACGATGAGCGCCGAGGCCACCGAGCAGGTGGGCCCGATCGTGGTCTGGCGCAAGGAGATCCGACCGGGCAGCGGCGGGGCGGGCCGCCAGCGCGGCGGTCTGGGGCAGATCATGGAGATCGGGCCGACCGACGGCTACCTGTTCGAGTTCTCCGCCATGTTCGACCGCGTCGACAACCCGGCACGTGGCCGGGCCGGCGGCGGCGACGGCTCCCCCGGCCGGGTCTACCTCGACGACGGCACGCCGTTCGCCACCAAGGGCCGCCACACGGTGCCCGCCGGCCGGCGCCTCATCCTCGAGCTGCCCGGCGGCGGCGGCTTCGGCGACCCCGCCGAGCGGGACCCCGCCGCGGAGGCCAACGACCGGCTTCAGGGCTATGTCCTCTGAGGGCGACGCCCGGTAGGCCGCACACGTCGTGAGCACGTCCACAGCCCCGCCACTGAGCACCGCGCCCAAGCGGTCCTCCTACGACGTGGTGATCGTCGGCGGCGCCGTGATGGGCTCGTCGGTGGCCTGGTTCCTGGCCGACAACGACGATTTCGACGGCAGCGTGCTGGTGGTCGAGCGGGACCCGTCCTACGAGTTCACGTCGACCGCACGGACCAACAGCTGCATGCGCCAGCAGTACTCCAACGAACTCAACATCCGGATCAGTCAGTTCAGCGCCGACTACGTGCGGAACTTCCGCCGCCGGATGGGCGACGACCCCGAGGTGCCGGACCTGGCCGTGCACCACTTCGGCTACATGTACCTCGCCGGCGACGATGCCTTCGCCGCCGCGTTGCGCGCCAGCCAGGAACTGCAGTCCTCCCTCGGCGCCGCGACGGTGATCATGTCCCCCGACGAGATCGCCGCGGAGTACCCCTTCTACAACGTCGACGGCATCGTCTGCGGCAGCCACAACACCGTCGACGAGGGCTGGTTCGACTCGGCCACGATGTTCGACTGGTGGCGCCGCAAGGCCCGCCTGGCCGGCGTCGAGTACCTGACCGGCGAGGTCGTGGCGATCCACCGCTCCGACGGCGCCATCGACGGCGTGACGCTGGCCGGCGGTGAGACCGTGGCCTGCGGCACACTCGTGAACGCCTCGGGACCGCGGGCCGCCGCCACCGCCCGGATGGCCGGCCTGGCGTTGCCCGTCGAGCCCCGCAAGCGCTACACCGTCGTCTTCGACGCCGCCGAGCCGCTCCCGCGGGCGCTGCCGCTCACGATCGATCCGACCGGCGTGCACGTCCGCAGCGACGGAGACGTCTACGTGGGCGGCTCGACACCGGAGATCGACCCGGCCGTGGCGTTCGACGATTTCCGGATGGACTCCGACGTCTGGGAGGAGCAGATCTGGCCGGTGCTGGCACACCGCGTCCCCGCCTTCGAACGAGCCAAGGTGCTGAGCCAGTGGGCCGGGCACTACGCCCACAACACCCTGGATCACAACGCCGTGATCGGCCCCCACACCGACGTCGCCAACTTCCTGTTCGTGAACGGCTTCTCCGGCCACGGCATGCAGCAGTCCCCCGCCATGGGCCGCGGCGTGTCCGAACTCATCGCCTACGGCGGGTACCGGACCCTCGATCTCACGCCGCTCGGCTACGACCGCATCGCCCGCAACGAGCCCTTCCTCGAGACCGCCATCATCTAGGGCGAGCGACGCGCATCCGGCGGACGACGCCCGCCGGCGCAACGCCGAAGCGTCGGGCCTCCTGCCGTCGCACGGGCAGGCCGTCGCTCAAGCGTGCGGGTTTCCTCACGACCGCGGCGCCGGACCTCAGCCGACTATCCTCGCCTATCGCTCGGTCGGTCCTCGCATCCCCCCGGAAAGGAGCAACGCCTCGATGCGCACAAGGCGCACAGCAGGACTCCTCGCCGTCGCTCTTCTGATCGCCCCGACCCTGGCGCTGGCGACGGGGTCGGCCCTGGGGCAGGAACAGCGAGACCCGGTGCCGCCGGTCATCGTGCGGATCACGACCCCCGCCACCGCCGGCACGTACACGGTGGATTGGCAGACGCTGGGCGGTTGCGACCCCGGCAGCGGCACCTCGGGCATGGCGGGCGAGATCACCTTGACGGTCGCGGCGACGGGGACCCCGGACTCCGACCCCGAGCCCGGCGAACTCACGGGCACCCCGGACGTCGGAGTCGTCGTGACCCGCCCGATCTGCGTCTACGTCTGGCATGTGTCGTTCGTCGAGGCGACCACCGACGCCAACTGCGTCGTCGGACCGACCCCGTTCGGACCCGACGATCAGAACCGGATCCGGATCACCCTCACCGACCCGGCGACCTCCTGCACGCAGCGGTCCAGGATCGTCGTGCGGCTGAATCCGACCCTGCCCGCCACCGTCGACCCGACCGATCACAACGCCATGCTGCGCACACGGTTCATCGCCACCGCCCGGCGCGTGGAGGACGCGCCGCGGCGCTGCGCCACCCGGACGGCCGTGTCGACGATCGACGACAACGAGACACCCGACGACACCACCGACGACCGCGTCTCGATCGAACTGAATGTCGTCAGGAGCACGGCCGACGGCGAGGCGTGCCTCTACGACGTGACGCTGCGCGTGCCGCGCCGTCTGGTCGCCACACACGGAGGTCGCGAGGACAACGTCTTCCGGAACGTGGATCCGCTGGCCACGATCGACTTCTCGGTCAGTGTCGCCATCAAGACGCTCTACCTGTTGCAGGCTGTCGCCGGCGACTCCGGCGGCGCCAGTGTCCGCTACGAGTTGGACAGGACCTGCGGCGACCCCGACGACACTTTGCCCCCTCCGATGCTGCCGCTGCCCGTGGACGGCGGCATCGAACCGATCGAGTCAGCGGTCTTCGTGGAGTTGCGCGAGGGCCGGTTCAACATCACGGCCGCGGTGGCCGACGATCCATCGGCCCCCGACGCGTTCGACGGCGTCCGCATGCGGGTCTTCGACGAGGAGGGCGAGACCTGTGAAGCCGTCATCACCGTGTTGGATCTGCCCGACAGCTGCGTCGTGGAGGAGACGAGCAGGAACGTCGATCTGGCACGGGGACCCGAACCCATCATCGTCGAGTTCGAGATCACCTGCGGCGACCGGGTCGACGAGGGTGACGACGATGGCGCCAACGGGGAGAACGGCGACGAAGGCGCCAACGGCGGAGGCACCGGCTAGCCGTGCGGTTCCGCGACGGCTACGTCGCCGACCGATGCACGGAGAGCCAGTCGAGGACCGTCGCCACCAGCTCGTCGGAGTGACGCCGATCGCTGAAGAGATGGTCGGCACCGGCAACGGTGCGCAGAGTCGCCGATCCGGCCTCGGCGAGCGCCTCGGTCTGGTCGCGCCCGACGACGGCGTCGGCCCCCGCCTGCACCACGAGCAGGGGCCGGCCGAGTTCCCCTGCAGCCGCAGCGACGTCGTGACGATGCAGATCGTCGAGGAAGTCACGCCCCACGCACACCGGCCGCGAGCCGATCACCACCTCGCCGCGGCCATCCTCGCGGATCCGTCGCAAGGAGTCCTCGTCGAAGAGGTGCTCCACGTGGGCGGCCGAGGCCGGCGAGGCCACGGCCACGACGGCGCTCACCGTGTGCAGCCGCGACGCCGCCAGGACGGCCGCCGCCCCGCCCAGGCTGTGGCCCACCAGCACGCACGGCCCCGACCCGAGCCGGATGAGCGCCACGGCGGCCTGCGTCAGATCGCTCACGTTCGTCGCGATCGTCGTCTCGGCTAGCTCGCCGGCGCTCTCGCCGAGCCCCGTGAAGTCGAACGCCAGCGTCAGGTAGCCGCCGCCGGCGAGGCCCCGGGCGATGCGCGTCGTGGTGAACAGATCCTTCGAGCAGGTGAAGCAGTGAGCCAGCAGCGCCGCCCCCAGCACTTCGGTTCCGGCGCCCGGCCGGTACAGCGTCCCGGCAAGGCCGGCGCCGGCTCCCCCCGTGAACTCGATCGGCTCGACCGACGGCCCGGCAGGCACCGGCGACCTCAGACGGGGTTGCCCATCTGCCGGGTGAACTCCCGGGCCAGGGCGCGGTTGATGTCGTCGGGGACGGGCTGCGCTCCGTGGGGAAGGGACGCGTGGTCCCGTGCCACGCGTTCGAGCGACCGGGCCTGCATCGCGAAGCCCATGTCCATGGACTCGATGCTGTTGCCCTTGGGTTGACTGCCGGCGAGATTGAACATCCGCCCCTCTGCGATGAGATCGATGGTCCTGCCGTCGGTGAGAACGTGCCGGACGAGAACATCCCCGAGGGGGATCCGCTCGGCGGTCTGTGCGTTGAGCGCGGGCACATCGATCTCCCGGTCGAAGTGGCCCGTGTTCGCCAGCAGGATCCCGTCGGGCGCGAGCCCGAGTTCGTCGGCACCGATCACGCCATCGACCCCGGTGGCGGTGATGGCGACGTCTGCATCGGCGATCAGTGCAGCGATGTCGCCGACCCTGAAGCCGTCGAGCGCCGCTTCGAGTGCCTTGATCTCGTCGATCTCGGCGACGGTGACCTCAGCCCCGTTGGCTCTCATGTAGTGCGCTATCCCGCGCCCGCACCAGCCATAGCCGACGATCATGAATCGTTTGCCCTGAGGCATGAGGTTGGTTATCCGGCAGAAAGACTCATACGTCGACTGGCCGACCGCGTGCTTGTTCTCGACGAGCGCCTTGAGCGGCGTGTCGTTGATCACGATGATGGGGAAGTTCAGATGTGGCGCCAACTCCCCGGCGAGGATGTTGTGCCCCGATGTCGTCTCCTCGGTCCCGCCGAGGACCGCCATGCCTCGGTCGACGACCCGGCGCGCCAGATCGGCGCCGTTGTCCAACAGGATGTCGGGACTCGAGTCCAGCACCGACTCGACGTGACCCAGGTGCCGCTCCAGGGAATCCGAACCGCTGCCGCGGGCGTCGATGCCCTGCTCGTTGAGGTGGGCCACGACGTCGTCCTGCGACGTGCCGTAGTTGCCCGTGGCGACGATGTCGGCGCCGCCCGCCTTGAGGGCCAGCAGCAGGACCGCCGTCTTCACCTCGAGATGCAGCGAAACCCCGATGCGGCGGCCGGCGAAGGGCCGGCTGGTCTCGAACTCCGCGGCGATACGACCCAGCAGCGCCATGTTCGACGACGTCCAGAGAATGCGGTGCGCGGTCTCACCGACCATGTGGGGAACCCTCCCGATCCGGTCGCTGATCCGAAGCGACCCGCGGTGAGCCTAGGCGTCGGGATCGCCGGGACCCGACGGGAGGGTGTGGGTGGGGCCGGTGGACGGCCCCACCCACGATGTCTGTTACGAGGTGACTAGCCCTCGAACTTGAATGCCACCTGGTTGAGGATCTCGAGGTGACGCTCGGAGTCCACGGCGACCTGATCGGCGATCTCGCCGTCGGGGCCGAAGATCTGGACCACGGGGATGACCGCGTTGATGCCGCCGGGGCTGAAGGTGGCCGGACCGGTCACACCCTCGTAGTCCACGTCGGTGCCCGCCCGGATCAGGGCCAGGCAGTTGCTGTACGTGTAGCACTTCGTACCCGGCGCGGAAGACACCTTGTGCATGGCCGGCGCCCAGTCCGAGCCCTTCACCGAGCCTGCTTCCTCGATCGCCAGCGCGGTGAGGATCAGGAGGTCGTAGGTGGTGAAGGAGTAGGGATCGTCAGCAATCGTGTGCTGGGTGTAGGTGGGGTTGCCGTCCCAGAGCGGCTGGTAGAAGTCCCAGGCCGCGTTGCTTTGGCGGTGGAACGACGGGTAGGCCACGATCTCGTGCGACGCCAGTGCCTCGGCGGTGGCCGTGGCGGCGAACTCGGGCTCGGACCAGCCGACCTCACCGATGATGGTTCCGGCCCAGCCCGCCTCGGCGAACTGCTTCACCATGATGGCGCTCTCAGTGGCCTGGGCGAGGATGATCACGGCGTCGGGCGCCGCGTCCACGGCCCGCTGCACCTCGGTCCGGTAGGAGGACTGCTCGCCGGGGGCGTCGATGCGCTCCAGCAACTCGATGCCGATGACGCCCAGCGCCTTCTCGGTGGCATCCGCGGTGAGCTGGTAGCCGGCGGTGGGCGTGGTCATGATGACCACCGCGTCGGCACCCAGAGCCTCGGCGTACAGAGCGTCGGTGACGCCCTGGCCCTCGTCGCTGCCCTGTGCCCGGAAGATCGGCTCGCCGGCGCGTCCGCCCACGTTCACGGGGATCACGCCGCCGTGCACCGTCGGCATGAGCGGCCCGTCGTTGGCCTCCTGCCAGTCCAGCATGAAGTCCCGGTACGTGAAGTACTCGTGGGCCGAGCTCAACACGATGTCGACCCCGTCCTGCTCGAGCAGCTTGCGGACCGCCTGGGCCTCGCCGACCGTCCCGATGTCCTCGTGGATCACCTCGATCGGTCGACCGAGTGGCGGATCCAGATTGATGACCTCGTTGACCGGGAAGTCCACCTGCGATGCCAGCAGGTCGCCGACCGAGGCGAAGTCGCCGGTGAAGTAGGCGAGGTCGCCCAACAGGATCGGCTCCGCCTCCGCCGGCGGTGGCGGCTCGGGAGCCGGCTCCGGCGGTGGCGGTGGTTCGGGTGCGGGATCCGGCGCTGGTGCGGGAGCGGGAGCGGGATCCGGCGCCGCGGCACCGTCGTCGTCGTCAGCGCAGGCCGCCGCCACGAGGCTGACCGCCAGCAGTACTGCTCCCCCTCGCCACAACCAGCTGCGCGAGCGCTTGGCGTTCGCTGTCCGTTGGTGTGTGGTTTTCATATTTTGTATCTTTCCTCAGTTGTTCGGTTGTGAGGTCTTCGGCATCCACGATTGTCATCGCCTCGCCGAGGCTGAGCACCATCGCCCGGTCGGCTACTTCGAGGGCCTTCGTGGCGTTCTGCTCGGTGATGATGATGGCGACCTGCTTAGTCTCGTGGATCTGGCGGATCCTGTCGAAAAAGTTCTCGACGTAGAGCGGGGACAGACCGGCCGTCGGCTCGTCCAGCAGCAGGAGCTTGGCGTCCTGCATCAGAGCCCTGCCCGCGGCCACCATCTTGGTCTCCCCGCCGCTGAGGGTGCCGGCCCGCTGGTTGCGCAGGCCGGCCAGCGCGGGGAACAGCTCCATGATCTCGTCGATGCGGTCGCCGCGCGCACCCTTGGCGACGAGACCGCCGACCCGGAGGTTGTCCATGACCGTGAGATCGGGGAACACACCTCGCTCCTGGGGGACCAGACCGATCCCCAGGGCGGCGATGCGCCACGGCGGAATGCCCGAGATCGTCTCGCCGTTGAGGCGAATCCGGCCGGCCGTGAGCGGCAGGAGTCCGGCGATGGCCGACAGCAGGGTCGTCTTGCCGGCTCCGTTCGCCCCCAGGATGGCGAAGACCTCCTCGCCGACGGAGAAGTCCAGGCCCTTGATCACATCGATCTCGTCGTAGCCGCACCAGACGCCGCTCGCCTCAAACATGGCCGCTCCCGAGGTACTTCTCCACGACGGTGCCGTGCGCACGGATGTAGTCGGGATCGCCCTCCAGGATCACGTCGCCCTCGGCCATGAAGTGGACGACGTCGCTGAAGCCCCAGATGACGTCCAGGTCGTGCTCCACGATGACCACCGACATGCCCTCGGCCACCTTGGCGCGCAGCATCTCGATGACCTGGGTGGTCACCTCCTCGGAGAGGCCCGCCGTGGGCTCGTCCAGCAGCAGTATCTTCGGCTCCAGCAGCAGGCAGCGGACGAGGTCCAAGAGCTTCTTCTCCCCGGCGGAGTGGGCGAAGCCGCCCGGCTCGGAGAACTCGAAGACGTCCAGGTAGCCCTGGATCTCCTCGCCGTAGCGCTCCACGACGTGGCGCTCCCGGTAGATCCGGTGCGGCCGCTCGTCGCGGCGTCGCGCCGCGGCCAGCAACAGCGAGTCCCAGATGGTCAGACCGGCGAAGTCCTGGGTCACCTGGTTGGTCTTCACCACGCCGAGGGAGGCGATCCGGTGTGGCGCCAGCTTCGACAGCATGACCTGCGACGAGCCGTCTTCGAGAACCACCGTCCCGGTGTCGGCCCTCGTGGAGCGCATGATGAGTCGCATCAGGGTGGTCTTGCCCGCGCCGTTGGGGCCGATGAGCCCTTCGACGGGCTTGGAGCCCAGCACCAACTCGTCGATGTCCACGACGGTCTGATCGCCGAAGCTCTTGGTGAGGCCGCTGATGCGGATCGTGGCGCGGCCACCCGGGGAGCTCCCGTTGCCCTCAGACACGGGACAGCCCCTTGACGTGGCGCTCCCGGCGCATCCGGCCCAGGATCCCCAGCGGGCGGAACAGCAGCACGAAGATCAGCAGCGCCCCGAAGATGATCTGCTTGGTGACCGGGAAGGCGTGCTCCAGCAGATCCCTCGGCAGCGGCACGTACAGCTTGATGGCGATGTCGAACAGCCCCACGGTCAGCACTGCGCCGATGAAGGCTCCCAGGGGCCGCTGCTGGCCGCCCAGCACCAGGGCGGTGATCACCGACACGGTGATGGCCACCGTCAGCTGCGTGGGGAACAGGAAGTGCACGATCGGGCCGTAGAGGCCGCCCAGGGCGCCCATGCCCGCCGAGGTGAGTGCCATGACCCCGACCTTGGTGCGCTTGACGGGCTTGCGGAGGCTGCGCGCCAGGGGCTCGTTGGTGCCCGTGGCGATCAGCAGGCGCCCGTAGGGGGACCGGTGCACCCGCCGTGCGTACCACAGCAGCACGCCCACGACCCCGAAGAGGATCCCGAGCCACGCCAGATCGGTGCGCGCACCGACGTCGAAGGGGAAGTCGATGGTGCCCAGACCCACGCGGCCGCCCGTGATGTCCTTCTCGCTGTCGATGGCCAGGTACACGATGGTCGCCACGGCCAGGGTGGCGGCCAGCACGCCGTCGTCGTCCAGGTCGGCGATGACCCAGCCGGCGATGAGACCGAGCACGCCGCCCGCCGCGGTCGCCACCAGCAGGGCCGGCCAGAACCCCAGGCCGTACGTCACCTGCATGATCCCGAAGGCGTAGAGACCCGCGCCCCAGAACCCGGCCACGCCGAAGTTGCCGATACCGGTGACACCGAGCTGCAGGTGCAGGAGAATGCCGAGTCCCACGATCATCATCAGCGTGTAGGTGCCGAAGATCAGGAACGCCGGCGACCCGAAGAGGTAGTCCCAGACCGCGCTCATCGCTCAGACCTTGGCCATCTCACGGAAGCGGTTGCCCCGCAGCTTCAGCACCAGGATGAAGGCCACCAGCAGCACGATCTCGGCCCGCAGCGGGGCGATCTCCAGCTTCAGGGCCGACAGCAGCACGCCCGTGCCCATGCCGGCCAGGATCACGCCGCGCAGCCCCCGCGTCCCACCCACCAGCACCACCAGCAGGGTCAGCAGGAAGCGGTCCCAGCCCAGCCCCGGCTTGGCGGATGAGCCGACACCCCAGAAGGCACCCGCCAAGCCGCCGGCGGCGCCCGCCATGAACCACATGATCAGCGTCGTCAGCAGCGGGTTGATGCCACTCACCTTGGCCAGGTCGGCGTCGCTGGCCAGTGCCCGCACCTGGCGTCCCCAGACGGTCTTCTGCACGAACAGGTAGAAGAGCAGCGCCAGGACGACCACCAGGATGAAGGCCGTCAGCTGGAAGGAGGTGAACCCCACGCCGAACAGCTTCATGAAGCGCGGCGGCGGCGTCTCGAAGAAGCGGGCCTCGTAGCCGAACACGAACTGCAGGCCGTAGCGCAGCAGCACCGAGAGCCCCAGCGAGATGATGATCACCTCCACCACGCCCACGCCGCGGCGCTCGGCGGTGCGGAACACCACGAGGTAGGTGACGCAACTCAACAGGCCGGCCAGGACCCCGGCGATCGCCAGGCTCAGGTAGAAGCTGGCCGAGAAGGCGGTATTGAACCACATCGCGAAGTAGGCGCCCAGCGTGATGGTCTCGGCGAAGGCCACGTTGATGACCTTGCTGAGGTTGTAGATCAGGGCCATGCCCATGGCCGCCAGCACCAGCGGCGCCTGCTCGGTCAGGCCGATGATCACGGCTTTGGCTACGAAGTCCAAGGTCGATCCTCAGCAGTCCGAGGCCGCGGCCCCACGATGTCGTCCGTCAGCTTCGCCGGCCGCCTACATCCCCGCCATGGCGGGATCCTTGTGCCACTTCCCGTCCTTCATGATCCCGACCAGCTTGTCGTGGTCCTGCAGGACGGTGATGTCGCTGGAGGGGTCGCCGTCCACCAGCAGGAGGTCCGCCAGGTAGCCCGGCGCCACGCGGCCCAGCTCGTCGGGGCGCCCGAAGATCTCGCCGCCGAGGACCGTGGCGGACCGGATCGTCTCCATGGGCGTGAAGTCCAGCAGTTCCACGAAGTGCTGCAGGTCGCGGGCGTTGGTGCCGTGGGGTGTCCAGGCGAAGCCGTAGTCGCCGCCGGGCAGCACGCGCACGCCCCGCTTGTGGATCTCCTTGAGCCCGATGATCGAGTGCTCGAGCTCGTCCTTGTAGCCCACGGCCTCGGCGGCCTCCTGGGGGTAGCCGAAGTCGGCCGCCTCGTAGAGGGTCGCATACAGCCAGTGCAGCCCCGGTGCCACGAATATGTCGTCACGGCGCTCCTCCATCATGTCCGCCGCCTCGTCGTCGATGTAGCTGGCGTGGTAGATGATGTCGACGCCCTGGCGCAGGCACTGCTTGATGGAGTCGGTGCTGCGGGCATGGGCCGCCACCTTCTTGCCGACCCGGTGGGCCTCGACGACCGCGGCGCGCACCTCCTCGTCGGACATGTAGGTGTCCTTGGCCCAGACCCGCTCGGTGATGGACTCGCCGGAGAGGATCAGCTTGATGTTGTCGACGCCCTGGCCGCACATCTCCCGCACGGCGCGGGTCATCTCCTCGGCGCCGGAGACCTCGCGGGTGATGCCGTAGACCAGCACGCCGGCGGGCGTGGCGAGCTCCTGGCCGCAGGCCAGGTAGCGGGGCCCCGGGACCATGCCGGCGTCGATGGCGTCGCGGGCGGCGATGTCGATGCGCTCCTTGGCCGAGGCGGCGCCGACGCACATCGTGTAGCCGGAGTCGATCAGGATGCGCGCCGACTCCACGGCCACGATGGTGTGGTCCTCCACGGGCATGCCCGCCAGGGCGTCGAGGCTGCCGCCGCTGTTCCAGGTGAAGTGGGTGTGGGCGTCGCACAGGCCCGACATGACCGTCATGCCGCGGCCGTCGATCACCCGGTGGCCTTCGCGGGCCAGCGCCCCGCCATCTGTGGCGACCTCCGCGATCCGGCCGTCGGCGACGCTCAGCTCGCCTGCGACCGGCCCCTCGGCGTTGCCGTCCAGGATGTTGATGTTCGTGAACAGGGTGTTACCCATGATCCCCCTCCTTGTCTCTGTCGTTCTCTGATCGGCTGTCGCGCACTGGACAGCCGGAGCCCCCGCTACCGAACTCAGGCCGCCAGGAAGTCCGCCAGCAGGTCGTTCACCTCGCCGGGGGCCTCCAGCGTGGTCCAGTGCCCGATGTCGTCGATGACCACCGCGGTGGCGTCGGCGAACTCCCCGGTGATGGCACTCAGCGCCTCCGGCGAACAGACCATGTCCTCGGTGCCGGTGACGCCCAGCACCGGGCAGGTGACCCGCGAGATGTCCGGCGGGCTCGAGCCGCCCAGCGCCTCGCAGGCGGCCGCGTAGCCCTCGGCGGACTGGCGCTGCAGCAGCTCCTTGATCATCGCCGAGACCACCGGCCGCTCGGCGCGGGTCTTCGCCGACACGGCGCCCTGCGAGATGGCGCCGGCGACCGCGGCCATGCCCTGGGCCCGCACCAGCGCGGCACGATCGGCCTGGGCGCCGCGGGCGGCGTCGGGCAGGTTGCGCACCGGGCCCAGGAAGGCGCTGGCCCGGACACGGTCGCCGGCGATGGCCAGCACCTGCTGGGCCACCAGCGTGCCCATGGAATGGGAGACCAGGGCGACGGTTTCCAGTTCCAGGTCGTCCATGAGCGCCACCACGTCCTCGGCCCAGTTCTCGATGGAGATGGGGCCGACCATGGGGCTCATGCCGTGCCCGTTGAGGTCGAAGGTCACCCAGCGGTGGGCGCCGGCCAGGGCGGCGATCTGCGGCCCGTAGATGTTGCACGTGCCGCCGAGGCCGTGAATGCCCACGACCGCCGGCCCCTCGCCGGCCTCCTCGACCCAGACGTGCTTGTTTGCGAGGGCGCGAAAGCCTGTGGTCATGGTTCATCCAATCCTGTTCGTGAGGGTTCCAATGGGTTCGATGGTCGCCGACACCTCGTCGCCGGGCTTCAGGAAGCGCGGCGGGTCGAAGCCGATGCCCACGCCGGCAGGCGTGCCCGTGGCGATGACGTCACCGGGCACGAGTGTCATGCCGGCGGAGAGGTCGCGGATGAGCGTCGGCACGTCGAAGATCAAGTCGGCGACAGGGGCGTTCTGGCGCAACTCGCCGTTGACGCGGCACTCCACGACGGTGTTGGCGAGATCCACCTCGTCGGCGGTCACCACGGCCGGCCCCATGGGGCAGAAGGTGTCCAGGCCCTTGCCCAGCAGCCACTGGCGGTGGGTCTGCTGGCGGTCCCTGGCGGTGACGTCGTTGACGATGGTGTAGCCGAAGACGTGATCGAGCGCGTCGGCGAGGGCGATGTCCCGCCCGGCGCGGCCGATGACGACCGCCAACTCGGCCTCGTAGTCCAGCTTCGCGGTGAGGTTCGAGTGCGACTCGATGACATCGCCGGGGCCGATGACCGAGGTGAAGGGCTTCGAGAAGACGATCGGAGCGGTGGGGATGACGTCGGTGGGTGTGGCGGCGCCGGCGGAGGCGTCGAACCCGCTGGTGGTGAACTCCAGGGCGTGCGCCCGGTAGTTCTTGCCGATGCAGAAGATGTTGCGCGGGAACGAGCCCATGGGCGCCAGCAACTCGGCGCCGGCGAGGGCGATCGGGTCACCGAACTCCATGTCGTCGTCACCGAGCTCGCCCGTGATGATCGGGTGCAGGTCACTGACGGCGTGGCCGCCGGCGCGGACGGGCCACAACTCCCCGTTCCGCCGGGCCGCCACGACGGGGCCGGCGTCGCCGCGGATCCGGCACCAGGCAGTCATGGCGTCAGAATAACCCAGGACCAGCGACGCTGATCCTGGCGCGGCGCGCCGGGTCAGCCGGTTGCGGGACCGCGCCAGTCAGTGCGGGGGAGCCGCTTCTCCTTGTCGACGAAGGGGAGCACCTCCACGGCCGCCTCGTGCGGCGTTCCGTCGCGGTCGACCAGCATCACCCGCTCACCCAGCCAGTCACCGCCCGGCAGGGGCCGATCGAAGCGCACGTACCCGACTCCCACCTCCAGCGTCGGCGACCATGTTCCGATCGTCAGGTGCCCCACCGGGCCGTTCCCGAAGTGGACGGCCAGGCCGGCTTCGGGCGTGGCGGTCGGACAGACCAGGCCGAACAGGAGTTGACTGCGATCGGCACACTCCAGGGCGGCCCGGCCGATGAAGTCCTCCTTGTCGAGTCGCACGAACTGCCCGAGGCCGGCGCCGAACGGCGTGAGGTCCCCCTCGATGTCGGTGCCGTTGTCGAGGATCCCCGCCTCGACGCGCCGGATCCCCATGGAGCACGCCGAGCTGAACTCCATGCCGAAGGGCTCACCGCAGGCGAGCAGGCCGTCCCAGAGGGCGCCGTGGTCGGTCGGTTCGGGGCCGCTGTTGCAGTAGATCTCGATCCCCGTCTCGCCGGTCCAGCCGGTGCGGGACACCCACAACCTCTGGCCGCAGATGTCGAAGAAGCCGGCATGGAAGTACCTGAAGTCGGCCGCCAGCCCGCCGCCGATCGCCGCGTCCAGAACATGGAGCGACTTGGGTCCCTGGATCTGCAGAACCCGCGAGTTCGGATCGGAGACATCGGCGTCCAAGCCGATGGCGTTCGCCTTCAGCCAGCTCTCGAACTCGCCGTTCGCCTTGACGTACCAGAAGCGATCCTCCGCCAGGCGCATCACCACGCCGTCCATCAGGACGGTGCCGTCGGCGTCGCAGGCGATCCCGTAGCGGGCCCGGCCCACCGGGAGAGTCTCGACCCGGCACGCCAGGACCCGTTCGAGCAGCCGACCGGCATCGGGGCCGACGATCTCCAGCGGCTTCTCCGGCACGTCGTACAGCAGCACCCCGCGGCGCAGCTTCCAGTAGTTGGTGACGGGGTCCTCGTCGGGATACGTCTTGAAGGGGTACAGGCGGTCGCAGTACAGGCAGAAGACCGTCCGGTCGGTGACGTACCGGTCGGCGAACGGGGACTGTTCGATCCGGAACGAGTTCAGCGAAACGGTGTCGAACGACTCGACGTAGAAGTGTCGGTCACGCGTCATGAGCGCCTCGATCGCCGGGAGTGAAGCGGGCTCAGGGTAGCGGGACGACCCGCGCCGCCCGGCAGGTGAGCCGGTCAGTCGGGGATCACGAAGATGCTCGAGAAGCACATCTCGTCGACGGTGCCCTCGTTCCAGGTGACGTAGCGGGGCTCGGGCATGTACTGCAGGGTGCGGTCCCACCAGCACTCGAAGCGCAGGACGTCGCCGCGCTCGATGCGGATGTCCTCCACCGGCTCGTAGTTGAGCTGCCATTCGAAGTCCCACACCGGTATGTCGAGCAGGATCCGCTCACGGGGAGTGTCGGGGTGGATTGTCATCCGGTAGGCGGCACCGAACTCGTGCATGTGGCCCAGCACCGTGTGGATGGTGCCGGTGTCGCGGGCCGCCAGGTCGCAGGCACTGTGGCCGACGCTCCCGTCGAGATCGTCGTAGTCGTCGACGGAGCCCCCGCACTGGAGCAGCAGGAAGTCGGGGATGAGGCGGGCGAAGCGGTCGTACTTCACGGCGATCTCATCGAGGACGTTGGCGCGCACGCACATGTTCACGTAGCCGTCGATCGTCTCGGCCCGCTCGGCCGCCACAGCCTCCTCCTGCGGCGTGCAGGGGATCTCGGCAGGTGTGACGTAGCTGTCACCGAGGATCTCCACCATGCCTTCGGCCAGTTCCGCCGGCGTGGCCACGTCGAGGATGATCTCCGAGCCGTCGGGCGGTGTGTCGTGGTCGTAGTGATAGTGGACCTGGTTGACGATCATGTCCCCGGGCTCCAGGTACAGGCCGTACCCGTCGGGGTAGATCGTCGGCGACATGCCCGGCGCCCAACCCTGGATCATGGACACCCCGGCCGTGTTGAGGCCCGACAGGCCGAAGCAGGTCCACCCCGGCTCGTCGGCGAGGCCCGAGGCTGCCTCGCGCTCGTCCTCGGCGGCGATCTTCGCCGCGATCTCGGTGGCGGCGGCCGCCGGGACCCGGTAGACGATGGCGTGATGGACCACCGGCACCTGGTCGGGTCGGAACTCGAAGCCCTTCACCCAGGTGCCGTCCCCCTCGGGGTCGGCGACCGCATGCACCTGGCAGCGGTAGTCGTCGTTCTTCACCGGCTCGCCGTCGGGCGTCGAGTAGCCGGTGTAGAGGCCGTCGCGGGGCCCGATCCTCTGGTCCTCCTGAATGGGGATGATGGCCTGGCCGCGCGCCACCAGCGGTGTGTCGGGTGGCACGTCGAGTCCGCCTCCCGCCGCGGCCCAGGCGGCGATGGCGGCCTTCTCGCCTTCCGTCAGCGACCAGTCGTGCACGAAGTCGGGGCTGAGGTCCGAGGGCAGCCAGGGGGGCATGAAGTCGATGGCGGTGACGAACGCGATGTCGTCGGCGATGGCGGCCGCGTCACCGGCGACATCGAGGGCCAGGGTGGTCCAGCCGGGTCCGCCCGAGGAGTGGCAGCTGACGCAGCGGGACTCCAGGATCGGCTGCACGGTGGCGGCGAACTCTCCGCTCGCGAACTCCGGGGTAGGGAGTTCGCGGTGCAGGTCCCCGGCCAGCTCGGTGCCGAGCTCCACCCGCTCGGCGACCAGCTCGAAGGTGAGGATCACCTCGTCGGAGGTGTGGACGAGGCGGGCGATGTGGATGGGGCCCACCCCGTAGTCGCTGCCGAGCACGGTCGTCGACATGGTCGCGGTGAGAACCTCGGGGGTGACGGTGACGGTTCCGGCGAAGGTCTCGGTGCGGGTGGTCTCCTTGACGGTGAGGTCGCCCGTGATGGCGATCTCGTACGCGGCCCCGTCGGCGAACTCCACGTCCAGTCCTTCGATCGACGAGGGGGCGAACCGCACGAACGGCCAGTGGCCGGACTCCAGGAAGTCGTGGCGGATGCGCTTGTCCCGGAGTGCCGAGTCGGACTGGAGCATCTCGACGTTCACCACGATCTCCCCGACACGGCTCAGGGCGGGGTCGGCGACGTTCACCAGGATCTCGCCCGCCATCACCGTCGTGGTCCCGACGGTGGTGCGGGACACCCCGCCCAGGCGCTCGGAGATGTGGTAGCCGGCCCGGGAGCCGTCGCCGGGGACGATGCGGTACAGCCGCTCGGTCTCGACATCGAGTTCCTCGCCGCCCTCGACGTCGACGACCGGTGGGGCCGACACCTGGCCCCGACTCGCCGGCTCAGCGTCGTCGGCGACCGTCCAGAGCCACTGGTCCCGGGTGAGGAACGCGGTGATCCCGACGACGACCAGCACGAGGGCCACGGCGCCGCCCGCACCGAGCCATCGCCATCGGAGCATGACTTCGGGCTAGGCCAGTGCGGCGATCTCGGCGCGCTCGGCGGGGGTCATCGTCCAGCCGGCGGCGGCCACGTTGGCGACGACCTGGGAGGGCTTGGTGGCGCCGCAGATGACCGAGGCGACCGCGGGGTTGGACACGAGCCAGCCGATGGCCAGCTCCAGGATGCTGCGGCCCCGCTCGGTTGCGTAACCCGCCAGCCGGTCGGCTGCTTCGAGGTTCTCCTCGCTCAGGAAGCTTTCCCAGGTGCGACCCTTCATCGTGGTCAGCCGGGCACCGGCGGGGCGGGCCGCCCCGGAGTACTTGCCGGTCAGCACACCGGACTCCAGCGGGAAGAAGGGCACCACGGCCATGCCCGCACGTTCGCAGGCGGCCAGCACGCCGGTGTCCTCCACGTCGCGGGTCAGCACCGAGTAGTGGTTCTGCACGCTCGCGTAGTTGCCCACACCGATGGCGGCCGCGGCCCGAGTGGTGGCGTCGACCATGTCGGCGGGGAAGTTGGAGCAGCCGATCTCGGTGACCTTGCCCTCGGTCACGAGCTCCGCGAGAGCACCCAGCGTCTCCTCGTGAGGGGTGTCGGGGTCGGGTGTGTGGATCTGGTAGTGGTCGATGCGGTCGGTGCCCAATCGGCGCAGGCTGCCTTCGATGCACTTCCTGATCCAGGCCGGCTCACCGCCCCGCTGACCCTCCGGCAGGAACTTGGCATGGCCGAACTTGGAGGCGACGACGACTTCGTCGCGGCGCCCGGCCAGCGCCGCGCCCAGGAACTCCTCGGACTTGCCCCCTCCGTAGATCTCGGCGGTGTCGAAGTAGTTGATCCCGGCGTCGAGCGCCGCCTCCACCACCGCACGCGAGGCCTCGGCGTCGATCGTCATGCCGAAGTTGTTGCACCCCAGCCCGACGGTCGAAACCGGCAACGCTCCGATGTTCCGCATCTCCATGCGGTTGACCCTAACTGAGGCTCACCGGAGACCGGCACGGTGGGCCACGACCGCCGAAGTGGCGCCGACGCCGACCGGAACGCGCTGCCGGTCGGCGAGGGTCTCGGCTATCGCGCGCACGATCAGGTCGTGCTCGACGGCTCGGATCCGCCGGCGCAGCGCTTCGAGCGTGTCGCAGGGCCCGATGGCCACCTCAGCCGAGGCGATGACCGGGCCGCTGTCGACGCCCTCGTCGGGCACGTAGTGGACCATGACACCGGTCCGGCTGGTGCGCCCGGCCCGGTAGGCCTCCCAGGCGTCGCCGATGGCGTCGGAGCCGGGAAACTCGCCGGGCAGCGCCGGGTGCAGGTTGATGACCCGACTCGGGAAACGCCCGAGGAAGTCCGACGACAGCAGGTGCATCCAGCCTGCCAGGACCACGAGATCGGGTTCGGCGCTCGCCACCAGTTCCGCCAGGTCGGCGTCGTAGCGACGCCGGTCCGCCGTGGGAGCCCAGCCGCACGCCGCCGACGCCGTTGCGGCCACCGGTCCCCTCTCGGCCGTCGGCCGGGCCGCATTGCGGTAGGGCGCCAGCGGCCGGTAGTGGACCGGGATTCCGGCCCGTTCGGCCAACAGGCCGGCCCCGGCATTCCGCCGGTTGATGATCACGGCGGAAACGTCTGCGTCGAGGCGGCCCGCGGCGACGGCGTCGAGGATCGCACCCAGGTTGGTGCCGGCCCCGGAGGCCATGGCCACCAGCCGGCCCGTCACCGCCAGTCCCCCTCCAGAACGATCCGGCCCGGCCCGGTCTCCCCGAGTTCGATGACAGATCCGATCACGCGGTGTCCCTGCCCCACCGGAACCTCGACATCCGCCTCGTCGACGACCGCCACGAGGCCGATCCCCATGTTCCAGACCCTGAACGCCTCGGAATCGTCCAGCCCGCCCCAGTCCACGAGTGTGGCGAACAGTGGGGGCACCGGCCAGGACCCGAGGTCCACCCGGGCGCCGAGATGCGCGGGAAGCACCCTCGGCAGGTTGTCCAGGAAGCCGCCGCCGGTGATGTGGGCGAGGGCCTTGGGCTGGATCCCGGCCTCGGAGAACCCGGTGACCGCGGGCAGGTAGCTGCGATGGGGTTCCAGCAGCGCATCGATCAGACCGGTGTCGGCCTCAGCTTCGGTCCGCCCGTCGAGCAGGTGCCGGATCAGCGAGTAGCCGTTGGTGTGCGGCCCCGAACTCGCCAACCCCACCAGCGCGTCGCCGGCCCGGATCGTCTCGGGGCGCGGCAGCAGCCGGTCGCTCGGGGCCGCGCCCACGATGGTCCCCACCACGTCGACCGCGCCCGGGATGTACACACCCGGCATCTCGGCCGTCTCCCCGCCGAGCAGGGCGCAGCCGGCGGCGCGGCAGGCGTCGGCCACGCCGGCCACGATCTCGGCCACGACCTCCGGCTCGAGGGTGGCCATGGCGACGTAGTCCAGGAAGAACAACGGCCGGGCACCGTGCACGGCGATGTCGCCGATGCAGTGGTTGACGAGATCGACCCCTATGCCGCGCCAGCGCCCGTGGCGACCGGCCAGTTCCGCCTTCGTGCCGACACCGTCGGTGGAGGCCACCAGCACGGCATCGGTACCGAGAGCCGCCGCCGAGTACATCCCGCCGAAGCCGCCCGGGGCCGAGAGCACCTGCGGCGTGCCGGTGGAGGCCACGGACCGCGACAGCAGCGCCACCGCCCGGTTGCCGGCATCGATGTCCACACCGGCGGCCCGGTAGGCGTCGGCGGGCGGCTCAGCGGTCGCCTGCGGGCCGTGCCGGGGCGGTCGGCGGCTCACGGGTGCACCCCGGCCCGTGCGCGCCCGATGTCGGCGCGGTGCTGGGCGCCAGCGAAGCCGATGGCGGCGACCCCGCGGTACGCCCGATCGGCAGCGACGGCGACGTCGGCACCGGTCGCCGTCACCGCCAGGACCCGGCCGCCGGTGGCGTGCAGCGCCCCGTCGATGACTCCGGTGCCCGCGTGGAAGACCACGCAGCCCTCCTCCTGCTCGGCGATGTCGAGGCCGTGGATCGGGACCGGGTCGCTTCCGGCGGCCGGGTAGCCGGCTGATGCCATGACGATCGCGACCGAGGCCACCGGCGCCCATTCGACGGCGACGCCGCGGAGCGATCCGGTGGCGCAGGCGGCCATGACTTCGAAGAGGTCGCTGCGCAGCAGCCTGATCACCGCCTGCGTCTCCGGGTCGCCGAAACGGCAGTTGAACTCGATCACCTTCGGCCCGTCGTCGGTGATCATCAGCCCCGCGTAGAGCAGTCCCCGGTAGGGCGTTCCCGCCCGCCCCAGCGCGGCGAGCGTCGGCGCAATGACCTGTCTTCCGATCCGCTCGATCAACCGGTCGTCGGTGGCGGGCGAGGGAGTGAAGGCGCCCATGCCGCCGGTGTTCGGCCCCTCGTCGCCCGCCCGCAGGCGCTTGTGGTCCTGCGCGGGAGGCAGCACGGCGAACCTCTCGCCGTCGCAGAAGGCCAGCACCGACACCTCGCGGCCCCAGAGGCGCTCCTCCAGCAGGATCTGCTCGCCGGCGGATCCGAATCGTCGCTCGGTGAGCATGGCCCTGACCGCGGTGGCCGCCTCCCCGGGGGTCTCGGGGACGATGACGCCCTTGCCGGCGGCCAGACCCGATGCCTTCACCACCGGCACATCGGGCCGCGAGGCGAGGTGGGCGAGAGCGGCGTCGGGATCCTCGAACACCTCGGCGGCGGCGGTCGGTATCCCGTTGTCGATCAGGAAGCGCTTGCAGTAGGCCTTGGAGGCCTCGAGCCGGGCGCAGGCGGCGCTGGGGCCGAAGGAGGCCACCCCGGCGGACGCGAGGGCGTCCACGATGCCCGCGGCGAGCGGGTCCTCCGGGCCGATGACCGCCAGATCCACCGACTCGCGGCGGCACAGGCCCACCAGTCCCGCGATGTCGCCGGCCGCGACGGCCACGTTCCCGGTCCGTTCCAGGGCGGCGGTCCCGGGATTGCCGGGCGCCACCAGCAGCCGCTCGACGCTCGGCGAGCGGCTCAGCGCCCAGGCCAGGGCGTGCTCGCGCCCGCCGCCGCCCACGACCAGGACGCAACTCACCGGCGCCCGCCCTCCGCACCGCCGGCCGCCCTGCGGTGACCCCGACTCGTCATGGCGACGGGGGCGTCGCCGGCGCCACGTCAGTCACCCCAGACGGAGGCGAACTGGTCCTTGGCGCCGAGCCGGAGTTGCACGAACGTCTCGGGCTCGAACGGGTAGACGCCGGTGAAGCAGGCGTTGCAGTAGCCGTCGGCGGCTTCCAGCGCCTGCATCATGCCCTCCAGCGACAGGAACGCCAGCGAGTCGGCGCCGATGTGGTCGCAGATCTCCGGAACCGACCGTTCGGAGGCGATCAGCTCTCCCTTGGCGGCCATGTCGACCCCCATGTAGCAGGGGTCGGTGATGGGCGGGCAGGCCACCCGCACGTGGACCTCGGCGGCGCCGGCCTCCCGCAGCATCCGCACCAGCGGGCCCGAGGTGGTGCCCCGCACGATCGAGTCGTCGACCAGCACCACCCGCTTGCCCGCCACGTTGTCGCCGAGCGGGTTGAACTTCATGGCCACGCCCGCCTCCCGCTGCTCCTGGGTGGGTTCGATGAACGTGCGGCCCACGTAGCGGTTCTTGATGAGCCCGTCGGTGTAGGGCAGCCCCGCCTGCTGGGCGTATCCCACCGCCTGCGGCGTCCCCGAGTCGGGCACCGGTGCCACCACGTCCGCCTCGGCGGGCGCCTCGACGGCGAGCCGGGCGCCGAGACGCTGGCGCACCGCGTGGACCAGTGAGCCGCCGTGGTGCGTGTCGGGTCGGGAGAAGTAGATCTGCTCGAACGTGCAGAACGCGGGCGGCAGGGGTTGCACTCCCTGCTGCAGCGTCATGCCGCCGGCGTCGATCCGCACGATCTGGCCGGGTTCCACCTCGCCGGCGAAGGTGGCGCCGGTGACCGACAGGGCGCAGCTCTCCGACGCCAGCACCCAGCCGTCGTCGAGCCTGCCCAACACCAGCGGGCGGAACCCCCGCGGGTCCCGCACCCCGTAGACGGCGTCGCGGGTAAGGATCGTCAGGGCGTAGGCGCCCTCGAGCCGGGCCATCAGCGCACGGATCCGGGTGAGCCAGTCACCGGCCGAGACGACGAGCAACTGCACGATCAGTTCGGTGTCGGAGGAGGTCTGCAACCCCACGCCGCTCTCCAGCAACGTCCGGCGGAGTTCCGGTGCGTTGACCAGGTTGCCGTTGTGGGCCACGGCCAGCGGGCCGTCGATCGTCTCGATCACCTGCGGCTGGATGTTGCGCACCGACGACACGCCGGTGGTGCTGTAGCGGTTGTGGCCGATGGCGGCGTCGCCCCGGAGGGTCGAGAGGTTGTCCTCGTTGAAGACCGACGCGACCAGGCCCGGACCCCGGTGCAGGTGGACCGTTCCCCGGTCGCAGCTGGCTATCCCGGTGGCCTCCTGGCCGCGGTGCTGGAGGGTGTGCAGGCCGAAGAAGGCGATCCGGGCGGCGTGGCGGCCGGGGGCGTACACCCCGACCACGCCGCATTCCTCCCGGGGGACGTCGCCCCGGAGCTCGTCGGCGGGGGACCCGATCACGACGCCAACCGCTCCCGGGCCGCCAGGACCCGCTTCAATGCCAGCTCGGGCGTCTCCTCGACGCACGTGAGATGGCCCATCTTGCGTCCCGGCCGCGCCTCGCGCTTGCCGTAGAGATGCAGGTTGACCCCGGGGTCGGCCATCACCTCCGACCAGGGCGGTTCGCCACCGGCCCAGAGGTCGCCCAGCAGTTGCGCCATGGCCGCCGGCCGGCAGGTGCCGTCGCCCAGCGGCAACCCGCAGACGGCCCGGAGCTGCTGCTCGAACTGGCTGACGGCGGCCGCCTCGATCGTGCAGTGGCCGCTGTTGTGGGGCCGGGGGGCGATCTCGTTGACGACGAGCTCGGAGCCCACCACGAACATCTCGACGCAAAGCACCCCGACCACGTCGAGGTGGTGGGCCACATGGCCGGCGATACCGAGCGCGGTGGCGGCCACCTCCTGCGACAACCGTGCCGGAACCACCGTCAGATCGAGGATCCCGGCGACGTGCACGTTCTCCATCACCCCGTGATCGGCGATCGCGCCGGTCGCGGAGCGGGCCACCACGACCGACACCTCCCGGTCGAACGGCACCTCCTGCTCCGCGATCAGCCGGACCGGACCCAGCCGCCGGAACACCTCGGCGGCTGAGTCGCTCCGCTCCGAGCCCGGCTCGGCGACAGGCACGCGAACCTGGCCCTTGCCGTCGTAGCCGCCGCGGGCCGTCTTCACGATCACCGGACCGCGGAGCGCTCTCAGCGCGGCGGCCAACTCCGACGGGTCGGCCGCCTCCCGGTACGGCGCAACCGGCACACCCGCGGCCCTCAATGCCCGCTTCTCGGCGGCGCGGTCGGCTGCGATGGCCATAACCCGGGGCCGGGGCCGGACCGAAACCCCGGCGTCGGCGGCGGCGTCGGCCACGCCCAGGTCCACGTCCTCCAGTTCCCAGGTGATGACGTCGGCGCAGTCCACGAGACGCTGCACGGCTGCGGTGTCGTCGAAGGGGGCGGCGATCTCGATGTCGGCGACCGCGCCCGCGGGGGTCTGCTCCCCGCCGCCGGTGAGCACGGCGGTCCGGTAGCCGTGGCGCTGAGCCACCTGGGCCAGCATCCGTCCGAGTTGCCCGCCGCCCACGATGCCGATCACCGCCGGCGGCACGAGCACGCTCACGGGATCCCCCCGCCCACCATCCACGGAACCGTCGAGCAGTCTGCCGAGCCCACGCCGCACGCGGATCGGGTCGCTGGACAATGGATCCCGGCTTTCGCCGGGATGACGGGGGGAATGATCCGGGGCATCACTGGGCGGGCTCGGAACGGTCGAGTTCCGTGGCCCGGACCTGGTCGGCCCGGGCGGCCCGGTAGGCGGTCAGGCGGGCGGCGAGTTCGGGATCGCGCCGGGCCAGCATGGCCACCGCCAGGAGCGCGGCGTTGGCGGCGCCCGCCTCGCCGATCGCCATCGTGGCCACCGGCACGCCGGCGGGCATCTGCACGATCGACAGCAGCGAGTCGATCCCACCCAGGGCCCGGCTCGTGACCGGCACGCCGATGACGGGCACGATCGAGTGTGCGGCCAGCATCCCCGGCAGGTGGGCGGCTCCCCCGGCGCCTGCGACGATCACCTGCAAGCCGCGATCCTCGGCGCTGGTGGCGTAGGTCACGAGCAGGTCGGGGGTGCGATGAGCGGAAACGACGCGGCACTCGTGGGCGACGCCGAATTCCCGGAGCACCTCGGAGCAGCGACGCATCGTGGCCCAGTCCGAGTCGCTGCCCATGACCACCCCCACCAGCGCGGCGCCGGTGCCCTCTGCGGCACCCGGCCGCGCGCCGACGGCGCTCGCTCCGGCGCCCTTCGGCGGGTCGGGCTCGGAGCCCGGATCGCTGCCTGCGGCCATCGACGCGGGCATCATCGCGCGCCCGACGGGGCCGGCCGCGCATGGGCCAATGCCCCCAGCGCCGCCGCGATCCGGGGCTCGGCCGGATAGGGGGCGGGCCGCAGCGGTGCCCCGGTCAGCGCCTCGAACACCTCCCGGTACGCGGCGGCGGTCTCGGCGGCCAGCGCCGGGCTCAGCGGCTCGGGCACGCCCTCGCCCCGGTAGCCGCCGGCCGCGTAGGCGAGGCGGACGATCTCCTTGTCCAGGTTCTCCGGTTCGAGTCCCACCCGCAGGCGCGACTCGAGCGTGGCGAGGCGCCACAACCGCGACGAGTCCGGCGTGTGGACCTCGTCGATCAACCTGAGCCGGTCGCCGGAGTCGATCCCGAACTCGTACTTGGTGTCGACCAGCACCAGGCCGGCGCCGGCCGCCACCCGCCGGCCCCGCTCGAACAGTCCCAGCGCCATGCTGCGGACCTCTTCCCAGCGCTCGGGGTCCACCCAGCCGCCGGCGGTGACCTGGGCCTCGCTCAGGGGCTCGTCATGGCCGCTGTGGGCCTTGGTCGTCGGGGTGATGACGGGATGGGGCAGCGGATCGTTCTTGGCCATCCCGTCGGGGAAGTCGATCCCGTAGATGCGGCGCTCCCCGGCCTCGTACCGGGTCCAGAGCGACGTGGAGGTGGTGCCGGTCAGCATGCTCCGCACCACCACTTCCACCGGGAGCGGCTCGCAGCGCTCGACGACGGCCACATTGGGATCCACCACGGCCAGGAGGTGCGACGGCACGATGTCGTCGAGCATCTCGAACCACCAGGCGGAGAGCTGGTTGAGGATCTGGCCGCGGTGCGGCACCAGCCCCAGCACCCGGTCGAACGCCGACAGCCGGTCGGTGGCCACCAGCGCCAGGCGGTCACCCAGGTCGATGACGTCGCGCACCTTGCCCCGACGCAGCGGCCCCAGCCGCGCCGCCAGCTCGGCGGAGATGCCCGGGAAGGCCCCTCCGTTGGGAGCGCCGGAGGTCATCGGGCCGCCGCCACGAAGGCCTCGAAGAGTCCCGACCCCCGCGCTCCGGGGGGACCCGAGGGCCTCTGCCAGTCCACGATGTGATCCTCGGGGTGCGGCATCAGCCCCACCACGGCGCCGGTCGGGTCGCACATCCCGGCGATGTCGTCGACCGACCCGTTGGGGTTGGCCGGATAGGCGCCGGCTGCGACGTCGGCGGCACCGCCGGTGGATCCCGAGGCGAGGTACCGGAAGGCGATCCGCCCGGCCTGTTCCAGTTCGGCCACCGCACCGGGATCGGTCACCGTCAGCCGTCCCTCCCCGTGCGCCACGGGGCAGCGGATCAGCGATCCCCCCAGCCGCCCCAGCCAGCCCGACCTGCAGCCCGGCTCGACGCGGAGCGTCACCCAGCGGCACTCGAATCGGCCGCCGGCGTTGGCCGCCAGCGTGAAGGAGCGCGGCCCGAGCAGTCCCGACTTCGCAAGGGCCTGGAAGCCGTTGCAGATGCCCAGCACCGGCTTCCCCGACTGTGCGAACCGGCGCAGCTCGGCCCCGAACCAGGCCCGCAGCTCCAGGGCCAGGCGTCCTCCGGCTCCCAGGGCGTCGCCGTAGGAGAACCCGCCCGGCAGCAACACCGCGGCATGGTGGCGGAAGGCCGCCGGGCGCAGCTCGCCGACGGGCACGATCCGGGGATCGCCGCCCGCGGCCGCCACCGCCAGGGCGGCCTCGGTGTCGCGGTTGGTGCCGGGCGCGTGGGGGATCAGCACCGGGGGCCGGCTCATGACGACCGCACCCGGCATCCGAACGCCATCCGGGCGGCTTCGACGCTGACGACCACCCGATCCGGACCGCCGCTCGGAGATGCCGCACCGTCGCGGGGATCGCCGGCGACGCGGATCTCGATCTCGCCGCCGCCGGTCACCGTGCCGATGCGCCGGCCGAGCGGGCCCAGCCTCGCCGCCACCGCGGCCCGCCGGTCGGCCGGGGTTTCCAGCACCAGCCGGCCCGGCGCCTCGTTGGCCAGGGCCGCGATCATCCCGAGCGCCCCCGGGGCTCCGGAGGCCTCCGAGCCGTTCCCGGCCGTCGCGCCCGGGGACTCGTCGAGGGCGGCACCGGCATCGGCCGTGTCGTGGGCGAAGTCGTGGGGGACGGTCGCCGTCAGGCCGAGTCGGCCGCCGATCGCCATCTCCGCCAGGGCGACCGCGATCCCACCGTCACTCACGTCGTGAGCCGCGGTCACAAGGCCCCGGCTGATCAGGTCGTGCACGGCCCGGTAGCGGGGAAGCGGATCGCCCACCGGCGCCGGCACTTGCACCTCGTCGAGGTCCAGCAGCTCGTCCACAAGCGAACCGCCCAGGCGCCCCGAGCCCCCGCCGACCAGCCACAGGTCGCTGCCGACGGTGGTCAGGGCGCTCGTGGCGACGCGGTGCAGGTCGGGGACGATCCCGACGGCGGAGATCAGCAGCGTGGCAAGCACGGCCCGGCCGTCGAACTCGTTGTAGAGGCTGTCCTTGCCGGACACGAACGGCGCCCGGTAGCGGCGAGCCCCCTCGACGCAACCCTGCACGGCGCGCACCAGCGACCCCAGCCGGTCGGGCTTCGTCGGGTCACCCCAGCAGAAGTTGTCCAGCAGGGCCACCCGGTCGGGATCGGCCCCGACCGCCACCAGGTTGCGGAAGGCCTCGTCGATGGCATGGAGCGCCATCGCCCACGGATCCAGGACACCGACACGCGGGTTGATGCCGACGGCGAGAGCCACGGCCCGGTCGTGGTGCCAGGTGCCCAGAGGCTTGAGCACCGCCGCGTCGGTGGGACCGTCGGCGGAGGGGCCCGCGAAGGGGCGCACCACGGTGCCGCCTCGCACCTCGTGGTCGTAGCTGCGGACGATCGACTCGCGGGAGGCCACGTTGGGATGCGCCAGCAGGTCCAGCACCAGCGCGGCGCCGTCGATCACCGGCGGCGGGCGCCTCCGGCCCTCCGCTGCGACGGGGTCACTGTGGGTCGCGGTCAACGTCCGCCTCGGCAGGCCGCCGTGCAGGAACTCCATGGGCAGGTCGATCACGTCGCAGGCGCCGTGGCGCACGACCAGCCGCCCGGAGGAGGTGAACGAGCCGATGTCGCTCAGCTCCACGTCCCAGGTCCGGCACAGCTCCCGAAGCGGCGCCACGCCGTCCTCGGGCACCGCCAGCACCATGCGCTCCTGGGCCTCGGACAGCCAGATCTCCCAGGGTTGCAGTCCCGGATACTTGAGCGGCACCGCGGCCAGGTCCACCTCGGCTCCCAGCTCGGCGCCCATCTCCCCCACCGCCGAGGACAGCCCGCCCGCCCCGCAGTCGGTGACGGCGTTGTACAGGCCCCGGTCCCGGGCCCGCTCGATCACCTCGATGCAGCCCTTCTCGACGATCGGGTCGCCGATCTGCACCGCCGAGCCGGCCCGGCCCACCACTGCGGCGTCCAGCCCGGCCGAGGAGAAGGTGGCGCCACCGATGCCGTCGCGGCCGGTCCGCCCGCCGATCACGATTATCCGGTCGCCGGCCCCGGGCGCGGTGGGGTGCGAGCCCGCCGGCAGCAGTCCAAGCGCCCCGCAGAACACCAGCGGGTTCCCCACGTAGCCGGGGTCGTACAGCACCGCGCCGTTAACGGTGGGCAGGCCCAGCTTGTTGCCGTAGTCGCCGATGCCGGCCACGACCCCGTCGCGGATGCGCCGGGGATGCAGCACGCCGGCGGGGAGGTCGGCTTCAGCGAGGTCCTCGGGGCCGAAGCACAGCACGTCGGTGCAGGCGATGGGCCGAGCCGAGACCCCCATGACGTCGCGCACCACACCGCCGACACCGGTGTTGGCCCCGCCGAAGGGTTCCAGGGCTGACGGGTGGTTGTGGGTCTCGACCTTGACAGCGAGATCCAGTTCGTCGTCGAAGGCGACGATGCCGGCATTGTCGACGAAGACCGAACGCAGCCAGCCCGCGTCGAGTTCGGCGGTCGCCCGGCGCAGGGCGTTCAGCAGCCCGTCGTGGTGCGACACCTCACAGCGGCCGTCGGCGCGGGTGTGGGTGAGGGTGATCCGCGCCTTGAAGGTCTTGTGGACGCAGTGCTCCGACCAGGCCTGCGCCAGGGTCTCGAGCTCGGCGTCGGTCGGGTCGCGGCCGCACGCGGTGAAGTGGGTCCGGATGGCGCGCATCTCAGTCACGTCCAGCGACAGCATCCGCTGCCGGCTGAGGTCGGCGAGTTGTCCGTCGTCCAGGCCGGCCAGCCGCACCGGCAGCGCCGCCGGTTCCGCTTCCCAGGTGGGCGAGAACGATGGCGCCAGCTCGCCGCTGTGGCTGCGCTCGATCGTCGGGTTGGCCAGGAGCCGGGCCGTGAGGATCCGGATGTCGGCCTCGTCGAGTTCGCCGCTCAGCTCGTAGCGGCGCGCCGTGGCCGCTCGCAGCGGCGGGAGGCCCAGCACCGCGGCGGCCCGCTCGAGTTCCCGCGCCGCGCCGTCGGTCACCCCCGGCAGCGGCGCCACCTCCACCACCCGGGCACCGCCGGCGGGAGCGCCGACGACGACCTCGTCGGTGACCGGGTCGACGAGAACCTCGGCGCAGAGCCGGTCCACGTCGGCTTCGCCGAGCAGCCCTTCGAGGTGGTACACCGTCCAGAAGCGGCAGCTGCCGAGCCCCGTCACCCCGAGTTGAGCGGCCGCGGCCGGGATGCGCCGCTCCTCGGGATGGCCGGCGCTGCGCACCTGAATGCGCGCCGTGCTGCGAGCCGCATCCGCGCCATCCGGATCCGCGAGGGCCGGCGCGCGCCGGCTGTCAGCGCCGCGAACCTTGACCGCGTGGCTCAAGCCCCCACCCCCCGTCCGGCCCAGTGCCGGGACCGCTCCGCGGAGCACGTCCCGATGGCAGTTCGCGCCACCGCCGTAGCATCGTCGGCGCGCGGGCTCTCGTGGTGGATGCCGGGCCGACCCGAGCCAGTGGAACTCCGTGGCGCCGCCCGGCCCCCGGCGGCGCCGGCTACGGGTCAGCGATGGGCGGTGCGGACGAGCCAGCGGATGGTGGTCGCCTCACGGCTGCCGTCGTCGCATGCCTGGGCCCATCCTGCGGCGTTGGAGCGGTAGGTGCCGTCCTCGATGGTGACCGACGCGCCGCTGTCGAGGAGGTGGCGGACCATGTCGGAGCGCCGGAACTGGATGGCGAAGTGCAGCGCAGTGGTGTTGCGGTAGGGGCGCGCGTCGACGTCGACCCCGGCGTCGAGGAGATAGTCGACGACGGCGTGGCGGTTGTTGAGCGCGGCGAACACGAAGGCCTCACCGACGATCTCGCTCGGGTCGTCCCTGGGCCGGGCACCGGCGGCACGGCCCACCGCGGCCCAGTCCGGGCGGTAGGGCCCCGGGTCGGCCCGCAGCGATCCGTCGACGGCGACCCAGCCCTGCACCCAGCGCAGCAGGCCGCTGGCCGCGGCGAGCCACAGGGTTTGGCGGTGCAGCCCGTGGCTCACGAGCACGTCGGCGGCCTCGGTGGAGCTGTGCATGGCCGCCGACTCCAGGGGCGTGATCCCACCGTCGGCGCGGGCCGCCGGATCGGCACCGGCCGCCAGGAGTTGCGCACAGAGGTCCGGGAGGTTCCAGCACCCGGCCAGGTTCAGGGCCCGATCCGGCGCCGCGCCGGCGCTGATCAGCACGTCGATGATCTCCGCGGACGAGTGCCCGACGTCGGGTTGGGTGGTCAACTCCAGCAGCGTGTTGTCCCCGACCTTGAGGTTCACGACCTCCGGGTCGGCCCCGAGAGCGGCCCGCAACCCGTCGGCGTCGTCGGACAGCAGCGCGTGCAGGGCCGGCTGGATCCTCTCGTCGGCGCCCACGGACACCCCGCCATCGTAGATCCGGCACCGGCTTCGATTCGGCACCGCCGGTCACTACAGTCGGGACATCGCCACACACTCCATCGACCGGGAACGGTTCCATGACCGCCGTCAAGCCTGACTCGACAGCCACGCCCGGATCCTCCGCCAAGCCGCCGCCGGCGACCGAGGGGGACCCGCGCAACCCGATCCACAACGTCTTCTGGAAGCGGCATCGCAGCGAGGTGGAGGAGGATCTGAGCCGGCTGCGCGCCCAGCCGCTGACCTTCTTCCCCGGGTTCAAGTTCTACGGCGATCTGGAGAGCATCCGGGTCCCCGGCGCCTGGGTCGTCAGTCGGCTGGCCCCCATCCTCGAGGTGTCACGCAACCCGCAGATCTACTCCTCGGCCTCCGGGGTCACCATCAACGACTTCCCACCGGAGTTCAACGAGTACTTCAACTCGATCATCGCCATGGACGATCCCCGCCACGCCCGGCTGAGACGGCTGGTCTCGGCCGGCTTCACGCCGCGGATGCTGGCCCGCCTCGAGGACTCGGTGCAGGACCAGGCCAGGCTGATCGTGGACGAGGTGTGCGAGCGGGGCGAATGCGACTTCGTCACCGACGTGGCGGCCCGGCTGCCGCTGCGCATCGTGTGCGACCTGATGGGGATCCCCGCCTCCCAGCACGACTTCGTGTTCGACCAGTCCAACGTGATCCTGGGCGCGGGCGACCCCGAGTACGTGCCCGATTTCGGCGATCTCATCACGGCCATCCTCACCGCCGGCGGCGCCCTGACCCAGCTGATGGACGAGGTGGCGGAGTCCAAGGTGGGGGTGGACAGCGGCGACCTGACCAGCATCCTCGTCAACGCCGAGGTGGACGGCGAGCGGCTCACCCGCGCCGAGCTCGCCAGCTTCTTCATCCTGCTGGTGGTGGCGGGCAACGAGACCACGCGCAACGCCATCAGCTGGGGGCTGGTGTACCTCACCGACCACCCCGACCAGCGCCGCATCTGGGTCGAGGACTTCGAGGGCACCGCCCACAGCGCCACCGAGGAGATCGTCCGCGTCGCCAGCCCGGTCACCTACATGCGCCGCACCGCCCTGTGCGACACCGAGCTGGAGGGCCAGAGGATCGACGAGGGCGACCAGGTGGTCATGCACTACCTCTGTGCCAACCGGGACGAGGCGACCTTCGAGGACCCGCTCGCCTTCGACGTGCGGCGCGACCCGAACCCCCACGTCGGCTTCGGCGGGCCCGGCCCGCACTACTGCCTCGGCGCGCACCTGGCCCGGCGCGAGATCAAGGTGATGTTCCGCGAGCTGTTCAGCCGCATCGGCGACATCCGCGCCACCGGCGAGCCGGACCTGCTCGCATCGTCCTTCATCCACGGCATCAAGCACCTGCCCGCCGAGTTCACACCGGCGGGACCGGCGGGAGCGGCCCTGTAGGTCTCTCCGGTTGCCCGGCGGCGCGCTAGTGGCTGAGTTCCTGCGCGCGAAGGAACTGTCTGGTCAACTCGGCGCAGCTGTGCGGGACCTCGAGTTGCAGGAGGTGCGTCGTGCCGGGAACGAAGTCGTAGTCCAGGGTCGCGAGGGTGCTCAGATCCATGCTGGGCAGGAACGAGAACGCCGCGGTCGGGTCCGAGCCGATGACCTTCACGGGGATCTCGATGCCGCCCAGGATCTCGGGTGCCTGCATCGAGAACCCGAAGTACCACTCATACAGCTGGCCCTCGTGCTCGGGCGGGCAGCGCAACTCGTAGCCGCCCCCGGCAGCCGGCCGCAGCGTCGCCTCGGCGAACAGTTCCCGAGTCTCGGGGGGCACCAACTCGAATCCCGAGGCGTGCCCGAGCAGGGTCGCAAGATCCCGGGGCGACTCGAAGTGCCGCTGGCGGCGCCGGGCCCTGCCGGACAGTCCCTGGCACACCGTCTCCATGTCGTCGAGGTCGGCGCCGGGCGGGCAGATCGGCGGGTCGAACAGCACGAGCGCCGCGAACGTCGGCTCCTGGTGCTCGTGCATCAGCGCCACCATCGCCGACAGCGAGTGGAACACCCCGATGCTGGGCTTCGCACCGAGACCGGCACTCACCGCGTCGATGACGCGGCGGTTGTCGTCGACCAGCGTCGGCATGTTGTGGACCCGCAGCGGGGTGACCGCATTCCATCCGTGGCTGCGCAGGTCGTAGACGGCGATGTCGAAGTCCTCGGCCAGCAGCGACCAGAACGGCCAGTACAGGTCGGCCGCGAACCCGAGACCGCAGCTCAGCACCAAGCGCGGACCGTCGGGGTTGCCGTGGCGACGCACGACCGTGACCGCGCCGTCGCCCAGCCGAACCTCCGACGTGCACAACGGCTCGGGCGGACGGCTGTGACTCTTCACCGCCGGACATTGTCGCAAGCACGCGCCGGGCAATCCAGAGCGCCGGGCCAAGCTGCGGCGGCGCACCTAAGCGTTCGGCGCCCCTAGGAGTTCGGCGTCCGGGTCGCCACCCGCACCTCGTGCACCATGATCCCGATCGGTTCGCTCACGGTGTAGTTGCCGCTGTCTCCACTGCCGCCGCACGACACTCGCAAGTCGACAGAGGGGCACTGTATTCCCCCCGATGCCGTGTACATCGATTCACCTGTGACACCTGGGAGCAGCGGCTCCACACCGTCCAAGGTGGCCGTCAAACCCAGCTGCGCCGCTTTCACATTCCTGTCGTTCAACAGGTTCTGCAGGCAGTCTCTGTCGGCAATGGGAAACTGACGTGAATCGCAGTTTCCATCGAATGGATCCAGTCCCTGCAGATAGGTCTCCAACTCGGAAAGGTAGGTACTATCCCTCCACGACCTACCACCATTGCTCTTTGAGGATCTCCATGCACCCGCGGCTGTCAGCTGATAGTAGCCAGGTCGAGTCGGTGACCATCGGCACCAGATCAATGTCCCATAGTTGCAGTCGATCTCCCGGACAAGGACATCTGCTCGCTTGTTACTCTCCTGATCCCTATCGTGGTCGTTCGTGAGATCGCTCCACAACTCGAATCCACGATCACCGTTCCGGGCTCGCCTCTCCTCCGTTGAAAGGTTTGTCCACCAGTTGAGGGCACTGTCCCCGAATAGGTCTCTTATCGCTTGCTCATCGGTATCAGGCCACAGTTCCTTGACAATCACTTTGAAGGCTGGCGCAATGAAGGTGCCCTGATTGAATATACACTCGCCGTTTTGACCACTAAAGTTACGCATCAAGTCTGTCACACTCTGGAATGACTGCGTGCCCAACTCGGGCCACAAGCGCACGACGGGATCCGGATTTGGACCACCAGAATCAGAGAACTTGAGGTAGCTAATAGAGTTGATATAGATGCCAATCCTATAGCCCGGCGATACAAGCCTGTGGTACTCCGCGGGGATCTCCCCAACGGTCAGGACGACCGGCGAGTTGACAACAGCAAGTTGAGAATAGTGACTGGACGACCAGGAAAGACGGCCTCGAGGCGGATCCGCGCAAACCCGCGCCGCCGAGCAGGCCGCACTGTTATTGATCACGCCGGTAAACGCGTTGACACAATCGGTCAGACTCAGATCTCTCTTGACCGTGTGGATTGCAGCAAGCCTCGCTGCCACCGAAGAACTGACCGGCGTCAGGTCACCAGCAAGGTCGTCGGGACAGCTTTGCGGTACGCTGCGGAACGGTAGCAGGAGGCAGGGCTCGCATCCCTCATCACGAATCTCCTCGGCCGTTCTCCGGACGTCGGAATCCGTCGCACGCCCCTTGGCACGTCGATCCAGAAGCACCTGGTATTCTTCCTGAAGTCCACGGCAACGAATCGTGTTCGCGATGCCGTTGCAGCCTCCTGTCTCACTGGCCCGCTTCAGGCACAGCGCCGGCGTCGGTGTGCATTCGGCGGTGGGAGGACTGGAGCCGTGGCAGACGATCTTAAGGAAAGATGAGTCGAATTCACACCAGTACGCGCTTGACGGCAGTCCGCGATTGGAGTTATCCCTCAACTTGATGTTCGGGTCCGGGTCTCCGGTGGGAAAGTCCGTTTCGCAATCCACTAAGTTGGGGGATCGGGTGAAGTCGGTCCCCACGTATTCGGCACAGTCCAACGCGACGAAATCAGGGGATCCGTCCAGACACGCAAGGTTCTGACCGGGACCCAAAGGGGCAGGCGCCTTGTAGCAGAGAAGGTACTCGTTTCTGTGCGCGTAGCCCGACGGACAGGTCCACGTGCGACGCTCAAATGCCTTGCAGCTATTCGTACCGGTCCGGTGGAATCCGGCTGAACTGGCTTGACTTAGACCAGCAGGACACGTCGCGGGATGGAGCAGTCTACAACGCAACTCGTCTACGTCTCGTTGGACTGGAACGTTGTTCTCTATCACGGTCACTGTGACGGTTCTCCGGTGTGAGATATTGACGAACCCCCCTACCCCACTCATGCAGTCGTCATAGTGCTGTTTTCTCGTTTGGTCGTCACTCGAGAGCTGTTGGCCTGGGGGCGGGTCTTGGGGCCTGAGGAACCTTATTTCGCAGAATCCCGGGTACGCGTCCGCATCAACCAAAGTCGGCTGCTGCGTTGACGGAATCAGAAGCTCTCCCCTCTGCGCGGGATCCGCCCTGAGGGGACTCTCCGGGCAAGCCGCTACCTCCAGGACACATTCGGATCCTTCGGGACTCGGCAGCATCGGGATCGATGGCCACGGACTGGCCGAACACTGGTTCGGATAACCCTCGATCGTTTCCTGGCTCTGTGCCAGAACGGGTGATTCGCCGACCGCATCGCCCAGCGGGTCCGGCAACGTCGTCGAATCGAGGGGCACCACCATCCCCGCCACGACGATGGCGGCACCCAGGAGCGGTCTGATGCGTCGCCTTGCGGTGTGAGCCCGGCGTTGGACGCGGGATCGGCGCCGGCGGCGCGCACGTTGAGCGATCACGACGACCAGTCACTCGGACATTCGTCGGGGCCGTCCGGCGGCGGGTGGTCACACAGCTCCTCGGCGGTGACGGTCCTGTTCAGCACCTCCCAGAGCCGGCCCTCCTCCCTCCAGTTCTCCACGTGGCGGTTCCACTGGTCGAGCCAGGCGTCCAGTCCGGAACAATCGTCGGCGGGTTCGTGGGCGAAGTCGGAGACGCGGTAGGAGATGTCGACGACCTGGTCCTCGAGGCCGCGGGTTACGGGCATGAGGTACGCCTGCAGGCGGGCGGGCGCACGCGAGGACTCGACGACCTCGCCGTCATCGGTGACGACACGGGGGTAGCCGGGCGTGACGCAGGCCACGGCAAGCGCCGCGTGCGGGGCGGCTGCCACCATGACGACCTCGTCGGGGTAGCCGGGCGCGTCGGTGCTCCTGCTGCCGGTTGCCAGGTGGTCGGCCAGCACGTCGAGGGCGTGGGTGCGGGCCGAGCCCACCGTGGCGACCGCCACGCAGAGCTGCGCCAGCGGGCTCGGCTCGGCGCGGGCACGGGAGAACAGGAACTCCGAGCGCATCACCGACAGCGCCGCGGCGGCCACCGGGTCGCCGAGGACCCGCACGTCCGCTGCCGACGTGGGCTCGGCGATGGCGTCGAGCGCCCAGTCACTGCCGCACGCCTCCGGCGGGAACGCATAGTCGAAGTCCGGCGACCAGATCGGCAGGTAGGCGGCGCGCAACTCCCCCAGCGGCGTGCGGGGGTCGGCGTTCGGGTCGAGGGGCGGCGGGACAACCCTTGCGGGGACGACCTCCACGACCGGTCCCGGCTCCGGTGGGGCCGGCGCGGCGACCGCAGCGGGTTCCCCGGCTCGCGGTGCCGCCGCCGGCGATGATCCGACACCGCATCCCGCGGCCAGAACTGTCACGAGCGCCGCCACGATCGCTAGCCCGACGGTAGAGGGCACGGATTCCGGCCTGGGCCGGAACGGCGGGGCGGGGCGGACTCGGGGGGCGGCTCCCGACGCCTCAGCGGCCCTGGGCGCCGAAGCGGACGGCCGCGCCCATGGCGTCGAAGCGGCGCAGCACCTCGTCCTGCACCTCGCGCACGGCGGGGTCGTCGAATCGTCGCGGGCGGGGCAGGTCGACGGGGATGTCGTCGTAGGCCACACCGCCGGGGCGCAGCATGACGATGCGGTCGGCCAGCTCCACCGCCTCGGTGACGTCGTGGGTCACGAACAGGGCGGTCTTGCGGGTCTGCAGCCAGATGCGCTGCAGGTAGTCGCGCAGCGACCGCCCGGTGAGGGCGTCGAGGTGGCTGAACGGCTCGTCGAGCAGCAGCACGTCGGGGTTCACGAGGAACGCCCGGGCGATGCCCACCCGCTGCTGCATGCCCGCCGAGAGCTGGGAGGGGTAGAGGTCGGCGACCTCGCTGAGCCCCACCATCTGCAGGTAGAACTCCGCCTCGCGCCGCGACCGGTCGGACTTGCGGTCCTGCACGTACAGCATGTTGTCCACGACGGTGCGCCACGGCAGCAGCCGCGGCTCCTGGAACACGTAGCCGACCTGCGCGGGCACGCCCTCCTGCAGGGCGCGCGCCGACCCCGAGGTGGGCCGGTCCACACCGGCCACGATGTTCAACAGCGTCGATTTGCCGCTGCCGGACGGGCCGACGATCGCCACGAAGACGTTGCCGGTGACCGACATGTTGACACCGCCGAGCGCCTGAACCTGTGTGGGGTTGTTGAGAGTCGGCGGGTAGACCTTCGTCAGGTTCTCGATGAGTACGGTCGCCATCTCATCCCTCCGGGGCGGGTGGTTGGGTCGTTTGCAGGACTGTGTGCGTCATGGGTCTCACAGCTCCTCCTCGAAGGTGAGGGTGGGCTGCTGGTTCCACTGGAAGGCCCGCCTCTCCAGGGGGCTCAGCAGCAGCCGGTCGAGCAGGGTGATCAGGATCACGAACAGGAAGATCCAGGCCACGAAGCCCGGGTAGCGCAGGGCGTCGTACCAGAAGCGGGCACGCCAGCCCACCCCGGAGGTGGCGCCGAACCATTCCACGATCAGGAGGCTGTTCCAGCCCGTCATGAACGCCAGCCGCAGGCCGGTGAACCCGCTGGGCAGCGTCCCGCCCACCAGCAGGTGGTAGAGCCGCCGACCCGCCGGCACCCCGAACGCCCTGCTCATCTCGACGAGATGCGGGTCGATGTTGCGCACGCCGCTACTGAGGTTGACCGCTACGAACGGGATGGCGGTGAGGACGACGGCCAGGATCGGGCCCTGCGAGGAGAGGCCGAACCACAGCGAGGCCAGGAACGCCCAGACGACCGCGGGAAGCGCCAGCAGCACCAGGACCGTGTCGTTGAAGAGACCGCGTGCGAAGCGGGAGGCACCGATGACGAGCCCCAGCACGGCACCGGCGGGGATGCCGATGGCGAGGCCGATGGCGTAGCGCTGCAGGCTGAGGCTGAGCGGCTCCCAGAACTCGCCGGTGAGCGTGCCGCCGTGGGAACCGCCGCTGATCTCGGTGACCATGAAACGCACGATCTCGTCGATGCCGGGGACGCGGGCGTTGGCCCACGTGACCCACTGCCAGACGAAGACCAGCAGGGCGAGCGCCACGAGGCGGATGAACCACGGCCGGCGCAGCAGGCCCCGCAGCGTCAGCGGACCCTTGGCGACGGGCCGCGCGTCGTCCCGTCGAAGCCCCGAGAGCCCCTGGTAGGCGTGGACGTCGCTCATTGGGCCATTCCCAGGTCCGGGGAGCGCCAGCGGGAGAGCCGGCGTTCGATCTGGCGGAAGACGAGGTTCTCGATGATCAGCATGACGACGACGAAGAGCACCGCCCAGGCGAGCATCCCCCGGATGTCGTAACTCTCGAAGCTGCGCCGGATCTGGAACCCGATGCCTTCGTTGGAGGCGAAGATCTCCGTGAGAAGTTCCATCCGCCAGGCGACGGCGAACGCCAGACGGGCGCCGCCGAGGATCGACAGCAGCGAGGACGGGATGAGGATTCCCCTGATGATCTGCGGGCGGGTGCGGCCGAAGGATTCGCTCATCACGATGAGGCGGCGGTCGACGCCGGTCAGACCCTGCGCCAGGTTCATCGTGATGTAGGGCGTCGCCACCAGCATGGCGTTGATGATCGGCCCCAGTGGTGAGATGCCGAGCACGATCAGCGAGAGGATGGCGAAGCTCACAGTGGGGACGCTGACGATGAACAGCAGCAGGCTGTTGAGGAGGCGCCGCCACCACTGGCTGTAGGCGATCAGCAGGCCCAGGCCGCTGCTCAGCAGCAACGCCAGCAGGAAGCCGGCGATCACCCTCAGGATGCTGGCCTGGAGGTTGGCGCCGAAGTCCCGCTGGGTGAGCACGTCCCACGCCTCGATGGCCACGACGTGGGGCTGCGGAAGCTGCTGGGGCGTGAACACGAAGCGGGCGACCAGATACCAGACGGCGACGAACACGGCCCAGCCGGCGAGCACGCTGAGGCGGAAGCCCCAGCGCGCCAGGGCCGACCGGCGCAACTCACGGGCGGAGAGTTCCGAGACGCTGCCGGGCGTGACCGGGGGTGCGGTGGACACGTCTAACCTCCCGATCCGTCGGCGGGCGCCGTGTCGTCCGGTGGGCGGACGATGTAGATCTCCGGTGCGGTTGCGTCCTCGGGCACCAGACCGAGATCCCTCAGCCGGTAGAAGGCGAACTTGTGCGTCTCGGCCTCCTGGTCGGTGATGTAGACCGACGGCACGATCCAGTCGTGCGCCGCCACGTAGTCCGCCAGCCAGGCGATCTCGGTGTCCTGCTCCACCGAGAAGTGATGCGGGTAGTCGGCCACGATCTGCGCCTTGTTCTGCTTCCAGGCGGTCACACCCTCCTGCCAGAGGCTGAGCAGGGCGTCGACCGCGTGCCGGTTGGCGGTGTACCACGTCCGGTCGGTGACGAACGCGTCGGCGATGGCCACCAACCCCGCGCCGAGGTCGTCGCCCGCGATTCCGCCGGTGGTGTGGAGCTCCGCCGCCGACCGGCCGTCGTAGAGCGCTCGCAGCCGCTCCGAGGCGAGGTACGGCACGCTGTAGTCGGGCGTGCAGATGCAGGCGTCCACGTCGCCGCGCATCACGAGGTCGGCGACGCTGGCCGGCTCGACGGTCACGAGATCGAAGTCGGGGCTGTCCGGGCTGAAGTCCAAGCCGTAGCGCGCCTCGGCGATGAGACCCCACAGCAGCGTCGAAGCCAGCGAACTCTCCACGGCGATGCGCCGCTCCACCAGATCATCGAGGCTCTCCGCGCGCGAGGTGCGCCGCACCGCCAGGATGCTGCGGTCGGTGGTGTACTTGCCGATGATCACGGGCTCGCGGCCGGGCTCCTCGGTGAACTTCGGCACGTCGAGGGCGTTGATCAACACCACGTCGGCGTGCCCGCCGGCGAAGGCGGCGAACTGGTCGAAGGCGTTGGAGACCTCGAAGCGCACGTTGTGGGTCCGCTCCCAGGCCGCGCGCGTGCCCGAATCCTCCAGCCACTGCCACACCGGGTCGGGCGCGAGGGCCAGGCGGACGACGGCGGGCTCCGCCGGAGGGGCCGACTCCGGGGCCGACGCCGGTCCGACGACGGTCGTACCGACGGAAAGGTTGGAGCCCCCCCCTCCCCCGCCACCGGCGCACGAGGACGCGACAAGCATCGCCGCCGCCAACGTGGCACCAGCACCGAGCAGGCGTCGTTCAGCTCTCAATGGTTCTCTCCGTGTGTCTCCTCCGTCGCGTGGGCCTCCAAGGCCTCCGCGTCGACGAACCAGTCGGTCAACGGGCGCATGCATCCCCAGTCGTTGAGAACGCAGGTGGGATCGGCCCGCAGCACCCGGAAGCTGTCCGAGCCGTAGAAGTCGTCGGCGGTGAAGTGCACGTGCTGACCGTGGGCGGTGATATACACCGTCTCCTGCAGTTCGGCCACGAAGGCCTCCCGGGTCAGCGGCCCCTCCACCCGCGAGGCGGCGCCGAAGATCACGTCGAGGTAGTCGCAGGTCGCGGTGAGCAGGCTCCAGGCGTCGGTGTGGTAGCGGTGGGTGAAGGGCTCGGCGTCGGTGCCGGTGTTGCGCAGGCTGAGGCACCCCCGGTCGAGCCCGTCGATGGGGTCGTCGGCCGCTCGCCGCGAGCTGACCTGGACGAGATTCTGGCCTTGCGACTCGGGCACGTCGGTGAGCACGAGGAGCGCGTACTGGGTGTCGTTGAGGACCCATTTCGGATACCACTCCGCCAGTTCGGCGGCCCGCATGAGGTTGCGCACGTCCGCCCAGTCCCCCGCCGCCACCACGGCGGTGACACCCGCATCCCGCATCTCGACGGCCGTCGCGATGAAGTACTGCCGCATCGCCGCGAGCAACTGGGCGATCTCGGGCGGCATCGACGCCACCGCCTGCTCGAAGGATGCCTGGTCCGGATCGAAGAGGTCGCCCCCGCTGTCGCGGAACTGCTGCCCGATGACCAACACCCCGGTCCCGGAGAACTCCGACAGCGCGCCGGCCCATCCCGCCACCTGCAGCCCCAGGCGTTGGCTCGTCATGTCGAAGGCTGCGACCCCCAGCGCGCCCGGGTCATGCATGTGGCCGCCGAACATCTGGGCGTCGCCCATATCGTGGCCCATCTCCATCTCCATCTCCATGCCCTCGGCGGCGGCTTCGGCCGACTGGTGCAGCAGGGCCACCCGGTCGGCGGTCGTGATCACCCCCGCCGCCACGGCGGCTTCGAGGCCGTTCTCGACCAGGAACTCGATGGCGCCGTGGTCGACCCTCAGGAGTCCGCCCGCCTGGGCGAAGGTCGCCTCGGGAAACTGGGCGTAGAGGCCGATACTGGGAATCTGTGCCCCGAGAGTGGCGCATTGGAAGGTGGCCTCGTCGGCCCCGATCACCAGCAGGACCAGCGGCTGCTGCTGCGGCAGCTCGGTGCAGATACGCCCGAAGTCGCCGACGGGGTCGGTGAAGCCGTACACGTGACCCTTGAACTCGAAGCAGTGCCCGTTGATCCCGCCGAAGCTGTTGACCTTGTTGAGGTAGGCGTCCATGATGTGCGCCGGATCGTCGAAGACCAGATTCCCCAGACCGATGACCTCCAGGTTCAGCACGTCGGGGGTGACCAGGGCGATCTTCACCGTCTCCGCGGCTCCGGGGCTGCCGGACGCGGGGCACGGCGGCCCTCCCTGCAGGGCCCCGCCCGCGGCGTCGATCCCCTCGCCGGGGCGCGAGACCAGAACGTCGGCGTTGGGCTGGGCGGTCTCCTCGGGAGCGATGACGCTCACCTCACCCTGAGCCGCCGGGGTCGTCTCGCCACCGCCGCAGGCGGTCGCCAGCACGCCCACGACGCCGAGAGCCGCTGCTGCGAGGCGGACACCCCGCCGGGAGCACCTGTTGGCGGGCGCGCCGGCGACGGGCCGCTCCGCAACGCGTTGATACTTGAACTCGGGGATATCCATCGTGACTACAACCTCGAAGACGTATGCGGGCCACCGGCGGCCTCGCTGAGCAGATAGGCCAGTTCCGGCCTCATCGCCTGTGTCGCGACGATGTTGACGGCGATCGGGTGGACCACCGCCCGGGAATTCTCGTCCACGTGGATGCGCCAGGGCCAACGGGCCGCGGCGGACGACGTTGCGCCCACGAGCACGAGCCGGGACCCGGGCATGGTGGCGATTTGCCCCGCACGCTGGAACAGCAGATCGTTGCCCGGCCCCACGACGAGGACGTCGACGGACCCTGCGACGGTATGCCCGGGTGCGACGGCGGTCGACAGGAGGTGCTCGAGTTGGGGGGAGTCGAAGGTGGTGGCGTGGATGCGCTCCCAGCCGGGTCCGACGGGCGAGCCGACGCCGACGGTGACGATGCGCATGTCCCCTGCCAGTGGCGAGGAGCCGAGAACCTCGACGATGGAGGTCAGGAGACTTGCGGAGGCCTCATTGTGCCCCGAGACCGCCAGGCAACCGAGCTCCTCGAGGTTCAGGAGCAGAGGTCCCTCGGCCGTGTCGCCGACGGGAACGAGCGCAGGGCAGAGTGACGGGCCGTGGCCGACCGCGTCGAGTTGCTCGACGGTGACGCCGCGGGGCAGTTCGAGAACGTAGCCGCCGGACGCCGCCTGCCACCCCTCGGGTGTCTCGACGGGCTCGTCGAGCAGTACCTCGAAACCGTAGGTGCCGGAGCGGACGCACACCACGCGGGGCTTCGGCATCAACTGGGCGACCGTCACGGCGCGCAGGTGGCGCATCGCGGCTTCGATGAGCCGCAGCGAGTCCATCCGGGCCGTCTGCTCGAGGGAGACTTCGAGAGGATCCGGCGCCTGGTCACGCCGTCTGGCGCCGCGCCGGCGCAGCCTCCCTAGCTGCCACAGCATCATCGCGTCGCCGATGGCGGTGCCGGCGAGTACGCGCTGCGTCGAGGCCACGACCTCCTCCACCGGCAGTTCCGCCGAAGGGGTGGCGCCCGTCACCGACGGCATGAACTCCGGCAGCGGCGGCTCCTCGGTCTCGGGGCGCTGCGGCACCTCGGGCTCGATGGGGCCGAGGTCGGGCACCGGCGGCTGCGGCTCTGGGGCCGGGGGCATCGGCGGCGAGGGAGGAGGGACCTCGACTGCCGACGACGCCCCCGGGGAAGCTTCGCCGGCCACAAGCTCCTCGGGGAGCGTCGTGGGTGGCGGTTCGTGTGCCTCCGGGGCCCAGGGTGGCGGTCCCGACGTCGGCGGTCCGTACGCGGCGATCGGCTCATCGGCAGGCGGCGCCTCGACATCGGCGGTCTCGGGCACCGGTTGCTCGGGCGCATCCGGGGGCGGCGCAGGCTCCTCCGCAACAGGTGTCGGAATCGGAGTGACCGGCGGCCCCTCGGCAACCGGCTCCTCCACAACAGGCGGAGGCTCGTCGGCGACCGGCTCTTCTGCAACCAACTCCTCCACGACAGGTGGCGGAGGTTCCGCTGCAACCAGCTCCTCCACAACGGGCGGCGAAGGCTCCGCTGCAACCGGCTCCGCTACAACCGGCTCCTCCACAACGGGCGGCGAAGGCTCCGCTGCGACGGGCGGCAAAGGCTCCTCGAGGGCCGGCTCCTCCGCAACAGGTGTCGGAATCGGAGTGACCGGCGGCCCCTCGGCAACCGGCTCCTCCACAACAGGCGGAGGCTCGTCGGCGACCGGCTCTTCTACAACCAGCTCCTCCACGACAGGTGGCGGAGGTTCCGCTGCCGCCGGCTCCTCCGGAGGCTCCTCGGCGGCGGGCTCCTCCGGAACAGGTGGCGGAGGCTCCGCTTCAACCGGCTCCTCCACAACGGGTGGCAGAGGCTCCGCGGCGATCGCCTCCTCTGCTACGGGTGGCGGCTCTTCTGCGACCGGCTCCTCTGAAACCGGCTCCTCCACAACGAGCGGCGGAGGCACCACTGCAACCGGCTCCTCAGCATCCGGCTCCTCCACCGGCGGCGATGGTGGTTCCGCTTCAGCCGGTGGAGCCTCGTCCGCAACCGGCGGAACGTCGGCCGGCAGATCCGCGGGCGGTTCGGGGGCGGCCTCCAGCACCTGGGGCGGCGGTGCTCCCGCTTCGAGGAGGTGCGCGCCGCCTGTGAGTCCGCGCCAGAACGGCACGACCTCCTCCGGAGCGGGTTCGCGACCCCAGGCGGCGTAGAGGAACTTCTCCGCGAGGGTCCACAGGTACACCGGGTCGGGCTTGCCCCAGGGCAGAGGGTCGCCCGGCAGGGCGATCGAACTGCCGATGGAAAGCACGGTGTCGGGCCCCGCCGCGGCGATGCCGGGATAGGCGGCGTTCAGTGACTGGAGTTCCTTCCAGCGGGTCGGTGTGTTCAGGAACTGCGCGGCGATGCTGCGGAGCGTGTCTTCCGTGCGGGTGAGGTAGTAGGCCCGGATCGGGATGATCATCGGCGGGTCCGCGTCCGAAGGAGTCTCCGCCTCCTCGGCGGCGGCCTCTGCCTGCGCCTGCTCGGACTCCGGTGTGGCGAGCGGCTCGGTCGCCGCATCGACCGCCGGATCGTGAGCCTCGCCGACGACGTCCACCGGCTCGGGCTCGGGCTCGGGCGCCTCGTCGGCGACATCCACCGGCTCGGGCTCAGGCTCGGGTGCGAGCGCAGGCTCGGTCTCGGGCTCCGGCTCGGGCAACTCGTCGACGACGTCCACCGGCTCAGGCTCAGGCTCGGGCGGCTCGTCGGCGACATCCACCGGCGACTCGGGTACCTCGTGGACCGGCTCGGCGATCGCAGCGTCCGACATCGCAAACGCGCCCGCTCCGGCGAACTGTTCCGCGGGCGCCACTGGCTCGGTCGGAGGCATCGTGGCAGCCGGCGGCGCCATTGCCGAGTCCGCCGGCACGGGATCCGGCATCGTGTCGCGCTCCAGGACGACGCTCACCGAGGGCGGCTCCGTCGCCACGACCGGCTCGAGGAGCGGATCGAAGGCCGCGCCGTAGTCCTCGGAGGCCGGTTCGTCGAACAGGGGCGATACCTGCCGGTACCAGGCCTCTTCCTGCGGCTGTGACCGCCCGCCTCTGGAGCGTTTGGCGCGTCCGCGGCGCTTGTCGTTCGTCGCAGCGTCGCCTTTGGCCCGCGTCTCCCGCCGTCTCAGCTTCATGGCCGTGGCATTCTAACGATTGGTCGGAAAGAATCACCTGTTCTACATAGAGATTTCCATATATTTTTGGACTTTTGTGGATGAGTCAGCATGCTCCGGAGCCATCCCTGTCACGGCCGTCGGCAACTCGTCCCGGTCTGGGTGGCGCTCGTCCTACATCCGCTCGGCTGACCGACCCACCGCCCGGCCCTCGCCGGCTCGGGACAATGGCACAGGCATGGCACCCATGACGGTTGCCCGGGCACTGCACTCCGGGACCCAAACTGGTGGGTCCGCGATCAGACAGGAGGGTCACATGGGACTCTTGAAGACACGAACAGCTGCCCAGAACGAGGCGCACCAGAAGTTGAGGCACGCCTTCTTCGGCGGCGTCAAGTGGCAGTGGGGCATCTCGCTGCTCGCCGGAGCCACCGGAGTCGCAGTCGGGGTCGTGACCTCCATGGAGAATCCGGCTGGTCTCGACGATGCGCTCAAGATGGCGATCACCCCGATTGCGGTGCTTGTTGCTGCAGGCGTCGCCACGTTGCGTCGGAGCCTCGACCGGGACTCCGACGATTCCGCGGATACCGACACTCCGTCCACGGATCCGACGCCTCGGAGGATCTCGGCCGAGCGTTCGAAGGTCGCGATCGGATTCGGAACGTTCGCCGCCACGGCACTGTTGATCTACGTCGCAGTGTCGGGGTCGCCTACGGCCGCTGCGTTGTTCGGTGGTTTCGCGGGATACGCGGTCGTAATCGTGCTGTTCGCGACCGCAAGCTTCATGCGCGAGGTCGACAGCGCCTAGACGCGACTCGCTCCCGCACCGCGCAGGAGCACGCCGTCCGCGCTGCACACCACGTCCGCTTCCTGCGGCGCAACGATCCCACTTGATCGGCCAGTGGTATTCTTACGATTGATGTCGAGGACAAGTGCCCAGCGCGACTGGTTGGAGCAGGTCCCCGAGGGGACGTGCTTCCGCTCCCGCGATGTGCCGGGGGCGAGCCGCGGCGCGGTCTACGCGTTCTTGTCGCGTGAGTCGGCGAGGCCGCGCGCCGTGGCGGCGTGCTGGCGGGTGGGTCCGAATCTGTACTGGAGACCCGTCCGCGGCAAGGGGAGGGGTCCAAGGGGGCCGGGGCAGTTGGACGTGGCGCGGGCGATCGCCGGTGAGGGCTGTGGCCTGACCGGTCACCAGGCGGGGCAGGTGGTGGGGTGGTTGACCCATTCGGTGACGACGGTCTCAGAGGTCGCGGTCGTCGGCGAGCCGAGTGTCCGCCGTCCCCGCCCCGGCCTGGTGTTGCGGCCTCGCGCGAATGAGATCCGGCGCGGCCTCAGCGCTCTCGAGGTCACCTACCTCGAGGCGGTCATAAACTTCGATGTTTGCGCGGAGTTGGCGTGGCCGGATGCGCTCCGCGTGACCGCGCAACGCGTCGACCATCGAGAGCGTTTGCGCGCCGACGCGTTGAGAGAGGTCGCTGCCGCCGAACGGGGTGCGGGTGCGGTCGCGATGCGCGCCAGAATGCGAGAACTCTGCGCGGTCCTCGATGGGACTGCACCTCCTCCAGGCACCGATAGCGCTCCTGCTCCGCGGCGTCGGCGCGGCGAGCCATTGACCGCAGTACATCTTCCCGGATGGATGTCTGCTGGGCAGGGATCGAGGATCGCCGCTCTGTCGAGCTTCGTGAATCATTGGGCGCTGCACCCCGAACGCCGGCCCGCGATGTGTGCGACACCCCCGAGCGGGCGGAATCGTCTCGATCTCGTCCGGATCGCCGCGACGGTGCACGCTCTCTGCGATCGGGACGGCGTCGGCGTACCAGACTGGGTCTGGGTGCACACGTGGCACGAGGACGTGCGTATCTACTCTGTCGGCGAGGCGTCCGCCGACTTCCGCGGTATCGCTCTTGGGACTTGCGCGCACCATCGGGTGTGGTTCCGCGGGGACCACATCACGTGCATTCGCGTGCATGGGATGTGGAACCCCGAGGGATGACAGTGAATGACAGCGGTGGCTTCACGCTCGCCCGGGTGCTGGAACTCGTTGCCGCCGTTGACGCAGCGATGCCCGGGGGTCCGCCAATAGAGGTCGCCGTCGGCGGCGCGGTGGCCATGATGCAGATCGCACCCGGACGGCTGTCGGAGGACATCGACGTGTACATGGCGACCCTGCACCCCGACCTGGCGGCCGCGGTCGAGGTCGTGGCAGAACGCGAAGGACTCGACCCGGGCTGGTTGAACAATGTCGCCGCCCAGCTGGGGCTTCCGGCATTCGACCTGGAGCCCGAGCCGTTGTACGAGGGCCGGCGGCTGGTCCTGCGGGTCATGGAGCCAGTGACGATGCTCCTGCTGAAGCTCAACGCCGGCCGCGACAAGGACATCAACGACATCCTGCTGTTGATGGACGAGACCGGGTTCACGACCGAGGACGACCTGTTGTTGTTGATCGATTCGTACCTCGAAGATCATCCGGAGTCGAACCTCGATCGAGCCTGGACGGAGAACACGGCCAAGGCTTCCGCGGCTCTATTCCAAGCCCAGCACTGGGGCTCGGGAATCGATCCGTAGGCGCACCGTTCGGTGCCCTGCCGTTGACTTTGTCGGTTCCGCGCCATGTCGAGGATGACTTCGAAGGCGGTCGGCCCCATTTTCTTGTAGGGCCACAGAATCTCTGGCGGGGCAGAGAATCAGGCGGCGCTCCCGGCGGGCGGGGCGGAGCACCTGCCAAGTCTCGGTGCACTGTCATAATGCAGCCTGCATACCATCTCGGTATACTGACCGCATGATTCAGATCGCTGTCCGACTCGACGACGAACTCGTCGCCCAGGTCGACCACCTCGTGCGAAGCGGTGTCGTCGACTCGCGCTCGCAGGCAGTGCGCGAGGGCTTGCGGGCGCTCGTGGATCAGCGGCGGCGGCGCGCGGTGGGCGAGGCGATCGCGGAGGGATACCGCCGGCTCCCCCAGACCGATGACGAGATCGCCTGGAGCGACGAGGCGACCGCCGCCATGATCGCCGAGGAGCCCTGGTGACACCCGCCCAGGGCGACATCTGGTGGGCCGAGGCCGAGGACCGGCGGCGACCGGTGCTGGTGGTGACTCGCGACGAAGCCATCCCGGTGCTGACCAGGATCCTGGTCGCCCCCGTGACCCGCACCGTGCGAGGCATCCCCACCGAGCTGCCCCTTGACGCCGACGACGGTCTGCCCCGGTCCTGCGCGGCGTCCTTCGACAACCTCCAGCCGATTCGCAAGTCGTTCCTGACCGACCGTCTGGGCTCAATCCGCAACCGTCGCCACGAGATCTGCGCCGCGCTCGAGGCCCTCGCCGACTGCTGACAGCCGACCACTATCCAGCACCTAGACGCGATTCGCTCCCGCACCGCGCAGGAGCACGCCCTCCGCGCCGCACACCACATCCGCTCATCAGAATCCTGACCCGCTCTGCACTAGGTGTACCCGGGGAGGTTCAGTCCCCATCTGGAGCCTCGAGCATCATTAGACGCGGTTTATCTACAACCCGAGGGCTAAACTGTGATCAACTCGCGGTTTGCGAGAGAGCAGGAGGCGCCGTGGGCGAGTTGGTGGAACGCTACTGGGAACCCCGCTTTGAGGGGATGAGACGCACAGACCGACTCGGCGGCCACTACCGCGCTTTCATTCCGGACTCTCTGTGTGGCTGGGAGTTCGAGATTCCAGCCAATTTGGCGGGCAATATCGCCGAGGTGGAGGTGACGATCAGGTCGCTGAACACCTCCGACGCCCGCAACCTGGAGGGTCTCGCAGTGTTCCTGTTGCGAGCGGAGTCGGTCGGATCGTCGTGGATCGAGGGGCTGCATGTGGCGCCACGACGTTTGGCTACCGCGGTGGCGGCTTTGGAACGTGGCGTCGACGCAGGAGATCGCCTCGCCGCGGAGGTGGCCGCCAACGTCGTCGCGATGGAGGTCGCGATGAAGTCCGGCGGCCGAGGCAGTCGTTTCGAGTTGGCTGACTTGCTCGAAGTCCATCAGACCCTGATGCGCCACTCCCCAAGACCCGAGCTTGGCGGGCTGATCCGCAAGGACCAGAACTGGATCGGCGGCAGCGAATACACGCCGATCGGCTCCCGGTTCGTGCCGCCTCCACCCGAGCACGTCCCAGCTCTACTTGAGGATCTGATCGAATACATGAACAGCGACACACACCAGCCACTGCTTCAAGCTGCGTTGGCACACGCCCAGTTCGAGATGATCCACCCATTTGGAGACGGCAACGGTCGTGCTGGGCGGGCACTGATCCACGTGGTGCTGGCGCGCCGAGGCTTGGCTCCGCGGTTCGTTCCCCCGGTTAGCGTCGGGCTGGCACGCCGCTCAGATCAGTACATCGCGGCCCTACAGAAGTGCGCACACGTCGGTCCGCCAAGTGCCGCCGACCGCCAAGCCGCGGTGGTCGAGTGGCTGTGGCTGTTCGACGCCGCCATGGCCCACGCCTGTGACCGGGCGCTCGTCTATTGGGACGAGATCGCTGAACTGCAAAATGAGTGGCGCGACCAACTTGGTGCGGTGCGGGCGAACTCCAGCCTGGATCGACTCCTGCGCGCCCTGCCCGGCGCGCCGGTACTGACCGTCGAGTCGGCGAGCCGCCGCATCAGCGTGTCCCCGGACCGTGTCGGCCCCGCGATCAACACAATGGTCGGCGCGGGCATCCTCGCCCAGCGCAACGTCGGCCGCCAGCGGTACCGCCTCTTCGAAGCACCCGCTGTGCTGACATTATGGATGGCCGCCGACGCCGAACTAGCGGCCCCACCGCGCTGAGCCATAGCGGGAGCGAGGGCAAGGCGGGACGGATCGACCGGCGAGTCTTCCGCGACCTCATATGCGCGACCGGACGAGCCGAACTCGCCTGGTGGTAGGTTGGGCGCACCACTTGGGAGCGCGGGCTCCCCCGATGTCCGTGACCGACCGGAGGAGCCGACCGTGCCCCCAAGTGACCCCGAGCGCCTCGCGCTCTACGACAGGATGACCGAACTACTGGGCCAGGAACGAGCCGACACCCTCATGGAGAGCCTCCCACCGGTCAGCTGGGACGGGATCGCCACCAAGGACGATCTCGCCGCCCTGAGCGCCGAGACGGACGGCCGGTTCGCCAAGATGGACAGCCGGTTCATGGACCTCAACACCAAGATCGACGGCCAGTTCACCGCCATCAGCGCCGAGTTCACCGCCATCAGCGCCGAGTTCACCGCCATCAGCGCCGAGTTCACCGCGATCAGGGCCGAGTTCACGGGTCTGCGTGGCGAGATGGAGGGCATGGAGGGCCGGATCGACCGGCGCTTCTCCCGCGACATCCGCAACTTCGCGTTCGCGACCATGGGAATGATCCTGGCGACCACCACCCCCATCTGGGTGACACTGCTCCTCAACCCCACCGGCTGACCGCCCAATCGACGCACAACACCGCTGAGCGCGACCTTGGTCGATGCGAAGGGGCGGTATTCGGAAAATGTGGCGCTCGCCGGGGGCTCTTGGCCCGTCGCCGGGCGAGTTCGCCAGGGAAACCGACTGTGTAGTCGCCGGACGAGCCGGCAGGGGCAGGGCCTGTGCAGTGAAGCGAGAATTCGCCGCTCTGGTAGTGGGCGTCGGCATATTCGAAGGCCGACGAAGGGTCGGAGTCGGCGACGAGTACGTTCTCATCCGGTCGGTCAGCGGGGCCCTCCCGGACGAACTAGAGGCCCAGCCACTGCTGGTCGTGTCCGTTGCGATCCGCCGGCTTCGCCGCACTTATGAGAGGGAATCCGCGGGTGTTCCGCAGCGGGGCGGGCAGATCACCCGGGTTAGGGACTCCGGACACTGTTGACGGCGATGGGTGCAATGACGACGCTGTCGGCCGATGTTCTTCTGGTGCCACGCACCTGAGTGGCACCTGCACGAGCAGGGCATGGAGTTAGTCCTCTGATGATCCGGCGAGGATGTCCGAGTAGGGCGACGGCTGGCTGTTGACTGCCGCCACTAGACAGCGGAACGTTGCGCCCAGCGGCCGCTTGCGTCGTAGCGCCGCGTCGAGTCCCTCGATGATGGATCCGGTGTGATCCATGGTGTTCTCGCCCACAGGCACCCTGTCGGCACCCGCCGCCACCAGGAGGTCTCGCCACTTGGCCGGCGTCTGTTCGGCGCCTTCCGCCTTCGTGGCCACATCGGCGAAACCGGAGGGGGAATAGCGGCTCTTCGGACTTGAGCGGGGAGTAGGCCAGGGGTTGGGTCCGCGGTGAGGGACGGGTCGCCGGGTCCGGGAGCCTCAGTGCCTGTCGGGTCGTGGTGGCGCGTCGGGGGGTTCAGGGGCCGCGAGTGGTGGGGGTGGTGGTGCCGGCGACGTCGGTTTGGTGGTGGTGGGTATGGCAGGGGGCGCAGAGGAGTTCGAGGTTGGTGACTTCGGTTGGGCCGCCGGCGGCGTGGGGGGTGGTGTGGTGGGCGTGGGTGTGTTCGGTGTGGGCGTTGCAGTGGGCGCAGCCGCCGTCTCGGGCGGCGAGGATGAGGCGTTGGGCGTCGGAGGCGTTGCGGCTGCGTCCGAGGGCGAGGTTGGTCCAGTCGGCGTTGAAGACGCCGCAGTAGACCTCGGCGTCGAGAGCTTCTTGGGCCAACAGTTCCGCCGACAGGGGCGTGCCGTCGTCCAGGCGGGGGTTTCTGAGGGTGTCGGCGGTGTGGTCGTAATCGGCGAGGATCAGCAGTTGGGTGTCGGCGCGGTCCTCGCCGCAGACGAGGGCGGCGAGCGCGTCGGCGGCGTGCTGAGGGACGGTGTGATCCGCAGAGCCTTCGTGCTGTTTCTGTGAGCGGATCGCCGCGGTGAGTGCCTGGTTGATTCTGCGGCCGGTGAGGAAGTCGAAGCGGCCCCGCAGGTGCCACATGCCATCCGCGCCGACGTTCAGGGTGGTCTTGCGTTGTGCGCGCTGGAGGGCGTACTCGGCGTCGGCGGGTTCGCGGCTCTTAGCGGCCTGTTCGGCCGCGAGGTCGGCGTACATCTCTTCGCTCTCATAGGCGAAGGGGTGCTTGGCAACGATGTCGGCGGGATAGGCCCCGCACAACTCGAGGAACTCGTCCTCTGAGCGGCGGTGCTTCTTGGGCGCCTCCCGTGCGATCACCCGCGCGTGCGCGATGTTCACCTTCCCGGCGCGCATGGCCTCGATCGTGTCGCTGTAGTCGTTCTCCTTGAGCTCCAAGGCCAGGCGGGCGTCGCTGCGGGCGGCCATGGCGGTCATGCGGTTCATTTCCCGGAGGCGGTGCGCGGCGCCCTGGGCGCCCGAGCGGGACGCCAACTCGCCCAACGCGGCGAGGTATTCCCCGTCCAGGCGGGCCCTGGCCTCGGCGAGGTCCACGACCCGGTCGGCCAACTCGCCGCCCGAGAGCTTGGCGGGGTCCTTGCGGGAGACCCGCACCAGCGCGCCGCAGTCCCCGCAGCCCACCTTGCCGGTGCCCTCACCCCACTGATGCTGCTTCAAGAACCACGTCTCGGTGCCCGTGGCGGTGACCTCTTCGCGGCGCTCGGCGGGCAGACCGCCGAACCGGTAGCGCACCGTGAAACGGCGATGCTCGGGGTCGGGAACCAGCGTGTCGCCCTCCTCGAGGTTGCGGCGCTGCCAAGCGACCTCGTCCCAGAACCGCTCCAGGCTCACCGGCGCAGGCGGCGGCAGCGGCTCGAAGCTCAGATGCCTGCTCCCCCCGACAAATTCCATGTCTGTAACACTACCAACACCTGTACTATATATCAAGCCAAAGTCAAGGAATTCAACGAAATCCCCAACAAATCCACACGAGTAGTCCTGTGCGTCGATCAGTCCGTCGCTCCGGGGAGTCGGCGCTGAGCCATAGCGGGAGCTAGGGCAAGGCGGGCCGGATCGACCGGCGCTTCTCCCGCGACATCCGCAACTTCGCGTTCGCGACTATGGGAATGATCCTGGCGACCACCACCCCCATCTGGGTGACACTGCTCCTCAACCCCACCGGCTGACCAGCCAACCGACGCACAACACCGCCGAGCGGCACGGCTCGACAGGGGAACCTCAGTCAGTGTTGCCATCTTCCGACGGGACCGTCTCCGCCGGCGGCGGGGGGCATAGGGAGCCGACGAGTCGCGCCAGTTGGGCGAAGATCTCCCTGCCGTCGGTTCGGCGGCCCTCGGCGTCCTCGTGCGTGTTTGCGAGAACCTCGGCGGGCGCGCCGAACCTGCGGCGGTGTCCGCACCCCGGCCACTGCTTCTGCTGCTTCCAGGTCCCTGCCGACGGCGACCACCAGGTCGACGAGCGGCACACCCGTCACACCATGTCGCTGGGCGTCGAACCACACCGTGGCTCCGACGAGTCGGCGCTGCGCCATCCACGCCACGCACATGCGCCCGAAGGCCGTCTTGCCGCTGCCCCAGGCGCCTTCGACGGTGCGCACGACCGGTGTGCCCATGCCGTCCAGCGAGTCGCAGAACTCCTCGACCTGCCGGCGCCGCCCGAGCGTGTCGGCGCCGAACGGGTCCTGGGGGCTAGCGCTGAACTCCGGCGGACGGATGGTCGGGCCGCCGGTGGACGCCATCGGGAGCCGGCTCGTCCGCTGCGAACGGCGCCGGGCAGTCACCTCGGCGACGGCGAGCGCCAAGGGCGCCCCCAAGGCCGTGCCGAGGGCAGCGGCGGCGAGCCCGACGGCGGCAGCCTGGTAGGGCGCGCCCCAGAACCGGCCCGCCGACGGGCCGAGCCAAGGCAGCAGTGCCGCCGCCCCGACGACACCGAACAGCGCCATCCCGCGGTTCCGGCGACCGCCCCGGCAAGGGGTCCGCCGGCTCCCGCGGCGACGCCCAGGCGATGGGCGCCGAGCAACGACTGAGCCGCCAGCACGAGGATCACCACCCCCGCAGTGGCGAGGATGCCGAGACTCGCCCGCACCGCCTGCACGTGTCCCGCGAGTTGGGCGAAGGCCAGAGATGCGCCCGCGACCACCCCGCCGATCCATCCCCAGCCCAGCACGTTGCCCGCGCCGCTGAGAAACGACCGCAAGCCGTCACCCGCCCACGACAGCGTCCGGCCGCGCTCACCGAACCGGGACGTGGCCTGTGGAATTAGGGGCTTGCTCGCCACCTCAGCAGGCATCGAGGCCGACGGGCGCGTTCGGCGGAACCGCATTCAGACGGACTCGTGAGAACGGTTGCCGCTCTCGCCGTTCGAGCTGTCACCTGCCCGGATCCTCTGCGCCAACGCCGGAGACAACTCCCACAGACCACACGCAACGGCGACGATGGCTCCAACCACCAGCAACGAGGCGAAGATTCGCCAGTACGCGCCCTCCACCACTGGTGCCGTTGCAGCTAACCCCACGATCGCGGCCGTCGCCGACGTCTCCACGAGTTCTCCGGGATAGCTCGATCTCAGCCACGACTCCCACCTGCTTCTCCGAGTGTCGATCTCCTCATCGCAGGCTCCGGTTCCCGAACGTCGACCTCGCTGCCACCGCAGCGAACCAAGACCCACGATGATCACCGCCAGCACGACCCAAACGACGAACACCACGCCAACCGCCCAGAATGGCCCGACATCACGAACGAGTCCGCCCCCCAACTCGCCGAAGTACAGGCCGACAGATGCGGCGACCGACCACCGGAAGGAGCGCCTGAGAATCCGTTTCGTGTCCCGGGCAAATCCGCTCACCGGTTCACCCGTCCACGAATCGCGGGGAAACGACGGCCTGCACGGATGGCATCAGGTGGCAGCGTCGCGGAACTCGCGCCGATCCGGAGGCGTATCCGGTGGCGCGGCGTTGAGAGAATTCGATCCTCAGCGATGCGCGCACAGCCCGTCAGAGGGGGCATTCGCCGAGGTAGCCGAGTTCGCTGGGGGTTTCGTCGGGTAGGACGAGGAAGGCCTCGGCGGCTCCGGTGGCTTCGATGGGCTGGAAGTCGCGCCACAGGCCGAGCGCGGAGCGGAAGACGTACATGCTGACGACGGTGACCTGCACCCGGCTGCCGACGCATTCGATCTCGCCGACCGCGATCGGTCGGCCGTAGATCAACCGGGACTTCTCCATGCGTTCCTCGGCGGCGGTTTGGGCGTCGAAGATCGTCCCACCGGCGGCGATCGTGCCGGCCGCGACGCGAGCGGCCTCGTTGGCGGCGTGCAGGGCGTCCTGGCGTGCGGCCGTGAGGCGGGGGCCGTCGTAGGCGATGGCCCCCAGTAGCAAAAGCACCGAGGCGATGAGGGCGATGAACGGCGCATAGACGCCCCGCTCGTCAGTACGTCGAAGCTCCGTCCGGATGGAGCTGATACGGATCATCCGCCCGAGCGGGAACGGAACGGGTCGATGGCGGCGATGCCCTCGGCCCGGCGCTGCACGTCGAGGCCGGGGAAGCCGAATCCGCCGAGGATCTCCGGCGGTACGCGGCAGGTGATGAAGACGTACGCGGTCCCGCCGGGCGGCACTGCCACGTTGGGACCGATGGGCACGTCGTTGCCCTCCTTGTCCACGAAGACGATCCTGCTGCCACCCGCGACGTCGTTGTTGCAGAGAAGGCGGTTGGCTGAGGCGCCACCCGTGGCCGCGTCGAGGCTGGCGCGCACCACCGTTTCGGCGCCCTCCGGACCACCGGTGTGGTGGCAGCACAGCGCGGCGATCCGAGCCGTGCGGTTGGCGGTGTTCTGCATCGTCTGGTCGATCCGACCCGACTCCGAGAGCAGCGAGATGGCGATGATCACGAACATCAGGATCGGGAACAGGATCGCCACACCGATGGCCGTTCCGGAGCCGGCGTCATCTCGCAGACGCTCGCGGCCCCGCCGGAATTGGAACCGGGGAATCGCTGGATGCCGACCCTCCGTGGGCGGACATGGACTCGGGGTGTGCACGCCCGGTTGGCGTCGCCCGGCGCCCGACCCTCCGCCGGCGGTCAACATCGCCAGGCGTCGGCGGCAGTGAGCTGATTGGCCGGGACATCGTCGAGCGGGCCGCAGGCCTGGGCCTCCAACTCCACGCCACCGAGGATTGGTGAGATGGTCCCCGCGAAGATCAGCACCGTCACCGAGCCCCGGTCCTCCTCCACGATCACCACCGGGGGACGCGTCTCGAGGATGGAACTCTTGGAGGCCGCCATGGCGATCCGCGCCGCCAGGACGCCCTCGGTAACACGAAAGGCCTCGCCGGTCCCGACGTCGACCCCCGGCCCCGCCGCCTGCGCGGCACTCACCCCAGCGTCCGCCGCCCCCTGAATGGCCGTTCGGGCGAGCGCCACCACGATGACGTGTACCCCCAAGAGGATCGTGAACAGAACCCCCAGGAACAGGATCGCAACAGGCAGCGCCTCACCGCGGGTATCCCTACGACCGCGGCAGAGGATCGTCGGCAACCGGTTCAAGCGCTTGCCGGATTCCGGCAGCGCCTTGCGGGGTGTTGAGCCAGAGTTTCGCCTCGCTCACTCCGACGTCACGGTGACCCGCGGTCTACTAGCTGCCGCAGAAATTGCCCGTGGTCGCCTCTGCCGGCGTCGGGTTCCAGGTGTATCCAGCCGCCTCACACAAGGCCTTGCCCCGGTAGTCAGAAGCCTGTCGCGCGATCTTCTGCTGCTCGACATCCGAAACCGCCTCGCCGCCGCGGGTCAGCAGCACCCCGGCGATGGCGCCGGCGATCGCGAGAAGCACCACCATGATGACCACGGTCTGCAGCGCGATACCTCGCACGTCGGCCGCGAATCGTGGCTGCCTGTGTCGCAGCACCAGGTAACCAATCCCGACCGCGCTGGGCACCGATATTGCCATCACGATTGCTGCGAGCATGAGACCCTCTCCCTGGACATCCTTGACGAGCTTGTCGTGGGATTTTCCGAAATCGGGGTAAGGCTAATCTGAGTTAATACTCATAACAACATCATTCTAAGGAAAGATCTACATTTCTCCTGGTTGAACCGCCCCGTCAGAAGCCGTCGACCGCCGGGAGAGACCAACCCCGAGAAGTTGGCGCAGCGTTGTCCACACCACTGCAGAAGTCAGCTTGGACTCCCCTCCCTGCCGAGGCAGGAACGGGACCGTCACGTGGGCAACCCTGCCGGGCGCCGTCATCGCCATCAGTCCCAGCCCCAACTTGTAGCCCCGCGGCGGCGCAACGCGGCCCTTCTGTTGAAGACGCCGCAGATCGGACCGTCGGCAGGCGAACATTCCGGTGAGAGGGTCGGGAACGGTCCTGCGCAAAGCCAGCCGAGCCGCGAAGCGCAGGGCCAAGGCTCCGGCTCGGCGGACCACTCCCCGCCAGCCGCGTCCGAAACCGCTCCCCAGCGAGCCGGGGTCGCGAGCGCCGGTAACCACGTCGAACGCCCCGGCGAGAACGGGCCCCGTTAACTTGGGAAGGCTGTACGCGTCGTGCTGGCCGTCCCCATCGAGCACGGCGCAAACCTGGCCTGCCGCAACCTCGGCCATTTCCAGCACCGCAGCGGTTAGGCCGACACCGTGCTGTGCAATCGTGCGCGCGCCCGCATCACGGGCGGCGCGGGATGTGCGGTCGACCGTGCGGGAGTCCACACACACCAGACACTCGACAGTCAGACCGGCTTCCCGGTAAGCCGCCAGGGAGTCAACAACGACTGCTCCGATGGACTGTTCCTCGTCCCAAGCGGGAATCAGAACGCTGACGGCGATGTCGCCACTCATGGATTGACCTGGCGTGAGCTGCGCGCCAGTAACCCGCGTACTCGACGAGCCGCGCCGTGCGCCCAGCCATCCACGGTGTCGCCGAAGACAGCTAATGCCTCGGCGGCGGGGCGGTGCCTGCCTGGGTCTGGTTCGAAGCCGCGGCGTCGGTTCACCGCTACCAGTACGACCGAGGCCAAGGCCGCTACACCGGTTGTCACCGCGGACGCAACGTCCACTTCGCGGGGCACGGCCCAGCGCAGTTCGGTAACACCCTGGTTGGCCCAGATCACGAGATGGCCAGGTCCTCCCTTGCGCACCGGTGTGCCGTCCACCGAACGCCAGTCGGGATCCCAGGGGACGCGCAGCCATGCCCAGCCCTCCTCCTCCGCATGAACGGTGAGGCTGTCCCGGCCAGCGTTCAGAGTGACACCTTCGGCGACGCGATCCCGCGGATACGCGGCGCTCTCACCAGTTGATCTAATGGGCACGGGCCGCGCTCCGGCACCCAGTTGATCCGGCACGGTGCCCGCAGCAATCGGCAGCCACCATTCGACAGCGGCCTTGTGCCAATCATCGTCGTTCGGGTGGGGAGTCACCGCCGCTCCGCCGACGGTGATGCGGGTCAGTTCGATCACCGACACGTTCCCCTCAGCGTCGCACGCGGCGTACCACCGTGCGCCCAGAGCCTCGGCAGCCCCGGGACTGTCAGTAGCGGGGCTCTCCAGCGCCTGCCAGAGGTCGAACCAGTGCGGTCGCCTTTCCTCGGGGGCGCTGAACGCGCCAACTCGCAAACTGCGTTCGGCGTCAACGAACTCGGCGACTGGACTGGTTTCGACATACAGTCCAGCAAGCGGGCGAACGCTTCCGCCGGTGTCCTTCGTGGTCAGCCAGGGTTGACCCCACGAGCATTCCCGCACGTCGCCGGAAGTCGTGTTGTATAGGCGATCCAGGGCCACCAAGCCCTCGGTGGCGGGGCCGCCGCTTGCTGCCGCAGCCGCCAATGGGGTGACGTGCGCCGGATCGGGTGTAGCGGCATTGTGGACGACTGCCCACAACGGAACCCAGACAAGCACGCCCGTCCACGCCAACGCACCGGCTGCAGCCCACGTTCGCCTCGGCCACCACAGCAACCACACTGCCAAGGGCAGGATCTCCACACGTATCGTGATCTCGACGAAAACGATGAGAAACGCAACGCCGATCAGCGCCCAGGCCGGCCGTACGGGGAATCGTCGGTTGTCGGCCCTGCTGAGCCCCGCCACCGCCACGGCCGCCAAGAGGATCGCAGGCTCAAGCCACCGCTCGGGACGCAGGTAGCCAAAAAGTTCGGCCAAGACGCTGGCCCCAAGGCCCGCGAGCGCCGCGAGGGCCAGACGCCGGGCTGGGTCGGATCCCTTCCTCACGGACCAAACCACGGCCACGCCCACCGCGGCGACGATGACCGCCTGCCACACCCCACCGAAATCCCAGGCAAGGGCCAGTGAGACGTTCCAGCGCACGAGACGATCCCACCCCGCCAGGAACGGCACGAGCCACCACGCGCACACAGCGAGGCCCGCTGCACCCGCGGTCGCGGCCCAACGCGCGGCCTGACGGAACGAGGCGCCGCTGGTCACCAGCAGGGCCGTGCACACGACGGCCACACCGGGCATGACGGTGGCGTTGAAGAGGATCGCCACCCCGGCCACGACACCGCACGACACCGGTCGCCGGCAGCGCGCGGCCCAGGCCGCGCAGAACAGACCGAGGACCAGCGCCAGCATCGCGGGCCAAGAGCCGAAGAAAGTCCTGTGGAAGTGAAAGCCGGAGAGGACCCAGTGCATTTCGCCCGAGATCGCGGCCAGCACCAGCACCGACCCGACGGCGAAGCGCTGGGCGTGCGGCGAGAATCCCACCGCACGCGCCAGCCGGAGTGCGCCCCAGGGGAGCAGCACCAGCAGCCCCACGGCGACAGCCGCCATCTGCCCGTGCACCGGGTGCGTGAAGCGCATCCAGGCGTGCCCCAGCGGCGGGTAGTTCACGCCCATGGCCTGCCCGCCGTAGAACCAGTCGGACCAGCCCCGCCAGTCCCACCAGGGGAGCGTGCGCAGCCACTCGGCGGCTGCGGCGTGGCCGATCATGTCGCCGCCAGGTGCCAGACCGCCGAGTCGTACGACCTCGTACCAGCCGACGGCAACGGTGGCGGCCACGGCGCTACCGGCTGCAACCCATACGGCGGCCAGACGGCGGCGCTGGGTGCGCGGCTCCTCTTCCGGATCGATACCGTCGGTCTTCGCTGCGGTCCCCGGCGAGTTCGCGGCGACGGTTGGGGTTTCGCTCACGTGGCCGGTGTCGTTATCGACAGGAGCGGAGGGGTTCCCTCGGTGCCAGCGAACCGGACCGGGGGAGTGCTACAGGCCCGGGCCGGTAATGGTGGCCGAGTCCATGATCCCGGCCATAGGCGGGTAGCCCATGAGGAGCATGAAGGCGCCGCCGATCAGGGCCAGGGGGGCGCCCATCTTCTCGCCGGCGGAGGCGGCGCGGGCGTCGGCCTCGTGCATGGCCTTGGACCGGGCGGACTCGACCTGGGAGAGGATCGTCTCGCGGGAGCCGGCGCCGGTGGTGCCGGCCAGCTCGAGGGCCGCGCAGAACGGGTCGAGGAAGCGCAGGCGCCGCTCGTCGGCAAGGCGCCGCAGGCCCGTCCACGGGGGCTCGCCGCGGGCGGCGGAGACACGCAGTGCATCCGCCAGGGCAACGAACACAGGCTGGTCGCTGTAGGAGGCGGCGGTGACGAGCGCCGCGAACGTGTCGGACCCGGCGGTCACGAGTTGCCCGGCCAGTTCGAGCCACGACTCGGTGACCTGCTGGAACAGGCGCCGCTCCTTCTCGGCCTCGGTGCGCAGCATGGAGTCGGGCAGCCACCAGCCCAACAGCCCGCCCAGGGCCGCGAGCGCGATGAGCATCGCCACCGGGAGGTCGACGCCCAGGACTGCGACGAGAAACCCGCCGCCGCCTCCCAGCAACGCGGCTCCCACCACCAGGCCGGTGATCTTGATGAGGGCGTGACTCTGCACGGTGCGACCCACCATGCGGCAGTCCTGAACGAGGGCCGACCTGCCCTGCAACTCCTCCTCCACCTTCCCCATGGCCATGCGCGACGTGGCCTGAAGCGAGTACCGCGTCCCGGCCCCCGCCGTCGACGAGTCCTCATCGGATGGCCTGCGGCGCAGGACGAACGCCAGGGTGAGGACCCACAGCCCCACCCCGCCGGCGAGCGCCAGGATCAGGACCGTCAGGCTCACGAGCCGTCCCCCCGTCGGGTGGCCGGAACGCCGTCGGCGGCCTTCGCCTTCGCGTCCTTCGCGTGGTCCAGGGAGAGCAGCCTGATCGGCGTGCCCGACTCGGACAGCCTGATGACCCAGAAGACATTGCCGAAGATCAGGGCGCCCGCGAACAGCAGGACCATCTGGCCGAACGTGCCGTCGAACGGGTCGAAGAAGCCCCGATTGAGGATGAACATGAACCCCATGGCAATGAACGTGACCGCCAGGATCGACACCACCTGCGTCCAGGCGCGGGCGTTGGCCACCTCGTTGCGGCGGCGCATCTCGACCTCGGCGCGCATGCCGCGGGCGGTGCTCTCGAACGCCTCGGTCACCCGGGCGCCGGAATCCCAGGCGATCTTCATGCCCAGCACGAGGCGGTCGGCGAAGGGCGAGCGCATCTCGGCGGCGAACCAGTCGAGGGCCGGGGGCAGGCCCAGCGTGCGGGCCATGGCCGTCATGTTCTTGACCGCGGGGCGCAGCCGCGCCGGGGCGTTGTCGGCCGACAGGGTGACCGCCTCGAACAGCGAGCCGCTGGCGCCGACCAGGTCGCGGATCTGCTCGGCCCACTGCGAGTAGGCCTCGATCTCGTCGGCGACGGCCTGGCGCTTCTTCGGCGCCTGCAGCATCCGCGGGCCGAGGAAGCCGGCCAGCAGCCCCAGCACCGCGGCGACGGGCCATCCCGTGAGGTACCAGCCCCCGCCCCCCAGGGCGACGCCCAGAACCAACTGCATCAGGTTCTCCATCACCACCCTGCGCGCCTGGGCACGCGTGCCCCTGGCCCGGAACTGGCGGAGGCTGACCCGCTGCTCGCCCTTGGCCTTGTCGGGTTTGCGCTGGAAGGCCAGCAGGACCGTGAGCAGGCCGATGCCCGCCGCCGCCCCGAGCACGATTGCGATCGACACGGCGGGGTGCTACTCCCGCGTGCCGCCGACCGGTGGCGGCCGCTGCGGTTGGGGGGGCTGCGGCGGCGGGCCGGCGGCCTGACCGGGCGCCTGGGCCCGGGGGGCCTGCGGCGACGGCCCAGCGGGCTGGGCGGGCGCCTGGGCCACGGGCACGGGCCGGCGGGGGGCGGGGGCCGGCGCCGCGGGTCGTTGGGCGGGCCCGCCGGGGAGTGGCCGAGGCTGCGGAGCGGGCTGCTGTGGTTGCGGCCGAGTGGCCGGCGGCGTCGGCTGGGCGGCCGGCGGCGCCGGCTTGGCGCGGGGAACCGGCGGCTGCGGCCGGTACGGCTCACCCAGCACCGCCGGGTCGAACCCCGAGGCCATGAGGCGTGCCAGCGCCTCGCCGTCGGGCTTGAAGGGCCGCGTGTAGACACCCACGCCGTCGGGGCCGGGGCCGAACACCTCCGAGGTCAGCACGCGGCCGTCCTCGTAGCCGGTCACCTCCCGGATGGAGGTGATGGCGCGGCGGCCGTCGGGCAGCTTCTTGATGTACACGAGCAGGTGCAGCACCTCGGCGATCTCCCGCAGCACCGAATCGGGCGTTGGGGCGTCGGGCGAGCGCTGGGCGTAGATGAGCATCTTGTTGATGGCGGCGCGGGTGCTGCCGGCGTGGATCGTGCCCAGCGAGCCGTCGTTGCCGATGCCCATGGCCTGCAGCAGCTGCATGACCTCGCCGCCGCGAACCTCGCCCACGATCACCCGGTCGGGCGACATCCGCAGCGCCGCCTTGGCGAGGTCGTACATGGAGATCTCGCCGGTGCCCTCGGTGTTGGAGGTGCGGGTCTCCAGCGCCAGGGTCCGCTCGTGCAGGCCCGACGAGCGCAGGTGCAACTCGAGAGTGTCCTCGATGGTGACCAGCAACTCGTCCTGGGGAACCTCCGAGAGCAGCGACCGCAGCAGCGTGGTCTTGCCCGCGCCGGTGCCGCCGACGACCAGCAGGTTGGCGGGGTTGGGGGCGTGCACCGCCGCCCGCAGCACGGTGCTCATGGCCGGCGTGAGGGTGCCGGCCCTCGCCAGGACGTCCAGGGAGGACTGCAGCATGCGATGGCGGCGGATGACCACCGAGGTGCGCTCCGCCACCGAGGTGACGGCGAAGAGCCGGTGCCCCGAGGCCAGGCGCAGGTCGAGGATCGGCGAGGCGTTGTCGAAGCGCCGGGAGGTGTGGCCGGCGGTGGCCGCCAGGTGACGGATCATCATCACCAGCTCCTCCTCGCTGCCCGCCACCGGCGGTGCGGGGACCCGGTCGCCGTTGGCCAGCGACAGCACCACCCGGTCGTGGCCCAGGATGTGGATGTTCTCCACGTCGGGACGGTCCAGCAGCGGCGTGAGGGAGCCGCCGCCCATCAGCCCCCGGACGTTGGCGAGGAACTCCCGCTTGTCGTCGTCGGTGAGCTGCCGGCGGCCGGCGATGAGGGCCGACGTGTCGTGCTCGCGGCAAATCTGCTCGGCGATGGCCGCCAGCTTCCGGTCGACCTCGTCGGATGGGAGCTTGCGACGCTCCATGTCCAGGAACTGCTCCAGCAGCAACTCGTGGTGGCGCCTGAACAGCGCCTGACCTGGGCTCACCTCGGACATGTGGCGATCGATCCTCTCTCCGGTGCCGCCGGCCGATCAGGAGACGTCGCCGCCGCCGGTGCCGGCGGTGCCCTGGGGCACCTGACCGTGCAGCCGGGCGGCCCAGTCGCGGAACGAGCCGGAGGGGGCGATCTCCGACGGCGCGACCGGGGGCTCAGCCGCTGCGGGGTGCGGGTAGGGCGGCGGAGCCGGGGGCTGCTGCGGAGCCGTCGGCTCCTGTGTGGCCGGGTGCCGGTGATCGACCTCCTGCTGCTGCGGGACCGGATATCCGGGAGTGGCCGGCGGCGCGGGCGGCTGCCCGTGGGCGGGGGGCGCCGGCGGCGGCTCGTGATACCCGGGCGACGGGACGGCCGCGTGCGGGCGGTCCGGCGCTGCGGGCGGAGGTTGGCCGTAGACGGGCGGCGCTGCGGGCGGAGGTTGGCCGTAGGCGGGCGGGGTGGCGGGCGGCGGTTGGTCGTACGCGGGCGGGGCGGCGCCGGGCGGGCCGTGGCCGGACGGGGCCGGTGACGGCTCGTGGTACGCCGGCGGAGGCGCCGGCGGCTGCTCGTACTGCGGCGGCGGCTCGGCGACCGGCGGCGGCTGGTACACCGGGACCGGCATCTCCGGGTGGGAGGTGTACACGGGCTCGGGGGCGGCGGGCGGCGCTTCGTAGTAGGCGGGCTCCGGTGTGTGGACCGGCGGCGCGCCCTCGCCGTGGGCGGGCTGCGGCTGTTGCGCCTCGACGTAGCCCGGCGGGGACACCGGTGGCTGGACCTCGAACTGTGGCGGCTGCTCGGCGACCGGCGGCGGGGTCACCGGCAGGGGCGGTGACTGCGCTTGTCCCGCTCCCGGCGCAACCGCGGCCACGGCTTCTGCGTCGTGGCCATCGCCACCGGAGTCGTGCGCGTGGACACCGGGCGCCTCGGAGGGGACGGCGGGCGGCGGTGGGGCCGCGGCCGCCTCCGCGGCGACGGGCGCGGACCGTGGGGCTCGTACGACCCCCGACTCCGGCGGCTTGGCGAACGGCAGCAGTTGCTCGGCGACCTCCTCCAGGCTCACCCGCCACCTCTTCGACTTCCGCTTGTTGCGGTTCAGGAACGCCGAGAGATCGCCGGTCATCGCGGAGAACTCCCTGATGGAGCCGCAGAACGTGACGTCGGACTTCTCGCGCCACTCCTCGGCGCTCAGCGGGGAGTCGCCGATGGTGACCGCACACCGCTCCGTGCCCTCGCCGCCGGCCTCCTCCGACAGCAGGCTGCCGATGTGCTCGAGGCTCGTCGGCGCACTGTCGCCGCGTGCCACCACCACGACGCCGGCAGCATGCGCGGCGAGGTCCGCCACCGCCGAGTCGGCCGTGATCCGCCCCCCGTCGATGATCACCGCCATCTCCCGCTCGGAGACGTCCCGCAGCTCCCCGGCGTGCTGGGCGAACCACGCCACGATGCCGCGGGCGCCTGCGGGGCTCGACGTGGACGGCATGACGTGGAGGTTGTTGAACAGCACGTCCTGGGAGTGGTCGATGAGGTTCACTCCCGCGACGGGCAGGCCCGAGGCCACGAACGAGGCCGACCCGGGCGTGAACTGGATGCCGAGGTGGTGGCTCAGCGAGCCGCCGGCCGGATCGGCCTCGAGCAGCAGCACCTCCTGGCCGGTGGAGGCCCAGTGGGCGGCCAGGTACAGGGCCGTCGTGGACGCTCCCGGCGAACCGTGCGCGCTGTAGACGGTCAGCACGGTGTCACCGCCGGGCGCCGGCAGCGGGAACCGGGCGCGCGCCTCATGATCCGTCTGCCGGGACGCCGGCGGCCCCGAGCTCGGCGAACAGGTCGTCGGCCGGCGGGATGCCCCGCGACGATCCGTAGAGATCGATCAACTGCTCGGCGGACAGGTCGGACCCCAGCTTCCAGATGCGGCGATTCACGGCCTGCGCATAGCGGTCCACCATGTCCTGGATGGCCTTGGCGTCCTCCGGCGAGACGAGGTAGATCAACCGGTCGCCCTGCACGAACTCCAGGACCAGGACACCGATGAGGCCGACGTCCGGTTCGACCCCCTCGAGCCCGGAGCCCTCGGCGCCGAAGAGGGCAACCCTGTCGCCCGCCTTCAGTTCACCCAGGGGCGCCTCCCCCGCCGGCAGGCTGACCTCGATGAGGACCTTCTCGGACTCCTCGTCACCCGACAGGGGCGGCGTCTCGAACATCCCCGGCGAGACGAGCGTGCCGGCGGGGATCCGGCCGGTGGCCCACTTGCCGAACACGAGGTCGCCGAACTCGACGGGCAGCGCCTCCGCGGCGCCCACATGGGCCTCGACCACCGTGAAGTCCGAGGCGTCGGCGATCTCCCAGCGCTCGATGGTCCTGACCGTCACCAGGTACTCCTGCCGCTCGTCGACGGTGCGAAGCACGTACCAGAACGCGCCGCCGGAGGCCACCACCAGCACGAGTCCCAGCAGCAGCAGACCGCCGCGCACACCGCTCTGCTTCTTCGCGGGGACGGCGACCTGGCGCTGCTGGGCCTGCGGCATCGCCGGCGTTCGTTCTCGAGGCGGTGGGGGGTTCGTCATCGATCCCTCAAGGCAGCGCGCGACCGGCGCGCCTCTCGGCCGGCACGAATCGCCGCACCGGTTGTGGGTTCGGTGCGGCGTGCGGAGACGGCCACGACGAGCCGGAGGTTCTGCCTACTGTTTGTTTGGCTCCATACTACCGGTCGGTGTGAGCAAACGTGCACATTACAGGGTATTTTTCCATTCACAACGACATCATCGATATTGTTCTGTGCGCGTCCCAGGGCGACCGGAACCAGGTCGTCCGGATGCCGGGCAGACCCGCCACGAACGCCGCGAAACGGGCATCCGTCTGCGCTCACCGTTCGGGAGAAGCGGCCACATGATCGTCACCGCATCGAGACCCCGTGGCGCCCGCGAGCCGGTCGTTCCCCCGGCCGGGACCACCACGTGATCGCCGCAGCGCTGGTGCTCGCAGCACTAGTCGTGTGGGGCGGCACCGGGGCGTGGCTGGCCGTGACCGACTGCCGGAGCCGGATCCTGCCGACACGGGTCATCTGGATCACGGCGGGGCTCGTGTGGGTGCTGTACGCGGCCGCCTCCCTGGTCGAGGGCATGCCGGCGGGGCTGGTCGGGGCGGTCATCGGCGCTGCCGCCTGCGGAGGAGGTCTGGCCGTCGTCCACTTCGCCCATCCGCCGTCGCTGGGTTTCGGCGATGTCCGCCTGAGTGTTCTGAACGGCCTGCTCTGCGGCTGGTGGGGCTGGCGGGCGGCGCTGTTCGGCCTGATGGCCGGCTTCCTGGTGGCCCTGCCGCAGGCGATCGTCACGCTCGTCCGGGAGGGTCCCCGCGCCGGCCGCCCGCTCGGGCCCTACCTCGTGGCGGGCACCGCCGCCGTGGCGATCCTCTCCGCCACCAGGAGCGGGCTGGTGCCGTTCGGATAGGAGTGCCGATCGTGTGCGAGTGGCTATGCACTGTCGCACTCATGACATATTGTTCACCGCCGGACGACTCTGGACAACTATCGATTGGGAGACGGGCGTGAAACGCAGAACCTTGATTGTTCTCGGCGCGGCAGGCGCGATCCTCGCCGTCATGACGACGCCGGTGGCCGCGCAGGCCGAGGACCCGTCGGCCGCCGTGCAGGCGGCCCTGGACAACGCCTGGGTCGTGCTGGCTGGGGTGCTGGTCTTCGTCATGCAGGCGGGCTTCGCCCTGCTGGAGAGCGGCCTGACGCGGGTCAAGAACACCACCAACATCCTCGCCAAGAACCTCGCCGACATGTGCATCGGCGCCCTGGCCTTCCTGGCGGTGGGGTACGGCCTGGCGTTCGGCCGGGGCAACGCCTGGTGGGGCACCGAGGGGTTCTTCCTGGCGGGAAGCGACCTGGTGGGCGTGGGCTCGAGCGGGAGCGGAAACCTCACCACGGGGGCGTTCTTCTTCTTCCATGCCGTCTTCGCCGCCGCGGCGGTGACCATCGCCTCGGGCGCGATGGCCGAGCGGGCGCGGTTCAAGGCGTACCTGCTGTTCAGCGTGGCGATGAGCGCGTTCGTGTACCCGCTGGTGGTGCACTGGACCTGGGGCGGCGGGTTCATCGCCGACATGTCCATCGCCGGCGCACGCTTCAGCGACTTCGCCGGCTCGACCGTCGTGCACGGAACCGGCGGCTGCGCCGCGCTGGCCGGCGCCGTGTTCCTGGGGCCGCGCCTGGGCAAGTACACCCCCGACGGCACACCCCGCCCCATCGCCGGCCATGCGATGCCGATGGTGCTGCTCGGCGTGTTCATCCTCTGGCTCGGCTGGTTCGGCTTCAACGCCGGCTCGCAGCTCGCCGCCGCCGCGGACAGCCCCGTGACCCGGGTGGTCCTCAACACGGTGATCGCCGGGGCGGCGGGCACCCTGGCCTCCGGTGCGGTGGTGTGGCGCAGGCAGGGGCTGCCGGACATGTCGATCATCGCCAACGGCACGCTCGCCGGGCTCGTGAGCATCACGGCGGGTTGCGCCAGCATGAACGTGCTGGGCGCGCTGGCCACCGGGGCGTTCGCGGGCGTGCTCGTGGTGTTCTCGATGCTCTACATCGAGCATTCGGGCATCGACGACCGGTCGGTGCCGTGTCGGTGCACGGCGTGTGCGGGTTCTGGGGCACCCTGGCCGTCGGCCTGTTCGCCCGCTACGACGACGGCTACCTGGGCCGCGACGAGGCCGGCCTGTTCTACGGCGGCGGCGCTCAGCAACTGGTCGTCCAACTCATCCTGGTGGGCGTGGTGGCGGGTTGGGTGCTGGTGACGACCGGCGTGCTGTTCGCGACGTTGCGCCGCTTCGGGCTGCTGCGGGTCTCGCCGCAGGAGGAGGCGCTGGGCCTCGACCTAACCGAGCACGGCATCGGCGCGTACCCCACCGACGTGTTGCCCCGGGACGCGCGGGCCTACGAGCCACCGGCTTAATCGGCGGCGTCTCGCCGGAGAATCTTCGTGATCAAGCCGAGGAACCTCGCCGTGCTCATGCAGCGCACGGCCGACCTGGTCTCGACAACGCGGTACGACCCCTCGAGATTCACCTGCTTCGTGTCGTACCACGACGCCGACTTCAGCGAGGTGGAGTCGTTCATCCGGCAGTTCGGCGACGAGTTCGTGCCCCGCTGCATCGGCGTGACGCCCCAGGACCGCTTCGTCGGGAGCCTCGACGAGCACTACATCAAGAGCCGCATCCGGGCCGAGAATCTCGGCGACTCGACGGTGACGATCGTGCTGCTGGGCAGGGAGACCTGGCACACGATGTTCGTCGACTGGGAGATAGCCGCGTCGCTCCCGGACGGGCCGGTTCAGGAACGCAACGGGATTCTCGCCATGCCGCTGCCCTCGATGCGGAACCAGGCGATCCTGCCCGAGCGGATCCGGGACAACTTCTTCGGCCCGGACGACGAGAGGTCGTCGGTGGTCTACGAGAGCTACCCGACCTCCCGGGAATCCTTCCGCGCCAAGCTGGACCGGGCGCACGCCTCCCGGTCGAATGGCGGCGCCGAGGTCAACAACGCCCGCCCCCTCCGGAGGTCGGACTCGCCCTGACCGCGCCGGAGCGGCCGGGCTATCCGGTCGGGACGTCCGGCGGCGGCCGGTGGCAGACGCGGTCGATCACGGTGATCAGCGCATCGTCCACCCGGATCGACGCGAGGCCGGCTCCGCTCACCGTGTGCTCGACTATCGCAAGGTCGTCCCTCCGGTCGGCGTCCTCGGAGGCGTGAACCGTCACCGTCTGCGGGAAGTTCCAGTCGCCCGGCGTGAACATCAACCACGGCTTGTCCACCGTCACGTCCCCGTCACCGATTACCTCGAGCGTCACGGTGACCGGCCCGTCGGGGCGGGACGGCAGCGCGACGGCGTAGCGGCCCGACAGGCACTCGAGGATCGTCAACGAGATGACCGTCTCGGCCATGCCGACATCCTCCGTCCCGAGGGCGTCGTCCGGCTGGTCGCGAATGGTCACCACGGCCGTCGGCGGCGTGCCGAGCACCACGCCGGGCGGCAGCTTTCCGAAGCCGAGGGTCACGGTCTCGCCGTCGTCGTCGACGTCGTCGTCGGTGGCCGCCACGACGAAGGTGCGTACCGTCTCGCCGGAGCCGAAGGGAACGCTCGCCGGGACGCCGGAGTAGTCGTCACGGGTCGCCCCGTCGCCCGGGCTCTCCGTCAGCGGGATGACCACCCTGCGCCCCGGCGCGTCGCTGAGGACGACGGTCACCGTGACCGTCTCGCCCTCGGTCACGGTGTACGTCGGTGAGCCGTACGACACCGTCACCGTGATCGTCCGCGGACGCGGCCGCGGACGCGGCGGATCGGGTGGCGGCGGGGAGGGCTCGGGTTGGTCGGTGATGGTGACGCCGGCCGTGGCGCCCGCGACCACACCAGGTGGCAGGGGGCCGAAGCCGAGATCGACGGTCTCGCCGCTGTCGTCGACGTCGTCGCTGATCGCCACGAAGGTGAACGTGCGCACCGTCCCGGTGGCGGCGAAGGTGACCTGGAACGGGTCGGGAACGCTGTAGTCGTCGCTCGTGGCGCCGTTGGTGCCGCGGTGCGTGAGCGGGACGGTGAGTTGGCGTTCGGGAGCGGCGCTGAGCTTCACCGTCACCGTCGTGGTGGCGCCCTCGGCGACGGTGTAGGCGGTCGGGTCGTAGAACACGGTGATCGTGGGGTCATCGTCGTCCACGATGGTGACCGTCGCGGTGGCGCCGGCGTTGACACCCGGCGGGAGGGTACCGAAGCCGAGATCGACGGTCTCGCCGTCGTCGTCGACGTCGTCGGCGGCGGCACCGAAGGTGAAGGTCTTCTGCGTTTCGGCGGCGGCGAAGGTGACCTGGAACGGGTCGGGGACGCTGTAGTCGTCGCTCGTGGCGCCGTTGGTGCCGCGGTGCGTGAGCGGGACGGTGAGTTCCCGCTCGGGGGCGGCGCTGAGCTTCACCGTCACCGTCGTGGTGGCGCCCTCGGCGACGGTGTAGGCGGTCGGGTCGTAGAACACGGTGATCTCGGGATCATCGTCGTCGACGATGGTGACCGTCGCGGTGGCGCCGGCGACCACGCCCGGCGGGAGCGTGCCGAAACCGAGATCGACGGTCTCGCCGTCGTCGTCGACGTCGTCGGCGGTGGCCACGAACGTGAACGTCCGTGCCGTCTCGGTGGCGCCGAAGGTGACGGCGGCCGGGACGCCCGAATAGTCCGCGGTCGTCGTCGTTCCGATCGGCGTGTGGGTGAGGTCTATGACCAGCCTGCGCTCGGGGGCGGCACTCAGCTTGACCGTCACCGTGGTGGCGCTGCCCTCGGGCACGGTGTAGGTCGTGGGGTCGTAGAACACGGTGACGACGGGGTCGTCGTCGTCAACGATGGTGACCGTCGCGGTGGCGCCGGCGTTGACACCCGGCGGGAGGGTACCGAAGCCGAGATCGACGGTCTCGCCGTCGTCGTCGACGTCGTCGGCGGCGGCACTGAACGTGAAGGTCTTCTGGGTCTCGGTGGCGCCGAAGGTGACCTGGAACGGGTCGGGGACGCCGTAGTCGTCGCTCGTGGCGCCGTTGGTGCCGCGGTGGGTGAGCGGGATGGTCAGCGACCGTCCGGGTGCGGCGCTGAGCTTGACGGTCACCGTCGTCGTGTCACCCTCGGCCACCGTGTACGACGTGGGGTCGTAGAACACCGTGACCAGGCGGATCTCAGCGGCCGGCGTGGTGACCGTGATGCTCCGGCCCTTCCCGAGGCCGCCGCCGGACAGGTTGCTGATCCACTTCGCGTCGGGGTTTCCCTCGGGAATCAGAGTTCCCGGTGAACCCTCGTTCCCGGCACGGTACAGATCGAAGGCCTGGGAGGTCATCAGATAGGCGCGGATCTCGTAGGTCGTCTCCGGTTCGAGATCCGGGATCGTCATGGTGGTGTCGCTCTCCACGCCCGATGCGACCCGGAAGGTCGGGCGGCCGCCGCTCTCTCGCCACGCCAGCCGGACGGCCTTGGACGCCGAGCCGCTCGTGTCGATCCGGACGTCCACCGCGGTGGCCCGCACCCCGGTCGCCGCCAGATCATCCGGCTGCAGGCCGGGCGGGACGCGGTCCGAGACGGTGTAGAAGCTGAACTCCCGGTCCTCGGCGGTCGTGTCGGTGCGGGTTCCGGTGACGGTGCACACCGTCTCGGTTCGGGTGTTGGTCCCGTGGACGTGGCCCAACGTGTTGGAGGTGAGTTCCAACCTGCCGCTCGCGACCGTGGCGCTGTCGTAGTAGTCGGCCCGCGAACCGTCGCAGGACTTCAAGCTGAACGTGATCCCGGTCACCCCCGCCGCCAGATAGTCGGCCAACTCGATCTCCGTCGGCGAGCCGTAGCGGGTGAGGATCCGGTATTCGGCGCCGGCATCGAAGACGGGCGTCGGATTCTGCGGCAGTACCGAACCCGGCGAGCACAGGATCATGGCCGCCGCGATCAACAGACCGAATGTCGCACGGCACCGAACGGCAGCCGGGAGCTTGCCTATGCAACTCAGTGGGTGGGGAACTCCTGCCGCGGACCGGGCGGCGGCGCGCCCGGCGCGGGCGTGGCCCGGACGGTGGCCCGGAAGGTCTGCAGGCTCACGCCGCCGTGGCCCGTTGCGGCGACCGACAGCGTCGTCACACCCGGTGCCAGACCGGTCAGAGAGAGGTTCGACCCGTTGATGAACACCTCCACCAACTGGGGATCACCCGCGATCGTGAGGTAGGAGTTGACCGCGCCCCCGAAGATCGGCGCGAGGTCCAGCACCGTCGGCGGGTCGCCGACGGTCAGTACCCGGTCACGCAGGAACGCCAGGATCTGTGGGGCGGCGCCCCCGATGACCGTGACGCGTTCGATGACCGTGACGCGGAACGACTGGAACACCGAGCCCCTGCTGTTGGTGGCGCTGACCGACACGGTGGTGACCCCCGGGGCCACCGGGATCAGCGCCAGGCCGGAGCCGGACACCACGGCGGTGACGATTCGGGGGTCGGCGACGAGGGCGCGATAGCTGTCGATGGTTCCCACCAGCCGGCTCGCCAGATCCACCTCCGTCGGCGGCTGGTCGAGCACGAGCACGACGTCCTCGAGGAACCCCCCGATCCTCGGGGCGAGGGCCGGCTGGATGATCACCCGCTCGCCGTCGCCGTCGCCGCCAATGGGACCGCCCCTGCGGGGACCGATGCTGCGCTCGGTGATCGTGGCCTGACCGGTGCCGTCATCGAGTTCGACGGTCGACGGCCTCGGCTTGCTCAGCACCAGCGTGAACGTCTCGTCCTCCTCGGCGACCGAGTCGCTGACGAGGACCACGTCGACGGTCCTGGTGCTGTCGCTGGGGGCGAACGTCAGTGTTCCGCTCGTGGCGATGTAGTCGTCGCCGGCGGTGGCGGTGCCGTCCACGGTCTCGTAGTCCACGGTGACGGTGGCGCTGCTGACCGGCTCCAGGGTCACGGTGAACCTCGCGCTCCGGGAATTCTCCCTGGCAAGGACGTCGTTCACCCGCAACCGGGGGGCGCCGTCGCCGTCGAGGATCGTGCCCGTCCCCCTGCCCAGCTCGACGGACCCGTCCGCACTCTTCACCACCAGATCGAAGTTCTCATCGGACTCGTCCAGACCGTCGCGTTCGAGCTGGATCGTCACCGGTTTCGGCGGGTCCCCCGGCGCGAACGTCAGCGTGCCGCTGGCGGAGCTGTAGTCGCCGGGCGCCGTGGCGGTGCCGTCGACCGTCTCGTAGGTCAGGGTGACCGTGTCACTTCCCTGCCCGGTGAGCCCCACCTCGAACGTCAACCGGCCGGCACTCTCGGCGGCGCTGGGCGTGCTGACGGTGACGGGGGCGGGCGGCTCGTCGTCGTCTTGGATCGTCCCGGCGACCCAGTGCCCCAGCAGGACGTCGTTCTCGTCGTAGTGGGCGATGCCGTCGCTCAACTCGGCGTTCGTCAGGCTGTTCGGTAGGAGGACGAATCCCTCGTCGGGCTCGTCGAGGGCGTCGTCGATGATCTGCACGTCGATCGTGGCGCTCCGCTGCCCGGCCGCGATGGTGACCCGCGCCGGGTTGCCGCCCGCATAGGCGAAGTCCTCACCCGACCGCGCCTGGTGCTCCGCCCCGCTGTCACCGGCCAACTCGTACCGGAACGTCACATCCTCGTTGGTCGTCCTGTTGAGCCGCGCGATGAAGGTGACCTTCCCGCGCGCGGTGTCCTCGCTCACCACCACGCTCTTGGGGCTGATGCTCAGCTCGGGCAGATCCTGTTGCGCGGCGACGCCGACGGTGACCAGGAGCGTGCCGGCGAGCACGATGAGACCGGCGACGCCGACGGAGCGCCGCATCGTGAGCGAGGAAGCCGCCGCGCCGATCAAGTCAGGCGACGATCACAGGCCACGGTTGCGGAATCTGCGGAACCTCCGGTGCCGTTGCAGCGTCGGGCGCAGCGGCGAAGCGCCGCCCCACCCTTCGGACTCGGGCGGTCTCGGGCCGGCCGATCCGTTCCAGCCACCAAGGCGGAACGCCACCAGCAGGAATGCGCTCGAGGACACCCACACCGGCGACTGTATATGTAGAAAGCTCTATGTTGGGGGATTAACGCCGACGAGACCACACATCATGAGCCGGCATGGCACAGTCCGGGTCAGCACATGATTGCGGATTCCCTATATCCGATGCGATCCTGCACCAAAGTGCACGGGTCGTCGATCTGTTGAGGGGCCGGGATCGGCTACAACGCCGGGGCATCAACTCAACGGGGCATTCACACGTGAGAGTTGGGCTGTCCGGGGGCTGCCCGGCGGTCCGCTATTCGGTTGCGAGGCGGTAGCCGACGCCGGGAGCGGTGATGATGTAGGTGGGTTTGCGGGCGTCGTCGCCCAGCTTGCGGCGCAGGTCCTTCACGAACGTGCGGATCCGCTGTGCGTCGCCCTCGTAGCCCGGGCCCCAGAGTCGTTCCAGCAACTGGTCGTAGCTGAGGGCGCGGCCGGCGTTGGCGGCGAGTTCGTGGAGGAGCTTGTACTCGGTCGGGGTGAGTCGGACCGGGCGGCCCGCCACCGTCACGCTGCGGTCGACGTAGTTGATCGCCAGATCGCCCAGCAGGTACGGCGCGGTCTGCCGGGCGACCGCGCGGCGCTGCAGGGCCGCCTTGATCCTGGCGAGGAGTTCCGTGGGCGAGAAGGGCTTGACGACGTAGTCGGCGGCTCCCATCTCGAAGGCCTTGCCGATGTACTGGTCGCCGCCGCGCCCCGACAGGAAGATGACCGGCGCTCCCCGAGCGCCCGGGATGCGCTTGAGCAGCTCGAATCCGTCGGTGCCGGGCAGCACCAGGTCCAGCAGGACGAGATCGGGCTTCTCCGCCTCGAGGAGCCGTTCCACCTCGTCCGGGTCGTCGGTGAGGATCGTCTCGTAGCCGGCTCCGGAGAGTACGCCGCGCACGTATCTGAGGGTCTGCGGGTCGTCGTCGACGAGGAGGATGCGCTCGAGCTTCGTGGGCGCCCTCGCCGGCTCGCCGGGGCTCTCGTCCGGACGGGCCGCGGCTGCAGCGGAGTCCTCGGCCACCGGCAGGGTGAACGTGAAACGAGCGCCGTGGCCCTCGCCGTCGCTCTCGGCCCAGATCCGGCCCCCGTGTGCCTCGACGATGCCCTTGCTGATCGCCAGGCCGAGGCCGTGCCCGCCGATCCGCCGGCCGCCGTCGCCGCCCTGGCCGGAGAACTTGCTGAACAGCAGTTGCAGGCGGTCCGCGGCGATGCCGGCACCCTCGTCGATGACCGAGACCGAGACCGCTGCTCCCTCCAGCGACACCGCCATCCTGATCGTGGACCAATCGTGCGAGTTCCTGGAGGCGTTGGAGAGCAGGTTGTGGAGGACCTGGACGATGCGCTGGCCATCGGCTGCGACGCGGGGCAGATCCGGCATCAGGTCGACCGCGATGCTGTTGCGGTGCCCTCCGCTCAGGAAGGAGTCCCGGGCCCTGTCGAGGAGTGTCGCGAGGTCGGTCGGTGCGATGGCCATCGACAGGTTGCCCGCCTCGATCCGGCTCCAGTCGAGAAGGTCGTTGATCAGGTCGCGCATGTGGTCGGCCTGCTCCTCGATGATGCGGAAGAACTGGCGCACCTCCGCCGGATCCAGCGGTGCCGCGGCGCTTCGCACCGTGGCGGCGGATCCCTTGATCGCCGTCAGCGGCCCTCTCAACTCGTGGCTGACCATGCCGAGATACTCGGCGCGCTGGCGCTCCAACTCCTCCAGCGGTGTGATGTCCTGGATCGTGACGACGACCGACACGATCGCGCCGTCGTCGTCGCGGATCGGCGTCGCGTTGACGAGGGTCGAGACGCTCACCCCGTCCGGGCGGTCGATGACGACCTCCTCGGCGCGCACCGTCTCGCCGGTGCGCCTGGCGCGCTCCATCGGCAACTGCTCGCGGGGAATCTCCCGCCCGTCCATCCGCCGGAAGGTCGTCGTCTGCAGGAAATGGTCGAGAACGAGGTCGCGTTCGCTGTCGCAGGCGACGAGGCGGGCCGCCTCCCGGTTGAGCTGAACCACGGACTGCGCCTGCGAGTCGAAGACCAGGACGCCCACCGGCGACGTGTTGATCAGCGCCTCGAGATCGGCCTTGGCCAGTTGCTCGTCGCGGTAGCGGCGCGCGTTGGTGATCGCCATCGCCGCCTGGCGGGCGAACATCTCGAGGGTCTCCTCGTCCTCTTCGGTGAAGTCGAGTCCGCCTTCCTTCACGCTGATGTAGATGTTGCCGATGTGCCTGTCCCCGTCGCGGATACGCGTTCCCAGGAACGTCGTGACCGGCAGGTAGCCGTCGGGGAACCCGACCGACCTCGTATGGGCGGCGAGGTCGGCGGTCCTGAGAGTGTCCTCGAAACCGGTCAGGTAGTCGAGCAGGGCCTTCCCCTCGGCGACCGTGACGAGTTCCCGCAGTTCCTCCTGCGTCATGCCGGAGATGAGCAGGTCCTGCAGTTCGCCCGCATCATCCATGGTGCTGATGGCGCCATAGGCGGAGTCCGTCAGCGATCGGGCGCTGTCCACGATCTCCTGCAGGACGGCGTCCAGATCCAGATCCCCGCTGATGCGGAGGATGGCCTCGGTGAGGCCGGCCAGACGCGCCCGCAGCGTGTCGTTCTCCGCCCGGAGACGGTCATCACTCAAGACAACACCCCGTCAAGTCGATGCGGAAAAACACTCGCCGAAGGTCCCAATTGGCTCACCGCTCACAAGCCTAACCGAGTCTGATCGGCGAACACCGTCACTCGACCACGTCCTGGGCACCGGATTTCGGGACCGGGTGGCGTGCTCGGCTGCCGGCGTCGCTCTCGATCGGGCGGTCACCGGCGAGGGTGCAGGGGGGTGAGTTGGGTATGGTGAGCCTGGGTCACCCCCCTGCGATCTTGCGAACTGCGAGCCTGACAGGCGCCTGATGGCGCCCGCTCGCCACTGATTCAATGGTGAACTCCTCACTTCATTCTACTCCATATGGATTACGCTATGCATCACTCGCCCACCGACTCAGCTGGCGGGTTTGCGGTCGGGCGGCCGCCTGAGGCATGCGGCGCCAACCCACCGCTCCCCGACGCCGCGTCCCGCGGCCACGTTGTCGGCGCCATGCGAGGGGCGCCGGCAGCGTGGGGGAACACCGGACCGCGAGGCTCTCATTCGGCACCGGCCTGAGCAAGGGTGTTCACCTGCTGGGTCGGGTCGGCTGCGACGGCGTCGTGGGAGAGGCCTGCCGCGTTGCCGGCGCTGTCACGGATGTCGCCTCCGTTCAGCCGCAGGCTGTTGGCGTCGATGCCGACGCCGTCGGTGTCGGTGTCGCCGTCGGCGACCTCGTACTGGAAGACCGCTGTTTCGCTGAATGCTCGCTGGGGTGCGGCTGCTTCCCCGGTCGCCTCGGAGCGGAGCGTGGCGCGGCGCGGCGTTCCGCCGACGTCCAGTTCGAGTTGTGGCGCCCCGGTGATCGTCACTGCCTCGCTGAAGCGCACCCGCACGACGATGGACTCGCCGGCTCCGTAGGCCACGCCATCGCCGGGGAGGGACTCGAAGTCGATCGAGGAGACGGCCGGGGGTTCCGTGTCGACCGTGTGGTCCGGGAGGTGGTCCGTGCCGGCGTAGCCCGGATTCACCTCGACGTCTGTGCCTTCGGCTTTGATCGTGCCGCTGCCGCCGAGACCGGTGTCGGGGCCGCCGGCGGCTATCACGATGCCCCTGGCGTCCATGTCGCCCGGTCGCACGGAGTAGCCGAAGGTCAGCGTGTCGGTGCCCGAGCCGCTGCGGTATCCGGCCGGTCTCGCGGCCGCCGCCGTGTTCTCGCCATCGAGCCCGACGTAGAGGCCGGCGTGAACGGTGCCCTCCACCACCACCTCGGTGTTGAACCGCATCTCGACCTCGATGATCTGGTTGGCGCGATAGGCGTCCCAGCCGCCGGGTGGCGCCGAGGTGACCCGGACGCTCTCGACGTGGGGGCGCCCGTCGATCCTGTGGTCCTCGGCGTGCCGGATCCCGTCGTGTGTGTAGTCGATGGGCACGTCGGTGCCTGCCGCCACGATCTTCCCCGATCCCTGGAATCCGTAGGCCGGGTTGCCGTCGTCGTCCAGCGCTGCGGGGCTGACGCTGAGGCCGTCGGTGTCGAGGTCGGTCACCGCCACGGGATAGCTGAACGTCAGGGAGCGGCCGCCGGAGCCGGCGGCGTACGCTGCTTTGCGCTGGGAGTGGTCGTTCCCATCGCCCACGTAGAGGCTCATCCCGAGCTCTCCCGTCACGTCCACGTCCCTGTCCAGCGTCAGGGTGAGGTCGATGCTCTCACCGGCGCGGTAGGTGTCCCCCTCGGCCGGCTCCGAGGCGATGTCCACACCCGTGATCCGGAGAGTGTCGTCATCGTCGATGGTGACCACGCAGCCGTGCCACATGGCCGAGACCCAGAAGCCGAGGGCGAAGGTCTCATCGTGCTCGGACCGGGAGTCCTCTACGGTGATCGCCGGAATCCAGAGCGTGTCGCTGTCGGAGTCGCCCTTCATCTTCACCCGGTTGTAGGAGACGAAGTCGCTGCCGTCCGCGGTGTAGCTGCCCTGATAGGTGAAGACGGTCACCCCGATGCCCCGGTAGCCGGGGTAGGTGACCTGCATGTGATCGGTCTCGCCTTCGGAGATCGGTTCGGGGCACACGACATACAGCTCGTTGTGATCTGCACGGACCGGCCCGGAGAGCACGAGGCCGATGGCCAGCAGGGTGAGCACGGCGGCGGCGGCGAGGGGGGCTCCGAACGCCGGGGCCAGTGGTCGGGTCCTCTGTTTCGGTCTGGCTTGTTCGATTGCCATTGTGAACCTCCGAGCACTTCGCTTGTGAGATGTGAGCGGACACCCCTTTCTCTTGGTGGTTCCACTTGTAGCAGGCTGATTCGTCGATCAGTTCCCATGAATCGTCGGAACTTTCGCGGTATCAGCGCGACCAGGACTCATGTTCGGCGGCCGGGAGGATCCGTCCGGTTGAGGGCGGGCACTAGCGTGTCGGCGTGCTCGACACACCGTTGGGCGTGGCGCCGGCGACGAGATCGCACACTGTCGACCTGTCGTTCCGAGGCGCGGGACGTCGGCGTGTTGCCTCCTGATCTCACCAGCGACGTGAGAAATGGCTAGCGGCCTGCGTGTCGCCGTGACCGGTGCAGCCGGTTTCGTGGGGGCGGGACTCGTGGCGCGGCTGGCGGCATCCGACGACGTGGAGCACATCGTGGCTCTCGACATTCTCCCGGTGGACACCGACCACCCGAAGGTCGTGGCGTTCCAGCAGGGCATCCAGCAACCCACTGCCGACATCCTGCGCCGCTACGGCGTCGACGCTGTCGTCCACCTGGCCTTCGTGCTGCGTCCCGGGCATGATCGCGAGGCCTCGCGCCGGGTGAACGTCGACGGCACGGAGCAGGTGTTGCGAGACTGCCGGGAGGCCGGCGTGCGCCACGTCATGTACCTCAGCAGCACCACGGTCTACGGCCCCCGCCCGGGGGACCCGCAGCCGTATACGGAGGAGTCGCCGCTGCGGCCGGTGCACGGTTTCCACTACGCCGAGGACAAGGCGGAAACCGAGCTGATGCTGGAGGCTTACGCGGCGGACAACCCCGACACCTGCGTCACGGTGCTGCGCGCCTGCGGGATCATGGGCCCCCGCGGTGAGAGCTTCAACACCCGGACCTTCCGCAAGCTGTCGTCGGTGAGGATTCGGGGCGCGGACCCGCTGATGCAGTTCCTCCACGAGGACGACCTCCGGGAGGCGCTCGTGCTGTGCCTGCGGGAGCGTGTCCGCGGCGTCTACAACGTGACCGGCGAGGGCACCGTCGCCTACAGCGAGATCGCCCGGGTGGCCGGGCGGCGGCCGGTCGTCCTGCCGGCGCCCGTGCTTGCCGCGTTGTCCCAGGTCGCCTGGACGCTGCGCCTGCAGAGCGACGCTCCCCCCTGCGGCCTCGCCCTGCTGCGATGGCCATGGGTTGCCAGCAACGAGAAGCTGGCACGCGAGCACGGCTTCCGCCCCCGCCACAGCTCGCGAGAGGTGCTCACGCACTCAGCACTGGCGAAGCGCAAGACGCCGCGCCCGGCACGACGCCCACGGCGACCGTCCGTTGGAGGATCCGCGGGAAGTCCGCCCCCATAACAACGAGTCCCAGGCCGGAGCAAGTGCCCTGACCTGGGTTTCTCAGTAGCGGGGGGAGGATTTGGACCTCCGACCTGCGAGTTATGAGTTAGGAACCGCCGTCCGAGCAGCTCTCGGCCGAGCCGAGTGAACCAGAGTCTTTGCGGGTTACCAGAGATCTCATCCAGTCGCGTAGCTGCCTGTCCATCGTGTCTCGCTCGGTTCGTTTGACACCGGTTTGACATGAATGGAGCACAGGTGCCGTAGATTCGATCCGTGGATCTCGAGCCGTCCGTAGGAGAGCTCGGCGAGCACGTCCGTCGTGGACTCGCGAAGTCCTTCATCGAGGATGCCGTCATCGGCCAGTACCGCCAGTTGGTGCGCTGGCAGCACATCACCGGTCAGTCAGCTCAAATCGACTCCGGCTACCTCGGCCAGCACCTCGTGAGCCTGGTCTCCGGTAAGCCGGGCCGTGGTCGGGGCAGCCGGGGGAAGGGGGCAGACCTCGCCGACGGTTCCGAGATCAAGATCGCGAGCACGCTTGGCGGGGTCGACACGCCGCGCTGGAACAACAAGCTTGACAGCGAGGACGCGGTGAAGACCTACCTCACGAACCCCGCGATCTACTTCGGGCTGTTCGACACCCTGGAGAAGGGCAACGACTTCCCGGTTCGAGTTCGGGTATGGAGAGTCGAGCCCACCAACGATGAGGTCTTCTGCAACACAGTCAGAACATGGGCGGGCACGTCAAGTTCCGGGAACTTCCAACTCCACCCACCGTGCTGGTCCAACTCCGATGTCGCGAGGAACAACTGCGGCAACGTCGTACTTCCCCTCGCGTTCCGTGCGATCCAACTGGACATCGAGGGCGTCGACTATCTCGAGGTTGAACACTGGGACCCGAATCCAGGCAACTGCTCGGTGCCGTAGCTGCCGGCGGGGCTCGGCGGGAGCCGGCGTCGCGTTGGAGCCTCGTCCTGCAGTCCTTGCGGCCGACGCACTCGCAGCGGCGAATCCGTCCCCAACAACTCGACGTAGAGATCACGTAAGCCTCTTCTCGCACTCGTCATGTGCTCGAAGTGATCCTGCGCAGCCTCCCCTGCGCGTGACACCCATGAGTCGTCGAATGGCGGGAGCATGAGAGAGAGCACGTCCTCGGCATCGATTCGGCGGCGTGAACTCGAGGTACCTCGGCCAAGCGGCGCGATCTGACGATGGACAAGTGGGTGCTGGAGCAGTACCAGCGCCGCGTAGGGATCGAGATCTGGCCGGAACACCCCAAACTCCGCCGAGCACTGGACTTGCCCAACCTCAGCTGGAACGACTGCTGCCCTGAACTTGCGCGGATTGAGCAACGAGACGAGTAACTCTCCGGGCTCTGCTAGTTGGCCTGGGGTCACTGGCCGGTGCGTCCACGCGAGATCCCACTCGACTGCGCCAAGCTCGTCCACGTGAAGGACCGACACGAACGGTAGGCCGCCAGCAATTCGTGCGCGACGCTTTCCGTTGAAGTGAAGAATCGTCCGCGCTTCGAATCCCCCCGCGTCCTTGAGCTCGGCACGAGCTGCCTCCGCCCCCTCGTCGAGAGTCGAGGCATCGAGGCTGCTCAACTCGGCGAACCGCCTCCTGGCGACTCGCTTGGACGGTTGCCAGGAGGTTGGGCCGGCTATGAGTCGTCTGATCTCCGCAGTGATCCCGGGAAGATCGTCCCCGCGCGGATCGTGAGCCGGCGAGCCCTTGCTCATGACAAATCCAACGTGATCGGCTCGCGCGAGGAACACATACTTCTTGGGCTCAGTAGCGGCCTTGCGGAGAAACGTCACGCTGGTCTTCGCAGTGGTTCCGGCAGGGGCGAACGTGGCTGAAGGAAGGCTGATCACCCCTTCCACGCCCAGCGGTAGGTCCAGCCGCGACCTGGCCAGAAGTAGTTCCCGCATCGCTCGGCCGTCGCCCACGCCGTCGGGCAGAATGATCCCCGCCACACCACCGGGCGCGAGAAGCTCGATACAGCGGGCTACGAAGGCGAGTGCCGGGTCCACCCGCGGGGACCCCGCCAGGCTTGGAAGGTAGTTCGCTGCGCGCTCGATTCCTTCTGCGGAGTCGTACTTCTTGTCCCCGAACGGGGGATTGGTCAAGATCAAGGAGAACCTGCCGGATCGCTGCGAGACGTGCTGATCCGTGATCGAGTCGCCCACCACAAAGACTCGCGGAGTACAGATCCCTGCCGCCATCAGGTTCACCCGCGCCATTGCCACCGACGATGCGGATTGGTCCGCACCGAACAGAGGGCCACCGCTCTCGAGCCAATGCTCGTCGAGCCCGCGCCGTCGAGCCTCGTGAAGCAGGCCGACGAGGAAGCGGCCACTGCCGCAGCACGGGTCACCAATCAGAGTTGATTGGTCGTGCACGAGTTCAACAGCCGCAAGAAGCTCGAAACCGACCCCCACCATGAGATCGACGACACCCTCGGGGGTGAGGTAGGTCCCCAGGCCTCCCGCGTGCTCGTATCTGCCGCGCAGGAAGACATCGAATGCCGTACCCAAGGGGTCGTACGCTCCAACAGCCCCGAGTTCGATGTCGCTCAGGATGCGCATAGCCTCCGCGAGCACGTCTTCTCTCGAAATCCGAAGGGGTTCATCCACAGGCCAGACCGGCTGCACCCCCCCGCTTGGCAACCGGGCGCCCAGCGAAGGCAGGCTGTTGGCCACCCGGAATGCTGACTTGGCCAATTGGACGCTGTCGCCTCCGCCGAGTCGGACGCGGTCCAGAACGCCCGCTAGGTTGCCGAAGTCCTGCACATCGGCGTCCGGCTCGCGTTCGGCCGCGATCCTCAGCAGAAGCAACTTCGTCAGTTCCTCAACCGCAGCGTTGGAGGGGCGTATGCCTCCGCGCGTGTAGAGAAGCTGGTGAAGGCCATCAAAGTCCTTGGCCAGTTCAACTGGCGCAGCACTCATCGTCTTCATCGATACTCCCCTTCAGATGTTCTCGGGGGGACCGTCCGCGCGAGGTCTTCCATCGTCTCTCATCCGTGTGACACTCGGCTTCTCTTCGCCGTCAAGGCGTCCGGTCCGGACTGCCCATCGCTGCACATCCGGCCAGTACCAGACGAGCGTCCGGGAGACCGTCACGACCGGCCGCGGGAACTCGCCATGGCGCCGACGCCAGTCATGGACGACCTGGAGGCGCTTGACGCCGAGTCGCGCGGCGATCTCGGCAGCGCCCACGAGTTCATCAACATCGACGCGACGCCCCACGCCCGCATCCTGTCACAGGCTGCGTATGAATTGACGCACCTTCTAGCTGCGTACTAGTATACGCACCAACAGAGGCGGCCCCGGCGGTGCGCCAACCCCCGGGGGCCGGCCAGATCAGTGTTTGGCACCGGTTCGACACGAACCGAGCCAGGTCTACCGACCGCGTGCACCCGACGCCCATTTCACCACCGCCCGAAGTCGAGCAAGCTGGCTGCGCAAAATCCGGGACACACCACAGCCTGCGTGAAACAGTGAAGGTTCACACAGACCTACCCATGCGCTTGGTCGGGTTCCTGCGACGGCGGATCGTCCGGTCTCGCGGCTTCGGCTCGCTCCGCCCGCCAACTTGAGATGAACGCCTGCGCCGTCGCCGCGACCGGCACCGACAGCACCGCCCCCACGATGCCCAACAACGCTGATCCCGCGATCACGGCCCCAATCGCCAACACCGCGTGAACGCTCATGGTGCGAGCGGTGATGCGAGGCGCGAGCACGTAGTTCTCGATCATCTGGTAGGCGGCGATCACGAGGAGGGCCCACAGGCCCGTCCTGGCGTCGTCCAACAACGAGAAGGCAACGGCCGGCACCGCTCCGACGAGCGCGCCGATGCCGGGAATGAACTGCGACACCACCCCCATCCACAGGGCCAACGCCAGCGGCGACGGCACGCCCAGCAGCGTGAACGCCCCCCAGTGCACCGCCGTCGACACCGCGGCGAGGAGGCCCCGGGAGTAGATGTAGCCGCCGGTCTTGTCCATCGCCAGCGCCCACACGTCGATCACGACCGCGGCCCGGCGCTCGCTCAGCAGCCCCGCCAGCGACCGGCGCAGCTTCGGCCCCTCCACGACGAGGTAGAACGTGAACAGCGCCACGGTGAACACGTGCAGGAACACGCTCACCACCGTGGTGCCGACAGCGACCACATCATCGGCGAGGCTGGTCGCCATGTCCTGCAGACCGCCGCCGGACACGAACTCGTCCTGAATCGCCGCGAGGTCGATGTCGAGCCCGACGGTGTCGTTCAGCCACGTCTGCAGGTCGTCGATGTAGCCGGGCGCCTCGTCGACGAGTTCGGTGATCTGCGTGGCGAGCGCGACGCCGACGACGGCGCCGAACACGCTGACGAGGGCGACGATCACGACGAACACGATGCCGGTGCCGATCCCACGTCGGATGCCGCGGGTCTCCATGCGGTTCACGGCCGGTTCGATGGCGAACGACAGGAACAGGGAGATGACGACGAGGACGACGAGGGTGCTGACGGCTCGGAGGACGCCGATGGCGTAGAAGGCTCCCAGCCCGCCGAGCCAGAACCAGATGATCGCCTTCTTGACCCAGGGCGGCATCTTCCGGGATGCGTCCATTGCCGGCGGAACCTAACATCCGTGGTTACCGCATCGTCTTGTCAAGTTCCGGTACCCGTGTGACGGTAGGAAGAATGCGAGGAGTTGGGTTCCCAGCCGGAGTGTTGCATTGCGCTGATCGAGATAATTGCAAATTGCTTATCAGAAATGGTGCAGACTGCTGATTGAAGCGCTACCGTCTCGCCTGTGGAATACCGAGCCAGGATCGTCGACAGCCTTCTGGCCGCCCGGTTGCAGGCCGTTCCGGCGGTGGTGATCGAGGGGGCCCGCGGATCGGGTAAGACAGCCTCTGCGCGCCGCCAGGCCCGCAGCGAAGTGCGCTTCGATGTGGACAGCCACGCACGCGCCCTGGCCGAACTCGACCCAGAGGCGGTCATCGAAGGGCCCGAGCCGAGGCTCCTCGACGAGTGGCAGCATGCCCCGTCTGTTTGGAACCATGTTCGCCGCGCCAGCGACGAGCGGCGCCGACCGGGACAGTTCATACTCACCGGGTCGGCCGTGCCCGCCGACGACGCCACGCGCCACACCGGCGCGGGGCGTATCTCCAGGATCCGGCTCCGGCCGATGACGTTGTTCGAGACTGGCCACTCCAACGGCGCGATCTCACTGCGCGGCCTGCTGTCGGCAACCAGAGTGGCGGGCCCCGCCCGCCAGGCGAGCCTCACCGATGTGACCGAGGTGCTGTGCCGAGGCGGATGGCCGGCCAACATCGACACGAGCATTGCCGCCGCCCAGCAGTACGGGCGCGACTACCTCGACGAGATCCACCGCGCCGATGTGGACTATTCGGGCGGACCGCGGCGTGATCCGGTCGGGATGCGCCGTTTGCTGCGGTCGTTGGCCCGCAACACCGCCACTGAGGCCTCCCATGCCACGCTGGCTGCCGATGCGGGTGGCGAGCGGCCGCTGCACCGCGACACCGTCCGCGCCTACATCGACGCCCTCGAGCGGGTCTTCGTGGTCGAGGACCAGCCGGCATGGTCGGCCCGGCTGAGATCCCGGTCAAGGCTCAGGCGGTCCGTCAAGCGCCACTTCGTTGATCCGTCACTGGCAGTGGCCGCGCTCCGCGCCGGGCCCCAGCGCCTCGAGCGGGACTTGGAACTCCTCGGGCTGCTGTTCGAGTCGCTCGTGGTGCGGGACCTGCGGGTCTACGCCGACGCGCTCGACGCCGGGGTCTACCACTACCGCGACAACACCGGGCTGGAAGTCGATGCCGTTATCGAGACCGCCGCCGGCCAATGGCTGGCCGCCGAGGCGAAACTCGGCGGAGACACGGCCATCGACGCCGCCGCCCACAACCTCCTCAAGTTGCGTGACAGGGTCGACACCGCCGCGGTGGGCGAGCCGGCCGGCCTAATCGTCGTGACCGCGTTCGGCAACTACGCGTACACCCGCCCCGACGGAGTAGCCGTCACTCCCATCAGCGCGCTCGGCCCGTGACAAGGCCCGCGCCACAGCCGTGACCGACAGCCAACAGGCAACCGACGGAACAACACACAAGTTCGGGTAGGAATTCGGGTAGAACTCTGCTTGCCCAACAACAAACCCCAGACCAGAGCGGCGCTCTGACCTGGGGGGTCTAGTGGCGGGGGGAGGATTTGAACCTCCGACCTTCGGGTTATGAGCCCGACGAGCTACCAGACTGCTCCACCCCGCGGCGGATTCCCGAGGATACGCGACCCGCTGCGCACCGGCAACCCGCTGCGCACCGGCAACCCGATGCCTTCCGGATCGGGACGACCCGAATCGGATCATCGAGAGCCGGCAGCAGAGAATCGACGCCGCCAGGGCTCGGACGTCAGGCCGGGAACTTATCCGGGCCCCGGAACGTCCAACTCTGTGACAGGCCGCAACCGATGCGGCCACAACCGATGTCCCGTGGAACCTTCCGGGTGGGCCTCGAGGCCCGACCTTCGGAGTAGCGTCGGGATGACAAGGAGAACTCGCAATGCGCTCACTGATCGCCGGCATCCTGGCCGTGATCCTTCCCATGACCGAATGCGCCGGGATCGACAACGGCGAGGAGACCCCCACCGAGGCCGCGACCACCACGGCGACGACGGACAGCACGCCGGGCGACGCGGGGTTCGCCTCGACGCTCGAGAACTTCGACGACTGCGATGCCCTGCTGGCGCACATCCGGGCCGCGGCGATGAGCCGGGTGGGTCCCTACGGGCTGGACGGCGACCGGTTCGGGCCCTTCTTCGGAGCCCGCGCCGTGGCAGCGGAGGAGGCCGCCGACTTCGCCGCGGCCGAGAGTGCTGCCGCCGCTCCCGCAGCCGTCTCGGGCAGCGATGACGGTGGCGGCGGCGCCGGCGGACCCGACTTCTCCGGCACGAACGTGCAGGTGATCGGCGTCGACGAGCCCGACATCATCAAGACCGACGGCGACCGCATCATCACGGTGCGCAACGGCACCCTCACCGTGATCGACGTCACCGGCGCCGAGCCGACCATCACCGGTCGGGTGCTGCTCGGTGAGCGCTGGGGCGGCGAACTGCTGCTGCACGGCGACCGGGTGCTGCTCATCAACAACCACTACGGCACCATCCGGCCGCTGTCCGCCGACGACCGCTTCGGCGGCTACAGCCGCGACATCGTGATCATCGACGAGATCCTCCTGGACGGCACCCCCCGACGGGGCCGCAGCCTGCAGACCGAGGGCCGCTACGTGAGCTCGCGGGCCGTCGACGGTACGGCCCGGGTCGTCCTGGTCTCGTACCCGGGCGAGTTGGGGTTCGTGTACCCGCGGAACCCCTGGGGCGAGATAATCGCCAGACACGCCAACCGCAGGGTCGTGGCGGAGAGCACCCTCGAGGACTGGCTGCCCGACTACCGGGTGGTCTCCTCAGAGGGAACAGTCACCGAGGAGGGCCGGATCCTGGCGTGCGACCGGGTGTACGTGCCGTCGCAGTTCTCCGGCTTCGGGTCGCTGAGCGTGCTGACCTTCGACCTCGACGAGCCCCTGACGCTCGGCGACGGCGCCGCCACGTTCGCCGCCGGCGAGACGATCTACGCCAGCCACGAGAACCTGTACGTGGCAACGAACCGGTGGTTGCCGCAGCCGTTCTTCGACGACATCGGCTGGCGACGGGACATCGACAACCGCTACCGCACCTCGATCCACAAGTTCTCGCTCACCCCCGACGGTCCCGCCGTCTACGAGGCCTCCGGGTCGGTGAAGGGCCACCTGCTCAACCAGTTCTCGCTGCACGAGCATGACGGGCACCTGTTCGCGGCCGTGACGAACGGCTCGCCGTGGAGTGCCGACCGGCAGAGCGAGAGCCTGATCTTCGCCCTCACCCAGAAGGACGAGGTCCTGGCGGTCGTCGGCAGCGTCGGCGACATGGGGCGCGGCGAGCGGATCTACTCCGTGCGCTACATCGGCGACCGGGCCTACGTGGTGACGTTCCGCCAGGTGGATCCGCTTTATGTCGTGGACCTCGCCGACCCCACGGCGCCGGCCGTGCTGGGCGAGTTGAAGATCCCGGGTTACTCGGCGTACCTGCACCCCGTCGGTGACGGACTCCTCGTCGGCATCGGCCGCGACGCAGACGACACCGGTCGCATCCGGGGATTCAAGGCGTCGCTCTTCGACGTGTCCGACCCGGCCAAGCCCGCCGAGATCGACACGTGGACGCTGGCCGGCGCCGAGAGCGGCGTGGAATGGGATCACCGGGCCTTCCTGTGGTGGGCACCGGAGCAACTCATGATCGTGCCCGTGTCGTCGTGGCGCAACGAGGTGCCCAGCGGCGCCGCCGTCTTCGAGGTGACCGCCGAGGAGGGCCTCGACTACCAGGGGCTCATCACCCACAGCACCGAGGACTTCGCCTTCGCGACCGACTGCTACCACGAGTTCGACAGCGGGGCCGTCGAGCAGGGCTGGGAGATCCCGCTGCTGCTGGTCTGCACGCCCGGCCAGGTCGGCAACCCCGTCGGCTACGACTGCGAGACGGTACCGGCGGCGGCTGCTCGCAACTGGGACATCGACACCGAGGACCTCGGAATCGAGGTGGGCGACGAGGATCGGATCCAACTCTGCTGGCCGCACGAACGTGGCGACGCGGAGCGCATCGAGCGCTCGCTGATCATCGGCGACGACATCTGGACGCTGTCGCGCTCGCTGCTGCAGAGCAACGACCTCGACACGCTGGATCGCCGGGCCCGCCTGACGCTGCCGGGCTGAGCGGCAGTCCCGCTAGCGCCCCTCCTCGAGAGGCTCCGCGGCGGCGGCCGGACCGGACTCGGCCGCGGGCACCCCGCCGATCCGGGGCCGTGACTGCTGGCGCACGATCTTGGCCAATGCCGCCACGACCACTGCCATCGCCACCATCTGCAGGACCGACAGGGCCTCATCGAAGATCACCCAGGCCAGCCCCGACGCCACCACCGGGATCATCAGAGTCAGTGTCGACGCCAACCACAGGGGGACGTGCCGCAGCGACCAGTTCATGACGGTGTGGCCGAGGACGCCCGAGCCGAACGCCATCACCACCAGCCACATCCAACTCTCGCCGGTCGGCCAGGAAAGGTCCTGACCGAAGATGGCCGCCAGCGGCAGGTTGATCAGCCCAACGTAGATGGCGACACACACGGTGTATTGCTGTGCGTCCACCTTGTCCCGAGCGTGCCGGGTGGCGATGAAGTAGGCCGACCACCCGAACAGGGCGCCGATGGCGGCCAGATCGCCCCCGAGGGACCAGCTGTCGCTGCTCGCCGACTCGAATGCAACGACGGCAACACCGACCATGGCCAGCGCCGCGTATCCGATGTCTCGACGCGGCATGCGCTCGCCGTACAGGCGGGCCGACACGAAGGACACGATGACGACCTGCAGGGCGTTGATGATGGTGGCGTTGGCGACGGTCGTGAACTTCACGGCGGTGAAGAAGAGGCCCGCGTCGATCCCGAGAGTCACGCCGCCCCAAACCGAGTGGCGCATGTGAGCGCGTGTGATCGGCATTCGCCGCGCCGCCAGCACGGCGGTCGTCACGATCGCGAACAGCAGAAAGCGGTAGGAGATGAGCGCCAGGGCGCCCATGTCGATGATCTTGGCGACCACGCTCGAGGCGCCCCAGGCGGTGACCGCCAGAGTCGTGCCGGCGATGCCCAGAGAGAGTTCGCTGCGGCCGGCGAGGGTTCGGCCGCCCGGCGCGGCAGCCGGAGATTCGCTCACCCGGGCACTCTAGGGCGGCGTGGGTGGGATGCTCAGGATCGTTCGGAGCTACCCGGGCCTACTGTCCGGCGCGTCGCGTGCGTCATCGGCCAGGTCGGTCAGGGGCACGTCGCAGCAGGTGTCGGCGAGCGAGTCGGCTCGCCACATGCGGACCGCGGTGTAGGCGGCGGCGACGGCGATGAAGAGACCTGCGGAGGGGTCGGCCCACCACCAACCGAAGAGCACGTTCGCTCCCAGCCCGATCAAGACCGCGCCCGAGAGCAGCGCGCACAGGGTCGTCTGGGCCGCCTCGGCCTGCACCGCCTGGGATCCGAGCACCACCGCCAACTGCAGCTTCAGGCGCGCCAGGATCGGCATCACCACCAGCGACAGGGCCGCCAGGGCGATGCCCAGGATCGAACCGTCGGGCGGGTCGCCGGAGATGAGGTCGCGCAGCGACTCGGCCAGCACGTAGGCGGCGAGCACGGCGAAGCAGGCCGCGATGAGACGCTGAGCGCGCCGATCCGCCGCGTGCCGGGTGTCGGCGTCGCCGCCCTCCAGCCGCAGGCGCCACGCCAGAACGAGCCCCGCCACCAGCTCGACGAACGAGTCGAAACCCCAGCCGATGAGGCTGATCGAGCTGGCCCGGATCCCGACAATGATCACAGCCACGCCCTCGATGGCGTTCCAGCTGATGGTCAGCCGGTTCAGCCGCCGAGCCCACGCCACCGCAGCCGGTCGGGAGAGGCGCGAGACGACCGTGCTCACGACCAGATATTACGCGGCGATCCCTCAGGGGCCGGTGGCGCCCTCAGTCCTCCAGTGCGCATCGGCAGACCCAGGTCGCATCTCTGCAGGATGGATTCCGGCCTCCGTCGGAATGACGCCGAGGCGGTGGGACCGGGCGTCGTCCTCTAGCGGGCGGTCATGCCCGCATCGGCAGGAACGACGGCGCCGGTCAGGGCGCTGGAGGCCGGCGAGCAGAGCCACGCCACGACGGCGGCCACCTCTCCGGGATCGACGATGCGACGGTCCACGTGGTGGTCGGCGAACCGGTCGGGGTTGTCGAGGCCGTAGACCTCGGCGCTGTAGTCGAGGACGGTCGTATCCGTGGAGCCCGGCAGGACCGTGTTGGCGGTGATTCCCGTGCCGGCCAGGTCGGCGGCCAGCCCGCGCACGAGACCGATGACTCCCGCCTTGGAGGCGCTGTAGGCGGCGAGGCGGGGCGTCGCCTTCAGCGCCGCCGCCGAGGAGACCGCCACGAATCGACCCGAACGGGGTTCCGGTGCGGCGAGCAGCGCCGGAACGGCGGCGCGGGCCAGGTTGAAGACTCCGGTGAGGTTCGTGTCGAGTTGGGCATGCCAGTGGTCCTCGGGCATCTCCCAGGCGTGGGGCGCGGGCACCAGTACCCCGGCCACGGCCACGGCGGCGTCGAGGCGTCCGAACCGCTCTATGGCCACCTCCACAGCCCGCTGCAGGTCCGCTGCTGCGCGCACGTCGCCGACGACCGCCTCCCCGCCGCAACGCTCGGCGGTCGCCGTCAGGTCGTCCCTGCCGGCCAGGGGGTAGCCGACCGCCGGATCGTCGCCGCAAATGTCGGTGAGCACGAGATCCCAGCCCTGCGCCGCCAACGTCCCGGCAGCCGCCGCCCCGATGCCGCGGGCCGCGCCGGTGATCAGAGCGACCGGCACAACTCCCCCGGAACCCGGCCCGAAGGGGCGTTCGGGCGGACCCGTGCGAGCGGGATCAATACACTCCGCACATGCCGTCGATCGAGATCTCCTCGATCAGCAGCTCCTCCTCGACGCCGGACTCGTCGCCCGGATCGGCCGCCGCCTCCCCGGGCGGGACGACCGTGCCGGCAGCCGGCGGTGCCTTCGGATCGAGTCCGGTCGTTCGGCTCATGGTTCCTCCCTCGTGTCCGGCGGCTCGGCAACCGGCGGTGGCGCTCTGAGCCCCGAGACCGGCCTGCTGCCGCCGGGGTTCGGCATCCGCCTCGATGCCGGGACCCGCTGCAGCGGCGACGGCCGATCGCTGATCGGCGGATCGCCGATGCGCCGCCTGCGGCTCTCGGTGCCCGCGGCAAAGCTACTCGCCAACCTGCGCGACGGGGAACCCGCCACCACCCGATCGGCGCGGCAGCTGGGCCGGCGGCTGTGCGAGGCCGGGATGGCGCACCCGGTACCGCCACCGGGCGGCCCGGAACCTGCCGAGGTGACCTGCGTCATCCCGGTGCGCGACGACCCCGACGGACTCGCCGCCCTGCTGGCGTCGCTGGAAACGTCGCCGCCCGCACCCGACACGCTGGTGATCGCCGAGGACGGCTCGCAGCATCCCGACGCCATCGCCGAGCTGGCGCAGTGCGCGGGCGCTCACCTCGTCAGGCACACCGAGGCCCGAGGACCGGCGGCGGCGCGCAACGAGGGATGGCGGGCGGGCGGCGCACCCATCGTGGCCTTCCTGGACGCCGACGTGGAGGTCGGGCCCGGCTGGCTGGAGCCCCTGCTGGCGTACTTCGCCGATCCGACGGTCGCGGCGGTGGCGCCCCGGGTGCGCGCCCCGGCGGTCGCCGGCAGCGCGCTGGACCGCTTCGAGCGCCACTGCTCGCCGCTGGACATGGGCCCCCTGCCGAGCATCGCCGGCCCGCGCCGGCGTGTGCGGTACGTCCCCTCGGCGGCTCTGCTGGTCCGCCGCGACGTTCTGGAGGCGCTCGACGGATTCGACGAGGACCTGCGGGTGGGCGAGGACGTGGACCTCGTGTGGCGCGCCGGCTCGGCGGGATGGACGGTCCGCTACGAGCCGTCGATCGTGGTGCACCACCGCAACCGCTCCACCTGGGTCGGGTTGGGTCGCCAGCGCTACTCCTATGGCACTTCCACCGCCCCCTTGGCCGCGCGCCATCCCGCGGCGGTGACGCCTCTGGAGATCCCCTCCTGGAGCCTTGCAGCATGGGCGGCGTTGGTGGTTCGGGGCCGCAAGGGCGTCCCGCCGGCGGCAATGGTCGTCTCGGCCGCGCTCCGGAGGCTCCACGGAACCCTCGCGGAGCGCGGCGGCGCAACGCCGGCCGGCACCGCCCGCCTCGTACTGGCGACACAGTTGGCATCCGGACAGCGCGCTGCCGTTGCCCTGCGCCGCACGTGGCTCCCGCTGTTGCTGGCCGCCACAGCATGGCCCTGGGGTCGGCGCCTGGCGTTGGCGGCTCTAGTCGTGGAACCGCTGGCCTCGTGGCTCACCCGCCGTCCGGCTCTTGGACCACTTCGCTGGACGGCGGCGACGCTGTTCTCCGACGCGGCCTACTGCGCCGGCGTCTGGCGCGGTGCCGCGGCCGGGCGCTCGGCGGCCGCACTGCGCCCTCGGTTGGCCCGGGCGACGGGGAGGCCGGCGGCAGCGCGGATCGGCGCGCCGGACAGTGGATCCCGGCCTCCGCCGGGATGACGGGGTGGTGCCGGGATGACGGGGTGGTGCCGGGATGACGGGGTGGTGCCGGGGCACCCGTCAGCCGGAGGTTGGCGACGGGCTGCGGAGGGGCCAGGGGTGCGCCCGCTCGAGTTGTCCGGCCAGGCGGAAGAGCACGTCCTCGTGGCCGTGACCGGCGGTGAAGTGGATGCCGACCGGCAGGTTGTCGCCGTTGCGGTCCCAGGGGACCGACATGGCCGGCACGCCGGCGATGTTGGCGAGTGACGTGAACGGGATGAAGTTGAAGACGGCGGTCAGGTAGCCGTTCAGGTCCTCCGTCGTGGGGTCCAGGACGCCCAGCGGGGGCGGCGGGGTGGCCACGACCGGTGAGAGAAGCACGTCGTGAGCCTCGAAGAACGGCGCGATGTCCCGTCCCACGCGGTGCATCGTCCACGTGGCGCGGACCAGGTCTGCAGCCGTGCGGTCGGTGCCGATGTTCCGCAGCACGCCCACCACGTGCTCGAGGTCGCCCGGCCCGGGCGAGCGGCCGGTCTCCTCGCCGTACCGGTCGAGCCCGGCCTGAACGTTGGCGGCGATCAGGAGTGTGAAGGCGTCGCCCATTCCCTTCACGTCGTAGGACGGCACCGCCTCGACGACGGCGTGGCCGAGGTCGGCCAGAGCGTCCGCAGCGCGGTCGACGGCCGCCACGCAGTCCCCGTGCACCGCCGCCCCGTTCAGCGCCTCCCGCTGCACGGCGACCCGCAGCCGCCCGGGAGGCGTCACCACCTCGTCGGCGTAGGGCCGTGCCGGCGGCGGCGCCCAGTAGGGATCCCCGGGAGCGGGACCGGCCACGGCATCCAGCACGGCCGCGCTGTCCCGGACCGTCCGCGTGATGACGCCCTCGGTGCTGAGACCGTTCCAGGCCTCGCCGTAGGTGGGGCCCGCCGGCACCCGGCCCCGGGTGGGCTTCAGCGAGAACGCACCGCAGCACGACGCCGGGATCCGCAGCGAGCCGCCCCCGTCCGAGCCGTGCGCCGCCGGAACCATCCCCGACGCCACCGCGGCGCCCGATCCCCCGGAGGAGCCACCGGCACTGAACCCGGCCCGCCACGGATTCTGCGTGGCGCCGAACAGGGCGCCCTCGGTGCTGGGGCAGCAGCCGAACTCCGGCGTGTTCGTCTTGCCGAAGATCACAAACCCGGCGCGGCGGAAGCGTCGCACCGTCTCGGAGTCATCCTCGGGGACGTTGTCCACCCAGTAGTGGCTGCCGGATGTCGTCGGCACACCGGCGTAGGCGGCGCGGAGGTCCTTCAGCAGGAACGGCACGCCGGCGAACGGTCCCGCCGGCTCTCCGGCCGCGATCTCCGCGCGCGCCTCGTCGTGCATCTCGGTCACGACGGCGTTCAGCGCGCCGTTGCGCTCAGCGACGGCGGCAATGGCTTCGTCCAGCAATTCCCCCGCTGACGCCTGCCCCGATCGAACCAGCTCCGCCAGCCCGAGCGCGTCATATTCGCCGTAGTCGTTCATGGGTCGTCTCCCGGTCGCCCCGGTGCTCAGACGTGGATCGCCTTCTGCTCCAGGTATTCCTCCAGCCCGGCCACCCCCAACTCCTTACCGAGTCCCGACTGCTTGTAGCCGCCGTAGGGGGCCGTGAAACTCTGATCGGCACCGTTGATCACCAACCAGCCGGCGCGCAGCCGGCGCGCCACGGCCATGGCCTCGTCGGGCTCGCCGAACACCATCGCGGCGAGGCCGTAGTCGGTGTCGTTGGCGATGCGCACGGCGTCGTCGGTGTCGGTGTAGGTGAGGATCGACAGGACCGGCCCGAAGATCTCCTCGCGGGCGATGCGCATGTCCATCGTCACGTCGGCGAACACCGTGGGGCGGATGAAGTAGCCGCGCTCGAGACCGTCGGGGGGCTCGACACCACCGGTCACCAGCGTCGCCCCCTCGTCGATGCCCGACTGGATGTATTCCCGCACCCGGTCCCGCTGGCGGGCATTCACGAGCGGCCCCACCATCGTGTCGGGCGCCGCGGGATCACCCACCGCCAGCGACCCGGCGATGGCGGCCGCCGTCGCCACGGCCTCGTCGCGCTGCGCCTCAGGCACCAACAGCCGCGTCGAGGCCGTGCACATCTGGCCACAGTTGATGTAGCAACCCTGCACGGCCGCGGCCACGGCGTCGGCCAGCGGCGCACCGTCCAGCACGATCAGAGGCGACTTGCCGCCGAGTTCCAGCGTCACCTTCTTCACCGTGGAGGCCGCAACCTCGGAGACCCGCCGGCCGGTGGCGGTGGACCCCGTGAAGGAGACCATGTCCACGTCGGGGTGCGCCACCAGCGCCTCGCCGGCGCTCGATCCCCTGCCCGACACCAGGTTGAACACGCCCGCAGGAACACCGGCATCGTGGACGATCTCGGCGAGCATGAAGGCCGTCAGAGGCGCGTACTCGCTCGGCTTGACGATCACGGTGCAACCCATAGCCAGGGCGGGCGCGACCTTGACGGCGATCTGGACGAGGGGGAAGTTCCAGGGCGTGATGGCGGCGACCACACCGATCGGCTCCTTGACGGTCAACGTGCCGCCGATCGTGGCCTCCATCTCGATGGTGGGAGCGAGCGCGGCGTTGTCACCGAAGACGACGGCGGCCAGACCGGTCTGCAGCATCGGGGCGATCATCGACGGGGTGCCCACCTCGCCGACCACGGCCTGCGCCAGTTCGTCGTTGCGCGCCATGATCCCTTCGGCCACAGTCCCGAGGACGGCCAGCCGCTGGTCCAGGGGAGTGGCCGACCAGCCCGGGAATGCGGCGCGCGCCGCGGCGACGGCACGGTCGACGTCGGCGTCGCCGCCCGCCGGCACGCCGGCCATGACCTCCTCGGTGGCGGCGTTGACGATGTGGATGCGCCCGTCGCTCGACGGGTCGACCCACTCGCCTCCGATGTACAGCCGCGAGAACTCCTGCATGGGTACTCCTTGCTCGTTTGGTTGCGCCCGCGCGGGTGCCACAGGCGGGACGAAGCTCGAGGCGCTAGGACAGGCAAAGTCTGTCGATGCGCTCCTCTGATATATCACGACCGAGAAGTTCGGCACCTACCTCGCCGCGCTGCATGACCAGCACACGGTCACAGACCCTGACGAGTTCTGCCGTGTCGGTGGAACAGACCAGCACCCCGGCGCCCTCGCGGGCGGCGTCGACGATCCGCCGGTGGATCTCGGCCTTCGCCCCCACGTCCACTCCCTGGGTGGGTTCGTCGAGGATCAACACCCTGGGCCGGATGCGCAACCAGCGGGCCAGCAGGACCTTCTGCTGGTTGCCACCGCTGAGCCGCATCGCCCCGAGTGACTGGTCGCGGGGCCGGACGTCCAGCATTCCCAGCCACGCGTCCACATCCGAGCGCTCGGCGCGGTGTCGCAGCAGGCCGCCGCGCAGGTAGGGGCGCAGATCGGCGAGTGTCACGTTCTCGCGCACGACCATGGATGCCACGAGGCCCACCGACTTGCGGTCGGCGGGGACGAATCCCAGCCCGGCCTCGATGGCGAGGTCCGGTCGACCGGTGGGAACCGGGTGCCCGCCCACCGACACCGTTCCCCTGCGGGCAGCGGCACCGAAGAGCGCAGGCCCCAACTCCTCCCGCCCCGAACCGGTGAGACCGGCCACGCCGACGACCTCGCCGGCTCCGACGCGCAGGCTCACGTCGCTGAGCACGGCGCCGGACAGGTCCTCCACGACGAGAGAGGGCTCGTATTCCGGCGGCTCGGAAGGCGACGCCGACTCCTCGTGGGCCACGGCGGGACCGCGCCCCACGATCAACTCGACCATGCGGTCGTGGTCGAGTTCCGCTGCGGGGAACGTGCCGACACGAGCACCGTCCCGCAGGATCGTGACCCGATCGGCGATAGCGAGGACCTCGTCGAGGTGATGTGACACGTAGATCACGCCGACACCGCGCCCGCGGATCGTCCGCACGACGTCGAACAGGCGCGTCACCTCGGCCTCGGGCAGGGAGGCCGTCGGCTCGTCCAGCACCAGCAGGCGCGCCGCCGACTCCCAGCCGTCCAGCGCCCGGGCGATGGCGATTCCGGTCCGTTCGGAGGCCTGCAGCGAGCCCACGGGGGCACGCACGTCGAAGTGGTACCCCAGATCGGCCAGGGCGGCACCCGCCTGGCGCCGTTCGTGCCGCCAGGAGATCCGGCGGGGAAAGCGCACGTCGTAGCCGCGCCCCAGGGCGAGGTTCTCGACCACGTCGAGGCTGTCGACCAGGCCGAGATCCTGGTGGACGAAGCGCAGTCCCCGCAGACGCGCCTCGCCGGGACGGCGCGGGTCGAACTCCTCGCCCTCCATTGCGATGGACCCGGCGTCGGCGTCGTGGACGCCGGCGAGAATCTTGACGAGGGTGGACTTTCCGGATCCGTTCTGGCCGACGAGGGCGTGGATCTCGCCGGCGCGCAGGTCGAAGTCCACATCTATGAGAGCCTCGGTCGGTCCGAACGCCTTGGACATCCCCCGAACCTGGAGGAGGCTCTCGGTCGCGGCGACCAGGGCGCCCGCCGCGCTTCCGCCGGTCGCCGTCATGGCGCCAATCCCCCCGGTGAGTCCCCCCGGCGGCGGTAGACGGCGATCCCCACCGCAAGCGCCAGGGTGACACCGTTGAACAGGTCGTCGACCCACACCTCGGTGCCCGAGAGTTGCAGGCCCTTGACCCCGGTCGCCAGCAGGTAGACGGCGATGAGCGTGCCCCAGGCGTTGATCCTTCCCTGCTTGATCTGCGTGGACCCCAGGAAGGCGGCCGTATAGGCGGGGATGAGTTTCGGCGGGCCGGCGGTGAGCGAGGCCGAGCCCAGCTTCGCTGCCAGGACGACACCGGCGAAGGCGGCGACCGCGGCGGAGACGATGAGCGACACGGTGATGAAGCGGTCGGTCCGGACGCCGGCGAGGCGGGCGGCCGCGGGATTCCCGCCGGTCGCGTACGCGTAACGCCCGCTGCGGGTGTATTCGAGCACGAACCAGATGATCAGCGTCAGGCCGAGCAGGTAGAAGAACGGCTGGGGCAACCCGAGCACCACATTGCGGCCGAAGCTCTTGAACTCGTCGGAGAACTCACCGGCGATCTGGCGGTTGTTGGACACGAAGAGGATGAACGCCTGCAGGATCGAGCTCATGGCCAGGGTGGCGATGAACGAGTTGACCCCGATCTTGACCACCATGGCGGCGTTGGCCAGACCCACCGCGATGCCGATGGCGACCATCATGAGGGTCACGACGGCCATGTTGATGTCCGTGTTCACGTTCATCCAGGTGGTGGCGACGAGCGTGAATCCCAGGACGTGCCCGATGGACAGATCGAAGACACCGCAGGCCAGCGGCACGACCAGTCCGACCGCAACCATGCCCGTCACGGCCTGATCGGAGGCGAGAACCCGGAGTGTCGTCGTCGTGAGGAAGGTCTCCGGCACCCACAGGGCGAAGATGAGGATGATGAGGCCCCAGATGTAGATCCCGCTGAAGCGGTCCACCGCGAAGCGGAACCGGCGACGGGTCCGGGTTGTCGTCTCTGTGCTCACTGCCACCCCTCGGCGCAGTGTAGGGATTCCGACCGACCGGTGGGTCAGTGAACCAAGTACCATCCTCCAAGTTCTCCCAAACGGAAGGTCAGAAAATGAAGCAGAAACGATTCCTACTGCCGCTGCTCGTTGCGGTCCTGGCGGTGGTCGCAGCCTCCTGCAGCACAGAGGACTCCGCCGCGAGCGACCTGGCGCAGCAGGCGCTCGATGAGGCACGGGCGGCGTCCGCGGCCGCTTCGGCAAACTCGCAGGCCATTGACAACGCCACCGCGGCCGCCGATGCAGGCCGTGCCGAAGCCGACGCCGCCGCGGCACAGGCTCAGTCCGCCAGCGCCGACGCCGCCGCGGCACAGGCGGCAGCCGATGCCGCAGGCGCCGACGCCGCGGCCGCGGCCGCCGACGCCGTGGCGGCGGCGGCAGCCTCCGACCTCGCCCTGGCGACCGCCGAAGGCAGCGAAGAGGCGATCGCGGCCGCCGAGGCCGCCCTCGCCGAGGCGCAGTCGGAAGCCGAGGCGGCACGTGCCCTGGCGGCCGACGCCCAGAGCGAAGCGGACCAGGCACGCTCCGCGGCTGCAGAGGCCCAGACCCAGGCCGACGCCGCCCAGGCCCAAGCCGACGCCGCACAAGCCCAGGCCGACGCCGCCCAGGCCCAGGCCGACGCCGCGCAAACCCAGGCCGACGCCGCCCAGGCACAGGCCGGCGCGGCGCAGTCCCGGGCCGATGCGGCCGAAGCAACCGTCGGGGTCTCGGACCTGCTCGATTCGCCCACCAGCATCGGACCCCGGACGCCTCTGTCAGCGACACCGGAGTCCGGCAAGACGCTCATCTGGATCGAGTGCCCCACGCCGGGCTGCGTGCTGGTCGGCAACGGCATCACCGACGCCGCCGCACACCTCGGCTGGAGCGTCGATCGCATCGGCCACGACCTCACGCCGGAGGGAACCGCGGGCGCCATGGCCCAGGCGGTGGCGCAGAACCCCGACGCGGTGTTGATCTCGGGCTCGGTGAACGCCTTCTACGAGGACTCGCTGGCGACCCTGAACGAGCGCGGCGTGCCGGTCATCGACTCCTCCTCGGTGAACGAGGTGGGTGGTGCCGACAACGGCATCTACGGCATGGTGCAGGGCATCCCGCAGACCACCGCCTACGGCCAGGTCCTGGCGAGTTGGATCGTCGCCGACTCCGGCGGCAACGCCAACGTGCTCGTCTTCAACGTGCCCGACGTGCCCGTGCTGACCGGCTTCAACGCAGGAATCGGCGGGGTGATGGCCGAGACCTGCGCCAACTGCGTCGTGGAGATCGTGGACGTGTCGTTCGCCGACCTGCTGGGCGGCAACGTGCCGGGCCTCGTGGTCTCCGCGCTGCAGGCCAACCCCGACGCCGACTACGTGGCGTGCGGCTTCGGCGACCTGTGCATCGGCGTGACCGGGGCGATCGCGGAGGCCGGCCTCGCCGATCGGGTGCAGCTCACCGGCGCGCTACCGAACGCGGGCGACTTCGCGGCCATCGCCGCCGGGGAGGAAGCAGCCTTCGTGGCCGCTCCCGAGTACATGATCGGCTGGCGCAAGGTGGACATCCTCGCCGCGTTCTTCGTCGGCGACGATCTGACCGAGGCGCAGACCGCCCTGCTGCCCATGCAGGTCGTCACGCCGGAGACCACCGGCATCGTCCGCGACGGCGGCGGCAACTACATCGGCGTCGCCGACTACGAGGCGCAGTTCCTGGCCCGCTGGGGCCTCGGCTGAGCCGAGAGAACCTGGACGCCCCGGCCCCGCGACGCGTGGGGTCGGGGCCGACCGGGCTGGAGGGCGACCTCGCCGGCAGCCCTAGTGGTCGTGGATGAGCATCCCGCAGATGTTCTTGCCCGCCACCATGTCGTCGTAGCCCTCGTTGATCTCGTCGATGGTGTAGCGGGCGGTGATCATCTCCTCGATCCGGAACTGGCCCTGACGGTAGAGGTCGATGATCCGCGGCATGTCGTCGTGGAAGTTGGCCGAGCCGTAGAGGCAACCCTGGATGGCCTTGTTGGAGAACACCAGGTCGGTCACCGGTACCCGCACCTCGTCGAGGGTGATGTTGGCGGGCGCCACCAGCACGCATCGCCCGCCTTTGGCGATGGCGGCGTAGGCGTTGGCGATCGTCTCGGTGGTCTGGATGTCCACACAGGAGACGGCCACGTCGGCGCCCTGGCCGTTGGTCACCTCGCCGATGGCCTCGGCGACCTCCTCCCGGCTGAGGCGGCCGATGTTGAGCGTGTGCGTGGCGCCGAACTCGACCGCCTTCTCGAGCTTCGAGTCCAGGATGTCGATGGCGTAGATGTAGGAGGCGCCCGCGATCCGCGCCCCCTGAATGGCGGCTACGCCCACGCCACCGATCCCGAACACCGCCACGGTGTCCCCGGGCTGCGCGCCACCCCTGTTGACCACCGCACCCCAGCCGGTGGCCGCACGGCAGGCGATCGTCCCGGCCACCTCGTAGGGCACGTCGTCGGGAATCGGCACCACCGAGTCCTCCGGGACCACGGTGTGGCGCGAGAAGCCGCCGAGGATGGTGAGCTGGTAGACGTCGGTGCCGTCGGCCTTGTGGAACCGGTGCGTGCCGTCCAGTTGCACGCCCTCCAGCACCCCGGCGCCCTGGTTGCAGAGGTACTCCCAGCCGCGGGCGCAGTAACGGCAGTGACCGCAGGCCGGGATCCAGATGAGGGCCACGCGGTCGCCGACCGACACCTTCGTGACGCCGGAGCCGACCTCGAGGACGTCGCCGGACGCCTCGTGGCCGCACACCACCGGAAGCGCCACGGGAACATCGCCCACCAGGACGGTGTAGTCGGAATGGCACAACCCGCAGGCCCGCACGGCGACGAGCACCTCGTTCGCCTTCGGCGGATCCAACTCCAGGTCCTGCACAACCATCGGAGCCTTGAACTCTTCGAGAACCGCGGCACGCGTCTGCATCGTTCCTCCTAGCTGTCGTCGCCGGCGAGGATCAGGTCCGCAGCTCTCTCACCGATGGCGACCACCGTGGCGTTCGTGTTGGCGCTCACGATACGGGGCATGACCGAGGCATCGACCACCCGGAGACCGTCGACGCCGCGGACGCGCAGCGACGGATCCACGACGGCGTCATCGTCGCCACCCATCCGGCAGGTGCCGCTGGGGTGGTAGGCGAGGCCCGCAGTGGCCCGCGCGTACGCCGCCCACTCCTCGGGGCCGGCGGGCGGCGCCGGCGGCAATTGCTGCTCCGTGAGGTAGGGGGCGAAGGCCTCGGTCTCGAAGACGCGCTGGGCGATCTCGCATCCCTTCGCCAGACGCGCCACGTCGTCGGCATCACCCATCAGTTCGTGGGAGATGCGGGGCGGGTCGCTGGGATCGGCCGAGCGCAGGGTGACGCTGCCACGAGCGTTCGGCCGGCACAGGTTGGCGGCGATCATGCAGGCGGGCCGCTCGTGCAGCGCCAGGCCGTCGGGCCCGAAATCGAAGCCGATGGGCGTGAAATGGAACTGGAGGTCCGGCCGGTCCAGGGACGGGTCGCTGCGGAAGAAGGCGTATCCCTGCGCCACCGGAGATGTCATGGCGCCCGTGCCCGCGCGGCGCCACTCCTCCACGCAGCCGTCCGGATCGCCCAGCAGCATCGTGTTGAGCGTCGGGACATTGACGAAGAAGCTCACGAAGGTGATCGGATGCTCCTGGAGGTTCCGGCCCACGCCCTCGGCGTCCACCGCCACGTCGATCCCCAGTTCGGCGAGTTCGGACCGGGGCCCGATGCCCGACAGCATCAGCAGCTTCGGCGACATGATCGCCCCGGCCGACAACACGACCTCCCGCGACGCCCGCAACTCGCCACCGGAGGTCGCCACACCTGTGCAGCGCTCCCCCTCCAGCAGCAGGCGGTCGACCTCCACCCCGGTGCGGACAGCGAGATTGGGGCGATCCAGCACCGGCGCCAGGTACGCCCGGGCCATGGTCTCCCGCCGGCCCTCCCGCTGGTTGGTCTGCACGGGCGCGAAGCCCTCCGGGTCCGCCCCGTTGGGATCCGGGTTGGCCGCGAAGCCCGCCTCGACGCCTGCGTCCACGAACACATCCACGAGTTCGTGCGGGGTGCGCAGGCGGGACACGCTGACAGGCCCGTCGCCGCCCCGGTACTCGTCGGCTCCCCCCTCGAAGGACTCGCTGCGCCGGAAGTAGGGCAGTAGCGACTCGTAGTCCCAACCGGCCGCCCCCGACTCGGCCCACCCGTCGTAGTCCTGGCGCTGACCCCGGATCCAGACGAGGCCGTTGATCGACGTCCCCCCGCCCAGGACCTTCCCGACCGGCCACATGTCGACCCGACCGTCACGGGTCGGATCGGGTTCGGCCATGAAGCACCAATCGGTCGTGGGGTTGCCGACCACGTTGCGCTGGCCGAACGGCATCCGGACGTCGTCGACCAGGTCGCTGCCGCCCGCCTCGATCAGCACGACCCGGTTGGACGGATCCGCGGACAGGCGATTCGCCAGCACGCAGCCCGCTGCGCCGGCGCCGACGATCAGATAGTCACACTCCATCCGCTCCGCCCTCCTTCTCCTCGGTTCGCGCCAGGATCGCCAGCTCGCGTTCGCGCGCCTTGCGGGCCCGCATCCGCAGCGCCCAGCCCGAAAGGGCGATGGCTCCCAGGAGAGCGCCGCCCTCAACCACCTTCTCGATCCACTTGCCGACCCCCACCTGCTGCAGCCCCGAGATGGCCACTTCGATGGTGTAGACCGCCAGCACCGCCCCCCAGACGTTGTAGCGCCCGGGTCGGATCGTGGTGGCGCCCAGGAACACGGCGGCGAACGCGGGGATGAGCAGGGTCAGGCCCGTGCTCGGCGTCCCCGTGCCGATGCGCCCGCCCAGCATGGCGCCGCCCGCTGCGGCCAGCAGTCCGGCCACCATGAACGTCCCCATCACCATGCGGTCGGACCGGATGCCGCTCAACTCGGCGGCGCGACGGTTGCCGCCGACGGCGTACATGCGCCGCCCGGTGGGCATGCCCGACAGCACGAACCAGACCACGACAGCGACCACAAGCGCATAGACCACCGTGAGCGGCAGCCCGCCGGAGACACCCTCGAAGACCCGCTTGCGGAACACAGTCGTCAGGGGCTCGGGCGCGCCGAGGATGGTGCGCGACGAGTAGCGCAGCGAGATCCCTTCGAGGATCGTGCCGGTGGCGAGCGTGGCGACGATGCTCGGCACCTTCAGCTTCACCACGGCCACGCCGTTCACGAGGCCGATGAACATGCCGACGGCCAGCGTGCAGATGAGCGCCAGCCACGCCGGAAACGCCTGGTTGACCGCGAAGCCGACGACGATGAGCTGCGCGAACGACAGGTTCGACGCCACCGACAGATCGAACTCACCGACGATCAGGGGCATCATCGCCGCGAAGGCCAGCAGCACCAGCACCGTCTCGCGGTCCAGGATCGCCCTGAAGTTGTTGATGGTCGCGAAACTCTCCGGGCGCAGGACCGAGAAGAGAGCCAACTCGGCGATCAGCAGGAGGGGGATGGCGTAGCGGCCGACGTAACCCGACAGCAGCGAGGCCATCTCGACGCTGCGGCTCTCAGCCGCCGGCTGGGCACGTCCGCCGCCGGAGTCGGTCATGTCACCGACGATCCGCAGGTTGATCGGCTCTCACCGCGTGCTCACACCTCATGCCGCCCGGTACACCGCGCTGCTGATGGCGTCCTCGGTGACGTCGCGCCGGGAGATCGACTCGATGAGGCGACCGCGGTGCAGGACGGCGACACGGTCGGCAACCTGCGCGATCTCCTCGAAGTCCGAACTGATCAGCAGAACACTCGTGCCCTCGCGGAGCACCGCTCGGATCTTGGTGTAGATCTCGGCGCGGGCCCCCACGTCGACCGCGCCCGTCGGTTCGACGAGGACCAGCAGGCGAGGCCGCGTGCGCAGCCACTTGGCGATGACGACCTTCTGAGCGTTCCCGCCCGACAGGGTCGACATCTCGGCTTCGGGCTCGGGCGGGCGGACATCGAAACGGTCGAGCAGCGTCCGTGCCTGACCCCTCTCGGCACGCCCGCGGATCCGCCGCAACGACGGCTTGTCGGGGTTCATGAAGATGTTCTCGCGCAGCGTCAGTTCCGTCGCCGCGCCTTCCTCGACGCGATCGGCGGGGACGTACGAGATGCCGGCCGCCATCGCATCGAGAGGGCCGCTCGGCCGGAACCCCCGACCTCCCACTTCCATCGATCCTCCCGTCGCCGGCTCCAAGCCGAAGAGGATCCGCCCCAACGTGTGATGACCCGAGTCGGCCAGTCCCGTGACCGCGACCATCTCCCCCTTCCGCACCGAGAGCGAGAGCGGTCCGAAACCGCCACCCTCCAGGTGGTGCACCGAAAGCACATCCGTCTGCGCCGCGGCATGCGCGTCGACTGCCACGGGCGCCACCTCGCGGCCCACTATCAGCGTGACCAACTCGGACTCCGAGAGTCCCTCGATGTCTCTGGTCGCCACAGTCCTGCCGTCGCGGATCACGCTGACCCGGTCGCAGATTGCCATCACCTCGTCGATGCGATGGGTGATCAGCACGATGGCGACGCCCTCGGATCGAAGGCGTCGCAGGATCGAGAACAGGTCGCGCACGGCCCCGGCGTGCAGGCTGGCGGTCGGCTCGTCCAGCACCAGCAGCCGGGCGTTCGTGGCCACCGCCCGTGCGATCGCCACTTGGGCCCGCAGCGCGATCGGCAGGTCGGCAACCTCGGTGTCCACATCGAGGTCGACGCCCATGCGAGCCAGCGCGCTCCGGGCCCGGGCCCGGAGCGCGCTGCGGTCGATGCTGCCCCCGCGGGTCGGGAACCCAGCGGTCAACGCAACATTCTCCGCGACGGTGAGTGCGCCCACGAGGCCGTGCTGTTGGTGGATGAAGGCGCAGCCACGCCGGGCGACCGCTTCGGGGCCGAAGCCGGGCGGGAGGACCTCGCCGAACAACTCCACCGTGCCCCCGTCGGGGATCTCCACACCGGCGGCGATCTTGACGAGCGTGGACTTCCCCGCGCCGTTCTCGCCCAACAGCCCGTGGATCTCGCCGGCGAGGACCTCGAAGTCGGCCTCGGCCAGCGCGACCGTGCCGCCGTAGACCTTCGTCACGCCGCTGAAGCGGCCCGCGACAGGCCGGCTGTCTTCCGAGCCCCGTCCTGTCGCGGTCACCTCTGCGGTCCGTTGCGAGCTAGCCGATGCCCCAGAGCGCCCGGTACTCGGCACGGAAGTCGACGGCGTCGGCGAACGTCTGGTCCTGGTCCAGGTCGCTCGGCGCGTTGTCGGCGTCGAACAGCAGAACACCGATGCCGAGGTCCAGGGCGCCGAGGTACGGCGCGCCGGTCAGGCCGCGGATGGCCTGGTCGATGCCGGCCCAGGCCAGCCACTCCAGTGACGAGGCGGCCGTCAGCCAGGCGCCGCCGTTGATGACGTTCGTGAGACCCTCGTCGTTGGGATCCTTGTGCAGGACCTTCACGTCGGAGCGCCCCGCCGTGCGCAGCGACTCGATGACGGCGGTGTCGCCGAGTGAGTACGGCATGATCAGGTACTCGACATCGGGGTTCTGGGCGAGGATGCCGCTGATGATCCCGTCCACCGCCGCGGGATCGAAGGCGTCGGTGATCAGCCAGTCCTGGATGTGCAGCGAGCAGCCGGCGCACTGCGCCATGATCTGCTCGACTTCGTCGGCGGTGGCGGCCAGGGTCGGGAAGGTGGCGTCGCGAATCATGCTCACGTTGGCCGTGCCGCCCGAGTCGGCGATGACCGCGAACGCCTGCAGCGCGCCGAGGAGCGGGCTGCGCAGCGACACGTAGGCGTCGTAGGCCGCGAGCGCGTCCGGATCGGGCTCGGGAAGGTCCGCCAGGGAGATCGTGATGATCCCGGCGTCGGCGGCGAGATCGAGCCGGTCGCCGACGAGCGCTCCCGGAGCCGCCGCGCCCAGGATCACGTCGGGACCCTTGGCGATGGCGCTGTCGAACGCCGCCACGTAGCTCTCCGGCGTCCCCGCCCCGGCGATCATCTCGTGCTCCCAACCCAACTGGGCGGCGACCACGTCCACGAAGTCGCTGACCGTCGAGCACGGCGGCACGGGTGCGCACGGGATGGTGACGATGCTGACCCCGGTCGGCGGTGCCGGGGTGGAGGAGGGTCCGCCCCAGGTCGTCAGCCCCGTCACGTCGGCGGGAGTGTTGCCGGTCTCCTTCAGCGACGTGACCATGCCGGCGAGCGCCGCCTCGGTGATGCGCCGGGCTTCGGCCACGATCGGATCCTCGGCCGGCTGGGCGTCGGCCGCCTCGGCCGCCTCGGCCGCTGCGGCCGCATCGGCGGCTGCGGCGCGCGCCTCATCGGCCTCCTCCTGTGCGGCGGCGGCGTCGGCGCGGGCCGCTTCGGCTGTCGCCTGGGCCTCGGCGAGCGCCGCTTCCGCTGCGGCCACCGCCGCCTGGTTGCCCGATGCCGTGGCCTGCGCCAACTCGGCCGCGGCCTGCGCCTCCTGGGCCGCGGCCAGCGCCACGCCCGCCGCCGCCGAGGCATCACCGGCCGCGGCGAGAGCGGAGGCAGCAGTGGCGTCCGCACCGGAGGCGGCGCTGCTCGCCGCGTCGATCGCCGCGGTCGTGTCGTCGTCGGCGCCTCCGCAGGCCGCCGCCGCGAGCGCGACCGCCAGCGCGACTCCGAGCATCTTGATCCAGTGACGCCGACGCATGATTCTCATGATCTTTCCCCTTGTGAGGTAGTCAGACCGGCCGGCCCAGCGCGAGGTGGGCACGACCGGCACACAGGCGCCGGACCCTACCACGAGGCGCAGGATCGCCGACACCCGCTGCTAGCGTCACCCGGCGGTGCTTCCCCTGCTCTACGTGGTGCGGATGGACGTCGAGGACGACTACCTCGACGAGTTCGTGAAGTGGTACGACACGCGCCACGGCCCGGACCTCATCGACACCGGCTTCCACAGCTGCAACGCCTATCACTCGGTTGTCGGCGGACCGCTCATCTGCAACGTCTACGAGGTTCCCGACCTGGCGATCTTCTCCTCCGAGGCGTACATCGACGTGCGCCGCCGGGACGCGCAACTGGTGAACGAAGTGCTTCACAAGATCAGCAACCACTCCAACACCACCTATGCGCAGGAGCTGACTGTGGGTGTTCCCGAGGCCGCGCTCTCTCCCGACGACCGCCCGTCACGGCGCGGGGCGGTGACCTCGCCGGTGGTGTCCACGCTGCGCCTCGACATCACCGAGGGTGCCGAGGACCGGTTCCTGTCCTGGTACCGGGCCACCGAGGGGTCGCGCCAGGCCGACCGACCGGGGTTCATCGCCGGACGCGTCGGGCGCCAGAACGGCAAGCACCCGCTCTTCCCGTCGTCGCAACCGGACTGGATCGTCCTCACCGAATGGGCGACCGTGGACGAGGCGGCCGAGGACGGTGAACCCGATGCCGTCGCCGGCCGCTACCGCGAGGCGCTCGGCTCGGATGTCTCGAACCTCACCTACAACATCGCCTCCCTCAGCGCCACGCTGCTCAACGCCTCGAACTGGACCGTCTGAGACCCTCGACACGACGGGCACCGACAATGAGGTTCAGCATCGCCCCCGCCGTCCAGAAACTCGAAGGCGGCGAACGCCGCCTCGACATCGACGGGTTCCTCGACGAGTGCCGCACCGCCGAGGACGCCGGCTGGTACGGCGCGTACACCGGCGAGAAGCACTCGGGCGACACCACGTACACGTCCAGCCCGATGCTGCTCTGCGCACGCGGGCTGGCGGCGACGCGGCAGATGATGTTCGGCACCTGCGTCACCGTGCTGCCCGTGCATCATCCGGTGACGGTCGCCGAGGACGCCTCGGTGCTGGACGCGCTGTTCCCGGGTCGCTTCCGCCTCACCACCGGCGTGGGCTATTTCAGCGGCGACTTCGAACCGTTCGGCGTGGGGCTCGACGAGCGGAAGCAGCGGATGGACGTGGGGATGGAGGTCATCGACGCATTCCGGTCGGGCCGCCTCATCGAGGTCCCCGAACCCTGGCAGGGAACCGTGCCCCGCAGAGATCCGGCGCTCGGTCCGGACAATCTGGAGGTGTTCATCGGGGCTTGGAGCGTGCCCGGCGTGCGGCGCGCGGCGCGTATGGCCGACGGGTGGATCACCGATCCCATTCGCAGCGGGCGTTGGATCAGCCATCTGGCCGACGTCTACCGCGCCGAGTGCGCGGCCGCCGGCAAGGAGCCCCGAATCGTTCTCTTCCGCGAGGCGTGGATGGACGAGACCGATGAGGCCGCCCGCGCCACGTACGGTCCGCACGTGCTCGGCTACTCGCGGGTGTACTTCGAGCGCGGCAACGCCTACGACGAGCGGTTCGATCCGTGGCTCACCGAGGTGGGCCGCGCCGCGGACCTCCAACTCCACCACGTGCTGCCCGACCGGGTGCTCTGCGGTTCGACCGAGACCTGGCTGGAGCAACTCGAGGAGTGGCGGGAAACGCTGAACCCCGAGGAGATGCTCCTGCGGCTACGCCACTTCCAGGGTCCGTCCCTCGAGGCGACAGTCGAGGTCATCGAAGGCATCGGGCACGACGTGATCCCGCGGATGCAGCCCTCGCCATGAGCGTTCAAACCTGGGACGTGCCGGTCGGGCGGCGTGCCGACGGACGGCCGTGGAACCTTCGGTTCGTGGCGGTGAGTGGCCCCCGGCCGGGGCCGACGACCGCGTTCGTATCCGGGATCTTCGGCGACAAGCCGCTCGGAGTCATGGCCCTGTGGGAGTTGTTGCGGCGGCTCGAGGCGTCGCCCGACCTCGCGGGCACGGTCGTGCTCTGCCCGGCGGCAAACCCCCCGGCGCTGGAGGTCGGCACCCGTGTCAGCCCCGACCACCTCTACCTCAACAGGGTCTTCCCCGGTGCTCCAGGCGGCTTTCTCACGAACCAGGTGGCCGCCGCGCTCCTCTCCGAATTGACCGAGCGAACCGACTGCGTCGTGGATCTGCATTCCGGGACACCGACGATGGCTCTCTGGTACTCCTATGACTATGGGAACCCCGAGTTCACCGCGTCCTTCGGCTACACGCCGGTGATCCGCAATTTCGGCCAGCCGGGCCAGCTCTGCAAGGCCATCGCCGACTCCGGGGGAACCGCGGCCCTCGTCGAGTTCGGCGGAGGTGCGCTCGGCGATCCCGCAGTCGGCGTGGAGGGCTGCCTCAACGTGCTCCGTTACCGCGGGCAACTCGACGGCCGATCCACCGGCCCCCGCACGGTCCCGCTGATCGACGGTGACGTGAGTCTCTACATGCCCTCACAGGTGGGGGTGCTCACGTCGCGCTACCCCACCGAGCACGTCGGCCGGCCGGCCGAGGCCGGGCCCATAGCCCACCTCGACTGTCCCGCCACCGGCGAGCGGCTCGAGGAATTCTCCATCGAGCGCGCCGGCGGGCTGCTGATGCTTGCCAACACGTCGCCCACCATGATCAGCCCCGGCGACTTCGGATCGGCAGTGGCCTTCCCGGCGGGGGAGATCCCCGTGCCGAACACCTGAGTGACCCGAGGCCTGGCGCCATGACCGACACCCGCCGCAGCGCATCAGGGATCCCCGTCAAGGGTTGCTACGGACCCGACGACGTGAGCGCGACAGCACACGAGGCACTGGCGTCAGGGCCCGGTCGGGCGCCGTTCCTGCGCGGCGCCTACGAGGGGATGTACCGCACGAAGCCGTGGCGCATCTTCCAGCTCAGCGGCTTCGGCAACCCCGCCGACGAACGCGAACGCCTCCTCTTCCTGCTCCGGCAGGGCGAGGGCGGCATCATCATGGAGCACGACCGGAACACCGCCGATCATCTCTATGACGTGGACCATCCCGAGGTGGTGGCGCGCCGCGAGGACGTCGGGCTGACAGGGGCGGTCATCATCGGTGTGCGCGACTACGAGACCATCCTCGACGGCATCCCGATCGAGGACATCTACACCCACCCGGGGGGAGCCGTCGTCCAGCACGCTCCGTTCGCCCTGGCCTGCTACTGGACCGTGGCCAAGCGTCGCGGCATCGACCTGCGCCGGCTGGCGGGCACCGGGCAGAGCGACTTCTTCCTGACCTACGTGGGCTGCATCACCAAGCAGCAGATCCCCCCGCGGGCCGGCCTGCGGCTCAACAACGACATCACCGAGTTCTGCCTGGAGAACCTTCCCCGCTGGGTGCCGGTGTCCATCGCCGGGTACAACGGTGCCGACAGCGGGCTCTCGGCACCCGACGAGTTGGCGACCGTGTTCGCCACGGCCGTCGAGTACCTGGACGCTCTCGCTGAACGAGGCCGCTACAGGCCCGGGGAACTCTCCCACAAGGTCGGGGGGGTCAACTTCCGCGTCGGCATGGACTTCTTCGAGGACATCGCCAAGCTGCGGGCCGCACGCAAGATGTGGTCCGACCTTCTGGAGCAGCGCTACGGGATTCGCGACGAGAAGGCCCGGCAACTCCGTATCCACGTCGTCACGGCCGGTTCGGCGCTGACCTACCAGCAGCCTCTGAACAACATCGCCCGCGGGACGATCATGGCGCTGGCCTCGGTCCTGGGCGGCGTCCAGTCCCTGGGAGTCGCCTGCTACGACGAGGCCCTGTCGATCCCCTCCGAACACGCCCACCAGATGTCGGTGCGAATCCAGCAGATCCTCCAGCACGAGACGGGCATCGACGCCGTCGCCGACCCGCTCGGGGGCTCGTACTACCTGGAGGCCCTCACGTCGGAGTTGGAAGCCCGCGCCTGGGAGTCCTTCGGGGAGATCCAAGAACAGGGAGGATTCATCGAGGCCCTCGACTCCGGCTGGCTGCACAGGCGTGCGGCGCGGCGTCAGTCGGAGCAGTGGGACGAGGTCGAGAACGACGATCGACTGATCGTCGGGGTCAACTGCCACCAGATCGACGAGACCCCGTTCGAGATCGACGGCTTCCAGGGCACGACCGACGCTTGGGATCAAGCCATGGGGCGCCTGGCCGACGTGCGATCCTCCCGCGACGGAGTCGCCGCGCGCCGTGCGCTGCGCGAGTTGGAGCGGGTCTGCCGGTCGACCGGCAACGTCATGGGCCCGGTGATGCAGGCGGTGGACGCGGACGTCACGCTGGGCGAGATCGGCGGCGTGTTCCGCGACGTCTGGGGCGACTGGGAACCGCCGATCCGCCCGTGAGCAGGGTCATCATCGCCAAGACCGGCCTCGACGGCCACTGGCGCGGCACTCTGCTGGTCTCGCGGGCCCTGCGCGACGCAGGGTTCGAGGTGATCATGCTCGGGATGGCCCGCGGCGAAGACATCGTGTCGGCCGCGGTCGACGAGGACGCCGACCTTGTCGGCCTGAACGTGGGCGGTCGCGTCGAGGTGGTCGAGCGCATCCTGGACGACTTGGCCGTCGCCGTGCCCGGCGTTCCCGTCTTCGCCGGCGGCGTGGTGCCGCCGTGGGTGCGGCGCCGGCTCGAGGCACGGGGCGTCGAAGTGTTCCCGCCGGGCTCGAAGCTCGAAGAGATCGTCGCCGCGGCGCGGCGACTGACCCGCGACCCCGACCCACCCGCCACCGCCGGGTCCGCCGGGACGCCGCCGACCGAGGACGAATGAAGGGTGGAGCAATGACCGATCCCACCGTTGGCGCGACCGCTCGCAGCGAAATGTTGGGGCGAGCGACGATCGGCGATCAGTTGCGACGTCACGCACAGCACGACCCCGACAGGGAAGCGATCGTCTACTACGGCCCCGACGGCTCTCGGTCCGTCTTCACCTACAACGACCTCAACGTCAGGGTGAACCGGGTGGCCAACGCACTGGCGGCCCTGGACGTCCGGCGAGGCGACGTCGTGGCGGTGATGTCCCGCAACAGCGTCGACTACATGACCATCTGGTTCGCCGCCCTGAAGCTGGGCGCGGCGCTGACAGGACTGAACTTCACCTTCACCGAGACGGAGATCACCTACCAGGTGAATCATGCCCGACCCCGCATCCTGATGGCCGAGGACGTCTTCTGCGGCAGGATCGAAGCGGCCAGGGAGGCGGGTGCGCTGGAAGGCGTGGAGCACTTCGTGCACAGCAGCGCCGGCGCCACCGAGCCGCCGACGGGGTGGCTGGCCTTCTCGTCCCTGGTCTCGGAGGGGGACGCCGCCGAGCCTGACAGCGACGTGCAGGAGGACGACGTGGCCATGCTCGTCTACACGAGCGGCACGACGGCGTTCCCGAAGGGCGTCCTGATCTCGCACCGCAACTATCTGATCTCGACGACGCCGGCCTGGACTCTCGCACTCGACCTCGGTCCGGGGGTCGTGTGGCTCTTCGTGATGCCCTTCTTCACGATCGCCGGCCTCGGCAGCATGACCTCGATCATCAACTGCGGCGCCAAGATCGTTCTGGCCCACACCGTCGACCCGGCCGCGGCGATACGGATCATCGCCGCGGAGAAGGTCACCTACATGGCCCAAACACCGACGTTCTTCCTCGCCATGACGACCGAGCCCGGTTTCGGTGACGCCGACCTCACGGCGCTGCAGCGCTGCATCACCTACGGCGGCACCGTCCCGGCACACATGATCACCGCCTGGCACGAGGCGTCGCCCGGGATCACCTGGGGCACCTACTGGGGCCAGTCGGAGTTGAGCCAGCTGGGGACCGTCGGGTGGTTCTCGTCACTGGACGACATCCCCGGCGGCGACGCCTCCTGGATCGGCAAACCGGTGCCGCAGTTGGAGATCCGCGTCGTCGACGACGACGGCGCTGACGTCGAGGTCGGCGAGTTGATCTGCCGCTCCCCGTCGGTGATGATCGGCTACCTCGCCGACGAGGAGCGAACCCGCGAGACCTTCCGGGGTGGGTGGCTCCACACCGAGGACATCGTCCGCATCGACGACGGCGGGAACCTCTTCTTCGTCGACCGCAAGAAGGACATGATCAAGACGGGCGGCATGAACGTCTCATCGGTGGAGGTGGAACGCACGCTCTACGGTCACGACGCTCTCATGGAGGTCGCCGTGGTCGGCCTGCCGGACGACTACTGGTCCGAGGCGGTCACCGCGTTCGTCGTCCCCAAGGCCGGACGGATGCCCGAACCCGCCGAGGTCATCGACCACTGCCGGGAGTCCCTGGCCGGCTACAAGGTGCCCAAGGCCGTTCACGTCGTGGACGCGCTGCCCAAGGACACCCAGGGGAAGATCCTCAAGCGCCGCCTGCGCGACGACTACGCCTGACCGGCCGGGCCGCCACCGACAACCGAGGGCGGGGATGTCGGTGGACGCCGTAGGCGGCCATTCCGAGGCCGCCGGAGCGCCGCCCGGACGGCCGCGCGGCTACGCCATGAAGAGGCGGCCGGGACGGTCGATGGCGTCAGGGTTCTCGCCGGAGTCCCGGACCCTGGCCACCTTGTTGAGGGCGCTCACGAAGGCGCGGACCGAGGCCTCCACCACGTCGCTGGACAACCCCCTGCCCGCGACCTTGACGCCGTCGGTGGACTCGAAGCGCAGCGCCACGTCGGCGAGGGCGTCCACGCCGCCGGTCACCGAGGTGACGCTGTAGTCGGTCAGGCGCCCCTCGACGCCGGTGGCCGCCTTCACCGCCTTGCAGGCGGCGTCGACCATGCCGTTTCCCTCCTCGCGGGCGGTGCGCAACTCGCCGTGCACGGACACGACGACGGTGGCGCTGGGCGTGCCGGTGCCGACGCTGCCGCCGTGGCACTCCAGGACTTGCAGTTCGAAGGCGTGCTGCACCGCGCTGCCCACCTCGTCGGCCACGATCGCCTCGAGGTCGGCGTCGGTCAACTCGATCTTGCGGTCCGCCAGTTCCTTGAAGCGCGTGAACGCCGCGTTGAGAGCGTCACCCTTGATGTCCAGGCCGAGGCTCTGGAGACGGTCGGAGAAGGCGTGACGGCCGGAGTGCTTGCCCAGCACGATCTGGCTCCCCTCCTGGCCCACAGCCTGGGGATCCATGATCTCGTAGGTGGTGCGCTCGCTCAGCACCCCGTGCTGGTGGATGCCCGCCTCGTGGGCGAAGGCGTTGCGGCCCACGACCGCCTTGTTGTACTGGACGGGGTAGCCGGTGAGCCGGCTCACGAGACGGCTCGTCTTGTGGAGCTCCTCGGTGCGGATCCCCACCTCCAGGCCGCCGAAGAAGTCGTCGCGGGTCTTGACCGCCATGACGACCTCCTCGAGCGCGGCGTTGCCGGCCCGCTCGCCGATGCCGTTGATGGCGCACTCCACCTGCCGGGCGCCCGCCAGCACGCCCGACAGGGAATTGGCCACCGCCAGACCCAGATCGTTGTGGCAGTGCGTGGACAGCACGTAGTCGCCGCTCACCCGCTCCCGAATGCGCCGCAGCTTGGCGGCGTACTCCTCGGGTACGCCGTAGCCGACGGTGTCGGGGATGTTCAGCGTGCCCGCCCCGTTGTCGGCGGCCACCTGCAGCACCTCGCACATGAAGTCGAAGTCGCTGCGCGAGGCGTCCTCGGGCGAGAACTCCACGTCGTCGGTGTAGTTGCGGGCCCGCGCCACCGCCGAGGCCGCCTCGGCCTTGACCTGCTCGGGCGTCATGCGGAGCTTGTGGCGCATGTGGGTCTCGCTCGTGGCGATGAAGACGTGGATCCGCCGGCGCTCGGCCGCCTCGATGGCCTCCCAGCAGCGGTCGATGTCCTTGTGGGCGGTGCGGGAGAGGCCGCAGATCACCGGACCCTGGACCGCCTTGGCGATCACCTGCACCGCTTCGAAGTCGCCCTGGCTGGCGATGGGGAAGCCCGCCTCGATGATGTCCACACCGAGCCGGGCGAGCTGCTCGGCGATCTCGAGCTTCTCGCTCTGGTCCAGGGAGATGCCCGGCGACTGCTCGCCGTCACGCAGCGTGGTGTCGAAGATGACGACCCGGTCCGGATTGTGTCCCGACATTGTCCTCTCCTGTTCCTTTCGAGGTAAAGAAAAACCTCCTGCCCCGGGCAGGAGGTACGTCGACGAGCGCCGGTATGCGGGCGCTCGCCCTAGAGAAGAAGCAGCAGGTGAACGTGACTGCGCATCGATCTACAGCATGGCAGCAGGCGGGCGATTCGTCAACGTTCGGGGTGGATCCGCCCCCCGGCCACCTCGGACGCCGTGGTCGCTATACTCCCCGTCGATGTTGCGATTCCTGAGGCGCCTGATCAAGTGGGCTTTGATCCTCGCCGCCGTGGCCGCCGCCGTCCGGTGGCTCAAGAACAAGCGTGAGGGCGACGACGACGAGCAGGATCCCGGTTCGATCGAGCCGTGGCCTCCGCTGGACACCGAGGTGCCCGCCGGCGACGCCTCCGAGGAGTCCTCGACCGCTTGAGTTCCGGGCGGCGCCCGGTTACGGCACCGCACACCGGCTTCATCCGCGGACCTCCCGGACAGGCGTCCGCGCCTCGCCTCCCGGCGCTGCTCAGCGCTCCTGCGACCCCGCCTGACCGATGGTGTCGAGGCGAATCACCGTCACAGTCAGCACGCCGGGCGCCTCCCGCAATAGCTGCGCCGCGGCCTCGGTGACGTGGCGGTCCGTCGAGAACATGATCAATGACGTGGAACTGGCGCCGCCCGTGCAGTCCAGGACCATGTCGGCGATGTTCACGCCGGCCTCGCCGAGGATCGTCCCGACCGCGCCGACGACGCCGGGGCGGTCCTCGTTGGTGATCATGACCATGTGCCGCGACGGGCGCACGTTGATCGCCAGACCGTTCACCTTGACGACGTAGGGATCACCGCGCACCCCCAGCAGCGTGCCGACCAACTCGGTTCCCCCGCCCCGCACGACCACCTCATTGAGGAAGTCGCGCGGCGCCACGTGGCTGTGCGTGACAGCCCGCAGGCCTGCCTCGGCCGCCATCAGGGGGGCGTTCACGTAGGTGACGTTGGTCCGGGTCGCGGTGGCCAGAAGACCCTTCAGCACAGCCAGGCGAGCGATGGACGGGTCGTGATCGCCGATGTGCCCCCAGAACTCCAACTCCACCGCGTCGGGCAATCCGCCGACGATCTCGGCCAGCATCCCCCCCATGTGCTCGCAGAGCGGCAGGTAGGGCCGCAGGATGTCGGGCGCCTGCCGCGCCTCGATGTTGACCGCGAACGGCACGAAGCCGCCTGCCAGGGCGTCGTTCACCTGCTCGGCGATGTTCACTCCGGCCCGGTGCTGCGCCTCCGCCGTGCTCGCCCCCAGGTGCGGGGTGACCACTACGCCGGGAAGCCCGAACAGGGGCGAGGCCTCGATGGGTTCGCCGTCGAAGACGTCGAGTGCGGCCCCGGACACCCTGCCCGACCGCAGTGCCTCCGCCAGGGCCTCCTCATCGACGAGTCCGCCACGGGCGACGTTCACGATCCGGATGCCCGGCTTGGCCGCAGCCAGGAGTTCCGTCCCGATGAGTCCGATCGTCTCGGGCGTCCTGGCGACGTGCAGCGTCACGAAGTCGCTGCGGGCCATCAACTCGGGGAGGCTCACCAACTCGATGCGCAACTCGCGGGCCTGCTCGACCGACACAAAGGGATCGTGCGCCACCGTGAGCATGGCGAATCCGGCCACACGCTCGGCCACGAGCCGGCCGACCCGCCCCAGGCCGACGATGCCGAGGGTCTTGCCCGCCAGTTCGATGCCCTCCCACTGCGCCCGCTCCCAGCGTCCCGCCACCAGCGCGGCGTGCGCCTGGGGGATGTTGCGGGCCTGCGACAGGATCAGCGCGACGGTGTGCTCGGCGGCCGACAGCACGTTCGACAGCGGTGCGTTCACAACCGTCACGCCCAACTGCGTGGCGGCGGCGAGGTCGACGTTGTCGAGGCCCACGCCGGCTCGGCCCACCACGACGAGGTCCTCACCGGCCTCCAGTACCTCGGCGGTCACCTGCGTGGCCGAGCGGATGATCAGCGCCTGCGCCCCCGTCACGGCCTCGACGAGTTCGGCCGGCGACATTCCGAGGCGCACGTCCACCTCATGGCCGGATTCACGCAGGAGCTCAAGGCCGGCCGCTGAGATGCGCTCGGCGACCAGAACACGTGCCATTGGACTACCTCACTCTGCAGCGTCGTCGCCCCTCGGCGCCGCCCGGTGCGCGCACACTACGACGGCCCGGCGGGGCGCGCCGGACCACCGGGTGTACCCCGGCCCTCAGGGAAGGCCGACGATCAGCGACGGATCAGGCAGCGTGACGCTCAAGGACGCGTCGTTGATGGCCAGAGTCTCGAACCGGATGGAGAGCAGATACTCGAACTCGGGCAAGCCGATGTCGGCACCCTCGGGAGTCTCGCCCATCTCGCCGAATCCTGCGAACACGGCCATCAGGATCGCGCCGAGATCCAGATCGAGTTGCATCTGTCGCACGAAGCCTGCGGCGTCGACGTGCGCGGTGAGCCCGGCCGGAAGCGAGGGGAGCGCACCGAGGAATTCCTCAGGCGGCGGTCCCCCGGCGTCGGGGCCACCCAGGAAACTCGTGATGAACGGCGGCAGATCGCCACCCAAGGCCCCCAGATCGATGACGAACGAGTACACCTGGGTGGCGACGCCGGCCACGTCGCTCAACCCTTCGCCGCGGGCCTCCAGGATGCTGCCGCCGTCCGACGCCGCCTGCAGCAGCGCCAGGAAGTCGGCGAGAGCCGGCCGCCCGTCGACGATCGGAACGGGCAGGTTGGCGTCGAGATCGATGGCGTTCGGTCGCCCCCACAGACCGGTGAGATCGCCATGCCGGGCGGCCAGGTCCTGCAGCCAGACGGGTTGCTCGACGGCATCGAGCGCCGCCAGCGGCTCCAGTTTGAGGTATGTCTGCTGCTCGGCCCCGTCCAGAATCATCTCGATGGGCGGCAGGCCGGCCGGCGCGGCCGCCGGCATGCCGTCCTCCATCGCCGACAGAGCGGCCAGGGCGGACTGGTCGATCTCAACGTGCGTCCTGTCGCCGGCGGTGGTGTAGAGCACCAACGGCACATCACTCACCGACCCGGCCAACATCCCGTCGATACTCAACTGCATCGACAGGTAGACCTGCACACGGTTGGAGGTGACGGCACGCTGCGACTCGCCGAGCGCCGCCACCACCGCGGATGCGGTCGCAGCGTCGAGTTCCCCCTCCACCGCTGCCGGCGGCGCCGGAGCAGGCTCAGCAGGCGGCTCGGTGGCTTCCGCCGGGGGTGCGGCGGGAGCTTCGGCCGGTGCGGCCGGAGCTTCGGTCGGTGCGGCGGGAGGTGCCGACGGTTCCGCCGGCAGCATCTCCTCCGCCGGTTCGGTCGCCGGCGGCGGGGGCCTGTCCTCGGTGAGGACCGCCACCTGGCCGTCGCCGGAGTCGCTGCACGCCGCGGCGATCATCAGGACCGCCAGCAGGCAGCCGGCGAAGATCGTCGCTCGATTCCTGCTACCCACCATCACGCTCCCTCGGTCGTCCGGTATTCCGTCCTCCGGGCCCGCCGAGCCGACCCTACCGGCTCGCCCCTCTCGACCCGCTGACGCGTGCAGGCGTCACTTCGTGGACATCGACGCTCGGCCGGCATGGTCGGAGGGCCGAGCGACAGGTCAGTAGGGGTCGACGTCCAGCGGCGGATCGGGCAGTTCCACCACCAGCGACGGATCGGGCAGTTCCACCACCAGCGACGGATCGTTCAGAGCCACGACGTCCATCCTCATGGACATGACGTACTCGATCTCGTCGAACACGGTCTCGGCACCCTCGGGGACATCACCGCCGTCGGCGATCGCACCAAAGATCGCAGCCAGGACGGCTCCGATGTCCACGACGAAGGCGCTACGCCGGATCAGATCATCGGAGTCGACGTGGACGATGGCCTCGATCGGCAGTGGGCCGGTCAGCCCGCTCAGGAAGTCATCCGCCTGCGCCCCGGCCCCGTCCGGGGCGTCGCCGAGCACCATTCCCAGGGAGTCCGGCACCTCGGCCATGGCGGCCAAGTCGAGCACGAAGGTGTACTCCTGAGTCTCGATTCCCGCCACCTCACTGTGTCCCTCGCGACGGGCCTCCAGCAGACCGCCCCCCGAGAGACCATCGGCCAGGAGATCCAAAATGTTGTCCTGCACGCTGATCTGAGGTGACACGCCCAGCAACGCCAGCGCCTCGGCGCCGGGGCCGGTCGTCACGTCCACGAGCCCCCACAGGTCCTCGATGTCACCACCATGTTCGGCGATCAGATCGGCCGACCACGGCGACACCGCCGCCGGATCCAACTCCGAGAACACCTCCAGCGACGTCAGCTTCACATAGAGACGCGTGTCGCCCTCTCCGATGATCTCCAGCGGCGGGAGGTCCAACGACTCTGAGCCGGCAAGGTCGCCGGCGGCTCCGAAGACGCCCGTCCTGAAGCCCGCCAAGTCCACCTCGCTACGCCCCAGTTCACCCACCTCGGTGAGGGTCATCAAGGGCACTGCGTCGATGACGACCGGGGGCTCTCCGGGGACGCTCAACGCAAACGACACGTACATCCGCCGCTGCGCCGAGGTCACCGTGGCTTGCGCCGCGGCGAGGCGCACCGCCAATTCAGCGATCGCCGCCTCGTCGAGCACATCCTCAGGCTGGGACTCGACAGGGGGGGCGGCGGGCGGATCGGTGACGGCCGCCGGCTCGTCGATTGGCTCCGGCGGCTCGGGTTCGGCTGCCGGCTCCTCGACCGGCGGTGCCTCCGCGGCGGCCGGTGGCGGCTCGGACGGTGCCACAGCAGGTGGTGCGGGCTCCGGTGGTGGGGGCTCCGGTGGTGCCGGGGGCTCGGCCTGCGGCGCCGGCTCGGGGCTCGGCGGTGGCGGCTCGACGGTGGGCGTGGGAACCTCGGTGGCAGCCGGTGCCGCGACGCTGTCGCCGCCGGACCCACCGCAGGCTCCGGCCACCAGCAGCACCGCCAGGGCCGCGACGAGCGTTCTCATTCCTATTCTCAGCTTCAGCGCTATCCCTCCGGTGCCGCTCGGTGCTTCCTGTCTACCTGTTCCGACGTGCCAGAGCGCGGCTCGGTTCCCGCGTTCGTCCCTATCGGACCGCCCGGCACTCCCTCAGAGGTTGCGCACCGTGACCGGTGTGATACCGCCCGCCGGCTCGAAGCCGAAGATCTGGCCGAGGAAGGAGAGTTCCGCCGCGGCCGCCGCCACGATCGCCTCGGTGCCACGGAAGCCGTGCGCCTCGCCCTCGAAGAGCAGGTAGGCGTAGGGCAGGCCGTTGGACTCCAGGGCCGACACCAGCGCCTCCGCCTGCTCGGGCGGCACCACGGGGTCGCTGTCGCCCTGCAGCACCAGCATGGGGCACGAGATGCGGTCCACCCGGTGGATCGGCGAGCGCTCGACGTAGAGAGCCTGCTCCTGGGGGTAGGGGCCGACGAGGCGGTCCATGTAGTGCTTCTCGAACTTGTGGGTGTCCCGGGCCAGCGCCTCCAGGTCGGTGACGCCGTAGCGGATGAGCCCGGCGGCGAACACGTCGTAGTCGACGAGCGCCTGCAGCACCGCGTAGCCCCCGGCGCTGGCACCGATGATGGCCAGCCGATCGCCGTCGGCGTCGCCACAGTCGGCCAGGTGGCGGGCCGCCGCCACGCAGTCGGCCACGTCGGTGACGCCCCAGCCGCCGTCCAGAGCGCGGCGGTACGCCCTGCCGTAGCCGGTGCTGCCCCGGTAGTCCACGTCCACCACGGCGATGCCCCGGCTGGTCCAGTAGCGCAGTCCCAGGTGCAGGGCGGTGCGGGCCGCGCCGGTAGGGCCGCCGTGGGCCATGACCAGCAGCGGCGGCGGCGCGGCCCCCTCGGCGGGATGGCAGGCCGGGTTCGCAGCGCGGTACAGGAGGGCGTGCGCCACCGCACCGTCGCCGGTGGGGAACGTCACCGGCTCGGGCTCCGGGGTGAATCCGGGATCCAGGGCCAGGGCCGGCGGGACGTACACGATCTGGGCCTCCGGCCCGGCGCCCGCGTGCGTGACATGCACGATCTCGTTCTCGACCGACGCCGAGGCGGCCACGGCAACCACGCCCGACTTCCAGGCCCGCAGGGCGCTGAAGGAGGTGTGGGCGCGGTAATTCGACAGCAGCACATCCGGGGTGGTCGCCGCCCCGGTGCCGCCAGAGGTCCCACCGTTGAACTGCAACTCGTGGCCGCCGTGGCGGGCGACCGCGTACGCCAGGCCGCTGCCGCCGTCCGGGGCGGGCCAGGTGGCGTAGCGGCTCATGCCAAAGATCCATGGAGCGGTCTGGATCTCGCCGTCGGGCAGATCCACCCAGCGGCGGGGAGTCGCCCCCGGCGCCAGCGGATCGCCCTCCAGCAGCCACAGCGTCGACCATCCCGAACCGTCGCTCACCCAGCTCAGCGCGCCGTCGAGGCGCCAGGCAGGACCGAAGATCCACTCCTCGGGACCACCGGCGAGGCGCTCCGACCCGGCCACCCGGGGACCGTCCAGGCGCCCCACGTGCAGCTCGCAGCCGTCCCAGGGCATGTTCGGGTGGTTCCACTGCAACCAGGCCAACCGGCGACCGCACGGCGAGGGTCGCGGGTCGGAATAGAAGTCGGCGCCGGCGGCGGACACCTCCACCCGGCCGCTGCCGTCGAGCGCCACGCAGACGATCTCGTTGACGTGCTCCGGGGCGGCGGGACGCTCCCGCACGCACACGAACCAGCGACCGTCGGCGCTGAAGCGGCCGTCGGCATACAGGCTCGACCGGTCGAGACCTTCGGGCGTGAGCACCACGGGCTCGCCGTCGCCGGGACCGAGGCGCCGCAGCCGGAAGTCGGCGTCGTCGGAGTACACGCAGACGCCGTTCTCCGCCCACCAGGCGGCACCGCCGTAGGAGTGCACGCGGCTGCGCACGTTGGCCTCCGGCGGGGTCATCTCCCGCACCGACCCGTCGGCGGCCCGGCGCATCAGCGCGGTCCGGCCCTTCGCCGCGGGCCGCGTCTCGGACCACCACAGGTCGACGCCGTCGGCCACCAGCGTGGTGACCCGGACACTGCCGGCGGCCAGCGACTCGGGTGTGATCGGAGACGGCCAGGCCCCGTAGGGCGCGGTGCGACCTATGCCCCCGCTCCCTGCCATGGCCGCGCTCCCCGCCCGCTAGGACAGGAAGTCCACGATGCGGCCCACGCCCTCGGCCAAATCGTCGTCGGCGAGGGCGAAGGACAGCCGCACGCAGCCGGGCGCACCGAACGCCTCGCCCGCCACCACGGCCACGTTCGCCTCCGACAGCAGCAGATCGGCCAGTTCCAGGCTGGAGTCCACCTTGCGCCCGGCGATCGGCCGCTTCATCACCTGCTCCAGCGACGGGAACGCATAGAACGCGCCCTGAGGCAGCGGGCAGTCGATCCCCGGGATCTGCGAGAGCATGCCGTGCATGGTGCGGCGACGGCGGTCGAACTGCAGGCGCATCTCCACCACGGCGCCGAGCGGTCCCGAGACGGCGGCCAGCGCCGCACGCTGGGAAACGTTCGACACGTTGGAGGTCTGGTGGGACTGCAGGGCGGCCGCCGCGGAGGCCACCTGCTGGGGCGCGATGATCCAGCCGACACGCCAACCGGTCATGGCATAGGTCTTGGCGACCCCGTTGATCACCACACAGCGCTCCGCCGCCGCCGGCGCCACGACCGGAAGCGAGGCGTGCCGGTGATCGTCGTAGGTGAGGTGTTCATAGATCTCGTCGGTCATCACCCAGATGCCGTGGGTGGCCGCCCAGTTGCCGATCGCCTCGATCTCAGCAGGCGGATACACGCTCCCGGTGGGGTTCGACGGCGACACGAAGATGAGCAGCTTCGTGCGGGGCGTCCGCGCCGCCTCCAACTGCTCGACCGTGACGCGATAGCCGCTGTCCACATGGGTCTGCACAACCACAGGCCGTGCCCCGACCATCGCCACCGGCTCGGGATAGGTGGTCCAGTAGGGGGCGGGAAGGATCACCTCGTCGCCGGGATCCAACAGGGTCAGCAGGGCGTTGTAGACGGCGTGCTTGCCGCCGGCGGTGACGATCACCTGCTGCGGCGACACTTCCAGGCCGGAGTCCCGCAGCGTCTTGGCGGCGACCGCCTCGCGCAGCTCCGGGAGCCCGGGTGCGGGGCTGTAACGATGGTTCCGCTGGTCCTGGCAGGCCTGCACCGCGGCTTCGACGATGTGTGGAGGCGTCGGGAAGTCGGGCTCGCCGGCCCCGAAGCCGATGACCGGCTCCCCGGCGGCCCGCAGCGCCTTGGCCTTGGCGTCGGTGGCGACGGTGGCCGACGGGGTGATCGCCGCCACCGCCCGCGACACCGCTAATAATGAGGCGGACCGATCGGGAGGCGATGAGGATGATGACGGGGAACTCACGGGTGCAGTCTGGCATCCCGGCGGCGCAAAAATGACCGGCGACGGCGCCACTGATCGCATCGTCCTTCCCGACGGGATACGTCCGAGCGACGGTCGCTTCGGCAGCGGGCCGTCGCGGGTCCCCCACGAGTCCGTGTTGGCCCTCGCCGATGCGGCCGACGGCTACCTGGGCACCAGCCACCGCCGCACCGGCGTGCGCAGCGTCGTCGCCCGGCTGCAGGCGGGGTTCGCCGAACTCTTCTCGCTGCCGGAGGACTGGGAGGTGGTGCTCGGCAACGGCGGGGCCACCGGCCTCTGGGACTGCCTCGGCTTCGGGCTGATCCGCCGCCGGAGCCAGCACCTGGCCTTCGGAGAGTTCTCGGCCAAGTTCGCCCGGGCGGTGCAGGCCGTGCCGCACCTCGAGGAGCCGCAGATCATCGAGACCCCCTTCGGCACCCACCCGGACCCGGTCCCGGCCGATGTCGACGTCTACGCGCTGACCCACAACGAGACCTCCACCGGCGTCCGGATGGACCTGCGACGACCGGTGGGCGTCGGCCCCGAAGACGGGCTGGTGGCCGTGGACGCAACCTCGGGGGCGGGCGGCCTCCGCTGGGACCCGGCCGAGGTGGACATGTACTACTTCTCGCCGCAGAAGTGCTTCGCCGCCGACGGCGGGCTGTGGGTGGCGTGCTGCTCCCCCGCGGCGCTGGAGCGCATCGCCGAGATCGGCGACAGCGGGCACTGGTGCCCGCCCACGCTGAGCCTGCCCCTGGCGGTGAAAAACTCCGCCGCCAACCAGACCTACAACACGCCCGCGCTGGCCACGGTGTTCCTCACGCTCAAAACCGTGGAGTGGATGTGCGCACACGGCGGCCTGGAGTGGGCCGCGGGCCGCTGCGACGCCTCCGCCGAGACCATCTACAGCTGGGCCGAGGCATCGGACTACGCCGAACCGTTCGTGACCGACGTGGACAAGCGCAGCCACGTGGTGGCCACCATCGACATCGACGCCGACATCGCCGATGCCGGCCGGATCGCCACCGAGCTGCGGGCCAACGGCATCGTCGACACCGAGTCCTACCGGGCGCTCGGCCGCAACCAGCTCCGCATCTCGCTGTTCCCCGCCATCCCGCCCGGCGACGTGGCCGCTCTCTGCGCATGTGTAGACCACATCGTGTCCCGCCTGTAGGCGCCGGGCCCCGCTGCGGCGGCGTCCCGCTGAAGCCACCGGCCGACGCAGGCCCCCGCGCTGCGCCGTGAGCGAGTTCCACCCCCGCAAGCTGCTGGTGGCCACCCCGCTCATCGGCGACGGCAACTTCGACCACACCGTGGTGCTGCTGCTGGAGCACACCGCCGAGGGCGCCGTGGGCATTGTGCTCAACCGTCCGTCCTCACTGGTGATCTCGGAGTTGCTCACCGGCTGGGAGGACGTGCCGGGCGTGCTGTTCTCCGGCGGGCCGGTGTCGCCCGAGAGCCTCATCGGGCTGTCGCGCGAGTGGCCCGGCTGCGCGGAGTCGGGCTGGAAGCGCATCCTCGGCGACGTCGGCAGCGTGGACCTGTCCATGGGGGCCGAGCAACTCGCCGGCAGGCCCGGACTGCGTCTCTTCTTCGGCTATTCCGGCTGGGACGCCGACCAACTCGACGGGGAGATCACCGCAGGTGCGTGGTTCGTGGTGGATCCTGAGCCCGGCGATGTCCTCACCGACGACCCCGGCGGACTCTGGCGCTCGGTGCTGGCGCGCCAGCCCGACCAGGTGTCCTGGTTCCAGAACTATCCCGACGACCTCCGCTCCAACTGAGTTCGCACCGGTCGTCGTCGCCTGCCGTTTCGGTCCGGCTAGGAGCGTCGCCGCACCCTCCGGCGACGCTTGACGCCGCGCCGGCCGCGTGACTGCAGCCGCAGCCGCTCGGCGCGAGCCTCGGACTGCTGCGCCAACTCGTCCCACAGCTGCTGGTAGCGCTCGAGCCGGGCAGCATCCACCTCGCCGGCGCGCACAGCCTGCTGGACGGCGCATCCCGGCTCGCTGCGGTGGGTGCAGTCCCGGAACCGGCAATCGCCGGCACGGCCGGCGATGTCGGAGAACACCTCGTCCAGGGCCAGGTCGGCCTCCCACAGGCTCACCGCTCGCAGGCCGGGCGTGTCGATGAGCACACCCCCGCTGGGCATCAGCACGAGCTCGCGGCGCACCGTGGTGTGCCGGCCGGCGCGGTCGGCATCACGCACCTCGGCGACGGCCAGCACCGGCGCGCCGACCAGCGCGTTCAGCAGGGTCGACTTCCCCACGCCGGACGGCCCCAGCGCCACGAAGGTCCGGTGCGGCGCCATCGCCGAACGCAGGTCCTCGAGTCCCCAGCCCTCGGTGGCACTCGTCTCGAGAATGTCGATTCCGGGCGCCACCGATGCCACCTCGCGGCGGACCCGCAGCCGGCCGGACCCGTCGAGCAGGTCGCCCTTGCTGAGCACGATCACGGGCTCGGCACCGCTGTCGGCCGCGAGTACCAGGAACCGCTCGATCCGGGCCTCATTCGGCGGCAGGTCCAGTCCAACCAGGATCCCCACGACATCCACGTTGGCGGCCAGTGTCTGCTTGGTCACGGTGATCGCCGGGTCACGACGGGTAATGGCGGTGCGCCGCTCCAGCACCACGTCGATGACCGCACCCTCGCCCGGATCCTTGCTGAACAGCACCCAGTCGCCCGTCGTGGGCGACACCGCGGCCTGCGACCGCTGCGAGTCCGAGGCGGCGATCACCTCATCGCCCGCACCCAGCACCACGCTGTGGCCCCGGCCGACGGTCCCCACACGACCCACCCGGGAATCCGGCAGGTCGATTCGATCCCGCACCCGCTGCCACTCGCGGTCCCAGCCGTAGCGTTCGAGGCCCGCCGCGGCGGCTTCGCTCACGGTCGCCGGCACCCCTCACTCACAGCGGCACCCGGAGTGTCCCCACTGTGCACTACCAAAGGGTCTTGCTCCTTTCGGCGCGGAAAATCCAAAGATGTCTGCGTACTTTCGCGGACCCTTCCCTGCCAGACTAGGAGGCGACGACCAACCCAACGTGAGAGGCGGCACCATGGCCTCGGGTCCCTCCCCCGAACATGAAGCGGGCACAGGCAGGAGTCGCCGGCTTCGTCTGAAGCCCCGGCCGGGTTCGACGGTCCCGTGGGCCGCGCTCGCAGGGCTGCTGAGCGCCGGCGCGGCGATCGCCGTCGGCGAGTTGATCTCGGGGATTACCGACCGGGTGCCGTCGCTGGTGCTGGGGGTCTCCGACGCCATCGTGGACAGCCGCTTCGTCCCGGGAGCCGTCATCCGCTGGAGCATCGACACCTTCGGCTCGGCCCAGAAGCCGCTGCTGTTCTACGGCGTGCTGGCGGCAACGCTCGTGCTGGGGGTGCTCACCGGCATCGCGGCCCGGCGCCGTCGCTGGGTGATCCTGGTCGTGTTCGCCGCCTTCGGAACCCTGGGAGGCCTGGCCGCCAACGTCAACGCCACCGCCTCGACATCGATGGCTGTGCTGACCGCCGCCCTGGCGGTCGTGGTCGGGGGCGGGTCGCTGTGGGGGATGCTGCGCCTGATCGCGCCGATCGCGCCGGCGGCCGCCGGCGACGTGAAGCCCCGCCAACCCCACCCCTACCTGAACGAGACCGGACGGCGCTGGTTCCTCACCGCCGCCGGTGCCACCGCAGTGGGCGCCCTGGCGGCCAGCGGCGTGGGTCGCTACCTGGCCGGCCGCAGCGGTGACGTGGAGGCGGGCCGGGCCAGCGTGGCGGACCTGCTCGACGCGGCGGAGGTAAGAACCGACGTCGGTGGGACCGCCGCCCCGCCGTCCACAACGATCGCCGGCGGCACCACCCCGACCACGGTGGCCGGCAACGGGGCCGCGCCCCCGCCGGCTGACACCGGCACCACCAAGCCGACCAGCGGACCGGGCGGCCAAACCATCGAGCCGGCGCCCGGCGAGCCGCCCACAGGTGACACCGTCGCCGGGACCTCTCCGACCACCGCGGCCACCGGGGACACCGTCCCGACGACGGTGGCCGCCGACGGCACCGAGGTCGCCGCTCCGGCTCCCGCTGACGGCGGAGACGGCTCGGTCCCGACAACGCAGCCCGCCGCCGCGACCTCTGAGGGGGCCACCCCCGGCACCACCCAAGCCCCCGAGCCCGGCGCAGGCGCCCAACCGATCATCGACCCGGGTGAGCGCAGCGCCCCGTCAACAACCGAAGCTGCGGCGCCGCCTACGACCCAGGCACCGCCACCGCCTCCGCCGCCCACGACCCAGGCACCGGCGCCACAGCGCAACCGGGCGGGCTACTACGACAACACGGTGAACGGCATCTCGCCCATCGTGACGCCCAATTCGGACTTCTACCGCATCGACACCGCCATCGTGGTCCCGTCGGTCGACGTGAACAGTTGGGAATTGTCCATCTCCGGGATGGTGGACCGCCCCTACACCATGACTTTCGCCGAGCTCATCGACATGGGACTCGTGGAAACGCCGGTGACCCTCAGCTGCGTCTCCAACCGGGTCGGCGGGAATCTCGTCGACAACGCTGTCTGGCGTGGCGTGCCGCTGTCCGACGTGCTGAACCGGGCCGGCGTCCAGCGCGGCGCCACGCAGATCGTCGGCCGCTCGGTGGACAACTGGAACTCCGGCTTCCCCACCGAGTACGCCTTCGACGGCCGCGTGGCGCTGGTGGCGGTCGCCATGAACGGCGAGCCGCTGCCCCGCGAGCACGGGTTCCCGGTCCGGCTGGTGATCGCCGGCCTCTACGGCTACGTGTCGGCCACCAAGTGGCTGGAGGAGATCCGGCTCACCACCTGGGAGGGGTTCGACTCGTACTGGGTGCCGCGGGGTTGGGCCAAGCGCGGCCCCATCAAGACGCAGTCCCGCATCGACGTGCCTCGCAACAGCGCACGGGTCCGGGCGGGCAGGGTGGCCATCGCCGGTGTGGCCTGGGCGCCGACGAAGAGCGTCGAAGGGGTCCAGGTGCAGGTCGGCAACGGACCCTGGGTCAACGCCGACTTGAGCAACAACATGTCGGTCAACTCCTGGCGCCAGTGGGTGTACGCCTGGGACGCCCGCCCCGGCAGCTACCAGATCCGCTGCCGCGCCACCGACGGGACGGGCTACACCCAGACCTCGGAGATCCGCCCACCGGCACCCGACGGCGCAACCGGCTGGCACACCATCGACGTCACCGTCGTCTGAGGGCCGGCCGCGGCCGGCCCGCCGAGGTGCCGGTCACTCTGCGCAGCCGGTGGATTCCAGCCGTCGGTGCTACGCTCCAGTGGAACTTCCCCCTGAGACAAGTAATCCGGCGGATTCCCGCCCAGGGAGGCAAGTAGCACAATGGAGATCAGTCAACTCGAGTTCACCATCGCCTGGGTGTCGATCCTCGCCACCACTCTCGGCGCCGTTCTCGGTGCCTTCGGGTTCCTGCTCCGCGAGATGCGCCGGGGCTTCGACCGCCACGAAGCCCGGATGGACCGACAGGACGAGAAGCTCGAGCAGATCACGGACCTGCGGATCGCCGTGGCCCGTATCGAGGGACATCTCGCCATCGGTTTCCCGGCGACCGGGGATCAGCGGGCGGGTGACGAATCCCCTGGGCAAGCCGCCTGACCCGGAACAACTCCCCCGGCGCCAATGAACCCTGCGGCCACGTCAAGCCCGACCACCTGAGTCTGCGCAATACCCGGGAGGTTCAACTTCCGGAGTGCAGGTCAGCAGGCCTCGGCGCGACCAGTAAGGACGTCGGTGTAGACTTCATGTCGAACTGAGAATCCGGAGCGGTTCAGTAGGATCTGGTCGTGGGCCTGCGACCCGTCGAAACGCACGACTTGGTGTCGGCCCGCCTTCATGAAGCCGGTCAGATCTACACCAAGGGCCGGCAAGAACTCGTGGATTTGCTCGTTCGCGCCGGTCGACCGGCGAGCGTCCCCGAGATGCTCGAGATGAGTCCTGGCCTGACGCAAAGCTCGCTCTACCGCAATATGGCCGACCTCGAGAGCGTCGGAATCGTGCGGCGAGTCGTCGGGGCGAATGACCCGACCCGCTACGAGTTCTCCGAGGACATCATCGGCCATCACCACCACACCATCTGCACCGTGTGCGGCACCGTTGACGATTTCTTCATGCCGGCCGCGGCCGAGCGCAGCCTCGAGACATCACTCGACACGGCGTTGGGCACGAGCGGGTTCCAGCCGAGCACCCACCGGCTAGACGTGTTCGGCACCTGCCCCGACTGCCTCTGATCGCCGAACGAAGACCCTCGACTGAAGAACCCGGGGCGGCGGCTGCAGGGCGCCGGCGCCGATGGCGCACGGCGCCTCGGTCATCGCTCGCTGCCGATCACCGCGTGAGGGAACCGAACGCGAGGTAGGGGTGCTGCCCATCCGCAAGTCGTCGCACCTCGATGCCGTAGACCGGTTCGAGCACATCGCTTCGCAGAACATCGTCGGGCTGACCCTGATGCACGACCCTGCCTCGGTCGAGGAGCGCGAGATGGTCGCAGTAGCGGCTGGCGAGGTTGAGGTCGTGGAGCACCACGATGGTGTCGTTCTCGAGCTGCCGAACCAGCGTGAGCACCTCATGCTGATAGCGGACATCCAGGTGATTGGTGGGCTCGTCGAGCAGGATGACCGGGCTCTGTTGAGCGATGCACCGGGCGATCATCACCCGCTGACGTTCTCCGCCTGACAGCTCGTGGAGATTCCGCTCGGCGAACCCCGACAGGTCCACCAGTTCCAGTCCGTCGAGAGCGACTGTGCGGTCGTCGTCGGTGAAGCCCTGATGGTCGCCACGATGAACGTGGCGACCCAGCAGCACGAACTCGCCGACCGTGATGTCGATCCCGTTGGCAGAGGCGTCTTGGGCCACGACCGCGATCGCACGTGCAATCGAGCGTTGCGACATCGACTCGATCGCCGTGTCGTCGATGAGAACGGCACCTCTGTGCGGGCGAAGCATCCCGTACAGGCAGCGCAGCAGCGATGACTTGCCGCTGCCGTTGGGCCCGATGAGGCCGACGACCTGTCTGGGGCGCGTGCACAGCTGCGCCCCGGACAGGACGTCGCTTGCGCCGAGCCGCAGGTCGATACCAGTGGCCGCAATCATGAGATCGTCACTCGGCGATCTGGGTGCTGAGCACTGACAGTCCCTCCACGACGAGTGGTGTTGGAGGCTCGGCGTAGTTGAACAGGAGCGGGTAGACAGCACGTTCGGCCACCGCGGTGATGCTGCCGGCGCCCGGAAGTCCAGTGACCATCGCACTGATCTCCGCGGGAGCGAGACCAGTGTCGTCATAGAGCAGGACCAGGATCTCGGGGTTGCGACCGATGACCTCTTCGATCGAGACCTCCGGCACTCGCTCGCTGAGCTCGGCGAAGACGTTGGTCATGCCGAGGGCCTCCATCAGCGGATGCACCATGCCGAGCGAGGAATAGGCGTAGATGGCGCTGCCATCGGAGCTGACATAGAGCGCGGCAGCGGTCTTGCCCTCGGCGACGGGCGCATCGGCTGCGGTGGCCACCGCAGCCTCCAACGCGGCGGCGCCGGCGTTGGCTATCTCAGTCGTGCCGAAGAGTTCTCCGTAGAAGCGGACCTCCTCCAGGATGCTTTCGAACGATGGCGCCGGTGGGTTGTCGCAGAACGGGGGCATGACATAGAGCTGGATGCCGACGTCGGCGAGCGCGTCGTGAGTGATCGTTGCGGTGTCGTAGCCGATGACGATGTCGGGCTCGTAGGCGATGATCTCCTCGACCGAGACTTCGACACCGCCGGTCGCGGTGGCCTCGGCCAGCAATGCCGGGATGGCGCGGAGGACGGCCTTTTCGTCGGCGGTGTAGTACTCCTCGGGAAAGTCCTCGATGCGAGCGACCACGCGGTCCATGGCGCCGGCGGCGAACAGCAGCGACGGCGCAGCGGCCTCCATCAACAACACCCGCTCAGGAGCCGAGTCGAGGGTGAACTCGTCGTCGCAGTTGGTGAAGGTCAGAGGGAATCCGTCGGTGGCTGCCTGGTCGCTTTCGGCAGGCTCACCTGCGGAGCGGTCGCTGCCTCCGCACGACGAGGCCACGAGACCAACGACAACAAGCAGTACGACTGCATGCAGCCTGAACAGTGACAGTTTCATGGTTTTCCTTTCGCGAGCGCGGTCGCGCTCAGTTGTGGTTTGGGGGGGACAAGTGGTGCATGGGGTTTCATTCGGCAAGCGCGGTCGCGCTCAGGTGTTGTGAGGAAGCTTTCGGACGAGTGCGACAAGGACCGGCGCACCGAGCACCCCGGTGACGACGCCGATCGGCAACTCGCGGGGCTGTAGGACCATGCGGGCCGCGACGTCGGCCCAGACGAGGATGATGGCGCCAAGAGCGGCGGACGCCGGGACGAGGTGGCGGTGGATCGGACCGACGATTCGGCGAGCGATGTGAGGGGCTGCGAGACCGACGAATCCGATACCCCCCGACAGCGACACGGCGAAGCCGACGCACAGTGCCACCACCACCACGAGCACCATTCGGGTGCGCCCGGGATCGACGCCGCTCGCCATCGCGGTCTCGTCGCCGAGTGCGAGCAGGTCGAGCCGGCGACGCCACCAGTACATGAGGACCATGCCGGCACCCATGCCGAAATAGCCGATCGGCAGCGTTGACCAGTCCGCGTTCGCAAGCGACCCGAGGAGCCAGAACATGACCGCCCGGGCCCCTTCGGCGCTGTCGGCGAAGAGGATCAGCAGGCTGGTGGTGGCGCTCAGCAGGTACCCGACGGCCACCCCGGCCACGATCATCCGCGAGGGCGTGATCCGACCGGTCGACCGCGCCAGTGCCAGCACAAGGGCGAGGGCGCCGAGGGCTCCCAGGAATGCCATGAGAGACACCGACTCCGCCCCCAGCCCGGAGCCGACCCCGAACAGGATCGCCGCGGCCGCGCCAGTGGAAGCCCCCGAACTCACGCCGAGGATGTACGGCTCGGCCAGCGGGTTGCGAACCAGAGCCTGCAGGGTCACGCCGGCGACGCCGAGGGCCGTGCCTACAATCGCGCCGAGCAGCACCCGCGGCAGGCGCACCTCCCAGATAATTGCGTCGTCGGTTCTCGCCCAGTTCACGACCTCGGGCACTCCGATCGTGTGGTGACCGATGATCCGCAAGACCGTTGGAGGCGTCACCCCGACCGGGCCGAGCCCGACGGCGGCGATCATCGACAGGACAGTCAGCAGCGCGAGGCCAACGAGCGTGGACCGGCGACTCCACTGCTGTTGATTCCAAGCCTGAAGAAGCGACATGACCGACTCCGATAGGAATGAGACTCATTCCTATCACCCTGCCGACTCTTTCCCAACCAACGGGCAAGAACAACACTCGACCGCCACGAAAGCCTGTCGGCGGCCCTGTGGAATTGAGAATAGGAATCAGTATCGTCTACGTCATGGGTAATGAGCGAGTTCCTGTGACGGTACTTACGGGCTTTCTCGGTGCGGGCAAGACGACGCTGTTGAATCACATCCTCACCGAGCAGCACGGCAAGCGGATCGCGGTGATCGAGAACGAGTTCGGCGAGGTCGGGATAGACGATGCCATCGTCCTCGATGCCGAGGAAGAGATCTTCGAGATGAACAACGGTTGCATCTGCTGCACCGTTAGAGGCGATCTGATCCGCATTCTTGGCAATCTGATGCGGCGCAAGGATCGGTTCGACCAGATCCTCATCGAGACGACGGGGCTGGCTGACCCCGCACCGGTGGCTCAGACGTTCTTCGTCGACGATGAGATGGCAGCCCAATTGCGGCTCGACGCGATTGTCACGGTGGTCGACGCCAAACACCTGGTTCCGCATTTGGACGAGGAGAAGCCCGAAGGGGTCGAGAACGAAGCTGTCGAACAACTGGCGTTCGCCGATCGGGTCGTGCTCAACAAGACCGACCTCGCCGACATCAGCGAGTTGGACGATGTGGAGTCCCGCATCCGGCAGATCAACGCACTCGCGCCCATCATCCGGACCCAGTACGGAAAGGTCGACCTTGACGCCATCCTCGAGGTCGGCGCGTTCTCGCTCGAGCGTGTGCTGACCGACGACCCCGAGTTCCTCGACCCCGATGCCGAGCATCAGCACGACCTCAGCGTGACATCGGTTGGGATCGAGGCCGATGGCGACCTCGATCTCGACCGGATAGGTGAATGGCTGAGCGATCTCCTGCGTACGAAGGGGACCGACATCTTCCGCTCGAAGGGCATCCTGTCGATTGCCGGCTGGGATGAGCGGTATGTGTTCCAGGGCGTCCACATGCTGCTCGACGGCCGGGCCCAAGGGACGTGGGGAGACGGCGAGGAACGACGCAACCGTCTTGTGTTCATCGGACGCAACCTCGACCGAGCATCACTGGAGGCCGGCTTCAGGTCCTGCCTGGTATGACCGAAACCGGGACAACACCCGTCCCAAAATGGCGGGTGGACCTCGACGACTACGTGCAGGTCCTCGAGGTCCATCGGGACCGCGGCCAGGCCGTGATCGGGTCCCTGGGTGGCGACGCCGCCCTCATCGACATCGACGACGGCTCGGCCATCGCGCTGGGACGGCACGAGATGGGAGTGTTGAGCGCTGCCTGGTCATCCGACGGCAGCCGTGTCGCGGTCGGGGGTCAGGACGGGCTTGTGCGGATCTATGACCACACCGGAGCCGCTCAGGGCGTCGTTACCACGTCGGCCTGGGTGACGGCACAGGCCTGGTCGCCGGCCGCACCCGTGCTTGCGATCGGGGCCGGCCGGCACCTTCTCATTGCCGACCAGGACGGCGCGGTTCTCCACAATTTCGACGATCAACCCTCGACGGTGACGTCGGTCGCCTGGTCAACCGACGGCACCCGCGTCGGTGCGACCGCATACGGCGGCATTGGTTGGCACGATGTCGTGGGACCACGGACCGGCCGTCGACGTCGCTTCGACTGGAAAGGGTCGCTGCTTGCGCTGGTGATGTCTCCCGACGGATCGTGGGCCTGCGCCGGCGCCCAGGACGCGACCGTACATCTGTGGCGGCTCTGGAGCGGTCGGGACCTCGCGATGTCCGGCTATCCGGCCAAGATCGAGCGACTCGGGTTCCGCCACGACAGCCGCTGGCTCGCGGTTGCGTGCCTCGAAGAGCTCACCGTCTGGGACTTCGGCGGAAGGGGGCCCGCCGGCACGGAGCCGGCAGTTGCCTCCGGTCACGACAACCACATCGAGGACGTCGCCTGGGACCCTTCCGGCAGGTCCGTCGCAACGGGCGGAGGGGATGGCCGCACCATCGTGTGGGCTGCCCCGACCCGTGCCGGTAGGGACCTGTCGCCGGTGACTGCAATCGAGTCCGATGCCGCGACCAGTCGCCTCCGGTGGGCCGACGAGGACAGCCTGCTGGTCGGACGGGCCGACGGAAGCCTCGTCAAACTTGCTCTCTGAGCGCCAGGTCAGTTGTCCCTGTGCCTCAGACCCGCGGCCTGGGCCGCGCCGCCGCTGCCGCGCACGGCCTCGGGGACGGAACTCCGGTGCCTGTTGGAGACGTCGCCGCCCGGCCGGCCGGGTGGGTTCAGAGGACCCCGGCGAGCCACTCGCGGGCGTCGATCATCATTTCGATGGTCTGGCTGTGAGCCATGTCGTAGGCGTGATGTCGCAGGTCCCAGCCGCCATCGGCGAGGGCTGCGATGACCTCTTTGGGCTTGTCCGGGCCGATGAAGACGTCGCGGGTTCCCCACTGGAACAGCGCCGGTCGACCGTTGCCGTCGGTCAGGTCGAGGTCCAGTCCCGGTGCGCCCGGAAGGCCGCAGCAGATGGCCCACACGCCGGCGTAGCCGGGCGCACCAGGTCTGCCGGCGAGCGCCAGCGACAGGTAGCCGCCCTGGCTGAACCCGCCCACGATGCACCGCTCGAGTGGCACGCCTGCCTTGTCCGCCTCATCCGCGATGAACGACTCGAGCATCTCGAGCGACGGCACGAACTGTGAGAGGTCGGATTCGAAGGTGTCGAGGTTGATGGACCACCAGCCCGCGCCGTCGCCGTCGGGCATGTCGATCGGCCCTCGCGGCGCGATCGCAGTGAAGCGCTCGTCCGGGTCGACCAACGGCACATACGACGCGAGGTGGTGCTGCTCGGCGGTGTAGCCGTGCATGAGGAAGAGGAGACGGTCGGCACCGTCGCGGTCAATCCGGTACTGGGTCAGTGACATGGCGCGGCACGCTCCTGTGCTGTTCATTCGATCTCGGCACGAACGAGGTCCTTCACCCCGGCGGCATCCATGCAGGCGAGCCTACCCAGACCCCGAGAAGCGGACGGTCGTGCCGATCACTCGAGGCGGACCGGTGAATTCCCTCCGTCGATGCTACGCTCCAGTGGAACTTCCCCCTGAATGAACCATCCGGCAGGTCGTGCCAGGGAGGCAAGTAACGCAATGGAATCCGGCAACCTGGAACTCATCATCACCGCGGTCTCGATCACCGGCACGATCCTCGCCGCCTTCGGGTTCCTGCACCGCGATCTGCGACGCCTGGACGCGAAGGTGGAGGACAAGTTCGAGCGCATCGAGAAGGAATTCGACGGTGAGTTCAAGCGCATCGAGAAGAAGTTCGACGGCAAGTTCGACGGGCTTCGCACGGTTCTCACCTCGGTGCAGGTGAGCGTGGCCCGCATCGAGGGCCACCTCGGCATTGGGTTCCCGGCCCACGGCGAGCAGCGAGCGGACGACGAACCGCCCGAGCGCGCCGCCTGACCGGCCGCTCGGGGACCGCGCAGGGCCGGCCCGCTACCCGACACCGTCGAATCCGTCGTCGCCGCTCCGACAGCGGCGACCCCGTCGACGCGGCGCCCGCGTCCGCACACGTTCCGGTTCGATAGTTCTACGTGAAAGGTTTGCGATGACAGACGATGAACTGCTCCGGTATCTCGGCACCACCGACGATCACATCAGGTTGACGGTTCTGGTACGCCTCGAGCGCCCCGACACCGAAGCCATCATCGGCACGCTCGACGGCCCCAACGCGTGGGTGCCGACGTGGCCGCCGGACGGATTGGCGTACGCGTCGGTTCCGACCGAAGCGATCATCGGGCTGCTCGGCCCCGCGGCACGCGCGGTCGCCCGGGCCGCGGGCCACGAGTGCAATGGCCCGTATACGGAGCGGTGCCCCGAGGCTGACGACATCATCGCTGCGTGGGTCGGGATCGACGACACCGAGGTGAACGGGGAACTGTTCGCGGCGCGGGACGTGATGCTCGCGGTGCAGTCCCTCACCCGGCCACTCGAGTCTCGGCGGGTCTGGGGAGAGGCAGAGGGCTGGCAACTCGTGATCGAGACGGTCGCCATCAACCCGGACTAGATCTTCGAGATCCGCTCACCGGCACCCGACGGCGCAACCGGCTGGCACTCCATCGACGTCAGCGTCGTCTGAGGATCGCCGGCCGGGCCGCCGGGGCACGACCCGAGCGATTCCGCAGATGATACGCTGCCCTGAAAGCTTCCCCCTGAGAGAACCAACCCGGCAGGTCCTGCCAGGGAGGGAAGTGACGTAATGGAAGCGACCAGCCTGGAACTCATCATCACCGCGGTGTCGATCACTGCCACGATTCTCGCCGCCGTCTTCGCCGCATTCGGGTTCCTGCTCCGCGAGTTGCGACGCCTGGATGCGAAGGTGGACGGCCAGAGCACCGACATCACCGCGGTGCGGGTGAGTGTGGCGCGCATCGAAGGCCATCTCGGGATCGGTTTCCCCGAGCTGGCCGACGAAATCCCAACCGCCGATGATGTCCGGACCGGCGGAGCGGCGGGCTCGGCCACTCGAGCGGGCGCGGAGGTCGCGTAACCCCAACGCCCAGCGGCGGCACGCTCGCTACCGCCCGGTGGTCAGCGCTCGAAGGCTCTTGCGAGGTCTCCGATCATCGAGCCCTCGCCCTTGGAGGCGCCGGGGACGGGGGCGGCGGCGGCCAGGATGCGGTCAGCGAGACGGGAGAACGGCAGCGACTGCAGCCACACCGCGCCGTGGCCCGACAGGGTGGCCAGGAACAGGCCCTCGCCGCCGAAGATGCTGGACTTGAGGTTGCCGGCACGCTCGATGCCGTAGTCGATGCTCTGCTCGAAGCCGACGATGCAGCCGGTGTCGACACGCAGTTGCTCGCCTTTCAGTTGTCGCCGGATGACGGTGCCGCCCGCCGACAGGAACGCCAGGCCGTCTCCGGTGAGGCTCTGCAGGATGAAGCCCTCCCCGCCGAACAGGCCGGTGCCGATCTTGCGCTGGAAGGCGATGTCGATCCTCGTCCCCAGGGCGGCACACAGGAAGGCGTCCTTCTGGCAGATGATGCGTCCCCCGTGCTCGGTGAGGTCCACCGGGACGATCTTGCCGGGGAACTCCGCCGCGAACGCCACGCTGGACTTCCCAGACCCCATGTTGGTGAAGTGCGTGAGGAAGATGGACTCCTGCGCAAGCGCCCGCTTGCCGGCCGACTTGAGCTTGCTCCACGTCCCCTCGTCGGGGTCGGCCCCGTCGCCCATCTTGGCCTCGAAGGTGATGCCGGGATTCATGTACATCATGGCGCCGGCCTCGCCGATCACCGTCTCGTGGGGGTCCAGCCAGACCTCCACGAATTGCAGGTCGTCACCGCCGACGCGGTATTCGATTTCGTGACTCTGTGCCATGGCCGCAGCATTGCACAACGGTCGCTGATTGTGACGTCATTCGCCGCCTGCCGGAGCGTCGCGGCCAGCGACAACCGGTCGGCTACAGAAGTGGATCCCGGCCTTCGCCGGGATGACGACTCGGTTGCCGGGATGACGGCTGGGTGTCCGGAGCGGCTAGGTGGCGAAGGCGCTGGAGCGGGTCTTGAGGCCGCGCTCGTTGAACTCCTCAGGGATGTCGAGGTCCTGGTCCAGGGTGAGCCACAGACGGATGAGGTCGCGACGCCGGTCCGGGTCGGGATAGTCCTCGTAGGCGGTCCGGGAGTGCATCACCAGGTAGTTGTTGATGAACTGGATCTCGCCGGGCTGGAAGTCCATGTGCAACTGGTAGTCCGGGCTCCCGTTGATCTCGTCGATCAGCGCCATCGCCTCCCACTGCTCCTCGGACAGGTCGGGGACGTGCTCGCCCCGCTGGGCCGTCTTGTACAGGTCGGGCCCGTAGAAGGCGAAGAGCTTCCCCGAATCGTTGACGGCGTACATGGGGCACTGGGCGAAGCTGTCGGGGCCGTCGCCGCGCTTGCGGTCGAACCACCACGGCTGGTACATCACCGCCGCCAGGTCGGGGCGCCGCCGGACGATCTCGTCGTGCACGGCCACGGCGCTGACGATGGTGCTGGTGCCGCCGCGCATCGCCGGGCGGATGCACAGCAGCCCCACGATGTCGCTGGTGTCGGTGTGGAACGGCAACGCTCCCGAGTGGCGGTTCAGCAGGCCGCCCCCGTAGTTGGCGTGGCGGTCCACGCCCTCGTCGCGGACGTGGGCGAAGAGGTCGGTGCCCTCGGCGCCCTGCGGGAGGCAGATGCCGATGTACAGGCCCATCCCCCAGTACATGAGCTCGATCTGGCGCTCGCTGAGCCCCTCGATGGGCACGCCGCGCAGCAACACGAAGCCGCGGCCCTCCAGCAGGTCGCCCAGCATCGACGCCAGCAGCGGGCCGACGGTGGGCAGGGGGAAGCTCTCCCGGGTCGTCTCCAGGAAGTCGAGCCCGGCGTCCTCGACTCCCTGCAATGCGTCGAGCAGCTCCTGCCGGTGCGACCCGGTCAACTCGATGATCCACTCGTCGCTGTCCTGCAGGTCGGGGCCCAGCCAGGACGTCGGGCCGCCGATCTCGGCGATTGTCCTCATGGGCACGCTCCCTTCTCTCAACCGTTCGTGTCGTCGATGCCGGCCAGCTGCCTGGCGAGCGCCTTCAGGGGGTCGGCGTCGTAGGACATGCCGAGGCGCTGGCGGGTCGTCAGGTGCGAGCCGGCGTTGTGCATCTCGAACAGCAGCTGGCGCGACCCGAACGAGTCGCAGCCGTACTCCCAGGCCAGCTTCAGCAGCCGGAAGCGGTCCAAGGCGTTCTCGTCGGGCCCCACCAGGTAGCGCATGACGTCGCCGGTCACCTCGGCGTTGGCCAGGTCGGCGGCGCCGGGGGCCATGAGGATGCCGGACCCGCACATCTCGCGGACGATCTGCAGGATGCGGGGATGGTGCTCGACCGCGTGGATCCGCCCCAGCGTGACCTGGGTGGGATTCGGGATCACGTTGCCGTCGGGAGTGCGCAGGTGCTGATCCTCGGCGGCGGTGAGGAACGCCCGCAGCGTCTCGACGTAGCCGTACATCTCGCAGAGCTGGAGTTGCAGGTGCTGCTGGTTGTCCTTGCCGAGGTACTCGGTGACCTGGGCGCAGATACCGGCCAGCACCTCGGCCTTGCAGGTCATCCTGATGAGGATGTGGTAGAAGGCCCACGGCAGGATCTGGCCCAGCAGACCCAGATGCACGTGCGTGGCCTGGCGGTAGAAGACCCGCTCGGCGGGCACGAAGACGTTGTCGAAGACCACCCAGCAGTCCATCTCGTCGAAGGCGGCGGCCAGCCGGCGGTCCGGGACGGCCGGCGGTACCAGCGAGGGGCGGCAGAAGACCCGCAGGCCGGGTGTGTCCATCGGCACCGCGAAGTAGACGATCTCGTCGTCGGCCAGCCCCGGACGGTTGGGCGCCAGCGCCACGTACTCATCCGCGAACGGGGCAAGCGTGGCCACCGATTTGACGCCGTGCACGACGATCCCGTCGCTGCGATGCTCGGTGAGGCGCAGGTTCTCGAAGCGCTCCCGCGGGATGCGCATGTCCTTGGGGGCATCCGCGAAGCTGTGGGTCAGCGCCACGTCGTTCTCGCGGCAGAACTCCATGTACGCGGCGATGTTGTCGGCGTAGCCGGGCTCGACCTCGGCGAGGGTGGCCCGCACGTCGTAGAGGCCGACGATGATCGCCGCCATGTACTCGGGCAGGCGTCCCAGGGTGCCGCCGGAGCGGCGAGCCAGGAACTCGATCATGCGGCGGCGGCGGTGCAGGTCTTCCAGCGACTGCGGGAGGATGTAGCTGAGGCTGACCCGGTCGCCGGTGGACGGCGACTGCATGGTCAGCAGGTCTCCGAAGGCGGGGTCGTGCTGCAGGTCGTAGACGTCGGCCAGCGTCTGCGCGCAGCCTGCGAGGGCGGGATGCGTCGTGACGTCGTCCACCAACTCGCCGTCCAGCCAGACGCTCCGGCCGTCCCTGACGCCGCTCAGGTACTCCTTCCCGGTCCGGATCCCCATGTGATCCCCGCTCCTCTCTCAGCCCCGCGCTCCGACCGGCCAGAAGTGGATTCCGGCCTTCGCCGGAATGACGGACGGCAGGAGACCGGACATTGCTGAGAATACCCGGCGGGTCCTCACGGCCCCGATACGGCCGGCTGGGTGGCGTACTTGGCCCGCAGCGCGGCGAAGCCCGCTACCTCCAACTCCACCTGGCGCTTCCAGGACTCGGGCAGGTCGGTGTACGGCGGCCGCACGGGGCCGGCGGCGATCAGGCCCGAGGCGTTCAGGCGCCACTTTGCCACCTGCGTGTTGTAGCGGGCGAAGTCGTCGGTGTGATCGCGGTTGGCCATCGCGCCCGGCGGGAAGTACGACGGCACCGCCCGGAAGTCGGCGATGATCTCCTCCACCAGCTCCCGGTCACCGGACCGGATGGCCGCCAGCAGGGCGACGACCGGTTCGGGCCCCAGAGCGGCCTGCGTGGACCAGACCGCATCGATGGCGCTTCCCACGAGGCCCCAGGCGATGAAGATCCCCGGGTCGCCGGGGATCATGTTGATCCGATCCCCTACTGCGGCCACTTCTTGCCGGTAGTTCCGGAACCCGTGTGTCACCTTGGCGGCGACGACCGTCGGCGCACTCTCCGCGAGCCCACGCCAGAACTTCAACGGGAAGTCGAACTTGAAGTACCAGGAGTTGGAGTAGACCATCACCGCCATGTCCGGCACCGCCGCGGAGAGATCGGCGAAGAACCCGACGGCGTTCTCGACGGTCGGTGTCTGCCACAGCGGGAGCCCGACCAGGGCGCCCTGGACGCCGACGTCGCGCAGCCCCCGCATCTGGCGGATCACCTCCCGGGTCCCCAGGGCCGTGACGCCGCCGAAGATCTGCACACGGCCGGCGGCGGCCTCGACCGCGGTCTCGGCGCAGCGCAGCTTCTCTTCCCAGAGCAGGGAGTGGCCCTCGCCGGTCGTGCCGAACAGCCCCAGGCCGGTGACTCCCGGCTTGATGAGCCAGTCGGTCATCCGGGCCGTCTCGTCCGGATCGACCGAGTCGACCGCGTCCCAACCCCCGGCGTCGGGCAGGCACGGAGTCGGCGGCAGGACGTAGACGCCGCTGATGTCGCCCGTGGTCAGCATCGGTGCGAGACCCCCGCGCCGACGCCGATCGTGCCGCTGGGCGCTGGATTCCGGCCTCCGCCGGAATGACGAAGTGAGGCGCCCGGATGACGGTAGGACGGCAATCGGGACGGTGCACGAGCAGCGAGCCGGCCTGCGCCGGGATGACGCAGTGAGGTGCCGGGATGATGAGTCGGAAGGAGCGGGGGCGGCATCACTCTTCGCCGAGATCCAGGCGCACGTCCCACAGGATCGGCTCGTGGCGCTGGGCGATCTCCACGTCCAGCAGGGTGACGCATCCGGGGCAGAAGAACTCCCGGCACACGAAACGGTCACCGCCGATGCGGTTGGGGTCGACCCACGGGCCGGCGTTCTGCACCGGGCCCTCGCGCATCAACAGGTGCAGCTTGTAGTTGTCGGCGGCGGGGCCGATCTCGTGCCCGCAGCGGCAGACGGCGACCGCGCCCGCGCCGCTGCCCACTATCTCGATCTGCTCGTTCAGCCTCGTCATCGCGACGACCCTCCACGGAGGAACACCGGATGGCGGGGGCAACGGCGAGCCGCGCGCAGCATCGCTACGACCCTCCGTGCGGGGCCGGCTCGGGCACGCCCCGCATCAATGTCCGGGTCTCGGGCGTGGGGCGCAGCGAGGAGATGTCGGCCCAGTCGTCGTACACCTCGTAGTCGGCCGGCACCCAGAATCGCGGGGCGAGGTCCTCGTCGGGGATCTGCTCCACCTCGGCGGTGTACTCGACGACCTGACCGTTGGGGGCCAGGAAGTAGCCGAAGGCGTTCATCCCCTGGGGATGCCGGCCCGGACCCCAGAGAGTCTCGAAGCCGTGGGCAGCCATGTGCTCGATGCCGGCCAGGACGTCCTCGACCGTCGGGACCTCGAAGGCCACGTGGTTCAGGGAGGCATGCGGGGCGCGGGCGATCGCCACGCTGTGGTGGTCCAGGTTGCACTTGCAGAAGACCATGTGCTCGGTCTCGTCGGCCACCCGGAAGCCGAGCACCTCGATGAGGAGCTGCACGTAGGCGTCGGCGTTGGGCGAGTTCAGCACCACGTGGCTCACCTTCGAGGGTCGGATCGGCGGGCCGCCGGATGCTGCAACGGACCCTGCATCCGACACACCACCGGCCCGCGCCATGCCCGCCGACGGCGCGGCCGACGTTGGCGGCGGCGCGGCCGCGGGCGCCACCTCGGCCGACAATTCGATCTCCCTGCCGTCCGGGTCGGTGATCCGCAACCCGTAGCCGCCGCCCGGGCTGCCGAGCGGGCTCGGGCCGGCGACGATGCGGGTGGCGGGGCGGGATCGCAGCTCATCCGCCGCCTCGTCCACCGCGGCACGGTCGGCCAGACCCAGCCGGTAGCCGCGCACCGTGGTCTGGCTGCCCGGGTGGATCGCCAGGATGTGATGCTCCGGCCCGGTGCCGCGGAGGTACGCCGACGGGCCCGCCACGTCCAGCCGCTCGAGCCCCCAGACCTCCTCGTAGAACCCGGCGATCCGCCCGGGCGCCGCGTCGGTCAGCTCGACGCCGCGCAGGTGGGTGATCCTCATGCCGGTATGCCGCGCCTGGTGCGCGGGCGGTTGCAGAGGTCCAGCGCCAGGCGGGCGTAGATCCTCGTGACGGCGACGAAGTCGGCGATCTCGGCCGAGTAGCGACCCCCGCCGACACTCCCCGTCGGCCCGTAGGTGATCGCCGGGATGCCCATCTCGATGAACGGGTTCGTGTCGCGCCACATGCTGGAGAGCTGCGGCTCCACCTCGCCCGGCTCGGTGCCGAACTCGGCCCGGTGGGCGATGGCGGTGGCGTCCAGCAGCTCGCCGACGTCGACCGCCTCGTAGCCGCGCCGGTAGAGCGTGCACTCCAGTTCGGTGGGCACGTCGAGGGCGCCCAGCACGTCCTGCAGCTCGGCCTGGACGTCCATGGCCGTCTGCGCCGGGGTGAGGCGCACGTCGAGATAGAGGTAGCAGCGCTCGGCGCTCACGATCGTGAGGAACGGCTGCCCACCGCGAATGGCGCCGATGTTCACCTTCGGCACGCAACGGCCGCCGTCGAAGCGGTATTCGTGCTCCACCTCGTAGCGCCGTCCCCATTCCGTGATGGCCTCGATCACCGGTGCGACGCGCACCAGGGCGTTGCCGTGCTCGGCGAGGCTGCCGGGGTGGGTGACGTAGGGCGTGTAGCGGGAGCTGCCGCCCAGGACGGTGACCTTGAAGAAGGCCTTGCCGGCCTCGACCCAGGTGAGGCCGAAGCTCGTGGCCTCCGCCACCACGGCGTAGTCGCCGATGATGCCGTGGGTGATGAGGTAACGGGCACCGACCTCCTTGGAGAGGTAGCCGGGGGAGGTGAACTCGTCGACGGGCTCCTGGCCGATCTCGCCGGCGACCCCCGTGACGATGAGGTCGCCAGCCAGCGGCGCGCCCGAGTCCTTGACCGCCTTGGCCGCGATCAGCGTGCAGGCCAGCGGCCCCTTGTCGTTGATGAGGCCGTTGCCCACCAGCGTGTCGCCCTCCCGCCAGGCGGAGTAGTAGATGGGGTTGTCGGGGTCGTGCATCCAGCGCCGCTCCTCGGGACCCCAGGCCACGTCCATGTGGGCGTTGAAGATCACCGTGTTGCCCCCGCCGGAGCCCCGAAGGCGGCCCACGACGTTGGTGCGATCGGCGAACATGCCCACCTGCGACGCCTCGAACCCGTTGTCGGTGAGCCATTCGAGGACGCGGTCCGAGACGGGCTGCTCCTGTCCGGGCGGGCTGTCGATCTGCGCCAGCTCGAGCGACAGGTCGACGAGCTCGTCGGTGTCGATGGCGGCCAGTGCCGCCTCGTAGTGGTCGGGCGTGGGCCTGCTGGGCGCCGCGGTCATCGTCTACCCCCCGTCGTGTCGAGCAATATGTTGCCCCAGGCGTCCACCTCGGCGCGCTGGCCGGGATGGATCACCATCGTGGTGTCGACCGCTTCGATGATGGCATGGCCTCCCACGGAGTTTCCGGGCCGGAGCAGCTCGCGCCGGTAGATGGGCGTGGGGACGAAACCTCCGAGGGGCCGGAAATAGACCTGACGTTCCGAGACGAGCGCGCCGGCGGGGTCCTCGGGCCCGAGGGCCTCGGGAACCAGCTCGGGCTTCGCCTGCCGTCCCACGCCGCGCACCACGAAGGTTCGCGCCTCGATGGCGGCGTCGGCGGCCGCGCCCGAGCCGTAGCGGCGGTTGTAGCGGCGCCGGAACTCCTCCATCACCACCGTCAGGCTCTCCGGGCCGAGCGGGCCGTCGGGAACGGGCACACGCACCTCGTGCACCTGGCCGCGGTAGCGCATCTCGACCTCGCGGCCGGTGGTGATGTTCTCCCGGGCCACACCGTTCGCCGTGAGCTCCGCCACCGCACGTTCGGCGAGCGCGACATAGAGCGCGCTCAGCCGTTCGGGGTCGAAGGGTGCGACCATCGGGTCACTGGCCTGGATGACCGAGACGGGATCGGAGGCCGCGATCCCGAAGGCCGAGAACACCGCCGAGTTCGTCGGCACGACGGTGAGCCGGGTGCCGACGTCCGCCGCGTACGCCCCGACGTGGAGAGGCCCGGCACCGCCGAAGGCGAAGAGCGCGAACTCGCGGGGGTCGTAGCCCCGACCGATGGTGCTCATCCGGACGAGGTCGGCCATGCGGGCGTCCAGGATGTCCACGATGGCCATCGCCGCCTCGGTGACGGAGAGCCCGGTCGGCGCCGCGACGTGGCTCTCGATCGCCTCCCTCGCCCCCTCGAGGTGCAGCCGGCGCTCGCCTCCGAGGAAGTAGTCGGGGTCGAGACGTCCGAGCACCAGGTTGGCGTCGGTCACCGTCGGGCGCGTCCCGCCGGCTCCGTAGCACGCCGGGCCCGGGACCGCGCCCGCACTCTGCGGCCCCACCTTCACCAATCCGGTGCCGGGCTCGATCCAGGCGAGGCTCCCCCCGCCGGCGCCGATCGAGACCACGTCGATCACCGGAAGGACGGTGTGGTACTTGTCGAACACCGGCGTGCCCACGACGAGCGGCTCGCCGTCCACAACGAGGCCGACATCGAAGCTGGTGCCGCCCACGTCCGTCGTCACGATGCTCTCGGCGCCGATGAGCCGGCCGAGCGAGGCCGCCCCGAACACGCCGCCGGTCGGTCCGGATCCCAGGAGGGTGACGGCACGTCCCTTGCCGACCTCGGCCCGGGTCAGACCGCCGATGGACTGCATGATGACCGGATCGTTGGCCAGGCCACCGTCGGCCAGTCGCTGCTGCAGCCTCGATATGTACGTGTGCGTAGTCCTGCTGAGGTAGCCGTTGAGCACGGTCGTGGCACAGCGCTCGTATTCCTTGATGACCGGCGCCACCTCGTGGCTGACCGTCACGAAGAGTTCGGGATGGTCAGACCTGATGAGATCGGCGACCACTCGCTCGTGTTCGGGGTTCAGGAAACTCCACAGGAAGCACACGGCGATCGCCTCGACGCCGGCGGTGACGAGTTCGTCGACGGCCCTGGCCGCGTCGTCGAGATCGAGGGGAACCACCACCGAGCCCCTGTAGTCGATTCGCTCGGTCACTCCCTTGATGAGGGGCCGCGGCACGATGGGGACCGCCTTCTCGAGGTGCGCCAGGTTGGAGAGTTCCGACTCGGCGACGCCGGCGGCCTTCTGGATCGTCCGTCCGACGATGATGGCGTCCTCGTGTCCCCTGGTCGTGACGAGGCCGACCGCCGAGCCCGATCTCGTCAGCAGGGCGTTGGTGGCGACCGTGGTTCCGTGGCAGAACAGGCCGGTGCGCGCCAGGAGATCGTCGAGACCGAGGCCCTCGCCGGCGGCGGCGCGCGCCACCGACTGCACGACACCCTCGGAGAAGTCCGACGGCGTCGAGGGCGCCTTGGCGGATCCGATGCGCCCCGCGGCGTCGAGCGTGACGCAGTCGGTGAACGTGCCGCCGCTGTCGACGGCGACGAGGCGGTCCACGCCGATCAGGTCGATCCCGTGTGCCGTGTCGCTGCGCCTGGAACCACAGCCGAACGGCGACGCTCGTCGCGGATCTCGCGGCGTCGCCGGTCGGTGGCGGCCTCGTCCACGCACATCCCGTCGACGTCGATCACCACGCCGTAGGCGTCGCGGGCGTGTGCCACCGTCACCGCACCGACGACATAGTCGGCCAGCACTAACCCCGGCTCGCGGTCCAGAGGGTCGAGGTATCCGCCCCCGCCCATGGCGACGTAACGGTGGACGTCGTCGGGCCCCTGGGAGGTCTTGACGATGGGGTCGCCGAAGATCTCGAGTTGGCCGTCGAGGGAGCCGATGTCGTCGGGCACCGCACCGCCGGCGAGCAGGTCACGGACGTTGGTGCCGCGCTTGATGACGAACTGGTTGGTGTTCGACGGGTACCCGCCGGCCACGCCGATGGAGCCCGGCTGGAAGGTGCCGATGGCGTGAAGGATCTTCGTCGGCAACCGCTCGACGTCGTGGGTGATGTAGGTCATCGCCAGCGTGTTGCCGCCGCGGTATTTGCCGGCGCCCCCGGTATCCGGCTGGATCCGGCGCGACAGGTACAGCACCGGGTAGCTGTACTCGATGTCCTCGATGTTGGCGATGATCGCCGACGGCGAGTCCAGGAAGCCGCCGGCGTCCAGCCCGTCGGCGAAGGCCCGGGCCCCGGACCCCCCCGCCATGGCGTCGAGGATCGCCGCGCCGAAGAACTCGCCCCGCTGATCCACCCCGAACATGTCCTCCACGTAGAGACCGCCCATCCAGGTGGACATGAACTGCCGGAGATGTCCCTCGCTCGCCGCCAGCAGCTTCGACAGGCAGACGCCCGCGGAGATCGTGGCCATGAAGCTGCCCGTCGTGGTGGCCTTGGAGGTGCCGGCGGGCCAGGCCGCGTGCACGACGGTGCCCTCGCGGGTGCGGACCTCGATGGCCCGCTGCAGGCCGGCGGGCGACCACGCCATGTCGTAGCAGAGGTACGGCAGGACGGCGGCCACGACGGCGCCCACGCAGGCCGGGCGGGTGCAGTTGATGACGGCGCCGGCTTGATCGGCACTCCGGGTGTAGTCGAAGATCAGCGAGTCGCCCTGCTTGGTCATCTCCACGACGACCGGGTACACCTCGTCGTACTCGATGTAGCCCCGGTGCGACCAGGTGCCGTCGGGCAGCTCCGCCAGCCGCGCCCGGAACCGGGCGGCGGTGGCGACGTTGATCCCCTCGATGGCGGCCAGGACCACGTCGGTGCCGTAGCGCTCGGCGAGGTCCTGCACCCGTGCCACCCCGACGTTGCAGCCGGCGATCATGGCCTTCAGGTCAAGGTCAACGAGGTGGGGCAGGCGGGTGCGGCGCAGGTAGCCCCGCTCCACATCGGGACGAAGTTCGCCGGCGTCGACGATCTTGATGGGCGGGAACAGCGGCTGCTCGCTCCAAATGGAGGTGGCGCCGAGTTGCACCTGTCCCTCGACGGGGCCGCCGAGGTCGATCTGGTGCACCGTCGAGCCGGTCCAGGCCACCAGCCGGCCGCCGGCGAAGATCGGAGCCACGACCGCCACGTCCATCTGGTGGCAGGCCCCAACGTAGGGGTCGTTGGACATGAACACGTCGCCGGGACCGACGTCGTCGGCGGCGAAGCGCTGGCGGATGTCCTTCACGGTGGAGCTCAGCGCCAGGGCGTGGATGGTGATGTACATGCCGATGGCGAAGCAGTCGCCGTCGGCGTCCATGAGGCCAACGTTCATGTCGTAGGCCTCGTTGGCCACCGGCGAACCCGACACCAGTCGCATCGTCATGGCGGCCTCGTCGTTGATGGCCGACAGGCGCGAGCGCAGGATCTCGAAGGTGACCGGGTCGAGGGCGCCGTTGCCGCCGGCGGCGAGATCTTCGGGGGCAAGGGTGTCGGTCATCGGTCGGCTCCTGTCGCGTTGGAACGCAGCTCAGCGAGGACCTCGCCTGTCACCAGGATGTCGGCGAACTCCTGGATCAGGACGTTGAGCGAGGCCTGGTGCTCCTCGTCGGTGAGCGCGGCCGTGGCGTCGCTGAGGACCACCACCCTGAAGTCCAGCATCATGGCGTCCCGCGCCGTCGACTCGACGCAGATGTTGGTCTTGGTGCCCGCCAGCAGGAGGGTGTCGCGGCCGAGGCTGCGCACCAGCCGCTCCAGCGACGAGGACCCCGGGATGAGGCACGAGTAGCGGTTCTTGAAGACGATGAAATCCTCGTCACCGATGTCCATGTCCGGGTGGAAGCGCGAAGTCGGCGCATCGTCGGAGAGTGCGGCTGCAGCGGCCTCGCGCCGTTCCGGGCGCACGAAGTGGTCGAAGAAGTGGCGCCAGTCGGAGCCGCCCTTGGGGTGATGGGAGCGGATCCAGATCACCGGCACGCCGAGCTCCCGGCATGCGGCGGCCATGCGGTTGATGACGGGGATGATCTCGCGGCTGGCGGGCACCTCGATGACACCACCTTCGGCCACGAAGGCGTTCTGCATGTCGATGACGACGAACGCCGTCTCGGCGGGCTGAAGATCGGTGTACAACCGCAGGTCGCCGCGAATCCGCGCCAATCGCTCCTTGACGAAGTCGGACACCTCGGTGGGTTGCGGCATGAGTCCCTCCGCGCCGTTACGTGGTTCTCCGCACCAGCGAGCAAATTACCATCACGACTCCGAGACAGGCCATCGGAGCGAATCGGCCCTCTGTGGGCGCCCGGTCGGGGGCCGGGGTGCCGTTCGCTCCTTCGCGCGGGCGCAAGGCGTCGCGAATCGGCCCCCCGGCCCCCTCCCTACCTGGGGCGCGTCAGTCGATCCCGAGCAGCGCAGCGGCGTTGTGGCGGCGCACCCTGGCGAGATCCTCCGGGGGGAGGCCGGCGGCCTCGAGGGCCTCTACGAAGATCCGCAGCCCGCCCGGGACGTGCGGGTAGTCGGTGCCGAAGAGGAACTTCGAGATGTCGAATGTCTCGAAGGCGCAGCGCATGGCGGCGGGGTGCGTGCTGACGGTGTCGAAGTAGAGATCCCGCAGCTGCTCCGACGGGCGGCGGGTGGTGTGACGGCGGCACTCGGGGAACTGTCGCGCGTAGTTGTCGAAGCGGTGGTGAACGAAGGGCACGGTTCCGCCGAGGTGGCTGAAGATCCAGCGGATGTCCGGGTACCGCTCGAAGGTGCCCGAGTAGGTCAGCCTGCCGATGGCGTTCGTCGTCTCGGCGAGGAAGTCCAGGGCCAGCGACAGCGCGAATTCGCGCAGGCCCTCGGTGGAGCAGGCGGTGGTGGGGTGGACGAACACAACGGCTCGACGTCGCGACAGTTCCTCCCAGAGCGGTGCGAAGTGCGCTTCGTCGAGCGTGCGCCGGTCCACGGTCGTGCAGAGCATCACGCCCACCACGCCCGGCCGGTCGAGGACGCGCTCCAACTCGGTGAGCGAGGCGTCGATGTCGGGCAGCGGCAGGCTCGCGAAGAACCGCAGGCGCCCGCCGCTGCCGGAGACCAGGTCGCCGAACTCGTCGTTGAGGTCGCGGGTGAGCGGGACGCGCCTGTCACGCGGCAGCCGGAACACGTTCGGCGCCGACACGGACATCACCTGGACGTCCACGTCCACCTCGTCCATCATCGCCACGCGGTGGTCCATCGACGGCAGCGGTTGCGGCACGGCGGCGGCCACCGCCCCGTCCTGGAGCACCACGAGGCGGCCGTCCTCGCGGACGTAGTGCTCCAACCCGCTGTCCGGACGGCGGCAGGCTTCGAGGTAGCCGTCGGGGTAGTGGTGCGAGTGAACGTCGATCAAGCCGCCGGGCAAGTGCCCTCCTTCCTCCGGCGCCGGCTGGCCGGCAACCCGGATCGACCCGCCGGGCTGCGACAGGGCGGTCGGTCGCCGGCGTGCGGGCGCGAATCGGCGCGGCAACCGTAGCCCAGCCTTCACCCGGAGCCGGGAGGGTCACAGCGGCCATGACGAGTCGAGGTCGCGCCGCTTACGATGGCGCCGTGCCACGCCCGAACCCCGGCGGGAGCCGCACCGCGGCGCCGACCGCTGCCGGATCCTCCGCACGCAGCATCGGCGCCCCGGTCTCCATCAGCGGTGTCTCGAAGTGGTTCCCGACCGGTCGTGACTTCCTGCACGCGCTGGATGAGATCGACATCGAGATCGAACCGGGCGAGTTCGTCAGCCTGATCGGCCCGAGCGGTTGCGGCAAGTCGACCCTGCTGCGCGTCGTGGGCGGCCTGCTGCCCTACGAACTCGGCACGGTCACCGTCGACGGCAACAGCCCGGCACTGGCCCGGGACACCAAGCAGATCGGCTTCGCCCCGCAGACACCGTCGCTGCTGGGGTGGCGGAACGTGCGCCGCAACGTCACGCTGCTCGCCGAGGTGAACCGGCGGGGCGCCATCCACCCGCCCCTCGGCGAGAGCGAGATCCTGGAACTGCTCGACACCGTGGGGTTGGGCGACTTCCTGGACCGGCTCCCGAAGGAGCTGTCCGGCGGCATGCAGCAGCGGGTCTCGCTGGTGCGCTGCTTCGCGCTGGGCGCGCCCGTGCTGCTGATGGACGAGCCGTTCTCCGCCCTCGACGAGATCACCCGCAACGAGATGCGCTACCTGCTGCTGGACCTCTGGGAGCGCACCGGGCACACGGTGGTCTTCGTGACCCACAGCATCCCCGAAGCGGTGATCCTCTCCGACCGGGTCCTGGTGATGGCCACCAAGCCGGGCCGGGTCGTGCACGCCGAGACGATCACGCTGCCCCGTCCCCGCTCGGTGCAGATGGAGGACGACGAGCGCTACCTGGCGCACATGCGCAACGTGCGCCGCTCCCTCGGTGAGGTCTCGGCCCGATGACCACCGACGCCACCCGGCAGAGCACACGGGGCACCGGCACCAAGCAGCCGCCCCCGCAGCGCCCGCAGCACGTCCGTCGCTCGGCGATGACCGTGGCGCCGATCGTGGGGCTCGTCGTCGTCTTCGGCATATGGGAGTTCTACGTGCGGGTGTTCAACATCTCGCCCCTGACGCTCCCGACGCCCTGGAGCATCCTCGTGCATCTCCGTCACGAGCCGGGCTTCTACTGGCGCCACGCCCAGGTGACGCTGCTCGAAGCCGCCTGGGGATACGGACTGGCTCTGGCGGCGTCGCTCATCGTGGCCACGTTCATGGCGCACTCCCGCTTCGTGGAACGCTCCTCCATGCCCGTCATCGTCCTGCTGCAGAGCACGCCGGTGGCGGTCCTGGCGCCGGTCTTCCTGATCTGGTTCGGGTTCGGCCACTGGCCCAAGGTTCTCGTCGCAGCGGTGTTCTGCTACATCCCGTTCACGATCAACGAGTTCACCGGGTTGCGATCGGTCGACCCCAACGCCTACGAGTTGCTGCGCTCGGTGTCGGCCAGCAGGACGGAGATCTTCTGGAAGCTGCGATTCCCGCAATCGCTTCCCTACCTGTTCTCGGCCGGGCGCCTCTGCGTCGGTCTGGCCCTGGTGGGAGCGGTGATCGGCGAGATGTTCGGGGGCTCCACCGAGGGTCTCGGCAACACCGCACGCGTGGGCCAGGTGCGGCTGCTGATCGACCAACTGTGGGGATCGATCTTCGTGCTCGCGTTCATCGGCGTGATCGGCAACCTGCTCCTTGCGGCTGTCGAACGGCGGGTACTACGGTGGCACAGTTCTCAGGATCTCCCTGGTGGGCCAACGGCGGCGCGCTGAGAGCGCAGTTCGAAGGCACGGCGGCGGGACAGAGCAATAACGCAAGCCGGAACAAGGCATAGGGGGGTCTAGCGATGCAGACTCATACGAAGCGTCGAGCCGTTCGGAGGACTGCCGTCTCGCTACTCGCCGTGGTTGCGCTCGTGGCCGCGGCATGTGCCGAGGAGGACGACGACAGCGCGGCCCTGGCCGCGGTGGACGCGGCCGCAGGCGCGGCCGCAGCCGCCCAGGGAGATGCGGGCGCCGCGCTGGGCGAGGCGCAGGCGGCAAGCGCCGAGGCCTCTGCGGCCGATGCGGCGGCCGCCGCAGCCACAGCCGCCGCTGATGCCGCCGCGGCCGAGGCCGCCGCAGCCGCGGCGCTGGCCGAGGAGGCGATCGCAGCCGCCGACGTCGCCCGGGCGACGGCCGAGGGGAACCAGGCCGACGTCGCCGCCGCGGAGGCTGCGCTCGAGGCTGCACGGGATGCAGCCGAGTCCGCGCAGGCCGACGCCGCGGCCGCCCAAGCCGAAGCGGCGGCCGCCCAGGCCGAAGCCGCTGCTGCGCAGGAGGAGGCCGCGGCCGCCCAGGCCGAGGCCACCGCCGCGCAGGCCGAAGCCGAAGAGGCACGCAGCGCGGCCGAGGCCGCGGCCGAGGAGGCTGCGGCGGCCGAGGCCGCGGCGGCCGCCGACGCCGCGATCGGTCCCGACGGGCTGCCTCTCTTCGGGACGCCCGAGCGCTGCGAGGCCAACCGGGCCGCGGGGCCGCTGACCTTCATGACGGGCTTCGACCTGGCGGCCGCCGCGGGCATCATCGAGGTCGTCGTGGCCGCGGACAAGGGCTACTTCGACGACATGTGCCTCGACGTGACGATCCAGCCCGGCTTCGCCCCGGGCAACAGCGCCGCGCTGGCCGCCGGCACCGTGCAACTCGGCGTCACGGCCACGTTCGGCGAGCTCGTCACGACCAACATCCGGGGCGACGCCGACCTCATGGGCTTCGCCCAGTTGGGGCACACGGCCATCTCCCAGTTGCTCATCGATCCCGCATCGGGCGTGACCGACCTCACCGACCTGGAAGGCATGACGATGGGCATCAAGGGTGACATCCCCATCGCCATCCAGGCCATGATCGCCAAGGCCGGCCTCCAGCGGGGGACCTTCGACGAACTGCTCCTCGAAGGCTTCAACCCCGTGGAGCACTTCGCCCTGGGCATCGAGGCCCTGCCGGTGTACCGCTCCAACGAGCCGCGCTGGCTGGATCTGGCGGGCATCGACTACATCACCTTCGACCCGCTGGACTACGAAGTGCCGGCCAGCTTCGCCATCTACATGACGACGCGGTCGTTCTACGAGGAGCACCCGACGGTCGTGGAGGACTTCGTGCGGGCCGGACTGCGGGGCTACTACTCCGCCGCGGAGAACCCCCAGGAGGCCATCGACCTGGCCTTCGAGCGGATCGAAGCGGCAGGCAACGTGATGTTCCTGGCCAAGGAGCACGAGCTGTACCGCTGGACCACCGACCAGAAGATCATCGAGGACGTCACCCCCGACGGCCTGGTGATCGGGCAGATGAACGTGGCACGGCTGGGTCAGGAGATCGAGAACCTGGTCAACCTGGGCGTCTACGAGGAGAAGCCCGACTGGCTCGCCATGCTGGACGCTTCGGTCGTGCCGAAGCTGTACGACGGCAACGAACTCATCTGGGCCTCGATGAACTGAGCGTGACTCCGGGGCCGTCGGCGGTGGAGACTCCACCCCGGCGGCCCCGGTTCCGCGCCCGGGGCGGCGCGTCCGGACAACGCGTCGGCTCTGACTTCACGTGTGAACTAGGGTTCGAGGTGCTCAGCCCGGGCCGGAGACTCCGCCAGGGCATGGGGACTCCCCGGGGGGCTGGAGATCAAGGAGGGAGATCATGCACGCGCGACCCACCAAATCGAGACACGAGCGCCGGCGTCCGGTCGGCAGGAGACGGGGGCTTCTCCGAATCGGAATGTCGCTCCTGGTCCTCACGCTGATCGCAGCATCCTGCGGCGACGACGAGGACACGAGCGAGGCGCCGGCACCTGCTCCGGCAGCGCCCGCCCCGGAGCCGCCGCCACCGCCGGAGCCCGCTCCGGCACCGCCGGCCGCGGCCGAGAAGGAAACGGTGCGCTTCCTGGTCTGGGAGGGCTACGAGGTGCGCGATCCCGAACCTGCCACCTATGAGATCGAAGCGACCTACATGGTGGCGAACGAGGACCCGATCAACAAGAAGGGCACCTACGACATCAGCGTCGGCATCGAGAACATCTTCCCGACCCTTCAGGCCGCGGGGGTGATGCAGCCGCTGGATGTCAGCCGGATCCCGAACTGGGAGCAGTTGCCCGCCGAACTCCGCAACGAGCCGCTCATCAACACCGACGAGGGGGTGATCGGTGTTCCGATCGCCTGGGCGAGCATGGGCTTGACCTACGTCGACGACGGCACTGGACCACCGGAGTCCCTCGAGTCACTGCTCGAACCGAAGTACCAGGGCAAGTTCGCCATCGGCGATGACGGCAACACGGTGATCATCATGGTCGCCAGACTGCTCGGGCTCGGCGGGGACACGCCGGGGTTGCTGACCGAGGATGAACTCGACCAGGTCTTCGAGAAGCTCGAGGAGTTCAGGGATGCCTCCTTCGGCATCCTGGCGAACCCGTATGCCGAGTACGCAGGCGCCTACACGCGGGGCGAGATCATCGCCGCCTGGCCGGACAACGCGCCGACGGCGCTGAGGGCCCGCGAGGCCGACATCCCCGTCGAGGTTCACTTCCCGCCCGGGGTGGGCTGGTCCTGGATCGATGCGCTGTTCATCGCCTCCGACGTGGAGGCCACGGACGCCATGTACGAGGCGTTGAACGATGCCATCAGCGAGTCGACGCAGTTCGCGCAGGGAGAGATGCTCGGCTGGGCAGTCACCCATCCGGCGGCGATGGCGCGGCTCGTCCCGATGGGGTTCGAGTGGGCCGTCTACGAGGACCGTGCGGCCGTGTTCGAGGCAGCGCCGCCGGTGGAGTGGCCACCCGTCGAGTCCGACCAGTACGCGACGTACGACACGTGGCTCAAGCGCTGGCAGGACTTCAAGGCCGGCGCGTAAAGACGTCGCGACCGCCCGGGGTCGGCAGCACAGCGCCGGCCCCGGGCACGTCCACGTACAGTTTGAACGTGGCTGCAGGAGCAGGAGAGCACGAGCGCGCCGGTCCCTCGATCGGTGATTCGCGACCCGAAGCACTCGTCCTGAGAGGCGTCTCGAAGTATTTCGATGAGGTCTGCGCCCTCGACAGCGTGGACCTGCAGATCTCGCAGGGCGAGTTCGTAACGCTGCTGGGTCCGTCCGGCTGTGGCAAGACGACGCTGCTGCGCATCGTGGCCGGACTCGATCGGCTCGACACCGGTGTCGTCGAGATCTCCGGACGCACGTCGACGTCGACACCTCCGGAACAGCGTCCGGTCAACTATGTCTTCCAGCACTACGCCCTCTTCCCGCACCTCGATGTCGCCGACAACATCCGGTTCGGCCTCAAGGTCGCCCGCACTCCTCGGGAAGAAGCCGCCACGAGAGTCGGGACGGCGATCTCCATGGTCCAACTCGAAGGACTCGAGGCCCGGAGAGTGGACCAGCTGTCCGGCGGCCAGCAGCAGCGAGTTGCGCTGGCACGGGCCATCGTCAACCGCCCCGACATTCTCCTCCTCGACGAGCCGCTCGGCGCGCTCGACCTCAAGCTCCGCAAGGAGATGCAACTCGAACTCCGAGCCCTGCACCGGCGACTGGGGGGCACGTTCATCTACGTCACACACGACCAGGAAGAAGCCCTGGTGATGTCGAACAGGGTGGTGATCATGCGGTCCGGCCGGATCGTGCAGGACGGCACCCCCCAGGACATTTACCGGAATCCTCGAAACCGCTTCGTGGCGGAGTTCATCGGCGAGACGAACCTGCTGGTAGCGCAGGCCACCGAGGCGGCGATCAGTGTGCACAATCTGGATCTGCGAATCCCGAACGAGTCAGACGCCACCGGTGAGGTCTCTCTCTCCGTGCGGCCCGAGCACCTGAGACTGGACGACGGAGCGGGAACCACCGAGGCGGACAGGCTCAGTGTCGGCGGTGAACTCCTCGACTCGATATTTCTCGGCTCGCTCTACCGGCACCTCGTCCGGCTCGGCGACGGCACCATCCTCACCGTGCAGGAGTTGGCCACCGACGATCAGGATCGTGACATCGGGTCGCGGGTGGTGGTGAGTTGGTCGCCGAGCGACATGGCGATCCTGCCCGGGTGATGCCGCCGAACCTTCGAGCCTTCAGTCTCCTCAACCGGTCCCAGCGCCGGAGCTACCTGCCTCCGGCCGCGACCTATCCGAGCATCGGCTGGCTGCTCGCCGGCCTCCTCATTCCCGTCAGCGTGTTCTTCCTGTTCAGCTTCTGGGAGACGGGGGTCTTCACACTCATCCGAACCTGGTCCCTGGACCAGTATCGCGAGGTCGTCACCGACGATCTCTACTACGGCCTCATCCTGCGGACACTGCTGCTGGGGCTGACGGTTTCCGCGGTGGTTCTTCCGGTGGCCTATCTCGGAGCCTACGTCCTGCGATTCATCATCTCGCGAGGGCGCCGGATGATCCTCTTCCTCATCGTGGCCTCGGCCCTGGCGTCATACCTCGTACGGATCTACGCCTGGAAAGCGATCCTGACCCCCGCCGGGATCCTGAACTCCGCGCTCGACTCGCTCGGCCTGATCAGCGAGCCTCTCACGTTGCTCGGCCGGCCGGGCGTGATCATCGCACTGACCCACATCCTCGTCCCCATCGCGATGCTCCCGATCGCCGGCGCCATGGAGTCGGTCAATCCCGATCTGATTCGCGCCAGCCGGGACCTGGGCGCCGGGCCGCTCGAGACGTTCTTGAGAGTCACACTGCCACTCACCGCCAGAGGCGTCCTGACGGCGTTCGTCCTGACCTTCGTGCTGGCGGTCGGTGACTACGTGACACCACAGCTCGTCGGGGGCAAGGGAAGCCTGATGATCGGCCGTGTGATCTTCGACCAGTTCGGCATCACCGGCAACTACGCCCTGGCCTCAGCCCTGTCCTTCTCGCTGATCGTCGCGGCGGCCGCATTCATCGTCGGTGTCGTCCTGTGCGTGCGAGTGCTCACCAGCGGAGTACGCCGCCTCGGCGAGATCGCCACTGCCGCTAGCGCTCGTCGAGTGCGGCCGGCGTGGCCGGTATGGGTCAGGCGGCTGCCCTGGGGGCACACCTACCTGCTCCTGCTCCTGCTGTTCCTTTGGGTGCCGCTGGTCCTCGTTCTTCTCCTCTCGTTCAATCAACTGCCGATCGCCTCCCTGCCGATCACCGGCTGGACCCTCGACTGGTACAGGGAGATCTTCACCGACCAGACGATCCGCGGTGGGTTCGGGACGAGCCTCAAGGTGGCCGGCCTGGTCGTCGCCATCGGATTGGCGATCGGACTCCCGACCGCATTCGCAGTGACCCGCCGGGCCTTCGTCACCAAGCCAGCCCTCATGGGAGCGGTCGTCCTGCCGATCGCTCTGCCGGGGGTCGTCGTGGGCTTCTCGATTCTGGCGATGTTCCGATTCCTGGAGTGGATCCCGTCGATGCGATCCATCGTGCTCGGCCAGGTGACCCTCGTCCTCCCGTTCGTGGTCCTGATCGTGATGGCGGCGCTCCAGAACTTCAACCGCAACGTCGAGGAGGCGGCGAGAGATCTGGGATGCACCTACTGGGGAGCGCTGAGACGAGTGACCCTGCGGATCCTGCTCCCCATCATCGCCGGCACGGGACTGATCGTCTTCGCCATCTCGATGGACGAGTTCGTGGTGACCAACTTCATCGCCGGAACGGACCCGACGCTTCCGCCGGTCATCTGGAGCATCATGAACCGGCGCGGGATCCCGCCGACCGTGAACGCGGTGGCCTCCATCCTGATGATCGTGCCCCTGATCGCGGCGGTCGTGTACATGGCGCTGACACGTCGGACCCAGCGGAGGCCCGATGCGGTCACGGGCAGAGCCCGTGGCGAGGAGGATGTCGAAACGAGGCTTCCCTTCGGATAGGGGAGCGAGATGGCGACGACGATCGGAGAAGGAGAGATGCCGATGTTGCGCACGGTTCTGGGGGACGTGGATCCAGCCGAGATGGGCATCACGCTGCCGCACGAGCACGTGCTGTGCGACAGCTCCGCATGGTTCTCCGAACCGACCGACCCCGAAGGGGCGCTGCTCGCCAACGCCGAGCCGACACTCGAGAACCTGTGGTGGATGCGGCAGCACCCGAACTCCAACCGATTCCTCCTCTACCTGGACGACGTCGACGTCGCGGTCCGTGAGCTCGACGCCTACGCCAGGCTCGGCGGCCGGACGGTTGTCGATCTGAGCTGTGTCGGTCTCGGCGGACAGCCCGAGCAGTTGGCGGTCGTCTCGCGCCGCACCGGTCTGAATCTCGTGCTCGGCTCGGGCTTCTACGTCGACGCCAGCCTCAGCGACGACATCCGCGCGGCAAGCGTCGAGCAACTCACCGAGCACATCATCCGGGACCTCACCGAGGGCGTCGGCGGCACGGCTGTCCGCGCCGGTGTGATCGGGGAGATCGGCATGTCCCACCCGCTGACGCCCGTCGAGGAGCGCTCCCTCCGGGCCGCGGCCCGTGCCTCCCTGGTGACCGGTGCCGCCATATCCGTACACACGGCGGCGCACGCGGTCGAGGTGGACTCAGCCCTCCAAGCAGCCGACATCCTCGGTGAGGAGGGAGCGGACCTGTCGCGGGTGATCATGGGTCACATGGACACCACGCTGCACCGCCCCGACTACCACGGGCGGGTGCTGGATCTGGGTTGCTACGTGGAGTTCGACCTGTTCGGTCACGAATTCTTCGAGAGCGAGAACGACTTCATCTCGCCGGGCGACTACGCCAAGACGAAGGCCGTGAGCCGTCTGGTCGCCGAGGGCTACGAGTCGCAGATCCTGCTCTCCCACGATTGCTGCTTCAAGATCCAACTCCGCACCTGGGGGGGATACGGGTACGCGCATCTCCTCCAGAACATCCTGCCCCGCTTCGTGCTGGAAGGAGTGCCGGAGTCGGTGGTACTGGCGATGATGACCGAGAACCCGGCGCGCGTGCTACCCCTCCGGCCGTAGCGCTGCCGCAACTGCTCAGGCGTTCTCGAAGCCCCGCTGGAGATCCCAGTCGGTCACCGCCGCCCGCGCCTCGTCGCGCTCGTTGCGGACCATGCCGAGCAGGTGAGCATGCACGCTTGGGCCGAACGCCGTCCTCGCCACCTCGGAGTCCTCGAATCGCCGGACGGCCTCCGTGAGATCGGCGGGAAGCCCCGGAGCGTCGGACTCGTAGGCGTTTCCCGCCACGGGCGGCGGTGGCCCGAGTTCCCCGTCGAGCCCGGCAAGGCCGGAGGCGAGCAACGCCGCTGACGCCAGGTACGGATTGACGTCGGCGCCGGGAAGGCGGAACTCGAAGCGGAGGTCGCGGCCGCTCCCGACCACCCGGACCAGACAGGTTCGGTTGTCAATGCCCCAGGTCGCGTTCACCGGCGCCCACGAGCCGGGGCGGAGACGCCGGTAGGAGTTGGCGTAGGGAGCGTGAAGCGCCGTGAAGTCGCCTGCGAATCCCACCAGACCCGCGAGGAATCGCTCGCCGGCGTCGCTGAGGGATCCGTCCGGTCCGCCGAGAGCGTTGGAGCCGTCGCCGAGGATCGACAGGTGGATGTGGCAACCCGATCCAACATCGCTCGAGGGCTTGGCCATGAACGTCACGGAACGATTCAGACTCTGAGCGGTGGCCTTGACCGCCAGCTTGTACAGCACGTGGGCGTCCGCGGCCCCCAGCGGGTCGGAATGGCGCAGATTCAACTCGTGCTGGCCCTGCCCGCCCTCGCCCTGGGAGGCCCAGACCGGAATTCCCATGCCGGCGAGGTTCTCGCGCAGCGCCTCGAGAAACGGCTCGTCGTAGCCTGCAATCAGGATGTCGTTGTCGGGATGGCGGTGGTAACTCGGCTCAACACGGCTGTAGGCGGCCCTGTGCGCCTCCTCATAGCTCGTGCGGAACAGGTAGAACTCCAACTCCGAGGCCACCGTTGCTTCGAGCCCCCGCCCCGCCATGCGCGCCACCTGCCGGCGAAGGATGCTGCGAGGCGCCTCGTCAACCGGCTCGCCTGCGCTGTCGAACGTGTCACACAGGACGATCACCGTGCCCGGCTCCCACGGCAGCGGTGCAAGAGTCGCCACGTCGGGACGGAGTACGCCGTTGCGGAACCCGGTGTGGAGTCCGGTCACCTCCATGTTTGGCACGGGGAAGTTGTCCACCGCGGAGATGAGGTGGAAGTCGGGCATGGCCATGCCCGACTCGACCACGGAGGGCCACCGCGCCGCGGGCAGGCGCTTGCCGATCAGGCGGCCGGCGTAGTTCGGCACAGCCACCGCCACGGTCCTCGCGGAGGATGGCAGTTCGGCGACCGTCGTCACAACTCCCCGCCGTCCACTTCGATGGCGGTTCCGTTGACGAACGAGGCGTCCTCCGAGGCCAAGAACGCGCAGACCGTGGCTATCTCCGCCGGCCGTGCGAGCCGTCCGAGGGGAATCCCGGCCCGGTAGTTCTCGTTGATCGACGCTTCAGGGGTGCCGGTGTGCCGCGAGAGCACCGTGACGGAGTCTCGCATCATCGGCGTGTCGACCGATCCGGGGCAGACCGCGTTGACGCGTATGCCTCGCGGGCCGAGTTCCACGGCCAGTGACTCCACTAGCCTCAGGACCCCCGCCTTCGATGCTGAGTAGAGGGACCAGTACGCGCCCGACCGCACGCCGGCCTGTGAGGAGATCAGGGTGATCGTCCCGCCGTCGGTCAGGAAGGTCGCCGATTGCTTGGCCACGAGGAAGGCGCCGAGGAGGTTGACATCGAGGATGCGCCGGATCTCCGCTGCGTCCAGTTCGAGGACGGGGCCGACGGACAGAGCGCCCGCTGCGTGCACGACGTCGGTGACCGATGCTCGGGCCGAAGCGGCCTCGAGCGCCCGCGCCACGGAGGGTTCGTCGGTGACATCACACCGGTGTTCCCGCGCCATCCCCTCGATGTCCAGAGGCGTCACCATCGCGCCGCGACGTTCCAATTCGTTGCAGATCGACCGCCCGAGTGTTCCCGCAGCGCCACTGACGACGATGTGGTGCCCGTCGAGACCCGTCGACATCATCCCCCCGAGCGCTCCAGCGGCGCGACCGGCTTCTCGATCAGTTCCACCGTGACCCCGTCGGGATCCTGGACGTAGATCGACTTCACGTCCTTCCAATCGCCGAACGGGATCCGCACCGCCCGCCGCGACCGGGTGTTGACACCAGCCTCCCGGAGTCGCTCGACCAGCCGGTCCAACCCCTCGACCTCCAGGCAGACGTGGGTGCAGCCCGGGTCGGGGATCCGGGGACGCACGGCGCTGCCCACCGGACGGTGATACCGGAACACCTCGATCATCCCCCCGCCCGGGAGCGCCAGTTCGGCCCACTCGATGCGGGTGTCCGGGATCCCCACGATCTCATCCAGATGGGGGTACTCGACGATCCCCCTTCCGAGCAGGTCCAGACCCAGCAGGTCCCGCCAGAAGGCGAGCGAGCGATCCATGTCGCTCACGGTGACGTTGAAGTGATTGAACGCGACGACCTGTGACATGCGTCAGGCCCGCAGCAGTCGCTCGGCCTGCAGGGCGATGGATCGAGCCGACGGCACAACCTGCTCCTCCAGCACCAGCGCCGCAGGCTGGGATACGTCCAGAGCGTGCCGCGCCATGCGCACCTCGCCGGGGACTCGCTCCGCGATGGACGCCATCACCTCGCCGGTGGTGCCGAAGCCGGAGAAGTCCTCATCCACGATCAGGGCACAGGGCGCCCTCAGGGCCTCGCTCGCCAGTCCCTCTCGATCGAGTGGGACAAGCGACCTGATATCCACGATCCCTGCCGAGATGCCCTCCGATTCGAGCTCCCGGGCTGCGAGCACGGCCTGCTGCACCATCCAACCGCTGGCGATGATCGTGACATCCGACCCGTCGCGGATCCTGCGCACCTTTCCGATCGGCGGAGGCTCGACCGGCGAGTCGGCGTCGTTGAACGGGAGTTCGACCAGCCGTGACTTCAGCAACCACTTGTGCTCCAGGAACACGACGGGATCGTCGGACCGCATCGCCGCGACAAGGAGACCCCGGAGATCTCCAGGTGTCGCGGGGAAGAGCACCTTGATCCCGGGAACGTGGGCGAAGGTGGCAGACAGAACCTGGGAGTGCTGAGCTGCCGAACCGATGCTGCCGACCGCGGTACGCATGACCAGCGGCACCCTGACCCGGCCACCGGACATGTAGTGGTTCTTCGCCATCTGGTTGAGTACCTGATCGAAGCACACGCCGATGAAGTCGACGAACATGATCTCGACCACCGGCCGCAGACCTGCCTGCGCCGCCCCGATCGCCATGCCGACGAACGCCGTCTCCGAGATGGGTGTGTCGAAGACGCGGGTGTCGCCGAACTCTCGCTGCAGTCGCCGCGTGGCACCGAACACACCTCCGAGAGCACCGACGTCCTCGCCGAAGACGACTACCCGATTGTCTGCGTGCATCTCCTCCATCAGCACTTCGGCCACGAGATGCGAGCCGGTGCGGCGATCGGACGCACTCGCCGATTCAGGCATCGACAAAGGTCCCCAGGCGCGCTGCGGACGGATCCGGGAACGGCAACGAGCGCGCCGCCTCGAACCAGCCGGCCACTTCGCGCTCGATCTCGCCATCGAGCGCGGCGATCCGATCATCCGACCAACCGGTGCCGGCCAAGTCGCGCCGCGCCACCGAGAGCGGGTCGCGCTCCCGGAAAGCGGTCTCCTTCTCCTGAACAGGCCGGTAGTGGTCCGTGTCGCCCTCGTAGTGCCCGCGAAATCGGTACACGTGCGCCACGATCAGGGTTGGGCGCGAGTGCTCGCGCGTCTCGGAGAACGCTGCCGAGAACACTTCGTCCATGGCCAGCGGGTCGACTCCATCGCACTCCCAACCGCGGATCCCGAAGCCCGCGCCTCGTTCGACGAGGTTTCCGGCCGTGGATGTCTCTCGCGGGACGCTGATGCCGTACTCGTTGTTCTCGCACAGGAAGACCATCGGCAGGGACAGAACCGCTGCCAGGTTCATGGTCTCGAATACAGCACCCTGATTCATCGCGCCTTCGCCGACGACGGCAACCGTCAGCCCACCATCGGCGGCGATTTTCCGATGGAGGGCGTAGCCCGCGGCGATCGGCGCTCCGGAGCCGACGATGCCGGTGCACATGAAGCTCGCCACAGGATCGAAGAGGTGCATGTGGCCACCCTTGCCGTGATTCAGACCGTCCCGCTCCAGCAACTCGGCAAGCATCTGCACCGGATCGACACCTTTGACAAGCGCATGGAGATGGGGACGGTGGGTGGACACGAGCGCGTCGCGTGGCTGCAGGTACCGACCCATCACGGCCGAGACCATCTCCTGGCCGATGCCGAGATGCATTTCGCCATGGATCTCGCCGGTCTGGACCGCCGCTCCGACGCCCTCCTCCAAGAGCCGCATGCGGAGCACGGTCTCGTACAAATGGCGGGGCGTCAGCATGCGACCAACCCAGGACGTCCGGCAACCGGTCGGCAAAATTGTAGTTCGCGGCCTGGCGGCGTGACCCCGGCCGGCACCGGGCGCTCAGGTGAGGCGGGCCCGACCCCTGTTGATCATCGAGGCCATCTTGCGGTTCACCGTGCGGGGCATGACCTCGGCGAGGCTGGAGGCGATCTTGTAGCCGAGACCCGGGGTGTAGATGATCCGCTGGCGCGAGGCGGCGCGGATCGCCAGGTGGGCCACCTGCTCGGCCTCCATCCACAGCCAGCCGGGGGCCTTGCTGATCTGGCGTTGCTGGCCGGCGCGGCTGTGCAGTTCGCTGCGGGTCAGGCCGGGAGCCACCGTGGTGACCGTCACGCCGGTGTCGCGGAGTTCCTCGTGGAGTCCCTGCCCGAAGTAGGTGACGAACACCTTCGAGGCGGCGTAGACGACCTCGTAGGGCAGCGGCTGCGACCCGGCGATGGAGGAGATGTTGAGGATGGATCCCCGGCCCTTGGCGACCATCTGGCCGGCGGCGGCCCGGCTGAGCGACACCACGGCCGCCACGTTGAGCGCCACCATCTCCTCGGCGACATCGCCGGCGGGGCCGGTGAGGGCGCCGAAGCTCCAGATGCCGGCGTTGTTGACGAGCAGGTCGATCGGTTCGGCTTCGGCGGCGCAACGGCGAGCCACGACTTCAAGCTGCTCCGGATCGGTGAGGTCGGCCGGCAGCACCTCCGCGGACACCTCCAGTGACCCGGCGATCCGCTCGAGACGGTCGGTGTTGCGCGCCACCAGGACCAGCTCGGTCCCCTGGCGGGCCAACTCCTGGACCATGGCCTTGCCGATGCCTGCCGAGGCCCCCGTCACCAGCGCCCGATCCCACGTGATTCGCTTCATCCGGTGATCTCCTCGGCGGGGACGCCGGCCCCCTGGGCCGTCGGGGAATCTCCAGCAGGCTACGCGGTCGCGGTCATGATGCCGCAGTCGGCCGCTCGGTGCACGAGCCGCCCGGTCGACTCCGGCTAGATCGCCGTCCCCGCGGCAACGGCCAGGCGCACCTCGGCGCGCTTGAGAGCCGCCGCCGCCTCGGTGTCGTCGGGATCCTCAACGAGCGCGGCCCTCGCCCGCTCGGCGGCCGCGGTGGCGCGATCGGTGTCGATGTCGCCCGCCAGCTCGGCCACGTCGGACAGGATCGCCACCTTGTCGCCGGAGACCTCCACGAAGCCGCTGTGCACTGCGATCAGCCGGCTGTCGCCATCCTCACCGTAGATCCGCACCCGCTCGGGCAGCAGCACGCCAACGAACGGCACGTGACCCGGCTGGAAGGCGATGTCCCCGTCGGTGGTGCGCACGAGCACCATCGAGGCGGTCGTCGCCAGGACGACCTCCTCGGGCGAGACCAGCTCGACCTGCAGGGACACGCTATGCCGCCTGCGCCTGCAGTTGGGCGGCCTTGCGACGGGCGTCCTCGGCCCCGCCGACCATGAAGAAGGCCTGCTCGGGCAGGTCGTCGAGGTCGCCGGACACCAGCGCCTCGAAGCTCTCCACGGTGTCGGAGACGGGCGTGAAGATGCCCGGCATTCCGGTGAAGACCTCGGCCACGAACATGGGCTGGGACAGGAAACGCTGCACCTTGCGGGCACGCGACACCGTCACCTTGTCCTCCTCCGACAGCTCGTCGAGGCCCAGGATGGCGATGATGTCCTGCAGCTCCTTGTAGCGCTGCAGGATCTCCTGCACGCGACGGGCGACCCCGTAGTGCCGGTCGCCGACCACCTCGGGGGTCAGGATCGTCGAGGTGGACGCCAGGGGATCCACCGCCGGGTAGATGCCGAGTGCGGCGATGTCCCGGGACAGCTCGGTGGTGCCGTCGAAGTGGGTGAACGACGTGAACGGGGCCGGATCGGTGTAGTCGTCGGCGGGCACGTAGACCGCCTGCAGCGAGGTGATCGAGCGGCCCCGGGTGGTGGTGATCCGCTCCTGCAACTCGCCCATCTCGTCGGCCAGCGTGGGCTGGTAGCCCACCGCCGAGGGCATGCGGCCCAGCAGCGTGGACACCTCCGAGCCGGCCTGCACGAACCGGAAGATGTTGTCGATGAACAGCAGCACGTCCTGGTTCTGCACGTCCCGGAAGTACTCGGCCATGGTCACGCCGGCGAGGCCCACCCGCAGGCGCACACCCGGCGGCTCGTCCATCTGGCCGAACACCAGCGCCGCCTTCTCGAGCACGCCGGACTCCCCCATCTCCAGGAACAGGTCGGTGCCCTCGCGGGTGCGCTCGCCCACGCCGGCGAACACCGACACGCCGCCGTGCTGCTCGGCCACCCGCCGGATCATCTCGGTGATGAGCACCGTCTTGCCGACGCCCGCCCCGCCGAACAGGCCGATCTTGCCGCCCTGCTTGTACGGCGTGAGCAGGTCGATGACCTTGATGCCGGTCTCGAACATCTGCGTGGTGGGCTCCAACTCGTCGAACGGCGGCGCCGGGCGGTGGATCTCCCACTCCTCGGTCACCTCCAGGCTGTCGCGGTCGGTGTCGAGGCAGTCGCCGAGCACGTTCCACACGTGGCCGAGCGTCACGTCGCCCACCGGCACCGTGATGCCCCGATCCAGGTTGCGCACCGGCGTGCCACGGGTCAGCCCGTCGGTGGGGCGCAGCGCGATGGCACGCACCCGGCTGTCGCCGATCTGCTGGGCCACCTCTGCCAGCACCGTCACCGTCTCGCCGTCCACGATCACGTCGAAGGACACCGCCGAGTTGATCTCCGGCAGGGCGTCGGGCGGGAACTCCGCGTCGATCACCGGGCCAGCGATGGCCACGACCCGGCCGTCCTTGGTGGTTTCGCTCATCTGTCTCTCCTCGTGTCCTCCGGTGCAGTGGCAGCCGCTGCCGTCGCGACGCTCAGCCGGCGTTGCGCAGAGCCTCGGCCCCACCCACGATCTCCATGATCTCGGTGGTGATGGCGTCCTGGCGGGCCCGGTTCATCATGCGGGTCAGCTTCACGATCAGTTCCTCGGCGTTGTCGGTGGCGGCCTTCATGGCCCGCTGCCGGTTGGCGTGCTCGGAGGCGGCGGCGTCCAGCAGCGCCGAGAACAGCCGGCTCTCCACGTAGCGGGGCAGCAGCACCTCCAGCACCCCCGACGGCGACGGCTCGAACTCGAAGGCGGCCCGCGCCTCGGCGCTGCCGCCGCCCAGCGCGGCGATCTCCTCGATGGTGGCCAGCGGCAGGAAGCGGCGCACCGCCACCTTCTGCGAGCCCAGCGAGACGAACTCCATGTACACCAGGATCACCTGGTCGACGTCGCCGGAGATGAAGCGGCCGGACACCTCTTCGGACAGCCTCCGGGCGTCGTCGTAGCGCGGGGTGTCGCTCATGCCCTCGAAGGAGGCGTCGATCCGGTAGTTGCGGAACCTGAAGTAGTCCCGACCCTTCCGCCCGACCAGCATCAGCGAGTAGTCGCGGCCCTCGCGGGTGCCCGCCATGATCTCCCGCTCGGCGGCCCGGATCACCGAGGAGTTGTACGGCCCGGCCAGACCCCGGTCGGAGGTGATGATGACGTAGCCGACCCGGCGGATCTCGTCGCTCTGGCGCAGCAGGGCGTGCTCGGTGGCCGCGCCGGCGGCGGCGAGGTCCTCGATGACGCTGGTGATGCGGTTGGCGTAGGGGCGGGCGGCATGGGCACGCTGCTGCGCCTTGACGACCCGCGTGGCGGCGATCAACTCCATCGCCCGCGTGATCTTCTTCGTGGATTGGACCGAAGAGATCCGACGCCGGAGGATCCTTTCCTCGCCGCCCGGCATGACCCGACCCGCCTAGGAGGATTCTTCGAGCTCGGGGCGGTCGATCTCCTCCTCGGGCAGCGTGCGGTCGGAGTCGACCATGCTGCTCGAGGCGTCGGCCTGCTCGGCGGCGTCCGGTTCGGCGCCGTCCTCGCCGACGGTCACCTGGAACTGATCGACGAACGCCGCCACCACGGCCTCGATCGCCGCCGCGTCGACCGCGCCCGTCTCGGCGATGGTGCGCAGCAGGTCGGCGTGCCGGCTGCGGGCGAACTCCAGGAGGCCCGCCTCGAAGCGCGGCACATCCTCGGTGGGGATGGCGTCGAGGCAGCCGCTGGTACCGGCGAAGATGGAGACCACCTGCTCCTCGACGGACATGGGGCTGTTGATGCCCTGCTTCAGCAGTTCGGTCAGCCGGTAGCCGCGCTCCAGTTGAGCCTGCGACACGGCGTCGAGGTCGGAGCCGAAGGCGGCGAAGGCCTCCAGCTCGCGGAACTGCTGCAGGTCGGCCTTCAGCGTGCCCACGGCGGTCTTCATGGCCTTGATCTGGGCCGCCGAGCCCACCCGGGAGACCGAGATGCCCACGTCCACCGCCGGGCGGATGCCCGACTTGAAGAGATCGTCCTGCAGGTAGATCTGGCCGTCGGTGATGGAGATGACGTTGGTCGGGATGTAGGCCGACACGTCGCCCGCCTTGGTCTCGATGATCGGCAGCGCCGTGAGCGACCCGGCCCCACGGTCGTCGCTCAGCTTGGCGGCGCGCTCCAGCAGGCGGCTGTGCAGGTAGAACACATCGCCGGGGTAGGCCTCGCGGCCCGGCGGGCGCCGCAGCAGCAGCGACATCTGGCGGTAGGCCTCGGCCTGCTTGGAGAGGTCGTCGTAGACCACGAGGGCGTGGCCGCCGTTGTCCATCCAGTGCTGGCCCAGGGCGCAGCCGGCGTAGGGCGCCAGGTACTTGAACGGCGCCGGATCCGAGGCGGGCGCCACCACGACCACCGTGTAGTCCATAGCGCCGTGCTCGGCGAAGGTGGCCACGGTTTGGGCGACGGTGGAGGCCTTCTGGCCGATGGCGACGTAGATGCAGCGCACATCCTGGCCGCGCTGGTTCAGGATGGTGTCCACGGCGATGGTGGTCTTGCCCGTCTTGCGGTCGCCGATGATGAGCTCACGCTGGCCGCGGCCGATCGGGATGAGCGAGTCGATGGCCTTGATACCGGTCTGCATCGGCTCGTGCACCGGCTTGCGCCCGGTGATACCCGGCGCCTGGACCTCCATGCGGCGGGTCTCGGTTGCTCCCAGGGGGCCCTTGCCGTCGATCGGCTCACCGAGGGCGTTGACGACCCGGCCCAGCAGCGCGTCGCCGACCGGGATGGCGAGGATGTCGCCGGTGGCCCGCACGGCCTGGCCCTCCTCGATGTCGTCGACCTCGCCGAGCACCACGGCACCGACCGTGTCCTCGTCCAGGTTCAGCGCCAGGCCGACGGTCCCGTCCTCGAACTCGAGCATCTCGTTGACCGCCGCTCCGGGCAGCCCGCTGATGCGGGCGATGCCGTCGCCCACCTCGACGATGCGCCCGACCTGGGTCTGGCTGATCTCGGGGGAGAAGCCTTCGAGGTTTCGACGGATCGCAGCGGTGATGTCGCCGGTGTCGAGTGTGAAGGTTGCCATGTCTCTCCTAGAACGCTTCACGCAGTTGGTTGATGCGGGTACGGACGCTGCCGTCGATGACCTCGTCGCCGATACGCGTGACGAGGCCGCCCATCACGGCCGGATCCACGATCACCTTGACCGTGACGTCCTTGCCGGTGGCCCGCTGCAGCGCCTCGGCCAGGCGCTGCTCCTGATCCTCGCTGAGGGCGACGGCCGAGCGGACCTCCGCCACGGCCTTGTTGCGCAGGCCTGCGCTGCGCTCGACCGCGGTCTCGATGATCCGCACGAGGTCGCCGCCCCGGCCCGCCCCGACCACCATCGACACGAGCGCCACGGTGGTCTCGGCCACCTGAGGGCCGAGCAGGTCCTCGACGATCTGCTGGCGGCGGGCGGCGGGGATGCGCCGATCCGCGAGCACCTCGCGCAACTCGTCGGAGCCTGCCAGCGCCTGCGCGACGGCGAACAGTTCGTCCTCGGATGCGGCCAGGTCGCCCTCGGCCTGCACCACGGCGACCAGTGCCTCGGCGTAGCTGCTGACCCTGTCGGCGGACATCCCTGCGACCTTCCTACCTGACCTCGTCGAGGGCCGGCTAGTTCCGCGACCCGACGTCGTCGATGTAGCCCTCGATGAGCTGCACCTGCGTGTCGTGGTCGAGGTTCCGCCCGATGACCGTCTCGGCGGCGCCGATGACGATCGCCGAGACCTCGCTCTGCAGGTCGCTCAGCGCCTGGCGCTTGGCCGCTTCCACATCCTGGTCGACACGCTGCCGCAGTTCGGCGGCCTCCTCCTCGGCGCGGGCGATGAGGTCGGCCCGCACCTGCTCGGCGTCGGCCCGGGCCGCGTCGATGATGCGACCGGCCTCCGAGCGGGCGTCGGCCAGTTCGGCCTCGTAGCCGGCCTTCACCTCGAGCGCCTCGGTGCGTGCCGTCTCGGCGGCGTCCAGGTCGGCGCGGATCTTCTCGGCGCGCCGGTCCATGATCCGCTTGACGGCGGGAAACAGCTTCCACTGCATGAGCACCAGCAGCACCACGAAGGCGATGCCGCCCCAGATGATCTCGGTCACCTCGGGAATGATCGGGTTGGGCGCCTCCAGGCAGCTCTCCAGCTTCTTCTCGAAGGACTTGAGCTTCTCCTCCGCGCCGACGTCCACACCGGTCGCGGCGGTCTCCTCGAGAATCGCCAGCGCCTCGCCGCCGTGATGGCCACCGAATTCCAGGGCCTCCACCTTCTCGACGATGCAGGCTCCGGGCGTCTCACCCGCGGCAGCCACGGGGGAGGTGCCGAGCCAGAGACCGGCGAGAAGGACCGCGGCGCCGACGAGGGCTCGCCGTCGCAGCCGCGACGGGCGCGCCGGACGCCCGCTGTCTTTGCTCCGTGCTCTCATGGCGTGTCCCTTCGCCGCCTACGGAAGCAGCAGGATGAAGACGACGAAACCGATGAGGGCCAGAGCCTCGGTGAAGGCGATGCCCAGGAACATGGTGGTCCGCACCATGCCGGCCGACTCGGGCTGGCGGGCCATCGCCGTGACGGCGTTGCCGACCACCAGGCCGATGCCGACGCCAGGTCCGATGGCTGCCAGGCCGTAGCCGAGCCCGGCCCCGATGGCCTTCAGACCTTCGAGGAACTCGCCTGCTTCTGTCTGGGCAAGGATGCCGATTGTGGCAAGGAGGTTCACGTTTCTTCTCCTGTTACTGGGGTGCGGTTCTGTGGATCGGGTGCGGTGGGCGCATGGAGTCGGCGGCTAGTGCTCGGGGTGCAGGGAGCCGCCGATGTACACGGCGGTGAGGATCGTGAAGATGAACGCCTGCAGGGCGCTCACGAAGATCTCGAAGGCGGTCAGCAGCACCAGCATGAAGAACGGCAGCACTGCCGGCACGTAGCCGAAGCCCCACAGCGAGGCCGACAGCACGGCGAAGGTGACCAGCAGGAGGTGTCCCGCCATCAAGTTCGCCCAGAGCCGGATCGCCAGGCTGAGCGGCCGGATCAGGAACGTCGAGAACAACTCGATGGGCGTCACGATGATGTACAGCGCCTTGGGCACATCCGGCGGGAACAACGAGTTCTTGAGATAGCCGAAGAAGCCCTGGCTGCGGATCCCGAGGTAGTTGTAGATCACCCACACGACCAGGGCCAGCAGCAGCGGGACCGCCATGCGGGAGGTAGCCGGGAACTGGATGAACGGAATGACCTCGAAAATGTTGGCGAAGAAGATGAAGAAGAACAGCGACGTGAGGAACGGCATGAAGCGCCGGCCGTCGGGCCCGATGGTCTGCATGACGATGTTCTGCTCGACGAAGTTGACGCCGCCCTCGGCGACGTGCTGAACACCGCTGGGAACCAGGGTCCGCTTGCGAGCCGCCAGGCCGAAGGTGGCCGCGGTGAGGATCATCGCCACCAGGTAGATCAGCGATGCCTTGTTGAGCGCCAGGTAGGTGTCGCTGAGGGCAACGTCAGGCCACTCGAAGAGATGGGTGAAAGCCGGGAAGTCGAGGGCGAGGATGTTCATACCGTCACGCTCGCGTCAGCCTTCGATGTGGCATTGTCCGGATCTCCGCCGCTCGTCCGGCGACGCCGGCGTGCGCCGCTGCGGAACAGGCCCGTGCCGGGGTGCAGGCCGGGGTGCGCCAGCGAGGCCGCCACGTGGCGCAACTCCCAGATGAGCAGGCCGATGTGCAGCACCAGCAGCACGATTGCGAACGGCGCGACGCTGAACCACTCCTCGTTGCGGATCGGCACGACCACCGCGGTGATAACGCCGAGGCGCAGGAAGTAGCCGACGAGCACGCCCGCCATGAGCACGTTCGACGAGATGCGGGCGCACAGCCCGATGATGGCGGCACCGGCCAGGAAGTTCAGCAGTACCAGGCCGAGCGCCAGCAGGGACGACCAGAGCCCGTCCAGACCCCAGCCGAGAGCGCAGAAAAGCACCAGCGGCGGCCCGGCCAGCAGGCCCCTGCGGGCGATGTCGCCGGCGACCCGGCGCTCGGGGGCCTCCGGCTTCTCGCCGGTGGTGTCGGCGGGATCGATCTCAGGCATCGCCGCCTCGCCGTCCCGGGAGCTTGCTCTCGAAGGCCTGCATCCGCCGCTCGTAGCGCTTGAAGACCTTCCAGCTGACATAGGCCAGCACGATCGACATGAACAGCAGGGTGAAGAGCGGCGTCGTGCCCACGGCCCGATCGACCAGGAGACCGAAGAAGGCGAACAGGGCGGGCGTGGCAACCATCTCGAAGGCGGTGGACAGTGCGTCGCCGGCACCGTGGGGCCTCACGAGCGCGCCGTACTTGCGGGGATCACGCTGGTCCATGCTCGCCTCTTCGCCCATCCGCCGCGCCCGGCCTGCGCGACAGCTTGTGAAACCACGCGCAAGCTATCGGCGCAAGGGTCGGCTCACAACCCCCGAGCGGCCGGTGCGCCGCCGAGCAAGGCTCAGGGATAGGGGGTGAAGCGGCCGCACAGGGTACGCACCTCGCGACGCACTGCAGCGAGCGTGGAGTCGTCGCTGCGGTGGCGCAGGGTGCGGCCGATCAACGACGCGATCTGTCCCATCTCCTCGGGACCCATTCCCTGGGTGGTGACGGCGGCGGTTCCGATGCGCAGCCCGCTGGTGACGAAGGGGGAGCGCTCGTCGCCGGGGATGGTGTTCTTGTTGAGGGTGATCCCGGCCCTGTCCAGCGTCGTCTGCGCCTCCGCGCCGGTGAGTTCGGCATCGAAGCCGCGCAGGTCCACCAGCATCAGGTGGTTGTCGGTACCGCCGGAGACCAGGCGGAACCCCTCGGCGGCGAGTGCCACCGCCAGCGCCCTGGCGTTGGCCACGATGCCGGCGGCGTAGCCAGCGAAGGCCGGGGTGGCGGCCTCGGCGAACGCCACCGCCTTGGCGGCGATCACGTGCTCGAGGGGACCGCCCTGGCTGCCCGGGAACACGGCCCGATCGATGGCGCGCGCGTAGGGCTCCTTGCAGACGATGCAGCCGCCGCGGGGCCCGCGCAGCGTCTTGTGGGTGGTGAAGGTCACGACGTCGGCATGCGGCACCGGATCGGGATGCACCCCGCCGGCGATCAGCCCGGCGATGTGGGCTGCGTCGAACAGCAGCAACGCATCCACCTCCTCCGCGATGGCACGCAGCGGCTCGGGTGGAATCAGCCGGGGATAGGCCGTTGCGCCGGCCACGATGAGCCGGGGCCGATGCTCGCGCGCAACCTCGCGGACCTCGTCGAAGTCGATGCGCTCCCCCGCATCCACGCCGTAGGCCACGAACCGGTACAGGATCCCGCTGGCATTGACCGGCGAACCGTGCGTCAGGTGACCGCCCTGGTCCAGAGCCATACCCAGCACGACGTCGCCGGGCTTCAGCAGGGCCTGGTAGACGGCCATGTTGGCGTTGGCCCCCGAATGGGGCTGGACGTTGGCGTGCTCGGCGCCGAACAGCTCCCGGCAACGGACACGTGCCAGTTCCTCCACCTCGTCGATCACCTGGTTGCCGCCGTAGTAGCGCCGGCCCGGATAGCCCTCGGCGTACTTGTTCGTGAGCACCGAGCCGGTGGCCGCCAGCACTGCCGGGGAGGCGAAGTTCTCCGAGGCGATCAGTTGCAGGGTGGTGTTCTGACGCTCGACCTCGGCGGTGATGTGGCCGAACAGCAGGTCATCGTGAATGGCGGGCCACGGCATCGCCTGCTCCTTTGCATGCTCCGCGGACGTCGGGGCAGTATGCCGCCCCGTGACCCGCAGCGGGTGGCGGGCTCCGATCGAGGGCGCTACTGCAGACCCTGGGCCAGGCCACCGTCGACGGGGACGGCCACGCCGGTGACGTAGCCGGCCCACTCCGAGCAGAGCAGGGCGGCGACGCGTCCGAAGTCGGTCGGGTCGCCGAGCCGGCCGGCCGGCACCCTGGCGCGGGTCACCTCATCGAGCCGGTCACCCCAGACCGATCGCAGCCGTGCGGTGTCGTGCAGACCGGGCTGGATGGAGTTGACGGTCACGCCGTCGGGGGCGAGTTGGGTCGCCAGCGTCTTCAGGAATCCGGTGGCGCCGGCCCGCGCCGTGTTGGAGAGGATCAGGCCGGGCAGGGGATGGCGCGCCGTGACCGAGGTGATCGCCAGGATCCGGCCCCAGCGGCGCTGCCGCATCTCGGCGGTGACGGCGTAGCACATGGCCACGACCGACATCAGATTGAGGTGCACCGCCTCGAGGTAGTCCGCCGGCTCGAAAGACTCGTAGTCACCGTCCGGCGGGCCGCCCGCGTTGACGATGAGGATGTCGATCCCACCACCGAGGGCGTCGCGGGCTTCGCGCACGAACGCCTCGGCGCCGGCGGCATCGGAGACATCGGCGACGACCGGGATGGCACCGGGAATCCGCTCGGCTGCCCGTGCCAGGCGCTCGGGATCGCGCCCGGACACCACGACCGTGCAGCCTTCGGCCACCAGCGCCTCCGCCACCGCCAGGCCCAGACCCGCAGACGAGGCGGCAACCGCGGCTCGTCGCCCGCGCAACCCCAGTTCCATGCGCAGAGGGTACCGACGGTGCCCCGGGGCGCGGGCCGGTCGACGCGGAGCCCCCGGAGTCGCTCAACTAGCCTCCGCGGCGATGGTCGAGGCACCAGGTGCCGCAGCGGAACCGGGCGTGCTGCTCATCAGCGGCGGCGACGTGGTCACGATGAACGCGCGCCGCGAGGTGCTGGTGGGCGGCACGGTGGCCGTCGCCGGCGACCGCATCGCCGCGGTGGGTTCGACGTCGGAACTGCAGGCGGCCCATCCGGGCGCGCCCGAACTCGACGCCTCCGGGTGCATCGTGACGCCGGGATTGATCAACGCCCACCAGCACGTCACCGGCGATCCCCTGGTCCGCAGTTGCATCCCCGATCTGCTGGCGCCCGGTGAGTCGATCTTCTCGTGGTCGGTGCCGCTGCACGCGCAGCACACCGGCGACGACGATGAAACGTCGGCCATCCTGACCGCGGCGCAAAGCGCCCTCTGCGGAGTCACCACGCTCGTCGAGGCCGGAACGGTGGCGAATCCCGATCGGGTGGCCGCGGGAATGGCGACCGTGGGCGTGCGGGGCACCGTCGGCACCTGGGGCTGGGACATCGAAGACGCCCCGTTCGCGGCGCCTGCCGACGAGGTGCTGGACCGTCAGCGGCAGGTCCTGGGGGCGCACCCGCCGGGTGGGCTGGTGGAGGGCTGGGTCACGCTGGTGGGCCATGATCTGGCGAGCGACGAACTGCTGGTGGGTGCCGCCGAGCTGGCGCGCGCCGCGGGCTGCGGCATGACCATGCACATCTCGCCCACCTCCTCAGACCCCGAGAGCTACCTGCGCCAGCGCGGCGCCCGGCCGCTCGTGCACTTCGACCGGCTGGGAATCCTGGGGCGTCAACTGCTGCTGGCCCACGGTGTCTGGCTGGACGACGACGAGGTGGAGTTGGTGCTGGCCAGCGAGACCGCCATCGCCTACTGCCCGTGGGCGTACCTGCGGCTGGGCCAGGGCGTCACGGCGGCAGGGCGTCACCTGGAGTTGGCGCGCCGCGGCGGCCGGCTGGCGCTGGGCTGCGACGCCGGCAACGCCGGCGACCTGCCGGACATGCTGCGGGTCGCCGCGCTGGCCGCCGGGCTGGCCCGGGACATGCCGATCGACCCCGAAGGATTCGGCGCGCACGACGCATTCGAGTTGGTCACCATCCGGGGCGCCGAGGCCATCGGCAAGGGCGCCGAGATCGGTTCGCTGGAGGTGGGCAAGCTGGCCGACGTGGTGGTCTTCGACTGCGGGGCGTCAGCCTTGACGCCCCACGGTGACGTGGCCCTGCAACTGGTCTGGGGCAGCGACGGGCGCGACGTGCGCGACGTGTTCGTCGGAGGACGACTCGTGGTGCGCGATGGGCGTTGCACGACCGTCGACGTCGACGAACTCCGCCTCGCCGCGGCGACTGCGCAGCGTGACCTGTTGCACCGCGCCGGGATCGAGGTGCCGCACACCTGGCCCCGAAGACCGGCGGACTGATCCGCCGGGCAGTGGATCCCGGCCTTCGCCGGGATGACGATCAGGCCGGGATGACGATCAGGCCCGGATGACGATCAGGCCGGGACGACGATCAGGCCGGGACGACGATCAGGCCGGGACGACGATCAGGCCGGGACGACGATCAGGCCGGGACGACGATCAGGCCCGGATGACGGGCGCGGCGGTCAGGCCAGGCCGGCCGACCCGAAGGCCACGCTGAAGCGCACGCACCAGACCAGCACCGTGGAGTAGCGGTCGAGGTCGACGCTCGGCGGGATCTCGTAGTTCTGGGCGCCCACGTTGCCCTTCAGATCGCCGAGATCGATCCAGTCGTTCAGGAAATCCCTGACCGAGGCATCGGGGGGAGCCGAGGACAACCACACGTTGAGGTCGGGACCGTTGTCGGTGCGGAAGTTCTCGAAGCGCAGGAAACGCTGCTCGGAGCCGTCGTTCAGCACGAGCACCCGACCCTCGGTGGGGTGGCTGCGGCTCATGAACTCGCCGGACACCAGCGTGACGATCTCCGGCGCCACCGGCATGGGCCGATCCTCGCTCATGACCACCTCGCGTGGCATCGCACCCGATGCGATGGCCTCGTTGGTCTCGTCGGCCATCTCCTGGGTGATCTCGTCGCCGGGCATGCCCGAGGCGCCCGGTCCGGCCACCAACGGCTCCTCGGCGGGGGCCGGCGCTGTGGTCTCGGCGGGGGGATCCGGCGCTGGAACCGGCGTCTCGGGCGCCGCCTCCCCCGCGGGCGCGGGTGCAGGCGCCTCGGCGGCCGGGGGTGCGGCAGCGGAGTCCTCCGCGGGCGCGGGCGCGGGCGCTGCGGGGGTCGCTGCATCCGGGGCAGGAGCGGGCGCCGGGGCCGCTGGCTCGCCGGCGGGCGCCGGGGCAGGGGCTTCGGCCGGAGCCGGTGCCTCGGCCGGAGCCGCAGGCGCGCCGAACGTCGGGACCGCCTCGTCCACCTCCTCGTCGATGAACAGCGTCTGCACGGCGAAGAAGAAAAAGATCAACCAGATGCCCAGGCCGATGGCCGCGGCAACCCCGACCGTGGCGATGATCCAGTGCCGCCGGGCCCAGCCCCACAGGCACCTGATCAGAGAACTCGATGCGGCGGATGATGCTTCCATGCCCTCACCTCCCTGCTGCGGGATCCGCCCCGCCGGGCGGTCCCGCAAGGAGCGTCACGAGACGTTGGCGCTCTCGTCGGTTGTTGCTGGAATCCAGTCAAGCAGACCACCGGCCCGATCCACCGGCGGGAAGAAACGAAAGACTCGCCCGATGAATTAGCCGCTCTCTATCGATTCAGCCCCGACTCATGGGCTCCCGGGCAGCTATCAGGACCCGCGGTCGACCCCGGTGAACAGCACGCCCACCCGCGCGCCCTCGTCCACGAGTCCCGCGCGGCGTGCCGCCAGCAGACCGGCCAGGCCCGCCGTGCCGGTCGGATCCACCGGCACATCGGTCCAGCGCCGCGCCAACCCGTGGGCCTCGGCCACCAGATTCTCCGGCGCCACCACGACGTCACCACCGGTCGCCGCCACGGCCCAGGCGATCGGCAACCAGTCGTAGGTGACGTCGTCGAGGATTCCCGTGGCGATGCTCTGGGGGCCGTCGCCCTCCGGCGGCGCCCACGGCTCCATGAAGCGGTCAGGATCGGCGGCGGCCGCCTCCAGGGCCGCGTCCATGCCCGACCGCGCAGCTATCGACGCCAGCCGGTCCCAGGCCTGCCGCAGCGGCGCGCATCCCTCGGCCTGCACCGCGTAGAAGGCCGGGAGGCGCCCGATGACACCCGCGTCGGCGGCCTCGACGAAACCCTGCACCACGCTGGAGGCCAGGGCCCCGCCCCCCACCTGCACGAACAGCGCGTCGAGATCCCCCGCGACGGCGAGGCGCTCGATCATCTCGAAAGCCAACGTGCGGCCGCCGTCGACCGTCCAGACGTTCTCGGCGGCGACGGTGCAGAACGGCAGGGAGCCGGCGGCCGTGGCGTCGCGGAACCGGCCGAAGCAGGGATCGCCCAACTGGCCGGGCGGGCGGGAACAGATCTCGATGCGGGCGCCGAGGGCCTCGAGAGCGCCCACGACACCCTCGTCGGCCCACGGCGGGATGAACACGTCCAGGGGGCGCAGGGCGGCTCCGGCCACGGTGGCCGCCGCCAGGGCGGCATTCCCGCAGGAGGAGATGGCCAGAGGGCGCCCCGCCGCCTCGTCGGTGGCTTCGAGATGCAGCGCCAGACCCATGAGATGGCGCGCCTTGTGCGTGCCGGTGACGTTGCCGGTCTCGTCCTTCACCCACAACTCGACGCCCAGGTGATCACCCAGCCGGGTCGCCGGTCCGGTGGGCGTCGTCCGGAAGCCGCGCCCGTCGATCTCGGCGATCCGGCGGTCGAGCCGTTCCACCACCGCCGCGAATTCGCCGTCGCCGCGCCCGCCCTCGGCGAACCGCCGGTACGCCCAAAGGAGGCGACGGTAACGCAGGAAGGGATTGTCCGTCCCGGTGTCGATGTCGAAGTGACCGCCGGTCGGCGACCCCAGCCAGCCGTTGTCGGCGGTGAGACGCTTCATCGGCTGACCCCGGGCCCTCTCAGTCGCCGATCGTGGCTCCGCTGCGGGCGTTGAACTCGTCGATCATGGCGTCCCAGGCCGGCACCATGGCGTGCAGGCGGTCCCAGAACGCCGCCTGCCGGCGCGCCTCGAAGTCCTCGAGCGACACCCCCTGCTGCTCCACCCACGTGAAGTAGCCGAGGTTGAAGATGCGGCTGCGGCCGACCTCGTCGAGCAGCTGCACGTGCGACGTGTCGGCGCCGGCCAGATGCGCCTCGATCTGGGCGGCGGCGGCGTCGTCGAAGGAACCCCCGAACCGCGAGCCGGCCAGCCGCGGACGCTCGCTCTCGTAGAGGGCGGCACCGTCGGTGGCCACGGTGACGACCACGTCATCGGCGCCCAGACCCGCCGCCCGGGCGTACTTGATGGCGGCGAGCACGTTGCAGATGCTCGACAGCCCGAAGTGGTGCAGTGACCCCAGCACGTCCGCCGGCACGCCGCTCGCCGCGAGGATCCCCCTCCCGGTCTCGTGGCCGAACGCCATGAAGAGCCCGTCGGTGGCCGCATCGGAGACCGCCACCGCGGCGTCGCTGTTCATGACGTTGTGCACGAAGGGGATGTGCTTGTCGCCGATGCCCTGGATGTTGTGCTCACCGAACCCGTTGTAGAGCATGGTCGGGCACTCCAGAGCCTCGACCGCCACGATGCGCGTGCCGTGCTGCTCCTTGAGATAGTCACCGGCGCCGAGGGTCCCCGAGGAGCCCGAGGCCGCCACGAAGGCGGCCAGGCGAAGACCCGGCTCGGCGGCGGCGTGGTCGGCGAAGGCGTGCGCCAGGGCCGGCCCGGTCACGGCGTAGTGGCCGGCGTGGTTGGAGAACTCCGAGAACTGGTTGAAGATCACGTTCCGCTCGTCCGCCGCCAACTCGGCGCAGGCGTCGTAGATCTCCTTGACGTTGCTCTCCGAGCCGGGTGTGGCCACGATGTCGGCGGGGTCGGTCACCCAGCGCTCGAGCCACTCGAAGCGCTCGCGGCTCATGTTCTCCGGCAGCACGGCCACGCCGCGGCAGCCCATGATGCGGCTGATCGCCACGCCACCACGGGCGTAGTTGCCCGTCGAGGGCCACACGGCGCGCTGCGCGGTGGGGTCGAAGGCCCCGGTCACCAGGCGCGGCACCAGGCAGGCGTAGGCGGCCAGCACCTTGTGGGCGCCGATCATCGGGAACGTGTCCCCGAAGGCCACCAGGATCCGCGGCGCCACGCCGCTGAACTCCGGCGGCAGCACGACGTAGGAGGGAACCTGCCGCAGGCCCCCCGCGGCGGCGTCGTTGTACCAGTGCACGCGCCACAGGTTGCGGGCGTCGGCATCGTCGCGGCCCACGCCGGCCAGGCCCGCCAGCGCGGCGGGGGGAATCCGCTGCGGCTCGGCGAGCTGTCCGAACGTGGGCAGGACGATTCCCTGCTCGCCGAAACGCCGCGCCGCCCGCTCCAGCACACCCGGGTCGACAACGGACGTGCTGAGGCCCAACCGGGCGTCGCGCGAGCCCTCCGCGACCGTGCTGCTCATCGGGGCGTGCTGCTCATAGGGATCACACGCTACCGGCCGCCGGCATCGCCGACCGCGTACATCGCACCGCTGCGCCCGCCCACGTAGATGACGCCGTCCCACATCACCGGCGAGGACTCGAAGCGCCATTCGTTGCCGACCTGCAGTTGCCAGACCACCGGCGGCTCCACCGACGTGTCGGCCACGTCGTAGCCGGTGATCCGCCCCGCGCCGTCGGCCAGGATCAGCGTCTCGTCGATGACGATCGGGCTGCTCCACAGCAGATCGGCGAAACGCTTCTCCCAGCGGATCTCGCCCGTCGCGCGGTCGACGCCCCAGAACCTGCCGGTGTGCGTCGTGGCGTACACCATGTCGCGCCACACGACCGGCGTGCTCCAGACACCCCGCGGGGCGCCCTCGGAACGGTCGTGCACCGACCACACGATGGGATCGTCGGGGCGGGACGGGTCGAGCTTGACGAGTTGGCCCACCTCGCGGGCGCGGGCCGTCTCCCGGGCCTCGTACTCCACACCCACGTACAGGTGTCCCTCCTCGTCGACGACGAGTGTCGCGTCGATGTCGTCGCCCGCCCAGAACCGGAAGACCTGTTCAGGCATGAGACCCTCGGTGAGCCCCGAGATGTCCCAGCCCGTCACGAGCCCGCCGGAGTTGGCGTAGTAGAGGGTGTTCTCCCAGATCGCCGGGGAGGACTCGATCGCCACGTTGAAGTGGCCCGCGTCGGGCTCGGCGAGATCCGCCAGCAACTGGTCGTCCCAACCCGCCCAGTGGTGGAGCAACTCGGGAGCCACCGTGACGAGCCCGTCCGCGTCGTAGCCCCGGTTCAGGCGGATGACGAAGAACCGGCTGTTCTCGCCGCCCAGGAAGAGGTGGTCGTCGATGACCAGGGGGGTGGAGTCCCAGTCGTCGTTCCACAGCGTGGGCGAGACGTCGTAGGCACCCAGCCGCCACAGCTCGGTCGGCTCGGCCCGGTCGAAGGCCACGATCCGGAAGTAATTGTCGCGGGATCCGAAGTACGCCAGCGGGTGGTCGTCGGGATCGATCACCACCGAGGTCTTGACGATGTCACCGGTCTCGAAAGACGGCAGGAGCCGCTGCCCGGTGGCGGCGTCCAGGAAGTGCACGTTCTTGTCGAACGCCCCGAACACCAGCCAGGTACGCCCGTTGCGTTCGAACACCGCCGGCTGGCCGGTCCAGCCGGTCCCGCACCAGCGGATGATCTCGCCGTGATAGCTGGACTCGGCGCACATGTCGCTGTGCGCGGGATAGCGCCACAGCAGTTGCGGGTTGGTCGGCACCGGACCCGTTCCGTACCAGCTGCGGGTCGGCGATCCGCGGAAGGTGAGCACCCCCGGTGTGGTGCCGGCAGGAACCTGACCGAACGATGCGCCGTCCACCCAGGTCTCCGGCTCCTCGACCACCTCGCTGGCCGGCGGGGGCTCGGGCGGGACCACCGAGGGGGCGGCCGGGGTTGCCGGCGTCGGGGAGGGTGGCGCGGTGGTCGGCGCGGGATCGGTCTCCGACGGTGGATCGTGGGTCGAGCCGGCGGGCACCTCACCCGAACGCTCCGTGGTACCGGCGAGCAGGACCGGCAGCGCCAGAGCGAGCAGGGCAGAGACCCCGAGCAGCGCGACGCGCACGGGAGGCGCTGGGGCGCGCGACGACGTGTTCACCGAGGCAGGAGTGTGCCGCACCTGGGCGGCGGCGTCAGATCGGGGATTGAGCGGTTGTGCGGAACGCCCGGGTGAGCAAGGGCGTCGGGGCCGGCTCGCGGACCGGCGGGGGATCGTCGGGCTGGGAATCGTCGGCAGGTTCGGCATCCCGCGCCGCCGGTTGCGAAGCAGGCGATCCCTCAGCGCCGGACCGCTGACGGTTGATCCGGCTGCGCTGGTCCGAGAGCACCCAGCCGACCGGCGGCCGGAATCGGTTGGCATGCGTCCGGCACATGGGCAGGCCGCGCCAGGCCTTGCCTTCGAGGTCCACGAGCCAGGCCGCGGTCACGCGGGCGTCGAAGAGGAGCAGCGCCGTCGCGGACTCGGGACACAGCATGTGGGCGCACCCGACCACTTCCCGGCCCCCGTTGCGAGCCCGCGACACGGTCCGACCAGGCACGATCGCGGCCGCTCCACCGCCGGGGTGGAATCCGTCCATGCGACCAACGTACCGCCGGGAGACGCCCGACCGGGGGATTTGGTCGCACGCCTCGGCATCCCCTAGTTGTTGTGACCGCGCGTGTAGGCTTCGCGCCATGTCTCATGCGCGTCCTCGCCGACGAATCGCCCTGATCGCGCTCAGCGTGGTGCTGGCGCTTGTGCTCACCTCGTGTTTCGGCGAGGACGAGAACGGAGAGGAGTCGACGACCACCACGGCCCAGGCGGCACCGCAGCCCGCGCCGGCCACCCAGGCTCCGCCGCCGCCGGAGCCTGTACCGGTGACAGTCGCACCGACACCGCCCGAGCCCGTACCGGAGACAGTCGCACCGCCACCGCCCGAGCCACCGCAGCCGCCACCGGCGGCGCCGGAGCCCCCAGCGGTGGGGGAGGACGGCATTCTCCTCTACACCGTGCAGGCAGGTGACACCCTGTTCAGCATCGCTCAGCGGTTCGGCGTCAGCCTGGACGACGTCGTCGAGGCCAACAACATCGAGAACCCCGACGTGATCTACGAGGGTCAAACCCTGACGATCCCGCCGGCCGGCTGATACTCGAACGGGAGCAGCGTCACAGCGAGGACGCCATCAGTCCGGCGACACTGAACATCCCGGTTCCCCCGGTGATTCATACCGACTAGCTTTGTACCTGTGCCAAGCAGCGTAATCGTCGGCCGTACCGCTCTGGCCGCACTGCTCGCCGGATTGGTCCTGACCCTCGTCGCCTGCTTCGACACCGGCGACGACACCGAGGGGCCCACCACGGACACCGGCGGCGCCGGCAGCAACACCGTCGTCACACTTGCTCCTCCGCCACCAGTGACACCGACGACCGGCTTCGTCCAGCAGCAGCCGGCCACGCCCCCCGACCCGCCGCCGGCGACTCCCGGCACCACCCAGCCGGAGCGGGAACTCGGCACCCAACTCGTCTACACGATCCAGCCCGGCGACACTCTCTTCAGCATCGCCAGGCAATTCGGCGTCACCCTCGAGGCCCTCGTGGAGTTGAACAACATCGAGGATCCCGACCGGATCAACGCCGGGGATCAACTGTTCATCCCGCCTCCCGAGTGAGCCGGCGCCGGGCGCCGTAAGAGCCCGCCGGCGGGACATCCACCACCCCGACGGGGTGCCTGCGTACAATCCCGCGCCGGTGGGTACAGCGGACGGCGTCGAGGCCGGGACGGGCACCGTGGACGGGGAAACCGTCCCCACGGTCATGGCCTGCGGCGTCTGCGATGTCACCTGGCGCGGTCGGCCGGGCGACAGTTGCTGGGCGTGCGGCCACTCGGCGCACACCGTGAAAGCGCCGCCGCTCCAAGTCAAGATCCCGGCGCCGGCGTAGCCGGATCGGGAACCGGTCGACCCGCCGGGCTGCGACCTGTTCGGTACCCTGATCGGCCGAAGTGAGCAGCGTCTACGTCCGTTACCTGCTGCCGGCGCTCGTCGTCGCCGGCTGCGTGACGCTCGCCCTCCTCGGCCGGCGTCGGCGCGGCCGCGACCGGGCGGTGGCGGAACACTCCCATCGCATCGTGGACGCCACGCGCCCGCCTGCGCCCACCGACCCCGCGTCCGAAGATGCCTGGGCGCTCCTGCACGGGGGCGCGCTCGATGGCTGGATGACCGCCCACGAGGATCTCCTCGACCGTGCCAGCGCCGATGACTTCAGCGGCGCGCACGCCGCCTTGGACCGGTCCGACGAGGCGGCCTCGGAACATCTGGATGTCGCGGCGGCCGCCCATCCCAACCCGCGGCGGCGCGCCGAGCTCAGCGCCCTGCGGGCCGCCGCCCGGTCCACGCTGGTCGCGCTCGCACAGAACGACTACGAGCGGGCACGGCGTCACCACCTGGTCTACTGCGACTACAGGGACCGCTGGCGGGAGCACACGGCGACGGGAGACCGCGCCGACGGCTCCTGAGGGAGGCGCCGCCTCACCGATCCCGCGGTGCCGAGAACGCGGCGACCACCGCGTCGGCGATGGCCGCCATGCCGTCGCCGGTGGGATGGATGCAGTCGAATGAGCTGACCCACGATCCGGAGGGATCGTCCTCGGAGCAGTACGCCCGCACCTGCACACCGAGGAATGTCTCGATCGGCTCGCGAAGCCAGCCGGGGCCGAGGGCGTCACCGGCCTCGCGGCCCTCGAAGAGCGGCGCGATGTCGACCAGTTGCACCCGCGGGTCATGGCGTGCCGCCGCACGGGCCAGTGCCTCGTTGAGGGACCCGTGCACGACGGCGAGCTGCTCGGCGAAGCACTCGCCGCGACATCCCGGCAGCCCGGTCGGGTTCATCGCCGTCGGGTTGTAGTAGTTGGTCAGCGCGATCCGGGCATCGGTCCGTGCCACCAACTCGTCGAGCAGGTACCCCACGCCGCCGGCCACGGCCTCGAGGCGCCTGTCCAGTTCCCGGCGATCCAGCTCTCCGCCCTCGAGGATCGACAGATCCAGCACGCCGACGTCATTCGCCCCGACCGTGAGGGTGACGTAGCGGGGGTTGAGATGGACGGCCCAGTCGAGCTGGCTCCAGCCCGCCTCGCCGACGTCCTCGGGCGCGCCGGGTGGCCACCACGTCGGGGTCGCCCACACGTCGACGGTGGAACTGCCGGCACACGCCGCCAGCACGACCCGCGCCTCGCCGCGGGCGAACCGCACCGTGCCCTCGGTGACGAGCCGATCCATCACCAGCGAGGCGTACGCCGCCCGTGGCGCTCGCCAGCAGGGATCGCCCAGCAGCGCGTCGGTGAGGTCGAGACCGAATCCCCCCGCAACGGAGTCGCCGAGCGCCACCAGCACGTTCCGGCGGTGCAGGTGGCGGGCGATGAAGGTGACGTCGGAGGTGGTGGTGGCCCCATCGTCATCGGTCGCCGACACCTGTCCCCTCCACGTCCCGGCCACGGGAGGCGTCCAGGAGAACGAGTCTTCTGCACCACCGGGGGAGTAGAAGCCCGGCGGGGGGCGATGCCAGGTGATCCTCGTCACCACGCCGTCCGGATCTGTCACGCCCAGGCGCGCCTCGAGCCGGTCGCCGACGGTCCACACGAACGAGTCCACGTGGAGGTCCGGTGGGCGGTTGGGAGGCTGTGTCGTCGTCGGGGGCGCGGCGGGCCCGACGACATCTCCCAACCCCGTCCCGGAATCGTCGGGGCAACCGGTCGCCGCCAGCGAGACCACGGCCAGCGCGGCGATCACGGGAAGCACCAAGCGGCCGCGCGCTGTCCCCATCCGCCGCCCGGTTGTGTTCCTGCCGACCCGCGCTAACCTGATTGCCGACGAAATCGGTCTGGAATTACCGGTCACGCGACCACCGACCAAGGGAGGACACAGCGGCATGACTGTGCAACTGGGGGACGTCGCCCCCGACTTTACGGCAGACACCACCGAGGGCACCATCAACTTCCACGATTGGAAGGACGGCAGTTGGGCGGTGCTGTTCTCGCATCCGAAGGACTTCACGCCCGTCTGCACCACCGAGCTGGGCTACACCGCCAAGCTCCGGAGCGAGTTCGCCGCTCGCAACGTGAAGGTCATCGGGCTCTCGTGCGACTCGGTGGAGGATCACCGGGTGTGGTCGCAGGACATCCTGGACACCCAGGGCATCTCGCCGAACTTCCCGATGATCGGCGACCCCGACGCCTCGGTCGCCAACCTCTACGGGATGATCCATCCCAACGCCAGCGACACCATGACGGTCCGCTCGGTCTTCGTCATCGGCCCCGACAACCTCGTCAAGCTGATGATCACCTACCCGGCCAGCACCGGGCGCAACTTCGACGAGGTGCTACGGGTCATCGACTCCCTGCAGCTCACGGCCCACCACAAGGTGGCCACGCCGGTGAACTGGCAGCACGGTGAGGACGTGATCATCGTGCCGGCTCTCAGCAACGAGGAGGCCGCCGAGCGGTTCCCCGGCGGCTGGGACGAGCAGAAGCCCTACCTGCGGGTGGTTGCCCAGCCCACGGGCTGAGCCCGCCACGTCTCGCTCCAACCGCGGCGCCCCCGGGTCGATCCCGGGGGCGCCGCGCGTCCGGGCCACCGAATGGCCCACGAGTTCTGCATTGCACGCAGAACTAAGCAAAACATACCGACATATCATTCTTCAAGGCTCGGGTAATTTCTTCGTAAGAGCAGCGTGGGGTCCGCGACCCCGCCGGTAGGCTCGCCCACGTTCGAGCGTCCAGACGTGGAGGGCCAACGGTGGCAGGAAACGGGCAAGACCCGGTGGTGGACGCCGCAGCGGCGGCGCGTGCCGTCGGGGCGGTGAAGATCTACGGCAGCGGCGAGACCGAGGTCCGGGCGCTCGACGGCGTGGACGTGGCCTTCGACACCGGGAGGCTGACCACCATCATGGGCCCGTCCGGGTCGGGCAAGTCGACGCTCATGCACTGCATGGCCGGCCTCGACGCCGTCACCGACGGGCGGATCTTCATCGGTGACACCGAACTCGGCACCCTCAGCGAGAGGGAGCTGACGCTCCTGCGGCGCCGGCAGGTCGGCTTCATCTTCCAGGCCTACAACCTGCTGCCGACTCTGACCGCGCTGGAGAACATGACGCTGCCCATCGCCCTTGCCGGGGAGGATCCCGACAGCGCCTGGCTCACCGAGGTGGTGGATGCGGTCGGCCTGGCCGACCGTCTCACGCACCGGCCCAACGAACTGTCCGGTGGGCAGCAGCAGCGGGTGGCCGTGGCGCGGGCGCTGGTGAGCCGCCCCCGCATCATCTTCGCCGACGAGCCGACGGGGAACCTGGACTCCCGCACCGGAGCCGAGGTCCTCGAGTTCCTGCAGCGAGCCTCCGAGCAGTTGGGCCAGACCATCGTGATGGTGACCCACGACGCCGGGGCCGCCAGCTACAGCGACCGGATCGTGTTCCTCAACGACGGCCAGGTCGTCGACGAGATGAGTGAGCCGACCGTGGACGGCGTGCTCGACAAGGTGAGGACCCTCGGTGCCTGAGGCTCCGGGCAGGGGTCGCCGGGGCAACGACGCGCCACGCTCGAGAGGCTGAAGCGCCGCCATGTTCCTACTCCGGCTCACCCTCAAGAACATCGCCAACAGGAAGTTCCTCTTCCTGGGCACGGCGTTGAGCGTCGTGCTGGGTGTCTCCTTCGTCGTGGGTGTCTTCATCGTCACCGACAGCCTGCGCGCCACCTTCGACGACATCGCCGACGACATCGCCGGATCGATCGACCTCAGGGTTCGCAGCGAGCTCGAATTCGGCGATCGACTGAACGCGCCCGAGGTGGACCCCGCCCTGGCGGACGAGATCGCCGGGGTCGATGGGGTCGCGGCGGTCACGGGCGGTGTCGCCGCCTGGAACGTGGTCATCATCGACCCCGACGGCGAGCCGCTGCAATCCGTCGGCCCGCCCCAGTTCGGGGTGAGTTGGTCCGACGAGGAGAACCTGACCGAACTGTTCCTGGCCGAGGGCCGGCCGCCGGCCGGGCCCGACGAGTTCGCCACCAACTCCGGAACCGCCGAGTTCGCGGATCTCACCATCGGCGAGACGTACCGGGTCAGCCTGCCCGACGGCACGCGCGCCTTCGAGTTGGTGGGCCTGGTGAACTGGGCCGACCCGGACGAGGACCAGTCCCAGGGTGTGCAGTTCTCGGTCTTCGACCTGGCCACCGCCACCGAACTGCTGAACGGCGGAGGGGGCTGGGACGAGATCCTCGTGGACGTCGACCGGGAGGCCGACATCGCCGCCGTCGCCGCCTCTCTCCGCCAGGCTCTGCCGGCGGGACTCGAGGTGCTCACCGTCGAGGAGGTCGCCGAGGAGCAGAGCGCCGAATTCGGCACGTTCATCACGATCTTCCAGAACATCCTGCTGGCGTTCGCGGTCATCACGCTCGTCGTGTCGGCGTTCCTGGTGAACAACGTGTTCTCCATCGTCATCGGCCAGCGCATCCGGGAGTTGGGCCTGCTGCGGGTCGTGGGCGCCACGGGCATCCAGATCCGGCGCTCGGTGCTCGGCGAGGCGGCGGTGGTGGGCCTGATCGCCACGGGGCTCGGCCTGGCCGGGGGCATCGGCATCTCCGCAGCGCTGAAGGCCATCTTCGGCGTCCTCGGCGGCGAGTTGCCCATCGATCCGCTGCTGCTGACCGGGCGCACCGTAGGCGTGGCCTTCGCCGTGGGTGTGGGCATCACCGTGCTGGCCGCGCTCTCGCCGGCGCTGAAGGCCCGGAGGATCACGCCCGTGGAGGCCCTGCGGGAGGACGCCCGGCTCTCGAGCGCGGTCGTCGCCCGACGTCCCGTGGTGGGCAGCCTGGCTCTGATCGCAGGGCTGGTGCTGCTGGCCCTGGGCCTCGCCGCCCCCGACTGGCCCGCGCTCATCCCGCTGGCGCTGCTGGCCGCCGTCCTTGCCAACTGGGGGGGCAAGCGGATCGTCTGGTGGGCCGGGAGGCTGGCCGTGGCCGCCGTGGGCCTGGCGCTGCTCCTCACCACCGTGTTCGCGGATCTCGACACGACGCACCTGCTGGTGGCCCTCTGCATGGGCGTGCTGACGGTGTTCGTGGGCATCAACATGACCAGCCCCCTGTTCGCACGACCGATGGCCCGGGCGCTCGGCGCCCCGCTGGCCCGGATGGACGGCATGCCCGGGCACCTGGCGCGCCAGAACGCGGCCCGCAGCCCACGCCGCACGTCCTCCACGGCGGCAGCCCTCATGATCGGGCTGGCGCTGGTCGTGACCGTGAGCGTGGTGGCCGACTCGTTGAAGACCAGCCTCACCAAGGTGCTCGACGAGCAGGCGAACGCCGACTGGTTCGTCTGCATCGGCGACTGCACCGACCAGTTCAGCGGCTTCAGCCCTCGCCTCGGCGAGGACCTCGAAGCGCTGCCGGAAGTGGGCTCGGTGGCGACCTACCGCTGGCTGAGCGCCGCCTTCCGCACCCCCGACGGCACGGTGCACGGGTTGATGTCGGTGAACACCACCGAACTCGACGCGCACGTGGACGTGAACCCGGTCGCCGGCGAGGTGAACGACCCGTCCTTCGGCGAGATTCTCGCCCACGTCGATCAGGCGGAGGAGTACGGGCTGACCGTCGGCGACGACCTCGCGGTCGAGATCCTCGGCGGTGAGCAGGTCACCTGGAGCGTGGCCGGCATCTACTCCGACAACGCCATCGTCGGTTCGTGGGTCGTGTCGCCGGACACCTGGCACCGCTACTTCGACACCAACGTGGACCAGTTCGTGTCGGTCCTGAACGCCGACGGCGTGAGCGAGGAGGCGGCCCGGGCGGCCATCTCGGCCTCGGCCGGCGAGTACCCGCAGGTGAACGTGCGCTCGCGCGCCGAATTCCGCGACGCCGCCGCCGACAACATCGATCAGGCATTGATCGTGGTGAACGTGTTCCTGGGGCTCTCGCTGGTGATCGCCGTGCTGGGCATCGTGGCGACGCTGGCGCTGTCGGTGGTGGAGCGCACCCGGGAACTGGGGTTGCTTCGGGCCGTCGGAATGACGCGGGGCCAGATGCGCCGCATGGTCTGCTGGGAAGGTCTCGTCGTGGCCGTCTTCGGCGGGATCCTGGGGGTCGTTCTCGGAATCGCCTTCGGTGTGCTGGCGGCCGACATCATCCCGGACTCGGTCGTGAGCACGCTGTCCATACCCGGCGGCCAGATCATTGTCTACCTCGTCATCGCGGCGCTTGCAGGGCTGGCCAGCGGGATCCTTCCGGCAATCTGGGCAGGCCGCCTGAAGGTTCTGGAGGCCATCGGCTACGAGTAGCCGGCCGGAGCGCGCCGGCAGGCTCCATACTTGTCGGCATGCCGGTTGCGCCGAGGCTGTCGCTGAACCCCAAGCGCGCCGTGCTCGTGGGTCTCGTGGGCGTCGGCGCGGGGGTCGCCCTGGTATGGGGGATGAGCCGCCTGGCCAGCACCGGCGACGTGACGGTCCGGCTCGGCGACGACACCTTCGAGGCGGGCGAGGCGGCCGAGATGAGCCGGGTCATCGCCACCGACGGGCCGATCCTGTACGCGGACGCCGCCGGCGGGCGGCGCGACATCTGGTTGCAGCACCTCGGGGCCGACCCGGCGGGCGGCTGGTACGCCTTCGACGCCCACCGCCCGGGCGCGGGCCGGGAGTGCACCCTCGAGTGGCAGCCCGCCGCCGCCGTGTTCGCGGACCCCTGCGACGGCACGGTCGTCGAGGCGCACGGCGAGGGTCTGCCGGGCTACGAGGTCCGCATCACCGACGGCGCGTTGATCGTCGACCTCAACGCCGTCGGCGAGGGCGGCTAGGGGACGACCCGCTCCAGCGGGGCCCAGGCCACCAGCAGCCGCTTCTCCCCCGCCTCGGGGAACCGCACGGTCACCTCGGCGTCCTCCCCGGACCCGCTCGCATCCACGACCACGCCGACACCCCAGGCGGGATGGCGCACGTCGGCGCCGACCGGCAGTTCCGCGGGACCCGGGCCGGCCGGCGGGGTCGCCTGCGCCGCAGCGCCGCGCAGCGCCTGATCCACCTGCGACTCCCGCCAGGCCGTCCGGCGCGCGTCGAAGGCGGAGCGGGAGATCGGATCACCAGGTTCCCGCCGACCGATACGCGGGGTCCGCCCGGAGATCTCATGCAGCAACTTGACCGGGATCTCCTCGATGAAGCGGCTCTGCTGGTTGTACTGCGCGACTCCCCACATGGTACGGCGCTCGGCATCGCTCAGGTAGAGCCGCTCCCGGGCCCGGGTGATGCCCACATATGCCAGGCGGCGCTCCTCGGCCATCTCCTCGGGGTTGTCCAGCGCCTCGACCGCCTGCATCCGGGGAAACATTCTCTCCTCCAGGCCGGTCAGAAACACCACCGGGAATTGCAGGCCCTTGGCGGCGTGGGCAGTGAGCAGCACGACCCGCGATTCGTCGGGGTCGAGATCGTCGGTCGCCGACACGAGAGCGGTCTGCTCCAGGAACTCGCCTACCTCCTCAGACTCACCGGCCAACGCCAGCAGTTCCGAGAGGTTTTCCAGCCGACCCTCGGCCTCCATGCTTCCCTGTTCCATCTCCTCTTGCAGTTCCTCCAGGTAGCCGCTGCGGGTCAGGAGGAATTCCAGCACCCCTTCTGGACCCTCGGCGAGCCGGCCGGCGGCTTCGTCCAGCAGGGTCGTGAAACCCTCGATGCCCGACAGCGCCGCGCCGCTCGCGCCCGCCTCGGAGGGCCGTCGTAGCGCCTCGCTGAACGGCAGCCCGGTGCTCGCCGCCCAGGCATCGAGTCGTTCCACAGAACGGTCGCCGACGCCGCGCCGCGGCACATTCAAGACCCGCTTGAGGCTCACCTCGTCACCCGGGTTCACCGCGGCTCGCACGTACGCTAGAGCGTCACGCACTTCGCGCCGGTCATAGAAGGCCGTGCCGCCGACTACCTGGTAAGGCAGGTCCTCGGCATTCAGCGCCGTCTCGAGCGCACGGCTCTGGGCGTTGATCCGGTAAATCACAGCGAAGTCGCTGAGCGCACGCCCGTCGGTGGCCAGCCGCTGGATCTCGCGCACCACCCAGCGGGCCTCGTCATCCTCGTCGGCGGCGCGGTACCAGACGATGCGCTCCCCTCTTGCGGCGTCGGTCCAGAGCCTCTTGGGATGTCGGTTGACGTTGTTGGCTATCACCGCGTTGGCGGCGTCCAGCACGTTCTGCGTCGAGCGGTAGTTCTGCTCCAGCAGGATCACCGTCGTGTCCTCGAAGGCGCTCTCGAAGTCCAGGATGTTGCGCATCGTGGCGCCGCGGAAGCGGTAGATGGACTGGTCCGCGTCACCCACCACGAAGACGTTGCGGTGCCGGGCGCCGAGCATCAGCACGATCTCGTTCTGCGCCCGGTTGGTGTCCTGGTACTCGTCAACCAGGACATGCTGGAAGCGCTCCTGGTAGCGGGCCAGAACGTCGGGGTGCTCCCGGAACAGGCGGACCACAAGCGCCAGCAGGTCGTCGAAGTCCATGGCCCCCGCGCGTTGCAGGCGGCGCTGGTACTCCGTGTAGACCAAGGCAGTGTGCTCGAGGTGGCGATCCTTGCCGGCTACGGACTCGGCGTAGTCGAGAGGTCCGACCAGATCGTTCTTGGCGGAGCTGATACGGCTGTGGAAAGCGGCGGCTGCCGAGCGGTGCGCGCCCAAATTCAGTTCAGCCATGATGTAGCGCGTCAGGCGGACCGAGTCGGACTGGTCATAGATGCTGAAGCCAGCGGGATAGCCCACCCGCTCAGCCTCGACGCGCAGGATGCGGGCGCAGGCCGAGTGGAAGGTGCGCACCCACATGCGCTCCGCCACCGGGCCGACCAAGTCAACCACCCGGGCGTGCATCTCCTCGGCGGCTTTGTTGGTGAAGGTGATGGCCAGGATGGCGAACGGCGAGACGCCCCGCTCGGCGATGAGGTGGGCGATCCGGTGTGTGAGCACCCGCGTCTTGCCCGACCCGGCGCCGGCGCTGACGAGCAGCGGGCCGCCGGTGTGCAGGACGGCGTCGTACTGGGCGGGGTTCAGCAGCGCCATCGCGGGCACCCTACCGGTGCGCGCTGACAGCGCCCTGCCGCCGGACCCGCAGGCCCGATGCAGGGAGCCGTGGGGGTCGGCGGTACCATCGGCGCCGTGACCGAGGCAGCGAATCAGCCCGACGACGCGACGGCTCTCGACGCCGCGACCGGCGACCAGGCTGAAGTCGAACCACCTGCAGGGTCCACGGCCGAAGCCCCCGCCGAGCAACCGACGGACGAGCAACCGGCGAACGAGCAGGCCGCTGACGACACCGGCGAGCCGCCGGACGAGCAATCGCCGGCCGAGGAGCCTGCCGAGGAACCATCAGAGGAACCAGCGGCCGAACCAGGGGTCCAAGAAGCCGCGGCCGAGGAACCGGCAGAGGAACCTACGGCCGAAGAAGCACCGGCCGAAGGCCCGGCAGCGGAACCAGCCCCCGAGGAGCCGGCAGAGGAACCAGCAGCCGAAGAACCAGCAGCCGAAGAACCAGCAGCAGAGGAACCGGCAGAGGAACCAGCAGAGGAACCAGCAGCCGAGGAACCGGCGGCGGAGGCCGTTGCCGCCGCGGCGCAGCCTGACGGCGAGAGCGGCGGATCCCCGCCCGAGAAACCCGCGGCCCCCGAGCCTGGCTCCGGAATCGGCACGCCGATCCCGTCGGCCGCCACGACCGGTGGGTTGAGCAGCGGCGACATCGTCACGGGCGTCGTGAAGATGGTGGACCGCCGTGAGATCGAACTGGATCTGGGCTCGGGGCGCGTCGGCGTGGTCGGCAGCCGCCACTGGACAGCAGGACTCGACGTGGACCTCGCCGGCGAGGTGCAGGTCGGTGACACCGTCGAGGCGGCGGTTCTGGTCCGCGAGGACCACAAGCAGCGCATCGTGCTCTCCCGGAGTTGGGGACGCCAGCAGAAGGCCTGGGACCTTGCCGAGACCGCCCGCAAGACCGGCGAGATCATCTCCGGCACCGTGACCGATGCCGTCGCGGCCGGTCTCACCGTGGACATCGGCATCCGGGCATTCGTGCCGGCCTCGATGGCGGGTGACGACGACCTCGAAGCGCTCGTGGGCACCGAGGTGGAGTGCAAGGTCACCGAGGTGAACCAGCTCAAGGGCCGCTGCATCCTGTCCCGCAAGGCCGCGCTGCGCACCCGCGACCGGCAGGCCGCCCGCAAGCGCCTCACCGAGCTGTCCCCCGGCACGAAGGTGCGCGCCCGGGTGACGAAGGTCGAGGACTTCGGGGCGCTGGTGCTGGCCGAGGGAAACCTCCGGGGCCGGATCCGCCGGAGCGAGCTGAGCTGGTTCCGGGTGCGCCGACCCGGCGACGTCGTGGCGGTCGGGGACGAGGTGGAGGCCGTCGTGCTGCACACCGCTCCCGCCAAGCTGAACCTCGACCTGTCACTGCGGATCGGCGAGGACCCCCTCAAGGCGATACGTCCGGGCGAGCGGCACCAGGCGACCGTCGTCTCGCTCGCCCCGTTCGGGGCGTTCGTGACCGTCGGCGACGGGATCAGGGGACTGGTGCCGACCGCCGAGCTCGCCGAGAACCCCATCCGCCATCCACGGGAGGTGGTCGTCCCCGGCGACAGCGTCCTGGCCGAGGTCACCAAGGTGGACCGTCAACGCCGTGATCTGGAGTTCTCGGTGAACCTGGCGGTGCTGGTGCGCCCCTCCGATCAGGCCTGACCGGAGCCGGGGGGATCAACTCACTCCCACTCGATGGTGCCGGGAGGCTTGGACGTGATGTCGTAGACCACCCGGTTGACGCCGGGCACCTCGGCCACGATCCGCCCGGCCATGGTCTCCAGCACGTCGTAGGGCAGGCGGGCGAAGTCGGCGGTCATGGCGTCCGCGCTGGTGACGGCGCGGATCACGATCGGGTGGCCGTAGGTGCGCTCGTCTCCCATGACGCCCACCGATCGAACCTCCAGCAGCACCGCCAGGACCTGCCACACCTCCCGGTCCAGGCCGGCGCGGCGGATCTCGGCACGCACGATGGCATCTGCGGCGCGCACCGTCTCGACCCGCTCGGGCGTGACCTCGCCGACGATGCGCACGGCCAGCCCCGGACCGGGAAACGGATGGCGCCAGACGACCTCGGGCGGCAGACCCAGCTGCTCGCCGACCAGACGCACCTCGTCCTTGAACAGGTCGCGCAGCGGCTCCACGAGTTCCAGCTGCATGTCGGCAGGGAGTCCGCCGACGTTGTGGTGGCTCTTGATGCGGGCGGCCACGTCGCCGCCCGATTCGATCACGTCGGGATACAGCGTGCCCTGCACGAGGAAGTCCGCATCGCCGAGGGCACGCGCCTCGGCCTCGAAGATGCGCACGAACAACTCGCCGATGATGCGCCGTTTGGCCTCCGGCTCGACGACGCCGGCGAGCGCGGCGGCGAAACGCGCCGAGGCATCCACGTAGACCAGGCCGCCGTCGCCGCCGAAGGTCTCGCGCACCTGCTCGCCCTCGCCCGCACGCATCAACCCGGTGTCGACGAACACGCAGGTGAGACGGTCGCCGATGGCTCGACGCACGAGCGACGCGGCGACCGCCGAGTCGACCCCTCCCGACAGCCCGCAGACCGCCCGCCCGTCGCCCACCTGCGCGCGGATCTTGGCCACGGAGTTCTCGACGATGCAGTCGGGGGTCCACTCCGGGGCACAGTCGCACGCCTCGTACAGGAAGTTCTCCAGCATCCGCTGGCCCTGTGGGGTGTGCGCCACCTCGGGATGGAACTGCACGCCGAACAGTCCGCGCTCGGCGTTCTCGAAGGCCGCCGCCGGCGCGTCCGCGGTCACAGCGGTCACCACGGCACCGGCGGGGGGGAGCACCACGGCATCACGGTGGCTCATCCAGACCTCCTGAGAGGGAGGGAGCCCGGCGGAGACGACCTTGCCGGGCCGGGTCACCTCCAGCTTCACCCGGCCGTACTCGGCGAGCCCGCTGCGGTCCACCTTGCCGCCGAGCTCGTCGGCGAGTAGCTGCGCCCCGTAGCAGATTCCGAGGATCGGCACACCCAGCGAGAGAACCTCCGGATCGAGCCGCGGGGCACCGTCGGCGTGCACCGACTCCGGTCCGCCACTGAGGATCAGCCCCGCGGGTCGGCGCCCGAGCACGCGCTCGGGCGTGATGTCGTGCGGCACGATCTCGCTGTACACGCGGGCCTCGCGAACCCGCCGGGCGATGAGCTGGGCGTACTGGGCGCCGAAGTCCACCACCAGCACGCCGCCCTGGTGGGCGGCGCCGGCTCCCGCGCCGGTCACAGCCCCATGCCGACGCCCTGTTGGCGTTGCAGGGCCTTGCCCTCGCTGGCGATCGAAGGCGCCACCATCACGTCGGCCTTCTGGAGTTCCTTGAGTGTGGCGTAGCCGCTCGCCGCCATCGTGGTCGCCAGCGCACCGAACAGGTTGCTGCGACCGTCGGCCTCCCGGGCCGGGCCACAGAGAATCTCCTCCAGCGGGCCCCGACGTCCGACGTGCACCCGGGCGCCGCGGGGCAGCGCCGCGTGCGGCGTCGCCATCCCCCAGTGGTAGCCGCCGCCGGGCGCCTCGACCGCCGCCGCCAGCGGGGACCCCAGCATCACGGCGTCGGCACCGCAGGCGACCGCCTTGGCGATGTCGCCGCCGGTCGCCATCCCGCCGTCGGCGATCAGGTGCACGTAGACCCCGGTCTCGTCGAGATGGCGCATCCGAGCGGCCCGCACGTCGGCGATGGCGGTGGCCTGGGGAACGCCGATGCCCAGGACGCCGCGGCTGGTGCAGGCCGCACCCGGTCCCACGCCGACCAGCACGCCGGACGCCCCGGTGCGCATGAGGTGCAGCCCGGCCTCGTAGCTGGCACAGCCACCCACGACGACCGGCATCGGGAGCTCGCGGACGACCTTCTTCAGGTTGAGCGGCTTGCGGGCCTTGGACTTGTGCTCGGCGGTCACGACCGTGCCCTGAATCACCAGCAGGTCGACCTCGGCGGCGGCCAGTTGGTCGAGCAGCATCCTCGCCCGCTGCGGTGTCACGGCCGCGCTGACCAGCGCGGTGGACTCCCTCATCTGTCGCACCCGCTCGCCGATCAACTCCGGGATGAGCGGCGCCGCGTAGACCTCCTGCATGCGGGTCGTGGCCTCGTCGTCGGGCGCGTTCCGGATCGCCTCGAAGGCCGGCTCGGGATCCTCGTAGCGGGTCCACAGGCCCTCGACGTTCAGGACGCCGATGCCGCCCAGCCTCCCGATGAGCCCCGCCGTCTCGGGCGACACCACGCTGTCCATGGCCGAGGCCAGCAGCGGCAGCGGCAGACGGTAGGCGTCGATCTCCCAGGAGATGTCCACGTCGTCGGGATCGCGGGTGCGCCGGGCGGGCACGATCGTGATCTCGTCGAGCCCGTAGGCGCGACGCCCGCTCTTTCCGAATCCGATCTCGATGTCCGCCACCGCGCGCACCTCCCCTGCCGGGAGCATAGGCAGCGCCGCCCGGACCGGCGGGCATACTCAGAGTCGGGCGGCTGCCTCGGTGATGGCCTCCCAGGCGGCCTCGACGTGGTGGGCACGCGTTGCGACGGTTCCCACCGAGAGGCGCAGCGTGTAGCGGCCGTCGAGGACGGTGTGGGTGAGGTAGAAGCGTCCCGATTCGTTCAGCGCCGCCAGGATGCGCCGGTTGGCGTCGTCGCCGGCCCGGTGGCGGAAGCACACCAGGCTGAGCGGCGCGGGTGCGGCCAGTTCGAAATCGGGGTGCCGGCGCACCTCGTCGGCGAACCGCTGCGCCCAGGCGACGCCCGAGCGGATGTGCGCCTGCAGGCCCTCCGCCCCGTACCAGCGCAGCACCAGCCAGAGCTTCAGCGAGCGGAAGCGGCGCCCCAGCGGCACCTGCCAGTCCCGGTAGTCGATCACCGTCCCCCTGTCGCTCTCGGGGTTGCGCAGGTACTCCGGCGTGATGCCGAGCGCATCGGTGAGCGCGGCGCGGTCGGCGACCCACATGGCCGAGCAGTCGAGGTTGGTGAGCAGCCACTTGTGCGGGTTGAAGGAGTAGCTGTCCACCGCGTCGAGGCCACGGTTCACGAAGCGGAACTCCGGGCAGACGGCGGCGGCGCCCGCCATGGCGCCGTCGACGTGGATCCACATGCCCTCGGCGCCGGCGATGTCCGCCAGCCGGGCCACCGGATCGAACGCCAGGGAGGACGTCGTCCCGGCGGTGGCCACCACCGCGGCCGGCACCAGACCGGCGGCCCGGTCCGCGGCGACGGCCTCGACGAGCCCCTCGGGGCTCATGGCGTAGGCGGGGTCGCCTGCGACGTTGCGGATGTGGTCGGCGCCGAAGCCGGCGATGCGGGCACCCTTGTAGATCGACGAGTGAGCGTGCTCGGACGTGTACACGACGAGGTCGGCAACGGTCGCCCCGCCGGCGGTGGCGAGGGCACGCTCCCTGGCGGCAACGAGCGCGCACAGCGTTGAACCGGAGGCCGAATCCTGGATCACCCCGCCCCCGGCGGAGTCGCTGCGGAACCGCTGGGGAAGCGCGCACAACTCCGCCAGCCAGTCCATCACCCGGGTCTCCAACTCGGTGCAAGCCGGGCTGGAGGCCCAGAGCATCCCCTGGACGCCGAGGCCCGACGACAGCAGGTCGCCCAGGATGGCGGGGCCGGTGGCCGGCGTCGGGAAGAAGGCGAAGAACCCCGGCGCCTGCCAGTGGGTGAGCCCCGGCACGATGACCCGATCCAGGTCTTCCAGGACGCTGTCGAACCCCTCCGGCTCGGTCGGCGGCGACGCCGGCAGCCCGTCGGCCACCTCGCCGGGGCGAACCTGGGAGAGGACGGGGAAGTCCTCGATCCGCTCGTGGTAGCCGGCCACCCAGTCCAGGAAGCGCCCACCCCACAGTCGCAACTCGTCGGGCGTCATGTGGGGCGCCGCGGGCCCCGGGTCCGGCAGCGGCGGCGAGCCGTTGTCGTGATCTGAAATATCCATGGGGGATGTCTACCGGCCGCGTGGCCGGGCGACGACCTGTGCCTGCCCGCGGCGCCCGGGGCGAGGGCGGCGGATCGGAGCGGACCGTGCTCCCGCTAGCCGGCCGCGACCCCCACGGCGATCACGAGCAGCTGCCGGAGGATGGCGGCGGTTGCGCCCCAGATCGTGTCGCCGGGGATCTCGAAGAAGTTGATCGGCCGCACGGCGCCGTCCCGAGGCCAGAGCTCCTGGCGGTAGACGCCGGGTTCCAGCAGATGGCGCAGCGGGACGTGGAGGATCTTCTCCACCTCGGCGGGGTCGGGCCGCAGCCCGCCCGGATGCCCGGCGGGCAGTTCGGCGACGTAGGAGTGCACGAGCGAGTCGCTGCCCACGGTGAAGAACGGATCCAGCTCCCCGATGCGCACCGCCGCGACGGGATCCAGCCCGATCTCCTCGCGGGTCTCCCGGAGCGCCGTCTCCCAGAGGTCGGCGTCGCCGGGTTCGCGGCCGCCGCCGGGGAACGCCACCTCGTGGCCGTGCGTGCGCAGGTGGGCCGCCCGGCGGGTGAGGATCACGTGCGGCTCCTCCCGGTGTGCGTAGAGCGGGATGAGCACCGCCGAGAGCCGCGGGCCGCTCGGCGGCTCCTGCGGTTCCCGCCGGTTCCCGAGCCTGTGCCGCAGCACCTCCAGATCCACCCGGCGCTCCTCCGGCGCCAGATCCCCCCACGGCGCCGCCGCGCCCGCACGGGCGCCCGCCGGGCGCGGGATGTGCTGGGGGCCTCCCCGGGGTGCCGGCGGCATCACCCGGCGTGCGCGGGGCGGTCGCCGGGGGCGCTGGGGGGCCGGTCCGAGGTGATTGCGGCCCGCACGGCGTCGCCGACGGCGACGGTGGCTGCGATGCGCACACCGTCGATCGAGGCCTCGGTGACGCCGACCGATGCCGCCACCAGCGCGTCACCGTCGAAACGGGTGTGCGCCGGCATGAGGGCGCGTGCCAGACCGTCGTGGCCGCTCTGGGCGACCAGCAGGCACTCGACCTTGCTGAGCCGGACGTTCGTGCAGATCACGCCGATCGTCGTGCTGGTGCCAAGCGGTGGCTTCGTCGGGGGTCGGAAGTCCCCGCGACGCAGCGCCGCGGCCACCGATCCGTCGTCGAGGTCGCCTGTGGCGTTGACGGCCACCAGCGCCGCCACGACGGCGGTCTCCCCCGCTCCGGCCTCGAAGGACAGCAGCGCGGATCCCAGGCCGCCGGGGCTGCGGACCGAGCGCCACGTGCCGACCGTGGCTCCGGCGCCCGCACCGATCCGACCGACCGGCCACCCGCCGGCGGGACCGCCGCCGTCCGGGGCGACCGCGGTGCGCGCCGCCTCGTAGCCGGCAGCGGCGTCGGGCCACAGCGGCGGCTTGCCGGGCCTCAGGTCGTACAGCGACATGCCGGCCACGATCGGCACCGGCCCGCCCGGGGTGGGAAAGCCTCGCCCCGCCTCGCGGCAGAAGCGCACCACGCCGTCGGCCGCGGCGAGGCCGAACGCCGAGCCACCCGAGAGCACGATCGCGTCCGCGCCGGGGACCGTCCGCTCCGGCGCCAGCAGTTCCAGCTCCCGGCTCGCCGGCGCGCCGCCGCGCACCTCGGCCGAGGCGGCAGTCCCGTCCGGGAGCAGGACCACGGTGCAGCCGGTGCGGCCACCGGGATGGGTCCAGTGCCCGATGCGGACCCCGGCCAGGGGCTGCGTCATGGAGCCGGGACTCACGGGGCGTCCGCCTCAGCGGTAGTGGCGGCGGACCCGCCGGCCGACGTCGCAGACCACCTCGTAGGGAATCGTGCCGAGCCGGGCCGCGATCTCCTCGGCGCCGATGCTCTCGGGGCCCTGCTCGCCGATCAGGACGACCTCGTCGCCGGCCACCACCTCGCCGTCGGTTCCGCAGTCCACCATCAACTGATCCATCGTAACGACTCCCACCACGGCCCGGCGCCGTCCCCTGATGAGGACGTGCCCGCCGCAGAGGCCGTAGTCGCGCCGCGCCCCGTCGGCGTAGCCGATGGGCACCGTCGCCACGCGCCGGTCGGAGTCGAAACGGTGGGCGAGCCCGTAGGAGATCGCCTCGCCGGCGCGAACGGTCTTCATGTAGGACACCTCGGTCCGGAGTCCCATCACGGGCCGCAGCCCGGCGAGATCGTCCGCCAGCGCCACGCCCGGTGACAGCCCGTAGAGGGCGATGCCGGCCCGGACCATGTCGTAGCGGCCGCGGCGGCGGATCGGCGAGGCGTCGGGCCGGCCGGCGGCGAGCAGCAGCGCCGAGTTGGCGGCATGGCGCCGGAACGGACCCGGCACGCCGTCCCGGGACGTCAGCAGTCCCAGCACGTGCTCGTAGCGCTCGAGTTGCTCGTCGGTGAACGGGTTGTCCAACTCGTCGGCGACGGCGCAGTGGGTCCAGACGCCTTCCAGATCCAGGTCGGCCCGGGCGGCGATGGCGCGTGCCAGCGGAAGGGCATCGTCGGGGTGCGCGCCAACGCGGTTCATCCCCGTGTCGATCTTGAGGTGCACCGGCAGGCGCCTGGCGGTGGTGACCGCCGCCGCGGACGCCGCCGCCAGGCCTTCGGGGCTGTAGACGGCAGGGCGCAGGTCGTGCGCCGCCACCTCCACCATCTCGTTGGGCCGCGGCTCGGAGAGCAGCAGGATCGGCGCCGTCACGCCGGCCTGGCGCAGTTCCACGCCCTCCTCCACGAGAGCGACAGCCAGCCAGGTGGCGCCACCGGCCAGCGCGGCCCGCCCGGCGGCCACCGACCCGTGCCCGTAGCCGTCGGCCTTGACCACCGCGCACAACTCGGCGGGGGCCGCCCGGCGGGCGAGTTCGGCGGCGTTGGCCTCGAGCGCCGCCAGGTCCACGACGGCGGAGGTGGGACGCATCAGCCGTCCGGAGACCCGCCGGCGGGTCCCTGCCCCGGCGGCTCCAGCGCGCCGGCGAGGACGGCGGGGATCGCCCCGAGCAGGTCGCCGGCGATCAGGCCGACGGGCGGACCGAGCGCCCCGGCCATCCCGTGGACCTGCGCGGCGAGCGCGGCCCCCTCCAGCGGAGCCACACCCTGCGCCAGGAGCGCGCCGATCATTCCGGCGAGCACGTCACCCGTGCCGGCGGTTGCCAGCCGGGCGTCGCCCGAGGTCACGAAGCGGGCCGCTCCGTCCGGTGCGGCCACGACGGTGGTGGACCCCTTGAGCAGCACGGTGGCCCCCGCTGCGGCCAGCGTTCGCGCCGCCTCCAGACGATCGGCGCCGGGCCGGCACCCCGCCAGCAATTCGTACTCCCCGTCATGCGGCGTGAGCACGACCGGGGCGCGCGCCGCCGCCAGGACGGCCCCCAGATCGCCGGCGAGCGCCGCCAGGGCGTCGCCGTCCAGCACCAGGGGCACGGTCGCTCGCGCCACCAGCCCGCACACCGCCGTCGCGGTCTGCGGAGCTCTCCCCAGGCCGGGCCCCACCACCAGCGATCCGAACCGGGACACATCCATCCGCTCGTGCCAGTTCGCGGCCGGCAGCGGCCCGAAGACCACCTCGGTGGGCACCGAGGCATCCGGCTCGCCGCCGGGCACCGAGAGGCGCACGTAGCCCGCCCCGGACCGCAGCGCCGCCAGCGAGGCGAGCGACGCCGCCCCGCGCATCGGCGGCGAACCGGCCACGACCCAGCAGGCCGAGCGCCACTTGTGGGCGTCGACCTCTCGCCGGGGCCAGAGCGCGGCCACGTCGCCCTCGGTCTGCAGGTGCGCGCCGGCCGAGGCGACGTCGAGGCCGATGTCGGCGACACTGACCGACCCGGCCAGGCGGCGGCCCGGATGCAGCAGCAGGCCCGGCTTGAGCGCCGCGAACGTGACGGTGCGCGCGGCTGCCAGCGCTCCGCCGCCCACCTCGCCGGTGAGGCCGTCGACGCCGGAGGGGATGTCGGTGGCCAGCACAGCACCGGCGCCCTCGATCCCCGCCAGCGGGGCCCAGGGCCGGTTCAGCCCGGTGCCGTAGGCCGCATCGATCAGCAGGTCGCACGGGGGGATCTCGGCGACGTCGGGGGCGATCACAGCGCACTCGGCGCCGGCGCGCTGCAGGTGGCGCGCCGCGGCTCGGCCGTCGGCGCCGTTGTTGCCGCGACCGGCGAGGACGACCACCCGCCGACCCGCCAGCGCCTTCCGGCGCGTGCCCGCCGTCCGCCCGCCTTCGAGGACCGCGGCGGCGCCCCCGGTGCTGCCGGTCAACATCTCCACCGCGGCGACCGCGACCGCGGCGCCCGCCCGCTCGACGAGCACCTCGGTGCCCTCGGGGGCGGCCGCGTCGATGGCCGCCATCTCGGCGGGCGTGACGACGGGGATCACGACGGCCGGCCTCCGCCGGGATGACGGCGGCGGGGCGCTGCGGAGGTCACGTCTCGTTGCCGCTCGCCAGGGAGCCCGGCCCGGGTGCGTCCGGGCCGACGGCCACCGCCACCGCCACCGCAGTTGTGGCCGTGTGGGAGAGGCTCAGATGCCAGCCGGTCACCCCGGCCCGCCGGGCACGCTCCGCGGCGCGGCCGACCAGGCGCACCCCGGGTTTGCCGCCGGGGGAGCGCACCACCTCCATGTCCCGGAACGCCACGTCCCCGAAGCCGGCGCCGAGCGCCTTCATCACGGCCTCCTTGGCGGCGAAGCGTGCCGCCAGCCGCTCGGCGGGGTCGGCGCGGGCCTCGGCGTAGGCCCGTTCGGCGGGGGTGAAGAGTCGCTCGACGACCGACGGGCGGCGCGCCAGCAGGGCGCGGAAGCGCGGCACGTCCACGATGTCGATGCCGATCACGGCGATCCCCCTCGCCAGCGCGCCGCGACGGCACCCAGGTCACCCACCAGCAGGTCCTCGGTGGGGACCTCCGCCAGCAGCGCCTCGTCGAAGGACGCCTCGGTCTCGGTGACCGCGTGGCGCAGGCGGCTGAGCCGGTCGCGGTAGCGCCGGAGCACGTCGGCGGCCACGGCGGGCTCCAGGTGCTCGCGCAGCTCGACGTGCAGCAGCACCAGGCCGACCACCTCGCCACCCTTGATCTCGGGCACCAGCAGGATGAGGCGCCCATCCCGCAGTCCCCGTGTCAGCAGCACCCGGCGCTCGCGGCTGACCTGGCGCTTGGTGCCCCGCAGCGTGGGATCGCGGCCCACCCGCGACTCGAAGGAAGCCGCCACCCCGGAACGGTCGGCGATCTCGATCCGCTCGCTGTCGATGACGTAGCGGACGTGGCCGGTGATCCGGGCGACCGCGCGGTCCAACCCCGCCAGCGCCGACAGCGTCTCGTAGCTGAGGCGCTCACCCCTGGCGCCGGCGGCCTGCACGGCCCCGGTGAGCGGCACCTGCAGCAGCGCCTCCTCGCTGCGGGAGATCCCCACGGTGACCGTCTTGGCCTGGTGGCGGATGGCGTCGACGGGACGGGTCAACTCCTCGATGGCCTCGCCGAGCGCTCCCAGCAGCCGCTCCAGGACGCCCGCCGGCGTCCCCATCTCGCCGAAGTCGATCTCGAAGGCGGCCAGCGGAAGCACACCCACGGCGTAGCGGAACAGCGCGTCGAGCCGCAACGCGGTGGCGGCGGGAAGGTGCCCGTCGTAGCCGCCGTCGCGCAGGCGGCGCCCGAACTGCTCGGCGCCGCCGGCGATCGCCGGCGCCAGCGCGGCGAGCATCGCCTCGGCGTCGCTGACGGCACCGTCCGGCTCGGCGTCCAGCGCAGCCTCGATCGCCCCCCGGGTTCGCCGCAGCGGCTCGGCGCAGGCGTCGATGGCGAGAGCCGCCTCGTATCCGAAGAGGTGACCGGCCATCGTGGCCGGCACGAAAGCGAGGTCGGGGTGGACCGCCGGCAGCAGCACCGACTCCCCTGCCGCGCGGGCCAGCTCGGCGTCGTCGGTGAAGACCACCGGCGCGCCGCGATGCGCCGCATAGATGGCCACCTCCTTGACGACGTCGCGTGCGGTGGAACGGTCGAGGCCCGTTGCAAAGACCAGGGTGAGGGGCTCCGCGGAGAGGTCGACGTGTTTCTTGTCCTCGGTGATGTCGCAGGCCACGGACCGGTAGCACAACTCCGAGAGCTTGATCCGCACCTCCTCGGCGGCCAGCCGGTTGCGGCCGTTGCCGACGGTGGCCCAGTGGCGCCGAGCCGGGGCAAGCCGCTGGGCGATGTCGGCGATGCGCCGGCGCGCCGCCAGCACCTCGGTCATGGCGGCGGGCAACTCCTCCAGTGCCGCCAGCAGCGCCGAGCGGCGCCCCGGATCCCCGGCCACGCCGAAGAGCTCGGCGATGGCGCGCCCCAGCAGGAAGCCTGCGGCCACCTGGGCGTAGAAGGCCTTCGTGGAGGCCACGCTCATCTCCACGTCCCGCCCGTCGGAGGTGTACAGCACGCCGTCGGCGCGGGCGGCGAGGTCGCTCTCGCGGCGGTTGACGACAGCGGTGACCCAGGCACCGCGCGCCTGGACCAGGTCGACGGTGCGGTTGGTGTCGGTGGTCGTGCCGGACTGGCTGATCGCCACCACGAGGTGGTCGGCCATGTCGTCTCGCAGGTCGAAGCCCGACAGTTCGCTGGCGAGCCGGCTCACCACCTCGACACCGGCGCCGGACAACTCGGCGCCGATGATCACCGCCGTGGCCCGCGCGGCCACGGCCGCGGTGCCCTGGCCGATGACCACGATCCGGCGCGGCAGCTCCCGCCCCGCCGGCAGGACGCCGTCCAGGAGCACCCTGCGATCTCCGGGATCTCCGACGAGGCGGCCGGCAAGTGTCTTGGCGAAGGATCCAGGGGATTCGCTGATCTCCTTCAGCAGGAAGTGGGGGTAGCCGCGGCGATCGATGTCCTTGGTGGTGATCTCGGTCGACGTGACCGGCGGGAGTGCCAGTGCGGCGCCGTCGTAGGACCAGCGAGTGACGCCCGCGGTCTCACCGGCATCGGTGGCCTCGAGGCGGACCAGCTCACCGGTGCCGGCGCTGTCGGCGCCGTCGACGCGCAGGTAGTTGCCGGCCTGCTCCACGAGCCCGTAGGGCTCCGACGCCACCACATAGGCATCGGGGGCGAGTCCCACATAGAGCGCCTGGCCGCTGCCGCGGCGAGCCAGCAGCAGGCTGCCGGGGTCGTCGCTGCCGACCGCCACGATCGCATGCGACCCCTCGAATGTCTCGGTGGCCGCCGCGAATGCCGCCCGGCTGGATCGCCCGTCGGCTCGCAGCCGGCGCGCCAGGCCCGGAACGACCCGCGCATCGGTCGTGACCGCAGGCGGGTACGCCAGGTCGAAGCGGCCCGCGACCGCGCCGTAGTTGTCGATGTCGCCGTTCACCGCCGCGAGCACCCACGGCTCACCGTCGGCGGGCAGGGAGGCCACGGGGTGGGCATTGGGCTCGGTGATGAGACCCACGCTGGCCCAGCGCGTGTGCGCCAGGACCGTGCAGCGCGCCCCCGGCTGCGCCAGCGCCGACCGCAGCAGGCCGTCGCCGGCCAGGGCCGACCGCAGGACCCTCGTGTTGTCACCCAGCTCGCCGACCTCCACCGCCGTCTTGTGGACATGCACCGTCACGTTCCCGTGACGCCAGCCGCCGCCGGAGCGACCGAGCGCCTCGGGGACGCCGGGCAGCCCGCCGGGGGGCGTGCCGGAGGAGACCAGCACGGCGATACCCGCCGAGTCCCGGCCCCGCACCTCGAGGCGATCCAGGGCCGAGAGCGCCACCTGGATCGACCACCACCCCGCCACCAGCTCCTCGCTCGCCTCCGGAGCGTCGGCGCCAAGGAATTCCGCCACGGCCTGCGCGGTGGCCAGCCGGTCCTCCCGGATGCTCCAGAGCGCATCGCCGAGCGCCGCCTCGCCGCCGTCGATCCGCTCGACGGCCGCCGCCAGCTCCGCCCGCAGACCCGCGTCCCGCACCAGGCAACTCAGCCCCGCCGGGCCGGCGAGCCGCGCCGCCGCCTGCCGGGCGCCGTCGCCGGTGGCGGCGCCGCCGGCGAGCAGGTCCAGGATCTCCGGTCCCGTGGGGGGCCGCTGCCGGGACGGGCGGCTGATGACCGCCACGATCCCGCACATCAGCCGGCCCTCCGGGCCGCTTCGGCGGCCAGGCTCTCGGCCAGCGCGCCGGCCTCCGCCTCGTCGGCGGCCTCCACCATCACGCGGATCAGCGGCTCGGTGCCCGAGCACCTCACCAGCACGCGACCCGTCTCGCCGAGTGCCTCCCGCACCCGCTCGACGGCCGGCCCGATCGCCGCCAGCACACCGGCCGCGTCGCCGCTCACCGTCACGTTCCGCAGCACCTGCGGGTGCCGGGTCATGGCCGCAGCCGCCAGGTCGCCGAGCCGGGCGCCGCGGCGCACGGCCACGTCGAGCAATTGCACCGCGGTCAGGAGACCGTCGCCGGTGGTGGCGAGGTCCCGGAACACCACGTGCCCGGACTGCTCGCCGCCCAATTCCCAGCCGCCGGCCTCGAGCGCGCTCAGGACGTGGCGATCACCCACCGGCACGGTCACGACCTCGATCCCCGCCTCCGCCATGGCCCTGTGCAGGCCGAGGTTGCTCATGACCGTCACCACGACCGTCGAGGAGGCCAAGCGGCCGCGCTCGTGGCGGTCGGTCCCGCACAGGGCGATGATGCGGTCGCCGTCGATCAAGTCCCGATCGTAGGCCACGACCCGGTCCCCGTCGCCGTCGAACGCCAGACCGATCTCGCCGGGGCGCGTCCGGGCGGCGATGAGGCTCGGTGTCGTCGCCCCACAGCCGTCGTTGATGTTCCGCCCGTCCGGCTCGCAGGCGACGGTTCGCACCGCGGCTCCGAGGCGCCGCAGCAGCGCAGGCGCCAGTGCCGAGGCGGCCCCGTTGGCGCCGTCCACCACCAGCCGCAGCCCGTCGAAGGCGTCCGGCTCCACGGTGGTCGCCACCGAGTCGAGGTACGACTCGAGCCGGTCGCCGGCGTCCATCGCGGCGGCGGGTGGCCCCGTCGCTTCGATGCCGGACCGCAGGGCGGCCGCCACCGCCTCCTGCTCGGCGTCGCTGAGCTTGCGACCCCCCGGACCGAAGATCTTCACACCGTTGTCGTGGTACGGGTTGTGCGACGCCGACACGACGATCCCCGGCACCCCGTCGGTGGCGCTGCAGTACGCCACCGCGGGGGTCGGGGCCATGCCGAGCAGGTCCACCTCGGTTCCGGAAAGACCCCGCAGCAGCCCCTCGACGAGGTCGGCCGCGGAGGCTCGCGGATCGTGGCCCAGCACCACCCGCGCGCAGCCGAAGATCTCGACGACCGCCGCGCCGATGCGGGCGGCGACCTCCGGAGTCACGTCCCGGTAGGCCCGCCCTCGGATTCCGTCGGTTCCGAACACGATCGAACCGCTGCGGTGGCTCGCGGCGCCTCGAGGCGCGGGCGCTGCTACCTCTTCGAGTACTGCGGAGCCTTGCGGGCCTTCTTGAGCCCGTACTTCTTGGACTCCTTCTTGCGCGGATCCCGGGTGAGCAGGCCGGCCCGCTTGAGCTTCTCACGGCTCTCGCCGTCGAGGCTCTCCAGCGACCGGGCGATGCCGAGGCGCAGGGCTCCCGCCTGCCCGGTCAGGCCTCCGCCGACGATCGTGGCATCCACGTCGTACAAGGAGGAGGTGTCGGTCACGGCGAGGGCCTCGGTGGCGTGGGAGCGGTGCGAGGGCGACGGGAAGTAGTCCTCGATCTCTCGCCCGTTGATGACGATGCGCCCCTGACCCGGCCGGATGCGGACACGGGCGACGGCGCGCTTGCGGCGGCCGGTGGCCTGCACGAGCGGCAGTGTCATGGCGTTCTCCTGGGAAGGGCCAGCGGCTGTGGTCTCTGAGCCTCGTGGGGATGGACGGGTCCGGCGTAGACCTTCAGCTTCCGCAGCATCTGCCGGCCCAGTCGGGTGTGCGGCAGCATCCCGCGCACGCTGCGCCGCACCACCTCCGCGGGGCGTCGCCGCATCGCCTCGGCGAGCGTCTCCGAACGGAGCCCGCCGGGATAGCCGGAGTGCCGGTACAGGATCTTCCGGTCCGCCTTGCCGGCTGTCGCCACGACCTTGTCGGCGTTCACGATGATGACGTGATCGCCGCAGTCCAGGTGCGGCGTGTAGATCGGCTTGTGCTTGCCGCGCAGGACGCTGGCCACCTCGGTGGCCAGGCGGCCGAGCACCTGTCCCTCGGCGTCGACGATCCACCAGGCGCGTTCGACGTCCGATGCGGAAGGGCTGTACGTACGCACACCGAAAGGATACGGGCTCACCGCCGGAATCGACCCCCACCAGCCGTCCGGGCCGGCCGAATCAGAGGTAGGTGACCGACTCGAGGCACAGGCCGTGCGGCGGTGCCACATCCCCGGCGGCGGCCCTGTCCCGGCTCTGCAGGACACGGTCGATGTCGCCGGCGGGGCGACGACCCCGCCCCACCTCCACGAGCGTGCCGACGATCGAGCGCACCATCTGCCGGCAGAACGAATTCGCCTCGATGTCGAACAGCACCAGCGCCGGCTCGGGTCGGCTCCAGCCGGCACGCAGCACCCGCCGCACCGTCGGCGCCACCCGGATCTCGCCGTCGACGACCTGCTCCGACCGGGAGCAGAAGGAGGCGAAGTCGTGCTCGCCGATGAGCCACCCCGCGGCCTCGCCCATTGCCGCCAGGTCGAGCGGATCGGGGACGTGCCAGGCGTACCGGCGCCGGAAGACGTCGAGTTGCGGCGCGTTCCAGATCGTGTAGCGATACGCCCTCCCGAGCGCGGAGAAGCGGGCGTCGAAGTCGCCCGGCGCCGGCTCGGCACCCAGCACGGCGACATCGGGACCGCACATGCGGCTGAGGCTGCTGCGAAGGGACTCGAGCCGGTCACCGGCGGCGTCCTCGGCGGCCACCTCCAGGCTCACCACCTGGCCGCGGGCATGGACGCCCGCGTCGGTGCGCCCGGCACACGTCAGCTGCACCGGATAGCCGAGCCGCCGTTCGAGGGCCTCGGCCAGCACCCCCGCCACGGTGCGCACGCCGGGGTTCGCCGCGAACCCCCGGAACGCCCCGCCGTCGTAGGCGATCAGGAGGCGCAGGCGGGCCACGCCGCGGCGCGCCCGCTAGACCAGTTCTATGCGGGCCATGGGGGCGTTGTCGCCGTAGCGGGGCCCCACCCGCAGGATCCGCGTGCAACCGCCGGCGCGGTTGGCGTAGCGCGGACCGATGTCGGTGATCAGCTTGTCGGCGATCTCCCGATCGTTCAGGAACGCCACGATCTGGCGATGGTTGTGCAGGCCGCCCTTGCGCGCCTTGGTGATCAGCTTCTCGGCGACGGGCTGCATCGCCTTGGCCTTGGCCTCGGTCGTCACGATCGACTCCGCCGCCACGAGGGATGCCACCAGGTTGGCCAGCATCGACTTCCGGTGGGCGGCACTACCGCCGAGGCGGCGGCTCTTGGGGGGTCGGCCCGGCATGGCTGGCTCCTCAGTCCCCGGCAGCCAGGGCGAGACCCAACTCGTCGAGACGGGCCGTCACCTCGTCGAGGGACTTCTCGCCGAAGTTCGGGATCGCCAGCAGTTCCAGCGACGTCCGCTCCAGGAGGGCGCCGACGGTGGTGACCTGGGCACGCTTCAGGCAGTTCCGGGGCCGCTCGGAGAGCCCCAGGTCCTCGATGGGGCGCAGCAGGTCCGACGGCATCTCCGAGGTCGCCGCCGGATCCAGGCCGTCCGGCAGGGAAACCTCGGCGAGGTTCTCCACGAGTTGCGTCAGCCGCCGCAGGATGCCGCCCGCGGTGGCCATCGCCTCCGACGGCGTCACCGTGCCGTCGGTCAGCACGTCCACGACGAGTTCGTCTGCTGCCACGTCCCGCTCCCCCGGGGTCGCCTCCACCTCGTAGGCGACGCGCCGCACCGGCGAGAACAGGGCGTCCACTGGGATGTCGCCGATGGTGCCGCTCGTCGGCCGGCTCTCCGCACCGCTGTAGCCGATGCCCTGCTCGACGGTGATGTCGGCGGCGAACCGCGCCGAGCCGTTGAGCGTTGCGACATGGAGATCGGGGTTCAGCACCTCGACGTCGGGGTTGACGCCGAACTGTGCGCCCGTCACCTCCGCGGGCCCCAGAACGTCGATGCGCAGTTGCACCGGCTCGGGGCTGTGGCTGCGCAGCACCAGATCCTTGAGGTTCAGGACGATGTCGGAGATGTCCTCGACGACACCCTGCAGGGTGTCGAACTCGTGCAGAGCCTCGTCGAACCGCACGTGGGTCACCGCCGCGCCCGGAATGGACGACAGAAGCGTGCGCCGCAGGGCGTTGCCGATCGTGTGACCGAACCCGGGCTCGAGCGGTCCGATGACGAACTTCTGACGGTTCTCCTCGGCGGTGGCCCCCGAGACCGTCGGGTGTTTGATCTCAAGCATGTGCAACCCCGCTCCGCTACTTGCTGTAGAGCTCGACAATCAACTGCTCGCGGATCGGTACGTCGATCTGGTCACGGCTGGGAGCCGACAGCACGTTGGCCTCCCAACCCTCCTCGACGACCTCCAGCCAGACGGGCGGCACCCGGTCCAGCACGTCCACGTTCCACTGCAGCGCGGCGATGCCCCGGGACTTCTCCTTCACGGCGATCTCGTCGCCCGCCGAGACGCGGTAGCTCGGGATGCTGACCCGCCGTCCGTTCACCGTCACGTGGCCGTGCAGCACGAACTGCCGGGCCTGGGGCCGGGTCGCCGCCCAGCCGGTGCGGTACACCACGTTGTCGAGTCGCAACTCGAGGTAGGTCAGCATGTTCTCGCCGGTCACGCCGGTGCGGCGGCTGGCCTCGGCGTACAGATTGCGGAACTGGCGCTCCGTGAGCCCGTAGGTGAAGCGGGCCTTCTGCTTCTCCTGGAGCTGCAGGAGGTACTCCGAGGTGGTCGTGCGCCGCCGCGAGCGGCCGTGCTCGCCGGGCGGGTAGGGGCGCTTGTCGAGGGCCACCGTCTCGCCCTTGGTGCCGAAGATGTTCGTCCCCAGCCGGCGCGACACCCGTGCCTTCGGTCCGGTGTAGCGGGACATCAGACGCGCCGCCTCTTCGGCGGCCGGCAGCCGTTGTGCGGCACGGGGGTGACGTCCTTGATGCCCGTGACCTCCAGTCCCAGGTTCTGCAGCGAGCGGATCGCCGTCTCGCGGCCCGAACCCGGCCCGCGGACCTGCACGTCGACCTTGCGGACGCCGAACTCCATGGCCCGGCGTGCCACCTCCTCGGCCGCCATCTGCGCGGCGTACGGGGTCGACTTGCGCGAACCCTTGAACCCCACGTTGCCGGCCGACGCCCAGGCGACGACGTTGCCGCGCAGGTCGGTGACCGTGATGATCGTGTTGTTGAAGGAACTCTTGATGTGCACGACGCCGTGCGCGATGTTCCTGCGCTCGCGGCGGCGTGGTCGCCGTGCCTGCCTCTCTGCCATAACCCCTCGGTGCGTCTCGTGGGCGGTGCGGTGCCGCGCCTGGGGCGCGACCGCCGGTCGTGGTGGTTGGGCGCCCCGATCGGCGCCCGGGCCACCTCTGCCTTACTTCCTCTTCATGACGGTCTTCTTGCCCGCCACCGTCTTGCGCGGACCCTTGCGCGTCCGTGCATTGGTGTGGGTGCGCTGGCCCCTGACCGGCAGGCCCCTGCGATGCCGGATCCCCTGATAGCACCCGATCTCCAGCTTGCGGCTGATGTTCTGGCTGATCTGCCGGCGGAGGTCGCCCTCGACCTTCAGGTTGCGCTCGACGTGGGCCCGCAGCCGGGCGACCTCCTGCTCGGTGAGGTCCTTGATGCGCACGTCGCGGCCGATGCCGACGGCCTCGCAACTCTGCGCCGCGGTCGTGGGGCCGATGCCGAAGATGTAGGTGAGCGCCACCACGGCGCGCTTGTTGCGCGGGATGTCCACACCGGCGATGCGTGCCATGTCAGCCCTGCCTCTGGCGATGGCGCGGGTTGTCGCAGATCACCCGCACGCGGCCGTGGCGGCGGATGACCCGGCACTTGTCGCACATTGCCTTCACGCTGGGGCGTACCTTCATCTCCGCATCCGTCTCGTCTCGTCGTCCGCCGGCCGCCGGGCGGGGCTCCCGCTCGGCAGCGGCGCTGCTACTTGTACCGGTACGTAATCCGCCCGCGCTGCAGGTCGTAGGGCGTGAACTCCACCTGCACACGATCTCCCGGGAGGATGCGGATGTAGTGCATCCTCATCTTCCCCGAGATGTGCGCCAGTACCTGGTGGCCGTTGTCGAACTCAACCCTGAACATGGCATTGGGGAGGGACTCGAGGACCTTCCCTTCCATGAGGATCGCGTCTTGCTTGGATTTCGCCAGAGCCCTACTCCCGCCTCGAACGCGACCAACCAGGCTACCGAGACAACCTCAGCGGCACCAACCCCCCGATTGCGGCGGCGAGCCGGTCGAAGACCTCATCCGGCGAACCGGTTCCCTCGATCCTCACCAGCAACCCCCGCTCGGCGAACCAGTCCACCAGGGGCGCCGTCTGCGCCTCGTAGAGCTCGAGGCGGCGGGCGATGCCGGCGACGGAATCGTCGACGCGGCCCCGGGCCAGCATCCGCTCGGAGACCTCCGCCACGTCGACCTCCAGGAGCACCGCCCCGGCGAGCCCATCGGGGGCGGCCATGGTTGCGAGGGCGTCGGCCTGCGCCGGTGTCCGGGGAAAGCCGTCGAGCAGCACCGTTGTCCCGGACGCCAGGAGCGGGGCGAGCCGCTCGGCCACCACCTCGCACATCACGTCGTCGGGCACCAGATCGCCGGCGGCCATGATGGCCTCGGCGCGGCGACCCAGCGGGGTTCCCGACGCCGCCGCGTCGCGCAGCATGTCACCGGTGGAGACGTGGACGACCCCGTCGTAGCGCTGCTGCAGCAGTTCGCACTGCGTCCCCTTACCCGAACCCTGGCGCCCGAGGACGACGAGCACGCCGCTCATGTCAGAAAGGCCTCAGCGCCGCGGCGCCACACCAATCGGCCCGCGCCCGAGGCGGCCGCGCGGGTTCGGAATCACTTGAGGAAGCCTTCGTAGTTTCGAAGCATCAGCTGGCTGTCGATCTGCTTCATGGTCTCCAGCGCCACACCCACGGCGATCAGGATCGAGATCCCGGTGAAGCTGAAGATGCCCTGGGTGCTGGTTGGCACGATGTTCCCGATCACCACCGCCGGCGTCAGGGCGATGAGCGCCAGGAAGAGGGAGCCCGGCAGCGTGATGCGCGACAGGATGTGCGCCAGGTAGCGCTCGGTGGGCCGACCCGGCCGGATGCCGGGCACGAAGCCGCCCTGCTTGCGGATGTTGTCGGCCTGCTTCACCGGGTCGAAGCTGATGGCCGTGTAGAAGTAGGCGAAACCGATGATCAGCAGGCCGAAGAACACCAGGTAGAAGGGGTCGTCGTAGCGCAGCAGGTGGTCGTTCGTCCAGGTGCGGATCGACTCGCCCCAACCGCCCGAGGGCAGCACCACCACGATCAGCTGCGGCAGGTACAGCACCGAGCTGGCGAAGATGATGGGGATCACGCCCGACTGGTTCACCTTCAGCGGGATGTAGGTGCTTCCCCCCGTGGTCATCCGGCGGCCGACGACGCGCTTGGCGAACTGCACCGGGATGCGGCGCTGGCCCTGCTCGACGAAGACGATCAGCACCAGCAGCACGAGGTACATCGCCAGCACCTCGAACACGCCGGGCCAGCCCGAGTTGCCCTTCACCAACGAGAACTGGTTGGGCAGCGAGCTGACGACCGCGGCGAAGATGATGATCGACATGCCGTTGCCGATGCCCTTCTGGGTGATCAACTCGCCCATCCACATCAGCAGGGCCGTCCCGGCGGTGAGCGTCAGCACGACCAGGCCCACCCGTGGGGCCGTGAAGTCCGGTAGGAGGTCGGGGATGCCGGTGCTGCCGGCCAGGCCGCCGCCCTGGTTGTGGAACAGGAACGCGAACCCGGTGGACTGGATGAGGGCGATGCCGATGGTCAGGTAGCGCGTCCACTGGTTGATCTTGCGTTGGCCGACCGCGCCCTGCTGCTGCCATTGCTCGATGCGCGGCACCACCACGCCCATCACCTGCATGATGATCGACGCCGTGATGTAGGGGAATATCCCCAGCGAGAAGATGGCGAACTGTGTGAGCGCGCCGCCCGAGAAGAGCTGCAGGAAGTTGAGGATCCCGCCGTCCTCCGCCGCCTCCTGGAGCGGGCGGATGGCCTCCAGGTTGATGCCGGGGGCGGGGATGAACGCCCCGAGCCGGTACACCACCAGCATGCCGAGGGTGAAGAGGATCTTGCTGCGGAGATCCTCGATGCGGAAGATGTTGGCGATGTTCTGCAGGATCCGGCCCACGGAACTCTCCCTCCGGCGGTCGGCGGCCGTCTAGCGGTTCGTCAGGGCGTTGCCGCGCGCCGGCGGCCGGCGGTCGCCCCACGGCTTGGGCAGGACCTCGATCGTCGCACCGGCGGCCTCCAGGGCGGCGCGGGCCGCCTCGGAGTAGGCGTGCGCCCGCACGGTGACCGGGCGGGTCAACTCGCCGCGGGCGAGAATCTTGACGAGGGCCCCCTTGCTCACCAGCCCGCCGGCGTAGAGCGTCTCGGGGGTGATCTCGTCGAGTCCCGAGGCCTCGATCACGTCCAGGTTGACGGGCTGGTAGCTCACCCGGAAGGGGTTGTTGAACCCGCGCAGCTTGGGGATCCGGCGTTGCAGGGGCATCTGACCGCCCTCGAAGCCGACCGGCACCTTGCCGCGTGCCCGCTGACCCTTCGTGCCGCGGCCCGCGGTCTTGCCTCCCTTGCCCGCGATTCCACGGCCGGGGCGACGGCGCTGCGTGCGACTCCCGGGTGCGGGCTTGAGGTCGTGAACCTTCACGATTCCGGCACCTCCTCCACTTCCACCAGATGCGAGACCACCGCCAGCATGCCGCGCACGTCGGGGCGGTCGCTCAGGATTCGGGACTTGCCGATGCGCCCGAGGCCCAGAGCACGCAGGGTGCCCCGCTGGGGAGGCTTGCGCCCGATGCCGGACCGAACCTGCGTCACTCGCAACGCCACGTCATTCCTCCTCGCCGCGCAGCGCCAGCCGGCGGTTCCGCTCGGTCTCGTTGTAGGCCGCCAGCAGGCCCGGGGGAACGAACTCGCTGGGGTCCAGGCCGCGCAGGCGCGCCACGTGGTCGGGGCGCATCAGCGAACGCAGGCCGGCGATCGTGGCCCGGGCGACGTTGATGTGGTTGGCGGAGCCCAGCGACTTGCAGAGCACGTCCGCGATGCCCGCCTCCTCGAGGATGGCGCGTGCCGCGCCGCCCGCGATGACCCCGGTGCCCGGCGCCGCCGGCTTGAGCAGAACCCTGCCGGCGCCCCATTCCCCGAGCACGGGATGCACGATGGTGGTCCCGGCGAGAGGGACGGCGAACAACGAGTTGCGCGCCTCCTCGGTGCCCTTCTGGATGGCGAGGGGGACCTCCTTGGCCTTGCCGTACCCGAGCCCGACGTGGCCCGCGCCGTCGCCGACGACCACGAGTGCCGAGAACGAGAACCGCCGACCGCCCTTGACCACCTTGGCGACGCGGTTGATGTGGATGACGCGGGAGTCCCGCAACTGCACGCGCGACGCAAGCGCGCCGGTGGACGCCATCAGAGCCTCATCCCTGCTTCACGGGCGGCGTCGGCGACCGCCGCCACACGACCGTGGTAGCGGTAGCCGCCACGATCGAACACCACCGTGGTGATGCCGGCGCCTGCGGCGCGCTCGGCGACCAGGCGCCCCACCGCGGCGGCGGCGCTCACGCCGGCGACCTCGCTGCTGCGCAACTCGGGCTCCAGCGTGGAGGCGGCGATCAGGGTGTGGCCACTGGCGTCGTCGATGATCTGCACCGCCGTGTGGCGGTTGGAGCGGTAGACGGCCAGGCGCGGGCGCTCGGCGGTGCCGACGATCTTCTTGCGCACCCTGCGATGGCGCCGGAGCCGGCCCTGCCGCCGTTCTGCGGACACGTTCGTCATTGCTCTGCTCCCTGCTCCGGTGCCGGACTCACTTGGCGGCCTTGCCCGCCTTGCGGCGGACGTACTCACCGGCGTAGCGGATGCCCTTGCCCTTGTACGGCTCGGGCTTGCGCAGCGCCCGGATCTGGGCGGCAATCTGCCCGACCGCCTGCTTGTCGATTCCGAGCACCCGGATGGCGGTCTGCGACGGTACCTCGAAGGTGATCCCGTCGGGCGCCTCCACCGCCACCGGGTGGCTGAAACCCAGCTGCAATTCGAGTTCCCGGGGACCCTTGGCGGTGGCGCGGTAGCCGACACCCACGATCTCCAGGTCCTTGCGGTAGCCCTCGTGGACACCGGTGACCATGTTGTTGAGGAGCGCCCGCGTCAACCCGTGCAGCGCACGCGACTCGCGCTCGTCATCGGCCCGGGCCACCACCAGCACCTCCCCGTCCTGCTGCACGGTGATCGCCTCGGGCACGCGATGCACCAGCGTGCCCTTGGGCCCCGTGACGGTGACCTCGCCACCGGCGATGGCGACCGACACCCCCGACGGGAGCGGGATGGGCGACTTGCCTACACGGGACACGGCACACCTACCACACGTAACAGAGGATCTCGCCGCCGATCCGGCGCCGGCGAGCCTCCTGGTCGGTCATCAGACCCTTGCTGGTCGACACCACCGCCATGCCGAGGCCACCCTGGACCCGCGGCACGCCGTCGGCCTTCGTGTACACACGCAGACCCGCCTTGGAGACCCGCCGCAGGCCGGAGATGACCCGCTCGCGGTCCGGTGAGTACTTCATGTCGATGGTCAGCGTGCGGCCGGGGCCGTCGCCGTCGCTCACCTCGTAGCCGCCGATGTACCCCTCGCGCCGCAGCACCTCGGCCAGGGCCTCCTTCAGCTTCGAGGACGGCATCCGCACCTCCTCGTGCATGGCCACGTTGGCGTTGCGGATCCGGGTCAGCATGTCGGCGATGGGATCTGTCATGGTCATTCTGCGACAACCCCCTACCAGCTCGCCTTGGTGAGGCCGGGAATCTCCCCGGCATGGGCGAGTTCACGCAGACAGATGCGGCACAGTCCGAACCGCCGGTAGACCGAGCGCGGCCGACCGCACCGCTGGCAGCGGGTGTAGGCACGCACCCGGTATTTCGGCGTTCGCTTCTGCTTGTTGATCAGTGCCGTCTTTGCCATGTCGTCACTTTCGCCGGTTCGTGTGTCGGATCTTCGGGTTGGGGGGAACGCTCAGCCCTGGTCCCGCCGGAGCGGGAAGCCGAAGGCCTCCAGCAGCGCCCGCCCCGAGTCGTCGTCGGGCGCCGTCGTCACCAGGGTGATGTCCATGCCGCGGATGGTGTCGATCTTGTCGTAGTCGATCTCGGGAAAGATCAACTGCTCGGAGACACCGAGGGAGTAGTTCCCGTTGCCGTCGAAGGAGCTGAGGGGCAGGCCGCGGAAGTCGCGGATGCGCGGGATCGCCAGGTTGATGAGCCGGTCGAAGAACTCCCACATGCGGTCACCGCGCAGCGTGACCTTCACCCCGACCGCGTTGTGTTCGCGCAGCCGGAAGCCGGCGATGGAACGCTTCGCCCGGGTGGTCACCGGACGCTGCCCGGAGATGGTGGTCATGTCGGCGATGGCCCCCTCGAGCAGGCGGGCCTGGCGTGCCGCCTCGCCGACGCCCATGTTCAGGACGATCTTCTCCATGCGGGGTACCTGCATCACGTTGTCGAGGCCGAGCGATTCCTGGAGCCCGGCGCGCAACTCGTCGTGGTAGAGCTGCTTCAGGCGCGGCGCGGTGGCCGCCGTGGCGCTCATGGGATGTCCGCCCCGGTGCGGCGGCAGACGCGCACCTTGTCACCGTCGGGCGTGATCCGGTAGCCCACGCGGGTGGGCCTGCCGTCCTCGGGGCTGATGATCGCCACCCGGGAGATGGGGATGGGCATGTCCTTGTCGATGATGCCGCCCTGCATGACCCCGGACTGGTTGGGCTTGCGGTGCTTGCGGACCACGTTGACACCGTCCACCAGCAGGGTGCCCTTGGCCGGGAAGACGGCCGAGACGACCCCCTCCTTGCCCCGGTCCTTGCCGGACAGCACGACGACGCGATCACCCTTGCGGATCTTGGCCATCACAGCACCTCCGGCGCCAGCGAGACGATCCGCATGAATCGCTTCTCGCGCAGTTCCCGGCCCACGGGACCGAAGATGCGCGTCCCCCGGGGCTGGTTGTTCTCGTCGAGCACGACCGCGGCGTTCTCGTCGAAGCGGATGTAGCTGCCGTCGGGGCGACGCTTCTCCTTGCGCGTGCGCACCACGACGCACCGCACCACGTCACCCTTGCGGACCTTGGCACCGGGGATGGCGTCCTTGACCGTCGCCACGAACACGTCGCCGATCGAGGCGTAACGGCGCCGGGAGCCACCGAGCACCTTGATGCAGAGAACCTCGCGGGCGCCGGAGTTGTCCGCCACCCTGAGGCGAGTCTCCTGCTGGATCACCGCCGCCCCCTCTCAGCGCGCCCGCTCGAGGATCTGCACCAGTCGCCAACGCTTCAGCTTGGACAGCGGGCGGGTCTCGGTGATCCGGACACGGTCCCCGACGCGCAGGTCGTTGTCCTGGTCGTGAACGTAGAGACGCTTGTGGCGCCGAACGGTCTTGTTGTAGCGACGGTGGCGAACCTGCTCGGTGACGACCACGACCGCGGTGCGATCCATGGACGCCGACGTCACGGTCCCCTCACGGGTCTTGCGACGGTTGCGCTCGATGGGCGGGGACGCCCCGGCGGCGCCCGCGGGTGCGGGTGCCGGCTCCGGCGCTGGATCGGTCGTCGGTGCTTGCTCAGCCATCGCGGCGGCGCCTCCTCTTGAACACCCGTGCGCCCTCCTCCGGAGACCCGTCGCCCTCGGTGGATCCGGAGGCCTCGCCGGCTTCGGTCGCCTCGACGACCTGGCGCGCCATGGTCGCCTCGGCGGCGTCGATCTCCCGGGCGCGCAGCTCGGTCATGATGCGCGCCACCTGCCGGCGGGAACCCGCCAGCAGGTTCATGTTGTCGAGCTGGCCCGTCACGTGCTGGAAGCGCAGGTTCGTTGCCTCATCCTTGGCCTCGTCCAGCATGCCCAGCAGTTCGACGTCGCTCAGGCCGGTCAGCGACTCGGATCGGGCCATGGCTACACCGCCTGGTGGCGGGTCACGAAGCGTGCCCGCACGGGAAGCTTCTGGATGGCCCGCTCGATCGCCTCACGGGCCACGACGGGGTCGGCGTAGGAGAGCTCGAACAGCACCCGACCGGGACGAACCACCGCCACCCAGCGCTCGGGGTTGCCCTTGCCGGAACCCATCCTGGTCTCCGCCGGCTTCTGCGTGACCGGCTTGTCGGGGAAGACGTTGATCCACACCTTGCCGCCGCGCCGGACGTGGCGGGTCATGGCCACACGCGCGGCCTCGATCTGGGGCGCGGTGATCCAACCCGGCTCGAGAGCCTGGATCCCGTAGTCGCCGAAGCTGACCGTGGTGCCGCCCTTGGCGACACCCTTGGTGCGGCCGCGGTGGTGCTTGCGATGACGGACCTTCTTGGGCATCAACATGACTCACGGCATCCTTCGTTCGGCCGCGGTGGTGCTTGCGATGACGCAACTCCCTTCGGCATCAACATGTCAGTCGGCATCCCCTGGTCGGAAGTGCGGCGTCTCGTGCTGCTCGCGGGAGGCGCGCTCGATCTCCTCCTCCCGCTCGAGAAGGCGCTCGAACTCGGCGTCGGCCTCGGCCACCAGCGGGCGCAGCTCCTCCAACTCGGTCGGGAACTCCTGCTCCTCGGCGCCGGTGGTCGGGGCCGGAGCGGTCCCTCGCCGGCGAGCCGCCGAGGACACCACCTTGCGCGAGCGGGCGGGGCCGGCGGTCTCGCCGACCGCCATGGCGGCCTCGCGATTGATCCGCTCGTCGGTGTCGAGGCGGTACGGGAGGATGTCACCCTTGTAGGTCCACACCTTCACGCCGATGCGGCCGTAGGTGGTGTGGGCCTCCCGGAACCCGTAGTCGATGTCGGCGCGCAGTGTGTGCAGCGGCACGCGGCCCTCGCGGTACCACTCGGTGCGTGCCATCTCCGAACCGCCGAGCCGGCCGGAGCACTGCACCCGGATGCCCTGGGCGCCCGCCTTCTGGGCGTTCTGGACGGCGCGCTTCATGGCCCGGCGGAAGGCCACCCGCCCCGTCAACTGGTCCGCGATGCCCTGGGCGATGAGCGCCGCGTCCAGCTCGGGCTGCTTGATCTCCTGCACGTTGAGCTGCACCCGCTTGTTGCCGGTGATCTTGGCGAGACCCGCACGCAGGCGGTCTGCCTCGGAGCCCTTGCGCCCGATCACGATGCCGGGGCGGGCGGTGTGCACGTCGATGCGCAGCCGGTCCCTCGTGCGCTCCACCTCGATGCGGCTGATGGCGGCGTGGGGCAGCTCCCCCATGAGGTAGTCGCGGATATTCGAATCCTCGATGACGAACTTCCGGTAGTCCTCGCGGGTGGCGAACCACCGTGACTTCCAGTCGGTCGTGATCCCGAGACGGAACCCGTACGGATTGACCTTCTGACCCATCAGATCTCCTTGTCGCCGCCGTCGGCATCCGGCGCGGCGTCATCCTCGGAGGCTTGCTCCGCAGCGTCCTGATCCTCGGCGAGCACCTCGTCGTCGGCAACGGCGGCGTCCTCGTCGACCTCGTCCTCCCCAACCGCCTCGTCCTGCTCGGCGGCAGCCCGGCTGGCCTCCACGCGGCGCCGGCGAACCTCGGCCGCGGCGCCGCCGGCGAGGCCGCGCTCGGCGCGGGCCTCACGCTCCTCGAGCGTGTAGCGCGCCAGCACGATCGTGATGTGGCAGGTCCGCTTCATGATCGGGGTGGCCCGTCCCCGTGCACGCGGCCGCCAGCGCTTCAGGGTCGGTCCCTCATCGGCGTAGCAGGCCGCCACGTAGAGCTCCTCGGCCGGCAGGTTGGCGTTGTGCTCCGCATTGGCGATGGCCGAGTCCAGGCAGCGGGAGACCACGTGGGAGATCCGCCGCTCGGAGAACTGCAGGATCTCATCGGCGCGCTCGCAGGACTCGCCCCTGATCAGATCGAGGACGGCCCGCGCCTTGGAGGCGGAACTGCGCACGTAGCGCGCCGAGGCACGCGCCGCCGGTGCCGCCACCGCGGTTGCCATCAGCGCTTGCCTCCTCGCTCCTGACCGGCGTGGAACCGGAACGTGCGCGTGGGGGCGAACTCGCCGAGCTTGTGGCCCACCATCGACTCGGTGATGTACACGGGCACGTGCTTGCGGCCGTCGTGCACGGCGATCGTGTGGCCGACCATGTCGGGGATGATCGTGGACCGGCGCGACCAGGTGCGGATGACCCGCCGCTCGCCGGAGTCGTTCAGCTCGTCCACCTTGGCAAGGAGATGATGATCGACGAACGGGCCCTTCTTCAGACTTCTGGGCATCGTGAGCCTCCTACCGCCGGCGCCCGCGGGTGCGCCTGCGGCGCACGATCATCTGCGACGACTGCTTCTTGGGGTTGCGCGTGCGCCCCTCGGGCTTCCCCCAGGGCGAGACGGGGTGGCGCCCGCCGGAACTCTTGCCCTCGCCGCCGCCGAGCGGGTGGTCCACCGGGTTCATGGCGACGCCGCGGGTCTGGGGACGCACGCCCTTGTGGCGGTTGCGTCCGGCCTTGCCGATCTGCACCAGTTCGTGCTCGGCATTGCCGACGGCACCGACGGTGGCGCGGCAGTCGATGGGCACCCGGCGCATCTCGGTGCTGGGCAGGCGCAGCGTGGCATGGTTGCCTTCCTTGGCCACGAGCTGGAGGCGGGTGCCCGCCGCCCGGCCCATGCGGCCGCCGGCGCCCGGCTTGAGTTCCACGTTGTGCACGACGGTGCCCACCGGGATGTACCGCAGCGGCAGGGCGTTGCCCGGGCGGATCTCCACGCCGCTCCCCGACTCCAGCACGTCACCGACCGCGATGCCGTCGGGCGCCAGGATGTAGGCCTTCGCACCGTCGTAGTAGTGCAGCAGCGCGATGCGGCAGGTCCGGTTGGGGTCGTACTCGATGGTGGCGACCTTCGCCGGGACGCCGTCCTTGTTCCGGTGGAAGTCGATGATCCGGTAGCGGCGCTTGTGGCCGCCGCCGCGGTGCCGCGCCGTCTTGCGGCCGGCGTTGTTGCGTCCGCCCGTGGAGGGCCGCGGGGCCAGCAGGGCCTTCTCGGGCGTACTGCGGGTGATCTCGGAGAAGTCGTGCGCCGTCTGGAAGCGGCGGCCGGGGCTGGTCGGCTTGCGGCGCCGGATGCTCATGACCTACACCTCGAAGAGTTCGATCGAGTCGCCCTCGGCGAGGGTGACCATGGCTCGCTTGGTGTCGGGCCGGTGCCCGTACGTGAGCCGGCGGCGGTTGCGGATGCGCTTTCCCTTGCGGCGGAGCGTGTTCACGCTCAGCACGTGCACCTCGAAGATCTCCTCGACGGCCCTGGCGATCTCGGGCTTGCTGCTCGAGGGGTGGACCTTGAAGGTGTAGACGTTCCGCTCCAGCAGCGAGAACGCCTTCTCGCTGATGACCGGCTCGAGGATCACGTCGCGGGCGTCCTTCACGGCTGATTCACCTCCGCCAGGGCCGCGCTCGTGAAGACGACCACGTCACTCACCAGCACGTCGTAGGTGTTCAGCTGGTCCGCCGGCAGGGTGTGCACGCGGGGCAGGTTGCGGAAGCTCTTGAGCGCCGTCACGTCGTCGCGCTCCAGCACCGCCAGGACGCGCCCGCCGGCCCCGAGCGCCTCCAGCTTCGCCACGGCGGACTTGGTCGACGGAGCGTCGAAGCCCCAGTCGTCGACGACGATGATCCTGCCCTCGGCGGCGCGGTCCGACAGCGCCGAGCGCAGAGCCAGGCGCTTCATCTTCTTGGGCGTGGACTGCGCGTAGCTGCGGGGCTGGGGACCGTGGGCGATGCCGCCGCCCCGCCACAGCGGCGAGCGGATCGAGCCGTGCCGGGCCCGCCCGGTGCCCTTCTGGCGCCACGGCTTGCCACCGCCGCCACGCACCTCCGAGCGGGTCTTCGTCTTGTGTGTCCCGCTGCGGCGCGCCGCCAGCTGCGCCGTCACGACCTGGTGCATCACATGCACGTTGGGGTCGATGCCGAAGATGTCGGAGGCGAGCTCGACCGTGCCACGCTCGGCGCCGCTGACGTCTCGGACGGGGGCGGAGACCATGGCCGGCTACGCCTTCTTGACCGCGTTGCGGATGACGACCTGCCCGCCCCGGGGGCCGGGAACCGAGCCCTTCACCAGCAGCAGGTTGCGTTCGGCGTCGGCCTCGACCACCCGCAGGTTCAGCGTGGTGGTCCTGCGGGCGCCGTGGTGGCCGGGCATCTTGCGGCCCTTGAAGATGCGGGACGGGGTGGCGCACTGGCCGACCGCCCCGGGCGCGCGGTGAACCTTGTGGGCGCCGTGGGAGGCCTTCTGGCCGCTGAACCCGTGACGCTTCATCACGCCGGCGAACCCCTTGCCCTTGCTGACGGCGGTCACGTCCACCAACTCGCCGTCGGCGAGGATGTCCACGGTGATCTCCTGGCCCACGGCGTAGTCGCTCACGTCGTCGAGGCGGAGCTCGACGAGGGCGCGGCCCGGTTCGCTGCCATGGCGCTCGAAGTGTCCCCGCTCGGGGCTGTTCAGCTTGGCGGCGTCCGTGTAGCCCCACGTGACCTGCAACGCCGAGTAGCCGTCGGCCTCAGGCGTCTTGAGTTGCACGACCCGGCACGGCTCGACGCGCAGCACCGTCACCGGCACGACGCGGTCGCCGTCGTCCCAGACCTGGGTCATGCCCACCTTCTCGCCGATGATCGCCTTCGTCGCCATGTCGTCGTCGCTGCCGTCCCCGAAGACCGTTCCGGAATGTGCCCTTGCCCTGACGCGAACGCTCCGCACGGGCTAGCCCGGCGGAGCGGTTCTCGGTTTGCTGCGTGGTTCCCGCCGCCTGCGCCGAGGGCGCGTCGCAGGCCTTCGCAGACGTCGATTGGCTCCCGGAAGCCGTTTCCGGGAAGCGATGCACTATACCGGCCACAGCCCCCGATCCCACGCCCGTGACGACGCGGGACGCTCTGTGCGACAAGGCCACCCGCCGGGGCCCGGCGTGCCGGCGGCCACCCAGGCCGCTCAGGTGAACGGGATCGGCGTCTGAACCCACCAGGGTCGGTCGCTGACGTGGATCTCCGTCACCCACTTCACCCACCACAACCCCCGCCGACCGGGCGCCACCAGGCGGGCCGGGAAGCCGTGGCCCCGTGACAGGGGCGCACCGCCGACGGTGTGGGCCAGGATCATGCTGCCGGCGTCACTGAGCGGGAAACGCCGCCCGTAACCCGTCGCCGAGCGCACCTCGAGGCTGCGCCCCGAAACGTCCGGGCCCAGCAGGTCGGCCACCCGGACGCCCGTCCACGTCTGGGTGCTGTACCAGCCGCTGGTGCAGTCCAGCGTGGCCTCGGTCGTGCGGCTGTGGCCGACCAGTTCCCGGTAGTCGACGTCCCGGTTCACCGGGCCCCGCAGGCGCAGCACCCAGTCCTCGGGGTCGATGGTCGGCGGGGAGTCGTCGAGCCACTGCACAACGGGCATCCGCCGCGGCTCGCCCGAGCCCACCTCGTGGGAGCCCGTGAAGCGCCGCTCGGCGGCGAAGAACTGCTCGAAGCCGGTGCGGGCCAGAAGTGCGACGCCCGCCACGGCCAGCGCTTGCAAGGCGGTGCGTCGCGAGAGGTCCACCGGGCGGACCTTCTGCGGCCGACCCACGACGTGCCACACCGCCAGCGGCACCGCCGCGAAGGCGAAGATCAGGTGCAGGCCGATCGCCGACCACACGCCGATCGCCTGCCAGAACCCGAGCGCGTGGACGATCCCGGTGGCGAACGCCCCCGTGACGCAGACCCCCAGGGTCATGGAGGCGTAGCGGCTGGGGCGCCGCCGGCGCAGGCCCCGGCGCACGACGGGCACCTTCGGCCGGGCCAGCACCAGCACCGTGAAACCCACCACGCCGTGCATGACCACGATCCAGGCGGTCGAGGCCCCTCCCAGCAGGAATGAACCGCCGCCGGTCACCCACGCCAGCACCAGCATCACGAGCAGCGCCAGGTTGGTCTTGCGGCTGCGTGTCCCGGCCCTTTCGGGGACGGGCAGCCTGAGGCGGGACCATCGGCGAACCGGCAGTTCAGAGGTGGGCCGATCGGCTGCGTGCACTCGCCATCGAGACTACCGATCACCCCGGCGGTCGGGGCCGCGACGAGTGGGCGAGCCCCACCGCCAGCGCGTACGGTGGGCGGACCCGAACGGGATCGAGCATCGAATCATCCAAGGAGGCACTGTGCGCGCCATCCGGATCTCCGAGAACGGCGGCCCCGAGGTTCTCACCCTCAAGGAGCTGCCCGACCCCACTCCCGGCGCCGGCCAGATCGTCGTGGACGTGGCCGCCGCCGGCGTCAACTTCGTGGACACCTACCAGCGCATCGGCCTTTACCCGATCGCCGTCCCGTACACCGCGGGGCTGGAGGGCGCCGGAGTGGTGACGGCCGTCGGCGACGGTGCCGGCGACGTGGCGGTGGGCGACCGGGTGGCGTGGTGCGGCGGCCAGGGCTCCTACGCCGAGAGCTGCGCCCTGGACGCCGCCGGGGTGGTGCCCGTCCCCGAGAATGTCTCACTCGACACCGCCGCGGCCGCGATGCTGCAGGGCCTGACAGCGCACTATCTGGTCGTCGACACGTTCCCGCTGGAGCCCGGCCATCGCTGCCTCATCCACGCCGGCGCCGGCGGTACCGGCCTGCTGCTGATCCAGATGGCCAAGCGCCTCGGCGCCGAGGTGTTCACCACCGTCGGCACGCCGGCGAAGGGTGAGTTGGCCGCCGCAGCGGGCGCCGACCACGTGATCCTGTACAACGACGTGGACTTCGCCGGGGCGATCGTCGACATCGCCGGGCCGCGCCCGCTGGACGTGGTCTACGACGGGGTCGGGGCGGCCGTCTTCGACGCCAGCCTGGGTCTGCTGCGACGGCGTGGGACGATGGCCACCTTCGGCAACGCCTCCGGGCCGGTGCCGCCGATCGCCCCGCTGCGGCTGTCCCAGGAGGGATCACTCTTCCTCACCCGCCCCACCCTCTGGGACCATGTGGGCGAGCGCGCCGACCTGCTCGCCCGCTCCGGGGACCTGTTCGACTGGATCCGCGAGGGCATGGACGTCCGTATCGGTCTGGAACTCCCCCTCGCCGAGGCCGCCGAGGCCCACCGCCGCCTCGAGGGCCGCGCCACCACCGGAAAGATCCTGCTCCGCCCCTGACCTCGGAGGCGCGTCGCTTGCTCTGCCGCTGGGTTCGCCGACGCAGGCGAGCCGCGAACGACGCGATGCGCCCGGATAGTGTCGCAACATGGCCGACCAAGCCGTGCACCACGAGTGGGCGCCGATTACCGACCTCTGCGACGAAGATCGTGAGGCCGCGAGCAACGAACTGCCGACGCTCATGGCAGCTTGGGCAGAGGCACGCGGTGAACTGTCCGAGGAGCAGGTGGAAGCCGTCAACGAACGCCTCAACCGGGAGTGGGCAATCGAAACGGGCATCATCGAGCGGATCTACACGCTCGACGAGGGGACAACCCGGCTACTCATCGAACACGGCATCGACGCTTCCCTCATTGCCCATGACGACAACGGCGGCTCACCCGAACTCATCGCTGGGATCATCCGGGACCACCAGGAGGCGGTGGAGTGGCTGTTTGAGGTTGTCCGCCAGGAGCGAGCCCTTACCACTTCGTTCATCAAGGAACTGCACGCCCTGATGACCCGCAAGCAGGAGTACGCCGAGGGCGTGGACATGTTCGGCCGCGCCACAAGGATCAAACTTCGCCACGGCGACTACAAGCAGCGGCCCAACAACCCCACGCGGAACGACGGCAAAGTCCACGAGTACTGCCCTCCCGAACACGTCGCCGCTGAGATGGACCGGTTGATCGAACTCCACACCGAACACATTCGACAGGACGATCCTCCCGATCTCTCTGCGGCGTGGCTGCACCACCGATTCATCCAGATACACCCCTTCCAGGACGGCAACGGTCGCGTGGCGCGAGCCCTCGCCTCCCTGGCATTGCTCCGTGCCGGCTGGTTCCCACTCGTTGTGAACCACAAGGACCGCCCGAGATACATCGAGACACTTGAGACCGCCGACGCGGGCGATCTCCGCCCGCTCACAGAACTGATCGGCACGATCCAGAAGCGGTCGTGCTGGACCGCCATGAGCATCCTCGGAGAGGTCGAGAAGGAAGCGGCACATCTCGAGCAACTGATGGATGCAATCGGTGAAGCCTTCGAGGGTCGGGATCGATTTCTCCGCGACGAGACAGCGCGCGCCAAGGAGATCGCGGAGGGTCTCCGTGAGTTCGCAGAGTCCAAGTTCGACGAGGTCCGCTCGGGTCTTGAGCGTCGCATTGACACGACCATCTCAGACCGCCGGATCTTCGTGGACACCGGATACGACTACTCCGAGCAGCGCGGCTGGTACCGCTACCAGGTCGTGGACACAGCTCGGCAGCTCGGCTACTTCGCGAACATGCGCGACTTCCATGAGTGGGTACGCCTCGCCTTTGTCACGGAATCCGGCCGATCGGAGATCCTTCTCTCGTTCCACACGGTCGGACACGACTATCGGGGCGTCATCGGCGCCTCAATGTGCTTCTACCGCCGCCAGCGGGCGGACGGCGAAGGGATCGAACAGCAGGTAATCGAACTGCAAACGGTCTCGGCGGATCTCTTCCAGGTCAACTACAAGGAGGACGTCGAGGCAGCCGAGCGGCGCTTCGGACCGTGGCTCGAGAAAGCACTCGTCATGGGACTCGATCAGTGGCGGCGCAGCGAATAGCCATTCAGCGCCCATCGATCGAGTTCGCCGCCGATCGACATTCGTCCTGGAGGCTCACCTAATTCAAGCGGCCGGGCCCACTGAGGACCTGACCGCCAGAATGCCAGCCCGAACCCCACCTAACCTCGGCCCCGGTGGCTTCGAGACGTGGGCGCGGCCTGGTGCCGCAGAGGCCCATCGTGCGGATCGTCCTGCTGCTTGCCGTGGCGGGCATGGCGAGCGGGATCGCGGGCGCGGTGTTCACCGGAGGGGAGACCGCAGCACGCGATCCGGTGGCCACGCGGACCGCTGCCGCCGAGGCACCTGCAGCCACAGAGACAGCGGTCGCCGAGTCTGCGCCGCCCCAACCGGCCCCCGCCGGACCACCCGCAGCCCAGCCCGAAGCCGCCCCTGACGAACCACCAGCACCTCAGCCGGAGGCGGTTCCCGCCGAACCTCCCGCAGCTCCGCCGGACGCGGTGTCCGCCGAACCACCCGCGCCGTCCCCGGCGGATGACCGGACTCCCCCGGCCGAGACGGCCACCCCCACGCCACCCGCACCCGAGCAGGTACCCGCCGAAGGTTCCCCACCGGAGGCCGCGGCCCAGCTGATCGAACAGTTGCGGCCGCTGGTGGCCGAGCCGGGCCCGAACGTCCCGGACTACGACCGGGACCACTTCGCGGGCTGGCTGGACGCCGACGGGGACTGCGTAAACACGCGTCACGAGGTCCTGCAGTCCGAGGCAGAGGACTTCTCGATGAACGCCGAGGGCTGCGCCGTGGCCTCCGGTGAGTGGTTCGATCCCTACACCGACCGCACCTACACCGATCCCCGAGACCTCGACGTTGACCACGTGGTGGCCCTGGCGGACGCCTGGGTCTCAGGCGCCTGGGCGTGGGCCGACGAGCTGCTGGACCGGTTCAGCAACGACTTCGGCAACCTCAACGCCATCGCCGCCGGCGAGAACCGCTCCAAGTCGGCCTGGGGTCCCGCCGGCTACAGCCCGACCGCCCCGGGCGCCCGCTGTGAGTACCTGGTGCAGTACGCCACGGTGAAGATCCGCTGGCAGCTCTCGATCACCCCGCAGGACTTCGAGGTCGTGGCCACCGGCCTGTCCGGCTGCGACGTTGGCATCGTGCCGGATCCTCCGGCGACGGCGCCGGCCGCGGTCGCGCAGCCACCGCCCCCGACGACCGTCAGCACCCAGCAGGCAAGCGACTGCCACCCCGCCTACGAGCCCTGCCTACCGAACCTCTCCGGCGACGCCTTGAACTGCGGGGATCTGCGCTCGGATCAGAAGCCGGTGACAGTCCTCCAGCCGGGCACCGATCCCTACCGCCTGGATCGAGACGGCGACGGCAGGGGCTGCACGAGCTGAGCCGTCCGAGCACCCGCGACGGGCGTGGGCATGGATCCCGGCCTTCGCCGGGATGACGAGTAGGGACGACGACGAGAAGGTCTAACGGCCGAAGTCGTTGGACAGCCGGCCGAACGTGGTGAGGCCGCCTGAGCGCACGTGGGTTTGGGCCGCCAATCTCTCGGGCACCCGCCGCACCGCACAATCTGAACGCGGCGAGCCAGGACGCACGTCCAGCATCGCCGACGCCTCATCGTGGTCAGCGTGTCTGCTTGCAAATAGATGGCACAGATGTCAGAATGCTGCCATGAGTGTACAGATCACAATTCGAGACGTCCCGGAGGACGTTCGTGACGAACTCGCCGCCCGAGCCGCGGCGCAGCGCCGCTCCATGCAGGAGTTCCTGCGCGGCGAGTTGGAGAAGCTGGCAGCGCGCCCGTCCCTCGACACCTGGCTCCGGGACGTGCAGTACCGGAAGGAAGCGACCGGCACACGCGTCGGGGCCTCGGAGATCCTGCAGGCCCGCGACGCCGACCGGACGTGACGGCGGTCGTCGACGCGTCGACGCTCGTGGCGGCGCTCATCGACACCGGCGCCGACGGCCGGTGGGCGACCGCGGCGATCTCCGAGCATCATCCTCTGGTCGCCCCGGAGCTGGCACCGGCTGAGGCCTCGAACATCCTGCGCCGGCTGGAATCGAGCCGCCATGTCTCGTCTGCCGAAGCCGCCGCAGCCCACCGCGACCTGCTCCGCCTGGACCTGGAATGTCACCCCTTCGCGCCGTTCGCCGAGCGCGTATGGGAGCTTCGGACCAACCTCACGTGCTACGACGCCTGGTACGTGGCGCTGGCAGAAGCACTCGCCACCCCACTGCTCACATTGGATCGCCGTATATCCAGAGCCACCGGGCCGGCCTGCGAGGTCATCGTTCCACGCGATTTGTGAACCGGGGATCAAGGCGCCTGCGGCCCGCGACGCCTCCGCCGAGGGTCAGCGGCCGAAGTCGAAGGTGCTGATCTCGACGAGTTGCTCGGCCACAAGGCCGACCGCGGCCTCGAAGAGGTCCTTGCCCACCTCGGCAGTGGCGCCGGTGGGGTCACCGATGTGGCCGTCGGGGCCGAAGTCGTTCGACAGCCAGCCGAACGTGGTCAGCCCGCCGAAGCGCACGTGCGTCTGGTCCGCCAGTCCCTCGGGCACACGCCGCACGGCGCGGTCCATGTGCACGAGTTCGGGACGCAGGTGCAGCATCACCGAGGTCTCGTCGTGGCCGCCGTGGATGCCCATGCCCAACTCGTCGGCAGAGCTGGGGCGCCCGCCGTGGTCGGGCGGCACGAACGGATGCACCAGGAACGTGCGCAGACCGAAGCGGCGCCGCAGCTCCCGGCAGGCCACGTTGAGGAGCGCGGTGTTGCCGCCGTGGCCGTTCAGGAAGACCAGCCGCTCGGCGCCGGTGGCGGCAACCGATCGACCCACGTCAGTGGCCACCGCCAGAAGGGTCTGGCTGGACAGCCACAACGATCCGGGCGACCAGGAGTGCTCGTCGGACTTGGAGATCGACTGCGTCGGCAGCAGCCAGGCGTCGGCCTCCTCGCCGCATTCGGAGACGGCCGCCCGTGCGGCCTCGTCGGCGACCACGTGGTCCACCGACAGCGGCAGGTGCGGACCGTGCTGCTCGACGGCGCCGATCGGCCACACCAGCACCGAGCCTGGGCCGATCCGCTCGGCGATCTCGGGGGCGGTGAGGTTCTCCAGCCGCCGCGGCTCGCCGGGGTCGCTGCGGGTACCCATACCGTCACGCTACCGGGGACCGGCCGGTGGACGCCTCCCGCAGGCCGTCCCGGGGTCCCTCCGGTGGGGCTTCTCTACTCGAGCCTCCTCCACTGACGCAGATCCGTGGGTTCCGACCTCCGCCGGAACGACGACGCCATGGGATCAGAACGACCGGGTGACGACCGAGGCGACGTTGCGGCCCGAGGCGCCCCAGACGCCCGCGCCGGGGAACGTGGCGGCACCGGCGCAGAACAGCCCGCCGATCGGCGTGGAGTAGCGGGTGAGGTGACGCGGGCGACCCAGCAGCGCCGACAGCGGCGACCCCGAGAACGAGGCGGCGTGGCCGCGGGGCATGCTGAACTGCTCCTCGTAGGACGGCGGGGTCATGGCGCGCCAGTCCACGACGGTGTCGGCGAAACCGGGCTGCACCATCTCGCCGTAGGTCTCCAACCAGCGCGCCGGCTCACCGCTTCCGGGCCACCCTCCCGCCAGGGCATAGGGCGTGTACAGGACCTCGAGGCTGAATACCTCGCCACCGCCGGGCGGGCGCATGGTGTGATCCAGAACCGACGGCACGTTGGCGTAGAAGACGGGGCGCTCCCCGACGCGCCCGCCGGCCGAGGCCGCCAGCGCCTCCCGCAGAGCATCGAGCCCGGGCAGCACGAACGTGGTGGGGATCAAAGCCTCGGCAGCCCCGAGCCCGTCGGGGGCCTCGCGGTAGACCGGCGGCTCCGCCAGCACGGCGTCGAGCTTCGACTCGTACCCGTCCCGGCGCCCCGGCTCCCAGCGCTTCACGAAACCCTCGGGCAGGGCGGCCCCCTCGAGCGCAACAGCCCCCGGATCGCAGGCCACGACGACGGCAGCGGACTCCACCACCTCGCCCCCGGCAAGGCGCACGCCCGCCACGCGGCCGCCCGATGCGCGCCGACGGCCGTCCACCAGCACGCTCTCCACCCGGGTGCCGCAGCGCAGGTGGCCACCTGCGGCTTCGAAACTGCGCCGGACCGCATCGGTGAGGCCACCGCTGCCGCCGACGGGACGACCCATCCGGACCAGGTGGCGGACCGCATAACCCAACGCCCCCAGGCCGGTGCCGGGCGTGGACCCGTCGAGACCCCACACGATCGGGCCCGTGGCCAGCGCAGGCACCATCAGCGCCTCGTGGCCGAAGAAATCCGCCAGCAACGACTGCGCCGAGCGACGCGACCACGTCCAGAGCCGGCGGGCCGCGGTCGAGCGGCGCCGCAGCACGCTCCCGAGGACACCCGGCCCCGGCGGCTGCTGGGCGAGTTCGACGAGCAGCTCGGCCACGGGCAGCGCGGCGCGGACGAAACGGCGGTAGCCGTCGACCTCGTCGGGATAGGTCCGCCGCAACCCGTCGAGCGTCACCTCCAGGTCGTGCCAGGCCGTCCAGTTGGCGTGACCGTCCCAGAACCGGCTGATCCCGACAGGCTCGACGTCGAGGTACCGGAGACCGAAGTCGGCCAGTTGGAGCTCCTCGGCGATCGGCATGGCCCGGACCAGCACATGGTCGCAGTTGCAGATGTTCACCCGGGCGCCGACCGCCTCGACGGTCGAGGCACAGCCGCCCACGGTCTCCCGGGCCTCCAGCAGCAGTGTCCGCAGACCGGCCCGAGCCAGGTAGGCCGCCGCGATCAGCCCGTTGTGGCCCGCCCCCAGGACGGCGACGTCGGTGGGTCCGTTCAGCGACATCTCTCGGAGTCTTCCAGGCGGTCGGCCACCATCGTGCGGAGACGCTCGGCGAGGACCGGCGCCTCCGCGGTCTGGAGTTCGCCATCCCGGACCACGGCCCTTCCCCCCACGACGACATGACGGGGTCGCCGGCCCGGATTGGCCCAGAGCAGGCCCGCCAGCGGATCGCCGACGCCGGCATCGGCCACGCCGGTGACGTCGAAGCAGCACAGGTCGGCGGCGGCGCCCTCCTCCATATGGCCGAGTTCGGGTCGCCCGAGTCCCGCCGCCGATCCGGCGGTGGTCATGGCGAGAATCTCCCGTGCTCTGGGAGGCCGCGATGTCAGGCCCCCGACCTGCAGAGCCAGGCGGGCGTCGGCCAGCAGGTTGCCGGCGTCGTTGCTGCCGCCGCCGCTGGTGCCCAGACCCACCCGGACGCCGGCGTCCAGCAGTGCGCCCACCTCCGCCACGCCCCACCCCATCGGCACGTCGCAGCCGGGGGCGTGGGTGGCGTGGGCGCCTGAGGCGGCGAAGCGGGCCCGCTCGGCGGCGGTGATCTCGCAGAGATGTGCCACGGTCACGTCTTCGGCCAGCCAACCCCACTCCTCCAGGAGGTCGAGGGGGCGGCGACCCCATCGGGCCGCGGCCCGCTCGGTGTCCACCTGCTCGTTGGCCTGGGTGCGTCGGCGGAGACCGTGCCGGGCCGCCACCTCGGCCAGCGCCGCAAAGGTCTCGGGGCCGTCGGAGTGCACACCTGCGGGTCCGCAGGCGATCTGCAGCATCCCGTGGGGCTCGCCGGCCCCGTAGCGGTTCACGAGCGCCTCAGTCGAGGCCGCCGCCGTCTCGGGGTCGTCGCCGGCGGTGCCCCGCACGAACACCAGGCGAGCACCCAGTTCCGCGGCGGCGGCGATGGTGGCGCCGGCCAGTTCGGTCGGATCCTGATCGGCGGGCCACGTGAGGTGATGGTCAGCCACGGTGGTCACGCCGGCCAGCAGACCCTCCGCAACACCCACGGCCGCGGCGGCCGCAGTCAGGTCCGGATCAACCCGAGCCTGCCGGTAGTAGCCGCCCATCGTGGCCAACCAGCGGTCCATCCGCACGTGCCGGGTGCCCTCCAGCGTGCGGAAGGCGGACTGCAACAAGTGGTGGTGGGCGTTGACCAGGCCCGGGATGACAATGCATCCCGAGGCATCCAGCGCCTCCCGCCCCACCGGTTCGCTGGGCGACTGCGGGCTCGCAACACCGCTGCCGAGGCCGGTGATCACGCCGTCGCGGCATACCACCTCGGCCCCGGCCAGTTCACGGCGCCCCGTCCACACCAACTCGGCACCGCGCACCGCCACCTCCATGCGGCGATGGTACGGCGCTCGGCCGCGCTCCGCCGTTCCCGAATCAAGATGCGGCCCCCGAGCGTCCGTTCGGGAGGTTGCGCCGTGTAAGTACTTGGCAGTAACGTGACAGTTGTCGGTCGTGAACGATCGAAAGTGAGAAGGGCCGAGACCAGGCCGGTTGAAGGACTTCATTGCTGGTCTCGGCCCTTCCCGTTTTGGAGGCGCGCCTCCAGCGGCCGAGTGTAACGACTTTCTGAATAATCTGATATGTCGATATATTTAGATTGATTAGCGTTGAGAGTCCCGGGCGGTCGATCGGAGTCTCAGGCGGCGTCGTGCAGGCGGGCGGCGCGGTGGGCGAGTTCCCGGTGGGCTGCGCCCAGGTCCAAGCCGAGCAACTCGCCGTCGGCCACGGTGTGCCGGCCGCCGACGAAGAGGTGCCGCACCCGCCGGTCGGGGCCGAGCACGAGCGCCGTGACCGGATCGGCGATGTCGCCCAGGTCGTCGGCAGGCCACACGGCGATGTCGGCGGCCATACCCACCTCGAGCCGACCCAGCTCGGCGTCGCGGCCCAGGCAGGCCGCCCCGCCGGCGGAGGCCATCTCCAGCACGTCGGGGGGCATGAGAGCGTCGGCCCGGGCCTCGCGCTGGCGGGCCGTGTAGAGCGCCTGGCGCAGTTCGGGGAACAGGCCGCCCACCTCGTTGGAGGCCACACCGTCCACGCCGAGGCCCACCGGGGACCCGGCGGCGCGCAGCCCGACGACCGGGCACATCCCGGCGGCGATCCGTGCATTGCTGGACGGGCAGTGGGCGACCCCCACGCCGGCGGCCCCCAGGCGCTCCAACTCGGCGTCGTCGAGATGGATGCCGTGGGCCAGCCACACGTCGTCGCCCATCCAGCCCCAGCCCTCCAGCACCTCCACCGGCCGGCGCCCGAACCGGGCGAGGCAGTGCTGCTGCTCCTCCAGGGTCTCCACGAGGTGGGTGTGCAGGCGCAGTCCCAGGCGGCGGGCCAACTCGGCGGCCTCCACCATCAACCCGGTGCTGACGGAGAAGGGGCTGCACGGGGCGACCACGATCGACGTCCACTCGCCGTCGTGGTACTGGGCCGCGAGGCGTTCGGTGGAGGCCCCGATGTCGTCGCGGTTCTCCACCAGATGATCCGGCGGCAGCCCGCCGTCGCTCTCGCCGAGGTCCATGGATCCCCGCGACAGCGCCAGGCGCACGCCCACCTCTCCCGCAGCCTCCACGATGGCGTCGAACACGGTGTCGTCGCCGCGGGGCACCACGTAGTGATGGTCGAAGACGGTGCTGGCGCCGCTGAGGGCCAACTCGGCCAGGCCCACGCGGGCGGCAGCCGCGACGTCCTCAACATCCAGCATCCCCCAGACGGGGTACAGCGTCACCAGCCAGCTGAACAGATCGCATCCGTCGGCGCGGCCGCGCGTCATCCACTGGTAGAGGTGGTGGTGGGTGTTCACGAAGCCCGCCGTGATGATGTCGCCGTCGCAACGGATCACGGTGTCGCCGGCCTCGGTCGCCACGTCCCCGACGGCGGTGATGCGACCGCCCTCCAGCGCCAAATCGCCGGGGTGGCGCGCGCCCCGCAGCACGACCCGTCCGGAGTCCTCAGTGCGGTTCATCGGCCCATCATGGCATCGCCGGCCCGCCCGAACCTGCCGCGACCCCGGTCGGGCGGGGGCGGCGGGGGGCCAATTTGCGACGCCTCTGAGATTGCCGAGCCCCCGCTCGGCAATCGAATCGAAGGAGCAAACGGCACCCCCGCCGACACCGCCCGGGCAGCCGCAAACCCCCCAGGGCGGGGGCGGCGGGGGGCCGATTTGCGACGCCTCTGAGATTGCCGAGCCCCCGCTCGGCAATCGAATCGAAGGAGCAAACGGCACCCCCGCCGACACCGCCCGGGCAGCCGCAAACCCCCGAGGGCGGGGGCGGCGGGTTGTGGCCGGCGGCCTGCTCAGATGCTGCCGCCCCCCATGGCCGCATGGGGGTGATTCTCGATGAGGCCGGCGGAGGTGACCTGCACGAAGGCGGCGTTGCGCCGGAACTCCTCGAGATCGGTGGCGTCGAGATAGCTCATGGCGCTCTTGACGCCACCGAGCAGTTGGTGCAGAACCTTGGAGACCTCGCCCTGGTAGGGGACCAGACCCTCCACGCCCTCGGGGGCCCGATGCTCGAAGTACTCGTCGTCCAGCTCATCGCCGTGGCGTTCGGCCCTGCTCTCCACCGCCTCCCGCGAGGCCATCCCGCGGATCCGCTTGACGAGCCCCTTGGCCGAGTGCTCCACCTCGCCGGGGCTCTCCTTCGTGCCGGCGAACAGGCTGCCGATCATGACGGTGTCGGCGCCGGCGGCGAGGGCCTTGGCGATGTCGCCGGAGGTGCGGATACCGCCGTCGGCGATGATCGGCACGCCGGCGGCGCCCTTGACGGCGTCGTCGATGGCGGTGAGTTGCGGCATCCCCACGCCCGCCACCAGCCGGGTCGTGCACACACCGCCCGGGCCGACCCCGACCTTGATGGCGTCGGCCCCCGCCTCGGCCAGATCGGCGGCGCCGGCCGCCGTGGCGACGTTGCCGGCCACCAGATCGACGTCGCCGAAGCTGTCCTTCAGCCGCTTCACGCCCTCGATGGCATGGGTGGCGTGACCGTGGGCGATGTCCAGCACCAGCACGTCGGCGCCCGCGGCGACACAGCTCTTGGCGCGCTCGAGCATGTCATGGTCGGTGCCGACGGCCACGCCGACCACCAGGTCCTCTCCGGCCAGCTTGACCTTCTCCACCTCGAGGGCATGCGCGTACGTCGGCAGGAAGCGGTGGATGATGCCGATACCGCCGAGACGCGCCAGCGCGATCGCCATCTCGGACTCGCAGACGGTGTCCATGTTGGCCGCCACGACGGGCAGGTCGAGGTCGATCCCTGCCGAGAGCCGGGTCCTCAGGCTCACCTGGCGCCGCGAGCGCACCCGCGAGCGGCGGGGCACCAGCAACACGTCGTCGTAGGTCAATCCTGTGCGCACGTCGTCCAGCGGCATGCGGGAACCTCCAGAAGTGCGGTCCGGGGATTTGAGCGGGTGGGCCGGCACGCTCCCGATCGCACCGGCGAGCAGACTCCCTCAGTCTGCCACAGCGCCGGAGCGGTCCGAGATCTCCGAGCAGCCGACCCGGCCGAGCAGATGGTCCGCGGCGGCACGCAGTGCTCCGGCGGCCGGTGTGTCGGGCAGATCGGTGAGCGCCGACGCGGCGCGATCCGCCCAGACCGAGGCCGCGGCATATGCCTCCATGATCCCCGACCCCGAGCGGATGATCCGGCGCGCCAGAGCGGCGTCGGCAGGACTCAGACCCGGACCGAGGATCGAGCGCAGCCGCTCGCCTGCCGGGGACTGCACGGTCAGCAGGACGGGCAGCGTGTAGTTGCCCTCCCGCAGATCGTGGCCCGCCGGCTTGCCGAGCATGTCCTCGGTGGAGATGACATCCAGGATGTCGTCCACGATCTGGAAGGCCATCCCGTAGCTGTGGCCGAAGTCCGCCAGCGCTTCGGTGAGCACCGGGGGCAGGCCGGCCACGATCGCCCCGACCCTGCACGAGGCGCCGAGGAGCGAGGCTGTCTTGCCGGTGATGGACAGTTCGTAGTCGTGCACCGTGCGGTCGCAGTTGAAGGCGTCCTGGTACTCGCGGATCTGGCCCTCGCAGAGCCTCCCGATCGTCGCGGCGAGAAGCCCGGCGACCTCCGTGCCCAAATCGGCGGCGATCTGGCTGGCGCGGGCCAGCAGGAAATCTCCTGCCAGGATTGCGGTGGCGTTGCCCCAGGTGGCGTTGACGCTCGCCACGTTGCGGCGGGTGGTGGCGCCGTCGATCACGTCGTCGTGGTAGAGCGACCCCATGTGCACCAACTCGACCGCCACGGCACCGGCGACGACGTCGTCGGAGCAACTCCGGCCCTCCGGATCGGCGATCCCCGCGGCGGCGATCGTGAGGCCCGGCCGGATGCGCTTGCCTCCGGCGCCGATGAGGTGGCGCGCCACCGTGGACAGGAAGTCCAGATCGCAGCGGACCTCGGCCTGCAGGCGCTCCTCCACGCGGTCCAGGTCCGCGCTCAGGCTCGGGAGCACGGGGACCGGGTCAGTCGTAACCACGCCGCGAGGATAAGCCGGGATACCCCGCGAGAGACCTCACCTGTACACTTGGAATGACTGCGGCGGCCGCGTTGTTGGGTTTCGCCAACCGGCAAGGCGCCGACGCGGCGGCAGGAGGAATTGATGTTCGAGAGATTCACGGATCGTGCTCGCCGGGTGGTCGTTCTGGCCCAGGAAGAGGCGCGGCTGCTGAACCACAACTACATCGGCACCGAGCACATCCTGCTGGGACTCATCCACGAGGGAGAGGGCGTGGCGGCGCGGGCGCTGGAGTCACTGGGGATCTCCCTGGAGCGGGTACGTGAGCAGGTCGAGGAGATCATCGGCAAGGGCGGCACCCTGCCCAGCGGCCACATCCCGTTCACGCCCCGGGCCAAGAAGGTGCTGGAACTGTCGCTGCGCGAGGCCCTGCAACTGGGCCACAACTACATCGGCACCGAGCACATCCTGCTGGGGCTTATCCGGGAGGGCGAGGGCGTCGCGGCCCAGGTGCTCTCCAAGCTGGGTGCCGACCTGGCCAAGGTGCGCCAGCACGTGATCCAGTTGCTGTCGGGCTACGGCAGCAGCGGCGAGCGCCCCGAGAAGACGCCGGCCGGAGGCGGGCGTGGCAAGTCCTCGGGCACATCGCACGTCCTCGACCAGTTCGGCCGCAACCTCACCCAGCTGGCGAAGGACAACAAGCTCGACCCGGTGGTCGGGCGCATGCGCGAGACCGAACGGGTGATGCAGGTGCTGTCGCGGCGCACCAAGAACAACCCGGTGCTGATCGGCGAACCGGGCGTCGGCAAGACAGCCATCGTCGAGGGTCTCGCCCAGCGCATCGCAGCCGACAACGTCCCCGGAACCATCGAGAACAAGCAGCTCTACACGCTGGACCTGGGCGCCCTCGTGGCGGGCAGCCGCTACCGGGGCGACTTCGAGGAGCGCCTCAAGAAGGTCCTCAAGGAGATCAAGGGCCGCGGCGACATCATCCTGTTCATCGACGAACTGCACACCCTCGTGGGTGCGGGGGCGGCGGAGGGCGCCATCGACGCGGCGTCGATCCTCAAGCCCATGCTGGCGCGCGGCGAGTTGCAGACCATCGGGGCGACCACCCTCGACGAGTACCGCAAGCACCTCGAGAAGGACTCGGCCCTCGAGCGTCGCTTCCAACCGATCAAGGTGGCCGAGCCCAGCGTCGGCGACACCATCGAGATCCTCAAGGGGCTGCGCGACCGCTACGAGGCCCACCACCGGGTGACGATCACCGATCAGGCGCTGGTGGCCGCGGCGAACCTGGCCGACCGGTACATCTCGGACCGGCACCTGCCGGACAAGGCCATCGACCTGATCGATGAGGCCGGCTCGCGGCTGCATCTCAAGCGCATGGACGTCCCCACGAACCTGCTGGAGATCGACGCCGAGATCGGTGTCGTGGCGACCCGCAAGCAGCAGGCCGTCGAGGAGCAGGACTTCGAGGAGGCCAGCCGCCTGCGCGACCGGGAGAAGGAGCTGCTGACCCAGCGCGAGGCGGCCGAGGCCGAGACACGCAGTTCCGGCGTGGACCTGTTCGACGAGGTCGACGAGGAGGGCATCGCCGAGGTGCTCTCGGTGTGGACCGGCATCCCCGTTTACAAGCTCACCGAGGAGGAGACCGTCAAGCTGCTCCGCATGGAGGAGGAGTTGCACAAGCGGGTCGTCGGCCAGGACAACGCCATCGGCTCGGTCAGCCAGGCCATCCGCCGCACCCGGGCCGGGCTGAAGGACCCGAAGCGGCCCTCCGGCTCGTTCATCTTCCTGGGGCCGTCGGGCGTGGGCAAGACCGAGCTGGCCAAGACCCTCGCCGAGTTCCTCTTCGGCGACGACAACGCGCTGATCAGCCTCGACATGTCGGAGTACATGGAGAAGCACGCCGTCAGCCGGCTGATCGGGGCGCCCCCCGGCTACGTGGGCTACGACGAGGGCGGGCAACTCACCGAGGCGGTGCGCCGCAAGCCCTTCTCGGTGGTGCTGTTCGACGAGATCGAGAAGGCCCACCCGGACGTGTTCAACTCGCTCCTGCAGATCCTGGAGGAGGGACGCCTCACCGACAGCCAGGGGCGCTCGGTGGACTTCAAGAACACCGTGCTGATCATGACCTCGAACCTCGGGACGCAGGACCTGCGCAAGGCCACCCTGGGTTTCGCCCGCGCCGACAAGACGGTGTCCTACGACGCCATGAAGGAGAAGGTCACCGACGCCCTGAAGAAGCACTTCCGGCCCGAGTTCCTGAACCGGGTGGACGAGGTCATCGTGTTCCACGAGTTGAGCCCCGAGGAGGTGACCCGGATCGTGGACCTCATGATGCGCAGGGTCGCCGACCAGCTGGCGGGCCAGGGCATGGGCCTGGACATCACACCCGAGGCCAAGGTGCTGCTGGCCGAGGAGGGCTACGACCCCACGCTCGGCGCACGACCGCTGCGCCGGGCCATCCAGCGGCTCGTGGAGGATCCGCTGTCGGAGCAGTTGCTGCACCGTGAGTTCCGGGCCGGGCAGATCATCATCGTGGACGCCACCGACGAGCCTCCCGCCGAGGACACCGGGGACGCCACCAACCCCGACGGCTCGCCGAAGCGACGTATCATCTTCAAGGCCGTCGAAGGCTTCGAACCCCCGCCCGCTGTCGAGGAGATGGTCGCCCACTGACCGTGCGACTCCGGCACGGGCTCGCCGGCAGGTCCGGCGGCCTGCACGCTCGCCCGCAGGCCCGCGGCACCCGCGCGCGTGGCCGCGCCATGCGACGGCTGCTGCTGGGAATCACGCTGGCCGGGGCCCTGCTGGCGACGTCCGCCTGCGAGGTGGGTGTCGGGGTGGACGTCGACGTGGCCGAGAACGGCTCGGGCACGGTGGCGGTGGGGATCAGCCTCGACCGTGCCGCTGCCGATGCACTCGGCGACCTCGCCTCCCAGCTCGACCTGCAGGACCTGGCACTCGCCGGCTGGGACGTGACCGGACCGGCCCGCGAGGCCGACAATCTGCTGTGGGTGCGGGCCACCAAGCACTTCGGGAGCGCCGAGGAACTCCCGACGGTGCTGGCGGAGATCGCCGGACCGGACGTCTTCGACGGCTTCCAGTTGCGCCGCCGGACCGAGTTCGCCGAGCAGACCTGGGAGGTGGCGGGCCAGGTGGATCCCGCCGCGGCGCTGCCGGAACTGTTCGACACTCTGGCCTTCAACCAGGGACTGGGCGAGCGGGTGCGGGGGGCCGTCGGCGACTTCGGCGGGAACGTGCCCCTGGAGGGGCTCACCGTTCGCCTGAGCATCGACCTGCCGGGTGACTTGACCGCCGGCGACGGCGACTTCACGTGGACGGCTCTCAGCGAGGACTCCTCGCCGGTGACGGTCCGCATGGCGGCGCGCGAGGAGAACACCACCGCCAAGACGCTGCGGCTCGTGGGGTTGGCGGCGGCGGCGCTGTTCGTGCTGGCGCTGCTGCTGAACGTGCTGGGGTGGTGGTACATCAGGCGCGTCCGCAAACGGAGGGCGAGCGCCCTCATGGCCAAGGCCGACAGCGAGCAGATTCCCACGGTCGTTGCCGCCGTAGCCGGCGAGCGCGCCGCCCCGAGCGCCGGAGAGCCGCCCGGGACGGGGATCCCGTGGGGGGCGGCCGGGGCTGATCCGACCGCAGCCGCCGGTGACGACGTCGACTGGGGCGAACTGGCCGATGCAGGGTTCGAGGACCTGGCCGGCGACATCGAGGACCCGACTCCTGCCGGTGCCTCCCCGGGCGACTGGACCGCATCGGGCGGCTGGACCGCATCGCGCGACTGGACCGCATCGGGTGAGGAGATCCCCGGCGTCGGGCCGGAGACCGGCGCCGCGGCCGCTGGCCCGGAGGGGTCGGAGGCGATGACCCCGCCGCCGGACGAACCGGCGGAGGCCGACGAGGTTGCGGCGCCCGAGGAGCCCGCGACCGACGAGGTGGCGCCGATCGTCGGCTGGGTGCCGGCAGAGCAGCCGCTGGCGTTCGACGAACCGGCGGCAGCGGCCGAACCCGCGCCCGACGGGACGGCGGAGCGCGGCGAGCCGGCGGCAACGGCCGAACCCGACGAAGCCGGGCCGGACAAGCCGGCAGAGCCCGACGAGATCCTGCCTGCCGAGCCGGCGAGCGACGAACCGCCAAGGCCCGAGGAGGCCGAGTCCGAGAGTGACGAACCCGCAGAACCCGACGACGAAGCCGAGAGCGACGAGCCCGCAGAGCCCGACGACGAGGCCGAGAGCGACGAGCCCGCAGAACCCGACGACGAGGCCGAGGACGACGAGCCGACGGAATCCGACGAGGCCGAGAGCGAAGCCGACTCCGACGGCGCGGACGCCGCGCCTGCCCCGCCGTCGCGTGCCCTGAGGCTCGTCGTCATCGGCGGCTGGGGTGTGCTGTTCCAGCCGGCCGACCCGGCCAGTGAGCTGCTGGTGCCGTTCGTGCAGCAGGCCGGGGCGACCGCCTCCCCCGCCGAGATCCGCGAGTCGTACCGCCTCGCCACCCTCGGTCGCCTCACCCCCGATCAGTTGTGGGAGTCCTGCGGCCTGACCGGAACGCCCACCTGGACCCATGGCCCCTACACGGGCCGGATGTCCGTGCCCCCCGGTGCAGCCGAGTTCGTCCGAGCGCTCCTCCGCCGAGACATCGGGGTGGCCTGTGTCACCAACGACGTCGCCGACTGGTCGTGGCGCCTGCGGGCGTGGACGGGTTTCGAGGCCGTGTCGCCGTGGGTCGTCAGCAGCGACATCGGGATCCGCAAACCCGACCCGGGAGTGTTCGAGATGCTGCGCCGGGTTGCGGAGATCCCCTTCGCCAACTGCCTGGTCATCGACCACGATGCCCACACGCTCGACGCGGCCCGCTCACTGGGCATGTCGACCGGACTCTTCGGCGTGCCCGCAACGGATCCCTCCGGCACACCGAGTTCGCATCCCACCGTCGGCAACTTCACCGACCTCCTCCGCCGCACCTGAGCACGCCCTGGCGCTCTCTCCGTCATCCCGGCGGAGGCCGGGATCCACAGCCCAGTGGCGCGACAGCCTCCGCACGCGGGCTGGACCGCTCGACTACTCGGTACCCTCCGGTTCGCCTGCCCGCCAGAGCGCGGCGGGCCGGCCTCCCTGCTCGCCCGGCACGACGCGGCGCTCGGTGGGCGTGAGGAAACCCTCGCGCTGCGTGACCCTGCGCTGGAAGTTGCCGGAGTCCAGTTCGGTCTGCAGGATTGCCTCGTAGACCTCCCGCAACTCCCGGATGGTGAACTCGGGCGGACAGAAGCTGGCAGCCAAGTCGCCGGTGTCGAGTCCAGCCCGCAGCCTGGCCACGGCATCGTCGACGATCAGGCGGTGGTCGAACGCCAGAGGTAGCCGGTTGCTCTGCAGCTCGGCCACCGGCACCAGCGCGGCATGGGCGGCATCGCTACCGCCCCGGGGCACCTCGGTGAGCCGCGGCACGATCGCCCCGAACGCCACGGTCACCACCCGCATCCGCGGATCCCGCTCCGGTTGCCCGTAGGCGCCGAGTTGCAGCAGGCCGCTTGGCTCGGCGCTGATCCCGGTCTCCTCCAACAGTTCCCGGACCGCCGCCTCGCCGAGGTCCTCGTCGGGCTGAACGAACCCCCCTGGCAGGGCCCAAGCCCCCTCGTACGGCGGCTTGCCCCGCTCGATCAGCAGCACCTTCAACTGACGCTCCACGACCGTCAGCAGCACGATGTCAACCGTCACGGCGAACGGCACGAAGGCATGGGGGTCGTAGCCCGCTGGACGAGATTCGGCTGCAGCGTCGACAGGTTGCTTCGAGGCGGGAGACACGTCCCCAGAATAGCTACTTTCTGTCGCGTTGACAAATACCTTGTGATAGGTTAGAGTTATTAGCACAGAAACCTAGGCGATAGCCAGCAGCCGGCCCACTGCTCTGTTAGAGGGCCGGCGGCGAGCAGCACAAGGAGGCAGGAGTGATAAACGCGACCGAACACACCAACGGCAGCAAACCCGCCGCACCGCGCCCGCCGGGTCGGACTGACCCACACCACCCTGACCACCGGCAACCCAGCCGAGGCTCATCGACACTTAACGCCGAACGGCTAGATGGTGACGGCCTTCCGGACCGACATCACCCGATGAGCAGGAATGCCGGACATCCCACAGGCAGCGGCGAGAGTGACTATCTTGCATTCGGCGTGCTCCGCGAAGAGCCCCCGGTGACGGGGCTCCCGGTCGGCCAAATCAACCCGTGCTACGGGAGACAGACCCCGGTGAACTCCGGCGAACACGACTTCGAATACCACCCGGTGCTGGCAGACGCCTCGATATTTCTGGGCACGTCTCCAGCCGCTCGGCTACTGCTGATCGGTGGTCCGCTCGGCGATGGTGAAGGGCTACCCCACGGCATCGAGGAGGTGGCCGATTGCCGACATCGGCACGAGCGGGATGCTCCAGAATCGCTTCCTACCGGGAACTATCGATTCCGCACCCCCTTCAGCTGCGTCGTGATGCTGGTCACCTCCGGCGCTTCCCCCGAAGGCCCGCAACGCGGCGACGCCACGCCCGGCGGTAATACCTTCCTCGATCGCGCAAACGCCTGGTTCGAACATCTCTGGACCGAGGCTCAACCGATTCCGCGACCCGCGTTCGCCAAGGGCGCAGCGGTCATCACGGTGCCCGGCGGACGAGAGACATCCGTGCGCTCCCGCGTATTCGCCGGCGGCGAATGGCGCTACCGGGTACGACTCGACGGCAAGCTGCAGACGTTTCGGGAGGGTGGGCTCTCTCACGCGCATGTCGACGATGACCCCTTGGACTGGGTGAAGCGACCTCCGGGTGGGATGAGGGAGATCGCAGCCACGCTCACGCGGGCGAAACTGGACGAGCACCTCACCGACACCGTCTACTCATTCGGGGCAACCCGGACGGTGTTCCGGGCATATCAGTTCCGTCCGGTCATGAAACTGCTTCGCACAGGACGCGCGAGCATGCTGATCGCCGACGAGGTAGGTCTCGGCAAGACGATCGAAGCGGGCCTCATCTGGACCGAGTTGGACGCACGCCGGCAAGCAGACAGGGTTCTCGTGGTCTGCCCGTCGGGTCTCGTGGACAAGTGGCGCCAAGAGATGTCCGAGCGTTTCGGGTTCGAGACGGCCAGGTTGGACGCCACTCTGCTCGACGATCTGCTAGAGCAGTTCGAGACCGACCGCGTTCCAGCAAGGTTCCGCGCGGTGTGCTCGCTGGAGCGTCTCCGCATCTGGGACGGCTTGGACCGGCTGAACAGCCTCGCCCCTCACTTCGATCTGATCATCGTGGACGAGGCGCATGCCTTGCGAAACCTCGGGACCCGCAGCCACGCGCTGGGTACCCAACTGAGCGACTGGGCAGGGACCCTGTTGTTCCTTTCGGCGACACCGCTGAACCTCGGCAACAACGACCTGTTCAACCTGCTCGAGTTGCTGAACCCCGACGAATTCGACGACCGCTACGCACTGCAGACACGGCTGGAGCCGAACGCCGTCCTCAATCGAGTATCAGCCTCCCTGGCTGATGACACCACTCCCAACCAGCACCGGCAGGCCTGGCTGCGGTCGATACAAGACATGACTTTCGGACGGCCGGTCACCGATCGGCCCGAGTACCACCGGCTCGACGAGATCCTGGCACTGCGGAACCTGCGACCTCCGGAGAAGGCGGAGGCCACTCGGCTGCTAGCCGACTTGAACACGTTGTCGAGTGTTGTGACGAGAACCCGCAAGACCGAAGTCGACGAGGACAAGACGGTCCGCGACGCCGACGTCGTCGACGTGATGCTGACCGAAGCGGAACGCAAGCTCTACGACGCGATCTATGAGTGGCAGTGCAGACGGGCCGAGGTACGAAACATGCCCGTCTACTTCATCGGGCAGATGCCCCTACGCCTCGCCGGATCCTGCCTCCAGGCCGCGAAGCGTCAGATCCTCTCCATGAATGGCGGCGACGGACACCGGTCTTGGGGAGACGAGGACGGTGCGTTCGACGACACAGGCAACTCAGAGGACGACGATGCCACCAGACCGGACGGTGACGCCTTCGACCCACACGCTTGGGACACACCTCCGGAGGAGGTGGTGAGCGCAGCGCGCACTCTCGGCGACATCGATACAAAGTTCGACGAGTTCATCGGGGCACTTGCGGACATGGTTGGGCGAGGACGCCAGGTGCTGGTGTTCACGTTCTCCCGACCCGCCGTCGCGTATCTCGGCGATCGACTCGGCGGACAGTTCCGAACCTGCGTGTTGCACGGCGGCGTGCCGCAGGCGGAACGGCGTGGCGTCATCAGGCGCTTTCGCGACGGTGACTTCGACGTCATGCTGGCAACGCGGGTAGCCGGCGAGGGTCTCGACTTCGAGTTCTGCTCTGCAGTTGTCAACTACGACCTGCCCTGGAATCCCATGGAAGTGGAGCAACGGATCGGCCGGATCGACCGGTTCGGGCAGCAGGAGGAGAAGATCCACATCCTCAACTTCCGCACGCCCGGCACGATCGAGACCGACATCATCGCCCGCGTCCATGAACGGATCGGAGTCTTCACCGCATCGATCGGCGAACTGGAACCCATCCTGCGCGCTGAGTTGCCGAACCTCCGACGAGCGATGTTCGACTTCACGCTCTCCTCCGAGGAGCGCAATCGGAAGATCGATCAAGCCCTGACGGCCATCGAATTCAAGGCCGGCATCCGCAAGGACGTGGAGGACGCGGCCGACCTGCTCAACGTTCTGGACAATGCCGAAGTAGACGGGTTCGAGAACGAGGTGCGGACGAAGGGCCGATACGTCGGTCAGCCCGAACTCGTTTGGCTTCTGGAGGACTGGGCGGCCTCAGCACCCGGCGCGGTCTGCCGGCGCGCCGACAGCGGGCCATGGCTGCATCTCACGGGCAACGCCACACTGGCCGAGAACCTTCTCGGCGTACAAGCCGACCGTGAACGATCGCTCAGCGAGATCACGTCGCTCCATGCTGATCTCCGGAACGAGAACGAGATAACCCTCTGTCTCGACCAGGAGACCGCACGACGCCGAGGAGCCGATCTGCTGAACGCCACCCACCCGCTCGCACGCGCGGCGTTGCGCGTCCCCGGCACCAGGCGAGCCCCGTACGGAGCGGTCCGGATTCGAACGTCTGCCATTCCGCCGGGTCGCTATCTCGTGCTCGTCGCTGTTGCACGCTGGAATGGCATCCGCCCGGCAACCGAACTCTGGACTGCCGCAGTGACCGGTGACAGTGAGCCAGTCGGTGAGAAACCGGGCGCGGCGCTTCTCGCAGCGCTTGCCGAGGCCGGCCTCGAACGCAACTCGGGCGAAGCGATGGACTGGGACTCCCGGCATGTGCTGGCCTGCGCAGACCAACTCAGCCGCAGGCACACCGAGGAGGATGACCGGCGAAGAGCTGAGAACAGCCGGCTGGTGGAGGCGCGACAGATCAGTCTTGAAGAAACCCACCGGCGGCGCATCGCGGGAATCACCCAGCGCATCGAGACGCTCGGCGAAGAACCCAAGCCGGAGATCATCCGGCTGTTCCAGAGCCAACTCGACAATCAGCAACACCGGTACGAGGAGGCCCGACGCCAACTGGACGAAGCGAGAGCCGGATCGCTCTCGCTGGAGGAGATCGCCCTCTGCTCGATGGAGGTGGTGCGGTGAGCGCGCACTTCGAATACGACGACACGCTTGCTGCTGAGCGGGCGATCAACGAGACCTACCTGAGACAGTTGAAGGAAGACTGGGGCAAGGCCGCCACAAAGGTGGCGACAGTCGGGATGGCGGCCAACGTCATTTGGGGAGGAGCCGGGCCCAAAGTTGCGGCCAAGCGTTCCGGCGCCCTGATCGGCCGCGTTGCCCTCGATTGCGAGGAGCCCGACCTCCGGGACTTCTACGTCGCGCCCGCTCATGTGGCGAACGGCCGAGTTCTCGTGGTGAGTTGGGCCGCCCCTCTGGCCGGATTGCTCTTCGACGGTCGGGGCTGGGATCCACGAAGTGTCCCGGATCCTCGAACTGCCCCGGATCCGAAGACCCTGCTAGGGCGCCGAACCTTCTCGGCCCGCGGCGACGAAGTCGTCGGACTCGTTGACGATCTCGAATCAGGTACGGACCGGCACTCCGTCTTCCGGCCGGGGACCGACGCGCCGACAATCCCAGCCCCTCCGCCTACGCGCTCTGCGCCTCGGACGCCGGCGCCCGCCCGCGGTAGACCGCCCATGGAATCTCCACCTCCGGCCACGGTCGCCTCTGCCCAAGCCGATGACCCAGATCCGACGGCCGGCAGTGATGCCGCGGAGATTGGCGAGGTGTCCCTACGTTCGCTATGCAGGGTGGCTCCTACCGCGCCGCGAGCGGCGGCACCGAACGCTGCGCAGCGGGTCGCGAGGTTCGGTTGAAGTTGTCCGTCGTTTCACGCCGCAACAGGTCATCGAGAGCGTCGAGGCCGAAGCCCGAGCGCTCACCGAGGAGTTCGACGATGGTCTCATTGCCGTGATCGTCTGGAGCCAGGATCATGCCGACAGGATGCGGCAGTACTTCCTGGAGAGTGGATGGCGGCGACCGCCGCGAACCGGTAGCCGAACGACATTCGCGCTCCCGGCTGGCCCTGCATCGGACGCCGAGCCCACCTACAGGGGACGCCTCAGGATCATCCGGGCGGTCCAAGCCCGAGGCCTGGAGTTTGACGGCGTCGTGGTCGTCGAGCCGGGCGACTTCCAGAAGAACGTCGGCCGTCACGGTTCGCTCTACACCAGTCTCACCCGCGCCAACAAGAAACTCGTCGTCGTGCACAGCAAGGCACTGCCAAAAGAGTTGAAGGGAAGAGTCCGGTCCAATCCTGGACAGCGCTGAGCTGCCGAAGCGATTCCAGCGCTGCTAACCGAGTTCAGCCGGAGGCGTCGGCGGTAGGCGCAGTCACGCTGTAGCCGAGCGCCTCGAGTGCGCCGACGGCTCGTCGGGGAACTGCCGAGCCGTTGATCGGGCTTGCAGGCGTTCCGAGGCCTCGAGCGATCGGATCAGCTTCGGCTTCCAGCCGTCCTTCCAATCGTTGAACAACACCTCCCGATCGAGAAATAGCAAGAACTCCTCCAACGTCAGCCGGAAAGCCGCCCGCTGGCGGAGAGGTGAAGCGCGTGCGGATCTGGAGCCGGCTGGACACTGGTCCCGTAGACCCACGCAAGTTCGGGCGAGTTGGCGTGGAGATGCACATGTACTGCTGCCCGGCCCGATTGCAGTTGGCGACGGTCGAACTCCAACCGGACGTCTCCGGGCAGAGGCCGTGCGGCCACGCCGGCTCCAGCGTCAGGGTCAGATTCGTTCGAAGGTGGCCCTGTCGATTCCGAGGTCTCGCAGGATGACTCCGATGGTGCCGGCTCGCAGGTCTCTACCACCCCAGTTCGGGATCGTGGTGCGACCGCCGGTGGCGGGGTTGCGCCAGATTTCGTGGGAGCCTCGCGCCTGGCGGTCGAACTCACATCCGAGCAGCCGGAGTTTCCTCGTCAGTTCCCGGTGGGTCACACCGCTATCACGAGTTCGCCGACGCTGACGATGCCTTCGGGGAGTTCGTCCCCGTGGTGCTTGTAGGAGGCGACGAACTCCGATGCCACCCCGTCGAGGTTGTGCAGGGCCTCCTCGGGGGTGGCGCCCCATGCCCGGCAGCCCGGCAGCACCGGCACCTCCGCCAAGAACATGTTCTCGGTCTCGGCACTCGGCCCCCGCAGCGTGTATGGCAGCCTGTATTGCTCCGGCATCTCACGCTCCGTCGGCATCGGCGGTCTCCACGACAACGATACCGGTCGTTCGGACCGGTCGCCGGCGCGGTGGGGCTCGACGAATCCGCTGTGCCGAATTCGGTGGCGAGGATCAGCCTGACCGCGGCGGCGGGCTCACGGTGCTCAACCCGCGACCAAGACTCGGAGAGCCCGGACATCGCTGCCCGCTGAGTATACTGTTGGGTATGTCTGATTCGACTACCATTAAGGTCTCGGTTCGGACACGGGACGCCTTGCGGCAGCTCGCCGATCGCGAAGGACTCACGTTCGACGCGCAGCTGGAGAAGCTGATCCGGCGGGAACGTCGACGCATCATCGGGGCTCAGCTCGCGAGCGCCCCGCTCGACGCCGACGAGGAGGCCGTGCTGGATGCCTCAGCAGGCGACGTGGCCGATGCGAGCAGGTGACGTCGTCCGCTGCGACTTCGGGACGCCGGCGCGGGGCGAGCCGGGTTTCGTCCGCCCGGCGGTCGTCGTCACCTCCGATGATGTGCTCGAATTCCGACAACACGCAATCCTGGTCGTACCTTGTACCACGACGCGGCGTGGATGGTTGAGCGAGGTTGAAATCGGTGGGTTCGGCGTCGCCGCGGCCCATCTGCCGACAACCGTCAGCGTCGACCGCATCGTCGAGACGGCAGGCGCGAACGTCGGGCCCGTTGTGCTGGGTCAGATTCGAGAATTGATCGCCGACCTGCTCGGACTCTGAGGTTGCAGTCCGTCCGTCAGCCCTCAAGGCCAGCGCCAGGACGTCGCCCATGGGTCCTGCGCCGCTAGCGGCTGCGCAGCGTCAACTGCCGCCGGTCGCGAATGACATAGCGACTGCCCGAGCGATCCAGCCAGCCGAGACGCACGAACTGCGAGATGGCTTTGTTGACCCGCTCCCGCGAGGCGCCGACCATCGCCGCCAGCTCCTCCTGGGTGACCGGCAGCACGAAGACGTCGTCATCGCCGGCGAAGCCCAGCAGGCGCTTGGCGGTGCGTCCCACCACGTCGAGGAACACCGCGTCGGTCAGCGCCGCGCCGGCCGCGCGCAGGCGTCGCACCAGCATGGACACGACCCGCCACAGATGGTCGGGGCGTTCCTCGTAGAGCCGGCGGACCGGGCCGTACGGCACGGCCAGGACCTCGCTGATCTCGAGGGCGCGGGCGCTGGCGGAGCGGCCACGTCCGTCGAACAGGCCCATCTCACCGAACAGGTCGTCCTCCTCCATCAGCGAGATCACCGAGTCCCGGCCGTCGGCTGCGGTGGCGACGATCGCGATCCGGCCCGAGAGCACCACGTACATGGCGTCGGGGAGATCGCCCATCGTGAACAGGGTGTCGCCGCGCGCGAGGGTGCGGCGGACGGCGTAGTCCGCAACGTCGGCCAGGAGCTCCTCGTCGATGCCCTCGAAGATCTCCGTCTGCGAGAGCAACTTGGCGTCGACCATGACGAGCGCCATGCTAATGAGCGTGACTCAGGGCGTGTTCCGCGGCGGCGCCGTCGTCTGGACCGTGCTCGTCGCCGCCGGGGAGGGCCGGCGCTTCGGAGCACCCAAACAGCTGCAGCCCCTCGCCGGGCGTCGCGTCATCGACTGGGCCTTCGACGCCGCCGCCGGGGCGAGTCGTGGCGTCGTGGTGGTGGCCGCGCCCGAACAGGTCCAGCTCCTGCGCGGGGATCCGGGCGCGTTGCCGGAATCGGGATCCGGCGGCGTGCTGGTGGACTCCGAAGGTCGTGCCGGCCAGAGCATGGATTCCGGCCCCCGCCGGCATGACGAAGTTGGCTCCGCACCGACCGAACCTCCCCGGGTCCTCGTGACCGCAGGCGGCGCCACCCGGTCGGAGTCGGTGCGTGCCGGCATCGCCGCCACGCCCGACGACGCCGATGTGATCATCGTCCACGACGCGGCGCGGCCTCTGGCCGGCGGCGCGCTGTTCGCGGCGGTCACGGCCGCCGTGGTCGACGGTGCCGACGGTGCGGTGCCGGCCATCGCGGTGACCGACACCATCCGCCACACCGACGACGGCTCGCTGGACCGCTCGCGGCTGCGTGCCGTGCAGACGCCGCAGGCCTTCCGGGCCGACCTGCTGCGCCGCGCCCACGCCGCGGGCGGCGAGGCCACCGACGACGCCACGCTCGTCGAGGCCGCCGGCGGGAAGGTCCAGCTCGTCGAAGGCGAGCGGGACAACCTCAAGATCACCACGCCCGGGGACCTGCACGTGGCCGAGGCGCTGCTGGCGGCGCGGGCGCCCGCGCCGTCACCCGGTGCGCCGCTCGTCGGGATCGGCTTCGACGTGCACCGGTTCAGCGACGATCCTGAGCGACGGCTCGTGCTCGGCGGGGTGCTGTTCGCGGGTGAGCGGGGTCTGGAGGGCCACAGCGATGCCGACGCCGTCGCCCACGCCTGCTGCGATGCCATCCTCGGCGCTTCCGGGCTGGGAGACATCGGCAGCCTCTTCCCCGACGACGACGAACGCTGGCGCGGCGCCGACAGTCTCGCGTTGCTGGCCGAGGCGGCCGAGCGCGTGGGCCGGACCGGCCGGCGGATCGGCAACATCGACTGCAGCGTCGTGGCCGAACGTCCCAAGCTGGCCCCCCGCCGCGCCGAGATGCAGGCCCGTCTCAGCGATGCGGCGGGCGCCCCGGTGACCGTCAAGGGCACGCGAGCCGAATCGCTCGGCGCCTTGGGCCGAGGCGAGGGCATCGCCTGCTGGGCGGTGGCGATCCTGTTCTGACGGCCCGTGGCTCCGCGGGCGGCGCAGAGGCGGAGCGGCGCAAACCCACGGCTGCCTCGTAGGGTTGCGCGGATGGACGACGCACCACCTCCGCACCCCCGAGGCCCAGCCGGGTCGGCTGGCGGCCAGTCGGGAGGCGGTCGAGGTGGCCGGGGCGGGCCCGGCGGCGGCGGGCGCGGACCCGGCGGCGGCGGACGCGGACCCGGCGGCGGCGGACGCGGACCGGGTGGCGGACGCGGACCGGGTGGCGGACGCGGCGGGCAACGAGACTGGGATGACCGCGGCGGCCGAGGACGAGGCGGCGGACGCGGCCCTGGGGGCGGCGGCGGACGCGGCGGCCAACGAAACTGGGACGACGACCGCGGCGGCCGAGGACGAGGCGGCGGGCGCGGTGGCCCTGGAGGCGGCGGCGGACGCGGCGGCGGACGCGGCGGGCAACGAAACTGGGACGACGACCGCGGCGGCCGAGGACGAGGCGGCGGACGCGGCCCTGGGGGCGGCGGCGGACGCGGCGGGCAACGAAACTGGGACGACGACCGCGGCGGCCGAGGACGAGGCGGCGGACGCGGCCCTGGGGGCGGCGGCGGACGCGGCGGGCAACGAAACTGGGACGACGACCGCGGCGGCCGAGGAGGCGGCGGCGGACGCGGTGGCGGGCAACGAAACTGGGACGACGACCGCGGCGGCCGAGGACGAGGCGGCGGGCGCGGCCCGCAGAGCCGCGGCGACTACCGCGGATCCAAGGGCAGGGGCGGCGGCCCCGATCGGGGTCCCGGGCAGCGAGGCACCACGCCGGTGCGCCGCCGCGATCAGGACCGCGGCGAGACGCGCGGTCTCGGCGGCGACAGGGTCGAGGGCCGGCATGCCGTCAAGGAACTGCTCCTGGCGGGCACGCGACCCGTCCGGCAGGTGGTCCTCGCCGCCGATCAGGACGAGTCATCGATGCTGGACGACATCATCGATCTGGCCGACGAGGCCGGTGTGGACATCCGCGAACTGCCGCGCGGTCGCTTCGATCAGATGGCCGCCACCGACGCGCCGCAGGGCGTGGTGGCGTTCGCCGCCCCGCTGCGCGAATTCGCCGTCGAGGAACTCGTGGCGGGCCTGGGGGGCGAGGGGTCACCGGGCGACTCCGACCGCCTGTACCTGTCCGCCGGGGCCGCGCACACCGAGCGCCGCACGCCGTCGCAGTCCGAGGTGGACACGGAGACCGCGGAGGAGATCCCCCAGGAGCCTCGCCAGCAGCCCCACGAGGAGATCCCCGAGGAGCAACAGGGTGCGGCAGGCGAGCACGAGGACGTGCCGCCTGACGCCGCGACCGAGGCCGGCGCTCCGCCGGTTCTTCTGCTGGTCGTGGACGGTGTCAACGACCCGGGCAACCTCGGCGCGATCCTGCGCACCGCCGAGTGCGCCGGGGTCACGGGCGTCGTGCTGCCGCGCCACCGGGCCGCCCGGATCACCCCGACGGTCGCCAAACGAGCCGCCGGCGCCATCGAGCACCTCCGGTTCGCCCCGGTGAGCGGCATCCCCACGGCGCTGGCGACACTCTCCGAGTTGGGCGTCTGGTCGGTAGGGCTGGACGTCACTGCGGACCAGACGATCTGGGAACTGCCGATCGCCGATGCGCCGCTCGCACTGGTACTCGGCGCAGAAGGGCGCGGCCTCTCCCGCCTCGTACGCAGGCGCTGCGACGTGACCGCCCGCATCCCGGTCACGGGCCGGCTGGACGCGTTGAACGTGAGCGCCGCCACCGCGGTCGCCCTCTTCGAGGTGCTGCGCCGCCGCACCTCGACCTGAGCGACCGGGCCGACGCCACAACCGAGGGAGGGGGCGCCGGGGGCCGGCCGGCGGAGCGATTTCGCCAGACGCTCCCGACGACGGCCACCGCCGCCCCCGACCGGGCCGCCACGGACCGGATACCCGCGTCCGCCGAACGCTCCGGCCGGGCGCTGCACTCAAAGAGGCCCGAGGCGGGGCAGGTGCAGTAGCAGGTTCTGCAACAGCAGCTTCTCGTCGGGATTGCGCACCAGGGCGGCGGTCGACTCCCCGAGCAGGCTGAGCGCCTCGGCGACCGCTGCTGCCGGCAGGGCGGGAGCAGCCGTGGCTGAGCCAGGGTCGCCGGCCGCGACGTCCAGCAGCTCGCGGTAGCGCTCGGCCAGCACAGCGAAGCCGAACCGCAACTCGGCCTCGCGAGCCCGACGCCGGCGGCGATCGCTCCGCTGACGCTCGGCCCGGCCGGTCGCACCGGGGGAACCGTCGCCGGTAACTGCCGCGTCCTCCGGATCGGGATCCGCAGCGGCGGACCCCACCGGGTCGGGCGCCGCGCCGGAAGCCGTGCCGGACGCCCCGTCGACCGAGTCGATGAGCGCCCGCAGACCGTCCACCAGCGCCGCGACCCGGGCCCCCGTGCCGTCGAGCCGCTCGGGGATCGACCACCAGGCTTCGAGGCGCTCGGCCAGATCGCCACCGGCGACCAGGTCGCCGGCGCGGCCCGGATCGCACCCGAGGGCGCGTGCCGCCCGACCGGCCACGTCGGACGGCACGCCGGACCGGACGACCCACTCACGTACCTCCTCGGGCGAGGGAGCCGGGAAGCGGACGGTCACGCAGCGGGAGGCCACGGTGATGTGGCCGGGCGGGACATCGTCGGCGAGCAACACGATGGTGGTGCCCGGCGGCGGCTCCTCGACGGTCTTCAGCAGGCTCGCCGCCACAGCCGGCGAAGCCGTGTGGAACCGGTCGCAGATGATCACCTTGCCGGCACCCTCCAACGGGCGCCGAGCCGCCTCGGTGATGATCGCCGTGGCCTCGGCCGCCAGCACTGCCCGACCCTCCGGCTCCACGAGCACGACGTCGGGATGGACGGCCCGGCGCGCCCTGTCCCGGTGCCGCTCGGCCGACCCCGCCTGCGGCGACGACGATCCAGTCGACGCTCGCGCCGACTCGGCGGCTGCCAGCAGCTCGCCGGCGAACGCCCGGGCCACGGCGCGCTTGTCGCCGGCCACCGTGCCGACCAGCAGGTAGGCGTGCACGGGCGCCGCCAGTGCGGCCTCCAGTTGGCGCAGTCCCGCCCCGCCGCCGAGCAGCGGCGGCCAGACGGGGACCGCCTCGCCGGAGGGAGACGCCTCGCCCGCGGGGGCTTCGGTTGGTGTCCCGCCCGCTGTGCCGGCCGATCCGGCCGAGCCCCCCGGAGGCGCAGGGTCGGCCGCGGACTCGGACTCCTCCCAACCGCCGAACAGGACCGGAGGCCGGTCCGTCACGACCAACCCAGCCGGTCGGCCACCAGTGCGGCGATGTCGTCGCGCACGTCGCGGGCCGGCCGATCGGCGTCGATGACCGCCCAGCGCGCCGGGTCGGCCGCGGCGAGTTCCAGGTAGCCGGCGCGCACCCGCAGGTGGAAGTCCATGCCCAGTGCCTCGAAGCGGTCCGACCCGCCGCCGGCCCGGGCGCGTGCCCGCTGCGGATCCATGTCCAGCAGGACGACCAGGTCGGGCCACAGGCCACCGGTGGCCACCTCCGACAGCGCCCGGACCGCATCGACGTCCAGCCCCCGCCCGTATCCCTGGTAGGCCAGCGACGAGCCGACGTACCGGTCGCACACGACGTCCCGGCCGGCCTCCAGCGCGGGACGGATGCTCTCCGCGACGTGCTGTGCCCGGTCGGCGGCCATCAGCAGCGCCTCGCTGAGAACGTCCAGGCGCACGCCGGTCTCGCCCAGCAGCAGCCTGCGCAGTTCCCGACCCAGCCCGGTGCCGCCCGGCTCGAAGGTCAGATCGGCCCCCCGGCGGGTCGCCAGCCAAGCGGCCTGGGTGGACTTGCCCACCGACTCGCCGCCCTCGAAGACCACGAAGTCGCCTCGCTCGGGCGCAGTTGCCATCGCTCGTCAGTCTCCCAGAGACTCGTCGCCGGCGGGGCCGTCGGAGCGGGCGGCGGCCACCGCACGCTGCGTGCGGCGGGCCAGCAGCCCGGCCACGATGACGGTCAACCCGGCCAGCCACAGCGTCAGGCGCACGCCCGGCAATTCCACGACGACGATGCCGATGTCGATCGAGCGGTCGAACAGCACCTCGGAGACGCGGTCGAAGGCCGCCGCCAGCAGCGGGCCCACCACCAGCGCCAGCACGACGCAGAGACGGACGATGGAGTACAGCCCGGCGAACACCCTTCCCCGCACCTCATCCGCGGTGTGCTCGTGCAGCAGGGTGAAGCCCAGCACGTACATCCCCCCGGCGCATACCCCCACCGCACCGGCCACCAGCATCACCCACGGCAGCGACCCCAGCGACGAGGCCACCAGCAGGCACGCGCCCGCCCCGGTGACCGAGCGGGCGAACACCCGGTGCTTGTGGACGCGCCGCTGCAGGAGCGAGAGGATCAGGACGCCCACGCCCACCCCGGCGCTCAGCGCGGTGACGATGTCCGCGAAGCCCTGCTCGCCGACCCGCAGCACCTCGATGGCGTACACCAGGGCGAGGGGGATCAGCATCCCGCCACCGATGAGGGCGGTCGCCAGGCCGATGTTGACCGAGCGCACCGTGGGGTTCACCACCACGTAGCGCCACCCCTCGCGGTACTCGCGGAAGACCCCCTCCCACCGCAGCGCCAGACGCTCGGAACGGTCGGGGTCACGATGGTGGCGGAGCGGCAACGAGAACACCAGCGCCGCGGACACCACGAAGGTCAGCGCGTCGAGGTAGAAGATGGGCCCCTGCTGGTCCGGGTAGAGCAGCCCCAGCCAGCCCTCCCGCGAGGCGCCCTCCAGCGCGCTGGCGACCCGGGCGTAGACGAGCGAGGCGATGGGGAACGTGGCGTAGGTCGCCAACATCGACAGCGAGTTGGCCGTGGTCAGGTGCTTCGCCGGGAGCAGGTTCGGGACCGACGCCTCCTTCGCCGGGATCCACAGCAGCGTGAACGCCTCCAGGGCCAGCGACACCAGGACGAGCTGCCAGACGCTGTTCACCAGGGGCACGATCAGCAGGATCCCCGCCCGGGCCAGGTCGCAGACGACCATCAGCCGGCGCCGGTCGAAGCGGTCGGCCAGCACACCCGCCACCTGCGAGAAGAAGATGCCCGGCACCAGGCGGGCACCCAGCACCACGCCGATGGCGGCCTCAGGCGTGCCCGCCCCGAGGCGCACCGCCACCACCGAGATCGCCAGGAATCCCAGCCAGTCGCCCGTGGAGGTGACGACCTGCGCCGACCAGAGCCGGAAGAACTGCGGGGTGGCGAAGACCCGCCGCTGGAAGCCGGCCCATTTGCGGCGACCCCCCGCCGGCGCCCCCTCAGCCGTCACGGGTGGAAGGCCCCTTCCGGCGCCGAGATCCTCCGGAACCTCCCTTCCGGGTGGCACGCGGCGGAGCCTCACGGCGGGCCGCCAGCAGGTCGGAGGCGCGCTGGGGCGTCAGCGCCTCGGGGGTGTCACCGGCGCGCAGCGAGGCGTTGGTCTCCCCGTCACTGACGTAGGGACCCCAGCGCCCGTCGCGGACCACGAGCGCCCGGCCGGTCACCGGATCGGGCCCCAGGTCCCGCAGGGGCGCCTTGGGCTCCCGGCCCCGCCCGCGGCGCGGCTGCGCCAGGAGGGCCAGGCATTCGTCGAGGCCGATCGTGAAGATCTGCTCCTCGGTCTCCAGCGAGCGGGTCTCGGATCCCTTCTTGAGGTAGGGCCCGAACCGTCCGGTCTGCGTGGTGATCTCGACGCCGTCGGCCGGGTCGGCGCCGACGGTGCGCGGCAGGGTGAGCAGCCGCAGCGCATCGTCGAGTGTGACCTCCTCCAGGCTCATCGAGCTGAGGAGCGACACCGACTTCTCCGCCTTGGCGTCGGGATCGGTGGGAGGCGGTCCGAGTTGCACGTACGGCCCGTAGCGGCCGTCGCGGGCGGTCACCGGCAGACCCGAGTCCGGGTCGGCGCCGAGCTCGCGGCCCGTGGTGGGACGGGCGAGGAGTTCCAGCGCCAGATCCACGGTCACCTCGTCGGGCGAGACATCCTCGGGCAGTTGGGCGCGCCGGTCGCCGCAGGTCACGTACGGACCGAATCGGCCCAGGCGCGCCTCGATGGGCCGCCCGTCCGGATCGGCGCCGATGGCGACGGCGTTCACCGCCCGCACGTCGATCTCGTCGAGGCGGTCGGACACCCGGGTCTTGAGGCCGGGGCGCTCCCCGGTGCCGAAGTAGAACAGCGACAGCCACGGCAGGGACTCCTGGCGGCCGCGGGCGATGTCGTCGAGGTCCTCCTCCATCCGCGCCGTGAAGGCGTAGTCCACGTAGTCGCCGAAATGGCCCTCCAGCAGGCTCACCACGCTGAAGGCGGTGAACGTGGGAATCAGTGCGGTGCCCTTCTTGCGGACGTAGCCGCGGTCGGCGATCGTCGTCATGATCGAGGCGTAGGTGGACGGGCGCCCCACACCGAGCTCCTCCAGGCGGCGGATCAGGGTGGCCTCGGTGAAGCGCGCCGGCGGTTGGGTCCGGTGGCTCTCGACCTCCGGCGCCGAGAGCGCCAGCGGATCTCCCTCGGCAACCTGCGGCAGGCGCCGCTGCCCCTCGCCGCCGCCCGGCGCCGCGCCGCGGCCACCGGAGCCGTCGGAGCCGTTGGCGGCGGAACCGGGCGCCGGCACAGGATCCCAGGCCCGCCGGAACCCCTCGTGGGCGATAACCGTGCCCGAGGCCGCCAGGGTGACCTCGGCACCGCCGGAGCTCGCAGCCAGCGCCTCGATGGTGACGGTCTCCCCGGTGGTGTCGGTCATCTGCGAGGCGAGGGTGCGACGCCAGATCAACTCGTAGAGCTTGGCCTCGCTGGGCGAGAGCCGCGCCCGCAACGACTCGGGCGGGGCGAACGTGTCACCCGCCGGTCGGATGGCCTCATGCGCCTCCTGGGCGTTGCGCACCTTGCTGGCGTAGTGGCGGGGAGCGGAGGGTAGGAACTCCTCGCCGTAGCACCGCGCCACCTCCGCTCGCGCCGCCTTCAGGGCCACGTCCGCCAGCGTCACCGAGTCGGTCCGCATGTAGGTGATGAAGCCCTGCTCGTAGAGCGACTGTGCCACCTGCATGACAGCCGAGGCCGAGAGACGCAGGCGACGTCCCGCCTCCTGCTGCAGGGTGGAGGTGATGAACGGCGGCGCCGGCCGGCGCCGGTACGGCTTGGAGGCCACCGAGGCCACCTCGGCGTCCGCGCCGTCCAGATCGGCCGCCAGCCGCTGCGCCGCAGCCTCGTCGAGCACGACGACACCGGGCGCCGAGGGCCTCCCGTCGGCACCGAAGTCCCGCCCCGTGGCGAGACGGGCGCCGCCGACCGCGGTGGCGGCCATGGTGAAGCTCTCCCCGGCGGCCGTGGCGGCGGTGACGTCCAACGACCAGTAACCGGCGGGGACGAACGCCATCCGCTCCCGCTCGCGCTCGACGACGATCCGGGTGGCCACGCTCTGCACCCGCCCGGCGGACAGGCGCGGCGCCACCTTCTTCCAGAGAACCGGCGAGACCTCGTAGCCGTACAGGCGGTCGAGCAGGCGCCGGGCCTCCTGCGCGTCCACGAGGCGGCGGTCGACGTCCCGGGGGTTCGCCAGCGCCGCCCGGATGGCGTCGGGGGTGATCTCGTGGAACACCAGCCGGCGCACCGTCACCTGCGGTGGCGGCGAGAGCACCTCGAGCAGGTGCCAGGCGATGGCCTCACCCTCGCGATCCTCGTCCGTCGCCAGATACAGCTCGTCCGCCGTGGCAACGAGCCTCCTGAGCGAGTCCACAGCCTTCTTCTTGCCGCTGGTCAGCACATACAGCGGCTTGAAGTCGTTCTCGACGTCGATGCCCAGACGCGCCCACGGCTCGGCCTGGTAGGCCTTGGGGATCTCCGAGGCCTTGTTCGGGAGATCGCGGATGTGGCCGCGGGACGACTCGACGGTGTAGCTGTCGTCCAGGAACCGGGCGATCGTCGTGGCCTTGGTGGGTGATTCGACGATGACGACCCGCTTGGGCGCGTCGGCGGTGGCCATGGGCAGCAAGATACGGGCTAGGCGCGTCCGGATGCCGCCAGCGCGGCAATGGACCGGCTACCCGCCAGTCGCAGCACGATCAGCCCCACGACGGCGGCCACCAGGGAGGCGACCAGGACGCCGATCTTGGCCTCGTCGCCCGCGGCGGACCCCTCGAACGCCAGCGCCGTCACGAACAGCGCAACGGTGAAGCCGATGCCCGCCACGATCGACACCCCCACGACGTGCAGCCTGCTGACCCCTGCCGGCAGGGAACTGAGGCCGAATCTCGTGGCCAGCAGTGTGAATCCCGAGACGCCGACGGTCTTTCCCACCAGCAGCCCGAGCGCCACACCGATGGTGACCGACGAGGAGGCCGCGCCGCGCAGCGAGTCGCTGCTGAGCACCACTCCGGCGTTCGCCAGGGCGAAGATCGGCACGATGAGGTAGCTGACGTACGGGTGCAACGCCACCTCGAGACGCTCGGCCACCGAGCGCGACTCGGAGATGCCGAAGTTGGCTCGCCGGATGTCGGTGACCGAGATCGTCGACTTGTCCTGCAACCAGCGGGCCACCGACCGGGCATCGACATCCCGCTGCAGCGGCTTGGCCGGCGTCAGCAGCCCGAGGGCGACGCCCGCGATCGTGGCGTGGACGCCGGAGTTCAGAGTCGCCCACCACACGAAGACGCCGATGATCATGTAGACGGGCCACTGCCACACGCGGATCCGTGTCAGGGTGGAGATCAGGACGCACAGCAGCGCCGCCAGCCCGAGCCATCCCAGCGAGATGTCGGAGGTGTAGAAGATGGCGATCACGAGGATCGCACCGATGTCGTCCACGATCGCCAGTGTCAGCAGGAACAGGCGGAGCCAGCCCGGGACCCACTTGCCGACGAGGGACACCACGCCGACGGCGAAGGCGATGTCGGTGGCCATCGGCACTCCCCAGCCATTCAGATTGTCACCACCCAGGTTGAACGCCAGGTAGACCAGCGCGGGCACGACCATGCCTCCCAGCGCGGCGACCGCCGGCAGCATCGCGTCGCGCGGCCGCCGGAGCCGGCCGGTCACCAACTCGCGCTTGATCTCCAGGCCCACCACGAAGAAGAACAGCGCCATGAGCGCGTCGTTCACGAACCCGTGCAGGTCCTCGTCGAAGACAACGAAGTCGCTCACCGTGATCTCGATGGGGGTATGCCAGAAGTGCGCGTAGCTGTCTCCGACGGGCGAGTTGACCCAGATGAGGGCTGCGGCGGTGGCGAGCAGGAGCAGGATCCCCCCGGAGGTCTCGATGTGGAGGAAATGCAGCAGCGGGCGGCCCACCGTGCGGGCCAGGGCGCTGTCGCGCCCGATGAACGTCAGGCTGCTGTCGGGCGGTGAGCCCGCTGCGTGGTGCTCGCCGTCCCCGCGGGCATGCGTGTCGGGAACCGGCGGTTCCGCCTGCTCGTCGCCCTCGATGTTCCGGTCACTCGGCATGACTTTCCCCGACAAACTCGCCCGACGACTCTGGCACGCTAGCGGCTCGCCCGCCCTGCCGACCGCCCACCACGGGGGCCGGACGGCGGCGCGTGCGGTGTCCGGAGGTGACCATCCGGTGCACCGCTGACGCCCGGGCCGGCTAGCCCGCCGAGGTGTGCACCACCAGCCGCACCTCGGTGCCGCGACGGCTCGTGGCGATGGAATGGTCGTCGGACATGACCCGCATCAGCCACAGGCCCATGCCCTTCTCGGTGTCCAACCTGCTGGGATCGGCCGGATCGAGGGGCTCGGGCACCGTCGCGGGATCGAATCCCCCACCACGGTCGTAGACGCCGATCTCGACCCGCCCCGGAGCCGAGACGCAGCAGATCCTGATCGGCGCGGCGATGCGGCGTGCGGCGTGGGCGGCGACGGCGTTGGTGACGGCCTCGGAGACGGCGACCCGCAGATCCTCCAACCGCTGCACCTCCACCCCGGCCTGCCGGGCCACGACCTCGCTGACGAAGCGTCGCACCATCGCCACGTACTCGGTACGCGGCGGGATCTTGATTTCCACCGCGTCGCCGCGGTCGTGTGCTGCCGCCATCGGCAAGTGTCCCGGGTCCGGAAGGGCGAGGTTCCTTCGCGTTCACAGTACCGGGACGGGGTGCTCCGGCTGCGGAGCGTCCGGCGCGGAGCGTTCAGCGTTCGCTCCGCATGGTCGCCTCGCCCGACAGGACCAGATCGTCCAGCACGATCCCCAGCGGCGCGAATCGCACCGGCGAGCGGTAGTCGAGCCGGACTGCGACGTTGCCGGTCCCCGGCAGTTCCTCGACGTGTACCCGCAGGCGCCGCGGGTCGAGGCGTGCGGCCGCCAGCGCGGCCGACCGTGCCACGGCGGCATCGTTGCCGACGGCCACGGCGCGGGCCGCCTCACGGGCCGCGTGGGTCACCATGATCTGATCGCGCGCCGCCAGCGCCAGCTGTGCCAGGAACAGCGCGACCACCATCAGCAGCGGCATCAGCAGTGCCAGCTCCACGGTCGCCTGACCCTGACGGGTCGGCCGGGCGCCGGTGTCTTCAGCAACTTCGGCGCCGGACCGTCTCACGTGATGAGCTTGCTGATCGACCGGAACACCGCGTTGAGCAGGCGGCTGATCATGTTGGTGTTCCGCGCCCAGTCCAGGACGAGCACGGCGATGAGCGCCACGCCCAACAGCACGAGGGCGTACTCGGCCGTGGCCTGACCCGACTGGGCGGCCCGCCGGAGCAGCCGGCGACCGGGCGCGGGCCGCGCCCGCCGGCTGGAGGTTGAGACTGTGGTCGAACCTGCGGTTGAAGGTGTCTTCGAGGGTGTCGGCGAAGCCGTCGTCATGGTGGATCCTCCTGGTTGTGGGTTTGGCGTCGGGGCGAGGGTCAGGGATCAGGGATCAGGGTCGGGGTCGGATCAGAACCGCACGAGTTCCAGCGACTGCGCCACCGTGGGCACGATCGTCAGCAGCACGAACGCCGGGAGGACGCACAGCGTCAGCGGGAACAGCAGCCGCAGCGGGACCCGCCGGGCGGCTGCCTCGGCCTGCCGTCGCCGCTCGGCGCGAGCCACCACCGCGGCCCTCTCGAGGGCGGGTCCGGCGGCGGCGCCGTAGCGCAGGGAGTCGGTGAGGGGGCGCACCAGCAGTCGCAGCGCATCGCCGGTCGGTGCACGGGTGAGGGTTTCCAGAGCCTCCGCCACGTCCACGCCCAGCCGCATCTGGTGGACCGCCCGTCCGAGCGCCCTCCCGATGGGCCCCGCCAGACGGGGCGCCACCGCCTCGGCGGCGAGGCGCACGCTCAGTCCCGCACTGGCGGCGAGGGCGAACAGGTCCACCGCCTCGGGCAGTTCCGCCAGGACCGCCGCCGCCTCGCGGCGCCGCCGGCGCTCGGCCCGCCGGCGCAGCACGAACCAACTCACCGCCGCGAGCGCCAGGCCCGCCGGGACGTCGACGGCCGCCCCGGCCACCAGCACCAGCGCCACCGATCCCGCCCGGCGGTCGGCGGCGGCATCGGGCGGGCGCCCGGCGAGCGCGCGCAGGATCCGCCCCAGCGACGCCAGCGGGCGGGCCGGGCGGCGCGACCCGGCGGGGCACAGCACCCCCAGACGTGCCCGCACCCCCGGCGCCGGAGGACGCAGCAGCAACGCGCCCCACACGAGCGCGCACCCCCAGGCCGCCGTCAGAGAGGTCATCGGAGCCGTGTGATCCGGTGCATCCAGACGAAGGCCACGACGTTCAGGGCGCCGCCGGCGACGAGGCACACGATTCCCACCGGCGTGCCGTAGAGGGCGGTTACCGAGTCGCGGTCGATCATCGCCGACAGCCCCAGGAAGCAGACCGGCAGCAGGGCGATCATCAGTCCCGACAGGCGGCCCTGCTGGGCCAGCGAGGCGACCTCGCGCCGGGTGGCCCGCGCCCCGCGCAGCGTGGCCGCCACACCGTCGACCGCCGGCGCCCGCCGGCCGCCGGTATCGGCACCGACGGAGAGCGCTGCGGCCGCCAGGTTCACCTCCGGAAGGGGACAGCGGGAACACCAACCGTCGAGCGCCGCGGCCAGCGGGCTGCCCGCCCGCACGTCGGCCAGCACCCTGCGGAGATCGGCGCCGAGCGGGCCGGCCGCCGGGAGAACCTCCTCCAGAGCAGCCACCGTGGAGACGCCGGCCCGCAGCGAGCGGGCGACCCGCTCGAGGAAGTCCGGCAGCGCCTCGACGACCAGCCGCGCCCCCCGGTGCCTCGCCGCCCACAACGCCGCGGGTGGCCCGAGCAGGCCGGCGCCGGCGCCGATCAAGGCTCCGGGCACCGCTGCCAGGAACAGACCCCCCAGGAATCCCACCCCGACGGCCGCTCCCCAGACGGCGACGGCCCGAGACTCGCCACCCGCAACGGCGGCGTCCTCCAGGGCGCGCCGCAACCTGCGACGCAGGCGACCGGCCGCGTGACCTGGACGCGGTTCTCCCTGCCGCTGACGCGACGGGGCGGCGGGCGTGCCGGAGCCCGCCCCGCCCCCGGGCAGGTCGGCCAGCAGCCGGCTGCGCCTGCGGGCCCGCCAGCGGGACAACTCGACCGGTAGGCGGCGCAGCGCCAGCGCCGCCACCACGATCGCCACCGTGTAACCGAAGGCGCCGGTCACGAGCCATCCCCGCCTGCCAGATCGAACCACGCCGGATCGGCCGGCGGCGCATCGAAGGCGCGCGGCACCGACTCCGGCAGGGCCCGCAGGGCCGTGGCGTCGGCCAGAGTGGCGAGCCGGCCGGGGCCGTCGCGCACCTCGGCCACGCCGACGACGCGGCGGCCGCCGGCCGGACCCCGGGCCAGGTGGACGATGAAGTCCACCGCGGCGCCGATCTGATCGCGCACGGCCTGCAACGGCAGACCGGAACCGGCCATGAGCACCATCGTCTCGAGGCGGCCCAAAGCGTCGGGCGGGCTGTTGGCATGACAGGTGGACAGGCAGCCGTCGTGGCCCGTGTTCATGGCCTGCAACATGTCGAACGCCTCTGCCCCCCGGACCTCGCCGACGAGGATCCGGTCGGGGCGCATCCGCAGCGCGTTGCGCACGAGGTCTCGCACGGTGACCGCCGCCAGCCCCTCGATGCTGGACGGCCGCGCCTCCAGGCGGACGACGTGGGCGGCCTGCAGATCCAGTTCGGCGGCGTCCTCGACGGTCACGATCCGCTGATCCGTCGGGATGTGCGCGGCCATGGTGTTCAGGAGCGTGGTCTTGCCGGCCCCGGTCCCGCCGCTCACCACGATGTTCGCCCGGGCCGACACCATCCAGCGCAGCAGCGCCGCCACCGGCGGGGCGGCAAAGTCCTCGAGCCGCAGCGCACAGGCCTGGAAACGGCGGATGATCAGGTAGGGCCCGTCGACGGCCACCGGGGGCATGACGACGTTGACCCGTGAGCCGTCGGGAAGCCGCGCGTCCACCAGCGGCGACGTGCGGTCGGCCCGCAACCCCAGCGGGGCGACGACCCTCTCGATGAGTTGGCCCAGGGTGGACTCGTCCACCCTCACCGCGGTGCGGCGCAGCGTCCCGCCCTCCTCCACCCAGACGGCGCCGGGCCCGTTGACCATGACGTCGGTCACCGTCTCGACGCCCACCAGGGCCTCCAGCGGTCCCAGACCGGCGAGACGGGCCTCCACGCGCTGCGTCAGCGTGGCCTGGACCTCGGGGCTCAGCAGCGGCGCGCGCTGGCGCACCATCTCACCGATCTGCTCGAGGCCGATCGGCTCGCCGGCCAGGCATGCCTCCACGACGAGGCCGTGCAGTTCGGCTTCGATCGGCGCGAACGGCTCGCCGGCGGCTCCGCTGCGGTCCCCGGACACCGGGCGGGTCGGGCAGGACCCGGAAGCAGCGCCGGGTTCGCCGCCGCTCATGCCGGGGCGGCCTGGGCCAGTGCCCGGTCCAGAGCCGCGGGGACGCGGCTGGCCAGCAGCCCGGCATCCACCGCCCGCGCCACCGACGGGTCGACGTCCAGACGGAGCACCACCGGCGCCCCGACCACGTCCTCCACGTCGCCGGCGGTCAGCGGTCGGCCGGGCTCGCTGAGCAGCACCACACCGGTCGGCTGCAGCGGCGCCCGCGCCGCCCGGCGCAACGCCAGGAAGCAGGCCCGGGTCACCAGCCAGGACCTGTCGGCGCCGGCGACGATCCGGCGGCGGACGTCGAGGTCATCGGGAGCCGCCCCTGCAGCCGTACCGCCGGCCTCCTCACCGCCGGCCCGCCACAGGCAGCCCCCGTCCACGACCGCCACGCGATGGTCGGCGGCCAGCTCGCGCGCCATCACCTCCGCCCGGTCGGTCCGGCACAGCGCCCCTGCACCCCGGTGCAGCAGCGAGAGCCCCGAGGCGACCTCGCGCTCGAGGCGACGCAGCGCATCGATCTGCACCTCGTCGCCGACGTTCAACCAATCCGCGACACCGGGCGTGGCGGGCTCGGGCACCCCCAACAGGCCCGCGGCATCGCCGCAGAGGTCGACCAGCAGGGCACCGGCGTCGGTGGTGGCCGCCCACCGCCGCGCCGCCAGCGCCGCGGTGACCGACGTCCCCGAACCACCCTTGACCGACCAGAACGCAACGTACATCTCTGCCTCCCCTTGATGGCGCGCCCATCGGCGGGCGCGTCGAACGGTTCAGGGGGAAGCCGAAGTGAAGGGCGCCCCGGCAGGGTCAGCCGGCCGGGGGCGCTGGAGTTGACGGGCGCCCGAGGCGCCGAGTCGGGAACCGGGCCCGGCCGGGCCGGGCGCCGGATGATCAGGGGGTCAGACCTCGCGGACCTTCTTGGCCACCCAGGCCACGAGCACCGCTACCAAGACGAAGAGGAAGAACTTCTTCATTGCACCGGAGTATACGAGAGCGGCATCGGATCACAAGCTCGCGGAGGTGATGGTGAAGTTGATCTCGAGGGTTCCGAGTACGTCGCCGCGGTGGTATCGCATGGAGGTGGCGGTGGCGGTGAGGGTGTAGTCGCCGGGCAACAGCGCTGCGCCGCGCAGCGCGTCGGGGCCGTCGTCGCGCCACATGGAGTAGGGCGCCCAACTCTCGGTGGTGGGCCCGGCGGTGGTGGGGCCGGACAGTTCCAGGCGCACGCTGCCGACCGTGCGGCCCGCGGCGATGTCGGCTCGGATGGCGAAGCTGCCCGTGGCGGGGTCTTCCAGGGTGATGTCGTCGCCGTCGTCGAGGCTCTCGATGAGGGTCTGGTCCGAAGCGTCGATGAGGCTGAAGCCCGCCAGCGGGCCCGGCCCCGACTCCACTTGCGGGGGCACCATCGCCTCGACGGTGTTGCTCACGAAGCTGCGGCCCGCGGCGTGCAGCGTCACCGTGTAGGGGTACATGTAGCCGCGCCGGGCGGTGGTGTCGGTGAAGCTGTAGGTGCTGGTGCCGCGCTGCCAGTACACGTCGGCGAGCCTGTGGCCGAATGGGCGCCTCACCATCATCAACGCCGTATCGCCGAGCCAGGCGGGCTGGTCGGGAACCGTCCAGGACAACACCATGCCGCCTTCGTCGTCGACGGTCGCCGACAGGGCCTCGGGCCCGGCGGGGGGATCGGTCCGGGTGGTGGCGGTGACCTGTTCGGAGACCACGTCGCCGTGCGCGGAGGTCTCCATCCTGACCACGTAGGAGTACTCGGTGCCCGTCGCCAGGCCTGCCTTGTCGGTGTGGGACCACGACGAGGCCTCCGAGGTGTCCAGATCCAAGTACACCTCCATCGAGTGCAGCACCGAACCCTCCGCATCGACACGCTCCAGGAACATGTCGGACACATACACCTCGGCGGGTTGGGCCGGCACCACCCACGACACCGACACCGAGGCATCGGTCGTCGTCGCCGCCAGGTCCGTCGGCGCCACCGCCGGATGCCAAGCCGCCAGCTGGAGCGCCGTCTCGTGCTCATCCTCATCCGTCACCGACACGACCAACGCCTTGCTCGCCCGACCCCCCTGCCCGTCGGCCACCTCCACCGTCACGACGTACTCGTTGTCCCCCGCCGGACTCGGCGGATCGGTGCCGGCGAGGTCCGCCGGCGTCTCGTAGTCGGGGGCCGCCACGAAACGCAGGATCCCTCCCGGCGACAGCTCGAAGCGGTCGGCGTCCGCGCCACCGGTCTTGGTCCAGGTGAACACATGGCCGGCATCCGGATCCGAGGCTTCGAGCGCTGCCACCGCAGTGCCGTTCTCCGCCACCACGATGGGGCTCGACGTCGTGATCGTCGGCACGGTGTTGGAGGCCTCGGCCTCGATCACCTCGAGGGGCAATCCGTCGGCCTCGACGAACGTGTACCAGAAGTGTCCGATGGGCAGCACCGGGAAGCCGGCGATGTCCACCTCGACCGCGCCCGGGGCGGTGCGGGCAACGGCCACGGCGCCGCTCTCGATGCTGCCCGCAGGGATCGTCAGGCTGCTCGCGCCCCCGGACAACGCGCCGTTGGTCACCGAGACCCGCACAACCAGGTCGAATGGCGCGCCGGTGGCGATGGTGGCGGCGAACCGGCCCGGCGCGACCCGTTTCAAGCCGACGGGGAGTTGGTGCCAATGCAAACGCAGCTCGTCGAGCCCCGTCAGCCCGGCGAAGATCCCCGGTGGGAGCGAGAGTGATGGATTGCGTTGCAGGAAGATCGTGTCCAGGCGGGACAACCCGTGGAAGATGCCCGCAGGCAATGTCCCTAGTTGATTGCTGACCAGTGTGATCGTCTCCACTTGCGTCAGCCCCGAGAAGTCGCCCTCCCTGAGCGACGTGATGCCCGCACCGCCCAGGTCGAAAGACTCGATCCCGTCCAAGTCGGCCCCGGTCACTTGATCGCACGTGCCCGCGCCGGCCTCCTCGACCAGGGCGTCGCGCACTCCCGCAGTGCGATCGCAGACCGCGACGAACGCCGGCTCGTCGTCGCGAATCGTGAGCGTCCGGTCCGGCGGCGGTTCCACGCCCGATCCGTCCGCGACCCTCCCGGACACCCTCACGGTCTTGTCGTCCGCTCTGGCGTCGTTGTCCACCGCGGTGATCAGCACCGTTCCGGTGCTCGCCGAGCCGCCGGCCGCGAAGCTCAGCGTGACGTTCTCGCTCAGCGAGAAGTCCTCCGCCAGAGCGGGCGAGGCGGCGGTCGCGGTCACCGTCACCGTGAAAGCCGCGGGCGCCGGCCCGGTCAGCGTTGCCGTCACCGTGCTGACCCCGCCGTCCTCGGTGACCGATGCCGGGTCCAGGACGAGATCCACGTAGGGCCCGGCCGTTTCGGGCACGTTGTTCGTCACGGTCACGGCTCCGGATGCGGCGTCGTTGCCGTAGCGGTCCTGGACCGCCGCGGCGTCGTCCGCGGTGCTGGGGTCGGTGTAGCGGACCGTCACCGGCGCGCCGTGCCTCAGCGGGACCGTGAGCGGCAGCGTCACGTCGGTTCCGCTCACCGACGGGGCGCCGCCCAGGGCCGCGTCCGCGCCGTTCATCATCACCGCGAAGGCGCTCTTCGCCGGGGGATTCGCCGGATCCAGCGGCTCGGCGTAGGTCAGCACCACCGATGTGCCGTCCTCGGAGGTGGCCGCCCCGGTCAACGCCGGGCGCACGCCGTCCACGACGTGCGCCGGGTCGGCAGCCAGGGCGGCATGCGCCAGGTCCGCGCCGCCCCCGGCGTTGCCGATCGCGCCGCCGTCCAGACTCAGCGAGTCAGCGGCGAAGGCGATGCCCCCGGCCGCCGCGTCGCCCTCGGTGACGGTATAGGCGAAGACCAGAGTCGTCGACCCCGATCCACTCTCGTAGGTGGCGCTGCGCCGCGCCGAGCCCAGCGAGAGCGCCAGTTGCGGCCGGCCGCTGACCGTGACCGGCCCCGAATGGCCGACCGAGAACGACACGGTCGCCCTGACGGTGTCGCCGACGGCGTAGACGCCCGCCGTCGGCGGGTCGGACGAGAGTGACACCGCCGCGACGGTCGCGGTGGTCTCGTCATCGTCGTCGACCGCCACGTCGGCCGCCGCGGGGGCGCCGGCCGTGTACGGATCGGACGCCGCCGCGGTCACCGTCGCGGTGATCGTGCCGCGGGGCTCGTCCAGCGTGTCGGCCTGCGTCTCCACCGTGAGCGTCGCGGTTCCGTCGCCGGCCGGGAACTCGACGCTGCCGGGCGCCCGGTACGCACCCACGCTCTTGATCACCTCGCCCGTCTGGCTCACATCCACGGTCACCGTGAGCGCGCCGTCATGAGGCAGATCCCGCGTGAGGGTGAAGGTGGCGGCGGTTCCCTCCGTGACCGAGGTGGCATCGCCGCGCGGCGCGATGCGCACCTCCGACTTGCGCGCCGGGTGGACCGTCACGGGCAGATCGCCCGCCTCGTTGATCGCGACGCCGTTGTGCAACATCGGCGTGACCTTGCCCGGATACCTCGGGTCGGGGTCGCTGGCCCGCACGTCGACGATGTCGACCGTGACGGACGAACTCGTGCCGCTCTCGCGGGCAACGGTGAGGACGTCGCTCTCGACCTTGCCGGCCGGCAGCGTGATCGTCTCATCGGCGAGGATCCCGTTGGTCACCTCGAGCGACACGACCGTCTCGAACGCCGTGCCGACCGGCACGAGGATCTTGAACCGCCCGTCCCCGAGTGCCTGCAGGTGGACGTACACACCCAGGGGATTGCCGCGGTGGTACCAGATGGGATCGAGCGCCTTGAGATCGGGATCGCCCGGATTGTGGTAGATCTGGAGTTCGATGAGTTCCGGCTTGCCGGCGAAGAACCCCGGCGGGAACTCGGTCAGGGCGTTGTTCCGGGCCCAGAGTTCTGTCAACGACGGCACCGGGTCCATGAGGTCGACCGGCAGCGCCGTGAGGGCGTTGTCGTCGAGATACAGGATCTCGAGGCTCGACAGTCCGGTGAGCAATCCGGACGGAAGCGTGGTCAGGGCGTTGTCGTAGAGGTCGAGGAGAGTCACCGACGACAGGCCGGCGAAATCACCCGCGTGCAGGGCGGTGATGTTCTCGGAGCTCAGGTCGAGGGTTCCCGTGATCCCCCTCAGGTGAGTGTTCGTAACGTCCGCGCAGTCGGTGTCATCGTCGATCAGCGCAAGGATGGCTTCGCGGACCTGCGACGTGCGGGCGCAGATACCGGTACTGTCGCCGGCATCGGTTATCCGCGGTGCGACCTTGCCAGGAGTGTCGATGACCTGCGCATTCGCGACGGAGCCGAACAGCAGGGCGCAGGCGGCGGCAAGGCACGCCGGAGCGGCGAAGCGCGACCGGGGACGTCTTGCTCCGCGGAACCGCTCCGGCGTGGCGGCGTCGCTTCGAAGACGCCCGCATTCCATGGATCCGGCCCCCCTACTCGCCATGCCGGCAATCCGCCGAGGAAACCTAGCAGTATCACCGACGTGGATGTGGAGCTACACAGATCAGGCGAAATCATGTGGTAACACTCATTCACCGCACCGGGGCGGACGGCGATCACCCGATGGGGGACTAGCGGAGGTGGACGGGAAACCCGTGCCACCCGCGGCCACCACACGACGGCGGCCGGTGCCGGACGGCGATCACCCGATGGGGGAATGGCGGAGGTGGACGGGAATCGAACCCGCCGGACGGGGATCGCCCGTCCCACCCGCTTTGAAGGCGGGGGAGCCCACCAGGCGCTCGGACACCTCCGGATGCGACCCTAGCGGGCCGCCGCCGGCACTCCGCAGGGTGGGAGGCTCAGAAGAGCGGCTGGCTCAGACGGCCAGCAGGTCGCGGGCGCCGGTGTCCGAGGAGGGGTGCCGCAGCTTCGACATCGCCCGGGCCTCGATCTGGCGGATGCGCTCGCGGGTGAGGTTGAAGTGCTCCCCGACCTCCTCCAGCGTGCGCGGCTCGCCGCGGTCCAGGCCGTAGCGGAGCGTGAGGATCTCCCGCTCGCGCTCGTCCAGCGGTGACAGGAGCCGCTTGATCTCATCGGGAAGCAGCGCGGTGGCGGCAACCTCGAACGGCGACTCGGCCGAGCGGTCCTCCACCACGTCGCCCAGCTCGGCGTCGCCGTCCTCGCGCAGCGGCTCCGAGAGAGACAGCGGCTCGGCCGCGAACCGCAGCGCCTCGGTCACCTTCTGCTCGGGCATCTCCACCTCGGCGGCCAGTTCGCTGAGCGTCGCCGGCCGGCCGTAGCGCAACTCGAGGCGGGCCCGGGCCTTCTGCAGGCGGGTGAGGGTGTCGCCGGCGTGCACCGGCAGGCGGATCGTGCGCCCCGTGTTGGCAATGCCGCGGGTGATGGCCTGGCGGATCCACCACGTGGCGTAGGTGGAGAACTTGAACCCCTTGCGCCAGTCGAACTTCTCGACAGCGTGCATGAGGCCCAGGTTCCCCTCCTGCACGAGGTCCAGCAGCGGCAGCCCCGAAGCCTGGTACTTCTTGGCGATCGACACCACCAGGCGCAGGTTGGACTGCACGAACTGCCGCTCGGCCGTCTCCCCCTCGCCGACCAGCCGGCGCAACTCGACGCGCCGCCGCGAACTCAGCGACTTGGCCGTCGCCAGCTCCTCACGAGCCTCGGCGCCGGCCTCGATCTTCTGGGCCAGCTCGACCTCGTCGTCCTTGGTGAGCAGCGTGTACTGACCGATGTCGGTCAGATAGAGCCGGACGAGATCTTCCTCGTCCCTCTCAACCCGCTCTCTCGCCACGAACGAAGTCTCCCCAGAATCAGATGGTGGACGAGTACCGGCCGCCGCAGTCGCCGCTGACCAAGTGCCGTCGGCTCACAATACCGAGAGCGGAAGCCGCTTCAACCGCGGCACCGCTCAGCACGACAGCTCGGCGAGGCGCCTGCCGAGCCTCGCCGACATCCGGCGCTGGCTCGGCGCCGTCGCCCGCTCGTCGAGCAGCAGCCGCCCCCGCTCCTCGATCGTCCGGAGATCCTCCGCCACGATGGTGCAGAAGCGCTCCTCGGCGGCCTCGGCCACCTCCCCGAGTTGCCCGGCGAAGCGCTCCAGCGAGGCGCGCAGCCGAGGCAGCACCACGTGGAGGAGGATGACGAGGCGATCCGACGTGCCCGTGGAGGCCCCCCGGAACAGGTCGTCCCAGCCCGGCGACGGTGCGCGCACCCGCTCGGCGGCAGCCAGAGCCGGGGAGTCGGCGAGCAGCGCCTCCCAGCCGGCACTGTGATCGCCGAAGCGGCGCGCCACCCCGTGCAGGTACACGGCCACCGCGCCATCGTCCTCGCCGTCACCCCAGGATCGCAGGGATTGCGCCAGGTGACGCTGCAGCCAGACGTAGCGCCCCACAGCGTCGCTGAGATCCTCGATCATCATGGAAGTGGCTCCGAGGTGCCCGGCCGGGCGGGCAGGCGCCTCCGGGCAATCCTTCGGCTCGTCACCATTGCGCTCAGTCCCGGGCCTCGCCCCGGTACCGGTTCGTGATGGGCATCCGGCGATCCCTGCCGAAGGCCTTGGGCGTCACCCGCACGCCGGGCGGCCCCTGGCGGCGCTTGTACTCCGCCACGTCGACCAGCCTGCCGACCCTGCGCACCAGTTCGGGGTCGGCTCCGGCCGCGATGAGTTCGGCGACGGTCTTGTCGCCCTCCACGAGGGCACGGGCCACGGGATCCAGCGACTCGTAGGGCGGCAGGCTGTCCGAGTCGCGCTGGTCGGGCCGCAGCTCCGCCGACGGCGCCTTGGCGAGCACGCGCTCGGGGATGAGCGGCCGGCCGGCGATCCGGTTGCGCCGCCGCGCCAGTTCGTAGACCTGCATCTTCCAGATGTCGCAGATCGGTGCGAAGGCGCCCGCCGAGTCGCCGTAGAGCGTGGAGTAGCCGACCGCGGCCTCGGACTTGTTGCCGGTCGTGAGCACCAGCCACCCGAACTTGTTGGCCAGGGCCATCAGCACCACGGCCCGGATGCGCGACTGCACGTTCTCCTCGGCGAGCCCCGGGGCGAGCCCCGCGAACGCCGGCGCCAGCATCTCCTCGAAGGCGCTATGCGCCGGCTCGATGCCGACGAGGCGCCCCTCGATCCCCAGGTTGTCGCAGAGCGACTCGGCGTCGGTCACCGAATGGTCCGAGGAATAGCGCGACGGCATGAGCACCCCGTGCACCCGCTCGGGGCCGAGGGCGTCGGCGGCGATCGTGGCGACGAGCGAGGAGTCCACACCGCCGGACAGCCCCACGCAGACGTCGTCGAAGCCGTTCTTCCCCACGTAGTCCCGCGTCGCCAGGACGAGGGCCGCGTAGACCTCGTCGAGGGGGTCGGGCCGGACCGCCTGCGGCGCCGCCGCCAGCGGCGCGGGCGCCACGGCCGGCGCCGCGTTGACGGGGATCCGCCGCAACCCGGGCCCTCCCAGATCTGCCGAGCCACCGGCGCAGCCAACCTCGACGTCGACCAGGAGGACCTCCTCGGTGAACGCCTGCGCCTGGGCGGTGATAGAGCCGCCGGCGTCCAGCACCATCGACCGGCCGTCGAAGACCAGCTCGTCCTGGCCGCCGACCAGGTTCACGTACACCACCGGGCAGCCGGTCCGCTCGATGCGGCGGCGCAGCACGCCGAGCCTCTCGTCGAGCTTGCCGACGTTGTACGGGGAGGCGTTCACGTTGATGATCAGCTCCGCCCCGCCGGCGACCAGCTGCTCGACCGCACCGCCGTCGATCCAGATGTCCTCGCAGATGGAGATCCCCACCGCCACGCCGGCGATATCGAACAATGCCTCCGGTGCGCCCGCGCTGAAGTGGCGCTGCTCGTCGAAGACGCCGTAGTCGGGCAGGTGGGCCTTTTGTGCCACGCCGACGATGGCGCCGTTGGCACACACCGCGGCGGCGTTGAACAGCTGTCCCCCCTCGCCGGCGCTGGGCAATCCCACAACCGCCGCGCAACGCCCGGTGGCCGCGGCGATCTTCTCCAGCGCCGCCTGGCAGTCCAGGGCGAAGCGCGGCTTGGCCAGCAGATCCTCCGGCGGGTAGCCGCTGACGGCCAACTCCGGGAACACGGCGACGTCGCCGCCGCGCTCGGTCACCTCCGCCAGCGCCGCGAGCATCCGCTCGACGTTGCCGTCGAGATCGCCGACGGTGAGGTTCAGCTGGCAGATGCCAACCCGCAGCATCACTTCAGGCTAGCGACGGGGCTCCCGGCCGACCCCGGGGTGCCGCTCAGATGGAGTAATACAGCTCGAACTCCATGGGGTGCGGGCGCAGGGCGACCGTGTCGATCTCCTCCCGCTTGGCCTCGATGTACGACTCCAGGAGCGACTCACCGAAGACACCGCCCACTCGCAGGAAGTCGTGATCCTCCTCGAGAGCGTCGAGCGCCCGGCCGAGCGAGGCGGGAACCGTCGCCACGCCCGCCAACTCCTCCGGCGACAGCGAGTAGATGTCCTTGTCGAGCGGCTCCGGTGGTTCGATGCCGTTGAGCACGCCGTCGAGTCCGGCGAGCAGGATGGCGGCGAAGGCCAGGTAGGGGTTGGCCGACGGGTCGGGGCACCGGAACTCGATGCGCTTGGCGGCGGGGCTCTCCGAGACCAGCGGCACCCGGATCGCCGCCGAGCGGTTCCGCTCGGAGTACACCAGGTTCACCGGCGCCTCGTATCCCGGAACGAGTCGCTTGTAGGAGTTCACGGTCGGGGCCGCGAACACCAGGATCGCCGGGGCGTGGGCCAGCACTCCCCCGGTGAAGTGGCGCGCCAACTCCGAGAGGCCGGCGTAGTTGTCGCGGTCGTAGAAGAGCGTCTCGCCGTCCTTCCACAGCGACATGTGCACGTGCATGCCCGATCCGTTGTCGCCGTAGATCGGCTTCGGCATGAACGTGACGGTCTTGTGGGCCCGCGCCGCCACGTTCTTGCAGATGTACTTGTAGAGCTGCACCTTGTCGGCCATCGCCAGCAGGTGGTCGAAGCGCATGTCGATCTCGGCCTGGCCGGCCGTGCCGACCTCGTGGTGGTGCAACTCCACCTCCACCCCGCACTGTTCGAGCGTGGAGACCATCTCGGCCCGGAGATCCTGGTGGCGGTCCAGGGGCGGCAGGGGGAAGTAGCCCGACTTGTAGCGGATCCTGTGGCCGAGGTTCGGGTCGTCGCGGGCGTCGAGGGTGTCGCCGCTGGTCCAGATGCCCTCCACCGAACGCACCTCGTAGGCCGATCCGTAGGGCTCGTTGTGGTAGTTCACCCCGTCGAAGATGAAGAACTCGGCCTCGGGCCCCACGTAGCAGGTGTCGGCGATGCCGGTGCCATGCAGGTAGCGCACCGCCCGCTTGGCCACGACCCGGGGGTCCTTGAAGTACTCGAAGCCGGTCACCGGGTCGTAGACGGTGCACAGCAGGGCGAGGGTCTTGTGCTTGTAGAACGGGTCGATGAAACCGGTCTCAGGATCGGGCAACAGGAGCATGTCCGACCGGTCGATGGTCTGGAAACCGGTGATCGAGGAGCCGTCGAAGCCCAGCCCCTCGGCGAAGGTGTCCTCGGTCAACTCGTGCGCCGGCAGCGTGTAGTGGTGCTGCGTGCCGGGAACGTCCGTGAATCGCATGTCCACGAACTGAATGTCCTCGTCGGCCAGGCGCGAAACAACTTCAGCGGGAGTTGCCATCGTCATCCCTCCAGTCGGTCCGGTGTCGCTGTGCGCTGTCCCCCGGCGCCGTTGACTGGAGACGGCTGCGAGTCTACGTGGGACTTCGGGTGACGCGCACAGGCGCGTTGCCGGGCGGACGGGCGACGGGCAGGCGACGGGCGCCGGTCCGTGGGCCGATCCCCGGCCTGCGCCACAACGGCGATCCGGCCCGGGCGGCTAGGACCTGCGGTCGGTGGGCCAGACGGGGGGGCAGCCCCGCGCCAGCCAGGTGGCGGCGGCGGTGGCCACGAACACCGCGTCCGAGCCGTTGACGGGCTCGCCGTCGCTGTCCCGGATGGCCACCTCCACCGGCGGTGTGCGCGACGCCGGCACCACGCCGAAGGACCGCACCGTGGTGTCCACGACCGACCCGGAGGCGTCGGTGGCGACAGCCTCGGAGGTCACCAGGCTGTAAGCCATGTGCGCCGCCCCGATGCAGTAGGAGCGCAGCACCACCTCGTCGAGGGGGCGCCCGCAGTCCACCTCCACCGAAATGACGTCGCCGACGTGCGCCGTGGCCATGCCGCCGCCCGGCAGGCGGATCGGGCCCACCGCACCCCGTGCACCGGCCAGCAGGGCGAGCGCCTCCAGCACCCCCGCGGCCCGCAGGTCCGCCGAGGTGGGGGGTCCGGCGACATCCACCTCGCCGATCTCCAGCCCGGGCGCGACCGCGGCGACGGCCTCGGCGATTCCCGGCGTGCGCGCCACGGCCAGTCGCCCGCTGCCGTCCGCGTTGGCGCCCCCCGCCACCGGGGGGCGCTTGGGCCCCAGGCGGGTGGCGTCGGGCCGGGAGTACAGCACCCGCACCGGCCGCCCGGTGGCGTTCGCCAGCCGGCGCGCCGCCGCCGGGGCCTCCGATCGGGCCTTGCCGCCGAAGGCTCCGCCGTTGGCCAGCGGGTCGGCCGGCTCGCCCCCGGGGACGCACCACGAGGCGTCGAGCTCCAGGTAGCCCGGCTCGCTCCAGCAGGTGCGCAGCGTGCAGTCCCAGTCCCCCGGCGGCACCTCCAGCGGCGGCTCGGCGCGTAACGTGCTGCGCCGGCCCTCGGTGGCGCCCGCTGCCCGGCGCGCCTCCGCCAACGTCTCCCCCAGCGCCCAGGTGCCGCCGGCGACCGGCACGGCCACGAGCGCGTCCGCCGGGGCCGAATCGTCGGCGAACCCACCCTCGCCGCACGCCACGTGCGGACCGGCCTCCTGCGCCCCGCCTCCCTCGATGGCCGCACGGCGCCCGGCGGCCGCATAGTCGCGAGATCCGCCGCCCTCCACGACTCCCTCCCTCACACGCCGGGCGGCCTCCAGGATGGTCTGCCAGCCCGTGCAGCGGCAGAGGTGGGCGGCCAGTGCGCCGCCGGGATCGGCATCCGGCGAGCGGCGGGCCAGGCTCTCGAGGCGCAGGATGATGCCCGGCGTGCAGAACCCGCACTGGCTGGCGCCGGTGGCGCAGAAGGCCTCCGCCCACCTTGCCCGGCGTGCAGGGTCCAGCCCCGCCGACGTGGTGATCTCGCGGCCCGCCACGCGCCGCGCGGGCGTGACACAGGCCACCCTGGCGGCACCGTCCACCAGCACCGTGCAGGCGCCGCACTGCCCCTGCGGGCTGCAGCCGTCCTTCACGGCGCGCAGACCGAGGTGCTCACGCAGCAGCGTCAGCAGCGAGTAGTCCCCGGTGGGCGCGCTGACGGGATGGCCGTCGACGGTGAGGATGATGCGGTCGCCGGCGGTCGCCGGCAGAGAGGTCAGCTGAAGGACTGCCCGCAGCCGCAGGTGCGCTGGGCGTTGGGGTTGTCGATGGAGAAGCCGGCGTTCTGCAGGCTGTCGCTGTAGTCCAGTGTGGCGCCCTGCAACAGCATGGCGCTGGAGGCATCCACGATGACGTCGACGCCTTCGAAGTTGGCACTCTGGTCGTTCTCGTCGACGTCGGTGTCGAAGTACATCTCGTAACTGAACCCCGAGCAGCCACCGGGGCGGACGGCCACCCGCAGTGCCAGACCCTCTTCGCCCTCCTGGGTGAGCAACTCGCCGACCTTGCCCGCCGCTGCGGGAGTGAGCGTGATCATGGAGCACTCCTTGGTCTATTGCCTCGCCTCATCGGTGCCTCCGAAGGGGCTCCGATTCGCAGATCCGCAGGACGGACCGGCCCGGTCAGCTTACCCGAGTCGGCCCCGGGCCGGCACGGCCCCGGCCACGCACCGCCCCGTAGACTTCGCAGCGTGACCGTCACCCCGACGCACGATCCGCAACCACCGACCGCCGAGGCCGTCATGGCGCTGCTACGCGACGTCATCGACCCCGAACTCGGGAGCAATATCGTCGAGTTGGGCATGGTTCCGGGAGCCGAGATCGATCCCTCCGGCCAGGTCACCGTCACCGTCGCCCTCACCACCATGGGTTGCCCCCTGCGGGCGCAGATCCGGCGCGACGTGCGCAACCGGGTTGCATCCCTGCCGGGCGTCAGCGGGGTGGACATCTCCTGGACCGAACTCTCCAGCGAGGGCAAGGCGAAGGCCATGGCCATCGCCCGGCGCAACGTGGCCGAGAACGCACCCGACACGGAGATCCCGATCACCACCAAGGTGCTGCTGATCGCATCGGGCAAGGGAGGTGTCGGCAAGTCCTCGATCTCGGTGAACCTCGCCATGGCGCTGGCCACCGAGGGGCACATCGTGGGATTGCTCGACGCCGACATCTGGGGCTACTCGGTGCCCCGCATGCTCGACCTGACCGGGCGGCTCGAGGGCGCCGAGACCGAACGCAAGATCCTCCCGCAGACCCGGGAGATCGGCGAGGGCACACTCAAGGTCGTCTCGATGGGGCTCCTGGTGGACGACGAGCAGACCGCGCTGATGTGGCGCGGCCTCATCCTGAACCGAGCGGTGCGGCACTTCCTGGAGGACGTGCTCTGGGGGCCCATGGACTTCCTGGTGGTGGACATGCCCCCGGGGACCGGTGACGTGCAGATGGGGATCGCCAAGCTGCTGCCCCGGGCTGAGATGATCATCGTCACGACGCCGTCGCGCAGCGTGCAGAACGTGGCGGCGCGCGCCGCCAACATGGGTCGCAACAACTACCTGCGCATCGCCGGCGTCATCGAGAACATGACCGCCTACGTCGACCCCGACGGCACGGCGCACGCGCTGTTCGGCGAGGGCGGCGGCGAGGCGCTCGCCGTCGAGATCGGGGCACCACTGCTGGGCAAGGTGCCGATCGACCCGACGGTCTCGCCCGCCAGCGACGCCGGCGAGCCGTTCGTGCTGGGCGAGGGCCCGGCCGCCGAAGCCGTCCGGGACATCGCCAAGCGGCTCGTCGACGAGCTGGTGCCGGCGGGCGAACTGGCCGGCTGCAGCGCGCACCTGGCCGGGACTCCTGTCAGCCTGAGGCGCCAACGTACGTGAACTTCCGCTTCAGCGACGAGCAGCTGGAATTCCGCCGGATGCTGCGCGACTGGGTGGAGCGGGAATGCCCCAAGTCGGTGGCCCGCGATCTCGAAGGCGCCGAGGGCCAGTACCCCTTCGAGCTCTGGGACAGGATGGCGGCGGCCGACTTCCACGCCATCGGCATCGACCCTGCCTATGGCGGCCAGGGTGGTGACGCCGTCGATCAGGCCCTGCTGTGCCAGGAATTGGGGCGGTCGCTCGCCGGTCTGACGTGGATATGGGGCATCTCCTCCTTCGCCGGCGCCAAGTCGCTCGCCGCATTCGGCAGCGACGAGCAGAAGGAGCGCTTCCTCCCCGACCTGGCCGTGGGCAGGCTGCGGTTCGCCATCTCCGTCACCGAGCCCGGCGGTGGCACCGACCTGCTGGGGGCGCTGCGCACCAGGGCGGCGCGCTGCGACGGCGGCTGGCGAATCAGCGGCCGGAAGATCTGGTGCACGGCCGCGGCGCAGTCGGACTACCTCCTGCTGCTGGCCCGTTCCGACCCGGATCCGCCCCGCAAGAGCCTGGGCACGACCGTCTTCCTGGTGCCCCAGCCCAGCGAGAGTCTCGAGCTGACCCCGATCCCGAAGCTGGGCATGCGGGCCGTTCCCTCCTACGAGGTCCACCTCGACGAGGTCTTCGTTCCGGACGGGCTCGTCCTGGGCGAGCCCGGGCGCGGCTGGCACCAACTGCTCGCCACGCTCAACAACGAGCGCATCCTGGTGGCGGCGCTCTGCTGCGGCGTTTTGGAGGGCGTGCTGGAGGAGGCGGTGGCCCACCTGAACGAGCGGGAAGCGTTCGGGCGCCGGATCGGCGAGTTCCAGGCGCTGCAGCACTACGTGGCCGACATCAGGATGTGGCAGCGCCAGGCCGAACTGGTCACCTACGAGGCCGCCTGGCTGCAGTCGATCGGCGAGCCGTGCGGGACCGAGGCCACGATGGCCAAGGTGCTGGCCTCGGAGTACGCGGTCGCGGCCGCCGACCTGGGCATCCAGATGCTCGGCGGCATGGGCTATGCCGCCGAGACCCACATGCAGCGCTACTGGCGCGACACCCGCATCTACCGGATCGCCCCCATCAACAACGAGATGGCGCGCAGCCTCATCGCCGAGTCGTGCGGGCTGCCCAGGGGGCTGTGACGGGGCCATAGCCTGGGTGCTGTGAGCGACCGCCCCGGCTCCGCGGAGCCGCCGGCCACCGAGGGGATCACCCGACCGCCCAGCGTGGACTCGTTGGCGCAGTCCCTCGCCGGCAGCGGCCTGCCCCACGGATTGCTGGTCGACGCCGCCCGGGAGGCCATTGCCGCCGGCGACCCCGCCGGTGCCGCCGAGCGCGCGGCAGCCATGGAGCGGTCGCTGTTGCGGCCCGTGATCAACGCCACCGGTGTCCTGCTGCACACCAACCTGGGCCGGGCGCCGTTGGGGACCGCCACGGGCGGGACGGCCGGGACGCCTCTTCGCTACAGCAATCTGGAGTTCGATACGCAGCTCGGCGCCCGCGGGGATCGCCACGCCCACGCCGGGGGGCTGCTGGCGCGGCTCTGCGGCGCCGAGGCCGCGCTGGTGGTCAACAACTGCGCCGCCGCGGTCACCCTGGTGCTGGGCGCGCTCGCCGCAGGCCGCGGCGTGGCGGTCAGCCGCGGCGAGCTCGTGGAGATCGGCGGCGGATTCCGGGTGCCGGAGATCGTGGCGCAGTCGGGCGCACGGCTGGTGGAGGTGGGCACCACGAACCGGACCCGGCGCCAGGACTATGCGACCGCAGTCGAGACGGGCGACGTGGCGCTGTGCCTGCGGGTGCACCAGTCCAACTACCGCATCGTGGGGTTCACCGAGGCGCCGGCGGTCGGCGAGCTGGCGAACCTCGGCGTGCCGCTGGTGGTCGACATCGGGTCGGGTCTCCTCGACGAGGCCTGCCAGTGGCTGGCGGGCGGGCCCCCGCCGTGGCTGCGCGGCGAGCCCGCGGCTCGCCAGACCCTCGCCGCCGGAGCCGACCTGGTGACATTCTCGGGCGACAAGCTGCTGGGGGGCCCACAGGCCGGGATCATCGCCGGCAGCGCCGAGCTGGTGGCGCGCTGCGCCCGCCATCCACTGGCCCGTGCCTTCCGGGCCGGCGGCCTGGTGCTGGCCGAGTTGCAGGCTCTGGCGCTCACCTACCTGCACCGGCGCGGCGACGACATTCCCTTCTGGAACATGGCGACGCGCCCGGTCGCCGACCTGCGTGCCCGCGCCGAGGCGCTCGGCGTCGGGGAGGTGTGCGACATGGCGGCCACCACCGGCGGCGGCACGCTTCCGGGCGTCGAAATCCCCTCGGCGGGAACCGTGCTGACCGGTGACCGGACCAAGGCCCTGCGCCACCACGACGTGCCGGTCGTGGCCAGGGTGACCGGGCAGCGGACCTTCCTGGATCTGCGCACCGTGGACCCCGCCGACGACGACATCGTGGCCGCAGCCTGCAGGGCCTGCGTGGCCGGCGGCGACGCGTAGCCGGCGGAAATCTGCGGCGAGGGCACCGTGCACGTCGTCGCCACCGCCGGTCACGTCGACCACGGCAAGTCCACGCTGGTCAAGGCCCTGACCGGCACCGATCCCGACCGGTTCGAGGAGGAGCAGCGCCGCGGTCTGACGATCGATCTGGGGTTCGCCGCCGCCGAGATGCCGAGCGGGCGACGCTGCGCCATCGTGGACGTGCCCGGTCACATCAGGTTCATCCGGAACATGCTGGCCGGCGTGGGTGCCACCGACGCCTGCATCTTCGTCGTCGCCGCCACCGAGGGCTGGAAGCCGCAGTCGGAGGAGCACCTGCGCATCCTGGAACTGCTGGGCATCACCAGTGGATTGGTGGTGCTCACCAAGGTGGACCTCGTGGACGATGAGTTGGCCGCGATCGCTCGCCTCGACGTCTCGGACCACTTGGCGGGCACGTTCCTGGCCGCCGCCGAGATCGTGGCGACCGACAGCGTCTCGGGGACGGGTATGGAGGACTTCGTCGCAGCCCTCGACCGGCTGCTGGCCCGCACGCCTACGGCAACCGACGGCGGCCGGCCCCGTCTGTGGGTGGACCGGGCCTTCGTGGCGCCCGGCGCGGGCACCGTGGTCACCGGCACCCTCACCGGTGGAGCTGTCACCACCGGTGACGAGCTGGCGGTCCGGCCGGGCCGACGGCGTGTGCGGGTGCGCGCCATCCAGAGTCTCTACGCCGCTCAACCCAGCGTGGGCCCCGGCCATCGCGCCGCCTTGAACCTCGTCGGCATCAACCACGGCGACGTGGGACGCGGCCACGTGGTCGTCCGGGAGGATCAATGGCACCTGACCCGCACCGTCGACGCCTCCCTGGCCGTGCTGGAATCGCTGGACCACGAGGTGTCCCGGCGAGGCGCCTACGTGGCCTACCTGGGCGCGGGCGAGTTCAGCGTGCGCCTGCGCGTGCTGGGCAGCGAGACGATACGTCCGGGCAGCCAGGGCGCCGTGCGCCTGCACCTTCCCTGCCGGCTGCCGCTGCGACCTGGTGACCGCTTCGTGCTGCGCGAGAGCGGGCGGGCCGAGACGGTCGGCGGGGGCGAGATCCTGGATGTGGACCCACGCCTCCCCGCCGCGGTCGCCCGGCCCGATCGCTCGGTGGACCGGGTGATCGCCGAGCGAGGCTGGGTGCGGCCCGACGACCTGTGGCGCCTCACCGGCGAACGGCGCCGGCCGAACCTCGCCGGCTGGGTGGTCGACCCAGCGACGCTCCAGGAGGCGCAGGAGGAGATCCGTGCGCGGATCGCCGAAGCGGCGAGCCTGGGACTCGACCTGGCCGGCCTCAGCGAGCAGGAGCGCGCCGTGGCCACCCATCTCGACGACGTCGTCATCGAGGCGGGACGGGTGCATCCCGCGCGCCGGGTCGACACGCTGGCGGAGCATCCGTTCCTGGCCGCACTGCAACAGCAGCCCTTCTCGCCCCCCGAACCTTCGGCGCCGGGTGTGCCCGCCGTGGCGCCGGCGGAACTGCGGGAGATGTTGCGACGGGGCTTGGTGGTCTCGGTGGACGGCGTGATCTTCCCCGCCGCCGCCGTGGACCGTGCCGCCGGGGTGGTGGCCGGCCTGCTGGAGGCGTGCCCCGAGGGGTTCACCGTGGCCGAGTTCCGCGACGCCGTCGGGACGACCCGGAAGTACGCCCTACCGCTGCTGGCGGCTCTGGACGCCGGCGGCATGACCCGCCGCCGCGGCGACCTGCGGATCGCCGGGCGCCGCCTCCCGGGCCGGACCGCGTCACATGAGGGCATCGACTGACAGGCACCTCTCGCAGCGACACCGAACCACGTGGTGCACCGGCTTCATGACGATCGCTGTCTGCGGGGGTGCTCGGCCACCGGGGCGCGCATAGCTCGGTGTTCAGTCGCGACAGGATCGTGGCGACGTCACGCGCGAAGGGAACCGGCTTCGACGCTCGTGGTGACCGTCTTGCGGCCAAGCCCAGACGCCTCGGCGACGTGAGATGCGCGATGACCGGTGGAAGCAACTCCAGCGCTTCGACCCGTTCCAAATTTGAGGCGCACCATGGCCCGAGCCGGCTGGACTCGTCGCAGGAGACTGTCACAGCCCCGTAGCATGATGTGTGAGAGCATTGCGGCAAGCGGGGGCCGACCGGGCCGTCGGGTCGGGCAAGATGGAATGAGAACACCATGACCGGGCAACAGGATCGCTATCGCGACATCGAGGTCGACGTGTTGGACGACGCAGGCGTACGCGCTGTCATCGACAACGCTCTCGCCCGCGCAGGCTGCACCTGGGAGGAACTCCAGCAACAGGCCAAGGCGGGGAGCTTCTCCAGCGAGATCGCTCGACGGGCGTGGTTCGTCGTGTCATCCTTTGAGCCGTCGCCGGCCTGACCTGAAGTCTCAGGCCAGGGAGTTTGCGGGCGACCTGACGGAGCTTCTCAACCGAACCGTCACAGACGGCATCCGTTTGCGCTCCTACATGGACCGACATGGGCGCGCCGTGATCGGCTACGAGGTGAGCGAGAACAATCCGGTCGGCGAATGTGTCCCGCTGACGATCTCCAAGGCGCCGGCGCGCCTTTATCTGAGTGTGCTCCACACACTCGAACTGGACGATTCCGGTACTTTCCTCACAACCGACAAGAGCACCTACACACTCCAAGCTGACAGCGACACGGCTCCGATCCTCACCTACGACTTCGTACGGGAACCCCCCAACGAGTTCCCTGAGGCGCATTTCCACATCCACGGGGAAGCCGACGTCCTCCGCCACATGCTGCAGGCCGGCGGGCGCGGCAAGGACAAGCCGGCCGACCTTCACCTGCCCGTCGGGGGTCGCCGCTTCCGCCCATGCCTCGAAGACATCATCGAATTCTGCATCCTCGAGCGCCTCGTCACACCCCGACAGGGATGGCAGAGCGCCCTGCACAGTTCACGAGACGAATACCACGACCGACAGCTCAGGGCGGCAGTGCACCGTAACCCGACCCCGGCCTCCGAGGCCCTCAAGCGCGACGGCTGGCAAGTGATAGCACCAGACACCTGAGCGGCAGCGCCGGACTCGCTCGCGAGGACGTCCCAGGCGCCGCCTGTCCCCAGTGCCCGCCGCAACTGTCGAGGCGGCCGCCCCCCGTCAGTCGGGTGTCGCGAGCGCCGGGGGCAGAGATCTCACGATGTTCGTGGTCTCGACCGCAACGGTAACCAGGCGCCGAAGGTGACGGATCAGATTGAACGGCTCGTCGGCCCAGATGTGCCAGCCGTTGGGGTCGTCAGTGATGCCCGACGGTTTGTCGTGCTTGTGGCGCAGGCTGTCGATGGCCCAGGCCAGCGGTGAGCGACCCGAGACTGTGTACTCGTGAGCCTCTTCGGGAATGTCCACGAGTCGGCAGCGCCCGTTGACCTCCAGCACACTGCGGTCCTCGGCTCTCCCCTCGCCCCGGGCCCAACGCATCCGACCGTCGATGCGGTAGGCGTCGGTGGCGGCGTCGCCCTCGTCCGGCCGCCCGTCCACGAGACAGGTCACCGGCCATTCCGGCACCGTCTCGTAGCCGATGTGCAGGCCCATCAGTGCGCGGCCTGCGGCCCGGAACGCTTCGAAGTCGGGGGCGAACGGCACCCGCGGCAGGTTGCGTTGTAGGTCGTGGCGATACCGCTCCCGCCAGTCCGGGGCGTGCATCACGCCGTACAGGTACTCCCAGATGTCGTCCTTGCTGATGGAGTCGTCGCCGTAGTGGGATCGAAACCGTTCGATGCACCAGTCGGTGATGTTGTCGTCGTCGGACAGCGGCTCGTCGAGATCAAACTCAAGGGGAAGCGTGTCGGCCATCGTCGGACTCCCTTCAGACCGGTCGACGACGGTCCAAGCGGGGCGACGCCCGCCCACCGCCGTCGAGCACATTCAGATCGGGCAGGTTCGTCGCCGCGAGGGCTGCGAACCTGGTCCGGTTCGCGGGACTGCTCACGATGATTGCCTCCAGCGGGGAATAGCCCTGGTCTGCTGCGATCCCTTGATCGATGCCAGGTCCGGAAGCGTCGTGGTGGCCAGTGCCTGGAAGGTCATATTCGACGTCCCGGTGATGAGGATCGCCGCTGTCTCGGTAGACCGCGGGTCTGCCGCCCGGTGGCGCAGAGATCGAAGAGCCGGTCGGTGGCGATGATCCCGAACGGGAGTTGCTGGGTGAGATTGATGAGCACTGACGCCCCCCCCCCCGCCGTCACGTCGGACGTGCCGCGTGACGCGGGATAGATCGGCAGGCCGGATCGATCGCGTGGAGATCCGGGAGGCTCATTGCCGCGAAAATCGCGAACCTTGTCCGGTTCGACGGGCTGCTCATAAGGATCGCCGCAGCCGGGGGACGAGCCGGGTCGGCTGGTTCGTTCCTGCTGCACTGAGGTCGGCTGGATGGACTGTGGCGATCGTGCCGAAGATGGCTCGGTTGTTCGGCGACGCCACGCAGAGGAACTCGTTCCGGGATCGGTTCCGGAGAATAAACTGCCAGACCGTTCGTTCGTTCGTTCGTTCGTTCGTTCGTTCGTTCGTTCGTTCGTTCGTTCGTTCGTTCGTTCGGTCGGTCGGTCGTTCGTTCGTTCGGTCGGTCGGTCGGTCGGTCGGTCGGTCGGTCGGTCGGTCGTTCGTTCGTTCGTTCGTTCGCTCGCGGACTCTCTGTCTCGTGGGAACATCGCCGACACGGTCCGGACCGAGGACAGGATGCGATCGTCCTCGTAGAGCCAGAGCTTGGTGAACGGCCGGTAGAGCACCTCGCGGATGCGGGATTCGTCGAACCGGATCTCTTCGCCCCGCTTCAGCGATTGCTTGAGGGTGCCGGTCCATTTGATCCTGTCGAGTTGATAGTTCTCTGTCACCTCATCAATCGGTACACCCAGCCGCACGAACTCTCGAGCCTCCTCGTAGGCATCGATGAACTCATCGATGCGGGCAGCGAGATTGGTCCGACTGAAGGAGTAGACGTACGCGTCGCAGTTGGTAGCCAGGCCGAGTGCATGGACGCCTACTGCGGTGTCGCCCCGCTGATCTCCCGATCCGAGGGCGCAGACCGGTAGGAGTTGCTCGAACGTGCCGTCGGTGAGGTTGACCCAGTGGTGCTCGTCGTTGAGGGGCACCGTCCGGAACTCGTCGCCGGTCACGTCGCCGAGTTGATCCAGCCACGCCAGCTTGGAGTCGAGCTTCGAGTACTCGGGTACCTCGGCGTAGTGGAGGGTCGCCGGCTGCGACAGGTCCCTCTCCGGGTTGCGGACCAGCACCGTGATCTGCACACCGTTGCGGGAGCCGGCACCGAAGATCTTGTCGCCCTCCCGGCGGAACTCGTCACCGGACTTCATGGCGTCACCGCGGAGGTTGACGACGTAGATATCGCTGAACTCGTCCCGGAGGGCGGCTCGCATCCCCGCCAAGGACGTGCCGTTGCACAGCGAATTGGGGTGGACGAATGCCACGACACCCGGCCGAGCGGGCTCGTCACCGACACCGTTCAAGCGGTCGGACGCCCAGCGGATGGCCTGGACGTAGAGGTTGCCGGCGCTCTTGCCAGCGCCACGCCCCGTGACATCCCTGTGACGCTGCCCGTATGTCTCGCGCACCCGGGCGGCCAGGGCCGGGTAGTCGATGTTGGGGTTGTCGTCACCGGCTGACTTCTGGCCCGCCGACCACGGCGGGTTACCGACGATGACCTCAATGGGCAGGTCGTTCTGGCGCTTGACCCGCGTGGAGTTGCGACCCATCGGCCCGAACTCGGGCAGACGGGTGTTGTCGTTCATCAGGAACGTGTCGGTGAGAACGATCCCCTCGAACGGCTCGTAGTCGCCTGTGCGCTCCCTGTAACCCTCCTCGATCTTGATGGCCGCGAGGTAGTAGGCGAGCAGCACGATCTCGTTGGCATGGATCTCCGGCGCGTCGCCGGCCGCACCGACGAACTTGCGGGCGAGGTCTTCGTGGCGCACGAGGAAGTCTTCCACGCCCCCCCCCCCGCGAACTCTTCTGCGTAAGAAGACGGTTGACGAACGTTCCGGTGCCGGTGAACGGGTCGAGCACGTGGACGCCCTGGTCGGTGAGGCCGCGCCCAAACTCCTTGCGCAGCACGGCGTCGGCCGAGCGGAGGACGAAGTCCACGAGCGGCGGCGGGGTGTAGACGATGCCGAGGCGCTTGACCTCCGCGGGCATGGCCTCGGCGAAGAACGTCTCGTAGACCTCCAGCATCACGTCGAGGCGAGCATCGGAGTCGGTGGCGCCGGCCAGCCGGTTCGCGACGCTGTTGTAGAAGCGGTCGAGATCACGGGTCTCGTCACGCAGCCGGACGTCCTGGCTCTTGAACTCGTCGAGCAGCTCGTTGAGGGCCTTGGAGATGGGATTGCGGTCGGCGAACCCGCTCCCGGAGAAGAGGGCGTCGAACACGGGCATCGTCACCACGTGCTGCGCCAGCATCGTGACGAGCGCCGGCCGCGTCAGGTGCTCGCCGACCGTGGCGCGCATGGCGTCGAGGAATCGACCGAATGCCTCGGCAAGCACCGAGTCGGAGTCGAGCACGACGCGGATCCGCGTGATGATCCGCTCGGTGATCGCGGCGACCTCGCGGCCCCAGCGGTCCCAGTACTGGCGGTCGCCGCACACCTCCACCAGCTTCGAGGCGATGGCGTTCTCGAACGGGAGCCGGCCCTGCACCGCGTCGCGCGCCGAGATCCGGGCTGCGCACGCCTCGCCACCTTCGCAATCCGCCCGTGCGCACTGGTCGCAGAGACCGGACGTGATGATCCTCAGCGGCACAGTGCCGCCGAGGTCCGCCGTGTTGATTGCCACGTCGAGGCGCTCGTCGTGGGATCGAAGCGCCTTCAAGACGTCCCAGACCTGTTTGAAATCGGATCCCGACAGCACCTTGTCGTCGGCCAGGCTCGCGCCCGACGGCACCACGACCGGGAGCACGACGTAGCCGTACTTCTTGGCCTCCGAGCGGCGCATGACCCTGCCGACCGCCTGCACCACATCGATCTGCGACCGCTTCGGTTCGATGAACAGGACGGCGTCGAGCGCGGGGACGTCCACGCCCTCGGTCAGGCACTTGGCGTTGGTGACGATCCGGCAGCCGTCGCCGTCGGCGGTGCCCTGCAGCCAGTCGATGGTCGTCTTGCGCTTAAAGGCATTGTCGCGACCGTCCACGTGACGGACCGCGCAGTCCAGCAGCTCGGCTCCGGCGGTGTTCCGGGCGGCCATGCTGTCGATCACCGGCTCCCAATATCTCTCGAGCCGCCGAGAGTTCTTGATGGTGTTGGTGAAGGCAATGGCACGTCTCGCCGCGAGTTCCGGGTTGACCGCCCCGGTGACGCGCCCGGCGGCACTCCGGGTCGTGGGGTCTGCCAGCGCGTCCCAGCATCCGGCCAGTCGGACGGCCTCCCCCGCGTTGATCGGGTCCCGGTCGTCACCGGCCTCGATGTAGTCGAACTGCTCGATCACGGGATCCTCGGCCACCGCGATGACAAGAACCTGGTAGTCGGTGAGGTAGCCACCCTCTACCGCGTCGCCGAAACCCATCCGGTAGAACTCCGGCCCGTAGACGTCCTCGTCGTCCATCGAGTAGACGTCGAAGTCCCTGACGTGCTCGTCCGCCTTGGCCTTCAGCCGGCTGGTGTACAGGCGCGGCGTGGCCGTCATGTAGAGCCGCTTGTCCGCCCTGATCTCGTCGGGGTCGTGCACGAGGGTGAACGCCGTCGCACGGCTCACCTCCTGAACACCCGTCGTGCGGTGCGCCTCGTCGCAGATCACCAGGTCGAAGGCGGGCGCGCCGGCGTGCTGTGCCTGCGCCACCAACTCCAGGGACTGGTAGGTGCAGAAAACCGTCGTCATCTCGTCGTCGGCGGGCTGGGAGAGTTGTTCGGTGATCTGCTCAAGGTCGGTCGTTACCGGCATCGCCAGTTCGACCATGTCGGCATCCTCATCGGCGCGCCCTGCCCGCGTGTCCGAACAGATGCCGACATAGCGATGCGGGATGTCGGGGCTGCGACGGCGGGCCCATTCCCGCATGATTTGGCCCATCAGGGCGATGGACGGCACAAGCAGCATCACTCGCCCGCCCCGGCCGACGAGGTGCTCGGCGATCCACAGGGCCACTACCGACTTGCCCGTCCCGCAGGGAAGGATCAGCTTGCCCCGGTCGTTCTCGACGAAGCCCGCTGTCACCTTCTTCACGGCCTCGGCCTGGAACGGGTACGGCACGCAGCGCGTCGGGTCGAAGGACAGCCTCTCGGGCGCCTCGAAGAAATCCGACCACGACACCGGCCAATCCTCGAGATCGGGGCGCTGCACCACCTCGCAACGGGGAGACGCGTTGAGCACCATCGTCTCGGCATTCGACGTGAGCGGTGCGGTCACCACCAGGATGCGATGCGTGAACCACGAGGCGCTCGATGCCGAGAGAAACGAGTCCACATCGGACTTGGCGATTCGAGAAGTCTCGCCGTAGAACTTCGTCTGGATGGCGCACAGACCGCCGCCCCAACGCTCGGTCTGCTCGGCCACGAGATCGATCCCGACGTCTGGGCCGTAGCCGTGCGTGGTCCGGCCCGGCCACTCCGCCCACCGCCAGACGTTCTCGAACCGCTGCGGACCGTACTCACCCGGATGCCGCTCGAACGCGTACTGTACGAGCCGCTCGAACACCCGGCCCCGGACACCGTCATCGGAGTAGCGCTCGCGCAGGCTGTTGAACAAGCCGTCGCTTGACTCACCGGGTGTAATGGGGAAATCACTATTGTCCGGCACAATCGTGAAGATATGCGAATGCGACCTTCGAAGCGAATGCCGTTCATGGTCACGAGCATGGTCACAAACTGCTAGCGTGGCGGGCACGACAAGCGGGGCTGCGTTGACGAGGACCATGCCGGCCGGTGAGTTCAAGGCGAAGTGCCTCAAGCTCATGGACGAGGTGAAAGAGACGGGCGCGACCATCGTCATCACCAAGCGGGGCCGACCGGTATCCCGGCTTGTGCCCGTCGAGCGCGAAGGGAGAAGGATCAGCGGGATCTTCCCGGAGTTCCGAGACTTCGTGGACGACCCCTCCGAGACCGTCATCGGCCCGGAGGACGTGCGGGCGCTGGAAGCGGGCTGGGATGTCCGTCGGTCGCACTCCGAGCGTCCTGGCGCATGATCCTGCTGGACACCCACGTCCTCGTCTGGACCGTCACGGCCGAGATGGGGCGGTTGCCTCGGGCAGCGATCGACGAGATCGACCGAGCCGTCGAGGGGGGTCGGGCGGCGGTCTCCGCGGCGACCTTCTGGGAGCTGGAGGTCAAGCGTCGCAAGTCCCGAACCAACCTGCCGACGCTGCCGCCCGTGAAGGACCTGCGATCCGCCGTACTGGAGCGAGGCCTGTCGGAGGTGGCGGTGTCCGGCGACCTGTGGGTCGACGCCGTGAACCTGCTGGATGAGGCCTTCCACCCCGATCCGGCTGATCAACTCATCGTCGCAACCGCGATCCGCCACGAATGGGAGTTGGCGACCATGGATCGCCGGATCACCGACTGGGCACAGCGCACCAACCGGCTCGAGCTACACGCCGCGGTCGGCCGGACAGACTGAGCGGGCAGCCAGCCCAGCCGGGCTCGCCGGCGGCACCGACTGATCGACGCTCATGGCGTGGACCCCTTGACTGCGACCGTGCCGATGGCTCAGAGCAGCCGGCGGCGCTCCTGCTCGTTGAGGCCGCCCCAGATGCCGTGGGGCTCACGGATCCGCAGGGCGTACTCGAGGCATTCGGTGATCACCGAACACTGGGCGCAGATGGCCTTGGCGCGGCGCTCGCGCTCGGTCCGCTCCTCCTTGCCCTCCGCCACCGTCGGGGGGAAGAACACCACCGATTGGGGACCCCTGCAGGCCGCCCGCATCTGCCATTCGGCGCCGTCGGTGATCGCGCTCACGGGGTCTCCCCTGTCACGGGGGCGACCATAGGACGGCATTCGAGCCAGCACAAGACGAGATCCGGGATTCGTCATCGGCGGACTCGCCGACGCTTCTAGCCGGCCTCCTCATCGGCCCCCGACGGCGCCGGCGCGGCGTCCTCGCCGTCTCCGGCCTGCCCGCCGCCGGTGGTTCCGGGCTCGTCGAGGACCTCCACCGGCGACACCTCCAGCAGCAGCCCGTCGATGCCGGTGACCTCCACCTCCCCCCCGGGAGGGATCGGCGACGCCCGGAAGGTGCGCGCCCGCCACAGGCTCTCTGCGATGCGCACCACCCCGAACGGGTGCAGCGCCTCCACCGCCTCGCCGCGCATCCCGATCATCCACTCGCGGCCGATGGTGGGCGTGGAGAAGCGGCTGCGTATGAGCGGCGGCAGGCCACCCAGCACGCCGAGCATCAGCCCGACGAGCCCTCCCAGCATGGGCACCCACGACATGGAGACGCCGTCGTACAGCGTGAGGGTTCCGGCGACGACGCAGGCGGTCCCGATGGCGGTCCACAGGCGCGGCACACCGGTCTGGACGTCGATGGCGAAGGCGAAGAAGGCGAAGACGATGAGGGCGATGGCGTAGCCGTTGGTGGGCAGCACCGCCAGCCCGTAGAGCGCCAGGATGCCGCTGGCGGCGCCGGTGACACCGGCGATCCCGACGCCCGCGGTATACAACTCCAGCAGCAGCAGCGACAGGGCGATCAGCAGCAGCAGGTACGCCAGCGGCGGGCTCGCCACCGTGTGCATGATCCCGCCGACGAAGGGCAGGCTCACGAACTGCACCGAGGTCTGCGGCTCCAGGCGGGTCTCGCCGGTCTCCTCGTCGACGGCCTCGGCGGTCTCGAATCCCAGATCCTCCAGCGTGAACAGGAACTCACCGAGCGTCGGCGCCGGCGCCGGCGCCACGCCGGTGGTGACGGCCTCGCTGTGATTCACGGTGCGGTCCGCCAGCAGCGCCGCGTTGGACCCCCACAGCCGACCGAAGCGGCCGCAGTCGAGCACCTGGGAGCCGGTCTCGCCCAGCCGCGCTCCGGGAGCCACGCCCACCCGGTCGGCGAGCGCCAGGAGTTGGGCCACCTCGCCGGTGGCGCGCGCCCCCGAGGGGCCCACCCAGGCGGTGACCGGCACACGCGAGCCCACGATGGCATCGGCGATCGTCGCCAGTTCCGCCCCGCCGACGGTGGCGCGGCGGCTGTCGACCCGCAGGACGACGGCCAGCACGCCGCTGCCGGGCTGGGAGGCACCGGCGATGCGGTCGATCACGAAGTCGCTGAGCACCGGGTCCATCAGGCCCACCACCTCGACGACCTGGACCAGGTCCGCGCCGGCGTCCGGTGCCCGGGTGGGGACGGGGACGGCCGCGTCCGGGGGGCACTCCCCGGCCTGCGCGGCGACCGGACCCGAGGTGCTCAGCAGCCAGCCCGAGCCGGCGACCGCCAGCGCCAGGAGAATGCCCCGCGCCCTGGCGGCTCCACGGCGCGCGCCGGGAGCGGGACGGGGACTCCGGCGCATCGACGGGTCAGGATTCGTCGACGGGACCGAGCGCCTCGAGGGCCGCCGCCATGGTCTCGACCATTGGCACGATCCGGTCGAAGCCGGTCGTGTGCAGCAGCCGGGTGATCGCCGGCCGATCGCAGAGAACCGCGATGGCCCCACCGCCGTCGCGCACCCGCCGGATACCGCCGATGAGGGCACCGAGGCCGGCCGAATCCATGAACGGGACGCCGTTCAGGTCCACCACCAGGCGAGCCGTCTCGTCGACGCCGTTCAGGGCCTCGCGGAACTCACCGACCGTGTAGGCGTCCAACTCGCCGACGGGCCGGCAGACGGTGTGTTCCTCCGCGACTTCCACCTGAACCTCGAACACTCGGCAACCTCCCGCCTCGTCGGGGATGCTACCGCCCCGGTAGCCTCACGGTATGGCCGACGTGCTGCTGGCTACCGACGCCGACTGGGTGTTCGGCGAGGTCGCCGGCGCCCTCGCCGACGACGACACGCGTGTCAGCCGGGTGCGTTCGGGACGGGACCTGCTGGCCGTCACCGAGGAACTGCAGCCCGAGTTGGTGATCGTGGACCTGCAGATCGGCAGCATGGGCGGCATGGCGTCTTGCCTGGATCTGCGGGCCGAGAGCGACGCCGGCCGGATGCCCCCCCAGAAGGTGCTGATGCTGCTGGACAGGCCGGCGGACACCTTTCTGGCTCGGCGGGCGCGCGCCGACGGCTGGCTGATCAAGCCCCTCAACGCCTTCCGCCTGCGCCGGGGACGTCAGGCCCTCGCCGAGGGTGGGACCTTCTACGAGAGCGCCGGCTGAGCCGCCCGGCGCGGCGGTTCGGCCTTGGTATCCTCGGCCCCCGACGGGCAGTGGCGCAGCTTGGTAGCGCGCTTCGTTCGGGACGAAGAGGTCGTGGGTTCAAATCCCGCCTGCCCGACTCCCCCGCGGCTCCCGGACGCCGGCCGGCTGACACCGGAGCAGCGGTCGTGAGTCCCGCGGCGGCGCTGCGGAACCGCTTGGCGTGGTCGATCCGGACGGTGCTGTCGGGCAGCGGCTCGCGCAAGTTCGCCCCCACTCCCGGCGCGCCGACCCTGCTTCCGACCGGCGGGGCGGCGTGGCTGGTGCACGCCGAGGCCTCGATGATGGTGGGCGGGATCCGGGCGCTGCTGCTGCAGTCGCTGCACCCAGTGGCCATGCAGGGCGTCGGCGAGCACTCCGATTTCCGCCAGGACCCGCTGGGGCGGCTGCGGCGCACCGTGTTCTTCCTGGGCACCACGACGTACTGCTCGCTGCCCGAGGCCGAGGCGGCCATCGAAGCCGTGCGGCGCGTCCACCTCTCGGTGTCCGGGGTGACGCCGGACGGTCGTCATTACCGGGCCGACGACGCCGACCTGCTGGCCTGGGTGCACGCCACCGAGGTGGACAGCTTCCTGGAGTCCTTCCTGCGCTACGGCCGCCGGCCGCGGCGCGGCCGCACCGTCCTGACTCCGAATCTGCCGGCGCGAGACCCCCGCAACGTGGCCGCGGCGGAACTCAGGGCGGGCGAGTTGCCCGATCGCTACGTGGCGGAGATGGCGACGGTGGCCGAGCGCCTGGGGGTCGACGAGCCGCCGCGCAGCCGGGCCGAATTGGCCGCCGTCATCGACGGGTTCGGTCCCGCCGTCGCCGCCACCGAACTCAGCCGGGAGGCGGTCTACTTCCTGCGCGCCTTCCCGTTGCCGCCGGTGGCACGTCTGGCATACGCGGTGCTGTTCTGGGCGGCGTTCGACAGCCTGCCGCCGTGGGCGCAGTCGCTCCACGACTTGCGATGCGGGCCGCTGCGCCGCCTCGTCGTGCGCCCGACGGCGCGGGCGATGCTGCGCCTCATGGGCTGGGCGCTGCGCGACGCCCCCGATCCCGAGCCCGACGAATCACCAGAGGTGGCGCCGGTAGCCTGACGGCATGGAAATAGCGGTCGTCGGCGCCACCGGGCAGGTGGGCGGCGTGATGCGCGCGCTGCTCATCGAGCGCGCTTTCCCGCTGGACCGGGTGCGCTTCATGGCCTCGGCTCGCTCCGCGGGGCGCCGGTTGGCTCACAACGGCACCGAGGTCTCCGTCGAGGACGCGGACACCGCCGACTACTCCACGACCGACATCGCTCTCTTCTCGGCCGGCAAGACGACCTCCCGGGCTCTGGCGCCGCTGGTGGCGCAAGCCGGGGCGACCGTGATCGACAACTCCTCGGCCTGGCGGATGGATCCCGACGTGCCGCTGGTCGTGCCCGAGGTGAACGCCGGCGCCCTGGCGCACCGACCCAAGGGCATCATCGCCAACCCCAACTGCACGACGATGGTGGCGATGCCGGTGCTGCGGCCCCTCCACGACGCGGCCGGGCTGCGGCGGCTGGTCATCAGCAGCTACCAGGCCGCCTCCGGAGCCGGACGGGCCGGCGTGAGCGCCCTGGCAGCCCAGATCGCCGCGCCCGGCGACAGTGCCGCCGGGCTGGCGTTCGATCCGAACGCAGCCGAGGTGCCCGCCGATGGGCCGTTCGGCGCGGCGCTGGCGTACAACGTCCTGCCGGTCTGCGGCGGCGCCGTCGACGACGGCAGCGGCGAGACCGACGAGGAGCAAAAGCTGCGCAACGAGAGCCGCAAGATCCTCGGGATTCCCGATCTGGCCGTCTCGGCGACGTGCGTAAGGGTGCCGACCTTCACAGGACACGCCCTCTCGCTGAACGCGGAGTTCGCCGAGCCGATCAGTCCCGAGCAGGCCACCGAGCTCCTGGCCGGCGCACGTGGCGTGGTGCTGGACGACCTGCCCACGCCGTTGCGGGCCACCGGCATCGACGAGACCCTGGTGGGGCGCATCCGGCGCGACCCCACGATTCCGAACGGCCTGGCGCTGTTCGTCGTGGGCGACAACCTGCGCAAGGGCGCGGCGCTCAACGCCGTGCAGATCGCCGAGGAGCTGCTCGCAGAGTTGAACTGACGGCGCCGCCTAGATTCCGGCCGTCGCCGGAACGACGGTCCGGGGGGCGGCGCGTGGCTCAGTCGCCGAGGTGCAGGACGACGTCCACCTCGATGAGGAAGCCCGGCAGGGGCGTCTGGATGGTGGTGCGCGCCGGCAGCGGTTCGGGGAACGTCTCGCGGTAGATGGCGTTCATTTCCGGAAAGTCGCTCATGTCGTGCAGGTAGACGCCCACACGCACGGCGTCGGCCAGCGAGCCTCCCGCGGCCTCGGCAACCGCCGCCAGATTGGCGAAGGTCTGGCGCGCCTGGGCGCCGAAGCCCCCTGCGGGCACATCGCCGGCGGGCGTGAACGGTCCCTGACCCGACAGGAACACGAACCCGCCGGCGGCGATGCCCTGCGAGTAGGCCCCCGACGGCTGGGGTGCGGACGCACTGCTGATCGGCTGCTTCGCCATGACGGCTCCTCTATCGGATAGACCTCTGACGGCGGCTCAGGCTACGCCAGGAAGTTGTTGAGCACGTTGGACGTGACGCGGGAGACGTTGTTGTCGTAGCCGTTGTGCGACAGGCCCGAGAACCAGTTGATGGAGCTGACCGAGAACACCGCGCCCCCGTTGGCGGTCTCGAAGTAGACCATGTCGGCGCGGGCGTCGTCGTTGCGGGTGGCGTCGATGTTGGCGTGCATCACGAAGATGTCCTCGTGGCATATCAGGTAGTAGGCGGAGTGCTCCCCCGCCGAGGTTGCCAGGACCAGGGTGTGGGACGGGGTGCCCAGGCGGTGGTCGACGCGGTCCAGCTCGTCGCCGGCGCAGCCGTTCATCACCAGGCCGAAATCGCCGATGATCTCGTCGTCGCCGACGCCCTCGAAGATGAACGCCGCCCGCGGGTCGAAGCTGCCGGGCAGGCGCCGGTAGCCGGGCGTGTGGGCGTCCCATCCCTGGCAGGAGAATCCGGTGCCCACGATGGCGTTGGGCGGGCGGCCCAGGTGCCGCCAGATGCCGCACTGCTCGCCCGTGGAGGCGAACTGCGTCTCGCCGGGGTGTGACTCCCAGGCCCGGCTGCCGGCGAAGCCGCGCCGGATCTCGACAACGTGGCGACGGCCGGGGTCATACGTGGTGGCCCAGTAGAAGCCGTTGCCGCCCAGGTACATGAACCGGCCGCCGCCGTCCAGGTACGCCTCGAGGCCGTCCAGCATGGGTCCGGTCCAGTACTCGGGATGGCAGCCGGTCATGATGACCTTGTAGTCGGCCAGGCAGTCGAGGCCATAGAAGTGCAGGTCCTCGTCGGTGATGACGTCGTAGTCGGCGCCCTGGTTCTCCAGCCAGTCCACCAGGTACAGGTCGAAGGCGTAGCCCCGGGGGGCGTTGGTCACCCAATGGCGGGCCGTGGCGCGCATCGACAGGAGCGGGCGGCGGGTGGTGGAGTGGCAGACACCGCTGCCGTCGGTGTGCACGTCGTAGACCGAGCCGCCGAGCTCCACCCGGGCGCCCAGGTAGTCGTCGTAGGGGTCCACCACGATGGGGATGTTGGTGAGGTCGCTGAAGTCGTGGCCCCCGCTGAACAGCACCCGCTCGTTGGCGTAGGCGAGGTAGCTGCAGGTGGGCGCCAGGTAGGCCGCCTTGGCCCGGCGGGCGCCCGGGGCCGGCGTCACGAAGAACGGGATGTGGTCCTCCTCGCCGCCGGCCTCGTCGGAGGCCTGCAGGTGCACGGCGTAGTAGCCGCTGCGGGCGTCGTCGGGGACGGTGAATCTGAAGTCCTCGTCCCAGCGGCTGTCGTCGAAGTCGTCGTCGTGGAAGTGGATGGCCCCGTACTGCTCCGGCGCCTCCTCGCGCGTGAAGGCCGTGGCGTCCCAGCTGTGGCCCGTCAGCCCGCGCATGGCGTAGTTGAGGACGGTGCCGTCGTGGCCCGACCCGGTGACGTCCGCGATGTCGACGCCCGACGCCGGCGTGGCGGCGAAGTCCCAGACCGCGGCGACGCCGTCCATCGCAAGCGGGTCGGCACCGCCGGCCAGTGCCTCCAACTCGTCGACACTCAGGGCCCTCCTGAACAGGCAGGGCCGCTCGATCTTGCCGTTGAAGCAGTGGTAGGCGCCCACCTCGGTGCCGTCGATGCGCGAGCCGGCCGCCAGCAGCAGCGGCGTACCGGGCCCTCCGGCGGTGGGATCGGCGTCGCTCTCATCCAGCGGCCCGAGATTCTCGGTCGCAACCAGCGAGGTCTCCGGGCCCCGCTCGTCGATTCGCTGCAACAGGCGCGCCTCACCGGTGACGGCATCCCATGAGCCCGCGACGAAGTGCCAGCGCTTCTCGACGGGCCAGGCGCCCAGGGAGAACTCCGCGCCGCCGACACGGAGGGTGAGCCCGTCGTCGGTTCCCTCGGGGGGAAGCGTGCAACCGGCGCTGTCGGTATCCGGTCCGGTCGGCATTCCCCTCGGGACGCCGAACCCGAGGCTGTAGCCGGTGGAGCCGCTGCGGTGCGCGACGATGGTCTGCACCCCCGCCTCGGGGATCGTCGGCCAGATCCAGGCGGCGACCGTGAAGCTGCCGGAGACCTCGGGGGCGTCGGGCACCTCCACGTACGAACCCGCGTGGGTGTCCTGGATCCGCCCGGGGTGCGTTCCGTCGGCCGACGTGGCAACCGGCTCGGCCTTGAAGCCGGGGCTCTCCGGCGAGCTGTCGCCGTGGATGAGGCGTACCACCTGCGACTCGTAGGAGTCGAACTCGGAGCTCACCATGACCCGCACCTCGTCGCCCGGGTGGACGACCAGCGGGTCGGTGTAGCCCAGCAGTTCCCGGCGCCGGCGCTCCGACCTGTAGGGGCTCTTCTCGTACCCTTCCGCTATTCGCATCTTCGGTCCCAATCCTTTCGCTGGGCTCGTGGCGCTCAGACGTAGTTGATCATCGCACCGCCGTCGATCACCATCACCGCTCCGTTGGTCCAGCCCGACTCGTCCGAGGCCAGGTAGAGCGCCAGGTCGGCGATCTCTGCGGGCTCACCGAAGCGGCCGACCGGGTAGCGGGCCAGTCTCATCCGACTTCCTGCATCGCCGTGGGCGTCGTGCACCAGGGCCATGGGGGTGCGGATCGTGCCGGGGGCGATCACGTTGGCGCGGATCCCCCGGGGCCCGTAGACCACGGCCAGCGACCGTGTCAGGGAGATCAGAGCGCCCTTGGTGGCCGTGTAGGCGTCGATCGGCTGGCTGGCGCCCACGAACGCCCGGATCGACGACGTGTTGATGATCGACCCGCCGCCGCGGCGCAGCATCTCCGGGATGGCGTGGCGGCAGCCCAGCATCGGACCGGTGAGGTTCACCGCCAGGGTGCGGTCCCAGGTGTCCAGAGGGACGTCGACCACCGAGCCGTCCTCGACAGGGGCGACGGCGGCGTTGTTGTAGAGCACGTCGACACCGCCGAACCGTTCGACGGCGGCGGCCACGACCCGGCGCCAGTCATCCTCGGAACTGACGTCGGTCTGCACGAACACGGCCTCGCCGCCCGCCGCCGCTATCTCGTCGGCGGCCGCAGCCCCGGTCGCCGCGTCGACCTCGGCGATCATCACGCTCGCTCCCTCCGCCGCGAAGCGCAGCGCCGCAGCCCGGCCCTGGCCGGAGCCGGCCCCGGTGATGATGCAGACCTTGCCGTCGAGTCGCATGGCTCAGCGGCTCTCGCCGCGGCCGGTGGCCACCCAGGTGGCGACGTGCTCGCCGCCCTCGACGATCTCCGACTGCCCCAGCATGTGGAACGCCGAGCAGATGTGGTTGGGCAGGATCTGCACGCGCTGGCCGATGGTCAACCCGCCGGGCGGGCCGTCGCCCGTCCAGCGCAGCCAGCCGTGCTCCTCGGAGAGTTGGTACAGCTCCCAGCCCGGCAGGTCCACGACCAGGCCGTAGCCGCCGGGCGCACCCGGCACGTGGATGCCGAGGCGGTCGTGGCTCACGGACTTGGAGCCGGCGTCCAGGATCGCCCTGTCCGGCTCGACGTGGCTCACCACCGTCGCCACCACCCGGGCCGCGCAGCGGTCCAGGCCCACCACGCCGCGCAGCACCTGCCCGTAGTCGTTGAAGGCGTAGATGCCGGGGCGGACCTGGGTGATGCCGTCCACCGCGGTGGTGTGCCGGGCGGTGGCGCTGGAACCCACCGACACCACGTCGATGTCCAGCCCCCGGGCGCGCAGGTCGGCGGCGGCGGCGACCATCAACTCCCCGGCGTCGACCGAAGCGTTGTGTAGGCCCTCCTCGCCGGGCTTGGAGTAGGCGTGGCCCTCATGGGTGATCAGCCCCCGTAGGCGCAGCCCCGGCAGGGTCGCGATGGCCGCCCCGAAGTCGGCGGCCTCGTCGGCGGCCACGCCGCAACGGTGGTAGCCGGTGTCGACGATGACCAGCACGTCGGCAGTGGTGCCCGCGGCCGCCATGCCGGCCCCCAGCGCCTCGGCGCCGGCGAACGAGTCCACCGAGAGCAGTATCCGTGCCCGCTGCATGAGGCGACGGGCGCGGGCGATCTTGGCCTCCCCCACGATCGGGTACGCCATGACGAAGCGGTCGAGGCCCGCATCGGCCAGGGCCTCGGCCTCGCCCAGCTTGGCGATACAGAGCATCTCCGCACCGGCGGCCATCTGCAGGCGGGCGATCTCGGGCGTGCGGTGGGTCTTGGCGTGCGGCGCCAGGCCGATGCCCCGGCCGGCCGCATAGGCGGCCATGTCGGCGATGTTGTGCTCCATCCGGGCGCGGTCGACCACCAGCGAGGGCGTCTCGATGCTGGTGGGGATGTCCAGCAGGCCGCCGGCGGGGATCGTGGGGTCAGGCATCGTCTGCTCCTATCACGAACGTCGCCTCGATGACGATCGGCAGGTCGAAGGGAAGGCTCGCCACGCCCACGACCGACCGGGCCGGCCGGGCCTCGGGACCGAAGGCCGCGTCGAGCACCTCGCTCGCCCCGTCGAGCACCTTGGCGTGGTCCTCGAAGCCGGCGGCGGCGTTGACGTAGCCGGTCATCCGGAGCGTGCCGCTGAGCGCCGACAGGTCGCCGAGCGCCCCTGCCGCCGAGGCCAGCAGGCTGAGAGCTGTGGCCGCCGCGGCGGCCCGGCCCTCGGCGAGGCTGAGCGTGCCGCCCACGACGCCGCGGTGGGTGAAGTCGCCGTCGGGCCCGAAGGGGCCGTGGGCGCTGAGGTGCAGCAGATCACCATGGCGGCGTGCGGGCACGTACAGGCCCTTCGGGGTCGGCAGCGGCGGCAGCTCCCAGTTGGCCGCCCGCAGGCGTTCGATCGGCGTGCTCACGCCGCCGCCCGGAGTTGGCTGCGCAGCACCCTGCCGGGCCGCGCGCCGGTGTGGGCGTCGTCGTCCTTCACCAGCTCGCCGTTCACCAGCACCCAGGGCATGCCCTCGGGGTGCCGCCGCGGGTTCTCGAAGGTTGCGGTGTCGCGCACGCCGTCGGGGTCGAACACCACGATGTCGGCCCAGTAGCCCGGCCGCAGCAGCCCACGGTCGAACTGCCGCAACCGCAGGCTCGGCAGCGCCGCCAGCTTGCGGACGATCTCCGGCCAGTCGAACATGCCCTCGTCCCGGGCGTAGTGCGCCAGGTAGCGGGCGAAGGTGCCCCAGGCGCGCGGGTGGGGGCGGGCGCCGGTCATGATGCCGTCGCTGCCGCCCATGTGGAACGGCAACTGCATGATGGTCCGGACGTTGTCCTCGTGGCCCACGTGGGTGAGGATGTTGACGTTCAGCCGCTCGTCGAACATCAGCCGGCGGGCCGCCTCCCACGGTGCGACCGCCATATCGGCGGCGATCTCGGCAACGCGCATGCCCACCCAGCGTCTCCCCTCCTCGCTGCCCACCGAGGAGACTTCGATGGCCGACCAGTCCATCAGCGCCCCGTGGAAGCCGTCGGTGCCGACGTCCTCCAACTCGTGGCGGATCCGCTCGGCGGCGTCGAGGTCGGCCAGGTGCCCGAGCACACCTTCGGGGCCCTCGGTCCATGCCCAGTTCGGCAGGAACGCGGCCATGTACGTGGAGCCGGGCACGTAGCAGTAGCTGTCGGCGGAGATCTCCAGGTCCCGCGGGTCGATGGCGGCCAACCGCTCGACCAACTCGCCGGCGCGCCCCTCGTTGCCGGGGAAGCTGACCTGGCAGTGGGTGAGGTGCAGCGGCGCGCCCGAGCGAAGGCACACGTCGACCATCTCGTCGTAGGCCTCCATCACGCCGCGCCCGTAGCTGCGGGTGTGGGGCGAGAAGTAGCCGCCGAACGGGGCGATCTCGGCGCACAACTCCACCAGCTCATCGGTCCCGGCGTACATGGCCGGCGTGTAGGTGAGGCCGGTGGAGAGTCCCAGAGCCCCCTCGGCCATGCCCTGGCGCACCAGGGAGCGCATCTCGGCCAGCTCGGAGTCGCCGGCCGGGCGGTCATCGGTGCCGACGGTCATCATGCGCAGGTTCCCGTGCGGCACCAGGAAGGCCACGTTCAGCGACGGCGGCGCGGCCTCCAGGCGGCCCAGGTAGTCCGCCACCGAGCGCCAGCCGTAGTCCAGGCCGGGTGGGTCGCCGACCCAGCCGGCGGTCTGGGTGCGCACCGCCGCCAGGGTGAAGTCGTCCAGCGGCGCGTAGGCCAACCCGTCCTGGCCGATCACCTCGCCGGTCACACCCTGCATCACCTTGGCCTCGGCCGTGGGTTCGGTCAGCAGCGCCAGATCGGAGTGCGAGTGCATGTCCACGAAACCCGGTGCCACCAGGTACCCCGACACGTCGATGACCCGCCGCGCCGCCCCGGCGGGACCGAGGGCGGCGATGCGGCCCTCCTCCACGGCCACGTCGGCGCGGAAAGGAGCGCCGCCGGTGCCGTCCACCACGTGGCCGCCCGAGAGCACCAGGTCATGCATTGGCCGGGTTCACCTCCGCCGTGCCTACCGCAAGGCGGATCGACGACTCGCGCCCGCAGTTGCCGGAGGGTTCAACTCCGCAGGTTCTGGGAGTCGGCGCCGAAGATGTGGCTGCGGGCGGGATCGAACTCCAACCGCACGTTGGATCCTGTGCTGACCCGGGTGTCGGGAGGCATCCGCACCTGAACGGCGTGCCCGGCAACGTCGACGCTGACGAAGAGGTCCGAACCGACCGGCTCGAGGAACCGGACCACGCCCGGCAGGCCCTCGGCGTCGGGGGAGGCCAGCGTGAGGTGCTCGGGACGCACACCGAGTTGCGCCTCGCCGACGGCTTCCTCCAGCGTGTCGGGCGCGATCGCCGAGGTCGCCGGGGCGACGGCCAGTTCGTAGCCCTCGAAGCGGAAGCTGACCTGGCCGTTGTCGCGCACCAGCGATCCGCCGATGAGGTTCATGGGGGGAGCTCCCAGGAAGGTGGCCACGAACGTGTTGGCGGGCACGTCGTACACGTCGGTCGGATGGCCCATCTGCTGGATGCGGCCGTCGCGCATCACGGCGATGCGCTGGCCCATCGTCATGGCCTCGACCTGGTCGTGCGTGACGTAGATGGTGGTGATGCCCAGGCGCTCGTGCAGGCCCATCAGCTCCAGCCGCGTCTGCAGCCGCAGCTGGGCGTCGAGGTTGGAGAGCGGCTCGTCCATCAGGAACACCAGCGGCTGGCGCACGATCGCCCGGGCGAGGGCCACCCGCTGGCGCTGACCGCCGGAGAGCTGCTCGGGCAGCCGCTTCAGCAGGGCCTCGATCTCCAGCATCTCCGCCGCCCGCTGGACCGCCTCGGCAACCTCCTCCTTGGCCAGGCGGGCCGTCTCCAGCGGGAAGGCCACGTTCTTGTAGACCGTCATGTGCGGGTACAGGGCGTAGTTCTGGAACACCATCGCCACGTTGCGCTTGGTGGGGTCCTTGAAGTTGATGAGTTCGCCGTCGATCAGGATCTCGCCGCTGGTGGCGTCCTCCAGCCCGGCGATGAGGCGCAGGATCGTGCTCTTGCCGCACCCTGACGGGCCCAGCAGCACCAGGAACTCCCCATCGGGGATGCGCAGGGTCACGTCCTCGACGGCCTCGACGCTGCCGAAATGCTTGGTCAACTGCCGCAGGATCACCTCAGCCATGGCGCCTCCGATTTCGTCTGCGGATCATTGTTTCAGGGCACCGGCCATCGACGCCTGCACGAACCACTTCTGGAAGAACAGGAAGACGATGGTCACCGGCACGATCGTCAGGAGCGACGCCGCCGCCAGGATGCCCCAGTCGGTCACGAACTGCCCCTTCAGCGAGGCGATGCCCACCGTCAACACCCGGTACTCGTTGTCCGTCGCCGCCACGAGGGGCCACAGGTAGCTGGCCCAGGTGAGCATGAACACGAAGATGCCCAGCACCACGAGGGCCGGCTTGATGAGCGGCAGCACGATCTTGGTGAAGATGCGCCACTCGCCCGCCCCGTCGAGGCGCGCCGCCTCGTAGAGGCCGTCCGGGAGTGTCTCGATGAACTGGCGCATCATGAACACCCCCAGGGGGGACACGGCACTGGGCAGGATCAGGCCCAGGTAGGTGTCGATGTCGATCCAGTTGCCGATGATGGGCCAGTCCCCGATGGTGTTCACCGTCAGGTAGGTGGGCGCCAGCACGGCCGCCACCGGCACCATGAGCGTCGCCAGGATCACGAAGAACAGCAGGTTGCGTCCCGGGAAGCGCAGGCGGGCGAAGGCGTAGCCGGCCATGGTGTTGGTGGCGAGGGTGAGGAGGGTGGTGCTGCCCGCGAAGATCAGCGTGTTGATCGCCCAGCGCACGTAGCTGGTGCTGGAGAACAGGAAGCGGTAGTTGTCCAGCGTGGGCTCGCTGGGGATCCACTCCGGCGGGTAGGTGAACAGCGAGACGCTGTCGCGGAACGCCGGCGAGATGAGGTAGAAGGCCGGGCCGATGGCGATCACCACGAAGAGCGAGAGCACCACGTAGGCCAGGATCTTCCGGGTGCGGTCAGCGGCGGCCTTGGCACGTCCCGCTTCGGCGAGTCGCGCCGCCATGGCGGTGGCGTCGTCAGTCGCCTCCGGCGGAGGGGCCTCCTCGAGGGTCACCGGATCGGTGGTCACGTCGCCGGCCATCTCACGCCTCGCGCTGGCGTCGCTTGCCCAGCAGCCAGAACGACAGCGCGGTCAGGATGAGGACCACGACAAGCAGCCCGATGCTGGAGGCGTACGCCAAGCCGGTGTCCTGGAACTTGAACAATCGCTTGTGGATGAACCACACCACCGTGGCGGTGCCGAGCCTCGGGCCGCCGTCGGTGAGCACCTGCACAGAGTCGAAGAGCTGGAAGTTGAAGATGACGGCGATGACCAGGGCGAACAGCAGCAGCGGGCGCAGCGTGGGCACGGTGATGCGCCGGAACCTCCGCCACTTGCCCGCACCGTCGACCTTGGCGGCGGCCTGCAGTTCCTCGGGCACGCTCTGCAGCCCCGCCAGGTAGAACAGCACCCAGAAGCCCAGGCCGCGCCAGACCTCCACCGCCACGATGGTCAGGAGCGCGTGGGGATTGTCTCCCAGGAATCTGATGCCGTCGCCGCCGATGACCGTCCGCTTGATGAGGTTCAGGATCCCGAAGTCGAAGTTGACCATGAAGAACCACATGAGGGCCCCGAGGATCGGGGGCGCCAGCAGCGGGAAGTACAGCGCCACCTTGTAGAAGTTGCTGCCCTTCTTGTAGTGGTTCAGCAGCGAGGCCAGGAAGATGGCCAGGGTGAACACCACCGCGATGGCGATGAGCACGTAGATGCTGGTGTTCTTGACCGCGGTGCGGAGTTCGGAGTCGCTGACGGTGCGGGTCCAGTTGTCGAAGCCCACGAAGACCCGCGGGTCGCCCCTGATCAGGCCTCCCTGATTGAAGCTCAGGAAGATGCCCCAGACGGCGGGGATGGCCAGGAAGACGCCCCAGATGATGAGGTACGGCGACAGGAAGCCTGCGGCGCGCCTGACGGTGCGGAAGCGGTAGCGGCGGGCACGCCAGCGGTACTCGGCGTCGCTGAGGGTCGGTGCCGTCCAGTCGTCGGGCGCCACCTCCGGCCCCGGTGCTTCGACGGTGGTCACGAAGCCCTCGTGGTGATGTGTTCCCCGGGAGGTCGCACCTTCACGTGCCTGCCTCGATGTCGAGAATGTGTGAGGTGATCGGTGTGCCCGGGGGCCGGCGCTCCCAAGGCGGGAGCGCCGGCCCCCGGACTGTCGATGTCAGCGGCCGGCCCCGCGGCCTTCACCGTCGGGGCCGGGCGCTGTGTCGGTTAGCCGCGCTCGAGGATCTCCGCGGCGCGCGCCTGGGCCTCGGACAGAGCGTCGTCGACCGACACCTCACAGGAGGCTGCCGCCTCGAGTGCCTGGCCGTACTCGTCCAGGATCTGGGCGATGTTCGGGTGCGTGACCAGACCGTCCCAGGAGGCCAGGACCCACTCGAGGTTCCTCTGCAGCTTCTCGTTGCCGAGGAACGTCGTGATGTCGTCCCGCGGCGAGATCCAGCCGTAGACCTCGTTGTAGGCGGTCATGAACTCGGCCGAGCTGAGGAACTTGGCCAGCTCCCAAGCGGCTTCGGGGTTACTGCTCTCCGCGGCGACCGACCAGTGGCCCGTCGTGGAGAACATCGTCTGGGTCCCGTCGGGTGCCCCGACCGGCGGTGCGATGTCCCAGTTGAAGGGCAGGCCCTCGTCCTCGAATGCGGTGACCCGCAGCGGCTCGTCCAGCAGCATGGCCAACTGGCCACCCTTGAAGAGCGAGATGCCCTCCTCGCGGTTGTACTGGCCGATCGGCGGCTGCACCCCGTGGGTGCAGATGAGATCGGCGCCGAACTGCGTCGCCTGCCGCACCGCGTCGGAGTCGATGGTCGCCGACGTGTAGTCGTCGGAGACGATGTCGCCACCGAAGTTGTGGACGTTCTGCAGGTTGAAGTACCAGTTGAAGTCCACGGTCGTCATCGGCACGTGGAAGCCGATGGCGTCGGTGTTCGCCTCCACGGCCTGCGCCGCGGCGATGAGCTCGTCGGTGGTGCTCGGGATCTCGCTGACGCCGGCCTGCTCGAGCAGGTCCAGGTTCACGAACATCACGGTGCTGCCGATGATGATCGGGACGCCGTACAGCTTGCCCTGGTAGAGGCTGGCGTCGATGGCGCTGTCGATGAAGTGGGCGCGCTCGGAGGCGTACTCCGGGGCGCTCATCAGCGGCAGCACGTCCATGAAGGCGCCGCGATCGCCGAACAGTGTGAGGTGCGTGCTCACCTGGTAGGTCACGTCGAACGGGTCGTCGCCGGCGAAGCTGGCGGTGTAGGTGGACTCGACGTCCCCCCACGGGACGACCGTGTGCTCGACGGTGATGCCGGTGCGCTCCTCGAAGGGCGCGAGCCACGTCTCGAACAGTGCGATCTCGTCGGCACCGTGCGGCGCCTTGCCGAACTTCAGCGTGACGCCCTCGAAGGGCCGTGCCGTGGCCTCGAGAGCAGCCTCGGCCTCCGCCTGTGCAGACGCAGCCTCTGCCTGTGCAGCCTCGGCGTCGGCGCGAGCGGCGTCGGCCTCGGCCTGCGCAGACGCGGCCTCTGCCTGCGCGGCCTGAGCCTCGGCCTGCGCGGCCGCAGCCTCCTGGCGGGCCGCCGATGCCTCCGCCGCCGCCGCGTCAGCCGCGGACTGCGCCGATGCCAGAGCGGCTTCGGCAGCCGCGGCCGCAGCCTCGTTGCCTTCCGCCGTGGCCTGGGCGAGATCGGCTGCAGCCTGGGCGGCCTCAGCAGCCGCTATTGCCGCCGCGGCATCCGCGGACGCAGCAGCAGCCTCAGCAGCAGCAGCCGCCGCATCAGCAGCCGCAGACCCGGCCTCCGCGGACGCGGCCGCGGCGTCGGCCGACGCCGCCCCGGCGTCGGCGATCGCCACACCGGCGTCGGTTGCCGCCCCTTGGGCCGCGCTCATCGCGGCGTCGGCCGACGCCTCGATGTCGCTGGTATCGGCTGCGCAGGAGGCCGCGATGAGCCCCAAGACCGCCAACAGCACCAGCCCGAGAGCCGATCCCCGTCTCCTAAACAGTTTCATCCGTCTTTCCCCTCTCGGTGTGACGATTTCGTTCCCGCCAGTGGTCCTCCCTGTAGAACCGGGGAAGCCCGGCCGACCGGGGGACGAGCCCCTGCCGAGCCGAAACCCCCGGCGCTGTAGCATCGTTCGACGATCCTGTCGGGAGGAGCCACAGGCGGATGCCGACTATAGATCAATACCCATGGGTGCATCCAAGCCGAAGCCGATCGTCCTCCGAGCCGGGGCTCCACCCGTCGTGAGCTCGCCGAATCAGCAGCCGAAAGTGCTGCTCACCGGCGCGGCAGGGCACCTCGGGCGGCGGATCGCGGCCCATCTGGAGCGGAGCGGCTGCCGCCTGGCTCTCTGCGACGTCGACGCAGCGCGGCTGGCACTTCTGGCCGCTGAACTCACCGGTGGAGCGACCGCGGGGGACCGGCGGGTCGTGTCGATTCCCGTCGACGTGACCGACGAGGCGGACGCACGGGCCGCCGTCGCTGACGCGCGGGAGTCGCTGGGCGGCCTCGACGTGCTGGTCAACGCCCACGGCATCGAAGGACCGACGGCTCCGGTGGAGGCGCTCGATCCAGCCGACGTGCGCCGCACGTTCGACGTGAACGTCATGAGCCTGTTCTGGCTCTGCGGTGCCGCCGCTGAGATCTTCAAGACCACCGGCGGGGGCCGCATCGTGAATCTGGCCTCGGGCGCCGGGCTTGCCGGGGGCGCCTTCACCGGCGTCTACCACGCCTCCAAGCACGCCGTCGTGGGCCTGACCCGGTCGCTGGCGCTCGAGTTGGGGCCATCGGGAATCGTCGTCAATGCCGTCTGCCCCGGCTTCGTGGAATCGCCGATGGTGGACCGCATCGTCTCGGCCCTCGGTGACATGGACCTGCCCACCGAGTACGCCCACATGGTGCCGCTGGGCCGCTACGCCGACCCCGACGAGGTGGCCGAGACGGTGCGCTACCTGGCGTGCGAGGCCCCCGAGTACGTGACCGGGACGTGCCTGGTGCTCGACGGAGGCCTCCGCGCCTGAGCCCGACGGCGCCCTGACCGTCTTGCGCGCCGGCCGCAGACGCGCCACACTCTCTCGCCGGTACCCGCCGCGCCGTCCGGGCAGAGACTGCACCCGACCGGCGCCACCAGGACCAGTGACTAACACGTCGATGTGCCAGCTACCACTATGACCGTTTCCCGCCGCCCGCGTGAGGGCCGATGAGCGCCGACCGCCGCGCCGCGCACGTCCTCCGGCGCCTTCGCGAGGTCGTCGAACCGGAGATCCCCGGCTGGGAGAGACACGGTCTGCCCATGGAGGCGACGATCGCCGTCTCCGCCGAACTCGGGCTCAGCGCCATGCGGGTCCCCGAGAGCCGCGGCGGCAACCCGCGCCCCTGGAACGATGTCGTCGAGATCTGTCGCAGCGTCGGACGGGTGTACGTCAGCCTCGGCCTCCCGCTCTACAACAACCTCATCGCAGGCCTGCTCGGCGAGCATGCCAATGACCTCCAGTGGGCGCGCTGGGGGGCGCCCATCGCCAACGGGACGGCTCTGGCGGGACTGGCCATCAACGAGCCCGGCGCCGGCAACGACCTCGGAGCGCTCACCTGCTCCTTGAAGTCCGACGGCGACCAACTGCGCCTCAACGGCGAGAAGGCCTTCATCCCTGCCGCCGGCTCGCTGCCGTGGCTGCTCGTGGTGACGGGCCACGGCGGCGGCACGTCGCTGGTGGTCGTACCGACGGACACTCCGGGCGTGACGATCAGTTCGATGGGTTCGGTACTGGCGCCGCGCGGCCTGGACCTCTGCGCGGTGCGCTTCGACGACTGCGTACTGCCCCCCGATCACATCATCGGCCGGCCCGGGGCGGGCTTCGGTCAGCTTCGCCCCCACCTGCTGGCAGGCCGCCTGCTGTCCGCGGGCCTCTTCCTGGGCACCGCCGAGGAGGCACTCGACCTCGCCGTCGCCTCCACCGCCTCGACGGTGCGCTTCGGACAGCCGCTCAGCGCGCTCGGAGCAGTACAGCAACGCCTCGGGGACATGGCCGCTCGCACCACGGCGGCCGCCGACTGCCTGCAGGCCGCGGCGGCTGCACTCGACGCCGGCGACAGCGCCGATTCCAGGATCTCCGCCGCCAAGATCTTCGCCACCGATGTCGCCGTCGAGGTGGCGACGCAGGCCATGCACCTGCTGGGAGGCTGGGGGCTGCTGGAGGGGCGCACCGTCGAACGCCTGCTGCGCGAAGCGGCGGTCGGACCGATCGTGGACGGCGCCAACGACCTTCACCGCACGATCATCGCCCTCGGCCTGGCCGAACGCCGCTGAGGCACCCTCCCAGCGGGCCCGGCGCGGCATCACCCGGCGACGTTCCCCGGTCGGCCCAGCACCCGCAACAGGCATCACGAGCCGGGCGCCCCCAGACCACCGCGGCCCGCTCACGCCAGCAGGCTGGGAAGATCCTGCCGGCGGATCTTGCCGGTTACGGTGCGCGGGAAGTCCTGGACGAACAGCACATGACGTGGGCGGCTTCGGCGGTCAAGTTGTGCCGCCACGAGTTCGGTGACGTCAGTGGGCCGGAGGGTGCTGCCGGCCGAGATCCGGACCGCTGCCGCCGGCACCTCGCCCCAGTCCGGGTCGGGGACGCCGAAGACCGCCACCTCGGCGACGCCGGGATGGGCGGCGAGCACACGCTCGATCGAGGCCGGATAGATGTTGAGACCCCCGGAGATGATGACGTCCTTGCTCCGGCCCACCAGCGTCAGGTACCCGTCGGCGTCGGCGGTCGCCAGGTCGCCGCTGCGCAGCCAACCGTCGGCGACGACCTCGGCGGTCGCCGCGGGATCCTCCCAGTACCCCGACATGAGCTTCGGAGCGCGGATCAACATCTCGCCCACCTCTCCGGTGCCGGCGTTGCCGCCGTCGGGCTTGCGCAACTGGATCTCCACGCCCGGCAGCGGCCGGCCTATCGAGCCGAGACGGGGATCGTCGGGCCCCGTCAGCGCCCGGTGATCGGCAGCGTCGAACCCGCAGACGACCGCACAGGACTCGGTCAGCCCATAGCCGTGGTAGAGGCCACAAGGTAATTCGCGGCACATGCGCAGGATCAGCGACCGCGTGCTGGGGCCGGCGCCGTACACCAGCAGCCGCAGCGACCTCAGCCGCTCCGGGCGGTAGTCAGGATGATCCAGGATTCGCTGGATCTGTGTCGGGACGGCGATCGTGCCGGTGATCCCGTCACGCTCCACGACCCGCAGCCACGCCTCCGGCGAGAAGCGGGGCAGCACGACGTGGGTGTGCGCTCCATGGAGCATTGTGAAGATCCGCAGCCCTGCGGTGGCGTGATACAGCGGCGTCGAGCTGAGGTAGACCTCATGTGAGCCGAATCCCTGATCGCGTTCTGTCATGGCGGCATTCCGGGTGACCGCCGCCTGGCTCAGGCACACCCCTTTCGGGTCGCCGGTGGTGCCGCTGGTGTAGACGATCAACGCCGTATCGCCCGGATCGGGAAATGGGAGCGACGCTTGGGTGTCGTCCGGATGCCGCAGAGACACCGCTGCGCGGTAGTCGGGGGAATCGGTTGCCAGGGTCTCGAGTCCGGCGCGCCGCAGTCCCACCGCTCCGTCGGCGTCGGCCAGCCCCAGGGCAGGTCGCGCGTCGTCGAGCAGGCGCGCGGCCTCCGCCGCGGCCATCGTGACGGGAACGGGCACGCAGGCCGCTCCCAACCGTGCGGACGCCAGACTCGCATCGAAGTTCACGACACCGGCTGCCGCCCGCACCGCCACACGGTCGCCACGCCCTACCCCCCGGCCGGCCAGCCACGCCGCCAGATTCTCGCTACGGGCCAGCAACTCGGCGTAGCTCAGCCGGGGGCCGCCGTCGATGACGACCGCCAGTCGGTCCGGAGCCTTCCCGGCGGCGTGCCGCAGTAGCTGCGGGACCAGATTCACGGGCAGTCCAGCACTGCCGGCGGGTGCTAGCCGGCCAGCACGACGCGTACGTGCCGGGGCCCCCGCAACACGTACCCGGTGTCGCCCGGCACCTCGTCGGCGAACTCCACCCGCTCGAAGCGCTCGAGTAGCCGGCGCATCACGACCTCCATCTCCAGACGCGCCAGTAGCGAGCCGGTGCAGTGGTGGGCCCCGGCGCCGAACGGCAGGATGTCGGCCTTCGGGGTGAACTGCCGGAACGCATCGTCCCTGAAGCGGTCGACGATGAAGCGCTCCGGGTCCGCGAACACCGCCGGATCCCGGTTCGCCGAGCCCACGAGCGCGAACAGCTTGGCGCCCGTAGCCAGCGTCACATTCCCCAACTGCGTGTCGACGACGGCTTGGCGCACCAGACCGTGAGCCGGTGCGTTGTAACGCAGTGATTCCGCGCAGGCCGGTAGGACCAATTGGGGTTCGGCTCGCAGCCTCTCCCAAAGACCGTTCACCAGCAGTGCCTTCTGAAGGTTCGAGAGCGCCCGGGAGGTGGTCTCCACGCCCGCGGCCAGCAGCAGCGAACAGGCCGAGGTAATCGTGTCGTCGCTGAGCGGCGCTCCCTCGAATCGAGCTGTGCACAGGTCCGACAGCAGGTCGTCGCCGGGCTCGGCCCGCTTGGCCCGGATGACCGACTCCAGCCATTCCCCCAATTCCGCGCGGGCATTGCGCCCCCGGCGCTCCACTTCGGGATCGTTGCGGATGTTCGACACACTCGCCTTGCCGATGGCGTCGTACCACTGCCGGAATGCCGCTACTTCTGGAATGCCCATGAACGTGGCGGTCATCTCCATGGGCATCTCGGTGTTCAGGACCTGATGCAGATCCACAGGCTCACCAACGGGAAGGCTCGCCACGATGCGTCCGGTGATCCGCTCCGCCAACTCCCGAAGGCCGCCCTCCATGCGGCGCCGGCTGCGAATCCAGCGACCCAGCACACCGGCATGGAAACTGTGCTCGCGGCCCTCCATGTGCAGGATGACGCGTCCATGAATCATGGAGGACCCCGGGCCGAAGGCCAGCGGTTTGAACCGCGCGCCGTCCTCGAACACGGTCCTGACGTCGGCGTGACGGGTCACGACCCAGCTTGCAGCGGCTTCGCTCCAGAACACCGGCTCCGACGCGCGCGCCGCGCTGTAGAGGTCGAATGGCTCGGCGTCGTCCAGGAGCACCGCGGCGAAGCGCTCGCTAAGCGAATCGCCACCCGGTGCGGGACCGGTCGGCTGCGTCGCAGCGGTGGCGGTCCGGCTTGCGGGCACAGCACCAGTGTAGGAACCGCACATCCGATCGACCAGACGCTTGCTTGGCAGCCGTCGCTCTCGGGGCTATTGTCCGTCGCCGACCCACAGCCGCAATCCGAGGAGGAAGACCTGTGCGGAAGATCGGATTCCTACTGTTTGCCCTCGCCCTCGTCGCGGGCGCCTGCGGAAGCGAGGACAGTTCCCCGACCGCAAGTCCGGCCCCGCCCGAGCCGGCTCCGGCCGCGTCACCGTCACCCGATCCGGCGCCCGCCGAGCCGGCCGCGCCCCCGGCGCCGGCCGACGTGGAGGCGTTGCCGGAGTTGACGTTGAGTGTCGGCCATTCGGGCGCACCCGACGGGTTCGCCGACATCGCCTCGGTGAAGTTCAAGGAACTCGTCGAGGAACGCACCGAAGGCCGATTCACCGTTGAGGTGTTCCCGAGCGGGCAGCTCGGCGGTGAGCGTGAACTCGTCGAGGGCGCACAGATCGGCTCGGTGGACATCGCCGTGGTCCTGGCAGGGATCATGGAGTCCTTCGTGTCCGAGTTCGGCGTTTTGAACCTGCCGTACCTCTTCGATGACCGCGACCACGTCTTCGCCACCCTCGACGGACCCGTCGGTGAGGACCTGCTGGCGCTGCTGGACGGCGTGGACCTGAAGGGACTGGCCTTCGGCGAGTTCGGGTTCCGCTCGATGATGACCGCGCCGCGGCCCATCAACACCCCCGCGGACCTCAACGGCATCAAGATCCGCGTCCCCGAATCGGATCTCTACATCAACACCATGGAACTCCTGGGGGCCACGCCGACGCCCATTCCGGGCCCGGAGATCTTCACGTCGCTGCAGAACGGCGTCGTGGACGCCACCGAGGCGCCGATCTTCGCCGCGGTCACCCAGAAGTACTACGAGACCCCCCTCGAGCACCTCTCGCTCACCGAGCACATCTACGCCGCCCTGATGATGGTCGGCTCCCAGGACATGTGGGAACGCGCCGGTCCTGAGGGACAGGCGATCATCAAGCAGGCGGCCCTCGACGCGGTGGCGCATCAGCGTCAGCGGTCCATCGAGGACGACGCCGGCTACGTCGCCGAGCTCTCCAACCAGGGCTGGAGCATCACCGAGGTCGACAAGGCGCCGTTCCGTGACGCCGTCGCCCCGCTGTATGACGCCAATCCCGACCTCGCCGGCTGGGTGGAACGCATCCGCGGCGTGGTGGGCGGCACGTCCCCGGCCACCGACGTGGAGGCGTTGCCGGAGTTGACGTTGAGTGTCGGCCATTCGGGTGCGCCCGACGGGTTCGCCGACATCGCCTCGGTGAAGTTCAAGGAGATTGTGGAGGAGCGATCGCAGGGCAAGATCACCGTTGAGGTGTTCCCGAGCGGGCAGCTCGGCGGCGAGCGCGAGCTCGTCGAGGGCGCCCAGATCGGCTCGGTCGACATCGCCGTCGTCCTGGCAGGAATCATGGAATCGTTCGTGTCCGAGTTCGGCGTTTTGAACCTGCCGTACCTCTTCGATGACCGCGACCACGTCTTCGCCACCCTCGACGGACCCGTCGGTGAGGACCTGCTGGCGCTGCTGGACGGCGTGGACCTGAAGGGACTGGCCTTCGGCGAGTTCGGGTTCCGCTCGATGATGACCGCGCCGCGGCCCATCAACACCCCCGCGGACCTCAACGGCATCAAGATCCGCGTCCCCGAATCGGACCTCTACATCAACACCATGGAACTCCTGGGGGCCACGCCGACGCCCATCCCGGGCCCGGAGATCTTCACGTCGCTGCAGAACGGCGTCGTGGACGCCACCGAGGCGCCGATCTTCGCCGCGGTCACCCAGAAGTACTACGAGACCCCCCTCGAGCACCTCTCGCTCACCGAGCACATCTACGCCGCCCTGATGATGGTCGGCTCCCAGGACATGTGGGAACGCTTGGGGTCCGAGGGTCAACGCCTGGTGAAGCGCGCCGCTCTGGAGGCGGTGGCGCATCAGCGGCAGCGGTCCATCGAGGACGACGCGGGCTACATATCCGAACTCTCCAACCAGGGCTGGAGCATCACCGAGGTCGACAAGGCCCCGTTCCGCGATGCCGTCGGCCCGCTGTATGACGCCAACCCCGACCTCGCCGGCTGGGTGGAACGCATCCGCGGCGTCGCCGGATAGTGCCACGGCGGGGAGGCGCAGCCAAGACCTAGGAGAGGCATCGGCGCATTGAGCGGGCTTCCCGAAAGGCTCGCCGGGGCGCTTCACTCCGCGAGCGCGAGGCTCGAGCAGTACCTGCGGGTGCTGCTGGGCCTCGTGCTCGCCGTCCTCACGGGGATCCTGTTCCTTCAGGTGGTGATGCGGTTCGTCTTCACGAACCCCATCACCTGGGCCGAGGAGTTCCCGCGCATCATCCTGATCTGGCTGGTGTTCCTCGGGCTGGTTCCGACGATAAAGGGCCAGCAGTTGGTCATCGACGTGCTGAAGGATCGCCCATGGCTGCGATTCCTGAGCACCGCCGTGAAGTGGGGGGTGCTCGTCTTCTTCCTCTTCGAGGGCATTGACCTGGTGGAGCGTGTGGCCGACCAGAAGATGCCGGTCACCCAGATCTCACGGGCATGGCAATACGTGGCGGCACCGGTGGGAGCCGGCATGGCCGCCGTTGTGGGCATCGACGAGATCGTGGGCCTGATCCGCAGCCGGGGCCGTGAGGTGACCGCGATGGAGAGCGTGCTGTCCGCGGCAGGCCTAGCCGACGAAGCCCCGCCCGGCGAGAACTAGGCGCCGGCGCCCGTGGAACTCTTCTTCGTGTTCCTGACCCTGTTCGGGTTGCTCATCCTCCGTGTCCCGATCTTTGCCGCGCTGGCGGGCGCCACCATCGTGGGAATCCTGCTGGAGCCACGCCTCACGATGCTGGAGGTGGTCCGCAACTCCATCATCGGCATCGACTCGCTGGTGCTCTTCGCCGCCCCGCTGTTCGTGCTCGCCGGCAACCTCATCCTCGTGGGCGGGGTGTCGCAGCGACTCATCGGTTGGGTGGACAACCTCTTCGGCTTCAGCCGGCTGCGTCTGGTCTACGTGAACGTGTTCGGCTCGATGTTCTTCGGCGGAATCTCCGGCTCGGCCACCGCCGATTCGGCCGCCATCGGCTCGGTGCTGGTCCCGGAGATGAAGCGGCAGGGCTATCCGACCGCCTACTCGGCGGCGGTCACCGCGGCGAGCAGCTCCATAGGGATCATCATCCCGCCCAGCGTGCCCATGATTCTGGCCGGGGCCGCAACCAGCGTGTCGGTGACGAAGCTCTTCGTGGGCGGTTACCTCCCGGGGCTGCTGATCGCGGTGTCTCTGGCCACGGTTGGATACCTCACACGACCGAAGGGCGAGTGGCAGGCACAGCGCATGACTTGGAGCTGGCAGCGGATGGGCCGGCTCACCTGGATCGCTCTGCCGGCGCTGGTGTTCCCCGCGGTGATCATGGTGGGCATCCTCGGCGGGGTGTTCACCGCCACAGAGGCGGCCGCCGTAGCCGTCGTCTACGCCCTGGTGGTCTCCGCGTTCATCTACCGCGAGCTCGGCTGGAAGAGCTTCATGAAGTCGTTGAGCGACTCGGCCATGTTCGCCTCGGTGGTCTTCGTGATCGTGGCCACGGCACAGTCCTTCGGCTGGTATCTGACGTATACCCGCGTTCCTCAGAAGCTCGCCGACTTCATGCTGGGCGTCTCCGACAGCCGGACGGTTGTCATCCTGCTGATGATCCTGCTGCTGCTGATCATCGGCACGTTCCTCGAAACGGTGCCGATCGTGCTGGTCCTGTATCCCATCCTGGAGCCCATCGCCGCGCAGATCGGCATGGACCCCACCCACTACGGGGTCATGTTCATGGCGTCGATCGCCGTGGGCCTGCTGACGCCGCCCTACGGCGTGCTGCTCTTCGTCAACTCCAAGATCGCAGGGATCCCGTCGGCGCAACTCATCCGAGCCGTGCTGCCGTTCGTTGGCATCCTGATCGTGGATGCACTCATCGTGGCGTTCGTGCCAGCCCTGGTTCTTGGACCCGTGGACCTATTCTTTAATTGAACGCCACGACCCCGCAGCGTCACCCTCACGCACATGCCCACAGACATTCTCCGAATCGAGACGCCATGACCAACGAGACGTTCCGCATCCTGTCGTTCGTGAACCACATTCCCGTGCATCCGCAGGTGGAGGAGCTGCTGGCCGAGGCCGACCGGCGAGGCGTCGATGCCATCTGCTCGCAGGGCACCGGCATGGACTTCGGACCGTACATGCTGGGTAGCGGCACGCAGTTCACCACCGAGAACTTCAAGGAGAACATTCGCCCCTACTTGCGGTTCGCCCACGAGCGAGGCATTCCCTTCGTGCTCTCAGTCGGCATCGCCGGTGGCCGCACCCAACTGGACGCCTGCCTCGAGCGGGTCGACGAGGTGGTGGTCGAGGAGGAGATGGATCTCACAATCGGCGTCATCGACGGCGAGTTGGACCGCTCCGACCTGGCTCAGCGGCTGCGCGACGGGGCCCGGGCCCGCAGAGCCGTGGACAGCCCCGCCCTCTCGGAGTGGCTCACGGCGGAGGAGGTGGAGCAGTCCACCCACGTGGTCGCCCAGATGGGGCCCGAGCCGATCATGGCAGCGCTGGCTCGTGGCGTGGACGGCGTCATCACCGGCCGGGCGCTGGACGTGGGCGTGTACATGGCACCGCCCCTGGCGGCCGGCTTCCCTCGTGGCGCCACCACGCACATGGCGAAGGTCCTGGAATGCGCCGGCCTGGCACTCACGCCGGGCGACCCCAGCGAGCCCATCTACGGGGTACTGCGCCACGACGGCATCGAGGTCTACCCCCTGAGCGCCAACCAGCGCGCCACCCCGCGATCCATCGCCGGTCACTCCATGTACGAGCGGGACAATCCCTTCATGGAGCGCAACCCGGGCGGCTATCTGGACCTGACTCACGCCACGTACGAGTCCACCGACGGCAACGGCGTGTTTTCGACCGGAGCCCGCTGGGTGGACGAGCCGTACACCGTGAAACTGGAGGGCGCCCAGCGCAGGGGCTATCGCACGGTGGCATTCTTCGGCGTCCGCGAGCCGCGCTTCATCGCCGAGTTGGACGGATTCCTGGAGAACGTGCGCTCGGCCATCAAGGGCTCTGATCGATTCGGCCACCTCGACGAGGGCAAGCACTACACGGTGACGTTCGATCAGTACGGCCGCAACGGCGTGCTGGGGCCCAACGAACCCTTGATCGACGTGGTGCCCCACGAGATCGGACTGCTGGTGGATGTGATCGCCGAGTCGCAGGAGTTGGCCGAGAATCTGGCCTACTACATCTGCATGGAACTCTGGATCAAGCCGTACCCGCACCGCCAGACCACCGCCGGCAACCTGGCCACTCGCTTCGCGCCACCCACCATCAACGTGGGGCCGGCGTTCTCGTTCAACGTCTGGCACCTGCTGGAGATGGACGATCCGCTGGAGCTGTTCCCCACCGAGATCATGTCATTCCCGAGGAGTGCCTGATGGAGACCCTGCGAGACCTGGCGAAGACGCTGCGCAGCAAGAACTGCGACCCTTTCAACACCACGTTCGACGTTTTCTTCGACGACGCCGACACCTACCGCCGGGTGAAGGAGTCAGGGGCCATCAACGCTACCGACATCGCGGCACTGTATGGCCTGGAGCCCGCCCAGGTTCTGGGCATCTACTTCCTCGACGGGGCGATGGCCTTCAAGGTGACCATCGTGAAGGACATCCCTTCCTCCGACCCGGGCTGCAAAGACGTCTTCGGAGCCCACCAGCATCTGCAACTGTCGAGTATCAGAATTCCCGAGAGGAGCTGCCAATGACAGTCATTCTTGACCCCAGGGCCGAGGAGTTTCGCCGCCTCGACGAGGCCGACGAGCTGAAGCCCATCGAGGCTGTGGAGATCAATGTCTCGATACTCAATTCTCGCTGGGAGAGCATGACCCGCATCGCCGCCATCATCGACGAGCAGCTGACCCCGCACCCTCGGATAGGGCGTGTGCGGCACTGGCGCATCAAGCACTCCGAACCGACGCCCCCGGAGGTGCTCGACGAAGTCACCGACAGCAGCCACTACGCCATCCTGGGGCTCGGCAATTGAGGAGCCTGCACAGCGTGGAGTTGCCACGACGGAACAGAATTGAGACGGCGGGGCATCGCGACCGTGGTGATCATCACCGAGGCGTTCGTGGAGCTTGCCGATGCAACGATGCAGAGCCGGGGAATGCCTGAGCTGCCGATGATCGTGCTGCCGCACGACACCGAAGTGCTGCCGATGGAGGAACTGCGGCCCATCGTCGTCAAGGCGGTGCAGCAGGAGCTACTGCCCATGATCGAGGCTGCATGCGCCGCCTGATGCCCCTATGGCGATCGGATCGCTGACGTCTCGCCTCCTGGAGGTTCCCGAAGCCGCCGGGCCCGACGAACTCCAGGACTTCTTCCACGAGCAGGATCTCAGCGATGGGCTGCCGGTCGTCATGCCCACGCCGGCGCGCGTCGCCGCCATGGTGGCCGGCTCCGGCATGCGGGCCAACCACGAGGTGGGCGTCATGGACCCCGAGCGGGGCGTCGCCACCGTGGAGAAGCTGGCTGTCAACGCGGTCATGGCGGGGTGCCGTCCCGAATACATGCCGGTGATCGTGACTGCCGTCTCAGCCATGTGCGAGCAGTTGTTCAACCTGCACGCCATCCAGGCCACCACCAACCCGGCGACGCCGCTTCTGATCGTGAACGGGCCAATCCGCCGGGCCATCGACATGAACACCGACCGCAACCTCCTGGGCCCGGGAAACCGCGCCAATGCCACCATCGGGCGAGCGATCCGCCTGGCCATGCGCAACGTGGGCGGGGCCTACGTGGGTATCGATCAGGCCACTCACGGCAGCCCCGCCAAGTACTCACTCTGCGTCGCCGAGGATGAGGAGTCCAGTCCCTGGGAACCATTGCACGTCACCAAGGGCTACGACGCTTCGGATTCGGTGGTCACGGTGACTGGCATCGAGTCGGTCATCAACAGCACTGCCGTCTGGTGGACGGCCCCGTCGCTCCTGAAGATGCTTGCCAAGACCATGCGCAGCACTGCCACCAGCCAGTTCTTCTCCCGGGGCACGCCCAGTTTGATGATGAGCCCGGCGCATGCCGGGGTGTTCGTGCGCGCCGGCTACACCAAGCAGCAACTGCGCGCCGAACTCTGGGAAGCCGCCAAGGTGCCACTGAGCGACTTCCCGCCCGAGGGCAACATCCCACAGGGGGACTGGACAACCGACGGCGATCGAGTGCTCATCTGTGAGTCGCCCGAGGATCTGAACCTTCTTGTGGCCGGGGGCACCGAAGGCAACGCCTCTCACTCGGTGTTCTTCTCGGGCTTCTGCCTGTCCAAGGGCGTAACCCGCCGGATCGACCGGGACCGCGAGGCGTGAAGCCAACGGCCGAGGTGAGGGCTCTGTGCGCCGCGGCGCGCGCCGCTGTGGCCCCGAACGTGGCCGGCTGGGAGCGTCACGGCATCCCGGCAGGCACCTTCGAGGGCTTGGCTCGCGACCTCGGGCTGAGCGCCCTGCGCACGCCACAGGAGCGCGGCGGCGAACCCCGACCGTGGACCGAGGTGGTCCAAGTGGCCCGAGCCCTCGGGCGGGTCTACCGTGCCTGCGGGGCCGTGCTGGTGAACAACGTCGTGGCCGGCTACCTGGGGGCCCACGCCGACGACGACCAGTGGGACCGCTGGGGGGCTCCCATCCACGAGGGCCGTTGCCTGTCGATGCTGGCGATCAACGAGGCGGGATCGGGCAACGACCTGTCACGCTTGGCAAGCACGGTGACTCCGGTCGGCGCCGACCTGCAGCTTGACGGCGGGAAGGCCTTCCTGCCCAACGCCAACCGGCTGCCCTACCTGTTGGTGCTCGCACGTCACGGCAAGGGCACTTCGATGCTGGTGGTGCCGACCGACGCGCCCGGCGTGAGGATCGAATCGATGGGCCCCACACTGGCACTGCGCGGCCTCGACATCTGCGAGGCAACCTTCGGCGACTGCCTCCTGGGGGCCGAGCACCTCATCGGCACGCCCGGCAAGGGCATGGCGGAGCTGCGACCGCATCTCCTGGGCAGCCGGCTGAACACGGCCGGGCTGGCGCTCGGCGGCGCCGAGGAGGCGCTGGATCTGGCTGTGGACTACACGGCCCGCACCGAGCGGTTCGGTCGGCCGCTCAGCCGGCTCGGGGCGGTGCAGCAACGATTGGGCGACCTGGCCGTGCGGGTTCGTGCCACGGCCGCCTACCTCCAGACCGCCGCAGGCGAACTCGACGCCGCGGCCGACGACGCCGGAGCGTCCGCCGAGCCGGCCGTCTCGGCGGCCAAAGTGCTCGCCTCGGAGACCTCCCGACACGTCACGCAGGAGTCCATGCAACTGCTGGGAGGCTGGGGATTCCTCGAGAGCGGCACCGTGGAGCGCCTGGCGCGTGAAGCCGCCGTCAATCAGATCGTGGACGGAGCCAACGACATCCACCGGGCAATCGTGGCCCGAAGTCTGGGAGGTGACACATGAGCGTGGCGGTCATCACCGGCGGCACCAGCGGCATCGGCCTGCAAGTGGCCCAGAGCCTGCTGGAGCGCCGCCCGGAAGTCTCCTGCGCCCTGGTCGACCGCGACGAAGGCCAAGCGGAAACGCTCCGGCAGCTCCACGGCGGCAGAGTGCGTCTCGTGCTGTCGGATGTGACCGACCCGGACGCCGTGAACCGCGCTGCCGAGGAGATCCTGGCCTGGCGCTCACCCATCGGCCACCTGGTGACCTGTGCGGGGATCCAGATCGCCGGCGACAGCTTCACGATGGCCGCCGCGGATTGGCAAAGGGTCATCAATGTGAACCTGTCGGGCACGTTCTACTGGTGCCAGGCGGCCGGACGATCGATGCGCGACGCCGGCGGCGGTTCGATCGTGACGGTCGGCTCGATTGCGATGTGGTTCGGTTTCCCCGGTCGCTCGCCCTACACGGCGTCGAAGGCGGGCGTCGGCGGGCTCACGCAGGTTCTGGCCGTCGAGTGGGCCGAGCACAACATTCGCGTCAACTGCGTGGCGCCGGGCATGGTGGCGACGCCGCTGCTGGAGCGGGCGGTGGCGTCGGGGCTCGTGGACGGCGACGCCGCCCAGGCCACGCACGCCGTGGATCGGTTCGCCACGCCGCAGGAGATCGCCGAGGTCGTACTGTTCCTGCTCTCAGATGCGGCGTCGTTCGTCACCGGCGACGTCGTACAAGTGGACGGAGGCTTCCGCCCGTACAAACTGGACTGACCGTCGGCAGGACCGACGTCCGCCCATCGTGGCATTCGCCGACAGGATTCTCGCAAGCACTGGAATCGAAAGGAGCTCTCGTGCAGAACGACCGCATCAACTGGGACCGGGTGCAGCAGTACATCGGCCGGAGCAACACCCGCGCCGTTCTGAAACCGTACGGCCTCCCCGACATCACAAACCCGTTCACCTCGCGTTACGCGGACGTGGACGTGGCGCCCCGCTGGTCGATTCCCGACGAGGTGGCGATCTCGGTGGCCGTCACGGGCGGCTTCTTCATGAGCCGGGACAACCCGGCGCAGCCAATCAGCACCGACGAGATCCTGCAGGCCTCCCGCGAGTGCATGGATGCCGGCGCAACCTCCCTGCACATCCACGTACGCAACGAGCAGGAGTTCTCGATCCTCGACCTGGAGCGCTTCGTGACAGTGCTGGAGCCGCTCCACGCCGACTACGGCGACCTCTACATCTCGGCCGGCGAAGTGGCGATCGGCCCCGACGACTGGAAGGACATGCAGCGCCTCAGCGAGTCGGGTCTGGTCACCGGATCACCCGTGAACACCACGGCCACGTTCGTGGGCGACACGCTGTTCGCCAAGCCGCCCGCAGTCATGATCGAGAAGGCACGCATCCTGCAGGACGCCGGGGTGAAGCCCGAGATCGCCGTGTACACCGACGCCGACGTGGACAACGCCGACCGCTACCTCATCAAGTCGGGGCTGGTCCGGGGACCGCTGTATTGGGTGGTGCTTCCTGCCCTGCCCGGCTGCAGCCCGATGCACAACCCACGCCAGATGATCCAAGGGCTCATGCGCATCGTGGACTCGATCCACGACATCGACCCCGAGTCGGTGATCTCGGTCTGCGCCGCCGGGCGAGCGTCGGTCTATCTCGTGACGCTGGCGATGCTCATGGGTCTGCACGTGAGGATCGGGATGGAGGACACCGTATGGCAGTACCCGCACCGGGACGACCTCGTGAACTCCAACCTGGAGACGCTGCACACGGTCTCGGGCATCGCCGGTCTGCTGGGCCGGCAACCCATGACCACCCCCCGCTACAGGGAACTGCTCGGGATCGGTTCGTGACGAGCGAGCAGCACATACGGCAACTGCTACGCCCGCTCAGCGGCGCGCTGGAGGCCGACGGCTACGCGCTCAAGGTCTCCCTGCGACCCGGCGTGATCGCCCTGCAGGTGGTGGCCGGTCCGGACGCCTGCGCCGACTGCCTGGTGCCGCGGGAGATGATGGAGCAGATGCTCCGGGCCCGGCTGCCGCCGAACGAGACCGGGCTGAGCCATGACAACGTCTCGCTCCGCTACCCAGAGGGCAGCTAGCGTCCTCTGCAGAATCACCCGTCGGGCTCAGAGAGCGGACAGCTCCCAGGGGAGTTCCGCCCGGTCGACGACACAACGCGCCGTCGGCAGGAAGTTGGCGACCTGGCAGATGCCCACGTCGGCGAGCATGCCGAGAACCAGGGCGGTGTCGGCACGCGACAACCCTGAGGCGGACCCGCACCACGCCAGCATCTCGGCGAAGGCCAGCTTGGATCCCTCGTCGATGCTGCGAGCGGACACAACCGTGACGAGTTGGGTGTCGCTCAGAATGCGAGGCCAACCCATCCCGGGTGGCCGCGGCCCCACCTCCACCGACACCTCCAGCCGGGTCCCCACCTCCGGCGACTGCACCACCTCGCCGTCGCCCATCCGGGCCTTGCTGTCGCCGAAGTAGAGGTAGGCGCCGTTCACCTCGACGGGCAGCACCACCGTCGCCCCCTCGCGCACCTCGTTGCAGTCCATGTTCCCGCCGTAGGGGCCCTGCATCTTGGAGAACACCGTCTCGCGGTCCGGTGCTGTGGCGATGCAGCCCACGAGCGGGCGGGCGGCGATGCGCAGGTCGCCGACGTGCACGTGGCCGTCGCGCACCTCGAGGCCGTCGCAGGCGTACCACTCGCCCCACCAGTCCACCGGCGAGGCGGCCTCGCAGCGGCTCCAGGCCACGCTGCCGGGCGTCGTAACCTCCACCTTGTGGAGCGTGACCGCCACCGCGTCGCCACGCTTGGCGCCGGCGACGGCGACCGGGCCCGTCACCCCGTCGAGGTTCTCGAGGACCCACGCCAGGTTCTCGGGCGTGAACCCCTCGGGCCGGCGGAAGCGTCTCGTGAAGCAGTCCTCGGTCTCGACGACGAACGTCTCCCCCGGCTCGACCACCCCGATGGGGACGTGCTCGCCGCTGTAGGTGAACTTCAGGTCGTCGGGCGGGAAGATCTGCACGTCGGGACTCCCTAGTCCCGGCGCAGGGCCTTGCAGTTCTCGCGTACCATCCGGAGCTGCTCGGTGATCCCCAGGTCCGAATCCGGGTGGCGGGCCGTGGGGTCGTGGCGCAGGCGGGTACGCAGGTGGATGTCGGCCACCTCGGGCGTGCAGAACGGCACGTCGTCCCCGTCGACGTCCTCCAGCCAGACGTGACGGGGCACGTTCTTGCCGCAGTAGGCGCAGTTGTACACGTCGAAGGACAGGTACATGGGCTCCCGCTCGATCCAGCGCCCGCTCATTGGGCCGACGCCCTCTCCGCGGTCGGCGCGGCGCCCCAGTTGCCATTGCGGCGCTCCACCACCAGCCCGTAGTCGCGCTGCGCCGCCTCCGGTGTGACGAGCCCCTCGGCCACGTCGGCCACCACCCTGTCCGCCGAGCGCGCCAGCGGGTCGCCCCAACCGCCACCGCCCGGCGCCACGATCTTCACCTGATCCCCCCGGCGCAGGCGGATGTTGGAGAACTTGGACGGCGACATCGTGCCGAACTTCTCGCTGAACGTGCTCCAAGGCTCCTCGCCGGCGAGCCGTACGAAGATGCCGCTGTTGGCGCCCGGCTTGCCGCCGTGGATGCCGAAGGGGTCCACTCGCATGCGGTTGAAGATGGCGCTCACGGTCACCTCGTCGGCGACCATGGTCAGGACGCGCTCGATGCCCAGGCCGCCGCGGTTCAGCCCCGGGCCGCCGGAGTCCTCCAGCAGGCGGTAGGAGTCCACCCGCAGTGGGTAGCGGGTCTCGAACACCTCCACCGGCGTGTTCCGGCAGTTGCCGTTGATCACGATGATCTGGCTGTTGCCATCGGCGGCGGGCCGCCCTCCCCAGCCGATGCCCTCGAAGTGGAAGTGCGAGTACAGATCGTCGTTGTCGGGGTGCTGGCCGCCGAACAGGAAGCAGCACGAGGTGCCGCCGAGGGAGGCGGGGATGCGCTCGGGCAGCGGTTCGGCGAGGGCGCCGAAGATGATGTCGGTGATGCGGGGGGACACCTCGGTGTTGCCGCCCACCAGCGGCGCCGGGAACTCGCAGTTAAGGATCGTGCCCGGCGGGGCGATGATGTTGATGGGCCGGTAGCAGCCCTCGTTGCGCGGGATGGTGGGGTCGGTGATGTGCATGAAGGCGTTGTAGACCGCCGAGGCCGTGACGGCGTACGTGGCGTTCATCGGTCCGGCGGCCTGGCCGTCGGAGCCGGTGAAGTCGCAGGCCACGTTGCCGCCGTCCACGACGACGGTGCAGTCGATCACGTAGGACCCCTCCGCCACGCCGTCGTCCTCGATGATGTCGCTGAAGCGGTACTCGCCGTCGGGGATCTGGCGGATCTCCTCGGACATGCGCCGCTCGGCGATGTTGATCAGATCCTCGGTGGCGGTGGTGACGGTGTCGTAGCCGTAGGTGTCGATGAGGCCCGTGAGGCGTCGCTCGGCGACGTTCAGCGAGCCGACCATGGCCATGAGGTCGCCGTAGGTGACCTTCGGCGTGCGGTGGTTGGCGAAGATGATCTTCCAGACGTCCTCCTGGGGCACGCCCTCGCGCTGCAACCACAGCGGCGGGATGCGCAGGCCCTCCTGGAAGATGTCGGTGGCGTCGCCCGCCAGCCCGCCCGGCGCCTTGGCGCCCGGCTCGGCCAGGTGAGCGCAGTTGGCCACGAACCCCACGATCTTCTCGCCGTGGAACACCGCCTTCAGCAGGGTGTGCTCGGGGATGTGGCCGCTGCCCCGGTAGGGGTCGTTCATGATGATCACGTCGCCCGGGCGGTAGATGTCGGGACCGAGCTCGTCGATCATCCACTCGACGGTGAACTTGATCGTGCCGATCTGAGAGGGACAGAACTCGGCCTGGGCGCTGAGGCGGCCCTTGGCGTCGAACAGGACGCAGGAGAAGTCCAGTGACTCGTTGAACATCGGCGAGTAGGCGGTGCGCATCATGGCGATGCCCATCTCGCGGCAGGTGGTGGCCAGGTAGTTGTCGATGACCGTGAGCGTGACCTGATCGGCCACCAGGTCGGCGGCCACCGACGGGTTCTCCGGGGGCGTGAGCAATGCGGTCATGAACTCGCCTCCACAATCAGGACATCCCCGGGCTTTGCGGTTCAACGAGCGTAGTGGACCCTGCCGCAGCCCTCGCCGGCGTCGGCGCGGTCTTCCAAGCGCCGTCGCGGTGCTCGACGACGAGGCCGTAGTCGCGCATGGCGCCCTCGGCCGTGACCAGACCCTCGGCCACGTCGGCCAGCACCCTGTCCGCCGAGCGCTCCAGCGGGTCGCCCCAGCCGCCGCCGCCGGGCGCCAGGATCTTCACCTGGTCGCCGCGGTGCAGCAGGATGTTGGAGAACTTGGAGGGTGACATCGTCCCGAACTTCTCGCGGAAGGTGCTCCAGGACTCCTCGCCGGCGAGGCGCACGTAGATGCCGCTGTTGGCGCCCGGCTTGCCGCCGTGGATGCCGAACGGGTCCACCAGCATCCGGTTGAAGAGGGCGCTCACGGTCACCTCGTCGACCTCGATGGTCATGATCCGCTCGACGCCGAGGCCGCCGCGGTTCAGCCCCGGCCCGCCGGAGTCCTCCAGCAGCCGGTAGGACTCCACGCGCAGCGGGTAACGGGTCTCGAAGATCTCCACGGGGGTGTTGCGGGCGTTGCCGATGATGACGATGACCTGGCTGTCGCCGTCGCCGATCGGGCGGCCGCCCCAGCCGACGCCCTCGAAGTGGAAGTGCGAGTACAGCTCACCGGTCTCGGGATGCTCGCCGCCGAACAGGAAGCAGCAGACCGTGCCGCCATGGGAGGCGGGGATGCGGTCGGGCAGCGCGTCGGCCAGTGCGCCGAAGATGATGTCGGTGATGCGCGGGCTCAACTCGGTGTTGCCGCCCACCAGCGGCGCCGGGAACTCGCAGTTCAGGATGGTGCCCGGCGGGGCGATGACGTTGATGGGCCGGTAGCAGCCCTCGTTGCGCGGGATGGTGGGGTCGGTGATGTGCATGAAGGCGTTGTAGACCGACGAGGCCGTGACGGCATAGGTGCCGTTCATGGGCCCGGCGGCCTGCCCCGACGAGCCGGTGAAGTCACAGGTCACCTCGCCGCCGTCCACGACGACGGCGCACTCCACGACGTAGGAGCCCTCGGCCACCCCGTCGTCCTCGATGATGTCGCTGAACCGGTACTCGCCGTCGGGGATCCGGCGGATCTCCTCGGACATGCGCCGCTCGGCGATGTTGATCAGGTCCTCGGTGGCCGTCGTCACCGTGTCGTAGCCGTAGGTGCCGATGAGGCTGGTGAGGCGTCGTTCGGCGACGTTCAGCGAGCCGACCATCGCCATGAGGTCGCCGTAGGTGACCTTGGGCGTGCGGTGGTTGGCGAAGATCAGCTTCCAGATGTCCTCCTGGGGGACGCCCTCGCGCTGCAGCCACAGCGGCGGCAGGCGCAAACCCTCCTGGAAGATGTCGGTGGCGTCGCCGGCCAGCCCGCCGGGCGCCTTGGCGCCCGGCTCGGCCAGATGGGCGCAGTTGGCCACGAACCCCACGATCTCGTCGCCGTGGAACACCGCCTTCAGCAGCGTGTGCTCGGGGATGTGGCCGCTGCCCCGGTACGGGTCGTTCATGACGATCACGTCGCCCGGGCGGTACACGTCGGGGCCCAGCTCGTCCAGCATCCACTCGATGGTGAACTTGATGGTCCCGATCTGGGAGGGGCAGAACTCCGCCTGGGCGATCATCCGCCCCTTGGCGTCGAACAGCACGCAGGAGAAGTCCAGCGCCTCGTTGAACATCGGCGAGTAGGCGGTGCGCATCATGGCGACGCCCATCTCGCGGCAGGTGGTGGCCAGGTAGTTGTCGATGACCGTGAGGGTGACCTGGTCGACGGCGAGGTCGGCGGCGGCCGGCGGGCTATCCGGAGGAGTGAGCAGCGCTGTCACGTGCCCACCTCCACGATCAGCACGTCCTCGGGTGTGCGGCGCAACTGCATCCCCGGTTCCACGAGCGTCGTGGAACCCTCCTCGGAGACGATCAGAGGACCTTCGAGCACAGTGTCGATCGGCATCGCCCGGCGGTGCAGCACGCGACAGTCCACCAGCCCCTCGCCGCCGAAGTGCACCTGCCGGGTGGTCTCGGCATGGCCGCTCTCGGGCCGGACGCGGGCCAGGCGCGGATGGGGGATGGCGCCGATGGCCGAGACCCGGAAGCTGACCATCTCGATGACGGCATCGGCGATGACGTACTCGTACATGGCCCGATGGCGGTCGTGGAAGGCCTGGTAGGCCAGCTCCAGCTGCGCCGCGGCGCCGTCGGCGTCGAGCGCGTCGATCGGTGGCACCTCAACCTCGGTCTCGTAGTTCTGGCCCAGGTAGCGCATGTTGATGGCGTAGCGCAGCTCGCACCCGCCCTCGAAGCCCTGGGCGCGCAATTCCTCGGTGGCCGCCCGGGCGATGGTGGCGAAGCGCTCGGCCACCTCGGCGGGGCCGACGCGGTCCGAGCGGAACGACTGGGTCCAGAGCTTGTCGACACGGAGGTCGCCCAGCAGCAGCCCGAGCGCCGAGAAGCTCCCGGGGAAGGGGGGAACCACCAGCGTGGGAATGTGCAGCTTGCGCGCCACCGCGGCACCGTGCAGTGGACCGGCCCCGCCGAAGGCCAGCAAGGCGAAATGGCGCGGGTCGTGACCCCGGTCGATGCTCACCATGCGGATGGCGTTGGCCATGTTCTCGTCCGCGATCTCCACGACGGCGTGCGCCAACTCCAGCGATGACATGTCCAGCCCCGCCGCCATGTCGGCGACCCCGCGGCGGGCGAGGTCCCCGTCGAGGCGCATCGTCCCGCCGCAGAAGTAGTCGGGGTCGAGATGGCCCAGCACCAGGTTGGCGTCGGTGAGGGTGACCTCGGTGCCGCCGGCCCCGTAGCAGATGGGCCCGGGGTCGGCGCCGGCACTCTGCGGGCCCACCTGCAGGAAACCGCCCGCATTGACCCAGGCGATCGACCCGCCCCCGGCGCCGACCGTGTGGATGTCCATGAGCGGGATCGCCGCGGGGATGCCCCACTCCACCTCGTAGGAGGTGGTGTAGCCCACGTCGCCGTCCAGGATGAGCGCCACGTCTGCGCTGGTGCCGCCGACGTCGATGGTGACCACGTTCTCGAGCCCCAGCAGGCCGGCCACGTGGCGGCTGGCCACGGCACCCCCCGCCGGTCCGGACATGGCCAGGTGGATCGGGTGGTCGGCGGCGGCGTCGGCGTTCATCAGGCCGCCGTTGGACTTCATCATCGCCCAGATGACGTCGATGTCCGCCGCCGCCAGGCCTCCGGCCAGGCTGGCCACGTAACCCTGCATCAGCGGCTTGACGTAGGCGTCGGCGATGACGGTGCTGGAGCGCTCGTACTCCCGCCAGATGGGAGCGACCTCGTGGCTCACCGACAGGGGCAGGTCCGGGAACCGCTCACGGAGAACATCGGCCAGCGCTCGCTCGTGGTCGGTCTTGAGGTACGAGAACAGCAGGCACACCGCCAGCGCCTCGAGTTCGCCGTTGGCGGCAAGCCGCTCGCAGAGGTCGTCGACCGCCTCGGCGGTGAGAGGTGTCAGGACCTCGCCGTCGGCCGTGATGCGCTCGGCGACGCCGAAGCAGTCCCGCCGGCTCACCAGCAGCGGCCGCGGCTTGTTCCAGGTGAGGTCGTAGAGGAACTGCCGGTTGACGCGCTGGATGTACGGGATGTCCTCGTGACCGGCGGTGCAGATGAAGCCCACCCGGGCGCCGGCTCGCTGGATCATGGTGTTGGTGGCCACGGTGGTGCCGTGCACCAGGAAGGCGATGTCCGCCGGGGCGACGCCGGAGGCCTCGATCGAGCCCAGGAAGGCCCGCAGCGGCTCCGCCGGCGTCGACGCCACCTTGCGCGAGCTGACGGTGCCGTCGGCGGTGTCGAAGGCGATCAGGTCGGTGAAGGTGCCGCCGGTGTCGATCCCGATGCGTACCGAGGTCACGGCGTCCCGCCGTTGTGGCTGCGTTTGGTCCTGCAAGTCATGCCCCTGCCTCTCCCCTCGGAGCTTCGTCGATCGTCATCATGGCAGCAAAGGGATGGGGACCGTGCCAAGCCGACGGGCAGAAGTTGAGCGTCTGGCCGCGCACGCCCCAGTCGACCGTGACGATCTCCCCGGTGTCGTCGACGGTGATGAACACGGTGGTGTGGTCCGCCCCGCCGAAGCAGACGTTCGTGGGCGACGTGCCCCCGCAGCGAATCCGGTCGACCTCGATGCCGCCCGCGTCGTACACGAAGACGTGGCCCGAGCCGTAGTGCGTCACGAGCAGGTTCCCCTCGGAATCGAACGCCATGCCGTCGGGCCCGCAGACGGGAGCATCGGGCACCGGCGGCTGGCGGCAGAAGAGGCGGCGGTCCACCGCCGCGCCCGGGCCGACAATGTCGTAGACCCAGACGCAGCTGCGCAGCGTCTCGGCCACGTACAGCCTCTCGCCGCGCACCGCGATGCCATTGGGGAAGCCCATGCCGGAATCAATGCGGCGCACGTCGCCGGCGGCGGCCCGGCCGTACACGGCACCCACCGGGTTCGCCAGCGAGCTGCCCCACGGGTCGGTGAAGAAGCAGCTGCCGTCGGCGTCGAAGCAGAGATCGTTGGGGCCGTTCAGCGGCTCGCCGTCGAAGGCGTCCACCCAGCGACTGCGAGTGCCGTCGGGGGTGACCCGCAAGATGGCCCGGTGCCCCTCGTCGGTGACGTACAGCGCACCGTCGGGGCCGAACGCCAGCGCGGCCGGCAGCCCCACCACACCGTCGGCGCTGGTGTTGAACAGCCGCCTCGTCCGGCCCGGCGCGCCCAGGTTGGTTGCACAGATGTCACCGCCGCGGGTGGGCCAGGCCTCGTCCCGCGTGAAGGAGCAGACGTTCAGGACCCACCCGTCCGGCCCGATGGTGGGCCCCTCCGGCGCACAGAGGCGCGAGGCGAACGTCCTCGACGCCATAACGGCTGCCCCGGCGACCCGTTGCGGGTGCGTCTAGCCGTCGACCGCCTCGCGCAGGCGCCCCACGAGCCGGTCCACCTCCGCCAGCGTCTCCGGGTCGGGGTCGTAGCCCACGGGCCCCCGGCGGCGGGCGCTGGGAAAGATCCCCTCGGCAACCAGCAGGTGCTTCTCGATCGCCACGAAGGCGTCGAGGCTGTCCATGAGCGAGACCAGGCGGGCCAGCGGGTCGGCGATGGCCTCGACGCGCGCCTCGTCGCCCGCCTCCAGCGCCCGCCAGAGGGCAACCAGCGCCCACGGGGTGTCCGCCGCCGGCATGGTGCCGACGATGCCGCGCCGGTAGTTGTCCACGAGCGCGATGCCGCCGGAGCCCTCGAACACGCGGGCCCGCCCACCGGTGGCGTCGCGCAGTTCGGTCAGGCGCGGGCCGATGGGCACGGCCTCGGGCTTGAACAGCACCCGATCGCCGTAGGCGTCCAACAGGTTCGCCTGCATCTCGATGGACATCGGCCGCCCCACGTAGCCGCTGGCGTCCTGCACCACCACGGGAATGTCGATGGCGGCCAGCAGCGCCTCGTAGTAGGCCGACAACTCGCTGTCGCCCACCCCCACCGAGATGGGGGGGATGGCCATGACGGCGGTGGCCCCGACGCTCTGGGCGTGACGCGCCAGGTCGACGGCGACCTTGGTGCTCTCGGCCCCCACCGAGACGATCACCGGCCCGTGCGGCAGGCCGAGGCTGCACGAGAGCTCGGCCAGGTGCCTGCGCTCGGTGGTGCTCAGCCGCAGCACCTCCGACACCATCGCCAGCACGATCCCGTCCACCTCACAGGCGTACACCCACTCGATCTCGGCGGCGAGGGCGGCGGCGTCGATGTCGTCGTTCTCGTCGAAGGGCGTCTGGAAGACCGGGAACACGCCGGCCAGGGCTTCGGGCGGATAGTGCACGGCGGCGATGCTAACCCACGCTTGCCGAACGGTCGGGGGCCGGACCGCGACCCCCGCCGCTTCGATTCAGGTCAGCGGCTCGCCGCGCAACCAGCGGGCGAGGGCCTTGCCGGGGTCGGCGATCTCCTCCACCGAGCTGTACCAGTAGTCCTCCCAGCCATCCTCCGGCAGCCCGGTGAACACCATGAGATTGAGCGGGTACGCCTCGCTGTCGGCACAGCGCCGGAAGTCGTCACGGAACAGGAACGTGGGCTTGCCCCAGGCGATGGCCATGCCGAGTTCCACCATGACGCCCTCGTCGGGCGGGCACCCGTTCACGACGGCGAAGATGCCGTCGGCGTCGCGGACGAGCCGCAGGTCGTTCTGCCCGATCTTGTAGGCCCACCCGGGCTGACCCACCCATCCCTCCTGATCGCCGAGGGCGAAGGGCTCCCAGGGCTCGGCGCCGACCGCCTCGAGTGCGGCGATGAGGTCGTTGAGCGGCCCGGCCCGCTGGGCCGGGGAGAACCCGTAGGGGTTGGCGAGGTAGAGGGTCTTGCGCGTGCTCACGGCGCCACCGTGGACCCGGCGCGTTCGAGGCCGAAGGCGTCGTGGAGGACCGACACCGCCCGCACCACGTCGGACTCGCGGACGACGCAGGAGATCCGGATCGCGGAGGTGGAGATCATCTCGATGTTGACCCCCGCGGCGCCGAGGGTCTCGAACATCGTGGCGGCCACGCCGGGATTCGTCTTCATCCCCGCACCGATGAGGCTGACGCGGGCGATCGTGGCGTCGGAGGTCACGGTGCCCGCCCCGATCTCGGTGGCCAGCGACTGGGCCACCGAGGTGCTGCCGCCCAGCTGGCCTCGGGGCACCGTGAAGGAAATGTCGGTGACGCCGTCCTCGGAGACGTTCTGCACGATCATGTCGACGTTCACGTCGAGTTCGGCGAGCCGGCGGAAGAGCGTGCCGGCGATCCCCGGGCGATCGGGGACGTTCGGGACGGTGATCTTCGCCTCCGAGGTGTCGTGGGTGACGGCCGAAACGATGGCCTGCTCCATGGTTGAATCCTCCTCGCCGATCCAGGTGCCCGGCTCCCAGGTGAACGCCGAACGCACGTGGAGGCGAACACGCCGGGCTCGTGCCACCTCCACCGACCGCATCGCCGGCTTCGGGCAACCGGTCGCTGTCATCTCCAGCATCTCGTCATAGGACAACGTGTTGATGCGCCGGGCTCCCGGCACGACGCGGGGATCGGCGGTGAACACGCCGGACACGTCGGTGTAGAGCTCGCAGGCGTCTGCTCCGAGCACGTGCGCCAGCGCGACGGCCGTCGTGTCCGATCCGCCTCGGCCCAGGAACGTCACATCACGATCCGTCGAGACCCCCTGCGAGCCGGCCACAACCGGCACCCGCCCCTCCGCGATGGCGGTGCGCACCCTCTCGGGACGGATATCCACGATGCGGGCGTTCTGGTGCGTCGTATCGGTCAGGAAGCCGGCCTGGCTTCCCGTCAGCGACTCCGCCGCCACACCGCGATCGACCAGCGCCATGCAGATCAATGCCGTGGCCTTGCGTTCACCAGCGGTGATCAGCATGTCCATCTCACGGCCCGGGCGCTCCTCGGCGACTGCGGAGGCGAGGCGGAGCAGCTCGTCGGTCTCGCTGCCCATGGCGCTGATGACGAGCACGACGTCGTCGCCCTGCAGGCGCCGGAGTTGCACCTGCTCGGCGATCTCGCGCATGCGCTCCGGCGTGGCCACCGACGTGCCGCCGAACTTCTGGACCAGTAGAGCCATCGACGCCAACCTAACGCCGCCCGGCGCGACTCTGCGCCACTCCCACCTGTAGCTTTGGTCACGTGGGCACCGAGAAGCGAGCCCGCCAGAAGGCCGGAACGCAGGCGCGGCGGGCAGAACGGGAACAGGCGGCGGCACGGGCCAAGAGGCGCCGCGGGATCATCAGGGTGGGCGTCATCGCGGCGATCGTCGTGGGCGTCTTCCTGGGCATCACGCTGAGCGGCCGCGAGGACGAGCCCGAGGCGACCGCCCCGCCATCGCCACCGGTCGGCGCGGAGGTGACCCCCGAGACGACGAGTGAGCCGGGGGAGCCCGACGGCGACGCAGCGGCCGGCGAGGAGATGACTGACGACTCCGCCGGCGCCCCCGCCCTCGACTCGGAGGACGAGACCGCATCGCCCGGCGACGAGGCGACCGAGGACGACACCGCCGGCGCGACTGCCGAGTCACCTCCGGCGGATGGCCCGGCCTACACGCCCTATGCCGAGGCGGACTACGGCACCGAGGACTGTGCGCCCACCACCGGCGTCGCTGAACCCGTGCTGGACTTCGGCGGCGCGCCGATGCTCTGCATCGACAAGTCGGTGCCGCACACGGCTGTCTTCGACACGTCCGCCGGCGTCGTACGCGTCGCGCTGGATGTGACCAACACGCCCGGCACGGTGAACAGCTTCGTGAACCTGGCCCGCTTCGGCTACTACGACGGCACCCTCGTGCACCGCAGCGCGCCCAGCATCGGCATCCTGCAAGGGGGTTCCCCGCACACCAACACCGCCGCCGACCCCGGACCGGGCTACACGCTTTGGGACGAGGGCACCGGCTTCACCTACCGGCCGGGCCAGTTGGTCATGGCCCGCCGCGGTGAACCCAACAGCGCCGGCGCCCAGTACTTCTTCACCGTCACCGCCGACGCGGGCCTGCTCGATGGCCAGGGCACCTACGTGGTCTTCGGAGACGTGATCGAGGGACTCGACGTGCTCAGCGACATCCTCGCCAGCCACGTCGACCAGCCCGACAATCCCCTCGGCGGCGCGCCGGACCCGCCGGTGACGGTCAACACGCTGACCATCGAAGTCGGCTGATCCGGCGGGGCGCGAATCCGCCCCGCGCCTCAGGACGCCAGGTCGGTCGAACCCACCCGCGCCCCGTCGCGATAGAGCGTCACCTCGCCGGAGATCTCCCAGGAGCCGTCGGGTCTGCCGATCAGGGCACTGCGCTCGTTCACAGCGGCCACGAGCAGGCCGGGCGGCGCCAGTTGGACGGTGCGGGAGATCCGCTCCGCCGACAGGGTGTCGGCACGGGAGATCATGGCAAGTTCGTCGGTGAGTCCGAGGCCCAGCGTGAAGGCGCCGCCCCGCACGTCGACCATGTGGTCGCACAGCACGTTGCCGCCGGCTCCGGATCCGACGACGGTGGCCCCGCCGACGAAGGCGCCGACGAGCGCCTCCCAGACAGCGGTGCGCAGCAGCGTGGAGCGGGCGTGCAGGGGCGACCCTCCGGTGAGATAGACCATGGTGGCGCCCGCCACCGCGGCAGCGGCCGCCGGATCGTCCGCGTCGGCCCGCCGGTAGACGTCGAGCCAGCGGCAGCCGGCGCCGAGCGCGCCGAACCATTCCTCGGCTCGCGCCCGCAGCCGCGCGGGGTTCTCGTACGCCGTGGCCGTCGGCAGCACCACGACCTCCCGGGCTCCGCACTCCGCCAGCAGAGCGGCGTCGAAGTCACAGCCCGCGGAGAACTCGCCGCCGCCGGCGAACGCCAGAGTCCCCCGGCTCACGGCGCGGCCCCTGCGGCGCCGAAGTCGGCCGGCTCGCCGAGCCGGTGCGGATCCGCTCGGGCGACGCCGACGACAACCCGCAACAGACCGGGGGGGCCACCTGGCAGCGGGCGCCGCTCCAGCGAGATCACCTCGAACCCGCCCGCCCACAGCGCCGCCGTCACGTGGCGCGCCATCGACAGGCCCCAGCGCCGCCGGGCGACGCGGTCCAGGCGCCGGCGCCAGCCGCGGGCGTCGCCGTCGAGCTCCACGAACAGCAGGCGGCCGGCGGGTGCCACGAGCGGGCGGAGGGTCGCCACGAGGGTCTCCAGGCACGGGGCCGCCGCCAGGGCGCCGAAGGAGCAGACGGTGTCGAAGGGTTCGCCGGCCCGGTCATCCAGCGAGGAGGGAGGCGCCACCACCAGCTCGCTGACCGCCTCGTAGGCGAAGCCCCCGGCCAGCGGACCCCGGATGTCCAGGACTCTCCCGGTGGCCCGGCGCTGCATGGCGAGCACATCGGGACGGAGCACGCCCCGGAGTGCCCCGCTGCCGCCGGCCAGCCGCATGTTCGAGCCGGGATCGACGACGGACCAGTCCCCGGCCCCGGCCGCCGCCACCTCCGTGGACACTGCGGAGGCGCTCAGCGCCACCAGCGGCCGGCGAACCGCCATCCGGATCTCTGCGGCGCCGACCTGGGTGCCTCGGGCCGCTGCAGCAGCAGGCGGACGGCGGCCACGATCGCCGCGACCTCGCCGTCGTCGGTCGGCGGCGGCGCCATCGCCACGATCCCACCGGCGGCGTCGCCCGGGTCGCTCACAGCGGGATGACGCCGTGCTTGCGACGGGGGCGCTCGGCGCGCTTGGAACGCAGTGCGTCGAATCCGGCGATCACCTTGCGCCTGGTGTCGGCCGGATCGATGACATCGTCGATGTACCCCCGCTCGGCGGCGACGTACGGGTTGGCGTAGCGCTCGATGTAGTCCTCCACCAGTTCGTCGCGGCGGGTCTCGGAATCGGTGCTGTCGGCCAGCTCGCGCCGGTGGAGGATCTCCACGGCACCCTGCGGGCCCATGACCGCCAGCTCAGCCGACGGCCAGGCGAAGCACAGGTCCGAGCCCACGGACTTGGAGTCCATGACCACGTAGGCGCCTCCGTAGGCCTTGCGGGTGACCACCGAGATGCGCGGCACGGTCGCCTCGCAGTAGGCGTACAGCAGCTTCGCACCGTGGCGGATGATGCCGCCGTACTCCTGATCGACACCCGGCAGGAACCCGGGCACGTCCACCAGCGTCAGCAGGGGAATGCCGAAGGCGTCGCAGGTTCGCACGAACCGGGCCGCCTTGGAGGAGGACTCGATGTCCAGCACCCCGGCCAGCACCAGCGGCTGGTTGCCCACGACACCGACCGTGTGCCCGTCGAGCCGGCCGAACATGCAGACGATGCTCTGCGCCCAGTGGGGGAAGTACTCGAGGTACTCGCCGTCGTCCAGCACCGAGGCGACGACGTCCCGCATGTCGTAGGGCAGATTGGAGCTGGCGGGCATGACGGCGCGCAGTTCGGGACAGCTCCGGTCGGCCGAGTCGAGGGGTTCGTAGTGCGGGGGATGCTCCAGGTAGTTGGCCGGGAGGAAGCTCAGCAGTTCCTTGACCGCGTCGAGCACCTCGTGCTCGCTGTCGCGCACGAACGTCGCAACGCCCGACTTGGTGGCGTGGCTGCGGGCCCCGCCGAGGTCCTCCAGCGAGACCTCCTCACCTGTCACGGTGCGCACCACGTCGGGACCTGTGATGAACATGTGCGACTTCTCGCGCACCATGAAAATGAAGTCGGTGATCGCCGGGCTGTAGACCGCGCCCCCGGCGCACGGCCCGAGGACCACCGAGATCTGCGGCACCACCCCGGAGGCCCGCACGTTGCGTGAGAAGATGCCCCCGTAGGAGTCGAGGCTCACGACCCCCTCCTGGATGCGCGCCCCGGCGCCGTCGTTGAGACCGATCACGGGTGCACCGGTGGTGACGGCCAGGTCCATCACCTTGTGGATCTTTGCTGCGAAAACCTCGCCCAGGGCGCCCCCGAACACGGTGAAGTCCTGGGCGAAAACGAACACCTTGCGCCCGTCGACAGTGCCCCAGCCGGTGACCACGCCGTCGGTGTAGGGACGCTCGCTCAGGCCGCTCTCGGTGGCGCGGTGGCGCGCCAGCATGTCGAGTTCGTGGAACGAGCCCGCATCGAGCAGGTAGTCGATGCGCTCGCGGGCCAGCAGCTTGCCCTTGGCGTGCTGGCGCTCCACCGCCCGCTCGGGGCCCGCGTGGCGGGCCTGTTCCTTGCGCTTGGCAAGCTCCGCCAAGCGCTCGTCCATGGAATGCTCGGCCATAGGCATCGAAGCGTACAGGCGCATCCCGCCCGAGGCCGCTCGCCGGGGCGCGCCCGCCGCGCGCCGCCGCGCCCGGGGCGATCCGGTGTTGGCGACGCCCGCTAGGGTGCCTCGCATGCGGGTGCAGTTCTTCCCCACCTGCCTCGTGGAGTTGCTGCGACCCGACGTGGGCGCCTCCGCGCTGGCGGTGCTGCGGGACGCCGGGCACGACCCGGAGGTGCCGGCCGGCGCCACGTGCTGCGGCCAGCCCGCCTACAACGCCGGCTACGCCGCCGAGGCGCGCCGGGTCGCCCGGCGCACCCTGCGGGCGCTCGACGGCGACGACACGGCGTGCGTCGTGGCCTCCGGATCGTGCGCCACGATGATGTCGCACCACTGGCCGGAATTGTTCGAAGGAACTCCCGACGAGCCCGCCGCGCGCCGTGCTGCGGCCCGTGCCGTGGAGCTGACCGCGTTCCTCACGAGCGCCGGCGGTGACGAGCCGCCCGGCGAACGGGCAGGAACCGGGCCGAACGGGGACCCCCGGCCCGCAGGCGCCGTCGTCGTGCACGACTCCTGCCACGCACTGCGCGAACTCGGTGCGGGAGCCACGGTGCGGCGCGCCCTCAGCGATGCGGGGCACGCCACGGTCGACGCCGACGGGACCGAGCGATGCTGCGGGTTCGGCGGTTCCTTCTCGGTGAAGCTGCCCGCCGTGTCGGTGGCGATGGCCGACGAGAAGCTGGACAACCTCGCCACCACCGGTTGTGAGCAGGTGACCAGTTGCGATCTCTCGTGCCTCCTGCACCTGCAGGGCCGGGCCCGGCGGCGCGGCCTCGGCCTGCGCTTCGACCACGTGGCCACGCTGCTGGACCGGGGCACGTGAGCGCGAGGCGTCCGCGGGATGCACACCCCGGCGGCGGTACGGCCGCGTGAGTGTTCCGGTCGCCACCCCGGTCACCTTCAGCGGCCGCGCGGGACGCGCCCTCGCGGATGAGCGCATGCGGGCGGCCATCGCCCGCGGCACGGGGCTCATGGTGCAGCGCCGCCACGAGGCGATCGCCGAACTGGCCAACGCCGACGAACTCCGCGACGCCGCCTCGGCCATCAGGGCGGCGACTTTGCAGCGTCTCCCGGAACTGCTGGCGAGCTGGTCCGACAGTCTCGGTGCCCGCGGCGGACACGTGCACTGGGCGACCGATGCGGACGAGGCCACCGCCATCGTGGCCGGCATCGTCCAGCGGCGCGGCGGGAAGGTCATCGCCAAGGGCAAGTCGATGATCTCCGAGGAGATCCATCTCAACGAGGTCCTGGAGCGGGCCGGTGCGGAGGTCGTCGAGACCGACCTCGGCGAGTTCATCCAGCAACTGGCGGGCGAACCCCCCTCGCACATCGTGGCGCCGGCCATGCACAAGGACCGCTTCGAGGTGGCCGAGTTGCTCAGCGCCGATCGGGGAGCGCCCGTCGGTCCCGAGATCGACGACGAGGCGGCCTACGCCCGGCGGCGTCTGCGGCAGGCCTTCCTGGACGCCGGTGTGGGGATCACGGGCGTGAACTTCGCCGTCGCCTCGACGGGATCGATCTGCCTCGTCGAGAACGAGGGCAACGGGCGCATGTGCTCGAGCCTGCCCCCCACCCACATCGCCCTCATGGGACTCGAGCGCATCGTCGCCGACTTCGCCGAACTGGACGTGATGCTCAACCTGCTGGCCCGCTCCGCCACCGGCCAGGCGATCACGGTGTACACGAACATCATCACCGGCCCGCGGCGGAGCGGCGAGATCGACGGCCCGGAGGAGTTGCACGTGGTGGTGCTGGACGGCGGGCGCAGCGCCGCGGTCGGCACCCGATTCTCCCCGGCCCTGCACTGCATCCGCTGCGGTGCCTGCCTGAACGTGTGCCCCGTCTACCGCCAGGTCGGCGGCCACGCCTACGACTCGGTCTACAGCGGGCCGATCGGCGCGGTGCTGACGCCGCTGTTGAGACCCGACGACCCGGGGGCCCGCGAGCTGCCGGAGGCCTCGTCCCTGTGCGGCGCCTGCACCGAAATCTGCCCGGTGCGCATCCCCCTGCACGACCTGTTGCTGCACCTGCGCCACCGGGACGCCCGAGCCGACGCCTCCCGGTTGCGGCGGGCCGGCTTCTGGCTGTGGTCGCAGGCATGGTCGCGACGCTGGATCTTCCGGGCCATGGTGCTCGTCGCCCGGGCAGGGTTGCCGCTGCTGCGCAGGATGCGCCACCTGCCGAACATCGGCTGGCTGGGAGCCTGGCGGCGCGGGCGGGAGTTGCCGTGACCACCGCCACTACCAGGGAGGAATTCCTGGGCCGGCTGCGGCCGGCCGCCGGCGGCGGCACCGCCCGGGCGCCCGCCGCACCGCGGCCGCGGTTCGCATCCGACCGCAGCGGTCCGAGCGGGTTCATGGAGTCATGGACGGCTCTCGGCGGCACCGCCGAGAGGATCGCCGCCGGGGAGCTCCGGGCCGCGGTCGCCGGCTACGCCGCTCGCCACGACGGGCCGCTCCTGGCCGCCGCCGGGCTCGACGTCGGCGCCGATCTGCTCTGGCCGGACTGCGGGTCACAGGCCGCTGCGGGGGCCGCAGTCGGCGTGGTCCGCGCGGTCGCGGCCGCGGCACAGACCGGGACGGTCTTCCTGCGCGCCGACGTCAACCGGGGACGGGCCGCCAGCCTGCTGCCCCCGGCCTGCGTCTTCGTGATCGACGCCGCCACGATCGTCGACACGCTCGGCGACTACCTGCGCGGTCTGGAGGATCCCCCGAGCCAGTTGGTGGCCGTCACCGGGCCGTCGCGCTCGGCCGACATCGAGAGCACGCTCGTCATCGGGGTCCACGGCCCCGGCGAGGTCCACGCCATACTCATCGGGTGACCGAGCGGCCCGCGAGCGAGCGGCTGATCACCCCGACGTTCACCGCCCTGCTGATTGCATGCCTCTGGTACTTCCTCGGCACGGGCATGATGCTCGAGGCCATCCCGCGGTACGTCCGCACGGCCCTGGGAGGGACGGATTCCGGCGTGGGCGCCGCCATCGGCATGGCCGGTCTTGCCGCAGCCGTGCTGCGCCTGCCGGCTGGAACCCTCACGGACCGCAAGGGCCGCCGCTGGATTCTCATCCTCGGCTGCGCCGTCGCCGCGGTGAGCATCCTGGGCCTCCTGACGGCTCACAGCGTCGCCGCCGTCCTGGGGTTCCGCCTGCTCACCGGCGTCGCCGACGCCGCGTTCTTCGTCGGGGCGACGGCGGCCATGCAGGATCTTGCACCGGACGAGCGGCGGGGCGAGGCGACGTCCTACTTCTCCGCTGTGGCGTACGTCGCCGTCGCCCTCGGTCCGGTACTTGCCGAGTGGCTCATCAAGCGGCTCTCCTTCGACGTGGTGTGGCTCGTCGCCACGGGCCTCTGTGCCGTCGCCGGCGTTCTGTCGCTGCGCGTACCACCGAATCGCCAGGCCACACCCCCCGGGGTTCGGTTCTGGCCGAAGCCGCTCCTGCACCCGGCGGCGCGTGCTCCAGGCCTCGTGCTGGTCATCGGGCTGATGGGGTTCGCCTCATTCATGACGTTCGCGGCCCTCTGGGCCACCGAGGTGGGTATCGCCCGCGCCGGCGACATGTTCATACTGTGGGCCGCGGGAGCCTTCACACTGCGCGTGCTCACGGCGCGCCTGCACGACCGGATGGGCGCCCGGACCACCACCAGCATCGCCCTCAGCGCCTCGGCGGCGGGACTCGCCGTGCTGGCAACCTGGCAGACACCCACCGGCGCCTATCTCGGGACCATCGTCATGGCCTGCGGGCACGCGTTCATCTTCCCGGCGCTGCTCACCCACGTCGTCGAGAACACCCCGCCCGCCGAGCGGGGCCAGGCCGTCGGTACGTTCAGCATGTCGTTCGACCTGGCCTTCGGCGCCGGCGGCTTCCTCGCCGGCGGGGTCGCCCAGTGGTTCGGGGGCATCCCGGCCGCCTTCTGGTTCGGCGCGGCGGCCTGCGGGGTGGCGCTGCTCGTCGCCCGCACCGTCCTCCAGCGTCCCGGAGCCAGCGGGACAACAACCCGCCGCCGGCCGAGGGCGGGGATGCCGGGGGCGCCGTAGGCGGCCATTCCCCCGCCGCCGGAGCGCCACCGGTGGCCTCGCCCGGACACCCACACATCCGGCCTAAGCCGGAATGACGAGGTGGGCGCCGGGCCTCAGAGGATCTTGATCTCGATGTCGACCCCGGCGGGCAGGTCGATGCGCTGCAGCGAGTCCACCGTCTTGGCCGAGGAGTTCACGATGTCCAGCAGCCGCTTGTGGATGCGCATCTCGAAGTGCTCGCGGCTGTCCTTGTCCTTGTGGGGTGAGCGGATCACGGTGACCCGGTGCCGCTCGGTGGGCAACGGCACCGGCCCGCGCACGTCGGCCTGCGTTCGCTTCACCGTCTGGACGATCTTGCGCGCCGACTGATCCACGACCTCATGGTCGTACGCCTTGAGGCGGATGCGGATCTTCTGCCCCGTGGCCACGGCGGGCTACTTCAGGATCTTGGTGACCGCGCCGGCGCCGACCGTGCGACCGCCCTCGCGGATGGCGAAGCGCAGACCCTCGTCCATGGCGATCGGGGCGATGAGCTCGACGGTCATCTGCGTGTTGTCGCCCGGCATGCACATCTCGATGCCCTCGGGCAGGGAGATGGAGCCGGTGACGTCGGTGGTGCGGAAGTAGAACTGCGGCCGGTAGCCGTCGAAGAACGGCTTGTGACGACCGCCCTCGGCCTTGGTCAGCACGTAGACCTCGGCTTCGAAATGGGTGTGGGGGGTGATGGAGCCGGGAGCCGCGAGCACCTGGCCGCGCTGCACCTCCTCCTTGCCCACGCCCCGCAGCAGTGCACCGATGTTGTCGCCGGCACGCCCCTCGTCGAGGATCTTGCGGAACATCTCCACGCCGGTGCAGACCGTCTTGCGGGTCTCCTTGATGCCGACGATCTCCACGTTGTCGCCGGTGTTGACGATGCCCTGCTCCACGCGGCCGGTGACCACCGTGCCGCGGCCCGTGATCGAGAACACGTCCTCGATGGGCAGCAGGAACGGCTTGTCCACGTCGCGGACCGGCTCGGGCACGTAGCTGTCCACCGCCTCCATCAGCGCCACGACCTGGTCGGCGGCCTCGGTGTCGCCGTCGAGCGCCTTGAGCGCCGACACCGGCATCACCGGCGTGTCGTCGCCGGGGAAGCCGTACTCGTCGAGCAGCTCGCGAACCTCCAGCTCCACGAGCTCGAGCAACTCGGGGTCGTCCACGGCGTCCACCTTGTTCAGCGCCACCAGGATGCGGGGCACGCCCACCTGGCGGGCCAGCAGAACGTGCTCACGGGTCTGCGGCATCGGCCCGTCCGCAGCGGAGACCACCAGGATGGCCCCGTCCACCTGGGCGGCGCCGGTGATCATGTTCTTGATGTAGTCGGCGTGGCCGGGCATGTCGACGTGGGCGTAGTGCCGGTTGGGCGTCTCGTACTCCACGTGGGCGACGTTGATGGTGATACCCCGCTCGCGTTCCTCGGGAGCCTTGTCGATGGAATCGAAGTCGGTGAACTGGGTGGACTCCGGATCGCGTTCGGACAGGACCCGCGTGATGGCGGCGGTCAGTGTCGTCTTGCCATGGTCGATGTGCCCCATGGTCCCCACGTTGATGTGGGGCTTCGAACGCTGGAAGACTTCCTTGGCCATTTCTCGCTCCTGATGCTCCGTTTCGGTTGCGGTGCTATTGGGTTCGGTCTGTCGGGTTCGGCTGATCCGGCTGCGCGGCACGCCCCGGTGGTGCGTCCGCGGCGGCGGCAGGATCCTCGGTTGGTCAGATGCCCCGCACGCGGGAGACGATCGTCTCCTGCACGGACACCGGCACCTGCTGGTAGGAGTCGAACTGCATGGTGTAGGTAGCTCGCCCCTGAGTGCGCGAACGCAGGTCGGTAGCGTATCCGAACATCTCCGCAAGCGGCACCGCAGCGTTCACAACCTGATTCGCACCGCGCTGCTCGGCGGCCAGCACCCGCCCGCGACGGCTGTTGATGTCACCCACGACGTCGCCCAGGTACCGCTCGGGAACCACGACCTCGGTGCCCATGACCGGTTCGAGCAGGACGGGAGAGGCCTTGAGCGCGGCCTCCCGGAACCACTGTACGGCCGCGATCTTGAAGGCCATCTCCGAGGAGTCCACGTCGTGCTGGCGGCCGTCGTTCAGGATGACGCGGACCCCGACGGTCGCGAATCCGGCCAGGACGCCGGTGGTGAGTGCCTCGCGCACGCCCTCCTCCACCGCCGGGATGTACTCCCGGGGGATCGCCCCGCCCCTGACCTCGTCGACGAACTCGAACTCCTCGCCGGGTCCCAGCGGCTCGATGGAGGCACAGATGACGGCGAACTGCCCGAGGCCGCCGGTCTGCTTGCGGTGCATGTAGGTGTGCTCGAGCACCGGGGCGGTGAGCGTCTCCCGGTAGGCCACCTGGGGCCGGCCCACCGAGGCGTCGACCTTGAACTCGCGCAGCATCCGGTCGACGATCACCTCGAGGTGCAACTCGCCCATGCCGGCGATGATGGTCTGACCGGTGTCGGAATCGGTTCGCACCCGGAACGTGGGATCCTCCTCGGCGAGCGCCTGCAGGGCCTTGGAGAGCCGGTCCTGATCGGCCTTGGACCTCGGCTCCACTGCGACATCGATCACCGATTCGGGGAAGTCCAACTGCTCCAGAAGGATGGGGTGCCTCTTGTCGCAGAGCGTGTCGCCGGTGCGGGTGTTCTTGAAGCCGACCCCCGCCACGATGCCGCCGGCGCTCACGACGTCGCGGTCCAGGCGGTCGTTGGCGTGCATCTCCAGCAGCCGGGAGACGCGCTCGGTGCGCCCCGTGCGGGTGTTCAGGACCTGTCCGCCCTTGGGCAGCGACCCGCTGTAGACGCGGAAGTAGGTCAGGCGGCCCACGTGGGGGTCGGACATGATCTTGAAGGCGAGCGCGGCGAACGGCTCGTCGGGGTCGGTGCCCCGCTCGATGATCTTGTCGGTACGGGGTTCGGTGCCGGTCACCGGCGGCAGGTCCAGCGGGGACGGGAGGTAGTCCACGACCGCATCGAGCAGCGGCTGCACGCCCTTGTTCTTGAACGCCGAGCCGCAGAGCACCGGCACGAAGGTCCCCGACAGGGTGCCGCGGCGGATGGCCGGTCGCAGGTCCTCGGCGGTGATCGGCTCCTCGGCGACGTACTTCTCCAGCACGGCGTCGTCGACGGCGCTGACCGCGTCGATGATCTCGGCGCGCTTCGCCTCGGCCAACTCCACCAGCGCCGGGGGGATCTCGATCTCCTCCCAGGTGGCGCCCAGGTCGGCGGTGTTCCACACGAGCCCGCGCATCGCCAGCAGATCCACGAGACCGCAGAACTCGGACTCGGCGCCGATGGGCACCTGCAGCACCAGCGGCGCGCAGCTCAGCCGCTCGCCGATGCTGTCCACGCAGAAGAAGAAGTCGGCGCCGGTGCGGTCGAGCTTGTTGACGAAGCAGATCCGGGGCACGTTGTAGCGGTCCGCCTGGCGCCAGACCGTCTCGGTCTGCGGTTCCACGCCAGCCACGCCGTCGAAGACCGCCACGGCGCCGTCGAGGACCCGCAGCGACCGCTCCACCTCCATGGTGAAGTCCACGTGACCCGGGGTGTCGATGATGTTGATGCGGCTGTCCCGCCAGATGCAGTGGGTCGCCGCAGCCGTGATCGTGATGCCCCGCTCCTGCTCCTGGGCCATCCAGTCCATGGTGGCGGCGCCGTCGTGCACCTCGCCGAGCTTGTAGTTCACCCCGGCGTAGTACAGGAAGCGCTCGGTCGTCGTGGTCTTGCCCGCGTCGATGTGGGCCATGATGCCGATGTTGCGGGTTCGTTCGAGGGAGTTTGGAGACATGAGGGCGTTCTCCGCGGCAGGGATCGGGGTCGCCGGGATCGATCCCCGGAGACCGGCGGTGAGCACGTCACCGAGCCGGTCGGAAGCTGTTCAGGCGCGGTGACGGTCAGGCGGGACCATGTTCAGACAACCATGGCGAATCGCGCTCCCACTACCAGCGATAGTGGGCGAAGGCCTTGTTGGACTCCGCCATCTTGTGGAGGTCCTCTTTGCGCTTGATGGACGCCCCGGCGTTGTTGGAGGCGTCGAGCAGCTCGCCTGCAAGGCGCGCCGCCATGGTGCGCTCGCGGCGGTCTCGGGCGTAGCCGACGATCCAGCGGATCGCCAGCGTGGTCTGCCGGCGCGGCCGCACGTCGACGGGAACCTGGTAGGTGGCGCCGCCGACCCGCCGGCTGCGCACCTCCAGCTGCGGCTTCACGTTCTCCACGGCACGCTTCAGGACGGTGGCGGGTTCAGCCCCGGTGCGCTCGCCGACGGTCTCGAGGGCGTCGTAGACGATGCGCTCGGCCAGCGAACGCTTGCCGCGCTGCAGCACCTTGTTGACGAATTGCGTGACCAGGACCGAGTCGTAGACCGGATCGGGCGGGAGCTCACGGCGCTGGGGCGGACCTCGACGGGGCATCTCGTCAATCCTTCTTGGCGCCGTAGCGGCTGCGAGCCTGGCGACGCTCGTCCACGCCGCTGGAGTCCAGGGCCCCGCGGATGACCTTGTAGCGCACGCCGGGGATGTCCTTCACGCGCCCGCCGCGGACCAGCACGATCGAGTGCTCCTGGAGGTTGTGGCCCTCGCCGGGGATGTAGGCCGTCACCTCGATGCCGCTCGTGAGCCGCACACGGGCCACCTTGCGGAGTGCGGAGTTGGGCTTCTTGGGGGTCGTGGTGTACACGCGGGTGCACACCCCCCGCCGCTGGGGAGCGCCCTTCAGAGCCGGCGTGCTGTCCTTGCGGGACTTCGTCCGGCGTCCCTTGCGCACGAGTTGCTGGATGGTGGGCACGATTCAGGTTACGAGTGGGCGACCCGGTGTCACAACCCGGCGGTCTCGGCCGCGAGCTCCGCCGGCTCCGCCGGCTCGGCGCCCTCGTGGGTCTCGGGAAGCACCCCGAAGACGTCCGCGTAACCCTCCGCGAACTCGTCGTACTCCTCGGAGTAGACCTCCATCGGCACGTACTCGGGGGCATGCGGGCGGACGTTGCGGTACTTGGCGATCCCGCTGCCGGCCGGGATCAGCTTGCCGATCATGATGTTCTCCTTGAGCCCGCTCAGATCGTCGCTGCGCGACTCGATGGCGGACTCCGTGAGCACCTGCGTCGTCGTCTGGAAGGAGGCGGCCGAGAGCCACGAATCGGTCGCCAGCGAGGCCTTCGTGATGCCCATGAGCTCGGGGCGTCCCTGCGCCGGGCGCTTCTCCTCGGTGATGAGCTGGCGGTTGGCGTCGCGGTAGCGGCGGGCGTCCACCCGCTCGCCGGGCAGGAAGTCCGAGTCGCCGGATTCCTGCACCAGCACGCGCCGGGTCATCTGGCGCACGATCAGCTCGATGTGCTTGTCGTGGATCGACACGCCCTGCTCGCGGTAGACGGCCTGCACCTCGTCGGTGAGGTACTGCTGCACGGCGCGCAGACCCTTGATCTCCAGCAACTCCTTCGGGTCGACGTTGCCCTCGACGAGCACGTCGCCGGCCTCCACCTCGTCGCCGTCGGCGAACTCCAGGCGCGCCCCCACGACGGCGAGGTGCTTCTCCTCGGTCCCGTCGGGGGCGACCACCCGCAGCCGCTGCTGCTGACCGTCCGGCTCGTCCACCCGGAGCGTGCCCGAACTCCTCGCCAGGGTCGCCTTGCCCTTGGGGGTGCGGGCCTCGAACAGCTCCACGACACGGGGCAGACCACGGGCGATATCGCTCACCGAGCGTCCCAACTCCATGGCGCCGCCGGTGTGGAAGGTCCGCATCGTGAGCTGGGTGCCGGGCTCGCCGATGGACTGGGCGGCGATCACACCCACCGCCTCGCCCGTCTCGATGAGGGCGCCGGTGGCGAGCGACATGCCGTAGGACTTGGCGGAGATTCCCTGGAGGGAGTTGTCGGTCAGCGGCGACAGCACGCGCACCCGGTCGAGGCCGGAATCCGCCGCCAGGCGTTCCATGAGCCGGCGCGTCACCATCTCACCGGCCGCCACGACGGTCCCGTCGTCGAGCTTGGCGTCGTCGGCCAGGACCCGACCCAGCAGGCGCACCTCCAGGGGCCGGTCGCCGGCGCGGAGGTCGATCTGGATCCCCGGCACCGGCTCGTTGTTCTCGAACGGATCCTCGTCGTTGATGATGAGTTCCTGCGCCACGTCCACGAGGCGCCGGGTGAGGTAGCCCGAGTCGGCGGTGCGCAATGCCGTGTCCACGAGTCCCTTGCGGGCGCCCGGCGTGGAGATGAAGTACTCCAGCACCGACAGCCCCTCGCGGAAGTTGGACTTGATCGGGCGGGAGATCATGTCGCCACGGGGATTGGCCACCACACCGCGCATGCCGGCGATCTGGCGCAGCTGCATCATGTTCCCGCGGGCGCCCGAGTCCACCATCAGGTTCAGGGGGTTGAGGCCCTCGGCCCGCAGGGCGTCGACCATCTCGTCCTGCACTTCCTGGGTGGCCTCCAGCCAGGTCTCGATCTCCTTCTGGCGCCGCTCGCCGTCGGAGATGATCCCGCGCCGGAACTGGTTCTCCGTGGACTGGGCCTGCCGCTCCCTGCGCTCCAGGATCCTCGGCTTGTCGGCCGGAACCTTGATGTCGTCGAGGGAGATCGTGAGACCCGACTGCGTGGCGAACCGGAAGCACAGATCCTTCAGGCCGTCGAGGCTGCGCGCCACCTCCGCCTTGGGATAGTTCCGGGCGAGGCGTTCGACGACGCGGCCCACCGCCGGCCGCCTCAATTCCTCGTTGATGAACCCGAAGTCGTCCGGCAGCTGCTGGCTCAGAAGGATGCGCCCGACCGTGGTGGGCTCGTAGGTGGCCCTCCCGTTGCCCTCGGCGTCCTCGCCGGCGGCGTGCCGCTGCAGTTCCGGGATGCGGTACTCGATGGGGGCGTGAAGATCGACCAGCCCGGCCTCGTAGGCGAACAGCACCTCGTCGGGGTTGCGGAAGACGCGCCCCGCGCCGCGGCCGGCGGGGTCCATGAGGGTGAGGTAGTAGGTGCCGATGATCATGTCCTGGGTGGGTGTCACGAGCGGCGCGCCGTGAGCCGGTGACAGGACGTTGTTGGCCGACAGCATGAGCACGCGGGCCTCGGCCTGCGCCTCCGCCGAGAGCGGGAGGTGCACGGCCATCTGGTCGCCGTCGAAGTCGGCGTTGAAGGCGGCGCAGACCAGCGGGTGGATCTGGATGGCCTTGCCGCCGACGAGCACGGCCTCGAACGCCTGAATTCCGAGACGGTGCAGCGTGGGCGCCCGGTTCAGCAGCACCGGGTGCTCCTTGATGACCTCCTCCAGGACGCTCCAGACGGCGGGCCGGCGGCGCTCGACCATGCGCTTGGCGGACTTGATGTTGGGCGCCAGCTCCTGCTCCACGAGGTTCTTCATGACGAACGGCTTGAACAGCTCCAGGGCCATGAGGCGCGGCAGGCCGCACTGGTGGAACTTGAGCGTGGGACCCACGACGATCACCGAGCGTCCCGAGTAGTCCACGCGCTTGCCCAGCAGGTTCTGGCGGAACCGGCCCTGCTTGCCCTTCAGCATGTCCGAGAGCGACTTCAGCGGGCGGTTGCCCGGTCCGGTGACCGGGCGGCCCCGGCGACCGTTGTCGAACAGGGCATCCACCGCCTCCTGCAGCATCCGCCGCTCGTTGTTGACGATGATCTCCGGCGCACCCAGGTCCAGCAGGCGCTTCAGGCGGTTGTTGCGGTTGATGACGCGCCGGTAGAGGTCGTTGAGGTCCGAGGTGGCGAAGCGGCCACCGTCGAGTTGCACCATGGGACGGAGATCGGGCGGGATCACCGGCACCACGTCCAGGATCATCGCCCGGGGGTCGTTGATCCGGCGCCCGTGCTCGTCGCGGTTGTTGAAGGCGCTCACGATCCGCAGGCGGCGGATCGCCTTGTGCTTGCGCTGTGCCGACAGCGGCCTGGTGCCCTCGGGCGGCGACACCATCAGGCGCAACTCCTCCTCCTGGGCGTCGAAGTCGGACTCGTCGATGAGCTGGGCGATGGCGTCGGCCCCCATCCCGCCCTCGAAGTAGTCCTGGTACCGGTACGCCAGCTCGCTCCAGAGCTCCTCGTCCTCGATGATCTGCCGGGGGTGGAGATCCTTGAAGATCTCGAAGGCGTTCTGGATCCTCTCGAGTTCCTCGACGCGCAACTCCTCGAGCTCCTCCAGTTCACGCTCGGCCGCGGCCCGGCGGTTGCGAATGTCCGCGCCGGTGCCGCCGGCCTCCTCGAGCTCTTCCAGTTCCTCCTCGAGGCTCCGCTGGATCTCGGCGCGCCGCTCCTCGAACTCGGTGCGGACGATCCGCAGCTCCTCGTGCATGTCCCGCTCCAGGTCGGCGAGGTCGGCGTCACGGCGCTCGGCGTCCACGCGCACCACCAGGTGGGCGGCGAAGTAGACGACCTTCTCGAGCTGCTTGGCCTTGACCTCCTCGCGGGGTTCGGTTCCCGTGAGCAGGTACGCCAGCCACGAGCGCGTGCCGCGCAGGTACCAGATGTGCACGACCGGCGCCGCCAGCTCGATGTGGCCCATGCGCTCGCGGCGCACCTTGGTGCGGGTCACCTCCACACCGCAGCGCTCGCAGATGATGCCCCGGAAGCGGATGCGCTTGTACTTCCCGCAGGTGCACTCCCAGTCCTTCTGGGGGCCGAAGATCTTCTCGCAGAAGAGCCCGTCCTTCTCCGGCTTCAGCGTCCGGTAGTTGATGGTCTCGGGCTTCTTCACCTCACCGTTGGACCAGGTGCGGATGGAATCCGCCGTGGCCAGGCCGATGCGGAGCCGTCCGAACTCGTTGACGTCCAGGGCGCTGGAGGTGTTGCGTCGGTTGTGTTCCATGGAGGTGTTGCGTCGGTTCTGCTCCATCACTGCATCTCCCTCCTGCCGGCGTAGGCAGGTCGGTCACCGGCGAGCTCTCGCGCCCGGCGCTCGGCCTCCCGGCGGGCATCCTCCTCGTCGGACCCCCGCTCCGGGCGCGAGATGTCGATGCCCAGCTCCTCGGTGGTCCAGTAGATGTCCTCGTCGATTTCCTTGATCTCGATCTCCTCGCCGGCGCTGGAGTAGACCTCCACCTCCATGCACAGGGCCTGCATCTCCTTGATGAGAACCTTGAAGCTCTCGGGGATGCCGGGGTCGGGCATGTTGGCGCCCTTGACGATCGCCTCGTAGACCTTCACGCGCCCCAGCACGTCATCGGACTTGACGGTCAGCAGCTCCTGCAGGCAGTAGGCGGCCCCATAGGCCTCCAGCGCCCAGACCTCCATCTCGCCGAACCGCTGGCCCCCGAACTGCGCCTTGCCGCCCAGGGGCTGCTGGGTGATCATCGAGTACGGGCCGGTGGAACGCGCATGGATCTTGTCGTCCACCAAGTGGGCGAGCTTGAGGATGTAGGCGTAGCCCACGGTGACCCGCTGGTCGAAGGGTTCGCCGGTGCGGCCGTTGTATAGGACGGTCTTGCCGTCGCTGCCCACCAGACGCTCCCCGTCGGGGGACTCCGGGCGCATGTTCTCCAGCAGCGCGCGGATGGACGGCTTGTCGCCGGTCGGGCCGAGCGTCGGGGCGTCATCCCAGCGGGCGCCGTCGAAGACGGGCGTCTCGATGAACACCGACGGCGGCGTGTTCGGGCGGGTCTTCGTCTCGGTGCCGCTCACCGGCTCGTCGCCGATCGCCTCACCGTTCACCTGCCAACCCCAGCGGGCCACGTACCCCAGGTGCGCCTCGAGGATCTGGCCCACGTTCATCCGCGAGGGCACGCCGAGGGGGTTCAGGATGACGTCGACGGGCGTGCCGTCGGCCAGGAACGGCATGTCCTCGACGGGCAGGATCTTGGCGATCACGCCCTTGTTGCCGTGACGGCCGGCCAGCTTGTCGCCGACGCTGATCTTGCGCTTCTGCGCCACGTGGACGCGCACGAGTTCATTCACGCCCGGCGGCAGTTCGTGGTCCTCCTCCCGGCGGAAGACCTTCACGTCGATCACCTTGCCCGCATCGCCGTGGGGGACCTTCAGCGAGGTGTCGCGCACCTCGCGGGCCTTCTCGCCGAAGATGGCGCGCAGCAGGCGCTCCTCGGGCGTCAGTTCCGTCTCACCCTTCGGCGTGACCTTGCCCACGAGAATGTCGCCGGGCCCCACCTCGGCGCCGACGCGCACGAGGCCCTCGTCGTCGAGGTCGACGAGCACCTCGTCGGAGAGATTGGGGATGTCCCGGGTGATCTCCTCGGCTCCGAGCTTGGTCTCGCGGGCGTCGATCTCGTGCTCGTGGATGTGGATCGACGTGAGCACGTCATCGCGCACCAGCCGATCGCTGACGATGATGGCGTCCTCGAAGTTGTAACCCTCCCAGGACATGTAGGCCACGAGGACGTTCTTGCCAAGGGCCAACTCGCCGTGGTCCGAGGACGGTCCGTCGGCGAGGAGTTCGCCCTCGACGACCCGGTCGCCGGCGCGCACCAGGGCGTGCTGGCGGATGCAGGTGTCCTGGTTGGAACGCGCGAACCGCGCCAGGGGATGCACCCTGCGGCCGAGCTTGTCGTATTGCAGCGTGATGGCCCGACCGTCCAGATCGATCACCTCGCCGTCATCGAGGGCCAGGATCACGTCGGCCGCATCGCGGGCCGCCCTGCCTTCAATGCCCGTGCCGATGTAGGGGGCCTCGGCACGCTGCAGGGGCACCGCCTGGCGCTGCATGTTGGCGCCCATGAGGGCGCGGTTGGCGTCGTCGTGCTCCACGAACGGGATGAGTGCCGTCGCCACCGAGACGATCTGCTTGGGCGACACGTCCATCCGCTCGATGTCGCTCGGCGGAGCGAAGACGATCTCGGTGGTGGCGCCGAAGAAGTGCTCCTCCTCGAGCTGCAGCTTGAGATCCTCCAGCGAGGCGGCCTGCGGCGAGCGCCGCGCCAGGACTCGCGGGTTGCGGAAGGTGCCGTCGGGGTTCAGCGGCGCGTTGGCCTGCGCCACGACGTACTCCTCCTCCTCGTCCGCCGTGAGGTACTCCACCTCGTTGGTCACCTGGCTCTCGTTCACGACCCGGTACGGCGTCTCGATGAAACCGTGCTCGTTGATCCGGCCGTAGGTGGCGAGCGCCCCGATCAGCCCGATGTTGGGACCTTCGGGCGTCTCGATGGGACACATCCGGCCGTAGTGGCTGAAGTGCACGTCGCGCACTTCGAAGCCGGCGCGCTCCCGCGACAGGCCGCCGGGTCCCAGCGCCGAGAGGCGGCGCCGGTGGGTCAGCCCCGACAGCGGGTTCACCTGGTCCATGAACTGGCTGAGCTGGCTGGTGCCGAAGAACTCCTTGATGGCGGCCACGACCGGGCGGATGTTGATGAGCGTCTCGGGTGTGATGGCCTCCATGTCCTGGGTGGTCATGCGCTCGCGCACGACCCGCTCCATGCGCGAGAGGCCGATCCGCACCTGGTTCTGGATCAACTCGCCGACCGAGCGGATCCGGCGGTTGGCGAAGTGGTCCTGGTCGTCGAGCCGGTAGCCCTGTTCGTAGCGGACCAGATGCAGCAGGTAGGTGGCGGTCGCCAGCAGCTCGGCGATGCTCAGCGTGGGCTGATCGGGCGCCGGGGCCTCGAGGTCGATGTCGAAGATCTCCCTGATGCGCTCGATCTCCCGGCCGAGCTTGCGGTTCAGCTTGTAGCGGCCGACCCGCGAGAGGTCGTAGCGGCGCGGGTCGAAGTAGGCGCCGGCGAAATAGGCGCGGGCCGCCTCGGCGCTGGGCTGGTCACCGGGTCGCACCCGCTTGTAGATCTCGATCAGGGCATCGTCCCGGGACATCTCGTGGCTCTTCTCGTTCTCCCACTGCGGGGCCAGGAAGTCGAAGTAGGCCACGAAGCGGTCGAAGAACCCGGGGTAGGTGTCCTCGTCGCCGAATCCCAGCGCCGTCAGGAACGTGAACAGGCTGAGGCGACGCTTGCGCGCCACCCGCACGCCGGCGCTGACGTCCCGGCCGGGCCGGTGCTCGACGTCGAACTCGATCCACTCTCCCCGGTAGGGGTGGATCGTCCCGGTCACGAGCTGGTGCTTGGACATGTTCCGCAGCCGGTAGCGCTCGCCGGGCTGGAAGATGACGCCCGGCGACCGCACGAGCTGCGACACCACCACCCGCTCGGTGCCGTTGATGATGAAGGTGCCCTTGGGGGTCATCTTGGGGAAGTCCCCCATGAAGACCACCTGCTCCTTGATCTCGCCGGTGTGGCGGTTCAGGAAGCGCGCCCGCACGAAGACGGGCGCGCTGTAGGTCATGTCCTTTTCCTTGCACTCCTCCACGGAGAACTTGGGCTCCATGAGGAGGAATTCGTCATCGGGATCGAATTCGAACTCCAGGAGCAGGTTCTCGGAGTAGTCCTTGATGGGACTGATGTCCGCGAAGACCTCCGCCAGGCCCTTGTTGAGGAACCAGTCGAAGGAATCACGCTGGATGGCGATCAGATCGGGAAGGTCCAGAACCTCCTCGAGATTGCCGAACGAGTAGCGCCGGCGAGCGACAGAAAGGGAAGGCTGAGCGACAGCTGGAGATGCCACATCTCACTCCTGGGGAAGCACATGACCGACTTGGGGACGCGCGACGGTGCCACGAGGTTGAGAACCCGAGTTTCCGGACAGCCGAAAACGGGGATGACTACGCGGGAAGCGGCGGCACGGCGCGTCTACTGTAGTGCCCGGCGGAGCCGCGGGCAACCCGGTGGCGCCATCCGCCCCGGGTTTTCTCGCGGCGTACAGCGCGCGGGTCAGGAGATCTGGATGACGGCGCCGGCGGCCTCGAGGGCCTCCTTGGCCCCGTCGGCCTCCTCGCGCGGCACGCCCTGCAGAACCGGCTGCGGGGCGGTGTCGACCAACTCCTTGGCCTCCTTCAGACCGAGGTTGGTGAGCGCGCGCACCTCCTTGATGACCTGGATCTTCTTCTCGCCGACCTCGCTGAGCACGACGTCGAAGGCGGTCTGCTCCTCCTCTTCGGGGGCTGCGTCGGCGGCGCCGGCGGCCGGTGCCGCCACGGGCATCGCCGCCATGGGCGCGGCCGCGGTGACGCCGAAGCGCTCTTCGAACTCCTTGAGGAGTTCGCTCAATTCCAGCACCGTCATGGCGCTGATGGTGTCGAGGACTTCATCGACCTTGGACATGTCGGACTCTCCTGTGCTGTTGATTTCGGTTCGGTGGATCTCGGTTGCACTCGCAGGTCTGCGTGGCGGGGGCTTCGAGCCGTCAGGCAGCGGTCAGTTCTCCGAGCGCTTGTCGATCAGAGCCCGGACGAGGCCGGCGAACGTCGTAGCCGGCGCCGCGGCCAGCCCGGCGAATTCCTCCAGCGGAGCCGCCAGGAGTCCGCGCATCTTCTGCAACGGAGCGGCCAGCGCTCCCGCCAGTTGGGCCTGCAACTGCTCGGCGGGGGGCAGCTTGGAAAGGTGCTCCACCGCCTCGGGGCCGACGGTGCTCGCGCCCAGCAGGCCGCCCTTGATGACCAGCCGCTTGTCTCTGCGCTGGAACTCGACGAGGGCCTTCGCCACGGCCGCGGCGTCCCCGGGGCGACCGTCGGAGAGCGGCTCCACGAACGCCACGGCGGTCGGGCCGACCAGCAAGTGCTCGCAATCGATCCCCAGCTCGCGGGCCGCCAGGCGGATCAGCGTGTTCTTGTACACCTTGTAGCTGCCGCCGTGGGGCGCCAGCGAGTGGCGCAGGGCGGCCATCGCGGAGGTGTCGAGGCCGCGGTACTCGGTCAGCACGGCACCCTCGGCGCCGGCCAGCCGCTCGCGGATCTCCGCGACGGCGGCCACCTTCTCGGGGCGGGGCGGTCGGGTGTGTTCACTCGATGGCTCGGACACGGCGGTCTCCGGGATCGGTTCGGGTTTCGGTGCGGACCGGCCACCGAGATGGCCGGAAACGGCAACGGCGCCGCAGAAGACCACGCGGCGCCGGGGGAGTTGGGCGTCACCTCGTCAGGCGGGCGGCGGCAAACCTGCCCTTTCAGCTCCTACGAGCACCGGAGATCTTCAGCGAGCTTTCGGTTGTCGGGGTTCGAAGGTTAGCGGGTGGTCGTCCCACCTCCACAGGGTGTCGTGGGTGGCGGGGTGGGCTCAGATGCTTGCGGGGTCGATCTTGACCGGCGGTCCCATCGTGGAACTGATCGTCACCTTCTGGACGTAGCGACCCTTGGCGGCCGCGGGCCGCACCCGCTGCAGCTCCTCCATCACCGTGCGCAGGTTCTCCATCAGCGCCTCGGTGCTGAAGCTCACCTTCCCGATGGGGACGTGCACGTTGCCTTGGCGGTCGGTGCGATAACCCACGCGCCCGCCCTTGAAGTCGGCGACGGCCTTGGTCACGTCGGTGGTCACGGTGCCGCTCTTCGGGTTGGGCATCAGCCCCCGGGGCCCGAGCGTGCGCCCCAGCCGACCGACGAGCGGCATCATGTCCGGCGTGGCGATGGCCACGTCGAAGTCCATCATGCCCCCGCTGATCGCCTCGACGAGGTCGTTGTCGCCGACGTGGTCGGCCCCCGCGTCGCGGGCGGCGATGGCAGCCTCCCCGGCCGCGAAGACGGCCACGCGCACCTGCTTGCCGGTGCCCGACGGCAGCGAGACGGTCCCGCGCAGCATCTGCTCGGCACGGCGCGGGTCGACCCCCAGGCAGACGGCCATGTCCACGGTCTCATCGAATCCGGCCGACGGCAGGCCCTTCATCACGTCGAGGCCCTCGGTGGCGTCGTGCAGACGCTGCCGGTCGTAGCGGCGAGCGGCATCGCTGTAGCGCTTTGGTTGGTTCATCCTTCTCCTTTGGCCCTGAGGTGTTGCCCGGCTCCTGCGCCGGCTTGGGCGACGGCCCGCTGCGAGGCGCCCCGAGTGGCGGGCACCCGGCCGCTCCCGCGGGGTGGCGGCCCTAGCCGCGGACCACCCGGACCCCCATGCTCCGGGCGGTGCCCGCGACCTGGCGCTTGGCCATGTCGATGTCGTCTGTGTTCAGGTCGGGCAGCTTGATCCGGGCAATGGACGTCAGCTGCTCGTCGGTGATCGAGCCGACGAACTCGCGGCCCACCTCGCCGGCGCCCTTCTCCACGCCCGCCGCCTCGCGGACGAGGAAGGACGTCGGCGGGGTCTTGAGGATGAAGCCGAAGGAGCGGTCCTCGTAGATGGTGATCTCCGCGGGCACGATCTGGCCGGCCGCCTCGGCGGTCTGGTCGTTGTACTGGCGGCAGAAGTCCATGATGGCGATGCCGTGGGGACCGAGCGCGGTGCCCACCGGCGGCGCCGGGCTGGCCCTGCCCGCCTCGATGTTGACCTTGACGACTGCCAGGACCTTCTTGGCCATTGTCGGCTCTCCTCTGCGTGCTTGCCGGCGGCTAGTTCTTGGCGACCTGGGAGAATTCCAGCTCGACAGGGGTCTCGCGGCCGAAGATGTTGACCAGCACCTTGACCTTCAGCTGCTCGGCGTTGATGTCGATGATCTCCCCCGAGAGCTCCGCGAACGGGCCCTCGCGCACCCGCACCGTCTCGCCCGCCTCGAACTGCAGGCGGGGGCGGCCCCGCTTGACGGCTTCGTCGCCGGTCGTCTTGGACTCCAGGAACGTCTCCACGTCGCGCCGTCCCAGCGGGGTGGGCTTCGGTCCGTGTCCCACGAAACCGGTGATCGAGGGGGTCTCCTTGATGACCTGGAAGGCCTTGTCGGTGAGCCGGCAGCGCACCAGCAGGTAACCCGGGAAGACCTTCTTCGGGACGACCACCTTCTTGCCGCCCTTGAACTCCACGACGTCCTCGGTGGGGATCTGGGCCTCGTAGATGAGATCCTGGGCGTCGAGGCTGCGGACCCGCGCCTCGAGGTCCTGCTTGGCCTTCTTCTCGTACCCCGACTGGGTGTGAACCACGTACCACCGGCCGGGACGGCGTGACGGGCGGTCCGCGTCGGGAGGCTCGACGATGTCCTCGGTTGCCTCGGCCTCCGCGGCTGCCTCGCCGGCGGCATGCAGATCGTCCTCGCTCAGGACGTCGAAGTGCTGCTCGGCGCCGGACGCCTCGGCGGGCTCCGCCAGGGGGCCCGAGGGGAGCACCGCCTCGGCGGGTGCCGGCGCGACCTGCGGCGCTGCGTCGCCGGGCAGATCGGTCTCGACCGGGGGGGACTGCTCGCTCACGGAACCGCTCATCGCTCGAAGAGTTTCAGGATCGCCTCGCCGAAGCCGTAGTCCAGGGCGCCGATCACAGCGGTGAGGATCACCACCACGACCAGGGTGACGATGGAGTAGTTGACGACCTCGGCGCGGGTGGGCCAGGACACCTTGCGCAACTCGGCTCGGACCTCGCGCATGAACTGCGCCGGGGAGGCCCGCTCGCGGCGCGGCGCGGCCTGCCGGCGCTCGGCGACGGGCGCGCCCTCCTCGTCGATGGCCCCCTGCTTGCGGGCCATGCGGCGAAACTGTCTGTTCATTTCCATGGCAGGGCAGGAGGGACTCGAACCCCCAACCGCCGGTTTTGGAGACCGGTGCTCTCCCAGTTGAGCTACTGCCCTTCGATGCGACCCAGGCGGCGCGGGCCAGGCGGCGCGGGACCCCTCAGGTTACCCAGCCGACCGGGCCATCCCCACGGCGGGGCGCACCGGCCGGTCCCGGATCTGTGGTAGCGGCGGCCAGAATCGAACTGGCGACCTCTCGATTATGAGTCGAGCGCTCTTACCGACTGAGCTACGCCGCTTGGAGGTTCGGGCGGTGCCCGCGAGCTCCCTGAGAGAATCGAACTCTCGACCTTTTCCTTACCATGGAAACGCTCTGCCGACTGAGCTAAGGGAGCCGAGCGGCCCACATGCTAGCGGGCCCGCCGGTGCCCCGACCCCTGGCCACACGCTGAATCGGCAGCGTGAACGTGCCCGATCGCGGGCCCGCTCGGGGCGGTAGCGTCTCGACCGATGGAGATCCGCCTGGCGAACCGGGGCGACGCCGAGGCGATCGCGGCGATCTACAACCACGAGGCCACCCGCGAGCGCACCGTCTTCGACCTGCGGCCCCGTTCGCTTGCCGAGCAGCAGGATTGGCTGGCCGAGCGCTCCGGGGCGCACTCGGTGATCGTGGCCGTCCTCGACGGCGAGGTGGTGGGGTTCGCCTCCCTCTCGCCCTACCGGCCGCGACCGGCCTACAACACCAGCGTCGAGAGCTCGGTCTTCGTGCGGCGCGACCAGCTGCGGCGGGGAATCGGCAGGGCGCTGCTGGAGCACCTCGTGGCGCTCGCCGCCGAGCACGGGTTCCACAGCATGATCGCCCGAATCGCCGGCGAGAACGAGCCGTCGGTGCGGCTGCACGCCGAGTGCGGGTTCGAACTCGTGGGCGTCGAGCGCCAGATCGGCCGCAAGTTCGGCCGCTGGCTCGACTGCACCGTGATGCAGCGGCTGCTGGGCTAGCCGGGCCTTCGAGCCGCCGGCGAAGGCGCCTCAGGCACCGCGGGTCGCCAGCGGCCCGACGATCTCCATCGTGGCGGTCTCGATGATCCCGCGATCCGTGAAGCCCACGTCGGGGATGTTGGGCAGGCACAGGAAGTTCAGGGCGTAGACGGGCCGGTAGCCGATCGAGCACCCCAGCTGTTCGATCAGGACCCGCTCCACCGCCGCCAGGTTCTCCCCGACCACCTCCAGGGGCTCGGGCGAGAGCAGGCCCGCGATCGGCAGCGGCACCACCGCGGCGACCTCGGTCCCGACGGCGACCGCGTAACCGCCCTGCGCCTCGATGACCGCCCGGGCGGCGGCCGCCATCGAGGCATGCGAGTCCCCGATGACGACCACGTTGTGCGAATCGTGGTTGACCGTGGAGGCCACCGCGCCGCCGCGGATGCCCAGCCCGGTGACGAATCCCTTGCCGATGTTTCCGGTGCGATGGTGGCGTTCCAGGACGGCGATTCCCGCCACGTCGGCGGCGCTGTCGGGCTGAACGATCCCGTCGCGCACCTCGAGGCTCACCCGGCGCATGGTCTTCGGGGCGCCGAAGGCCACGGCGTGCACGGTCACCGGCCCGTCGGGGACGTCGACGCGCAGGGCCAGGTCCTCCGGTGCGGGTACGGCGACACGGATCGTGCCGGTGGACCACGCCGGGTAGTCCGGCGGCTGGGGGACCTGCGTCAGGGCGCCGTCGGTCGCCACCACCTCGCCGCGGTGCAGCACCGTGGAGGGGGCGAACTCCTCGAGGCTCTCCAGGAGCACCACGTCGGCGAATCGCCCGGGCGCCACGCTGCCGACGTGGCGGTCGATGCGCATCAGCTCGGCGGCGTTCAGCGTCGCCATCTGCACGGCGGTCACCGGATCGAATCCCGCCTCGATGGCCAGGCGCACTCGCTGGTCCAGATGGCCCTCGCGCACGAGGATGTTCGGATGGATGTCGTCGGTGCACAGCACCAGGCGCCGGGTGTCGAGCCCCAAGCGCTCGGTGGCGGCGACGATCTCGGGCCACTCCTCCGCCGGCAGCCGGTCGATGCGCGGCGTCAGCAGCACGCGGGCCCCCTTGCGGAGCTGTTCGACGACCTCGGCGGGCGACTCCGCCACGTGGGTGTCCTCCACGCCCGCCACCAGCGTGGCATCCAGCACGGCGCCGCTGAATCCGGGAAGCTGGCCGCCCACGGTCTTGTCCCGCTCGATGGTGGCCTCGATCTTCTCCAGTTGCGCCCGGTCGGCGCCCAGCAGCAGCGCGGGATTGATGTCGCCGCCGATGCACACCGCCTCGGGCCGGTCCAGCATCGCCAGCGTCTCGGCGGTGTCCATGGCGTGCCCGGAGGTCTCCCGGTCCTCCGGCATGGCGGGCACCCGGCCGGGCACCCGCAGGAGGAGATTCAGCGGCAGGCGAGCCGCCTCGGCGGTGAGCAGGTCGATACCCGCCACTCCCAGGACGTTGGCGATCTCGTGGGGATCCTCACACACCGACAGCACGCCACGGGGAACGATGGCGCGGGCCAACTCGGTGACGGTGATGTTGGAGCTCTCCAGATGCATGTGCGGGTCGATGAGACCGGGCACCGCGAACCGGCCGCCGGCATCGATGATCTCGGTGTCGGGGCCGATCAGTTGCTCGCCGCTGTCGCCGACCGCGGCGATGCGCCCGGCGGCCATCACCACGTCCGCGTTCACGACCTCCCGGGTGAAGACGTTGACGACCCGGGCGCCGATCAGCACCGTCTCGGCCGGCTCGTCCCCCAGGGCCACCCGGATCAGCCGGGTGCGCACGTCGGTACGCATGTCCAGAACCCGAGCGGTCATGCGCCGACAGTAGCAACCGGTCGCGGGGTCCCCGCCGTCGGGACCCTGTTGCGGGCGGCGGGAGGTATCGTGACCGCTTCCAGGGTCGGTGCCCGAGCGGACAAAGGGAGCAGGCTGTAAACCTGCCGGCGACGCCTTCGGAGGTTCGAATCCTCCCCGGCCCACAGCGCATGGATGGCCTGGACCCGGACCTCGACCTCGTCGGTGAAGCTGGTTGTGTGGTCCCTACACGCCGCCCGCCGTCACCGTCGCCGAGGGCGGACTGGTCAGCGACTCAGCGTTGCCCCCATCGTCGGTGAAGTCCACTCGCACCCTGATGGTCCTGCCCATGTCGGATGACTGGACGGTGTAGGTGGAACCCGTCGCCCCGTCGATCTCGGTGTCGTCGGCCAGCCACTGGTAGGCATAGACCACGTTCGTCAGTCCGTTGGCATCGCCTATCCCGGAGGTGTCCACGCTCAGCGTCTGACCCACCCGCGCCGTGCCGACGACACTCGGCACACCGGTGGCGGCGCTCTGTTCGTCCGTGTCGGTCACGATCACGAAGACGGGTAGGAAGCCGACGGAGGAGCCGTCGTCGGCGTCGACGAACAGCTCGTACACATTGTCCGAATCACCGTCCGAAGGGCTCTCGTAGTCGGGCGACGAGTTGAACGAGAGCACGCCGGAGGCGCTGATGGAGAAGTCGGCAGCGTCCTCCCCGAGCAGAGACCAGCTGACGGTCGAATCTCCCGTCCCGGCCACGGCGTAGGTGGCCACCGGCGCCGTGCCGCCCTCCTCGTAGGCGGTCGAGACGGGTCCGGTGACCGCCAGCGGGGCGTCCGTGTCGTTGACCAGCACACGAACACCCAGTACATAGTCATCATTGGTAGCTATATATCCATCCTCCACCCATTCGACCCAGTGGTGAACGACCCCCCAAGCAGGGAAAGGATCAGCGTCGGAGTAGGTGGATACGGTGACCGTCTGCGGCGTATTCCAGTTCTCCGGGGTGAAGGACAGGAGGTCGGTCGATGTGCCGAGGGTCTCGTACGCCCGCACCGCTACGTCGACGTCGCTGGAGGGCTGTGACACGAGAGCGACGGTGTAGGTTGCACTGCCGCCCTCGGCGATGATGAGGTCCTCCGTGGAGAGCACGTAATCGGGGGTGTGGTCGCTGTCGCTCGACATCGTGGAGTTGTTCGCCACCGGCTGGTAGTCGAAGAACGGCACAGGGTTGCCTGAGGCGTCCACGAAGATGCCTCCTCCGGAGTACGCGAACATGTTGTTGTAGGCCACTCGTACTTGCTGCCCGGTGGCCACGGCGACCGTCAAGCCGAGCCAGAGTTCGCTACCCCTGACGTAGACGTGGTCAGTCAGGACGTCGTCGATGCCGTCGACGGTCACGTCCATGACCGCCTTCGGGAATCGGTACGTCCGGATCCCGTACTTCTCCCGGAGATAGTTCACCAGGGGACTCAGGGCGATCCCCTCGCTGAAGGTGACCACGACATAGGTGACGCCGCCGGCGTCATGGGTCCTGGCGCTGACGAACTTGGGGGCGGTGGTGTCCGCTTCCTGTGCGTTCAGGGGCGCCGCCAACAGCAGCATCGAGCCCAGGGCCACCAGCAGGGCGGCCAGGAGCGCCGGTCTCCGCAGCCATCGGGCCCGGACGTTCCGTTCGTTGTCGCCGTTCATCTCTTCAAGTCCTCATCAGGTGGGGCGCGTCGCGGGGATGGCCGTCGACGCCACCACGACCGGTCCGGGCCACGAGCGCCCGGAGGCACCGCGAATGCACGGTACTACATCTAGATCTCTCGATATGTAGATCAACGAACAGGCAGGGGCCTCGATTCTCCAACTGCCGATCGCCGGCCGCCGGCGGGAACGGCCCACGACGAGATCCGCTTCGGCGGCGATCCTCGAGGTGCCGCCTCCGGCGCGGGGAAGCAGGCGGGCAATCTGGCTCCTACGAGCCGCCGGTGGCCTCCGGCTGCCAGCGGAGCACGGGCCGGCGCGCTGCCGTGGCCTCGTCGAGGCGCCCGATGGGAGCGGTCCACGGTGCGCCGTGCAGTGTCTCCGGATCGCGTTCGGCCTCCTCCGCGATCGAAATCATGGCCGCGGCCAGAGCCTCGATCGCCTCGGGAGGCTCGGTCTCGGTCGGCTCGATCATCAGCGCCTCCTCGACGATCAGCGGGAAGTACACCGTCGGCGGATGGAAGCCGTGGTCGATGAGGCGCTTGGCGATGTCGTAGGTGGGCACGCCGTTCTCGCGGCGCTGGCGCGACCCCGAGAAGACCACCTCGTGCAGTACCGGCCGGTCATACGGCAGGTCGTAGTGGCCGTGCATCAGCACGCGCAGGTAGTTGGCGTTGAGCACGGCCTGACCGGAAACGGCCCGCAGACCCTCGAGGCCCAGGGCGCGCATGTACGCGTAGGCGCGGATCAGGACCCCGACGTTGCCACCGAACTGCTGCATGCGGCCGATGCTGCGCTCGGGCTCGGTGAGGCGCACGACGCCGTCGCCGCCCTCGGTGACCACCGGGGTCGGGAGGTAGGGCGCCAACTCCTCACTGCAGCACACCGGCCCGGCGCCGGGGCCGCCGCCGCCGTGGGGGGTGCTGAAACTCTTGTGCAGGTTCAGGTGCACCACGTCGAACCCCAGGTCGCCGTAGCGCACGCGTCCCATGATGGCGTTGAGGTTGGCGCCGTCGCCGTAGAGATACGCGCCCGCGTCGTGGATCAGGCCGGCCACCTCCTCGATGCCGCGCTCCCACAGACCCAGCGTGTTCGGCACGGTGACCATCACCGCCGCCACCGATCCGTCCAACTCGCTCTCGATGACGGCGCGATCCATCGACCCGTCCGCCGCCGTCGGGATCTGGGTGACCGTGAAGCCGGCCATGGCGGCGGTTGCCGGGTTCGTGCCGTGCGCCGAGTCCGGCACGAGGATCCGGCGCCGCCGCGCCAACTCCCCACGATCCTCGAGGGCACGCGTGATCATCAGCACACCCGCCAACTCTCCCTGCGCACCGGCGGCCGGAGCCAGGCTGACACCACCCAGACCGGTGATCTCGCCCAGGCCCGAAGCCAGCTCGGCCAGCGTGCGCAACGTACCCTGCACCTCGGTGGCAGGGGCCAGCGGATGCGCCGCGGCCAGCCCCGGCAGCGACGCCACGAGGTCGTCGACCTTCGGGTTGTACTTCATGGTGCACGAGCCCAGCGGATAGGTCCCGGAGTCGATGCCGTAGTTCCGCACCGAGAGCTCGGTGTAGTACCGCACCAGCCCGCCCTGGCTCAGCTCCGGCAGCCGCACCGAGTCGCGCAGCAGGCGGGCGTCGGGCAGCGGCGTCGGCTCGCCGTCCCAGCGGGGAACGTCCACCGCCCGGCGGCCCGGCACTCCCCGGTCGAAGCTGAGCCGAGCGCCGAAGTCGTCCCCTGCGGGACCGGGGGCGCTCACGCCTCGCCCCCGATCTCCGCCAGCGCCTCGATGAGCAGGTCGACGTGCGCGTCGGGCGTGGCGTCGGTCACCGCGAACAGCAGGGCGTCCCGTGCCTCGGGCTCCGGTCTCGCCGACACGTCGAGGCCGGGGCCGATGCCCCGCGCCCTGAGCGCGCCGGCAAGGTCGGCGGCGGGCAGGGGGCCGCGCACCAGGAACTCCGAGAACCACGGCCCGCGCTCGGGGGTCTCGTAGCCGTCGAGCGCGGCGATGCGCCGTGCCGCGTCGTGGGCGCGCTGGTAGCACAACTCGGCGGCCTCGCGCAGCCCCCGCGGGCCCAGCGCCTGCAGGGTGACGGTGAAGGCGAGGGCGATCAGCGCCTGCGCCGTCGACACGTTCGACGTGGCTCGCTCGCGCCGGATGAACTGCTCGCGCGCCTGCAGGGTGAGCACGTAGCCGGTGCGCGGCCCGCCGTCGCCGTTGGCCGGCGCGTGCAGCTCGCGCGTGCGCCCGACGATGCGGCCGGGCATCTGCCGCATGAACGTGGCGCGCGCCGCGAACAGCCCCACCGACGGTCCGCCGGAGTGCGGCGGGCCCGCCAGATCGCGCCCCTCGCCGGTGACGATGTCGGCGCCCGCGTCGCCCGGCGCACGCAGCAGCCCCAGAGCGAACGGGTCGGCGACCGCCACCAGGAGCACGCCGTCGGCGTGCAACACCCCGGCCAGCGGTTCGAAATCCACGATCGAACCCAGGAAGTCGGGCTGCTGGACGACCAGGCAGGCGTGTTCGGGCGTCGCCGCATCGCCGGATCGCAGGACGTCGACGCGCAGCCCGGCGCCGCGGGCGTAGGTGCGCACGACATCGACGGTTCCGGGGTGCATCGGCTCGAGCAGTGCGACCGCACCGCGCTTCGTGACCCGGGCCGCCAGCAGGCAGGCCTCGGCGGTGGCGCTGGCTCCGTCGTAGAGGCCGGTGTTCGAGATATCCATGCCGGTGAGTTCGCAGACCACCGACTGGTACTCGAACGCCGTTTGCAGCGTGCCCTGGCTGATCTCCGGCTGGTACGGCGTGTAGGCGGTGACGAACTCGGAGCGGGCGGCGAGGTGCGAGGTGATGGCCGGGATGGCGTGCCGGTAGGCGCCGGCCCCGAGGAAGTCCGGCCGCGAGGGATCGACGTTCTCGGCGGCGCGTTCTGTCAGCAGGGCGATCAGTTCCGGCTCGGTGAGGGCTGGGGGCAGGTCGATCACCGGATCGACCATGGCCGCGGGCAGGTCGGCGAACAGGGCGTCGACGTCGCTGGCGCCGACCCGCTCCAGCATCCGGGCGCGGTCGGCCTCGGTGGCGGGGATGTACGGATGCGGCGAATCGCCGGGGAGCGAGGACATCGCCGTCAACTCTCCTCGGCCAGCGCCCGGTATCCGGCGGCGTCGAGCAGGCCGGCCAGCTCGGCGTCGTCGGCGATGCGGACGCGGATCAGCCATCCCTCGCCGTAGGGCGACTCGTTGACCAGTTCCGGAGCGTCGGCGAGTTCGTCGTTGACCGCGATCACCTCACCGGTGACCGGGGCGTACAGCTCGGCCACGGTCTTGGTGGACTCGATCTCCCCGCACGTCTCACCGGCGCCGACCGCGGTCCCCACAGCAGGAAGATCCAGGTACACCACGTCGCCCAGTTGATCCTGCGCGAAGTCCGTGATGCCCACGGTGGCCTCGCCGGGGCTCCCGCCGTCGCGGCGCAGCCACTCGTGGCTCGCTGCGTAGAGCAGATCGTCGGGGGTGTCGCCGTGCGTCGTCACGATTTCCTCTCTTTCCGGTAGAACGGCCGGCGCACGACCTCGACCGGTAGCGCGCGGCCGCGAACATCGACTTCGAGTGTGACACCGGGGCTCGCAAGCTCGGCAGGGAGGTAGGCCATGCCGATGCCGAGGCCCAAGGTGGGGCTGAACCCGCCGCTGGTGAGGCACGCCACCGTCTCGCCGCCGGGCAGGCGTACCGCGTGGCCCGCGCGTGGCACGCCGCGCTCCCGGGCCGCCAGGTGGCAGAGACGGCGCGTGCGGGGCCGCTCCCTCGCTGCGGCGAGCGCCTCCCGGCCGGTGAACGGCGCGCCGTCGTCGAGGCTCACGGCGAATCCGAGGCCGGCCTCGTAGGGGCTCGTCGTGGCGTCGATGTCATTCCCGTGCAGCGGCAACGCCGCCTCGAGTCGCAGCGTGTCGCGTGCACCGAGGCCCGCCGGGGTCGCCCCGCCGGCCACGAGCGCGTCCCACAGCGTCCCGGCCCGGCCGGCATCGACGATGCACTCGCCGCCGTCCTCACCCGTGTAGCCCGTCCGCGCGAAGAGCACCGGCGCGCCGTCGCAGTCCAGCTCCACGCAGTCGCGCGGCGCCAACTCGGCGAGATCGGAGGCCAGGGCCTTGCTGAGCAGATCGATCGCATCGGGTCCCTGCACGGCGAGCATCACCGTGTCGGCGGTCACCTCCTCGGCGCCGGGGACGACGGAGCGCAGCCGTTCGAAGTCCTGCGCCGCGTTGGCCGCGTTGTGGACGATCAGCCGGCGCTCGCCGGGAAGGTGGTAGACGAACACGTCGTCGTCGATGCCGCCGGCCTCGTTGCAGTAGAGCGAGTAGTGCGCCCTGCCCGCCTCCAGGGTCGTCACATCGAAGGTGGTCACCGAGCGCAGCAGCGACGCCGCTGCGGGCCCCCGCAACCAGGCCCGTCCCAGGTGCGACACGTCGAAGACGCCCACTTGCCGGCGCACCGCCTCGTGCTCCCGCACGGTGCCCTGGTACTGCAGCGGCATCTCCCAGCCGGCGAACGGTGCGAAGCGGGCACCCGCCGCCTCGTGACGATCACGAAGCGCCAATCTGCGCAGCCCGGCGTCGTTGCCGGGCTCGGCGTTGCCGCCCATGCCTCGAATGTATCGGGCCTGCCGCCGACGACCGACGCGGCCGGAGGATCCTCGCCGGGTGCTGCCGGCGGCGCGATCACCCGCCCGCGGCGGCAGCGATACGCGCCGGCCCGGCCGCTCAGTCCCGCTGGATCGCGCCGCCCGCGGACCACACGGTGTCGGTGCGGGTCCGGCGCGGCGCGCCGCTGCGAGCCGCTCCCGCGGCGGGGGATTCGCCCCCTGCCAGGGCCGCCGCCACACCGAGGGACCGGCGCCCGGTCTCCTCGCCGTCGGGGCGCCGGCCCGGACCATCCGGAGCGCTCCCGGGCGGTGGCGGGCAGCCGATGATCGCCGTCGGGCTGCCGGCGATCATGTCCCACTGATCGAGCACGCGGGCGATCCGTTGCGCGGTCCGCACGGTCCCGCCGACCACGATCGCGGCCCGCTCGGCGCCGTCATCTCCCCCGTTCGCCGTGGCGGACGATTGTTCGACGTGGGCGGCGGCGGACACGGACAGGCGAACGGCGGCCGCGGCCGTCCGGGCCGCGAGGGGCACGAGTTCCTCAAGGGGAGTCTCGGGGTCGCCGCCGATGGACTTCCCCTGCCTGAGCCACTCCAGGGCGTCGGGGATTTCGCACTCGGCCAGGACTCGATCCACCTCTTCCCGCACGCCCTCGGGCAAGTCGCCGGACGGTCGGGCCTTGCGGCGGCCGCGTCTGGACTTCGTCTCGCCGGCATCGTGGGTGAACGCCTTGAGGGCGTTCTCCAGGATGGCCTGCGATTGGGCGCACACGCCTCGCATACGCGCCGCCACGGCCGCGAGATATCCCGGCGCGTCCCCGTCGTCCTGGGCGGCGCGCTCATCGGACAGCGGATAGAGGAGCGCGCCCAGCAGCATGAGCGATCGCCGGACATTGTCCACCGATATGAGAGGATCCCCATTCCTCGTCGCCGCCACGGCGGACTCCTCTCCGGGTTGAGCCTGGTCAATGAGATATACCCACGGCAGAGAATCAGCAAATTCGCTGGTCTCCCACGAGTACCATGCCACGAGCCAGACCCACCGTGCTCGGGGGCGCCGTCGGGGCCCGGCAATCCTAGTCCCGACCGCCGGAGGTGCCAGTGCGCCCGACCGGTGCACGTGTTCGACTCCTCGGTGTTGTTGATCCGACTACTGCGCCCGCTTAGCCTCCGATCCGCCTGAGGCGGCAGAACCGAGAGGAAGGGAGTGGACATGACTGGAACCGGAGCCGACATGTTCCGGCTGAACGGCAAGGTGGCGCTGGTCACCGGGGGATCCGGTGGCATCGGCAAGGCACTTGGAGTGGGCCTGGGGTTGGCCGGCGCCCGCCTGGCGCTCACCGGCCGCTCGCAGGAGAAGCTGGACGCCAATGCCGCGGCCGCCGCGGCGGCCGGCTGTGGAGATGTGGAGACGTTCGGCAATTTCGACCTGACCGACCCGGGCAGGCCCGCAGCGCTGGTCGAAGCGGTCGCCGGGCGGATGGGCGGGGTGGACATCCTCGTCAACGTGGCCGGACTGAACCGCCGCAAGCCCGCCCTCGAATTCGCGGAAGAGGACTGGGACGCCGTCATGAATCCCAACCTGAAGGCCGTCTTCTTCCTGTCACGGGAGGTGGCGCGCCTGTGGATCGAGAGCGGTCGGGACGCCGACAGTGACGGCAGGGGCAAGATCATCAACATCGCCAGCCTGGCGGGGGCGATCGGGATCGCCGAGATCGCGCCCTACGGCGCCTCGAAGCTGGGTGTGGTGGCACTGACGCGGGCTCTCGGTGTCGAGTGGGCTCGGGAGGCGATCTGCGTGAACTGCATCGCTCCGGGCTACCACGAGACGCCCATGACCATCGCCCAGGGCATCTTCGACAACCCCAAGATCGGGCCATGGGTGCGCAGCCGCATCCCGATGGGCCGGCTCGGGACGACCGAGGATTTGGTCGGCCCGGCGATCTATCTGGCCTCGGCGGCAAGCGACTACATGACGGGCCAGACCGTCTTCGTGGACGGGGGCTTCGAGGCGGGCTAGTGACGACCGGGGAGGTCGTCCCTGGCGGTATCGAGTGTTCCCGCTGAACTGAGCCCTCCGGGTGGCCTGCCGCGGTCCGCAGGTCGGCCCCGCCCGACGCTTCGCTGCTCGGCTCAGGTGAGGTAGCGCTGCCTCCATTCGCCCGAGCGGAGGCGGCGGACCCGCTCCTCGGTTGCGGGATGCGTGGAGAACATGCCGCCGAACTCCACGCGCTGGCCGGCGAGAGGGTTGACGATGTAGTGCGAGGCCTGCTCGCGGGCCACCGGGGTGGGGATGCGGCGCCCGGCACGGTCCAGCTTCTCCAGCGCCCGCGCCAGGGGCTCACCGTCGCCCAGCAGTTGCGCGGCGGTGCGGTCGGCCTTGAACTCGCGGGTCCGGCTGATGGCCGACTGCAGGAGAGCGGCCGCGATCGGGGCCAGGATCATGGTCGCCAGCAGCACGAACGGGTGCCCACCGCCCCGGTCCCTGCCGCCCCCACCGCCCGTGAACAGGGCGGCGAAAAAGGCGATGCGGGCGACAAGTGTGATCGCCATGGCGACGGCGGCCGCCACCGAGCCGATGAGGATGTCCCGGTTGCGGATGTGCATCAACTCGTGAGCCAGGACTCCCTTGATCTCGGTCCAGGTGAGATGCTCGATGAGGCCGACCGTGATCGCCACCGCGGCGTTGTCGGGGTTGCGGCCCGTGGCGAAGGCGTTGGGCTGCGGGTTGGGTGTGACGTACAGGCGCGGCTTGGGGAGCTTGGCGTGCGCCGCCAACTCCTCCACCACGGCGTGGTACTCGGGGAACTCGTGACGCTCCACGAGCCGGGCCCGGGCCGAGGCGATGGCCAGCTTGTCGGAGAACCAGTACGAGAAGCCGACGATGAGGAAGGCCAGGACCGCCCCGATGATGAGCCCGCCCGTCCCGAAGAGGCCGCCGATCCCGATGCAGAGACCGCCGAGCAGCGCCAGCAGGATGAAGGTCTTGAAGGTGTTCCTCATGTCGCCTCCTCGATTGCCGCTGTCGGGCCGTCGGGGCTTGGGGCCCGAGTGCCCATCAGCCGGCCCGGCGGTGCCTCGGGTGCACTCCCTTCGTCCGCCTCAGCCGTAGTAGCCGGAGTGCACGTACAGGCACGGCAGGGATTCGGCCGCGTACATCTCCACGATACGAGGATCGTCCTCGACGGCGAACGCCGGAGCGAACCCGAACGAGCGCAGCAACCCGAGCGCCTGGCGCTTGAACCGCACGGAATGGACCATGTTCTGGGCGGGACCGCGCAGCGCCAGCAGGTCCCAGCGCAGTTCGTGACGCTCGATCCAGTCGAGGGTGAGTTGGCGGAGACGGAAAGGCCGGGCCGTCAGCAGTACCACCTGCAGCCCTTCGTCGAGTCCTCGCACCAACTCGGCATGCCGGGTCAGGAGGCGGTCGCCGACGGCGGCGGCGAAGAACCCGTTCCAGTCACGTACGGGCCCGTCGAGGTGCCACTGGCGATGCGAGGCGTCGGAGAGCACGCCGTCGATGTCCACGATGGCGGCCGCCCCCGGCACCTGCGGGCCGGCGCGCCACGTCCAGTGGTCCGGGAGCGAGGGCCGGTCACGCAGAGGGGGATCGGTGGGAACGGCGCGCGCGTCGGTCGCCGCCGGCCGCAACCGCGGCGGGCTCACCGGACCCTCACCGCCGACCGCATCGACCGCTCAGTCCTCCGCCGGCGCCTCGGAGGCCCGCTGCCGGATCTCGGTCACCACCGAGGCGTCGGCGAGCGTGGTGGTGTCACCCAGGTTGCGCCCCTCGACCACGTCGCGCAGCAGGCGGCGCATGATCTTGCCGCTGCGCGTCTTGGGCAGATCGGGCACCAGGACGACCGCCCTGGGCCGCGCGATCGGCCCGAGCTTCGTGGCCACGTGCCGGCGCACCTCCTCGCGCAACTCCTCGCTCGGGGTGGCGCTCCCCCGCAGGATGACGTAGCCCACGATGGCCTGACCGGTGACGGCGTCGCTGGCCCCCACGACGGCCGCCTCGGCGACCGCAGGGTGGTCCACCAGGGCCGACTCCACCTCTGTGGTGCTGATGCGGTGCCCTGAGATGTTCATGACGTCGTCGACCCGGCCCAGCAGCCACAGGTAGCCGTCCTCGTCGATCTTGGCGCCGTCGCCGGCGAAGTAGCGGCCCTCGAAGCGCGACCAGTACGTCTCCTTGTAGCGCTCCGGGTCGCCCCAGATGCCCCGCAGCATGGACGGCCAGGGCCGGGTGATGGTGAGGTAGCCACCGCCCCGCGCCACGGGGTTGCCGTCGTCGTCGACCAACTCCGCGAAGATGCCCGGCAGCGGGTGCGTGGCCGAGCCCGGCTTCGTGGTGGTGACGCCCGGCAGCGGGCTGATCATGTGCCCGCCCGTCTCGGTCTGCCACCAGGTGTCCACGATCGGGCAACGGTCGCCGCCGATGTGGGTGTGGTACCACATCCAGGCCTCGGGATTGATGGGCTCGCCGACGGTGCCGAGCACCCGCAACGAGGACAGGTCGTGGCGCGCCGGCTCCTCGGCGCCCCAGCGCATGAACGTCCGGATGGCCGTCGGGGCCGTGTACAGCTGGGTGACGCCGTAGCGGGCCACGATGTCCCAGAGTCGGTCCTTGGTCCAGTCCGACCTGTCGCCGGTGCGGAGTTCGGGGCGTGGCGTGTCGGGCGTGCCCTCGTAGATCACCGACGTGGCGCCGTTGGCGAGCGGGCCGTACACGATGTAGCTGTGTCCGGTCACCCAGCCGATGTCGGCGGCGCACCAGTAGACGTCGGTGTCGGGTCGGAGGTCGAACACGTAGCGGTGCGTGAACGCCACCTGGGTGAGGTAGCCGCCCGTGGTGTGCATGATCCCCTTGGGCTTGGCGGTGGTTCCCGACGTGTACAGCAGGTACAGCAGGTGCTCGCTGTCGAAGGCCTCGGGGCCGCCCGGCGGGTCGGCGTCGGCCGGGTCGGCGTCGGCCACGAGTTCGTGCCACCACAGGTCGCGTCCCGGCTGCATGTGCACCTCGAGGTCGCAGCGGTTGACGACGACCACCTTCTCCACCGACGGGGCGCCGGTCTCGAGCGCCGCGTCCACGTTCACCTTGAGGGGCGCCGGCGCGCCGCGGCGGTAGCCGCCGTCGGCGGTGATCACCAGGCGGGCCTCGGCGTCCTCGCAGCGATCCACGATGGCGTCGGGCGAGAACCCGCCGAAGATGACCGAGTGCGCCACACCGATCCGCGCGCAGGCCAGCATCGCCACCGGCAGTTCGGGGATCATCGGCATGTAGATCGCCGCCCGATCCCCGGCTCGCAGCCCCAGGGAGCGCAGCACGGCGGCGAAGCGCCGCACGTCGTCGAGCAGGTCGGCGTAGGTGATCGTGCGCGTGTCGCCCGGCTCACCCTCCCAATGGAACGCCACCTTGTCGCCCCGCCCGGCTGCGACGTGGCGATCGAGGCAGTTGTAGGCCATGTTCAAGGTGCCGCCGACGAACCAACGGGCGTAGGGCAGGTCCCATTCCAGCGTCGTGCCGAAGTCGTCGGACCAGCTCAGGAGTTCACGAGCCTGGCGCGCCCAGAAAGCCTCGTAGTCGGCCTCGGCCTCGCCGTAGAACGACCCGGCCTCCGCCGCGTCGGCGAAGCCCTCGGGTGGCGGGAAGGTGCGCTCCTCGACGTAGAAGTCGGCGATCGTCGCTTCGGCCATGGTCTCACCTCGCTTCGCACCGCAGCGGGGCGATCGGGGCCCCGGCCGCGCCCCAACCCCGCAGTCGGGCGGTTGCCGATCCTACCCGCCCGCCCGCAGCCGGAGCCCGGGGGTCGAACGGCCGGGTTTCAGTAGTCTGGGGGAGTGCATGACCTGCTGATTCGCAACGGCACCGTCGTCGACGGCAGCGGCGTGCCGGCGTTCGTGGGCGATGTCGGCGTCGACGGGGACCGCATCACGGCCGTCCGCCCCGCCGGCGACGGCAACGGCTCCGGCGCACGGCGGGTCGTCGAGGCCGACGGTCTCCTGGTGCTGCCGGGCTGGGTCGACATCCATACCCACTACGACGGGCAGGCCACCTGGGACCCCGAGATGACTCCCTCGTCGTGGCACGGCGTGACGACGGCCGTCTTCGGCAACTGCGGTGTGGGTTTCGCACCCGTGGCGGCGGGGACCGAGGACTACCTCATCAACCTCATGGAGGGCGTCGAGGACATTCCCGGTTCCGTGCTGGCCGAGGGCATCGACTTCTGCTGGGAGTCGTTTCCCGAGTACCTCGACGCGCTGGAGGCGACGCCGCGGGTGATGGACGTGGCCGGGCAGCTGGCACACGGCGCGCTGCGCTTCTACGTGATGGGCGAGCGGGGCGCCGATCACGCCGAGGTGCCGTCGGAGGGTGAACTGGACCGGCTCGAGGCGCTGACGGCCGAGGCACTGCGAGCCGGGGCGCTCGGGGTCACCACATCCCGGACCCCCAAGCACCGGGCCGCCGACGGCCGGCTCACACCGTCGCTGTCGGCAGGGGACCCCGAACTGGCCGCGCTGGCGCGGGGGATGCGCGCGGCTGCCGCGGGGGTGCTCCAGGTCAACTCCGACTTCGGCGCCGGCGAGTTCGCACTCATGCGGGCCGCCGCCGAATTGGCCGGGCGGCCGCTCTCGGCACTGGTGGTCCAGATGGACGCCTGGCCGGAGCGCTGGCGGGAGACGCTGGCGAACATCCACGCCGCCAACGCGGACGGCATCACCGCCAACGGGCAGGTCGGCTGCCGGCCCATCGGCGTACTGCTGGGTCTGGACGCCACGGTCAACCCGTTCGGCAACCATCCCGCCTACCGCCAGGTGGCAGACCTGCCCGGCGCCGACCGGGCGGCGCTGCTGCGCAACGATGCGGCTCTGCGGCAGAAGTTGATCAACGAGCGCCCCGACGACGGCTACACCCGCTGGATCGACGACGCGTTGGCGCGCACCTACGAGTTCGGCGACGACCTGGACTACGAGCCGCACCCACACACGTCCGTCGCCGCCCGAGCCGAGGCGGCCGGCGTCAGCCGCTGGGAGTTGGCTCTCGACCTCCTCGCCGCGGGCGACGGCGACGACCTGCTGCTCTACACGTTCGAGAACTACTCCGGCGGCAGCCTCGACGACGTGGCCGAGATGCTGGCCGACGAGCACACGATCTGCGGCATCGGTGATGCGGGAGCGCACGTCGGCACCATCTGCGACGCCGCCTACCCCACCTTCCTGCTGACGCACTGGGCCCGCGACCGCAGCCGCGGCAGGCGCTTCCCGCTGGAGTTCCTCGTGAACAAGCAGACCCGCCGCACGGCGCTGGCCTACGGCCTCGCCGACCGCGGACTTCTGGCACCCGGCTACAAGGCCGACATCAACATCGTGGACTTCGAGGCGCTGAACCTCACCCGGCCGCGGGTGGTCCACGATCTGCCCGCTGGCGGCAAGCGGCTCGAGCAGCGCTCAGTGGGCTACCGGCACACCTTCGTGTCAGGCGTCGAGGTCGCCGCCGGCGGAGAGTTCACCGGCAAACGCCCCGGCCGCCTGATCAGGGGCCCGCAACCCCGCGCCTGACGACCCCCGGGGCCCGCGTACGGCCGGAGACGTGCCGAGATGCGACTATCCGGACCGCCGAATACGCGGGGCAGACCGTCCTCACTCGGCGTTACGGTTCGAGGGTGGGAGCCGGGATGGTGGTTGGCGCTTCGGGCTGGAATTGTCGGTACCAGCGCCGCATTCTGTGCACGGGGCCGTCATCCCGACACAGGTGTGGATGAGAGCGGTGGATCTTGGTTTCCCAGACCTTCGCATCGAATGCAAACTGAGAAATCCAGTTGCCGACTATGTACCGGACCAACAGCCTCGGCAGTTTCCGATCAGCGAACCATCTGAAGTCAACCTGCTGTTCGAGCGGCCCGACGGGAAGGAAGGTCTGATACATCTCGATCTCGCCTTTGCCAGCGATGGTAAAGCGGAAGGTCGACACGCTCGGTCCCCAGAATGACACGCGCACGTGCGTTTCGAATCGATCGACGCGGCGTCCGAACATTCTGAGCACGGCGTCGACGAGGAGGTGCTTCGCCCATGGGCGCTCGCCGTCCAGCTTCCACTCGGTTGAGTATTCGATCTGGATCCCCCGAAGCGGAATCTGCGTCCAGGGAACGTGGAACTGTCCGTGCATGGGCTGGAAGTGAGCCGTGTCGACGGCATTCTCGGCGATCTCGATGATGTGCGTCCGCACGCGACCCCAATCGTGGTGACCGCGGTACACGAAACTCCCGTCGTCCACCTCCGCAATGCGCGGCACCTCGTATGTGGGCCACGAGTGATCGTCCGACTCTGCACCGTCGTTGCGGTGGTAGAAGAAGATGTCCCCATGGACCTCTGCGACAGGGAACGGCTTTGCCAGGACTCGACTCGGAGGGCACTCGCTGTAGGGAATGTGCCTGACTCGGCCCTCGCCGGTGAACTGCCACCGGTGAAAGGGGCATTCGATGCAGTCGCCCCGAACGCGCCCGACGGCGAGGTTGGCGCCGAGGTGGGGACAGAAGGCGTTCATCACGTGAACGTCACCGCTGTCCTGTTCCCGCCAGATCACGAACTGGCCGCCGAGGCACTCCACGTAGCGAGCGGTCCCGGGACGGATCGAGTCGGACGACGCCAGTCGATACCAGCCGTCGGGATAGGGATGCGGGTAGCTCGCCAGGCGCGGCGCATCGGAGACAAGGGGGGCTCTGCCGCGGCGGATCACGTGCCGGAAGGCGAGGATGCGACGTCGGCCACCGGCTTGCGAGCGTGAACCAGGAAGCTCGGCGTGAAGATCCCCAGTTCGCCGGCCTCGACGAGCGCGTCGGCGGCGACGTTCAAGACCTCGGCGGCTTCACTGGTCCCCGCCGGGGCGATGCGCAGACGCTCGAGCAGTTTCGTGAAGGCGGCGGTGAAAGCGCGCCCGGCCGGGATCCGAGCGAGGGAGGACAGCGAGAGATCGCGCCCCTGAAGTGCCATGTACCAGGGCGTGCGCGGGTCGCCGTCCGCTACCTGCTGGTCGACAGCCTGGATGATCTCGAAGCCGGCGCTTCGAACCGCCTCAACCTTTTGTTCGGTCGTGAGCAAGCCGGGGGTGGCGTTGATCATCTCAACTCGCCCGCGCAACTCCCGGTGCTGGACATCACCGGCATCGAAGCGATCCGTGAAGCACCAGTCGGTAATGGCCAACTCGCCGCCGGGCTTCAGAAGGCGACAACACTCCTTGAACAGGAGCAGGTTGTCGGGAGCGTGGCAGGTTGCTTCGAAAGAGTAGACGGCGTCAAAGAACGCGTCGCCGAGGGGCACATCCATGAAGTCTGCGAGCAGGAACCGGCAGGTGTCGTCCAGACCCGCTTTCGAGACCAGTCGCTCGCCTCGCTCGATCTGATAGGCGCTCACGTTGATCCCGATGATGTTGGCGCCGGTCGCCGAAGCGATCCTGACCATCGGGCCACCGACTCCGCAACCGAGGTCGGCGACTTTCATACCTGGCTCTAGACTCAGGATTTGCGAGATTCCCAGTTCGTGCCGCCGTTGAGATGCGATCAGGTTCTCCCCGGGTCGACGCGGCGAGAAGTGGAAATTCGTTCCCCAGCCAAACTCATACAACCGGGTAACGGCGTCGTAGTAGCGGCTTACCAACCTGGGGTGTTCGGCGATCCGAGCCGTATCATCCCGCGATGCACTTGGTTCATTGATCCTGTGCAGATCATCAAGCGCCTCACGAAGCACGCCGATTCTCCCTCCATCGACACCCAACGGATTGCGTTGTTCCGATGTCCCCCCTGTTGATCCGCCGATGGTCGGATGCGCGGGGGCGCGGATCGGCGAGGCCGGAAGGCGCAGACGGTGGCCGCGCGCAACTCGCGCGGAGCGTGGACGGTGGCTGAATCAGCAGCGCGCCAGGGACGCGCGTGCTACCGCGGTCCAGCGGTTGTGATCGGCTTCCGGCCGGAGGGCTGGAGGAGCTTCCAGGCCCCCCCCCCCCCGAGATTCGTCGTTCGATCATGCGGGATCCCGCTGAACTCTTCGGCACCGGTGCGAGAGCCTAGCTACGTCTCATCTAACATGTGGATTTACATAGCTAGATGAACAGTTATGTATATCAGCAGAGCTGATGAGCTCGACAACGGTCAATCTGTGCGCTAGCTCGGACTGACTGAGTGGAATCGATACATCGAATAGTTCGGTTCTGAGATTACACCCGACTCGCGGGTGATCCTTTCGCGCTGGATCCCCGGCGGCTGACCACGCACCCACGCGCGTCGGGCCAGGTCATCTACTCCGATAACGCCGGGAGTCTCCCCGGAATCGATCCGAGGTAGATAGCTTCAGCGACGCCAGATTGCGACCGTGAAGGCCCCCAACCCGGAGGCATCGCACAGAGCCTCCGCCTCGTGCACTCGGCTGCGAGCCTCCAGGGCCGCCAGATCGATGATGACGATTCGCCCATGTTCAACCCGTCGATAGGGGTTCGCCAATTCGATGTATCGGCCGTCGAGTCCCGCCTCGGGGCTTGCACGGTCTCCGCAACCGTCCGTGACGCTCGACCCGCGAATCCCACCGATGCTCTGTTGCGGGGCGGACACCACTCGGGGGCACGGACTCCCTCGATGATCGGCCAGTCAGAGGAGAGGACAGGACGTGACACCGAGTGAGACGAGACGCCTGGCACTGTTCGAGAGGCTGATCGAGACGCTGGAGAAGAAGGCCGCCGGGGCGCAGCAGATCCCGGGCCTCAGCGGCGCCAGACCGCAACCGTGAACGCCCCGCGGCGCGCCGGAGAACCGGAATTCGATTGCTCCTTCGCAACTGCGAGGCGCCGGCCCGGTCAGTTCACGGACTTGGCGACCCGCGCTTAAGGTTTTGGAACTTTATCTGAGTTTTGCTTTAGAACATAAAGCTCGCAAAGAACGGAAAAGTCGCGCCTGACAGATACACTGAACGCCTGCCGTGGATCCTCGAGACAATCCCTACACTCCCAACGCAGGCGCAAAGCCGCCCGTCCTCGTCGGACGAGAGAGCGAACTCGAGGCATTCGACGTCCACTTGAGTCGCCTCGCTGCGGGCCGCACCGAGCAATCTCTGATCATTGTCGGACTCCGCGGCGTCGGCAAGACGGTCCTGCTCGGGGAGTTTCGCCAACGCGCCCTGGATCAGGGGTGGCGTGTTGTCGAGATCGAAGTCGCAAAGTGGGACGACGGTCAGTTCCGCGCCGGCCTTGCTCGCGAGATCAGACGAATACTCCACCGGATTACCGCGGGTGGGCGATGGACGGAGAGAGCCAAGCGAGCGGCGGGAGTTCTGAAGTCGTTCACGCTGGGCATCGATCCGGACGGCCGTCTCACGGTCGGCCTCGATGTCGCCGCGACGGCGGGCTACGCCGACAGCGGCGATCTGAACGCCGACCTGACCGATCTGCTCGTCAGCCTCGGCGAAGTAGCCCGGGAACGGCAAGCCGGCGTCGTACTGCTGCTCGACGAACTCCACTACCTGAGCAGCGTCCAGATGGAAGCGTTGATCGCCGCCAACCACCGGGCGGTGCAGCACTCCCTGCCGATCACAGCCGCGGCCGCGGGACTCCCCCAGATCCACGAGCTCGTCGGAATCGCCAAGACGTACGCGGAGCGCCTGTTCAAGTTCCCCGAGATCGGACGACTCGACGACGCTGAAGCGGAACTCGTGCTGCGCGAACCGGCGGCGCAACTCGGCGTCGATTTCAGCGACGGAGCCCTGCGTCAAGGACTGGACTTCTCCGAGGGCTACCCGTATTTCCTCCAGGAGTTCGGCCAAGCCGCCTGGAATCTCGCCACGGACCGCGAGATCACGGCGCGCGACGCCGAGATTGCCAGGATCGCCGTCGAGGAGAAACTCGACACCGGATTCTTCAGAGTCCGGCTGGACCGCACCACCGAGCTTCAGAGGGCCTACTTGCGAGCCATGGCCGAACTCGGGCCGGACCCACAACTCGCCCGTGACGTGGCAAGACTTCTCAGCCGAACGTCCACTCAGTGCGGCCCGACCCGGAAGCAGTTGATCGACAAGGGACTGCTGTACGCAACCGACCACGGCTACGCCGCGTTCACGGTGCCCAAGTTCGACGAGTACCTCAAGCGAGCCATCCCGACCCTGGCGCCGCCGCCGGTCCGCAGGTAGGCCGGCAGAGTCGCCGTGGCCTCGGGCACCGCAGGCCGCTGCATAGAGAGGCCACCTCGAGGCCAACCATGGCGCCGACGGCCAGTGGCGCAGCGGCCGCGTCCGGACGATGATGCCGCGCGCCACCCTGCCTGCCCTCTTGCCCGCGGTTCCCGGCCTTTCCGGAACACCCCACGCCGCAGGAGGTCTCGCGTCGCGAACTATTCGCGGCGCCAGACCGCCACGGTGAAGGCCCCCAGGCCGGCGGGGTCGCACAGGGCGTCCGCCTCATGGACGCGGCTGCGGGCCTCCAAGGCGGCGAGGTCGCCGATCGCGGCCCGCTCCCGCCAGATCCGGCGGCCCTCGGCCACGAGATCGTCGATTCCGAGGCAGGCGAGGAACGTCGCCTGATCGCATACGTCCGCGCCGGGGTGTGCGGCCAGAACCTGGTCCAGGGGTACCTCGACGGTGATGTCGGTTGCGCCCACGTCCCGTAGCGGATCGTGGCCCCGCACGCCGGAGCGATAGGTGCGCACCCACTCCCAGGGTGGCCGCGCCGCCAGAGAGGCACTGGAGTCGGTGTAGTCGATCACGACGAGGCTGCCGCCACCCAACAGCCCCAGAGCACCGCCCACCCACTCGACGGCGGCATCCGCCAGCGGGATGCGACCCCCCACAGGCGCCTCAGGAGCTAGAGCATCCGCTACCGCCTGCTCCCCAGTCGACAGACGCCGCAGTTCTTCGACGAACGTGCCGGCGTGGGTTGCACTCTCCGCTCTGACGTGCACCTCGGCCCAGCCGTCGCCGGTCCGCTCCAGCAGACGGCACGACAGGTTGTCCAGCAGTTCATTGGCAACGACCAGGCCTGTGATCGGCCCATCCGGCAGGTCGGCCCGTGACTCGAGGGCGGCGCAGGTCCCCGGCGGGTGCTCCAGTAGCTGTTCGTGCTCTCGCCGCAGAGCAGCCGACCGCTCGACGAGCACGTAGCGCAACACCTCCGCGCACTCCGGCCGGGCCGCCAGAACACTGCGGGCAAGGGTGCCGCGACCGGCCCCGGCATCCACGAGCGTGAAATCATCCGGCCGGCCCAACTCCTCCCAGCACCGGTCCGCAAGGCGAGCCACCAGCCGCCCGAACAGCGGTCCGACCTCAATACTGGTCAGGAAGTCCCCACCCCGCCGACCGGCACCTCGCCCCGAGGCATAGAAGCCGTCGGGCTCGCCATAGAGCGCCAACTCCATGAAGGCGTCGAACCGCAGCGTCCCCCTGATCTCCACAGACGGGAGGCAGAATTCAGGCGCCGGCAGGCTCCTTGCGGACGATGTCGACGCTAATCGGCTGACGGGTGGCGCCTGTCACTGCGGCCAACTGCATCTCGTTCAACTCGGTGTCGAAGAAGAAGCCGTCGTCGAACGGGGCCGGCTTCAGGTCGTCCCACCAGACGGCGGCGGGGTCGTAGGCGGCGAAGAAGATGCGGTTGGTCCACTCGGCGTTGCGGCCTTGCAGCATCCGCAGGGCGAAGACCTTCTCGCCGTTGACCTGCATGATGTCCAGCACCTGCACCTTGCCCGGCGTGGCCGACATCGAGGGCCCGCGCATGGTGCGCCCGAGGCCCGAGACGTCCCGGAAGGCCCCGTTGTAGACCTCCAGGGCCCGCTCCAGGGGCAGCTCGAAGTAGCGCTTGGCACCCGTGTCGCGCTCCACGAACATGTAGTAGGGGATGCAGCCCAGCTTCACCTGGCGGCGGATCATGTCGGCCCAGATCTTCGAGTCGTCGTTGACGTGGCGGATCAGCGGCGCCTGGCAGCGGATGACCGCACCGGTGTTGAGGATGTTGCGCACGGCCGTCTCGGAGGCCTCCGTGGCCAACTCCACCGGGTGCGAGTAGTGGCCCATGATGGCCAGATGATTCCCGGCGGCGACGATGTCGTCGAACAGCCGCAAGGTGTCCTCGGCGTCCTTGTCGTCAATGAATCGGTGCGGCCAGTAGGCCCCCGCCTTGGTGCCGATGCGGATGGTGATGCGCTCGAACTCGGGCTCCAGCAGCGGCTCGATGTAACGGCGCAGCACGTCGGTGCGCATGATCATGGGGTCGCCGCCGGTGAACAGCACGTCGGTCGCCTCGGGGTGGGCGCGCAGGTAGCGCACCAGGTTGCCGCCCTCCTTGGTGGCGAACTTCAGGTCGTCGAGCTTCACGAACTGCGGCCAGCGGAAGCAGTAGGTGCAGTAGGCGTGGCAGGTCTGGCCCTGGGCCGGGAAGAACAGCACCGTCTCGTCGTACTTGTGCTGCATGCCCGCCATCGGCTCGCCGTCCACGTGCGGGACGTTCATCGCCACCTGGCCGCTGGGGTGCGGGTTGAGGCTGCGCTGGATGTTGCGCGCCGCCTCGTCGATCTCCTTTGCCGGCAGCTCGGCGCGCACCATGTCGGCGATGGTGGCGAAGTGCTCGGGATCGATCATCCCCTCCTGGGGGAAGGTGAGCTGGAAGATCGGGTCGTCGGGGATGTTGTCCCAGTCGATCAACTCCTCGCAGACGTAGTTGTTGGTCTTGAAGGGAAGCACGCGAGATACCACGTCGGTGACCAACTGCTGGTGCTCGTTGAGCCGGTCCCAGCCGGGGATGTCCTGCATGTTGCGCCGCTGGAAGGTCCGGAACACCGGCGCCTGCCCGTTGGTGGCCTGTACCATCGTTTTGCCCCCTTCTGAAGCACGTCCTCCTGTTGGAACCCGAGAAGCCGAGCACTCCCCCGTCGCCGGCTTGGTGCAATCATTCTACTCAGAAAGCCCCGTGCCATCCCCAGCGGCCCTGCGCGATCGACGGCGCGGCGCGGGCGCACCGCGATTCCATCGAGCCTCCGTTGAGCCCACTCGGTCCGCCGGTCCCGCCCCTGGCGGCGCGCCTCGGCGCCGCCTCGCCGCTCGACGGCTTCGTCGAGTACGTCGAATCGGAGGGGATCACCCTCTATCCCGCCCAGGAGGAGGCGCTGCTGGAGATCCTGGAGGGGCACAACGTCATCATGAACACCCCGACCGGCTCGGGGAAGTCGCTCGTGGCGGCCGGCGCCCATTTCGCCGCGCTCGTCGAGGGTCGCCGCAGCGTGTACACCGCCCCGTTGAAGGCACTCGTCAGCGAGAAGTTCTTCGCCCTCTGCGACGCGTTCGGAGCCGACCGTGTCGGCATGATCACCGGCGATGCCGCCGTCAACCCCCAGGCGCCGGTCGTTTGCGCCACTGCGGAGATCCTCGCCAACCAGGCTCTGCGCGACGGCGAGGAGGCCGACGTCGACGTCGTGATCGCCGACGAGTTCCACTTCTACGCCGACCCCCAGCGCGGCTGGGCCTGGCAGGTTCCGCTGCTGACGCTGCCGCAATGCCAGTTCGTTCTCCTGTCGGCCACGCTGGGGCCCACGGAGCGTTTCGCCGACGAGCTGACCCGCCGCACCGGGCGGGAGACGGTGACGGTGCGCTCCGCCGAACGTCCCGTGCCACTGCGCTTCGAGTACGGGACCGCGCCGCTTCACGCCTCCATCGAGGACCTGCTGGAACGCAACCGTGCGCCGATCTACGTCGTGCACTTCACCCAGCGCGAGGCGATCGAGGCGGCGCAGGCCTATACGAGCATCGGTGTGCTGACACGCGCCGAGCGGGATCACGTGGCCGAAGCCGTCGGCGGCTTCAAGTTCGACTCCCCGATCGGCAAGGACCTCCGGCGCCTCATCGGCCACGGCGTCGGCGTGCACCACGCCGGGCTGTTGCCCAAGTACCGCCTGCTCACCGAGCGGCTCGCCCAGCAGGGACTGCTGAAGTTGATCTGCGGCACCGACACTCTCGGTGTGGGTGTGAACGTGCCGATCCGGACGGTGTTGTTCACGCAACTCTGCAAGTACGACGGGCAGAGGACGCGCCTGCTGAACGCCCGGGAGTTCCACCAGATCGCCGGGCGGGCGGGCCGGGCCGGCTACGACGAGCAGGGCTGGGTACGGGTGCAGGCGCCGGCCCACTGGATCGAGAACCGCATCGCCGAGGCCAAGGCCGCCTCGGATCCCAAGGCCAAGCGCAAGCTGACCAAGCGTCGCCCGCCGGAGCGCAACTACGCCCACTGGAACGAGCAGACCTTCGAGCGCCTGGTGGGCGCCGAGCCCGAGCCCCTGGTCTCCAGCTTCGAGGTCAGCCACCAGATGGTGATGCACATGCTGGACCGGCCCGGCGACGGCTGCGCCGATCTGCGAAGGCTGCTGGTGGAGAACCACGAGCCCCGCCGGCGCCAGCGGCGCCACATACGCCGGGCCGTTGCCATCTACCGGTCCCTGGTCGAGGCCGGAGTGGTGGAGGTCCTGGAGACTCCCGACGAGTGGGGCCGGCGGGTGCGGGTGACGGTGGACCTCCAGGACAGCTTCGCCCTGCATCAGCCGCTCTCGCTGTTCGCCGTGGAGGCGCTGGGGGTGCTCGACGCCGACGAGGCGGACTACCCGCGCGATGCGCTGTCAGTGATCGAATCGGTGTTGGAGAACCCGGGGGCGGTGATCGCAGCCCAGATCGAGCGCCTCCGGAACGACCTCCTGGGCGAATTGAAGGCGCAGGGCGTGCCCTACGAGGAACGGATGGAGCGCCTGGCGGACGTCGAGCATCCCAAGCCACTGCGGGAGTTCCTCTACGGCGCCTTCGACATCTTCCGCCGGCATCACCCGTGGGTGGAGGGCGACAACGTGCGCCCCAAGTCGATCGCCCGGGAGATGCACGAGCGGGCCATGAACTTCGGGGAGTACGTCAACCACTACGGCCTGAAGCGCTCGGAGGGGCTGGTGCTGCGCTATCTGAGCGACGCCTACCGGGCCCTCGTCCAGAACGTTCCCGCCGAACGCCGGACCCCGGCCCTGGACGAATTGACCGACTGGCTCGGAGCGCTGGTGCGGGGCGTGGACTCGAGCCTGCTCGACGAGTGGGAACGCCTCACGGCGGTCGCCGGCGAGCCCGGGACTTCCTGAAGCGAGCGCTCCGGCCGGCCCGGCCGTCAGGCGTTGAGCAGCAGGAAGATGCCGGTGATGGTGAAGGCCAGCATCATCACCAGCAGCCCGTACTGGGACCGCAGCGCGTGCCGCGGCGTGAACCGCGCCACCGACTTGTCGTGCGCCAGGACCACACCCACCAAATGGCCGACCAATGTCGTGATGGCCTGAACCAAGGCGATCGCCCCGGTGGAGACCAGCAGGTAGTTGACCTCGAAGTGGGCCGTGCCGAACAGGTCGGCGCTCCCCCCGAAGGGGCGTGACAGCAGGGCCAGGAAGTTCTGGCCCTCGAAGACCACCAGCGAGAAGTAGTGCCCGATGTGGTAGGCGAAGGCGATCGGCACGATGGACGGGGCGAAGTCGGTCAGCATCTGCCGCAGTGGCGTGCGGGTGAGCGCGGCACCCACTGCCATCGCCGCGATGTACAGCACCACGAAGTTCGCCGCGAACTGCAGCAGGCCGAAGGTGCCGAATCCCACCGTGTCCCAACCGACGCGCGCTCCCAGCAGCCCGGCCCACCACTCGGTGCGGGAGATGCCGTCGAAGCTGGTCGTACCCGGCATGAGCAGCAGCACGAAGGCATGCGGCAGCGTCATGCGCAGGCTCGCGAGACCCACGACCGGGGGGCGAACGGCCAGGCGACCCCGCCCGTCACCGCAGAAGATCCCCATTGCACCGATGTGCCGGAAGATCACGCCGAACCCCTCGCTGTGCCGCAGCCACTCGCGGCCCCACAGCGACGCCCCCGCCAGCATCAGCCCCGAGTACACGGCGATGGCGATACCGAGCAGGCGGGTCTCCGGCGGGTTGGGATGCACCAACTCCAGGGCGGCGAAGGAGACGATGGTCACGACACCCAACCAGCCGCTCCGCACCGGGTCGGGGCGCCAGAGCAGGTGGGACCGAACGTGGCCGAAGAAGCGTCGTCTTACCACCGAGCCCACGAGGGCCAGCGTCTCCCAGGGGCTGAGCAATCGCCACACGTCCCCGAGGACGGCCGACAGGAACAGCAGCCCCACCCAGAATCCCACGTAGACCGCAACCGGCGCGATCGTGGCGTAGGCCCCGAGGTCGCCGGCCAGGGAGGCCCACAGCACCACGGCGAACATCGCCAGGCCGAACAGCCGCAGCACGACGGCGAGGCCTCGCGCCACGGGTTGGGCGGCACCGGGCAACGGGCGTGGCGTGAAGCGCCCCTCCAGCTTCGGCTTCGGCCAGAAGCTGCCGAGCAGCAGGAATGAGATGACGAGGGCGGCGCCGGCGACGTAGGCGAACATCCACACGGGGATCGGCAGGTCGCCGCGCACTCCGATGCCGTGTGCCAGCACGCCTGCAGGAACCATTACGACCGCCTAGGAGACCTGCAACTGGAAGAGTTCCCGGTGCGAGGGATGCAGTTCGGCCTCCCACACGCCGGGCAGATCGGCCTCGAACTCCAGCGTGACCTCGGCCCCCGGTTCGAGCTGCAGGTACAGGTCGTAGCCGTGGAGATGGACCTCCTCGGCCACGTCGGAGGTGACACGGACCTCCACCGTGTCCCCGAAGGAGACCTCGTAGCGGCGTTCGGCCTCGATGCGCCCGTCCACCAGAGTCACGGTGATGAGGACGTCGAAGGCAGGCTCGGGCGGCGGCGGGGGCTCCGCAGGTGGCTCGGGGGGAGGCGGGGGCGGCTCGGGCAGCGCGGGAGGCGGCTCCGGGGAAGGCGGCGGCTCGGGCGGCGCCGGCGGCGGCTCGGCGGGAGGCGGGGGCTCGGGCGGCGCCGGCGGCGGCTCGGCGGGAGGCGGGGGCTCGGCGGGAGGCGGGGGCTCGGGCGGCGCCGGCGGCGGCTCCGGGGAAGGCGGCGGCTCGGCGGGAGGCGGGGGCTCGGGCGGCGCCGGCGGCTCGGTGGACGGTGGCGGAGTCGGGTCCGGAGCCGGTGGCTCGGTGGCCGCAGGCGCCGGATCGGTCATCTCGGGCGGCGGGGAGGTGGGAGTGACGGCGGTGGTGGTCGGCCCGACCGTCGTGGCGGGCGCGGCGTCGGTTGCCGGGGCGGCGGCCCGTGTCGTTGCCGGTGGTTCCGGGTCGGTGCCGCCGCATCCCGCAGCCAGCAGAAGGCACGATGCCATCGCTGCGATGCCGAGGCTGCGCCGGAGCGTCACGGTTAGCATTCTGGCAGGCGCCCGTGCCCACCGGCTACCTCTCGAGGACAGGGGCGCCTACTCCCGGACTACCACCGGGGAGCGAACGAGAGAAGGGCGACGCAACGTGAGCGACAGCCGGCTGCGAGACATGACCCGCGAACTCCTCGCCGACGTGCCCGCGGAGGCCGACATGGCGACGTTCCGGGGGGAGCAGTTCGATCGGGGCCTGGCGTGCGTGCACTTCCCTCCCGGGCGCGGTGGACTCGGCTTCGAGCGGGAGGCTCAGGCCGTCGTCGACGACGAGTTGGCCGAGGGCGGGCGGCAGTACCACAACCTGGCGGTCAACCCGATCGGCATCGGGATGGGGATGCCCACCGTGTTGACCCACGGCACCGAGGAGATGAAGGACCGGCTGCTGCGACCCTGCTTCACCGGCGAGGAGATCTGGTGCCAGCTGTTCAGCGAGCCGGGCGCCGGCTCGGACGTGGCAGGCCTGGCGACGCGCGCCGTCCTCGACGGGGAGGAGTGGATCGTCAACGGCCAGAAGGTGTGGACGACCCTGGCCCACACCTCGCGCTGGGGAATGCTCCTGGCCCGCACCGATCCGGAGCAGCCCAAGCACAAGGGCATGACCTACTTCATGATGGACATGCAGGCGCCGGGCGTGGAGGTCCGGCCGCTGTTCCAGATCACCGGCGAGGCCGAGTTCAACGAGGTGTTCATGACCGACGTGCGGATCCCCGACTCGATGCGGCTTGGCCGGCGGGGCAGCGGCTGGGGCGGCGCCATCACAACGCTCATGAACGAGCGGGTCGCGCTCGGCGGCGGGGTGCCCCCCAGAGGCTCCGGGAACATCGGCACCCTGCTGAAGGAGTGGACCGCCAACGCGCCACCCGGCGAGACCGCCGCCCATCACGTGACGCGGGACCGGGTCACCCGGCTGTGGATCCGCGCCGAACTCCTGCGGCTGACGAACCAGCGCGCCCGCGAGACCGCCTCAGCGGGCGTTCCCGGCCCCGAGGGATCGGTCGGGAAACTGCTGTCGGCGGAGTTGAACAAGGAGATCCTCGAGTGCGCCCTCGACGTGCGGGGCAGCCGGGGCATGGTGCACGCCCACGGCTACCCGATGCTGCGTCCCGAGCAGGCAGGCGTCTCGGGTTCGTTCGAGACCAGCCGGATGTTCCTGCGTGCCCGCGCCAACTCCATCGAGGGCGGCACCTCGGAGATCATGCGCAACATCCTCGGCGAGCGCGTTCTGGGCCTGCCGAAGGAACCGCAGGTGGACCGGGACGTGCCCTGGAGCGACATCCCCCGCAACTGACGAGGGCCGGACTGCAGCCCGGCCCTCGCAGAGTTCGATTCGCGGTGCCCGCCGTGCGGGCAATCCCCTAGCGGGTGGCGGTGCGCACGCGCCGCCCGGCGCCGATCACCAGCAGACCGGCCACCAGGACGCTCGCGGCGACGATGGCGAGCAGACCGCTCTCATGGCCGGTCGCCGGCAGTTCCTCGTCGCCCATGTCGTCCATCGGCTCCTCGTCGCCGGTGTCGTCCATCGGCTCCTCATCGCCGGTGTCGTCCATCGGCTCCTCATCGCCGGTGTCATCCATCGGCTCCTCATCGCCCATGTCATCCATCGGCTCCTCATCGCCCATGTCATCCATCGGCTCCTCCTCAGCCGGCTCCTCCTCGGCCGGATCCTCGGCCGGCTCCTCCTCGACACCGATAGCGAGGACCGCGACCGTCGCGAATTCCTCCGGGTTCGAGAGGGTGTCCACGCTGAGCCATCCGGCCAGGACCACCAGAGCGCCGTTGTCGATGTCGGCCTGGGTGATCTCCGTCGTCCACTCGGTCGTGAAGCTGCCGTCGTCCCACTCGACGGCGACCGCCGCAGCCATCAGGTTCGGGCACATGGCGATGGCCTCGGGGGCGCTCGAGAGTGTCAGCGGCGCCTCCGGGTCACCTGCGGCTCCGGGGCATCCGACGATGAAGAACGGTGACGGCTCGCTCCAGTTGGCACCGGTCACGGTCACCGTTACAGAACCCGCCTCGGCCGGCACACTCGCCGGGTCGAGCGTGATGGAGGGAAGGTGGCCGTCGGCGGCCGCAGGCGACGCCCACAGCATCCCGACCAGCGCCATTACCCCGGCAAGTACGAACAGTCTCTTGAGCTTCATCGCGCGCCTCTCCCGGTGGGACACTCCAGCAGGGCGCGAGCATAGCGCAAGCGAGACAACGCAACCAGGGTTGAGGCGCCGATCCGGGGGCATTCCCGGCCGGGACAGCGTCGCGGGCCGCGACCGCCGGACCTCGTCACAGACGAAGCAGCTGCTTGCCCTCGTTGGCGCCGGTGAACAGGCGCAGGAACGTGCGGGGAACCTGCTCGAAGCCCTCCTGCACGTCGACCCGGTAGGCAATCTCACCAGCGGCGACCCAGCGGCGCAGGTCGGCGAATGCCTCCGGGATCCGGTCGACGAAGTCCCACAGCAGCAGGCCCTGGATGGAGGCGCGTTGGACGATCAGCTGGAACAGGTTGCGGGGCCCGGGTCCTGCCTGGGCGTCGTTGTACCCGGAGATCAGCCCGCACAATGCGATCCGGGCACCGAGGGCGAGGTTGTCCAGCACCGCCTCCAGGGCGGCGCCGCCCACGTTCTCGAAGTAGACGTCCACCCCTCCGGGGCAGGTCTGGCGCAGGCGGCGACCGACATCCTCGCTCTTGTAGTCGATGGCGGCGTCCAGCCGCGCCTCGTCCAGCAGCCAGCGACACTTGTCGGCGCCACCGGCGATGCCGACCACCCGGCACCCTTTGATGCGGGCGATCTGCGCGGCCACCGAGCCGGTCGCCCCCGCCGCACCCGACACCACGACGGTGTCGCCCGGCTCGGGGCGGCCCACGTCGAGCATCCCGACGTAGGCCGTCAGGCCGGTGCTGCCCAGCGGGCCCAGCACCAGTTCCGTGGGCACGTCGGGCGGCACCTGCCGGTAGCCGCGACCGGCGGTCTCGGCGGACCAGCGGCCGGTCACGTACTCGGACCAGCTCATCATCCCGAAGACCACATCACCGGGGGCATAGGCCGGGTCGTTCGACGCAACCACCTCGGCCAGGCCCGGCGCCCGCATCGGTGCACCGAGTTCCACCGGAGCGACGTAGCTCGGCCGCTCGTCCATCCAGCCGCGCATGGCGGGCTCGTAGGACAGCCAGCGGACCCGACCCAGCACCTCGCCCGGTCCGATGTCCGGCACAGGCCGCTCCACGAGCTCGAAGTCCGCCTCCGACACCATCCCCACCGGTCGCCGGGCCAGCACCCATTGCCGGTTGCGCCGCGCCGCACCCTCGCCTGCTGCCATCTCTCGCTCCATTCGATGCGATCGGGACGCCGTAACATGATCGCCGGCATCGAGATGCCCGCGAGCGACGACGGACGATAGGGGTAGCACATGGCCAGGCTCTGTGAGGGACGGGTGGCCGTCGTCACCGGGGCGGGGCGGGGCATCGGCCGTGAGCACGCCCTGATGCTCGCCGCCGCGGGCGCCAAGGTGGTCGTCAACGACCTGGGAGGCGACGCCGCCGGCGACGGCAGTGACATCACGCCCGCCCGGCAGGTCGTCGACGAGATCACTTCCGCGGGCGGCGAAGCGGTCGTCAACGGCGACGACGTCAGCGACTTCCACCAGGCCAAGGACATGATCCACCAGGCCATCGAGGTATTCGGAGGCCTGGACATCCTCATCAACAACGCCGGGATCCTGCGGGACCGCATGGTCTTCTCGATGTCGGAGAGTGACTGGGACGCCGTGATGGCCGTGCACCTGAAGGGCACCTTCGCGCCGACCCATCACGCCGCCAACTGGTGGCGCCAGCAGGCCAAGTCGGGCGTCGAACTCGACGCCCGCGTCATCAACACGTCCTCACCGTCGGGCATCTACGGCAACATCGGCCAGTCCAACTACGGCGCCGCCAAGGCGGGGATCGCCGCCTTCAGCGTGATCTGCGCCATGGAGTTGGCGCGCTACGGGGTCACGGTGAACTGCCTGGCCCCCAACGCGCTCACCCGGCTCACCATCCCGATCGTCGGGGAGGAGAACGCATCGAAACTGGCCGAGTCGTGGTCGCCCCGCTGGATCGCCACCGTCGCCACCTGGCTGGCCTCCCCGGAGGCCTCGGGCGTGACGGGCCGCGTGTTCCACGTGAACGGCAACCAGCTCGGCGTCGCCGAGGGTTGGCGCCTGGGACCCATCGCCACTCAGCCCGACGACCCGGCACAGCTCGGCGACATCATGCGCTCGCTGATGGCCGATGCCCGCCTGAACGCCGACATGGGCGGCCTCGAGACAGAGGGGCCCGGCCGCCCGGCGAAGACCATCTAGCGGCTCGCAGCCGCTCGGGGGACGTCGTGGCGGTGCGTTCGGAGGATCGCTCGGGGAGCCACCGATGAGCATCGCCGCCTCGCGACGGCTCCACCGGCGGGTCCTCACCACCGCCGACCGCTGGTCCTCGCGCCGGGTCTACTGGCTGGCCCGCAACGCCGGACTGCTCGCGGGTCTGTTCTACTTCCGTATCGACGTGCGCGGGAAGGAGAACCTGCGCACGCCCGGAGCGGCCATCCTGGCGCCGGTGCACCGCTCCAACCTCGACGTGCCCCTCATCGCCGGGCACTGCCCGCGGCGCCTGCGCTCCCTCGCCAAGCAGGCCATGTTCCGGGGACCGGTCAGCCGCTGGTTCTCCGCGAGTATCGGCGCCTTTCCCGTGCAGCGCGACCACCTGGACCGCGTGGCGCTGGAGACGGCGCAGACGCTGCTGGCGCGCGGCGAGATGCTGCTGGTCTTCCCGGAGGGAACGCGTGGCAGCGGGTCCGACATCGGTGACGTGCACAACGGCTGCGCCTACCTCGCCGACGCCACCGGGGCCCGGGTGATCCCCATCGGCGTGGCCGGCACCGAGGAGGCCATGCCGCCCGGCGCCAAGCTGGCGAGGCCGAAGCGGGTGGTGGTCACCGTCGGTGAACCCATCGAGCCGGCGCAGCTCGCCGTGCAGGCCGACGCGGGACGCGAGCGACGCCGCGCCCTGTCGGCACGGGTGCGGGCGGAAATGCAGCGGCTCCTCGACGAGGCCCACGAGACCCTGGCGGCACGCTCACGCGGCCTCGCCCGCGGGGCCCCGGTCCCCGGACGCCGTTCAGGCGGTGGCCGGTAGGCTTACCCCATGCAGGGGTCACCGAAGATCATCGAGTTTCTCAACGAGGCGCTGACGTCGGAGTTGACGGCCATCAACCAGTACTTCGCGCACGCCAAGATCTGCGAGAACTGGGGCTACCACCGCTTGGCGGCCAAGTACCGCGCAGAGTCCATCGAGGAGATGAACGACGCCGAGAAGCTCATGGAGCGGATCCTGCTGCTCGAGGGGAAGCTCGACGTGCAGCGGCTGAACAGCATCCGGATCGGCGATTCCGTGCCCGAGCAACTGGCGTCGGACCGCTCGCTCGAGGAGCATGCCATCGCCATGTACCGCCGGGGGGTGGCACTTGCACTCGCAGAGGGCGATCCCGGCACCCGCGAGCTGCTGGAGCACCTGGTCGTGGGCGAGGAGGAGCACCTCGACTGGATCGAGTCCCAGCAGCAGATCATCAACGACATCGGCGTCGAGCGCTACCTGCTGGCACAGATCGGCGAGTGAGCCGCAGGCGTCGCGGCGGCCGACCATAGGCTCGCGACATGGCCGAACGGATCCCCCACCTCACAACCCGCCTCCAAGGGTTCGGGGCCACGATCTTCGCGGAGATGTCCGCCCTGGCCGTGCGCACCGGCGCCATCAACCTCGGCCAGGGATTCCCCGACACCGACGGACCCCCGGAGGTACTGGAGGCGGCGATCGAGGCCATCGGCGGCGGGCGCAACCAGTACCCGCCCGGGATCGGCATACCCGAACTGCGCCACGCGGTCTCCGCACACCAGAAGCGCTTCTACGACCTCTCCTACGACCCCGACAGCGAGGTGCTGATCACCGCGGGCGCCACCGAGGCGATCGCCTCCGCCCTGATCTCGCTCTGCGAGGTGGGCGACGAGGTGGTGTGCTTCGAGCCCTACTACGACAGCTACGCCGCCGGGATCGCGATCGCCGGCGCGGTCCGGCGACCCGTCCTGCTGCGCGGCCCCGAGTCCTCCTACGTCCCCGAGGAACTCGAGGCCGCCATCGGCCCGCGCACCCGGCTGATCCTGCTGAACTCGCCGCACAACCCCACGGGCAAGGTCTACAGCCGGGCCGAGTTGGAGCACGTTGCCGAACTGGCCATCCGCCACGACCTGCTGGTCGTGACCGACGAGGTCTACGAACACATCGTCTACGAGGGCGAACACATCCCCCTCGCCACGCTCCCGGGCATGCGCGACCGCACCGTCACCATCAGTTCGGGCGGGAAGACGTTCTCCACCACCGGCTGGAAGATCGGCTGGGTGTGCGCCACGCCCGAGTTGGTCACGGCGGTGCGGACCTCGAAGCAATTCCTCACCTACGTCAGCGGCGGGCCCTTCCAGTACGCCATCGCCGAGGGCCTCAACCTCGGCGACGACTACTTCCGATCGCTGGCCGACGGCCTACGGGAACGCCGCGACCGCCTCAGCGCCGGCCTGGCGGACGCCGGATTCGACGTGTGGAACTCCGCCGGCACGTACTTCGTGACGACCCACCTCGGACCCATGGGCCATTCCGACGGCGTCGAATTCTGCTGGTCCCTGCCGGAGCGCTGCGGGGTCGTGGCGGTACCCAGCGTGGTGTTCTACGACAGCAAGGACACCGGCCGGCCACTCGTGCGTTTCGCCTGCTGCAAGCGGCCCGAGGTGATCGCCGAGGCCGCCCAGAGACTCGCCACGCTCCGCTCGGACTCCTAGGGAGGTCCCGCGTTGAAGGTCGCCGCTCTGCAGCACGACATCGTCTGGGAGGACCGCGAGGCGAACTTCGCCCGGCTGGAACCCATGATCGCCGGGGCCGCCGCCGCCGGAGCGCGGCTGGTGGTCCTCACCGAGATGTTCAGCTACGGCTTCTCGCTCGAGGCCGACCGCATCACCGAGACACCCGGCGGGCCGAGCACGCGGTTCCTGCGCCAGACCGCCGCAGATCACGACATCTGGCTGTGCGGGTCGATCCCGATCCTGGCGCCCGGCGACGCTCGCCCGTGCAACCGCCTGGTGCTGGCCGGGCCCCGCGGCGAACTGCACAGCTACGCCAAGATCCACCCGTTCAGCTACGGCGACGAGCACCTGATCTACGACGCCGGCGACAAGACGGTGACCGTGCAGGTCGACGATCTGCGGGTCAGCCTGTTCGTCTGCTACGACCTGCGCTTCGCCACCGAGTTCTGGTCGGTGGCGCTCGAGACCGACCTCTACCTGGTGCCGGCCAACTGGCCGCGCCCGCGGCGCACCCACTGGCGGGGGCTACTGGTGGCGAGGGCCATCGAGAACCAGGCGTACGTCGTGGGGGTGAACCGCGTCGGGTCCGGCGGCGGGCTGGACTATGCGGGCGACAGTCGCATCGTGGATCCGATGGGCGAGATTCTGGCCGGTGGCGCGGACGTGGAGGCCACGCTGATCGCCGAGGTGGACCGGAAGCGGGTCACCCGGACACGCGAGCACTTCCCGTTCCTGCAGGACCGCCTCTAGCGGTCGGGCCCCGGCGCCGGGTCCGAGCCCCCGGGCGGGCTCCGCTCAGGCCCCTGACCAGGCGGCGATGATGTCGTCGGTCGTCGAGATGGTGGCCACGAACGCCAGCGAGTGATCGATGGCCATCTCCGCGTACTCCGTCGGGATACCGGTTACGGCGTCACGGGGAATGACCACGTCGTAACCGCGGTTGATGCCGTCGAATGTCAGACCGGTGATGGCCCAGTTCACCGCCACGCCGGCCGGGATGATGGCCGTCACGCCCTCGTTGCGCAGCACGGAGTCCAGTTCGCTGAGCGGGAACGGCGACACGCCGTGGTGACGGACGATCGTGAAGTCGGCCGGCTCCACGCCGATCTCGTCGAGCACCGCGACGGCCGCGCTGCCGGGTCGCATCTTGACCGGTGCCTCGTCGACGATCCTGAAGAGTTCGAGACCGGTGTTGCCGCCCCAGCCGTCGGCACGCTGATGGAACACGCTGTGGATGACGCGCGCACCCGCGGCTCGGGCGGAATGCACCAGCCGTACGACCGCGTCGATGCAACCCGAGGAGCGGGCGGCCTCGGCCAGGGCCGGCAGCCCGGATTCGGTCCCGACGATGCCGTTCTGGCATTCCTGCAGAACGACGGCGGTCCGGGAGGGTTCGAGGATCTCTGCAAGGGAACGTGCCATGACGGGCACTCTAATGATTCACCCGGCGGCATGCCGGAGGCCTGCGGCAGGCGCGAACGGCGCCGGAGCGGCCAGAATTGGGCGATGGCAACCTCGGCGCACGACGCGGTCCCCGCCTCGGTGTACGAGCAGCTGGGCGGTTCGCACTTCTTCGAGGCGCTTGTGGCGCGCTTCTATGCGGGAGTGGCAGGCGACCCGGTGCTGCGCCCGCTCTATCCCGAGGACATGACCGACGCCGAGACCAACCTGCGGGACTTCCTCATCCAGTACTGGGGCGGTCCCGACGACTACAGCCGCCGGCGCGGGCATCCCATGCTGCGGGCGCGCCACCTGCCGTTCACCATCGGTCGCCGGGAGCGCGACGCCTGGATGCAGCACATGGCGGTGGCGGTCGGGGCATCCGGGGCACCCGAGGAACTGGCGAGGGAATTGCTGGACTACTTCGACAGGGCTGCAACTCACCTGCTGAACGCCGAGCCGCCGCGACCCGGCCACCTGCCCATCGTCCCGCCGGCCTCGGAGCTTCCCGGCGACGGCTGAACGCCTCGCCGGCGCACCCAGGTCGACTGCGTCGCCGTAAGTGAAGTGCGCGAGGAGGGACTTGAACCCTCACGTCCGTATTGGACACAGGAACCTGAATCCTGCGCGTCTGCCAAATTCCGCCACTCGCGCCGCCGGGGCAAGGCTACTGGCGGGCGCCTGCACCGGCACTGCCGGTGGCACCCGGATTCAGCCGCTCCGGGCCACCCGCTGGGGCGTCGAGGTCGCCACCTAGAATCGACCGATGCCCCCATGTCGTGCCGCAACCCGCCGGCGACACTTTCGGCGTCGGCGGCGCTGCTCCCGGGATCCGGCGGCATGAGGCGAAGCTTCCGACTCGACGCCGACGCCTGCACCCACGTCGGGCGGCGAAGGCAGCGCAACGAGGACGCCTTCCTGCTGACCGACGACCTCGTAGCGGTGGCGGACGGTCTCGGAGGGCATGCGGGCGGGGAGCTGGCGTCCGCCGTCGCCGTCGAATCGCTGCACTCCTCGGGCGCCGCCGCGGATCCCGACAGCCTCCGCGGCGCCTTCGTCGAGGCGCATCTGGCCGTCCAGCGACGCGCCGCCGAGGAGCCGGAGTTGGCGGAGATGTGCACGACGCTGTGCGCCCTGGCCCTGGATCCCGCCGGGAGCGTGGTCCTCGCCAACGTCGGTGATTCCCGGATCTACCGCTACAGCGGCGACCGGATGATCCAGGTGACCTGGGACCACAACTGGGAGAACGAGTACGTGCGGATGGGCATGAGTCCGGCCACGGCGCGACGCATGCAGGGAGCGGGTTCGTTGTCGCGGGTGGTCGGGGCGTTTCCCGAGCCGTGCGAGATGGACGCCTGGACGTTCGAGGCGGCCGGCGGCGACCGCTATCTGCTGGCCAGTGACGGGCTCACGCGGGAACTGCCCGACCGCGACATCTCGACGTTGCTGGCAGCCGGTGAGTCCCCGGGGACGACCGCGACCCGATTGGTGGAGGAGGCCAACGACCGCGGCGGGAACGACAACATCACCGTGATCGTGGCCGACGTCGTCGCCCTCGAACCACGCCGGTTGCTGTGATCGGTCACGACATCGAGACCGCAGAGACCCACTCGTAAACTTCCGGGAGTCATGGCAGCACAGAACCCACCCATCCTCGGCGGGCGGTACGAACTCCGGCGCCGGCTGGCCCAGGGGGGGATGGCGACCGTCTACATCGCCAGGGATCGCCAACTCGACCGGCAGGTGGCGCTCAAGATGCTGCACCCGCAGTTCGCGGCCGATCCGACCTTCGCCGAGCGCCTCCGGCGGGAGGCACGCGCCGCGGCGGGGCTGAGCCATCCCAACATCGTCGGTGTCTACGACTGGGGCCGCCAGGGCGAGCGCTATTTCATCGTGATGGAGTACGTGAGCGGGCACAGCCTCGCCGAGATCATCGCGGCGCGCGGCCCTCTCGGCCCCCAGGCGTCCGCCGCGATCGCCTTCGAGGTGGCGGCTGCGCTGGCGTTCGCGCACCGTGCGGGCATCGTGCACCGCGACGTCAAGCCGCAGAACGTCCTGCTGAGCAACGACGGCCACGTGAAGGTGACCGACTTCGGCATCGCCACGATGATGGGCGGAGGCCCCTCGTTGGGCCTCACCGAGACGGGCACGGTGGTCGGCACCGCCGCCTACCTCTCGCCGGAGCAGGCCCAGGGCGAGCCGACCGACGCCCGCAGCGACCTCTACTCCCTCGGCGTGGTGCTCTACGAGATGCTGGCGGGCCACCCGCCGTTCCGGGGCGACACGCCGATCTCCGTCGCCTACCAGCACGTGCAGGACCCGCCGGTGCCTCTCGGAGAGATCGCCGGCGGGGTGCCGCCGCCGCTGGAGAGCATCACGATGCGGCTGCTCGCCAAGGACCCCGACGACCGCTACGAGCGCGCCGAGGATCTGCGCGGGCACCTCCAGATCGTCCGCGAGCGGCTCGAGCAGGTCCCGCCCGAACGCCCCGCCGAGCCGCCCCCGCTACCTCCACCGGAGCGCCCGCCGGCGCCTCCCGCGCCCCCGCCGGCGCCGCGCCGACCGGTTCCCGCGACTCCGCCGCGCCGGCAGGATCCGCGCCCGCCCGCCCAACCGCGCCAGCGGGATCCCCGTCCCCCGGTGCGGCGGGCACCGCCCCGCGGCATCACCCAGTGGTGGACCGGCCGGATCCCCGCCGCCCGCCGCCCGCCCGGCTACGGGCAACGACCCGGCGGTCACCGCGGCGGGAGCCGGGACATCTACGGGCGCCTGGAGCGGCAGCGTCGCTCCGGTCTGTTCTTCGTCGGCTTCGCCGTCCTGCTGGTGGTGTTGACGATCATGGTCGTTGTGCTGGTGAACGTGTTGAGTCCCGACGACAACGGGACGGGGCCGGTCGAGCCGGCCACGGTCGACGTGCCGTCGGTGTACCAACTCGAGGAAGCGGTCGCGGTGCGCACGCTGGAGTCCGCCGGCTTTCCCGTGATCGCGGTGCGGGAGGCGAACGCCGAGATACCCGCCGGCCGGGTCTTCGACCAGCAGCCGCGCGCCGGGACGAAACTGGCGCCCGGCTCGACGATCACCCTCACCATCAGCGCGGGCGCCGGGGCGGTCCCCGTGCCCAACGTCCTGGGCTGGCAGGCCATAGACGCCGAGCGGGCGCTGCGAGGGGCGGGCTTCGCCGTCAACCTCGTCCAGGTGGGCAGCGAGAGGCCCGCCGGGGAGGTCCTGCAACAGGAGCCGGCGCCGCTGATCGCCCACCAGACCGGCGCGGCGGTGACGCTGAACATCTCCGCGGGACCCGCGGCCATCCTGGTCCCCAACGTGGCGGGATTGGACGACGTCGACGCCGCGGTCGCCATCACGAACGCCGGGCTGGTGGTCGAGCGCGAGACCGAGCCGTCCGAGACGGTGGCGGAGGGGCTGGTCATCCGCACGGAGCCCCAGGTGGGGAGCCAGCTGGCCGAGGGCAGCCAGGTCTTCGTCTACGTCTCGTCGGGACCGGAGATCGTGACCATGCCGGACCTCACGGGCCTCGACCCCAACACCGCTCTCATCCAGCTCGACACGTTGGGCGCCACCGCCGACGTGGTGCCCGTGGCGCCTCTCCCCGGCGAGACGCCGGGCCTCATCGTGTCCCAGGACCCCGTGGCCGGGACGACGATCTCGCCCAGTTCGATCCTCACGCTCTACGTGACCGGCGAACCCGAGATCGGAGAACCCACACAGACCGGGGACGAGCTGGCACCTCTCGAGGGTGACGGCGGAGGCCCGCCTCCGCCCGGCGAGGGCGGGATCGACCCCTCCGGGCTACCGGAACGCCCGCCGCCCGAGGGGGGCTAACCGGCCCGCTGACCCTCCATCGCCGGCAGGCCCAGGAAGTTCGCCAGGATCGCGTGGCCGTCGACGGTCATCTGGGACTCCGGGTGGAACTGCAGCCCTTCGATGTCCATGGAGCGATGGCGGACGCCCATGATGACGCCGTCGGCGGTGCTGGCGGTGACCTCCAGACTGTCGGGGACCGAGGATGGTTCCACCACGAGGGAGTGGTAGCGGGTGGCCTGCAGCGGGTTGGAGACTCCCGCCAGCACACCGGCCCCGTCATGGTGGATCTGGGACACCTTGCCGTGCATCACCGCCGGGGCGCGCACGATCGTGGCGCCGAAGACCTCTGCGATGCACTGGTGCCCGAGACACACCCCCAGGATCGGGCAACTCCCCGCCAGCTCCTCGATGGCGGCGCAGCAGATCCCCGTGTCGGCGGGACGACCGGGGCCGGGACTGACGAGCAGGGCCTCGGGTGCACGGGCCACGGCCTCGCGCAAAGTGAGCTCGTCGTTGCGGGCCACGATCGTCTCCGCCCCGAGTTCGCGCAGGTACTGAACCAGGATGTAGACGAACGAGTCGTAGTTGTCGAGGACCAGTACCCGGCGCCGCACGGGTGTTGAGGGTACCGGGCGCCTATCCTGCGGGCATGGCGAATCCTCCCAAGCGCAAGGTCCAGGGGGGCCGGGTGACCCCCAAGGGGACGAGACCGGCGGGAGAGCAGTTCCTGCCCCCCGAAGCCAAGGTGAGCCCCACCTGGGTCCCGGTCCTGCTGTTCTCACTGCTCGCTGCAGGAACGGTCCTCATCATCGTCAACTACCTGGGCCTGATTCCGGGCGGTACGAGCAACTGGTGGCTGCTGGCAGGCCTCGGGCTCATCCTCGGCGGGGTGATCACCGCAACCCAGCTGCATTGACGGCCGGCGCGGGGCGCGCCCGGGCATCCTCAGCGCTCCCGGAGAACCGTCCGCGGATCACCAATCGCGGGCGACCGGGACGCAAACTACATGCTCGTACTTCCCCCCAAGGTTTTCCACATTTGTGGGAAACCTTGCCGGCGGGCCCTCACTCCTCGATCGGTGCCATGACCGACATCTCCTCGCCGCAGTGGCGGGGGGGGTCGGGGTCCTCCATAGGCGCGACCGTCATGCGCACCTCGGTCCCGCAGAGGCTGCAGCGGTAGGTGATGCGCACCTTGCGCAACTCACCCGGCGGAGGCGGTTCGGGCTGCGGCTGCGCGAGCACACGAAGCATCAGGATCCCCACCCAGAGGATCGCCAGGCCGCCGAGGGCCGCGGCGAGCGCCTTCAACGCCGTCCCCAACGCGCTCGCCAGCACGACTCCTGCGGTCACGAGGTCGACTGCGGCGGCCACACTGGCGGCGACGGTCATGCCTGCAACAGTACGGCCACCCCATGGCCGTCGGCAGCGTCGCAGGCTGCGAGGCCGTATCCGGCGCCTCCCGGAGCCGTCAGCGCCCGCACCAGGCGCGCCACGAGTCCTGCTCCGGTGGCACCCTGGGGGTGGCCCAGCGCCAGGGAACCACCGTCGGGGTTCAGCACCTCGGCCAAGTCGGGGCGGGCCGTCTCCCAGCGCACGACGGCGGTGGCGAACGGTTCGGCGAGTTCGACGCGCCGCACACTGCCGGCAGCGACACCGGCGAGCGCCAGGGCCCGCTGCGCCGCTTCCGGCGACGATCCGCAGCCGGCACCGGGGTCGCCCCCGACCGCCGCGGCGGCCACCACCCTGGCGAGAGGTTGGAGGCCCTCTCGGCGCGCCGCTTCCGGCGACGCCAACACGGCCGCCGCGGCGCCGTCGGCCATGGGGGCCACCGTGGCCGCGGTGAGGAGTCCGTCGGGGCTGTAGAGGCCCCGGGTGAACCGCTGGTCCCCTGCCTCGCCGGCGCGCAGCAGCTCGTCGCCGGCGGTGTCCGATGGCACCTCGCCCGCACCGTCCGAAGTGGCGAGCAGTTCGGCCGCCAGCCGTCCACAGGCCTGCGCCTCCCGGGCGCGCCGGCGGCTCCGCTGCGCCAGTTCCTCAAGCCGATCCCGACTCACACCGCGGCTGTGCGCCCACTGCTCCGCAGCCGGGCCCGGGGGCAGGAGCGCCTCCGCCGGTGACGGCGGCAGGGGAAGGCCGAAGCCGCGGTGGCTCAGGTCGGCACCGGCGGGAACCGTGCTCATCAGCTCCACCCCGCCCACCAGCACGACGCCGCAACGGCCCGACCGCACCGCGTCGAACGCCCGCACGAGAGCAACCAGAGACGACGTGTCCTGTGTGCTGACCACCGAGGCCGGCAACCCCTGCAAGTGTCCGGACGCCCGCGCCGCCGCCCCGGCCAGATTCGACGCCTGCGCCCCCACGGGGGTGGCGCATCCCACCAACACCTCGTCGACGGCCGCAGGGTCCACACCGCTGCGAGCCAGCAGGACGGCGAAGACCTCGCCGAGCAGATCGGCGGGATGGCGTCGGGCGAAGCGGCCGTGGCGGGCTCCGAACGGGCTGCGCCCCGCCCCCAGGATCAGCCCGTCGAACACGTCACGCGACCCGGAGAGCCCCGGCTGTGCGCCTGGGAATCAGAGGTCGCACCACTAGGATCGGCGCCGGCACGGCAAGCGGGTCGGGCGCTGGAAGCAGCCGTGCACGCAGCGTCCGGTGTGGTTCGACGGGAGGGCCGTGGAAGTAGGCGATTGGGCACTGCTGATCTTGCGGGTCGTGGTCGGTGTGACGCTAGCCGCCCACGGGTACAACAAGTTCTTCGGCGGTGGGCGCATCGCGGGAACGGCGCGCTGGTTCGACAGCATCGGCATGCGTCCCGGCCGGCGCCACGCCACCCTGGCCGCCGGCAGCGAGATCGCCGCCGGTCTGGCGCTGGCCGCGGGATTCTTGACGACCCCGGCGGCCGCCGGTTTCGTGGGGCTGATGGCCGTGGCGTTCTGGGTGGCGCACCGTGGCAAGGGTCTCTTCGTCATGAACGACGGCTGGGAGTACACCCTCGTCCTCGCCGTCGTGGCGGTGGTGATCGCCATGTTGGGACCGGGTGATCTCTCGCTGGACGGCGTCATCGGCATCGCCGACGTGCTCGACGGTTGGGTGGGGCTCGCCGTCAGCCTCGGGGGTGGCGTGATGGCGGCGATGGTGCTGCTGGCGGCGTTCTATCGCCCGCCCGCCCGTGACGCCTGAGCCGGCGAAACCGCTGTCCGGCTCGCGCTGAAGCTCCGGCAGTAGCGCCACAGACGGCGTGGCAGTCCTGCTCGGCGTCCTCGTCGCCGCCAGCATCGGTTCCGCGGACTTCCTCAGCGGGATCGCGGCACGCCGCGTGCGCACATCGGTGGTGGTGGCGTACTCGCAGCTCTGGGGCCTTGTCCCGCTGGGGATCTACATCGCGGCCGTCGACCGGACCGTCCCGCCGGCGTGGGATCACCTGCTGGGGGTCTTCGCCGGTATCGGGCTGGTGGTGGGCATCTGCTGCCTGGTGCGAGGTCTGGCGGTCGGGCGCATGTCGGTGGTGGCGCCGACGACCGCCGCGGTGGGTGCCACCGTGGGCGTGGTCTACGGGTTCGCCATCGGCGAGCGGCCGGGGGCGGGCGCCATCGTCGGGGTGGTGCTGGCGATCGTGGCCGTCGTATTGATCGCCCAGGTGGCCGAGCACCACGAGGCGGACGTGGGCGCCCCGCAGGCCCACGCCCGCAGCACCGTCGCCAGCCGTGCCCACGAGATGATCCTGGCCGTCGGAGCCGGATTGACGCTGGGCGCCACCCAGATCTTCTTCGCGGCCAGCAGTGACGGTGCCGGGATGTGGCCGGTCGCCTCGGCGCGCCTGACGGCGGGACTCCTGGCCGCCGCCTTCGTGATCTCGCGGGTTCGCGCCGCGGGACGGCCCGCGCGACTCACGGCCCTCGACACCCGCCTCATCGCCTCCTACGCGCTGCTCGACACGCTGGGGACCTGCCTGCTGATCGAGGCATTCCGTCTCGGGTTCGTGAGTCTCGTAGCGCCCGTGGCGGCGCTGTTCCCGGCGGCGACGGTCCTGTGGGCGCGCCTCATCCTGCATGACCGCATGAACCGTGGTCAGATCGCGGGGTTCGGCCTGGCCGCGGCGGGTCTGGTGCTCATCGGCCTGGGCTGAGGTTGCCGGGCCGCCGCGCCCGGCGCTGAGTAGTCTCGCCCGATGCGCCATCTGTCGGCCCGGCGGGACGGGTGACTGTTGGAGGTCGTGCTCGGGCTGGTGGTTGCGGTGAGTCTGGGGGTCTCCGACGTGATCGGGGGCCTGGCCGGGCGGCGGCTGGGCCCGCTGCGCACCATGACGGGCATCTATCTCACCGGCACGGTGCTCATCGGCATCTACCTGCTGGCCACGATGCAGTCCCTCGGCGGCGCCCGCGAGATGCTCCTGTCGGCGCTGGGAGGCGTGATCCTGGCCTTCAGCGCCCTCTGCTTCTACGCGGGAATCTCCTGGGGGCGCCTGTCGGTCATGTCGCCGGTCTCCTTCGCCGCCATCGCCGGGCTGACCTTCACCGTCGGGTTGCTGCGTGGCGAGCGCCCCTCGACGCTGGCGCTGACCGGCGCGATCCTCATCATCCCGGCGGTCGTGCTGGTGTCCCGCCCGGCCCGGACACCCCGCCCGTTCGACCGCAGAGACTCCGAGCGGCGTTTGGGGCTCGCCGGCGAGTTGGCCCTGTCGATATGTGCAGGCGGCGGCTTCGTGGTATTCCAGATCCTGCTGCTGGAAATCGGGGTGGATGACGGACCCGCGCCGCTTCTCATCGCGCGCGCGGTCGGCGGTGTTCTGGGGCTGGCGGCCCTCGCCACGCTCGGCAGGAGGGCCCACACCGCAACGGCGAAACCCCCTCGGCCACGCGCGACTCTGGCGGTCATCGCGGCGGGAACGCTGCTGATCTTCTCGCACGCGTTGCTGATCGAGGCCTTGAACAGGGGATTCCTTTCGGTCGTCGGACCAATCACCTCGCTGACACCGGCCTTCACCGTGCTCGGAGCGCGCCTTTTCCTGCGCGAGAGCGTCAGCCGCCTCCAAGCAGCGGGCATGGCCGTCATCATCGCCGGGTTGGTGCTGCTGGCGCTCGGCTAGCCGCGGCCCCCGAGCGCCGGGCCGGCAACTGGCGAGCGGCAGCCGCACGCTCCCGAACCCTCCCCGCCGTCGCTCAGGTGACCACCAGGACGCCGAGATAGGCCGCGGCCACACCGCCGGCCATTGAGGCGGCCGCGTAGGCCGCCGCCCGCCGCCGGCTGCGGCGCCACAGTCCCGTGATCTCGACCGCCAGGGTCGAGAAGGTCGTGAGCGAGCCGAGGGCGCCGCTCGCCACGATCACCGTCGTCACCTCGCCGGCGCCGGCCAGCAGCCCGAGCGCGAACGAACCGACCACGTTGACCGTCAGCGTGCCGTAGGGGAACGCATCGAGGTTGAGGCGCGCCGAGGCCACCACCCGCAGCAGGGTGGCAATCCCGGCGGCGGCCAGGAACCCGACCGTGGTCATGCGGCCGCCCGCCGGACCGAGCGGCGTAGCCGGCGCCGCAGCAATCCCGCCGCCAGCGCCGCGGCGATTGCCGCACCGAGCGACACAGCGGCGTAGAGCACGCCGGCGCCGGCCCGACCGGCCTCGAAATGCTCGACCACGACCAGGCCGAACGCCGAGAATGTCGTGAAGCTGCCGCAGAACCCTGCGCCGGCAACCCTGGCGAGCGCGCCGGTCCCTCCGGTCTCGGCCGCCAACAGCCAGCCGAGTACCGCACTGCCGGCCACGTTCACGACCAGCGTCGCCCACGACGTCGAGCCGGCCGACCAGAGATCGTGCAGCAACCAGCGCAGCGCGGCTCCGGCCATCCCGCCGAGAGCGATCGCCGGAGCCGCCCGCAGATCCATCGCCGACGAAGGTAGCGCCGCGGTGGCACTAGCCTCGCCGGATGCCCACCCCCGGCTCGCCGCGGCCGCGCTGAATGGAGGTCCTCCTCGGCGTCGGGGTGGCCGCCGGCTTCGGGTTCTCCGACTTCATCGGCGGGACGGCCTCCCGGCGCACCGGGCCGCTGCGGAGCATCACCGGGGTTCAACTCACGGGAGCCGCCATCATCGGCGTCTACCTGCTGGCGGCGTCGGCACCGCTCGGAGGTACGCGCGAGACGGTCCTCGCCGCGATCGCCGGCACGTCACTCGCCCTCGGCGGTGGGTGCATGTATGCAGGACTCACGTGGGGCCGCATGTCCGTGATGGCGCCGGTGGCCGCGGCGGCGATGGCGGTGATCACGTTCGCGGTGGGCCTGGTGCGCGGCGAGCGACCCTCGGAACTCGCCCTGGCCGGCGTTCTGCTGGCGATCGTGGCGGTGGTGCTCATCTCGCGCCCGCCGCGGGCTGCCGACGCACGACCGGCGCAGGCGGGTTCCCGGCGCCGGATCGGCCTCGGCGGTGAACTGGCGCTGTCGCTCGCCGCCGGGGCGGGCTTCGCCGGCTTCCAGACCACCCTCGGCGAGATCGGCGGCGCGGCGGGCTTCGCGCCCCTGCTCGTCGTGCGAGCCGTCGGCGGGACCCTCATGCTGCTAATCCTGGGCGTGATCTGGCGCCGAGCGGGCGCTCCCCGCCCGCGGGTTCCCCAGCGCAGCACGCTCGTGCCGGTGGCCGTGGCCGGGCTGCTGCTGCTCGTGGCGCACGCGCTGCTGATCGAGGCTCTCTCGCGGGGCCTCCTGTCGGTCGTCGGCCCGATCACCTCGCTCTCGCCCGCCTTCACCGTGATCCCGGCGCGGATCTTCCTCCACGAGCACATCAGCCGTATGCAGATCGTCGGCATGGCCCTGGCGACGGCGGGGCTCGTGCTGGCGGCACTCGGCTGAGAGCGGACCACCGCGCAGGCCACGACACCTCAGCGGACCACCGGAGGCAGGCGGGCGGAGCACTAGTCTTGCCGGGTGCTTCGCGCCGCCGCCCCGCGGGACCTCTGAGACACCCCTGAGCCATGGACGTCCTTCTGGGCATCGGCGTGGCCGGAGGCCTCGGGCTCGCCGACTTCTTCGGCGGGATGTCCGGCAGGCGCACCGGGCCGATTCGCACCATCACCGGCGTCCAAATCGTTGGCGGCGTGATCATCGGCATCTACCTGCTGGCAACGTGGCAACCCCTCGGCGGCACCCGCGAGATGCTCCTGGCGGTCCTGGCCGGAGGAGCGCTGACGCTCGGCATCGGCTTCATGTACACCGGCTTCACGTGGGGTCGCATGGCGGTGGTCGCACCGGTCACCGCCGCGCTGATCGCGATCCTGACGTTCGCGGTGGGGCTGATTCGCGGCGAGCGTCCGTCCTCGCTCGCTCTGGCCGGCGTGGCGCTGGCGATCGTGGCGGTTGTGCTCATCTCGCGGCCGGCGCGGGCGACCGATGCGCCGCAAGAGGGTGGCGAGAATGGCCGACGCTTCGGGTTGGGCGCCGAGTTGGGGCTGTCGCTCGCCGCCGGGGCATCGCTGGCGACCTTCCAGACGACAATCGGCGAGATCGGCGATGCGGCGGGGGTGGCGCCCCTGCTCATCGTGCGCGCCGCTGCCGCGACCCTCAGCCTGGCCGCCCTCGGTGTGGTTTGGCGGCGAGCCGGCGCCCCCCGCCCCCGGGCGCCCCGCCGCAGCACTCTCATCCCGGTGGTGGTGAGTGGATTCCTGCTGTTACTGGCGCACGCCCTGCTGCTGGAAGCCCTCTCGCTGGGTCTGCTTTCCGTCGTCGGCCCGATCACGGCGCTGTCGCCCGCCTTCACCGTGATCCCCGCCTGGCTCTTCCTCCAGGAGCACATCAGCCGGGTGCAGGTCATCGGCATGGTCGTGGCGACGGGAGGGCTGGTGCTCGTGGCGCTCGGCTGAACGGGCCGGCGGGTGCCGGCCGGCGGGGCCGGGACGTGAAGGCTCGCCTGCCGGCGGGCAAGGTCCGGGTTCGCGGAGCCAGGCGTACGGTACGTGCCGTGCAACTGCCGGTCATGCCGCCTGTGGCCCCGATGCTGGCCCGAGCGGCCGAGTCCCTGCCCACCGCCGAGCCGGGCGAGCTGTGGTTCGAGCCCAAGTGGGACGGCTTCCGTGCCGTGGTCTTTCGCGACGGCGCCGAGGTGGAGATCGGCAGCCGCAACCAGCGGCCCCTGACCCGCTACTTCCCGGAACTGGCGGGACCCCTGCGGGCGCGCCTGCCGCAGCGCTGCGTGCTGGACGGTGAACTGGTCATCACGAGAGCCGGTGGCGGGCTGGACTTCGACGCCCTGAGCGCTCGCATCCACCCGGCGGCGAGCCGCATCGCCCGGCTGGCCGTCGAGACGCCGGCACGTTTCGTGGCCTTCGACATCCTGGCCCTGGGCGACCGGGACCTCACCGGCCTGCCGTTCAGCGAGCGCCGCGGCATCCTGGTCGAGGTGGCCGCCGGTTTCGCCGCACCGGTGCACCTCACCCCCGCCACCGTTGAGCCGGCTCTCGCCGCCGACTGGTTCCGGCGCTTCGAGGGGGCGGGTCTCGACGGGATCCTCGCCAAGCCGGCCGCACGCCCCTACGAGGCCGGCAAGCGGGCCCAGTTCAAGGTCAAGCACCGCCGCACCGCCGAGTGCGTGGTCGCCGGCTACCGCATGCACAGCAGCGGTGACGGGGTGGGATCGCTGCTGCTGGGGTTGCACGATGCCCGCGGCGTGCTGCACTTCGTCGGCGCGGCCTCGGGGTTCGCGGTCACCCAGAGGGCCGCGTTGAGACAACAACTGGCACCCCACCGGGTTGGCGAGGGGGCGGGGCATCCCTGGACCGTCGAGGGCGCGCAGGGGCGCCTGCCCGGCGCGCCGAACCGCTGGCGTGCCGGCGCCGAGGCCTGGGTGCCTCTCGCCGGCGCCCCGGTCGCCGAGGTGTCCTACGACTCGGTGCTCGCGGGACGGTTCCGCCACAGTGCCCGGCTGCTGCGCTGGCGCCCCGATCGTGTGCCCGCGAGTTGCGGCTACGCCCAACTCGCTCGTACTCCCCCCGTCGAGTTGGCGGAGATCTTCGGAGCCGGCGGTCCCGGCCGGGGATGATCGCCGCAGCCCGGCGCGCCGGCGACCCGACAGGACACGGCGCCGGGAGGGCGGCGAGGTTGCACCGCGGCGGAGCCGCCAACCACTAGACAGCACGTAGTGCAGACAGATCCCCACGGGGGCGGGCTTCCCGCACACGTGTACCGGCGGCGCAGGCTGCTGCTGCTCGCGGGGCTCGTGCTCGCTGTCGCGGTCATCGTGGTGGCCGTCGTCCGTCTCGGTGGTGACGGCACGGCCGAGCCCGACGGGTCCGGCGGTGGCACCGCCGAGACCTCGAGTGAACCGGCGGAACCGCCGATCGAACCGCCCACGACGACCGAACCACCCACCACAACCACCACCGAGCCGCCGCCCACCACGACCACCACCGAACCCCCACCCACCACGACCACCACCGAACCCCCGCCCACCACGACCACCACCGAACCCCCGCCCACCACGACCACCACCGAACCGCCGCCACCCACCACGACCACCACCGAACCCCCACCCCCGCCGCCGGTTGCCCTGCTCACGGCGACAGGCATCCCGGTCACCGTCCTCGAGGTTCTGGAGACGGGCTTCCTGGTGCGAACGCCGTGCGGCAACGACGCCGAGATCGCCGGCGGTGAGCGCATCGAACCGGTGCAGGTGGTCCTGGATCCCGGACACGGCGGACCCATCGAGACCGGCACGGTGGGTCCGAACGGTCTCGTCGAACGCGACCTCAACCTCACGCTCACCGACGCCGTCCTGGCGGAACTCGCCGAACGCGGCATCACCGCGGCTACGACCCGGACGGGCGACTACATGGTTCAACTGGGAGTCCGGGTGGAGTTCGCCAACGCCCTCGAACCCGAAGCGGTCGTGTCGATCCACCACAACGGCCCCACGTGGAATCTGGGGGACATCCCCGGAACCGAGGTGTATGTGCAGTCCGAGTCCGCCGGTGAGATGCGCGCCGAGTCCGGCCGTCTCGGCGGCCTCCTGTACGAGGAGATCACCGCGGCCCTCGGCACCTTCGAGGGCGTCCAGTGGAGCGCCCTTCCCGACGCCGGCGTGAAGCGCGTCCTGCTGCTCGACGGCACCGACACGTACGCGCTGGTGAGAGGCCCCGAAGCGCCGTCGGTGCTGGTCGAGTACGGCTATCTCACGAACGCCTCCGAGGCCGACTTGTTCGCCACCGAGGAGTACATCATCGTTGCCGCTGTCGCCACCGCCGACGCCCTCGAAGCCTTCCTGGAGACCGACCGGCCGGGGAGCGGGTTCATCGAAGAACCTCGCACCTACGACCCGGGCGGCTTCGATATCCCGTGTGAGGATCCCCCACTGGAACCTGAACTCGCCGAGCAGAAAGCCGAGCCGGAGGCCGGCAGCGACGCAGCGGAGCCGGAGGGCTCAGGCGACGAGGCCGACGGCGCCACCGGCGAGTCCGCCGACCGCCAAGAGGGTGAGGCGGACGGCGAGCCCGGCGACTCTGAGACCGACGCCGAGACGGGTTCGTAGCCGAACGACGCCCGAGCCGGGGCGCTAGGAGCGACGCGGGTGGTGCGGCGGCCAGGCGGCGTCGGGCAATCCTTGCGCGGCGTCCAGGCGGGCCAGCGCCAGCAGCGGCTCCGGCGAGCCGGCCCGGTCCTCCAACCCCGCCTCCACGTCGCCCGCGGTCCGCCAGCGCTCCGCCATCGTGGCGATCGTGAAGTCGCCGGGCTCGGCGCCGGCCACCTCCTCCCAGCGCAGCGGCGCCGCCACCCGGCCTTCGGCACTGGGCCGGACCGAGTAGGCCGAGGCGAGGGTGCGGTCGCGGGCGTTCTGGTTGTAGTCCACGAAGACCTTCCGGCCCCGGTCCTTCTTGCGCCAGGCGCTGGTGATGAGATCAGGTCGGCGCCGCTCGGCGGCCCGCGCCAGCGCCAGGGCGGCATCTCGCACCTCCGTGAAGCCGGCAGTGGGCACGATGCGCACCACGATGTGCATGCCACGTCCACCGGAGGTGCGGGGCCAGCCCACCAGGCCGAACGCGTCCAGCAACTCCCGCACCAGGAACGCCGCCCGGCGGACCGCTTCGAAGCCCAGACCGGGCGCCGGATCGAGGTCGACGCGCAACTCGTCGGGCCGGTGGGGTTCGAAACGCCGTACCGCCCAGGGGTGCAGTTCCAGGCAGCCCAGGTTGACCGCCCAGGCGATGTGCGCCAAGTCGGTGGGGCACAGCTCGGTGGCGGTGCGCCCCGACGGGAACGCCACCACGGCGGTCTCCAGCCAATCGGGCCGCCGCTCGGGAACACGCTTCTGGTAGAAGCTCTTGCCCTCGGCACCGTCGGGGAAACGATGCAGCACCGTGGGCCGGCACCACACACCCCGCAGCGCCCCCGGGCCGACGGTCAGGTAGTGGCGGACCAGGTCCAGCTTGGTCTCACCGCGGGCGGCGAAGAAGACCTTGCCGGGATTGGAGATCCGCACCTCGCGTCCCTCCACCTCGATGGTCGTGAAGTCGCCGGCCATCGGGACCGCCGGGGTTTCTCAGCCGCCGGAGCGACGCCCCGCCGCCAGCGCCGCGGCCTGTTCCGCCAGTTGCCCGGCGTCGATCCGCCGGCACACCTCCGCGAATCCGGGACGGGGTCCGACCCAGGCAAGGGAGTCGACCGCGCCGGCGGCGCCCGGCGGCGTGCTGTCGAGGACCCCGGGCACGTCGCTCACCAGCGTGGCCAGGCGCCGGTACAGGTACGCCTCCTGGCGCCCCTCCGCCAGCCGTGCGGCCAGGTTGACCGCTCCCCGCACCGCCACGTCCCACTGGCCCGAGGCGTCGGGAATGTCCTCGATGTGGCCGTATCGGGCCAGCAGCGTCGCGGCGGACTTCGCCCCCCAACCGGCCAGGCCCGGAAATCCGTCGGCACTGTCGCCCACCAGCGCCAGGTAGTCGGGGATCGAGGCGGGCGGGACGCCGAAGCGCTCCACGACGCCCGCCCGGTCGCTGATGCGACCCTGGCGGCGATCGAACTGCACCACCCGCCCGTCGTCGCTCACGCATTGGGCCAGATCCTTGTCGGGGGTGCAGATCAGGATCCGCTGCACGGCGGGATCGGTGGCAGCCCGGGCGGCGGCCGTGGCCAGTGCGTCGTCGGCCTCGTAGTCGGTCATCGGCCACACGGTGAAACCGGCGGCGTCGGCCACCTCCTCCAGCAGCGGGAACTGCGCCAGCAGGTCGGCGTCGACGCCCTCGCCGCTCTTGTATCCCGGGTACATCTCGTTGCGGAACGACGGGATCACATGATCGGTGGCGACGCCGACGTGGGTTGCCCCGTCCGCCACCAGCCGCAGGAGGCCGCCGACGGCGGCCCGGGTGGCGGCGACCTCCTGGCCTGCGGCCGTGCGGTGCGACGGGCGGGCGAAGAACTGCCGGAACAACTCGTAGGTTCCGTCGACGAGGTGGACCTGCATCCGTCTGCCCCCCGCTGCCGTCGCGCCCTGCGCCTATTCCTCGACCAGTTCGATCAACGTGCCGAACGATCCCTTCGGATGCACGAAGGCGATGGTCGTGCCGCGTGAGCCGGGTCGGGGCTCCGGATCGATCGGTGTGGCCCCGGCGGCCACCATCGCGGCCAGCGCCGCCGCGCAGTCGACCACCCGGTAGCCGACGTGGTGCAATCCCTCGCCGCGGCGCTCGATGAACCTGGCCACGGGCGAGTCGGTCCGTGTCGGGGAGATGAGCTGGATGTAGGAGTCCGCCACCGCCAGCAGGGCCTCCTCCACGCCGTCCCGCTCGACGATCTCCCGGTGTTCCACCGTGGCGCCGAATGCCCGCCGGTGGTAGTCCACCGCGGCCTCCAGGTCGCGCACGGCGATGGCAACGTGGTCGATCTCTGTCAGCAGCACGATCCCATGATGCCCGCCCCAGTGCCGCCGCCCAACTCCCTGGGGTGCGGCTGCGCGGCGCCTCGGGGTGCCGCGGCGCGGCGCCGCTAGCGTGTCCGGCAGAGCCGCAACCCGCGGCGGTGGAGGTCGAGATGAGCCCAACGTTGATCCTGGGAGGCGCCCGCACACCGATCGGCAGGTTCGCCGGGGGGCTCTCGTCGTTCAGCGCCACCGACCTCGGCGGCCACGCCATCGGTGCCGCCCTCGAGACCACCGGCGTTTCGGCCACCGAGGTGGACTACGTCTTCATGGGGCAGGTTCTGCTGGCCGGCGAGGGCCAGGCCCCGGCACGCGCCGCCGCCACGAAGGCCGGCATCTCCCTCAGCGCGCCCGCGGCCACCGTGAACAAGGTCTGCCTCTCGGGACTCAACGCCGTCTACCTGGCCGGGCGGATGATCGCCGCCGGCGACGCCGACATCGTCGTGGCCGGCGGCATGGAGTCCATGAGCGGCGCCCCCTACCTCGTGCCGGGGGCACGCTCGGGGCTCCGGGCGGGCGACGCCACTCTCGTGGACTCGATGATGTACGACGGACTGACCTGCGCCATCGAGGGCCGCTCCATGGGCCTCAGCACCGAGCACCACCTGGCGGGCATCGGCGGGATCAGCCGCGACTCCCAGGACGCTTTCGCCGCCGCCTCGCACGAGCGGGCGGCACGGGCCACCAAGGACGGCCTCCTGGACGACGAGATCTCCCCCGTCGAGGTCCCCCAGCGGCGCGGCGACCCCACCCTCGTCACCCACGACGAAGGCATCCGCCCCGACGCCGGTGTGGAGTCGCTGGCCCGGCTGCGGCCCGCCTTCGATCCGGAGGGCACGGTGACCCCCGGCAACGCCTCGCAGATCTCCGACGGGGCTTCGGCCCTGGTGCTGGCGTCAGCCGCCGCCGCCGAGCGGCTCGGCATCACCCCGCTCGCCGAAGTCGTCTCCTACGGCCAAGTAGCCGGCCCCGACACCTCACTGCTGACCCAGCCCGCGACCGCCATCGACAGGGCCCTGGAACGGACCGATGCCGAACTGGGAGACATCGACCTGTTCGAAATCAACGAGGCGTTCGCCGCGGTGGTGCTCGCCAGCATGGCCACCCTGGGCGTGCCGCACGACGTGGTGAACCCCAACGGCGGGGCGGTCGCCCTGGGACACCCCATCGGCGCATCGGGGAACCGCGTGCTGCTCACCCTGATGCACGAACTGCGCCGCCGAGGCGGCGGCCTCGGAGCGGCCTCTCTCTGCGGCGGTGGCGGCCAGGGCGACGCGGCCCTGGTGAGGGTTCCCGCTGCTTCGCAACAGTGACGTTACGGACGTAACATTTCAGACATCATTCTGAACAGGTGAAACGCCGTGGTGCTTGATTGACTTGACACCTGTGCGTGAAGTCTGTAACATAAGCCTCGTGGTTCTCATCGGGGTTTGCACGATCTTCCCCTCCCCCGGTGCGACGGTCGGGGCGCTGCCTCGTCGGGCTGCAACGTAGCCCGCGCCCGCAGCCCACGAGGAGCGCCTCGGCCGTATTCCACACCTGGATTCCTGTCGCGAGTCTCAGTCGTGCAGGATGTCCCGGCGACCGGTGAGCGCCCGACCCAGCGTCAACTCGTCGGCGTATTCCAGATCGCCGCCGACGGGGAGACCGCTCGCCAGGCGGGTGACGCCCACGCCGAGCGGTCCCAGCACGCTGGCGACGTACATGGCGGTCGCCTCCCCCTCCAGGTTGGGATTCGTGCCGACGATCACCTCGGTGACGGGTTCGTCGCCGATGCGCCGCAGCAACTCCGCCATCCGCAACTGCTCGGGGCCGATGCCCTCCATGGGATTGATCGCCCCGTGCAGGACGTGATACAGCCCCCTGAACTCCCCGGTCCGTTCGAAGGCCACGACATCGCGCGGGTCCTCGACGACGCAGAGCAGGGTTTCGTCGCGCCGGGGATCGCTGCAGATGTCGCACAGCTCGTCCGCTGCCAGGTTGCAGCACCGCCGGCAGAAGCGCACGCTGCGCTTGGCCTCGCTGATCGCCGCAGCCAGCTCCTCGACGTCGGTCGCGGGCGCCTTCAGCAGGTGAAACGCGATGCGCTGAGCCGACTTCGGGCCGATGCCGGGCAGGCGGCCGAGCTGGTCGATCAGTTCTTGGATGGGGGCGGAGTAGCCGCCGGCGGCCACGGCGCGTCCCGCTAGCCGGCGTCCAGCTCGACGAGCCTCGAGCCGGGAAACGCCTGCTGCACCTGCGCCACCCCGCTGCGGTCACCGACGGTCGAACGGGTCTTGGGCAGCGCCGTGGTCTCCAGCACCTCTCCCAGATACGGCGAGCGCGCGACCGGGTCGCCCGCCGAGGCGGACGGCGGCTGCGGTGTGCTGCGATCGTCGAGCACGAACTCGACGGTCACGGGACGACCGAAGCAGCGCCCGAATTCCGTCTCGACGGCCGAGCGGTACTTCGCACAACCATCCAAGGAACCCGGGGTGGGGAAGGCCAGTCGGAGGGCGCTCGGCGCGTTCGGCAGGAAGCGCCCGGTGGCGAGCCGCGCGCCGGTGCTCTTCGGCACCGACGACAGGGTCCGCAGCGACGGGAGGATCTCCTCCACCCAGGCCAGCACGACCTCGTCACGATCCGGCGGCGGACCCGCCGGTGCCGATTCTTCGGCGGGTTCGTCGGTCGGCTCGGCCGCCCGGTCGCCGAACGGCCCGCTCGAGGCGCCGGCTTGTGCAGTCGCCGAATCGCCGTCACCCCGGGTCGCCGGAGATCCGGCAGCCGGTGCGGCAGTGGCGCGCGCGGCGGATGGGGCCGCGGCCTCAGGCGGGGGTTCGGGTGGCCGCGGTTCGCCACCGGGCCCCGGGTCCGGCGGCCTGGCCCGCGCAAGAGCGTCCCTCGCCCCGTCCGCGGGCCGACTACGACGGGCCCTGCCCTCCTCGGAGGCGTCGCCGGCGGGACCGGGCTCCCGGCGAGGGGTGGCCGCCCGCGGCGCTGTGCCGGCATTCGCCGGGCCGGCGTCGCCGCGGCGCTCGAGACGCTCCACCCGTTCCGCCAGCGACTGCAGGGTGAGTCCGACGTCGGGATTGGTGAGTCGCACCAGCGCCAGATCCAGGTCGACCCGGGGATCGGGCGCCTCGCGCATCGCCACGAGCGACTCCCCGAGGAGCTCCAGCGCGAACGTGAGAGCGCGGGGCCGGAGCCGTCCCGCCAAGTCCTCCGCGGCCGCCCTCTCGGCGGCGGGCAGATGATCCAGCGGCGCCTCCACCGAGGCCAGGAAGGCGTTCCGCAGCCGGCCGAGGACGGCTTCGCCGAGGATGCGGGGCTCCCGGCCGGCGCGCGCGGCGGCGTCGGCGGCACCGAGGGCCGCGGCGGCATCCGCGGTCGCCACGGCCTCCAGCAGAGCGGTCACGACGTCGGCACCGTCGGGCGCCCGGCCTGCGGCGGCGGTGGCGTCGAGCGCCGAGAGGGTGTCCCGGGCCGAACCGCCGCCGGCGGCCAGCACGTAGGCCACGTCGGCGTCGGAGACCGCCAGTCCGGCGTCGGCCGCCACGGCCCGAATGTGTGCCTCCAGATCGTCGGCGGCCAGCAACTCGAAGTGCAGGTGCTGGGTGCGGCTCCGGATCGTCGGCGCCACCTTGTGCGGTTCGGTGGTGCAGAGCACGAAGACCACGTGGGGGGGCGGTTCCTCGAGCGTCTTCAGCAGGGCGTTCTCGGCACCCTGCGTGAGCATGTGCACCTCGTCGAGCACGTACACCTTCATCCGCCCCGGCGTGCCGATGGCGACCCTGCTGATGAGCTCCCGGATGTCGTCGACCTTGTTGTTGGAGGCGGCGTCCAGCTCGTGCAGCTCGTAGGACGTGCCCCCGGTGATGGACGTGCAGGAGGAGCACGTGCCGCACGGCTCGCCCTCTGCGAGGTTCTCGCAGTTGAGCGCCTTGGCCAGGATGCGGGCGGTGGACGTCTTCCCGGTGCCCCGCGGGCCGCTGAAGAGATAGGCGTGCCCCACCCGGCCGGTGCCCACGGCGTTGCGCAGCGCCGCCACGACGTGCTCCTGGCCGATGATCTCGCCGAATCGCGCCGGCCGGTAGCGCAGGTAGAGCGACTGATGCACCATCGGCGCCGAGCCTAGTGATCCCCTGGGACAGCCATGGCCGGAAGGATCGTACGGCGCCGCGCCGGTGCCTGTCCTCGGATGTGGCGACCAGGCGGTCTGCGGCGCTCCGGGGTGCCCGCTGAGAGCTGCTGCCTCCCGGCCCTGACTCGGTTCACGGGTCCCGGTCGCACAGGACCCGGCCGCCACGTCCCAGGACAGTCACCGGCCACCACAGGGTACCCTTGTCCGACCTTCCGTGCTCCGGCGCGGAGGCGACCGGGAGGGATGCGAGAGCGGACGAATCGGCACGCCTGGAGAGCGTGTGTGGTCTTTCGGCCACCGTGGGTTCGAATCCCACTCCCTCCGCTCCGGCGGGCCTGCAGGGCGCGACCCCACAGCGCCGGCGACCGCCACCGTGCTCGACGGGCGGCCGGGTTCGCGAGCGCCGGAAACGGACGGCACATGGATTCCAATCCCGAGACGGCGGCCATGAGGCTGGCGCTGGAGGAAGCCGCCGCGGCGGCCGAGCACGGCGACGTGCCGGTGGGTGCGGTGGTTCTGCTCGGCGGCGAGGTGATCGCCCGGCGGCACAACGAGCGCGAGTTGCAGGGCGACCCGACGGCGCACGCCGAGGTGCTGGCGCTGCGCGACGCCGCGACGGCCCGCGGCACCTGGCGCCTCGACGGGACGACCCTGGTGGTCACCCTGGAGCCCTGCCCGATGTGTGCCGGAGCCGCGCTGGCGGCCCGGGTGGACCGCATCGTCTTCGGGGCCGCCGACCCCAAGGCCGGCGCCTGCGGATCGCTCTACAACCTGGCCGCCGACCCCCGCCTGAACCACGAGATGGATCTCGCCGGCGGCCTGCTGGCCGAAGAGTCCGCCCGCTTGCTGCAGGGATTCTTCGCCGCCCGGCGCCGCTAGCTTGTCCGGCGGAGGGTTGCCAGAGCGGACGAATGGGGCGGCCTCGAAAGCCGTTGTGGCCTCCGGGTCACCGTGGGTTCGAATCCCACACCCTCCGCGGATGGGATTCGAACCCTGATTCTCGCATAGGTTGTCAACCGTTGCCACTCCTTGCCATATTGTAACACAAAGTCCAGGTCATCACACATTCTGTCGGGATCTCGGAGCGGAATTGGTTGCCGCATGCGGCCGCAGACGTTATCATCTGTTTGCACCAAAAAAGTAATACGAGACAGAGATTCGATGAATCGACCGAAGACGCTCACCGCAGCATTCGTCCGCTCGGTGCGGACGCCCGGTCGGTACGGCGACGGGCGCGGCAGTTACGGTCTGAGTCTATTGGTGCGCCATACGGCGAATGGACGGGTCGCGAAAACGTGGAGTCAGCGCCTGTACATCCGCGGAAAGCCGGTCATGGTGGGCCTCGGCTCCTTCCCGCTGGTGACACTCGCGGAGGCGCGGGACAAGGCGTTGGAGAACCGTCGAACCGTCGAGCTCGGCGGCGACCCCCGCACTCCCCGATCGGTGCTGACCTTCGCGGACGCCGCCGAGAAGGTGATCGCCATCCGGGCCGGGGGATGGAAGCCGGGCGGCAAGTCCGAGAAGCAGTGGCGCCAGGTCCTGGAGGCCTACGCCCACCCCTCCATCGGCGACAGACCGGTCGGCGAGATCACGACCGCGGAGGTGATGGACCTCCTGACCCCGATCTGGAACGCGAAGGCGGAGACGGCCCAGCGGCTGCGCCAGCGCATCAGCATCATCATGTCCTGGGCCGTCGCCCAGGGCCACCGGACCGACGACCCCGCCGGCCCGGCGGTCACCGCCGCGCTTCCGCGCCAGAGGACCCGCAGGAAGCACTTCCGGGCGCTCCCCTACCACGAGGTTCCCGCGGCGTTGGTGAAGGTGCAGGCCACGGGCGCCCACTGGGCCACCAAGGCGGGCTTTGCGTTCATGGTGTACACGGCGGGCAGAGGCTGTGAGACGAGGTTCATGACGTGGGACGAGGTGGACCTCGAGAGCGCGACGTGGACGGTCCCCGCCGGTCGCATGAAGATGGACCTCGCGCACCGGGTGCCGCTCAGCAACCAGGCCCTCGACGTGCTCGCGCAGGCGCGCCATCACACCGGCGGCCACGGGTTGGTGTTCCCCACCCCGCGGGGCGCGGGGATAAGCAACAACACGATCCGCAAACTCCTGATGGACAACGGCATCGACTCCACACCGCACGGCTTCCGGGCGTCCTTCAAGGACTGGGCCGTGGAATGCTCCGACGCGCCCAACGAAGTCTCCGAGCTGGCGCTCTCGCACGTGCCCAACAACCGCGTCGAGGCCGCCTACCGGCGCACCGACCTCTACGAACGCCGCCGCCAGCTCATGCAGGAATGGGCCGACTACCTGACAACCTGACGCCGCCCCCCCGGGGGTTGTGGGATAAGCGATAGCGCGCTAGACTCGTTATCGATATCGATATTCCCGGTCCGATGGGAGGCGCCAGGATGAGCGAGCCGCCGACAGAACTCGAGCGCCGCCGGCAGATCGAGGTCCTCAGCGGAGTCATCGAGGGTCTCAAGCGCCCGCGACCCGAGCACGGGCCACGCACCGAGGCCGACGTCGTCCACGGCTGCAAGGAGGTCGCCGCGAAATGGGGACTCGAGTTGCTGACCCCGCTCGCCGCCTGCGACCTGTTCGCCAAGACGGCGCCCACTGTGCGCCGCGCCGTCGCCGACGGGCTCGTCTACAGCCCCTTCATGCTGAACGCCTCCGGCAAACCCGTGAGGCTGATCGAACTGGAATCCGCGATCGCCTACTGGGGCCGACCCAGCGAGCGCCGACTCGACGAGATGCGCGCCAACGGCAACCTGCTGCGGATCGGGCGCTTCGACTACAACATCCTGCACCCCGAGCCGCTGATCACGCCTCACAACTCGAACGAGACCGACGCCGAAGAGAAGGACACCGAGGAGTGACGACCCGAATCATGCGTCCGAAAGAGGTCTGCCGAGCCATCGGCGTGAGCAGATCTACCCTGGAGCGCTGGCGGCGCGACGGGAGCTTCCCGCCGCCGCAGAGGCTCGGCCCCCAAGTCGTCGGCTGGCAGGCCGACGCGGTCGAGGAATGGCTCTCCGACCGCCCCACGGTCTGACGTGAACCACATCGCCGACGGCCACGTCGCCGACTTCGACCCGGCGGCGGACTCGACCTCAGACTCCACGCGCCGCCCGGGCGCCGCGGCCCGCCTCCTTGCCGCCGCGCCGCCCGCGCCCCGACGACGCGGCCCGGTGGGCGCTGATCTGCTGCGGGCCTTCGGCAGTTTCGGGCGCCGGTATCGTGTGACTATCGGGCCCACCTCCGATGTTCGCCACGACGACCCGCAACTGTCGGCCGATCATCGCCTCGTGTTGACGATCCTTCGCCGCCGCATCGGCGGTTCCACGGTGCAGGCCCTCGCCGACGCGTCCGGCCTTCCGGCAGCAGTCGCGCGCGAATGCCTCGACGCGATGCAAAAGGAGGGCCTGGTCTGCCGTGAGACCGCGCGCCTGCTGTGGGGCTACGGGACCCGTGTGGGCGAACTGTGGAAGCTAAGCCTCTCCGAGCGATGCCTCGACGTGCTCGCGACCCTGCCGCGGCCTGCGGGCGCCCCCGGGCCGGCGCCGGAGCGGGTCCCGCCGCAGTTCTGGAGCCTCTTCAGCTCAGGCACCCACCCCGCGGAACTCTCCCTGCCCGCCGACGCCGTGACGGTCGCCGGGCGGATGATCGACAGCGAGGACACAGCCGCACGGGCATGGGCGTTGAGCAACCTCCCCCTCACGGCGTTGCGGACTCTCCGCACCATGCGCGGCTACGACGCCGACCCCACCGCCGGCCGCATCGACGTCGCGCTGGCCCACAGAACCGAACCCTGAGAGGCGCAATGCCCGGACTCGACGACTGGAGCGACCATCTCAGCGAAGAGATGCGCGAGGTGTGGCCGATGCTCGCCAAGGTTGTCAGCGGCTTGGACGGCTCTCTTGTCGGCGGCACTGCGCTGGCCATCCATCTGCGCCATCGCGTGTCCTTCGACTTGGACTTCATGACCCTCCGGCCCTTCAGCGGCCGGCGGATCAGCGCGGCACTGGCCAAACAGACCGAAGACATCGACGTCTCGCTGGCAGAAGACGACGCGATGCACGCCACCCTCTGGGGCGTCGAGGTGCAGGTGTTCTCCGCGCCCCGCCGCGGCGACAACCCAGGCGCCATCCGCAACATCCGGCCACCCACCCCGATTTCTGGCCTGCCGGTCGCGTCTCTACCCGACCTGCTCGCCTCCAAACTCGACGTCATCCTCTACCGCCCGAAGCTCCGCGACTACATCGACCTGAAGGCCATCGACGACGACGGCTCGTACTGCCTCGAGGACGGGCTCCTGTTCCACATGCACCGCTACGGGACACGACCCTCCAGCCGCGACCTCGCGCGGATCGTGGACCTGCTCGCGGACCCCGGAACCCTCCAAGAGGACCGAGTCTTCGACGGCGCGCGAGACGCCACGCTCGCCTACCTGAGAACACGAGTACCCGATCTCCACAATCATCTACAGCATCTCCGCGCCGCGCACCCAGACCCGCCCGTCGAACGATCAACGCACAGAAAACCACTCGGCCCCCTCCCATAGGAGCACGCCGATATGCAGTGGTCGGCCTCGGCGAAGCCGGACCACGGCCCGCACCCAATCGGCCGACGAGCATCTCCCCGCCGGGATCATCGCCCCAACCGCGCCTCCCGGCGATCACCGATAGACCGGGGCCGCTCAGACTTCCTGGCGGCGGCGCACCTGACCGCTCCCGCGCAACACCGACAACGCCACCTACAGCTTGCGCTCAGGGCCGCTCTTCGACGGCTTGGGCATCAGGATCTCCTTGCATCAGACCCAACCTAGACCTGAGGAAGATTTCCTGACACTCATACTGCGTGGGCCCCCGGTCGGTGACGGGTGTGACCCGTTTCTTGACTGGACAGGGTGCCCTTCTCGGAATCTGTCGGCTCGTTGCGGGGCGGGGACGCACATGCGCCTCGAACTCATCGAACGGGTCCACCGCGCTGCTGCGGCGCACCTCCGGCTCCCGCTCGCCGGCCAGATGCGCCCGCACCGTACTGCGGTCAACACCGACGTGACGGGCGATCGCCGAGATCGACCACCCCTGCCGTCTCGAGCGTGAATCTCCACTCCTTCTCCCTGTGTGATCATCTCGGCGGGTCTCCTGTGCTCGCTGAACGTCTCACAACGCCCAGCTCACAGGAGCCCCACCCCCAACAGGTGGACCCAGGGTGGGGAATTTCCGTGATCAGAAGCGGGGAATTCCAGTGATCGCCGTCATGGGGCCAGCAACGTCGTCGTGTCCCGGGCAAGGCACCCGCGAACGCGGGGCCGCCTTCACGCCAAGCCAGACGCCGTCAGCCTGCTCCCCGTGCACTGCTTCGCTGTTTCGCGCAGGTTCTGGTGTGTCCCGGGCAGCCGACCATGTCGCAGACTGCACCGGGACCTCCCGAATCTCGTCGTCCGGCGGGGCACTGAGATGCTTAGGATGCCCTCGTTGCATCATGATCGAAGCGCGAGGAGTGAGGCGTGGTTTCAAGCGGTGGCGGCGCCGGGATCGGTTACGCGTGGTTCCTCGGCGCGTCGTTTGGCGGGGACGACGACCAATCGGCACGCTTCGTGCGGGATGGCGTCTGGGAGCACGGGTATACGGATCCGGATCGGTACCTCGAGGAGGTGAAGTCGATCCGAGCTGGCGACCGGGTCGCCTTGAAGTCGGCGTACACGAGGAAGCACGATCTGCCGTTCGACAACCGCGGGCAGTTCGTGTCGGTTATGGCCATCAAGGCCACCGGAATCGTCGCAGAGAACCCCGGGGACGGGCTCTGTCTACTGGTCGATTGGACCCCGGTGGATCCTCCTCGTGAGTGGTACTTCTTCACGAACAGGCGAACCGTCTGGAAGGTCGAGTCCGGAAGACGGTGGGGCGACGAGCTACTCAGATTCGCGTTCGAGGCCGAGTCCCAGGACATCGACGGATTCCGCAACAGGCCGTTCTGGGCGGATCGGTTCGGCGACCGGCCTGAGACGCCCGACCGCTTCGGTTGGACCGTCTTCTACTCAGCGTTGGCCGACCGCCTGCTCGACTTCCGCGATAACCGTGAGCCCCTGCTCGCAGCGATACACGAAGTTTCCAACAGACTCAGTCGTCCGCTGCCGGTAGAGGATCGGTTCGCAGACGGATCGTCCGGTCCCCTGCAGGACATCTGCCCCTTCACCACCTTCGCCCTGATCAATCGCCGCATCACCGATGAGAACCGCCGGACGGTCGCGCAGGGTCTGGCCGATCTCCTCGGTGTGACCGAGCCGCTGCCGGAGTCTTTCGAGGGGATCCCACTTGTTGACAATCGCCAGGTGTGGTTCTTCCACTACGCCGATCTTCGCCCTGCGGATCAAATCGATGCCCTCTGGCGGGTGTTCCGACACGGACTCGAATATGCCGACGGTGGCGGCGAGGCGACTCGAGAGGGATTCGAGGCTTCCTTCGATGAGGCGATCCCGCTTCCGTTCGTAAAGAGGAGACTGACAATGGGACTGTTCTGGGCGAGACCCTGGGACTTCCCGACGCTTGACGCCTACTCGTCCTCATTCATCGCTCGCACCTTGCGGATCGATCTCGACGTGGACATGCCCGATGCGCGGTCCTATCTGGCCCTTTGCGACAGGCTCCAGGAGCTGTTCGCAGACGAGGACTCCGTGGTTCATTCCTATCCCGAGTTGTCAGCGGCGGCCTACACCAGCGAACGAGATGGCCCGGACCCCCCGAAACCACCTGAGGACGACGGCGAGCCGCCGTACTCAGTCGAGGACATCATCGGTGACGGGTGCTTCATCGAGCGGGCCCGGCTCGAGACGATGCTCGAGCGACTGCGGGACAAGAAGAACCTCATCCTGCAGGGGCCACCGGGCACGGGGAAGACGTGGTTGGCAAAGCGGCTGGGGTACGCGCTGATCGGTCGCAGGTCCGAGAGCCGGGTCCGGCCGTTCCAGTTCCACCCGAACCTCTCGTACGAGGACTTCGTGCGTGGCTGGCGCCCGACGGAGGGCGGCGGTCTCCAACTCGTGGACGGCCCGTTCCTTGAGGCGGTCGAGGCAGCCGCGGACGACCCGGAGGACGCGTACGTGCTCGTCATCGAGGAGATCAACAGGGGCAATCCCGCCCAGATCTTCGGCGAGGTGCTCACCCTGCTCGAGGCCGACAAGCGCACTCCCGCCGAGGCAATCGCTCTGAGTTACCGCAGAGGCTCCGGCGAGCGCGTCCACATCCCACCGAACCTCTATGTCGTCGGCACCATGAACGTGGCCGACCGTTCGCTGGCTCTCGTGGATTTCGCCCTGCGACGGCGGTTCGCGTTCGTGGACCTCGAACCGACGCTCGGCGAGACCTGGCGGACATGGGTCGGCGAGCAATGCCGCATCGAGGACGCCTTCTTGCGGGACATCGAGGGCCGTCTGGACGCGTTGAACGCGGCCATCGCCGGCGATGCTGTCCTCGGTCCGCACTTCCAGATCGGCCACAGCGTGGTCACCCCGCCACCCGGCGTTGAGATCCAAGATCCACAGCAGTGGTTCAGGCAGGTCGTGGAGACCGAGATCACGCCCCTCTTGGGGGAGTACTGGTTCGACGATCCGAAGAGGGCCGAGGACGAAGGGAAAAAGCTGCTCCGAGGTCTCACACCGTGAGTGACTCGGCTGCCGGCGACGCCCTCGTCGGCGGGATCCCGGTGCGCAATGTTTGGCTGCTGATGCTGTACGCCTCCCGGCTGTATCGGGAGATTCCGGGCAGCCGCCGGTACGCCGTCGAAGAGAATCCCGACGACATACCAGACCTCGTGGCGAAGATCCTTACCCATGCCGTGCAGCGTCGCCTGCGCCGCAACCTGAGTTCCGAACTTCGCCGCCGGCAGGCCGATCTTGCTCGGGTCCGGGGACGGATAGACCACCTGCGCACGGAGCGCCGCAGTCTGCTTCAGCGCGGCAGGGTCGCATGCACGTTCGACGAGTTGACCACCGACACGCCGCGTAACCGATTCGTCAAGGCGGGCCTCCGGGAACTGACCGGGACCGTCCAGACCGAGGAGTTGGTCCGGCGCTGCCGTACTGCTGCCGCCGCGTTGGAACGGGCCGGCGTCGGTGGCGAGCCGTCGTCGATTCAATACCGGAGCGGGACCACAACACCGGAGACGACCGGTCGAACCAACGCCGAGGACCGACAGATGCTGGCTGCGGCCCGGCTCGCGTTCCGGCTGAGGCTGCCGACCGAGGAACAGGGGCGGGTCCACCTGTCATCGCCGGATCGCGACGACGTGCGGGCCCGGACCCTCTTCGAAGCCGCGGTCGGGGGCTTCTATCAGACCGTTCTCACTCCTCGCGGCTGGCAGGTCGGTACGGGGAACAGAATCCACTGGCAGTACGAGCATGCAACCCCCGGCATGGCCGAGATCCTGCCCTCCATGAAGACCGACATCGTTCTGGAAGCGCCGGCCGAGACAGGGCGGCCAGCGCAACAGCGGCTCGTCATCGATACGAAGTTCACACACATCCTGAGTCCCGCTCAGTACGGGGGCGAGAAGCTACGAAGCAGCTACCTGTACCAGATGTACGCCTACCTGCGCTCCCAGGAACGTTCTGACGATCCGCGGTCGCAGAACGCCTCGGGGATGCTGTTGCACCCGTCTGTAGGGCGTGACGTCGACGAGGAGGCCACCATCCAGGGACACCGGATCCGCTTCGCCACCGTGGACCTGGCCGCCGACAGCACGGCCATCAGGGACCGCCTGCTCTCACTCGTAGGCGCCGGATAGCGGCTCTTCGGAAATGAGCGGGCACTGGGTCCGCGATGGCGCGGGTGGGGGCCTCCAGAATCGGGTTTGACACACACCGATGCAAAGGAGGCCCCCGGTGGTGGAGAACCCTACGCGTATCTGCGAGTTGTTGGTCGGTCTGGGCGAGGTGGAGGTCCTCGGCGTCGACGACGAGGCGGCCGGGCCGTTGGCGGTGCACATCCGGACGCGGCGCCGGCCGGCCTGTGGGGGTTGCGGCGGGGTGGTGTGGTCCAAGGGCGCCAGTCCGGTGCGGTTGGTGGACCTGCCCGCCTTCGGCCGGCCGGTGCGCCTGGTGTGGCACAAGTGGCGCTGGCGCTGCCCGGCGACGAGGTGCCCTGTGGGATCGTTCACTGAGGTCGCTGAGCGGATCGCGCCGGCGCGGTCGACGTTGACGGCCCGGGCGGGTCGCTGGGCGACCGTTGCGGTGGGCCGCGACGCTCGCCCGGTCACTGATGTGGCCGACGAGTTGGGTTGTGACTGGCACACGGCGAACCGGGCGGTGCTCACCTGGGGCCAGGCGCTGCTGGCCGCCGACGCCCAGCGGGTGGGCAATGTGTCGGCGTTGGGGCTCGATGAGACCCTGTTCGGCCGCCAAGGGCCCTGGCGGAGGCGCCGGTGGTGCACCTCGATCGTGGACGTGACCGGAGGCCAGTTGCTCGACATTGTCCCTGGTCGCGACGCTGGGGCTCCGATCAGCTGGCTGTTGGATCAGCCCCAGGCGTGGCGCGACGACATCACCTGGGGCGTGCTGGACCTCTCCGGCGCCTACCGGCGCACCTTCGACGTGGCGCTGGCCCACGTCGGCCAGGTCGCCGATCCGTTCCACGTGATCCGCCTCGCCAACAACAGCATCGACGAGGTCCGCCGCAGAACCCAGAACGACACCCTGGGCCACCGCGGCCGCAAGGGCGACCCGCTGTGGCGGGCGCGGCGGCTGCTGATCTCCGCCCACGAGCGGCTCAGCGACCACAGCGACGCCAAGCTTCGTGGCCTGCTCGCCGCCGGCGATCCCCGCGGCGAGGTCCGCCTCGCCTGGCACGCCAAGGAAACCCTCCGCGGCCTCTATGACATCGACTGCCCGCAACTCGCCGGCGCCTACCTCACCGAACTCGCCACCGACCTCACCGACACCGACTGCCCGCCGGAGCTGCGCCGCCTGGGCCGCACCCTCAGCCGCTGGCATCACGCGATCGTGAACTGGCACCGAGCCCAGGTCACCAACGGCCCCACCGAAGCGATCAACAACCTCGTCAAACGCGTCAAGCGCGCCGCCTTCGGATTCCGCCGCTTCGCCCACTACCGCATCCGCGCCCTGCTCTACGCCGGCAAACCCAACTGGGCGCTCCTCGCCAGCGTCACTCCCCGCTGAAAACCGAAGCGCCCGGATAGCCCGCCCGCGAGTGTCATCGGAGAGCGAACGGCGTCTCGGGATCTGAAGACATTGAACCGGGCGGCGTCATCGCCGGCGCGTCCTGTACCGCTGCGCATGACACACTGAGATCGCCAGACAACCGAACCCCCACCTGCCCCACAAGACGCGTAGAACCGGGATCCTGCGGCAGGTCAGAGGTGTGACTGCCGGGATGCCGCTCGTTTCGGCTAGGGCGACGCGCGGCCCTCGAGGAACATGGTGAACGTGTCGGTTTCGGCGGGCACGAGAACGAGGGTTGTCGATCCCGGAGGGGCTTGGTCTCCTGCGTCGGTCCACGAGAGCACCCTGGCGGAGTCGATTTCGCTCACCACCATCCCGATCGGGACCGAGTTGCCTTGAACCGTGATGCTCAGGGGCGCGCCCCTCCGGATGGTTGTGACTGGCGTGCCCGCATCATCCGTTGCGCCCTCGAGTGCTGCGGCGACAGGTCCGCGGCCCTCCGGTTTGATCGTCATGGAGATTTCGGTCCATGTCTGCGTGATTTGCTCGCCGCGCAGCAAGCGGCTGGCTAGCACGACATCGCGGGCGTCCTCGGCGCTCACTTCGCCGCGGATCGGGAAGAACACACCCGTGGCTGCCTGGAGGTGCACCAAGTGGTCGGTGAAAGACGCGTAGTCGACGGCCCCCTCGCCGAAGAACGCACCGACGTCGTAGCTGTCTGTATCGATCGTCCTGCCGTCTACGACTAGGGCGAGATGGTCCGCTTGGCCGACGACCTCCCCGAACTTCGCTGCGGGCAATAGGTCGTGCGGCAAGAAATCGTAGGGATGGTCGTAGCGCAGCGTCATCTGGCCGCTGCCGTCGCTCGTGTCGAACTGCGCTTGCACGGTCAGCGCACCGGACTTGTCTCGGAGCGCTAGGCGCACGCCTCGGCGCCCCGCCGTCCTTTCTGTTTCCTCGAGCGGTAGTTGCGCCATGATCGTCCCTTGGGCGTCGACGGCTTGCAGCGCAGCACCAACGGGTTGAGATGTCTCGGGCATGCTCGCGGACAGGGCGAGGGCGCCGCCGGTCAATGTGCGTTCGTGGCCGACCGGCAGATGCAGCGACACTCCTTCCACGTACTCAGGGTGGACGACGCAGGGTTGTCCGTAGTCGAGCAAGTCCTCGACCTGCCGTCGGGCTTGATCGCCGTCGGGGGTGTCGGGGAACGCGAGTCGAGCGGTCGCCGCCGGCCTGTCGAGCCCGGCTCCGGGGTACCGCGGGAACGCGAACCAACTCTGCGTGCCATCAGGTTCGAGGGTGAGGGAGGTCTGGTAGTGGGGATCCTCAGCGTTGAGTCGGGCAACGACTTCGCCTGCTCGATCAAACGGTCCAGCCGCGGGGTCGGGGCCCAGGATCGATTGGACCATCCCAAGAACTCGTGACTCGCGGCTGTGGAGGTAATAGTCGGCTATCTCGGGGTGCTGTGCCATCTTGCCGTCGAGCCAGGTGATTCCGTCCCATGCGCAGGTGAACGGGTACGGCTCGGTGAGTTCTTGGAACCACTCCAGTTCGCCGCGTGTCGGGTCGATGGGGACGACCAGGTGCCAGTCGACAGGTTCGTGTTGGGCCGCCTTTTCGAGGGATCGTTCGACTTTCTGGCGCCGATTGGCGTTTAGGCGCTCGGTGAAGCTTTTGATCTGAAAAATGACGAGCCCGCCGTCGGTGTGCATCAGCAAGTCGATGCCGCCGTCGCCGCCGGATCCGTCGATGGCCTGCACCGTCGGGTGGAGCCTCTTGATCAGGACCTTCAGCATCGCTTCACACGTTGTCGGGTTGACTGTTGCCCAGTGGACCCGCGGCGACGTCATGTGTCCGGCTACCTCCAACGGGTGGCTTGAAGCAATCTCTTCCCGGGACCGTATCTGGACACTGGCCGCGTCGGCATGATCCTCGATGACTGGCGATTCAACCTCTACGAACATCGGTAGTTCTGTTGGTCCGGCGTTTTGCCCAACACTCCACTCGGGCTTGTCGCCGAGTCCTAGAGATGTGAGGTTGCCCCTGTTGGCTTGACACCTCGATTGGGAGGTAGTCATGTCTGTGAAGCGGTCCGCAAGCGGGCCCCGTTGGTGCGGGCCTCAACCGCTTGGGCCGTCCGCCCCGCCGAGTTCATCCCGCAAATTGCCCCACCGCTCCGGGAACATATCTTCGAGTCGCCTCATCGCATCCTCAACAGGCCACGACGACGTCACCCGCGTGATCTCCTTGTCGCCGTCCGGGTAGGTGACCTCCCATAGTTCCTCGACTTCCTCGGTGAACATTGCTCGCTCCAGCATCGTCTTCGGGTTGTAGCGCACAACCGTCCCGTCTCGAAGAGTGATCTTGCCCATCTCGTGCTCGTCGTGGTCGCCGTCCACGTCAGCCTCCCTGCTTGTGTCCGCTCGTGCCACCGCCCCACCGCCTCTGTGCCCCTCGGTCGAGCCGAGGGACGCCGTATCGGTCCGGCGGTCCCATTCGTAGCCGAGCGCATGAGTTGCCTCGATAATGCCGCGCACCTCGATGAGCCAGGCGATCACGTCTTTCGCTCGCTCAGCGGTGGTCGTGAGACTTGGGTCGTAGAGGACCACGCCGACGACTCGGTCGAATGCCTCGGCGCGCATGAGGGCAATGGGGATGAGGTCGCTGTCAGGAGCGATGCTGACTCCGCTTGCTCGTACTTCCGCGTCCATTGTCGCTCTGTTCTGGTCGTCGTGGATGTCCATGTTTCTCTCCGGCTCTTCCGTGAGTGTGCCCGGATTCCCTAACGGGGGGACACGGACGCAGTGTGTGGACTCAGCGAGCCCGGGACTCAGCAGTTGATCGCGGTGCCTTTGCGTCTCTTCTCAGTTCGGCGTGCCTGCTTACAGGGAGAGGTGCACGCGGCCGCGCCCATACGGTGCTTGGTCCGCACTGCCCGTCGGCCCGGCTCCACGGCGACTTCGAGGCGCTCGATGGTTTGCCGGGGACGAAGAAAGGAACTCAACTCTTGGCCATAGCTGCCGTCGCCGCAGTACCCCGGCCGCACACAGAGGCAGCAAGATACACGGCGATGCGCGATTAATCCTCGTACCCCGTACCGCATCACTTCCCGTATCGACCGGACGCTGCCGCCGGGAGGGCCAGGCCGCTCGACCTCGTACCCCCTCCCGCATTACTTCCCGAATCGACGCCTCGGTCGGCGTCGTCGCGATTCCGGCCGCCTCGGTGGAGTGTCTCCGGCTCCGAAGACTCTGCACGAGTGCATTCGCGGCCAGGACAACCAACGAAGACGATACAGAAAGTAATACGGGACTTAGGGAGGACGACAAAACGCCAGGTCACAGACTCAGATTCGAGGACACACCCTCCGCCACGGAGCCTCTCGGCGCCGCCGCGGGCTCAGTACATGATCGTGCGGGTGAGGTGGTGGGGCCAGAAGGTGGCGTGGTAGCTCTTCCAGAGGCGGAAGTCGAGTTGCGGCACGATTAGGGCCAACTCAGGCGGCCGGAGGCGGTTGATGGCGTCGGCCAGCAGTGCCGTGGCGTAGAGGGTGTGGGCCCGGATCTCCACCTCCTCGGCACTGTCCCGGGGGATGTGGTCGCCCCGGTTGATGGCCGCCTCCAACTCCGGCGTGTACGACGTGATGCCCATGAGCCGTAGCGCCACCGGCACGATGTAGTCGGCGAAGGCAGTCATGCGGTCCAGGTCGGCCACGGCGAAGGCCCCCGAGGCTGCGAGCGACATGTGCAACTGCCAGAGCCAGAGCTGCGCCAGCTTGTGGAGTTGCACCTCGTGGCCGTCGTGGCTGCTGACGTCGTTGAAGCGGGGAAACTCCACCACCAGCCGCTCCATGAGGCCGTCGCCGCCGGCGTACATGGCGGGGACGCAGTCGGCCACGAAGCGGTGGGCGGACCCGCCGTAGCGTTCGCTGAGCGTGCGGCCCGCCGCGTTCAGGATCTCGACGCGCTCATCGATCATGGGGATCCGGATGTTGCCGCGGAACACGCCGGCGAGGTCGTCGCGGTCCAACTCGGCGAGGAATTCGCCGTCCAGCAGCGGCACGCCCTCGGCCAGGGCCCGGTTCACGCAGGCGAACATGGCCTCGCTGTCGGACCACTCGCGACCCCGGTACGTGCAGGCGAACTTCACGCCCGTGTCGAAGTCGCTGAAGGCGAAGTTCAGCACCGCGTAGAAGAACGACACGTCGATGATCTCCGCAGGGTCCGTCCGGTCGCTGAAGGCTGCGTCCATCGAGCCCGACGGGAATGTGAACTCCTCATAGGCCATCCACGACGCCACGTTCCCGACGGCCTCGACGGAGGTGGTCACGTGGCGGGAGCGCTCGATCACACCGACGACGGACCGCAGGACGGGCGAGGACCACACCTCCGAATCGTGCACGTGCTGCTCCCGTCACTCGAGGGATCGGCCGCCGGCCGCCCGGCCCGTCGCGACGGGCCGATTTGCGGGCAGGCTATGGCATGCGCCGCCGAGCGTGCGCCCCCCGACGGAGGAGACGAGCCCCATGATCCGACAAACGCCGTACGAGCCGGGTACACCGTCGTACGCCGACCTGGCCAGCCCCGACCTCGACGCCTCGCGGGCCTTCTACGGCGCCCTCTTCGGTTGGACCGCCGTGGCGTCCACCGAGCCCGAGGCGATGGGCTACACGGTCTTCATGCTGGGAGGAGCCGCCGTGGCCGGCCTCGGACCGACCTTCGGGGACGTGCCGCCCCACTGGAACACGTACGTGACCGTCGCCGATGTGGACGCGACCGCCGCCACGGCGGCGTCGGCCGGCGGGCAGGTGCTGGCGGAACCGTTCGACGTGTTCACCGCCGGCCGCATGGCGGTGATCGCTGATCCCAGCGGGGCGGCGCTGTCACTGTGGCAGTCCCGCGACCACGTCGGCGCCGAGGTGCGGATGGAGCCGAACACCCTCTGTTGGCACGAGTTGAACACCCGCGACCCCGACGCCGCCACAGCGTTCTTCGGAACGCTCTTCGGCTGGGAGGCCCACCCGGTCGGCGCGCCCGGCATGGACTACACCGAGTTGCGCCTCGGTGAGACCGGCGTGGCCGGGCTGATCGTCATGGACGAGAACTGGCCCGCCGACGTGCCCCCACACTGGATGGTGTACTTCGCCGTGGAGGATTGCGGCGCCACGGCGGAGCGGGTCGCCGAACTGGGTGGCGCGGTCCACGTGCCGCCCACCGACATCCCCGGGGTCGGGCAGTTCTCCGTTCTCGCCGACCCGCACGGAGCGGCGTTCTCGGTCATCGCCCTCAACGACACGACCTCGTAGCAAGGAGACGCAGCCCCATGGTCCGACACACCGCATACGAGCCCGGAACGCCCTCGTGGGCCGACGTGACCAGCCCCGACCCCGGCGCCGCCCGCGCCTTCTACGGCGCGCTGTTCGGATGGACGGGCGAGCCGGCCACCGAACCCGAGGCGCGTGGCTACACCGTCATGATGCTGGGTGATGCCGCGGTTGCCGGTCTGGCGCCGACATTCGGGGAGATGCCGGCGCTCTGGAGCACGTACGTGACCGTCGCCGACGCCGACGCCGCCCTCGAAGCGACAGTTGCCGCCGGCGGCAAGGTGCTGATGGGCGCCATGGACGTGCTCGACGCCGGCCGCATGGCCGTCATCGCCGATCCCACTGGCGCCGCGCTGTCGCTGTGGCAACCCAACAACCACATCGGCGCCGAGGTACGGATGGAGCCGAACGCCCTGTGCTGGGTCGAGTTGAACACCCGCGATCCCGATTCCGCGGTGTCCTTCTACGGCGAGCTCTTCGGTTGGAAGGCGCAGCAGGTGGGAGGCCCTGTCACCGAGGGCGGACCAGGATTCGACTACATCATGCTGCAACTCGGCGAGGTGCCCGTCGGCGGCATCATCACCATGGACGAGAACTGGCCCGCCGAAGTGCCCCCGCACTGGATGGTGTACTTCGCCGTGGAGGACTGCGACACGGCGGCGGCGCGGGTGGCCGAACTGGGCGGTGAGGTCTGTGTCCCACCCACCGACATCCCTCCCGGACGGTTCGCCGTCGTGAACGACCCGACCGGCGCGGTCTTCACGATCATCGCCCTGAACCCCGAGATGTTCGGATAGCGCCATGACCTCGCAGCCAGCAACCGGGGTGCCGCGGGTCATGATCGTGGGCAGCACCATGATGGATCTGGTGGCCTACGCCGACCGCCTGCCGGAGGCGGGCGAGACGGTCGTGGGCTCGTCGTTCCAGGTGGGCTTCGGGGGCAAGGGCGCCAATCAGGCGATCATGGCCCGGCTGCTGGGGGCCGACGTGTCGATGGTGTGCTGTGTGGGCACCGACGGCTACGGCGCCGAGACGCTTCAGAACTTCGCCGACCGGGGTATCGACACCACGTGGGCGCGCCGCGTGCCGGGCGCCAGCGGCGTGGCACCCATCTGGGTGGAGGCCAGTGGCCAGAACCGCATCATCATCCTGCCCGGCGCCAACCTGGCAATGGATCCGGAGGTGGCGGTCGCCGCCGTGAACGACGGTCCGGCACCCGGCGTCGTGGCCGGGCAGTTCGAGATCCCACAGAGCGTCACCGCCGCAGCCTTCACCGCCGCCCGCCGGCGCGGCGCGATCACCGTCCTCAACCCCGCCCCGGCCGCGCCGCTGGAGGGCGCGCTGGCAGCGGCCTCGGACTGGCTGATCCCCAACGAGGTGGAGCTGGCCGCCCTCACCGGGCAGACCGCCGGCGGCGAGGTGCCCGGCGACGACCTCCTGCGGTCGGTTGCCGACCGTGTGGGCTGCCGCCTGCTGGTCACCCTCGGCGAGGCCGGCTCGGCGCTCGTCGCCACCGACGGCGCGGTCCACCGGGTCCCAGCCCCCACCGTCGACGCCGTAGACACCACCGGCGCGGGCGACGCATTCGTGGGCGGCTTCATCTGGGCCCTGGCCGGCGGCCGCGACGAGGTCGACGCCGTCGGTATCGCCACCACCGTCGCCGCCGACAGCGTCACCCGCCCCGGCACCCAACTCTCCTACGCCACCACAGAGGAGTACGAGCGCCTGTTGGCCGGCTCCTGAGCGAGTCGCAGCCACCGTGAGCGCCGCCGGCGGGTAGGGGCGGGATGCCTTCGCGGTCGTCCGCGCGCCCCGCGCAACCACCCTATGATGGCGCCACCTCCTCGCGGCCCGACCAGCGGATCCCATCTCGACCAGTCCACCGGCATCCACCGAGCGTCGATGCGCTCCTCGCACCGCATCGTCATCACCGCCAAAGGGGGTACGTCCTGCTTTCACGTCGCGAACAGCTGGTGGAGATCCTCCGGACTCAAGGCCACCGCAAGCTCGATGAGCCGGTGAAGCTTGCATCGGGTGCCTGGTCCTCGGACTTCGTCGATGGCAAGGAGGCCCTCGCCGCCTGGTGCGACCTGCGCACGGCGTGCGAGGCGATCGCCGAGACCGTGGCCGACGCCGGCTACCGGTTCGATGCGGTCGGTGGCCTCACGATGGGCGCCGACGCCCTCGCCGTGGGGATAGCCGCGGTGACCGACACCCGGTGGTTCTTCGTGCGGAAGGAACCGAAGCAACGAGGGACGAGGCGCTGGGTGGAGGGTGCGCAGATCGGACCGGGCGACGAGATCCTGCTGGTCGACGACGTCGTGACGACCGGTGGGTCGATTCTCCAAGCTTTCGACATCATCCAGCGAACGGGCGCCGAGGTCGTCGTCGCGGTGACATTGTTGGACCGAAGCGAACTGGCGCGCCCGAAGCTCGAGGATCGGGGCATCGACTACTTCCCCATGGCGACCTATGAGTCGTTGGGTATCGAACCCATCGGTCTCGAGCCGGCCGACGCTGCAGCGGCCCGCTGAGCGCGGGGCGGTCAGTCCGGGGGTGGGCGCTGACCGACTCTGGGCTCGCGGCGGCTGGTGAGCCAGGCGCCGAACAGCACGACGGCGATTCCGGCCCACTGCAGCGGGAGGATCGCCTCGGAGCGGAACACGATGCCCAGCACCATGGCGACGAGCGGGATGAAGTAGACCGCCACACCGCCGCGGGTTGCGCCCACCCTGCCGACCAGCACCGCCATGATCACGAACGCGACGCCGGTGTTGACGACTCCCAGCGCTGCGACCGCCAGGACCGGTCCGGTGCTCCAGCGCGAGCCGCCCAGGCCCACCAGGCCGAAGGGCGTGGTTGCCACGGCGGCCACACCCAGCGCTCTCATCATCACCGCCGGCGCTCCGTAGCGCTGCTGCAGGGGCACCGCAAGGTTCAGGGCGAATCCGTAGCAGAGGGTGGCCAGCACCACGAGCAGCACGCCCCAGGCAGCGGCAGAGGATCCCCGGGCAGCGGGCAAGCCGATGCCGACGGTTCCGACAAACCCGAGCGCAATGCCGGCGGCCTGGCGGGAGCGGGGGAGCGACCGGAGCAGCACTGTGGCGACCACGGTGCTGAAGATCGGCACGGCGGCGTTCAGCATGCCCGCCAGAGCCGAGTCGATGTGTTGCTGGGCTATCGGGAACAGGAGGGACGGCACGGCCACCCAGATGAGTCCGAGCAGGATGACACGGGGATAGTCGGCTCGGTCCAGCGGCACTCGGGTGGCCGGGACGACGATCAAGGTCAGGAAGCCGAGCGCGACCCTGACCCACGTGACGACCGTCGGCTCCAGCGACTCCAGGCCGATCTCGATGAACAGGAACGAGGATCCCCAGATGAGGGCCACCCCGCACAGCAGCGCCCATTCCACCAACCCGAAGGGCTCGAGTCTCGTGCCCTGGGCGGTGGAGAACACGCGGCGGCGTCCGGCGAGAATGAAGCCCTCAGACATGATCGAGGGCGAGCCTAAGCGTCACCGCTCCGAAACCCGCCGGGCGCGAAGCGCGAGACCGCAGGTCAGAGGAAACTGTGGCGGAGAGGGTGGGATTTGAACCCACGAAGGGCTTGTGACCCTTACTCCCTTAGCAGGGGAGCGCCTTCAACCGGACTCGGCCACCTCTCCGTGAACGCAGCATGATATCCCGCCGATCGCCGGGGAGCCCGCGGAGAGGCGCTGGGTAGGCTCGCAGCATGAGTGAGCAGCCGATCTCATCGTTCCCCGTGCCCGATCTGGCCGACATCCCCGAGGACCTGCAGGAGCGCATCGAGGAGGTGGCGGCGAAGACCGGCTTCGTGCCCAACGTGTTCCTGGCGATGGCTCACCGGCCCGCCGAGCTGCGGGCCTTCCTGGCCTACCACGATGCGCTCATGGCCGGCGAGGGCGGGCTGACGCTCGCCGAGCGGGAGATGATCGTGGTCGCCACCAGCGCGGCCAACGACTGCCTCTACTGCACCGTTGCCCACGGCGCCGTGCTGCGGATCCGCTCAAAGGACCCGCTGCTGGCCGACCAAGTTGCCATCGACCCCGCCCAGGCCGACATCAGCGACCGCCAGCGAGCCATGCTCGACTTCGCCCTGAAGCTCTGCAACGAGCCGGGATCGGTGGATCCCGCTGACCACGACGAACTGCGGGCCCACGGCTTCAGCGACGAGGACATCTGGGACATCGGCGCCATCACGGCGCTGTTCGCCATGTCCAACCGCATGGCCCACCTCACCGCCATGCGCCCCAACGACGAGTTCTACACAATGGGCCGCTCCTGACGCGGAGCGCCCCCGGACAACCGCAAACCGCGAGGGCGGGGATGCCGGGGGACAGCGCAGGCGGCCATTCCGAGGCCGCCGGAGCGCCACCGGCATCCCCGCCCGGAACGCGGCAGGAGGGGTCGCCAGCGGCCGCTAATCGACCGCCGGCGACTCCCTGAGTGGTTTGGCTACTCGCCGCCCTCGTTCAGGACGACGGTGACGCGGCTCCAGCCGCTGCCGTCGGTGTCCAGACCTGCAGCCTGGAGGTTGGCGATGGCCTCCAGCGCGATGTCGGTACGGTAGGCCTCACCTGCCGGTTCGGCCGAGAGGATGCCCTCGGTCACCGCGACGTCGACCGTCTGGTTCCACAGATCCTCGTCCATCACGCCGATGCCGTTGCTGGACGGCCAGATCAGGGCGCTGATCTCGTTCAACTGCCAGGTCTGGTGCGAGCGGCCCAGGGTCGGGGCGTTGTCGAGCACCACGTCGACACAGGCGTCGGGGTTGTCGCGGCACCAGATCCAACCGGCCATCGTGCCCTGTACGAACCGCACGGCGGTGTCGCGGTAGGCGGCGTCGCTGTCGAGACGGCCTGCGTCGGCCCAGATGGCGTCCTGCAGCATGGCCGTACCCACGTCGTTCCAGTCGATGACCACGAGGTCGGAGGGCTGGTACAGCTCCCCGGTGTCGGGGTTGATGGCCTCCAGCACCTGGGCGTACTCGTTGTAGATCATGGCCTGGGCGGCGTCGATCTCCCGGTTCAGCAGCGCCGACATGTCGAAGTTCTGCTGCACCAGGGTCACGTCGCTGTCGGGATCGATGCCATTGCGGCGCAAGCCGGCCAGCAGCTCGAACTCGTTGCCGAAGCCCCAGTTGCCGACGGTCTTGCCGGCCAGGTCCTCGACGCCCTCGATGCCCGAATCGGCCCACGACACCTGCAGGGTGGCGCTGCGCTCGAAGATCTGAGCGATGTTGACCACGTCGGCACCCTCCTCGCGGGGCACCAGCCCCCGCGGCACCCACGACACGGCGAAGTCGGCTCCGCCGGAGTCCAGCACCGGGATCGGGACGATCTCCACGCCGCCCTCCAGGATGGTCACGTCGAGGCACAGGTCCTCGTAGAGGCCCTGGTCGTGGGCGGCGTAGTAGCCGGCGAACTGCGACTGCGTGAACCACTGCAGCTGTACGACGACCTCGGTCAATCCGTCGCATCCACCCATGGCTGCTGCTTCCGCGGTTGCGGCCTCTGCGGCCTGCTCGGCGGCCTCGGCAGCGGTCCGCGCCTCGTCGGCCTCCTGCTGCGCTGCCGCGGCATCGGATCGTGCGGCCTCCGCCGCCTCCTGCGCTGCCGCAAGATCGGCCTCGGCTTGGGCGACGGCCGCCTGGTTGCCCTCTGCGGTGGCCTGGGCCAATGCCGCCGCGGCCGCCGCTGCGTCCGCCGCGGCCTGCGCCTGCCCTGCCTGGGCCGCCGCGGCCTGCGCCTCCGCCGACGCAATGCCGGCATCATCCTGAGCTGCCTGCGCCTGGCTCATCGCCGCAGCCGCCTCGTCAGCAGCTCCGTCGTCCGCGGCGCATGCCGCCGCGACGACGCTGACGGCCAAGACGGTCGCCAGCAGCCTCCAGGTGGTCGTCTTCTTCGGAGTCTTCATCGTCTCCCCTTTCATGTTTGGTGTCTTCCCCTTTTCTCGGTGGGCGGGGTACGAGGATCCCACCCCGAGATTCTGTCGTGACCGCTCAAGCGGCGGCCGACGCCCGGGCGTACCGGCCCGTCACGAGTCTTTCGAGCAGCAGCGCCGCGAAATAGAGGGCGATGCCCACGATGCTGCCGGCCACAACGGCCGCCCACGCCACGTCGTACCTTGTGAACTGGGCATTCTGCGTGATGATGTTGCCCAGGGTGTCCTGGCGCCCGCCGAAGTACTCCACCACGATGGCGGCAATGACCGCCAGCGACGCCACCAGGCGCAGCGCCGTGAAGAAGAACGGCAGCGCGTTCGGGATGCGGACCGTGCGCATGATGCGCCAGTCGCTCGCCGCGTAGGACTGCATCAGTTCGACCTGTTCGTCGTCCACCTCGCTGAGTCCGCGAACGGTGTTGATGAACACCGGGAAGAACACCAGCAGCACCACCACGGCCTGGTTGGAGCGCGGCGAGGTGATCCCCAGCCAGTTGTTGAACAACGGCGCCAGGGCGATGATCGGGATGGCGTTGATGGCCACCGCCAGCGGGGTCAGGGTCTCGTTGGCGGTCCGGAAGCGGATCACGACCAGGGCGGCCACCGCGCCCAGCACGACGCCGCCCGCGAGTCCGCTGAGAATGATGAATCCCGTGACCCGCGAGGCCGCCCACACGTCGGAGATGTTCTCGCCCAGCGCGATGGCGATCTCGCTGGGCCGCGGCAGCACGAAACCCTCGGGGTCGGTCGCCCACAGCACCAACTCCCACAGCACCAGCGCCGCCGCGCCGAAGACGGTGGGCGGGAGCCAGGTGCCGCCGCGCAGACGCTTCACGGGGACTCCTCGCGTTCCACCGACCGCAGCGTGCGCCGCACCAGCGAGACACTGCGGAAGAACTCCTCCGTGTCGCGCGCCGCCGGCGTGCGATCGGGAAGATCAATGGGGATCTCGGCGGCGATGCGAGCCGGCCGGGGCGACATCACCGCGACCCGGGTGGACAGGAACACCGCCTCGGGAATGGAGTGGGTGATGAAGATGACCGTGGTCGCCGTCTCGCGCCAGATCTTCAGCAACTCGGTCTGCATGTACTCGCGGGTCATCTCATCGAGGGCGCCGAACGGCTCGTCCATCAGCAGCAGCGCCGGCTCGAAGCTGAGCGCCCTGGCGATCGAGACCCGCTGCTGCATGCCTCCCGAGAGCTCGCTGGGGTAGTGGGAGACGAACCCGCCGAGGTCCACCAGCTCCAGCATCTCGATGGCGCGCGACCGGCGGCGGCTCTTCGACCAGCCCATCAACTCCAGCGGCAGTTCCACGTTGCGGATCGCCGAGCGCCAGTCCAACAATCCTGCGGCCTGGAACACCATCCCGTAGTCGCGTGCCAGCCGGGCCTCCTGCGCGCTGCGGCCGTTGACGGACAGGTCACCCGCGGTGGGATCGATCAGCCCCCCGACGAGCCGCAGCAGCGTGCTCTTGCCGCAACCGGAGGGGCCGATGATCGACACGAACTCCCGGGGCCGCACCGACAGGTCGAGGCCGGAAATGGCCGTCACGGCGTTCGTCCGGCCGGGATTGAACGTCTTCTCGAGTCCTGCGATCTCCAGTACCAGGTCCTGCGCCACCTCTCCGGCTCCTCCCTGCGGCTCCGCGGCGTTCACTGGGCCACGATCCCGCGTCTTGTCAGCAGCAGCCGCTCGGCCGCGGCCACCACACCCACCGCCACCAGACCGGTGATGCATGCGCCGATGATCGCCACGTAGAGCCGCTCGGGACCGGTGATGTACTTGCCGGCGAAGTCCAGGATCAAGCGGCCGAGGCCACCGCGCACGCCGGCGGAGATCTCCCCCACGATGGCGCCGACGACGCTGGCCGTGGCGGCGATGCGCAGCGCCGGGAACAGGAACGGCAGCGATGCCGGCAGTTGCAGCCGCCGCAGCACCTGGCGCCGGCTTGCGGCGTAGGACTGCATCAGCTCGGTCGCCTCCGGCGACGGTGACTGGAGCCCCCGCAACCCGTTCACCGCGACCGGGAAGAACGTGAGGTAGGTAGCGATCAGCGAGACCGACATCCAGTCCTTCCACTCCCACGGCAGGAACTCGAGGCCCGTGCGCCCCCACACGACCACGATCGGGGCGATTGCGATGAGGGGAACGGTCTGGCTGGCGATCACGTACGGGAGCACGCCGCGCTCGGCGCGCCGCGACTGCAGCAGCACGACGGCGATGGCGAGCCCGATGATCGTGCCGGCGACGAAGCCCACGGCGGCCTCCCGCAGGGTGAACAGTGCCCCGTCGAGCGTGAGCCGGCCGATGGTGGTGCCGCCCGCACGGGGGGCCTCGCCGAACTCCGCCAGGATGTCCAGCACGGGTGGCATGTTCTTGTCGTCGCTGCGCGGCAGGAACGATCCGACGACCCACCAGTCCCGCTGGGTGTCGTCGATGGCCTGGCCGAACGCCTTGTAGCCGGTGTACAGCAGCGCCAGGACCACCAGGAAAACGGCGAAGATCAGCGTCCGGCGGGTCCGGGCCCGGCGAGTCGTCGAGGCGTCGGCCACGGTCTTCTCAGCCCGCCCCCGCCATGTCGGCGATGATGCCGCCGTACGCCTCCAGCGTCTCGTCCGGCTGGTCGTGCATCAGGTAGACGGCGAACTGGTCGACCCCCAGGTCTGCCAGTTCCCGGAGCCGCATGACGTGTGCCTCGGGCGGACCGAGGAGGCAGAACCGGTCCACGATCTCGTCGGGCACGAACTCCGTGTGGACGTTTCCCGAGCGGCCGTGCTCGCTGTAGTCGTAGCCCTCCCGGCCCTCGATGTAGTCGGTCAGCGCCCGCGGCACACCCGAGCCGTCGCCGCCGTAGCGCGCCACCAGGTCCGCCACGTGATTGCCGACCATGCCGCCGAACCAGCGCACCTGGTCGCGCTGGTGCGGGAGGTCGTCGCCCACGTAGGCGGGCGCCGCCACGCAGATCGTCAACTCGTCGGGGTCGCGCCCGGCGTCGGCGGCGGCGGCCCGCACCGCACCGATGGTCCAGGCGGCGATGTCCACGTCGGCGAGTTGCAGGATGAAGCCATCGGTCCGGGAACCGCACAGTGCCAGCGCTCTCGGACCGTAGGCGGCCATCCACATCGGCAGGCTGCCGTCGGCTCGCCAGGGAATCCGCAGCTGTTGACCGTTGTAGGTCACCTCACGCCCCTCGGCCAGACCCTTGATGACCTCCATCGCCTCGGCCAGCGTTGCGAGCGTGCAGGGCTTGTGGCCGATGACCCGCATGGCCGAGTCGCCGCGCCCGATGCCGCACACGGTGCGCTCGCCGAATGTGTCGTTGAGGGTGGCGAACAGTGAAGCGGTCACCGTCCAGTCCCGGGTGCCGGGATTGGTGACCATCGGCCCCACCACCATGTTCTCGGTGGCCGCCAGCATCTGGGAATAGATCACGAACGGCTCCTGCCACAGCACGTGGGAGTCGAAGGTGTAGGAGTGGCTGAAGCCGAGCTCCTCGGCGCGGGCGGTGCGGTCGACGACCCGCCGTGCGGGCGGGTCGGTCTGCAGGACGAGGCCGAAATCCATGCCGGCTCCTTTCTCCGATGAGGCCCGGGCCGCTCAGCGGTTCCGCGGGAAGCCCAGGTCGACGCTGCTGGTCGCAGGGTCGGGCCAGCGGCTGGTGACCACCTTGGCGCGGGTGTAGAAGTGGATGCCCTCGGGGCCGTACATGTGGGTGTCGCCGAACAGCGAGCCCTTCCAGCCGCCGAAGGAGTAGTACGAGACCGGCACGGGGATCGGCACGTTGATGCCCACCATGCCGGCGCCGGCCTCGAACTGGAAGCGCCGCGCCGCGCCGCCGTCACGCGTGAAGATGGCGGCACCGTTGCCCCACGGGTTGTCGTTGACGAGCTCCACCGCCTCGTCGTAGCCGTCGACCCGCACGACGCTGAGCACCGGCCCGAAGATCTCGTCGCGATAGCAGGCCATGTCGGGCATGACGTGGTCCAGCAGCGACACACCCAGGAAGTAGCCGTCGAGGTTGGCGGCGTCCGGGCGGCCGTCGCGCACGACGGTGGCACCCTCTGCCCGGCCGCTGTCGATGTAGCCCGCCACGCGGTCGCGGTGCTCGGCGGTGATGAGCGGGCCCATCTCGGCGTCGGGATCCTCGAGGCCGTCGCCGATGCGGATCTTGTCCAGGCGGGCGTCGATGGCGGCCACCAGCGGCTCGGCCACACTGCCCACGGCCACGACCGCGGAGATGGCCATGCAGCGCTCGCCCGAGGAGCCGTAGGCGGCGCTGACCGCGGCGTCGGCGGCAAGTTCCACGTCCGCGTCGGGCAGCACCACCATGTGGTTCTTGGCGCCGCCGAGCGCCTGCACCCGCTTGCCGTTGCGCGTACCGGCCTCGTAGATGGCCCGCGCCACCGGCGTGGAGCCCACGAAACTGATCGCGGCGATGTCGGGGTGCTCCAGCAGCCGGTCCACCGCGATCTTGTCGCCCTGGACGAGGTTCACGACGCCCCGCGGCAGCCCGGCTTCGGCCAGCAGCTCCATCGTGAACAGTGGCGCCGAGGGGTCCTTCTCCGAGGGCTTCAAAACGAACGTGTTGCCGCAGGCGATGGCGTTGGGATACATCCACATCGGCACCATCGCCGGGAAGTTGAACGGCGTGATTCCCGCCACCACGCCCAGCGGCTGGCGGATCGAGTAGACGTCCACGCCGCTCGAGGCCTGCTCGGTGTGCTCGCCCTTCAGCAGCTGCCCAACCCCGCAGGCGAATTCGATGTTCTCGAGGCCGCGACTCACCTCGCCCGCCGCGTCGGCGAGCACCTTTCCGTGCTCGGCGGTGAGCAGCCGCGCGATGTCGGTGCGGTGGCGGTCCACGAGATCCCGGTAGCGAAACAGGATCTCGCTGCGCCGGCTCACCGGCACCTCGCGCCAGATCTCGAACGCCTCGCGCGCCGAGGCCACCGCGGCATCCACCTCGGCGACGGTGGCGAAGTCCACCTCACCGGTCTGGGCGCCGGTGGCCGGGTTGTAGACGGGGCCGCGACGGTCACCGGTGCCAGGCGTGAGCCTCCCGTCGATCCAGTGATGAATCCGCTTCATGTCCGCTCCCTGTTCATGTCTCGTTCGTCGTCACCCGGTCGGCCGGCGGCCGGACTCACAGGAGGTACTGCGACAGGCTGCGCCGCAGGTACCGGCCGTCGCCGCGGCTGCCCAGGTAGTCGCCGCCGTCGACCACCACCCGGCCACGTGACAGCACCGTCTCCACCGCTCCGGCGATCTCGAAGCCCTCGAAGCACGAGTAGTCCATGTTCATGTGGTGCGTCTCGGCGCTGATGCGGCTGGTGGCGGTGGGGTTGTAGATCACCACGTCGGCGTCGGCCCCCGGCGTGATGCTGCCCTTGCGGGGATACAGCCCGAACATGCGCGCCGGCGTGGTGGCGCAGGTCTCCACCCAGCGCTCCAGCGACAGCTCGCCCTGCACCACACCCTGGTAGATGAGGTCCATGCGGTGCTCCACGACACCGAGGCCGTTGGGGATGAGCCGGAAGTCGTCGCGGCCCAGTTCCTTCTGCTCCTTCATGCAGAACGGGCAGTGGTCGGTCGACACCACGCAGAGGTCGTTGGTGCGCAGGCCGCGCCACAGGTCGGCGTGGTGGGTCTCGTGGCGGCTGCGCAGCGGCGGCGAGCAGACGTAGCCGGCGCCGGCGAAGCCGGGGGCGCCGAGGTGCTCCTCCAGGTTCAGGTACAGGTACTGCGGGCAGGTCTCGGCGAAGACGTTGTAGCCCTCGTTGCGGGCCGCCGCCACGTGCGCCAGGGCGTCGGAGGCCGACAGGTGCACGAAGTACACCGGCGTGCCCGCCACCAGCGCCAGCTGGATGGCGCGGTAGGTGGCCTCGCCCTCCAGACGCGGCGGCCGGGTGACGCCGTGGTACACCGGGTCGGTCTGGCCCCGGGCCGCTGCCTGCGCGGCGATGACGTCGATGGCGATGCCGTTCTCGGCGTGCATCATGATGAGGCCCCCGTTGTTGTGGGCCTGCTGCATGGCCTGCAGGATCTTCCCGTCGTCGCTGTAGAGCACGCCCGGATAGGCCATGAACAGCTTGAAGCTGGTGATGCCGTCGTTGACGAGCGTGTCCATCTCCTTCAGCGAGCGCTCGTCGATGCCGCCCAGGATCATGTGGAAGCCGTAGTCGATGGCGCACTGCCCCTCGGCCTTGGCGAACCAGGCGTCGAGGCATTCGCGCACGTCCTCGCCCTCGCGCTGCACGGCGAAGTCGACGATGGTGGTGGTCCCGCCGTGGGCGGCGGCGCGGGTGCCGGTCTCGAAGGTGTCCGAGGCGTAGGTGCCGCCGAAGGGCAACTCCATGTGGGTGTGGACGTCGACGCCGCCGGGTACCACGTAGCGGCCGGTGGCGTCGATGAGGCGCGTCTCGCCGCTGCGCCGCAGGCTCTCGACGATCTCGCTGCCGGGGGCGACCACGGCCTCGATCACCTCCCCCGACACCACCACGTCGGCCCGGACGCGTCCGGTGGCGCTGACGACCGTCCCGTCGGCGATGAGCGTGCGCATGGCGTCCTCCTGTTCAGTGGTCGGCGGGGCGGCGCCCCAGCTGCAATTCGGTCGTGACGGCTGCCGGCCCTCCTCGTGCGCTAGCGAAGGTCCGCGGCCGCGGCCGCCAGGATGTCGACGGCTTCGTCGATCTCGGCGTCGGTGACGCACAGCGGCGGGGCGATGCGCAGGACGTTGCCGTACAGCCCGCCCTTGCCGATCAGCAGGCCGCGCCGGTGGGCGCCCTCGTGCACCGCCGCGGCGGCGGCCGCATGCGGATCGCGGCCGCCCGGATGGTTGAACTCCATCGCCAGCATCAGGCCGCGGCCGCGCAGTTCGGCGATTTCCGGTGTCGCCTCGGCCACGGGCTCGAGCCCGAGGCGCAGGCGGTTGCCCATCTTGGCGGCGTTGGTCTGCAGATCGTGGTCCAGGAGATACTCCAGGTTGGCCAGCGCGCCCGCGCAGACCAGCGGGTTGCCGCCGAAGGTGGAGATGGAGTTGGCGCCGAGGCTGTCCATGAGTTCGGCGCGGGCCACCACGCCGCCCAGCGCCAGGCCGTTGCCCACCCCCTTGGCGAAGGTCAGGAGGTCGGGTTGGATGCCATGGGCCTGATAACCCCAGAAGTGCTCGCCGGTGCGCCCCCAGCCGGTCTGCACCTCGTCGCTGATGAACAGGATGCCGTGGCTGTCCAGCACCTCCTTGATGGCGCCGAAGAACCCGTCGGGGGGCGCCGCGAAGCCGCCCACGCCCTGGATCGGCTCGGCGATGAGGGCGGCCACGTGCCCCGTCGTGCACATGTCGATGACCTCGCGCAGGTCCTGGGTACAGGCGGCGGTGTACGACTCGTCGTCGTGATCGGGCCAGGGGCTGCGCATCCGGTAGCCGCCGTGGATGAAGCTGACCGACAGGCCCGAGAGCCGCGAGGCCGACCAGAAGCGGTTGCCGGTGATGGCCTGGGTGGTGAACGAGCGGCCGTGGTAGCTGTTGCGCAGCGCCAGGATCTCGTGGCTGGAGCGGTGGTTGGTGGCCAGCAGGAGGGCCGCGTCGTTGGCCTCGGTACCCGAAGTGGTGAAGAACACCTTGGCGTCGGCGATGCCGCTGAGTCCGGCGATCTTCTCCGCCAGCGCCACCATCGGCTCGATGAGGTACAGGGTGGAGGTGTGCAGCATCCTGCCGGCCTGTGTCCGGATGGCCTCGATCACCTCCGGCACGTTGTAGCCGGTCATCGTCGTGAGGATCCCGCCGAAGAAGTCCAGGTGGCAGCGGCCCTCGCTGTCCCAGACGCGGCATCCCTCGCCGCGGGTCAACTCGATCGGCTCCTCGTAGTAGAGGGCGAGCCAACTCGGCATCACCGCGCGATGGCGGGCGAGCAGTTCTTCGGCCACGGACCTCTCCCTCCTCCGGCTCGACGGCGCGCTAGCCGGCCACCAGCGAGTCGTAGGCGTCGGGACGGCGGTCCCGGTAGAACGCCCACTGGTTGCGGACCTCGCCGATGAGGTCCAAGTCGAGGTCGCGGACGATGACCTCGGGTTCGGAATCCGAGGCCACCTCGCCCACGAACTGGCCCCGGGGGTTGGCGAAGTAGGACGTGCCGTAGAAGTCGTTGGCGCCCAGCGGCTCGACGCCCACCCGGTTGATGGCGCCGACGTAGTACATGTTCGCCGCCGCCGAAGCGGTCTGCTCCAGCTTCCAGAGGTAGGCCGACAGGCCCCGGCTGGTGGCCGAGGGGTTGAAGACGATCTGGGCCCCGCCGAGGCCGAGGGCGCGCCACCCCTCCGGGAAGTGACGGTCGTAGCAGATGTACACGCCCACCTTGCCGACCGCCGTGTCGAACACTGGGTAGCCGAGGTTCCCCGGTCGGAAGTAGTACTTCTCCCAGAACCCCTTCACCTGGGGGATGTGCGTCTTCCGGTACTTCCCCAGGTACGTGCCGTCGGCGTCGATGACCGCCGCGGTGTTGTACAGCACCCCGGGCTGCTCCTCCTCGTACAGCGGCAGGACCATGACCATGCCCAGTTCGGCGGCCAGCTCGCAGGCCAGCCGGGTGGTGGGGCCGTCGGGCACCGCCTCGGCGGTGGCGTAGAACGAGTCGTCCTGCACCTGGCAGAAGTACGGGCCGTTGAACAGCTCCTGGAAGCAGATCACCTGCGCCCCCTCGGCGGCCGCCTCGCGGGCCCGCGCCATGTGCGCCTCGACCATCGAATCCGCGTCGCCCGTCCAGGACTGCTGCACGAGAGCAGCACGTACGACGTTGTCCATGACGTCTCCGATCTACCACCCGCCGCCGGTGCCGGGCGCGGGACCGTCTCGTATGACCCACTGCCGGCCGGGGCAGGGGAAGCAGAAATGATATCACCCCGCGATTGCGCCAAATCCCCCGCGCCCCACATTGCTCGAAGCCGTCGGAAGTTCGCCTCCAGACGTGCGTTCGACCATCGCGACGGGCATCATGGTGCAATGAGTGTGCGCGTCGCGGAGTCCCTCGAGGAGGTGTGCAACCTGCTGGCGGCCGATCCGTCGGCCAGCCTGCTCGCCGGTGGCACCGATTTCATGGTCGAGGTGAACTACAGCCACAGGCGACCGACGTCGGTCATCGCCATCGACCGCGTCCCCGAATTGACCGGTTGGCGACGCCACAACGGAGCCGTCGAGATGGGCGCGGCCTTGACCTACTCCGAGATGGAGCACCCGCTCTTCGCCGCCTACGTGCCGGCGCTGGCGCAGGCCGCCCGGACCGTCGGCTCACCCCAGATCCGCAACGCAGGCACGCTCGGCGGCAACCTGGCCACTGCCTCGCCCGCAGGCGACACCCTGCCCCCTCTGGCGGCGCTGGATGCCCGCGTCACGATCTGCTCGGTGCGCGGCACGCGCCAGGTGGGCCTCGACGAATTGATCATCGGCCCCAAGCGGAGCACCCTGGCGCCCGACGAGGTGATCCGCAGTGTGACGGTGCCGGTGATCGACGGTCCGCAGGAGTTCCTGAAGGTCGGCACGCGTAACGCCATGGTCATCTCGGTGGCCACGGTGGCGCTGGTCCTGGACCGCGCGCGACGCAACGTGCGCGTCGCGCTCGGCTCGGTCTCCCCGGTGCCGGTACGTGCCGCCGAGGCGGAGGAGTGGATTGCCGATGCCGTCGACTGGGACTCGTCGGCGGCGCCCCCCGACGATGTCCTGGTGCGCTTCGGCGAGTTGGTGGCGGCGGTATCCAGCCCCATCGACGATCACCGCAGCACGGCCGACTACCGGCGCCACGCCGTCGCCGTCATGGCCCGGCGCGCTCTGGCCAGGGTCCTCTCATGAGCGAGCACCGAGCCTCCGGAGGCGAGACGACGCTCAACTACACGCTGCGCGTCAACGGCACCGACCGCGACGTGGCCGATGCCTGGCTCGGGGAGAGCCTGCTCTACGTACTGCGCGAACGCCTCGGCCTGCCGGGAACGAAGAACGCCTGCGACCAGGGCGAGTGCGGATCGTGCACGGTGCTCGCCGACGGCTTGCCGGTCTGCTCGTGCATGATGCTGGCGGCGGCCGCGGTGGGGCGGGACATCGTCACCGTGGAGGGCCTCGGCGACGACGGCGATCTCACCGACATCCAGCAAGCGTTCGTGGATCATGGCGCCGTGCAGTGCGGTTTCTGCACTCCGGGCCTCATCGTTGCCGCCGACCATCTGCTGGCCTGCAACCCGGCGCCCACCGAGTTGGAGATCCGTGAGGCCATCTCGGGCAACCTGTGCCGCTGCACCGGCTACGGAAGGGTCATCGCCGCCATCGCCGGCGTGGCCGAGGCCCGCGCCGCCGACGCCGGCTGAACACCGGCGCCGAGCGAACCCGCCACCCCGACAACCGCCGTCATTCCGGCGAAAGCCGGAATCCATCAAGCGCCGGACAGACCCGCGGGCACGGTGGACACCGCCTCCGCGCCCGGCCTGCAGGCTTCCTACGACTTGTCGGCTGTCTTCGTCTCCAGCACGAACGCAACAAGCTCTTCGATGTCGTGCGTCCAGAAGATTGTCAGTCCGGCGTCCTGAGCCTGTACGAGATGCCGCACTTCGTACACGCCGGACAGGACTGCAGCCGGAACGGTCGAACGGAACTGATTGTTCGCGGTGCAACTTCCTCGAGGCCTCCCTGACGCAACTTCTCCTTGACCGCGTTCTCCTGGTCGACTCTGGACTCGTTGCGCCGCATCGTCTGTAGCCGGGACGCCGCCAGCAGGCTTGACGTGCCGCCCACCGCGGCGGCGCGCTCATCCACCGTCGGCGCGCGGCCGTCTTCAATCCACGGGAAGCGATCACGGTCCAGCAACTGCATGATCGTCTCGATGATCCGGTGGCCGACAGCCGGCTCCGCCACCAATCGCGAAGGCGACAGGGACGTGCCCGCAATCACGCGCAGATCGTCAGCCGATATCGGAGGTCCGGCCAGATATCTGATTGCCTCAAGGCGCGCCCCGCCCGAGGAGAGTTCGGCTTGCAGCCCGGCGACGTCACGGAGATCGTCGGTAGCTGCAAAGAGTTCCTCCACCTCCCGGCGATAGCGATCGATCTGCTCCAGATAGGTCCGCCTCGATTCGGCCAGCCGCTGTTGGCGGAAGCCCTCTGTCGCGTCGGCTGCCGCTGTCTCGAGTTGTGCAGCCGTCCATCTCGGTGGCGGCAATCCCATCTAGGCGGCAACCTCTTCCGCGACGAGAAGGTCGACGCTCGGGACGGCCAAGCGGGCCATCTCACCCGGCTCGAACTTGGTCAGACCGCCGGCGTAGATGCGGCCTCCGTCGGTCGTGACCGATGTCGAGAGCGCGTCGGCCAGCCGGTCGAGGATCACCGAAGTCATCGGCTCCCGGGGATACAACCCATGCGCCACATTGACGTGGTGCGCGCCGACAGGGTTCCGGACGAACGCAGGCGGGCGACGAGCCATGTAGGTGGCGATGATGGGCGCCGGTGAGCGGAGACCGACCGACCACCAGCACTTCCGATGCCGCGCGATGTAACCCTCGGGCACGTTGTTCGCGCGGGCGACGCGGAGGAAGCGCTCCACGGCACGCCTCTCGGACGGATCGCACTCATCGAGGTCCTCGGGCAGATCGATCACGCATCGCAGTCCATCGAGCGACTCCAGGCGAGCACCGGCGGCGAACAATTCTCGTGCCCTCGTCACGGCTGGGAACAGCACCGACACGGGAAGCCTTGCATCGTCCTGGTCGGTGATCCACGTGCCGTTGGCGCCCGTCACCGTGCCGCGATGAACGCGACAGAGTTCGCCCAACTCGATGTAGCCCTCCGGTGGGCGCTTCGGAGCCGCGAGGAGAGGAGTCCAGCGGGACGTCGCCTGCAGCCGGTTCCGGCTAACACTGCCTCCTCCCTCCAACGCGCCGAGATCGCCGATTGTTGCCACCTTCCGGAAGCCGACAGAGCGCCTGGCACGACCGACTCGGAAGCACGTGATCGCCGCCGTCGTGGCAACATCGCCAAACGGCAGAGCCGCGGGATCAACGAGGTGAATCGACTCCACGCCAAGATGGCGCACGAGCAGCGCGCGCACGAGTTTGCCGTAGTTGACGTCCAGCCACTCGGCCGACGTCACGAACACTCCGATGTCGCCATGTGCCGCGAGCAGAGCGGTCTGGAGGAAGAAGTACACGTGCAATCCGGCGAGCCCGCTCGCGGGTAGGTCAAGGTGGTTCGCCTCGCCGTGGAGCCACTCCTTCCAGCGGCGCTCGATGAGATGATGCCGGACGTACGGCGGGTTACCCACGAAAGCGGTCGGTCCGCTTTCTTCGTTCGCTTTAGCCAACCGAAGACGGCGATAGTCGCCGTTGACGACCTCCGATCGCTCCGCCAAACCAGCGGCCGTGAGGTTGGCTCGCAGCAATAGCAAAGCGAGAGGATCGGATTCGATGGCGACGAGACGTGCGCCGGTGAAGGCCCGCCCCGCGGCCAGCGTGAACCGTCCCGAGCCGGCCCCCGGATCAACAATCCGCCCGATGGCGGGCTCCTGGGACAACCACGCCACCATCGAGTTGACGATCGGGTGCGGCGTGTAGATCGCCCCCGATTCTCTACGTTCGGCGAGACTCCGCAGATGGAGGAAGGCTTCTCCGAGGGGATCGTTGCCGGTGAAAATGCTCTCGCGGATCGCCTCTGCGACCTCTTCGCTGACGGTCTCTGCCCGCGCTGTGTGCAATAGCCGCCTCTCGGCACGGGACACCGAGGCCAGAGGACCGTCCTGGAGGATCCGACCGGCCACGGCGACCAGCCGCTCCTGGGAAGACCCGAGGGACCATGGATTGCGTCGGCTGCGCCGAACCTCACGGCGAGAACGTTGGACGGCATCCTGCACGGCGCCAGGGTGCTTCGTCGGCATACGCACCACCGTATGCGCAGGCTATGACAGCAGAGCGGACCATTTCACCTGGTCGACGTTCGAGTTGACCTCCCGACCACACCGGCCGACCTCCCTGAGAGGTCCCTAACCTGGCGGCATGGACTGGGGCTTCCACGCGGCGCTCGGGCGTGACGCCGAGGCGGTGAAGGGGCGCACGCTGGACCGCGCCGTGGCGCGGCGGGTGCTGGGCTTCGCAGTCCCCTACAAGCGAATGATCGCGCTGTTCGTGGTCGCCATCCTGCTGGGCGCGCTGCTGAGCCAGGTGCCGGCGCTGCTGTTCCGGGAGATCATCGACGACGCCATCGTCAACTCGGATCGGGGCTACGTGAACCTGCTGGCGGGTGTCATCCTGGCGGCGGCGTTCGCCACGGCGCTGCTGGCCTTCTTCGAGCGCTGGTGGTCGGCGCGCATCGGCGAGGGGCTCATCTTCGACCTGCGCGTGGCGCTCTACGACCACGTGCAGCGGATGGGGGTGTCGTTCTTCACCAGCGTGCAGACGGGCGCGCTCATCAGCCGGCTCAACAACGACGTCATCGGGGCCCAGCGCGCCATGACCGGCACGTTGGGGCAGCTCGTGTCCAACTTCTGCGTTCTCCTGATCACCCTGCTGACGATGTTCATCATCCTGGACTGGCGGCTCACGCTGCTGGCCCTGGCGCTGTTGCCCCTGTTCGTGATCCCCGCCAAGCGGGTCGGCCGGCGACTGCAGGCGCTGACCCGCCGGCAGATGCAGCACAACGCCGAGATGAACTCCCTCATGACCGAGCGGCTGGGCGTCGCCGGAGCCCTGCTCGTGAAGCTGTTCGGCCGCCACGACGCCGAGCGGGAGGATTTCGCCGACAAGGCGGGGAAGGTGCGCGACCTCGGGGTGCGCACGGCAATGCACGCCCAGGTGTTCTTCATCGCTCTCGTGCTGCTCGGGGCCGTCGGCACGGCCGCCGTCTACTGGGTCGGCGGCCATCTGGTGATCTCCGGCTCGGTCACCATCGGCACCCTGGCAGCCATGGGCCTGCTGGTGATCCGGATCTACCAGCCCCTGACGAGCCTCACCAACGCCCGCGTGGACATCATGACGGCGATCGTGTCCTTCGAGCGGGTCTTCGAGGTGCTGGACACGCCGAACGCCGTGCCCGACCGGCCGGGTGCCCGCCCCCTGCCGCGGCCCCGGGGCAGGGTGGAACTGCGGGACGTGCGATTCACGTACCCGCCGACTGACACGGCCGCCCTGGCGTCGCTGGCCCCTGCGACACCGGATCCGTCGGCGAACGGCGACAAGCCCGCGGGCCCGGCGCTGGACGGCGTGAGCCTGGACATCGCCCCGGGCGAGTTGGTGGCGCTGGTGGGGCCGTCGGGCGCGGGCAAGACGACCCTCACCGCCCTGCTGCTGCGGCTCTACGACCCCGACGAGGGCAGCATCGCCGTCGATGGACGCGACGTGCGGGAGGTCACGGGCGAGTCGCTGCGCGCCGCCGTCGGCGTGGTGCCGCAGGACCCTCATCTGTTCCACGACACCGTCGAGGCGAACCTGCGCTACGCCCGCCCCGACGCCTCCGCCGGTGAGATCGACCAGGCCTGCCGAGCCGGCGGGATCCTGGAGGTCATCGAGGGTCTGCCGCAGGGGTTCGACACTCTCGTGGGCGAGCGGGGCTACCGCCTCTCGGGCGGTGAGAAGCAGCGCCTGGCCATCGCCCGGATGCTGCTGAAGGACCCGGCGATCGTGATCCTGGACGAGGCCACCAGCCACCTGGACAGCGAGAACGAGGCCGCCGTGCAGGCGGCGCTTGCGTCGGGCCTGGACGGACGCACCTCCTTCGTCATCGCGCACCGCCTGTCCACGATCACGTCCGCCGACCGGATCGTCGTGCTCGATGAGGGGCGGCTGGTCGAGCAGGGGCGCCACGATGAACTCCTGGCCATCGACGGGCTCTACGCCAAGCTGTACCGCACGCTGGTACGCGCCGAGGCGAACCGGTGAGCCCGGAGCCCGACGGCCTGGCCGGCGACGCTCCGGAGGCGCGCGACGGCGACGCGATCACCTACGAGGTGGCCGAACTTGTCGGACAGTTGAGAGACATCGTCGAGGATGCCTTCCCCGACGAGGTCTGGATCAGGGGCCAGATCCGCAACCTCAACCGCCGATCCCGCAAGGGCCACGTCTACTTCGACCTGGTGACGCCGGCACCGGCCGAGAAATCCCCCGAGGCCGTATTGCCCGTCGTGCTGTTCGACTGGTACCGGAAGATCGTGAACCGGATTCTCGGCCCGGGGGCCGCGGGGCAGATGGTTGACGGCGTGGAGGTGCGGATCCGTGGCCAGGTCTCGATCTATGGGGCCCGCGGCCAGTTGCAGCTCCAGATGAAGGCCATCGATCCCGCCTACACGCTCAGCAGGCTGGCCGACGAGCGGGACCGGCTGCTGGTCGAACTGAAGGCCGCCGGCCTGCTGGAACGCAACAGGGCTCTCCCGCTACCGACCCTGCCGCTGCGGGTGGGCCTGGTGACCAGCGCGGGCAGCGCTGCCGAGGCCGACTTCCGGGACGTTCTGGCAGCCAGCGGGATCGGCTGGGAGATACTCGTCGTCGACACCCCCGTGCAGGGCTTCGGCAGCGAGCAGAGGATCGCCGCGGCGCTGGCACTGGCCGAGCAGCACGGCGCGGAGGTGATCGCCCTGGTGCGGGGCGGAGGAGCCCGCACCGAACTGGCGCCGTTCGACAGCGGCGCGGTGGCGCATGCGGTGACAGCGCGTGCGGTGCCGGTGCTGACCGGCATCGGCCACGAGATCGACAAATCCGTGGCGGACGTCGTGGCACACACCGCCTGCAACACCCCCACCGCCTGCGCGGCTGCACTCGTCGAGCGTGCTGGGCGATTCGATCGAGCCACGCTCGACCTCTGGCGAGGCATCGAGGGTGCCGCCACCGCCCGACTGGCGGCTGACCGGCGCCTGCTCGATGCCGCCGGCCGGCGGACCGGCGCCGCCGTGGTGACCTCGTGCCGGAGCGCTCGCAACGACGTGCGGCGACTCGCATTGGCCATCGACCGAGCGGCGCGCCACTGCGCAGAGCGCGCCCGCCTTCAACTCGCCGGGCTCGAGGTGCAGGCACGCGCCTACGACCCGCAGCGGGCGCTGGAGCGGGGCTGGAGCATCACGACCGACGGCTCCGGGCGGCTGCTGCGGTCGGTCACCGGCATCATGCCCGGCGCTACCCTGCGAACCCGGATGAGTGACGGGACGGTCACCAGCACCGCCGAGGCGGTCACGCCCTCCGAGACGACCGGGAGCGACCATGACTGAGAGCACGCCGGACCAGGCCTCCGCCGACGGCTACGCCGCCGCCCTGGCCGAACTGCAGAAGATCCTCGACGCCCTCGAGGCCCCCGACGTGGACGTTGACGCCCTCGCCGCCCACGTGGACCGGGCCGCCGAGTTGCTCCGCTTCTGCCGCGAGCGCCTCGTGGCAGCGGAGACGCAGGTGACCGAGATCGTGGCCGGTCTGGAGGATCTCACTGCCGACGACGATGCTCCCGGTGAGGCCTCCGGCGACGGCTAGGCACCTGGGCCGGCAGATGGGAACACGAAAGCTCTCGAGCACCGACGGATTCGTCATCGTCGACCTCGACGATGCTCCCGGATCCTCGGGCCTCGTACGGCTGGCACCGAAGATACTGCCGAGTGGCGCTCGGGAGCTGGCCCGCTCGGCCACCTACGGCTTCGCCACCGTCGGCATGCAGCGCTCCGGCGCATCGGGGGGCATCAACGCCCGGCCCGACGGGCACAGTGACGCGGTCGCGGCGTTCGTGGCCGAGTGTGAGCCCTGGGTGAGTACCGGCGAGTTCCTGCCCGACACCGGCAAAGGCCTCAGCGCGGCCGACCTGGAGCCGCTTCAGGCACATGACCCGCGCCATGCGATCCGCCTCAGCACCGAAGGGGGGATCAGCCTCGCCGAGCGCCTGACCGGCAGCGGTGCGGTGGCCGCCGCCGCGGCGGCGCTGGACGGGCTGGAGGGTCGCCGGATCGTGGTCGAGGGCTGCGGTCCCGCCGGCGTGGCCGCCGCCACGGCCGCGACCGAACAAGGGGCGGTGCTTGCGGGAGTCGCCACCGAGAAGGGCTTCTGCGCGGCCCCGGACGGCGCAGGGCTCGATGCCGCCGCCATCGGTGAGGCGTGGGCGGCCCATGGGGCCGGCTTCGTGGAGCATCTGGACGGCGCCTGCTCCGAGCCCGGCGACGTGTGGGCGGCGGCCGACGATGTCCTGCTGGTGGGTTCCAAGATGGGCGTCCTCAACCACCAGGTCGCCGATGGCCTGGAGGTCTCGGCGGTCGCCTGCCTGCATCCCATCCCGTTCACCACGCGGGCGCTCGTGATCCTGCAGGCGGGCGGCGCGTTGATGCTGGCCGACTTCGTCTGCCTGGCCGGACCGCTGTTCGCCGCCTGGCCCGGCGAGTTGGCCGGCCTCGAGGGCGACGCCGTCACCGCCGAGGCGGTAGAGGCCGCCGCCACCGAGGCCATCACGAGCCTGGTGCGGGAGACCGCCGGCCACCCCGAGGGCGCCTTCCTCGGCGCCTGCCACCACGCCGAGAGCTTCCTGTCCACCTGGCTCGAGCAACTCCCCTTCGGCCGCCCCCTCGCTGCCTGACTCAGCGGACTCCGGCAGCGCTCAGGCGGCCGGAGCCTCCTCGAAGTACTGCGGTGACTCAACGATGTCGCCGATATCCACGAACCCTCGCTTGAGCTTCTGACAACCGTTGAAGGCCGCAGCCGTCGTGAGCGCGCCGTCGATGCACATCGCCTTCAAGACCTCGGCGAAGCACACCGATGGGATGTCCAACGACCGCGCCAATCGCCGGCCCGGGTCTTCGTTGATGACCGCGACCACATCGGATCCCTCTGCTGTCAGGCGTTCAGCGAGCAGAAGCACGGAGCACTCGCCGAAGTCGACTCGGCTGGACTCGGGGACATCTCTCTCCGCTCGCTGGAACGTCCCCAGCCGATCACGTAGGTCGCGCAGCGCCTCGACGTCATCGGGGTTGTCGAACGCACGCCGCTCGATCCAACCGAACTTCTGAACGCAGCGACCTGCCGCGTCGGCGACGAGCGGCTTCGGGCTCTGGCGCAGGCCCCGCAATTCCCGGTCGACGTCGCTGGTCGTCAACGCCCGTCCGTGATATCTGCCGGCCAACAGCTGGGCCCCGGCGGGGAACCCGCCGAAGCAGAGCAGCGGGCCCGTATCGAACACGAACCGGCGCTCGGTCATGCAAGCGCCCATGCATCAGGAGCAGGTTCAGGGGGACCGTGCCCGTCGGACTGCAGGCGCTCGGCGAGGACGACGGTGTCTTCGTCACCGAGGATGTCGGCGACGAGACCGATTCCGATCCGACCCTCGTCATAGGCGCGCAGCGACCGCTCCAGGAGCCGCACCGGCGGCCGGCGTTTCGTCGTCTCCTCACCGTTCTCTGCGAGCAGCGAGGCGCGGAGGGCAACGTCGAGGGCGTGGTCTTTGCTGAGGAAGCGGACCGACCCCACCTCCTCCAGTCGTCGGGTCATCGCCTGATGGCTCATTCCGAAGAGACGGCTCATCCGTCGGATCAGAGCTTCGTCGAACGGCTGGCTCCCCACGGCCCGCCGGACGCCTTCTTCCGGCGCGAGGAACGCGACGGCGAATGCATCAGCGCGATGCTCTGCCGGGCTCTTTTCGGTCTGGCTGGACAGCACCTCCACATCGACCGGGTCGTCGGCAAGGAGGTGACACAACTCGTGCGCGAGGGTGAACCGTTGGCGTCCCGACACGTCGTCCCCGTTGACGATTATCACCGCTGCCGCCGGCAATCCATCCGCCGACGGGCACACCGCGCAGAACCCGTGAACGCCGGGCGGGAGCGGCTCGACCAGGACGTGCGCGCCGATGTGCTCCTCGATGATCGCGGTGAGATCTCCTATCGGACCATCGCCCAGACCCAGGGCCTCTCGTGCCCGTTTCGCCAGCTCCCTCCCGCCGTCCTTGGTGACCGACACGTCGCCATGCGGTACAGAGGACATCGAGAGCGGTGCCCCAGCCGGCACGATCCGGCTCAGCAGATCGTCCGCCTCCAGGACCTGACGTGCACGTTCTGCAACCGTCCGGTAGTCCGCGGGCGACACTTGCGTGACGCGAGCTGCCAGTACAAGGGCTGCTGACCGCTTCCTCGTCCCGAGCAGGTCGTCGACGGCCACGCCGAGCAGGTCGGCGAGTTCCGCCAGTTCGTGGCTGGCCACCCGTCGGTGGCCGGATTCGATCCGGCTGAGAGCGCTCGGGCTCAACGCATCCACCCTGTCAGCCGCCGTGACCCTCGCCGCCAACTCCCGCTGCGACAGACCCGCCGCCTTTCGAGCTGCGCAAATCCGCGCGCCAACTGTCCCCTCCGTCATAGTCGCTCCTCGGTGTGCCCCAGTCATGTTGCAAGCATAGAGCAAGTAAGATGCGATTATCGCATGATTCCTAGATCTCTATGAACGCGACTGAGGATGCCGGGCGTGGGCTCAGAGCGCGGCGGGTCGGGCTCAGGACTCCCAGAGGAGCGTGTCGGGCATGAACTGGCTCCAGGCGAACCAGAACGCCTGGTGGCCCTCGATCTCGTTGCCGGCCGCGTCGACGGCGCGCACACCCCCGCCGTCGAGGCGAAGCGTGACACCGCCGAGTTCCACGGCCCCGCCGGCTTCGAGGACGGCGGCGGCGGCTTCCACGGGAAACGCGACGGGCGTCCCGTCCTCGAGGACCACGCCGAAGACCTGGTCGTGGACGCCGAGGCGTCCGTCGACGTCGCCGACGGGGAAGATGGGGCCGTCGTCGTCACGGCCGCGCAGCGGGTCGAGCGGGTAGTGGTGGCCGATCCCCCCGTCCCGGGCGACGATCGTCGTGTCGGGGTGGGCCGCCTTCCACTCGCCCCAGGTGGTGGTGACGACGGTCGCCTGGTTCAGCACGACCCCCTGCTCGCGCAGCGGGCCGGAGACCGCCTCGCCGGTGAAGGTGTCGAACACCGACTTGGTGACGAGGTCGTACATCACCTTGTTGGACCGCGAGAGCAGCCCTGAGGTCCTGAGCACGGGTGTCTCGACGCCGGCTGGAACGTCGTCGGTGAAGTAGGCCTGGGCGGAGCCGCACAGCGTGCAGTAGGGGAAGCCGATCCTGCGTCCCCCGAGCGTGTCGTTGACCATCTCGTGGATTTCCATGAAGTTCTTCGGGTAAGCCCGGGCCTCGCCGCCGATCACGACTGCGAACACGATGCGGTCGTCGGGATACCACGAGCCGCCGGCGGCGTCGGTCACCGGGGGGTCGTCGCGAGCCGGGATGCAGCCCCGGATACAACGCTCCGGGTCGCCGAGCGGGCGGTCGTCGATCCGCACACCTCCCCAACTCACGAATCGCCAGTCGATGTTGGAGTCGCGATCGTCGAAGAACGGCTGCCAACCCGGCTCCACCAGCGTGAACAGCCGCTCCTTGTAGTCGACGTAGCCGTCGAAGGCGGGCAGATCCCAGGCGAACAGGTGGTCGGTGACGGACTGCCATGGGCTGCGGGCGGCCACCGGATCGTCCGCCAGGCTCACCCCCGTCACGCTCTCGAAGGCGGCGACCGCCTCTTCGTGGACCGGGCCGTAGTAGAAGAACCGGAGCAGGTCGGAGAGTATCCAGCCCAACCTGGCGTCCGTGGACTGCCCGAGTCGCGCGATCGCGCCGATGTCGACCTCGCTCGTGAGTCCGGACCAGATGATCTCAAGGTCGTCGACGGCGGTCTGCCCGAGCGGACCCGACGGCACGTCAGGTGCCGCCGGGAACTCGTAGCCACGGAAGTTCCGCAGGGTGGCCCGCTCGATCGGGTGCAGGCCGGCTCCATCCGGCTCCGAGGGGCCGTCAGCGGTCTCCTGCACTTCAGTGACCGATCCGGCGCCGTTGGCCGGCTCCAACTCGACGACGTCCTCGGCGACACCGGCCGGCGGCGCCGGCAGGGCATCCGGATCGGGCCCGCTCGGGTCAGGCGCCGCATCCGGGACGGGCGCGCCCTCCGAGTCCGAGCCGGCGGCGGGCGACGGATCAGGAGCGGGCGGCGGCACGTCACTGCCACCGTCCCCCGGCTCGGCGACCGCGGAGCCCAACTCGGCCGGCGGCGCGGCGCGGTCGGCCGGCTGCTCATCGGCTCCCGAACAGGCCGCGGCCAGGAATACGAACCCCGCCAGCACGATGCAGACGCGCCGCACGAACACAACGCCACGTTAGGGGCTGCGGGCCAGGGCGAGGGCGCACGGGACGCGTCGTCCACCACCACCAACGGCGTTTGGCATGCTTGTGCCGGTGGCGGACCGGCACCGACGGAAGTGACGTCGTCCGCTCGGGAACCTAGGCCGGCTTCCGGGCCAGGAAGCAGTACAAGGGCGTGAAGATCCCTGCCTTCCCCCCGCTGACATAGGCCTCAGCCGATCGATTCATGAGGCCGACGACCTTGGCCGAACCGCGCGGGAAGATCCGCAGGATCTCCGCCAGCCTGATCGCCTCCATGACAACCCTGCGGCCCATCGGGACGCGGACGAGCGCGCGGCGCCAACCCCCGTAGCGGCCTTCCATGGGCGCGTACCAGGGGACCTCGCCGACGTTCCTGTCAGCGGCCTCGAGAATCTCGAATCCGGCCGCCTCGAGCGCCCGATTGACCTCCGCGAAGGCGGGGATCTCCTTCAACACGATGTATCGCATGAGGTCCTGCTTGATGGATTGGTGTTCCCCGGAGGTCGGATCGAAGTCGTCGGTCAGGCACATCTCCTGACCCCAGAACAACGCTCCGGGCTTCAGGAGGCGAAAGATCTCTGCGAATGCCTTCACCCGGTCGGGGGCATAGCACGTCGACTCGATGGCATAACCCCTGTCGAATGAAGCATCCTCAATGCTGCTCATGTCCATGATGTTGCATCTGAGGCAGTCGATCTTCCCATCCAGGCCGGCTTCGCGGTTGCGGAGTCTCACCTGCTCGAGTTGGTGCTCGTTGTTGTTGATTCCAACCACCCTGACATCGGCCTCCCGTGCCAGACGACGCATCAGCGCGCCGAATCCGCACCCGACGTCGACAACCTGCATCCCCTCCTGAAGCCTCAGCTTGGCGATCATCAGCCGCTGGTGGCGAGCAATGGCCTGCGCCAACGTCTCGTCGTGCGCCAAGGGCGCAAACTGCAGGGACTCACTCCAGCCAAACAACATGAATCTGTTGCACAGGTCGTAATAATCATTGACTGTTGCGGTGTGATCGTACGTTGGGGAATCCGCGTGGCCGGCGCTGGAACGCTCGATCCAACTCTCGATGCCCTCCACAACTGCCGGAACATCCCGGTCCCGATACGCGGCGCGCAGGGAATCGGCGAGCATGGCGATCACCATATCCGGCGACACAGCATTGCTAGCGACGTCCGACGATCCCCCGAGAGCCGGTATTCTTCGCGCGGGATGTCAACGACGTCGCTCCGGCCCGCCGAGCCCGCCAACACCTTCTCGCCGCCCCCGTTCCCCGAGGGCTGGTACTTCCTCACAAGCCGCAGCGCCCTGCGGAAGAAGAAGGTCATCGGCAAGACCTGGATGGGCCAGAACATCGTCCTCTGGTCCGACGAGAGCGGGCGCGTCTGCGTCGCCGACGCCACTTGCCCACACCTGGGCGCCGACCTGAGGCCCGAAGCGGGAGGATGCCTGCGTGAGGGCCGGCTCGTCTGCCCCTTCCACGGCTTCGAGTACGACACGGGGGGACAGTGCGTCGCCACGCCGTTCTCCGCCCCGCCCAGGGCCGCGCGGCTACAGGTCTTCGAGACGACGGAAATCCTCGGCCTCATCTTCGCCTGGTGGGGGACGGGGGGAAGAGCGCCGCAATGGGACCTGCTCCCCGGACCGCTGGACCAGGCCGGCTGGAGCGCCCTCAGCGTCCAGACCCTGCGCTTCCCGGGTCATCCCCAGGACACGGCGGAGAACGCCGTGGACCTCGCCCACTTCCGCTATATCCACGGCTACCACGAAGTCAGTCGTGTCGAGCCGGTGCTCGTGGACGGGCACTATCTCCAGAGCCGGTTCAACTTCGCGAGCACCCGCAGGATCGCAGGAGTCGCTGTCTCCACGCTCAGTTTCACCGCCACCACCCACGTCTACGGGCTCGGCTGCTCTTTCGTCGAGGTCAGCGAGCACACGACCCCCTTCGACATGCGCTTCTGGGTGCTGGCGACACCCGTCGACGGAACGCTCATCGATGTGTCGCTGGCCACGCAGGTGGGGCGGATGCGCGGCCTGCACCGGCCGATCGCAGGCCTGGGGTTCCTCCCGCCCGCTCTGCGCGCGCCGGTCATGAACAGGATCCTTGCGCCGATGCAGAAGCGGGACGTCCTCCAGGACGTGAGGGTCTGGAGCAGAAAACAGTACCGGCCCCGTCCCCGCCTGGCCCGGTCCGACGGCGAGATCATGCAGTTCCGGGCTTACTGCCGCCAGTTCTACCCGGTCCCACCCGGCGAGAGCCACAACGACAAGGGCGATCACGAGGTCCGCGAGCGTCAGCGGCAATAGGTCAGCGCCCCGGAGGATTGCGCTCCGGGGTGGGCGACCGGCTCCGGGGGCGTGTTCCGGGGCTCCGACGAGCGTCAGGTACAGTCGTATGCCATGAGCCGCCTGCTCGATAGGTTCAGCCGGCTGGTCACGGCCCGCCCGTGGATCACCGTCGGTGTCCTCATCCTCGTCACCGTCGTGCTGGCCATGGGGGCGACGAGGCGAGCGCCGCCGACCGAGGGGGCGTCGGTGGAACTGCTGCCCCCCGGAAACGACGTCGCCGTTGCGGTGGCCGACATCGATGAGCTCTTCGGGGACCACAGTTCCGTCAATGTCGCGACGCTGATCTTCCGCGGCGACGCCCTGACGCCCGGCGGGCTGTCCCAGATGGACGCCCTCCTCGACGACATAGTCGCCGAGCCCGGCACCGCAGCCCTGCTGGCGCCGGACGACCCGGTCGTGGCACCAAGTTCGCTGGTTGGATTCGCGCTCGGCACCGACGACTTCGCGTCGCTCACACAAGCCGAGGTCGACTCCGTCGGCGACATCCCGCAGATCGGCGCGGTGCTCGACGCCGTCACCGGCATCGACACGGACGGCACGCCGGTCGCCATCGCCAACATCCGCCTGCTCGACACCGGCGACGAGCGAGTCTTCGACGCCGAACGGCGGATCAACGAGCTGGCGACGGCCGCCGAGGGCCCGCTGCGTGTCAGCGTCGTGTCACCCGCGGTGGTCGAGGACGAGTACACCGAGGCCACCGAGTCGGGGCTGCTGCCGCTGATCGGGATCGCGCTGCTGCTGATCGCGCTGCTGATCCTGCTCTTCATGCGCACGTTCTCGGACCTGCTGATCACGCTCCTGGGCCTGATCATGTCGCTGATCTGGATCATCGGGGCGGAGGGCTGGCTCGGGCCGGAGGCGCTGGGGTGGATCGGGCCTCCGAGTTCGCTCTCGACAATGGTGCCGATCATCATGATCAGCCTCACGGTGGACTACGCCATCCAGCAGGTCTCTCACTACCGCGAGCAGCGACTCGAGGGTCAACCGGTGCTGCAGGCGGTCCGGACGGGCCTGCGGAACGTCGCCGTCCCGCTGGTGCTGGCCGCCGTCACGACGATCGCCAGCTTCCTGGCGAACCTGTTCTCCCCGGTGTCGACGCTCAAGGACTTCGGCATCGTGGCGGGTCTCGGCGTGGGGCTGAGCCTGATCGTCATGCTGACGCTGGTCCCGGCCGGACGGACCATCGTCGACCGGCGCCGCGAGGCACGCGGCAAGTTGAAGGATCCCCGCCCGGTCTCCGCGGCGCTCCCGGGCATCGGCCGGGCGGCCGAGGTCATCGGGGCGGGGGTTGCGCGCCGGCCGGCGCCCTACCTCATCGCCGTGGCCGGCATCACCATCTGGATGGGGTTCGCGGCCACCGGGCTCCATTCGGAGTTCAGCATCCGCGACATCCTGCCCAAAGGCGGGGCCGTGCTGAGAGACATGGAGACCCTCGAGGAGGCCGTCGGCGGTTCGACGGAGCTGGCCAGCGTGCTCGTGTGGGCCGAGGCAACCGAGACCCGCACACTCCTGAACCTGCAGGATCTGGAGGCCGCCTTCGAGGACGAACGGAGCCGCCCGGCGGCGGCGGCGGGACCGCTGGAGGCATCGTACGAGTCACTGGTGGCCGACTGGACTCACGACAGCGGGGAGCCCGGCGACAAGTTCGACCCCGAGCTGGCCGCGCTCTTCGCCGAAGCCTCCGCGGAGGTGAAACTGGATCCGGTCCTGATGCAGCGGTTCCTCGACGCGCTCGGGGAGCGGGAGCCCGCCCTCGCACGCGCTCTGGTCGACAACCCCGACGGCGTCGACGCCATGCTGCTGCAGTTCCCGATGTACGTGGACGCCCCCGCGGCGACCGCGGTGCTCCAGGAGGACATCGAGGCGCTCTGGTCCGGCGACGACGATGCCATCACGGGGACTTCGGCGAGCATCCTGGCGGTGGAGGTCACGGACCAGATCACGGCCCGGCAGACAGAGGCGATCAGCACGACCATCGCCGTCGCGCTCGGCATCCTCATCCTCTTCTTCTGGGTGACGCTGCGCCGACCCACGCTCGGGATCATCGCGGTCGGGCCGATCGTGCTCGTCCTCATCTGGGTGCTGGGCACGATGGCACTGCTGGGCATTCCCTACACGCTGATCACCTCGATCATCACAGCGCTGTCGATCGGAATCGGCGTGGACTACACCATCCACGTGATCCATCGCTACCGGGAGGAGTTCTCCCGCGTGCGCAACCCGGAGAAGGCGGCGGTCCGGACGCTCGCCACCACCGGCTCGGCGCTGCTGGGGTCCGCGCTGACGACGGCGTTCGGATTCGGTGTCCTGGTGTTCTCGCCGCTGGAGGGCACCCAGCAGTTCGGCATCACCGCGGCCATCACCATCGCCTACTCGCTGATCGTCGCCGTCCTGGTGGTGCCGCCGGCGATGACCGTGTGGGGCGCCTACGAGAACGCGCGGCTGCGCTCGACGGTGCAGCGCCTCTGGGACGACCTCGACGTGGCGGCCGAGGAGATCCAGCGCCGCCACGAGGAGCAGGGCACGTCGTAGAGCGTGGTGAGCGGACCACCCGCAGGGGGTCGGTCCGCGTCAGACGGGTAGCTCGTGCCGCTGCTCGGCGATCTTGAACTTCAGTTTCTTGTTGGGCGACATCGACGGGACCGGACTGATCCTCAGCTTGTAGTCCTCGGGGGCGATCTCGAGGGTGAAGTGGCGGGCGAGCAGCAGCACGTTGAGCGCCAACTGCATTTCGGTCCAGCGTGAACCGAGGCAGACGTGCGTGCCCAGCCCGTAGGGGGCGTACCCGATCCCGAGATGCTCCTTGCGCGGCGCCTTGTAGCGGTCGATGTCGAATCTGAAGGGGTCGGGGAAGAGATCGCTCATGTAGTGCGTGGCCGTCTGAGCTATGAAGACCCGTGCGCCCTCGGGCAGTTCGTAGCCCTCCACGACGGTGGCGTTCATCACGTTCCGGATCGACATCGGAACGATCGGGTACATCCGCATGCACTCCATGATGAAGCGGCGCGTCACGTCGGTGGCGGGTCCGGTGACGGTCTCGTGGTCCGGATCGCCGTCCGCGAACAGGCCGTCGGCCTCGGCGCGGATCTTCTCGTGGAACTCCGGCTGCGCCAGCATGGCGTGGACGATGAAGCTGAGCTGATCACCGACGTACATGCTGGCGATCAGCGGCGCCGACAGCACGAAGCGCAGATTCGACTCCGGTAGCAACTGGCAGTCGTTCGCGTGCATGCTCAACAGATCGTCGGCGAGGTCCCGGGGGCAGCCGGCGCGCTGGGCGGGCGTGTGGACTCGCTGGACCCGGGCGACCACCTCGTCGATCAGTTTCGCCCGTCGCTTCATGGCCGGGGTCTTCACCATGAACTTCGGCATGGTCCTGCCGATGTGGGTCTGGAGCACTCGTTCCTTGAACTTGTGCAGATCGTCGACGACATCCTGCGAATCGATGCTGACCGCCAACGGCGACATCTCCGAGTTGACCAGCTTCCGGCACATGGCCACCGCGGGAAGACTCTCACCGACGCTCCAGCTCGCCATGTGCCCGCGCGCATAGGAGCAGAACGCGTCCAACCGCACCTCCAGCCTGGTGCGGGAGTAGGCCGGCTGGATGGTCTTCCGGTAGCGGAAGTGGTCGGCCCCGTCGAGAGTGGGCAGTATTCCCGACCCGCCGTAGACCTTCTCGAATTCCTCCAGATAGTCCCTGGCTCGCAGGTACATGCGCCCGTGTCGATGCACCCAGCGATTCGTCCGGGGTCCGCACAGGAAGATCATGCGCTGCCCGAACGGGACCTTCAGTTGGAATACCGGTCCGTGCTCTTCCGCGAGAGCCGCGAACAGTGCCGGCAGATTGCCACTGCGTACGTGCGGGCTGAGCGCCACCTTGGCCAACGAGACGACCGGGATCGCCTTGGCGAACGTCGATCGCCGAAGCAACGGGCCGGCGACGCTGTTCGAGATCGCATCGGCGATGGACCGGCCGATCAGATCGATCTTGCAGAGGTTCTCGACACGCTCCTCGGCTTCGTCGTCGAGTTGGAAGATGAGACGCAGGACGTCGCACGTGTTGGCGAGGCTGAGAATGATCGCATCTCTCGGATCGGGCAGCTCCTCCCCGAAGATCACTCTGCCGAGGCGGGTCTTGACGAACTCGGCCGCTGTCTCCTCCTCGACCTGACCGCGAAGGTTCGCCTGCCAGCCCGTGCGAGCCAGTGTCCAGAAATCGCCGTCGTGGTGTTCCAGGACCTTGAGGTGGACCAGGCGTTCCAGAGTCAGGTCGATGATCGCCTCGCCGCGGATCGCGAGCCGTTCAACCCAGTACTGGGCGCTGTGCCGGCCCGGCTCGGCTGCGATCTTCTCCAGGAGGGGATCGATCGCGGCATCGCCCGTCGCTGTCTCGTCCAGAAGGATCAACGATTCAACGTCGGTGTCGATACGGGATCGCAGCGAGAGTTCCCCGAGGGCGGCGCCGACGACCGCGCAGTTCAGATCCCAGCCGGGCACCTGGTGGAAATAGCCGGCCTCTTCATTGAGGAGTGTCAGAAGGAACTCGTCGACCAGACTGAGCGTTCGGGTCGCGGCGGCGGCCGAGGCGGCAGTCATCAGAGTCGATCTCCGTGCGTCATTGGGCTGCCTCGGTCGAGCGAGGGTCGGGCAACCAGAACAGTCTACTTTCTTCCCGCTCCTCTCAGCCATCGCGTCGACCCGGGGGCCGGGCCGCTGCCGGGCGTTGCTAGCCTCAGAGGTCGGTCGCCTGCCGACAAACCCGACAGCGACCGCGTCGGGGGCTGTAGCTCAGCTGGCTAGAGCACTTGCTTTGCAAGCAAGGGGTCGTGGGTTCGAGTCCCATCAGCTCCACCGCAGGGAGAGGCCGAGATGCCCAGGATCCTCCAACACACCGCAACCGCGACGGCGATCGCCATCGCGGCGCTGATCATCGCCCTCATCGCCCTGTTCTCGCCCCGGGGCGAGTCCGCTCCGGCCGGAGGCAACGAGGTGGTGTCGGTGGGAGTGCCCCGGCAGCCGGCGGCCACGATCGAATTCGTTCGGGAGGCCCTGGACTTCTACGACTCCGAGGGGCGCCGGGCCACCATCGAGCACTACAACTCCGCGGACAGCGCCGACGGCCAGTTCTACTTGTTCATTCTCGACGAGGAGGGTGTGCTGGTCGCTCATCTCAACCAGGACCTCCTGGGCAGGGACGTGCACACCAGCTTCGGCGTCGACGTGGACGGCAACCGCTTCGGGCTGTCGATGCTGGAGGCAACGTCCGAGGGGATGTGGGTCGACTACGTCTACCTCAACCCGAACACCGGGTTCCGGGAGTTGAAGCACTCCTGGGTGGTCCGTCACGACGGGCTGATCTTCGGTTCGGGCTGGTACGAGCTGCAGCGGCCGTCCATCGTGGAGTTCGTCTAGGAAAGCCCCGGCGGCACGTATACGCACGGGTTGGCGCGGCCGCCGCCCGCTGGCAGGATCACAGAGCCACAAGCAGGGAGGAACCGACCATGATCGATGCGCTCGACCGGCTCGGAGGGCTGCTCCTCGACAGCGACACCCGCCACGCCAACGGCAGGCTGGATGTCTTCGATCCCACCACCGGCGACGAGATCGCCGGCATCGCCACGTCCACCACCGCGGACTGCCTGGCGGCGGTCGAGGCGGCGTCACAGGCCGCCACGGGGTGGGCGGCCGCGCCGCCCCGTGAGCGGGCCGAGATCCTGCGGCGCTGCTACGAGACGATGATGGCCGAGCAGGCCGAGGTCGCCGCGCTCCTGCAACTCGAGAACGGCAAGCCCATGGCCGAGGCCCTCGGCGAGGTGGCCTACGCGGCGGACTTCTTCCGCTGGTTCAGCGAGGAGGCGGTGCGCGTCGCCGGGGAGATCAGGCGCTCACCGATGGGCGACAAGCACATCATGGTGCTCCCCGAACCGGTGGGGGTGTCCGTCCAGATCACGCCGTGGAACTTCCCCGCCGCCATGCCGGTCCGCAAGATCGCCCCGGCACTCGCCGCCGGGTGCACCACGATCGTGAAGCCCGCGCCGGCGACCCCGCTGACGGCCTTCTACATCGCCGACCTGATGGCGCGTTGCGGCACCCCGCCAGGTGTGATCAACCTGGTGCTGCCCGAACCGCCGAACCAAGCCACCGAAGCGATGCTGGCGCACCGAGCCGTGCGCAAGGTGTCGTTCACCGGCTCCATCGCGGTCGGCAAGCACCTGCTGCGCCTCGCCGCCGACCGGGTGCTCCGCACCAGCATGGAGTTGGGGGGCAACGCCCCGTTCGTGGTGCTGGCCGACGCCGATGTGGAGGTGGCCGTCGAAGCGGCCATCGCCGCCAAGATGCGCAACACCGGCGCCACCTGCGTGGCCCCCAACCGGCTGTACGTGCACGAGCGGGTCGCCGACGACTTCACCGAGGCCCTCAGCGCCCGCATGGCCGGCCTCACCATCGGCTACGACCGCCGTCCCGACGCACAGGTGGGTCCGCTGATCAGTACCCGCGAGCGCGAGAAGGTGGCCGGTCTCGTCGAGGCGGCCGTATCCGGTGGTGCCAAGGTGGTCACGGGGGGCCGCGCGCCGGAGTGCAGGGGCTACTTCTACGAGCCGACCGTGCTGGCGGACGTGAATCCGGATGCGCCCATCCTGGCCAGGGAGATCTTCGGGCCGGTGGCACCGCTGGTGCGCTTCCGTGACGAGGCCGCGGCGATCGAGATGGCGAACGACACCGATGCCGGCCTGATCGCCTACGTCATGAGCGGCGACCTCGGTCACGGCCTCTCCGTCGGCCAGCGCCTGGAAGCAGGCCTGGTCGCCCTGAACAGGGGGATCATCTCCGACGCCTCGGCCCCGTTCGGCGGCGTCAAGGAGAGCGGCATCGGCCGGGAGGGCGGCTTCGAGGGGATCGAGGAGTACCTCGAGCGCAAGTACGTGGCGAGTAGCTGGTGATGGTTCGGCTACCCTGCAATACCGACTGAAGCCGAAGTAGAGTCCGACCAGCACGCGGGGACCGATCGCCGGGCATGAAGCTTCCCACCGACTACGACAACCCGGGCGCGGCACGTGCACGCCAACTCGAGCCTGAGATGGTCGAGAACTACCTGGCGCACACCGTGATCGGCGATCCGGTGGCCGACGCCGCGGTCGAGGCGCTCGCCGCGTTGGACCGCGGCCAATCGAGCCGGATGATCGCAGCGTTCGTCAACAGCACCGGCCCCGACAGCTGGCCCGACGCCCCGCCCGCGGTGCGGGATCTCTTCGTGGACGCCACCACGCCACCCGATTGGCTGGACATGGCTGCCCTCGCGCCCGGAGTCCGCATGTTCCACCGGAACACCAAGCTCGTGCTGGCCTCGATGGTGGCGGCCGTCCTGGTGGAGGGCTTCGCGTCGAACATCAGCCAGTCGTTCTTCATCACCGGACGCCTGCGCGATCAGGGAGTTCGCCGTCTGCAGCAGAACAACCGGCACATGGTGGAGATCTTCTTCCCGGGCGGGATGGAGAGCTACGGCGACGGCTGGAAGCTCTCAGTGAGAATCCGGCTCGTGCACGGGCACGTCCGGCGCCTGCTCGCAAACTCCGAGGACTGGAACGCCGAGGCGTGGGGGGTCCCGCTGAGCGCCGCGCACGTCGGCTACGCCATCACGGCGTTCTCGGCGAGGCTCCTCCAACACATCCGAAGCCTCGGAGCCAGCTTCACCGCCGAGGAGGCGGCCAGCTTCATGGCCACCTGGCGCTACTCCGGGCACCTGATGGGTATTCCGGACACCATCCTCTACCGCGACGAGGCCGAGGCCCTGCGACTCTTCGCAATCGGTGCGATGTGTGAACCGGAACCCGACGACGCGTCGATCGCCCTGGCAAACGCCCTGGTGAACTCCGCCCCCCTGGTGGTGGGAATCGACGATCCGGTCGAGCGGCGGAATCTGGCCAAGTACGTCTACAAGGTCTCGCGCGCCATGATCGGCCACGACCTGGCCGACAGCCTGCGCTACCCGAAACAGTCCAGCTTCGGCGTGCTGGGTTGGTTCCGCTTCCAATCCCGCTACGACCGGTTCCTGAAGCGATGCCGCCCGAAATACGAGCGCCGAAACAACTTCACGAGCTTCACGACCCTGCTCTCGGGCTCGAGATACGACGACGAGGGCATCACCTACCGGATGCCCGACCACGTCTACGCCGAGCGCTCCAACAACTGGTAGCCGCGGGGGACCGCGCGTGCAGGACGGCACGGGACGAGGCCGTGCCGAGGAGAGGACGATGGCCAGCGACGCATCCAGCGACGCATCCAGCGAGGGGCACGGCATCAGGCCCGGCACCACGTCACCGACCGACTTCCTGGCGATCGACTCGTTGCTCAGCGACGAGCAACTGCTGCTGCGGGACACCGTGCGGCGCTGGGTCGGCGAGCGGATCCTGCCGCACGTGGGCGACTGGTTCGAGCGCGGGGTCTTCCCCGCCGAGACGCTCGGGCCGGAGCTGGGCGCCCTGGGCCTGCTGGGTATGCACCTCGACGGCTACGGCTGCGCCGGCGCCGGCGCCACCGACTACGGCCTGGCGTGCATGGAGTTGGAGGCCGGCGACTCCGGAGTGCGGAGTTTCATGAGCGTGCAGGGCTCGCTGGCGATGTTCCCCATCCGCGCCTATGGAAGCGAGGAGCAGCGGCGGCAGTGGCTGCCCGCCATGGCCGCCGGCGAGGCGATCGGCTGCTTCGGCCTGACCGAGCCCGATGCCGGCAGCGACCCGGCCAGCATGAAGACCAGGGGCCGCCGCGACGGCTCGGACTGGATTCTCAGCGGCACCAAGATGTGGATCACCAACGGGTCGATCGCCGATGTGGCGGTCGTCTGGGCCCAGACCGATGACGGCGTGCGCGGCTTCGTGGTGCCCGCAGGCACGCCGGGGTTCACCGCCCGGGACATTCCCCGCAAGCTCTCACTGCGGGCCTCGGTCACCTCGGAGTTGGTCCTGGAGGACGTGCGCCTGCCGGCGAACGCCGCGTTGCCCGGGGTGGTCGGCATGCGGGGACCGCTGTCCTGTCTCAACGAGGCACGCTTCGGCATCCTCTTCGGTGCCGTGGGAGCCGCCCGGGCCTGCTACGAGGCGGCTCTGTCCTACGCCGGGGACCGCAATGCCTTCGGCGGGCCCATCAGCCGATTCCAACTCACCCAGCAGAAGTTCGTCGAGATGATGATCGCCATCCAGCGCGGCACGCTGCTGGCACTGCACCTCGGGCGCCTGCGCGACGCCGGGCTGCTCAGCGCCACGCAGATCAGCGTCGGCAAGCTCGACAACGTGCGCATGGCCCTGGAAGTGGCCCGGACCGCCCGCGGCGTGCTCGGCGCCAACGGCATCACGCTCGAGTACCCGGTCATCAGACATATGAACAACCTCGAATCGGTCTACACCTACGAGGGCACCCACGAGATCCATACCCTCATCCTCGGTCAGGCGATCACCGGGCAGTCCGCCTTCGCCTGATCGCAACACCCGGCGGGAGCCGGAACTAGCGTCACAGCATGTTTAGTTGGCAGTCCCGGATCATCCGGAGATCACCGAAACGGGTGCTGGCAGTGCTGGGAGCAGTGACGCTCGCCCTTCTCGCAGGCGTCCTCGTGCAGGACGAGCCCGAGGGTCCCATCGACTCCACCAGCATCTTCCTTCCCGCCGGCAGTGACCTCGCCGCGGCGACCGACGTCATCAGGGAGAGCTTTCCCGCGGCTGCCGACCTGCGGGTGGTCCAGATCCTCGCCAAGGGCGACGTCCTGGCGGCGGAATCGCTACGTGCGATCAACGACCTGCAGACCACCATCAGCAGCGATCCCGCCGTGCAGCCGTTCCTGGTCGCCGAACCGCTCTACGGCTACGTCCAGCTCATCGAACTGGCGGCCGCCGAGGCGGGCCTGTCCCTGGCGACCATCACCGACACCCAGGTGTCCCTGGGTCTGGCTCAGCTGGCGAGCGATCCGCAACGGGCAGAGCTGTACGACTTGCTGCAGCGATTCATCGCGCGGGACGCAACCGGGGAGCCGACGGCGGGGCTCTCCCTGATCATCCTGGACGACGCCGGTGACGCGCTCGGCCAGGAGCAGGCACAACTGCGCGCTCACGAGATCGCCGAGTCGACCGACACGGGCACCCTGGACACCTCCATCATCACCCTCGCAAAGAGCGACGCCGAGGCCAAAGAGGCGCGGGACCGGAACCTCATCGTGGTGACACTCATCGCCCTGGCCGTGATCGTGGTGCTCCTGGCCGCCTTCTACCGCACCCAGTCCGACGTCCACATCACCATGGCCGGACTCGGCATGACGATCCTGTGGACCCTCGGCGCGCAGGCCTGGCTGTCACCCGGCGGCGCGGGCATCGTGGACCCGGACAACATCCTGCTCACGCTGGTACCCGTCCTGCTGATCAGCCTGGCGGTGGACTACGCGCTGCAGATCACCGGCCGCTACCGCGAGGCGCTGCGCGACGACGCCGAGCGGTCACCCGACGCCTCGGGCCGGGCCATCGCACGCTCGGTACGGCTCTGCGGCGTGCCGGTGCTGTTGGCGGCGGGCACGACCGCGATCAGCCTGCTCGCCAACCTGACCAGCCGGTTCAAGCCCATTGCCGAGTTCGGCATCATCGCCAGCATCGGGGTCGTCTCGGGCTGGATCGTGATGACCAGCTTCGTCCCGGCCGCCCGCCTGGCGCTGGACCGGTGGCGCGCCACCAAGGGACGGGAACCGGCGATCCAGCCCATTGCCGACACGATTCCCGGCGCCGCGGCAGCCCTTCCCCGCATCGCCGCGATCGTGGTGCGCCGGCCGCTCCCGGTCCTCGCCGCCGCCATCGCCGTCACGGTCCTGGCCGTCGTGGCCGCCACCAACCTCAGCACGACGTTCGCGGTGAAGGACTTCCTGCCGCGGGACTCCCAGGTGGCGGAGGACTTCGACTACCTGGACGAGAATTTCGACGGGAGCGCCACGTTGATGACCGTGCTCATCGAGACCGACCTCGACAGTGCTCGGGCGGTCCGTGAGCTCAGCGACCTCCACACGATCCTGGTCGACCCCGCCCGGCGCCCGGACGGCATCATCGGACCTCCCCTGTCCTCGGCCGGGACGCTGCTCGCCGACCGGACCCGCGGCGCCGGCCAAGCGGGTGGCGACGGCGAGGCTGCCGTCGCCGACGCCTTCGCCGAGCTGCGCAGCGACGCGACGGCGACCGAGGAGGACTCCCGGCGCGCGTGGGCACTGCTCGAAGGCGTCGACGCCGCCGGCTTCGCCGAGGTCCTGGACTTCCGAGCCGACGGCCCCGACCGCACCATCATCCAGATACCGGTTGCAGTGGAGAGCAACGAGGCGCTGCAGGAATTGATCGAGGAGATCGAGGCGCTGTGGGGCGGCGACACCTCGGAGATCACCGTCACGGGAGGAGACGCCCTCATCGCTCTGATCACCGACGAGTTGGCGGCCAGCCAGGTTTCGAGCGTGAGCCTCGTCGTCGCCGCGGCGCTGGCGATCCTCGTGCTCTACTTCGGTCTCAGCGAGCGCCGCCCGCTGCTCGGGCTGATCACGATCCTGCCGATCACCGTGACTCTGGCCTGGCTGCTGGGCGCCATGTGGCTGTTCGGCATCTCCTACAACATGAGCACCGCTCTCATGGTGGTGCTCACGATCGGGATCGGGGTCGACTACACCATCCACCTGACCCACCGCTTCCTGGAGGAGTACCGAGAATCGCCGCAGGTCCCCGAGGCGTTGCGGCGGGCGATGATCACCACGGGCGGGGCGCTCCTGGGCAGCGCGCTCACCACGGCGCTGGGCCTGCTGATGCTGCTGTTCTCGCCGCTGCGGCCGATGCAGGAGTTGGGCGTCCTGGCCGCCGTGGCGATCCTCTTGGGCCTCATCGCCACCTTCACGGTGCTGCCGCCGCTGCTGGTGCTGTGGTCGCGTTACCACCGCTGGCGGGGCCACGAGACCGGGCGGCCGGGGCGCGTGGCGAGCACTATCGCCTAGGGCGGACCTCGCAGCCGGGTTCTTCGGGCTCGTCGTCGACCAGTTCGGCCGGAAAGCCGGGGGCGCGGATCTCCAGGCCCGTCCGCTCCTCGAGCCGCCGGATCACGTTCGGGGACCACTCGCGGGGTCCGTACCGTTCCTGCGCCTCGCCGAAGATGTCCAGGATCAGCGGCGAGAGCTCCACCGGCGCGCCGGAGCGGTCGGCGACGGACTGGAACAGGCCCATGTCCTTGGTGACGAGGTCCATGGTGAAGTTGATGTTGCGGCTGCCGTTCAGGATGACCTGGCCCTCGGTCTCGTGGACGAAGGAGTTGCCCGAGGAGATGCGGATCGCCTCGTAGGTGGTGTTGAGGTCCATTCCCGCCGCCTTGGCGGTCACGAGTGCCTCGCACAGGGAAACCAGGTTGGCGCTTGCGAGGTAGTTGGTGACGACTTTCAGGACGGTGGCGCTCCCGAGCGGGCCGGTGTGCAGGATGCGGCGACCCATCGCGGTCAGCAGCGGCAGGATGCGTTCGAAGGTCGCCCGATCGCAGCCGGCGAAGACGGCGATGTTGCCCGTGGCGGCCCGGTGGCAGCCTCCCGACACCGGGCAGTCCACCGCCGTCGCACCGGTGGCGGCGACCAGGTCGCCGAGGCGGCGCACCTCGCCCACGTCGGTGGTGCTCATCTCCGCCCACACCTTGCCGGCGCCGAACCCCGCGAGCAGGCCATCATCGGCCTCCAGCACGGCGGCACTGGCCACCGGGTTCGGCAGGCACGTGATCACGACGTCACACGCCTCCGCCATCGCCCGTGGGCCGTCCCCCCATGCCGCACCTGCATCGACGAGCGGCTGGGCCACGGCCCGATCCAGATCGCGCACGGTCAGGTCGAAGCCGTTGCGCAGCAGCGACCCGGCCAGCTTGCCGCCGACGTTGCCCAACCCGATGAAACCGACACGCTGAGACATCCCGCACCTCCCGGTCGCCGCAGCCGCGAACAGGCGACCGAGCGGGTAGCGTCGGGACGCCCCTGCGGGTGTAGTTCAATGGCAGAACATCAGCTTCCCAAGCTGAATACGGGGGTTCGATTCCCCTCACCCGCTCGCACACGTGAAGAGCGGCCACCGTCGGCGACGGTGGCCGCTCTCCGTTAGGGGGCGGTGGGGCGAAGCTGCGATTTAAGCGGCCGCCGTCGGCGGAGACCACGAACCCGTCCTGGAGCGCGACACGCCCCAGTCGACGTGACCCCGATGGCTCGCCCGGTCGCCGCCGGCTGACCAGCGGTGGCCGCGGTGGTGCGTCGAGTCCGACTCATCGCTGCGGCAGGCGCTCAAGTTGGCGTCGTCACCCGGTTGGTCGCCATTGACCCGGGCCGTGATGTGCGCCTCCAGGGCGGCGACACAGGCCGGCCGGACTTCGGCGTCGAGCCGGCCGTCCTCAATCGCTGTTTCGATCCGGGCAACTGCCTGGTCGACGAGCAGGTCCACGACCGCGCCGGCCTCCACGCCGCCGGCCTGGGCCAGCTCGGCGAGGGTCTCGCCGGCCCGTAGCCTCGCTCGGAGATCGGACGAGCTCAAGCCCAGCAGCTCGGCCAGATCGCCGCCGGCGAACCCGCCGGCACCGGGACCGCCCCAGCGCCGACCGTGTTGCCACTTGAACCCCTCGGAGGGCGCCGACCGTCGGGCCGACAGCAGAGCCTCCACGATGGCGTCACGCTGCTCGGCGGTGATGGTGCCCGCGGCCACCAGTGGCTCCAGCGCCGCGTTCAACCGCTCCGTCACTGCCTCCTCGAGGGTGCCCATCTCCGCGGCGGGCTGATCCTGGTCGCTCTCGTCGTCGGCGGCGTCGTCGTCGGTCTGTGCGACGGCCGGAAGCGTGAGTGCCAGAACCCCCGCGATCAGGGCGCAGACCAGCGAGACCGCCGCCACGATCGTGAATCGTCTGTTCCGGGCATCATGTGACGTCTGTCGTTGCTGTGTGTCCAAGGCTGCTCCTCCTAGCTCGCCGGTCGGCTACGAGGAGAGCATGGGAGGTGCGGGTAAGCGGAGCCCGAGGCCCGGACAAGAATCGACTAAGAATCCGGCGCCGGGCCGGCTCAGCGCGTGAAGTTCAGCAGCAGTTCGATGGTCCCGATGTCCTCCACCGACAGCACCACGGGAGCCCGGGGAGGAACGATCCCGTAGTCCTCGAAGCGGATCTCGAACGTTCCGCCCACGATCACGACTCCCTCGATCCAGGTGGCCTCGAGGGAGATCTCCACCGGGCGGCTGGCGCCGTGGATCTCGAAGGCTCCGACGACGGTCGCCGTCACCGACTCGCCCGCGGCGGGCAGGCTCTCGAAGGCGACCGGCTCGGTCAACTCGAAGCGGGCGGACGGGAACTGCTGGGTGTCCAAGGAGCGCCGCACGAGACCGTCACGCTGGGGCCGGTCGCTGACCACCGTGGTGAGGTCGACTTCCACGACGGCCGCCGCGACAGTCGTCCCGGCGATCTCCAGTGTTCCGGACACAGCCGGAGTCCGCCCGACGGCGTCGGTGGCCCCGATTCCCGAGAGTTCCTCGCCCACCCGGTAGCCGGCCCAGGAACTCGTGTAGTCCTCGAAGCTGCCGAGCGTCGTGTTCACCGACCAAACGCCGTCGAGGTTGGCCGCGGCGGGTTCGTCGGGTTCGGCGGGCGGCGCCGGCTCAGCGGGGGGTGGCGGTTCGGGTTCAGGCGGTGGCGGCGGGGGCTCGGGCTCCGCCGGCGGAGCCGGTGCAGCAGGCGGCGTCGGCGGCGAGTCGGTTGCCTCGGGCGCCGACGGTTCGGCAGGCGGTGCCGGCTCGACGGGGGCCGGTGGAGGAGTGGACGCGGCCTGATCGTCGGCCGCGGGAGCCGGCGCGGGCGCCTCTGTCGTTGCCGTCAGTGCCTCGCTGCGTTCGAGCACCGACGGTGGCGGCGGGGCGTCGCCGCGCCACACCAGCAGCCACACCAGCACGATCGCCACGACCACGGCCACGACACCGGCCGCCAGAAGGGTCAGGATCTTGCGGCGCCGTGACCAACCGCTGAGACGTTCGAGGATCATGAAGGCACTCCCGCCGCAAGGGTAGGCGGCACGGGCTGCGCTTCGGGCCCCTTCAGCGGGCGCGGAGGCAAGAAGCGCCTAAGAATCCACTGCTCGGCTCGGCCTCGCCGGAGGTGCGGCACTACCGTCGCAGCAGCCATGACACGCTCCTCCATCCTCGTGGCCGAGGACGACCCCGCCATCACCAACGCCTTGCGGCGGGCGCTCACTCACGAGGGCTACGCCGTCCGCTGCGCCGCCGACGGCGCCGAGGCACTGGAGGCGCTCGCAGCTGAGGCGGCGGATCTCGTGATCCTGGACGTGGCCATGCCGTACGTGGACGGCCTGGAGGTGTGCCGCCGCCTGCGGCGCGCCGGCAACCGCACACCGATCCTGATGCTGACGGCGCGCCACACCGTCGGAGACCGGGTGGAGGGCCTCGACGCCGGCGCCGACGACTACCTCGTCAAGCCCTTCTCGCTCAACGAGCTGTTCGCCCGGATCAGGGCACTGCTCCGTCGCACCAGCGTCACCGGCGAGGAACGCCCCGGCGGCCGGGCGATCTTGCGCGTCGCTGATCTGGAACTGGATCGAGCCGGGCGTTCGGTCAACCGGGGCGGACGGGAGATCAGCTTGACGAAGACGGAATTCGACCTTCTGGAACTGCTCGTGCACAACGCCGGCATCGTCCTCAGTCGCGACCTGATCTACGAGCGCGTCTGGGGCTACGACTTCGAGACCGAATCCAAGTCACTGGACGTGTACGTCGGCTACCTGCGGCGCAAGCTGGAACTCGACGGAGGCGACCGCCTCCTGCACACTGTTCGCGGCGTGGGCTACGTGGTGCGTGAGCCGTGAGCCTGCGGGGCCGGTACGGCCTCATCCGCGGATGGCGCGTGGTGCCCGCCTCCCAGGTGAGTCTCCGGGCACGTGTCGGGCTGCTGGCATTCGCCGGAGTGATCCTGGGAGTCGGGCTGGCCGTTGGCGGCGGGTATTACTTCGCCCAACGAGAGCTGCACCAGGAGGTTGACCAGTTCCTGGCGCGTCGCGCTCACGCGGTCTCGGAGGTGTTGGAGAATCCGTCCGGCCTCGCGCAGCAGCGCCAACGCGGCGCCCGGCCGTTCATTGGCAGGATTCCGCTCGCCGACTTCGACGCCCAAGTGCAGATCCTCAATGCCGCCGGTCGGCCCGTCTTCGCCGTCAGCGACGTGCCACTGCCGGTCGGCGCCGACGACAGGCTGCTCGCCGCCGAGGGTGGGGAACCGCTGCGCCGCACGGTCACCCTCGACGGGCATCGCTACCGGATGCTGACCAGCGCGCTCGACGGGAACGGCGCGGTGCAGGTCGCACGGGATCTGGGCGAGACCGACCGGGCACTGAACGACCTGCTCCGGCGAACAATCCCTCTGGGCGTGATCCTGGCGACCGTGGCAGCCGCCATGGCGTGGCTGCTGGCGCGCCGCGCACTCCGGCCAATCGAGCAACTCACGAACGCCACCGAGCGCGTCGCGCAGACCCAGGAACTGGCCGGCACGATCGAGGCCACCAGGGACGACGAGGTCGGACGCCTCGCCCGCAGCTTCAACTCCATGCTCGAAGCGCTGCAGACGTCGCGCCGCCAGCAGCAGCGACTTGTTGCGGACGCCGGGCACGAGCTGCGCACTCCCCTGACCAGCATGCGAACCAACATCGAGCACCTGCAGCGCGTCGAGTCCCTGGACGAGGAGGCGCGACGCCGCATCCTCGTCGACGTCGACGCGGAACTCCGGGAACTCGGCGATCTGGTGGCCGAGTTGGTGGAGTTGGCCGGCGAAACCGGGGCGGCGGACGAACCGCCGGCGACAATCGAGCTGGCCGACCTGGCCGAAGGCGCCGCGGCGCGCGCCCGCCGCCGCACCAACCGTGACATCACCACCGTGGCCGAGTCCGCGGGCACCGTCCAAGGGCAGCGGGGATCCCTGGAGCGAGCCGTGGACAATCTCGTGGGCAACGCCCTCAAGTTCAGCGCCGAGGACACGCCGATCCGCATCGTCGCGCGTGAGGGGCGCCTCGAGGTCCACGACTGCGGACCGGGCATTCCTCCCGAGGATCAGCCTCTGGTCTTCGAGCGATTCTTCCGCTCGGCGGGAGCGCGCTCGGAGCCGGGATCGGGGCTCGGCCTAGCCATCGTCAAGCAGATCGTCGAGCGGCATGGCGGCCGAGTCTGGGCCGGCGCGTCCCCGGAGGGAGGAGCCGCGATCGGCTTCGAGATCCCGACCGGCGAGGCGGGCGACCAGTAGCGCAGCAGGTGCGCCGCTCTCAGCGGGTGCCTCCCGGCCCCGGATCAGGCTGGGCCAGGGACGGCACCGTGCAGGGGAAGCGGCGCCCTCAGCCGGGTTCGGGACCGGGGGCAACGGGGCGGTCACCGTCGGCCCCCCAGGCGGACCAGGAGCCCACGAAGAGCCGGCCAGGCCCGAGGCCGGCCACTTCGAGTCCCAGCAGGTCGAGGTTGGCGCTGACGCCCGAGCCGCAATAGGCCACCACCTCGGTCTCGCCGTCGACGCCCGCCGAGGCGTACATCCTCTGTAGCTCTTCGGGGCGGCGCAGCTTCCCGTCGACGTCCAGGTTGGTGGCGCAGGGCGCGCTGACGGCGCCAGGGATGTGCCCGAATCGCGGATCGATGGCGTTCGGTTCTCCCCGGTAGCGCTCGGACGAGCGAGCGTCGAGCACAACGGTCCCCGCCGCGTGGCGCAACTCGTCGACCTCCTCGATCGAGACGAATGCCTCGGGAGGCCACGGCCGCTCGGTGAAGTGTGCGGGAATGACAGCCGGAGACTCGGTGCTGAGCGGCCCGGACCAGGCGGCCAGGCCACCGTCGAGGACCGCCGCCGGCTCTCCCAGCGACCGCAGCATCCACCAGAGGCGTCCGGCCACCATGCCACCGGCATCGTCGTAGGCCACCACAGTGCACCCGTCGCCGATGCCGAGCGCACCGATCGCCGCGGCGAAGTCCTCGGGGCTGGGCAGCGGATGTCGACCGCCGGCCGCGTTCGGCGGCCCGGAGAGGTCCCCGTCGAGGTCCACGAAGATCGCGCCGGGGATGTGGCCCGACTCGTAGGCAGCGCGCCCCGAGCGACCGTCCAGGTACCAGCGCACATCGGCGACGACCACCTCGTCGAGGTTGTCGCGCAACCAACCACCGCTGACGAGTGGCCCCGGCAGCAGGCCGCGCACGCTTGGAGACACCGTCAGCGCCCCACGAAACGGGCCTTGCCGGGGCCCTGCTCGACGAAGCTCTCGACTCCGATCCGCGCATCCTCGGTGGCGAAGGCGGCCACGAACTCCGCCGACTCCACCTCGAGGGCATCGTCGAGCGGCAGGTCGAAGCCGTTGTTCATGGCGATCTTGGCGTGCCGCAGTGCCGCCGGTCCGCCGGCGAATCGCTCGGCCAGCTCCACAGCGCGGTCGTACGTCTCCGCCGCAGGATGGACCGCGTCGGCCAGTCCGATGGCGAGGGCCTCCTCGGCGCTCACGCGGCGGCCGCTGTAGATGATCTCCTTGGCTCGGCTGAGGCCCACGAGGCGCGGCAGGCGCTGCGTGCCGCCGGCGCCGGGCATGATGCCCAGCAGGATCTCCGGCTGCCCGAAGACCGCGTCGTCCGCGGCGACGCGAAAGTCAGCGGCCATCGCCAGTTCGCAGCCACCCCCGAGGGCGTACCCGTTCACCGCCGCCACGAGGATCTGCGGGATGCACTCCAGCCGCCGAAGGGCCCCCGTGAGGCTCACGGGGGAACCCGCACCGTCCCCTTCGCCGGCGGGTCCCGGCCTGAACTCCTTGATGTCGGCGCCCGCCGCGAAGATCTTCGGGCCGCCCCACAACACCGCGGCGCGAATGTCCCGGCGCCCGCACAGTTCGTCGGCGACGGCGGCGAACTCGGCGCTCACGGCGTTGCTGAGGGCGTTCATGCGCGGGCGATCCAGACGGATGGTGGCGACGCCGGGCACGGTGCCGCCCTGGAGGTGTACGAACTCGCTCATGGGCGGTCAAGCTACCCGGCCACGAGACTCGCCAATGCCCAGATGGACGCCAGCGTGCCCACCGCGATCATGATCAGACTCCGGACCAGCGGCGGGCGGGACAGGTCCTCCTTGGCTCTGCCGGGGGGCCGCGGCCGGGTGAGAGCCAGGATGTTGCCGACCGCCATCGCGCCGCCGAGCGCCAGGACGAGCCAGCGCAGAATGTCATCACCGAGGAAGACCACGCCCTCAGAACTCCCCCTCCGACGAGCGCTGGCTGAGATTGTCGAAGCGCGTGTAGTGGGGCAGGAAGGCGAGCTTGACGACCCCGGTGGGGCCGGTGCGGTGCTTGGCGACGTGCAGTTCGGCGATGCCGCGGTCGGAGGTGTCCGAGTTGTACATCTCGTCGCGGTACAGGAACATGACCACATCCGCGTCCTGCTCGATGGCGCCCGACTCGCGCAGATCCGCCAGCATCGGCCGCTTGTCGGCGCGACTCTCCGGGGCGCGGGACAGCTGTGACAGCGCCACCACCGGGCACTCGAGCTCGCGTGCCAGGATCTTCAGCCCCCGACTCATCTCGCTGACCTCCACCTGGCGGCTCTCGGCGCCGACCCGGCCACCCATCAACTGCAGGTAGTCCACGACCACGAGGCCCAGATCACCCGACTCGGCGTGCTTGCGCCGCGCCTTGGCGCGGATCTCCAGCACCGACGTGTTCGGGTTGTCGTCGATCCACAGCGGCGCGTCGGCGAGATGCCCCACCGCGGCGTTGACACGCTTCCAGTCCTTGTCGTCGAGACGCCCCGACCGGACGTGCTGGGTACTGACCTGTGCCTCGGAGCACAGCAGCCGCTGGGTCAACTCCAGGTGGCTCATCTCCAGGGAGAAGAAAAGCACCGGCCGGCGGGCGTCCATGGCCGCGGCGGCGGCCATGCCCAGCGCCAGGGAGGTCTTGCCGATGCCGGGGCGGGCACCCAGGATCACCAGGCTGGAAGGCTGCAGGCCCAGCAGCAGATTGTCCAGATCGCTGAAGCCCGTCGGTATGCCGGTGAGGCTCTGGCCGTGCTCGTAGAGCTGCTCGAGGTGCGCCACGCCCTTGTCGATGAGCGTGTAGAGCGACTCCATGGAGGTCGCCGAGGTTCCACTGGCGACCGAGAAGATCATCGACTCGGCCTGGTCCAGCGCCGCGTCGACGTCCGCGGGCCGGCCGTAGGCCAACTCGGCCACCTCGCCGGCCGCCCCGATGAGGCGCCGCAGCGTGGCGTTCTTGGCCACGATCTCCGCGTAGTGGGCGGCGTTGCCCGCCACCGGCGTGCTGGCCTGCATCTCCACGAGCGCGCCGGCGCCGCCCACGACGTCCAGCAGCCCGCTGCGCTGCAGTTCGGCCGCCACCGTCACGGTGTCCACCGGCTCGCCCGTGCCGTACAACGCGGCGACGGCGTCGAAGACATGGGCGTGTGCCGGGCGGTAGAAGTCCTCCGCCGAGGTCAACTCCACCGCGTCCGCGATGGCCGCCGACGTCAGCAGCATCGCCCCCAACAGCGCCTGCTCCGCCGCCAGATCGTGTGGCGGCACCCGGCTCGCCGCTGTCGGGCCGGCGCGGTCCTCTCCGGCACGGCGCGCCGCGGCCGTGCCCTCGCGGGCACCGGATCCGGGTTGCAGAGTGCTCGAAGTGGTGGTCATGGTCACCGCTTCATTGTGCGACGGGGGTACGACAGCGACGCCCGAGGGAGTTCAGTTGAACGATGGGGCCCGAGGGCCGAGAGGCCGGAGACCCGCAGGCGCGGTCCCGGCGAGGTCCCTTTCGGGGATCAGCGACCGGCCAGGCCGCTCATTCCCGTACGTTCCCGGGCGTGCCGGGGACTTGGGTCCGGTCTGCTCAGAACGGCTCCTCGTCCCCGTAGGAAGGCCCGCTGGAGTGCGCGGGTGCCGGCGCAGGCGCCGACGTCGGCGCCGTCCCCCGGCGCGGGGCGGTGCCGTTCCCTTCGCGGAACTCATTGCGGTTGATCTGCGCGGAGGCCCAGCGGAGGCTGGGTGCAACGTCGTCGGCGACGATCTCCACCTTCGAGCGGCGCTCACCCTCGGGTGTTTCCCAGGACCTCTGGTCCAGACGTCCCGAGACGACGACCCTGGCGCCCTTCGTGATGGACTCCGCCACGTTCTCCGCAAGGGAGGACCAGCAGGTCACATCGAAGAACGAGACCTCCTCGACCTGCTCGCCACCGCGATCGAAGCGCCGATTCCATGCGACGCCGAACGAGCAGATCGGTGTCCCCGACGGCGTGAATCGCAACTCCGGATCCCGCGTCGCATTACCCACAATCGTGACTGTGTTTCCGAAAGCCATCTGCCTTCTCCTTCTTCGTTCCTCATCCCAGACTACAATACACGTGTTCGGATGAGATGCTTCGGCCGGGCACCGGAGCGTCCGGCATGATTGCACCCTCTCGTTGTTGGGCGCTTGGTAGCGAGTTCGGGATTTCCAGGGGTAATCCCCTCCTCCCGCGGTGGATTGCCCACGGTCGGGACGGGGACGCGCAGGGGAAACCAACGGCGCAAGTGTGAACACATCGTCAGATGGACCCGAGAACCGGCCCCATCGCGGTCGACGATCAATGCGAGAATAACTAATATAGCTAGAGATATATCAAAACACTACTCAGTTTCCGGGCGACGGCTCGCCCGGATCACGTTGCGGCGACGACCTCGACGGCAACCTCTGCGGCAACCTCCGGATGGGGTTTCACCGCGATCGTGTAGGTCCCGACCTCCTTGATCGGTTCGGAAACGTCCAGCATGTCGGGTTCGAGCACGACGCGTTCCTGCTCGGCAATGGCCGCGGCCAGATTCATCGCGTTCACGGACCCGTAGAGGCGACCGCCCTCGCCGGCACGTGCCACGACGCGGATACTCGACCCCGCGAGCCGCTCCGCCATCTCCCGGGCCTCGCTCAGCACCGCCGCGTCGGCGATCTCGCGACGTCTGCGCATTGCCTCGGCCTCACGCTCCGAGCCGCGGGTGGCGCGAATCGCCAACCCCTTCGGAATGAGGTAGTTCTGGGCATAGCCGTCGGCCACGTCGCAGATGTCGCCCCGCCGACCGAGGGACGGAACCTCGTCGCGCAACACCACCTTCACGACTCCACCTCCTCGTCGCCCGAAGGCTCCGCAGCCTCGGGAAGCTCCGCAGCCTCGGGAGCCTCTGCCGGCTCGGAGAACTCTGCGGACTCCGGAGCCTCGGCCTCGTCGGCCGCGGCGCCCGGCGGGGGCGGGGGCAGGCTCGGGCTCGGCGGCGGGCCGTCGACACGACGACCGGGCCCGCCCTCGCCTCGCGGGCCGCCGGGGCGGCCGGCGCCACGCTGGGTGGTGATCCGGTTGGCATAGGGAAGCAGCGCCATCTCCCGGGCGTTCTTGACGGCACGGGCAACCGTGCGCTGCTGCTGGGCGTCGTTGCCGGTCACCCGGCGGGCGCGGATCTTCCCGCGGTCGGACATGAAGCGGCGCAGCAGGTCGACGTCCTTGTAATCGATGTATTCGACCCGCTTGTGCGTGAGAACACTGACCTTCTTCTTGCCTCGCCGGACGCTGTCGCGGCTCTTGGCACGGGGGCGGCTCTTGGACATGGGCTCCTCCGGTGCGAGCGGGCTAGGTGGCCTCGGCGGCCACGGGATCGGACGCCGTCCCCAGCAGACCGCGCCGGGAGGCCTCGGAGTCGGGCAGGCGGATGAGCTTGTGGCGGACCACCGCATCGGCGAGGCGCAGCGAACGTTCGAAGCCCGACAGGTCGACCCCCGCGCTCACGAACTCGATGACCACGTAGTAGCCCTCGTTCAGGTGGTCGATCTCGTAGGCGAACCGGCGCTTGGGCCAGCGATTGACCCGCTCGGGGTCGACCTCGATCCCCGCCGTCGCCAACCCGGCGATCGCCCGGCCGAGCGGCTCGTCGACGGCGTCCTCGGCCAGGTCGCCGCGATAGATGATCATCAACTCGTAGGCCCTCACGGAAGGGCACCTCCTCTGGTCCTGCAGGCGCAGGGCCCCGCCGCGCAGATCGGCGGAGCAGGCTCTCGATTGCAGGTCACCCTACCGGCACTCGCTCCGGCCCGGCGCGCTCGCCGGAGTCAGGAGCCGTAGAGCCTCAGCGCGGCGGCCTCGGTGGAGTTCAGGGAGTAGGACTCCTGCGTCGACGGGAACTCGCCCGAGCGCACGTCGGCGGCGAAGCGTCCCAGCGCATCGACGGTGGCGGCGCCGAGCTCCGCGTAGCGGCGGACGAACCGGGGGTGCAGATCGTCCTGCAGGCCCAGCAGGTCGTGGTACACGAGCACCTGGCCGTCACAGTCAACTCCCGCGCCGATCCCGATGGTCGGCACGCCGACGGCCTCGGTGACCAGTCCCGCCACGTCTGCCGGGACGCCCTCCAGCACGATTGCGAAGCAGCCGGCGTGCTCGAGCGCCTTGGCACCCTCGACCAACTGCATGGCCGCCTCGGCGGTGCGCCCCTGAACCCGGAACCCGCCCAGAGCGTGAACCGATTGGGGCGTCAGCCCGACATGGCCCATGACAGGGATCTCCGCAGCCACGAGGGCTTCGATCATCGGGACCCGCCCCGCGCCCCCCTCCAGCTTCACGGCCTGCGCGCCGGCGCGTATGAGCCGGGCGGCATTGCAGATGGTGTCCTGGGTCGACACGTGGTAGCTCAGCCACGGCAGATCGGCCACGACGAGTGCCTCGGGCTCGGCCCGGGCGACCGCCGCGGTGTGGTGGGCCATGTCGTCGACGGTGACGCTGAGCGTGTCCGGATGGCCCAGAACGACCATGGCCAGCGAGTCACCCACGAGCAGCATGTCGACGCCGGCCGCATCGGCCAGCCGTGCTCCCGGAGCGTCATAGGCGGTGACCATGACCAGCGGCGCACCGCCGGCACGCACTTTGCGCCCGCGAACGGCGGGAACGGTGAGACGGGTGCCCATGGGGGCCTCCTTTCGGTGTCCAGCGCACGAGGCTGCCGGCAAGGCGCCACTGTAGCCGGGACGCCACCTGACGGCACCCGCGGCCGGATCGCCGGAGGTGTCCGGCGCCTCCCGGGCGTCTTTCCTGATCGGTGCGCGGGGCGGGGTGCGCCGTCCGGTGGCGAGCGCCCGCAAGCGCCGCCTCGGCCAGGGTCCGGCGCGCCCGTCAGCGGGCGCCCGCCACCCCGAAACGGAACCGGAGGTGGTTCCAGGAACAGTCCGAGCAGACCTCCACCACGTAGCAGGTGAAGTCGCCCTTGCGGCGGCGAATGCGGTCCCAGTCCCCGTTCGTGACCACGCACCGGCCGTTCGGCGGCAGCCGGGGTCCGAAGACGTACCGGACGAGGGCGAGCGGGCCGTCGCCGCAGACCGGGCAGGGCTCGTTGGTCTCCTCGCTGTAGGACCGTGCCGCCCGCAGCAACTCAGGATGCGCGTCGCAGGCGTCGGAGCGGCTGATGCGCCCTTGGCGGACACCTGCCAGCGTGGCCTCCCGCAGCAGCCGGTAGTCCACCCTCCCCGCTCCCCGGGTGGGGGCATATGCCGCTGCCGGATCCGGTGCCACGGTTCAAAACAGTACTCATCCAGCGCCGCCCCGTTCACGACCGCCCTGCCACCAGTCGCTCAGGCGCCTCCGGGCCTCATCATCATCCATCGGTCCGCCGGCGATCCGAAGCTCCTCGAGGTGCCCCAACGCGGCGCCGACGTCGGGGCCGGCGGCGATCCCCAGATGCGCCATGACCTCTGCACCGCTGAGCGGCGGCACAGCCGACAGGTCCCCACGGGACCGCAGGTAACGCCAGCGATCCCCGAACGCCGCGACCCCGGGATCGTTCGGCGCCGCCGCCGCGGCGAGCTGCACGGCGGCCTCGCCCACCTCGCCTGCGGCAACGCTCCAGCGCCGGACCGCGGCGTCGCGAACGCTCGTGCCGGCCACCTCCGGCAGCGACCGCGCCGCGGCGGCGATACGTCCGGCCCGGCGGGCCACCGCGCCGGGAATGCGCAACCGGGCGGCGGCGGCGGCAACGTCAGGCACCGGCCAGAGCAGGGCCGCCAACCGCAGCGACTCCTCCGCAGCCACCGAGTCCAGGAGCGCCACGCCGGCTCCGCCGTCGGGCCCCGCGGCGGCAAGCTCGGGCACGACCTCGGCCAGCACACCCGTCCGCGCCAGCAGCTCGGCACCGGCGCCAGGGGACTCGGCGACTAGCAGGAGCGAGAGTTCCCGCGCGCAGCGCTCCACCGACACGATCGCCAGGCGACCGCGGAGTTGGCGCATGGCGGCCTCGAGTTCCGGATCGGCCGCCAGTTCCAGTGTCGCCACGAACCGTCCGGCACGGAGCATCCGCAGCGGATCCTCACCGAAGGAGAGTTCCGCCGAGCGCGGTGTGCGCAGGCGCCCCCGCATCAGGTCCTCCCGGCCGCCGAAGGGATCGATCAACTCGACGGTGCGCGCGCCCTCCACGGTGGCCGGCACTTCGAACGCCATCGCACCGATGGTGAAGTCGCGCCGGGTCAGGTCGGCCCGAAGGTCGCCGCCATAGGTCACCTCGGGTCGGCGCGAGCCCTCCACGTAGACCTCGGCGCGGTGCGTCGTGATCTCGACGGTGCGGTGCTCGTGCCGGCAGCCCACCGTGCCGAACCGCTCACCCTGCGTCCAGACGGTGTCGGCCCAGCCGCCCAGGATCTGCCGGATCGTCTCGGGGCGGGCATCGGTCGTCATGTCCACCTCGTCGGCCCGGCCCAACGGCGCGCCGCCCAGAAGGCTCCGCACCGCTCCTCCCACCACGTACAGCCGCCAGCCGCCGGCCGCCGCGAACCGCTCGCCCCAAGGGGCCAGCATGGCCGCGGCGCTGCGGATCGTCTCCAGGCTCATCGCCTCCCCATCGGGCGCGAACCTGCCGCTCAGCGATCCAGGTGCAGCCGGGCGGCCATGTCCACGACGGCACCCCCGGGGCCGCCCGCGGTGACGGGCTCCGGCCGGAACGGCTCGCCCGCGAGCGCGGCGACGCAGGCGGCTGCGCTCGCCGCCAGCGCCTCCAGGTCGTAACCCCCTTCCAGGAACGCCACGATCCGCCCTGCCGGTGTCACGGAACGAACGGCCGCCGTCAGGTCGGCATAGTCGCCGGCGCTCAGTCCCAGCATCGTCAGCGGATCGGCGCGGTGGGCGTCGAAGCCCGCCGACAACAGCACCCACGTGGGCGCGAACCGATCGACCACCGGTATCACGACCTCGTCGAAGGCGCGCCGGTAGACGTCGCCGGTGGCCCCCGGCGGCAGCGGGACGTTGAGAGTCGTGCCGTGCCCGGCTCCCGCACCGGTCTCGTCGAGGGCGCCAGTGCCCGGATACGCCGGGAACTGGTGCAACGACACGTACAGGACGTCGGGGGACTCGTAGAAGATGTCCTGCGTGCCATTGCCGTGGTGGGCGTCGTAGTCCACGATCAGGACCCGCTCGCCCCCCGCGATCAGCCGGGCGGCGGCGATGGCCACATTGTTGAACAGGCAGAATCCCATCGAGCGGAACGGCGTGGCGTGATGGCCGGGCGGCCTCACGGCGCAGAAGGCGGCATCGCCGTTCCCAGCGGCCAGTTCCGCCACGGCGGTGAGGCCCGCACCCGCCGCCAGCCGGGCGGCGGTGACCGACCCGGCGCTCACCACGGTGTCGGGATCGAGGGCGCCGCCGCCGCCGGCAGCCAGTTCGGTGGCGCGCGCCACGACATCGACCCCGTGAACCGTCCGCAGGTCCCCCACGGTCGCCTCGCTCGGCGTGCATTCCACGAGTGCGTCACCGAGTCCCGCCGCGAGCACGCCCTGGCGCACCGCGTCGACGCGGCGGGGTCGCTCCGGGTGCCGCCGACCGGGATCGTGGTCGAGGCAACGCTCGTCGGCGAGGAACAGGACAGACATGACGGCGAGCCTAATCCACCACCATTCCGAGACATTCGTTGCCGTGGCGCACATTAGGGTCAGCCGGGAGAACCGCTGAGCCGGCCACCGAGGAGGATCCGCCATGAGCAACGTCCGCATCGTCACCGACAGCGCCTGTGATCTCGAAGAGGCGCTGACCGAGCGGTTGGGAATCGCTGTCGTCCCGTTGATCATCACCTTCGGTGAGACGCCTCTGGTCGACCGAGCGGAACTCGCCCCGGAGGACTTCTACGCACGCATGGGCGCCTCCGAGGAGTTGCCCACCACGGCCGCCCCGTCGCCGGGGCAGTTCGAGGAGGTGTTCCGGTCACTGGCCGCCGACGGCGCCACCGGGATCGTCTGCGTCAATCTCTCCCACGAGCTTTCCGCCACAGGACCGGCCGCCGCCACGGCCGCCCAGACCGTGGCCGATCTGGTGGAGGTTCGCTGCGTCGACTCGCGCTCGCTGACCAGTGGATTGGGTTCGATCGTCCTCGAGGCCGCTGCCGCGGCCGCCGACGGCGCTTCTCTCGACGACATTGAGGCCCTCTGCGTCGACATGGCCGAGCGAACCCGCATGTTCGGCGCCATCGACACGATGGAGAACCTCCGCAAGGGCGGTCGCGTCGGGGGCGCCAAGGCGATGCTCGGCTCGATGCTGTCGATCAAGCCGATCGTCGATGTGAGTTCGGGACGGGTCGAGGAGGCAGCCAGGACCCGCACACGGCGCCGTTCGTTCGTCTGGTTGCGTGATCGGATTCTCGCCGACGAGCCCGTGACCCACCTCTGCGTCAACCACGGCGCCGCCGAGGACATGGACGACTTCCTTGCGCTGCTCGGCGAGTCCGTCGACATCGAGCGCGTCCGCACCGGCTGGATCGGTCCCGTCATCGGCACTCACGCGGGGCAAGGCGTGATCGGCGTCACGTACGTGGTCGCCGGCGACGGCTGACACTGGTGGCAGCACCCGCCGGAGGCACGGGGGATCGTCCGCCCGGCGGGGTGACGGCCGGCGACATCCTCAAGGGGCGCTACCGGCTCCTGCACCGGTTGGCGACCAACCCCCGGACCGATCTCTGGACGGCGCGCGACGAGGTCCTGGACCGCACGGTCCTCGTGAAGCTCCTGCACCTGGAGCCCGGCGACGCGGTGGTCCGGGAACGGTTCCGCAGCGAAGCGCTGGCCGTGGCGCGGCTCTCACATCCGGGCATCCTGGCGGTCTACGACACGCTGCTCGAGGCCGGTGTCACAGGTCTCGTCCTCGAGCACGTCGAGGCCATACCCCTCAGCCGGTTCCTCCACGAGGGCGGACCCGTGTCACCCGGTGAGGCCCTGAGCATCGCCCTGCAGGTGGCCGATGCGCTCGCCGTGGCCCACGGCCAGGGGGTTCGCCACGGCAACCTGTCGCCCGACAGTGTCTGGCTCTGCGGCGACCAGCGCATCAAGATCACGGACTTCGGAGGTGCCTGGACCCACGGTGACGCCGGATCCGCCACCCCGCCCGGCACCGCCCGGGCCCAGGAGCAGGCCGACATCGGTGCCCTGGCCGGTGTGCTGCGGGACTGCCTGGCACCCGGTGCGGCAAACGACGACCTGCCGGAGGACCTGGCGAGTTTCATTGCCACCGCAGAGCCCCACCGGGCCGGTGGACGGTTCGACTCGGTCGGCGAGGCACGAAACTTCCTGGCGGAGGTGCGCGGCGTCTCCCCTCTGCGGGACCTTCCGCAGATCGATTTCCCGGCGAACGCGTCCGAACCTCTCCCGGCCGATCCGGATCCGCTTCCCCGAGCAGTCGCCCGGCGGCAGGTCCCGCGAACCCTGGCGGTTGCGCTGGTTGCCGCGGCCGTGGCGGCGGCGGTCGTCGTCCCGGCACTCATCGGTGACGACCCACCGGTCTCGGGACCGGAGCCGCCCGCGCCCCCGGCCGTCACGACCCGGGCGCAGGAGGACCCGGCGACCGCCGAGCCGCCCGCGGCCCCGGCGGACGTGCCCAGCGGCAGCAACGGGGGCGACAGCGAGGGAGACGACGAGGCTGAGAGCGCCGCCGTCGAACCGTCGCCCGCGGAAGCGGAAGAGGTGATTCCACCCGCCGGCGCCGGGGTGGCGATCGTGGACGTGCGAACTGTCACCTTCCCGCCGCGCACAGCGGTCGGAGACGACCCCGACGCGCTCCGCACCCTCGACGGCGACCCCGCCACCCATTGGGCCACACCCGGTCTGAGCGCGGGCGACAGCACCATCGGCGGTGTCGGGCTGGAGTTTCAACTCGCCGAGCCGACGGCCGTGTCGAAGCTGGCGGTCACCTCCGACACCGTCGGCTGGGAGGCCGCGGTCTTCGTGGGCGCGGGCGGCCATGACCGCCTGAGCGACTGGGGCCCACTCGTCGACCAGCAGATCAACGCCACCGGTCACATGATCCTTGGCCTGGCCGACCAGCGGGCGAGCGCAGTGCTCCTGTGGATTCCCGATCCCCGAGCGGCACTGACCGACGAGATCCGTATTGCCGAAGCGGTCATCCTGGCGACATCCGACACCGCAGTACGCTGAGTCGATCAGGCGCCTGTTCCGCGAGGACTCTGATCGCGACTCAGCCGCGACGCGCGAGCAGCGTCCGCGTCCTGCGAGCAGGCGGACGGCACTTTCCGATTTCGACCTCGCCGGTGCAGCGGCGCAGGACGACCGGGAGGCAATGGAGATCCTGCTGCGGCGCCACTACCCCCGTGTCTACGCCGTGTGCCGCCGGCTCGCCGGCAACGACGCCGACGCCGCCGACGCGGCGCAGGAGGCGCTCATCGCCATCAGTCGGGGGCTGAAGCGGTTCGACGCCCGCTCCAGCTTCACGACCTGGAGCTACCGCGTCGCCACGAACGCCTGCCTGGACGAACTGCGACGACGGCAGCGACGCCAGGCTGAGCCCCTACCCGACCAGTTCGGCGGGGGCCCGCCCGATCCGGTCGGCGAGAGGATCAGCACCCGGCTCGATCTGGACGCCGCGCTGGCGGGACTTCCCGAGGAGTTCCGGGTGCCGGTCGTGCTGCGGGATCAGGCCGGACTCAGCTACGACGAGATCTCCGCGGTGCTCAGCATCCCTCCCGGCACGGTGCGGTCCCGCATCGCCCGCGGCCGGGCGCGGCTCGTTGAGACGCTCGGCGAGGGGAACCAGACACCCGCCTCGGAACGTCAGAACAGCGACGAATCATGAACGATCACCGCCTTCCCCCCGACGAACTGGCCTCGGCCTTCCTCGACGACGAACTAACCGCCGCCGAGGCCGAGGCCGTGCGCCAGGATCCCGACCTGGCGGCACGCGTCGACGCGCTCCGCCAAGCGACCGAGGCTGTCGGCGAGGCTGTCAGCCCGCCGCCGGACGCAGCCGACGTCGCGGTGGAGGCGGCGCTGGCGGACTTCGACGCCCGGCGCCACGCACCGGTGGACATGCCAAGGCGCCGGCCACGAGGGTTCGCGGTCATCACCGGTGTGGCGGCGGCAGTGGCCGTCGGCTTCATCGTGGCCGCCGCGATCGCGCTGTTCGCCCAGTCGGGCGGCGACGACGCGGACACTGCCGCGGCGCCTGCTGCGGCGCCCCCTCCGGCAGCCGCCCCGGCATTCGACGAGCAACCCGCTGCGGCCGAGGCGGCTGCAGCGGCGGCGGAGCCTCCACCCCCGCCGGCATCGCCGGAGCCCGCGCCAGAGCCGCCACCCCCACCGGTAACGTCCGCTCCACAACCCGAGGTGTTGGTGGCCCCGATGCCCACACCGGCCCCCGCCGCCGAGTCAGAGGCCCTCGCCCTCGAGTCAGAGGCCCTCGCCGTCGAACCGGGCGCCGCGCTCGCAGCGGCTCAAGCCGACGCAGATGCGGCCAGGGCCGGCGCCGTCGAGGCTGCGCCTCCGTCCCCGCCGGCGGCGGCACCTCCACCTCCGCCCGCCGAGGACACCGAGGTCATGGCCGACGAAGCGACACCGACGGCGGCGGGGGACGTCACGGAGCCGTCCCCCGAGGAGGCCTGCGCCGGCGCCATCGCCGGCCGCACCGTCGAGCTCCGACTCTCCGTCGGCGGCACGCCCATCCTCATCCTCGGAACCCCCGAGACGGGGCTGACCCCCCTCGACGGCACCACCTGCGCCGAGATCCCACCGCCCGACGACGATGAGATGATCGCCGACGAGGCGCCGGACGGCTGCGCCGGCGCCATCGCCGGTGGCATCGTGGAGCTCCGGTTCGCCTTCAGCGGCACGCGACTCCTCGTCGTCCGCACCGCCGACGGGTCGCTCAGCGGCCTCGACGGCACCACCTGCGCCGAGATCCCACCGGGATAACCCGGCTCGGTAGACTCCCGACTTCATGCCGCCCAACCCGCCGGACCCCCAGTTCCGTGCCCTGCCGGGACTGTCCGAGGATTGGCCCCACCGGGTCGCCGACCGCATCGTGGGGACCGTGGGCCGCATCCGCGCCGCCACGGACCGACCCACCGCGAATCTGGCTCGCCGGCTCGTCTACGGCCTGGTCATGACGGTCCTGGCCATACTGATGTTCGTACTGGGCGTCATCGGGCTCGTGCGGCTCATCGACTCGTATCTGCCGGGGGACGTGTGGGCCACCTACGTCCTGCTCGGGGGATTCTTCGGCGGGATCGGCCTGCTGCTGTGGGCACGGCGCCCACGACGGGCCGCCTCGCGGGAGGCCACGTGACCCCCCAACCCCACGACGTCGTCGTCATCGGATCGGGGCCGGCCGGACTGACCGCCGCCATCTATTGCGCCCGGGCCAACCTGGCTCCACTGGTGTTCGAGGGCGAGCCGTCCTCCACCGGCGACCAGCCCGGCGGGCAACTCATGATCACAACCGACGTGGAGAACTACCCGGGTTTCCCCGACGGCATTCTGGGGCCGGACCTGATGGCGGCGTTCCGCGCCCAGGCCGCCCGGTTCGGCGCAGAGCTCCGGACCGAGAAGGTCAGCCGCGTGGACTTCTCGCAGCGGCCCTTCAGGCTCTGGGTCGACGGTGCCGGTGCGCCCGACGCGACCGCCCGGGCCGTGATCGTCTCCACCGGCGCGCAATCGCTGATGCTGGGCCTAGAGGCCGAGGAACGCCTCATCGGGCGCGGCCTGTCCACGTGTGCCACCTGCGACGGGTTCTTCTTCCGTGGCCAGGAGATCGCGGTCGTGGGTGGCGGCGATTCCGCCATGGAGGAAGCGCTGTTCCTCACGAAGTTCGCCACCAAGGTCACCGTCATCCACCGTCGGGATCAATTGCGGGCGTCCAAGATCATGCAGGATCGTGCCTTCGCCTCCGATCGCATCGAGTTCCTCTGGAACCACACCGTCGTCGACATCCTCGGGTCCGATGTGCTCGAGGGGGCCAGGGTGCGGCACACGGGCGACGGCACCGAGCGAACACTGCCCCTGGCCGGTCTCTTCATCGCCATCGGGCACCGTCCCAACACCGACCTCTTCCAGGGCTCGCTGGCCATGCACCCCTCCGGCTACCTGGTCACCGAGCCCGGCTCGACCAGGACGAACGTCCCGGGCGTGTTCGCCTGCGGGGACGTGCAGGACGACGTGTACCGTCAGGCGGTGACCGCCGCCGGGAGCGGCTGCATGGCCGCCATCGACGCCGAGCGCTGGCTCGAGGCGCAACACGACGCCGGGCACCGCTAGCGTTGCAGCCGTGGCGACGCGCTGCGCCACCGGAACCCCTGAAAATCTCGGCGCGCGGCCGCTGGCGCCGTGCCGACACCGGCCTTGGAGGACACATGGCAGGCATCACGACACTCTCCTCAGCGAGCTTCGACGAGACGGTCGGCGCGGCGATGAAGCCCGTGCTCGTGGACTTCTGGGCCGAGTGGTGCGGCCCCTGCAAGATGATCGCACCGATCCTCGACGAGCTCGCCGCCGAGCACGGCGACAGCATCACCTTCGCCAAACTGAACGTGGATGACTCGCCCGACATCGCACGCCGCCACGGCGTGATGAGCATTCCGACGCTCATCGTCTTCAACGGCGGTGAGGCCGCCAAGCGCATCGTCGGCGCCAAGAGCAAGGCAGCGCTCCTGGAGGACCTGGCGGAGTTCCTGTAGGCCGCGGTCGGTCTCCGGTACCGCCTGGCGAAGGGGGAGCACCGATAGGCGAGGAGGCACTGCCTCTCAGAATCGGTGCCCGTGGGGCGACCGTGCGCGACCTGCATCGCAAGCTCGCCGCGGCCGGACAGCTCGACATCGCCCCGACGGAGGAGTACACGGACGCCACCGCTCAGGCCGTCAAGCGCTTCCAGCAGAGTCGTGGGCTGCTGGCCGACGGAGTCTGCGGGGCCGGAACCTGGGCTGCACTGGTCGAGGCCGGGCATCGCCTCGGAGATCGTCTGCTGTATCTCCGCACCCCCTACCAGCGCGGCGAGGACGTCGCGGATCTCCAGCGCCGCCTCGGGACGCTGGGATTCTCCGCCGGTCGCGTCGACGGGATCCTCGGGCCCGATACCGCCGCGGCGATCAGCGCGCTGCAGGAGAACGTCGGGCTCACCGCAGACGGGATCTGCGGTCCCGACACGGTCGCGATCCTGGAACGGATCCCCGCCGGCGACAGTCACAGTATGGAGATGCTGCTCGAGCGCGAGCGCCTGCGCAGCAGGCCTCGACTCCTGAGTGCCGCGCCGATCGCGCTCGCCGGCTCCGATTCACTGGTCGAAGCCGCCGCGCGGGTGCTGCGCCGCCGCGGCGCCAGCGTGCTCGTCCTGGTTCAGCGTGACGGCTCGGAGGTGGCGGCGGCGGCCAACGAACTCGGCACGTCGGTGCTGCTGGATGTCCAGCTGACCGACGAGCGCAGCTGCGAGAACTTCTACTTCGAGACGGCGGGATTCACCTCCAGCGGCGGCAAGCGCCTGGCGGAGCTGCTTGCCTCGGCACTGGGCAGCGTCCTGGACGTGCCATCCACCACCGCCGGCATGCGCCTCCCGCTGCTGCGCGAGAGCCGGATGCCGGCGGTGGCCTGCCTCCTCGGACCGCCACCCGTCGTCGTCGAGCAGCAGGGCGTCCTTGCGGAGCGGATCGCGCAGAGCCTCGTGGACTGGATCGCCCAACCGCTCTGACATCAACGCCCGAGCCAAGATACGAACGTCTGTTCCTATTCTGGTGGCGGCACCCCGGCCAGCCGTCAGCGCGTCACCAAGTGGTAGATCCGTTCGAGATCGTCGAGGTCCGCGAACTCCACCGTCAAACGTCCCTTGCGCTCACCGATTTCCACGCGCACCGTCGTGGAGAGATACTCCGCCAGCAGGTTCTCGAGTTCCAGCAACGCCGACTCGCTCGCGGCCGCGTCGGCCTCTCGCTCGTCGGGCTCCCCTGCCTGCTTGGCCGGACCGCCGTCGACGGCGATCTCGGCGGGCTCCGCAGGGGACCGCAGGTGGTCCTCCAACTGGCGCACCGACCAACCCTCGCCGACGACCCGGCGGGCGAGGCTCACCTGCCGCGCGGAGTCCGCGACGCCCGCGAGGGCGCGCCCATGGCCCGCCGAGAGCCGGCGCTCGGCAATCAGCTCCTGCACCTCGCCGGGCAGTTGCAGCAGGCGGGTTGCGTTGGTCACCGCCGCCCGGCTCCGGCCGACCCGGCTGGCCACCGCCTGTTGGGTGAGCCCGAAGTCCTGCTGCAGCTGGAGGAACGCGGCGGCCTCCTCCAATGGATTCAGATCCTCGCGATGGAGGTTCTCAACGAGCGCCTCCTCGAGCGATTCCTGATCCGCAACCGATCGGACGAGGGCCGGGATCGCCTGCAGGCCGGCCCGCTTCGCGGCCCGCCAGCGGCGCTCTCCGGCGATCAGTTCGAACCGGTCAGGCTCGATCTGGCGGACCAGCACCGGTTGCAGGACGCCGACGCGGCCGATCGAATCGGCGAGCGCATCGAGCGGTTCCTCGTCGAAGTTCGCCCGCGGCTGGTGCGTGTTGGGCACGATGCTCGCAACCGCGATCTCGCGGTAGCCGCCGGCCACTCGTCCGCTGGTCGGGATGAGGGCGCCGAGGCCACGCCCCAGGCCGCGCTCACCGTGTGCCATTGGCCTCGAACTCCTTGGCGAGAATCCGGTATGTCAGGGCAGCCCGGGAGCGGGGCGAACTCACGGTGATCGGCATTCCCCGTGCCGGTGCCTCCGCGAGCCGCACCGACCGGGGAATCACAGTGCGGCAGACGCGGGTGTCGTACAGAGCACGAACCTCCTGGGACACCTGCCGCGACAGACTCGTCCGGCCGTCGTACATCACGAGCAGCAGACGCGACAGGCTCAGATCAGGGTTCAGGTGCCGGCGGATCTGGTCGACATGCATCGTCAACTGCGCAAGCCCCTCCAGGGCGAAGTACTCGCACTGGATCGGGACGAGCACCTCGCGCACCGCCGTCAGCGCGTTGATCGCCAGCAGCCCGAGCGCCGGCGGGCAATCGACGAAGACGTAGTCGAACTCATCGACGACGGATGTGAGCGCGCCGGCCAGTCGGCGTTCACGGTTGAACGCCGACTGCAACTCGATCTCGGCGCCCGCAAGGTCCAGGTGCGACGGCACGACCTTCAGGCTCTCGACCGACGTCGGAACGATGCAATCGGCCATCGACTTGCCGTCCAGCAGAACGTCGTACACCGAGACCGTGAGTTCACGCGGGTCGAGGCCGATGCCCGTGGTCGCATTCGCCTGGGGATCCATGTCGACCACCAGCACCCGACGTCCCAACTCGGCGAGAGCAGCTCCGAGGTTGATCGCCGTCGTCGTCTTTCCGACGCCGCCCTTCTGGTTGGCAACGGCAATCGTGCGGCATTCGGACGTCACGGGAGCAACACCTCCAACGGTGGCCGACTGAACAGCGAGTGTACTTGGCGGGACTGGCGCAAGGGGTGATGTTTCACGTGAAACATAGGGTTGAACGTCCCGCCATGGCCACACCCGGGGGAGTCCGGCCCGACCGGCGCCAGGCTGTCGCGCCGCAGCCGCTGTGCCGGCTCGGCCCGACCGATCCGATCCGAATCAGGTGGTGTGTTAATAGAGCGGGGCGCGCCGCATCGCAGCGAGGCGACGCGGAAAGCGATCCTCGTGGGGTCCAGCTTTCACGAGTTCCACGAAGCGCGGCGCGGCGCCGGTCGCCTGCACCGCCAGACCCAGCCGGGCGAGCGGCGCTGCCGGCCAGCGTTCGCCGATCTCGTCCTCCGGTTCGGTCACGACGAGCCGACCGCCAACCGTCAGAAATCCCGTGGCGCACTCAGCGGTGACCGGTGGCGGCCCGAATGCCCTGGCAACGACCACGTCGAACTCTCCGGCGAACGCCGGTTCCCGTGCCAGTTCAGCCACGTCACCTCGCACGATAGATGCCCGCTCGGCGAGGTCCAGCAGCCCGATCGCCCACTGCACGAAGCTCTCGCTGCGCTGCCGTCGATCGGTGAACAGCCACTTCGTCGTCGGCCAGCACACGGCCAGCACCAAGCCGGGCAGGCCTGCCCCGGTCCCGAGATCGACGCAACGACTCTCCCCGGGATCAGCGAGCTGCCGGGCGATCGCTGCCGCGTGCATCCACTCCTGGCGTGGCGATGCCGCCCGTCCGAGCAGGCCTTGGTCCCGCGCCCGCTCGAATATCCGATCGAGACGACCCGACGAGGGGGCGAGCGTCGGCGGGTCAGGGATCAGCTCAGCTCCCGGGCCGCACCACGACGCGCCGCCGGGGCTCCTCCCCCTCCGACGCCGTCTCCACACCGGCCAGCTCCACGATGGCATCGTGAACGATCTTGCGATCGGCCGCGTTCATCGGCTCGAGGATCTTCGGACGCCCGGTGTCGACGACCTCCTCAGCGATCCGCTGGGCGAATGATTCCAGAGCCTCTTTCCGGCGCTGCCGGTACCCGCCGACCTCGAGTCGCACCTTGCTGGAGCGGCGCCCCTGCGCCCGTCGCTGGACCACGACCCGCAAGAGCTCCTCGATCGCAGCGAGCGTCGCGCCCCTGCGGCCGATCAACAATCCAACCTCGTCGCCGTTGACAACCACCTCGAGTGCGCCGTCGTCGGTACGGACCGTCGTGACCGTGGCGTCGATCCCGAACGACTCGACAAGGCCCGCCGCGAACGAGCGAAGCAACTCTTCCTCGCTCGCCAGGTCCATTCTGTCCTCCCCGCCATTGGAGTCAACTGTGTCCATTTCTCCTCCTCTGCCCTTCTTCGGTTTCGATGTCGTCGGTGGCTTCTGAGCCCGGCCCTCGGACCCGCCGGCCGCAGCGCGGCGCTCGGATCGCTTCTCCTTGGTACCCGGCGCGCCCTGATCGACATCGCTGGGTTTCTCGTTGCTCGACTGCGCCTTCGCCCCGCCGGCGCGCTGTTTGCGGTCGCCGCTGCGTGCGCGTCGCTGCCGGCCGCGGCGATCCGGCGGGTTCTCCACGCGGGGCATCACCCGGGCACGTACCACCGCGTTCGCCCGACCGAGCCCCAGTACGCCGCGCTGCGGTTCGACGAGAACCTCGAACTCGGCCTCCCGCTCATCGACGCCGAGTTGGTCGAGGGCCACCTCCTTGGCGTCCGCGACCGTGCGCGCCTCCGTAACTATCCATTCCATTGGCTTCTCACTTCTTGTAGCGCTTGCTTCGCTGCTGCTTCGCACCTTTCGGTGTCACGCGACTCGGCACCGGTTTCGGCGGCGGTGTACGTTCCTTTTTCGAACGCCTGTTCGACCTCTCGCCCTTGCGGCGATCCGGCCGCGTCGCCTGACCCTTGGACGCGCCGGCCTTGCCAGCCTGCCGAGACGCCGGCTCACGCGCCGGCGGTGGCGGCGTCGCCTTGACAGTCGGCGGCAGAGCCTTCGGCCTCGGCGCCTCACCGCTCACCGGTCGCTGCCGGCCATGCCGCCGCGGATCCGGCGGGCTGGCCAGTCCCAGCCGTTCGGCCAGCCCGCGCGGCTGCTCGGGAGCCTTCTCCGGCTCGGGTTCCTCGCCGCGCTCGACCGCTTCCTCCATCGCCTTGCGCGCCGCCTCCTCCTCGGCGAACGGTCGGTACAGCCTCCGTGTGATCAGCGCCTGCTGACCAATCCGAATAAGGCTCTGCGCGTTGTAGTACAGCACCAACCCCGCCGACAGGCTGAAGGAGATGATCGGCAGGATGACCGGGATGACCCGCATCATCATCCGCGCCTGCGGCGTCTGCTCCTCGGCGGACATCCGCCCGCTGATCTGGCGCTGCTGGTAGTAGCCCAGCCCCGCCACCAGGACGATCATGCCAAGGTACGGAAGCCCGGACACGAATGAGTTCCCCAGCGCCGAGCTTGCACTCTGGGCCAGGTCGATCCCCCACCCCCTCATCTCGGTGCTGACCACAAGATCCTGGTAGAGCTGGCTGTCGGGGCTGAGATAGTCGGGGTTGAACGTCTGTTCGGGCGCGCCGACGAGCTGCGGCGAGCAGTCCAGGTCTGCAGACCCGGCGCACGCCGCTCCCGCCTGACCCGACGACCAACCCAGTACCGAGGTCCGGCGCGTCAACCCGCGCAGCACGTAGAAGAGCGCGAGGAAGATCGGCGACTGCATCAACAGGGGGAGGCAGCCGCCGAGCGGATTGACGCTGTTCGACCGGTACAGCGCCATGACCTCCTCGTTCATCTTCTGGCGGTCGTGGCGGTACTCGGCCTGCAGCTTCTTGACCTCGGGCGCGAGGCGGCGCATCGCCAGCATGGACTTCGTGCTGCGGATCGTGACCGGCGTGAGAATCGTCATCACGCACACCGTCAGGAGCACGATCGCTCCGGAGTAGCTCGGCCAGATGCCGTAGAGGAACGAGAGAACGCGCGCGACCAACCTCATCAGGGGTTCGAACACCGAACCGATTGCGTCGAACATCAGACCGTGCCCTCACACGTCACCGGCTCGCCACGGCGAGCGGGCACCGGGTCCACCCCGTAGGGCCCGAACGGCTGACACTTCAGCAGCCTTCGCACCGTGTACCAGCCACCGCGCCAAGCGCCGTGCACCTCTATCGCCTCCACCGCATACGCCGAGCAGGTCGGCAGGAACCGGCAGCGCGGTCGACGCACTGCGCTGAACGCCTGATAGAGACGGATCGCCCCGAGGAGTGGGCGAGTCAGAAAACTCACGACGAACCCTCACCCGTGCAGATGCGCCCCAGCACACCCTCGGCGTCCTGCCGCAACCGGGCGAAGCCGACCGCGCCGGCGTGACGCCGCGGCCGGATCAGGTAGTCGCCGCTCGGGAACGCCGGGCGGCGGGCGGGATCGCCCAACTCGCGCATCACGGCGCGCAGCCGCCGGCGCAGACGGTTCCGGACCACGGCCGAGCCGGCACTGCGGGACACGGCGAACGCCACACGCGGCGGGCCGTCGGATCCGTCGAGGAGGTAGCGGAACTCGAGCACGCCATGGCGGACGACTCGACCATCCCGGCGGAGCCGCTCGAATGTCGCCGCCGATCGGATTCGCCCGATCAGGCTGACAACCTCTGGCGGCCTCGACGCCGCCTGGCCCTCACGACAGCCCTGCCACCGCGGCTGCTCATCCGCTTCCGAAACCCATGCCGCCGCGACCTGCGGCGAACGTTCGGCTGATACGTCCGCTTCACTTCCGTTCCTCCTTGCGCCGGGCCAACCCACTCCCGCCGGTGCACACGCAGCGAGTGATTCCCGGGGCGCCGGCTCCTCCGGCCGGGTGCCGTGAGGACCGTCGAGGCGAGCAGTCCGGACAGGCGACCGGACACAACTCGACCGCCTCACGCTACGGGGACACGATGTCCGCCACAACCGCGCCGACGACTCGGTTCCGCGGGCCACCGCAGCGTGTGCTCCTGGCCGGTTCGGAGCCCACGGCCACGCAGGCGAATAAGTCACCCAATAGGAATAACACTGAAGGTAAGGCCATAACTTCCGCCAACACCCGCCGAACCGTGCGGCTAGATTGCCCGCCACGACGAACACCGCAGGTCCGTCAAGCAGCCGACCAGCGTGACCACCTGCCCTCCGCCGGCAGCGGGAGCCAGCAAGGTGGTCCTCATGAGAACTGAGCCGCAACCGTGAACGACCCAGCGCATCTGTGGAGCGCCTGCGCGACCACGATTCAGAACCACGTCTCCGATGCCGTCTGGCACTCGACGTTCCGAGACATCCGGCCGTACGAGTTGACGAGCGACGGGTTACGGGTCCACGTTCCAAGCAGCATCGCCCGGGACAAGATCGAGCGCCGCTACCGCCACCTCATCGAGGACGTGCTCACCGAGATCACAGGTCAGCCGCTGAACCTCGTCATCGACATCGAACCTGTCCCGCTGGAGTCTGCCGATCCACAGGACCTCGAGGACCTGCTCCTGCCGGCGACCGAGGAGACGCGCGATGCCCGCCGGCTCGAGATGGTCCGCCCGACCAGCCCCACACCGGGCGCCGAGGGACTCTTCGTGGACGAGCCGCTGAACCCGCGCTACAAGTTCGAGCACTTCGTCTGCGGGCCGTCGAACTCCTTCGCGCAGGCCGCCGCCTTCCAGGTCGCCGAGCAGCCGGGCAAGGTCTACAACCCGCTGTTCATCTACGGCGGCGCCGGACTCGGCAAGACGCATCTGCTCCATGCGATCGCCCACTACGTCAACGAGCACTACCCGGGGTCGCTCGTTCGCCTGGTCTCGACGGAGACTTTCCTGAACCGTTTCGTCTACGCCATCCGATCCAACCAGCTCCCCGCCTTCAAGGACTACTACCGGCGACTCGATGTCCTACTGGTCGACGACGCCCAGTTCTTCGCCGGCAAGGAAGGCCTCCAGGAGGAGTTCTTCCACACGTTCAACACTCTCTACGAGACCAGCAGCCTCCTGGTCATCACCTGTGACCGGCCACCGGACTCGATCCCCACCCTCGAGGACCGCCTGCGCAGCCGCTTCAAGATGGGGCTGATCACCGACATCCAACCCCCCAACATCGAGACCCGCCTCGCAATCCTCGACCACCGGGTGCCCGAGGAGTGTCGCCACCTGCTCTCCAACAAGGTGCTGGAGCTGATCGCCGAACGCGTCACCAGCAATATCCGCGAACTCGAAGGTGCGCTGACCCGGGTGTGCGCGTTCGCAACACTCAACCGCCAGGAGATCTCGGTCCCCACCGCCCAGGAGTTGCTGCGCGACGTCTTCACACCTCAGAAGCAGCAGATCGTGATGCCGGCACACATCATGAACGCGTGCTCGAACATGTTCGGCGTCCCGGTCGAGGAGATCGTCGGCACGAGCCGGCGCCGCCAGCTGGTCACCGCACGCCACATCGCCATGTACGTGATGCGGGAACTCACCGAACTCAGCTTCCCGGCGATCGCCACCGAATTCGGCGACCGGGACCACACAACGGTGATCCACGCCGTCAACAAGATAAAACAGTTGATGTCAGAAAAGCAGCAGGTCTACGAACAAGTTACCCAACTTATCCGTATGCTGCGAAGCAATGTGGGGAGCGCCGCGTAACTCCCCGCCGACTCTGGGGAATCCTGTGCACAACCGACGGGCAAACTCAGGCAGATCACCACTGTCCGCACCGGTGACGATCTTCCCATTGCCACGTGTCTGGAAAAGCGCCCCGCTGCCTCCACAGCAACACAGCCACTTCACCTGCGCCGAGAGCCGGAAATGCACAATCCCCAGCCCTACTACCACTACAAACATATGTAACAAGAAGATCCTGAGTGAAGGACGGAACCTGTGAAGTTCAAATGCGAACGCGACACGCTCATCAGCGCTCTCAGCCGAGCCGGCCGAGCCGTGACGACCAAGGTCGGGTCCGTGGCGGGTCTGTCGGGTGTGCTGCTCGAACTCTCCGGGGACAGCTTGTCGGTCACCGGAAGCGATGTGGACCTCACGATTTCAGATCGGATCACCGTCAGTGGGGGGGAGAACGGGTCCGCGCTCGTGCAGGCTCGCCTGCTGACCGACATCGTGCGTTCGCTGGATCTGGGCGCGGTGGAGGTGGAATTCGACGACCAGGTGCTCAAGGTGCGTGCGGGCCGGTCGGAGTTCTCGCTCCGGACGATGCCGGCGTCGGACTTTCCGAGGATCCCGCTGCTCGGCGAGGCCACGGTCACTGTGGACGGGGAGGCGCTTGTCGGCGGCCTGCGTCAGGTGGTCTCCGCCGCCGGCCGCGATGAGTCGCGCCCGGTGCTGACCGGAGTCCTGCTGACGGCGTTCGGGGGTGGCCTGCGAGTCGTGGCGACCGACTCCTACCGGCTGGCGCAGCGCGATCTCACCAGTGTGTCGATGGAGGTGGGCGACAAGGGGGTGCTCGTGCCGTCCCGGGCGCTCGAGGAAGTCGCCCGCCTGGTGGTGGGTGACGTGCGCGTCGGTGTACAGCTGGACGAGAACACCGTGCTGTTCGAAGTGGGGGAGACGCGCCTCTCGGCGCGGCTGATCAACGGTGACTTCCCGAGTTATGAGGGCCTCATACCGACCGACCACCCGAACCGGCTCGTGGTTGACCGGAAATCGCTTCTCGACGCGATCCGGCGCGTGCGCCTGCTGGCGCTCGCACAGGTGCCCATGCGGGTGAGCATGCAGGCCGGCGGGCTGACCCTGTCGGCGCGGGCCCAGGACGTGGGTGAGGCCACCGAGGAGGTGGCCGCGTCCTACGAGGGCGAGGATCTCGTCATCGCTTTCAACGCGGAGTACCTCCACGACGGCGTGGAGGCCCTGGACTGCGAGGACATCGTCCTGTTGACCGCGGACAAGTTGAAGCCGGCACTGCTGCGGTCGCCCGATGAGGACGACTTCCTCTATGTCCTCATGCCTTTGCGCATTACCTGAGGAGGCGTGCTGCTCCGCTGGTTGGAGGTACGCGACTTCCGCCTGCACGAGAGTGCCGCGCTCGAACCGTCGGAGGGTCTGACGGTTCTTCGCGGTCCCAATGGGTCGGGCAAGACGTCACTCCTGGAAGCGGTCGGGTACCTGGCGACGCTGTCCTCGTTCCGCGGCGCCGCCGGCGCGGATCTCGTCAGGACCGGCGCGTCGGGGGCGGTGCTGCGCGGCGAGTTCACCGTCGCCGACCGCCGGCTGCTCGTCGAGACCGAGGTCCGGCCGGGCGGCGGGCGGAATCGGACCCAGGTGAACCGCCAGCCGCTGAGGCGCAATGCGGAGCTGCAGGAGCAGGTCCCGGTGCTGTCGTTCCAACCCGACGATCTGCTCGTGGTCAAGGGCTCGCCGGGCGTGCGCCGTGACGCCATCGACGATGCGGTGGTGAGTCTGCATCCCCGGCTTGCCGACGACCGGCGGCATCTGGCCGCCTGCCTGCGCCAGCGCAACGCCCTGCTGCGGCAGGTCGGCGGGAGTGGTGAGCGTCGGCTGGACGCCGACGGCCGGCGATCGCTCGACATCTGGGACGACCGGCTCGCCGCAGCCGCCGAGACGTGGGCGGCGCACCGCCGTGGCGCGGTCGAAGGACTCCGGCCGCGTATGGAACGTCTCTTTCGGGAACTCGCGGGCGACGGCACGATTCGCGTCGCCATGTCGTACGAACCCCCGTGGCTGGCCACGGGACTGAAGGCGGCGCTGGCGGGGGCCCGCGCCGAGGATCTTCGCCGCGCCGTGACGACCGTCGGCCCGCACCGCGACGACCTGGACTGGCGGCTCGACCGGCTACCGGCACGATCGCACGCCTCGCAGGGGAATCAGAGATGCCTCTCCCTGGCACTTCGCCTGGCCGTGCACGAGACGATGACCGAGGCCTCCGGCGCGCCGCCGCTGCTGTTGCTGGACGACGTCTTCTCCGAACTGGACCCGGCGCGCCAGGGGCGTCTGCTGGAGTTGTTGCCGGCCGGCCAGATCCTGCTGGCGACCGCCGGTGAGATTCCCCCCGGGGCACGGCCCGCGCAGGTGCTGGCGGTCGCCGAGCTGGCGGTCGCCGAGCTGCCGGCCGCCCGCCGGGCCGCGCCATGAGCCGGGCGGCGGCCGGCGGGCGCGGGCCGCGGCCGGTCAAGGAAAGCCTCACCCGTCTCCTCGGGAGCCTCGGCTCGCCTTCGGCCGACGTCCTGGCAACCCTCTTCGAGCAGTGGCCGGCCGTCGCCGGCAGCGCGCTCGCCGATCACGCTCGCCCGGTCCGGCTGGTCCACCGGCGGCTGGTCGTCGACGTGGACGACCCTGCGTGGGCCGCACAGGTGCGCCTTCGGGAGGGTGAGCTCGTGGACCGTCTGGACGAGCTCCTGGGTCACGGGAAGGTGCAGTCCATTCGCCCGAGAGTGGCCGGCGGAAGGAACCGGGCGGGGCCGATCCGGCGGTAGAATGGACTCGGTCGAGCAACACCGTCGGCCGGCACCTCCGGTGCAGATCTTGCCCCCCGCAGGGTGGGCCGCATGGTCCTGGAGAGGCCCCGAGACGAACCGGTTCGGGACGGAGGCGCTTCCGAGTGGTTGACAGGGCTGAGTCGTACGAAGCGGCGGACATCACCGTTCTCGAAGGCCTGGAGGCGGTGCGCCGCCGGCCGGGCATGTACATCGGGTCGACCGGACCCACCGGGCTCCATCACCTGGTCTACGAGGTCGTGGACAACGCCGTCGACGAGGCGATGGCCGGACACTGCACCGAGGTGGACGTCTCGCTGCATGCCGACGGCTCCTGCGAGGTGATCGACAACGGGCGGGGCATCCCCACCGGCCCGCATCCCGAGATGCCCGAGCTGTCGGCGCTCGAAGTGGTCATGACGATGCTTCACGCCGGGGGCAAGTTCGGTGGGAGTGGCTACAAGGTCTCCGGCGGCCTGCACGGCGTCGGGGTGTCGGTGGTCAACGCCCTGTCGCGCCGCCTCGAGGCGGAGGTGCGCCGGGACGGGGCCCGCTGGGCGATGTGTTTCGGCGATGGCGGCGCCATCGAGTCACCTCTGCGACGCGTCGAGGATCTTCCTGCGGGTGAGTCCACGGGGACGACGGTGCGCTTCTGGCCCGATGCGACCATCTTCGACGAGATCGCGTTCCAGGCCGACCGGTTGACCGAGCGCCTCCAGGTGATGGCCTTTCTGAACGCGGGCCTGCGGATTCGCTTCCGCGACCTGCGCACGGCGCGGTCGGCCCGCTGGACCACCTACCGCTATACGGGGGGCATCGGGGACTTCGTCCGCCACGTGAACGCCTCCAAGGAGACCCTCTTCGACGACGTGGGCTACTTCTCCCAGGTGGAGTCGGACCAGGAGGTGGAGGTCGCCTTCCAGTGGAGCACCGCCTACAACACCGATGGGCTCTACTCGTTCGCCAACGGCATCACCACCACCGAGGGCGGGATGCACGAGGAGGGGTTCCGGCGGGCGCTCACGGGAGCGGTGAACCGCTACGCCGACCGGAAGGGCCTGCTGCGGGGCGTGGAGAACCTGCAGGGCGAGGACGTCCGCGAGGGCCTCACGGTGATCGTGAGCGTGCGGCTGCGGGAGCCACAGTTCGAGGGCCAGACGAAGAGCAAGCTCGGCAACGTCTCGATCCGCTCCCTCGTCGAGCGCGCCACCAACCAGCACCTCGATGACTGGCTGGAGGAGCATCCGGTCGAGGCCCGCAGGATCGTCACGAAGGCCGTTGAGGCCTCCCGCGCCCGAATCGCCGCCCGCGCCGCTCGGGAGGCCAGCCGCCGGAAGTCGGCGCTGAACGGCGCCGGCTTGCCCGGCAAGCTCACCGACTGCACCTCGGGCAACCGGGACGAGAACGAGTTGTACATCGTGGAGGGCGACTCGGCCGGCGGCTCGGCCAAGAAGGCACGCGATCCCCGCACGATGGCCGTGCTGCCCATCAGGGGCAAGATCCTGAACGTCGAGCGGGCGCGTGCCGATCGCATGCTGCGCAACACCGAGATCGCGGCGCTCATCAGCGCCATCGGTGCCGGCTTCGGGGCGCACGAGGAGGAGGACGAGCCCGAGGCCGCCGAGGGGAACGGGCGCCGGCCCGCCAACGGCAACGGCGCCAACGGCGACGGCGGGTTCGATATCGACAAGGTGCGCTACGGGAAGGTCATCCTCCTGTGCGACGCCGATGTGGACGGCAGCCACATCCGCACCCTGCTGCTGACCTTCTTTTTCCGGCAGATGCGCCCCCTCATCGAGGAGGGTCACGTGTACATCGCGCAGCCTCCGCTCTACTCGACCGAGGTGGGTCGCGACAAGTTCTACCTGAAGGACGCTCGGGCCAAAGCCGAGTTCATGGCAGCGCACCCCAAGCACCGCAACGAGTTCCAGCGCCTCAAGGGCCTCGGTGAGATGGACGCCGAGGAACTCTGGGAGACGACTCTCGACCCGGCCCGGCGCACCCTCCTGCGCGTCGGCATCGAGGAGGCCGCCGTGGCCGACGCGGTGTTCTCCCAGCTCATGGGCGACGACGTGGAGGGCCGGAAGTCGTTCATCCAGGCCAACGCCGGCGACGTGCGCTTCCTCGACATCTGAACCGCGTGAGCAGCGAACCACCCACGGGCCCCTTCGAGGACGCCGCCGCACCCGACGGAGCAGGCGATGGAGTGGAGACCATCGAGATCCAGACCGAGATGGAGCAGTCCTTCCTGGACTACGCCATGTCGGTCATCGTGGCCCGCGCCCTGCCCGACGTGCGCGACGGCCTCAAGCCGGTGCATCGCCGGATCCTCTGGTCGATGGCGTCGAACGGGCACCGCCACGACCGGGGCCACGTGAAGTGCGCAACCGTGGTCGGTGATGTGATCGCGCGCTATCACCCCCACGGCGACATCGCGGTGTACGACGCCCTCGTGCGCATGGGCCAGGACTTCAGCCTGCGGCACCTGCTGATCGATCCGCACGGCAACTTCGGCTCGCCCGCCGACCCGCCGGCCGCCTACCGCTACACCGAGTGCCGCCTCTCGGAGCTCAGCGCCGCCATGCTGGCCGGGATCGACGAGGAGACGGTGGACTTCGTCGCCAACTTCGACGGTCGTCACCGCGAGCCCGAGGTGCTGCCCGCGCGGTTCCCCAACCTGTTGGTGAACGGCAGCCAGGGAATCGCCGTGGGGATGGCGACCAACATCCCGCCGCACAATCTGGGTGAGGTCGCCGATGCCGTGCTGCATCTGCTGGAGAACCCTGATGCGGGCACCGACGAGTTGATGGCGTTCGTGCGCGGGCCGGACTTCCCAACCGGCGGGCAGATCCTGGGACGCGCCGGGATTGTGGAGGCGTACCGCACGGGCCGGGGAGCGCTGCGTCTGCGCGGCCAGGCTGAGATCGTCACCGAGGGACGTACCACCAGCATCGTCGTCAGCGAGATCCCGTACCAGGTCAGCGTGGAGGCCATCGAGCGCCGCGCCGCCCACCTGGTGGAGACCAAGGTCCTCACGGGCATCCGTGACATCCGCAACGAGTCGGCGAAGGGACGTACGCGGCTGGTCTTCGAGTTGACCCGCGACGCCCCCGCGTTGGTGATCCTCAACAACCTCTACAAGCACACACCGCTGCAGGTGACGTATTCGGTGAACATGGTGGCCCTGGTGGACGGCGTGCCGCGCACGCTCAGCCTCGTCGAGTTGCTGCAGGCCTACGTGGGCCACCAGATCACCGTCGTGCGGCGACGTTCGGAGTACCGCCTCGCCCGGGCCAGCGAGCGGGCGCACGTGGTCGAGGGCCTGCTCCGAGCGGTGGACATGCTGGACGAGGTGATTGCCCTCATCCGCTCGTCGGCCGATCGGCCCGAGGCCCGCAGCGGCCTCATGGCCGAGCCGTTCGAGTTTTCCGAGGTGCAGGCCAACCATATCCTGGACACGCCGCTGGGGCGCCTCACCCGCCTGGGGCGCAGCGAGCTGGCGACGGAGCTGGACGAGTTGCGTGCCACCATCGCCGAACTCGAGGCCATCCTGGCCGACGAGGCGCGGCTGCGCGGGGTCATCCGGCGCGAGCTGTCCGAGGTGCGCGGGGGATTCGTCGACGCCAGGCGTACGGAGTTGGCGATCGATCCGGGCGATTTCGACATCGAGGACCTCATCGACGACGAGGACCTGGTCTTCATCATGACCGGCGGCGGCTACGTCAAGACGACCTCCGCCGACGCGTTCCGCACGCAGGGGCGCGGGGGGCGCGGGGTGGCCGGTGCCAAGCTGAAGGAGGGCGACTACATCAGCGCGGTGATCCACACCTCGGCGCACGCCTACCTGCTGTTCTTCACCAACCGGGGTCGGGTGCACCGGCTGCGGGTGCACGAGGTCCCGATGGCCGGCAGATCGGCCCGCGGCACTGCCGTCGTCAACCTGCTGCAACTGGCCGAGGGTGAGCGGGTGGCGGCGGTGATCGACACCAGGGACTACGAAACCAACCCGTTCCTGCTGTTCGTGACGCGCCGTGGCAGGGTCAAGAAGACCAAGTTCTCCGCGTACCAGAGTCGGTACCGGGGGTTGCGGGCCATCAACCTTCGTGATGATGACGAGTTGGTGCAGGTCCTGCCGTTCGGCGAGGGTGATCACGTCTGCCTCGTGACCCGGCGCGGCCACCTGCTGCGATTCACCTCCTCCGCTGAAGAGGTACGCGCCACCGGGCGGGAGACCCAGGGCGTGCAGGGGATGAAGATGCGCCAGGGCGACGAGGTGGTCGCCATGGTTCGTGAGCGGCCCGATCAACAGCTGCTGATCGTGACCGACGAGGGATTCGGTAAGCGCACCGGCTTTGACGCCTTTAGGTCGCGTCACCGCGGCGGGCTGGGCATGCGGGCGGTGCGGCTCGTGGAGCGGAAGGGCGAAGTGGTGGCAGCCCTCGGCGTCTCCGAGAGCGATGAGGTGATGGTGGTGGCGAGTGACGGTGTCGTCATCCGCCTACCGGTGGCGGACGTCTCCACGCAGGGGAGGGACGCCACCGGTGTCACGGTCATGAAGGTCGACGGTGATCGGAAGGTCAGCGCGGTCACGTTGGTTCCCCGCGAAGAGCTCTGAACCTCCGCCGGGGGCGGTCTCGCCGGGCGCCGCGCCGCGGCGGTGAGAGGGGTCAGGTGCTGCCTCTGGTCGTTCTGGTCATGGCCGCCGCCCTCGCGGGGATTCTCGCCCTGGCGCACCTGGCCGCACGCGCACAGTCGATGGCACAGGCGCAGACGGCGGCCGACGCGGCGGCGCTGGCCGCGGCTCTGCACCGGCGCGGCGACGCAGCGGAACTGGCACGGGCCAACGGAGCGGACCTCGTCGCCGTCGACGTCGTCGACGGCGTGGCCCGTGTGGAGGTCACCCTGGGCGGCGAGACCGCGCTGGCTGCGGCGGAACGACCTCGCGAGGCGACGGCCCCTGCGTTGGCCGCCGCCCTGGACAGGGCCGGGGAGATCCTCGGCGAGGATGTCGGCGGGACGGTGCGCCTGCTGGGTCCGCTCGGATCCGGCGGGATCGAGGTGCCGCGCCCGCTGGCGGCCCGGCTGGCGGCACTGAGCCACCGTACCGGACTGTGCCGGGCCGGAGGTGGTCGTCCCTTACACTTCGTGCTGTGTCCGGCGATCCATCGGGGCTGAGGCCGCCGCCCGCGCCGGCCGGCGGCGGCGTTCGGCAGGAAGCCGCAGGCCACGACATGGATGAGCTGCCGTCCACGCCGTCGCCGGGCGAGCGCTGGACGATGGCCGAGCGCCGCCGCCGCCGGCGGTTGCAGATCCGCAGCGTGCGCCGCATCGTGCGCCGCGTCGAGTTGTGGTCGGTCTTGAAGCTGTCGCTGATCCTGTACCTCTGCCTGTGGGCGGTCCTGCTGGTGGCGGCGCTGATCCTCTGGAGCGCGGTGGACTCCACGGGCCTGATCGACCGCATCGAGGCGTTCGTCACGCAGATCTTCGGGCTCGAGAGCTTCGAGTTCGTGCCGGGACAGATCTTCCGGGTGTACGCATTGGCCAGCCTTGTGATGGCCTTCCTGGCCACGGTGTTCAACGTGATGGCCGCCGTCCTGTTCAACCTCATCAGCGAACTCGTGGGCGGCCTGCGAATAATGCTCGTCGAGGAGGAGTCCACACGCTTCCGCCCGGCGCGGGCGAGGCCCCGGCCCATCAGGGCCCGCGCCGCGGGCAGGCGACCCGTCCGACCGCGGCGGTGAGACCGCCGCCGGCAGGCGCCGCCGGTGTCCGCTGGTCAGGGGGGCGGTAGCGTTGGATGCTCCGGGGCTATAGCTCAGTCGGTTAGAGCGCACCCCTGATAAGGGTGAGGTCGCTGGTTCGATTCCAGCTAGCCCCACGCGGTCGCTAGAGTCCGAATTGTGCGCGACGTGTTCGGGCGAGTTGTGACCCTGATCCTGGCAGTGCTGGCGATCCTCGTCATGGACCGGATCATGCGCATCTGCACCGAGGTCCAGCCGGCCCGCCAGGGCGGCTGGAGACCGTTGCGCGGGCCGGGATTGACCTGACCCGGCGCCTGCGGGCCTGACCGGATGCGCTTCGGGGTCGTCGGCACCGGTGCGGTCGGCGCCCGGATCGCCCGGATGCTCAGCGCCGGCAATGACACCGACCCGGTGGCTGTCTGTGGTCGCAGTCCGGCTTCGACGGCCGAGGTCGTGCGCTCGGTGCCGGGCACGGTCGCCGCATCTCTGGGTGATCTGCAGCGCGCCGATGCCGTCGTGCTGGCCACGCCGTCGGGCACCCAGTGGCCGCTGGCGGTGCAGCTGGTACGCGCCGGGGTGGCGATCGTTTCGGTCTCGGGCGATCCCGTCGAGGTTCGGGGCCTTTTGGCGCTGGACGCCATGGCACGTGAACGGGGCGTACCGGTGGTGCTCGGCGCTGCCTTCTCACCCGGCCTGACGTGCGTCCTGGCGGCGCACGCGGCGAACTGGTTCGAGACCGTCAGCACTGTCCACGTGGCCCGTCAGGGCACCGGCGGCCCCGCCTGCGCCCGCCGGTATCACGCGGCGCTGGGCCGGACCGCGTGGGTTTGGGGCGATGGGACCTGGCTGCGGCGCCGGGGCGGCTCGGGTCGTGAGTTGTGCTGGTTCCCCGATCCGGTGGGTCCGGCCGACTGCTATTTCGGCGCTCTGGCCGAACCGCAACTCCTGGTGCGGCTGTTCCCGTCGGCGGCGGCGATCACGGCCCGGCGCGCCGCCGACCGCCAGGACCGCCTCACGTGCCATCTGCCGATGCTCTCGCCGCCGCATGCCGAGGGCGGCCTCGGGGCGGTGCGCGTGGCGGTGAGTGGGGAGTCGCAGGGAGAGAGCACTCAGCGGGTACTGGGTGTTGCCCACAACCCCGCAGCGGCCGCCGCCACGGTTGCGGCCACAGCCGCCCGGTCACTGGCGGCCGGTGAGGCGCGCCGCAGCGGCGCCATGGGCGTCGCCGAGGCGCTCGAGCCGTTGCGGTTCCTGAGCGCGCTGACCGAGCGGGGGATCACTCCGGTGCTGTTCGAGGGAGTCGGCCTCTAGCACGGCCGGCCATCATGCGGATCCGGCCAGCAGCCCCAGGGCGCTGTCATGCACGTGGCCGTTGCTGGAAACCACATCGCCGGCCTGCGGGTGGGGCACACCGTCGTAGTCGGTGATGCGTCCGCCGGCCTCGGGGACGATGACCAGCATCGGGGCCACGTCCCACAGCGCCAGGCCGGCGTCGAGCATGATCTCCGCCCGGCCCGTGGCCAGCAGCACGTAGCCGTAGCCGTCCCCCCAGGTCCGCACCAGGGGGCCGGGCTGCAGCAGCGCCCGCCGGCCGCGCGCGGGAAGGTACTCGATGCCACTGGTCACGAGGTAGGACTCGTCGAGACGGCGAACATCGCTGACGCGCGCCGGGCGCCTCTCGTCGCCGCAGAGGTGTTCGGCGCCGAGCTCGCGGCCGGCGCCGACCGTCTCGTGCAGCGGCGGGACGTGGGCCACCCCGACGGCCGGTCCCGACTCGTCCATCATCGCCAGCAGCGTGGTGAACAGGGGCACGCCGCGCACGAAGCTGCGGGTGCCGTCGATGGGGTCGATCACCCAGCGCCTGCCGCTGGAGCCGTCGCTCTCGCCGTACTCCTCGCCCAACACGGCGTCGTCGGGGTAGCGCCGGGCGAGTTCGAGCCGCAGGAACTCCTCGGCAGCGCGGTCCGCGTCGGTCACCGGGCTTCCGTCGGACTTGGTCCGGCTGGCGAGGCTCCGGGGCGAGAACCACCGCAGCGTCACCTGCCCGGCGCGCTCGGCGAGATCGACGGCGGAGCGGACCAGTTCGGCGTCGACGGGGGCGGGACTCATGCTCGCAGGCTAACGGTGCCCGGCGACGGGACTGCCAGGAGGGAGAGGCGGTCCGAGCCCGTGGGTCTCGGAGAGCGCGCTCGGAGGGACTCGAACCCCCAACCTTCTGATCCGTAGTCAGACGCTCTGTCCAAATTGAGCTACGAGCGCATGGGCGCCGGTCGGCGGATCTCAAGTATGGCCCGGCTGTGGCGTTTTGGCGCGCCCGGTGGCGGTCACCGCGGCGGAGGGAGGGGGATTCGAACCCCCGGGGTCGTGAAACCCAACGGTTTTCAAGACCGTCGCAATCGTCCGCTCTGCCATCCCTCCGGGGGCGAGGGTACCGCCCGGGACCACTTCAGCCGGCGAGCATGCCGAGGACCGTCAGTCCGGGAGATGTTCCCGGATGTCGGCGAGCCACTTCTGTGCCCGCTGCCAGGCCGCGTCGGCCTCCCGCCGCGTGGCGTCGCCCACGCGCCACGTGGCCGCCGGGTACGAGCCGAGGAACTTGACGTCGGCCTTCTTGGCCTGGATGTTCAGCAGGCTGTCGGCCAGGAGGTCGTCCGAGATGTGGCCCTCCAGATCGATGAGGAAGCAGTAGTCCCCCAGCGCCTCCTTGGTCGGGCGCGACTCCAGTTTGGTGAGGTTGATGGATCGGGCCGCGAACTCGTGCAGGATGCCGGCGAGCGATCCCGGCACGTCCTCGCGCTGGAAGATCACGATCGAGGTCTTGTCGTGGCCCGTGGGTGCAGCGATGCCGGTCGCCGCCACCGCCACGAATCGGGTGTGCTGCTCGTGGTCGTCGCCGATGTCGGTCGCAAGTGGCTGCAAGCGGTAGATCTCGGCAGCCCGGCCGGCTCCGATGGCGGCGCTTTGCGGGTCGGCTTCGGTGGCAACGGTGCGAACCGCCTCAGCGGTCGACGTCGCCGATTCGACGTTGGCGCGCGGGATGATCGTTCGCAGGAACGTCCGGCACTGCGCGGTGGCCATCGGGAAGGACACGACCCGTCGCACGTCGGCGAGTTCCGTCCCCGGCGGCGCCAGCAGGCTCAGTTGGACGGGCATGACGGTCTCGCGCTGGATGAGCAGTTCGGACTCCAGAGCGAGATTGTCCAGGGTGACGCTCACCGACCCGCCGAGGGAGTTCTCAATGGCGACGAAGCCGAAGTCAACGTCCCCGCACGCCGCCGCCTCCAGCACGTCGGGGATCGTCGACATCGGAATGTGGGTGTCCTCGCAGAATGCCGGCTCCAGCCGCAGCGCCTCCTCGGTGAAGGTGCCCGGGGGTCCGAGGTAGGCGACGCGGCGACCCGCCGCGTCCCCCGACGTACGCGCCGCCGGACGGTCGGTCATGGGCGGCAAGGATACAGAAGCACCGGTAAGGTCGCCCTGTGGAGCCGCGGTCGCCGTGGGCGCGACCTGGGGTCACGGGGTCATCGGAGGTCGGACAGTATGGACGAGGGCGTCTTGCGGGACTTGCTCGCCGGCGTGCGGAACGGGGAGATCCACCCCGACGAAGCCGTGCGGGAGTTGCGGAGGCTGCCGTTCGGTGACCTGGGTTTCGCAAGGGTCGACCATCACCGGCGGCTACGCGCACCGCTGGGGGAGGTCGTCTACGGGCCGGGCAAGGCGCCTGAACAGTGCGCCGCCATCGTCGCCGAGCTGCTCGCCGGCGGGCCCGGACCGGTGGTGCTGACCCGCGCCGAGGGGGATCAGGCTGCGGCCGCGCTGGCCGCCAATCCGGGCGGGCGACTCAACGGATCGACCGTCGTCTGGCGCCCTTCCGAGCCGCGCCGGGTGAGTGTTGTGATCGCCACCGCGGGGACGGCGGACGGTCCGGTGGCGACCGAGTGCGAGGCCACCCTGGCGGCGCACGGGGTGACGGCCGGCCGCTTGAACGACGTGGGTGTCGCGGGCATTCATCGCCTGCTGGCGGACGTGGGCGCGCTGCAGGATGCCGACGCCGTGGTGGTCGTGGCGGGCATGGAGGGAGCTCTGCCGAGTGTGGTGGGGGGGCTGACCGGGGCTCCGGTGGTGGCCGTGCCCACCAGTACCGGCTACGGAGCGGCCCTGGAGGGAGTGACCGCGTTGCTGTCGATGTTGGCCTCGTGTGCGGCCGGGGTCGCGGTCGTGGGTATCGACAACGGGTTCGGTGCGGCTGCCGCGGTGTTGCGAATCCTGGACGGCGCCGCTAGGTCAGTGTGAGTCGCGTGAGGGCGGAGGCTGGATGCACCAACTCGACGTGAACGGGCCCGGAGGCTCGGCGAGCGTTGAGTCGCCGCCGATCGCCTGGTTCAACTGCTTCTGCGGTGTGGCGGGCGACATGGCGCTGGGGGCGCTGATCGACGCCGGCGCCGACCCCGACGCGGTGCGGGACATCGTGCGCGGCCTGGACGTGCCGGGCTGGCAGCTCGTCATCGCCCCGACCCTGCGCGGCGGGATAGCCGCCACCGACGTCACTGTGCAGGTCTCCGAGTCCGGCGTGGTGCGCACGGCGTCGCACATCCTGGGCCTCATCGAGGATGCCGCGCTTCCCGAGCGCGTGCAGCGGCGGGCCCTGGCGGTGTTCCGGGCGCTCGCCACGGTGGAGGCCAAGTTGCACAGCCGACCCGTCGAGCAGGTGCACTTCCACGAGGTCGGAGGAATCGACGCCATCGTCGACATCGTCGGAACCTGCGCGGCGCTCGAGGTGCTGGGCGTGGACGAGGTGCACGTCAGCCCCATCGCCCAGGGCCAGGGCATGATCCGCACCGCGCACGGGCACCTGCCCATTCCCGCGCCGGCGACGGTGGAGTTGCTGCAGGGCGCGCCCACCTTCGGCACCGAGGTTCCCATCGAACTCACGACGCCCACCGGCGCGGCGCTGATGGCCGCTCTGGCCTCGGGCTTCGGCGCGATGCCGCCGATGACCGTCTCGTCAGTCGGCTACGGCGCCGGCGACCGGGAGTTGCAGGACAGACCGAATGTCACGCAGGTCGTGATCGGTCGCCCCGAGGCGGCCCTCAACGCCGGCCAGGAGGTGCAACTGCTCGAGACCAACGTGGACGACGTCACCGGTGAGATGCTCGCCTACACCACCGAGGCGCTGCTGCTGGCGGGCGCCCACGACGCCTGGATCACGCCGGTCGTCATGAAGAAGGGCCGCCCGGCGCACGTGGTGAGCGCGCTGGTGGATCCCGCGCTCGCCGCCACGTTGGCCGACGTGATGCTGACCGAGACCGGCAGCCTCGGCATCCGCGCCACGACGCTGCAGCGCTGGCCCCGGGCGCGGCAGCAGGTCGAGGTCCAGGTGGACGGCCTGCCGGTGCGCCTGAAGGTGGCACCGGGTCGGGTGAAGGTCGAGCACGACGATGCGGCCGCGGTGGCCGCCGCCACGGGCCGCCCGCTGCGCGAGGTCATCGAACTGGCCGCCGAGGCCTGGCAGCGACCCCACGCGGCGCCCAAACCTGCCGAGGAATGATCGGCGTGGACGAGCGCCTCTACTTCCGCCAGCTGCTCTCCGGTGTGGACTTCGCCGTCGGCGACGATTTCGCCCGGCAGATGCGCAACTTCGTCTACCTGATCGGAGATCGCGAGACCGCAGAAGCGCTCGTCATCGATCCCGCGTACGACCCTGCCGGCATCGTGGATGTCTGCGACGCCGACGGGATGCGCCTGGCCGGCGTGCTGGCGACCCACTACCACTCCGACCACGTCGGCGGCAACATGATGGGCCTGTCGATCCCCGGAATAGCCGAACTCCTGGAGATCGTCGACCTACCGGTGCACGTGCAGGCCGACGAGGTGGCCTACGTGTCCGCAACGACCGGTCTGGGGCCCCCGGAGATCCGCAGCCACACAGGCGGCGACGTGGTGAGCGTCGGCGCACTGGACGTCGAGTTGATCCACACGCCCGGGCACACTCCCGGCAGCCAGTGCTTCCTCGCCGGCGGCCGGCTGCTGTCGGGGGACACGCTGTTCCTCGAGGGCTGCGGGCGCACCGACCTTCCCGGCGGTGACCCCGCAGCGCTGTACCACAGCCTCATGCACCGGCTCGGGAAGGTGCCCGACGACACCGTGCTGTTCCCGGGGCACTTCTACGCCGCCGCCCCGTCGGCGTCCCTGGGCCAGACCCGCAGGGCGAACTACGTCCTCGCGCCCCGCAACGCCGAGCAATGGCTGGCGATGTTCGGCAACTGACAGCGCGATTCTGACTATCGACGCTCCGAGGTGACCGATAGAGCCACCAGTGTCGGGTGCTGCGCCGTTAAGCTGTCACGGGCAGTGGAGCGGAGCGGTGTCGCGGTCGGTACTCATCCGCCGCCGGCATCACAGGGCAGATCCGCAAAGAAGGAAACAACATGATCAGGCGATCCTCTCCGGTCCGGCGCGTGCCGCGCCCGCCGGTGGTCCGGGTTCTCGCGTTGGTTCTCGTTCTGGCCCTCGCTGCTGCGGCCTGCGGGAGCGCCGAGCAGGAGCCGAGCCTCAGCGCCGAGCGGCCGCCGCCGCCCAGCCCCACGACGCCCGCCCCGGCACCTACGGACGCGCCTCCCCCGCCGGCCGTCCAGGAACCCGATCCGTCCACGACGACCGCGGTCCCCCTCAGCCGGACGACCGAACCGACCGTCCTCGTCACGGTCCCGCCGGAGGTCGGCGAGGACGGTCTCGCCCTCCCCCCGCCGCTCCTGCCGGACGTTCCGCTGCCGGACGAGTTCGACGACCCCGAGTCCACGGTGCTGCCGCCCGAACAACTCCCGCCCCCGCCTCCGCCCACCGCCGCGCCGACGGCGGCGCCGGCCTGGGAGCCGGTCACGATCCTCATTTCCAAAGACGAGGTGAACAGCATCCTCCCGGTCTACGACGCGCCGAACGGCACCCGTCTGGCCTTCCCCGACGGCGACGTCTGGAGCTACACCTTCCGCCGCAACCGCCTGGTGACGCGTCTGCTCCAGGGCTCCCAGGGCGACGAATGGGTGCAGGTCGAGCTGCCGGTGCGACCGAACGGGGCGAGCGGCTGGGTCCGTTCCGAGCACTTCAACTGGTCGACGGTCAACCACCACATCCTCATCGACGTGTCGGACCGCACTGTTGCGCTCTACGAGGGCGACAACCTGGTCGCCTCCACAGGGGCGATCGTGGGCAAGCCGAACACCCCTACCCCCACGCTGACGGGATTCCTGGTTGAGAAGCTGCCGAACCACAGCCAGCAGGAGGCCAGCATCGTGCTGGGGGATTGGATCCTGATGCTGTCGTTCTTCAGCGAGGCGCTCAACAGCTTCGGCGGCGGGCTGCCCCGGATCGCCCTGCACGGAACGCACATTCCCGAGCGCGTGGGCGAGGCCCTGTCGAACGGCTGTATCCGTATCCCCAACGACATCGTGGAGACCATCGCTCAGCGGGCCCCGCTCGGCACTGTGGTGAACATCGTCGCCTGAGAGGGGGCGCCGGTGCGGCTTCGGTACCTGGGAATCACAGTCGTTCCGCCGGCCCGCGGAGGGTCACGTCTCCGCAACGGCGGCCTTGCCGCACGGATGGCGGCGCTGGTGGCGACGATCAGCCTGGTGGTGGCGGCGTGTGGCGCCGACACTCAGCAGGAGGTCGTTGTGGAGCCTGCGCCGTCCACGACGGCAGCCACGCCGGAGCAGGTGGCCGTCGAGCCTCAGGCGGAGCCGGCTGCTCCGCCTCCGTCGACCACCGAGCGGACCTCGCCGGATCTCGGCGAGCCGCGTGAATCGCCCCAACCGCCCCCGGAGTCGGCGCCCCCGCCGCCGCCCTCGGATCCCCCGCCGCCCGGGCCCGCGCCGCCTGAACCCCCGCCGCCTGAGCCGCCCTCGGATCCCCCGCCGCCTGATCCCCCGCCGCCCGGGCCCGCGCCGCCTGAGCCGCCCTCGGATCCCCCGCCGCCGGATCCCGAACCCGGACCGGGCGAGGCTTCCGGGCCTCCTGTGGATCCCGGGGTGGCGGCACCGCCGGCCCCCGATCCACCGCCCGATCCGCCGGCACCCCCAGCACCGCCGACCCAGGCGCTGCCGCCGCCGGAGGTGCCCCCGTGGCGTCCCATCACCGTGCTTGTCGCCAAGGAGACGGTCAACGGCATCATCCCGGTGTACGACGTGCCCGAGGGGGATCGGCTGTCGTTCCGGGATGGTGACGTCTGGAGCTACACGTTCCGCGGCAACCGGTTGGTGGTGCGCGTCCTCCAGGTCTGGCCGGGTGACGAGTGGGCGGAGGTGGAGTTGCCCGTCCGCCCGAACGGCAGCCGCGGCTGGGTCCGCACCGAGAACTTCACCTGGTCGACGGTGCAGCACCACGTCCTCATCGACCTCTCGGACCGCCTGGTCGCCCTTTTCGACGGTGACGACCTGGTGACCTACACGCGTGCGATCGTGGGCCGAGCGGACACGCCGACCCCGGCGCTACGGGGCTTCCTCGTGGAGAAGCTGCCGAATCACAGCCAGCAGAACGCCAGCGTGGTGCTGGGGGATTGGATCCTGATGCTGTCGTTCTTCAGCGAGGCGCTGGACAGCTTCGGCGGCGGGCTGCCGCGGATCGCCCTGCACGGCACGCACATCCCCGGGCGCGTGGGTGAGGCGCTGTCGAACGGCTGCATCCGCATCCCCAACAACATCATCGAGGTCATCGCCCGCACCGCCCCCCTCGGCACGGTCGTGAACATCACCGCCTGAGCGACTGCTCAGCGCAGCGCTTGGGCCATCGTGTCGATGATGCGGTCGATCTCGGCGTCGCTGATGATGAGCGGGGGGCACATGGCCAGTGCGGAGCCGATGGGACGCACGATGACGCCGGCCTGCAGGATCTTGGCGCGCACGCCGGCTGCGTCACGCCCCAACTCGGCGGCCCAGACGGCGCCGGTTCCCCTGTAGCCGGCCACGAGCCCGTCGTCGGCCATGGCCCGCAGGCCGGCCGAGATGCGCTCGCCGATGTGGCCCGCCCGGCCGGGCAGGCCCTCCGCATCCATCAGTTCGAGGTTCGCCACCCCGGCCGCGCAGGCCGCCGGATGCCCCGAGTAGGTGTAGCCCGTGCGCAGCATGAAGCCCTCCGGCTGGGCCTCGAAGGTGTCGCAGACCCGTCGCGACAGGATGACTCCGGCCAGCGGCTGGTAGCCCGAGGTCACTCCCTTGGCGAACGTCATGATGTCCGGCTCGACGTCGTAGTGCTGCGCCCCGAACCACTCCCCGGTGCGCCCGAACCCGCAGATCACCTCGTCGACGATGAGCAGCGCCCCGTGGGTGTCGCAGAGTCTCCGCAGACCCGCCAGGTAGCCCTCGGGGGGTGGCCAGACGCCGCCGGCGCCCTGCAGCGGCTCGGTGATCACCGCTGCCAGCCGCTCGTCCTGGTCGGCCATCGCCAGGGCCGCGGCCTCCAGGTCGTCGTGGGGCACCTCGGTGAAGTGGGGAACGAGGTCGCCCCAGCCCTCGCGGTTGGGGGCGATCCCCTGGGCGGCGGTGCCGCCGAAGTTGGTGCCGTGGTAGCCGTTCGTGCGGGTGATGGTGGCTTGGCGGTCGACGTCGCCGCGCAGCCGGTGCCACTGCCGGGCGATCTTCAAAGCAGTGTCCACCGCCTCCGAACCCGAGCAGCACAGGAACACCCTGCCGTCGGGGAGCGGGGACCGTTCGACGATCATGGCCGAGACCTTCTCCGCTGCAGGATTCGTGAACGGCGCGAACGTGTTGTACGCCTCCAGGTTGCGCATCTGGTCGGCGACGGCGTCGATGATCTCGGCTCGACCGTGTCCCACCTGGCAGTACCAGAGGCTGGCCATGGCGTCCAGGTAGCTCTTGCCGGCGTCGTCCCAGAGGGTGCAGCCCTCGCCGCGGACCAGCGAGATGTAGTCCTCGAGGCCTGGTGGGGAGAAGGGGTGAAGGAAGGCACGGGGCATGCGCCGGCTCCTTTCGGTCAGCGGTGATTCGAGGGTAACGTCGCTCCCGGATGATTCTGTCCGATCGCACCATCACCGAACAGCTCGCAGCCGGCCGTATCACCATCGAGCCGCTGGCCGACGGGGCGATCCAGCCGTCCTCGGTGGATCTGCGCCTGGATCGCTACTTCCGGGTGTTCATGAACCACACCATGGGCTGCATCGACGTCAAGGAAGATCTGGCCGCCCTCACCGAACTCGTGGAGATCGACGCCGATGGCGTGTTCATCCTGCACCCGGGGGAGTTCGTGCTGGGCTGCACGCTCGAGCGGGTGAGCCTGCCGGACGACCTGGTCGGTCGCCTGGAGGGAAAGTCCAGCCTCGGCCGGCTGGGGCTCCTCATCCATTCCACGGCCGGGTTCGTGGACGCCGGCTGGCAGGGGCAACTCACGCTGGAACTCTCGAACGTGGCGACCCTGCCCATCACCCTCTACCCGGGCATGAAGATCGGCCAGATCAGTTTCATCGCCATGAGCACGCCGGCGGACAACCCCTACGGGTCGGGGGCGGTGGGCTCGAAGTACCAGGGCCAGGTGGGCCCGATCGCCAGCCGCTACTGGGAGAACTTCTAGAGCGGCCTCAGTCCTCGGCCGGGAATCGGCGCAGCAGGTCCTCCGCCTGCGCCACCCAGTTCCACTTCTGGATGCGCCCGGGCGCACCGATCGCCTCCTCGAGTGCTTCCACAGCCGCCTCGTCCAGGGCCGCGATCTGGTCGTAGCCCGTGATTCCCTGCTTGGCCAGCTCGACCAGCAGCATGGGGTCGGTGCCCTTGATGAGGCGCAGGTCGTCCTTGCGGGGTTCCGCCCGAGCGCCGGCTGGCGTGGGGTCGACCGGCTGGGGCACCGGAGCGGGCACCCCGGCGGGGATGGCCGCTGGTGCGGCCGGCGCGACGGTGGGCCGCAGCCGCGCCATCGGGGCGAGATCCAACCCGGCCACCGACACCGCCACAGGGATCCCCTCGGTACCCGGGTCGCCGACGACCACCGACGTCGTGAGCTCGGCGCTGCGGCGGTCGTCGGCCTCTTCCTCGCCGCGGTGGATGGCCTCCAGGACGTGCAGGGCGATGTCGCCCACCTGCACGTCCTCCGGTTCGACGCCCTCACCGCGCACCCCGTCGTCGATCATGACGTAGCAGAACGGACATGCCGTGGCGATGCGCTCGGCGCCGGTGGCCAGCAACTCCCGGCTGCGCACCACGTTGACCTGCTCGCCGACGTGCTCCTCCATCCACATGCGGGCCCCGCCGGCACCGCAGCACATGCCCTTGGTGCCGTTGCGCGGCGCCTCCACCACCTCGAGCCCGCCGATGGCCCCCACCACCCGCCGCGGGGCCAGGTAGACGTCGTTGTGGCGGCCCAGGTAGCAGGAGTCGTGATAGACGAGCCGCTCCGGCAAGTGGGCATCGGAGAGGTCCAGCCGCCCGCTGGAGACGAGCTGCTCCAGCAGCTGGCTGTGGTGGACGACCTCGTAGTGCCCGCCCAACTGCGGGTACTCGTTGCCGAGGGTGTTGAAGCAGTGCGGGCACTGGGTGATGATCTTGCGGACGCCCATGCCGTTGAGGGTCTCGACGTTCTGCATGGCCAGCATCTGGAACACGTACTCGTTGCCCGATCGCCGCGCCGGGTCGCCGGTGCACATCTCCGCGGGGCCCAGCACGGCGAAGTCCACTCCGGCCCGCTGCATCAGCTCGGTCATGGCGCGGGTGACCTTGCGATTCTTGTCGTCGTAGCTGCCGGCGCAGCCCACCCAGTACAGGTACTCGGCGGTGATCGGATCGCTGCCGTCGAGCACCTCGATGCCCTCGAAGTCGGTTGCCCAGTCGGCCCGGGCGGACTGGGCCATGCCCCACGGGTTCCCGGAGTTCTCCATCGCCCGGTAGGCGGTGCCCAACTCGGTCGGGAAGTCGCTCTCCATCAGCGAGAGGTAGCGCCGCATGTCCAGGATCTTGTCCAGGATCTCGATGTTCACGGGGCAGATCTCGTCGCACGCCCGGCACGACGTGCAGGCCCACACCTCCTCGGAGCTGACGCGTTCGAACACGTTGGCGCTCGTGACGGTGATCTCGGCGTCCTGGCCGATGGGCGGGGAGGTGGCCGGCGCGCCGCTGGCCGCCATCACCTGGCCCACCTTCAGGACGATCTCGCGGGGGTCCAGCGGCTTGCCGGTGGCGTGCGCCGGGCACACCGACGTGCAGCGCCCGCACATCGTGCAGGCGTCGAGGTCCAGGAGTTGCTTCCAGGTGAAGTCCTCCACGGCCGTCGCCCCGAAGGAGTCCAGGTCGGTCTCCATGAGGTTCGGCAGTTCCCGCATGGCGCCCTTGGGCCGCTCGCGGTCGCGCAGGTACATGTTCACCGGCGAGGTGAACATGTGGCGCAGCATCGTGACCGGGATCAACAACACGAAGACCACGAACGACAGCACGTGCAGGATCCACCATGCCTGGTGCCAGCCGGCGACATTGGAGAGCCCGTCGACGAGGGTGGCCAGCGGGTACCCGATCACCGACCAGCGCTCGAAGGACGGCGTGCCCGCTTCGGCGATCCGGAAGGCCTCGGCCCCGAAGCCCGTGACGCCGATGAGCAGCATCGTCGTCAGGATCACGGCGTGCTCGGGCCGGGTCTTGTGGCGGATCCGGTAGGGGCGCAGCCGCCAGGGCCCCCAGCGACGCAGGATCGCCCAACCCACCCCCAGCAGGAACACCGCCCCGGCCAGATCGCCGGTCAGGGAGTAGCCCTGGTAGACGCGACCGGTCAGGAACTTGGCCCCGTCCGGCAACTGGTGCTCGATCTCCAGCGTGATGGTCACCGCCAGCAGCACCAGGAAGCTGAAGTAGATCAGCGAGTGCATCACCCCGGCGACGGGCTCGCGCAGGAGCGTGCGCATGTACACCCCTGCCCGCAGATCGGCCAGGCGGCGATGCGCGTTGCGCCAGGTGGTGCGGCGCTCCTCGGCGGCGCCCCGCTGCCAGTTGCGCACTCTGTGGGCGAACAGCACCGAGGCGTACAGCAGGGCGATCGGGACGACGGTGTAGAAGGCCGCCCGCAACGGCCCCGGGATGTTGCCGAACACCTCCCGGGTCACGACGGCGGTGCTGTGGAATCCCGTGATCGCCGCGGCGATGCCCGAGGCGACGGTGAACAGTGCCAGCCCGACCCCCGCCAGGATCACGAGACGGTTGGGCGCGAGGCGACCGGAGCGAGACGACTCGGTGCTCATATCGCCGCTGAGGCTACGGGTATCGGCGCAGGCACGAAAGTGCCCGGCCGCAACGCGCTGGACTGCTCATCCCGCCGGCGAGGTTACGGGCATCGGCGCGGCTTCGCGGCGATATCGGTGATCCGCCTCCTCCGCCGGAGCGACCGGTGCGGACCGGTCGGGACAGGGGGGTGGTAACCGCGCGACTCTCACGGTACGGTGCCGCTGCGCCAAGGGAGTCGCCCCTTCGTCCAGCGTCGGGCGGAACAAGCACGACTCGACCAGAGAGGCACTCCCGTGAAACGTCGAACTTTGGTGGCGCTCGGCGTCACCGGCGCAGCCGTCGCGGTCCTGAGCACGCCCGCGGCGGCCCAGACCGGCGATCCGACCGAAGCCGTGCAAGCGGTCCTGGACAACGTCTGGGTGCTCGTGGCGGGTGTCCTCGTGTTCTTCATGCAGGCGGGTTTCGCGCTGCTGGAAGCAGGGCTGACCCGGGCCAAGAACGTCACGAACATCATGGCCAAGAACCTGGCCGACATGAGCGTGGGCGTGCTGGCCTTCCTGGCTGTGGGCTACGGCCTGGCGTTCGGGGCCGGCAATGCCTGGTGGGGCACCGAGGGGTTCTTCCTCTCCGGCAGCGCCCTCTTCGAGACGGGCTCCAGCGGCGTCGGGAACCTGTCAACGGCGACGTTCTTCTTCTTCCAGGTGGTGTTCGCGGCCACGGCGGTCACCATCGCCTCGGGTGCGATGGCCGAACGGGCGCGCTTCAAGGCCTACCTGCTCTTCAGCCTGGTCATGTCGGCCTTCATCTATCCGATGGTCGTGCACTGGACCTGGGGCGGTGGCCTCATCGCCGACATCTCCATCGGCGGCGCCGTCTACAGCGACTTCGCCGGCTCGACGGTCGTGCACTCCACCGGCGGCTGGGCTGCGCTCATGGGGGCGATGTTCCTGGGACCGCGGCTCGGCAAGTACGGCCCGGGTGGCGCGCCGCGACCGATTCCGGGTCACTCGATGCCGATGACGATCCTGGGTGTGTTCATCCTGTGGTTGGGCTGGTTCGGCTTCAACGCCGGTTCCGAATTGGCGGCCGACAGCGTCGTGATGGTGGTCGCCCTCAACACGGCCGTGGCCGCCGCGGCCAGCACGCTGACCGCCGGCGCCGTGGTATGGCTGAAGACCGGCAAGCCGGATGTGGCGATGGCGGGCAACGGCACCCTGGCGGGGCTCGTGGGAATCACCGCCGGTTGCGCCACCATGAACGTGCTGGGCGCGCTGGTGACCGGGGCGGTGGCCGGCGTGCTGGTCGTCTACTCGGTGTTCTTCGTCGAGCGCAAGGGTGTCGACGATCCGGTGGGTGCGGTGTCGGTGCACGGTGTCTGCGGCGTGTGGGGAACGCTCGCGATCGGCCTGTTCGCCCGCTACGACGACGCATTCCTGGGCCGGGACAACGCCGGGCTGTTCTACGGCGGGGGCGGTTGGCAGTTGCTGGTGCAGCTCATCTTCGTGCTGATCGTGCTGGGCTGGACCATGGTCACCACGGGGATCCTGTTCGCCGTGCTGCGCCGCTTCGGTGTGCTGCGGGTGTCCGCGGCCGAGGAGGCGCGCGGGCTCGACCTCGGCGAGCACGGCGCCGGCGCCTACCCCCCCGATCCGATGCCACGCGACGAGCGCGCCTACGACCAGCTCTAGACGCCACGGGGGCGTCGGGACGGCGGGCGGTCGCCGTGGAAGCCGGGGTGCCGGTGGCGCCGACCGGGCACCCGGCCCGCACGGATGCCGGAGTTCGCAGGCGCGTCTAGGATCACATCGATCGGAGGGAGGTCAGCCTGATGCGTGTCGGCGTTGATATCGGTGGGACTTTCACGGACGCGGTGGCCGTTGATGACGACGGTCGGATCCGCACCGCGAAGGTCCTGACCACCCCGCGGCGGCTGCACGACGGCGTGCTCGAGGCGCTCGAGCGGCTGGACGTGGACTGGGGTCACCTGGACTCCATCACCCACGGCACCACTGCGGGCCTCAACGCGTTCCTCGAGCGCCGGGGCGCAAGGGTCGCCCTGCTCACCACCCGCGGTTTCCGCGACGTCTACGAACTCGGCCGTGCCAATCGCCCCGACATGTACAACGTGCGCTATCGCCAGCCGACGCCGCTGGTGCCGCGGCGCTGGATCTTCGAGATCGACGAGCGGACCGCGGCCGACGGCACGGTGCTGGTGCCGGTGGACGACGGCGCGGTGCGGGCGCTCGGGGAGCGGCTGGGCGACGAGTTCGAGGCCGTCGCCGTGTGCTTCCTGCATTCGTACGCAAACCCCGACCATGAGCGCCGCGTCGCCGAGATCCTCGCCGACGCGGCGCCGTCACTGGCGGTCGTCTGCAGTCACGAGATCGTCCCGGAGTGGCGCGAGTACGAGCGGACCAGCACGACCGCCATCGCTGCGTACGTGGCGCCCATCGTGCAGGACTACCTGGCCGAGTTGGAGGAGCAGGTCACCGCCCGCGGGTTGCGGGGACCGCTGCGCGTGATGCAGTCCAACGGCGGCGTGATGATGGCTGCGATGGCGCGCCGCAAGGCCATCCAGACGCTGTTCTCGGGTCCGGTGGGCGGCACGATCGCCTGCGTCGCCGTAGCGGAGCAGCTGCAGGACGAGGTGGACGTCAGTCGGCTCATCTGCATCGACATGGGGGGGACCTCCTTCGATGTGAGCCTGGTGGTGGACGGCGAGGCCGACGTGGAACTGGAGTCGGAGTTGGAGCGACATCCGGTGCTGTCCCCCACGGTCGCCATTCACACGATCGGCGCCGGCGGGGGCAGCGTGGGACATGTCTCGGCCGGCGGCCTGCGGGTGGGTCCGCGATCGGCGGGCGCTGAGCCGGGTCCGGCGTGCTACGGCTCCGGCGGGACCGAGCCCGCCGTCACCGACGCCAACCTGCACCTGGGCCGGCTGCCGTCGATCGCCCGCCTGGCCGGGGGCATGGCACTCGACGCCGCCGCGGCCGAGGCGGCGCTGAGCGACGTGGGGGAGAGTCTGGGGCTGGGAGCCGACGAGCTGGCCACCGGGATGGTCGCCGTGGCCGACTCGACCATGGCCAACGCCATCCGCGAGATCACGGTGCTGCGCGGCATCGACCCGCGCTCCTTCGCGTTGGTGGCCTTCGGCGGCGCCGGCCCGCTGCACGCCGCCGCCCTGGCCGACGAGTTGGAGATCGACACCGTGCTGGTGCCCGCCGATCCGGGCGTCCTGTCGGCCTACGGCATGCTGCACGCCGACATCCGCCACGACGTCGTCCAGAGTTTCTACGTGGGGGTCGCCGAGACCGACGGCGAGGCGCTCGAGGCGACGCTCGCCGAACTGGCCGAGCGTGCTCGCCTGCTCGTCAAGGAGGACGGCGTGGACGAGCGCGCCATCGTGCTGGAGCCGTCGGCGGATCTGCGGTACGTGGGCCAGGAGTACACGGTGACGCTCCCGCTGCCCGCCGGCGAGGCGACCGGGCAGATGCTCGCCGAACTGCCCATGCGGTTCGCCGAGGCGCATGAAGTGCGCTACGGCCACAGCAACCCCGCCGAGGACGTTGAGTTCGTGAACCTGCGGATGACGGCACGGGGCTCGTTGCGCCGCCCCGAGGCCGTGGAACTGCCGGTCGGCGAGGCGGGCGAACCCGTCGCCGTCGAGCGCACCTGGTTCGCCGGTTCCTGGCTTGCCACGCCGGTGCACCGCCGCGAGGCGCTTCCGGCCGGCGCCACGGTGCCCGGGCCGGGGATCGTCCTGGAGGACGCCTGCACGACCCTTGTGCCACCTTCGTGGACGGCATCGGTGTCGGCGCACGGCCATCTCGTGCTGCGACGATCGTGAGTCGTCCGGAGGGGCATCCGCAGCCAACGGCGTGGACATGGCGAGTGACATGACAACCGAGGAGGGACCACCATGCGCATCCTGCTGATCAACCCGTTGGGAGTGAACGTCTACGACGAGCTCGTGGATGAGGTCGTCCGACCCGCGGTGAGCTCGGACACCGAACTGACGGTGCGCTCTCTCGCCGGCACCGGCGTACCCGAGACGGCATTCCTGCCGGCGGCGTCCCTGCTCATGAACCAGTTGCTGTCGGCGGTGCAACAGGGCGAGCGCGACGGGTTCGACGCCGTGGTGATCGGCTGCGCCTCCGATCCGGGACTGGTGGACGCCAAGGAGCTGGTGTCGATCCCGGTGACGGCCCCCATGGAGGCGGCCATCGCCACCGGGCGCGCCTTCGGGCGGCTCGCCGTCGTGGCGCCGCGCATCGAGAGCGGCGAGGGCGAGAACCTGCCGCAGGACGCCAACTGGGCGCGCCGCCTCGTGAGTTCGTACGGGGGCGACCCGATCTTCGCGGGCGTGTTCTCGGCGCCCTGCCCGCACCCACCCGCCGACTTGGTGGAAGAGTTGCTCGCCGAGGATCCGCGGAAGCTGCGGGCCACCGTTCGCGACGGGATGGCGTCGTCGATCTCGGGACCGGCGGGCGACGCCGCCGAGGCGGCCTGGCGTGACCACGACGCCTCGGTGCTGTTCTTCGCCTGCACGATCTGGTCGGGCCTGCTGGATCCGGTTCGCGACCGGGTGCCCGTGCCGGTGCTGGATCCGCTGATCACCCCGGTCCGCTACGCCGAGATGCTGGCCGGCGCAGGCCGGAAGTTCTGACGCTGTGAGTTGTCCCCCGGCGGCGCCGGCCGGAGGGGCCGGCAGGGAGCGCTGACGTGGCCCTGGCCATCTACATCGGCCGCCGGCTGGTGTTCCTGGTGGTGGCTCTGTTCGGGGTGTCGCTCATCACCTTCGTGGTGACCCGCGTCCTGCCCGGGAACCCCGCCTACCTCATCGTGGGCGTGCAGGCCGACGAGTCCACGGTCGAGGCGGTCATCGAGCGACTCGGCCTCGACCAACCCATCCATGCGCAGTACGGCCACTACATGCGCCAAGTCTTCTCCGGCGATCTGGGCGACAGTTGGCGCACCAAGAACCCGGTGACCACCGACATCGCCGACCGCTGGCCGGCGACGATCGAGTTGGCGTCGGCGGCCGCGATCCTGGCGGTGGCCTGGTCGGTGCCGTTCGGCGTCGTCTCGGCCCTGCGAAGACGCTCCCTCTCGGATCGGTTGGCGAATGTCGCCTCGGGATTCGGCGTGTCCATCCCCGAGTTCTGGTTGGGGATCATCCTGATCCTGGTCTTCTTCTTCCATCTGGACTTCGCCCCCGCGCCCATCGGACGTTCGCTCGGGACCGTTCCGCCCGAAGTGACGGGGCTCTACACGCTCGACTCGATCATCGCCGGTGACGGGGCTGCGCTGCGATCGGCGCTGGCGCAGCTCGCCCTCCCGGCGATCACCCTGGCGATCACCACCGGCGCGCCGCTGTTGCGGGTCACGCGCGGCTTCATGCGCGAGACCATGGCCTCGCACCACATCCGTTCGGCCCGTGCGCTGGGCGTGCCGGAGCGCTCCATCGTCGTCCGTCACGCCCTGCCGAACGTGCTGCTGCCGGTGTCCACGATGGCGGCGATGATGTACGGCTACCTGCTGGGCGGGACCGTCCTGGTGGAGTTCGTGTTCGCCTGGCCGGGGATCGGCAAGTACGCCATCGACTCCATCAACGCCTCGGACTACGCGCCCGTGCTGGCCGCCGTCCTGCTGAGCGCCTGCAGCTACATCATCGTGTACCTCATCATGGACATCCTGCACTTCATCATCGACCCGAGGACACGGACGTGAGCGTCGTCTCGCCGCGGGCCTCCGGGAGCAGCGCTCCGGTGGGGATCGGGCGGGTCGTCGCCGCGGCGCGGGCGCGGCCGGTGCGCGTCCTCGTCGCCCTCGCCACGACGGTGATCCTCCTGATCGCCCTGGCCTGGGACCCCGAGTGGCGGTCGCTCCGGGTGGTCCTGACCGTGCTGGCGATCATGGTGGCGCCGGCGGTCTGGGATTCCCAGAACCGGGCGATCCGCCCCGCCGTCGCCGTGATGGTGGCCCTCATCCTGCTGGCGCTGATCGGGCCGCTGTTCACGCGCGATCCGCTGATGCTGAACGTCGGCGAGTCGCTGTCGACCCCTGCCGGGGACCTCTGGTTCGGGACCGACCAGCACGGCCGGGACATCTTCGCCAGAGTGATACACGGGGCGCGCCTGGATCTGGGTGTCGGCTTCAGCGCCGCCGCACTGGCGGTCATCGTCGGCATGCCTCTCGGTGCGCTGGCCGTCTTCCGGGGCGGCCTCTTCGACTCGGTGCTGCTGCGCATCTCCGAGTCGTTCCAGGCCTTCCCCACACTGCTGCTGGCGCTGGGCATCGTGGCCGCCGTGGGACCCAGCATCCCCATCCTGATCTTCATCATCGCCATCGTGAACGTGCCGGTGTACCTGCGGCTCACGCGCAGTGCCGTGGCGCCCATCGTCAACTCGGATTTCGTGCTGGCGGCCCGCTGCGCCGGCCAGCGCGAGCTGACGATCCTGTTCCGCCACATCCTTCCCAATGTCAAGCAGGTGGTCCTGGCGCAGTTCTCGGTGAATGTGGCGTGGGCCATCCAGATCCTGGCGGCGCTGAGCTTCGTCGGCTTGGGCGTGCCGGTTCCCACACCTGAATGGGGCGCCATGGTGCGCGAGGGCTACGAGCAGTTGGTCTACGGCCGCTGGTGGGTCTCGGTGTTCCCCGGTCTGGCGATCCTGTTCACCGTGCTGACGTTGAACCAGCTCTCGGACCGCGTGAGGCACGACACGTGAGCGGCACGGGCAGCCTCGAGACCGCCGCGCCGGCCGGCGACGTGCCGCCGCCCGACGGCGCGGTTCCCGTCCTCGCTGTGACCGACCTGACCGTCGGCTTCGGCTCGGAGGCCAAGCGGCGCTCGATTCCGCTCCAGGGGATCCACCTGCAGGTGGCCGCGGCCGAGCGGATGGCCCTCGTCGGCGAGTCCGGGTCGGGCAAGAGCCTCACCGCCGCGGCCGTCCTGGGCCTCCTGCCCTACGGCGCCGAGGTGATCCGCGGTTCCATCCGTCTGGCCGGCGAGGAACTCATCGGAGCCCCCGAACGCCGCCTGCGCGACCTCCGGGGCCGCCGCATGGCGATCATGTTCCAGAACCCCCGTGCCTCGCTGAACCCCGTGCTCACCGTGGGGGGACAGATCGCCGAGGTGATCCGGGTCCACGGCGAGGCCGGCCGCAAGGAGAGCTGGACCCAGGCGGTGGACCTGCTGGCGGAGATGGGCATTCCGAACGCCCCTCGCCGCGCTAAGGACTATGTGCACCAGTACTCCGGCGGCATGGCGCAGCGGGCCGCGCTGGCCATGGCGCTCTCCTGCCGCCCCGACCTGCTCATCGCGGACGAGCCCACCACCGGTCTCGACGCCACGCTGCAGCAGCAGGTCCTCGAACTCGTGGTGGAACGGGTGGCGCTGCGGGACGCCTCACTGCTGCTGATCACCCACGACATCGCGGTGGCCCGCAGCCACTGTGAGCGCACCACGGTGATGTACGCCGGTCGTGTGATGGAGTCCGGGCCCACCGCCTCGGTGACCGGTGACCCGAAGAATCCCTACACCGGTGCCCTGCTCAAGGCGTTCGGGACCGTCGACCAGCGCCGGATGTACGCCATCGGCGGGGTGGTGCCGACGCTGACCGGCGAACTCTCCGAGTGCGCATTCGCCGACCGGTGCCCGCTGGCCGCCCCCGAGTGCCGCGACGGCGTTCCCGAGCTGCGCCAACTCGAGGACCGTCGAGTGGCGTGCGTGAAGGCATGAGTACCCAGCCCTCCCCGAACGGCGGTCCGGTCGTCGAGGTGCGCGAGCTGGTCAAGGACTACGTGACCCGCGACGCCCGGCTGCGCCAGCACATCGCCCGGGCCGTGGACGGCGTCAGCTTCGAGATCCACGCCGGCGAGACCTTCGCCATCGTCGGCGAGTCCGGATCCGGCAAGACGACAGTCGGGCGGGTGCTGCTGAAGCTCACCTCGGCGACCGGCGGGACGGTGACCTTCCGCGGCGACGAGATCCTGGACATCCCCGAGCGGCACTTCCGGCCGGAGCGCCGGCACATGCAGATGGTGTTCCAGGATCCGCTGGCGGCGTTCGACCCGCAGACGACGATCCGATCGAGCCTGCGCGAGTTCACCCGGCTCAGTGGCATCGAGACGCGTACGGAGCAGAACGAGGCCATCGCCGAGGCGGTGCAGAGCGTCGGCCTGGAACCCGAGATCGCCGATCGGCGCCCCTCGCAGGTCAGCGGCGGGCAACTCCAGCGCCTCAGCATCGCCCGCTCGTTGCTGCCCGAGCCGGAACTGCTGTTCCTGGACGAGCCCACCTCGTCGCTGGACGTCTCGATCCGTGGCCAGATCGTCAACCTGCTGTTGGACCTGCAGGAGCGCAACGACCTGGCCTACCTGCTCGTCGCCCACGACCTGCGGGTGGTCTACGCCATGGCCGACCGGGTGGCGGTCATGTACCTGGGGCAGTTCGTGGAGGTCGGCTCGCGGGATCAGGTCTACGCCAACGCCCGGCACCCCTACACCCGGGGACTGCTGGAGGCCGCCGAACTGGACGAGCCCCCCCGTCACGGCGACCCTGTCCGGCTCGTCGGCGAGATCAGCGAGGAGGCGGCCACCAAGCCGGGCTGTCGCCTGACGCTGCGCTGCCCCTTCGCGGTCGAGCGCTGCGAGGAGCCGCAACCCCTCCGGGAAACCGAGGCCGGGCATCTCGTGCGATGCTGGCGGGCCGTCGAGCAGCCCGTCGAGATCGGCCTTCCCCCCAACGAGTGACGAACAAGGAGCTTCCGATGACACAGGTGGACCCGGTCACCACCGAGGTGATCCGCAACGCCTTCATCTCGATCGCCTCGCAGATGAACAACAACCTGGCCCGCTCGGCCTACACGCCCATCATCTACGAGATGAAGGACTGCTCGGTGGGCCTCTTCAACCAGAACGCCGAGCTGCTGGGCCAGGCGCCCGGCCTGCCGATCTTCCTGGGCAGCCTCGAGGCGGCGATCAACGCCACGACCGAGCACTTCGGCGGCCCGGAGATCTACAAGCCCGGCGACGTCTACGCGGTCAACGACAGCTACCTGGTGGGCAGCCACCTCAACGACGTGAGCGTCTTCTCGCCGATCTTCCACAAGGGCGACCTGGTGGGCTTCGGGGCCACCAAGGCGCACTGGATGGACATCGGCGCCAAGGATCCCAGCCAGACCAACGACGCCACCTCCATCTACGAGGAGGGCTACCGGCTGGGCCCCACCCACCTGTACCGGGAGGGGCGCCCCGAGACGGGCGTGCTGCAGTTCATCACCCGCAACAGCCGCCTGCCGCGCTCGATCTGGGGCGACCTGCACGCCCAGATCGCGGCCTGCCGCACCGGCGAGCGCCAACTGGACGAGTTGATGGACCGGTTCGGCCGCTCGGTGGTCGAGGCGGCGGCTGCCGTGGTCTTCGACCAGTGCGAGCGGCTGGACCGCGAGGTCGTGGCGGCCGTCGCCGACGGCACCTTCGTCACCGAGGGCACGATGGACAGCTGGGGCCCCGGCGGCGGGCCGGTCTTCGTGCGGGCGACGGTCACCGTCGAGGGCGACGAGATGGTCCTCGACCTCGACGGCTCCTCGCCGCAGACGCCCGGCTGCATGAACTGCGGCTTCGCCCAGACGATCGCCGCCGCCCGGCTGGCCTACAAGCTGCTCATCAACCCCGAGGTGCCGGTCACGGCGGGCACGTTCCGGAACCTGCAGGTCCGGGCGCCCGAAGCCTCGATCTTCGACGCCCGCGAGCCCGCTGCGTGCCAGTACTACTACCCGCACCTGGGGATGATGATCGACCTCTTCATCAGCGCCCTGGCGCCGAGCATGCCCGAGGCGGTGGTCGCCGCGCAGCCCGCCGACCCGATGAACGTGCTCTTCGTCGGCAAGGACCCGGCGACCGGCGAGCCGTTCGTCACCGGCGAGGCGACCGCCGTGGGCTGGGGCGCCTGGTCCGGCGGCGACGGCACCAACGCGATGATCAACTACGGCGGCGGCGATCTGAAGAACATCCCCGTGGAGGTGCTGGAGTCCCGCTACCCCATCCGCGTGCACCGCTACGCTCTCTCGCCCGACTCCGGCGGGCGGGGCCGCTGGCGGGGCGGCTGCGGTGTGGAGCGCGAGTACGAGGTGCTCACCGACGGGGTCACGCTGTCCACCTGGTTCGAGCGCACCGACACGCCCGCCTGGGGGCTCTTCGGCGGTGAGCCCGGCAGCACCACCGAGGCGGTGATCACCGTCGACGGGAGGTCCGACTCGGTGATGAAGGTGAACCGCTACCCCGCCCCGAAGGGCGCCCGCCTGCGGGTCGCCACCGGAGGAGGCGGCGGCTACGGCGACCCCGCCGAGCGCAGCGAGGAGGACCTTCGCCGTGACCTCATCGAGGGCTACACCACCGTCGTGCCGCCGGGGATGGACATCGACCTCGGCAACGGGGCGGGCAACGGCCCATCGGGGAACGGCTCATGAGCGCCGCCGGCCCGCTGCGGATCCGGGGCGCCTCCTGGTTGGACGTCGCCACGGGGGACTCTGCCCCGTGTGACCTGCTGATCGACGGCGGGGTGATCGAGCGGGACGACGGGCGCGAGGCGCCCACCGTGGACGCCTCGGGGATGACCGCTATGTACGGCCTGTGGGACTGTCACTCACATCCCGGCGGCCTCATGTACGACAACGCCGGGGTGGGGTTCTTCGAGGGGTTGCCGGACCGGACCATCCGCGCCGGGGAGAACTTCGCCGGTGCAGTGGCGGCCGGCGTCACCGGCGTGCGCTGCCTTTCCGAGGGCGATGAGTTGGACCTGGCCTGGAGCCGGGCCTTTGCGGCCGGGACGTCGCTGGGACCGCGGGTCACCGGCGCGGGGCGGGCCCTCCGCACGACCGCCGGCCACGGCACCTGTTTCCCGCGGCACTACACGCGCATGAGCCTGGAGCTGGTCTGCGACGGTCCCGACGACATGGCCCGGGCGGTGCGCCGGCAGCTGGAGCGCGGCGCCCAGTGGATCAAGATCATGCTCACCGGCGGCCTCTACAGCCCGCACGAGACCTGCGACGGCGGCCAGTTCACCGCCTCCGAGCTGGATGCCGTCATGGATGTGGCCAACCAGCGGGGCATCCCTGTGGCCGCCCACTGCGGCGGCGCCGAGCCTGCGATCGCCTTCTCCGAGCGCGGTGGGCGGTCGGTGGAGCACGGCTACATGCTCAACGAGGAGGCCGCCATGGTGATGGCCGCCAACGGCACCTGGCTGGTGCCCACGGTGGGGGTCACCCACGACCAGGAGTACATCGAGGCCGAGAAGTGGCCGAAGCACGCTGCCGAACGCTCCCGGGAGGTCCTGCCCGGACACGCCGACGCGCTGAAGATGTGCATCGCCGCCGGCGTGCGCATCGCCACCGGCGCCGACCTGAACCCCATCGGCACCCGGCTTCACCGCGAGCTGGAGATGCTGGAGCGGGCCGGCATGGACCGCCGCTCGGTGCTGCACGCAGCCTCGGTCGGGGGGCGCCAACTCAACGGTTTCGGCGGCGCCTCGGCGCCGGTGCCGGGCGCGGTGGCTGACCTCGTCCTGGTGGAGGGGAACCCCATGGACTCCCTGGCTGCCCTCCGGCGCCCACGGCTGGTGATCACCCACGGCCGCCCGGTGGCCGGCGAGATGGCCCGAGGATTGATCGGAGATTCCCCATGACAACTGCAACCGGTTGTGACCCCGCCGGCGGAGGAACCCATCCTGATGGAGGGCAACCCCATGACCACTCGGCGTGTGCCGCGGCGCTGGCGGTTCCTGACCAGCCACCGCCGCCCGCCGCCCTGCGAGACGGCCCGGGGGACGTCGCCAGCGTCGCCATCACAGTCGAAGGAACCTCTGGCTACGTCGCCCGCCGCGCCACGTTCGGCAGGATCCTGGCCGCCGCCGACGTGGACCTGGCGTGGCTCCCCACCGGCGCCGACCTGGAGTACCTCACCGGGCTGGAGCGGCGTGTGCCGACCTTCGGCGACGTGAACTACACCCACGGCTGGGTGGCCGGCGCCTTCATCGTCCCCGGGCGCGACCCGATCTTCCTGCTGCCGCGCAACTTCGTGGAGTTCGACCTGCCCGCCGGTGTGCCGGGGGAGGTCATCAGCGTGGACGAGATGGACGATGGCGACACCCTGTTCGCGCAGGCCGCCGCCGCCCTCGGCCCCGCCAAGCGGATCGCCGTCGGCGCCCGAACCTGGGGCTCGGCCATCATGCGCCTGCTGGCAGCCTTCGGCGGGGCGGAGTTGGTGGATGCCAGCAAACTCGTGAACCGCATGCGCCGGATCAAGACCCCCGACGAACTGGCCCTTATGAAGCGGGCCTGCTCTCTCGCTGACACCGCCATGGCCGAGGTCAGCGATCGCGTCCGCGCCGGTGTCACCGAACTGGAACTGGGCGAGGAGGTGAACTACCACCTGCTGCGCCTCGGGGCGCGCACGTGGTCGTTCGATACTGCCGTCTGGGCGATGGGACCCGGCGACGCCCGCGACGCCAACGTGCGGATCTCCCAGCAGGCGCTGCGCGGCGACAGCGGGATCTCCTTCGACTTCGGCGCCGTGATCGAGGGTTACTGCTCCGACTTCGGCCGCACCATCCACATCGGCGACCCCGGCGAGGAGTACCGGCGGGTCTACGAAGTGGTCATGGCGGCCCAGCAGGCGGGCATCGATGCGGTACGTCCGGGAGTGACGGCGTCTGCTGTGCACAGGGCCACCCGGAAGGTGATCGTCGACGCCGGCTACGGCGACTGGTTCCGCCACCGCACCGGCCACTGCATCGGCCTGGACGTGCACGAGGAACCGTTCATCTCGCCCGAGGACGAGACACCTCTGGAGGCCGGCATGACCTTCACCATCGAGCCGTCGGTGTTCTGGCCCGGCCGGGTGGGCGTGCGGGTCGAGGACGTCGTGGTCTGCACCCCCGACGGCGGCGTCAAGCTGAACGAGCACCCCACCGACCTGGTCGCCAACGAGTAGCGCCACCGGCGGAGGCGACGAGCGGTCATGGGAGACCCTCCGGGCGCGCTCGTTACCGGCGGGGCGCGCGGCATCGGGCGGGCGATCGCCGAGCGGTTGGCGCGCCGCGGCGACACGGTGGTCATCGGCGACCTCGGGTCGACCGCGGCCGCGACGGCCGCCGAACTCTCGGCGGAGGGGCTGGCGGCTCACGGTGTCGAGCTCGACGTCCGCGACCCCGAGTCGCTGGCCGCTGCTGTGGAGCGGGTGGAGGAGGTGGCGCCGCTCACGACCATGGTCAACAACGCCGGCGTGGGTTGGATCCGGCCGTTGGTCGAGATCACGCCAGAGCAGTTCGACGACCTCATGTCGATCAACCTGCGCGGGGTGTTCTTCGGGATCCAGGCCGCCGCCCGCGCCATGACGGGTCGCGGGGGGTGCATTGTGAACACCGCCTCGACGTCGGGATTCACCGCCTCGTCGACCCCGATGGTGCCTTACGACACCTCCAAGGGCGCCGTGCGGATGCTGACCATCGCCGCGGCCAGGGAGCTGGCACCGCTGGGAATCAGGGTGAACGCCGTGGCGCCCGGCACCGTGGACACCGACCTCACCCGTTCGGTGCTCGACGACCCAGGGGTGCTCGAGCGGCAGGCAGCCGAGAGGATCCCCCTGGGCCGCCTCGGCAGGACCACCGACATCGCCGCCGCGGTGGACTTCTTGAGTTCCGAGGCCGCCTCGTACATCACCGGCCACGTGCTGGTGGTGGACGGCGGCTGGCTGACCTAACCCCGACTCGAATGCCGAGCCCCTGATCGTCCGAAAGGAAGCGCCATGGCAGACAGCACCGTGACAACCGAGGCGGCGCCGGAGCCGCGGGGGCCGTACCCGCACGTCCGCATCGACGGCGACCACGTCTGGGTCACCGGTCAGATTGGCCGCGACCCGGCCAGTGGAGACTTCGTGACCGGCGGCTTCGAGTCCGAGTTCCATCAGGCCATCACCAACCTGGCGGAGATCCTCGGCGAGGTTGGCTGCACGTTGGCCGACGTGGTGCACACCTGCGTGCAGTTCATCAACGAGGACGATCTGGATTCCATGAACCGCATCTATGGAGAACGGTTCGGGGTTCCGTACCCCGCGCGAACCAGTTTCGGTGTGGCGTTCCTTTGGAAGGGCGCCAAGGTGCAGATCGACTGCGTCGCACGGCGCCCCTGAGACCGAGTCCGGCCCGTATAGTCGCGCCGTCCGCTACCCGAGGGAGGCGCTCATGTCCGCAGAGTCCAACGAGCCCCAGCCGGCAACCGCAGGTATCCGGCCCGACCTCTGGTCGCGGACCTACCAGATCGGTGTGGTCGTGCGCGACATCGATCAGGCGGCGGCCTTCTACGAACGCCTGGGGATCGGGCCCTTCGAGGAGGGACCGTCGGCGCACACACTCGTACGGAAGATCTACGGGAAAGACGCTCCCGATGTGGCTGTGAAGGGCCTCATCGCCCAGATGGGCGACATCGAGTTCGAGTTGCTGCAGCCGGTGGCGGGCAAGGGCATCCAGGCCGAGTTCCTCGAACGTCACGGCGAGGGGGTCGTGCACCTCTGCGCCTACACGGACGACATCGACCGGGACATCGCCGACCTCACCGGGCTCGGGCACGAGGTGATCTCCTACGGGGAGGTCTCCGACGGGGGCCGGTTCGCCTACTTCGAGACCCGCGAGGTGGGCGGTTTGGTGCTGGAACTCTTCCAGCCCGGCGAGACCTTTACCTAGGAGATAGCCCGGCTGGCCTTGCGCACAGCCGGGCGTAGACTGCGGCGCGCCCGTCCAGCTGAACCCGGACGAGCGCCTTGCGCCGGGATCGAACGAGGAGCGATTGGAATGGTCGAATACGACAAGGTCGAGATTGCCTACCCCGAGTTGAAGGAGTTGGCCGACGCCATCGAGGACGGCCCGGCCGACCGGCTGGCGCGCACCAAGGAGGGGGGCACCATCGACCACGACGGTCAGCGCCGCTACCTCGAGCGCTACCACGAGATCGCCGCCGACGACCCCATCCAGCAGGGCTGGGACGCCAACGAGAACGAGTTCCACGCCAAGACCAGGATCTTCTCGGTCCTGGCCGACGCCATGGAGGTCGAGTTGGGCAAGGAGGAAGGCCGCGCAGCGGTGTCGCGGGCCCGCCGGCGCCAGGGTCTCGACATGGGGACGCAGATGGCCGAGAGGTCGCGCGCCAAGGGCGACCGCCTCAGCCTCAACAACTTCTTCAAGGAGTTCTGGAGCTATTTCGCCTGGTCGCCCAAGCTGGACACCGAGCGCTACTTCGAGGACGACGGCAACATGGCCAAGTACGTCCTCCGCCTCAACTGCCCCATCGGCGACTACCTGCGCGACAACGCCCCCGACGTGGAGTTCTCGTCCAACTTCTGCGACCTCGACGAGTTCATCGCCCTCACCTACAACCCCAACATCCGCTACTCCCGCAAGCGCTGGGCCCCCGCCGGCGATCACTACAGCGAGTTGATCTGGGAACTCGACAGCGACGACGTCCTGGACTGAGCCGCCTGTCCGTGTCAAGTCAACAGTCGGCGGTCCGGTCGGGGGCCGGGGTGCCGTTTGCTCCTTCGGCGCGGGCGCAAGGCGTCGCAAATCGGCCCCCCGGCCCCCTCCCTCGGTTGTTGTCTGATCTCTTGAGCATGGACCAGTGACCATGCGCGCCCTGTTGATGGTCGGCGAGAACCGGTTGGAGATGGCCGACATCGCTGTGCCCGAGCGTCCCGAGAACTGGGCGCTGGTGCGGGTGCGCGCCTCGGCGCTGGGGCTGTTCCACCAGCAGATGGCCGCCGGCATGATCGACACCGCCGGCCTGCCGCGGATCCTGGGCCACGAGATCGTGGGCGAGATCGTCGAGGCCGACTCGCCGGCCACGCCGCCGCCGGGTTCGCTGGTGGTCGCCGACGCCGTCGTGGGTTGCGGGGTCTGCGAGTGGTGCGTGCGCGGCAGCGAGAGCATCTGCCCGTGGATGCGTCACCTGGGGATCGACCTGGACGGTGGCTTCGCCGACTACGTGGTCGTGCCCGAGTCGAACGTGTTCCCGCTGTCGGCGGACGTCCGCCTCGATGAGGCGGTGATGCTGAGTTCTGCCGTGCCGGCCACGGTGCACGGGATGCGGCGCTCGGGCGCCGGCGCCGGCACGCGCATGGTCGTCTCGGGCATCGGCAGCATCGGCTTCACGGTCTGCCAGGTGGCCCGCGCCATGGGCGCCACCACGATCGTGGCCGCCGACGTGGCGGCCGATCACCTGGCGGCGGTGGAGCCCTGGGTGGATGCCACCGTCGACGTGTCGGGCATGTCACCCACCGACTCGGCGGAGGCGCTGCGGGAAGCCCTCGGTGCCCCCCACGGCGCCGACCTGGCGTTCGAGGCGTCCGGGCATCCCGCCAGCGTGGACACCATGCTGCGCACGGCCCGCCCCGCCGGGACGGTGCTGCTGATGGGCATCGTCCACGGCTCCGCCACCTTGAACTTCGACGACTTCCTCTTCGACTTCATCAAGCGTGAGCTGACCGTCATGGCCACGTTCGGCTACACCCGTGCCGACTTCCTGTTGGGCAACGCCCTCTACGAGTCCGGCCGCTTGGATGTGCGGCCGCTGATCGGCCCCACCGTGTCGCTCGACGATGTCCCCGAGGCCCTCGCCGCCATTGCCGCCGGAGGCACCGGCGGCAAACGCCAAGTCGTCGACGTGGCGATATGACAGTGGCACTCCCCTCTTCGGGCCAGGCGCGACCTCGTTCGGGAACACTCGTGACGAATCGCCGAGCCTTCGGGCGCTGAGCTTCCACGGTCGGCACAACCTCCTCGCCCGGAGGAAGCGGCGGCAAGCGCCACGACCGGATGTGGCCATAGCGCAGGCCATCACGGGGTAGGTCAATCTCTCAGTGGAACCGCGCAGTCTGTTGAGCGGGAGGATCGCGCCGGCGGGTGGTGGCTACGGTCGCACCGTGAAGGCTCGGCGCCGCTCGGGGCCGTAGCGGTAGATTCGGAAGTCGGCGTCCAAGGCGAGCGCCTCGGTGATCCCCAGGCGCTCCATCAGCGCCCAACTCGTGCGGTCGGTCAAGGAGAATGCCTGGTCTGGAAACGCTGCCGCGGCTGTTGCGGCTGCCTGGAGGTCGGCGGAGGTTGCGCACTCGACGCGGGCGATGCCGGCGTCGACGGTGGCGACGACCCGGTTGGCCATGTCATGGTCGGCGCGGGCGTTGACGAGGTTCCAGAGTTCTGCGAGCACCAAGTCGCTGGTGACCAACTCGCCGGCGTGTTCGCCGAGCAGCGACCGGGCGACATCGTTGTGGGCGTCCCCGTCGTCAGCGGCGGCGTACCAGATGCTGGTGTCCACGAACACCGGTGGCACCGGCTACAGACCCTTCGCGGCGAATTGCTTGTCGATGGCCTCACTGATCATGGCCTGCTTCCCGTCAGCGATGCGAGATCCGCCGCTGTCGAACAGCCCGAAGATCGCCGAAGGATCGCCTGTGGGTGCACCCTCCAGATCATGTGCCACGAGGCGCCGGATGTACTCCGACAGCGAGAGGCCCTGGGCGGCCGCCTTGCGCTTGGCGCCGGCGTGGTGGTGGTCCGGGAGTACGATCATCGTTCTCATGCCTTCTGTATAGCACTATTGGCATAGCATTACATCTGCCGACCTCGCAGGAGCCGGTTGCGCTGCTGCGAACTCTCGGCCGATCTGCCCGCGGGGACCTGCAGGTCGCGCCTGCTGTCACCCAGCGGTTCCGCTACTGAAATAGATAGAATCTAACTCTGGATTAAATCCAGATTATGGGTTACACTGGCGGCGTGACGGGTACACCGAACGGCCTGTGGCGCCGGATGATCGGGGGCGCAGAGTGATGCAGGATGCCGAGCAGCTGTTGAGGGAGCACGGGATCAGGGTGACCGCTCAGCGGCTGGCCGTGCTGAACGCGGTTTCGGCCCGTCCCCATGCCACCGCCGACGACCTCGTCGGCGACGTGCGGGCCGGTATCGGAGCGGTTTCCCGGCAGGCGGTGTTCGACACGCTGGGCATCCTGGTCGAGAGCGGTGTGATCCGGCGCATCCAGCCCGCACGGTCGGCCGCCCGCTACGAGGACCGGGTCGACGACAACCATCACCATCTGGTCTGTCGCGGCTGCGGCCGCGTGGTCGACGTGGACTGCGCGGCGGGCTACCGGCCGTGCCTGGAGGTCGACGACGACCAGGGCTTCGACATCGACGAGGCCGAGGTCATCTACTGGGGTCACTGCCCCGGTTGCCGGCGGGCGCCCGTCGCCGCCGGAGTTGACGCATGAGATCGCCCAACCAGTTCCGACAACGAAGGAGTGGTCATGACCAGTGACGACACCAACCGCAGCAACGAGACCGCGTCGGCAGGCAAGTGCCCGGTACTCCACGAGGCGCCCACGACAATGGGCTCCCTGGCGAACCAGCACTGGTGGCCCGAGCAGTTGAACCTGCGGCCCCTCAACATGAACTCTCCGCAGATCGACCCGATGGGCGATGAGTTCGACTACGCCGCCGAGTTCAACAGCCTCGACCTCGCCGCGGTGAAGGCCGACATCGAGGCCGCGCTGACGACCTCACAGGACTGGTGGCCGGCTGACTACGGCCACTACGGCCCGCTGATCATCCGGATGGCGTGGCACAGCGCCGGCACCTACCGCATCCACGACGGGCGGGGCGGCGGCGGGTCGGGCACGCATCGCTTCGCGCCGCTCAACAGCTGGCCCGACAACGCCAACCTGGACAAGGCGCGCCGGGTGCTGTGGCCGGTGAAGCAGCGCTACGGCCGCAAGCTCTCCTGGGCCGATCTGATGATCCTCGCCGGGAACGTGGCACTGGAGTCGATGGGGTGCGAGACCTTCGGCTTCGGCGGCGGCCGGACCGACGTCTGGGAACCCGAGGAGGACATCTACTGGGGGCCCGAGACCGTCTGGCTCGACGACGAGCGCTACAGCGGCGACCGGGAGCTGGCCGATCCGCTCGGGGCGGTGCAGATGGGTCTCATCTACGTGAACCCCGAGGGACCCAACGGGACACCCGACCCGCTGGCTGCTGCCCGGGACATCCGGGAGACGTTCGCCCGCATGGCCATGGACGACGTCGAGACGGTGGCGCTCATCGCCGGCGGGCACACCTTCGGCAAGACCCACGGCGCCGCCGACGGCGACCTGTACGTCGGCCCCGAACCGGAGGGCGCCGAACTCAGCTCCCAGGGCCTCGGATGGGCCAGCACCTACGGCAGCGGCAAGGCCGGGGACGCCATCACCAGTGGGCTCGAGGGCGCCTGGACGCCCACGCCGGTGACCTGGGACAACAGCTTCTTCGAGACCCTGTTCGCCTACGAGTGGGAGCTGACGAAGAGCCCGGCGGGCGCCTGGCAGTGGGTCCCGACCGATCCCGCTGCGCACGGCACCGTGCCCGACGCCCACGATCCCTCCAAGCGGCACGTCCCGGTGATGTTGACCACCGACCTGTCGCTGCGCATGGACCCCGTCTACGAGCAGATCTCGCGGCGCTTCCTGGAGAACCCCGACGAGCTCGCCGATGCCTTCGCGAGAGCCTGGTTCAAGCTCACCCATCGCGACATGGGTCCGATTGCCCGCTACCTGGGCCCGGAGGTTCCCGACGAGCAGCTGATCTGGCAGGATCCGGTCCCCGCCGTGGACCACGAGCTGGTGGACGAACAGGATGTCGCCGCCCTGAAGGCGCAGATCCTGGACTCCGGTCTGTCGGTCTCGGCACTTGTGGCGACGGCCTGGGCCTCGGCCTCGACGTATCGCGACAGCGACAAGCGCGGCGGGGCGAACGGAGCCCGCGTCCGCCTCGCGCCCCAGAACGGCTGGGAGGTCAACGACCCCGACCAGCTGGCGGTCGTGTTGGCGGCTCTGGAGGGGATCCAGGCCACTTTCAACGGCGCCCAGAGCGGCGGGAAGCGGATCTCCCTGGCGGACATCATCGTGTTGGGCGGCTGCGCGGCCACCGAGGAGGCGGCCCGCCGCGCCGGCTGCGACGTGGTGGTGCCGTTCTCGCCGGGACGCACCGACGCCTCACTCGAGGGGACCGACGTCGAGTCGTTCGCGGTGCTGGAACCGACCGCCGACGGTTTCCGCAACTACCAGCGGGCCGGCGACAAGCGCCGAGGTGAGGTGATGCTCGTGGACCGGGCGAGCTTGCTGTCGCTGACAGCACCGGAGACCACGGTGCTGGTCGGCGGCCTGCGGGCGCTCGGTGCGAATACGGCAGGGTCGTCGCTGGGTGTGCTCACCGACCGTGCCGGGACGCTCAGTAACGACTTCTTCGTGAACCTGCTCGACATGGGCACCGAGTGGCACGTCTCGGAGACCGAGGGTGTCTACGAGGGGCGCGACCGGGCCACGGGCGAGGCCAGGTGGACGGCCACCGCCGCCGACCTGGTGTTCGGTTCGAATTCCCAGCTGCGGGCGATCGCCGAGGTCTACGGCGCCGACGACGCGCAGGAGAAGTTCGTGGCGGACTTCGCCGCGGCCTGGCACAAGGTCATGAACCTGGACCGCTTCGACCTGGCCTGAGTCCCGGGCGCCCGCGGCTAGCCGGCCAGCCAGCCCCCGTCGACTGGGACATAGGCGCCGGTCATGAACGAGGCGGCGTCGGAGGTCAGGAACGCGGCCACCTCGGCGATCTCCTCGGGTTGGCCGGGGCGGCCCAGCGGCGTCTTGGACATCAGAAAGGCGCCGCGCACCGGGTCGGCGATGCTGTTGGCGCTCATGGGCGTGTTGATCACGCCCGGGCCGATCACGTTCACCCTGATGTCGTGGGCCGCGAAGTCCAGCGCCAGGCCCTTGCCGAGCATCAGCACACCCCCCTTGGAGCTGACGTAGGCGGCGAAGCTGGATAGGGCGATCTTCGAGTTGATCGACCCGATCAGCACGATCGAGCCGCCGTGGCCCGCCTCGACCATCGCCCGCGCGGTCCGCTGGGCGGTGAGGAAGCAACCGGTGAGGTTGACGTCCACGGTCCGGCGGAAGTCCTCCACGTCGAAGTCGAGGCTGTGACCGTGCAGTTCCATACCGGCGCAGGCCACGACGTGGTGCAGGTCGCCGAAACGCTCCAGCGTGGCCTCCACCATGGCATCGGTGGCGGCCTCGTCGGTCACGTCGAGCGCGAAGGGCAGCGCCTGCGCGAGTCCGGCGGCTGTGGCCGCTGCGCCGTCACCGTCGAGGTCGGCGCACACGACGGCGTCGCCGCGTGCCGCGAGTCGCCGGGCCGTGGCCGCCCCGATCCCGCTGGCGGCACCGGTCACTAGTGATACCTGCATGATGCTGTTCTCCTCGCTGCGTGGGTCGTGGCCGGAAGCGGCGCCCCTGATCGATTCCTGGGGGGGGGGACGGATGCTCCGGCCCGCTCAGGGACGCTCGTGGTCGTAGACGCGTTCGGGGCTGATGATGAGAATGACACGCTCGGACTGGATCGTCGCCGGATAGGCGGTGCCCATGTACTTCATCGCCAACTCCTCGATGTTCTCCCGCGCTTGTGGACCTCGGATCTCCGAGGTCACCCGTCCTCGCACCTCGCTGAAGATGTACGGGTTCTCGATGTCGGGCAGCAGGACGGTGACCCGGGGATCCGCTGCAATGTTGCGGTACTTGCGGCGGTGCACCTCGGTGTTCATGATGAGGTTGGTGCCGTCGGTGTCGACCCACATGACGTGGTTCTGCGGCTGCCCGTCCGGCAGCAGTGTCGAGAGCACCGCGAAGGTCTTGGCCTTGGCGCGGGTGATGGCCTTGTCGCTCAGCGGCTGGGGGGACGCGGCGGCGTTCATGGCGATGGTTCTCCTCTCCGGCGCCCTGCGGGCTCCGGTTCCGGGCACAGCGACGGCTCAGTCTAGGAACCTCGGCCGGTTGCCGGTCGATTGGGCTCCGAAGGCCCGCCGGCCGGGTCCGGCGAAGGCTCCGCATTGGCCGGCGTCCGGGCCGTATGTCCTCATCCCGCGGCGGGCGTGGTAAGAACATCGCTCGTGCAGGCACACGAACCGCCGCAGTCGACGATGGGCCGCTGATGAGCACGGTGCTGGTGTCCGGCGTGGGCGCCCTCGGCGGCTGGGCGTTGGAGTTCCTGGCGCGGGCGCCCGGCGTGGATCGCATCGTGACCGTCAAGCGCAGCCCGTGGAGTGGGCCCTCGTGGACCACGATCGCCATGCTGGGCTCGGCCATCGAGGGGCACACCAAGCGGTTCGAGCACCATCAGGTCGACTTGGGCGACGAGAGTGCGATGGCCCGGCTGCTGGCCGAGGTGCGCCCGGACGCCATCGTCCATTCGGCGACGGCGCAGTCGCCCCGGAAACTCAGCGGTGCGGCCCTCGATCCGGGTCTTCGCGCCGAGGTCAGGGCGGCCACCTTCGGGATGTGGCTGCCGTGGCACCTCTGGCCCGCCACCCAGTTGATTCGGGCCATCGAATTGGCCGGCATCGAGACGCACGTGGTGAACGCCTCCTTCCCCGATGTCGTCAACGTGGCGATCTGGAAGCGGTTCGGCCACGGCCCCTCCACGGGGGCCGGAAACCTGGAGGTGTGCGCGGCACGCGTGCTGCGCTACGTCATGGCCGTCACCGGTCACCCTGCGGCGGAGATCGACGTCTCACTCGTCGGCTCGCACGCCCTGTTGACCCGCGGCACGGTGGTGCCGCACCACTTCCGGCTGACCGTCGACGGCACCGACGCCACCGACGGTGTGGACCTCACCGCGGCGCTGTCGACCTGGCCCGAGGTGGTCAACTGGCACGGTGACGTGCCGAACTCGCTCTACGCCGGCTCCGCCGTGAAGAACGCCCTCGCCCTGCTGGGCACCGAGCCGCTGGAGACGCACGTGTCCGCGCCGATGGGACTGCCCGGCGGGTATCCGGCGGTCATCGGCTCCGGCACGGTGGAGTTGCGCCTGCCGCCGGACCTCGAGGTGGCCACGGCTGTGGCCATCAACGACAGGGCGGCCCGCTTCGACGGCATCGAGCGCATCGAGGCTGACGGGACGGTGGTGTACACCGCCGAGTCCCGTGCTGCAATGGAGAACCTCGGCTACCGGTGCGAGGCTGTGGAGTTCGACGACCTCGCCCGCCGGCGCGACGAGTTGCGCGACGTCTACCGGCGCCTGACATCGGAGGGGACAGATGCCTGAGTTCATCCGCAAACCGCTTGAGGGGCTGCTGCCGCTGATCCCCCTCAGCCTCGACGACGACGAGCAGGTCGACCTCGACGGTGTGCACCACAGCATCGGGATCGTGGGCGCCTCCGGGGCGCCGGGATGCATCGTGTTCGGATCGATGGGGCAGATGACCAACGTGTCGCCCGGCGAGTTCGACGCGGTGTGCGAGACGGCCGTGGCGGCCGGAGCTGAGGCCGGTATCGCCGTCGTGGTGGGCTCGACGGCCACCTACCAGCAGGAGGCCATCCGCCGGGCGCGCTACGCCGAGGCCGCCGGTGCCGACGGGTCGATGCTGGCCGCCCCCTACGCCCTGCCGCTCACCCCCGAATGGGCCGGGAACTTCTTCACGGCGGTGGCCGAGTCGCTGGACGGGGACATGGCGCTGATGCTCTACAACTACTCGCCGCTGAACGCCGTGAACATCTCGGTGAAGATGTGGGAGCGACTGCTCGAGGTGCCCAACATCAAGGCCATCAAGGAATCCAACATGGCGTTGCCGCACTTCGACCAGGTGCTGCTGACCATCGGCGAGCGGGTCAACGTGTTCACCGGCAACGACCCGGCCTTCTTCCACGGCTCCCGGCTGGGGGCGGTGGGCGCCACCGGCATCTTCTGCTGGGCAGGAATGCGGACCGCCACCCGATTCATCGACGAGTGCCGCAAGGGCAACCACGCCGACCCGTGGGTGCGGCGTGCCTATGAGTCCCTCCAGCAGCTCTCGGCGTCGATCCGCCAACCCGACATGCCGCTGATGCTGAGCTACGAGTACGCCTACCTGAAGGCCGTCGCCGAGCTCGGAGGCGCCCGCCCGGGGATGCCGCGCAAGCCCTACGGGCCGCTGCCCGAGGCTGCGGCCGAGCGGGTCCGCACGGCGGCCGGCGCACTCATGGAGATGGAAGCCGAATTGTGAGCGCCCCCGAGCGCGGGCCGGGGGAGATCCTGGTCGTCTCCCGGCGGGAGGTCGAGGAACTGCTCACGCCGGCGGCGACCCTGCAGCGCGTCCTCGACACGTTCGCCTGGGTGGGCACGGGTCACGTCGACCAGACCAACCCGGTGAACCTGTGGGTGCACGACCGCACCGCCCCCGGGCCCGAGCCCCCCTTCGGCTACGGCGTGGTGCAGGCCTTCCCGGCGCACATCCGCCCCCTCGAGCGGGCGGCGCTGAAGTGGCTGAGCAGCTGGTCCAAGAACCCCAGGCGCGACCTGCCGGCCATCTCCGCACTGGACCTCGTGACCGACACCGACACGGGCATGCCACTGGCACTGGTGGACGGAACCTCGGTCACCAACATGCGCACCGGCGGTCACGCCGCCGTGGGGGCCAAGTTCCTGGCCCGATCCGACAGCAGCCGTCTGGCGATCATCGGCTGCGGCAACGAGGGGCGCACGCACCTGTGGCTGCTGGCCGAGCTGTTCGACCTGACACACGTGGTGGGGTTCGACATCGACGAGGCGGCCGCGACGCGCTTCGCCAACGAGGCCACGGAGAAACTCGGTGTCACCGCCGGCATCGCCGCGAGCGTGGAGGAGGCCACCGCAGGCGCCGACATCGTCTGCGTGGTCACCACGGCGCTGCAGCCGGTGCTCATGGAGCCCTGGATCTCCCCCGGCACCCACGTCTGCGCAGCCACCGGATTCCGGGACGTGGACCCGGCGTGCGCCCGCGCCTTCGACAAGTGGGTCGTCGGCTGGTACGGCCGAGACCTTGAGTGGATCACCGGCGACGAGGTGGGCCGCATCGGCGGGCTGCAGCACGGCCAACTCTCCCGGGACGACATCCACGCCGACATCGCCACGGAGATCCTGCAGGGACAGCGCCCCGGGCGCGAACATCCCGGCGAGCGCACGATAATGACCCACATGGGCATGCCCGCACTCGACGCGGCCTGCGCCGCGCTGGTCTACGACCTGGCGCTGGAAGCCGGCGCAGGCACCTGGATCGAGGTGTTCTGAGCCATGCAGCCCCCATCCCCCGCCGGCCAGGTCGACATGGATCTGCTGAACGAGGCCCTGGACTTCGTGCGCCCGGCCCTGCAGTCCGACGGCGGCGACCTCACGCTGCTGGGTGTGAGGGACGACGGCGTCGTGGAGATCGAGATGATCGGCGCCTGCCGCACCTGCCCGCTCTCGATGGTCACCCTCACCGCCGGCATCGAGGCCGTCCTCCTCCAGCGCGTCCCCGGCGTGACCGGCGTCGTCTCCCAACTCCCCGAACCCGTCCAGTCCTCCAGCGCCCCCCCGTTCAGCCCCGCCGAGGCCCTGGCCACCGCCCAGGCTCCCAAGTCGGCCCCCGCCCCCGTCAAACCTCCACGCCGCCGCATCCTGCGCCGCCGCTGATCACCGGACCGCCACAAGCACCCCCTCGGGCAACACGCGAGGGTGACGGTGGCGGGGGGCCGATCTGCGACGCCTCTGAGAACGCCGAGTCCCCGCGGCGTTCGAATCGAAGGAGCAGACGGCACGCCGACGCCGCCGCCCGGGCGACCACCAAAACGCCTCTCAGAACGCCGAGTCCCCTCGGCGTTCAAATCGAAGGAGCCGACGGGACCCCGCCACCCCTGCCCGGGCGACCACCACAACGGGCGGCGCAGGTGTGGCGGTCGCCCGGGGACTACTACCCGGCCGGCGCGTCTGTTTGCCCGGAGTAGTTGTTACCCCAGCAGGCGATGGTTCCGTCGCCGCGCAGTGCGCACGCGTGCACGCCGCTGACTGCGATGGCGGTGTATCGACCGGCCGGCGGGTCCGTTTCCCCCAAGTAACTGCTGCTCCAGCAGGCGATGGTTCCGTCGCCGCGCAGTGCGCACGAGATTCCGTCGCTGACTGCGATGGCGGTGTACTCCCCGGCCGGGGCGTCAGCCTGCCCGTAGTTGTTGTTGCCCGCACAGGCGATCGTCCGGTCGAGACGGATGCCGCAAACGTGGTCATTGTCGCCGCCGACTGCGATTGCGGTGTACTGCCCGTCGGGCGCGTCCAACTCGACACCGTGGTCGGGCAGGCTCCAGCAGGCGATGGTTCCGTCACTTCGCAAGGCGCACGAGTACCAGGTTCCGACGGCGATGGCGGTGTATTTGCCGGCCGGCGCGTTCGCCTGCGCTTGGCCTTCGGCGCCCCAGCAGGCGATGGTTCCGTCGCGACGCAGTGCGCACGAGTGAAAGCTGCCGGCGCTGATGGCGGTGTGTTCCCCGCCGGGCGCGCTCGCCTGCCCGAAGAAGTTGTCGCCCCAGCAGGTGATGGTTCCGTTGCTGCGCAGCGCGCACGTGTGGCGTGCGCCGGCCTCGATGGCGGTGTATCGCCCGGCGGGCGCGTTCGTCTGCCCGTATCCGTTGTCGCCCCAGCAGGTGATGGTGCCGTCGCCGCGCAGCGCGCACGAATGCTGGCCGCTGGCGCTGATGGCGGTGTACCGGCTGCCGGCTGAGCCGAGCGTGACCGGCGAACTGGCCAGCCAGCGCCCGACGCCGGCGGTCGTGGGAAAGAATCGGGCGCGGGGGAGTTGGCGTTCGCCCCAGGAGCGGTCTGCTTGGCGTTGCTGGAGGCCGAACTCGACGCGCCCGTCGGCGATTTTGCGGGCCACGATGCGCACCTCCGCGCCGCTCGGCGACAGCGGCGAACTGGCCAGCCAGCGCCCGACGTCGGCGGTCGTGGGAAAGAATCGGGCGCGGGGGAGTTGGCGTTCGCCCCAGGAGCGGTCTGCTTGGCGTTGCTGGAGGCCGAACTCGACGCGCCCGTCGGCGATTTTGCGGGCCACGATGCGCACGACAGTGCCCGGTGCGTCGTCCTGAGCTGCGACCGGCGCGGCGACGAGTACACCGCCGAGGGTCACCAAGGCCACCAGGGGCGCCAGAATCGCGGCCGCCGCGCGCCCCCGCCGCCCAACCTGTGGCGGACTGTTGTGAAACGTCCGATCGGGCGCACGCATTGAGCGTGAGGGCGTCTCCATCTCGAGCCTCCTTCGGTTCATGCCTCAGGCGCCGGCTGGGAAATCGTACGCGCGGGCTCCGAGACCGATCCAGCCGAGCCATCACGCCGGCGGCGCCCCGCCCGGGTCCTCGGGGGATCGGGCGGGGCGCCGCTTCGGTTCTCGGCCGGGGGTGCGGGGTGTACCCCGCACCCCCGGCTTCAGCCGATTACTCGGCCGGTCGCAGGCCGGCGAGGCGTGGGATGGCGTTCGGGTACAGCACGAAGCCCTCGACCGTGTCGCGCATGGCGATCTTGTAGTCGGGCAGTGCCAGGAACACCCACGGGGCGTCGTCCACGATGATGCGCTGGGCCTCCTCGAAGGTCCTGGCGCGCTCCTCGCGGTCGAGGATGCCCCAGCCCTCGTTGATGATCTGGTCGACGCGCTCGTTCTCGTACTGGGCGTAGTTGCCGAACACGCCGGACAGCATGAACACCGAGAGGGTGTAGTTGGGATCGTCGATCCAGGGCAGGCCCTCGTCGATGAACATCTGCATCCGGTTCTCACCGACCTTGCGCTCGGCGTAGACCGGCGAGGGCAGCTTCTCGATCTCCACGTCCATGCCGATCTCGGCGAGGTGGGCTGGATGCGCACGGCGATCAGCTCGTGCTCGCCCTTGGCCGAGTCGATCGACAGCACCACGGTGGATCCGTCGTAGCTGCTTCCGTCCAGCAGTTCCTGCGCCTTGGCGAGGTCGCGCCGGTAGCCGATGCTGTCGCCCAGGCTCGAGTACGAGCCGGGGGCGATGGGACCGTAGAGACGCTGAGCCTCGCCCTTGTAGACGTTGTTCAGGATGTCGTCGTAGTCCACGGCGTAGGACACGGCCTGGCGCACGGTCTTGTCGTCGAACGGGGCGATCCTGTTGCCCAAGCCCATGTAGGCCAGGTTCTTGGACGGGAACCGCTGCACGGTCACGCCCTCGGCGCCCTCGAGTGCGGCGAAGTCCTCGGTGCCGAGGGCGATGGCCACGTCGATGACTCCCGCCTTCAGCAGCTGCACGCGCTCGGCGTTGGACGGGATGATCTTCCAGATGATCCTGTCGTAGGCCTGCGGCTCGAAGGAGTAGTTCTCGCGCGCCTCGAAGACGACTTCCTGGTCGGGAACACGGCTGACGAGGCGGAAGGGGCCGCTGGCGTTGTCCACGTTGCGGGAGAAGTACTCCATGGCCCACGGGTCGTCCTCGGTGGCGTTCTCCTTGATGACCTTCGGGTCGATGATCGCCGAGGAGGTCATGTAGAAGTGCTCCATCACCATCGGGCTCGCCTCGCTGGAGGTGAACCGGAGGGTGTACTTGTCGAGAACCTCCGGCGGCTCCTGGATGAATGCGATGTTGCGCAGCAGCCAGTTGGCCCCGCCGGGCGTGTTGAGGTTCCGCTCGGTCATGAAGCGCACCGTCTCGGCGGTGACTTCCGTGCCGTCGTCGAAGAGGACGCCCGGGCGCACCTTGATGGTGTACGTGAGCCCGTCGGGGTGTGCCTCCCAGGACTCGAAGTAGCGGGGCATAAGGTCGCCCGCGGCGCCGATGAGTGCGCCGTTCTGCTCCACGGTCCTGTGCAGGACGGGCGGCTCGTACACCAACTCGAGCGCCTCGTGGGCGCGGATGAAGTTGGCGCAGCACGTGTCCAGCGTCTCGATGTCGCCGGGCACGCCGACCACCAGGACGCGTTCGGCGTCCTCCTCCACCGGTTCCGGTGCGGCGGCGGCGGCCTCGGCCTCCGCTGCGGCCTCCATGGCGGCCTCGGCGGCGCCGCGCGCCTCGTCGGCCTCGGCCTGGGCGGCTGCGGCCTCCGAGCGCGCCTCGTCGGCGGCGGCCTGCGCGGCGGCCAGGTCGGCCTCGGCGGCCGCCACGGCCTCCTGGTTGCCTTCGGCGGTGGCCTGCGCCAGCGCCGCGGCCGCGGCCGCCGTGTCGGCGGCGGCTTGCGCCTCGCGCGCCTTGGCGGCGGCGGCCTGCGCGTCCGCCAGCGCCACCTCGGCGTCGGACTGGGCGGTGCCGGCCTCGCTCATGGCGGCGGCGGCGGTGTCGGCGGCGCCGTCGTCGGCGGCGCAGGATGCTGCGACCAGCATCAGCCCCAGCAGCGCCACCAGCCAGCGGCGACGAGTTCGTACGAGTCCACGCATAGGTTCTTCCCCTCGTGTGAGCGGTGCCCGATCGGGCACACGGTGATTCGACTGCCGGGTGAGCCGGCGCGGCGCATGTTAGTTCCCTCGGACGACCGAAGTCCCGGGGCGGCGACCGAAGTCCCGGGGCGGCGATCAGCGCCGACCCGAAAACGCGGGCGGCGCCCCGCCCGGACGCTCGGTCCTCGGGCGGGGCGCCGCTCGGTTGGTCAAGCGGGCGCAGGCTCGGGCCCGCGCCGCGGGGTCACCGGTCCAGCGGGTACAGGTCCGCCAGCCTCGGGATCTCGTTCGGGTAGAGCGCGAAGCCCCCGATGTTGTCACGCAGGGCGATCTTGTAGTCGGGCTGCGCCAGGAACGCCCAGGGCGCGTCATCAGTGATGATGCGCTGAGCCTCCTCGAACATGGCCCGGCGGGCTGCCGGGTCCTTCTCGGCCCAACCGTCGCGGATGATCTGGTCGACGCGCTCGTTGGAGTAGTCGGCGTAGTTGCCGAAGACGCCCGACTCCAGGCTGAGGGACAGCTGGTAGTTGGGATCGTCGATCCACGCCAGCAACTCGTCCACGAACATCTGCAACTGCTTGCCGACCTTGCGCTCGGCGAACACCGCCGCGGTCAGGACCTCGATCTCCACGGGTATGCCGATCTCGGCCAGGTGCGACTGGACGCGCACGGCGATCAACTCGTGCTCGCCCTTGGCGGCGTCGATCGTCAGTGTCACGGGGGTGCCGTCGTAGCCGGCCTCGGCCAGCAGTTCCCGGGCACGGTCCACGTCACGGGTGTAGCCGACCGCGTCGCCGAGGGAGAAGGCGGAGCCGTGGGGGATGGGGCCGTAGAGTCGCTGCGCCTCGTTCTTGTAGACGTTCGTGATGATGTCGTCGTAGTCGATGCCGTAGGACACCGCCTGGCGCATCAGCACGTCGTCGAACGGGGCGATGGAGTTGCCCATGCCCACGTAGGCCTCGTTCTTGGACGGGAACCGCTGCACGACCACGCCGTCCACACCCTGCAGTGCGGCGAAGTCCTCGGTGCCCAGGCCGATGGCCACGTCGATGACGCCGGCGCTCAGCAGCTGCACACGCTCGGCGTTGGACGGGATGATCTTCCAGATGATCTTGTCGTAGGCCCGCTCCTCACCCCAGTAGTTCTCGCGCTTCTCGAACACGACCTCCTGGTCGGGCAGCCAGCTGGCGATCCGGTAGGGGCCGCTGGAGTTCTCGACATTGCTCTGGAAGTGCTCGATGGCCCAGGGGTCGTCCTCGGTGGCGTACTTCTCGACGATCTTCGGATCCACCGGAACCGACGAGGTCATGTAGAACTGCTGCATCACCATCGGGCTCGGCGCGTTGGTCGTGAACCGCACGGTGTAGCGGTCGATCACCTCGGGCGGTTCGTCGATGAAGGCGATGTTGGTGAGCAGCCAGGCGCCGCCGCCGGGCGTGTTGAGGTTCCGGTCCACCCAGAAGCGCACCGTCTCGGCGGTGACCTCGGTGCCGTCGTCGAAGGTGACGCCCTCGCGGATGTGGATGGTGTAGGTGAGCCCGTCGTCGTGCTCCTCCCAGGACTCGAAGTAGACCGGTGCCACTTCGTCGGCCACGGCGACCAATGCGCCGTCCTGGTCCACGATGGGGTGGATGACCGGTGTGTCGGACACGATCAGCTGGGCCTCGTGGCCGCGGATGAAGTTGGTGCAGCACGGGTCCAGGGTCTGGATGTCGCCGGGCACGCCGACGGTGAGGATGAGCTCCTCGTCCTCGTCCATCGGTTCGGGTGCTGTCGCCGCGGCCTCGGCCTCGGCGGCGGCCTCCATGGCGGCCTCGGCGGCGCCGCGGGCCTCGTCGGCCTCGGCCTGAGCGGCGGCGGCCTCCGAGCGGGCGTCCTCGGCGGCGGCCTGGGCGGCGGCCAAGTCGGCCTCGGCCTGCGCCACGGCCTCCTGGTTGCCTTCGGCGGTGGCCTGGGCCAGCGCCGCGGCCGCGGCCGCGGTGTCGGCGGCGGCCTGGGCCTCACGCGCCTTGGCCGCAGCGGCCTGCGCGTCGGCCAGCGCCACCCCGGCGTCGGCCTGCGCGGCCTGGGCCTCACCCATCGCGCTGGCGGCTGTGTCGGATGCGCCGTCGTCGGCGGCGCAGGAGGCTGCGATCAGCATCACTCCCAGCAGCGCCACCAGCCAGCGCGTTCGGATTCCTACGAACTTTCGCATGATGTTCTCTCCAGTCTGTTGTTCAAGACCCGGTGCGGGCACTTTGTCTCGCATGCGCCAACGCCTCCGCCCATCCGGCGAAAACGACCCATGCATGGTAGCCGCAGGTCAGTGGAGTTTCACATAGCGCTCAGGCAGCGGCACTCGCCGGCTGGGCCGAAGGTCGGAATCGATCTCGTAGGCGATGGGCACTCCGGTGGGGATCTCCAGGGCGACGATGTCGGCCTCCGCGATGCCGTCGAGGTGCTTGATGAGGGCACGCAGGCTGTTGCCGTGGGCCGCAACCAGCACGCACCGATAGGCCCGCAGGTCGGCGCTCAGCGGTCCCTCCCAGTAGGGGATCAGGCGGGTGAGCACGTCCGCCAGGGACTCGCCCCGGGGCATCTCCCCGGGTGCCAGGTCGGCGTAGCGGGGGTCCGCGGCGGGGTTCCAGGGGTTGTCGGGCCGGATCGGCGGGGGCGCGGTGGCGTAGCTGCGCCGCCACAGCCGGACCTGCTCGTCACCGTGGCGGGCGGCCGTCTCGGCCTTGTCCAGCCCGGTCAGGTCGCCGTAGTGCCGTTCGTTGAGGCGCCAGTGACGCCGGACCGGGATGTCCGCGCAGCCCACCTCGGCCAGGGCCAGCGCGCAGGTGTCGATGGCCCGGGTCTGCAGCGAGGTGTGGGCCACGTCGGGGTGGATACCGGCCGCGGCCAGCGCCCGGCCCGCGGAGACGGCCTCGCGGCGGCCCCGCGGCGAGAGCGGGCTGTCGTACCAGCCGGTGAAGCGGTTCTGCATGTTCCAGGTGCTCTGCCCGTGACGGAGCAGGATCAGGTTTGGGGTCATCTCCCCCGTCCGGCATGCGGCTCGCTCGGAGCGGCGGCTCGCCGCTCACCGCCGATGACCATACCGAGTACTCCCACCCGGCCGCGAGAATCCGGGCCGGTGCCGTTGTTGAACGAATCAGGCGGGCGGGAAGATTTGGGCTCGTGCCGTTGTTGAACATGGTGTCCGGTGCGCCGCCGGCAGCGAACGGCAGGCGAACCGGGCCTCGGTAGCCTGCTTCGGGACGAGGCAGAACGCGCCGAGACGCATCAGATCAGGGACATGTCGCCGGTTCCACGTCGGGGCCGTCGAGAGAATTTCGAAGAGGTGGCAGGACATGGGCAAGGCAGTCGGTATCGACCTGGGTACGACCAACTCGGTTGTGAGCGTCATGGAGGGCGGTGATCCCACCGTCATCGCCAATGCCGAGGGAGCCCGCACCACGCCGTCGATCGTTGCCTTCGCCGCCGGCGGCGAGGTGCTGGTCGGAGAGGTCGCCAAGAGGCAGGCCATCACCAACGCCTCCAGGACGATCCGCTCGGTGAAGCGGCACATGGGTGAGACGGTTCCGGTCACCGGGATCGACGGGAAGAAGTACATGCCGCAGGAGATCTCGGCGCGGATCCTGATGAAGCTCAAGCGTGACGCCGAGTCGTATCTCGGCGAGGAGGTGGCCGAGGCGGTCATCACGGTGCCCGCCTATTTCGACGATGCCCAGCGCACCGCCACCAAGGAGGCGGGACAGATCGCCGGCCTGGAGGTTCTGCGCATCATCAACGAGCCGACCGCGGCTGCGCTGGCCTACGGCCTCGAGAAGAAGCACGCGGACGAGACGGTGCTGGTCTTCGACCTGGGCGGCGGAACCTTCGACGTGTCGGTGCTGGAGATCGGTGACGGCGTCTTCGAGGTGAAGTCCACCAGCGGCGACACGAAGCTCGGTGGCGACGACTGGGACGAGGCGGTCATCGAGTGGATCGCCGACCGCTTCAAGGGCGACCACGGCGTGGATCTGAGCGGTGATCCCATGGCGCTGCAGCGGCTGAAGGAGGCCGCTGAGAAGGCCAAGATCGAGCTCTCCCAGAAGCAGGAGGCGCAGATCAACCTCCCGTTCATCACCGCCACGTCCGCCGGGCCGCTGCATCTCGACTACACCCTCACGAGGGCCGCGTTCGAGTCCATGACATCGCAGTTGCTCGACCGTTGCCGGCGACCGTTCGAGCGAGCCCTCGCCGACGCCGGCCTGTCCGCCGACGAGGTCGACCACATCATCCTGGTCGGGGGGTCCACCCGGATGCCGGCCGTCTCGGCGCTGGTCACCGAACTGACCGGCAAGACGCCGCACAAGGGGGTGAATCCCGACGAGGTGGTGGCCGTCGGAGCCACCATCCAGGCAGGCGTGTTGAAGGGCGACGTCACCGATGTGCTGCTGCTCGACGTCACACCGCTCTCGCTGGGGATCGAGACCAAGGGCGGGATCATGACCCGCCTCATCGACCGCAACACCACCATCCCCACGAAGCGTTCGGAGGTCTTCACGACGGCCGCTCACAACCAGCCGTCGGTGGAGATCCACGTGCTGCAGGGCGAGCGGGAGATGGCCGAGTTCAACAAGACGCTCGGCAAGTTCCAGTTGGTGGACATCCCGCCCGCACCCCAGGGGGTCCCGCAGATCGAGGTCACCTTCGACATCGACGCCAACGGCATCGTGCACGTGTCGGCCCGCGACAAGGCCACCGGCAACGAGCAGTCCATCACGATCACCGGCCAGTCGTCCCTGGACGACGACGAGATCGACAAGATGGTGCGCGACGCCGAGGCGCACGCCGAAGAGGATCGGCGCCGCCGGGAGGCGGCCGAGACCCGCAACCTGGCGGACTCGCTGGTGTACCGGGCCGAGAAGCTGCTCGAGGAGGAAGCGGCTCAGGCCGATGCCGAAGGGTCGGCCGACCTGCGCGCCAGGATGGAGGCGACCCGCAGCGCCCTCGAGGGCGACGACGTGGCTGCGGTGGAGGCTGCTTCCAACGATCTGCAGCAGGCCGTCGAGACGTTCGTGTCGGCCATGTACGCCCGGGCGACACAGACCGCCGATCCCGCCGATCCCGCCGGCCCCGACGCCGCGGACGGTGCGGGCGACGGCGACGACGTGATCGACGCCGAGATCCTCGACGAGGAGGACTCGTGACCGTCGCCAATGAGCGGGGAGCGGCCGAGGCCGCCGGGGAACGACTCGATCCGGAGCCCGAAGGGGCCACCGGCGACGACGCCGCAACGGCGCAGGGCGAGCCGACCGAGGAGGACTCCGGCGCTCCGGCGGCAGGGGACGCGCCCGACGCGGCGACCTGCGGGCAGTGCACCGGGTACCTGGACGCCCTCACCCGTCTCAAGGCCGAGTTCGCCAACTTCCGGCGGCGGGCCGCCGACCAGCAGGCTCAGGCCTCCGAACGCGGGGCGGCCGACCTGGCGAGCCGGCTGCTGGCGGTTCTCGACGCCTCCGAGGCCGGGGCCGCCCACGACAGCGAGCTGGTGGGACCGCTGCACAGCGCGCTCCTCGACGCGCTCACCCAGGGTGGCCTCGAGGTGATCTCGCCGGCCGGCGAGCGCTTCGATCCGAACTATCACGAGGCCGTGCTGCACACCGCCGACGGGACCGACGGCGATGCTTCAGCGGAACCGATCGTGACCGACGTCCTGCGCACCGGCTACGCGTGGAGCGGGCGGGTGCTGCGCCCCGCAGTGGTCGGCGTGCGGGGATGATCGCCCGCCCGCGCCAGCCTTGAAGCGGGTGTGCCGGTGAACGACATACGCCAGGAGTGGCTGCAGAAGGACTACTACCGCGCCCTTGGTGTGTCGCCCGAGGCGCCCCAGGACGAGATCACGAAGGCCTACCGCTCGCTCGCCCGCCAACTGCACCCCGACCGGAACCCCGATGACGCCCGCGCCGGGGAACGGTTCAAGGAGGTGTCGGCCGCCTACGACGTGATCGGCGACGCCGACAAGCGTGCGCAGTACGACGAGATCCGCCGCCTGGCGGCGGGCGGGAACCCGTTCATCGCCCCGGGTCCGGGTGGGACGCACTCGTTCCAATTCTCGGGGGCCGACGGGATCGGGGATCTGCTGGCGAACCTCTTCGGCGGGAACGCGGGGCCGTTCGGCGGCGCTCCGGGGGCCAATCGGCCACGGCGCGGCGCGGACCACCAGACGCAGATCTCCCTCTCCTTCTCCGAAGCCGTGAACGGGGTGACCTCGGAGGTCACCCTCGGTGAGCGGTCCGAACGCCGGAAGACGAAGGTCCGGATCCCCGCGGGGGTCTCCGACGGCCAGCGGATCCGGCTGCGCGGCAAGGGTGGCCCGGGCGCCGGCGGCGGACCGGCGGGGGACCTCTACGTGATCGTGCGCGTCGGCGACGACCCGCTGTTCGGGCGCGACGGCGACCACCTCACCCTGACCGTGCCGGTCAGCTTCAGCGAGGCCGCTCTGGGGGCGCGCATCGCCGTGCCGACCTTCGAGGGTGAGCCGGTGACGCTGCGCCTCCCGGCGGGCACCCGGTCGGGGCGGACGCTGCGGGTGCGCGGTCGCGGCGTGAAGACCGACGGCGGGTCGGGTGACCTGCTGGTTACGGTTGAAGTCGTGGTGCCGAGGAAGCTCAACGCTGCTCAGCGGCGTGCTTTGGAGTCTTTCGACGAGGCCACGAAGGGTCCTTCGCTGCGCGAGCACCTGGGAGTTCCCTCTTGACGGCGACCGCCGGCACGCTGGCGGAGCGCTATGTCACCGTGCGGAGCCTCACGGAGCAGTTGGCCGCGCCGCTGTCCCCGGAGGACCAGTGCATTCAGACGATGGACGACGTGAGTCCCACCAAGTGGCACCGTGCCCACACCACCTGGTTCTTCGAGACGTTCCTGCTGAAGCCCCATCTCGATGGCTACAGCGAGGTGGACCCTCTCTATCACTACCTCTTCAACTCCTACTACGAGGCGGCGGGCCCCCGGCATCCTCGCCCGCAGCGGGGGATCATCTCCCGGCCCTCGACCGCGGAGGTCGCGGACTACCGGAGGTGGGTCGACGAGGCGATGGTGTGCCTCTTGGACGCCGGGGCGCCCCGGGCCGTGGAGGACCTCGCCACCTTGGGGCTGAACCATGAGCAGCAGCACCAGGAACTCCTGCTCATGGACATCAAGCACGTGTTGAGCTGCAATCCCGCCCAGCCGGTCTATCGCACCGATCCGGCGCCGGCATCAGCCGGGGCGGGGTCCGGCTCCGTGTGGGTTCGCTTCGAGGGCGGTCGCCGGGCGATAGGGCACAACGGCGGTCCGTTCGCCTTCGACAACGAGAGCCCGCGTCACGAAGTGCTGCTCGGTGCCTACGAGTTGTCCAGCCGCCCGGTCACGTGCGCCGACTGGTTGGCGTTCGTGGCCGACGGCGGCTACCGGACGCCGAACCTCTGGCTGTCCGACGGCTGGGCGGCCGCGCAGGCCCAGGGCTGGTCCGCACCGCTGTACTGGAACCGCACCGGCGATGGCCTCACCACCGAGGACTGGGAGCTGTTCACCCTGGCCGGCGCGCGGGAGATCCGCAGCGACGAACCGGTCTGCCACCTCTCCTACTACGAGGCCGACGCGTTCGCCCGTTGGGCGGGGGCCCGGCTGCCGACCGAGGCGGAGTGGGAGGCCGCCGCGGGCATGATCGGCGGGCAGCCGGACGCCGCCGACGCGAACCTCCTCCCTTCGGGCGCGCTGCATCCGCGCCCGGCGACCGGAGGCGGCCTGACGCAGATGTTCGGCGACGTCTGGGAGTGGACGTCCAGCGCCTACAGCCCCTATCCCGGCTTCGCGCCCGCACCCGGTGCCGTCGGTGAGTACAACGGCAAGTTCATGGTCAACCAGATGGTGCTGCGGGGAGGCTGCTGCGCCACCCCCGCGGGCCACGTGCGCGCCACCTACCGCAACTTCTTCGGCCCGGGAACGCGCTGGCACTTCTCGGGCCTGCGCCTGGCCCGGGACAGTCGCTGACCCACTGCTGCCGTGGCTACGAGATCCCGCCCCGACGCGTTCGCCGCGGCCGGTGCCCCCGGTTCCGGCTACACGATCAGCGTCTGCACCGACGACGCCGCGCAGGATCGGGCGCTCGCCGCGGAGGTGTCCGCGGGGCTCCGGTCGGTTCCGAAGGATCTGCCCCCGAAGTTGTTCTACGACGACGAGGGCTGCCGGCTGTTCGGGGCGATCACCCGGCTCGACGAGTACTACCCGACGCGCCGCGAGCACGAGATCCTGCAACGGGTCGCTCCCGAGATAGTGGAGCTCTCGGGAGCCGGGACGCTGGTCGAACTCGGATCGGGCTTCTCCGACAAGACCCGACTGCTGCTTGACGCCATGGCCACGGCCGGCACGCTCGAGGGGTTCGTTCCCTTCGACGTGAACGAGACCGCCCTGCGCGCCACCGCCGCGGCGGCTGCGGCGGCCTATCCCGGTGCGGCCACCCACGGCGTTGTGGGCGAGTTCGGCGCGGACCTGCGGTCGATCCCCGGAGCCGATCGGCGGCTGGTGGCACTGCTGGGCGGCACCATCGGCAACTTCGCCGGCTCCGAGCGCCGGAAGTTCCTCGCCGAGATCGCCGGCCTGTCCTCGCCGGGCGAGGCCTTCCTGCTCGGAGCCGATCTCGTGAAGGACCGCAGCCGCCTGCTCGCCGCCTATGACGACACCGCCGGGATCACCGCGGCGTTCAACCGCAACATGCTGCGGGTCATCAACCGGCGCTTCGACGCCGACTTCGAACCCCTGCGGTTCACACACGTGGCGACCTATGACGACGAGACGCAGTGGATCGAGATGTGGCTCCGGTCCGAAGATGCCCAGGAGGTGCAGGTGCGGCGCCTCGGCCTGCGCGTCCCCTTCGACGACGGTGAGGCCATGCGCACCGAGATCTCCGCCAAGTTCCGACCCACCCAGATCCGCGACGAGTTGGCGGCGGCCGGCTTTGCCGTCCTGGCCCAGTGGCTGGACGCCGCCGGCGACTTCTCGCTCACGCTGGCCCGGCGCGCCGACGGGTCACCACCGTAGGCTGGTTCCGGTCGTCCGCTCACAAGGGAGGGTGCTGTGGGAGCAACCGTGGTGGTTGGCACCCAGTGGGGCGACGAGGGCAAGGGCAAGCTCACGGACCTGCTCGCGGCCGAGATGCAGATGGTCGTGCGCTACCAGGGGGGCCACAACGCCGGCCACACCATCGTCGTCGGCGAGGAGTCCTTCGCGCTGCAGCTGGTCCCTTCGGGGGTGCTCTACGAGCACATCACGCCGGTCATCGGTAACGGGGTCGTCGTGGACCCGTTCGTGCTGGTCGACGAGTTGGCGATGCTGGAGGCACGTGGCATCAGCACCCGGCGGCTGCAACTGTCCGGCAACGCCCACCTGATCCTCCCCTATCACCAGCAGCTGGACGTCCTGAGCGAGCGCCGCCTGGGTTCGGCCAAGCTGGGCACGACCAAGCGCGGGATCGGGCCGGCCTACGCTGACAAGGCAACCCGCATCGGCCTGCGCATCCAGGATCTCTTCGACGCCGACATCTTCCGGAAGAAGCTGGAGACGGCACTGCGTGAGAAGAACCCGCTGCTGGCGAAGGTCTACAACCGGCTGGGCTATGACCCCGAGGTGCTCGCCGACAAGTACCTGCAGGAGGTCGGTCCCGCCTTGGAGCCGTACGTCACCGACACCGTGGCGACGGTGCACGAGGCACTGGAAGCGGGCCGCGAGGTGCTCTTCGAAGGAGCCCAGGCCACGTTCCTGGACCTCGACCACGGGACGTACCCGTTCGTGACGTCCTCGAATCCGGTGGCCGGGGGAGCCTGCGTCGGCGCGGGCGTGGGACCGCGGCACATCGACCGGGTCATCGGGATCACCAAGGCGTACACGACACGGGTCGGCTCGGGTCCGTTCCCTGCGGAGGTGCACGGTGCGGTGGCGGACCGGCTCGTGACCGACGGTGCCGAGTTCGGCACCAACACCGGCCGGCGCCGCCGGGTGGGCTGGCTCGACCTGGTGATGGTCCGCCACGCGATCCGCTTGAACTCGCTCTCGGAACTGGCGATCACCAAGCTGGACGTCCTCGACTCGATGGAGGTCGTCAAGGTGTGCGTGGGCTACGAGATCGACGGTCGGCGCACCGAGGGAATGCCGTACCACCAGTCCGACGTGCATCGGGCGTCTCCGGTGTTCGAGGAGTTCCCGGGCTGGCGCACCTCGCTGGCCGAGGTCACCGCAGCAGAGGAGCTTCCCGCCGAGGCCGCCGGCTACCTTCGTTTCGTCGAGGAGCGGGCAGGCGTGCCCATCACGCTCGTGGGGGTCGGCCCGCGCCGCGCACAGCTCGTACGCCTGAACCCCACGGTGCCATGACCGTCCCGAACCTGCTGGCCGAGCGCTACGCCGGCGAGGCGATGCGCGCCATCTGGTCGCCGCACGCCAAGATCCGCCGGGAACGGGAGTTCTGGGTGGCGGTTCTCGAGGAACAGATCGAGTTGGGACTGGAGGTTCCCGAGGGCGCGCCGGCGGCGTACCGGGCCGTGATCGACGAGATCGATGTGGCCTCCATCGCCCGCCGGGAGCGCCGGCTCCGCCACGACGTGATGGCCCGGCTGGAGGAGTTCTGCGCGCTGGCGGGGTGCGAATACCTCCATTGGGGTCTCACCTCTCGCGACGTCACCGAGAACGTCGAGCAGACGCAGATTCGCGATGCGATGCGTCTGGTGCTGACCAAGGCGGTTGCCGCGGTCGATCGCCTGGCGCGGCGGGCCGGTGAACTGGCCTCGGTGGCGGTCGTGGCGCGGACCCACAACGTGCCGGCGCAGGTCACGACCTTCGGACGCCGCTTCGCCACCGCCGGGGAAGAGTTGACCAGGGCGATCAGACGCCTCGAGGCGCAGATCGAGGACTACCCGCTGCGCGGGCTGAAAGGTCCCGTCGGCACCCAGGCCGACCTCCTGGCGCTGTTCGGAGGGGATCCCTCGAAGGTCGACGCGCTGGAAGCGGCGCTGGCCGAGCGGCTCGGGTTCGACCGCACGCTCGCCGCGGTGGGTCAGGTGTATCCCCGATCACTGGACTTCGACGTTGTCTCATGCCTGTTCGGGATCGCCGCCGGACCTGCCAACCTGGCGACGACGATCCGTCTGATGGCAGGCCACGAACTCATCACCGAGGGGTTCGGCTCAGAGCAAGTGGGATCGTCCGCCATGCCGCACAAGACCAATGCCCGGTCATGCGAACGCATCGACGGCCTTGCCACCCTGTTGCGCGGCCATCTCACCATGACCGCGGACCTGGCGGGGGTTCAGTGGAACGAAGGTGACGTGAGTTGCTCGGTCGTTCGCAGGATTGTGTTGCCGGACGTATTTTTCACCGTCGACGGTCTCTTGGAGACATTCCTCACGGTTATCGTCGAATTAGAGCCCTTCCCGGCTGTGGCGGCAGAGGAGTTACGCGGTCAGGCGCCACTCTTGGCGAGTTCGGCTCTGCTCGTTGCCGCAGCCGAGGCAGGAGCCGATCGCTCCCATGCCCATGCGGTGCTGAAGCGCCACAGTGCGGCCGCGGTCGCGGCTCAGCGGGCCGGCCGAACATACGACCTTGTAGCGGCTCTGGGCAATGACGGTGACTTTCCTCTGACAACAGAAGACGTGGAAGCAGTACTGAAGGAGGCCGTCGAACCCGGACGAGCCGAGTCCCAAGTGGCCGCGTTCGTCGAGGCGGCAGCCGAGTTGGTGGACCGCTATCCCGATGCGAGAGAGGTTGCCCCGGAACCGCTCCTGTGACGGAACGGCTCCCGCTACGCGGCGGGTCTCATCAGCGAATGCCGGCCGCCTGAAGCACCTTTGGAGGCACGCCAACCTCGCGCCACGCCTGCCGTGAGATGCCCCTGCGCTCGCTGTAGGAGGCGGCTATGTCGACGAAAGCACTTTCGAGTTCGTCGATGTCAACGTTCTGCTCGGCGGCTTCGATTGCCTTCTGCAGATCAATACGCTCCTGAAAGAGATGCAGCCGTCCCACGGCGTCCGCCGATTCCAATTCCTGCTCTACGGCCGCCAGTTTCTTCTGCAGCGCTTCGGGGGAGCGGCGCCTTCCACCGGACTTCCTGACTCCTTCCAGTGCCTCGAGATACTGACGCACGATACGAGCCTCCGTGCGTCCTTGGATCATCGCCGCCTTGTGCTCGGGGGTGACCTCCCTGGTCTTCCGTCCAGTGCTTGCGCCGCCCTGACTCATATCAACTGCTCCTTTCAGCGGTTACTCACCACGATCAGACTGGCATAATCGTACATGTGAATTCTAATCTCGTTTCACTTATGCGAGTCAAGCGGCTCTTACAATTGAACGAAGCGGTGTTCGCCGGTGTGTTGTATCCGGCAGAATGCCGCACTGAGCGTACGCAATCGTTGAGCTGTCGGTCTCGACGAATTGTGGACGGTGAATGGGAATTGTGGACTCGGTGTCGTGGCAACTGCTGAAGCAGCATCTGTTGAATCACGCGATCCGACGGGCGACTCTGTGTTGAAGTCGGAACGCACAGCAACGGGTTCTGTGACGCCGGACAGATCCGGCCGGCGGGCGCGATCTGCGTGGTCGGGCCCGGCATCGATCCGGGGACCTTCCGCTTTTCAGGCGGACGCTCTGCCGACTGAGCTACCCGACCGGGGCGGTCCTGACGGGATTTGAACCCGCGACCTCCGCCTTGACAGGGCGGCGTGCACTCCAAGCTGCACTACAGGACCAGCGAAGATCGAAGCCTACCCGCCATGGCACCCGAGCGGCGCGAGGTCACATCGCGAGGCCACATCGCGGGGGCGCGGGCGAGCGGCACCCCCAACGGGATTCGAACCCGTGTTACCGCCTTGAAAGGGCGGCGTCCTAGGCCGCTGGACGATGGGGGCAGGCGTCGAAGCCTACCGGCGGGGCACCTCGTGCACGGCCAGGTGAAGGCGGAGGACGGCCGTCCAGAGGGCGGCCGCGCCGGCGATGTGGATGCCCACGAGCAGCGGCGGCACGCCCGTGAAGTACTGCAGGTAGCCCACGGCGGCCTGCGCGCCGATCACCAGCACCACCGCCCGGGCGGCCGCGGCATGCACCGCCGGGCGCCGGCCCTGGCGGCGCAGGCGGAACGAACCCCGCTCGGCGCCGGCCCAGAGCAGCAGCGCCACTGCGGCGCACAGAGCCATGGCTCCGCCGTGCAGGCGGGCGAGGGACGGGATGTCGTACTGAAGCCGTTCGACGTCCGCGTCACCGCCGTGCGGGCCCGCCCCGGTCAGCAACGTGCCGGTCACGATCGCCAGGACGGCCGCCACCACCAGCAGGCGCGTCAGGTTGCCGGTCGTGCGGCTTCGCGTGCCGCCGGCGAGCGCATCGCCGTCGGGGGCCCCGGCCGCCACCGGCCGACCGGCACGGTGGTGGAGGACGACCGCGTTGGCCACCAGCACCATCGACAGCAGGAAGTGGGCGATGACCAACCAGGGGGAGAGGTGGTACCAGACGACCAGGCCGCCGAGGACCACCTGGCCCGCCACGCCCGCCACCAGACCGAGCGCCAGACCGATCAGGTCGCGTCGCCGGGGTCGCAGCAGCAGCGCGCCGAGCACGGCGAGCGCCACCGCCACCGAGACGACCCCGGTGATGGCCCGGTTCACGGACTCCACCAGGGCGTGGTACTCGAGGTCGGGAAGGAACTGGTCCTCCTCGCAGGTGGGCCAGTCGGAGCAGCCCAGTCCCGAGCCGGTCAGGCGCACGGCGCCGCCGGTGATGATGATGAAGATCAGGGCCACGAGGGCCAGCAGCGCGATGCGGCGGTAGGTCGCCGCGCTGATTCCGGTCCGCCACAGCGCCATCGCCGGTCAGCCTAGGGAGCCGGCGACCCGGGCCCCGCCGTGGCGCCGGCCCGCGCCCCGCAGGCGCATCGGTCTCGCCCCTGCAGGCGCATCGGTCAGGATTCGGAGTATTGGACACTTCGGTCTCGTACGCTTGCGCCGATGCCTGCGACGAAAGCCCGGGCCACGATCGCGTCCTACGTTGCGCTGACCAAGCCGCGCATCATCGAGTTGCTGCTCGTGACGACGGTTCCCACCATGATCGTCGCGCAGCGGGGCCTGCCTCCGGTGTGGCTGATGGCCGCGGTGATTTTCGGTGGGGCCCTCGCCGCCGGCGGGGCGAACGCCCTCAACATGGTCATCGACCGCGACATCGACAGCGTCATGGAGCGCACCCGGGATCGGCCCCTGGTCACCGGCGAGATCGCCCCGCGCAGCGCCCTGGTGTTCGCGGTCGCTCTGGAGGTCGCGGCATTCGTCTGGCTGTGGCTGATCGTGAACCTGCTGAGCGCCGTCCTGGCGGTGAGCGCCACGCTGTTCTACGTCTTCGTGTACAGCCTCTGGCTGAAGCGGCGGTCCGAGCGCAACATCGTCATCGGCGGCGCCGCCGGTGCGGTTCCCGTCCTCGTGGGCTGGGCGGCCGTGGCGGGCCGGCTGGACTGGGCACCGCTGCTGCTCTTCGCGGTGATCTTCTACTGGACTCCTCCCCACTTCTGGGCGCTGGCGGTGCGCTACCGCGACGACTACGCGCAGGTTGGGGTGCCGATGCTGCCGGCGGTCCGCTCGATCCGCACAACCGCGGTGCGCATCATCGCCTACACCGTGGCGCTGTGGGCCACGAGCATCGGGTTCGGGTTCGTGGCCGAGCTGGGGGTCCTCTACCTGGCGACCGCGCTGGTGACCGGCGTGATCTTCGTCATCCTGGCGGTCCGGTTGCTTCGCCACGGGACACCGCAGGTGGCGATGCGCCTGTTCAACTGGTCCATCACCTACGTCGTGTTGCTGTTCGGGGCGATGGCCCTGGACCGGCTCGTCTGATGGCGGCGATGGTGTCGCACGCGGGCAGGAACGGCGACCGATCCGCGCCGGCGCGGGCGGCCCGCGGTCGCGCGGTACAGTTCCGGGCTGGATCAGGCCCCGTGACCGCCTGCCGAGCGGATCTCGTAGAGCGGTCATACCGAACGGACAACCCGCACCCCGTTACCGAATTCGTATGACCGCGACCGAGACCCACGTTGCCGCCACGGACGAGCACGCCCCGGCGACGCCGGACGGCTCCCCGACTCCGGGAGGGCTCGCCGGAGCGCTCTCGAGCGGCGACCACAAGACCCTGGGACGGATGTGGATCCTGGCGTCGCTGCTGCTCGGCACCTTCGTGCTGGTGTGCGGCCTGCTGCTGCACATCGAGCGGGCCAACCTGCCGGGCCTCGAGGTGTTCGCGGGCATGGAGTCGTTCCGGCAGTTCTTCACGCTGTACCGGGTCGGGCTGATCTTCCTCTTCGTGGCGCCGCTGTGGATCGGGCTCGCCACCCACGTGGTGCCGCTGCAGATCGGCGCCCGGGGCGTGGCCTTCCCGCGGGCGGCGGCGGCCGCCTTCTGGGGCTGGCTCACCGGGGCCGGCATCCTCATAGCCTCCTGGGCGATCGACGGCGGCCTCGCCACCGGCGGCGAGCAGCGGGCGGTGGAGCTCTCCCTGCTCGCCTTCGCCATGGTGGTCCTGTCGCTGCTGGCCGCGACGGCGGTGCTGCTCACCACCATGTGTACGCAGCGGCCGGCCGGCATGAGTCTCGAACGGATGCCGCTCTTCTCGTGGTCGATGCTCGTGACCGGCGCCGTCTGGCTCCTGAGCCTGCCTGTGCTGGTCGCCAACCTGGTCATCATGTGGGTCGACCTCCGGGGTCCGGGCGCGGTGCGCTTCGGCGCCGGACAGAACCTCTACGAGCAGGTCTCCTGGGTGTTCGACCAGCCGCAGGTGTTCGTGTTCGCCATCCCGGTGATCGGCGTCGTGGGCGAGATCCTGCAGGTGGCCTTCGGGGCCCCGCAGCGGCGCTGGGGCCTCATGCTCTCGCTCGTCGGTCTGGCCGGGGTGTTCAGCTTCGGCGCCGACCTGCAGCGCTTCTTCAGCCCGACCGCGCAGACGACCCCGCTGTACGTCATTTCCGGCATCGTCGTGGCCCTCGTGGTCGTGGCACTGCTGGGAGGCTGGGCCGACCTGGGTCGCAGCACCCGACGCCTGCCCCGACCCAGCGGGCATCTGGCGGTGTCGATGTCGGCGCTCGGCGTGCTGGTCTTCGCCGCGATCGTGGGGTTCATCCGGGTCCTGGGCGGAGCGGTGGGGTTCCTGCGTAGCTTCGCCCGGCACAACGAGTCCTGGCAGGGCGACCTGGATCGGGCGCTGGCGCCCCTCGACGACCTGCGGGGCACGATGGCCGGCGCGGGTCTGCTGGACCTGGTGGCGATGGCCGCCGTGCTCGGCGCCGTCGCCGGGCTCTTCTTCTGGAGCCCCAAGATCTTCGGCCGCAGGGCCTCGCACGCGGCTGGCTTCGGCGTCGCGGCGATCCTGGGAGCGGGCGGGTTGCTGGTGGGGTTGATGGGCGTCGTCGCCGGGTTCCTGGGGCAACCCGAACGCCCCAGCACGAGTTTCTCCTCGGTGGGCGCCGAGGCCGCCGCGGTGCTCGCCGTCATCGGCACCATCGGGGTCCTCGTGGGTCTCGCGGTCGTCGTCATCGTGGCGCTGCGCGGCGCCGCCGCCCTCGCTCGGGGAGCCTCGACGGTTCCCGACCCGTGGGGCGGGCACACGATGGAGTGGTTCGCCGCCTCGCCCCCGCCGGTCGACAACTTCGGTGCCGAACCGCTGGCCCCGGTGCGCTCGGCGCACCCTCTCTGGGACACACCGGCGGCCGACGCCGACGGGAAGGACGCCTCGTGAGCGAGCACCCCGGCGCAGCGACCGAGATGGTGGCGCCGGCGATTTCCCCGCGCCGCCGCACCCTGCAGGTGGGAACGGGTTTCGCCGCGGCCGCCGTGCTGATGTACTTCGGCGGGCTGCTGGGCGTCTACTTCTCCGAGCGGGCCGATTTCCTGCGGGCGAACCCCGGCCAGTCGTGGATTCCCGCCGGGTCTCGTGTCGAATTGACGGCGCCGACGGTGATGGCTTGGACGTTGCTGCTGAGTGTCGTCACCATGCAGTGGGTGGTGCACGCCACGAAGCGCGACGACCGGCGCCACACGCTCATCGCGCTCGTCGTCACGGCCATGTTCGGGGTCGCGGTGATCAACCAGACCGCCTTCCAGTACCGCCAGATGGAGTTGGCGATCGACGGCGGGAGTCTGGCGGCCCCACTCATCTACACGATCTCGGGCAGTCATCTGGCCCTGGTCGTCGTGGCGCTCGTCTACCTGTTCGTGATGGCGGTGCGCACGCTGACCTCGCCCGCACCGAGCGTCCACCTCGACGGGATGACCGCGGCGGCCATGCTGTGGCACGTGATGGTGTTCGTGTACCTGGTCATCTGGATCGGACTCTTCGTGACGAAGTGATGGACCCCTCTCGCCGCACCCCGCATCTGCCGACCGCGCCGGCGTCGAGGTTGTCGACGTGCTGACCCCGGGCTTCAAGCTCTTCTTCGGTTTCGGTGTCCTCGCCGCCGTCGGCGCCATCATCTACGGCGTCGCGACCGGCGACCCGGGGGGTGCGGACTACCTCGGCGTCGTGGATCGCGACGCCTGGAAGGGCGTGATCAGCCTGGGTTGGCAGGGCGGCGTCGGCGAGCACACGGGGTTCATCGTGCTGTTCTTCGCCGCGCTGGTCAGCGGCGGCCTGGGGTGCATGCTCGTGGCGTTCCGCGACGCCGACGCCGAGTCCGTGGGCGAGCTCGCCCCGACCGGCAAGACCCCGCCGAGCACCGCGCCGACACATCCCTCGTACTGGCCACCGCTGCTGGCGTTCGCGGCGGCCGTGGTGGTCATCGGGCTGGTCACGCATGCGGCCATCTTCGTGATCGGGCTGATCCTGGCCGGCGTGGTGGCGTTCGAGTGGATGGTCACCGCCTGGGCGGATCGGGCCACCGGCGACCCGGCCGCGAATCGAGCGTTGCGCAACCGGCTCATGTATCCCATCGAGGTCCCCGTGCTGGGCGCCGCCGGTGTGGCCATCCTGGTCGTGGGCGGCTCGCGAGTCCTGCTGGCCGTGAGCGAGTTCAGCGCCGTCTGGATCGCCGCCGGGGTCTCCGCGGTGATCCTGCTGGTGGCGATGCTCTTCGCCGCCCGGCCCCGGATCGCCAAGTCCGTCATCACGACCGTGCTGGCCTTCGCCGCCGTGGCGATCGTGGCCGCCGGCATCGTGGCGACCGCAGTGGGCCCCTACGATCACGGCCACGTGGGCGAGCACGGCGCCGACGAGGCCGGCGAGATCCACGAGGGCGACGAGTGATGGGCGAGCAGGTCGGCGGCCGCTTCGGGAGGCCTCTCCGGCGGCGCCTCCGGCTGGCGCTGATCGCGCTGGCTGTGGCGCTGGCCCTGACCGCATGCGCCGACGAGCATCCGCTGGACACCCTCACCGAGGCAGGTCCGGACGCGCAGGAGATCAACGACCTGTTCTTCCCCGTCCTCGGGGTCGCCATCGTCGTCTTCTTCCTGGTGCAGGGTGCCGTCATCTACCTGGTCCTCAAGTACCGGGCGCGCCGCCGGGACGCGGCTGCGACGGCCCCCGGCGGCGACGACGACGGTGACGACCTCTACGGGGACGACGAGTATCCCGAGCAGGTCCACGGCAATCTCCGGCTGGAGCTGGCCTGGACCATCATCCCCACGATCCTGCTGGCGGTCATCTCGGTGTTCGCGCTCATCTCCCTCGTCGAGTTGAACGAGGTGTCCGCCGCCGAGGACGATCTCCGTGTGACCGTCGTGGGCCAGCAGTGGTGGTGGGAGTTCCAGTACCACCTCGACGGCGACACCTCCACGCCGCCGGACATCGTGACCGCCAACGAGTTGGTGATGCCGGTGCTCCAGCAGGTGCCCCTGGAGATCACCTCCCGTGACGTGATCCACTCGTTCTGGATCCCGCGGCTGAACGGCAAGCGCGACGCCGTCCCGGGCCGCACACATCCGTGGGTGATCGAGGCCAGCGAGCCGGGCCGCTACATGGGCCAGTGCACCGAGTTCTGCGGACTCTCGCACGCCTACATGCGCATGTACGCCGTCGTGCTGGAGCCCGCCGAGTGGGAGGAGTGGGTGCAGAGCCAGCTGGTGGATGCCGCGCCGCTGGAACCCGGCGATCCCGGCTACGAGGGCCAGGAGGTCTTCCTGGCGAATTGCGCCAACTGCCACGTCGTCAACGGCGTGACCGACGTGAACCTCGACGGGCGCCTCGACGGTATGGCGGACTACGCCGGGGCGAACTCCATCACCTCGGCGCTGGTGGCGGGCGCGGCCCCCAACCTGACCCACGTGGCGAGCCGCACGACGTTCGCCGGCTCGATCTTCGACCTCTACGAGAACCGCGCCAAGTACATCCCCTATCTCGAGGTGGCCGAGCGCGGCGACCTGAACCGGGGCGAACTCGAAGCCTGGATCCGCAACGCCCCCGAGCGGAAGGCGAACGACCCCGACGGCGCCCGCGGCATGACCGCGTTCCCGGGCCTCACCGAGGGCGACATCGACGCGCTGGTCGAATATCTGATGACCCTGCGCTAGACAGCAGAGAGCAGAACCAGAGAACACCCGAGACGGACAGAGACCCAGACACCCAGAGAGACCCCTGCAACCACCATGACCACCACCTCCGAACCCCCGCTGCAACTCACCGCAGGCGAGCAGTTGGTGCGGCCCTCGAGGTCGCTCGGAGTGCTCTCGCGGCCCAGGGGCGACACGGGCTGGCAGAGCTGGCTGTTCACCGTCGATCACAAGCGCATCGGCATCATGTACGGCGCCGCGGCCCTGGTGTTCCTGGTGATCGGCGGCATCGAGGCGCTGCTGATCCGGCTGCAGCTGGCCGTTCCCGGCGGCAACGTGCTCAGCGAGGACGCCTACAACCAGGTCTTCACCATGCACGGCGTCACGATGGTGTTCCTGGTGATCATGCCGATGGCCGCCGCCTTCGCCAACTATCTGCTGCCGCTGCAGATCGGCGCCCGGGACGTGGCCTTCCCCCGGCTCAACGCCTTCAGCCTGTGGGCCTTCCTGACCGGCGGCATCTTCCTGAACACCTCGTGGTTCCTCGGCGGCGCCCCCGACGGCGGCTGGTTCGGCTACGCGCCCAACAGCGGCCTGGTCTACTCGCCGAGCAACGGCATGGACTTCTACGCCCTGGGCCTGCAGATCGCCGGCATCGCCTCGCTGGTCAGCGCCATCAACCTCATCACGACGGTGCTCAACATGCGGACTCCCGGCATGACCCTGTTCCGCATGCCGGTGCTCACGTGGATGCTGCTCGTCGTGCAGTTCCTCCTGCTGTTCGCCATCCCGGTGATTACGGTCGCACTGTTCCTGCTGAGCTTCGACCGGCTGTTCGACGCCAACTTCTTCAACGTGGCGGCCGGCGCCGACCCGCTGCTGTGGCAGCACCTCTTCTGGATCTTCGGGCATCCCGAGGTGTACATCCTCATCCTGCCCGCCTTCGGCATCATGTCCGAGGTCATCCCCGTCTTCAGCCGCAAGCCCATCTTCGGCTACCCGTTCATGGTCTTCTCCGGAATCGCCATCGGCTTCATGGGCTGGGGCGTGTGGGCCCACCACATGTTCACCTCGGGCATGGGGCCGGTCTCGGTGGCGGCCTTCTCGCTGTCCACCATGTTCATCGCCGTGCCCACGGGGGTGAAGATCCTCAACTGGTTGGCGACCATGTGGGGGGGTCGGATACGGCTCACCACGGCGATGCTGTACTCCGTCGGCGCGGTTGCGATGTTCACCATCGGTGGTCTGTCGGGGGTGACCCATGCCATCGCACCCGCGGACACCCAGCAGACCGACACCTACTACATCGTCGCCCACTTCCACTACGTGATATTCGGGGGCTCCCTCATGGGGATGCTCTCGGGCATCTACTTCTGGTGGCCGAAGATGTTCGGTCACAAGCTGAACGAGAAGCTCGGCAAGATCGGCTTCTGGGTTCTGCTCATCGGTTTCAACCTCACGTTCGGGCCGATGCACATACTGGGCCTGCAGGGCATGTCGCGCCGCATCCACAGCTACGCCGCCGACTCCGGGTTCAACCTCTGGAACATGTTCGCCACCGTGGGTTCCTTCGTCATCGCCGTGGGTGTCCTGCTGCTCTTCTGGAACATCGGCGTCAGTCGCCGCCGCGCCCGTGACGCGCCGCCGGTGGGTCCCGACCCCTGGGACGCGCGCGGCCTGGAGTGGATGACCGCCTCGCCGACGCCCGTTCACAACTTCGACCGTGACATCACCGTCACGCGCCAGGACGAGTTCTGGCACCGCAAGTGGCGCATCGGCGAGGACGGCAAGGTGACGCGCATCGCCCGGTCCGAGGACGTGGCGCACGACGGGAGTGCCACCGACGTGCATCTGCCCTCACCCTCGTACTGGCCGGTGGTGGTCGCCCTCGGGCTGCCCCTGGTGGCCTACGGGCTCATCTACAACCTCTGGATCACCGGTGTGGGCGCGTTGTTGATCCTGGGCGGCCTGTACGCCTGGGTGTTCGAACCGCCCGACGACCCCGAGGCCCACGCGCACGACGACCACCACGACGGCGACGCCCCCGACGATGGCGACAACGGTGCGCCCGAGGACGGGACGTCCACGAACGGCGAGGGTGAGCCCGCAGACGGTGACGGCACACGCGAACTGGCCGCCGCGGCCGCCGCCGGCGGACCGTCCGCCCAGGCCACGGAGGATCAACCGTGAGCGACGTCGCCGACCCCACGTCGGCCGTGACCGCGCCGGCCGGCGGCGGCCACGGGGCCGCCGCGCACCCGCCCACGACCACGGGCATGTCGCACAACAAGGTGGCGATGTGGCTGTTCCTGGGGTCGGAGTGCCTGCTGTTCGGCGCCCTCATCTCCGTCTACATGTTCGCCAAGTCCCGGCTGCCGGCCGGCGAGATCGGACCGCTGGACGTCTTCGACATCCCGTTCACGTCGGTGAGCTCGTTCGTGCTGCTGATGAGCTCGCTGACCATGGTTCTGGCGCTCTCCGCCCTCACCCGGGGGGAGGAGCGGGTCTTCCGGGTGTGGATCGTGGCCACGGCGTTGCTCGGCGGCACGTTCATCGCCGGGCAGGTCTACGAGTTCACCGTCTTCTACAACCTCGGACTCGGCTACACCACCAACATCTTCGGGTCGGCCTTCTACACCCTCACCGGGTTCCACGGCGCCCACGTCACCATCGGCATCGTGATGCTGATGTCGGCGCTGGTGGCGAACCTGCGCGGTCGCCTCGGTCCCCGCAACGCCGAGACCGTCGAGCTCATCGGCCTGTACTGGCACTTCGTCGACATCGTGTGGATCCTGATCTTCACGATCATCTACCTTTTCCCGCAGTAGGGGAGGTGGCCGCTCCATGACTGAGACCCATTCGGCTCAGGCCGTCGACGAGGCCGTCCCGGGCGACGTGGCTGACGACGCCCACGACGACGACCACGCCGACGAGCACGAACACCCCTCGGACCGGCAGTACGTCAAGATCGCCCTGATTCTCGGGGGGCTCACCGCGCTGGAGGTCTTCACCTACTTCGAGTCGGTGCACAACCTCGGCGATGCGGCGATCTACGTGATCCTGATCGTTCTGATGGTCCTCAAGTTCATCTACGTCGTGGCCTGGTTCATGCACCTCAAGTTCGACTCGGTGCTGTTCAAGCGCATCTTCGTGGCGGGGATCGTGCTGGCGCTCGGGGTCTATCTGGTCATGCTGACCGCTTTCCGGATCTGGGGAGTCTGATCCCCCCTCCGGGGGGTGGGCGATGCGGGAGTTCATCGACTACGACCTGTGGGGCTGGACACCGCACCCCGAGGTGTGGGTGATCGTGCTGGTGGCGCTCGCCGTCGGGGGCTACGTGGCACGGGTGCTGGCGCCGGCGGCCGGCGAGATCATCGAGCGGCGCCGCAAGGGCTGCTACCTGGCGGCGGTGGGAATCCTCTGGTTCGCCAGCGGCTGGCCCATGCACGACATCTCCGAGCAGTACCTGTACTCGGTGCACATGGTGCAGCACCTGCTGATCACCCTCGTGGTGCCCCCGCTGCTGCTTCTCGCCACTCCCGAGTGGATCGCCCGGCGGGTCACCGATCCCTCCCGACCGCTGGCACGGCGCCTGCTGCGGCCGATCACCGTCGGCATCACGTTCAACGTGGTCGTGGCGATCACGCACATTCCCTGGGTGGTGAACACCAGCGCAACCAACGGCGTCTTCCACTACACGGCACACCTGGTCCTGTTCGTGACGGCGATCGCCATGTGGTTGCCGGTGTGCGGGCCATTCGGTGAGTTGCGGCTGCAGCCGCTGCCGAAGATGTTCTACCTGTTCGCCATGTCTGTGCTGCCGACGGTCCCGGCGGGATTCCTGACCTTCGCCCAGACCCCCATCTACGAGGCCTACGACACGCCGCTGCGGTTGTGGGGGGTGACGGTGGCCAACGACCAGCAGATGGCGGGGCTCATCATGAAGATCGCGGGCGGCCTGTACCTGTGGACGATCATCGCCGGCGTGTTCTTCCGCTGGTCGGCCGGCCAGCGCGCCGCCGACGGTGCCGGGATCGCCCTCGCCCCGGACTCCGGCGAGGGTGACGGCGAGATACCGCAGCCGGTCCCGGCCACCGCCGAGGTGCTCACCTACACGCAGGTGGTGGAGGCGTTCGAGCAGGCGGGCGAGCCGCCCAGCGAGCACCGCAACTGAGACTCCGCGCCGCGGGCGCCGTGTTTCCTGACGGCTCGGGGTGGCGTCCCCGTACGGTCTGGTGGTGCTCGACGTCCGCCTGCTGCGCAATGAGATGGAGCGTGTCCGCGCCGCGGGCGCCGTGATTCCTGACGGCTCGGGGTGGCGTCCCCTTAGGGTCTGGTGGTGCTCGACGTCCGCCTGCTGCGCAATGAGATGGAGCGTGTCCGCGCCGCGGTCGCCGTGATTCCTGACGGCTCGGGGTGGCGTCCCGGTACGGTTTTGTGGTGCTCGACGTCCGCCTGCTGCGCAATGAGATGGAGCGTGTCCACGCCGCCGTGGCCTCCCGCGGCGACGACACCGCGCCGCTGATCGACGCTCTCAACCTCGACGTGCGGCGCCGGCACCTGCTGGCGCGCCGCGACGAACTGCGCCACGAGGTGAAGCAGCTCTCCGCCGAGATCGGGACGCTGCACCGGGAGGGACGCCGAGACGAGGCCATCGAATCGACCGAGCGCAGCCGCATGCTCGGAGCCGAGACCAAGGCGGTGGCGGCGCAGGCCGACGAGTTGGGCAGGCGTCTGGAGGAACTGCTGATGCGGGTGGCGAACCTGCCCGCCGAGGACTGTCCCGTCGGCGCCGGGGCGGAGGACAACCCGGTGCTGCGGGTCGAGAACTTCACCCCCGAGGAGTACGGCGCCCACCAGCGCGTTCCCCACTGGGACTTCACCGCCGAGATGGGACTCCTGGACGTGGAGCGGGCCACCAAGATGTCGGGTGCCATGTTCGCCATGTTCCGGCGCGAGGGCGCAATGCTGGCCCGTGCCCTGGTGCAATTCGCCCTGGACCGCAACGCCGATCTGTACGAGGAGGTTCGCCCGCCCACGCTCGTGCACACCGACACCATGACCAGCACCGGCCACCTGCCCCGCTTCGCCGACGATGCCTACCACCTGGAACGCGACGACCTCTGGGCGATCCCGACCGCCGAGGTGCCGCTCACGTCGCTGTGCCGGGACGAGGTGCTCGCCGAGGCCGACCTGCCCATGCGCCTCATGGCCCACACCTCCTGCTTCCGGCGCGAGGCCGGAGCGGCGGGCCGCGACACCCGCGGCCTGCTGAGGGTGCACGAGTTCGACAAGGTCGAGATCCTGGCCTACGCCACCCCCGAGCAGGCCCCGGCGGTGCACGACGAGCTGCTCGAGCGAGCCGAGGGTGCGGTGGCCGACTTGGGTCTGGCCTACCGGATCGTGGACATCTGCACCGGCGATCTGGGGGGCGCCGCGGCGCGGACGTTCGATATCGAGGTCTACTCCCCGGGCACGGACCGCTGGCTGGAGTGCTCGTCGGTCTCCTGGTTCAGCGACTACCAGGCCCGTCGGGCCAACGTCCGCTATCGCCCCGCAGGCGGCCGGGGCACCCGGCTCGTGCACACCCTGAACGGCTCGGCCCTGGCGGTGCCCCGGGTCTGGGCGGCGCTCACCGAGACCTGGCGCAGGCCCGACGGCTCCATCGAGGTGCCCCCGCCGCTGCGCCCGTACATGCGCGGCCTGGAGGTGATCCGGTGAGCCGGGCGGCGGCCCCCCGGGGCCTCGCCGGCTAGCGGCCCGCCGGAGCCGGATGCACCGGGACGGCGACGGGGGCGCGATCCGGCACCTGCCGGCGCTGATCGCGGCGCCGGAGGAGCCGCCCGATCTGGACGGCACCGATCATCCGGTGCGGGCGGTGACCCGTTCGGTGGCCGGCGACGAGACGTCCTGGACCCCCGCCACGGCGGCGGAGATAACCGAGCGTTTCGACGAGTTGGCGCCCGACTGGGAGAACCGCTTGCGGCCGGAGGAGTTCGTCGGTCTCCCCGACGCCTGTGAGCGCGGCCTGCTCGAGCCATCGGCGCTGTGCCTGGAGGTGGGCTCGGGCACGGGGTTCGGGACCGTGCATCTGGCCGCGCACTTCCGGGCCACGATCGCCATGGACATCTCGGCGGGCATGCTGGCCCTGGCGCCGCCCGATCTGGCCCCCCGGGTGCGGGCGGACGGGGCGTCGCTGCCGCTGCCCGACGACTCGGTCGACGTCGTGGCGCTGATCAACATGCTCCTGTTCCCCTCCGAGGTGGACCGCGTGCTGCGCCCCGACGGGGCCGTGCTCTGGTTCAACACGCTCGGGGAGCGAACGCCCATCCATCTCCCGGCCGAGGAGGTGGCCACGGCACTGCCCGGCCGCTGGGGCGGTGTCGCCAGCGGGGCGCTCTGGGCGACGTGGTGTGTGCTGCGCCGGGAGCAGGCGGGCGGCTGAGAGCCGTTCAGCCCGCCGGCTCGGGCGCCGAACGCAGCCTCCGGCGGAGCTGGAGCCAGACGATGGTGGCGACGGCCATGGCGGCCAGGAGCTCGAACAGCACCGCCCAGCGCAGCGGGTCGGACCAGTTGGCCACCCGCTCGGGGATGTCGGCGATGGTGCGCACGATCGGGAGCACGAACAGGTCGAAGCGGTAGTAGGCACCCTCGACGGCCAGCCAGAGCACGCCGAACGCCGCCAGGGCGATCCGGGCGTTGCGCGGTCTCGTGCTCGGTCGCAACGCGGCGAGCACGATTCCGATCACGATGTAGCCCGCGGCGACCGCCAACCGGGCCGGATCTGCCGCCGATGCCCACGAACTCAATGCGGTCTGGGCGTCCAGCGAGAGGTCCACCAGGACGTTGGTCATCAGGTTGCCGCGCAGCACCTGGACCTCCCACCAGCCGTAGAGGGCCAGGAAGCCGCCGACGACGGTCAGGAAACCGCCCGAGATGCGGTTCACGTGGGGAAGGATGCGCCGCATCTTGGCGAGCACCTCGGTCCGTGCGACGGCCATCGCCAGGGTCAGCACCATGATCACCGCGCACAGCCCGCCGCCGTAGGCGAGGAACACCAGCAGCCCGTCGAAGAAGTCCCTGCTGGAGAAGGCGCTGACCACGGTCCCGAAGAACACGGGCATGGTGCAGCCCAGCGAGACGATGGCGTAGGACACGCCGAACAGGAAGATCGAACTCAGGCGGCGGCTCTCGCCGCCCCGCTGCAGCCGCGGCAGCCGGAACTTGGGCTCGAACCCCCGGAGCATCGCCATGCCGAGGACGCCCATGACGATTCCCAGCACGAACGTCACCCACGCCACCCGGCTCTCGATGGCGCTGCGGCTGAGCACCGTCGAGGCCAGGGCGCCGATGGCGGCGAACACCGCCATGAATCCGGCACAGAGGGTCAGCCCCACGCCGAGTCCCCGGAAGATGCTCTGGGCGGGACTCAGCCGCTTGTCGCCCTCGATGCCCAGGAAGTACGAGAGGTAGGCGGGCATCATGGCGAAGCCGCACGGGTTGAAGGCGGAGATGAACCCGGCCGAGAGAGCCAGGCTCGCCAGAGTGGCGAGGCTGACGGTGTTCATGGAGCGAGTCTTCGCCGCACCGCAGTCACACGCCCAGGTGCTCGGCGATGAGCGCCCGCAGGTCCTGTGCCCGCAGCCGCGAACTGATCATGTGCACAATCATGCCGTCCGGGGTGACGAAGGCGGTGGTCGGCATGCCGAATCCGCCGAACGCCTGGAAGATGGTCGAGTCCGGATCCTCCGCCAGCGGGTAGGTCACGCCCGTTCGCTCCGCCAGTTCCCGCGCCGCGCCCGGCTCGTCGCCGACGTTGAACCCCAGGAAGGCCACGTGCGGGGCCAGTTCGATGTGCACGGCCTCGAAGGCCGGCATCTCGGTGATGCAGGGCGGGCACCACGAGGCCCAGAAGTTGATCACCGCAGGCGTGCCGGCCAGATCGGCGAGCGTGCCCTCGGATCCGTCGAAGTAGTTGAAGCGCACCTCGGGGACGGGCTCGTGATCCCCGGCCGGGACGGTCTCGGCGGCCGGCGCGGCCGCTGCGGGCGGGGGCGCGTCGCCGGCGCACGACGCTGCCAGCAGCAGGGCGATGAGCACCCATCCACCCCGGATGCGGCGCGTGCCGCGCATGTGGCGAGTCCGGCGAACCCCGACGGCGGGTGGCACGGCCTCAGGCCACCGAGAAGACCGTCTGACCGTCGCGCCGGGTGGCGGTCAGGTCGCCGAGCACGCGGAGGTGCTCGAGGTGGGCGAAGGTCTCGCTCTCGGCCATGTTGCCCCACGAGCGTTCGGAGAAGAGCCGCTGCATGTATTGCGGGACCGTGCCCGTGCCGAGCTCGTCTGCGGCATTCCGGATCACGGTCAGCCGGTGCTCGTGATGGCGCCGGATGGCCTTGGCCCTGCCGCTGAGGTCCTCGAACGGGTGCCCGTGCGCCGGCAGCACCGTCGTCACGCCGTCGATGGTGCCCATGCGCTGCAGCGAGTCGAAGAAGCGGGCCAGGGGATCGGGGTGCGGGGACAGGCCGCTGATGTGGGGGGTGATCGTCGGCAGGACATGGTCACCCGAGAGCATGATGCCGTGGGTCGGGTCGAAGAGGCAGAGGTGGTCCTCGGTGTGGCCGGGCGTGTGCAGGCAGAGCCAGTCGCGGCGGGCCAGACGCACCACCTGCGCGTCGGCCACGGTGAGTGTCGGGCGCGGCGTGGCGAACCAGCGGGGATCGTCGCGGGCGATCTCCTCCCAGGTGCGCCATTCCTTCTCCGGCAGCGGCTCGCGTTCGGTGCCCCAGGGGTTTCTCCGCAGCGCCAGCCAGGGAGGCCGCCGGGCATCGTCCTCCTCCTCGGCCGCCGGGAGTTCGAGAGGCTCGGCGAGCTCGGTCGACTCCCAGACCGGCCGGAACGACTCGTGGGTCAGGATTTCGGCTCCCGCGAGGGTTCTCAGCCGCTCGGCCCCGCCGAAATGATCGAAGTGGGAGTGGGTGATGACGGCGGTGTGCACGTTCTCGATGCCGTACCCGGCCGACCGGAGCCGCTGTTCGAGCGCCGCGAATGAGGCCGGGCTGGGAAGGCCGGGGTCCACGACCGCCACGCCCCGTTCGTCCTCGAGCAGGTAGCAGTTGACGTGACCGATGCCGGGCAGGTTCACCGGCAACTGGGAGCGGAGCACGCCGGGTGCGATCTCGGTGATCTCGGCTTGGGCGGGTTCCCGTTCCTGGCGAGGCGGTCTTGGCGGTGGCTGCTCGTCGGTTGCCGCGTCGCTCACCGGGTCAACCTATCGCCGCTGGGAGGTACTCGAACCGCGGTTATTCCGATGCTTGAGCCGGTGCGAAAACGGTGCTTCGCCAGTAGCGCAACTCCTCGATGCTCTCCAGAATGTCGTCGAGCGCCCGATGCCCCTTGCGCTTCGCCGGCCGCTTCTTGGCGGCGGTGGGATACCAGCGCGCGGCCAACTCCTGGAGCGAGGAGACGTCCACGACGTGGTAGTGAAGCAGGCTCTCGATCTCCGGCAGCCAGCGGTTCAGGAACCGCCGGTCCATGCCGATGGAGTTCCCGCAGATCGGGACCTTCCCGGGCTCGGGCACGTGCTCGCGGATGAACTCCAGGGTCTGCTGCTGGGCCTCGGCGAGGCTCAGCGTGGAGCGGCGCACCTCGTCGGTGAGCCCGCTGTCGTGGTGCATCTTGCTGACGACGTCGCCCATGAGGCCGAGCACCTCGGGGGGTTGATGGATCACCAACTGCAACCCGTCCCCGACGGGGTTCAGGTCATCGTCGGTGACGACCGTGGCGATTTCCAGGACGTGGTCGCGGTCGGCGTCGAGGCCGGTCATCTCCAGATCGATCCACACGAGCACGGGCCGGATGCTAGCGAGGCGAGTGGGCGGGCGAAGGGGCGCGCCGCGCCCGGCCCCGCGACGTCTCAGGACAAAGCTGGGGGTGGGTTGGGGAACTCGTCTGGGCGGCCTGTGAATCTCGCTGCGGCTCGGCCCGACGACTTCCCGTGGCGCGGGGCCGGCGCCGGGCCGGCCCTATCGTCCCGCCATGGCCGTCACGATTCCCTTGCCGCACCCCGACGGCGGGGAGGTCGAAGTTCTCCTACAGCGCCTGGACGCCGACTTGCCGCTGCCCGCCTATGCCCGTCCCGGGGACGCCGGCCTGGATCTGCGAGCCGCGGCGGGTGCCGAACTGCCCGCCGGCGGAGGGCGGGCGCTCGTCCCGACGGGGATCGCCGTCGCCATTCCCACCGGGTTCGCGGGTTTCGTCCAGCCCCGCAGCGGCCTGGCCCGCGATCACGGCGTGACCTGTCTCAACACGCCGGGCCTCATCGACAGCGGCTACCGCGGCGAGTTGAAGGTGCTACTCGTCAACACCGATCCCAGCGAGCCGTTCACAGTGCGCCGGGGGGAACGCATCGCCCAGTTGGTGATCCAGCCGGTGGCGGTCGCCGAGCTGCGCGAGGTCGACGAGTTGCCGCAATCGGAGCGGGGCAGCGGGGGATTCGGCTCGACCGGTCGCTGACCGCGCGCCGGCGGTGCGTCACACCCGCCGGTGCGCCGCAGGTCAGTTGTGCGACGCTCGCCCTCCGGCTCCGGGTCGGCTCCGGGCACTGTCATGATTGAAATGCAGGACGGAGCTCTCCAGGAACGACCCGCCGGGTTGCCAGCGCCCCGGTCGACGGAGTTCCACCGTGGCGGTGACCGAATCGACCCCGAGGTCGAAGTGGACGAGGAGGCGATCTCTGGGGTGCGCCCGGGCCAGGCCGGCGCCGAGGAGGTCGGCGGCGACCGATGCCAGGCGCGCGCCCAGCACGTCGCCACCGGCGCGGTGCTGCAGCAGCCCGACCGCCGCGGTGCGGGCGAGCGGGACCGAAGCCGGCTCGGGCGGCAGGCTCAGACTGATGCGGTCGACTGCCGCCGCGTGACGCGGTGCTCTACGCACAGCCTTCCAGCGCAACGATCTCGGTCCGCCCCGCGCGGAAGCGGATGACCTCGCCGCCGGATATGTCGAAGGCGATGCGGAACGCGGCATCATTCGGGTCGGTCGGCACGAACGTGGCGAGGATCCATCCGGCCAGGTATGGATGCTCCTCGACGACGAGTTTGTCTCCGAGGCTCGAACGGAGTTCGCCGAGGTGCGTGCCCACTCCCAGCCCGGACGGCGTGCGCAGCAGGGGGGTGTCGATGTCGACGCGCTCGACGGTGCCGTGGTACACCCACAACGCCACGCCGGGCGGCCCGTTGGTCGGCGTGATCACGTAGCAGTCCGCCCCGCCCTCGGGTCTCCCCGCCCAGGCGGTGCCCACTCGCTCGGCGGCCTCCTCCGGGGACATCCCGAAGAACACCGAGCCGATGCCGACCGTCGAGACCTTCGAGCGCTCGTCGAACGCGGTCTCGGCGCCTGCGGGCGTGCCGGTGGTGGACGCGGGGGTCTCGTCGCCGGTGCCGGGGTCACCGTCGCCAGGATCAGCGTCGGGGCCCGCAGCTGTGGTGGCGGTGCTGCGGGGCGTCTCGGGAGCCTGTTCGTCCACCGCGGGCTGCCCTGCCGGGGGAACCTGCTCGGCGGCCGTCGCGTCGGGAGTCTCGTCGACCGTGGCGGCATCGACCGGCGGCTCGGCCTCCCCGGGCCCGCCGGCCGGCGCCTCGGGCGTGACCGGGATCGTGTCGCTCGAGGCGGCGTTTCCGGCGGGGTTCTCCCGTTCCGGCTCCGCGGAGCCGGGAGCCGGCGCGCCCCCGGCCGTCTCGCCACCGCTCCCGGCGGTCGTGGTCGTCCCACTCGCCGGGCCCCGCAGGCCGGCCGCGCCGGGCGACTCCGAACTGATCGTGCAGGCGGCTGCGAGAACGGCGGGAACCAACAGCGCCACAACGACCGCCGCCGGGCCGTGCCGCGCTCGCAAGGGTGCCACATTGCCAGATTACGGCGACCCACCTGGCACCCGGCGCACCCCGAGCGAGTTCCGGCTCAGCGGTGCCCCCGGTGGGATTCGAACCCACGATCTGCGGATTAAAAGTCCGATGCCTTGCCGGGCTTGGCTACGGGGGCGTCCCGATTATCGCAGTTGAGCGCCGCGCTGCGGCGGGCGGCCGGCTTCGACGGCCTCGGAACTGTGCCGGTCGGCATCACCGACGGTGACCGGCTCGCCGACGAGCACCGTGCCACCCTCGACGGTCACCCAGCGCCCCGAGAGGTTCGGCATCGGCACCATTTTCAATCCGGCCCGCACGGTCAGGCTGTGAATGACCCCGCCGTGGGTGACGACCAGCACCTCGGATGTGCCCCTGCGGTCCGCCAGCAGGGCGACGTCGCGCAGGGCCGCGTCCGCCCGCGCCACGAGTTGCTCGTCCGATTCGTAGTCGGTGGGCCGCCGGCCGCTGCTCAGATAACCCGGCCAGTCCCGCTCGATCTCGTCCCGGGTGAGGCCCTGCCACGGCCCCGCGTTGCGTTCACGCAGGCGCGGCTCGATGTCGATCACGTCGATCCCGGCACCGGTGGCGATGATTTCCGCCGACTGCCGGGCGCGGCAGAGGTCGGAGCACACCAGCATCTCGAATGTCGCCAGCAGCGGTCCGGCCTCGGCGGCGTGGCGCCTGCCGCGGTCGGTCAGCGGCGTATCCGCCTGGCCCTGCCAGCGCCCCTGGGCGTTCCATTCGCTCTCGGCATGTCGCAGCAGCATCAACCGGGCCACGAGCGGCGACGATACCGCCGCTCGCCGCCGAGCGACGGTGCCACAGGCGGCGGTCACACCTACGCTCAAGGTGTGCCCACCCTGCGTCTCTTCGCCGCCGTGCGCCAGGCTGCCGGCGTGAGCGCCGTGGAGCTCGGCGGCGCCACGGTCGCGGAGGTGCTCGAGGCGGCTGCGGCCCGCTTCGGTCCGGCGTTCGAGGAGCAGTTGCGCGCCTGCCGGATCTGGCGCAACGGGGAGCCCGCCGACCCGTCGGAGCCCGTCGCCGCCGGCGACGAGATCGCCGCACTGCCTCCCGTGTCCGGCGGAGCCGGCCGCACCGGTCACGTGGCGGTCATCTCGCTGCACACCTCCCCGCTGGTCCAGCCGGGGTCCGGCGACAGCGGCGGCATGAACGTCTACGTGCGCGAGCTCTCCGCGGCACTGGCGCATCGCCGGCTGGAATGCTCCGTGTACGTGCGCCGCTTCGGGGACGACCTGCCGCAGGAGATCCACGTGGAGCCTGGCGTACGGGTCGTCCACGTCCCGGCGGGGCCACCCGACCTCCCGAAGGAGGAGCTGGCCGGCACCCTCGACGTCTTCACCGAGGGTGTCCTCGCCGACATCGGACGGTCCGGCGGCGTCGACGCCATCCACGCGCACTACTGGCTCTCCGGGGTCGCCGGTCACCGGATAAAGCACGCCCTCGACCGGCCGCTCGTGACGACGTTCCACACCCTCGGCCGGGTGAAGGAGAGTCTCGGCGAGACGGAGTCTCCGGATCGCGCCCGTGCCGAGGAGGAGGTGGTGGCCTGCTCGGATGTCATATGCGCTGCCGGACCGACCGAGACGGACCATCTGGTGGAGTTGTACGGCGCGCCGGCCGACAGGGTGCAGATCGTGGCGCCGGGGGTGGAGCACGCCCTGTTCTCACCCGGCGACCCCGACGGCGCCCGGAGCGCCCTGGGGCTCGGCGCCGAGCCCGTGCTGCTGTTCGTCGGCCGGGTGCAGCCGCTGAAGGGCCTGGATCTGGCGGTGCGGACGCTGGATGCCCTCGACGGCAATCGGGGGCGTGCCCGGCTGCTCGTCGTGGGGGGTCCCAGCGGCCGGCAGGGCCGGGCCGAGCTGATCCGGGCCCGCCGCCTGGTCGCCACCGCCGGTCTTGCCGAGCGCGTGCGCTTCGTGGCTCCCCAGCCGCACCACCGTCTCGCCACCTACTACCGAGCCGCCGACGTGGTTCTCGTGCCGAGCCGGAGCGAGACGTTCGGACTGGTGGCGCTGGAGGCGGCGGCCTGTGGAGCGCCGGTGGTGGCCGCGGAGGTCGGGGGCCTCAGGACGCTCGTGCGTCACGGCCGCACCGGCTACCTCGTGGCGGACCGCAATCCCCGATCGTGGGCTCAACGGGTGGAGGAGATCCTGGAGGATCGGCTCACGGCCGCCGCGATGGCGCTGGAGGCGGCCGCTGTCGCCAGGGGCTATTCCTGGGACGCGACCGCCGGCCTGCTGGCGGGTTGCTACGACCGGTTGCGCCGGCGCCGGCTCGTGGAGTGCCTGGCCTGATGGCGCGCCGGCCGGCGACGCCGACCGAACTCGACGAGATCGAAGGGCGCATAGACGCCTGGGCCGCCCGCCAGGTGGCCGCCGACGCCTCTGTCGCCGGCGTGGAGCGGGCCGAGCCACCCTTGCGGCGTTGGTACATCCGGCTGCTCGGCGAGGAGAAGTCCGTCTTCTCCATCTGGTTGACGCTGCAGCAGCGCTCGCTGCACTTCGAGACCTATTTCGTGCCGGCCCCCGAGGAGAACCGCGTCCAACTCTACGAGTACTGCCTGCGGCACAATCTCAAGCTGCGCGGCGCCCGGTTCGCCATCGGTGCAGAGGACGCCGTGTTCCTGCTCGGCGAGATCGCCGCCGCCGATGTCGACGACGACGAGCTCGACCGCATCCTGGGCACCGTCTACGAGACAACCGAGCGGCACTTCCGGCCGGCGATGCGCATCGGCTACGCCGGCCGCTTCCGCGGCTGAGCGAGTCGCCGGCGCTGCACTCACGACATCATATGGATAGTCCTGAAATAAATTAATTCAGTTGACAATTATCGACAATATCAGTATCTTTCAATCTGCCACCACACAAGGGGTTGCCCGGGCCGGCTCTCTCGGGGAAGCGACCGGTCCGGCACCCCTTCCCGGCCGGGGCAGCGAGGCGACCGGGCTAGGGTGCGGGCGTGGGCTTCCGGCTGCAATTCATCGGCGGCGGCAAGATGGGCGAGGCGCTCCTCGGCGGCCTCATTGCCGAGGGCTGGGCGCGGCCGGACGAACTGGCGGTGACCGAGCCTCTGGCGGAGCGGCGCACCGAACTGTCCGGCCGATACCCGCGGACATTGGTGAGCGATGCGCCCCTGGCGGGCGTCGACGCCGTTCTGGCCGTCAAGCCCGACGACATCGAGGTGGCCGCCGGTGCACTCGGCCCCCTCTGCCCACCCCGCGTGCTGTCGATTGCCGCCGGGGTGCGGACGGCCTCTCTGGAGCACTGGCTGGGTGCCGGGACCCGGGTGGTCCGCGCCATGCCCAACACGCCCGCGCTGGTGGGTTCCGGCGCGTCGGCGGTGGCCCCCGGCGTCTCCGCCTCGGCCGACGACGTGAGCTGGGCTGTCGACGTGCTCAGCAGCGTGGGTGCCGTGAAGGTCACCTCTGAGGTTCAGCTCGACGCGGTCACGGGGCTGTCGGGCTCGGGGCCGGCGTACGTTTTCCTGGTGGCCGAGGCTCTCATCGCCGCGGGTGTTGCCGAGGGACTGGCTCCGGAGGTCGCCGACGGCCTGGTGCGGGAGACCATCCGGGGCGCCGGCGAGCTGCTCGTGCGCGCCGACAGCGCCCCGGCGGCGTTGCGGGCCGACGTCACCTCGCCCGGGGGCACGACCGCGGAGGGGATCCGAGTTCTGGAGCAGGAGGGGATCCGGGAGGCCTTCGCCGCCGCGGTGGCGGCCGCCACCCGGCGGTCCGTGGAGTTGGGCGGCCCCTGAGCGGTCCCGGTCCCGCCGTCGCTACCGCTGGGGGTGGGGCCACTGTGGCACAAGCGCATCTTGTTCGACTTGTTCGGTGTGTTGCGCCTGCGTACTGTGTGGGCCGCGGAGTAGGGGGAGACATGACCAAGGCACAACAGAGGCCCCGGTTCATGACCGTGGCAGAGGTGGCGGAGTTGATGCGCGTCTCGACGATGACGGTGTATCGACTCATCAAGGCCGGCGATCTTCGCGCTGTCCGGTTCGGCAAGTCCTACCGGATCGACGAGGCCGACGTGGACGCCTACCTGGCGGGCCGCTACACCAGAGCCGTCTGAAGCCCTGCGCTACCGCACGGTCTCGTTTCTCTCCGACTATGGGCTGACCGACGAGTTCGTCGGCGTCGTCAAGTCGGTCGTCTGGTCGATCGCGCCCGACGTCCGGATCGTCGACATCACCCACGAGGTTGCCCGCTATGACATCCGCGGCGGGGGCCTCACCCTGGCGCGGGCCGCGCAGTACCTGAATCCCGGCGTCGTTCTGGCGGTGGTCGACCCCACCGTCGGCACCAAGCGCCGGCCCATCGCCGTGGAGGTGGGCGACGGCTCGTCGGTCCTGGTCGGCCCCGACAATGGGTTGCTGGCACCGGCCGTCGGACTCGTGGGCGGCGCCACACGTGTCGTGGAGTTGCGCAACGGGCGCTACCGCCTCGGCGGGGCCGCCTGCACCTTCGACGGCCGCGACGTCTTCGGCCCGGCCGCCGGTCACCTGGCCCTCGGCGTGCCGCTCACCGAGTTGGGCCCGGAGGTCGATCCCGCAGGACTGGTGCCGGGCATCGTGGCCAACGCCGCCGTGCACGCCGACCGCGTCGAGGCGGAGGTCCTGTGGGTCGACCACTACGGCAACGCCCAGTTGAACGTCGACCCCGAGGATCTCGCGCACCTGGGCGACTCGCTGGAACTGCGGACGGCCGATGACAGGCGCGTGGTGCGGCGGGCCGTGACCTATGCCGCCATCGGGGCCGGCGAGACCGGCCTCGTGGTGGACTCCTACGGGCTCGCCTCGCTGGCTCAGGATCGCCGCGACTGCGCCGCGGAACTCTCTCTGGGGCCCGGATCGGCGGTGACGCTCAGCCGCCTCGAGGACTCCGAGGACCCAGAGGACGGCACGGACGCGTCGGCCCGAGGCGCCGGTACCGTGGCGGTGCGTCTGGGCGGTCGGACGGGAGGCGGGCAATGAGACACGGCACCACCATCGTGATCGCCGTCCTGCTCGTCGCGGTGCTCGTGGCCGGCGTTCTGCAGATCTTCTTCCTGGCCCGCTGAGCGCGGACCGGCACTTTGTGAATTAGAGAACTCTCACTAGCCTCCCCCCATGCGCGCAGGCGACCCGGGGGGCGACGGCTACAACTCGATCCCTGCAGCGGCCGTGGCCCGGCTGCCGGTCTACCGGCGGGTTCTCCTGGAGTTGCTGTCCACCCGGACCACGACGGTGTCCTCGACCCGCCTGGCGACCCTCGCCGGGGTGAACGCCGCCAAGGTGCGCAAGGATCTCTCGTACCTGGGGTCCTTCGGCATCCGCGGCGTGGGCTACAACGTCGAGCACCTGCTCTACGAGGTGAGCAGGGAGCTGGGCCTGACCCATGACTGGCCCGTGCTCATCGTCGGTCTCGGCAACCTCGGTTCGGCGCTGGCGAACTACGGCGGATTCCAGGAGAGAGGCTTCCCCGTGCGGGCGCTGGTGGACACCGATCCGGCGAAGGTCGGCCGGAAGGTGGCCGGCGTGCCGGTGCGCCACGTCGACGAACTCGAGAAGATCGTGGCGGAGAACAACATCGCGATCGGGATCGTGGCCACCCCCGCCGGGGCCGCGCAGGACGTGGTGGACCGCCTGGTGGCCGCCGGCATCGGCTCGATCCTCAACTTCGCCCCGGTCGTCGTGAACACCGCCGGCGGTGTCAGCGTGCGCAACGTGGACCTGGCGGTCGAACTGCAGGTGCTCAGCTTCTACCAGCGTCGCCACGTGCCGGGCGGTCTGGAGGATCTGCTGGAGTCGGGACTGTCCCCGGGACGGGTCTCGCAGCTCGGTCGCTAGATTGACCGCGTGTCCGTTCTCGCCATCGGCCTGAATCACCGCACAGCGCCGCTGGACCTGCTGGAACGCCTCAGCGCACCGCACGGCATTCTTCCGAAGACCCTCGCCAGGCTCGGCGAGTTGCCGAACGTCGACGAGACGGTCGTCCTTTCGACGTGCAACCGGCTGGAGGTGTACGCCTGGGCCGAGAAGTTCCACTCGGCGTACGAGCACATCTACGACCACCTCGCCGAGCAGGCCTCTGTGGCCGCGGTGGAAATGAGCGGCTCGGTCTACTCCCTGTACGGCCCCGACGCGGTGCGCCATCTCTACGCCGTGGTGAGCGGGCTGGACTCGGTCGTCGTGGGCGAGGCGGAGATCCAGGGTCAGGTGAAGCGAGCCTGGCAGACCGCCGAGGCGGCGGGAACCGCGGGCGGCAACCTGAACCCCCTCTTCCGGCAGGCCCTCGGAGTCGGCCGGAGGGTCCGGACCGAGACACGGTTGGGGCGCGTGCTGACCTCGGTGTCCGAGGCGGCAGTGGCCCTGGCGTCGGGGCACCTCGGCGGATTCGCCGGCCGGCGCATCGCCGTGCTGGGTGCAGGAGAGATGGGTGGCGGGATGGCCAGGGCGATCGCCCCGGTCCGCGACGCCGAGCTGGTCCTGGCCAGCCGGTCCTGGCAGCGGGCGCAGGAGTTGGCGCTCATGCTGGGGGCCCGCGCCGTCCACCTCGACGAGCTTGCGGCCGAACTCGTGCATGCCGACGTGCTGTTCACCTCGACGGCCGCCACCTCGCTGGTGATGGACTTCGACGAGCTGGACAAGGTGATGGCCGAGCGGGGCGGGCGGGAACTGCTCGTGGTGGACATCGCCGTGCCCCGCGACGTGGATCCTGCCGTGGCCGCGCTCGACGGCCTGAGGCTGTGCGACATGTCCGACGTGCGGTCGTTCGCCGCCGCCAACGGCGGCCACACCGAGGCCGAGATCCGCAAGGCCTGGGCGATCGTCTCCACCGAGGCGGAGCGGCACGGCGACCAGGCGGCGGCGCGCGACGTGGCGCCGCTCATCAGCGAGTTCCGGCGGCGCATCTGTGACATCTCCCAGGCGGAGTTCGAACGTTTCGACGCCCGTCTCGCCTCCCTCGATGTCGAGCAGCGCCGGGCGGTCGAGGCGCTGGTGCACGGGATCGTCAACAAGGTCCTGCACGAGCCCACCGTGCGCCTGAAGGAAGCCGCCCCCGACGGTGGGAGCGAGCATCTCGCCGGTGCCCTCCGCGAGCTCTTCGACATCTGAGCAGAACCTGCCGGACCGCGCGGTGCCGGTTGCACCGCGGCGGTTGCGGGCGGCGACGCGTTCGAGCGCGCTGGCCCTCTGGCAGGCCGCGGCCGTGGGCCGGATGCTGGCGGAGGCACGTCCGGGTGTGGTCGGCGAGGCCGTGCCGATCCGGACCGAGGGAGATCGCCTGGCGACGGCCTCCCTGGCGGAGATCGGGGGCAAGGGGGTCTTCGTGCGGGCGCTTCAGGCTGCGGTTCTCGATGGTCGGGCCGACGTGGCGGTGCATTCGGCGAAGGATCTGCCGTCGGCGACTCCCGAGGGTCTCTGCCTCGCGGCGGTGCCACGGCGCGGTGAGGTGCGCGATGCGCTCGTCGGCGCCCGCTTGGCCGACCTGCCGCCCGGTGGCACCGTCGCCACCGGTTCGGCGCGCCGGCGCGTGCAGTTGGCCGAACTGCGGCCGGACCTGCGGTTCGCCGACCTGCGCGGCAACATCGACACCCGCCTGGCGAAGGCGGAGGGCTTCGATGCGATCGTCGTGGCGCTCGTCGCCCTCGAACGCCTCGGCCGGGCGCCGGCGGTGGTGGACGTCCTCGATGTCGATCTGATGGTTCCGCAGGTCGGCCAGGGTGCCCTGGCGGTGGAGTGCCGGGCCGACGACGCCGGACTCCGCGGCCTGCTGGCGGCGATCGAGGATGCGGAGTCGCGCCGCTGCGTCGATGCCGAGCGGGCCTTCCTGGCCGCCCTGGGAGGCGACTGCACCGTGCCGGCGGGCGCGCACGCCGAGCTACTGGAGGACGCGGTTCACCTGCGCGGTGTGCTGGCGCCCGCCGAGGGGGAACCATTGCGCCGCGCCACGGTGCGGGGCGACGACGGCGCACGGGCCGGTCGCCAACTTGCCGAGATCCTTCTGGCGGGCGATCCGGCACGGTCCTGGGGGCGTGGGGCGGCGGAGCGTGGCGATGCGTGAACAGCCGGCCTTGGCGGGGCGGCGGATCCTGGTCGTCAGGCCCGCCGCGCAGGGTCTCGAAAGCGCCGAAGTGCTGCGAGCCGCGGGAGCCGAGCCCACGCTCGTGCCGCTCATCGAGTTGTTGCCGCCACGCGACGGGGGCACCGCCCTGGCCGAGGCGGTGACGCGTCTGGCCGACTATGACTGGCTGGTCCTGACCTCGGCGAACGGTGCGAAGCGATTCGCGGCCGCGCTCGGCGATCGGGGGCTGCCGCCGGCCCTGCGGGCCGCCGCCATCGGTCCGGCCACCGCTGCGGCTCTGGCCGAGATGGGCGCGGTGGTCTCCCTGCTGCCCGAACGGTTCGTCGCCGAGTCCCTGGTGGACGCCTTCCCGTCACCCGGGGGACCCAACCCGTCCGGACGGGTCCTGGTCGTCCGGGCCGAGGTGGCCCGCGAGGTGGTGCCGGTGGGGCTGCGCGCCAAGGGTTGGTCGGTCGACGCCGTGGCCGCCTACCGGGCCGAGCCTCGAGTCCTCACAGCGACCGAACGTGCCGCCGCAGCCGGCTGTGACACCGTGATCTTCACATCACCCTCGGTCGTCGAGGCGTTCTGCGATCAGCCCGAGCCGCTGCCGGTGCCGGCGACCGTCGCCGTCATCGGCCCGGTCACGGCCTCGGCGGCACGCCGCCGGAACCTGGCCGTTCACGTGGAGGCCACCGAGTACACCGTCGAGGGCCTGGTCGCCGCCCTGGCCGCCCACGCGGGCTGAGACCGGCAACGCCGGCCTGCGTCCGGCCGGCCCGGCTGATCGTCAGGTGCCGTTCGTAGACTCGGGCTCCGTGGCCTTCCCCGCCCAGCGTCCTCGCCGGCTGCGCCGCAGCGCCGCGCTGCGCCGGCTCGTGGCCGAGACGGCCCTGCGCATCGACGACCTGGTGGCGCCGCTGTTCGTACGCGAGGGCATCGACGAGCCGCAGCCGGTGCCGTCGTTGCCGGGCGTCGCCCAGCACACGGTGGCGACGCTGCGCGACGAGGTGAGGCGGCTGCGCCGGCTGGGTGTGCCGGCGGTGATCCTGTTCGGCGTGCCGGCCCGCAAGGATGCCGAGGGGTCCGGGGCCTGGAATCCCGACGGCATCGTCCAGGTGGCACTGCGGGAGCTGCGGGACGCGGTGGGCGACGACGTGGTGCTGATGGCCGACCTCTGCGTCGACGAGTACACCGACCACGGGCACTGCGGCATCCTCACCGCCGACGGCTCGGTGGACAACGACGCCACGTTGGCCATCTACACCCAGGCCGCCGTGGCCCAAGCCGATGCCGGCGCCCACGTGTGCGCCCCCAGCGGGATGATGGACGGCCAGGTGGGAGCGATCCGCAGCGCCCTCGACGGCGCCGGCCACACCGACGTGGCGATCCTGGCCTACGCCGCCAAGTACGCCTCGGCGCTCTACGGCCCGTTCCGGGACGCCGTCGACGTGACCATCCGCAGCGGCGACCGCAAGGGCTACCAGCAGGACTGGCGCAATACCCGCGAGGCGATGACCGAGGTGCTCGCCGACGTGGCCGAAGGGGCCGACATGGTCATGGTCAAGCCGGCGGTCACCTACCTGGACGTGATCGCCCGCACCCGCGCCGCGGTCGACGTGCCGCTCGGGGCCTACCACGTCTCCGGCGAGTACGCCATGATCGCCGCCGCCGCCGAGCGGGGCTGGATCGACGGCCCGGCGGTTGCGCTCGAGCAGTTGACCGCCGTCAAGCGAGCCGGCGCCGACTTCATCCTCACCTACTTCGCCGCAGGCATGGCCGAGGCGCTCGGTGGCTGAGCCGCCGGGGGTCCCCGCGGGCGAGAGCAACCCCACCAACGCCGACCTGTTCGGGCGCGCCTGCGCCGTGCTCCCCGGCGGGGTCAACTCGCCCGTGCGGGCGTTCGGCTCCGTCGGCGGCACCCCCTACTTCGTCGCCCGCGGGCAGGGGGCCCACGTGTGGGACGTCGAAGGCAATCGCTACATCGACTACGTCCAGAGCTACGGGCCGGGCATTCTCGGCCACGCCCCGGCCGCTGTCGTCGAAGCCGTCGCCGCGGCCGCCGCCGGCGGCACCAGCTTCGGCGCCCCCACCGAGGCGGAGGTGCGCCTGGCCACCGAGATGCGCGCCCGGGTCCCGGGTCTGGAGATGCTGCGGCTGGTCTCCAGCGGCACCGAGGCGGCCATGTCGGCGGTCCGCCTGGCGCGGGGCGCCACGGGCCGCAACAAGATCGTCAAGTTCGCCGGCTGCTATCACGGCCATTCCGACTCGCTGCTGGCGGCCGGCGGCAGCGGCGTGGCCAACCAGGGGCTCAGCGGCTGCGACGGCGTCACCCCGGGTGCGGTCGCCGACACGGTGGTCGCCCCCTACAACGTGGTGCCCGACGTCGACGAGTACACCGCCGCGGTTCTGGTGGAGCCGGTGGCCGCCAACATGGGCCTGGTGGCGCCGGCGGAGGGGTTTCTGGAAGGGCTCCGGGCGGCCTGCGACCGAGTCGGCGCGCTGCTGGTCTTCGACGAGGTGATCACCGGCTTCCGCCTGGGGCGCGGCGGCGCCACGGAGTTCTACGGGGTGCGGCCCGACCTGTGGTGTTTCGGCAAGGTCATCGGTGGCGGCCTCCCCGTGGGCGCCTTCGGCGGCAGCCGGGCACTCATGGGACACCTGGCCCCGCTCGGCGGCGTGTACCAGGCCGGCACCCTCTCGGGGAATCCGCTGGCGACCGCGGCCGGACTGGCCACGCTCGCGGCGCTCGACGGGTCGGCCTATGAGCGTCTCGAGGCCACCGCCGTGCGACTCGCCGCCGGGCTCGAGGGCGCCTTCGCCGCTGCGGGGGTTGCCGCCGTGGTGCCGCGTGTCGGTTCGCTGCTGGGCCTGTTCTTCGGCGCCGAGACGCCGCGGAACTTCGACGAGGCCGCCGCCTCGGTGGCAAGGGGTCTCTACGCCCCGTTCTTCGGTGCCATGCTGCGCCGCGGCGTGGCGCTGGCCCCCGGCCCCTACGAGGCCATATTCGTCAGCCTGGCCCACAGCGACGCCGACATCGACGCAACCGTCAGCGCCGCCACAGACGCCGCCGCCGAACTGGCCGCCGAACTGCCCTAGCCCGGTCGGCGCCTGTCCGGGCGGGGGTCCGGGGTGCCGCTCTGCTCCTTCATGGCGGGCCAAAGGCGTCGCAGCCCGACCCCCCGACCCCCCGCCCTCGGTGGTTTGTGGTGGGTGGGATCAGTGGGCTTGCCGGGAACTCGCCACCATGGGCTCGCTGGCTTCCCACAACCGGGCGCCGTTGTCCGGGTCCGCCGCATCGGGCGAGACCTGCCGCCTGTGCATCATGTGCAGGTACGTCCCGGTGGAGTTACCCGCCTCCGGCGCGCAGCAGAGGTGGAGGATCGGTCCGATCGCCTCCTCCGGCTTCTGGAAGAACCGCCGCAACCAGGCGTTCAGGACCGGCTTCAGCAGCCTCGGCGCGTCCTTGACGATGTTGGTGGCGACCCCTCCCGGGCACAGCGCGTGCACGGCCACGCCGACGCCCTCGCCGGGGTTCAACCGGCGGGAGAGTTCCGTGGCGAAGGTGCACAGGACCAGCTTGCTCCCGGCGTAGTGCCGCATGCTCTGAGACATGCCGTACTCCGGGCAGGAACCCAGGCGATCGAAATCGATGGGCGGAGCGGACCGGTGCGAGTCCGATGACACGAAGACGATCCGCGGCGTCTCGCCGGGCCGGCTCGACGGGTTGACGACACCGTCGGCCAGCCAGCGGTCGATCATCACCCGATTCGCCAGGAAGTGGACCGTGAACATGATCTCGTATCCCTGCGGCGTCCGCTGTGACCGGCGCGACATGCAGCCGGCGTTCAGGAGCGCGATGTCGATGCGGGTGCCCCGTCGCTGCAGCTCGTCGCAGAAGCGATGTACGGAGCGCAGATCGGAGAGATCCACGTCGATCAAGTCCACGGCGTCGGATCCGGAGAGTCGCCCGATCTCGTCGGAGATCCCGGCATGACCCGGCCGGCAGGCCAGGATCATGTTCCCGCCGCGCCTCGCCAGTTCGATCGCCGCAGCCCGACCCAGTCCGCTGTTGGCCCCCGTGATCAGGCAGGTCCTGCCGTCGATCCGCTCGTCATCGCGGAGCGGGCCGAGTTCCGGGTTCTTGAGATCCCTCAGGTCGCGGATCGCCTTGATCATGGCGTCGACCACGTTGCCGCGCCGGGCCTTCGGGGATTCTGGTGCCATGGTGATCGGTACCCCCGGTGCGAGCCCCTACTCAGCAGACGCCTGCGGGCCTATTCGATCGGGATCGCATGCTTCTCCCGGTACGAGGAGAAGGCCTCGTCCACCATCTGCTCGCTCAATCCGAAGTCACTCAGCCGGTAGACGTGCTTGCCGAAGCGGTCCTTCGGATTCGCCTCGATGCAGCGTTTGGCCGTGAGCTCGGCGACGTCGTCGAAGGCGATCCCCGCCTCGTTGCAGATCCGCCGGAGTTCGGCGATCGGATCTCTGGTCAGGTCGTAGTACGAGACGTCGATGAATCGGCGGTCGCCCGCGTCCTCCCGGACCTGTGCCGACCGTTGAACCATCCGTTGCGTCTTGCGGAACCAGTGCTCGCCGATCTCCAGCGGGTCGACGCTGTCACTGAACATGCCGCGGGCATGTGCCACCAAACTGCAGAACGAGGCGACCGTCTTCCGCGGATCGCGATGGGTCTGCACGATCGTGGCCTCGGGGAACACGGTCCTGAATGCGTCGAGGTGCTCCATGTGCTGCGGCGTCTTGAGCACCCAGGTCCGGCCGGGACGCTGCCAGCAGAGCACCTTCAGGACCCGCTTGAAGTACTCGTAGGTCCACGTGTGATCCTCACCCTCGAGCCAGCGCGAGTAGCTCGGCACGTGCATGGTGGCCTCACCCGACTGGCTCATGAAGGTCAGATCCATCAGCAGGACCTCCTCCTCCGGCTGGTCGTGGTCGATCGGATGGATCACCGTGAACTCCGGTGCCAGATAGGAGAACGCCCGCTTGGCCAGGACCGCCCGCCTCGCACGGGCTCTCTCGCCGCGTTCGACATCATCGACATCGGGCACCGGGTGCAGTACTTCGGGTCCTGTGATGCTTCGAATCTCCGGATGGGAGCTCAGCAGGCGCTGCAGCAGCGTGGTGCCGGTGCGCTGCAGACCGGCGACCAGAACGATCCCGCCGAGGTAGATGTCATCGATCTCCGGATGCCGCCTCAGCAGTTCCTGGATCTGCAGCCGGTTGACCAGCGCGCCGGAGAGTCGCGACTTCTGCATCAGCCGCCCGGTGGCTGTCAACCGGGCCTCGGCGTTGATCGACTCGACGAGCACGCCCAGGGCACGGAGGTGTCCGTCCGCCCCGAAGTCCGTCAACCCGGTCTTGCGGCGCGCCGAGTCGACGATTGAATCGACATCCAGCCGACCGGGCCCCTCGAGGCTCCGCCCGGCCCTGCCGATCCGGTTGAACAACCTGATCGCCAGGGGGCGATACGGGTTCGCGTAGTCCGTCGACGTCACGCGCTACCCCCGACTGCGGGGCCGATCTCCCGCGCCGCCGCCTCCGGAAGGCTGTCCAGCTTGACGAGCCGGGTCCGGGGTTGCGGGTGCTCCTTCGCCCGCACCCACCGGAAACACATGGTGCCCGAGGTGTGGCCCGCGGTCTCGATCCAGTTGGGGAGGCCGGGATCCCGGTGCGCCACGATCAGACGCACCGAGCCGTCGGTGGCGTAGTGGGCGAGGTGCTTGTTGGTGTGGATCCTGAAGTGGCGGTAGTCCAGCGACTCCATCCAGTAGTTGTTCAACTGGAAGTTCCAGTGCTCGCATTCCGGCGGTGTGACCTCTATCAGCAGGGCCTCGTCGGGGCCGATCGCCCAGTGGCTGTGGTAGTAGGTGATGTTCGGATCGCCGCCGGCGGCCCGTGACACCTGCGGGTCGAACATCGGCAGCTCGTTGCTGTGCTTCTGGAAGTCACGCGCCCACTTGGCGAACAGGAGCGGCGCGCCGGCCACCAGCGCCCCGGCCTTCCGCAGCCCCTCGTCGAGGGCTCGCGCCGTGAGGTGGGAGGCGTGGCGTCCCTCGTCGGCGCAGTTGATGCGCTCGATGGTCAGCTCCGCCGGAGTTTCCGCGTCGCGGTCACCGAAGGTCTGGCGGACCACCAGGGCCCCGGTCTCCGGCGTCATCGGGAGCCAGTTGCCGTCGCTGGGGTTGGAACTCACCACCAGCTCGAAGCAGCCGTCGGTGTCCATCTCGATCTCATCGGACTCGATGTACCCGGTCGGGGGAAGGCCACCACCCTGACCGTAGTGGCCGGACTGGGTCCCGAAGCTCAAGTAGGCGATCGTGTTGCGACGCCCGGTGATCCTGTAGTCGTAGCCGCCGTCCAGCGCGGCTGTCAGGTAGAAGTTGTCGGGATTGTCCGCGCCCATCTTGGTGGTCTCGTCGACGACGCGATGCAGCACCGGCGCTGCGGGGTCGGCGTGCTCGACGAACGCCATCAGCCCGGCACGGGCGAGACGGCTCAGGTAGCGGTATCCCTCGGCTTGATTGAACGGATCCCGCGGGGTGTCGGGAAAACTCAGAGCGGCCCCGGCCGCCTTCAGCGCATCACAGAACTCGTTCCAGGACTGGCCGCTGACGACGCGGCGGTCGGCCACGTCATCGGGCGTGTGGCCTCGAAGCCTCCGGACGAGCAGCAAGATCCTCCGGAACAGGCCGAGAAGGCCGATCGCGAACTTTCCCATAGGCACCTCGTCGGTCGAGTGGTTCGGCTTGTTCAGCGATGGCGAGCGGGGCCCTGCGGCCGCTCACGCCCCGTCGGGCGGGGCCACCTCGCCGGCGGGGGACCGCACGAACCGCTCCCCGGCGAGGTGGTTCAGGATCAGCCGGGCATTGTGGGGCGCGGAGCTCCGGACGGTGTCCAGGGTGATCTCCGGGTTCTCCGGCGCTTCGTACGGGTCGTCGATGCCGGTGAAGCCGGTGATCTCGCCGCGGCGCGCCTTGGCATACATGCCCTTGGAGTCGCGTTCCTCACAGACGCCGAGAGGAGTGTCCACGAACACCTCGATGAAGCGCTCGGAGCCCACCATGGCGCGCACTGCGTTCCGGGTGGCGCTGTAGGGGCTCACGGCCGCGCAGATCGCCATCCCGCCGTGGCGGACGATCTCGGAGGCCACGAACCCGATCCGCAGGATGTTGGTGTCCCTGTCCTCCTTGGAGAAGCCGAGCCCCTTGGACAGGTGCGTTCGCACGACGTCGCCGTCCAGCAGCGTGACCTGCCGCCCGTGCTCCATGAGCAGGTCCGTGAGCGCCTCGGCGGTCGTGGACTTGCCGGAGCCGCTGAGGCCCGTGAACCAGACGCACACGCCTTGGCGGTGCTTCGGGGGATGGCTCTCGGCGAGGATCTCGGCGACCTCGGGCCTGGTGAACCAGCCGGGCAGAGTCCGGCCCTGGCCCAGGTACTCCTCGCGCACCTGCGTCCCGGAGATCGAGGCCGTCCGCACGCCTTCGGGAACCGCCGTGGCCTCCTCGTACCGGTCGTCGTCGGGGACGTACACCATCTCGTGGAAGGTGACGGCCGCCACGCCGGTCTCGCCGCTGAACCGCTCGACGATCTCCTGCGCGTCGTACGGGCCGTAGAACGGTTTGCCCTCCGAGTCGAGCCCGGGGCTGGCGTGGTCACGCCCGACGATGAGGTGGTTGGCCCCGTAGTTCCGCCGGATGATGGCGTGCCAGAGCGCCTCGCGCGGTCCGGCGAGCCGCATCGCCAGCGGCAGGAGCGATAGCAGCACCCTGTCGGGGTCGTAGTAGTGGCGGGTCAGCGCCTCGTAGGTGCGGACCCGTGTGTAGTGGTCCACGTCCCCGGGCTTGGTGAGTCCCACGACCGGGTGCAGCAGGAGGACGCCGTCCACGCTGGCGGCGGCCCGCTTGGTGAGCTCCTCATGCGCCCGGTGAAGCGGGTTCCGGGTCTGGAAGGCCACCACGTTGGGGTGGCCGTAGCCGGCCAGCGTGGCGCGTGTCCCGGTCGGGGTCTTCCGCAACGCCGAGAAGTCCTGGTGCGGCGGGGTCTGCAGCACCCGCAGCGGCCCGGAGATGTTGACCCTCCCCCAGCGGTGCATCTCCGAGACGAGAGGGTGCCGCAGGTCGTGGGTGCCGAACACCTCCTCGGCCACCTCGGCGAGATCCCACTCGTATGCCTCCTGCACCGTCATGACGGCCAGCAGCTCGTTGTGGGAATCGCGCAGCGCCAGCTCGCCGTCGAGTCGGATGGACGACGGATCCTCGACCGGAAGTGTCACCGGAATCGGGAAGAGCGTGCCGTCGCCGAGCCGCATCCCGCCGACCGTGCCCCGGTAGTCGTCCTCCCCCATGAACCGGTCGAGGGGCGAGAACGCGCCCGTCGCCAGCAACTCCAGGTCGCAGGTGGCGCGGTCGGACAGCTGAATGCTGGGAAGCCCACCGGCGCGCGCCTTCAACTCGCCGGCCTGCTCCCGCGGGACGAGCAGGCCGACCAACTCGCCGCAGTAGGGCGAAATGAGTCCGGGCTTCTGGCTCAGGGTTGCCATTCTCGCATCCTCCGAGCCCGCACGCGGTCCGCAGCGTCGTCGTGGGTGCCTACGTTTCGGCGAGAACCATCCCGCGATCACATCGCCGCCGCCATTCAATCCGTATTCAATCCGCTCACGCGCGGTCGGAGAATCCCTCGCTCACTCGTCGTGCGCCGGGCGTGGACCGCTGGTTGGGCGTCCGGCTCTGCCCGCAGTCGATCCGCCCCTATCCCTGGCGTGCCCTACTTCGGCGAATGTTCGCTCGGCCGGGCGAGGCCGGTCATCCGCTGGAGGTCGTGACCTTCAGCAGCGAAGGGGGAGGGCGACGTCCGCGCCGTTGCCTGTTGGCAGGTTGGACATGGATGCATAGTGGGTGCCGTTGCCAGCCGGCGACGGTCCTCGGCTGCGACGCCGATGGTGAAGCGTGAAGCCACCGTCGGGCTCTTGGATGATGTCGGCGGCGTTGGTGTGGACCAGGCTGTGGCAGTGGCTGCAGAGCAGGCACATGTTGTCGATGTCGGTTGGGCCGCCGTGTTCCCAGTGCCAGACGTGGTGGGCTTGGCACCAGTTGGGCGAGGTGGCGCAGCCGATGCAGCCCTTGTCCCGGGCGGCGAGCACTGAACGCTGGTGCTTGGTGGCGTGTCGTTTGCCGCGGCCCAGCCACAGCGGCCGGCTCTTCTGTTCGAAGATGGCCGGGAGGATGTTGGCGTCGCAGGCTAGGCGGAGTAGTTCCTGCGCCGACAGCGGGGTGCCGTCAACCAGGCGGGGATTGGCGAGTTGAGCGGCGAGGACGTCGTAGTCGACCATGACGAGCAGGTCGACGCCTTGGGCGGCTCCTTTGGCCTTGTCGCCGTGGGTGACGAGCGATTCGAGAGCGTCCGCGAGACGCTGCTGGGGGGTGGCGCGGTTCTTGGGGTCCTCGTCACGCCAGAGCTTGTTCGCCGCGGCGGTGATCGCCGTCTCGATGCGGCTGCCGGTGAGGGGATCGAACCGGCCGAACAACTCGAACATGCCGTCGGGCTGGCGCTTGAAGCTGAGCCGGCGCTGGGCGCGCTGACGCTTGCGGCGCTCCTTCAAGTCGTCGCCGCTGCGCTTGTTGAGATGGTCACGCACCGTCGCGCCGAACAGGTCGGCAGGCTGCCCGGTGGCCGCTGTGAGCAACTCGGCCTCATCGATCGGCGCCCCCGGAGGCGCCTGCTCGGCAGCCTCGGCGATCAACCGGGCGTGCTGCGGCGTGATCGCCCCCTCGGCCAGAGCCCGAGCCACCTTCGGCACCTGCGCCAGCCGTCCGGCCTCCTTCACCTGCCGCTTGGCCGACCCTCGGGACTGCTTTACATCGTTGCGCAGTACGTCCGCCGCACGGGCCTCGCCATCCCGGCGGGCAAGGGCGTCAATCGTCTCCGCCTTCACCGCAGCCAGCCGGGACTCGCAACGCCCCACGAGCCGCAGCCGTTCCTCCAAGCACTCCCCGTCCATCGCCCGCAGCCCCGCCAGCGACGCATCGAACGACGCCAGAACCCGACCGGCCAGATCGGTGCGGGACTCGGCAGTGGAGAGGTCCAGATCGGTCATCGGTCGTCCCCCGAAGGCAACATCCAGAACGGGCTCAGGTCGGCCGAACCGACAAGCCGGTCGGGGAACACCGACCCCGCCGAAGCAAGGGCCAGTGACCGGTACCCCTACTCTAGTGGACCCCTGTGACAGCCACAACATCTGTTCGGATAGATGCTGAGATATCATTTCGAGGTTTGCGCCCAATAGCGCGCCGTATGTGCCTCAGAGGTATGCCAGTCACCCAACTTCGACGCGCCGCTGCGGTCCGCGCCATCGGAAACGAGCGCATCGAGGCGATCTTCGCCGAAAGCCATCTCGGCTGCACGAACAGCGCCGCCGTTGCGTCCGGGCGCATCCGGCCCTCAGTCGGGCCAGAGCCAGGCGGCTTTGGCGGCGGTCTTGTAGATGTACTCGGCTGCGCCGGGGTCGTCCTCGTGCATGAGGTTGGCCATGATCCGCAGCGCCAGCTCCATGAGGGTCTGGGACTGCATCCCGAACTGCACGAGGCGGCTGATGAGGCGGGGCCGGCCGATGGCGTAGGCGAAGAGCCGGGCCACCTTGTAGTAGGCCCCGTAGGTGCTCTCCAGCAGTTCGGGGTAGCGGGACAGGGCCAGGCCGTCGTCGCAGATCACCGCCTCGGCCACCAGTTCGGCGGCGAGGCGGCCCGTCTCGTAGGCGTAATCGATCCCCTCGCCGTTGAACGGGTTCACCGAGCCCGCCGCGTCGCCCACCACCAGGAAGTTGGGACCCGCCTTGGGGTTCACCGAGCCGGCCATCGGCAGGCGGCCCCCCACCGGGGGCGCCAGCGGCGCCGTCGGGTCGAGACCCCAGCGCTCGGGTGCGGCGTAGGCCCACTCCTCCATGAGGTGGCTGGTGTTCACGCTCCGCCAGTCCCGGTAGGAGGTGAGCAGGCCGATGCCCACGTTCACGGTCCCGTCCCCGAGGGGGAAGATCCAGCCGTAGCCGGGCAGGGTGGCGCCGTTGCGGTCGCGCACGTCCAGGGCGCTCTCGATCCAGGGATCGTCACCGTTGGGGCTCTCGAAGTAGGTGCGGATCGCCATTCCCTGGGGCCAGGTGCGCTCGCGGCGGCAGCCCAGCCCTCGTCCGACCCGGGAGTTCGCCCCGTCGGCGACCACCAGGTACGAGGTCTCCACGTCGCTCTGCTCACCGGAGGTGCGATCCACGACGCGCACCCCCCGGCAGAGGCTGCCGGCCAGCAGCGGCTCTGTGGCCTCGGCCCCGTGCCACACCAGCGCCCCGGCCTTGCGGGCGTGATCCAGCACCGCGGCGTCCAGCGTGCTGCGCCGCACCACGTAGCCGTAGCGGGGAAAGATCGGGTGCTCGGGCCAGGGGAGCTCCCGGGTGTGGCCGTGGGCGACGGCGCGCAGGCCGCCGAAGCGGTGGTACGACTCCATCTCGCCGCCGAGACCCATGTCGGCGAGCTGCTTCACCGCCCGGGGGGTCAGGCCGTCACCGCAGGTCTTGTCGCGCGGGAACTGCTTGCGTTCCAGCACGAGCACGTCCAGCCCCTGCAGTGCCGCCCAGTAGGCGGTGGCCGCGCCGGCTGGTCCACCGCCGACGACGACCAGATCGTGGCGGTGGGCGATCGTCAGGCTCCGTCGCCGGCTGCCAGGAGAGGTGCCAGGAGCCCCGCCACGTCGGCGGGGGTCACGTTCTCGTCGAAGTGCTCGGGAAGTTCCAGGGTTCCGGCGGCCAGCAGCTCGTCGACGAGCGGCGCCAGGGTGGCGGCCACGTCGCTCTCGCCGTGGGTGATCCGCTCGTAGAGCACCACCGCCAGGATCTCCGTGCCGGTCAGCTCGTCGTAGTGGCCGGGCATGTTGGCGAACCAGCCGGCCACCCGGCCTCGCTCGGACGAGCCGTACGGGTTGCCCTCTCCCGTACCGTCGGTGGCGATGGCCACCCAGGTGACATGCTGGGCCAGCCCCAGGTTCTCGGCGTCGTCGGGGAACGTCAGCAGGACTTCGCCGTCGTTCAGCCGGGGCCCGGTGCCACCCCCTGCACCCGAGGCGACGTGGCAGGTAGCGCACTCCTGCGCGTATATCCCGGCCCCGTCGGCCACGATGCCGGTTGCGGCCCGGGTGGGATCCTCCAGGGTCCCGACGTACATGAAGACCCAGATGGGCAGGAACAGCAGCACCGGCATCACCCAGTAGGGGATCTTGTTGCGCCCGAGCGCGGCCTGCACCCAGGGCTTGGGCGGCGCCGGAGGCGGGGGTGGCGCCGCCGGTGGCACCGCCGGCAACGGTGAGCGCGCCGGAGCCGCCGCCGCAGGCGCGCCGCCGCCGGTGGTGGCCGGCGTCGCGGTTGCGGCACCCTCGGCGGGGGAACCTTCGGCCGTTCCGCCCTCGCCGGTCAACTCCAAGCGTCGCTGACGCGACCGCTCGAGCAGATACTCGGGTACTTCGGTCATGGTCCTCCGTGCACGGTGGCGGCCGCCGGCGAGATCCTAGCGTCGGCCAAATGCGGGCCGGTGCGGCCGCTCTCGCGGCCGCCGTGGGGATCTCGACAGCAGGCTAGACTCCTTGTGAGCACTTTCACGAGCGCACTTGTTCCGTGTGTGTGCTCGGGCGGCCTGCGTGGCTAACATCGCTTGGTCAACCAGAGGGAGCAGCGTGGCTGAAATCCGGGCGATCGATGTAGCGGCGAAGAAGTTCACCCGCGCCATGGTCGGCAGTTCGGTGCTGCTGTTCGGCGTGCTCGCCCTCTGGCTGGGAATCACCCGGGACGCCGATCCGCCGTACTTCAATGTGGCCTTCACGTCCTCGTGGGTCGTGAGCTGCCTGGGGATCTACGGCGTTCTCTGGTACGCCCGCCGCCGGGAGCCGGGGGAGCCCGTGACCTGGGGCGGCGCCATGGTCGGCGCCACGCTGGCGTTCTTCCTGATGTTCTGGATCTACGGCGTGGTGCCGCACTGGTGGCTGGTGTTCGCCGACAGCGAGTTGAACTGGCGTGCCGACCGCATGCTGGTCGGTCCGGCGCTGCCGGGCTGGTGGGCACCGGGACAGAACCTGCTGACCTGGGCACTTCCGTTCGATCTGACCTATCGAGTCGCCCGCGACGTCGTCGCCACGGTCATCTACGGCCTGTTCCTGGTGGGCCAGATTGCCATCCACGTCATGTGGCAGAACCGAGACCGCCCGCCCGTGGAGGTGCCGGAGCCGGCGTCCCGCTACGGCCGACCGCTGGTACGAGAAGGAGTCGAGGCCTGATGGCTTCCAACGACGCCAATCCCCCGATGCCGGAGTTCCGCGACGACTACGTCCTCGCCGAGGTCGACGCCGACTGGCTCTCGGCCGCCGTCAAGCCCAAGCAGTTCATCCACATCGACCAGTCCGAGTGCATCATGTGCGAGGGCTGCGTGGACATCTGCCCGTGGAAGTGCATCCACATGGTCACCCCCGACGCCATCGACATGGCGATCGGTACCGAGCGCCCGGGTGCCGACCCCAGCGATCACGTGATCTTCACGATCGACGACGACGTCTGCACGCGCTGCGCCCTGTGCGTGGATCGCTGCCCCACCGGTGTCATCATCATGGGCAAGGTTGGAGACGCGCCGCCGGACGGCGATCCTCACCAGCGCGTGGTCAGCTACGGCTACGGCTACGGCATGCGCCTGGCGTAATCCCGGAACGGCGACGAGAGAGGCGGACGAGTTGGCCCCCAGGCTCCCGACAGCAGACGACATTCGCCGCATGGGCACCCAGCTCGGCGGCAAGGCGTCGGATCTCATGGGCCAGGTCCAGGGGTCACAGGCCTGGGTGTCGATCTTCCGGCCCGGGTCGATCTTCCGCAAGGGCTACACCGACAGCCCGCGGAACCGGTCCTACGTCATCATGAACAGTGTCCTGTACCACCTGCACCCGGTGAAGGTGAAGCGCCACGGTGTGCGGGTCAGCTACACGCTGTGCCTCGGCGGGCTCAGCTTCTTCCTGTTCATCCTGCTGACGGTGACCGGCATATTCCTGATGTTCTTCTACCGGCCCACCGCCGCGCAGGCCTGGGACGACATCTACATCCTCCAGACCGAGGTGGCCTTCGGGCTCCTGGTGCGGAACATTCACCGTTGGGGCGCCCACCTGATGGTGCTGACGGTGTTCCTGCACATGGCCCGGGTCTTCTACCACGGCGCCTACAAGCCGCCGCGGGAGTTCAACTGGGTGATCGGCGTGATCCTGCTGACGCTCACGCTGCTGCTCTCGTTCACCGGCTACCTGCTGCCCTGGGACCAGCTGGCGCTTTGGGCCGTCACCGTCGGCACCAACATGATGGGCTTCACCCCGGTGTTCGGCGACCAGGTGCGGTTCGTGCTGCTCAGCGGCGTGGAAATCGGCACCGACACGCTCCTGCGGTGGTATGTCCTACACGTTTTGATGTTACCTTTCGTATTGATCATTTTCCTTGCGGTCCACTTCTGGCGGGTCCGCAAGGACGGCGGGATCTCCGGACCGCTGTAGGCCGGTGCGAGGGATCGACGAGCCATGACCGAAATCCCCGAACACCTGCTGCGCCGCGCCAAGGAGGCGCGCGAGCGGCTGGAGGGCGCCCCCGCGACCCCCGAAGGCGAGGCGCCCGCCGCCGACGCTGCGCCGCCGGCCGAGGCCGCGGCGGACGCGCCCGACGCCGGCGACACCGAGAAGATCCCGGCACACCTGCTGGATCGCTCGCGCTCGGCCTCCGAGCAGGCCGCCATGGCCCCGGCAGCGCCCGGTGGGCCTGTCGCCCCGGCTCCGCCGAGCCTGCCCACCGGTCCCGGCGGGCACACCCAGCGGCTTCTCACCGTCGTCAAGTCGGGTTCCATCCAGGACGTCAAGGCCATGCCGCAGGACAGGGTGCACGTCTGGCCGCACCTCCTGCTGGGCGAGTTCGTGGCGTCGCTGTTCATCACGGCGTTCCTGCTGATCTTCTCGGTCTTCGTGAACGCCCCCCTGCTGGAGTTGGCGAACGTCAACGAGACGCCGAACCCGTCGAAGGCGCCGTGGTACTTCCTGGGCCTGCAGGAACTCCTGACGATGTTCCACCCCATGGTGGCCGGTGTCACCATTCCCGGAATCGCCCTGTTCCTGCTGATCCTGGCCCCCTACATCGACCGGAACAAGGAGAACGCCCCCGAGAAGCGCAAGTTCGCGGTGTCCCTGATGACCGTGCACCTCATGTTCTGGGCGATCCTGGTCATGATCGGCTCGTTCTTCAGGGGTCCGGGCTTCAACTTCATCTTCCCGTGGCAAGACGGGCTGTTCTTCGACTTCTGAGGCACGTGCCGTGATCGTTCTTGCCATCGTCATCCCGATCCTGGCCGCGGCCGCCCTCATCATGCTGATCGCCGCCTACCGCCGGCGCGAGGTGCGCTCGGTCACCGGACGGCTCTCCCGGCGCACCCGGCTGCGCGACCGGCTGGCCCGGCGCTCCGAGGCGGCGGAGCCCGCCGCGCCCACCGGGCGCGAGATCGAACGCGCCGCGGTCCTGGCCCGCCGCGAGCCCGACGACCTGCCGGCGATCCCCGCCGACGATGGCGAGCCCTGGACGCCACCCGATCCGGAGGAGGTCGGTGTCACCCGCCGGCAGTTCCTGAACCGCTCGATCGTGGGCTTCATGACCCTCAGCATCACGGGCTTCGGTGCCGCCGTCCTGGGCTTCCTCTGGCCTCCGTTCGTGACCGGCTTCGGGGCGGTCCTCAACGTCGGCACCGTGGACAGCCTCAAGACCCAGGTGCGCGACGAGAACGGCTTCCTGAAGCTGCCCGAAGGGCGCATGTGGGTGACCGAGTATCCCGAAGGGGCGCTGGCCTCGGCTCGGGAGGTCTACTCGCCGGCGGTGCTGGGGGGCATGGAGGCCGGGCTGGTGGCCCTGTACTGGAAGTGCCCCCACCTGGGTTGCACCGTGCCGGAGTGCGTCAGTTCGCAGTGGTTCGAGTGTCCCTGCCACGGCTCGAAGTACAACCAGGTGGGCGAGAAGCGCGGCGGGCCGGCCCCGCGGGGCATGGACCATTTCGCCACCTCGGTCAACGACCGCGGTGAGTTCCTCGTCGACACCGGCAAGATCATCCAGGGCTCGCCCATCGGGACGAACACGACCAACCAGGAGGCGCAGGGTGCGCACTGCATCGGCGAGGCCAGCGAGTAATGCCACCTGCATTGGGCGACCTCGGTGTCTTCGCGGCGTCCACCCAGCGGACCATCGGCACCGTCATCGGTGTTCTGGCTATCGGCGGCTTCCTGCTCTACTGGATCTTCAACTGGTTCGTGGGCCGGGCCGAGACCGGTTCGGAGATCGAGCTGGCGCCCAACCGCAAACCGCTGCCCGACGACGAGGAGATGGAGGGGCGCCGGCTGGACCAGGGCCTCATGGCCGGGCTGGTGTTCATCGTCATCATCGCCATCGCCCTGCCGCTGTACTGGCTGGGTGAGCCGGGTCGTCACGACGGACTCATCGAGGTCAGCGACGAACTGGCGGCCGAGCGCGGCCACCACCTCTACGAGGAGCGCTGCGCCACCTGTCACGGCTCGGTGGATGGGCCCGGCGGGCTGCGCGACCACACTCTCATCGACAACAACGGGCTCTTCCTGGCGCAGGTGCAATGGAAGGTGCCCTCGCTTGGGGCCGTCCTCTACCGCTACTCCACCGAGGAGGTGCGCTACGTGATGGAGTACGGCCGCCCCAACACGCCCATGCCGGCGTGGGGCATCGCCGGCGGCGGCCCGTTCACCACCCAGCAGATCGACGACGTCATCGTCTACCTGGAGCACGAGCAGATAGACGTTCCCGAGATCCGCCAGCGGGCCCAGGACGGCATCGCCTCGACCGCCCGGCAGATGGCCGTCGCGCAGCTGGGCGCGGGCGCCTCCAACACCGATGTCACCGCTGCCGCCCAACAGATCCTGGCCGACGCCGCCGACGACCCGATCAGGCTGGGCGAGCTGCTCTTCAACAACGAAGGGGACGGCGGCGTCTACGGCTGCGCCCGCTGCCACACGCCCGGATGGTCCTACGACGCCAACGAGGTGGCCGCGCAGAACCCGCTGGTGCCGGCGGAGATCGCCGGCGGCGGGGGCTTCGGCCCGCCGCTGAACAGCGGCGCCACCACCCGGCAGTTCGACACGGCCGACGAGCACGAGTCCTTCATCTGGACGGGCAGCCAGAACGGCGTGGAGTACGGGAACTTCGGCCAGGGCGACGGCGGGGGCCAGATGCCGTCGTTCGGCGCCTGCGTGGCCGACCGCGACGCCGGTGACCTGGAGTACATCAGCCGGATCGAGTTCTGCCTCGCACACGGTGGTGAGGGGATCCTGACGCCCGCCCAGATCGCCGCCATCGTGGCGTACGAGCGGCAGCTCTAGCAGGTCGGGCCATGGGAGTAGGTGCCCTCGTAACCCTCGGCGGGATCAGTTGGGAGCCCGAGATCCGCGGCATCCTGACGGTGGCCCTCGCCTCGGCCCTGCTGATGGGGACGGTCTGGTTGCTGCTGGTGCTGAACACCGGCGTGCGCCTCGGCTCGCTCCTGGCGCTGGCGGGGATGTTCGGCTGGTTCACGATCATGGCGGTCATCTGGTGGCTGCAGGGCATCGGCTACGTCGGCGAATCGCCCAGGTGGGAGTACGAGGGGACGTTCGCGGATCCGGCGGGCATCGAGAGGACCGGCATCGAGGACGCCTATGTGGCCACGGTCGGCGACCTGCCCGATCCCAACTGCGACACGGGGCGCATCTTCCCTGTCGAAGAGACCGGCTGGACCTTCGCGCCGCCGGCGCATGGCTGCCTCCCCCGGGCCATCGCGCTGGCGCTGCACTACTCGGGACCCGATCGGGACGAGGTGCGCGCAGCCGTCGCCACCGTCGACACCGAGACCATCCGCGGCCGGCTGGTCGAGCGCAACAGCCTGCTGTCGCCCGAGGATCCCCGCCACCTGGACGAGGCGGCTCTGGAGGCCAAATTCACCGAGCAGGCTGCGGCGGAGGCCACTCGCATCGACAACCTCTCCCTGAGCGCCCTGGCGGCCGCGGCCCCGCAGGTCATCGAGTGGGCGGAGAGGGTCGGCTACATCGATTTGAGGGGTTGGGAGTTGCTGTCCACCGCCGAGTCCGGTGAGGCGGCCGCCAGCGCCGAGGCCTTCCTGACCGAACGCGACACGTTCGCCTTCGTCCCGACGGTGGTCTCGCTGCCCGACGGCAGCGAGGAGGCCTCGGTGAGCCCGCTGTACGTCTTCGAGGATGCCTACGAGATCGGGGGCAAGCCCGCCCCCGAGGGCGGAACGTGGTCCAGGGTCGCCAACAAGATCACCAACTCGGCGCGCATCACGCATCCGCCGCACTACGCCGTCGTGCAGGCCCGTCCGGCGGTGCCGAAGGTCCAGATTCTGGGCGAGGCGCCTCCGCTGCCGGAGCCGGATCGCAGCGGCGAGACCTTCTCCATCGTGATGGTCCGCAACCTGGGCGATCTCCGCCTGGTGCCGGCCCTGATCGCGATCGGCTCGGGCCTCATCTTCCTGACCCTGGTGCTCAGCCTGCACTGGCGCGACCAGCGGTTCCGCCGGGAGCAGGAGGCCTTCGAGAGCGCCACGGCGTAGAGGCGGGAGGACGGGGTGGGACAGTACCTTCCGATCCTGGCCCTCGGAGTGCTGGCGGTGGTGTTCTGCGCCCTGAGCTTCGTGGCGTCGCGCCTCCTGGCCCCCCGGCGCCCGACGAGGGCCAAGAACGCCCCCTACGAGTGCGGCGTGGTCTCGCAGACCGAGATCCCCGAGCGTTTCCCGGTCCGATTCTTCCTGGTGGCGATGATCTTCATCGTCTTCGACGTGGAGATCGTGTTCCTCTACCCGTGGGCGGTCACCCACGGCGCGCTCGGGCTCTTCGGGCTGGTGGCGATCGGGATCTTCTCCTTCGCCGTCTTCGAGTCGTTCGTCTACCTCATCAGCAAGGGTGCGCTGGACTGGGGTCCGCTGCGGGTGCGCCGCGCCGAGGGTGCCGTTGACGCGGCCCGCACCACCGCCGGGACCATCCGCCGGGTTCCGCCCGGCGACTCCGAGCCGGGACTGCCGGTGCCCACGGCGGCCGCCCCACCTGGGGAGCCGGTCTCGTGAGCGCCTCCCTGCCTCCCGATGCACAGCTGCCGGAAGCGGCTCCTCTCGGCCCCGCCTACGGCGGGTTGACCGAGCTTCCCCACAACTTCGCGACGGGCCGCCTCGAGGAGGTCGTGAAGTGGTCGCGGGCGCGCAGCTGCTGGCCCGCCACGTTCGGGCTGGCCTGCTGCGCCATCGAGATGATGGCCACGGGCGGCCCGCACTACGACATCGCCCGCTACGGCATGGAGGTGTTCCGGGCGTCGCCCCGCCAGGCCGACCTCATGATCGTGGCCGGCCGGGTGTCGCAGAAGATGGCGCCGGTGCTGCGGCAGATCTACGACCAGATGATGGCGCCCAAGTGGGTCATCTCGATGGGTGTGTGCGCCTCCTCGGGCGGCATGTTCAACAACTACGCCATCGTGCAGGGCGTCGACCAGGTTGTTCCGGTTGACGTGTACGCGCCCGGCTGCCCGCCGGGGCCCGAGACGCTGCTGCACGCCATCCTGACGCTGCACGACCTGATCCGCAGCGGCGAGCTGACCCAGCGCCGCGAGGTGGCGGCCGGCGCGGGCGCGGGCATCGTCGTCGAGCAGCGCGACGGCCAGACGGCAACCCGGATGGTCGTCAGCCCCAAGCGCGGCCGCTTCGGCCGGGGGTGAGTCGGTGGCGTCGTCCTCGCCGGCGGGAGTAGCCGACCTCGGCGTTCCCGTCAGCACCGACCCCGGCGGTGGACCGGTGCTGCATCCTGGTCCGGCGGAGCTGTTGGCGGTTGTGGCCGCGCTGCGCGACGCCGGCTACCTCCAGTGCCTCGACCTGTGCGCCGTGGACTACCTCGGCGCCGATCCCAGGGCGGATCTCCCCGAAGCGGTGGTTCCCGAACGGTTCGAGGTGGTGGTCACCCTCATCTCACACCGGTCGCGCGGCCGGGTGCGGCTGCGGGTGCAGGTCCCCGAGGAGGACCCGCGGCTGCCCACGCTGTTCGACCTGTTCCCCGGGACCGAGAACCTCGAACGGGAAGCGTTCGACATGTTCGGCATCGGCTTCGATGACCATCCCGACATGACCCGCATCCTGATGCCCGAGGACTGGGAGGGCCATCCCCTCCGCAAGGACTACGCCGTCGGGATCGTGCCCGTGCGTTTCAAGGCGGCCGGGGACACCCGGTGAGCGCCGAAGCCCCTCCCGCGGTGGGCCGCGTCTTCGCCCGCGCCGGCGGGCCCGTGCTGCGGCTCAGCGAGTCGGAGGCCCAAACGGCGGCGCCCTCGGCGCCGGAGCGCATGATCATCAACATGGGCCCCCAGCACCCGTCCACGCACGGGGTGCTGCGGCTGCTGCTGGAGCTCGACGGCGAGACGGTGACGCGCTGCAAGCCGATCATCGGCTACCTGCACACCGGCATGGAGAAGACCGGCGAGACGCTCACCTACCTGCAGGGCCCCACCAACGTCACCCGCATGGACTACGCCTCGCCCCTGTTCACCGAGCTGGCCTTCTCGATGGCGACCGAGACGCTGCTGGGCCTCGAGCTCCCGCCCCGTGCCACCTGGATCCGCATGCTCATGTGCGAGTTGAACCGCATCAGCTCGCACCTGCTCTTCCAGGCCACCAACGGCATGGACCTCGGCGCAGTGTCGATGATGCTCTACGGCTGGCGCGAGCGCGAGGAGGTGCTGCGCCTGCTGGAGCAGATCACCGGTCTGCGCATGAACCACAACTACATCCGCCCCGGCGGGGTGGCGGCCGACCTGCCCGACGACTGGCGCGACGACACCCTGTCGTTGCTGGACCCCATCGGTGATCGGCTCGACGAGTACGACGCGCTGCTGACCGGCCAGCCGATCTGGCGGGAACGCCTGCAGGGCGTGGGTGTCATCAGCGCGGAGGAGTGTCTGGCGCTGGGCGTCACGGGACCCATCCTGCGCAGCACCGGCTACTCCTGGGACCTGCGCCGCCACATGCCGTACCTGGACTACGACCGGCTCTCCTTCGACATCCTCTGCGGCAGCTACGGCGACTCGTTCGACCGCTACGCCATCCGCCTGAACGAGATCCGCGAGTCGATCCGGCTGGTGCGCCAGATCCTCGAGGGCATGCCGCCCGGCGACTACCGCGTCCAGGACAAGAAGGTCACCCCGCCGCCGCGGGGACGCATCGACGAGTCCATGGAGGCGCTCATCCACCACTTCAAGATCTTCACCGAAGGCTTCAAGGTGCCCGCCGGCGAGGTGTACGCGGCGGTGGAGTCGCCCCGCGGCGAGTTGGGCTGCTACATGGTCAGCGACGGCGGCCCCAAGCCGCTGCGCATGCACATCAGGGCACCCAGCTTCGTCAACCTGCAGGCGCTGCCGTACCTGCTGGAGGGACGCCTGGTGGCCGACGCCGTGGCCATCATCTCCTCGGTGGATCCGATCATGGGTGAGGTGGACCGCTGATGGCTCGTCTCAGCGACGAGAACCTCAGACTGGCCGCCGAGATCATCGGGCGCTACCCGGTGCCGCGCTCGGCGCTCATCCCGCTGCTGCACGTGGCACAGGCACAGGAGGGCCACGTCAGCGACGAGGCGATGGAGCACATCGCCGAGTTGGTCGGCACGACACCGTCGGAGGTCCTCAGCACGTGCTCGTTCTACGAGATGTTCAAGCGCTCAGCCGGCGGCACCTACCGCCTGAACATCTGCCGGGGCATCAGCTGCCACCTGCTCGGCGCCGACGAGTTGATCGAGCACGCCTCGGACTCGCTGGGTGTGCCCGTGGGCGGCACCACCGCCGACGGCGCCATCACCCTGGAGGCGGTGGAGTGCGTGGCGGCCTGCACCGAGGCGCCCTGCCTGCAGGTGAACTACCGCTACGTGGGCGGCGTGGCCACCGAGGACTTCGACCGCCTGGTCGGCGAGCTGCGCAACGGCGGTCGACCGGGCGTGCCGCCCCACGGCACCCTGGCCATGGTGCGCCAACAGATCCCGCCGAAGCGCGCCGCCGGGGTCTCCCCGCCGTCGGCGCCGGGACCGCCGTCCTGGTGGGAGCGCCACCGGACCAACGGCGAGGCTGACGCCGCCGGCGCCCTCCCGGAGCCGGAGCCGGCCTCGCCGGAGGAGCTGATCGTGACCGCCAGGTGCGATCTCGATGACGGTCACACGCTCGAGGGCTACCTCCGCACCGGCGGTTACGAGGGCCTCCGCCGGGCGCTGGCCTCGCCGCCGGCCGCCGTGCATGCCGAGGTGCGGGCGGCCAGCCTGCTGGGGCGCGGCGGGGCCGGCTTCCCCGCAGGGGTGAAGTGGGGCTTCTGCCCGCCGAACGCCTGGCCGCGTTATCTGGTCGTCAACGGTGACGAGAGCGAGCCCGGCACCTACAAGGACCGCCTGCTGATGGAGCGCGACCCGCACCAGCTCATCGAGGGCTGCCTGATCGCCTGCTACGCGCTGGGTCTGTCGCAGTGCTTCCTGTACGTGCGCGGTGAGATGGCCCTGGCGGCCGAGCGCCTCGCCGCCGCGCTCAACGAGGCCTACGCCGCCGGCTACGTGGGCTCGGGCGTCTGCGGCAGCGACTTCGGCGTGGACATCGTGCTGCACTCCGGCGCCGGCGCCTACATCGTGGGCGAGGAGACGGCCCTCATCGAGAGCCTCGAGGGCAGCCGCGGGATGCCCCGGCTGAAGCCGCCGTTCTTCCCTGCGGCCGTGGGGTTGTACGGCCGGCCGACGATCGTCAACAACGTGGAGACGCTGTCGAACCTGCCGTGGATCGTGACCCACGGGGCGGCCGCCTTCGTCGCCAGGGGGGCCGAGCAGTCGGCGGGCACGCGGGTGTTCGCGGTGTCGGGCCACGTGCGTACCCCTGGGGTCTTCGAGGTGCCCTTCGGCACGACGACGTTCCGGGAGATCATCTGTGACGAGCGCTACGGGGGCGGGATCCGGGACGGCCGCGACCTGAAGGCCTTCATCCCCGGCGGCGCCTCGGCCCCCTGGTTCACCGCCGAGCACCTGGATCTGCCGCTGGACAAGGCGGCTGTGGACGCCGCCGGGTCGATGCTCGGCTCCGGCGCCATCGTGGTGATGGACTCCACCACCGACATTCCCCGGGCCTGCCACAACCTGGTTCGGTTCTTCGCCCGCGAGTCCTGCGGCAAGTGCACGCCCTGCCGGGAGGGGACCAGTTGGCTGGAGGTCATCCTCGAGCGCATCCTGGCGGGCCGGGGCCGTCCCGGCGACCTGGACCTGCTCAACGACGTCTGTGACAACATCAGCCCCGGTCTGGCCTGGCCGCCGCGCATGACGACCATCTGCCCGCTGGGTCCGTCGGCCGCCTCGCCGATCGTCTCGGCGCTCCGGGACTTCCGGGATGAGTTCGAGTCCTACCTGCCACGCCGCATCCCGGTCGCCGCGGCGCCGGTGACCTCATGAGCGAGACCCCGGTGCGCATCACCGTCGACGGGACCGAGATCGAGGCCGCAGCGGACCAGTTGCTCATCGACGCCTGCGAGCAGGCCGGCACCTACATCCCCCGGTTCTGCTACCACCCGCGCATGCGGCCCGTGGGAATGTGCCGCATGTGCCTGGTGGACGTCGACACCGGCCGCGGCCCCGCCCTGGCGCCTTCGTGCATGCTCACGGTGAGCGAGGGCATGGTGGTGGACACCGCCAGCGACGCCGCCCGCAAGGCGCAGGACGGCGTGCTGGAGTTCCTGCTGGTGAACCACCCCCTGGACTGCCCGGTCTGCGACAAGGGGGGCGAGTGCCCGCTGCAGGACCAGACCATGGCCTACGGCCCCGGGGAGAGCCGCTTCGTGGAGGAGAAGCGCCACTTCGACAAACCGCTGCCGATCAGCGACCTGGTCTACCTCGACCGGGAACGCTGCATCCTCTGCGACCGCTGCACCCGCTTCGCCGACGAGGTGGCCGGCGAACCGCTCATCGGCTTCCAGGGCCGCGGCTACCACACCGAGGTGAACACCTTCCCCGATCGACCCTTCGACTCGTACTTCAGCGGCAACACGGTCCAGATCTGTCCCGTGGGTGCGCTCACCGCCCGCCCCTACCGGTTCCGGGCCCGGCCCTGGGACCTCACCGAGATGACCTCGACCTATCCCAATGCCACCGGCGACCGGGTGTCGGTGCACGCCTCCCGCAACCGCCTGCTGCGGATCCAGGGTGTCGACTCCGAGGCGGTGAACCACGGCTGGCTCGCCGACCGCGACCGGTTCAGCTTCGAGGCCGTCCACAGCCCGGGACGCCTGACCGAGCCCCTGCTGCGCTCCCACGCCGAACTCGTCGGTACCTCGTGGTCGGCCGCCCTCGCCGCCGCTGCGGGGGCCACCGCCGAGGCGCTGGGTCGCAACGGGCCCTCCTCGGTGGCCGTGGTGGGCGGCGCCAGGCTCTGCAGCGAGGACCAGTACGCCTGGGCGAAGCTGGCCAAGGGCCTCATCGGGACCGACAATGTGGACGCCCAACTCGGCGACGGCCTGCCGGCCGAGTTGGTCTGCGCCCTGCCGCGGGCCACGATCGCCGACGCCTGCCGGCCCGGCGGTGTGGTGCTGACGATCGCGGGGGACCTCAGAGAGGAGTTCGGCAGCCTCTTCCTGCGCCTCCGGGGGGCCGTGGACTCCGGCGCGGTGACGCTCGTGGAGATGTCGCCGCTCGCCGGGAGCCTCACGCCGCTGGCCCGCCATTCCCTGCGGGTGCGTCCCGGAGACGCCGACATGATCGCCGAGGCGATCCTGGATCCGCCCCAGGGCGCCGCTCTCGCCGGGATAGCCGCCGGGGACCTGCGTGCCGCCGGCCCCCTGCTCGCCGACAATCCGCTGACCGTGCTCGTCGGCCGCAGCTCGGTGGCGGAGTCGGTGATCCCCACCGCCACCGCGGCGCTGCGCCTGGCCGGCGCCTTCCCCCACGCCCGGTTCCTGCCGCTGCTGCGGCGAGGCGCTGCCGCGGGAGCCGTCGACGCGGGTCTCGCACCGGGGTTGCTGCCGGGGCGCACCTCGCTGGAGGGCGCCGGGGCCCACTACGGCGCCGCCTGGGGCGCGGTGCCGGCCCGGCGCGGCGCGGATGCGGCCGGCATCCTCGTTGCCGCCGCCGCGGGCCGCATCAACGTGCTGTTCCTCCTCGGAGCCGACCCGCTGGCCGACTTCCCCGACAGGGAACTGGCACGGCGGGCGCTGGAGAGGGTCGGAACGGTGATCGCCGTCGACACCTTCGGCACCGCCTCGGTGAACCGCGCCGACGTGGTCCTGCCGGCGGTGATGTTCGGCGAGCGTGCCGGCACGCACGTGAATATCGAGGGTCGCGCCACCGCCGAGACCCGCCAGGTCACCCCGCCGCCGCAGTGCCGGCGGGACTGGGAGATCGCCGCCGAACTGGCGCTGCAACTCGGATCCGACCTCGGGATCTCCTCGGCGCCGCAGGCCTGGGCCGAACTGGCCGACCTCTCGCCCCTGCACGCGGGAGCGGGTTGGGACGAGGTCCGAGCCAGTCTCGACGGGGTGCTGCTCCCGGTGGCCGCCGGCAACGGCGCGGCGCCGGGTGCCGCCACCGACGGCGGACCGCCGCCGCGCCGGCTGGGCCTCGACGACGTGCGGCTTCCCGCAGCGCAGGCGGTGGCGTTCGATCGCTACTCCTACCGGCTGGTTGCCGACCGCAGGACCTACGACGCCGGCACGGTCACCTCCAACTGCCCGTCGCTCGCCAACTTCGCACGGCCCGGCGCGCTCCGGCTCAACCCGCGGGACTTCGAACGTCTCGGTTGCGGCCCCGACGACCTGCTTCGGGTCAGCTCGCCGGCCGGGGCCATATCGGTGACGGCCACCCCCGACGAAGCGGTTCCCACGGCGGTCGCCGCCCTCACCGTGAACTCCGGCGGCGCCGATCCCGGTGAGCTCATCGACGCCGACGCCGTTGTCTGCGAGATCAGGGTGGAGCCGCCGATCTCATGAACGTGCTCGCCCTGGACCCGGCCTACATCGGCGGCTTCGGTCTCGATGAGGCGCTGATCCTGATCATCAAGGTGGTCGCCGCCTTCGCCATGCTGATGGTGGCGGTGATGCTGATGATCTGGTTCGAGCGCAAGCTCATCGGTGACATGCAGAACCGCATCGGACCGGCGCTGGCGGGGCCGTGGGGCATCCTGCAGACCCTGGCCGACGGGGTCAAGCTCTTCTTCAAGGAGGATCTGATCCCGGCCCGCTCGGACCGCTTCGTCTTCAAGCTGGCGCCCTATCTCTCGCTGGTGCCCGCCTTCCTGGTGTTCACCGTCGTGCCGGTGGGCGGCAATTTCACCAGCGGCGACGGCACGGTGAGCTGGTGGGGGAACACCACCTACCTGCAGGTGGCCGACCCGCACATCGGGATCCTGCTGGTGCTGGCCATGTCCTCCATGGCGGTCTACGGCGTGATGCTGGCGGGCTGGTCCTCGGGCTCGAAGTACCCACTGCTGGGGTCTGTGCGGGCCTCGGCCCAGATGGTCTCCTACGAGGCCGCCCTGGGTCTGTCCCTGGCCGCCGTGCTGCTGCAGTCGGGCAGCCTGTCCACCCACGACATCGTCGTGGACCAGAGCGGCTACGACTGGAACCTCTGGGTCACCGGCATCGTCCCGTTCGTGGTGTTCCTGGTGGCGGCGACCGCCGAGTTGAACCGCCCGCCGTTCGACATGGTGGAGGCCGAGCAGGAGTTGGTGGGGGGCTTCCACACCGAGTACAGCTCCATCCGCTTCGCGCTGTTCTTCCTGGCCGAGTTCATGAACGTCATCACCATGTCGGCGATCATCGTCACGCTGTTCCTGGGTGGTCCCGACGGCCCGATCCTCATCGAGGGCGCGGACTGGCTGTGGGGGATCGTCTGGTTCTTCGTGAAGTTGATGGCGTTCCTGTTCCTGTTCGTGTGGCTGCGGGCCACGCTGCCCCGGCTCCGCTACGACCAGCTGATGGACGTGGGCTGGAAGGTCCTCATCCCGCTGTCGCTGGGCTGGCTGCTGTTCCTGGGCGCCCTCAGCATCGGCCGCGATCGGGGCTGGCCGGCGGCGGTGGTCGTCGTGGTGAGCGTGGCCGCGCTGGCCACCGGCGGCCTGCTGCTGCGGACCGCGGTCCGGGCCGGGCGGGCGGAGCGGCAGGCCGACGAGGAGGCCGCCGGGCAGCCGGCGCAAGGGGGTGCGCAGCGATGAACTTCTTCGGCGGATTCAAGGTGACTTTCGCGAAGCTCTTCGAGGACCGTGTCACCTCGCAGTACCCCACTGTCAAGCGTCGCAAGCCCGAGCGCTTTCACGGCCGCCACGTGCTGGGGCGCTACGAGGACGGGATGGAGCGCTGCATCGGCTGCGAGCTCTGTGCCGGCGTCTGCCCGGCCCGCTGCATCTACGTGCGCGGCGCCGACAACCCGCCCGACAGCCCGGTGGCTCCGGGCGAGCGCTACGGCTACGTCTACGAGATCAACTACCTGCGGTGCATCCACTGCGACCTGTGCGTGGAGGCGTGCCCCACCGAGGCCATCACCGAGTCGAAACTCTTCGAGTTCTCCTTCACGTCCCGCGACGACGCGGTCTACACCAAGGACGAGTTGCTGGTGGGCGACGACGGGCGCCCCCGGCAGCTTCCCTGGGAGGACTGGCGCCCGGGTGACGACGAGCACACGTCGGGTTGGATGCGCGCCACGTCGCCGTCGGGTTCGGCGGCGTGGGAGGGCCGGGCCGCCTGGTCGGCCGAGTTGGGGTACGGGGTGCGCCCGCCCGAGCGGGGGCAGTCGGCGGGGGCCGGGTCCGACGCAGGCGACGAGGAGTCCCCGGCCTGATGGAGATCGCAGTCTTTGCGGTCTGCGCCGCCATCGTGATCGGTGGCGCGCTCGGGGTCATCGTGACCCGCCACCCGGTGCACGCCGCCCTGTCCCTGGTGGCGACCCTGTTCGGCATCGCCGTGCTGTTCCTGACGCTGGACGCGCAGTTCCTCGCCGCCGTGCAGGTGATCGTCTACGCCGGCGCCATCGTGGTGCTGTTCCTGTTCGTCATCATGCTCCTGGGGGTGGACCGGGCCGAGAACCTGCGCACCGAGCCGCTCGGCGGCCAGCGCCCTCTGGCGGCCGGCCTGGGTGTGGCCGTGCTGGTCCTGGCGCTGCTGTTCGCCATCGCCGCCGGCTCCGGCGGCTTCGGCGGTGACACGGTGGCCACGGGCCGGCCGGCGGCGGTAGCGCCCGAGTTCGACAGCTGCACCGGCGTGCCCAAGGCACTCGAGGGGTCGGCGGCGGCCATTGCCTGCGACGGCCCCGAGCCCATCTCCAACATCCGCCAGGTGGCCTGGTGGGTGTTCACCGACTACGTCTGGGCCTTCCAGTTGACCGGTCTGCTGCTGACCGTCGCCGTCGTGGGGGCGGTGGTCCTGGCGCGCCACCGGGGCTCCGGCGGCACCGACGACGAGTCCGTCCCGGACCCGACCCCCGAGGCGGTCGGCTGATGGCCCCCGGAGGCAGGCTGACCATGGCCCCGGAGGCACGCTGACAATGGCCCCGCAGGCACGCTGACAATGGCCCCGGAGGCGCGCCGATAATGGTCGGCACCGGCTGGTATCTGGCACTCGCCGCCGTGGTCTTCGCGCTCGGCGCGGTGGGCCTGCTGGTGCGGCGCAACCCGCTGATCATGTTCATGTGCGTGGAGCTCATGCTGAACGCGGTCAACCTCACGTTCGTGGCGTTCGGCCGCGACCTCACCGATCTGGGCGGCCAGGTGTCGGTGTTCTTCGTCCTGGTGGTGGCGGCCGCCGAGGTGGTGGTGGGGCTGGCGATCGTGGTGGCGATCATGCGCCGCCGCTCCGGTGCCACCGCGGACGACGTCTCGGTGCTGCGCGGCTGAGGGTGGGCGGCGATGGTTCTGGCTGAACTCGTCTGGCTGGTGATCCTGGCGTCGCTGGTGGGCGTCGTGGTGCTCGCCGCCGGTGGCCGCCGCCTCGGCGAACCCCGCGCCGGCTGGCTGGGCACCGCCGCGGTCGCAGCGTCGTTCGTGGCCTCGCTGCTGGTGCTGGCCGGGCTGCTGAGCCTCGATTCGCATCACCGGAGCGTGGAGGTGAGCCTGTTCCGCTGGGTTCCGGCGGGCAACCTGGCGGTGGACGCCGCCTTCTTGGTGGATCCCCTGTCGGTCACGATGATCCTCTTCGTCACCGGGGTGAGCGCCCTCATCCACCTGTACTCCATCGGTTACATGCATGGCGACGAGAACTACTCGCGCTTCTTCCTGTACCTCAACCTGTTCGTCTTCTCGATGCTGATGCTGGTGCTCGGCAACAACATGCTGGTGACGTTCCTGGGTTGGGAGGGCGTGGGTGCCTGCTCGTACCTGCTCATCTCGTTCTGGTTCGGCGACGAGGCCAACGCGGTGGCCGGCAAGAAGGCGTTCGTCACCAACCGGGTCGGAGACTTCGGCTTCCTGCTGGCGATGTTCTTCGCCTTCGGCGCCTACGGGACCCTCGACTACAGCGGCATCCTCTCGGGCCACGCCTCCCAGAGCACCGCCACGGCCATCCTGCTGTGCCTCATGCTCGGCGCGGCGGGCAAGTCGGCGCAGTTCCCGCTCTACGTGTGGTTGCCCGACGCCATGGCCGGCCCCACGCCGGTCTCGGCGCTCATCCACGCCGCCACCATGGTCACCTCCGGGGTGTACCTGCTGGTGCGGTTCAACCCGCTCTTCGAGCAGGCGTCGCCGTGGACCAGCGAACTCGTCGCAGCCGTGGGGCTGGCGACCGCCGCTGTGGCGGCCACCATCGCCCTGGCCGCCAACGACATCAAGAAGGTCCTGGCGTACTCCACGATCAGCCAGCTGGGCTTCATGTTCGTGGCGGTCGGTGTCGGCGCCTGGACGGCCGCCATCTTCCACATGGTCACCCACGCCTTCTTCAAGGCGCTGCTGTTCCTCGGCGCCGGTTCGGTGATCCACGGGATGGGCGGCGAGCAGGACATCCGCCGCTACGGCGGGCTGGCGCGCGCCATGCCCTACACGGCGGCCACGTTCGCGGTGGGAACCCTCGCCATCGCCGGGGTGCCCCCGCTGGCGGGCTTCTGGTCGAAGGACGAGATCCTGGCGCACACCTGGGGGGCCAACAAGCTGCTGTGGGCACTGCTGCTGCTGGCGGCCGTGCTGACCGCCTTCTACATGAGCCGCCTGCTGATCCTCACCTTCGGCGGCAGGCCCCGCTGGGCCGAGGGGGTGACTCCGCACGAGTCGCCGTGGCTCATGCGCCTGCCGCTCGTGGCGCTGGCCGGCCTGGCCGCCACCGCAGGTGTGCTGAACCTGCCGTTCACCCACGACACCGAGTTCTTGGGCCAGTGGCTGGAGCCGGTCTTCGCCGGGGCGCACGCCAAGGCGCTGGGCTACGCCGGGGGAACCAAGTGGATCCTGGGCGGTGTGGCGATCGTCGCCGCCGCCGGGGGCATCTGGGCGGCGGTCTCGGTCTACGCCCGCCGCCGGGTGCCGGCGGAGAAGGTGGAGCGGCAGCTCTTCGCCGAGGCCTGGGGCTTCGACGAGGCGATCGGCGAGTTCGTGGGAGGGCCCGGCCGCCGTCTGTTCGACGCCGCGGCCCGTTTCGACGCCGGTGTCGTGGACGGCGCGGTCAACCGGGTGGCGGCATTGGTGCGGCGCTCCGGTGAGCGTCTCCGGGCGACGCAGAGCGGTTTCGTGCGCCGCTACGCGCTGGGGGTGGCGGCCGGCGCGGTGGTGCTGCTGGCCTACTTCGCCAGCAGGGTGGCCTGGTGATCCTGGCGGCCGTCGCCACCCAGGACTTCCCCGTGCTGGGGATGCTGGTCGTCCTGCCGTTGCTGGGCGCCGCCGCGGTGCTGCTGCTGCCCCGCAGCCGGGTCGAGCTGGTGCGCCCCGTGACGGTGCTGTTCATGTCGGGCGCCGCCGCGGTGGCGGGCTGGATCATCGCCGCCTACCCGGTCACCTCGGGCGGCTTCGAGATGATCGTCGACCAGACCTGGGTGGCGGCCTGGGGGATCAGCTGGAAGCTGGGCGTCGACGGCATCTCGCTGTTCCTGCTGGCGCTCACCGCACTGCTGTTCCCGCTGGGGGCCCTGGCGGTGGATCCGGGCCACGATCACAAGGCCTACTACGTGTGGCTGCTGCTGCTGGAGTTCGGCTGCCTGGGCGTGTTCTCGGCGCTGGACCTGCTGCTGTTCTTCCTCTTCTTCGAGGTCGTGCTGGTGCCGATGTACTTCCTCATCGGCCAGTGGGGCCACGGCAACGCCCGGTACTCGGCGGTCAAGTTCTTCCTGTTCACGATGTTCGGCTCGGCGCTGATGCTCGTGGGAATCCTGGCGACGGCGTTCCTGCACGCCGCCGCGACCGGCGGCCCGCTCACCTTCGACGTGGTGGAGATCGCCGAGGCGCAGTCGCTGGCCACCACCACGGCCCGCTGGATCTTCCTGGCTTTCGCCCTCGGTTTCGCCGTGAAGGTCCCGCTCATCCCGGTGCACACCTGGCTTCCCGACGCCCACACCGACGCCCCCACCGCGGGATCGGTGATCCTGGCGGGGGTCCTTCTGAAGCTCGGCACCTACGGGTTCGTGCGCTTCGGGCTGTACCTGTTCCCCGAGGCGTCCCGCTTCTTCGCCCCGCTGATGATCACGCTCGGTGTGGTGGGCATCCTCTACGGAGCCATCGTCGCCACCATGCAGACCGATTTCAAGCGGCTCATCGCCTATTCCTCGGTGGCGCACCTGGGCTTCATCATCCTGGGGATCTTCGCCCTCAACACCGAGGGCCTCAGCGGCGGGCTGCTGCAGATGGTGAACCACGGCATCTCCACCGGGGCGCTGTTCCTGCTGGTCGGCTACATCTACGAGCGGCGCCACACCCGCGCCATCGCCGAGCTGGGCGGCCTGGCGCGGCCCGCCCCGGTGCTGGCGCTGACCTTCATGGTGGTCATGCTCTCCTCGGTGGGGCTGCCGGGGCTCAACGGTTTCGTGGGCGAGTTCCTGGTGCTGCTGGGGGCCTTCGAGGCGCACCGCTGGTGGGCGGTGCTGGCGACCGCCGGCGTGATCCTGGCGGCGATCTACCTGCTGTGGGCCTACCAGCGGGTCTTCCACGGCCCCGCGCGGGGCGCCAACGCCACCATGGTGGACCTGCGCTGGCGGGAAGGCCTCGTTCTGGCTCCCCTGCTGGTGCTGATCATCTTCCTGGGCGTGTACCCGCGCCCGGTCCTGGACCGCATGGAGCCCTCGGTGGACGCCCTCCTGGCCCACGTGGAGGTCCACGGCGACCCCGCCGGCAGCGAGGGCGCCGAGCCGGAGGCGGCGCCGTGAGCGCCACCGCCCGGCTCGACATCCCCGCCGGTCGAGAGAAGGCGGCGCGCTGATGCCGCAGGTGGACTGGCCGGCGCTGCTGCCGCAGTACTTCCTCGGCGGCGGCGGTCTGGTGCTTCTGACCTTCGGGTCGTTGCTGCGCCGGCGCCTGCCGCCGTGGTTCGCCACGGTCTTCAGCGCGGGGGCCGCGCTGGGGGCGCTCGGCGGGGTGATCTGGCTGTGGATCAGGGTCCAGGACCCGGCCCGGGGCGCCTTCACGACGATCGCCGACACCATCGGCATCGACGGGTTCTCGGTCTTCCTCAGCGGTGTGGTGACCGTCTCGGTGCTGCTGGCGGCGGTGCTGGCGTCGGGCACGCTGCGGCGGGAGGGCCTGCCCGCCGAGGAGTTCTGCGTGCTGTTGCTGCTGTCGGGCGCCGGCGGCGTCACGATGGCCTCCGCCAACGACCTCATCGTGCTGTTCCTGGGGCTGGAGGTGCTGTCCATTGCCGCCTACGTGCTGGCCGCGCTGGACCTGCGCCGCGGCACCTCCCAGGAGGCCGGCCTCAAGTACTTCGTGCTCGGCGCCTTCGCCTCGGCGTTCTTCCTCTACGGCGTGGCGCTGCTCTACGGCGCCACGGGGTCCACGAAGCTGTCGCTGGTGGCGGAGTTCCTGGCCGGCGGGGGCCCGGAGTCCAACGCCCTGCTGCTCGGCGGCATGGCACTGCTGCTCGTGGGGCTCTTCTTCAAGGTGGCGGCGGTGCCGTTCCACGCCTGGACGCCCGACGTGTACGAGGGAGCGCCGCCGGTGGCGGTGGCCTACATGTCCGCCGGCGTGAAGGCGGCCGGCTTCGCCGCCCTGCTGCGGGTCTTCAATGCCGCGCTCGGCGCCAACGCCGCCGACTGGCAGCCCATCGTGTACGCCATCGCGGCGCTCACGGTGCTGGCCGGCGCCACGCTGGCGGTGGTGCAGTCCGACGTGCGGCGGCTGCTGGCCTACTCGTCGATCAGCCACGCCGGGTTCATCCTGGTGGGCATGCAGGCGGCGACCGAGGCGGGTGTGGCCGGTTCGCTCTTCTACCTGGGCGTCTACGCATTCCTGGCGCTCGGCAGCTTCGCGGTGGTCACGATCATCGGCTGCGGCGCCGACGGGCGCCAGAGCCTCGACGCCTACGACGGCCTGGCCAAGCGCTCCCCCACCCTGGCCGCAGCGTTCACGGTGCTGCTGCTGGCACAGGCGGGCGTGCCGTTCACGACCGGCTTCTGGGCCAAGCTGGAGGTGATCGGCGCCTCGGTGGAGGCTCGCTCCTACTGGCTGGCGGCCATGGCGATGCTGGGCGCGGTGGTGGCGGCCTTCCTGTACCTTCGACTCGTGGTGCGGATGTACCTCACGGCGCCCGCCGACGACGGGCGTCCCGCCGTCTCCCGCTCGGCCGGCTTCGTGGTGGCCGTGTGCGCGGCGGTTACGGTTGTCTTCGGGGTCCTCCCCGGCCCGCTCGTCGAGCTCACCAACGACGCCACGGTCTGGCTCGGCGGCTGACCCCGGCAGGAAGGAGCGGAGACGTGCTCAGGATCGTCGACGAGGTCACCCTCCTGCTGCGCCGCGACGAGGATCTGGCGTTCACGCACATTCCCACGCTGTCGTTGCGCTACGGGCTCGCCGGCGCGGTGTTGATGGACCTGGCCATCGAGAACCGGATCGACACCGATCTGGAGCAACTGACGCTGATCGACGCCACGCCGGTCGGCGACGACCTGCTCGACCCCACGCTTGCCGAGATCGCCGCCTCGCCGGGCCACGATGTCCGCCACTGGCTCGAGCAGACCGCGGCGCGTGTTGACGTCGTCCATGCCGGAGTGCTGGACCGCCTGATCGACCGTGGGATCCTGGAGCGCCGGCAGTACTCCGCCAAGCGGCGCTTCCGCTCATGGCGCCCGGAGGTCATCGACGGTGAGGCGCGCCGCGAGGTGCGGATGCGCGTGATGAGCGTGCTCCTCGGGAACGACATCCCGGAGCCCCGCGACGTGATGCTCGTCTGCCTGGCCGACGCCTGCGGAGCGTTCGTGGAGTTGCTGTCCCGCGGCGAGTTCGCCGATGTCGTGCCGCGCATCGAGCAGATCCGCAAGATGGAGCTGATCGGCCGCGCCGTCCTGGAGGCCATCGACGAGAGCCAGGCGGCCCTGGCGGCCAGCATGATGCACCAGGTGGTGTAGCGGCTCCGAGGTGCGTCCCGGTCGCACAGAGCCGGCGCGCTGACCACTGGCGCCCTCTGTGGGTGCGGTAGATTTTTCCGTGCCGCCCACCGAAAGGGACGCAAATGGTTGGACTTGTCGAGGAGATCACCCTCCTCCTGCTGCGCGATGAGAGAGGGGCGTTCGTGCGCGTCCCCACCTGGTCGCTGCGCTACTCCATCGCCGGCGCGGTCCTCATGGAGCTGGCGGACGCCAACCGCATCGACACCGACCTGGAGCACCTGTTCCTCGTCGACGACACGCCGACCGGTGACGAACTCCTGGATCCGACGCTGGCGGCGGTCGCCGCCGCCGAGAGCCAGAACACGCGGTTCTGGATCGAGCACGTCGCCGAACGCGCCGACGGCATCCGGGAGGCGGCGCTCGCCGGTCTGGTCGCCAAGGGCATCCTGGAGGAGCGGGACGAACGCGTCCTGGGGCTGTTCAAGACCCGGCGCTACCCCGCCGCGGAGGGCAGCGTCCGCCAGGCGGTGAAGCTGCGCCTCATGGAGGTGCTGCTGAGCGACGACATTCCCGATCCGCGCGACGTGATGCTGATCTGCCTGGCCGACGCGTGCGGCATCTTCCGGGTCCTGCTGTCGGGCAAGGAGCTGGCCAACCTGGTGCCCCGCATCGAGCAGGTCTCGCGACTCGACCTCATCGGCCAGGCCATGTCGCGGGCCATCGACGACGTCCGCATGGCCGTCGCCGCCGCCACCGCCGGCCACCTGTAGCAGGCTCCTGCGCCGGTCGGGACGACTCAGGATCGACGCCGGGTCAGGTATTCGATGGCGTTGGTGTGGACGCGGGTGGCTCGCTCGGCGGCGTCGGCGTAGCGCTCGCGGAGTCGACGGGAGCGGATCTCCAGGGACAGTGGGATCCCCGCGGGCAGTGCGGCCACGAACTCTCGCACCGGCAGGTCGCCATCGCCGAGCAGCCGCCGGTCGTCGCGGGCGTCCCCGAATAGGCCCGACCGGGACACCTCGACGGGCTTGGCGGGGGCGTCGCAGACTTGGGCGTACGGGAGCAGGGCGGGGTCGAGTTGCCGGAGAGCGGCTATCGACTCGCCGGCGCGGTCGAGGTGCAGGTTGTCGGCCAGGATGGCGCCGTTGGGCCGTCCGGCGAGCGCCACCACCTGCTGCGCCTCGGCGAGCGTCCTGACCGAATAGAGGACGGTTGGCTCCACGACCACGGTGATGCCCGCGGGCGCGGCGTGGTCGCACAGTTCGGCGAAGCGCTCGGCGAATCGGGCCGGTGCGAGGCCGCGGCTGACGGTCAGCACGTTGCGGGCACCCACCGCGGCCGCCGCGTCGATGAGCTCGAAGCCCCAATCGCCGTTAGGCGTCACGAAGATCGGCTCCATGTCCAGGGCGACCAGCCCGGTGCCGTCCAGCCGCCGCCGCACCTCTCGCGCCCGGGCCGGCGACCAGGTCTCCGGGTCGAACCAGATGCCCACCATCTCGAACCCCGCCACCGCAGCCGCCGACACCACCTCCGGCGGTTCGAACTCCGGCAGCACGCCCGCAGCCAGCGACAGCGGCCCGGTCGGCAGGCGGCGAGGCTCACCTCCGACGCCGTTGGCGTGGTTTTGGCGTGTGGTCACTCAACTCCGTCGAAGGGTCGACGCCGGCGCCGGCGCTTACACGCCGACGACGGTGAGCCCGGCGGTGCGGGCGGCTTGGGCCTGGCGCACGTCGAAGGTGAGCAACACGGTGCGGTCGCCGGCGCGGCGGGCGGCGGCGATGTGGAGGGCGTCGCGGGAGCGGCACAGCGTCTGCTCGGCGATGCGGGCCGCCTCGTTGCAGGTGGTGGCGTCGAGGTCGACGAGGGCGAAGTTGTCGAGGTCGGCTTGGACCTGGCGACGCGCTTCAAGGAGATCCTCGCCGGCAAGAACTCGGGTCAGGTTGCGCCGCAGTTCCACCTCGGTGAGTTGCGAGGTCACGAGCACAGGATCGGAGGCCATGAGCCGCTCGGCCACGTCGCGGTCACGCTCTGGGACGTAGCGCTTGAACAGTGCGCTCGTGTCGACGTAGAGCGTCACCCGCGGTCCTCGTCGAGCACTTCGGCGGTACTGAGGTTGGACGGCCAAGGAGTGATCGGCTCCAGGCCGCCGCTGCGCCGCGCCGGGGTGATCCAGCCCTCTTCGATCCCGCGTTCGAGCGCCGATAGATCGTTGAGTGCGGAGAGTTGGGCGACCGGCTTTCCGCGGTCGGTCACGATGATGCGCTCACCTGCTGCCGCCTTGACGACGTACTCGGAGAGGCGAGCCTTGAGTTCCCTGATCCCGACGTTCATGTAGTCACAGTATCTGAATCATGTGACTACAACAAGTCTGTGGTTATCACCCGCCGGCGGCCAACCCGGCGTGGAACGCCTCCAGCACCAGGCCGTGGAAGTGGTGGACGCCGTGCTCGCTGACGCCGCCGCCCTCCGGGTCGTACGCCAGCCGGCCCGAGGTGAACGCCGGGGTCCGCATGCCGCGCTGGATGCTCTCGGTGAGGCCGATGTCCTCGGGTTGCAGCACTTCGTCGATGTAGCGGATCGCCTCGGTCTCGGCTTCGTTGGGCTCGGGGTCCTCCAGGTAGAAGTCCCAGGTCTCCCGGGTGTGGTGCGGGCCGGCGGGGACCACGTGCAGCAGCATGGCGTTGCCCCGCCCGGGGTAGCGCATCAGGCAGGTGTTGGGCCACAGCCACCACGCCTCGTGGATCCGCACGGTGGCGTCGGCCACGTCGTAGGCGGTGTTGGTGCTGCGGCCGGCCTCGGCGGTCTGGCTGGAGTAGATGCCGTGGGTCGTGATCCGGTAGGTCGACATGTCCACCAGCGACACGAAGTCCTTGTGGGCGATGTGGCAGTGGTAGCACTCCAGGTAGTTCTCGATGACGTTCTTCCAGTTGGAGGCGATGTCGTAGCTGAGCCTGCGGGCGAGGGTGAGGCCGGCTATGTCGGGCGCCTTCTCGGCGATCTCGGCGCCAAGGTCGGCGGCCTGCAGCCGCAGCGGCGCCGCGCCAGCGTCGAGGTTCACGAACACGAGCCCGGCGAACTCCTCCACATGCACAGTGTCGAGGCAGATGCCCGACGGATCGAAGTCCACGAGGTTCTTCGTATGGCGGGCGGCGATCAGCGAGCCGTCCAGTGCGTAGGTCCAACCGTGGTAGGGGCACCGCAGCGAGCCGATCGAACCCGCGTCGGCGAGGATCTCGTGCGCCCGGTGCTTGCACACGTTGTAGAAGGCACGCAACTCGCCGTCATCGCCCCGAACCACAGCGACGGGGAGTCCCGCCACCGTCGTCGTGACGTAGTCGCCGGCGGTGGCGAGCCTCTCCCGGTGGCAGACCCACTGCCAACTGCGGGCGAATATGGCCGACTGCTCGAAGTCGTGCCAGCGCTGGGCGGTGTACACCTCGGCGTGCAGCGTGCCCGCCGCCGCAGGATCCGCTGTGTGGTCACGACCGACCCGGTCCACGTCGGCGGGCGTGATCGGCGCCGCATCGGACCGGAGGGTCATGGGAGGACTCTAGGAATCGCGTCGCCTGTTCGCATGGCGGGCCGGAGGCTTGGCGGTGACTCGGTCGTCGGCTGTGTCACACGGGGTCCTTATGGTTCGGTGAACATTTCAATGCTGTGACACGACAGGGGGATGACATGCATGCCGAGCGGTCCGGTGGGGTGGACGTGGGGTTCAGCGCCAAGGAGGCGGCGGACATCTGCCGCCTCACGCCCGAGCAACTCGATGAGTGGGAGGACGTCGGCATGGCCAATCCGAGCCTGCCCGGTCCGCCCGGCCTGCGGCGACGCAGGTATTCCTATGAGGACCTGCTGGCGCTGGACATCGTGCGGTTCCTGCTCGAGTGGGGTGCGCCACCGGAGCAGGTGCGCGAGGCGGTCTGCCGGATCCGGGTCGGCGTGACGGACAGCCCCCGGGACACCTGCATGACCGTGCTGGACGGTGAGCTGTTGGTGTTCGCGAACCGCGACGAAGCCCGCAGCTTCGTCGAGTCCGATCCCGATGGCGGTGTCTACGTGGTGGACGCCACTCAGATCTCCGACGACCTGGACGGCGAGATCCGCGACGTGTGCCCGGACTACTTCGAACCCGAGCCCACCCAGGACGCCTGTCACCGGTACGAGTTGGAGGCGCAGGCGGCGAGGCTCCGGGAGTTCCTCGACACGGTCAAGGCAGACGACTTCGACTTCTGATGCCACCGTGCCGGCCGGAAAGCGCTGGCTAGGGTCTGAGGCCGTGTTGCATCCGCTCGGTGAGATCGTTCAGGTCGCCTATGTGGTGAACGATGTCGTCGAGGGGGCGCGGCGGTGGGCCGAGCGGTTCGGGGCCGGGCCGTTCTTCGTGCGGCACCACATCCCCATGCACGACTCGGTGCACCGGGGGCGCCCGGCGCCCTTCGACCACAGCAACGCCTGCGGCCAGTGGGGCCGGATCATGGTCGAGTTGATCCAGGATCACGGCACCGGCCCGTCGGTGGTCCGTGACATGTATGCCCCCGGTGAGGAGGGGCTGCATCACGTGGCCTGCTTCGTGGACGACCTCGACGCCGCCGTGGCGGGCTACGTGGCGCTGGGCTACGAGGTCGCCGGGTCGGGTAACGCCTACGGACAGACGAGGGTCTGCTACATCGACACGATCGCCGAGCGGGGCCACCTGACCGAGTTGTATGTGCCGACCGGACGGCTGAGAGAGTTCTACGCCATGGTCGCCGAGGCAGCACAGGACTGGGACGGATCCGATCCGGTCCGCCTGAGGGAGTGAGGTCGAAGATGGCCGAGAATCAGGTCGGCTCCGTATCGACTCCGGAGGAGGCGCACTACGAGGACGTCTCGGCGTGGGGGCTCGACGCCGCCGACGAGGAGGCCATGCTGGCCGCTCAGACCGAGTGCACCTTCGTCTGGGCCAACCGCGAGGGCTGGCCGGTCGGGGTGATCATGAGCTTCATCCGGCGCCGCGGCCGCTTCTGGCTGACCGCAGGCGGCGGCCGGGCCCGCATCGCCGCGGTGCGCCGCGACCCCCGGGTCTGCATCGTCATCACCAGTACCGGCGCCCCCGGCGTGCCCCGCCGCCGGACCGTTACCTACAAGGGAATCTGCCGCCTCCACACCGACGACCGGACCAAGGCCTGGTTCTACCCCGAACTGGCAGCAGCCCTGCACCCGGATCCGGAACGAGCCCGGCACTTCGCACAGTTCCTGGACTCGCCGAACCGGGTCATTCTCGAGGTGGAGCCCACCCGGCGAATCGGCTTCGACGGCACAAAGCAGATCGCCGCCACAACAGCCTGGATAGAAGCCGCCCGGGCCGCCGAGCAGTCCGCCGCCCGATCCACCGACCGGCGAGGCGCCTGAGTGCGGTGACCCAGGTCGCGCAGAGCCGACCCTTAGATTCTCAGTAATATTCGCTATCTGTGATTATTCACTATGTTGACAGAATCACGGCCCTGATCTACGGTGGGCAGATCCGGCACATGTCGGCCGGCCGGCGGTGTTGACGAGTGGGCAGAGTCGAAGCCGAAGGAGTGGGAATCGCGGACATGGGCGAGACACACGTGATGGTGACAGTGCGCAACCCTCTGGATCGGCAACGCTACTGGGAGGGCGAATTCCTGGTTGACACCGGGGCCGTCGACAGCCTGGTGCCGCGCCGGGCCCTCGAGGCGATCGGCGTGCAGTCGCGGGGCCCCAGGACCTACCGGTTGGCCGACGGCAGTGCGGTGGAGTTCGAGATCGCCTTCGCGGAACTCGAGTTCATGGAAGACGTTGCGCCCGCGCGGGTCATCGTCGGTGACGACGAAGCCGAGCCGCTCCTGGGCGTGATCGCGCTGGAACAGGCCGGTGTCCTCGTGGATCCGGAGGGCGAGAAACTCAGGCGGCGAGAGTTCTTCCGTTTGTAGGCGGGCGGCGAGCCGACGGCATACTGTTGCGCCATGGCTGAACGCATCAAGACATTCCTGCCCGAAGAGCAGATGCCCACCCAGTGGTACAACGTGATCCCGGACCTGCCGGCGCCGCCCCCGCCGCCGCTGCACCCGGCCACGATGGAGCCGATCGGCCCCGAGGCCCTGGCCCCCCTGTTCCCGATGGCGCTGATCCTCCAAGAGGTCAGCGGAGAGAGCCACATCGACATCCCCGACGCCATCCAGCAGGTGTACCGGCTGTGGCGCCCGACGCCGCTGATCCGCGCCCGCCGGCTGGAAGAGGCCCTGGGCACGCCCGCCCGCATCTACTTCAAGTACGAGGGTGTCAGCCCGGTCGGGTCGCACAAGCCCAACACGGCCGTCCCGCAGGCCTTCTACAACGCCGAGTCGGGCATCACCAAGATCACCACCGAGACCGGCGCCGGGCAGTGGGGCGCCGCCCTGGCGTTCGCCTGCCAGATGTTCGGCCTGGAATGCGAGGTGTGGCAGGTGCGCGCCTCCTATGACCAGAAGCCTTACCGGCGACTCATGATGGAGACCTACGGCGCCACCGTGCATCCCAGCCCGTCGACGGCCACCGAGACGGGGCGCAAGCTGCTGGAGGCCGAGCCGGACAACCCCGGCAGCCTCGGCATCGCCATCAGCGAGGCCATCGAGGTGGCCGCCCAGGATCCCCAGGCGCACTATTCCCTCGGCAGCGTGCTGAACCACGTGCTGCTGCACCAGACGGTGATCGGCGAGGAGGCGCTGCTGCAGCTCGCCGAACTGGGCGAGACCCCCGATCTGATCGTGGGCTGCACCGGTGGTGGCTCCAACTTCGCCGGGCTGTCGTTCCCGTTCCTGCGCGAGAAGCTGGCCGGCAACATGGCGCCGGTCATCCGCTGCGTCGAGCCGGCGGCGTGCCCGTCGCTGACCAAGGGCGTGTACGCCTACGACTTCGGCGACATGGCCGGTTTCACCCCGCTCATCAAGATGCACACGCTGGGGCACTCGTTCGTGCCGGCACCCATCCACGCCGGTGGGCTGCGCTACCACGGCATGTCGCCCCTGCTCTCGCACATCTACGACCTGGGCCTCGTGGAGGCCGAGGCCAAGGCGCAGTCCGAGTGCTTCGAGGCGGGCACGCTGTTCGCCCGCTGCGAGGGCATTGTCCCCGCCCCCGAGCCCACCCATGCTCTGGCCTCCGCGGTCGCCGAGGCCCGGCGCTGCGCCGAGACCGGCGAGGAGAAGGTCATCCTCACCGCGTTGTGCGGCCACGGCCTGCTGGACCTGTCGGCCTACGACTCCTATCTGACGGGCCGGCTGCAGGATTACAGCTACCCGACCGAGGCGATCGAGGCCGCCATGGCCACCATCCCGCACATGGGCGACTGAGGGCGCCGCACTCTGGTCCCAGTCGGCGTTTCCAGTCGTCATCGCGTGGCGAGCGCTGGGTAGGCTCTGGCCCTGTGTCGGACTTCCTCCGCAGCTACCTGACGGTCGGTTTCTTCGCCGTCCTGGCGGTGCTGATGGTGGCACTCATGCTGGGTGTCGGCGCCGTGCTGCGCCCCGAGCGCCCCCAGAAGCAGAAGTACGTCACCTACGAGAGCGGCGTGGACCCCGTCGGCGACGGCTGGTCGCAGAGCACGCTGCGGTACTACCTGTTCGCCCTGCTGTTCGTGATGTTCGACGTGGAGGCCGTGTTCATCTTCCCGTGGGCCACGCGCCTGGAGGTCTACGGGGTCTTCGGCCTCGTCGAGATGGCGATCTTCATCTTCATCCTGGCGCTGGGGCTCTTCTACGCCTGGCGAAAGCGCGTGCTGCGATGGGTCTGAACACCGAACGCCGCGCCGCGCCCCGCCCCGCGGGAGGTCACGTCTAGATGGGCCTCGTCGAGAGCGGCAAGATTCCCGCGCCCCTCACCAAGCTGCTGAACCTCGGCCGCAAGTACTCGCTCTGGGTCTACCAGTGGGGCCTGGCCTGCTGCGCCATCGAGATGGGAGCGGCGTTCGGCTCGCCCCGCTATGACGTGATGCGCCTCGGCGTGATCCCGTTCCCCGCCAGCCCACGCCAGGCCGATCTCGTCGTGGTCTCCGGCACCGTCACCGACAAGATGGTGCCGTCGATCCTGCGCCTCTACGAGCAGATGCCCGACCCGAAGTACGTCATCTCGATGGGCTCCTGCGCCAACTGCGGCGGGCCCTACTGGGACTCATACTCGGTCACCAAGGGCATCGACCAGATCATCCCGGTGGACGTCTACGTGCCCGGGTGCCCGCCGCGGCCGGAGGCGCTGCTGGAGGGGATCGTGCTGCTGCAGGAGCGCATCGCCAACGAGGACATGACGGCCCGCTGGAAGGGCGACCCGATCGTCGTCGGCTAGCGCACGAGGACCCCGGAAGTGAGCGATACCGACGTGAGCGATAGCGACGTGAGCGAACCGGACGACGGCGCTGCCGTCCCGGCCGATCCACGCCACACCGCCGCCGTCGCCACCCTGAGCGAGGTGCTCGGCGAGGCGGTGCTGGAGCACCACTCCCAGCGGGGGGAGTTGTGGGTGCGGGTGCATCACGAGGCCTGGCAGCGGGCGGGTTACGCGCTGCGCGACGACCTGGGCTGCCGCTGGTTCGACTTCCTGTCGGCCATCGACTGGTTGCCCTCCCCGTTCGGGCGGGACATGGACGCCGAGCAGGACTGGCCCACCACCGGCCCACCGGCCCGGGACACCGCCATCGAGCACGGCGTGGCCGGCGGCGAGACCCGCCTGCAGATCTTCGCCCGGGTGCAGGCCGTCGAGGACAACCCGGGCGGCGAGAACCTCGCGGTCATCCTCAAGGCCGACCTGCCGAACGAGAACCCTGCCACCGAGACGTGGATCCCGGTGTACGCCGGCGCCAACTGGCACGAGCGCGAGGCCTGGGAGATGTTCGGCATCGCCTTCATCGGCCATCCCGACCTGCGTCACATCTACCTCCCGGGTGAGTTCGAGGGTCACCCGCTGCGCAAGGACTTCCCGCTGCTGGCCCGCCGCGTGAAGCCCTGGCCCGGCCTCGTGGACGTGGAGGACATGCCCAGTGCCGGCGAGGACCAGTCATGAAGGCCCGGTCATGAGTGTCACCGAGCGCGAGCAGCGGGCGTTCATCGCCGCGGCGGCCGCCGACGCCCGCGTCAATGTGGAACTCGAGACCGAGGGCATGACCCTCAACATCGGCCCGCAGCACCCGGCCACCCACGGCACGCTGCGCATCATCGCCCGTCTCGACGGCGAGCAGGTGGTGGCGGCCGAGCCGGTCATGGGTTACATGCACCGGGGCTACGAGAAGCTGGCCGAGGTGCGCACCTACCCGCAGGTCACCACCCTCATCAACCGCATCGACTGGCTGGGCAGCTTCGCCAACGAGGTGCCGTTCATCCTGGCGGCCGAGCAGCTCATGGAGGTGGAGGCGCCGCCCCGGGCCGCCTGGATCCGCACCATCCTCTTCGAGTTGTCGCGGCTGGCGAACATCGCCCTGTTCCTGGGCGACATGGGCGTGCAGCTCGGCGCCCTCACCCCGGTGTTCTTCGCCTTCCGGGACCGGGAGTTCGTCCTGAACCAGATCGAGGCGGTCACGGGCGGGCGCTTCCACCCGAACTTCGACCGCATCGGCGGCCTCAAGGACGACCTGCCCAAGGGCTGGATCGAGGAGACCCGCGGCGTCATGGTCAAGATGCGCAACTTCTGCGACGAGCTCGAGGACCTGCTCATGGGCAACGAGATCTTCGAGGCCCGGACCCGCGGCGTGGGCGTCATCCCCGCCGACGTCGCCCTGTCCTACGGGCTCTCGGGGGCCAACCTGCGTGCCTCGGGCGTGGACTGGGACATGCGCCGGGACAACCCGTGCGGGCTCGTCCACGACCAGCTGGACTGGAAGGTCTGGACGCACCCCGACGGCGACTCCTTCGCCCGCTACTGGGTGCGCCTGCAGGAGACCCGCGAGGCCACCTACATGGTGGAGCAGATGCTGGACGGCCTGCCGTCGGGGCCGGTGATGGCCAAGGTCCCCGTGATCATCAAGGTGCCCGCCGGTGAGGCCTACGTGGCCACGGAGAACCCGCTGGGCGTCATGGGCTACTACGTGGTCAGCAAGGGCGACCTGGGGCCGTTCCGGGTGAAGATCCGCTCCGCCTCGTTCAACAACATCTCGGTGACGCCCTGGGTCATGCGGGGCGTCTACGTTCCCGACGTGATCACCATCCTGGCCAGCCTGTACTTCATCCTGGGGGATATCGACCGGTGATCTGGACCCTCGCCGTCGAGCTGGCCTACTGGCAGCAGACCGCCATCAAGCTGGTGGTGGTGGCGCTGGTCATCCCGACCGCGGCGCTGATCCTGGGGTACGTGTTCCTCATGAAGATGATGAGCTTCATGCAGAGCCGGCTGGGTCCCATGGAGGCCGGCCCCTACGGCACGCTGCAGCTGCTGGCCGACGGCGTGAAGTTCCTCCAGAAGGAGGACGTGTTCCCGCGCCGGGCCGACCGCTACGTGTTCGCCCTGGCGCCGGTTGTCGTGCTGGTGTCCACCTTCCTGCTCTACGCGGTCCTGCCGATGGGCCCCGACGCGGTGGTGAGCGGCCTCGACGCCGGCCTCTTCTTCGCCCTGGCGGTGGCGTCGCTCTCGGTGATCGGCGTGCTGATGGCCGGCTGGGGTTCGGCCAACAAGTACGCCCTCATGGGCGGCATGCGCGCCGCCGGCCAGCTCATCGCCTACGAGCTGCCGCTGGTGCTGGCCGCCATCGGCGTGGTCATCCAGGCCGGCACCCTGGACCTCAACAAGATCGTCCTGGCCCAGGCCAACGGCGAGCTCTTCGGCTGGGGCGGCATGGGCTTCCCCTACATCCTCACGCAGTTCGTCGGCTTCGCCATCTTCCTGGTGGCGGTGCAGGCCGAGCTGACCCAGCCGCCCTTCGACATGCCGGTGGCCGAGTCCGAGATCGTCGGGGGCTACCAGGTGGAGTACACCGGCTTCCGGTTCCTGTTCTTCTTCATGGGCGAGTTCGGCACGGCGTTCGCCTTCGCGGGCATCGCCTCGGTGCTGTTCCTCGGCGGCTGGTACGTGCCGGGGCTGGATCCCACCTCGGGCTGGTTCAACCTCATCGGCCCGTTCGTGATGTTCATCAAGATCATGGCCGTCTCGGCGCTCATCTTCTGGTTCCGCTTCACGTTCCCGCGGCTGCGTGAGGATCAGCTCCAGAAGCTGGCCTGGAAGGTGCTCATCCCGCTGGCACTGCTGAACATCGTGGTGACCGGCGTGCTGAAGGTCCTGGTCTGAAGCGGGTCTGAGAGGGAGGCGGCTCATGCGAGGCACCGGAATGCTCAAGGGGATGGGGGTGACGGGGCGCACGATGCTGCGCACGCTGTTCCCCGACGGGCTGCGCAAGCCCGTGCCGGCGCCGTCGCGGGGGGCGCACACCGTGCAGTACCCGCACGTCAAGGAGGCGCCGGTGACCCGTGCCCGGGGTGTCATCGGCCTGCACCACGACAACTGCACCGTGTGCATGCTGTGCGCCCGGGAGTGCCCGGACTGGTGCATCTACATCGAGGGCCACAAGGAACTCGCCCCGCCCCGGCGCCCCGGCGGCAAGCCCCGCCAGCGCGCCAAGATCGACCGCTTCGACATCGACTACGCGCTGTGCATGTACTGCGGCATCTGCGTGGAGGTGTGCCCCTTCGACGCCCTGTTCTGGAGTCCCGAGTTCGAGTACTCCGAACCCCGCATCGCCGACCTGCTGCACGACGCCGACCGGCTGGCCGACTGGATGGAGACGGTGCCCGAGTTCGAGACCTACGAGCCGGGCGCCAACGTCAAGCAGCCCAAGCTGCCCGAGCCGTCCGAGCACCGACCCCAACGGAGCGCCGGCGCGTGACCGTCCTCGGGGCCCTCGTCGCCCAGAACATCGCCTTCGGGGTGATCGCCGCCATCATGGTGTTCGCGGCGCTCCGTCTCGTCACCACCCGCAACGTGGTGCACGCGGCGCTGTTCCTGGTGGTGGTGCTCGGCGGCGTGGCGGCCCTGTTCCTGCTGATGGGCGCCGAGTTCGTGGGGATCACCCAGATCCTGGTGTACATCGGCGCGGTGGTGGTGCTGTTCCTGTTCGGCATCATGCTGACCCGCACCCGCATCGGCGACGAGGAGGGCACCGACCACGCCAAACGGCTGCCGGCGGTGCTGGCGGCCGCGCTGGTGGCCACCGTCACCATCTACGCCGTGGTGACGGGATTCGGCGACGTCGAGCTGCCCGCCGACACCCGCACCACCACCGCGGATGTCGCCGATTCCATCTTCAGCACGTACATCGTCCCGTTCGAAGCCGTCTCGGTGCTGCTGCTGGCGGCGCTCATCGGGGCCATCGTGATCGCCCGGAGGAACTGAGCCCGTGCTGCTGAACCAGTTCCTGATCCTCAGCGCCGTGCTCTTCGCCATCGGCGTCTACGGGGTGCTGGCGCGCCGCAACGGCGTGCTGGTGCTGATGTCGATCGAGCTCATCCTCAACGCCGTGAACATCAACCTGGTGGCGTTCGGCAGCTACGTCTCCAGCATCTCCGGCGAGGTGTTCGCCCTGTTCATCATCACCGTGGCCGCCGCCGAGGTGGGTGTGGGCCTGGCGATCCTGCTGCTGCTGTACCGCAACCGACAAAGCGTCGACCTCAGCGAGGCCGACCTCATGAAGGGCTAGCGCGCGGTGTCGGGTGGCGTGACCGGGGTCATGGTGCTGGCGGCGGAGGCCTCCGCCGAGATCGTCCAGGTCTCCGGGTGGTTCCTGTCCAACGCCTGGATCATCCCGGCCATCCCGGCGGCCGGCTTCTTCGGCATCCTGTTCTTCGGCAAGCGCCTGCCGCGGGGCGGCTCGGAGCTGGGCATCGCCGCGGTGGGCGCCTCCCTGGTGCTGGCTCTCTGCACCGTCGGCCAGTGGATCAGCACGGTCAACGGTGCCCACGGGGCCGCCGTCGAGCCCGTCGTGAACCGCTGGACCTGGTGGGTCGCCGGGGGCGTGGACTTCACCATCGGCACACTCGTGGACGGCCTGGCGGTGGCGCTGCTGTTCGTGGTGACCGCCATCTCGCTGCTGGTGCACATCTACTCCACCGACTACGTGGCCGGCGACGTCCGCTACACGCACTTCTTCGCCTTCCTGTCGCTGTTCACCGCTTCGATGCTGTTCTTCGTCCTGGCCGAGAACACCATCCAGATGATCGTGGGCTGGGAGTTGGTGGGTGTCTGCTCATTCGTGCTGATCGGCCACTGGTGGGAGGAGAAGCCCAACTCCGACGCCGCCCTGAAGGCCTTCCTCACGAACCGGGTCGGCGACATCGGCCTGCTGGTGGGTGTCAGCGTGCTGTTCTTCGCCGCGGGGAGCACGTTCTCGATCCTGGAGATCAACACCAAGGCCCTCGACGGCGAGATCGGCCACACCCTGCTGCTGATCTCGGCGCTGTGCCTGCTGGCGGCGGTCATCAGCAAGTCGGGCCAGTTCTTCCTGCACACCTGGCTGCCCGACGCCATGGCCGGGCCGACGCCGGTCTCGGCGCTGATCCACGCCGCCACCATGGTGGTGGCCGGCGTCTACCTGGTGGCGCGCCTCTACGGGGTGTTCTTCGAGGGCCTCGTGATCGCCGGGTCGTCGATCAACGCCCTGGCGCTCATCGGCGGGCTCACGACGCTGGTCGGCGCCTCGCTGGCATTCGTGCAGAACGACATCAAGCGGGTGCTGGCCTACTCCACCATCAGCCAGCTGGGCTACATGGTGATGGCGCTGGGCGTCGGTGCCTGGACCGCGGCGGTGTTCCACCTGTTCACGCACGCCTTCTTCAAGGCCTGCCTGTTCCTGGGCTCGGGCTCGGTCAGCCACGCGGTGCACAGCTTCGACATGAAGAAGGACATGGGCGGGCTGCGCCGCCACATGCCGCATACCTTCCGCACCTTCATGATCGCCTCGCTGGCGCTGGCAGGGCTGCCGCCCCTTGCGGGCTTCTGGTCCAAGGACGAGATCCTGGCTGGCACCGGCGGCTGGGGCGTCTTCGGCGGCACCGGCGGCAACGGCGCCTACACGGCGATGCTTTTCATGGGGATGCTGACGGCCGCCCTGACCGCGGCCTACATGGCCCGCTGCATCTATCTCACGTTCTACGGCAGCTATCGGGGCCACGGGCACCCGCACGAGTCGGGACGGCGCATCACCATGCCGCTGTGGATCCTGGCGGTCTTCGCCGTGGGCGCCGGCTGGACCAACCTGCCCAAGGGCTTCCAGATCGTGCCCAAGTCCTGGACCGAGCAGTTCGGCCACTACGTGGAGCCGGTTGCCGCCGAGCACTTCTACTTCCCGAAGATCGCCCACGCCACGCCGAGTTGGACCCTGGCCGCGTTCTCGACGCTCGTCGTGCTGGTGGGTGCGGGCACCGCCGTGGCCTACTACCGGCGCGTGGACCGGCGGGCGAGAGCCGGCGGCGCGGCCACCGAGTTGGCCGACGGCCCGACGAGCCGCTGGACCGCGGCCCGGCTGGGTCACACGCTGCTGGTGCAGAAGTACTACCTCGACCATCTCTACACCGGCATCGTGGCCAAGGGCACGGCGGGGCCGGTCGCCCGGGGCGCCTACTGGTTCAACCAGCGCGGGATCGACGAGGTGGTCAACCAGGCCGGGCGCAAGGCGCTGGCGGCCGGACACGTTGTCTACGACAAGATCGACCAGAAGGTCATCGACGGCGTGGTGAACACCACGGGTGTGGCAAGCCACGGCGCCGGCGAGGAGCTTCGACGGATGCAGACGGGAAAGGTGCAGCAGTACGCCGGTGTCATGTTCGTGGCGTCGGTGATCCTGGCCGCGGCGCTGATCCTGGTGCTGTGACCTCGAGAGGAGACCGATGGATGCATTTCTGAACGGATGGGGGCTCACGCTGGTCACCTTCGTCCCACTGGTGGGGGCGGTGCTGGTGATGGCGCTGCCCTCCAGCCGGGAGCTGTGGGTGAAGGCCGCCGCGCTGGGCGCCTCGCTGGTGACGGCGCTGTTCGCCGTCCTCCTGCTGGCCCGCTTCAGCGTCTCCCGGGCCGGTGAGCTGCAGTACGTGGTGGACCGGTCGTGGATCGAGCTCATCAACAGCCGCTACATCATGGGCATCGACGGCATCTCGCTGCCGCTGCTGCTGCTGACGGCGCTCATCGTGCCGCTGTGCATCGTGTATTCGTTCGGGCACTTTCCCGAGCCGCGCAACCCGAAGGCCTTCCTGGCGCTGCTGCTGGTGCTGGAGACCGGCATGATCGGCACCTTCGCGGCCCAGGACCTGATTCTGTTCTTCGTGTTCTTCGAGGTCGTGCTGCTGCCGATGTACTTCATGATCGGCGTGTGGGGCGGCGACAACCGGCGCTACGCCGCCATCAAGTTCTTCCTCTACACGCTGTTCGGCTCGGCGCTCATGCTGGTGAGCTTCCTGGCCATGTTCTTCCTGGCCGACGGCACGCTGGCCGGTCTGGAGGCGGCCCGCACCTTCGACATGCGGGCGCTCTCCGGCGGTGCCACCGCGGCCATCGCCCGCACCAGCCAGCTGTGGATCTTCGCCGGCATGTTCCTGGGATTCGGCATCAAAGTGCCGATGTTCCCGTTCCATACCTGGCTGCCGGACGCCCACACCGAGGCGCCCACGGTGGGCTCGGTGATCCTGGCGGCGGTGCTCCTGAAGCTCGGCACCTACGGCTTCGTGCGGGTCGCGGTGCCGATGCTGCCCGAGGCGGCCGCGGCGTGGGCCCCGGTGATCGGGCTGCTGGCGGTGATCGGCATCATCTACGGGGCCCTGGGGTGTCTGGCCCAGCGCGACATGAAACGCCTCATCGCCTTCAGTTCGGTGGCGCACATGGGCTTCGTGATGCTGGGCATCGCCACGCTCACCCCCTTCGGGATCAACGCGGCGGTGTTCGGGATGGTGGCCCACGGCCTGATCACCGGGATGCTGTTCTTCCTCGCCGGCTCGGTGAAGGACCGCTACCACACCATGGAGATGTCCCGGCTGGGCGGTCTGTTGCAGCAGGCCCCGCGCATGGGCTGGATACTCGGCTTCTGCGTCATGGCCTCGTTGGGCCTGCCCGGCCTGGCGGGGTTCTGGGGTGAGTTCCCGGCCATCCTGGCGTCCTACAACCCGGCGGAGATCCTCAACAAGGCGGTGTTCCGGTCCTACATGGTGATCGCCGCCGTCGGGACGGTTCTGGCTGCCGGCTACCTGCTGTGGATGCTGCAGAAGACCGCCTTCGGCAACGCCCGGGAGGAGTTCGCCGACTCGCCCGACGTCACCGACGCCAGCCCGCGGGAGTATCTGGCCTGGGCGCCCCTGCTGGTGCTGATCGTGGTGCTGGGGTTCTTCCCCCGGCTGCTGCACGAGGCCACCGACCCGGCGGTGCGCGAGTCGCTGCAGGTGGAGGCCGTGGATGGCACCCCCGGGGACTGCCTGGAGGTGGCACGGGGTGAGGACTGCTTCGAGCGACTGCGTCGCGTCAGCGAGCAGGCCAGGAGCGGCCGGTGACCCTGGGCGCCCTCGCCGCCCCGCTGGGGGTTCTCGGGTTCGTTCGCCCGCACCTGGACTGGCACGCGCTCGCCCCGGAGCTGACGCTGCTGGGCGTCGGCGCGCTGCTGACCTGCCTGGACATCGCCCTGGCCGAACGGGGACGGGCCGTCACCTCGGCGCTGGCGGGTCTGGGGCTGCTGGGCGTCCTGGTGCCGATCATCACCCTGGCCACCGCCGGCGTGGCCTCCGAGCCGCGGGTCATGTTCGACGGTGCCTACGTGGTGGACGGCTACGCGCTCATCCTGAAGGCGTTGTTCGTGGTCTCGGGCTACGTCGTGGTGCTGCTGTCCATGAACTACGTCGCCGAGGGCGACTACTGGGAGAACGAGTACTACGGCCTGGTGCTGGCGTCGCTGCTGGGCATGGTCGTGATGGCCTCGGCGCGGGACCTCATCAGCATCTTCGTGGCGCTGGAGTTGCTGTCGATCCCCGCCTACCTGCTGGCCGCCTGGCGCAAGCGCGACCTGCGCAGCACCGAGGCCGGTCTGAAGTACTTCCTCATGGGGGTGTTCGCCTCGGCCATCATGCTCTACGGCATGTCGCTGCTGTTCGGCGCCTCCGGGTCGACGGTGCTGGCCGACATCGCCGCCGCGGCGCCGCTGGATCGGGGTGCCGACGCGGTGCCGAATGCCGCCATCACGGTGGGCGTGATCTTCGTGCTGGTGGGTTTCGCCTTCAAGGTTTCGGCGTTCCCCTTCCACACCTGGGCGCCCGACACCTACGAGGGGGCGCCGACGCCGATCACCGCGTTCCTCTCGGTGGCCTCCAAGGCGGCCGGTTTCGTGGCTCTGGGCTCGCTGGTGTTCGTGGGGTTCTGGGACCGCGACGACGTGTACGGGCCGGCGCTGTGGTTCCTGGCTGCGGCCTCCATGACCGCGGGCAACCTCATGGCGCTGCGGCAGAAGAACATCGTGCGCCTCATGGCCTATTCGGGGATCGCCCAGGCCGGGTTCATGCTGGCGCCGCTGGCCGTCGCCGGGGTGAGCACCGAGGTGGCCGACCAGGCCGTCTCGGCGGTGCTCACCTACCTGGTGATCTACGCGGCCATGAACCTGGGTGTCTTCGCCGTCATCATGACCGTGGCGCGCCGCACCGGCACCGGGGACGTGGCCTCGTACAACGGCCTGTTCAGGGTGTCGCCGGGGATCGCCGTCGTGATGACCGTGTTCCTGGCCTCGCTGGCCGGCATTCCCCCGGCGGGCGGCTGGTACGCCAAGTTCGCGGTCTTCCAGGCGCTGGTGTCCGCCGACAACCCCTCCGGTTACGTGCTGGCCGGCTTCGCGGCGGTGAACGCCGTGATCGCGGTGGGCTACTACGGCAAGATCGCCGCCCGCATGTGGTTCGAGAAGCCTGCCGAAGAGTTGGGCGACGCCGGGCGCATCGCCATACCGTTCTCGCTGCGCTCGGCGCTGGGTCTGACAGTGGCGGCCACTCTGGTCTTCGGGGTCGTGCCGGCCACCGTCACCCACTTCACCGACGTCTCGCTGCTGGCGGTGGCCACGGGCCTGTAACCCGGACCACCGGTTGCTCTAGCTTGGGATTCGTGCTCAAGCCGGGTCTCGGCCGCCGGCCGGATCGGTCGGATCTCGTTCCGGATCGCCACGCGATGCGTACAGGGCGCCTCCGCCGGACGCTGCACGGGGGACTCGCGATCGTGGCGGTGTTGGCATTGGCGCTCGGCGGCTGCGGCGGGGGGACCTCCGGCGGCGCCGCACCGGTGCCGACCGGCGCCCCGAGTACGGAGTCTGCGGGCGCCGCGCCCGCTGCGCCATCCGCCGAGGTCGTCCCGACCACGACTACCGCGGCGGCCGGGACGACGACAACGATGGGCGCCACGACCACCACGACCGGCGTGGAGCCGCCGGAGGCCGCGCCGGGCGCCGAGACGGCTACATCCGAGCGACCTGCCCCGGCCGCCGCGCCGACCACCGAGGGGCCGGCGCCGGAGGAGTCCGTTGCACCACAGCCGCCGGCAGGGCCGAACGGCGGCGCAGCTGAGCCGCCCTCGACCGCAGCGCCGGCCATCCCGGAGGCGCCGCGGCCCGAGGCGTCCACGCTCGACGGGCTCCTGGCGCTGGGGCGCCCGCTGGTGATCGCCCACGCGGGCGGGGACCAGGACTATCCGCACTCCACGACGTATGCATATGCGCAGTCGGTCGCCGCCGGCGCCGATGTGCTGGAACTCGATGTGCAGCTCACCGCCGACGGTGCGCTGATCGTCCAGCACGACGACACGGTCGATCGAACCACCGGGACGACCGGGGCGGTGGCCGACCTGACCCTGGCGGAGATCCAGGCGCTCGACAACGCCCACTGGTTCGTGGCGGGCCTGTGGGGCGACCGGACCCGGCCGCCCGAGGAGTACGTGTTCCGGGGGGTGCGCGGCGGCGCCGTCGAGCCCCCGCCGGGCTTCGGCGCCGAGGACTTCCGGGTTGCGACGTTCCGGGAGGTGGCCGAACGATTCCCGCATCACGTGCTCGACGTGGAGATCAAGCTCCAGCGGGGACCCGGCGGCGAGGCCGATCCCCGCTCGGGGATCGCCGCCGCCGAGGTGCTCGCCGCCGAGATCGCCGCGCTGGGTCGAGAGGACTCGGTGATCGTGGCGTGTTTCAACGACCAGGTGCTGGCCGCCTTCCAGCAACTGGCTCCCGATGTCGCCACGACCCCCGCCACCGACGAGTTGGTGGCGTGGTGGCTGGAGGGCGAGGCGCTGGACCCGCGCTACCGGGTGCTTCAGGTTCCCTTCACCTACGCCGGCATCGAGGTCGTCCAGCCCGACCTCATCGACAGGCTGCACAGCGAGGGACTGTACGTGTGGGTGTGGCTCAGCGGTACCGACGTGCTGGAGACCCGGGAGTTCTACGCCGATCTGCTGCGCCGTGGCGTGGACGGCGTCATCGCCGGCCGCCCCGCCGAGGCCGCGGCCGCGCTGGCGGAGGCTCCGTAGGTCCCGCGGCGCGGCTCTAGACGCTCGGGACCGGCAGCGGGGCGGTGAGTTCGACCGTGGTGCCGCCGGGGGCGGACCGGTGCACGAGACTGCCGCCCAGGTCGTTCTCCACGAGCGTGCGGACCAGCGTGAGGCCCAAACCCTCCTCCAGTTCGCCGCCGGATATGCCGCAGCCGTTGTCGGTGACCGACACCTGAAGTTCGGAGTCCGCCCGCCCGATCCGGACCACGATCTCGCTGCCGTCGGCGACGGCCGCCGCGGCGCCGCCGAAGCCGTGGTCGACCGCGTTCTGCACCAGCTCGTTCAGCACGATGGCCATCGTGGTCATCACCTCGCTGGGCAGGGGACCGACGGCTCCGGACACCTTGATCGAGATCGGTGCGTTCGGCGGCGCCAGCGACTCGCGCAGCAGCGACGAGAGCGAGGCCACGACGGTCTCGAACGGGGTGTTCTCGCCCTCGGGCTCGCTGAGGATCTCGTGCACGGCGGCGATGAGGCGGATGCGGCGGGCCGACTCGGCCAGCGCCTCCTTGGCCTCGGGCCCCTCCAGCCAGCGGCTCTGCAGGCTGAGCAGCGACGACACCGTCTGCAGGTTGTTCTTCACCCGGTGGTGCACCTCGGCGAGGGCGGCGTTCTTGGTGATCAGCAGGCGGTCCGCCCGGCGCAGTTCGGTGATGTCCCGCACGAGCATCAGCATCCCGGTGAGGGTGTCCTCCTGGATCAGGGGCAGGCAGCGCACCACCACGTTGTGGCCGTTGCGTTCGATCTCCTCGGTATGTGGCAGCGCCGTCGCCACCGTGAGACGCAGCGCCCGGGGCTCGATGCCCACCTCGGCCAGGTGTCGGCCCGTCGGGTCCCCGTTGATCCCGAGGCGCCGCAGTGCCGAGTGGGCGTTCGGCGTCAGGTACGTGACGCGTTGCCAGGCGTCCAGCACGATGACGCCGTCGCCCACCCGCGGCGGGTGGTCGTGGTCCCCGGGCCCGGCGGCGTACGGGTAGGCGGCGTCGGCGATCATGCCCGCCAGCCGGCGGAAGAGGCCGAAGTAGGTGTTCTCCAGCCGCCCCCAGACCCTGTCGCTGACCGAGGGGAACTCCCGCAGGAGCACCGCGATGGTGCGGCCGGCGAAGTTCACGGGAACGGCCAGGGACTGCACCCAGCGCTGCTGGTCGGCGAGGTGGGCACCGCCGTTGGTGCTCACGCCTGTGTGCAGTGCCAGCGCCGCCAGCGGTCGCTCGGCCGGTGTGACCACCCTGCCGAGGAGATCGTCGGGATGAACCGTCTGGCTGGTGACGGGGCGGCTGTGGGCGGTGACGACGAAGTCCGGGCCTGCGCCGTCGCCGCTGCCGGTATTGCCGGCGCCGGCCGGCAGCAGCACGAGGATGTCGGCGAAGCTGATGTCGGCGAGCAGCGCGGTGGTGGCGACCAGCCGGTCGTAGTGGACCCGCTCGGCGTCGTTCAGAACCTCCAGTGACGCACCCAGGACGTCGCCCTCACTCATCGCCTTCGATGGTACCGGTGGTCCAGGTGACCCATTGTGGCGCGTCCTACGCCCCGGCCGGTGTTCCGTACACTGAGCGCACAAGGTGCCAACGAGGACGCAGCGTCTCCCCCCGGGTCGGTGCGGTTCGGAGGAATCGGTGCAGTTCGGCTTGTTCTACGAGATGCAGTTGCCCCGGCCCTGGGAGCCGGGCGACGAGCACCGCCTCTACAAGGAGTGCCTGGAACAGGTCACGCTCGCCGACCGGTTGGGGTTCGACTACGTGTGGGAGGTGGAGCACCACTTCCTGGAGGAGTACAGCCACTCCTCGGCGCCGGAGGTGTTCCTGGCAGCGGCCGCCGCCCGCACGCAGCGGATCCGGCTGGGGCACGGCATCGTGCAACTGCCGCTGGAGTTCAACCACACCGCCCGGGTCGCCGAGCGGGCGGCCACACTCGACCTGCTCTCCGACGGCCGGGTGGACCTCGGCACCGGTGAGGCGTCCTCGGTGGCCGAGTTGGGCGGATTCGGCGTGGAGTGGGACACCAAGCGCGACCAGTGGGCCGACCACATCGAGGCCGTAGCCCGCATGATGGTCGAGGAGCCGTTCGCCGGCTGGGACGGCAAGTGGCTGCAGATGCCCCCCCGCAACGTGGTTCCCAAGCCGCTGCAGAAGCCGCACCCGCCGCTGTGGGTGGCCTGCAGTCGCCGCGAGACCATCCTGCTGGCCGCGCAGTGCGGGATCGGCGCCCTGTCGTTCCAGTTCATCGAGCCCGAGCGGGCGGCGAACTGGGTGGCGGAGTACGAGTCCATCCTGGCCTCGGAGGACTGCGTGCCGGCCGGCTTCGCGGTGAACCCGCAGATCGCCATCGTCCTCCCGCTGATGTGCCATCCCGACGAGCGGACCGCCGTCGACCGGGGGCTCGACTCGGCGCACTTCTTCGGCTACGGGCTGCTGCACTACTACGCCTTCGGCACCCACCGCCCGGCGCGTACCGACGTGTGGCAGGAGTTCCAGGCCAACCGGGCCGAGGTCGGCTTCCGGCGCGCCGAGGCGGGACGGACCGGCGAGCCGCTGGACGCCACCTTCGGCGACCTGGGAGTGCTGGGTCTGCGCGGCGCCATCGGGACGCCCGATCAGGTGCGCTCGCTGCTGCGCCGCTACGAGGAGGCCGGCATCGACCAGGTCATCTTCATGGCCCAGATGGGCCGGATCCCCCACACCCAGATCTGCGAGTCACTCGAACTCATGGGCGCCGAGGTGATCGGCGAGTTCGCCGAGCGGCACCCCGAGCGCTGGGAGCGCAAGTGCGAGCGCCTCGCTCCCGCCATCGAGGCCGCCCTGGCCCGCAAGGCCCCGCCCCGCGCCACCGACGAGGGCTACGACTTCAAGGCCGCCGGCCGGGCCTGATCACGAGGCCCGGCTGCCGCCGTGCGGGATCCCGTCCGGGCGCGGTGATCCGACCTCAGCCGGCGGCCACCATCGAGGCCGCCTTCGTCTCGGCCGCAGTGCCCGCTCCGCCCTCGGCGAGTTCCCGCAGCAGCCTGCGGTAGACCATCGAGGCGCCGTCGGCCACCTTGAGGTGCAACTCATCGCGCAGGTCGAGGGGCAGCTCGGGCGGATCCTGGGACTCGACCACGGCGCGGTCCTGCTCCAGGACCTCGGCGAAGCCGGACGCCCAGTACTCGTCGGGAATCTCGAAGGAATGGTTGCGGGACAGCCACCCGAGGATGAACGTCTCGGCCGTGTCGGTGGGCGAGGCGATGAACGAGACGGTCGTGACGTCGCCGATCTTGGAGTCGGCGTCGGAGTCGCTCTGCTCGGTCCAGGTGATCCCGCCGCTGGTCGCCACCACCACCTTGCGGTCGTGCAGCGTGAAGGGAAGGTGCAGGAAGTACTCGCGGATCAGGGCGCTGTCGTTGTAGGCGTAGGTCATGCCGTCCTCGGTGACTGTCACGTCGTAGTCCTTGATGAAGGGCCCGTCGGCGAGCTCGGTGAACCCGGCGTGCACGAAGTTGAAGTGGGCGAAGTCGATGACGTTCTCCGTCATCCGGCCCGCGGAGGTCTGCCAGTGCCATGCCCCCACCAGGAGGACGCGCCAGTCGGGGTTGTTCCAGTCGTCGTCGGGCCAGGGCTGAAGTTCGGCCACCGGCTCGTCGAGGGCCACCCAGACCGCGTCGTACTTCTCCTGCACGCGGTAGCGCTGCACCCGAGCCTGGCTGGGGATGATGCCGCCGGGCCCCAGCGCGGGAATGAAGGTCACCGTGCCGGTGCGGTCGTACTGCCACCCGTGGTAGGGGCACATCAGCTGCCCGTCCTTGATGCACCCGCGCGACATGGCGGCTCCCCGGTGCACGCACTTGTCGCGCAGCGCCACCAGGCCCTCATCGTCGCGGTACAGCACGATGTTCTCGCCCAGCAGGCGTACCTGCTGCGGCTCAGCGGTGACCTCGCTCGCGACGGCGACCGGGTGCCAGTAGTGCCTGAGTGCCTCATCCAACATGCTGTTCCCTCCGGCTAGGTGTGGGCGGCCACTAATTCTCGCAGCAGCCTGCGGTAGACGATCGAAGGGCCGTCCGCCAGCTTCAGGTGCAGTTCGTCGCGGGGGTCCAGGGGAAGTTCGACCGGGTCCTGGTCCTCGACCACCATGCGGTCCTGCTCCATGATCTCGTCGAAGCCGACCGCGAAGTCCTCGTCGGGGACGTCGAGGGAGTGGTTGCGCGACAGGTACACGAAGATCAGCGTCTCGGCCCGATCGACGGGCGAGGCGACCGAGGAGATGGTCGTGATGTCGCCGGCCTTGGAGTCGCCCTGCTCCGACCAGGTGATCCCGCCGGTTGCCGCCACCACCGACTTGCGATCGTGCAGCGCGAAGGGAAGGTGCAGGGTGTACTCCCGCACCAGCACGCTGTCGTCGTAGGCGTAGGTCAGGCCGTCGCCGGTGAGTTTCACCTCGTAGGGCTTGATGAACGGCCCGTCGGCCAGTTCGGTGAATCCGGCGTGCACGAAATTGAAGTGGGCGAAGTCGGCGGCGTTCTCCACCATCCGGCCCGCCGAGGCCTGCCAGCGCCACGTGCCCACCATGAAGACGCGCCGGTCGGGATCGTTCCAGTCGTCGTCGGGCCACGGGGGCAGGTCGGCCACCGGCTCCTCGAGGGCAACCCACACCGCGCCGTACTGCTCGCGCACGCGGTGGCGCTGCACCCTGGCCTGGCTGGGGATGACACCGTCGGGTCCCAGCGCGGGGATGAACGACACGGTGCCGGTGCGGTCGTACTGCCAGCCGTGGTAGGGGCACATGAGGTGCCCGTCGCGGATGCACCCGGCCGACAGGGTCGCACCCCGGTGAACGCAGCGGTCGGCCAGCGCCACGACGCCCTCGGCGTCGCGGTACAGCACGATGGGTTCTCCCAGGAGCCGTACCTGCTGCGGCTCGGCGGTGACCTCGGCAGAGACCGCCACCGGATGCCAGTAGCGCCTCAGGGCCTGATCCAGCATGGTCGTATCCCCTCCGACTCCGTGTGCCCGGCAGTCACGCCGTGGGTCGACGGGCTGGGGCCCGCCGACCGCAGGCCCAACACTACGCGTCTTTCTCGGAGGGTCGATTCCGGCGGGCTACCGTGGCAGCGCACGCGGACCGGCGAGAGCGCAGGGGAGGCCAGGGTGGCTGAGCGGCGGGTGGCGGTGGTGACCGGTGGCGGTACCGGCATCGGGGCGGCGAGCGCCCTGGAGTTGAGCGCCGGCGGTTGGGCGGTGGCGGTGTGCGGCCGCCGGGCGGGATTGCTGGAGGACGTGGTGGCGCAGTGCCCCGGCGAGGCTCTGGCGATCGTCGCCGACGTTTCGCAGCCGGCCGACGTGGAACGCCTCTTCGACGCCGTCACCGAGCGCTTCGGCCGGGTGGACCTGCTGTTCAACAACGCCGGCTCGGGCTCCAGGCCGGTGCCGGTGGACGAGTTGCCCGTGGAGGACTGGCTGCGGGTGGTCGGCGCCAACCTCACCGGCAGCTGGCTGTGCGCCCGGGCGGCGTTCGCCCGGATGAAGCGCCAGGATCCCCCGGGCGGGCGCATCATCAACAACGGCTCGATCTCCGCGCATGCCCCCCGGCCCTTCTCGTCGCCCTACACGGCCACCAAGCACGCCGTCACCGGCCTCACCAAGGCGCTGTCGCTGGAGGGGCGCCCCCACGGCATCAGCGTCGGGCAGATCGACGTCGGCAATGCCCGCACGCCGATGACCGAGCGCATGGAGGCCGGCGTGCCGCAGGCCGACGGCTCGGTGCGCACCGAGCCCGTCATGGATGTCGTCGACGTGGCCCGGGCGGTGCGCTACATGGCCGAACTGCCGCCCGAGGCCAACGTCCTGCAGATGACGGTCATGGCCAACAACATGCCCTTCGTGGGCCGCGGCTGACCGAGCACGCGGCTCCGACCAGTTGTTGCTTCATGCTCGTATGTCGGCTGCCGCTGGCGATCGGACCCGAGTGGAATGACAGCCTCGAAGGGGTTAGGGACTATGTGGTTTCTAGCTGAGGTGGGTTTGCTGACGCCGGTTGGGTGCACTGTTCCAACCGGCCGCCGGGTCTCGCTCGCGCTAGAACCCGCTTCCTCTCATCGAACCGGTCATTGACGTGTCGTAGAGATCGAAGAGCAGGCAGGCGAACTCACGATCGCCTGCCTCCCATGACTCAAGGGTGGGATAGAAGATGGCGAGTTCAAGGCGGGAGTACTCGTACTTCTGGTCCACATATGGCTCGAAGTGCGGCAAGCACGCCTCAAAGCCCCACTCCTCCCAGCCCCCAGAATCGTTCAGATCCGAGTCGTTCGACAGATGGCGCAGCACATCGCCCACACCTGGATAGAGGGCGTCCGGGGATGCGGGATAGTCGACCAATGCAAACACTTCATAGACGTGCGACTCCTCGCACGGCACCTCGTCGACGTCCAAAAACGTCAACTCAGAGGGTTCCAGCAAGCAATCACCGACGCGAACGTTGAACGCGGTCGCTGAATCGTCGCCGCAGCGGCCGACGCCGACGGCAATGATGGCAACAACGGCCACTCCGACGGCGAGTGCTCTCACTCCCGCCACCGACCGGCGACCCACCCAGGTCGTAGAGAGATTGAACATCCTCCATCATCACATCGCCGCCAGCGAAGAGCGCCGCTGCGCGAGCAGAGATGGCCGCAGTTCCTGCGGCGGCGGCCATCTCTATGGGGACCGACTCGGTGTTGCACTCTTCGACGCCCCACCTATTGTGTGCTGTGGTGGATGAATGAGTCGTCAAGTCGCCTTTGGTTGCACGCAAAGCTGAGAGCGAACACAACCACCATGCAGGCGAGCAGGCGGTTCACTGTCCTGCTGCTTCCATGATCTCGCGGCAGGTCGGCTGACCCAACCGCTCCCTGAACCGCTCCGAGTCTTCAGCGATGCGCCGTAACAGATCGTTGTCGGACTCGAGATCGGCGATGATCGGGCGACAGAGCCGAACCGACACTTCGATGTAATCCAGCACGTCCGGGTCGTTGCGGCACTCCGGCGGGATCGGCTCGTCCGGCCAGTTCAGCATTGCTGGCAGGCACCCGAAGTCGATCTCGATGACGATCCGCGGCGGTTGCGGAACGTCCACCCCCAGTCCCGGCGGCTGAGCGGGCGGCTCGATTTTCCCGCCGCCGGGGTCGGCCCACACCACCGTCGGCGCCACTGTGCCGCAGCGCCCGCAGAGACCCTGCCACGCAGACGCCAAATCAGCAGAGGTTGGACGGTTGGGGACGCGGTTTAGGGCGCTGGTGAAGGTGGCCCGGTTGTCGGTGACCCAGCCCCACGAGTACCACTGGTCGTACAACTCGCCGAAGGTGCCATGCGGGTCGCTGTAGTAGCCGGCGGGGGCGAGATGTCCGAGTAGGAGGACCTTCGCGGCGTCTGCGAACAACTCGCTGCGCAGTGCCACGTGGTAGGCGGTCATGTGCCGCACCGACGGCTGGTCTTCCAAGCGGTCGTCCGGCGTCGTGCCGTAGTCGTAGGCGTGGGCGAGCTCGTGAATTAGTACGCCGAAACCGACGAGGGGATGGAATGGAGCCAGCCGTTTCTGGTCTAACACGATGCGCTCGTCGTCGAGGAAGTAGCAACCTGCCGCCGCGTCGCCGGGACAGTCCCCGAGCGTCCAGCCGCCAGAGAGATTCAACGCGGTGGCGATCCACGGGAAGTGCGGCTGCAACATCGCGACGGCGCTGTCCATGTACGTCCGGTATTCGCCCCACGTTGTCGGCCTGCCCGCCGGCGGACTGCAACGCAACACCGATCCGTCATTCACACAGGCCCCCGCTGTTGATCCTGAACTCGGCGCAGGTGCCCGCGTCGGAGCTTCGGTGGGCGCCTCCCTTCTCGGCTCGCCGACCGGCGACGAGCGCAGCCAACGCCCAACCCCCGCCGTGGCGTAGGGGAAGAATCGGGACTTGGGATACCACGGCTCGCCCTGATACCCGAGCGCGAACTCAACGCGTCCATCGGCGAGCTTCCGGGCGATGACCCGGACATCGGAGAGAGCGCCGACGGTCACGGGTCCTGACGCGTACCAAGTGTTGAGCTTCGCGGTGCGGTAGGGGAAGAGGCGCGGGCTCGGGAGTTGCTCGGTGCCAGTGGCGTCTCGGAGCCCGAACTCGATTCGACCGTCGGTGAGTTTGCGGGCGATGATCCGCACCTCGCCGCCCCCCTCCTGAGCGGACGTAGACACAGACACGGTAAGGACGGCGACCACAAGGACCGCCGCAGCGAGAAGGCGCCCCATAAGGTGGCTCCCTTCGGCTGGTTGAGCGCTTGTTGCGGGCGAACACCCAGTACATGTGAGCGATCAGAGGAAGTCGCGATTGGCGATCATCGGAATTCGCGTCGCGTGATGGGGGCTCTGTCTGGCGGTGGGGAGGTTAGCGGGGGTTGGTGGTGGTGGCGATCTCAAGGCCGTGGTGTTCTCGGAGTCTCCACGATGGGCGGTGGCTGGGCTGCTGCACGAGGGGTTTCGTGAGAGCAACTGGTGCGACCAAGAGGTCGGCATCGCCGATGGGACGTGGGGTGTCAGTCATGCCGATCGCGTACGGTTTCCCGCCCTATGGATTGTTCGGATCAGTGAAGGCAATACGCGCACGCTCCAGAGCACAACCGAGGGTGCTCGCCGGCAACGTCGTTCGCGTGCTCCTGCGAGCGACAGCCACCGCCGCGAGCCTCAATGACGCAATCGTTGTGCGGCTTTCGCGTGCAAGCTCGTACGCGCAGGCCAACGATCTGTCGAGAATCCTCGCTCAACACGCGCCGCTCCCGACAGTTGAGCGGATGGAGCTGCTGCGGAAGTCTGAGGTAGAAAACAGCCAGCTCACGGGCGCGCATGACTTCGACGGTCACGTGTAATCCATTGAGGCGAGGATCCCGCGAAGGGGGCGGCTGACAGCTGCGTTCAGGTTGCAACGGCTACCGGGGTGGCCCAGCCCTGCTGCTGGAGCCGTTCCCATGCCGTGGCGATGTGATCGGCGCTGAACAGGCGCCGTTTGCGTGGACTCCACGCCATCACGCGTTGCGCGACAGTGGTGGGTCCGTCATCGGGCGCCCAGTTGATCCGGGTCGCAGCCCAGTGGACGCTGGCCAGAAGTTCGAGGCCGAACGGTGATTCGAATCCCTCGACGACTTCGAGCACGCGGTGCATCCGACTGTCTACCTCTGGATGGCCGGCGAGCACATCGGCAGCCTCGTCGGCCGCTCCGGCAAGGACCACGATGGGCTCCGAATGCTCCACCGGATTGGACCCGTCGCCGAAGCCACGCAGGTAGTGGCCCTCCAGTGCCTTGAGGACGTGCCGCAGGTTGTCGGCATACGGGCCGAAGTAGTGGTCCACGAAACGGAGCCGCAGATCCTCGCCAGCCTCCTGCAGGAAGTACATGAGTTTCTGGATCTCGATGAGCGAGGTTGACAACGCCACCGCGGAGTACCGATCAACCATAGCCACCAGCGCAGCTTTGCCGGGCGTCAGCTCCGGCCGTTCGGTGGCGACAACCATCTCACCGGCAGCAGGAGCGCCAGCCGGAGGGTAGAGGTACACGTGGACGTCGAGGTCGCTCAGCCTTTCCCGGATGAGCGGGCCGACGTCGGCCCAGTCGAGACCGCCGTTGCCACAACCGAGGGCAGGCACGGCGATGGATTCGATGCCCTGCTGCTCGATCGTCCGGCAGAGGTCGTCGAGGCCTGTGGCGATGTGACCGATGCGTGTCCGGCTACGCCAGTGCTCCTTCGTGGGAAAGTTGATGATCCAGCGCGGTCCGCCGACCGGGACGGACTCAAACTCGAACATCATCGAACGAGGGTCGGACTCGCCGGCCCCCATCTCGAAAACGAACATCTCTCCGAGTTGGACGGCCTCTTGCTTGCAGGCGCGGCGGTAGGCCTCGAAGTTCTCCGGGAAGGCGTTCTTGAACTGGAGCGCGATGCCCTTGCCCATCACCCCGACCGTGTTCACCGTGTTGACGAGCGCGTCGACGTCGGCCTCGAGCAGGTTGCCGGTGTTCTCAGTGAACGTCGCCATCAGAAGTACCACCTTGGACGCACCACGATTCGTACCTCGCTGGCGAGACTACCGAGTCTCGCGGCTGCTTTCTCGGCATCTTCGACGGTCCCAGCCGCCAGTCCGACGAAAGCATCCCAGGGAACGCAATCGTGGACGAGGAATTCCGCCATCCTCCGGTTCCTCCGATTCGGATCGTCCTCGGTGTTCCTCCACATGGTCGCTCTCATCAGCGGCCAGTCAACGAACTCCTCGAGGTCATCGATGCGATTGCTGAACCGCGCGAGTGCGCTTGCCGCGTTGTGGTCCGTCAGAACGAAGCCGAGCCGCCGGTCGATCACGACGCCCGTATTGGTGATCAGGTAGACGAGGCCATCCTGGCCGTTGGCGTAGGTAGGCACCGCCCCCCGGTGGATCGCGTAGAGCATGGGCGAGCGGGGGGCGAAGTAGAACGGCACGTAGTCAGCGACAACACCACCGGGGCTGATCGGCACCTCGATCCCGCGACGGCGAGCCTTGACGTCCTGGTTCCCGATGTCGGTTGTCAGCAGGTCATCGTCTCCAACAGCACTGTCGCAGAAGAGATCGTTCTCGGCAATCGACGGAAGGTTGTCGACGTGGACGAGGTGGTACAGCCAGACACGATGTGGATTCGTCATCGGACCAGTGAGCCGCCGGGTGGTGTCACGGGTGTGAGTATGGCGGCTAAAGCGGTGCGCACCGAGCCCGTCATGGATGTCGCCGACGTGGCCCGGGCGGTGCGCTACATGGCCGAACTGCCGCCCGAGGCCAACGTGCTGCAGATGACGGTCATGGCCAACAGCATGCCCTTCGTGGGGCGCGGCTGAACAAGCGCCGATCGGCCGCCCTGGCGCCTCGCTCCCGGGTCGGCGATCCCCGGGGACCGCCGGGCTACTGGTAGACGATGATGTCCGGCCGGGGGTCGAGCGCTTGGATCTGCTCGGGGGTCATGACCGGCGTGTCGTACCTGAGGAAGACCTTGATGGCCGGCCGCTCCGAGGGCTCGGGCACGGCGAACAGGTCGTAGTGCTGCAACTTGATGCCGATCCCCCCGAAGCCGTCCATGTCGATCGACAGGTCGACCTCGAAGACGTCCACGATGTCGGAACGGTCGGTCACCATCCAGGGCGCGAACTGGTGCACCATGAGGATCTTCGGCGGGATGCCCTCGGTGGCCACGATGCTCGCCAGATAGCGCTGCACCTCGTTGATCTCGTCGCCGGTGACGCCGCCGATCGCCAGCCCCGGCCGGGTCTCCAGACGCTTGGTGGCGAACTCGGGGTCGATGGCCACGTGCACGAACGGCTCCCGCAGGAACGGCTCCAGCTTCCTCACCTCGGTGAGCGGGTCGCTCCAGCCGATCTGCTCGTCGAGAAACACGTGCATGCCGCGCTCGCGGGCCAACTCCACGTACTCGGAGATCACCTCGGGAGGCATCCGGGAGATCCAGGTGCCGTCGGGGGTGGGATGGGCCTGGGCCACACCGGTGATCAGATGAAACGCGGGGATCACCTCGCGGTCGCCGTTCAACCGGTCGTAGACGGCCGCCATCTCGGCCGCCTGATCGGCCACCTGCTCGGGGCTGCCGCGGCCCAGGATCCCCATCGGCGGGGTGTTGGGGTAGCCGTAGAAGGTAACGAGTTGGGCACTCTCCAATACCGATTCGTACGTCGGCCTCAGAGCGTTCACCGGCGACGACGACAGCCAGCGGTCTGCCTCGAGGGCGGCCGGCACGAAGCGGCGCCGCGGCAGCAGGCGCGGGCTCCAGGAGCCGTCCTTCGCCGAGCGCAGTTGCATGGCCACCTCGACGGCCCCGCTTGCCAAGTGCCGTGCCGCGACCCGCAGCACGACAGCGTCGATCCGCAGCGGCGCGGTCACCAGCCACCTCCCGGCCTCCGCGTCGGCGGGCAGGAAACGGCGCCGCGGCAGCAGGCGCTCGCCGCAGGCTGCGCCCGGCGAACTCTGCTGCACGGCCATCTCGAGCCGCCCGTCCTCGAGGCGCTGCGCCGTCACGCAACCTTCGAACGCGCCTGCCGGCGCCGGGGGCGGAGCCTCCTCCGGCACCTGCTCCTCGGCGTCGTCCGGGGTGTCTTCGGGCGTGTCCTCCGGGTCCTGTTCCTCGGCGTCGTCGGGGGTGTCTTCGGGCGTGTCCTCCGGGTCCTGTTCCTCGGCGTCGTCGGGGGTGTCTTCGGGCGTGTCCTCCGGGATCTCCGTGGCGTCGTCCGGCAGCCCCTCCGGGCCCCCGGCCTGCGCCGCTGCCTGGCCCCACGCCGCTGCCGTAGTCACCATCAGCACCACGGTTCCGACGGCCACGTAGCGGCCCCAGGGGTGCCTCCGTTGACTGTGGCGCTGCCGGGGGTCTCGTCGCGGGAGCAGGTTCACCGGACGGCATCATAGGCATCCGCAACTCCGCGGTTATGGAACTGCCAAATAACACTATATATCATAATGCTGACTATGGAGACATATTGACACATTGCTTTGACACAGGTTGAGCGGGACAATGGCCGGAGACGACCGGACGCGGCCTCGGGAAGGTAGACAGGAGGCGATGGTGGACCGGTTCTGGCGCTTGGCGCTGCACGTGGTGCGCGGGGGGCTGGTGGCGATGCTCGTGGGCGGGCTGATCGCCGACCTGGAGCGCTTGGACGGCAAGGGCTGGCTGGTGCGGACGCTCACGTTCCCGCTTTGTATCGCCGTGGCGCCCTTGCTGAGCCGCTGGTCGGAGCGCCGGATCGCCTACTACACCGCCGCGGACACCTGCATCGTGGCGCCGTTCTTCCTGGACATCGGCGGCAACATGCTGGGCCTCTACGAGAGCGTGGAGCTGTTCGACGACATCCTGCATGCGGCAAACTGGGCACTGCTGGCCGTGGCCTTCACGATGATCCTGCGCGGTACCCGGCCCACCACTCGGCTCGGATTGGTGGCCTCGGGCGGGGGCTTCGGAGCCTTCCTGATCGTGCTGTGGGAGTTCCTGGAGTACGTGGTCGCCAAGACCGGCACCAGCCGCCTCTTCCTCACCTACGAGGACACCGTCGTGGACCTGGCGCTGTCGACGGGTGGTGGCATCGGTGGCGCCCTGATCGTGGCGTACCTGGTGCGGTCTCGCCCCAGCGAACGCGCCGGTCCGCCGGCCGCGCGCTCGCCGGCGCCGGCGGTCTGAACCGTCAACCTGGCTGAGCTGTCAGCCTGACGCAGCCGAGGGAGCAGCCGGAGGTTCTGCCGGCAGCGCCGCCATCCCAGCGAGCGCCGCCGCGGCCGCCTTGACCAGCGGGAACGCCAGACAGGCGCCGGTTCCCTCGCCGAGGCGGAGATCCAGGTCGAGCAGCGGCCGCAGCCCGAGGTGGTCCAGTGCCACCCCGGCCGCCGGTTCGGCCGATCGGTGCCCGGCGACGGCGTGGCGGGCCACCCCGGGACTCAGCAGATCGGCGACGCACAGGGCCGCGCAGGCGATGGCGCCGTCGACGATGAAGGGCGTGCGACGCGCCGCCGCCGCCACGTAGAAGCCGGCGAGGGCGGCGATCTCCAGCCCGCCGATCCGTGCCAGCAGGTCCAGCGGTCCGGCTGCGCCGGTGGCCCGAGCGATGGCGGCCGCCACGAGTTGCCGCTTGTGGGCCCGCCCGGCGGCGGGCACGCCGGCGCCGTGGCCGGTCACTTCCTCCGCCGGCCGAGCGCACGTGGCGCCGATGAGCGCCGCCGCAGCCGTGGTGTTGCCGATGCCCATGTCGCCCCCGATGAGGCAGTCGGCGCCACCGTCGACGAGTTCACCGGCGATCCGAACACCCACCTCGACCGCCGCTGCGGCCTCCTCCACGGTCATGGCCGGGCCACGGGCGATGCTGGCGGTCCCGGGCCGCACCCGCTCGTGGCGCACGCTCGCGAGGTGTCCCAGGGGCGACGCCACGCCCACGTCCACCACGGTGACGGAGGCGCCGATGCTGCCGGCGAGCACGCAGACGGCGGCGCCGCCCGCGCTCATGGTCTCGACCATCGCCGCGGTCACCGCCGACGGCCAGGCACTGGCGCCGTCGGCAACCACGCCGTGGTCACCGGCGAAGACCGCGACCGCGGGTGAGGCAGGAACGGGCGGCGGGCAGCGCCCCGTCACGCCGGCCAGGTGGACCGCCAGGTCCTCCAGGCGCCCGAGCGCGCCCGGCGGCTCGGCCCGGGTGGCCCAGCGCCGCCGTGCCGCCGCCATGGCGGAGTTCACCAGCGCCGGCGCCGCGGGGAACGGAGCCTCGCTCATGGGAAGAGCCTCGCCGGATTCGGCGACGGGCGGGTGGCGGGACACCGGTTCCCGACGCTCGCCGACCGGCTCGGCAGCGGTCGGTCGCTCAACGCGATCCCCGGCGAGCACCCGACAGCCAGGCAATCCCCAATATCACCAGCAGGGCTCGCTCGACCTTCTCGGCGATGTCGACAGCGGCGGGGACGTCGGCGGGAGTGGGGCGGGGCCCGGTCCCCAGCACGGGTCGGTTCTCGGCGGTTGATCCGTAGCGGAGGGGTCCCCCGAGCTCCCGGCCCAGCGCGCCGGCCATCGCCGCCTCGGCGACCCCCGCGTTCGGGGAGGGATGAGCCGGCGCGTCGCTGCGCACCGTGGCGAGGACCGCGCCGGCACGGGCCGGGGCGACGGCGGCGACGAGCACCGCGAAGATCCGGGCCGGCAGGTAATTGGCGAGGTCGTCGAGGCGGGCGGCGGCCCAGCCGAACTTCCCGTAGCGCTCGTTGCGGTGGCCGACCATGGCGTCCATCGTGTTGATCGCGCGGTAGGCGACGGCGCCCGGCGCGCCCGCCACGACGGCCCAGAACGTCGGTGCGATCACGGCGTCGACGCTGTTCTCGGCGACCGACTCGATGACGGCAGCAGCCACGCCGGAGGCATCCAGGTCGGTCGGATCGCGCCCGACGAGCGCCGGCAGCGCTGCTCTGGCTCCGTCGACGTCGCCGTCGAGTGCCATCTCGCCCACGCGCCCCGCGACCCGCCGGAGTTCCCGCCCGGCCGCGGTCAATGCCACCGCCGTCGCCGTCGAGCGCAGCAGCCGGCCCGCCAGCAGGCCCAGGAGAATCCCGGCTGCGGCGTAGGTGATCCCGCGTCCCCGGCTGTCGCCCCAGAGCCGTGCCTCGAGCCGCTCCATTGCCCGGCCGAACCACGCCACCGGGTGGGTCTCGGCGGGCGGTTCCCCGGCCAGCCGGTCCAGCAACAGACCCGCGGCGGCTGCACCGCACCGCCCGGCGATCGGGCTCATCGGCTGGGGTTGCCGAGGCTCGGCTCAACCGGTGGGCGAGAGCCGCATCGGTCGAGTGGCGCGTCGCCAGGCGCGGGCCACTCGGCGGTGCGACGGTTCATGGCAGGGCCGCGAGGGTCAGCAGGGCGGCTGTCTCGCTGAGCATGATGACCGCGCCGAGGATGTCGCCGGTGAACCCGCCCAGTCGCCGGTGTGCCACCGCGACGATCAGTGCTCCGGTCGCCACGGCGACGCCGAGCGCGATCGGGCCGCGCGCTCCCTCCAGGAAGAACAGGCCGCCGCCGGCCGCCGCCGGCCATGCGAGCAGCCAGTGCCGGGAGCCGGCGAGGAACGGTTCGGCCAGACCGCCGGGGCGGGCGTAGCGCACGAAGGCGGGCACGCTCGCCGCCAGGGTGCGGCTCGCCGCCCACAGCGCCACGAGCGACAGGAGCCGGACATCGGGGTCGGCGAGGAGCGCCCAGCGAGCCGCCAGTACGACGCTGCCGGCCGCCAGAGCGAACACCCCGATGCCCGGCTCGGCCATGAGGACCAGGCGTCGCGGCCGGTCAGCGTGCGCGATCAGTCCGTCGGCGCTGTCGGCCAGCCCGTCGAGGTGCAGCGCGCCGGTGAGGATCAGGTCGGCGGCCACGACCACCACGCCCGCCACAAGCGGTGGCCACAGCCGGTGGACGCCGATGTGCACGCCCCCGACGGCTGCTCCCAGACCGGCTCCGACGACGGGGAACCACCGGAACGTCCGACGGTCCGGAGGAGCCGAGCGGCCGAGGACGGTGAGGAACGTCAGAGCGCTCAGCACGGCGCGCCTCGGTGCCTCGCGTCCCGCCTGCGGAGGGCCCCCAGGACGGCGCCGGCGAGACCGGTCCGGAAACTCGTCATGGTGGCGGCAGTTCGATGGCGCGCCCGGCGACGACAAGAAGCACCCGGTCGGCCCGGGCCGCGATCCGCTGGTTGAGCGCGCCGACGGTCTCCACGTAGCGCCGTCCGGCCCCGGTCGGCGGGTGGACGGCCAGACCGACTTCCTCGGAGACCAGCACCGTCGGCCTGGCACGCTCGGCCAGCGCCTTGACCAGATCGTCGATCTGCCCCTCGACATCGAACGCCGGCTGGAGCGTGACCCACGTCCCGAGGGAGTCGACCAGTGCCACACCGGCGATGCGCCGGAGGTTCCGGGCGAGGTCCGGCGCGGTCGTGCACTCCGATGTCGACCAGCCCTCCGGGCGGCGCTGCCGGTGGGCCTCGATGCGGGCAGCGTGGTCGGCGTCGCCCGGTGCGGGAACCGCAGTCGCCACGTAGGTGACGTCGTCGCCGAACGAGGCGGCGATCTCCTCCGCTATGAGGGACTTCCCCGAGCTGGCGCCGCCGAGCACGAGCGTGATCACGATTCGAGCCCCGCCCGCACAGCCTCGTGCACGCAGCGAGCGATGCGCCTCCCCCACGGCGAGCGCGGGCCGGCGAAGCGCTCAACGGGTGCTCCCGAGGATGGCCACACCACCACGACGGCGTCGGTTGCCGTGCCCGTTCCGTCGATACCTGCTTCGATCAGAGCCTGCGTCTTGGCCTCGGTGGCGGTGATCACGGCGTTCACCGCCGCGCCCCCCGCCAGTGCCACTGGCATCTGGATCACGAGGTTGATCGTGCCGGCCGGTGGCGAGCCGGCTGTGCGCACGCTCTCAGCGCCGGCCGAGGGCACCACCGGGACGGCAGGCGAGCGCGTTGTGGGCCGGGCGGCGCTCCCCGGTTGCTCTCCGGCTGCCCATGTGGGGTGGCTCACGCCAACGGTGCCGTGTACGGCGACCCCGTCGTCGGCGCAGCGCCTGAACCGGGCCACCGGCGCGGCGGTGAACAGCGCGACCCCCTGGCCCGCCAGCCCGAGCGACGCGGCAACCTCGGCGGCGTGGCCGGCCAGGTCGGTGCGCTCGTAGCCGGAGTCCACGCCGATATTGATCACCCAGCCGGGGCGGCACAGGCCCCCGCCCACGGGGGCGGACGACAGGGCGGTGACCGCCACCGGCCAGCGCCAGAGAAGGACTCCACGTTCAGCCGCCGGTGCGGCCCGATGCACCGGCTCGACGGCCGTCACGTCGATCCCGCCGGCGGTGCAGGTGACGGCGTCTGCCCGCCGACCGGAGGGAGGCTCGGAGCGGCCGTCGGGGCGGGACGCCGCACGACCGACCTCCGGGGTCGGGGCGCCGCGTTCAGTAGTCGATCCCCTTCTTGGCCCGGATGCCGCTGTCGAAGGCGTGCTTGACGCTCACCATCTCGGTGACGGTGTCGGCCACCTCGACCACCTCGGAGGCCATGTCCCGCCCGGTCAGGATCACGCTCACCTGCTCCGGGCGCTCCGCCAGTGCGGCAGCCACCTCAGCGGCGTCGATCCACCCCCAGGTCATGGCGTAGCTGATCTCGTCGAGCACCACCAGCCGGTGGTTGCCGACCGCCACCAGCCCGGCGGCGAACGCCCAGGCCGCCACCGCCTTCGCCTTCGTCTCGTCGAGGTCCTCAGAGTCCCAGGTGAAGCCGTCACCGGCCGAGTACCACTCCACGCCCAGGCCGCGGCAGGTCTTCTCCTCGCCGGTGTTCCAGTCGCCGCTCTTGAGGAACTGCACCACGGCCACCGGCCAGCCCTGGGCGACGGCCCGCAGGATCGTGCCGAAGGCCGCGGTGGACTTGCCCTTGCCGTCGCCGGTGTTGACCAGCACCAGCGAGGCGGCCGAGCGCAACTCGCGCCGCTCGTAGGGGCGTTCGGTGAGGGGGGCTTCGTCAGTGGTCATGAGGCGTTCTCCTGTCGCGTTCGGGGGGCGGGCAGGACGACGAGTTCGCCGTCGACGGTGTGGACGCTGAGCGGAGTGGCGTACACATCGGAGAGTCTGCCCGGCGCCAGCACGCTGCGCGGCGGGCCGTCGGCCACGATACGGCCCCGGTCGATCAGAGCCAGCCGCTCGGCGAAGCGGGCGGCCGTGCCCAAGTCGTGCATGGCGGCGATGACCGAGATGCCGTCGCTGCGGCGCAGGGTGTCGATCAGCTCCAGGACGGCGTCGCGGTGACCCAGATCCAGGGCGCTGGTCGGCTCGTCCAGCAGCAGGATCGGGGCCTGCTGAGCGAGCGCCCGGGCGAGTACGACCCGCTGGGTCTCGCCACCGGAGAGGTGCGTCACGGGGCGGTCGGCGAAGCCTTGCAGGTCGAGTCGCTCGAGCACCGAGGCCACGATGCGGCGATCCCGGCGCGACTCCACGGCGAGCCAACCCAGGTGAGGGCTCCGGCCCAGCAGGGCGTACTCGGCCACCGTCATGCCCGCGGGCAGGATCGGTATCTGCGGCACCAGGGCCACATCGGTCCCTTCGGGCCGCCGGCCGCAGTCCAGCGTCACGGTGCCGTCATGGGCCACCAGACCGGCGATCGCCCGCAGCAGCGTGGACTTGCCGGCCCCGTTCGGTCCGATCAGACCCAGCCACTCGCCGGCTGCCAGCTGCAGGTCAACGCCGCGCAGCGCCTCGGTCTCGCCGAATCTGACACTCACGGAGCGGCAGATGAGAGCTCCGGCGGCGCTCGGCGCGGCCGCGGTGACCGGCTCGGCTGCGGCCGTGCTCATGCCTCCACCTTCCGGGAGCCGCGCCACAGCACCAGTGCGAAGAACGGGGCACCCACGAACGCCGTGATCACGCCGACAGGCAACTCGGCGGGTGCGGTGAGCGTGCGGGCGCCGGTGTCCACGAGCGCCAGGAAGGCGGCACCGCCGAGTGCCGAGAGCGGCACGATCACGCGGTAGCTGTGACTCACCAGCAGCCGGACGACGTGCGGTACGACCAGGCCGACGAAGGCGATGAGGCCGCTGACCGACACCGCCGCCGCCGTCATCAGCGACGCCGAGGCGATCACCACGAGCCGCGCCCTGCCGGGGTTCAGGCCCAGCGAGCGGGCCTCGTCGTCTCCGACCCGCAGCACGTCGAGGTGCCGGCGGTGCAGCAGCAGGATCGTTCCGCAGATCGCCACGTAGGGCAGCAGGATCCAGACCTGTCGCCATCCGCTGGTGCTGAGCTGGCCGAACAGCCACGACAGCACCTCGCGGGTGCGCGTCTCGCTGAGTTGGCCGATGGCGTAGGTCTGCGCCGCCGAGAAGAACGCTGCCATGGCGATGCCCCCGAGCAGCAGGGTCGCCGGCGAGCGCCAGGCGCCCCGGGCGATGGCCGCCGACGCCGTCACCGCCACGAGCGCTCCCAGGAACGCGGCGGCCGGCAGGGCGTCGAACGGCCCCCAGCCCACGTCGAGCCCGAACCCCAGCGCCAAGACCGCACCGAACCCGGCGCCGGCGGAGACGCCGAGCAGGTATGGGTCGGCCAGCGGGTTGCGGAACACCCCCTGGTAGGAGGCTCCCGCCATGGCGAGGGACCCACCCACCAGCATGCCCAGCACCAGCCGGGGCAGGCGGATCTGGAACAAGATGCCCTCCTGGCGCGCACTCAGTGACGAGTCCACGTCCACCAGTGGCAGGCGGTCCACGAGAGCGGCGAGCACGTCGCCGAACGCCAGACCCGCCGCGCCGGTCGTGGCGCTCAGCAATGCGACCGCCGCCAGGGCGACGAGCGTGCCGGCGGCGGCCAGCGGCGGCAGCCGGAAGGCCCGCTGGGTGGCCGAGGGGGTGCCGCCGGTTGCAGGCAGCGTCACCATCGTCTCCTCGCGCTCGTTCCCTGCCTACGACGCCGCTGCGATCGCCGCCAGCGCCTCGACGACGGTGGCGACGAACTGCGGCAGTCGCGGTCCCCAGCGGGAGGCGATGTCGGCGTTCACGACCAGGATGTTGCCGTCACGCACCGCGGTCACCGTCTCCCAGCCGGGGCGTGCCGCCACGTCTGCCGCCGTGTAGGCGAGCAGGTCGGTGATGATGATCAACTCGGGGTCCGCCTCGATGATGTACTCCTCGGTGAGTTGCGGGTACCCGTAACCGTCGGAGTCGGCGGGATCGGCGATGTTCGTCGTACCGAGGGCGGAGTAGACCGCCCCGATGAAGCTGTGGGAGCTGACCGAGAAGTGCGTGTCGTCCAGTTCGTGGTAGATGCGGATGGGGACCTCCGGGGCGCCCGCCAGCGCCTCGTCGATCTCGGCTCGCATCTTCTCGATGACTTCCCGGGCCTCGTCGACGTGGCCGGTGGCCGCGCCGAGGGCGGCGACGGCTCCGTAGCCGGCTGCGATGTCGAGCGGGCTGGCACTCACGAGCACCGGGATCTCCAGCGCCGTGAGTCCGGCGACCAGCTCGTTGGCGTCGTTGGCGATGACCACCAGGTCGGGTTCGTAGGCGCTGATGGCCTCGATGTTGGGGTCGAACCCCGAGAGGTCGGTGGTCGGCGCTTCGGGCGGGTAGGTGGACCAGTTGTCGACCGCCACCACCTGCGGGCCCGCCCCGATGGCGAAGAGGATCTCGGTGGCCGTCGGCGACAGCGAGACGATGCGCTGCGGCGGCGCGTCGAGTGTCCACGTCCCGCCGGCAGACTCGATCGTCACCGCGAAGGTGGGGGCGGGCTCGGCGCGCTCGGGCGCGCCGGATCCGGAATCCGCGCCGTCCGGCGCGCCGTCGGCCGGCGTCTCTTGCTCACCGTCGTCGGCAGGTGCCTCGCTGGTGGTTGTCGGAGCAGGGGCCAGCGTCGTGGTGGTCGGTTCAGGGGGTTCCTCGGCCGCCGTCGCGGTGGTGGCCGGTTCCTCCGCTACCGGCGGCGGGGCCGGCTCGGGCGGAGCGGGGGCCGGCTCGGCGGGCGCAACGGCGTCGCCTGCCGGGGGTGAGTCCCCATCGCTGCCGCAGGCGGCGGCCAGCAGTCCGGTTGCCGCGATAAGCGCGACGAGAAAGAGAACAGGGCGGTGCTTGAGCATCCGGTACCTCCTATCGGTCGAGGTCGGAAGCTCGATCGACAGAGGCTGCCGGCCAAACCAACCCTGATCCTCGAGGGTCATGTGGTTTGCATCGGCCCGAGGTTCGACCGGACTTGGCGACGGGTGTCGCTTCACCGTTGCGGGACAGTGCCGGATTCCAACCGGACTTCGTCTCCGAGCCGGATCGCAGTCTAGGCCCTGACCGGCCGGTCGAACTGTCGTCCCGACCTGGCCCTTGCCTGCTAGCGCAGGAAGTGCTCGACCGGCTCTCCTGGGCTCCGACCACCGGCGGCTGCGGCGCCCGCGTCCACGTTGAACGCGATGGCCGCCGCACCGGGCCGCCGCCCGGATCCGGCGCCGTTTCCGGCGGCGCCCGGCTCCGCGTCGAGTTCTGTGTCGGCGGGCTCGCCGGTGCAGCCGGCACGGTCCATTGCCGCCGCCAGCCGCGCCAGACCGGCGGCGTCGGGAACGGCGACGCGAGCCGTCCCGTCGAGTCCGAACCCGGCGCAGTCTCGCACCAGCACGCCGTGCGGAGCCAGGGCGTCCCGCAGGCCCGGCGCCTGCACCAGCACCCAGGGGGCGTCGGCGGCCCGCACTGCGAGACCTCGCGCCTCGAACACGCCCACCAGCTCGTCCCGCGCCTTCGCAATGGCCGTGGCCCAGCCCGCCAGGTCGGCACGCTCGAGCAGGTCCGCCAGCAGTGCCAGCACCAGCGACCCCACCGACCATTGCGGTTGCCGGCGCGCGAATCGCTCGACGTCATCTGCGACCAGATAGCCCAGCCGCAGTCCCGGGCAGGCGAACGTCTTTGTCAACGAGCCAACGACGACGCCGTCGCGCCCGGCGGTCCAGCGCCCCGTCGCCAGGGGGTAGAACGCTTCATCCCACACGTCGGCCGTCTCGTGGGGCCCGGCCAGGTGTCCGGAAGGGTTATGCGGGTCGCTCCGCCACACGGGTCCGGATTCGCCGCGGGGGTGCAACCCGAACTCCGGCTCCGACCGCACCTGCCCGCCGATCTCGGCCGCCACCAGCGAGATCGCCTCGGCAGCGCCGTTCGTCAGCAGCAACCGGCCGGGATCCACCCCCACCGCCTCGGCCAACAGCCGAGTCGGCGCGCCGGGATCGGGATAGCGTCGCAACTCGCCCAGATGCCGCTCCGCCAGCGCCCCGACGTCCGGAGCGAACGGATTCAGGTTCTGCGACAGGTCCAGCAGCGACCCGGGTTCCAACCCCAACGCCCGGGCAACCGCCAGTCCGTCACCCCCATGCCGACCGGCCGCCGGCACGACGGGTTCACGCGAGTTCATGGCGCCGACGGTACCGGTCCGGCGCCGACCTCAGCGGGTCGTCCAGTCGAGGTTGGAGAGTTCGGCGAGGGCGAGGATGAGGGACTGGGTGCCGAGGCGGCCGCGGTCGGCGGCCATGAGGCTCTCGTAGAACCCGCGGGCCAGGCGCAGGCCGGGCAGGTCGAGGCCCATGCGGTCGGCCTCGGCGAGGGCGATTCCCATGTCCTTCACGAAGTGCTCCACGAAGAAGCCGGGGTCGAAGTTGCCGGCGATCATGCGGCTTCCCAGGTTGGAGAGCGACCAACTCCCCGCCGCGCCGCTGGCCACCGACTCCATGACCGTCTCGAGGTCGAGCCCGGCCTGCCAGGCGTAGAGCAGACCCTCGCAGACGCTGATCATGCCCGCGGCGATGAGCGTCTGGTTCACCATCTTGGTGTGCTGGCCCGCACCCGGGGGGCCCTGGTGCACCCAGGTGCGCCCCATGGCCTCCCAGAAGGGCTCCAGCGACGCCACCACCTCCGCGTCGCCGCCGATCATGATCGACAGGGTGCCCCCGCGGGCGCCCACGTCGCCGCCGGACACGGGGGCGTCCACGGCTGCCACACCCTGCGCCTCGGCGGTCTCGGCGATCTCGACGGCCAGGGACGGTTCGCTGGTGGTCATGTCCACGACGATCTCGCCGCCGCTACAACCGGCCAGGGCCCCGTCGGCACCGAGGATCACCTCCCGCACGTCGGCCGGGTAGCCCACGATGGTGAAGATCACATCCGAGGCCTCGGCCACCTCCCGCGGCGAATCGGCCCAGGCGGCGCCGCGCGCCACCAGCCCCTCGGCCTTGGCCCGCGTGCGGGTGTGCACGGTCGCCGGATGGCCGGCGTCCATGAGGTGCCCGCACATCGAGGCGCCCATGACACCGGTGCCGATCCAGCCGATCGGCACGTCGGCCGCCGCACGTCCTGGGATGCTCATCGTCGTCTCCTTCCCGGCGAAGGCCCGGGGCAGCAGTCTGTCAAGTGTTTCGCTCCCAGTGCCGGCCGTGCTGCCGGACCTTGGATTCCGGCCTTCGCCGGAATGACGGAGGGCGGGTCCGGAATGACGGCGAGCCGGGTCGTCGCACGACCGAGCGGACTCCGGACCGGTTGGGCTACTTGATGGCCTGGGGGTTCAGCGGCGAGCCCACGGCGCCGGGGATGACCAGCGGCGGCGCCACGAGTTGGAACTCGTAAACCCCGTCGTCGGCGCAGTCCTCCGCCAACTCGTCCAGGTACCAGATCTCACCCACGAACAGCCCCATGCTGGGGATCATCACCAGATGCAACGGCTGGAATGTGCCGGGGATCTCGTTCGGGCGCACCTCGGCCCCCCAGGTGTCGGTGGCCAGGGCGGCGATCTCCTTTCCCGCCAGCCATGGGGCCGACAGCAGCGACAGGCCGGGCGAGTCGCCGGCGGAGTAGCCGTCCCAGCCGGGCAGGTGGCGACGCCGGGCCATGTCGCCGGTGCGGATCAGCACGATGTCGCCCGTGGTGACCTCCACGCCCTGGTGACGGCAGGTGGCGTCGAGCAGGTCGCCGTCGATCGGCTCGCCCGGCTCGAGGTGGTCGCGCCCGAGCGCCCGCGGCACGTCCAGCAGCACGCCACGGGACACCACCGTCTTCTGGTGCTCGATGCCGTTGCGCTCGGCCCCTTGGGCGGTCACGAGGTTGGCGTCGAAGCCGTTGTACATCTTCCCGTTGTGGAAGATGTGTGACAGGGCGTCCCACTGGGTGCCCCCCTGTAGGAACAGGAAGAGGGTGTCGTCGGCGACGCCCCAGTCCTTCGGCCAGTTCTGGAGACCGGCGGCGTGGTCGCTGCCGGTGGCCACCATCTGGTGCACCGGGTTGACCCGCCCGAATGCGCCGGTCTGGGGCCCGTTGCCGTCCAGGGGCAGCTCCAGGGAGAACACCTTGCCGGCGCGCACCAGCGATGCCGACTCGATGATCTTCTCGGGGGTGATGAAGTTGAGGGTGCCGACCTCGTCGTCGTCACCCCACCGGCCCCAGTTGTTGAACCGGGCGCAGTACTCCTCGAGCAGGTCCTTGGTGAGCACGTTCTGGGCGATGGTCATGGCTTTGCTCCTTGTGTGTTGATGGGTGTGGTCTCGGTGGAGGTGGCCGCGCCTGTGCGGGGCTCGGCCGGCGGCCGGGATTCGAACAGGCGGCGCGCGGCGGCGACGTCGAGGTCGCCGAGGCCTTCGGCGGTACCCCGGCGGTAGAGAGGTCGGGTGGCGTCGAGCAGCGGTGTCTCGACGCCGACCGTCCGGGCGAAGGCACCGATGATACGGACGTCCTTGTCGATGATCGCCAGCCGCCCGGCCGACGGTTCGTAGCTGTCCGCGACCATCATCGGGCCCCGGATGTCGAACGCGGCCGAAGTACCCACGCCGGCGGAGATCACCTCCTGGGTCACGGCGGGGTCGAGCCCGGCGGCAGCCCCCAGGGCGTGCGCCTCGGCGGCGACCAGCGTGTGCACCGCCGCCAGGAGGTTGGCGACGAGCTTCATGCGCGTACCGTTGCCGAACGACCCGAGGTCGTAGGTGCGGCGCCCGATCACGTCGAAGATCGGCGACGCCGTGTCGAGCCCGACGCGGCTACCGCTGCCGTACACGATGAGCGTGGCGTCTGCGGCCTGCAGTCCGGTGCCGCTGACCGGCGCGTCCAGAAGATCGCAACCTGCTCCGGCGAGGCGGTCATGGGCGCGCTGCTTCACCTCCAGCGGCAGCGTGCTCATCTCGACGGCCAGGAGACCTTCCGGTCCGGCGGCCGCCAGTTGCGCCGAGGTGTCCTCGAGCGCGCTCGCCGACGGCAGGGAGAGCAGCACCACGTCGCTGCGGGCGGCCACCTCGGCAACCGAAGCGACCTCGGTGGCGCCCGAGGCGGCGACCCTGGCCACCTCGACGTCGTAGCCGCACACCTCGAAACCGGCGGCCACCAGGTTGGCCGCCATGGCACCGCCCATCACGCCCACGCCGATCACCCCGACCCGCGGCCGATCACCGCGGCGCACCTCGAGGTTCACCGGCTGCCCCCGAGCATCCTCGCCTGCGGGCGAATCGGGCGGCGGCGGGGAATCGTAGAGGCGGCGCAGGGCGGCGGCGTCGAGGTCACCGAGGTCGGCGGCGAGGCCCCGCTCGTACATCGGGATGGCGGCGTCCAGCAGCGGTGTGTCGGTGCCGACCGCCCGGGCGAAGGCGGCGATGATGCTGGCGTCCTTGTGGATGATCGCCAACCGTGCCGACGGGGGGTCGAAGCTGTCAGCCACCATCATCGGGCCCCTGATGTCGAACATGGACGAGGATCCCGTGCCCGCCGAGACCGCATCCTGGGTGAGTGCCGGGTCGAGCCCGGCGGCCTCACCGAGGGCGTGAGCCTCAGCGGCGGCGAGCGTGTGCACGGCCACGAGCAGGTTGGCGACGAACTTCATACGGGTGCCGTTGCCGAAGGTGCCGAGGTGGTACGTGCGGCGGCCGATGACGTCGAATAGCGGAGCGGCCCGCTCGAAGCCGGCGCGGCTGCCGCTGGAGTAGACGACGAGCGTGGCGTCGGCGGCCTGCAGCCCGGTGCCGCTGACCGGCGCGTCCAGCAGGTCGCAGCCCACCGCGGCGAGACGGTCGTGGGCCTGCTGCTTCGCCTCCAGCGGCAGGGTGCCCATCTCGACGGCCACGAGGCCGGCCGGCTCGGCGCCGGCCAGTTGCGCCGCCACGCCCTCCAGAGCGCTCACCGATGGCAGCGACAGCAGCACGACGTCGCTGCGGGCGGCCACCTCGGCCACCGAGCCGACGGAGGTCGCGGCGGAGGCGGCGACCTTCGCCGGCTCGACGTCGTAGCCGCACACCTCGAACCCAGCGGCCACCAGGTGACCCGACATGGCGCCGCCCATCACCCCCACGCCGATCACCCCGACCCGGGGCCGGTCGGCATCGCTCGAGCCCATCACAACTCCAGGACGGCCACCCGGCCCTCGTCCCCATCGACGGTGCCGAGGTGGAGCGGGGCGTCCGGTCCCCTGCGACCCGACGTCCCGGTACCGAACAGGTCGTCGGCGGGGCAACTCACGACGGCCGGCACGGTGAGTGATCGGGCCACCTCCATGAGGTGTGCCGAGGGGGCGCCACCCAGGGCGATCAGACCGGCGGCATCCCACAGCAGGGGAGCGAAGTTGGGCAGCGGGTACTGCACCACGATCACGTCCCGCGGGCGCACATGATCCACCGACGTGGGGCTCGACACCCAGACCAGCCGGCCGGCCCCGATGCCCCCCGAGGCTCCGATCCCGCTGCGCGCCTCGCCGCCGAGCGCCGCCACCCCGGCCAGGAACGGCTCCCAGCGGTCCCGCCCGACACGCCCCCGATCCGGCGATGCGGTGCCGTCGAGGATCTCGGCCAACTCATCGGTCGTGTGATACCAGACCCCGTGCGGGTCGTCCAAGGCATCGCCGAGCCGCTCGATGATCGCCAGGACCTCCGCGGCCCCAACCGGATCAGGCGCCGCCAGGCCCCCCAAAGCCTCGATCGACTCATTGGGCCGATCCCCCCGCAACCGCCGAAGCACCGACCGAGCAAGAGAAGCACTTTCCTCCGCCGACCGCCCCCATGCAGCAGCCGTCAACTCAGCACTCAAACCCCGGGCCCGAACCAAGAGACCCCCCAGCCCCTCCCCCAAGGGCTGGCCGGCGTCGCCCTCGAGCGGAACCGAACGTGCCGGTCCTCCACCGACCGGCGCCGCCGCCCAGCCCAACACCAACTCTTCACCCAATGCCCCCGGATAGGACATGACCAGCCGGGCCAGGCGCCGGGCCTCGGGATGCCCCAGGGCGGCCGGGATCACCACGGCGTCGCTCGGCGCCGCCGTCACGGTCCGCTGCACCTGCAGCAGCACCGCTGAGCCGCCGACGACAGCCCACTCCACCAGGTTGCAGTCCAGCTCCTCGGCGGCGCGGCGGGCCAGCGCGGCCACCTCGCCGAGCGTGGCGGCGCCGATCAAATCCACGGCTTCGGCGCCGGCGATGCTGCCGTCGGGCCCCACCGTGGCCCGCACGCCCGCCACCCAGCCCGCCAGCAGGTCCCGCGGCGACCCCTTCACCGCCGAGATGCTCACGGCGCCGATCTCGTCGACGGTTGCGGCGCCACCGCAGTCGGGCGCCAATTCGGTCTGCACCAGCACGCCCATCCCGGCGCTGCCCGCCTCGATGCCGGCGGCCTCGAAGCGTTCCAGCGCCTCGAGGGTGAACATCGCCGACCACACGCTGCGCAGCGCCTTCGGCACCTCCTCCCGCCGGAGTTCGGGCAGCGAGGCGAACGCCCCCGCCCAGGTGCCCTCTCCTTCGAGCGCGCTGGAGGAGCGGGCGATGAGCGGTTCGGCCAGCCCGGCGGCCGCAGCGGCGATCTCGGCTGTCAGCCCCTCGTCGAGTTCGTCGCGCAGCAGCACCATCCGGGCAGCCCCCGAGCCGCGCCGGGCCAACTCCTCGGCGGCGTGCTGCAGCGGCCCGACGGAGGCGGCCAGGGTGACGACGAAACCGTCGAGCGCCGGCAACCCCGCCCGCCGCGCCCGGGCGAGGTTCGCCGCCTTGGCCCCGACGGTCGGGACGTCGAGCCCCTCGGGGTCGTCCAGCCGGACGACCCGCGGGTTCATTGCTGCGGGTCCGACCGGGGACCGGTGCCGTTCGGTTCGCTCAGCCGACGGCGATGATCTCCGGGGCGGGCGTCGAGATCATCTCGATGCCGGTGTCGTTCACGATCAGCATCTCCTCGAGGCGCACGCCGAACTCGTGCAGCTTGCCGTGCTGGGTCTCGAGGGCGAACACCATGCCCGGCTCGATCTCCACCGGGTGGTCCAGCGACCAGATCCGGGAGATGACCGGGATGTCGTACTGCGCCAGGCCGAGGCCGTGGCCCCAGAGGTTGGCGGCCGCCTCGTCCTCCTCCTCGTAGCCCCAGATCTCCTTGGCCGAGGGCCACACGCCGGCGATGTCGGCGGTGGTGACGCCCGGCCGGGTGGCCTCGATGGAGTCGTTCAGCCACTTGAGCGCCAGGTCGTAGTACTGCTTGTGCTCGTCGGTGGGTTTGCCGCCCACGCAGTAGGTGCGGTACACGCAGGACTTGAAGCCGTTCCAGGTGAGCGCCGCCAAGTCGATGATGACGAGCTCACCGGGGCGGATGATGCGGTCGCCGTGGTTGCGCCAGTTGGGCCAGGCGTTCGGGCCCGAGGAGACGATCACGTCCTCCACGTTCTCCATGCCCGGGATGTTGTAGAGCTGCTCCATGCCGTAGGCGGTGACCTCGTTCTCGGTCAGCCCGGGGCGCAGGAACTGGCTGAACTGGTAGTGCACCACGTCGCAGATGGAGCCGACCATCCGCATGGCCTTCTGCTCGTTGGGGCTCTTGATGGCCCGGGCCTCCATCATCGGCGTCATGCCGTCGGTCCAGTTGATGCCCCGCTCCTCGAACACCCGGATCATGTTGAGGTCCATGAAGTCCACGCCGAGCGGCTTGTCCTCCACGCCGGCCTCCTCCAGGTCGGCCATGAGGGCGTTGGTGAACTTCGCCACCTGCGAGCTGGCGGCCGGCCCGGCGGCGCCCTTGATCCAGGCGTAGGAGTAGCGGACGTTCTCCTTGGGAATCCACGGCGAGTGCTCCCGCAGGTGGTAGCCGATGTCACCCTGCTCGTAGATGATCGGCTCACGGCCCTCCACGAGCACGGCGTAGCGCAGGCCGGGCTTCAGCTGGTTCCAGCCCGGGGTCAGCGTGGACGTGACGTAGCGGATGTTCTCGTCGTACATAAGCAGCATGGCGCCGAGCTCGTGCCGGGCCATGGCCTCCCGGGCGCGCCGCAGCCGCCACTCCCGGACCTCCTGCCAGTTGATCCCCTCACGCCAGTCGGTGTTGAGAACGCCGAACGCTTCCTTCATGGTGATGCCCTCCAGCCGTCGGTCCGGGCGGCCCTCACTCCTGCGCCCGCGCCGGGTCAATGTAGTGGCTGCCGGCCATTGGGTTCACGTCTTGGGGGTCGGTCGGACCGGTGCGCCTCGGCTCGAGCATCCGGGCAGCGCACAAGCGTTCCGATGAACGCCGCCCCGTGCCGCCCGCGCCGTGGCTGATGGCGCTCAGGGCAGGATCTGCAGGGCGTCGACGTGCGCGGGGCGAACGACGGTGAAGTGGCGGTGGTCGAAGGTCGCCACCTGCGTGATCCCGAGGCGTTCGGCGGCGGCGACGATCGAGCCATCGACGGTGCCGAGCGGGAGATCGCCGTAGCGGGCCACGAGTTCGGCTATCCGCAGCCAGTCACGGTCGGCGACGGGTTCGACGATGAAGTCACCGGATGCCAGATCTCCCAGGAACCGGACCTCGGCGCCGGCGCCGAGCCGCGTCCCGGCCAGGTAGGCCACCTCGGTGATGACCAGTGTCGGTACCACCAGCGGCTCAGGATGGCTTCGCAGTAGCTCCAGAGCGGCGCCGTGATTACGGTCGTCGGCGTCGACGTAGGCGTACAGCGGGCCGGCGTCGACGAGGACGGCTATGGGGCCACCTCGGCGGCCAGTATCTCCTCGATGCGCTCGGAGATGTCGTCGCGCCCGCTGCGACCCGCGCCGGCGGCTCGCAACCGGCGCGGCCCGCCGACGTGGCGCTCGATGGCCTCGCGGGTGAGTTCGGAGATGGTCATGTTGCGCCGCTCTGCCTCACGGCGCAGACGCAGATCCAGGTCATCGGGAATCATGACGGTCGTCCGCTGCATATATGCCAGCATATCCGGAGTTCACGCAAACCGGTTGCTATGAGAGTGCAAGGGGCGTTCAAGACCGAGCGTGCGGCGGTGATATCCATGATCCGTGGCGCGCCGGAGCGGTTCGTCCGCTCGGTGAATACACCGTCTGTACACATGACGTGTATGATTAGTGTATGAGCCGTATCCGAACCAACATCGAACTTGAGAGCACCTACGTGGAGGCGATCATGGACCGCTTCGGGGTCCACACCAAGACCGCGGCGGTCGACCTTGCGCTGCGCCACCTTGCGGGTCAGCCGATGAGCCGTGAGGAGGCCCTCGCTATGCGAGGTGCTCGCGCCATCGGTGACATCCCCGCGGACACCGCAGCAGCCCACATGGCGTGATCCTCGTCGACACGTCCGCCTGGGTCGAGTTCGACCGGGCCACCGGCAGCACCGTCGATGCCCGCTTGAGCGAACTCATCGCAACTGATGCCGAGATTGCGGTAACTGAGCCGGTGATCATGGAGGTCACGGCCGGTGCCCGCAACTCCGCACGCGAGCAGGAACTCCGCCGGCTCCTCGGTCGGTGTGTCCTGCTGCGATTCGATGCCGTGGTCGACTTCGACGCCGCCGCGAGGATCTACCGGACGTGCCGTCGCAACGGCGTCACGCCACGCGGCATGATCGACTGCATGATCGCATCGGTCGCGCACCGCTACAACACCACCCTGCTCGCCTCCGACGCCGACTTCCAGCGCGTCGCCCAAGTCGTCGGAATCCCACTGGACAACGATCACCCGTAGCCGATCGACGCGCCTGCCAGGGCTGTCCGGCGCGCCAGCCGATCTCAGACCACGGGAGCGTGCGGTTCGGCGTGCACCGGTCGGCCCCGGATCGCGCCCTCCTCGCGGGCGCTGCGGCGGTGGATCACGGCGAACAGGGCGGCGACGAGAACCGCGGAGGCGGTGAGGGTGAGCAGGCTGGCGTCGAAGCCACCCGTGGCGTCACCGATGGCGCCCACCGCGAACGGCCCGCCGAAGCCGCCGATCTCGCCGGCCATGAAGAACAGCCCGCTGGCGATGCCCATGTTGCGGCCGTCCACGCCGGGCACACGCATGAGCACCAGCAGGCACAGCCCGATGAGCCCGAAGCGCAGGACGCCGATGAGCACCAGGAACGGCGTCGAAGCGAGGCCCGAGACCAGCGTCAGCATGGCGATGACGGCTCCCAGGCACAGCGAGACGGCCACCGGCGCGGCCAGCGGGTAGCGGTTGCCCAGGCGCGGCAGCGTCAGCGGGCCCAGCAACCCGGCCGCGTACGCCGCCGCCGTCAGGTAGCCGGCGTTCTCGGCCGACAGCCCGCCGTCCTCGATGATCTTCGGCAGCCAATTGTTCAGGCCGTGGTTCACGAAGAAGACGGCCACGGCCATGGCCAGCACCAATCGCATGACCGGATTGCGCGTCAGGGCGGCGACGCCCGCCAGTTCGGTGCTCCCACCGGTGGCGCCCGGGCCGGGCTGCGGTGTCGAGGAGTCGATCCGGGCCGTCAAGACCAGCCACAGGACGCAGACGGCACCCGTGACCGCCGCGAACACCAGCGGCACGCTGCGCCAACTGCCGCCCACTGCGGGAACGATGACGCTGTTGGCCGCCGCCAGGGCGACGGCCTGCCCCACCACGGGACCGGTCACGTAGATCCCGGTGGCCTTGGCGCGCTCGCTCTCCCCGAACCAACTCACGACGAGTTTGGGGGCGCCGTTGGAGATCATCGGGGCGCCGAGGCCGAAGATGCCCACCGCCACGAACAGCGTGATGTCCCCGGTTGCCAGCCCGCGCAGCACGCCCGAGAGGCCCATCAGCACGCCGCCGGCGAACAGCGCCCAGCGGAGCCCGATGCGGTCGAGCAGGCGCCCGCACGGCACCGCGGCGAAGATGAACACCGCCGGCCAGGTCCCCAGGATGGCGCCGAGACGTGACTTGCTGAGCCCCAGGTCCTCGCCGAGCGGGGTGAGCACCGGCGCCAGCGACGCCACGACCAGGCCGAAGGCGACGTACATCGCCCATATTCCGGCCAGCAGGAGCCACCGGCGCCGGTCCGGGGGATGTTCGGTGCCCTGCGGCGGGGTCAGCGCCCCGCCGTGGTCAGCCGTCAATAGCCCAGGAACCGCAGGGCGTTGCGCGTGAGTTGCTCCACTTCCAGCCCGGCCGCCTCGGCGGCACCCACCGGGTCCTTGGCGGCCATGTCGAACGGGTAGTCCGAACCGAGCACGAGGCGCTCGGCGCCGGTCACCGATGCCAGGAAGCGGAGGTGGTCGGCGCTGTGGGTGAGGTTGTCGGCCCAGATGCGGTCCCGGAACACCTCGCTGGGCCGCCGGGTGCAGTCGGCGGACACGTCGGGGCGGGCGCCCCAGCCGTGGTCCCAGCGGCCCAGGATGCCGGGGGCGCAGCCGGCGCCGTGCAGGAAGGCCAGCCGCAGCCCGTCGAGTTCGTCGGCGAGCCCCGAGAGGATCACCGCCCCGATGGCCGCCGCCGTCTCGGTGGGGTTGCCGAGCAGGTTGATGAGGTAGTGATGGCCGAGGCCCGGGCCCGGCAGCTGCATGGGGTGCACGATCATGCACATCCCGAGCCGGTGCGCCTCCCGGAGGATCGGCCCCAGCGGATCGGTCTCGAAGGAGACGCCGTTGACCAGCGGCGGCACCGTGACGCCGCGCACCCAGTCGATTTCCGCCAGGCGCCGCAGCTCCGCCATTGCGGCGTCCAGGTCGGCCAGCGGCAGCGACCCCAGCCCCCGCAGCCGGTCGGGCGCCTGCTCGCACATCGCCACCAGGCCGTCGTTCACCTCCGAGACGAAGGCGGCGGCCCGGTCCGCCGGAGCGTCCAGGGCGAACGTGAACGGGGGCGGCGACATGGCCCGCACCGCCAGACCGTAGGTGTCCATGTCCTCGACGATCATGTCCAGGTCGTACATCGTCACCGTCCGGATGGACAGCGACAGGTTCCCCAGGTGCAGTTCGCCGTTCACCTCGCGCAGTTGCAACTCCCCCGTCGCCGTCGGGATGGCGAGGCAGTTCTCGGGCAGCACGTGCGCGTGAATGTCGATGGGTCCGGATCGCATGGCTCTCCCCCGGCTGGGCGGCACAATCCCGCACAAGCTAGCGGCCGCCTCCGGGACGAGGGAGTCTCAGCAGCCGGTGGCCGCCATGAGTGCTCGGCAGGCATCGGCCATGCGTCCCGGCGAGAGTGTCGTGACACGGCGGCGAAAGTGATCTCGTCGGATCGTGTAGATGGTGTCGAAGTTGACGACACAGTCCTGCGGCACGCCGTCGCGCCGTGCCGTCAGCGTCAACTCGGCGGCGGTTCCCCGCTGCGCGCGCGTCAGAGCGGCGGACACCACCGCGTCGATCCGGTCGGCCACCGGGTCACGGGTGAGCACCAGAACGGGCCGATCTCCGCCGGGTGTGCGGGCGAACCAGATCTCACCCCGCTGCATCGGCCCAGTCGCTCCAGTCTTCGTTCGGGTGCCAGTGGGCGATCTCTTCGAGGGCCAACTCGTCCTCCGTCAAGGGCGTCTCCTCGTAGATCAGAACGTCCTGCTCCGCCTCCAGTTGCTGGAGGTGCCGGCGGAGTGCCTCACGCAGGAGTTCTGACCGGTCGATGCCGAGGGTTGCCGCCCAGCGGGTGGCCCCGGCGACCTGCTCCTCGTCGGTCCGGAAGCTGAGCATTGTCATACATGTACTCTACTCAGTATGACACTGGAATGCCAGAATTCGGCTGGCGATGGGAGTCGGATTGCCGGAGCTGTCCGCCGGGCTCGAAAGTAGGGTCGAGCCGTGTCGATGCTGGTGGGGCGGTCGGACGAGCCGGCTGCCGGGAGCAGCCCACGCGCCCGACGACCGCTGCGTTGGGCCCTGCTTGCCGCCGCCGGGCTTGCCGTGGGTCTGACCTTGTGGGGGGTGCTGCGGGAGGCGCCGCCGGCGGGGTCGTTCGTTTCGGTGATCTCGACGGGGTGTGGCGGGCGGTCGGTGGCCAGCGGGTTTGCCGTGGCCGATGATCTGGTCGTGACCGCGGCCCATCCCGTGGCCGGGCGGCGACAGGTGGCGGTCACGACCGGCGCGGGGGAGACCCGCAATAGCTACGTCGTGGCATTCGACGCGGCGCTCGACGTCGCCGCGCTCCGCGTGCCGGGACTGGCGGCCGATCCGGTCACCCTGGCGACCGATGACCGGGCCGACCTTGCGGCGGCGGGCAGCGCCGGTGTTGTGGCCTCTGCGTCCGTGGGCGGTGAACTGGTCGCCAAGCCGGCGCAGGTGACCCGCCGGATCCGGGCCAACATCGACGACATCTACGAGACGCGCCGGGTCTCCCGACGTGGCCTGGAATTGGCCTTCGACGGCGGCTACGGCGACTCCGGTGCGGCCGTGCTGAACCGCGACGGAACCGTCGTCGGGATGGTCTTCGCCACCTCGCGGCACCGGAATGACGTGGGCTATGCCGTGCGCGCCGTCGAGGTGCGCGATGTGCTGGCCGAGGTCGCCGAACTGCCCCTGCGCACGATATGCCCCTAGCGGGGACGCTCAGCCGCTGTCCAGCAGCCGCAATTGCTCGTGCCCCGGGCCGCGCCCGTCGAGTTGCACGTAGCCGGGCACCTCGTCGTGGCGGGTGTCCAGATAGATCTTCGCCTCCGGCGGGCCGCAGAACGGCCGGTGACTCCAGCGGATCTCCACGTGCCCGCGCACCTCGCGGCGGTCCCCGCTCGACCGGTCCCGGTAGCGGGCCGTCCAGTTCACCCGCGGCTGGCCCCGACCGTCGGGCGCCACCGCGAATGAGCGGAACTCGAACGCCTGTCGCCACTCCCAGGGCGTCATCACCCGCAGCCGCATCGTGCGGCGCCGGTCGATGCCCAGGATGTAGTAGGTCGCGGAGTACGTGCGCAGCAACCGCCACAGCATGCGCTCCTGCTGCGCCGGTTCCCGGAGCGCCTCCTGCCAGCACTCGGCCGACTGCTTGCTCACCGCCGCGATGAGGGCGTCGTACGGCGCGCGCAGTTCGCCGGGCATGCCGCGGCTGCCGTGCTCCCGGAAGGCGTCCCGGAGCCGTTTCCGCTGCGCGGCGTCGAGCCAACCGGGCGTGTCCGGCATGCCGTCCAGGCCGAGCAGCTTGAGCGCGCCGCGGTAGAGCGCCAGATGCTGGCGCGGCGCCAGCTCGGCGAACCAGTCGGGGTGTCGCGCCTGCGAGGAGGGGGCGAGGATGTCCTCGAACACCCGCGCCGGCGCCGTGTTGTGCAGGATCTGCGACAGGTACTTGCAGCTGATCATGTAGACCCGGTCGACGAGCAGGTCGGCGGGGACGGCCTGGTCGCCGGGGATCCGCCGGTCGCCGCTCCACTCGATCAGCCGAGGTGTCCTCCCGTCGAGCCCCGACGGGTAGCGGGCGAAGAACTGCCCGTTGGCGAACGCCGCCAAGGCGATTCCCGTGTACTTGCCGCCCGCCAGGATGCGCTCGAGCCGCTCCCAGGATTCGTCGCCGATGGCCAGACTTCCGGGACGTTCGGACATCGCCTCCTGGAGCGAGCCGCAGCCGGTCGCCCCCAATGCGGTGGCCAACTCGGTGATGGTTGTCCTGTCGTCAGGCACCGGAATCGTCGAAAAGGGGCGTGAACTGCAATTCGAACTCGATGGGGTTCTCCTCCGAGTCCGGCCCCCAGATCGGCTCGTCGGGATAGCAGTCCACCACGTGACCCGTGGCTTCCATCCATGCCAAGATGGCGTCAGCCCATCGGCGCTCCAGCAGGGCGCTGCGGATCTCACCGACGCTCGAACCGAGTTGGCTCGGGGACGTCCTGGCAATCACGTGGCGGGCGATGGCCTGACCGATGCTCTCCTCGTCCTCGGCGATCAGTACTTCACCGGGGTCGCTACGTTGGTGAATCAGGGCGTACGTGACACGAGGGCGCCTGCGATCCCAGTCGACCAGGTCGCTCATCGGGCCGTGATCATCAGCGTGCCAGGGCTGCGAGGCGGGCGACCGCGCCGGCCTGGCTGAGGTCGACAACTTCTGTGATCGCCTTCCCCTCTCCGGTGACGCCGGCGAGGGCGTTGTGCCCGGGGCTGCCCGGAGCCGGACGCCCCGTGGTGAGAATGACCAGCGGGGCAGGATCGGTCAGGTGCAGCATCGTTGCCTTCCCGATGGCCTTCCAGAGTTCCGGATTCGCCTCGAGTCCCTTCTCGCGCACCTGCGTGAACATTCCGCAGACATCGAATCGCCAGAGGAGCCCCCGCAAGCTGCGAGCAGAGTAGCTAACTTTAATGTTATTTGAACATGTTACATCTCTTTTGAGTTCGGAAAAGCCAGCCTCGTGGATCAGAAGGCGCGCCATGCGACTCGCGCTGCACCCCTCGTGCAGCGCACGGAGTTGCAGATCCCCGGTGCCTGGTCGTGCTCCGTTGGTCGTCGCCGGGACTGAGATCTCCCAGCGCCGGAACCCGTCGTGGTTTCCCTCGCACGCGCGCTCGGCCTCGACGCGCTGTCGGGCCAGGTCGAGGTAGCCGGCGTCGGTGTCGAAGCCGACATAGTGACGGCCGGTCCGCACCGCCGCTACCGCCGTCGTGCCCGCGCCCGCGAACGGGTCCAGGACGAGGTCGCCGCGATACGTGTAGAGATCCATGAGCCGCTGCGGCAGTTCGACTGGGAACGGCGCAGGGTGTCCAACACGCCGGGCCGATTCGGGGCGAATCTCCCAGACGTCGGTTGTGGCCTCCATGAACTCATCGGCTGTGGCGGACCCCACCGCGGGCAGATTGGCCGCTGCTCGCGCAGGGGCCCGCCGTGCCCGATCGAAGCGGCCCTTCGAGGCGATGACCACGCGCTCGGTGAGGTCTCGCAGGACCGGTGAGCCCGGTCGCTGGAACGAGCCCCAGGCGCAACTGCCCGAAGCGCCGCGGGCCTTCTGCCAGAGGATCTCGCCGCGCAGCAGCAGCTTCAGGCGGTTCTGGAGGATGTCGATGACGTCTGCCGAGAGTGAGCGGTACGGCCGCCGTCCGAGGTTGGCGACGTTGACGGCGATCCGCCCACCGGGCTCCAGTTTGCGGACGCACTCGGCGAAGACGTCGTGCAGCATCTCCAGGTAGTCGATGTAGCTGGCGGGGATGTGGCCCTCGCCGATGGCCTCCTCGTACTCCTTGCCGGCGTAGTACGGCGGCGAGGTGACGACCAGCGCCACCGACGAATCGACGATGTCGCCGTAGCGGTCCATCTCGCGGGCGTCGCCCACCCAGAGCCGGTCGACGCACGACGCGCGCACGACATCGGAGTCCTCACTGATCTCCGGCACCGGGAACCGGCTGTAGAAGGCAGAGGCATCGTGGCCCTCACGCCGCCCGACGCCGAAGTTGGACGTGGAGGTGCTTGCTCGCCGCCGCTCAGGTCTGCTCACGCCGCCTCCGAAACGATCCCGAAGTGCTGGTCAACCGTGGCGCGCTGCGGAAAACCTCCCGGTCAACACCTGTGTGCAACCTACACGAGCGGTGTGACAGTCTTGGGGAACCCGAGTGGACAACGGTGCGGCCGGCGATGGATTCGCCGGGCCGGCGGAGGTGAGCGATGAGTGGGATCCGGCTTGTGCTGTGCGGCGTTGGCGGCGTGGGGCGGAACGTGGCCCGTCTGGTCGGTGGCCGGCGGGGTGGCGACGTGGTGGCGGCCTACAGCCGCAACCCCGACTTCGTGGGTGCGGACCTCGGTGAGCTGGCCACCGGCGAGCCGAACGGCGTGACGGTCACCGACCGGGCGACCGCGCTGGCCACACCCGCCGACGTGCTGCTGATCGCCACGACCTCGTTCATCGCCGAGGTCGCCGACGAGATCGCCGCCGGGGTGGACGCCGGCCTGAACGTCATGTGCACAGCCGAGGAGATGGGCTACGCCTGGGCGATCGATCCCGACTTCTCCGCCGACATCGACGCCAGGGCCCGCGCGGCCGACGTCACCGTGATGGGCGCCGGCGCCAACCCCGGCTACATCTACGAGGTGCTGGGCCTGGCGCTGACCGGCGCCGCCTGCCGCGTGGACCGCATCGTGGTGCAACGCGTCGTGGACCTGTCGGGCTTCAGCCACACAGTGCAGCGCCGCCTGGGCCTCGGCTTCGAGCCCGACGAGCACGCCGCCGGCGTGGCGGCCGGGCGCATCTACGGCCACATCGGCTACCCGCACACCATGCGGACCTTCGCCCGGCGCTTCGGCCGCACGGTGGAGCGATTCACCGAGACCATCGATCCCTTCCCTGCACCCGAGGCCATCGACACCGTGGCGGTGCCCATCGCCGCCGGCCAGTCCGCCGGCTTCAAGCAGGTCACTTCGGGCTTTACCGGCGACGGCGACGAGCCGTGGTTCCAGGCCACGTTCCTCGGGCACGTGGACCTGGCCTCCATCGACCTGGCCCCGGAGGACTCCTACAACGTCATCGGCGATCCCGAGTTGCACGCCGTGGTGCGCCCCGGCTTCAACCCGCAGACCACCACCATGGCTGCGCTGGTCAACACGATCCCGCACGTCGTCGCGGCCCGCCCCGGACTGCTCTCCATGACCGACCTGCCGATCCCCGCCCCCTGGGGCTGACCTGGATCCCGGCCTTCGCCGGGGTGACGGTGGGGTGCCGATTACCGCTCCCTCGGCTGACCACCTCGACGGCGGCCTCCTCTGGCAGCCGCGGGCGCAGCGAACTACCGTGACCTGAGTCTGCGCCGACTCCCGGGGCATGGGAAGAGCCGTGCACGGCCGGCGTGTCAAGGGGAGGGGGGTCCCATGCGGCATTCGAGCCGACTCCGCAAGCTGTTCGCGCCGCCGCCCGCGCCTGCCGCCGAGCCGACCGCTCTGATGCGGATCGATTGTCTCCGTCGCGTTGGACACCGATCGGTGATGTCACTGATTGCGGCGGCGTGCGGCGCCGATGACACCGAGGACGTCGCGCCGTACCGCCCGCGCCTGCCGCCGAGCCGACCGACTCCGGGCGGAGGTGATCCTGGCGCCGCGGGCGCCGGAGCCCGCGGTCTGGGTCGTGGGTCAGGCGGGACGGTGAGCCGCATGGACGACGAGCCCGATCGGCCCGCGGCCACCTGCGGGCGACGGTGGACGTGATCCGTCTGGGGTATATCTCGGGTGGTGATGCGGATCCGTTCGTGTTGATTGTGACCGAGTCGATTCGTGTGGAGGCCGCGAAGGCCGGTGTGGAGTTGGCGGAGTGTGACAGCAACTTCAGCGCCGAGGAGGCGTTGGAGTGTGCGCGGAATCTGGCGGTGCAGGATCTGGACGCCATGATCAACTGGCAGTTCTTCCCGGAGTCGGCGCCGGAGATCTGCGAGGCGTACGGGAACTTGCCGACCGTCGCGTTGGACACCGATGAGAAGCCCTGCCAGCGGGTGTGGATCGGGGCGAACAATCACTTCGCGGGCGTGGTGTCCGGGCGCGGTCTGGGTAACTTCGCCCAGGCGGAGTTCGGTTGCAACTACGACGTTGCAACTACGACGCGTATGTGTCGTTGGACATTCCGAGCATTCCGGCGGTGAACGGTCCCCGGGCCGGGGGCAGCAAGGACGGTTTCGAGGAGGTCTGCGGGCCGGTGCCCGATGACAAGTACTTCTCGATCGACACGCTGTTGGGCGGGGGCGATCAGCCCGAGAACACGCGCCGGCAGTTCACGGATCTGTTGACGACGCTGCCGACGGCGGAGGTGATCCTGGTGATCAGCCCGTCGGGCGATTCGATGCGGGCGCGGCGCTGGCGGCCGCGGAGGTGGCGGGCCGTGAGGGCCAGGTCTGGGTCGTGGGTCACGGCGCGGACGGTTCGGATGAGATCCGCAACAACCCGTACTGCCGGCGTCGTGGCGTACTTCCCCGAGAGCTACGATGCCGGGCGAGGAGATCCTCATCGACGGCGCTGGCGGCCGCGGAGGTGGGAGATCGGGCCGTGAGGACCAGGTCTGGGTCGTGGGTCACGGCGCGGACGGTTCGATCCTCGATGAGATCCGCAACAACCCGTACTGGGTCGGCGACGTGGCGTACTTCCCCGAGAGCTACGGCTCGATCGCGGTGCCCGCGGCCATCGCGCTCGCCAAGGGCGAGGCGGTGGACGAGGAGATCCTCATCGACCACGTCTTCATCGACAAGACCAACATCGACGACTACTACCCCGAGTAGCAGCCCGTCGATCCGGCAGGGAACCGGCGAGGCGACGCCGCGTGGGAACCGAGAGGGACGGCGAGACCGGCACCGACCGGCTCGCCGCCCCGTCCGGTGCGCAGCCTCCCGGCGCCGCCGCGGTCCCCGAACCGGACGCGCCCGCCACCGGGCCCGCGGCACGGGCGAGCGTGCCGGCGTCACTGCTGCGCTGGGTGTTCAGCCCCGACAATGCCCGCCTCCTGGTCCTGGTCGCCCTCGGGATGGTGTTCACGTTCACCAGCCCGTTCTTCCTGACGACCGACAACCTCATCAACGTTCTGATGAACGCCGCGGTGGTGGGCATCGTGGCCGCGCCCTCCACGCTGCTGCTGGTGGCGCGGCAGGTGGACCTGTCCGTCGGCTCCGCCGTCGGGTTCGCCGGCACGACGCTCACGGTCGTGGCTGAGAGCCGCTACGGCTTGGGCGTCGCCGTGCTGGCGGGCATCGGGGCGGCCATGAGCATCGCCGCCATCAACGCCGTGGCGATCACCAAGCTGCGCGTCAACTCGCTGATCGCCACGCTCGGCACCCTCGCTGCGTTCCGGGGGGCGGCGAAGTTGATCGGCGGGGGCCGCTCGATCCGCCTGGACGGGTTCGGCTTCCTGGGCCGGAGCCGCTTCACCATCCCCGGAACCGACGTGCGCCTCCCCGTCGCCGTACTGATCCTGCTGGCGGTGGCGCTGCTCTTCACCCTGCTGATGCGCTACACGCGCTACGGCCTGCACATGTACGCCATGGGCGCCAATCCCAAGGCGGCGCGTCTGGCCGGCGTGTCGCTGGAGCGGAACGTGGTGATCGCCTTCGCCCTGTCGGGCCTGTCGGTGGCGCTGGGCAGTTTCATCCTGGTGTCGTCCATCGGCGCCACGGCGCCGACGACCGGCATGGGGCTCGAACTCCTCGCCATCACCGGCGTGATCCTCGGAGGCGCCAGCCTCTCGGGCGGGCGCGGCACGATGGGCGGCACCCTTGTGGCGATCCTCATCCTCGCCGTGCTGGACAACGGGCTCACGCTGATCCGGGTCACGTCGTTCTGGCAGGAGGTCGTGCGGGGCGGCCTGCTCGTGACGGCCGTGGCCTTCGACCAGTTGCGGATGCGGCGCGGCAAGCCGGAAGTGAGGTTCGAGCTGTGAGCACGTCGGCCGCTCGCCAGGATCCGGCCGCGGTGGCCGGCAGCGAGGCACCCCTGCTGGTGGTGGACCACCTCTCCAAGGAGTTCGGCCCCGTGAAGGCCCTGCAGGACGTGAGCTTCTCGGTGAACGCCGGCGAGGTCGTCGGCCTCGTCGGCGACAACGGTGCCGGCAAGTCCACCCTGGTGACGATCGTCGCCGGCGTTCAGCACCCCACGAGCGGCCACGTCTTCCTGGACGGCAAGCCTCTGGACGTGGCCACGCCCGCGGAGGCGCGCGATGCCGGCATCGAGACCGTCTACCAGGAGTTGGCCCTGATCGAGATGTTCGACATGGCGACCAACTTCTTCCTGGGCCGGGAGATCCTGCAGCGCGGCATCCGGCGTCGCCTCGGTGTGCTGAACCGCCGTGCCATGCGCCGGCGGGCGCGGGACAAGGTCAGCGAGATCCCCGCCAAGTTCCCCGATTTCGACGCCGCCGTCGAGACCATGTCCGGCGGCCAGCGCCAGATCGTCGCCCTTGCCAAGGCGGCCTTCTGGGGCGGCCGGCTGCTGCTGCTCGACGAGCCCACGGCCGCCCTCGGCGTGCAGGAGTCCGCCGGTGTGCTGGACATGATCAACGAACTGGCCGGCGAAGACCGGGCGATGATCGTCATCGCCCACAACCTGCAGCACGTCTGGTCGGTCTGCACCCGGATCCTGGTGTTGCGCCGGGGCTATCTGGTCGCCGACCTGAACAAGGCGGACACCACGGCCGAGGAGGTCGTTGCGTACATAACCGGCGCGCGGTGAGCGGGTCGAACGCGCCGCCGGCGCAGCGGTCGACCAGGGCAGCGCCCCACCCGCTCGCCGGCGGACCGCGCAGTCCGAGGATCGACTAAGAAAGACACCGCCGCACGAAGGGGGAGACCAATGGTCAAGGACGCATCGGGATGGATCAGCGAGTTGCTCACCGAGGCTTCGGAGATGCCCGCAGCGGACATCTCGCCGACCGGGGTGCTGCAGTACTCCGAGACGCTGGGCCGGCGGGTCCGCTCGGACACCACCTGGGAGTCCCACGCGGTTGCCACCTACACCAGGGCGGTCGAGGCCATCGAGGCCGAGCAGTGGGCGGAGGCGGCCGAGTACGTGGACTTCTTCTACGACGAGGCGGCCGTCATCCACGGGTTCTTCCAGGGACTCATCCCCGACGCCATCGCCTTCCTGGCCGAGCGGGGCGTCGGCCGGGCGCAACTTCTGGAGTTGAACCGGCGGCTGCTGGACCTGATCCGCCTGCCGGACGGGCGGCCTTTCGTGTCCAGCGTGCGCTGGGAGGAGTTCCAGGCCGAGATGCGGCGCTGCCTGGTGGCCGTCGGCGCGCACGACCGCCACGAGGCGCTGGAGGCGCTCGCCGAACTCAAGGAGGTCTGGCGGCAGGTGCAGGACCGCGACGTGGACCATCTCTACGGGTTGCTGAACGAGGCGGTCGTCTACTGGGGCGAGGAGGCGGTCGGCGACTTCTGGAGCGCCATCATCGGGCCGCTGTTCGAGTCGCGCTACGAGAAGTTCGACATCCAGAAGAACCCCTGGTCGGAGTCGCTGTGGACCAACGTCTACCTGGCCATGGAGGCGATGCGCGGCCACCTCGTGGGCCCCGAGCGGGACGGCAACATGGAATTCAGCGAGGACGAGGACCGCTACACGTGGCGCTTCGACCCGTGCGGCAGCGGGGGCAGGTCGATGCTGGTCGACGCCGTGGAGGGATCGCCACCGCGCATGGAGTCGCCGTTCGAGTTCGGCGTGTTCACCGAGGAGTTCGACTACGCCTGGAACACCAAGGGCGTCTGCTACTACTGCGTGAACTGCTGCATGGTCATGCAACTCATGCCCATCGACCACTTCGGCTATCCCGTGCGGGTCACCGAGCCGCCCACGTATCCCAACGACGGCACCGCCAAGTGCACCTGGCACGTCTACAAGGACCCCGCCAAGGTGCCCGAGCGCTACTTCACCGACGTGGGCCGCCGGAAGCCGGACGTCATCCCGGGACTCGAGGGTTCCGGAGAAGCGGCAGGCTGAGTACCGCCGCGCCGATCATGCCGGTGGGGCCCGAGACATTCGCCGGTGACAGCACCCGAGGCAACGACCGTGCCGCGCCGCTGAGACGGCGGCGAGGAAGGAGACACCGATGAGCAACTCCGAGGTACCCGAGCGGGTGGCGCTCCTGACCGGCGCGGGCGGCGGTCTGTCCGGCGCGGCGGCCCGGATCCTGGCCGAGCGCGGCGGCTACCGGCTCGCCCTGGTGGACAACCGCGCCGATGCTCTGGAGGGGACGCTGAGCGACGTGCGGGCGCTGGGCGCCGAGGCGCACGGCATCGTCGTGGACCTCGGCGACGCCGATCAGGTGGAGTCGGTGGTTCCGCAGGCGGTGGCGCACTTCGGGCGGGTGGATGCCCTGGTGAACGCCGCCGCGGTGCTGTTCCGCACGGAACTGGAGGACATCACCGCCGAGAAGTTCGACTTCGTGTACCACATCAACGCCCGGGCGCCGCTGCTGCTGTGCCGCGCCGCCATGGCCGACATGGCCAAGCGCGGCTGGGGCCGGATCGTGAACGTGACCTCCACCGGGGTCTACGAGGGCGGCTTCACCACCACCTCGCTGCTGTACGAGACCACCAAGGGCGCTGTTGCGGTGATGACCAAGATGTTCGCCAACTTCGGGGCGGCCGACGGGATCCTCGTCAACACGGTCTGCCCCGGCGCCATGCGCACCCGCATGCTCACCGAGCAGACCGACCCGGCGCTGCTCGCCAAGGCCGAGCGCGAGATGATCCCGCTGGGGCGCCTCGGCGAGCCCGCCGAGGTTGCCGAGATCATCGTCTGGCTGCTGAGTGACGCCAGCAGCTACGCAACGGGCGCCGAGTTCGACATCACCGGCGGCATCGCCCTGCACTGAGCCGCAGCACCGGCGGGCCATCGGGGGTGGGTCCGGCGCCGACGAGACGATGTGACCTGCGGCGCCGGGTGGGCGCCCGGGTGGGTTCAGTCGGTGGGGTTGGCGTGCCAGCCGGCGCCGAAGAGGGTGTTGTCGTGTTCGCGGATCCAGACGCGCAGCGTTAGGGGCTCTCCGGTGTCGGGGTGGATGATCCAGGTGCCGTCGGCGGCGGCGTCGAGGTTCGGCGTGCCGAAGAGGTCCTCGAGGGTGCGGCCGATTTGGATGGGATCGCTGTGGGCGACGATGGTGCCGTCGGCTTGGGCGATGAACGCGATCCATGCGCCGGTCACGTCGGGCGCCCGGTTGTAGTAGTCGATGGTGGATTCGAGGCCCGCCAGGGCGCTGTCGGTGCCGGCGAAGTAGTCGACGGTGCCTTGCAGGCCCTCGGTGCGGTACCGCTCGACGGCGACGTTGACGAGTTGCTGGGTGAAGGCGTCGGCGTCGATGTACCAGCCCGAGCCGAACAGCAGCCCGTCGTGGCGTTTGACCCAGGCGTTCTTCAGGTGGAGTTGGCCGAAGGCGACCGAACCGACGGTGCCGCTGGCGGGGTTGGTGTACACGTAGCTGACCCAGCGGCCGTCCTCGTCGGCGGCAAGCATCTCGCTGCCGAAGACGTATCCGTTGGAGTCGGTGCCGACCCAGCCGTTGAGGTCCAGGCCGCGGCGGTCGGGCTGGTAGTGGGAGATGATCGTGTCGGACTCGTCGACGATGAACACGTACCACTGCCCGTCGACGCTCTCGGGCCGGTTGTAGTGCGCCACGGTGGCGGCCAAGCCGTCGGCCTCGTAGCGGTGGATGGCGTTGTCCACGACGAACTGGGTGTACGCCGACGCGTCCGACCGTGGCGGCATCGAGGCGAGCACACCGCGGGCGATGCGCTCGGCCTCCGTGGCGCCCAGCGCCGGCGCGGCCGCCAGCGCGGCACGCACGATCTCCTCCACCTCGGCGGCGGACAAAGCCGCGGGGGGTTGAGGCATGTCCTCCAGCGCCGCGGCGATCGCCGCCTCCACCTCAGCGGCGCTGACTGCAGGCTCCCCGGCGCCGGCGCAGGCACCGCCGCCAACTCGGCGCGCACGATCTCCGCCACCTCCGCGGCGGACAGCTCGGGCTCCGGTGCCGGCGCGGGGGCCGCGGCCAGTTCGGCGCGCACCAACTCCCGCACCTCGGCGCCCGACAACCCGGCGGGGTCGTCAGCGCCGCCGCCGCAGGCGCCGAGCACGACGACCGCCACAAGCAGCAGGCTCCGGCGGGCGACGGCGGTGAACTTCCCGGCGGTCAGGGCGAAGCGATCCTCACGGCGGTCCTCACGGTCCCTCTCTCCGGCGGGCGCCCCGCCGCCAACCCTCCCGGACGCTTCCCGCCCAACTCTCCTCCGGTCCGGACGCGCCGGCTCCATGTAGAACTCCATATGACAGTCGTCAGATATAACATGCAACATCAGGTCGTTTGCGGAATTGCCCGTACAGCGCGGTCCAGTCGAGACGTCGAGACACCAGGTGAGGCCACACTGGCGCTGTGCGGCGGCATCCAGCCGGAATGTCTATGATCGGACCACGAAGACACTGCTGAAATGAGTAGAAACACATCTACATCCTCATATCAGGAGTGTTGCCGGGAACGAGGAGAACCGACCGCGGAGAATCAGATCACGCCGGGGCGGGGTGAGAGCCGACAAGCATCCCTGCCCGCTCGGCGCCGGTTGGCGGCGTTGGTGTGTGTCGTGGCGGTCGCCGCGGCGCTTCTCTCGAGCGCGCCCGGGGCCGTCGCGCAGACCGAGGAAGTGCCTGCGCCGCCGACGGACCTCCTGGCCTTCGCGGGCAACGGCGAAGCGACGGTCTCGTGGTCAGCGCCCGCAAGTGGTCCGTCGCCGGACTTCTACGATGTCGTTCTGCTCAGTGAGCACAGTGCCTTCCGGGGCTCTTGCTACGACATGCGGGTTACGAATTGCACGGTCGACGACCTGGCGAACGGCGAGAGACTCCAGTTCGAGGTGTCCGCATGTGTCGAGGAAGACGACGACACGTACCTGTGCGGTGAGGCCGCCCTGTCGGCGTTCGTGACGACGAGCGCCGATGCCCGGTTGGCCCCGCCGCGCAACATCGTCCCCGCGGCCTCCGACGGCTCCGCGACGATTACCTGGACCGCGGGGGTGCCCCGCGGCGTGGAATACGAGGTGACACCGAACCCGCTGCCAGCAGGCGGGCCCACCAACTGTGGCACGCGGACGACCTGCACGGTCACCGGTCTGGAGAACGGGACGACCTACACGTTCGAGGTGGCGGGTTGCGTGCCGCTCCTGGTCTCGTTGTGCGGGACGGACACGTCGGCGGCGGTGACGCCCTCGGCGACCGCGACGGGACCGGCAGCGCCCGGGAACGTCACCCTGTTCGGGTCGGCCCGCAGCGGACTGACGGCGAGCGAGAAATCGGTGGATCTCCTGGTCATGTGGACGGAGCCGGCCCCGGGCAACCATCCGCACGCGTACTACTCCGTCCTGGCCGAGGTCACCTCGGGGACCTTCCCGCACCAGGCCTGCAACCGCAGCGGTGTCGTCCCCCCGGACCTCACCGGGTGCAGTATCAACGGCGTCACGACGTCTCTCGGGCAGACGATCACCATCAAGGTCTACGTGAAGGCGGTCGACACGAAGGGCACCGAGTCGACGGCGGGTATCGGATCGATTTCGATCGACGTCCCGAACACGGGCGGCGTGTAGGCGCCGATTCGTCGCCGGGCGGCCGCCGCATGCGTGCCTGATTCCGGGGCAGCGGCGCTGAACTGAACGCCGTTCCGGGTCCCCGGGCGCTCCGTGGACCCGGCGCTAGCGTCTGCGGGATGACGGCGATGCGCAGGTTCGAGGGGAAGGTGGCCGTGGTGAGCGGCGCCGAGGGCGGCATCGGCGGCGCCACGGTGGAGCGGCTGGCCGCCGAGGGGGCCACAGTCTGGGCCGCCGTGCTGCCGGGGCTGGAGGGGCCCGAGGGCCACCCGACCGTCGAGGTGGACGTGACCGTGGAGGCGCACTGGACGGCGGCCCTGGACACCGTCGTTGAGTCCTCCGGGCGGCTCGACGTGCTCGTCAACAGCGCCGGGATCCTGGCAATCGGGACCGCCGAGGACACGAGCCTCGAGCAGTGGCACCGCGTCCTGGACGTGAACCTCACCGGCACCTTCCTCGGCTGCCGGGCCGCCGTCGGGCACATGCGCCGCAGCGGTTGCGGGGCGATCGTGAACCTCAGCTCCTTCGCCGGCCTGCGCGGGCTGGTCGGCATGGTCTCCTACGCCACCTCCAAGGGCGGCGTCATCACCCTCACGCAGTCCCTGGCCAAGGACCACGCCGCCGAAGGCATCCGGGTCAACGCCGTGTGCCCCGGATCGGTGAACACCCCCATGATCGCCGCGGTGATCGCCGCCTCCGACGACCCCGAGGCGCGCCTGGCGCGGTCGATCGAGGGCTACCTGATCGAGCGTCTCGGAGAGCCTGCCGAGATCGCCGCAACCATCGCCTACCTGGCCAGCGACGACGCCTCGTTCATCACCGGCCAGGCGCTGCCGGTCGACGGAGGCCGCACTATCCACTGATCTCCCACCGTCGCCCGGAGTGCGGCCGTCCGGGCGGGGGCCGCCGGTGGCGTGTCCGTCTCTCGCCTGCGTAATCGATCCGGACTTCGCCCCCGGCGTCCCTCATCCTCCCGGGTTGGGGACTGCCTGAACGGTCCCACCAGCGGCAGCGGCCCGAGTGTCAGATGGCGGTCCAGCCTCCGTCGACCTTGAGGGCCGAGCCGGTGATCATGGCCGAGGCGTCCGAGGCCAGGAACACCACGGCGCCGGTGACGTCGTTCACCTGGGCGAGACGCCCGATCGGGATGCGCCCCAGCGTGTCGGCCAGAAACGCCTCGTCCTCGAAGTAGGGCGCGGTCATGGGGGTCAGCACGAACGTGGGGCACACGCTGTTGACCCGGATGCGGTGCGGCGCCAGGTCGATGGCCATCGCTTTGGTCATGCCCTCCATGGCGTGCTTGGAGGTGCAGTAGACCGAGCGGCGTGCCCCGCCCACGTGGCCCATCTGGGAGGACATGTTGATGATGCTGCCGCCCTCGCCGCCGTCGGCCATCTTGGCGGCCACGGTCTGGGCCACGAAGAACGCCCCCGTGACGTTGATCTGCATGACGGTCTCGAACGCCTCCCGGGTGACCTCCAGGAACGTCTGCGGGCGGTTGGTGCCGGCGTTGTTGACCAGCACGTCCCAGTGCCCCGGCGCGCCCCCGATCATTTCCGACACAGCTTCGGCGTCGGTGCAGTCGCAGACCAGCACGTCCGCCTGGCCGCCGGCTGCGGCGATGCTCGCCGCGGCCTGCTCCAGCTCGCTGCGGGTGCGGCTCAGCAGCGTCACGTGCGCACCCGCTTCCGCCAGTGCCTCGGCGCACGCCAGGCCGATGCCCCGCCCGGCGCCGGTCACCAGCGCCCGCTGGCCGTCGAGGCGCAACCCGCGGCCCGGCAGGCTCCCCGAGCCGGCCTCGCCGCTCCCCTCGCTCACGACAGCCGCCGCACCCTGATGTCGGCCTGCTCCTTGTGGCCGGCAAATCCCTCCAGGGCGCACAGCCGCGAGCAGTACTCGCCCAGCAGCACCGAGGCCTCGTCGGTCAGCACCTTCTGGTAGGTGCAGGTCTTCAGGAACTTGCCGACCCACAGCCCACCCGTGTAGCGGGCCGCCCGGCGCGTGGGCAGCGTGTGGTTGGTGCCGATGACCTTGTCGCCGTAGGACACGTTGGTGCGGTCGCCCAGGAACAGCGAGCCGTAGTTCGTGAGCCGCTCGGCGAACCAGTCCGGATCGGCGGTCATGACCTGTACGTGCTCGGAGGCGATCTCATCGCCGATGCGCACCATCTCCTCGTCGTCGTCGGCCACGATCACCTGGCCGTAGTCCCGCCAGGCCGTCCCGGCGATCTCCCCCGTCGGCAGGATCCCGAGTTGCCGCTCCACCTCGGCCATCGTGGCGACCGCCAGCTGCTCCGAGGTGGTCAGCAGGATCGCCGGCGAGGTGGGGCCGTGCTCGGCCTGGCCCAGCAGGTCGGTGGCGCAGATCTCGCCGTCGCTGGTGTCGTCCGCGATCACCAGCGTCTCGGTGGGCCCGGCCAGCAGGTCTATGCCGACGCGCCCGAACAGCTGCCGCTTGGCCTCGGCCACGAACGGGTTGCCGGGGCCCACCAGCATGTCCACCGGCGCCATCGTGGAGGTGCCCAGCGCCATGGCGCCGACCGCCTGCACGCCGCCCAGGCAGTAGATCTCGTCGGCGCCGCCGAGGTGCTGGGCGGCGATGATGGCGGAGGCGGGACGACCCTGGAACGGCGGGGCGCAGGTCACGATGCGTTCCACGCCGGCCACCTTGGCCGTCACCACCGACATGTGCGCCGACGCCACCAGCGGGTACTTCCCGCCGGGCACGTAGCACCCCACCGACCCCACGGGGATGTTCTTGTGCCCCAGAATCACCCCGGGCAGCGTCTCGGCCTCCACGTCCTGCAGCGAGTCGCGCTGGATCCGGGCGAAGTTGCGGATCTGCGCCTGGGCGAAGCGCACGTCGTCGAGAGTCTCGTCAGGGATCTCGTCGAGGGCGGCGGTGACCTGCTCGTCGCTGAGCCGGAAGTCCGCCGGGTCCCAGTTGTCGAAGCGGATCGACAGCTCGCGCACGGCCTCGTCACCGCGACGCTCGATGTCGTCGAGGATCTTCGTCACCGTGTCCCGAACCTGGTCGTCGCGGGCGCGCTTGAGGTCCTCGGCGATTCCTGTCTTGAGCCAGCGGGCCATGTCTTCTCCTGCTCGTGGGTCGGCGGTGTGCGGCGGTGCGCAGCCGCGCTGGGGCGTGAACCTATCGGGGCGGTCGGCGTTCAGCCCTCGCCGGCGAAGCGGGGTTCGGGCAGGCCGCTGACGCCGGCGTCGACGGCGAAGACGCCGCCTGCCTGGGGCTGGCCGGGCGCCGTCGGGAAGCCGGCGCCGGGACCGATCGATGTCACGTAGACGGTGTCGAGGTCGGCTCCCCCGAAGGCCGGCATCGTGGGGATCTCGATGGGCAGCTCCACGAGACGGTCGATGTCGCCGTCGGGCGTCAGGCGGGCCAGCGACCAGCCGAAGGCGCAGGCCGACCAGTAGCAGCCGGTCTCGTCCACCGCGGCGCCGTCGGGCAGCCCCGGCAGCCCCGTCCAGTCCGAGAACACCTCCGGGTCGGTGGCGTGGCCGGTGTCGGGGTCGTAGCGGTAGCGCCAGACGGTGGAGCGCATCGAGTCGGCGAAATACATCCGGTCGCCCTCGGGTGAGAAGGCCAGCCCGTTGCAGACCCCCACGCCGTCGCGCACCATGGTGTGGGTGCCGTCGGCATCGACGCGGTGGAGCTTCCCGGTGAAGACTCCCTCGGTCGCGAATTCGTCCATGCTGCCGACCCAGAAGCGTCCCACCCGGTCGCATTTCCCGTCGTTCATCCGGTTCGACGCCTCACCGGGCTCGAGCTCGAGCCACGGGGTGAACGACCCGTCGGCGGGGTCCAGCCAGCCGGCGCCGTTGCGCATCGCCACCAGCAGCCGGCCGTCGCCGCACAGCGCCATCGAGCCGGGCTTGTCGGGCATCGGCCAGACCTGCTCGGCGCCGCCCGCCGGGTCGTAGCGACGGATGTTGCACCCCTCGATGTCGAGCCACCAGAGCACGCCTGCTTCGGTGTCCCAGACGGGGGACTCGCCCAGCAGAGCCCCGGCCCCGGTCACGTACTCGGCCACGTCTTCCCCTCCTGCATGCGTTGCTGCGGGACCAACTCCACCGCGGGAGTGCGCCACGCTCGCGCACTCCGGCGATCCCGAAACGGTACTCCCCGCCTGCGCCGTCTTGCCCGTGGCACCGTGCCGCTCCTGCCGGTGGCGGGTGGTCGGGCGCCGCTACCGGAGTCGCAGAGGTCAACCGCGTACCCGCTGAGCGTCAGACCCGCTCCTGACGCCCTCAGATGCAACGACTACAGTCGGCACGCACTGGAGGCCGTCAAAACCGTCCGACCGCCAGCGGTAATGCCGGATACAGGAGCCCGCCACACCGGGCTCGATAGGGGGTTGCCATGTACCCGCCGTCGTTCGACTTGACGGTGGCCCGTTCCGTGGCCGAAGCCGTCGACGCACTTGCCGAAGGGGGTGAGGACGCCCGCATCCTGGCCGGGGGCCAGAGCCTGATACCGATGCTGAAGCTCCGGTTCGCGGCCCCGTCGCTGCTCGTGGACATCAACGAGATCCCGGGCCTCGATGTCCTGGAGCGGACCAACGGGCACCTGCGCATCGGCGCCACCGCCCGCCACGCCGACATCGTGGCCTCGGACCTGCCTGGCGGCGCGGTCGCCTCCGCCGCCCCGTGGATCTCGGACCCGCTGGTACGCAACCGCGGCACGGTCTGCGGCTCGGTGGCGCACTGCGACCCCGAGGGCGACTGGAACTCGGTGCTGCTGGCCACGGGGGCCACGGTCGTGGCGACCGGCCCCGGCGGTGAGCGGTCCATCGACATCGGCGACTTCGTCGTGGACTTCTTCACCAACAGCCTCGCCCCCGGCGAGATGGTGACCGAGGTCCACGTGCCGGTGCCGGCGGGAGCCTCCGGCGGCGCCTACATGAAGCTGGAGCGCAAGGTCGGCGACTACGCCACCGTCGGGGTGGCGACCCACCTCGAACTGGCCGGCGACGGGTCCATCAGCGCCGCCGGCATCGCCATGACATCGGTGGCCCCGGTGAACCGCAAGGCCGGCGACGCCGAGGCGCTGCTGGTGGGCGAGGCGCCGAGCGACGAGCTCTTCGCCGCCGCCGCCGCGGCGGCCGCCGCGGCCTCCGAGCCGCGCAGCGACGTGCGGGGCTCGGCGGAATGGAAGCGCAACGTGGTGCGGGTCTACACCCGGCGGGGCCTCGAGGCGGCCCTGGCGCAGGCGCAGGCCGGCTGAGGAGGAGATCAGACATGGAGATCAGCGTCACCATCAACGGCACCGCGCAGTCCCACGATGTGGAGGCCCGGCAGTTGCTCGTGGACTACGTCCGCTCGACGGTCGGCCTCACCGGAACGCACATCGGCTGCGACACCACCAGTTGCGGCGTGTGCACCGTGCTGCTCGACGGGGTCCCGGTGAAGGCCTGCACCGTGCTGGCGGCACAGGCCGACGGCCACGAGGTCACCACCGTGGAGGGGCTCAAGGCCGACGGCCAGTTGCACGCCATCCAGAAGGCCTTCAAGGAGAACCACGGCCTGCAGTGCGGATTCTGCACGCCGGCCATGATGCTCGTGGGGGCCGCCCTGCTGGAGTCCAACGACGACCCGTCCGAGGACGAGATCCGCTGGGCCATCTCCGGCAACCTCTGCCGGTGCACGGGATACATCAACATCGTCAAATCCATTCAGGCCGCAGCGGCCGAAGGGAGGGCACAATGACCGCCACCCCGGACCTCTCCACCCCGCCGGAGATCGGCGGCATCGGACACAGCGTCCTCCGGCGCGAGGACGACCGGCTCATCGAGGGCCAGGGCGACTTCCTCGACGACGTGGTCCTGCCGGGCATGCTGCACATGGCCATCCACCGCTCGCCGGTGGCGCACGCCCGCATCCGCGGCATCGACAGCTCGGCGGCCTCGGCCGTCGACGGGGTCGTGGCCGTGGTGACCGGCGAGCTCATGGATGCCCACGGCCTGGCCTGGATGCCGACCCTGTCGGGCGACACCCAGGCGGTGCTCGCAACCGACAAGGTGCGCTACCAGGGCCAGGAGGTGGCGGCGGTGATCGCCACCGACCCGTACGTCGCCGCGGACGCGGCCGCGCTCATCGAGGTGGACTACGAGATGCTGCCGGCGGTCACCGGACCGCAGCAGTCGCTCTCCGCCGACGCCCCGGTGATCCGCGACGAGAAGGAGGGTCAGACCGACAACCTGGCCTACACCTGGGAGAACGGCGACCAGGCCGCAACCGACGCGGCTTTCGATTCCGCCGCCAGGGTGGTGACGCTGGAGACGTTCTACCCGCGCTCGCACCCGGCGCCGCTGGAGACCTGCGGCGTCGTGGCCGACGTCAACTCCGTGACCGGCCAGGCCACGGTGTACCTCACGTCGCAGGCGCCCCACGCCCACCGGACGCTGTTCGCCCTCGTGGCGGGGCTGCCCGAGCAGAACATCCGGATCATCTCGCCGGACATCGGCGGGGGCTTCGGCAACAAGGTGCCCATCTACCCCGGGTACGTGGTAGCCACGGCCGCCTCGCTGCTGCTGGGCACGCCGGTGAAGTGGATCGAGTCGCGCAGCGACAACCTCATCTCCACGGGGTTCGGGCGCGACTACCACATGCGCGGCGAGCTGGCGCTCGACGACGACGGGCGGATCCTGGCGCTCCGGGCCGATGTGCTCAGTGACCAGGGCGCCTTCTACTCCGACGCCCAGCCGACGCAGTTCCGGGCGGGCCTGTTCCACGTCGTGACCGGGTCCTACGACTTCCCGGCCGCGCACGTCACCTGCCGGGGGGCGTTCACCAACAAGGCGCCCGGCGGCGTGGCTTACCGCTGCTCGTTCCGCATCACCGAGGCTTCGTACCTCATCGAGCGCCTCGTGCAGACCGCGGCCTACGAGATTGGCATGGACCCCGCCGACTTCCGGCTGCTGAACTTCATCAGGGAGGACCAGTTCCCCTACACCACGCCCACCGGCTTCGTCTACGACTCCGGCGACTACCACACCGCCCTGCGCAAGGCCATGGACGAGGTGGGTTACGCCGAGCTGCGGGCCGAGCAGGCCGCGGCACGGGCGGAGGGGCGGCTGCTCGGCATCGGCATCGCCCACTTCACCGAGGCCGTCGGCGCCGGGCCGTCGCGCACCTACGACATCGCCGGGTTGAAGATGTTCGACTCGGCCGAGCTGCGGGTGCACCCCACCGGCAAGGCCATCCTGAAGCTGGGCGTGAAGACCCAGGGCCAGGGGCACGAGACCACGTTCGCCCAGATCGTGGCCAGCGAGTTGGGCATACCCGTGACCGACATCAAGGTGGTGCACGGCGACACCGACAACACGCCCTACGGCCTGGGCACCTACGCCTCGCGCTCCACGCCCACCGCGGGCGGCGCCACGTCGATGGTGTCGCGCAAGCTGGCGGACAAGGGTCGCAAGATCGCCGCGCACCTGCTGGAGGCCGCCGAGGCCGACATCGACCTGGCCGCCGGTGTGTTCTCGGTGCGGGGCACCCCGGAGCGGTCGGTGACCATCCAGGAGGTGGCGTTCGCGGCCTACACCAACATGCCCGAGGGCCTCGAGCACGGCTTCGAGGGCGTCAGCTACTACGACCCGCCGAACCTCACGTTCCCCTACGGCAGCTACATCGTGGTCGTCGAGGTGGACGCCGAGACCGGGGTCTGGAAGGTGGACCGGATGGTGGCGCTGGACGACTGCGGCGTGCGGATCAACCCCATGATCGTGGAGGGCCAGATCCACGGCGGGCTCACCGAGGGCTTCGCCAAGAGTTCCATGCAGTGGATCACCTTCGACGAGGACGGCAACTGCATCGGGTCCAACTTCATGGACTACCTGGTGCCGACCGCCTGGGAGACCCCTCGATTCGAGTTGCTGGAGACCTGCGTGCCTTCGCCGCACCACCCCATCGGGGCCAAGGGCGTGGGGGAGTCGGCAACCGTCGGCTCACCGGCTGCGTACGTGAACGCGGTCATCGACGCCCTGGCCCACCTCGGCGTGCGCAACATCGACATGCCGGTGCTGCCCGACCGGGTCTGGGACGCCATCGAGTCGTCCTGATCGAACTGCCGATCATGCGCGACCGCCGGGGTCCGCAGAGCCCGGGCGGCGCTGCCGGTGGCGCTCCGGCGGCCTCGGAATGGCCGCCTCCGGCGTCCACCGGCATCCCCACCCTCAGTTGTCGGCCTGTCCGGGCGGGGGGCTGGGGTGTCCGTCCGCTCCTTCCTCTCCGCACGCTTCGCACGCTCAGCGTGCTCCGCAGGCGTCGCAGTCCGGCACCCTCAACCCCCCGCCCTGGGTTGTTGGGTGCCTGGCGTCGTGGCTGAGCTAGGGGAGAGTCGGCCGTGACCCTGTCCGTGCTGCAGGAGGCTGTTGCTCTGGCCGAGGCTCGAGTCCCGTTCGTGCTGGCGACGGTGGTGTGGCGGCGGGGGCCTTCTTCGGGGCAGCAGGGGTCGAAGGCGGTGATCCTGGCGGACGGGACCGTGCGCGGTTGGTTGGGTGGCGCTTGTGCGGAGCCGACGGTTGTGGTGCAGGCTCGGGAGGCGCTTCTGGACGGTGAGCCTCGGTTGCTGCTCTTGGGCGATGTGGAGGATCCGTCGGGGGGTTCGGTGGACGCCAGCGAGGGGGCCCGTGAGGCCGGCTGCGGCTCGTCGAGTGTCGGCGGGCCCGGTGGGACTTACTCGGTGCCGATGGCGTGTGAGAATGACGGTGCCCTGGAGGTGTACTTGGAACCCGTGCCGCCCCGCCCGCAGCTCGTGGTCATCGGCCGCTCGCCGGCCGTGGCCGCGCTGGCTCTGATGGCTCGGGCGCTGGAGTGGGACGTGGCGGTGATCGACGACGGTGGTTCCCCCGATGAGCACCCGGTGCCCGAGTTGGTGCGGACTTCACTCGACCTCTCCGGCTTGGGTGTGGGTGTGGGGTCGGCGATCGTGGTGGCGACGCAGGGGCACTACGACGACCTGGCGCTGGAGGCGGCCCTGACCACTGACGCCGCCTACGTGGGGCTGATCGCCGGCCACAAGCGGGCCGACGCCGTCGTGGAGAACCTGCGCGGCCGGGGGGTGTCCGAAGAGGACCTGGCACGGATCCAGGCCCCGGCCGGGCTGGATCTGGGCCGGCTCGGCAACCGCGAGCTGGCGGTGGCGATCATGGCCGACCTGGTGGCTCGGCGGGCCTCCGGCGAGTTGTCCCGCTGGGGGGCGGTGCCGGAGGCGCCGGCGACGGCGGTCGACCCGGTCTGCAACATGACGGTGCTGATCGCCGACGCCAAGTACCGCTCCAGCCACGCCGGCGCCGACTACTGGTTCTGCGCCCCCGGCTGCAAGAAGGCCTTCGACGCCGACCCCGCGACGTTCCTATGACGCGTCCGGTCTGCCGCCGGTGGGGGCGGCGACATCAGACCCTCGAAGCCGTCGCGGCGGTCATCCGGTGAGTTCCGGCCCGCCGCTGCGCTGGGGGCTCGTCGGCGCCAGCAACATCGCCGCCAGATGGGTCCTGCCGGCGATCCGCGCCGGCGGGGACTCCGTCGAGTTCGTCTACAGCTCCACGGCAGCCTGGGCCTCCGAGTTCGCCGCAGCGAACGGGCTCGTTCATTCGACCGACGACTTCGACCGGGCCTGCGAGTGGCCGGATGTCGACGCCGTCTTCATTTCCGGTGTCAACGAGCGTCACGCACCCCAGACGATCGCCATGGCCGCCGCCGGTAAACACGTGCTGTGCGAGAAGCCGATGGCGCTGACCGTCGCCGATGGCCGCGAGATGATCGACGCCGCAGAGCGCCACGGGGTCGTGCTGGCGATCAACCATCATCTCCCGGGCGCCGACACAGTCCGCACGATCCAGCGCCTGGTCTCCTCCGGTTCCCTCGGTACGCCGCTGGCAGTCCGGGTCAGCTTCACCATCATGGTCTCCGAGCGGTCTCCTGCTTGGCGCCTGCACGACCCGGTCGGCGGCGGTGCCATCCTGGACCTCACCACCCACAGCATGTCGGTGACGCAGGCCATCCTGGGCGCGACCGCCACGGAGGCCTCGGCCATTGCGGTCCGCCAGGGGCCGTGGGCGACCCCGGGTGACGGTGGCCCGCCTGATGCGGTCATGGCCGCGTTGCGCTTCGGCGATGTGCCGGTGCAGACCCACGATGCCTACACCGTCGAGCACTGCCCGACCACCGTTGAGGTCATCGGCACCGAGGCCTGCGTGATTGCCGCCGGCGTCCTGGCCCAGGAACCCGCCGGCACACTCTGGCGAGTCGTGGGCAGCGAGATGACCGAGATCGAGGTCCCCGATCGCCGCGACCTCTACGAGATCGTCGCCGAAGGCTTTCGCGTAGCCATCGCCGGCACCGGCCGCCCCACGGTCGACGGAGCCGCGGGCCTCTCCGCGCTCGCCGGAGCCCTCGCAGTAGCCGAATCCGCCAAGACCGGCCGCACGGTCACCGTCGCCGACGTCGCCTGACCTGCCACTTTGTCGGCGGCGTTGCAGCCACACCTGTCTCGCCCACCGTCCGGACCGGCGCGACTGAGCACCGAGCCGAACAGGAGAAGAGACCCGTCATGAAGAAGGCGATCATCGGAGCACTGCTCGTCCTCGGGGCTGTGGGCTCGTTGCCGTTCGCGGCAGCGACGGCCAGCGCGGAGACCGAACCCGAGCAGTGCCTGCAGACGGACCACCCCGAGATCGAGCGGCTGAGGGACACGTACTACTGGCTGGAGGAGGCTGACGAACGGGCAACTGTCGTTCTCGTGGATTCCTTCGACCAGCCGGGCGTTGCCGGATCGGCAACACACCTGCACGCGCGGGTACGCATTCTGAAGAAGCACTGCAACGACACGTTCCTGGACATCTACCTCCATGAGATGGCTCACATATTCCACAGGAACAACAGCGTCTACGTCGATCCGATTATTCGCTCCGGATTTCGAGAGAGGTACTGCCGGCTGCTCGAAGCGGAGTTCTTCGCCGACACGATGGCGTACGTCTTCCATCCGCGACCGCAGGTTCCGTACTACTACTGGCGTTCGGTCGTCGATTCCTCGGAGTGGTTGTACGACTTCGCGAAAAGACAGAACCGGCACGAGTCCAATGCAGAGGATTGTGAGGATCTGTCGATAGCGATGATTCCGTCGTGCGACGACGTACGTGACGTGGAGCGCATTCTGAAGGAGGAACAGGAGGCCATCGAACTTCCGACGGTGCACTGCGCATCCGTCTACGAGTCCGACAGCCCCGACCCCGACAGCCCCGACCCCGACAGTCCCGACCCCGGCACCGACGCCGGCACCGAGGCCGCCCTCCGGACTGGTGCATCGGAAGAACTTGAATATACCTGAAAGATAGGGAAAAATCCTACAGCGAGTTAGTATATTCTGGTATCGAAAGTGATGAGTTCATCAGGAGAGCCAGGCGCTATGCCCGCAGCAGGGGTCACGAGTTCCGGTTCGATCCGGGCCACGGGAAGGGAAGCCATGGTCGGCTACACATCGGCTCCCGGTTCACGACGGTTAGGCGGGGAGAATTGTCCAAGGGCATACTGGCCGCGATGCTCCGCCAACTGGACATTGACCGGAGGGAGTTCTGAGCGATGAACTTCTCCTACCCTTGCGAACTCGTGGCTGATGAGGACGGGCATCTGGCTGCCAGCTTCCCCGACGTTCCGGAAGCGATCACCGGCGGAGCCGATCGCCGCGAGGCGATGGAGATGGCGGGGGATGCTCTAGCCGTTGCCTTGGCCGGTTACGTCCACCAGAAGCGGGACATCCCGATGCCCCGTGCCGTAAGGGCTGGTCAGGAACTAGTTGCCGTGCCGACCATCGTGGCCGCCAAGCTTGCTCTCTACTCTGCGATGCGCGCCCAGCGCATCACCAAGGTGGAACTCGCGCGCCGGTTGGGAGTAAGTGAGTCAGCGGTCCGGAGGCTGACCAACCCCGACCATCGCTCTCACATCAGCCAGGTCCAGAAGGCCCTTCAAGCCGTTGGCCACAACCCGGCGGTCGAGGTGACGCGAGCCTGAGCCCGTCGGGCCGTTCTACGGTGTAGGCGACGACGCTCGCCTAGGGCTCCCTGCTCCCGAGTGCATCGGCGAGCTTGCGCAGTCGGAGTTGTGCCACCCCGAGACTTGTCGCCGGGATGTACGTCACGGCAGTCTCACCGCTTGCCCCAATGGTGTCCACCACACCAACGAGGTCGCTGGAGAGGATGCGGAGCATCTCAGCGATCTCGTCCTCCGTCCAAGCGTGTTCCTCGTGGCGCAGTCCTAGCCAGAGATCTCTCGCAGACATTGGACCCACTTCGGAGCATTCGTCAATGAGCGCTCGGCTGACGGCCTCGGCGAGGTCGCGTCGCCGGATCGCCTCATCTGTCTTCTCGTCGACGGGACTCGAGTCGACTGCTCCCCCCCTCGTGAACAGCGACTCGTAGTCTCCCAGCCCGAGAGGCATCTTCTCGTGCTGCAGGCAGAGCTGGGCGAGTTCGTCCGATGACATGATTGCCACGTCAAATTCTCTGCCACGCGAGAAGATTCGCTCGCCGGTTGGGTCTGGTCCGATCAGCAGCGAGTAGTCGGCCGCGTGTTTCGTCCGGTGCTCTTGAAGCGTCACCCAGTCGACTTGTTGATCTCGCAGTTGGCCCTTGGATGCGCCGTGTGCCCGGACACTCTTGGTGTCAACGGTCACGCGGAACGAGTGGTTCTTGCCGCGCGGGGCATCTAGCAGGACATCGGTCTTGCCTGACCCACCAAGTTGTTCGGCTCTGAAACCCAAGAACTTGAAGGCGTCGCGGACTGCCAACTCAAACCGCGTGGGGTTGCTGGAGTCCACAGCAGAGGCTCGCAACTCTGCCACCAGCGAGCCTGATTCCGTGGTTGCCGCGGTCTCGGGACGTGGCTCGGCGGCTGGTTCTGCAACCTCGTCCTGTGCTGATGGGTGGCCATCCGTAACCGGCGAGGCTGACACGGGCGGGGGCGTGTAGATCTCAAGGCGGTTGAGCAGATCTTGCCCAGCCTGGGTGACCTCCAGTCGCTTGTCGGCTCCTGCGGTGATCAGGCCTGCTGACTGCAGCCAGCCTCGGCGATTGTCGATTTGGGTGGCGCTGCTCCAGCCGCATCCGTAACGTTCGTTGGCTACTCGGAGCAAGTCTGGATTCTTCAAGGGGGACCCTGCGGCTTGTGCGCTCGAGAGTTCGTTCAGCATCTCTCCGATGAAGCGTGTCACGCTGTGCATCTGGGCGATGAGCGTGGGTTCGTCACCTGTCTCGAGCCAACGGAGGCTCGGTTCGGCAAGTCTTGTGAGGTCCCCGGATCTCTCCAGAAGTCCGAGCTTGAGAAAGAATGAGATTTTCTGATCTGCGGAACCGGCTGTCAGTGAGTAGCGGTCTTGGAGCCAGCCGCGGAGCTCGTCCGGTCGTGGGCGCGAGTCCTGGATGAACTGGAAGACTTCTTTGAGGCAATTCAGGTAGCCGTCGTAGCCGCCCGGTAGTGATAGGACACCTTTATGCCGCCGCTCCCAGGGAAGGGCCGGAAGGAGTTCAGGCCGGTTTGCCTCGGGCATGGACTTCTCTCCTCCGTCGGCGAACGGTCTTCATCATGGGTGAGTGACGCCTGAGAGTTTGTGGCCCTCGCCCTGCTGCCAAGGCTATGTATCGCGGAGCGGTGTGGCGGCTTCCGCGCGAAGAATCCAAGAACCTACTGGCGTGAAGTGGCCGGGCCGTGGCGCGGTTCAGGCGTTGAGGCGGGCTCGGGCGGAGGCGCTTCTCTCTAGGAGGTAGGCGGGGACCATGGCGCGGAGGCGGGCGTTGGGGCTGTCGTCGTCGTCGGCGGCGGCTGCGGTGTCCTCGGCTGCTGCTGCACCGGCCGCGGCTGCCGCTGCTGCGGCTGCAGCCGCGGCTTCGCGTTCGGCCCGGGCGGCGAGGAAGTGGTCCCAGTCCTCCGGGCGCACCAGTTCTTGGCTGTCGAGGGAGCCGAGCTGCACGCCGTTCTCAAAGAACACCCAGTAGCGCCGCCAGGTGAAGCCGTTCACCATCTTCACCTTGCCGGTGGTCCGCGCCGGGACGCCCGGCAGGTCCTCGGTCGCCATGACGATCTCGTTGCGGGTGAACGGACGGTCCAGCGTGTTGGTGTTGCGGAACAGGCCCATGGTCGTCGTGCGGCTCCGTGAGGGTTCGGGAAGTCGACCCATACCGTAACGGCCGGGCACCAGCCCGGTGCGCCCCTACGCTGAGATTGCGTCTGCGTCCGGAGGAGGACTCACCCATGGCGTGGAGACCTGATGCGCTGCCCTCGGCGGCGGAGCTGTTCATGACCGAGCGCCACTTGGCGACGCTCAGCGTCCCGCGCCCCGTTGGCGCACCGCACGTGACGCCGGTGGGGTTCACGTGGGACGGCGAGACCAATTTGGCGAGGGTCATCAGCTTCGCCGGGGCGCACAAGGTCCAACTGCTGGAGGCGGCCGGCCCGACGGAGGTGACGCTGTGCCAGGTAGACGGCGGGCGCTGGCTGGCGCTGGAGGGCACCGCGGTGGTGACCGCCGATCCGGAGCGCTGCGCCGAGGGCGTCAGCCGCTACGCCCGCCGCTACCGGCCCCCCAGCGATCGGGGAGCCGACCGGCGCGTGATCGAGGTTGCGGTGACCCGAGTGATGGGCCGGGCATGAACGCGCCGGTGCACGCCGGCGGCCGGTAGCCGCTGCTATGGACCGGATCGGGCGGACCGGCGATCGCGAGCTGGTGCGTTCCTGGGCCGGCGAGTTGGAGCACCGCACCTTGGCGCAGGCGCTCACGTCGGCGCGCTGCGCGGCCGTCTCGGGTCCGGTGGCGCTGATGCCCGACGCGCACGTGGGCATCGGGGCGACGGTCGGATCGGTCATCCCGACCGAGGGAGCGATCATCCCCGCGGCGGTCGGCGTGGACCTGGGTTGCGGCATGATCGCGGTGCGCACTGACCTCGCTGCGGCCGATCTCCCGGACAGCCTCGAGCCACTGCTCGTCGACGTGGAGCAGGCCATCCCCGCCGGGTTCGCCGCCCATCCCCGAACCACCAAGGCCGCGGGGCGCTGGCTCGACGGCAATCCGCTTCCGTATCCCGAAACACTCACTCGCAAGGAACTCGGCAAGGCCGGCCCGCAGCTCGGCACCCTCGGCGGCGGCAACCACTTCGTGGAGGTCAGCCTCGACACCGACGAACGGGTGTGGTGCGTGCTGCACTCGGGCAGCCGCGGCATCGGCAACCGGCTGGCCACCCGCCACATCGAGGGTGCCCGCCGCCTCTGCGCCGATCTGCAGCGGGCGCTGGAGGACCGCGACCTGGCGTACTTCCTGCAGACCGACGAGCAGTTCGAGCGCTACGTGGACCACATGCTGTGGGCGCAGCGCTACGCCTTCGCCAACCGCGAACTCATGATGGATGCCCTGCTGGCGGCCCTGGGCCGGGCCGTCGGCCGCCGCCCCGCCGAGCAGGAGCGCATCAACTGCCACCACAACTACGCAGCCCGCGAGACCCACGACGGCCGCGAGATGTGGATCACCCGCAAGGGGGCGATCCGGGCCCGCGCCGGCGACCGCGGCGTGATCCCCGGGTCGATGGGCACAGACAGCTACGTGGTCACGGGCCTGGGCAACCCGGACTCCTACGACTCCGCGGCCCACGGAGCCGGGCGCCGCATGAGCCGCAAGCGGGCCAAGCGAGACCTCTCCATCGCCGACTTCCGGGAGGCCATGGCCGGGCGAACCTGGCAGCACGGCCGGGCCGAGCGTCTCGTGGACGAGTCGCCGATGGCTTACAAGGACATCACCACCGTGATGGCCGACCAGGCCGATCTGGTGCGTATCGACCACGTGCTCACGGCGGCCATGAACTACAAGGGGTGCTGAGATGGTCGGCAGCGGCCCATTCGATGGCAACGTCGCCGTCATCACCGGCGCCGCCAGCGGCCTGGGCCGGGGCATCGCCGATCGGTTCGGTGCGGCCGGGTGCCGCCTCGTCCTGGCCGACGTGGAGGAGGCCCCGCTGGCCCGGGCCGCTGCTGAACTGACCGCTGCCGGCGTCGAGGCCACCGCGGTGCCGACCGACGTGTCCGACGCCGACTCCATAGACGCCCTCGCCGGGACGGTGCTGGAACGCCACGGGCACGTGGATCTGCTCTTCAACAACGCCGGCGTGGGGATCCACAAACCCACCGCCGAGATGACCACGCGGGACTGGGAGTGGGTGCTCGGCGTGAACCTGTGGGGCGTCATCCACGGCCTGCGGGTCTTCCTGCCGCACATGCTGGCCCGCGACGCCGGTCGCATCGTCAACACGGCGTCCTCGGCGGGTCACGTCGTGGTGCCCAACCTGGCCGCCTACAACGCCTCCAAGCACGCGGTGGTGGCCATCTCCGAGACCGTGCGCGCCGAGTTGCGCCAGCGGGGCAGCGCTGTGGGCGTCACCGCCTTCTGCCCCGGCGTGGTGCGGACGCGCATCACCAGCTCGGCCCGCAACCGCCCCGAGCGACTGCGCAACCCCGGTGAGGCCCTGCCCGAGAGGGACAACTGGGACGAGAAGATGGCCAAGGAGCGCCAGGAGGCTCTGGAAGCCCGATTCGGCCGTGCGAAACCGCCTGCCGAGGCCGCCGACATCCTGCACGACGGGCTGCTGGAGGGCCGCTTCTACGTCTGGACCGACGACATCTTCGTCGAGGGGCTGCGCAACCGCCACGCCGAGATCCAACGATCCATCGACGACGTTCTCGAGTAGGTGCGCCGAGAGCCTGCTCCGCGTGTGGATCCAGCCGCGCCAACTGGATCAATTCACGGTGGCCTCCGGATTAGGGACGATAATCTCGCTCGCCCTGTCCTCGCGATGCACCCTGAACCGTACGTACGGTGTGTCGGATCTCCGGACCGAGTTCGGGGGAACGATGCGAAGTCCGACGATGCAAGAACGAGATGGGACCTCGCTCCCGTAGTCACTTTCGGCGAGCGGCTGCTCGACGATCGGGTAGATGATCAACGCACCGCGACGACTGGCCTGGAGACCGTTGGCGATGCTGTCCTCGTACGACTCGTCCACGGTGACACCGGCGATCCTCTTTGCCGCGTGCCGATGTATCGGCTCGCTAACCGCCTGGAACAGCGGATCCCGGCTGCGCTTGCGATAGAAGACGCTTGACGGGCCGAGGCCGCGCAGTACGCGGTTCGCTCCTGTGCGGAGCTGTGGCATCAGCAGGACCCAGTCGTCCACGGATCCGCGAATCTCCTGCAGGAAGGCCAAGTCGGGCTCTAAGTGGATCGGATCCGACCACTTGAGCTGCTCGAGCGCTGGTAACAGGGCATCGTGGGTTATAACGCCGTACCTCGCAGGATAGGAGCCCGTCCCAGACTTTCTCGGGAACGCGAAGTCGGCTCGGTGGTTCGCCTGCTGCATCAGCGGGAGGATCGCGTCGTAGTTGTGTTCGATGTCGGCAGGGTTCTTCGGGTAGGCGACGGGCTCTATCTCCTGCAGCCGTCTCACGGCTAGGCGAGCGTTGAACATCTTGTTCCGCGCGGTCGGGCGAAGCCACGGGAGGTGCTGGGTCACCAGCGGTGGAACCTGCGCCGGCGTGATCTGCGGCTTGCCATCGACCAATTCGGCGTATCGCCGCAACTCGTCGCGAAACAGTTCTTCGGCGTACATGATCGCGCCGAACGCCTCGTACAGATCGATGGTCTTCGGCCCGGCCTGTAGCTGGCGGTCGATGTACAGCCGCACGAGGTCCTGGTATCCCTTTCGGAAGCCGAACCATCGACCCATCTGCATCAGAGTGTCGGCCTGGGCAGTTTTGCGACGGTAGTAAGAGACGGTCAAGCCCTCGACCGTGAAACCGCGGCTGAGTTTCGCGCCGCCGACGAGAACCCGCCATACGGATCGCCGGTCGAAGTCGATGGTCTCCCTGCGTATGTCCTTGTCGCTATTGATGATGATGACGGGATCGCCGGTCTGCGTGATTCTGGAGACGGCTTCACCGATGAAGGGCTTCAGATGCTCGAAGGTGCTCGGCAGCTTCCCCGGACCGAATTCGTTGCTGGTCGGGACGATGTCCTCGTGGTACAACGCCCGCAGATACGAGAGTCCTGACGGACTGCTGAATGCGGCGAACTGCCAGGCCTCGCGAATCTGGTCGGCCAGAGCGACGTGATCGGCTTTCTTCACCGATTCGTGCGCCAGCATCGTGTGGTGCCTGAACGCCGGTGCTCCGTGCTTTTCCCGGAATAGTTTGATCGCCCCGGTGAGCAGGAACATACCGAGAGCCTGTCGTAGCTCTTCGATTCGACCGGCGGGATTGTCCCTCGGAGCAACGAGGTCGCGCACGTGCGCCTTCTCGCGGGAGTTCGGAACGGGGTGATCCTCGTCGTCCGTCGTAGGGTCGAGGTCGTGGAAGTCGCTCGCGCCCATGTAGCCCGGTGGCCGGGTCAGTGCGATGAGGAAGTCCTTCGGGAAGATGTCCTGGGAATCGTCAGGGTCGATGAACACGTTGGCGAACGGCGTCGCCGTGTAGCCGACGTACTGGGCGCGTGGAAGCAGGCCCAGCAACTGCGAGATCAGACCGTTTATCGCAGTCCGCTTCTGCCGCCCCTGCTGCCACCTGCTCGGGTTGCTTGTGTTGACGGAGGCGTGATCCGACTCATCGTCGATGAGGAGTGCGGGAATCTCGGCGAGTTTCGGCTTGATGCTCTTGAGATCGCGAACGAGGCGGCGGAGCACGCTTGCGTTCTTCTTGACTACAACCAGTCGGGCCGAACAGTGGTCGAGGTTCCGCCGATCGTTCAGCGGGAGCGTGTTGTCGCGCTTCGGAAACTCGATCGCGGTGATGCCGGTCCGTAGACTTCGGTAGTCGCCCGTTCGATTCGTCAGGCGGATGATGTCCGGACGGTTCTCACTCGACGGCAGCAGGCCGTGCGTGATGAACCTGTCCCAGTCGGGGTCATCCTGATAGTCGACGGAGGCCATTGCCTCCGGGTCATTGGGATCGGCGTCTCTCACTATGTTCTCAACCCCGACGAGTTCCATGTCGATCCGGCGTTGCGTCTGCTCCCGAAGCAGATCGATGGTCCCTGTCATGACGATCAGGAGTCGGTATCCCGCATCGATCGCTCTCGCCAGCACACCGGTGATGTTGGCGGTCTTCCCACTCTGCACGTAGCCCACGACGAGACCCTTGGACTGGTAGGCCTCGGCGCGAGCCGGATCGGACAGTCGCTGCACGATGTCCGTGGTCGCGGAACTCAGGTCGGCGACGGACTCCGCGTCCCACCCCGGCTTGTTCATGAGATACTGCTCGTAGGCGGGCCAGTAGAACGCTCCGGCCTGCCGCAGTTGTGGGGTGTACCAGGGTTCGAAGTCGTCGGCGATGACGACGTTCCGGTCGTGCTTGATCGGAAACAGGCAAGTCAGCACGGAGTGGGTTTCGTCCGGCAGGCCGAGGCGGCGGTAGATCGCAATGCGTCTGTCGGATGTCCTCGGGGTGTGGCCGTCCGTCCACGGTGCTGATTCATCGGCGTCGTCCCAGAGGGCGAACCGGAGTGAGAAGCGTTGCTTGACCGGATCATTCGGGCCGGCCATCCGCAGATGCCCAAGGAGGGATGTGAGGGATACGTCCAGATCGGTGCCCTCAGCCTCCAGATCCAGCCGGGGCTGCAATGGTCGCGGTCCCATCGTGGCCAAGCCGTCAAGCACACCGAGATAGATCGTCTGCACCTGCTCGTTCATGACGCTGCAAGTCCTTCCAGCTCGATGGGTGGCGCGTCTGGAAGTAGCCCAGCAGTGTGCAGGACGTAGGACACGTGGCTGAATCTCTCTATCGGTAAACCGGCGGACCCGAGACGGTGCGCAGTGATTGCCGGGAACTCATCGGTGACCCTGAACGCTAGAACCGCGCTCCGCTGGGCAAACCGCCGCACGTACAGATGAGCGTGCTCAGGATCCCATCCGACCCCGGTCAACCTGTCGGCGAAGCGGGCCTTCAGGAAGGGATCCGATAGTCGGCTCGCAGTCTGCTCGATCGACTCCGCCAGCGTGGTGCCACCCACGCCACGGGTCGTCAGTTGCACGGACACCAACCAGAGGCCCCGAGCGGGCGACGGCTGCAGTTGGGTCAGGGTCGAGATTCGGTGGCTCCTGTCCTCGGAGAGGGTCGTCTTGACCTCGATATCAAAATCGCCGAGATCGAAGTCGTGCTCCTCGCGCGTCGGGCCTCGCCACGACTCCACAGCCCTGCGTTCGCCGGTCGAACCGATCAGGTGTTTGAGGACGAGCAGTTCCCCGAAGAGCCCGAGTTCCTGATGCTCGCTGAGTCGGCCCAGAGAGCTGAGCAGCTCCCGGTAGGTGCCGAGCACGCGTCCGATCGCCGTCCCCATAACGTCGCCGTGCAGTTGCACGTGGTCGGCCACGGCGACCAGCATTGGGTACGCCTCGCGCAGGACGTCGTTGCCGCGCACAGCGAACTCCACCCAATCGCCGGAGGGGGCGGTGCCAACTCGGGTACCGAGACGTCGGTAGCCGGCAAGATCAGGAATGTCGCCGCCTTCGGGCCAGGGGCCACGGACGGCGATGCGTTGCTCGTCCGGCTCGATGACCAGGTCGACATGGGGAGTGCCCGCAATCCGCACGACCGCCGGCGCGCCGGTGTCGAGGTATTCGAGGAGATTGGGCCAACTCAGGTGTCGGTCGCCGGAGACTTCGTTCATCCCGACTCAGCCTTCGCGGCCGCTACCAGGATCGCGTTCCAGAGATCCAGATTGTCCTTCTGCTTGGCGCCCAGGTACTCGCCCTCGAAGAGTTCATTGAGCAGGAGATACAGCGCGGCCTTGAGTAGCGGAGCGTCGTTCAGTGAGCTGCCGCGGTCGCCGGTCGCGGCCCCGCGGTAACGGCGGTTAAGCCAGATCACACGTTGCTCGCGGTCGATTTTGAAGAACAGATCCTGGCCCCGGAACTCCTCGACCTTAAAATCAGCCCACAGGACATGCAATGGTTCGGCACCCGCCACGAAGTTCAACTCGTCGGCGATTGAGCGTCGGACCGTCGGAGCGAATCCGCGCCCGGGCGGAACGACCGATCGGCGGGTTCGGGGTGACTTGCGGGCCTCCCGGAGCCTCTCGGTGGCATCCTCGAGGTAGGAGCGGAGATCGAACTCCCCTGCCGTCGCGTTCTCCACCGCGTGGACAAACGCGTCGGAGGTACTGATACGGGTCTTCTCCGGGTTCATCGATAGGTGCCGGGTCAGATGTTCGTCGACGTCGACCGCGATCCGGGCGAGTTGGAACCGGCGTTCTGGTTGGCGAACGCGGTTCCAACCTCCCGCTTGGAGCAGCCGGTCGTTCCGGTAGAAGTAGAACCCTTGTCCCTTATGCGTGTCGGAGTCGGGGATCTTGAATCCCTCGAGTGGGGAACGGGGTGGCCAGAGGTGGCACTGCAGTTCGACCGTCCCGGAGTCAAGCCGGACAGGCAGGGTTCTCGGGTAGTCCGGTCGGCCGCTTCTTCGGTAGCCGAACGGATCGATAGCGGTGACTTGTTGCGGCGCCCCGGACTCCCCACTGTCCAGATCCTCCACGTCGATCGTGATAGCGATGCGGTCCGTGGCGATGAGCCGGTGGAGCACCAGGCCGAGGTGATTCCTCAATCTCGGCATAGTGACCTCGATGTAGCGATCGGTTGTTCGAGCATCCTGCGCAACTGGGAAATCCGTCACTCCGTCCCAGCGAATGAGGGTGCCGGAGCCGAGAGATACTGGGTTCCATGACCTGCGCAGGAGCATTTCCGCGTGATCCGAGTCGACGATGTCGCATGCGAAGTTCTCGCTCATGCTCTCCCTCCGCCACCGCTGCCCGCATGGGCTTGAACCGGCAGCACGGGATACCACGGTGAGACTCCGCGCTTGACCGAGCGACGCTGCCTTGAGCCCCAGTCCGAAGTGCCCAAGATCGTTCGGGTCGTAGTCCCGACGCTTTCCGAGCGTCATTGCGCGCTCGAGTTCGGCCTTGTCCATGCCCCGCCCGTTATCGACTACGCAGAGGCTGGTGAGCCGCGATCCTCGTTGGATAAACCGGATGAGCACGGCCGACGCGCCTGCATCGATCGAATTGTCGACCAGGTCGGCGACAGCGGCTTCGAGGGCGTAGTTGAGCCCGATTGCCTTCATGATGCTGGGATCGGGTGGGAGGCTGCTGGAGCCGGTGACCCGCACCTCGTCGGGCCAGTCCTCGAGCTTGGAAGCCGATGGCATCTCAGACGCCATCCAGCCCGGCCTCCGCGATGAGGGCGTCGAATTCGGGCAGCATCGCCAGGACTGCCTGCGCGGCGGCTCGGCGGGAGGCGGCGACGAACTCCTCGTTCGAGAGTTGGCCGGAATCGCCGGAGCGGCGTTGCTGCTCGTCTGTCACGACCAGGTACACCCCGAATCCCAGCGCGTAGCGATCCTTGAGTTGGCGCACGCCGTCGTCTCCGATCCTCTGCGCGCGCATCGATGTATATGCCTTGAGGGGTGTGAATTCCTCGTTCAGCTTGAGTAAGAGACCGTCTCCGGCGGCCCTTGCGTAGCGCTTGTACTCGTCGCCCAGTTCGGCAAACGTCGAAGCCGGAACCTGCTCCACCTCACCGGGCGTGTTGGCGGCCCACTCCGACTCGTCCTCGTGAGTCGTCCACATCGTTGCGAGAGGAGTCGCTCCGCTGGTCCGCCGACCGTTCTTCGGTTCTGGAGGTGGTGGTTTGGGTCGCTCGTCCTCGTCAACGATCTCGATGCTCGTCTCCGCCTCCAGCGCCTCGCGGAGTCCACCCTGTACCGATAGCCACGGTCCTACACGGAGTGTGAGCACTGCGGTTGTCAACTCGGCGTCGGCCGGAATTGCGACCGAGACGCGGAGCAGGCCGTTCCGCAGCTCGCCTACCGTCAGGTCCTCGTCGGGGTCGATGTCCAGATGGCTTGTCGAGATCAGACACTCCGCCCTGTTCGGGACGAAGCCGTCCCGGGCGTTAAGCGAGAAGTGGATCCCGTGGGTTCGCCCGCGCTCGAGACGGACGGACGCGCGACCGGTCAAGGTCGTTGGATCGTCCAGAAGTTCAGCGGGACGGGCGGGGCGTCGCCTTTGCCTGTTCTCCCGTCTTGGCGCGGTTCGCCAGCCTCGCGCCGCGGCGGCCTTCGCGATCCGTTCGGAGAGATCAACTGTGGACCGGCCCCGGTTGCTTCGCCGGATCGAGTCCCTGATCATCTCACTGTTCGCCTCGTCCAACTCGTCCCAGTCGTTCAGGAACGCAACCAGTTCCTCTTCGAGACGCACGGCGGCAGGGTTGCGGAGGAGGTCCGTCCGATCGGCCGTGAACAGACTCGTCCGCAACTCGAGCGGGAGGGGATCGGTGTCGAGCACCACGAGAATCCTCTCGGCGAGCTTGTGGAGCCTTGTTCGGTGCCGGAACTCCGCCGGTGTCCAGTGCGCGTGAGCCTGCCCGTTGGAGTTGAGGAGTACAGCGTGGTTGCGGGCGACAAACCGGCGCCGCGTGCCGGCGTCCCCGCCGGTTGCGAATAGGTAGAACCGCACCGGCAGTTGGTAGGAGCGTCCCTCGTAGCCGAAGGGGAGGTACTCGGAGCCCTCGATGCGGTCGAGGCGGGGATTGTCGGCGAATCTCCGACCGAGTCCCCGCAGTTGCGTCAACCGCTCCGCCCTCTCTCCCAGCATCGGAGCGGTTAGGTGAACCGGCAGCGGCGGTTCGAAGAGCCGGGTGTCGATGACAGTGTCGAGCGAGCGTTCGTCGCCGAGGCGCGAGACCCCAATCCCCTCCGCCCGGAAGCCGACGACAGCGATGCGGGTGCCGCAGTCGAAGTCCGGGCACGCCACCGCCGGAAGCACAAGCGGGTCCGCTCGATCGCCATCCCGTTCCCAGGGTGACACCACTTGGTAGAGCGCCGTCTGCGTCTGTTGTATCCCCACGCGCTGCCACCTGACGACGGTCAGCACAATCCCTGCCTCTGGGGTGAGCGAGGATCGGGTGAGAACGATCCAACCGTGCGCGTTCGGGAGAACCGTGAGGCCGCCCCTCCCGAATGCCCCCATAAGCCACAGGACCCCGTCCTTCCGGGACGATCCGACTCGCAGTAGCGACGCAGCGATGTCCTCGGGCCGCATGCCGATGCCGAAATCGCGGAAGAGGATCGTTCGCTCGCGCTTCCGGTCGGGGCCGGCGGATCGGAGTTCGACCCGGGCGTTCGGAGTAGTGCCGAGAGACTGCTCGGCGCCGAACAAGTCGCGGACGGCCGTCGCCGGTGTATCGAACCGTTCTGCCGACTTCTCGGGTTCGAGAATCTCATCGCCCAGCACTTCCACTGCCCGACGGAGCAGGACGGAGTCGAGCATATTCGTGACCAACTCGGTCAACTTGTGGTCAAAGTTCCCGCCCGCGGCGGTGAAGAGGCCCCGGTTTCCCCAACGATCACCGACAGGTCGCTCGTAGGGAGCGAATCGCGCCATCCGTTCCCAGATCGCGTCGAGTTGCTCGGGCGACTCGACAGCGAGGGCCTCCTCGTACAGCCCCCGAGCCTCGATCGCGGTCGGCCGATCAGCCCGCACGGCCCGGACGTCGCCGCGGCCTGGCATACAGCCGGGTCACGCCGCCATTTCCTCGCCGGAGTCCCACAAACTCGATAATGCCGACAGGATGTGACACCCGAGTGCCAGGCCGAGCTGTAGCGGTACTGCATTGCCGATCTGCTTCGCGATCGAGTACTTCGAGCCGAACCACATGTAGTCGTCCGGGAATCCTTGCAGCCGGGCAGCCTCCCGATGGGTGATGGGCCGGTGCTCGGTCGGATGGAGGTACCGGCCCTTCTCGGGCTTGTAGAACTCGGTCCGGATCGTCACCGAGGGCTTGTCCCACAACATTCGACCCATCACGTCGGCTGAGCCCGTTCGATGCGTCCTCCAGCACGGAGCCAGGAGATGGTACGGAATGTCGAACCTGTTGCCCCCCGGCGGTATCGAGCGATAACGGCGCAGGGAGAGTTGAGTGAAGTAGCGCGTCACGTGTAGCTCGTCCCCGGTGAAGGGCCCCGGCACGCGGTGTCCCCGGAACTCGGTGAATCTGTGTGGAAGTTCCTTCCGGTGCACCTCGGCGGGCAGCCCGTCGAACGCGTCGCGGACGTTCGGCCGGCAGTGCGTCCCTGCCGGTTCACCCAGGGGTGGGTGATCTCGATGTCGACCGATCACGATCGCTCTCCGCCGCCGCTGTGGTGCTCCGTAGAGCGACGAATCCAGCACGAAGGGCTCGATCTCGTAGGCCTCGAGCGACCTGCCGGATTCGCAGGCTCTCTCGAGCGCAGCGAACTGCTCGGACTTCAGGAACTCGCGGACGTTCTCGAGCACGAAGAATCTCGGCCGGAGTGCGTCGACCGCTTCGACGTAACGCTCCCAAAGCGTGTTGCGACGATCCGTCACCTCCTGCTTCCCCAGCGGCGAGAAGCCCTGGCAGGGGGGTCCGCCGAGGACGACGTCGGCACGCGCGGGATGGTGGGCACGCTCCAGCCACTCCTCGATGCTGCCCAGGAACACGTGATCACCGATATTGGCCGCGTAGGTCGCAGCCGAGTCAATGTCCGAATCAACAGCACCGATCGGGCGAAACCTCCCCGCCTCGGAGTTGGCTCGGAGGAATCCCGCCGTCAGGCCCCCGCATCCGGCGAACAGGTCCACGACCGTGTAGACCGGGCTCACCTCCTGACCTCTGCCCGGCGACGGGAGCAGGCCGCTGCCACGCGGTCAGTGGCGGTCGCGACTTCGTGCTCCCAGAGACGCAGGGATTCCCAGCCGTGCTCTCGGAGCAGGCGGTCGGTGTCGGCGTCACGCGCTCGGTTCATCTCGATCTTGTTCTCCCACCACTCCGCATTGGTTATCGGCCACGTACCGTGCGTCGGGCAGCCGTGCCAGAAGCATCCGTCCACGAAGACGGCGAGCCGTATTCCGACGAACGCGATGTCGATCGACCTCCTCCGGTTGCCAGGGACCGGATATCCGACTCGGTAGCGCATACCACGAGCGTGAAGTTCGCGCCGTAACGCCAACTCCGGCTCGGTATCCCGCGTGCGCTGTCGCGACATGCGGGATGAGGCAGGACTCGCCAACAGGGTTGCGTCACCATCCTGCAGAGGGGGTGTGACAGCGGCTCGTCCGGTTGTCGGGGGATTAGCGGCGTCGACGGAACGGTTACTGATTTCATAGTGAACTTCAGTATAATCCAGTGCCATACGCGTTCGCTCTGCTTGTTGAATCTCCGCAACTCGCGCCCGGCAGCCGTGCAACTCGAAGGCCGGTCGGCCGAGCGTTGATACGTGAGTTCAGAAGGTAGCACCCGTGTATTGGCCGCCCGGGAGCGCCGGCGGGCTCAGACCAGGGCGGGGTCGCAGATGATCTCCACCAGGGCGGGCCCCGGGTGCGCCAGCGCCTCGCTGATGGCGTCGTCGAGTTCGCTGCGATCGCGCACCTGCGTACCGTGCGCTCCGCACAGCTCGGCGAAGGCGGCGAAGGGGGGATTCACCAGCGAGGTGTGCCACACACCAAATTGCCCGGCCAGCTGCTCCTTGGTGATCTTGCCCAACTCGCCGTTGTTCAGCAGCACGTGGGTGATGTCCATGCCGAACTTCACCGCCGTGGTCAACTCCATGGCGTACTGCCCGAAGCCGCCGTCGCCGGTCACCGCCAGCACGGACCGCTCGCCACCGACCGCCGCCCAGGCGCCCATGGCGGCCGGGAAGCCGAAGCCGATCGAGCCCAGGTAGCCCGACATCAGCACCGCCTGGCGCTGCACCTCGAAGTAGCGGCCGAAGGAGTAGGTGTTGTTGCCCACGTCCACGCAGATCACGGCGTCGGCGGGCGCCAGCCGCCCGAGCGAGTCGAAGATCGCCGCCGAGTTGACGCCCCGGCCGCGGTCGTCGCCGACCCTGGAGGCCTTCTCGGCCCGCCAGAGCGCCCAGCGCTCGGCGACCTCGGTCTCAACGCCCTGCTGGGTGGCCGCATCGGCGGGGTCGAGGGCGGCGTGCAGCGCCTCGGCGGTCACGCCCACGTGACCCAGCACAGCCACCTCCGCCGGGTGGAAGCGCCCCAGGGCCATCGGGTCGAAGTCCACCTGCACGATCGGCTTGTAGGGGGCGATGCCGGTGTGGTTCGAGAATGACGCCCCGAAGGCCACGATCAGGTCGCTCTCGTTCATGAACCAGCTGGCGATGGGGGTGCCGCTGCGACCCAGCACGCCGCAGCCCAACGGGTGGTGGTCGGAGATCTGGCCCTTGGCCTTGAAGGTGGTGGCCACGGGGGCGGCGATCCGCTCGGCGAGGGCCACCACAGCCTCCATGTCGAAGCGGGCGCCGGCGCCGGCGATGATCAGCGGTCGCCGGGCGGCGGCGATCCGCTCGACGGCGGCGGCCAGAACGTCGGCGGGGGGCGCCACCTCGAGCTGCGCCACGCGTCCGGCGGGGCCGCCGGGGGGAGCCTCGCCGGCCGGCAGGACCTGAACCTCATCGGGCAGCACCAGGTGTCCCACGGCCCGCTCCACGATGGCGTTCTTGCAGGCCAGGGTCATGAGTTCGGCGTGATCGCTGCCGGCGTGCACCGTCTGGCTGTAGGTCGCCACATCCGCGAACGCGGCCTCGAGGTCGAGGTCCTGGAACGCTCCCCGCCCGGCCACCGCGGAGGGCACCTGCCCGGTGACCGCCAGCACCGGGGCCCGGTCCACCTTGGCGTCGTACAGGCCCGTCAGCAGGTTCGTCGAACCCGGACCGGCGATGGCGAAGCAGGCCGCCGGGCGCCCGGTCAGCTTGCCGTAGGCGCCGGCGGCGAACGACGCCGCACCCTCGTGGCGGATGCCGAAGAAGCGCAGGTCGCCGCGCTGCTCCGCCCGGCGCATGGCCTCGGCGAAGCCCAGGTTGGAGTGCCCGACCATGCCGAAGACGGCCTCGACGCCCCAGTTGCACATGGTCTCGACCAGCACGTCCCCGACGGTGCGCACCGCCGGCGGCAGCGGTGGCAGCTCCACGTACACGCCGTCGGGGCGGACCTCGGTCGCGAAGCACGGCGGGCGGTCGTCGAACGGCGGCGGCGGCTCGCCGGTCAGCGGGTCGTAGTCGTAGCCGTGCCACGGGCAGCGCAGCCAGCCCTTCTCGATGGAGCCCTCGCCCAGTGGGCCGCCCTGGTGCGGGCAGCGGTTGTCGAGCGCCCCGTAGCGCCCGTCGTGGTGGCTGAGCGCCAGCGCCCGGCCCCCGGCCACCACCGTCTTGACCCGCCCCTCGGGAAGCTCGTCGAGACCCGCCACCCGGTACCACATCGCCGATCCGGTCATGTCAGTACCCTAAGCGGGGGTGCCCGCCGGTCATTGCGCGGCACCGGCCAGGAGGTGCGTGGTGACAGTCGAGGGAGTCGGGCCCGCCGGGGACTTCGCCACCAGGCCGGGCGTGGCGTTCGTGAGCGGCGGCAGCGGCGGGATCGGGGCGGCCGTCTGCCGGCTGCTGGCCGCCCGCGGCGCCGAGGTGGTGTTCACCTACAACAGCAACGCCGAGCGGGCGGCCGCTCTGGTGGCCGAGATCGACGCCGAGGGCGGCCGGGCGCGGTCGGTGCAGCTCGACCTCTCGGAGGGGGCCGCGGTTGCGGAGGCCGTCGAGGAGGCGGCCGCCGGTGGGCTGCACACCGTCGTCTACGCCTCCGGTCCGTACGTGTCGATGGAGTACGTGGCGCGCATCGACCCCGAGCGGTTCTGGCGCCAGTGCACCGGGGACATCCTGGCCTTCTACAACCTGATGCACGCCGGCCTGCCGCACCTGCGTGAATCCCGGGGAGCGCTGGTGGCCGTCACGACATGCGCCACCGTGCGGTTCCCCAAGCGCGACTCGCTCTCCTCGGCGCCGAAGGGAGCCGTCGAGGCGCTGGTGCGGGCCGTGGCGAAGGAGGAGGGCCGCTACGGGGTCCGGGCCAACTGTGTCGGGCCGGGGCTGATGGCCGACGGCATGGCCGAGACGCTGATGGCCACCGGCGAGGTCGACGAGCGCGCCCAGGCGGCGGCGCTGGGCGAGATAGCCCTGGGCTGCTTCGGCAGGGCCGGCGACATCGCCGAGGCGGTGTGCTTCCTGGCCTCGGACCGCGCCGGCTACATCACCGGCCAGAAGCTCGACGTGGACGGCGGCTGGACCCTCTGAGCCTCGCTGGCATGACCAAACCGCCAGTGCGGGGACCCCGGGGCCCGCGCAGGCGTGCCACTTTCAGAGGCCGCCGGAGCGCCACCGGCGTCCCCGCCCGGACAGCCGCGAACCGCTCCAGCCTGCCTAGCCGGTGTAAGGCCGGGAGTAGCTGAGCCGCACGAGGGGGATCTCCCTGTCGGTGCGTTCCTGGTAGCGGGCGTAGCGGGGTGCGCTGGCGATGCGGGTCTCCCAGAGTTCCTTCCGCTCGTCGCCGGTGAGCGTCTCAGCCGTCGCCCAGAACACCCGCTCGCGGTCGCGCACGATGACCTCGGGGTTGGCCTGCAGGTTGTGATACCACGCCGGGTTGAATTCGGCGCCGCCGAAGGAGCCCACGACGACCATCGAGTCGCCGTCGGGCAGGTAGCTGAGGCAAACCGTGTGCGGCTTGCCCGAACGGCGCCCGATGGTGCGCAGCAGGATGCAGGGCATGCCGTCCACGTGGCTCCCGATCTTGCCCGTGGTCAGCTTGTACAGCACGACGTGGGTGCGCGAGATCCACGGAATGAGCCAGTCAGGGGGTGTCCAGTCGCTGACGAAGCTCTGGCTCATCCTCCCTCCTCTCGCCCGCGCCTGCCGGTGATCGTACCCGCCACCGATGGTCGGCCGCCGATCGGGGCACAGCGCCGGACCGGGCCGCCTGGCTCCGGGGGCCGCCGGCGGCGACTCTTATACTCCGGCGCATGGGCATGCACATCGATCACCCGGCGTTCCAGGTTGCCGCGGCGCGCCGCATGCTGGCCCGGGGCGGTTGCGAGAGCCGCGTCGCCGGCCAGATGGCGCTGCGGGATCCCGACCGTCCCGAGACGTTCTGGATCTCGCCGTGGGGCTACTTCGACGAGACGCTCCCCGACCACGTCGTGCACGTGAGCATGGAACTCGAGGTTCTGTCCGGCGCCGGCGGGGTGTCGCCGGCCGTGGGGTTCCACGCCCAGATGCTGCAGGACCGGCCCGCCGCCGACGCGGTGGTCCACACCCACTCGCCCTACGTGGAGGTGCTGAGCACCACCGGCGCGGACATGGGCATGTACTCCGCCGACGCCTGCCTGTTCCACGATGAGCAGGCCCACTACTTCGACGACGGCGTGCGGCCGATCGTGGACGGGCCCCGCATGTCGGCCGCGCTGGGTGAGCGCAGCGTCCTGTGGCTGGGCAACCACGGCGTGGTGATCGTGGCCGAGTCGCTGGCGCTGGCCACCGTGAAGGCCATCACCCTGGAGTCATCGGCCCGCTGCCACGTCGAGGCGCAGTCGATCGGGGGCAAGGAGATGCCGATCGCCGAGGCGGTCCGCAGCAAGGGGCTGTACCTGCAGAACTTCATCGGCGCCATGTGGGAGGCCAACTGGCGCCGCCTGCGCCGCAGCGACCGCGACCTGTTCGAGACCCTCGACGGCTAGCTCAGCTAGCTGCCGGCCCCGGATCCGGCGGGCTCCGGCGCCGGAGTCTCGCTCCCGGTCCCTTCGGACGGCTCGTCGCCCGGCGGGAGATCGGCCTCGGGCGGCAGTTCCCCGGTCTCATCGGCCTCGGGGGGCGGGTCCGCGGCCTCATCGGCCTCGGGCGGCACCTGCCCCGCCTCGTCCAGGTTCGGCGGCAGATCCCCCGCTTCGTCGGGCTCGAGCGGCAGCGCTTCGGACTCGTCGGGCTCGCTCGGCGGTTCCCCGGCCCCGTCGGCCTCGGGTTCCGGCTCCGGCGGTGGCTGCCACAGGTCGGGTCGGGGGACGCCGTCGCCGGAGCGATCGCAGTCGTGCGACCCGTCATCGGCGAGCAGTGTGTAGACGCGGCAAGCCGCCAGGGAGACCCACCGCACCGACAGGTTGTACAAGTCGCCCCGGTCGCTGGCCGCGGCGATGGCGAACCAGGAACCGCCGGGCAGCGGGATCACGCCCGCGTCGAGCATGAGTCGCACCTCGGCCGCGCAGCAGTACGGCGGCAACCAGCCGGCCTTGTGGATCGCCGCGGTCGCCACCTCGCCAGGGAGGCGGGCCAGGAGGGCGCCCCTGACGGTGCCGGCGGGCGTCGACCCCCGGTCGGTGGCGCGCAGCCATTCCGCCAGGGAGGCGAAGCCATTGGAGTCCAGCAGGTCCCCGCGCCGCAGTCCGGCGTAGAAGTGCGCCAGATCGCCGACCGTCGTGAGGTTCGCCCTGCTGCCGCCGTCGATCACCGACTGCGCCACCCTGTCGGTCCCGAAGTACCAGGCGGCCAGATGGCTGCCGGTCGTGCCGGCCACCTCGGCACTCCAGGTGTTGACGGCGTCGATGCCGATCAGGTCGATGATCTCGCCGGCCGCGAAGTTGTCCGACTGCACGAGCGCGGCCGGTGCAAGCGGTGCCACGGCCGCCAGACCGGCCAGGTCGATGGCGGCTGCCGTCCAGATCGGCTTCACGGCGCTGGCAGAGATGTGCTGGCGGGCCTCGTTGAAGCCGTACAGGGTGCCGTCGGGGGCGACGACGGCGAGAGAGGCTCGGGCTGCCGGATCCCACTCGCCGGCAAGCCGGGCGAGCTCGTCGAGGAGCAGGGTCAGGCGATCCGCCATGTCGGGGCTCAGGCCCGCCACCGGCGGCAGTGCGCCGGGGTCATCCTCGTCCGCGGGACCGGCGTCGGTTGACTCGCCGGCCGGTTCCCGCCCGGTGGCTGCCGGGTCGTCGCGGCCCGCGTCCGGCAGGGAATCCGGTGCGGTGGGCGGCTGGGGTTCGGGCGCGGCCGGGCCGGATTCGGCAGCCGGCGTCGCCGTGCCGTCGGTGGGCTCGGCCCGGGTCGACTCGTCGCCGCTGCAGGCGGCCACCACCAGCAGCGCCGCAGCGAGCACGAGGGCCATGCGGCCCGCCACTGCCGCGCCGGCGGGCGCGCACCGTCTCACCATGGGGCCGGCTCAGCTCGCGGTCGGGTCGAGAACGACCTTGATGGCGCCCTCGGCGCGCCGGGCGGCGGCGGCGAAGGCCTCGTCGACGGCGTCGAGGGGGAAGCGGTGGGTCACGAGCGCTCGAGCCACCTCGGGGTTGCGCTCCAGAACGGCGACGGCTGCGTCGATGTCGCGGCCGGAAGGTCCCCGCCCGTACATGATTCCGGTGAGGATGCGCAACTCCTTGAACATGACGCTCCCGCCGGGCAGCACGATGTCGGTCCCCCAGTAGTTGGCGAGCAGCAGCAGGGTCCCGCCGCGCCGGGCCCTGCGGGCGGCTTCGGCCAGCGCCTCGGGCGTGCCGGCGGCGTCCACCACGAGGTCGTAGCGACCGTCGCCAACTTCGCCGGCACCGATGCGGTCCGCGGCGGCGCGCTGGGCGTCGTGGCGGGCCAGCACGGCCACCTCGGCGCCGGCGTGCCGGGCCGCGGCGGCGGCGCACAGCCCCAAGGCGCCGCCACCGATCACGAGTATCCGCCCGCCGGCGCCGGGGTTCGCCAGGCGCAGGCCGTGCACCCCAACCGCCAGCGGCTCCACCAGGCTGGCGTCGGCGATGCCGTCGCCGACGCCACCCAGCGGCACGATCCCGGCGGCGTCGGCCGCCACGAACTCGGCCATGCCCCCGTCGGCGCCGATGCCCAGCACCTGCCGCACCGACTTGGGGCAGAGGTTGTAGTCGCCGCCGTCGCAGAAGGCGCACTGCTGCCCGCACGGGGTCACCGGCTCGACGACCACCGCCGTGCCGTCAGCGAGGCGGCCGGCGATCTCGTGGCCGACGGTGATGCCCGGATCCAGCAGGCCGAGGCGGGCCATGTGCAGGTCCGAGGAGCAGATTCCCGCCGAGGCGACCGCCACCAGCACCTGGCCGTCGCCGGGAACCGGGGTGGGCACGTCGCAGAGCCGCATGCGGCCGTCGATGCAGCGAACGGCTTTCATGGGAAGCTCATCCTAGGAGCGCGGCCAGGTGGCTCACGGCTGCCGGAGGTCGCTCGGTAGTGTTGCAGCACCGTCACCGACCACCCAGGAGGCGCGCCATGCCCATCAACCCCGACGCCCTGGGAGCAGAGGGCTCGCCGGCCGAGAGCAGCTGGAATTCCAAGGACTGCCTGCTGTACGCCCTCGGCGTGGGCGCCGGCATGGACGATCCCGTGGGCTCCGAGTTGGAGTTCACGACCGAGAACAGCCACGAGGTCACCCAGCAGGCCCTGCCCACCATGTGCGTGGTGCTCGGCGACGGGATGGGCCGAAACCCCGACAACCCGATGCGGCACCTCGGGCCGTTCAACCCTGCGCTCCTCCTGCACGGCGAGCAGACCATCACGCTGCACCGCCCGCTGCCGACCGAGGCCACGATCAGCACCGTCGCCAAGATCACCGGCCTCTACGACAAGGGCAAGGCGGCGGTCGTGGAGATCACCTCCCGCGCCACCGACACCGCCGACGGGCAGCCCATGTACACCAACGTGGCCACGCTGGTGCTGCGCGGCGAGGGCGGCTGGGGTGGCGACCGCGGGCCGTCGGCCCCGGGCACCGACCGGCCCGACCGGGACCCCGACAAGGTGGTGAGCTACACCACCCGCACAGACCAGGCCCTGCTGTACCGCCTCAACGGCGACCGGAACCCGCTGCACAGCGATCCGGCATTCGCCGCCCTGGCGGGTTTCGACAGGCCCATCCTGCACGGCCTGTGCACCTACGGCTTCACCGGTCGGGCGCTGCTGCACGCCGTCTGCGACGGCGACCCGGAGCACTTCGGCAGCATGTACGGCCGCTTCTCGGCACCCGTCTTCCCCGGCGACCGTCTCGACGTGCACGTCTGGATCGACGGAGACCGCGCCTGGTACCGCACCTTCGTCGGCGACCGCCCCGTCATCGACAACGGCACCCTGACGCTCGCTTGACGGCTCCGGCCGCGGGGTCGTTCAGACGACCTTGCCCGGGTTGAGCACGCCGCTGGGGTCGAGGGCGGCCTTGATGCGGTGCATCAGGTCGAGCACTGCGGGCTGGTGGCGGCGCGCCAGCTCGTGGCGCCAACGCTGACCGATGCCGTGCTCGGCGCTGAAGCTGCCTCCGAGGGCCTCGGCGGTGTCGAAGACGGCCTCGGTGAGCCGTTCCTCGCTGTCGAGGAGCACGTGGGGATCCCCCTCCGGGGGCGCCAGCAGGTTGAAGTGGACGTTCCCGTCGCCGAGGTGGCCGAAGGCGTTGACCCGCACGCCGGCCAGGACCGCCTCGACCGCGCCGGTGGCCCGCTCCAGGAACGCCGGCATCCGGTCGGGCACCACGGCGATGTCGTGCTTGATGGAGCCCCCGGCGTGCTTCTCGGCCTCGGGCGGGGCCTCGCGCACCCGCCAGAGTCGTTCGGCTGCGGCGGTGCCGTCGGCAACGGTGGCGTCGCCGATGACTCCGGCCTCCAGCGACTCCGCCAGGACCTCCTCCAGCAGCCGGCGGAGGTCGTCGCCGGCCCGGCTGGAGGTCAACTCCACCAGCACCAGCGACTCGGGTCCGCCGCCGAAGGGGTCGCGCGCGCCGTCCGGTGGGTTGCAGGCCAGCCGTCGGGTGGTGGGGCTCAGCCATTCGCAGGCGCTGACCCGCCCGTCGGCGGCGTCGTTCAGCCGCCCCAGCAACTCGAGGCCCTCCGCGGCTCCGTCCACTGTGGCCATGGCGGTGGCCCGCTGGCGCGGCAGCGGGAACAGCGCCAGAGTGGCCTCGCAGATCACGCCGAGCGTTCCCTCGCCGCCCACGAAGAGGTGTTTCAGGTCGTAGCCGGTGTTGTCCTTGCGCAGCCCGCGGCCCAGGCGCGCCACACTGCCGTCGGCCAGCACCACCTCCAGGCCCAGGGTGAGGGCGCGGGCGCTGCCGTAGCGCAGCACGTTGGTCCCGCCCGCGTTGGTGGACAGGGCGCCGCCGATCTGCGCGCTGGCTTCGGCGCCGAAACTGAGCGGGAACAGCAACCCGGCGCCGGCCGCGGCGTCCGCCACCTCGGCCACCGTGGTTCCGGCGCCAACTGTGATGCTGCGCCCCAGGCGGTCGATGCGCCGGATCTCCCGCATGCGCCGGAGGCTGAGCAGCACCGAGGGTGCGTCGCGCAGCGGCGTGGCGCCGCCGCAGAGCCCCGTGTTGCCGCCCTGGGGCACGACGGCGACGCCGGCGGCGGCGCAGAGCCGCACGACCGTGGCCACCTCATCGGTGTCCGCCGGCGAGACCACCGCCAAGGCGTCGCCGTGGTAGCGCCGGCGCTCGTCCACGAGCAGCGGCGCCAGGATGTCCTCGTCGGTCCGGGCATGCCGCGCTCCCACCGCCGCGGCGAGGTCGGCAATGAAGCCTCGAGGATCGACGGTCTCGGCGGGCGGGGGCATCGGTCGGCCTCAGAGGCTCCCCGCGCCCGCCTCCGCCGGCGCGGCCTGACCACCGACGGTGCGGCGCCCCGGGTACGTCCGGTGGACGATGACCGCGAGGAGGACCAGCACCCCGGCCGCGACCCAGGCGGCCAGGGACATGCCCCGGTCGAATGCGTCGGTGGCGAGACCATGCAGCCGCTCGGCCGCCCCGGCGGGCAGTTCCCCGCCGGCCCTGAGGGCGCCGCCGATCGAGTCGGATGCCGCCTCGGTCGCTGCCGCCGGCAGGTCGTCCAACCTCCCGGAGACCCCCTGCCGATAGCCGACCGACAGGAGCGAGCCCAGCAGCGCGATGCCGATCGCCCCGCCCGTCTCGCGGGTCATGTCGTTGAGGGCCGAGCCGACGCCGGACTTGTGCGAGGGGAGCGAACTGACGATGGCGTGTGTGGCGGTCGGCATGGTCACGGCGAGCCCGATGCCCAGCACCAGGAGGCCGACCGCGGTGAGCCAGTAGGGCGACGCCGGGCTGAGCGTCCCCATCGTCGCCATCCCGGCGGCGCTGATCACCAGCCCGGCGGTGATCGTGGCCCGCGTCCCGGAACGGGCGATCACGGCGGGGATGCGTGGGGCGATCAGGAACACGACCACCGAGACGGGCAGCATCCGGACACCCGCTCCGAGCGGCGTGTGGCCCTGCGCGAACTGGAAGTACTGGGTGAGGATGAAGACCATGCCGTACAGGGCGACGAAGGTCCCGACAGCGGAGACCGCCCCGAGGGTGAAGGCCCGGTTGCCGAAGTACGCCGGGTCGAGCATGGGGAACCGGACCCGGCGCTCCCAGCGGGCGTAGGCCCAGAATCCCACCACGGCCACGCCGAAGCCGCCGACCACCCAAGGGTTGCGCCATCCCAGTTCGGGGCCCTCGATGATCCCGAAGAGCAGGCAGCCGAGCGCCACGATCGACAGCGCGGCGCCGACCGTGTCCAGCGGCCGTTCCGCCTCGTCCCGGGACGTCGGCACGATCCAGGCGACCAGCGCCAGGACCACCCCGGCCACGGGGACGGTGAACAGGAAGGCCGAGCCCCACCAGAAGTACCGGAGCAGGACACCGCCGATGACGGGACCGAGCATCCCGCTCAGGCCGGCGGCCGCCGACCAGGCGGCGACGGCCTTGGCTCGCTCCGAGGGCGGGAAGATCACCGCGCCGATCGACAGGGTCGCCGGCATGACGAGGGCGGCGCCGACACCCATCATGGTCCGGTAGATGATCACCTGCCCGGCGGTCGTCGAGAACGCCGCCAGCCCGCTGGCCACCCCGAATATCACGATCCCGGCGAGCAGCACCCCCTTGCGACCCCTCCGGTCGCCGAGGGCACCGAGCGGCAGCAGCAGGCAGGCGAAGGTCAGGATTTGGGCGTCGGTGATCCATTGCAGATCCGAGCCGCTGGCACCCAGCGCCGTCTGCATGGTCGGCAGGGCGACGTTCATCGAACCGAAGTTGCTGAAGACCATCACCATCGACGAACACAGGACGGTGAGGATCAGCCATCGCCGCGGGTGCGCTTCGACGGAGGGCCCCGCGGGGTTCTCGCGCATGCCCGGCGAAGTGTACGGCCAGGGCCCTGGCGCGGCGGGGCCGGCGTCGGCGTGTGGACGGCTCGGCGCTCAGTGGCGCTTCCGCGGGTGCCCTGCTCGGGTGTCAGCGGCGCCGGCGGGAGGGGCGGGAACGCCTCGGAGTTGAGCCGGTCGGCGTGCCGGGTGCCCGCTGCGGTGCGGGCCCGTTGATCTCGGGCACGGGCCGTTCGCCGGCGAGGGTGGCCGCGATGGCGGCGACGTGCTCCGGCGTGGTGCCGCAGCAGCCACCCACGATGCGGACGCCTGCCTGCACCGCCCGGTGGGCGTGTGCCGCCAGCGTCTCCGGGCCGGCGGTGTAGCGGAAGGTGGCGCCGGTCCAGGCCGGAATGCCGGCGTTGGGCTTGAAGATCACCGGGACGTCCGGCAGAGCCGCCTGCATCTCGACCGCGGCGGCTTCGGTGTCGGCGATGTTGTTGCCGCAGTTCGCGCCGACGGCGGCCAACTGCAAGGGGCCGAGCCGCTCGGCCGTCTCGGTGGCGGTGGTGCCCATCATCGTTCGCCCCGCGGTGTCGAAGCTCATGGTCACCGCCACCGGCAGGTCGCACACGCTGCGGGCGCCCCGCACGGCTGCCTCCACCTCCCGGAGGTCGCTCGTGGTCTCGATCCAGAGCAGGTCGGCGCCGCCCTGCGCCAGACCCTCGGCCTGTTCGGCGAAGGTCTGCTCGCAGTCGGCGGCGGTCATGGCTCCCAGCGGTTCCAGGAGTTCGCCGGTCGGCCCCATCGAACCGGCCACCAGCACGGTCCGTTCGCCGCCGCGGCGGCACTCGGCCTCGGCGGCCTCCCGGGCGATTCGGGCGGCTGCCTCGTTCAACTCCAGGGTGCGTCCACCGAGGTTGTGCAGCCGCAGCCGGAGGCCGTTGGCGCCGAAGCTGTTGGTCAGCACCAGGTCGGCGCCGGATTGCAGGTGGCCGCGGTGCACGTCGCGGATCCTTCCGGGCTTCAACAGGTTGAAGCGCTCCGGCGCGTCGCCGGAAATCAGCCCGAGGGCGAAGAGCTGCGTCCCCATTGCACCGTCGGCCACGACGTAGCCCTTCGAATCCCAGAACTCGGCGAAGGGGTCGCCAGCGGTGCTCATCGGGGTAGAAGGTAACGGTCGTCTCGCCGGCGGCCCCCGCGGCTGCGCGGGCGGGGACAGCCCGTGCCCCTTCGCCAACCCGTGCGGACCGCGATCGTGGGGCGCGCCCGGGTGGTGGCTCGGGCGAAAACGGCGGGCGGCAGGCGGGTATGGTCGGCGGGTGGCCGCAGAGCTCGCACACCTACCCGAGGACTGGGAGCGGGCGCTGGCCGTGGTGGCGCATCCCGACGATCTGGAATACGGCGTTGCCGCTGCGGTCGCCCGCTGGACCGCGGCGGGCAAGGATGTCCGCTACGCCCTGGTCACCAGCGGCGAGGCCGGGATCGGCACAATGCCGCCGGCGGAGACCGGACCGCTCCGCGAGGCGGAGCAGCGGGACTCGGCGGCCGTCGTGGGCGTGTCGCACGTGGAGTTCCTCGGCTTCGCCGACGGCTATGTGAGCGCCGACCTCGATCTGCGGCGCGCCCTGGCCGCCTGCATACGCCGCAACCGGCCGGAGGTGATGCTGTCCATCAACTACCGGGACAGCTTCGGCGGCGGCTCGTGGAACCACGTCGACCACCGGAACGTGGGTCGCGCACTCATCGACGCGGCGCGCGACGCGGCCAACCCCTGGATCTTCCCCGAGCTTGCCGCCGACGGTCTCGAGGCCTGGGGCGGCGTGCGGTTCATCGCCTTCGGCGGCTCGCCGGAGCCCACCCACGCGGTCGACGTCACGGGCCACCTCGAGGCCGGGTTCGCCTCGCTGGCGGCGCACGCCACCTATCTGGCCTCGCTCAGCGGTCCGATGGCCGATCCGGAGGCGTTCCTGCGCCCCAACGCCGAAGCCGATGGGCAGCGGCTCGGCGTCGAGCATGCGGTGAGCTTCGAGATGGTCCTCGCCTGAGAGCCACCGCCAGTTCCGCTTCGAGAGCGGCGTGGGCAGAGCGTCCTGCGTCAAGCCGGCCGAGTCCCCCACTTTGGGCACCAGTTGCCTCTCAGGATGGCCGTCAAGAGTTCCATATAGTGGGCGGCAAATGTCCAATAAAGTGGGCGGTAAAGTCCCTATAATATAGGCGTTGCAGAGCCTCTGCCTGCTAGAATGGTCTTGTGACTCCGAGTCATGATCAGTTCGCAGATTCGACCGCAGCGTCCACGCGGCTGACACCTCCGGGTTACCGGCCGCGCGTGGTCGACAGAATGGTCCGCGAGGCGTTGGAGATTGCGCCGATGGTGGTACTGGAGGGTGCCAGAGGTTGCGGCAAGACGTGGACGGGCCTGAATCATGCGCGCAGCCAGGTGCGCCTCGATGACGATGTGGAACTCCGCGCCGCGTCACGGCTGCTCCCCGCCAAGACGCTTGAGGGGGACCGCCCGAGGTTGGTGGATGAGTGGCAGCTGGCGCCTGGGCTTTGGAACAGCGCCCGCCGCGTCGCGGATTCCCAGCACCAAGTCGGCTTGTTCATATTCGCGGGGTCGGCGCATCCCGCCGACGACCTCACTCGACACTCGGGTGCGGGACGGGTGGTGCGAGTGGCGATGCGGCCGATGTCGCTGCTCGAGAGCGGGGAGTCCACTGGGGAGGTCTCGCTCGGGCGCCTGCTGGATGGGGAGGTCTGCGCAGCGGGGCGCTCCGACGCATCGCCGCAGGAGGTGATCGAGGCGTTGTGCCGGGGCGGGTGGCCGCGACATCTCAACCATCCTGCGGGGAGGTGTCAGACGTTGCTGAGGGCCTACCTGCAGGAGGTGACGCGCACCGACATTCCTCGGCTGGGCCGCACGCGGCACGAGCCCGAGGGTGTGCTCCGGCTCCTGGCGTCGCTGAGCCGCAACGTCGCCACCACCGCCGCCGCCACGACCCTGTCCGCCGACATCGCCGGTGACGGTGCGCCGTCGCGCAAGACCGTGGCCGACTATCTCAGCGCGCTGCGGCGGGTGTTCGTCGTGGAGGATGTGCCCGCCTGGCCCACCCATCTGACGTCGAGAGCGACGCTGCGCAGCGCGCCCAAGAGGCACCTTGTGGATCCGTCCCTGGCGGCGGCGACGCTGCGCGCCCTTCCCGAACGGCTGTGGCGCCGACCGAGCACTCTCGGGCCGATGTTCGAATCCCTGGTGGTTCGGGATCTTCGCGTCTACGCCGAGGCGAACGACGCCGCTGTATACCACTATCGGGACAGCAACGGCCATGAGCTCGACGCGGTTGTCCAGAGTGGCGACGGCTGCTGGTTGGCGGTGGAAGTGAAACTGGGCGCCGGCGACCGGCTGGACGAGGCGGCGCGGTCGCTGATTCGGGCCTGCGAGCAGATTGACACGACTCGGGTGGGCGATCCCGCCAAGAAACTCGTCATCACCCCGTCCGGCTACGGCTACGAACGCCCCGACGGCGTGACCGTGCTCCCCCTGACGGCGCTGGGGCCGTGACCGGCCGCTTGGGGGATTTGCGGGATGTGATGGCGCCGGTCAGGCGCTGGGTGGTGAGTTGTCCGGTTGTTCCTGCCTGGCCCCGTCGCCCGCCCGCTCGCGGGGGTAGAGCAGGTAGGTCGCCGCCGCGGTCACGGCGAGCAGCGCCGCCGAGACGCCCATGGCCAGGGTCATCCCCCGATTGAAGGCGTCGACGGCGCGCTCGGTGAGCGCCGCGGCACGCTCGCCGGGCAGCTCACGGGCGACGCGCAGGGCGGCGCCGATGGAGTCCGAGGCGACCTCCGCCGTCCCCTCGGGCAGGCCGCCGACCTCCGCGCGCATTCCGCTCCGGTAGCCGACGGTCAACAGCGTGCCCATCACGGCGATGCCGATCGCCGCGCCCACCTCCCGCGTGGTGTCGTTGACGGCCGATCCGACGCCGGCCTTGTGCTGCGGCAGCGACGTCACGATGATGTGCGTCGACGGTGGCATGAACAGGGCCAGTCCGGTCGCCGTCGTGACCAGCGCGATCACCATGATCCAGTAGGGCGAGGCCGGCGTGAGCGCGGCCATGATGCCCAGTCCGGCACCGGCGAGCAGGAGCCCGCCGCTGATCGAAGCGCGTTCCCCGAAGCGTTGGGTGAACGCGGGGCTGCGCGGCGCCAGGATGATCATGGTGGCCGCCAGCGGCACGTTGCGGAAGCCGGCATCCAGCGGGGTGTGCCCCTGCGCGAACTGGAAGTACTGCGTGAGCACGAAGAACATGCCGACCATGCCGAAGAACACCAGCGTGATGGTGACGGCGCCCAGCGTGAAGAGGCGGTTACCGAAGTACGTCGGGTCGAGCATGGGATGGCGCACGCGACGCTCCCAGCGCACGAAGCCCCAGACGAGCGCCGCGGCGGCGGCGAACATGCCCAGTACCGGAGCGCTTCCCCAGCCGAGTTCGGGACCCTCGATCACGGCGAACAGCAGGCTTCCGAGGGCGGCGATGGACACCAGCGCGCCGACGACGTCCAGCGGCCGCCGCTCGTCGTCCCGGGACTCCGGCACGATCCACGCCGCGCCCGCCAGGACCACGCCGGCCACCGGGACGGCGACGAGGAACACCGACCCCCACCAGAAGAAGTTCAACAGGATCCCGCTGATCGGCGGCCCGATGGCGCCTCCCGCCCCGGCGAACGCCGCCCAGATGGCCACGGCCTTGGGGCGTTCGGCGCGCGGGAAGATCACCGTGGCGATCGACAGCGTGGCGGGCATGACGAGCGCCGCGGCCACCCCCATGCCGGCCCGGTAGACGATGATCTGCGCCGGGCTGGTCGAGAAGGCGGCGAGGGCGGAGAGCACCCCGAAGAGGGCCATGCCGGCCATCAGCACCCGCTTGCGCCCCCAGCGATCGCCGAGGGCGCCGAAGGGCAGCAGCAGGCCGGCGAACACCAGCACGTAGGCGTCCACGATCCACTGCAGGTCGGATCCGCTGGCGTCCAACTCCCGCTGGATCGACGGCAGGGCCACGTTCAGCGAGCTCATGCTGATGACCACCATCGTCAGCGACAGGCACAGGATGTACAGGATCAACCAGCGCTGGGGATGCGGCTCGATCTCGGGATCCGGTGAGCCGCCACCGCCCCGGCCCAGGCGTCGCCTGCCTGCGAATTCCGGGTCCGAGGTGTGGGGTGGAGGCTGGTCGGCGATGCCCTCAGGCTAGAGGTGGCCGGTCGGGCGGCTTCGCGGGCGCGCGCAGGGTCGCGGCTGCTCGCCGGAGCATCGGCCAGTGGTAGCGTCGCTGTTCACAACGACGTGAAGGGGGATGACGATGTCGAACGTTCTGGTCAAGCGGCTGATCGGCGCCTACCTTGCCCTGGTGGCGGTGGTGGTGCTGGCTCAGTTCGTGGCGTGGCCGCTCTATGTGGACGACCATGCCGACGCCGCTCTGGACACGTGGCTGATCCTGAACTGGTTCATGGCCGCCGGGCTGGCGCTGATGCTGGTGATCACGACCAGGGCGAAGCGGTCGTGCGACGCCGAGGGCGGCGGAGACACCCGGCAGTGGGTCCGGGCGAACGTGATGTTCTACCTGACCGTGCTGCTGGCGGTCGCCTTCGTCCCCAACTGGTTCGCCGCGGCCTGGGGTGAGAACGACAACGGGACCATCTGGCACGTCATCGACACGGTGCTGCCTGTTTTGTTCCTGGTCCAGGCCCGCCGCCTGCTGCGACCTGCGTCCGGCTAGCCGCTGCGGCGACCGGACGATCCTCCACAACGGGTCCGCGGGGGCTAGCCGGCCTCGAGGCGCCAGAGGGCGTCGCCGGTGAGGACGTAGATCTCGCCGTCGGGGCCCTGACCGAAGGACAGCACCGATTTGGGCGGTGCGCCTGAGGCCAGGGGGATCGGATGGGCGCCCGCCACCTCGTTGTAGCCCCAGAGCGTGCCGTCGCAGTAGTCGCTGAAGAGATAGACGCCGGTGAGTCCCGGCAGCCGGCTGCCGCGGTAGACGTAGCCGCCGGTCACCGAGCAGCGGGCGTCGGCGCCGTGGCGGTACTCGACGATGGGGCGGACGTGGCCGGGCGGCTCGGTGTTCGACCAGAACGGGTTGCTGCCCTCGTAGTCGCTCCAGCCCAGGTTGGCACCGCGCCCGGCCCCGCCGCCGATGGCGGGCAGGCGGTTGATCTCCTCGAGCAGGTCCTGGCCCACGTCGGACACCCACAGGTCGCCGTTGGCGCGGTCGAAGGAGAACCGCCACGGGTTGCGCGCGCCCCACACCCACACTGCCGGCGCCCCCGCCACGCCATCGGCGAAGGGGTTGCCGGCCGGGACGGTGTACGGCTCGCCGGCCGGCCCCACTCGGGGGTCGATGCGCAGGATCGTGCCCAGCCAGTCGTGCGGATCCTGGCCCGCCCGCAGCGGGTCGCCGCCGCCGCCGCCGTCGCCGAAGCCCAGGTACAGGTAGCCGTCCGGGCCGAAGGTCACGTCGCCGCCGTTGTGGTTCGAGAAGGGCTGGGTCAGTGACAGCACCAGGCGGCCCCGGGCGCCGTCGACGCCGCCGTCGGACGCCACCGGCCACTCCCACAGCTCGCTGACCTGCTGGCGGTTCACCGAGGACGTGTAGAGAAGGTCGCCGGCCGGCGAGAAGGCGAGGCCCAGCAGCCCCATCTCACCTCGGGTGTCCACCCGGGCGCTCATGTCCAGCACGGCGTCGCCGTCGCGGCGCAGCGCGGCCGAGGAGTCGGCGCGGCCGCCCTCGCCGCGCAGGCGGACCACTTCGCCGTGGCGCAGCGCCACGTAGAGCGACCCGGGCTCCTGGCTCCGGAAGGTCAGCGCCAGCGGCACGGGCAGTTCGGCTAGCCGGGTGAGGGAGACGCCCAGTGGCTCGGGGAAGCGCGGCCCCGGGCCCGTGATCGGTGGCGCGGAGTCGGCATCGGCACCGCTGGCGGCCTCGTCGATGCCGCCTGCAGCGCCAGAGCCCGTGGGCGGGGTGCCACCCCCGTCACTTCGGGCGCCACCGGCGTCGGGGTTGGCCCCGGCGGAGCCGGTTCCGTCGGCCGGCTCCGCGCCGGTGGTCTCGCCGCCCGCGCTGTCGCCCGCGCCGTCCTGGCCGGCCGGCGAGGGCTCGGACCGCTCGTCGCCGCCCGATCGGCCCACCGATTGACCGGCCGCCGTGTCCTGCCCGCTGTCGCGTTCGGGCCCGGCCGGAGCCGCCGGCTGGGACCTGGACCCGGCCCCTGACGGTGATTGCGACCGCGAGCCTGTCGGGCTCATCGGCGGGGCCGCGCACGCCGCCGCAACCAGTGCCGCAGCCAGGAGGGCGGCCGGCATGGCGCGCCGGCGCCGTGCTCGGCGGGATAAGCGCGGCGGGCGGGGAGGCATCGGCGCATTCTCGCGCGCCGGCCGGTGACGGTCGTACCCTTGCACGGGTGACCTCCGACGGTGTGGCGTCGCTGCCGGCGTTCGATCCTCCCCCGCGCCGCGACTGGGAGGACCTGGTGCGGCGCTCGCTGCGCGGCGACTCGCCGGACACCCTCGTCGGCCGGACCGCCGACGGCCTCGAAATCCAGCCGCTCTACACCGCCCCGCCCGCCGGCGGTGGCGGCGCGGGTCGGCCGGGGCTGGCGCCGTTCACACGTGGCTCGAGCGCAGCGCCGGGGCGCTGGGAGCTGCGGCAGCGCCACGATCTGGCCGATCCCGCCGGGACGGGCGCCGCCATCCGGTCCGATGTCGCCGGCGGCGTCTCGGGGATCTGGTTGCGGTTGCGGCGACCGCCGGCTCCCGGCGAACTGTTGGCGGCCCTCTCCGGGGTGAACCCCGCCGAGACCTCCGTGACCGTCGACGGGGGGCCCTGGTTCGCAGCCGCCGCCGAGGCCGCCGCCGCGCTGGCCGCGGCCGCACCCCCCGGCAGCCTGGTCGCCGGCGCCGACCCCCTCGGTGCGCTGTCACGCCACGGCTTCCTGCTGCAAGACCTCGACGGCGCGCTCGCCGGCCTGGTCCCGCTCCTGCGGTCGGCCCGGCGCGGGGAGGAGCGCGACGGCGAGCCCGCCGCTTCTGCCGGGGGCCGGCCCATCACGATCGACGCCACCGTCTACTGCGACGCCGGGGCGCCGCCCGCGCTCGAACTGGCATGCCTGCTGGCAACCGGCGTGTCCTACCTGCGTGCCCTGGAGGCCGGCGGCCTCGCGCCGTCGCAGGCGGCCCCACACGTCGAGGCGCGCCTGGCGGCGACTGCCGACCAGTTCGCCACGATCTGCAAGTTCCGCGCCGCGCGGGCGCTCTGGGATCGCCTCCTGACGGCCTGCGGGGTTGCGGACCCCGAGTTGCGGGCGCTGCGCTGCTGGGCGGTCACCTCCGAGGCCATGTTCGTGGCGCAGGATCCGTTCGTGAACCTGGTGCGCGCCACGGCGGCGTCGTTCGCAGCAGCCGCCGGCGGGGCGGAATGCATCACGGTCCTGCCACACGATGTGGCCCTCGGGCCGCCCGGCGAGCGGGGGCGGCGCCTGGCCCGGAACATCAGCCACCTGCTGGCCGACGAGACCCACGCCGGCGCCGTCATCGACCCGGCGGGCGGTTCCTGGTACGTCGAGGACCGCACGGCCCGCCTCGCCGAGGCCGCCTGGGAGAGGTTCCGGGAGATCGAGGCCTCCGGTGGCATGGCGAGCGCACTGCTGGCGGGTTCGCTGGCGGACCGGATCGACCAAGCGGCCGAGCGCCGCAGCGACCGCCTGGCCGGTGGCGCCGAGCACGTCGTCGGTGTCACGTGCCACCCGCCGCCCGCCGACGCCGGCGCCGAACCGGCGAGTGCGCCCCGAGCGGCCGTCCCGGCCGGCGCCGCGCTGACCATGACCCCGTTGCCGCTGCGCCGCCCCGTTCCGGAGGAACCGGCGTGAGCGCGATCCCCGACTTCGCCGCTGTTACCTGGTCGGCGCAGCCGGCGGCGCCGCCCGAACTCCCGGCCGCGGACGTCGACAGTCCCGGGCCGAACGTCGCCTCCAACGGTGGGAGCCAACCGCACCGGACGCCGGAGGGCATCGACCTGCAGCCGTTCTACAGCGCCGCCGACGTGGCCGGGCTGCCGGCGCCGCACGGCTATCCCGGTCTCGCCCCGTACCTGCGGGGCCCCCACCCCACGATGTACCTCACCCGCCCGTGGACGATCCGCCAGTACGCCGGGTTCTCAACCGCCGAGGAGTCCAACGCCTTCTACCGTCGCAACCTGGCCGCAGGCCAGCGGGGCCTCTCGGTCGCCTTCGACCTGCCCACCCACCGGGGCTACGACTCCGACAACCCCCGGGTGACCGGCGACGTGGGCATGGCCGGCGTGGCCATCGACTCGGTCGCCGACATGCAGATCCTCTTCGACGGCATCCCGCTGGACCGGATGAGCGTGTCGATGACCATGAACGGGGCGGTGCTGCCGGTCATGGCCATGTACATCGTGGCCGCCGAACTGCAGGGCGTGGCGCCTGCCGCGCTCACCGGGACCATCCAGAACGACATCCTCAAGGAGTTCATGGTCCGCAACACCTACATCTACCCGCCGCGGCCCTCCATGCGGATCGTCTCGGACATCTTCGCCTACACCGCGGCGGAGATGCCCCGCTTCAACTCCATCTCCATCTCCGGCTATCACATGCAGGAGGCCGGCGCCACCGCCGACCTGGAACTGGCCTACACCGTCGCCGACGGCTTGGAGTACGTGCGCTGCGGCCTCGACGCCGGCCTCGACATCGACGACTTCGCCCCGCGGCTGAGCTTCTTCTGGGGCATCGGCATGAACTTCTTCATGGAGGTGGCCAAGCTGCGGGCCGCCCGGCTGCTGTGGGCCGGATTGGTGCGGCAGTTCGGGCCGGCCGACCCCCGCTCGCTGGTGCTGCGGGCCCACTGCCAGACCTCGGGTTGGAGCCTCACCGCCGACGACGTCTACAACAACGTGGCCCGTACCTGCATCGAGGCCATGGCCGCCACCCAGGGCCACACCCAGTCGCTGCACACCAACTCCTTCGACGAGGCGCTGGCGCTGCCGAGCGACTTCTCGGCCCGCATCGCCCGCAACACCCAGCTGGTGCTGCAGCACGAGAGCGGCACCTGCGCGCCGGTGGACCCGTGGGGCGGCAGCTACTACCTCGAGTGGCTCACCGACCGGCTGGCCCGGCGGGCCGCGGCGCACATCGACGAGATCGACGGGATGGGCGGCATGGCGGCGGCCATCGAGGCCGGAGTGCCCAAGGCCCGCATCGAGCAGGCCGCCACCCGCACCCAGGCCCGCATCGACGCCGGCACGCAGGCCCTCATCGGCGTGAACCGCTTCCGCCCCGAGACGCCCGAGTCGGTGGAGTTGCTGGCCGTCGACAACGCCGAGGTGCTGGCCGCCCAGACCGCCCGGCTTGCGCGGGTGCGCGCCGAGCGCGCCCACGACGTCTGCAGCTCCGCTCTGGAGGCGCTGGCGCGGTGCGCGGCGAGCGGCGAGGGCAACCTGCTGGAGCTGTCGGTCCGGGCCGCCCGGGAATGGGCGACCGTGGGGGAGATCAGCGACGCCCTCGAGCGGGCATGGGGCCGCCACGTCGCCGAAGTCCGTACGATTTCGGGTGTGTACAGCCAGGCCGCCGGCGCGGAGGAGTCCGTGGCGGCGGTGCGCCGCCGGATCGAGCAGATGGCCGCCCGTCACGGTCGCCGGCCCCGCATCCTGGTTGCCAAGATCGGCCAGGACGGCCACGACCGGGGCCAGAAGGTGGTGGCCAGCGGCTACGCCGACCTGGGCTTCGACGTGGACATCGGCCCGCTGTTCCAGACCCCCGCAGAGGTGGCCCGGCAGGCCGTCGAGAACGACGTGCACATCGTGGGGGTGTCGTCGCTGACCGCCGGTCACCTCACACACGTGCCCGAGCTGGTCGCCGAGCTGGCCGAACTGGGCCGGTCCGACATCATGGTCGTCGTCGGCGGAGTCGTCCCCGAGCGGGACCGGCCGGTGCTGTTCGAGGCCGGCGCCGCGGCCGTGTTCGGTCCCGGTACGTCGCTCACCGACGCCGCCGGCGAGTTGCTCGACGCGCTGGCCCAGCGGGCCTAGGCGACCGCCGACCAGTGCGAGTCCACGTCCATGCGGTCATTCCGGCGAACGCCGGAATCCATGCTCCGGCGGACCCGGCTGCGTCCGCGGTCGATCGCCCAGCGACCTTCAGGAACGGCTGACGCCGTGACGGCCGGCCGATCGGAGAATTCCGACAGTTCGCCCGGACCGGTCGACGCTGGCGGGTCGCCCGCTGCGGAGGCGTACGTGAACGGGGTATTGGCCGGTGACCGCACCTGGTTGGCGCGCACCGTCACGCTGGTCGAGAGCACCCACCCGGACCACCGCGCCATCGCCGCCGACGTGCTGGAGCAGCTGGCCCCGCACGCAGCCGACGCCCACCGGGTGGGGATCACCGGCCCGCCGGGCGCCGGCAAGAGCACCCTCATCGACGCCCTCGGTACCCGTCTCTGCGAGCAGGGCCACCGTGTGGCCGTCCTGGCGGTGGACCCCTCCAGCGCGGTCAGCGGCGGCTCGATCCTGGGCGACAAGACCCGCATGGGGCGTCTGGCGTCGGTTCCGGAGGCGTTCGTGCGGCCGTCACCGTCGGGCGGGGCGCTGGGCGGGGTCACCGGCGCCACCCTGGAGGCTGTCGAGGTGGTGGAGGCCGCCGGCTACGGCGTGGTGTTCATCGAGACCGTCGGCGTGGGCCAGTCGGAGGCCGGTGTGGCCGACATCTGCGACACCGTGCTGACGGTCACCACCCCCGCCGGCGGCGACGAATTGCAGGGCATCAAGCGAGGACTGTTCGAGTTGACCGACGTGCTGGTGGTCAACAAGGCCGACGGCGACCTGGCGGCCGCCGCCCGGCGCACCGTCGCCGACTACGACGCCGCCCTGAGGCTGCTGCATCCGAGGGGATCCGGCGACCCCGGCGGGTCCGGTGAGCCCGGCTGGGAGCCGCCGGTGCTGGCCGCCAGCGCCCTCGAGGGCACGGGCCTGAGCGAGCTATGGGCACAGCTCCGGGCGCACGCCGAGACGCTGCGCGCCGCCGGCCAGTGGTCCACGCGCCGCGGCGACCAGCGGGTCCGCTGGATGTGGCATCTCGCCAACCAGCACCTCATGGCCGGCCTGCACGCCGATCCCCAGGTTCAGGCCATGCTCCCCGACCTCACCGAGCAGGTCCGCACGGGCCGGCTCCAACCCGCCCGGGCCGCCGCCCAGTTGACCCGGCTGACCTGACCGGTCTGACCGGCCACCGCTCCTGGCGCCTGAGTTCGCCGGCGGTCTCGCCAACTCCCGAGGCCCGGCCCGGAAAGAGGGCCAGGCTCGGTTGGGGGTGAGAACCGAGCCTGGCCGGTGTGCCTCTTGGGGGGAGAGAGGCGATCTGTGGATCCGTTTCGGATCCGTTTGTTCTAGAAGTCCTCGTCGAAGCTGATGGCCCCGGTGATGCCCACCTGGTACGCCGAGACGGTGCGCTCGAAGAAGTTGGTCAGCTCCTGGGCGTCCTGCAGTTCCATGAACGAGAACGGGTTGCGGGCGCCGTAGCGGGGGGGCAGGCCCAGCTGGTTCAGCCGCTGGTCGGCGATGTACTCGAGGTACTGGCGGGTGTCCGCCACCGACATGCCCGGCACGCCCTCGCCGAGCAGGTCCTCGGCGAACTGGTGCTCGCAGTCCACGGCCTCGGCGATCATCTCGCCGATCTCGGCCGCCAGATCGTCGTCGAAGAGCTCCGGCTGCTCCTCCCGCACGGTGCGCACCACCTCCAGGGCGAAGTTCATGTGGCAGCTCTCGTCGCGGAACACCCAGTTGGTGCCGGCCGCCAGCCCGTTCAGCAGTCCCTTGGAGCGCAGGAAGTACACGTAGGCGAAGGCGGCGAAGAAGAACAGCCCCTCGATGCAGGTGGCGAAGCAGATGAGGTTCAGCAGGAAACTGCGCCGCTCGGCGTCGCTGTCCAGCCGGTCGAGGCTGTCGATGGAGCCCATCCAGCGGAAGCAGAACTCGGCCTTGCGGCGGATCGACGGGATGGTCTCGACGGCGGCGAAGGCGGCGTGGCGCTCGGCGTGGTCGGGCATGTAGTTGTCCAGCAGCGTGAGGTAGAACTGCACGTGCAGCGCCTCCTCGTAGAGCTGCCGCGACAGGTACATGCGGGCCTCGGGGGCGTTGATGTGCTTGTACAGGTTCAGCACCAGGTTGTTGGCCACGATCGAGTCGCCGGTGGCGAAGAACGCCACGAGCCGCTGCACCAGGTGCTTCTCGGCGGGCAGCAGCTTGCGGTCCAGGTCGACGATGTCGTCGGAGAAGTCCACCTCGTCCACCGTCCAGGTGTTCTTGATGGCGTCGCGGTACATCTCGTAGAAGACCGGGTAGCGCATGGGCCGCAGCGTCAACTCGAAGCCCGGGTCCAGCAGGTTCGCCTTCCCGGGCGCGGCCTGCGTGTCCGGCGTCGGAGCGGGCCGGGAAGCCGGCTGTGCGGCAGTGTCCGGAAGCGGGAACTCGATGATGGTCACGTCTGGTTCCTTTCGTGGGTTCCGGTCGGGCCGGGCCGCTAGTCGCAGGCCTCGCAGGTTTCGGGGTTCTCGAGCGAGCAGGCCACCGCGGCGGCGCCGTTGCCGTTGGTGAGGGTGGCCTGGTTGATGCGGGTGGCCGGCCGGGAGCGCAGGTAGTAGGTGGTCTTCAGCCCCTTGCGCCAGGCGTAGGCGTACATGGAGGAGAGCTTCCCGATGGTGGGCGTCTCCAGGAAGAGGTTCAGCGACTGGCTCTGGTCGATGAAGGCGCCCCGGTCGGCGGCCAGGTCGATGAGAGCCCGCTGGGGCAGCTCCCAGGCGGTGCGGTACAGCAGCTTCACGTCCTCGGGGATGCCGGCGATCTCGGCGACGGAGCCCTGGGACCGCTTCAGCGCCTCCAGCATCCCGCCGGTCCACAGCCCCCGGGACTGCAGGTCGCGCACCAGGTAGTGGTTGATCTGCAGGAACTCCCCCGAGAGGGTCTCGCGCTTGAACAGGTTGGAGACCTGCGGCTCGATGCACTCGTAGCAGCCGGCGATGGAGGCGATGGTGGCGGTGGGGGCGATGGCGATGAGCAGCGAGTTGCGCAGCCCACCGGCGGCGATGCGCTCGCGCAGGGCGTCCCAGCGGGGCTCGTCGCCGACGCCGACGCCCCAGAGGTCCATCTGCAGTTGCCCGCCGGCGGCGCGGGTCTCGGCGAAGTTGGGGTGCGGGCCGGATTCGGCGGCCAGGTCGACCGAGGTGGACAGCGCCCAGTAGTAGATCTCCTCGGAGATGCGCCGCGACAGCTCGCGCGCCTCGTCGCTGTCGAAGGGCAGCCGGAGCTTGAAGAACACGTCCTGCAGGCCCATGAGGCCGAGGCCCACCGGGCGCCACACTTCGTTGGAGGCTCTGGCCTCCTCGGTGGGGTAGAAGTTGATGTCGATCACCCGGTCGAGGAACCGGACCGCGGTCTGCACCACCTCGCCGAGACGGTCGAAGTCGAACTCGCCGTCGCGCACCAGGCGACCGACGTTCACCGAGCCCAGGTTGCAGACCGCCGTCTCGTCCGCGCTGGTGACCTCCAGGATCTCCGTGCAGAGGTTGGAGAGGTGCACCACCTTGCCGTCGCCGCCGGTCTGGTTGCACTTCAGGTTGGAGGCGTCCTTGAAGGTCATCCAGCCGTTGCCGGTCTGGGCGAGGGTGCGCATCATCTTGCTGTAGAGGTGCCGGGCGGGGACCTGCCGCTCGTAGAGGCGCGCCTCCTCGGCCTCCACGTAGGCGCGCTCGAAGTCCTCACCGTAGAGATCCACCAGGTGGGGCACCTTCTTGGGGTCGAACAGCGACCATTGCCAGTCGTTCTCGACCCGCTTCATGAACAGGTCGGGCACCCAGTTGGCGATGTTGAGGTTGTAGGTGCGGCGGGCCTCGTCGCCGGTGTTCTCGCGCAGCTCCAGGAACTCGTCGATGTCGGCGTGCCAGGTCTCCAGGTAGACGCAGCAGGCGCCCTTGCGGCGCCCCCCCTGGTTGACCGCCGCCACGGAGCTGTCGAGCGTCTTCAGCCACGGCACGATGCCGTTGGACAGGCCGTTGGTGCCGCGGATGAGCGAGCCCCGGCTGCGGATCCGGCTGTAGGACAGCCCGATGCCGCCGGCGTGCTTGGAGAGCTTGGCGACGTCGGTGTAGCGGTTGTAGATGGCCTCGAGGTCGTCGGCCGGCGAGTCCAGCAGGTAGCACGAGGACATCTGCGGGTGGGCCGTGCCGGAGTTGAACAGCGTCGGGCTGGACGGCAGGTACTCCAGCGAGGAGATCAACCGGTAGAAGTCGATGGCCTCGGCCGCCTCGGTGGAGAGCCCGCAGGCGACCCGCAGCAGGAAGTACTGGGGTGTCTCGATGGCCTTGCGGGTCTCGGGATGGCGGAGCAGGTAGCGGTCGTAGACCGTGCGCAGTCCGGAGAACTCGAAGAGGTCGGTGCGGTCGTTGTCGACGGCCTCGTTGAGCACGCCGGCGTTGGCCTCGACGAAGTCGGCGGCCTCGTCGCTGATGAGCCCGAGCAGCCGGCCGGCGGCGATCGACTGCGAGAAGCTGCCGATGCGCTGGTTGCGGACCTCCTCCTCGGTGTAGGTGGCGAGCAGCCGGGCGGCCAGCCGCGAGTAGCTGGGCTCCTCGCAGATCAGCGAGGCCGCGGTGCGGATCGCCAACTCGTCGAGTTCGGTGGTGCTGGCGCCGTCGCAGAGCCCGCTGATGGTGCGGGTGGCGACGCGCATGCAGTCCACGCTGTCGAGGCCGCTGCTGCAGCGCTCCACCCGCCGCACGATCTTGGTGACGTCGACCGGCTCGAGGCTGCCGTCGCGCTTGCGTACCCGCATCGGGGAGTTGATCGGCCGGGCCACCGGCGGCCCGGGGTCGGCGGCCACGTGGGCGGTGCGGCCGTTGGCTGCCGGATCCGCGGAGGTCTCGGCGCTCTGCTTGCCTGAATGCTCGACGACAGTCACGCCGGTGCCTCCCGCTCCCTAGATGAGTCCCAGAGTCCGGTGAGTGGCTCTGACCCGCTCCGAGACTACTCATTTGTAGTTCCACGAGTGTAATTCGCCGTATCGGGGGCTTCGGCGCGGCTTCATTTTCCCTGTTCAACAGGTATCTGGTGTACCAGAGACTTAGCGCGAGCTCTTCGGTCGGACGCTGGCGCCCAGTCTGTTGTGACCCGTCCAGAGGTCCAGACTCCACCCGGTTCTCAGCATCGGAGGGGTTGGTCTGTGCCGGTGCGCCCGCGATTGGTGGACTTCTGGGCGAGGCGAAGGGAACGGCCGTCGTGGTCCGTTGCAGGCGGCCAGTTGGGTGGGTGTTCGAGTCTGTAGGTGCCGTCGGGCTGACGGATCAGGTCGGCGCCGAGTTCGTGGATCTGCTTGTGGTGGCAGTCGCTGCACAGCAGGCAGAGGTTGTCGATGTCGGTGGGGCCTCCGTCTTCCCAGTGGATGACGTGATGTGCCTGGCAGTAGCTGTTGGCGGCGCCGCAGATGACACAGCCCTTGTCGCGGATCGCCAGGGCGACGCGTTGGGCGACGCTGGCGGTACGACACTTGTGGCCCAGCCACAGGGGTTGGCCCTTGGTGTCGAACAGGGCGGGCAGGATGTCGGCCTCCAGGGCGATCTTGAGGATTTCGCTGGGCGCCAGGGGGGTGCCGTCGATCAGGCGGGCGTCGGCCAGTTGGCCGGCAACCAGGTCGTAGTCGGCGACGACCACCAGGGCGGTCCGCTGCGCCTTGGCGGCGCCGGCGTCTTGGCGGGTGATGAGCGCTTCGAGCGCGTCCGCGTACCGCTGGGCGGGCGTGGCGCGGTTCTTCGAATCCTCGCTGTGCCAGATCTGGTTGGCCATTGCTGCGATGGCGGTCTCGATGCGAGCGCCTGCGACGGGGTCGAAGGTGCCGAACAGCTTGTACATGCCATCGGATTCCTTCTTGATGTTCGCCTCGCGGCGGGACCGCTGACGACGCCGACGCTCCTCGAGATCTTCTGTGGCGGTGCGCTCGTTGACGTGATCGCGAACGGTGCGGGCGAACACATCGGCGGGCTCGGTCCCCGCCGCGTCCAGCAGTTCGTCCTCGTCCACCGGTGTGTGCGCGGCCGCGTCGGCAATCGCCCGAGCGGCCTGGGGCGTCACGTCCCCGTCCGCCAACGCCGTGGCCGTCTTGGGCAGATCACCCAGCCGGTCGGCGAACTGCACATCTCGGTTCGCGCCGCCGCGGGACTGCTTCAAATCATCCCGCAGCACCGCCGCGGCGTGCGCTTCACCCCGCCACCGCGCCAACTCGGCGACCTTGTCGGCCTTCACCGCCGCCAACCGGGCCTCACACCGCCCGAGGATGCGCAGGCACTCTTCCAGGCGCCCACCGCCCAACCCGTCCAGACCGACGACCAGCGCATCCAACAACCCCAACAACTGCCCCGAGGAACGTCCGCCGCGGCCGGGCTCGCTGGTGGCGACACCGACTTCCGCGGCGGGTGTCGTGCCGCCGGCCTCCGTGGCTGATGGGGTCTGGTCGGAGAAGAGGCTCAACTCGGTCATCGGTGGCTCCCCCAGGGAACGCAGTATCGTCGGGCTCGGGCCGGCGGGGCCGGCAAGCCGGTTGGGGAAGCTCGACCCCCGCCGCAGCGGAGGCCATCGACCGGTACCCGTACTCTACACGATCCCTGCGACAGTTACAACATTTGTTCGTATTTTGATTTGAACTAATCTGATACTTCACTCGACGTCAGGAGTCCCAACGACTGTTGGGGAACGATGTGGGTGACTGGCCGCGGGCGGGCGCGCCGCGCGGTGGCGTGTACCCAATGTGATTTGTGCCCGCTAGCGAGATTGGCGGGTGTCTTTGGTGTTGCGCGCCGATCGCCTGACCTAATCCCGTCGGAGTTGTCGCCGGAATCAGCGAGACGGGTCTTGGTCAGAAGGATTCACGAACGGTTGGCGTCGTATCGACTCTGTAGTAGCCGGGCACGCAACCGTGCGCCGAGAGGGCAAGGCGACGGTCACTCGGCGGGGGCGGACCGCCGCCGGGTCCGCGGGTCGCATGACGCCGCTCAGGGTGCGATGCGGCCGGACTCCAGGACGAGCACCTCGTCGGCGAGGTCCTCGGCGTCCGTGGGATCGTGGGTGACAAGCACGACGGTGGCGCCGGCGGCCCTCACCTGCTCGCGCAGCAGGGGTCGCACGTCCACGTCGGTGGCCGAGAACGGCTCGTCCAGCAGCAGCATCTCCGGCTTGACGGCGAGCGCCCGCGCCAGACCCACGCGCTGTGACTGCCCGCCCGACAGTCGGGCCGGCTTGGCTCGAGCCAGCGGGGCCATGCCGACGGCGTCGAGGGCCGTCGAGGCGCTGCGGCGGGCTGCGGCCCGGCCGGCTCCCCGGCAGCGCGGACCGAACGCCACGTTCTCGACGGCGCTGAGGTGCCCGAACAACCGCACGTCCTGGTAGGCGTAGCCGACGGATCGCTGCTCGGGCGGCACCCAGATCCCCTCGGCGGCGTCGTCCACGACGCATCCCGCCAGGGTGATGTGGCCGGCCTCGACCGGCTCGAGCCCCGCCAGGCACCGCAGCAGCGTGGTCTTCCCCGAACCGTTCGGCCCCATGACGGCGGTGATCCCGCCGGCTGGGACCACCAACTCCAGCTCAAGAGTGAAGTCCCCCAGCCGCACGCGGACATCCGCCGCGAGCCCTCCAATCTCCTCAAGACATTCTCCACCCCCTCCAAGGCCGGCGATCGCACCGTCCTGAGAAACCCGCGAGGGCGGGGGTGCCGGAGGACGCCGTAGGCGGCCATTTCGAGGCCGCCGGAGCGCCACCGGCGCCGCCGCCCGGACACCGGCGCCCCGCCGGCCGCCCACCCCCCTCATCGGGTCAACCAGCGGTCGCGCAGGCCCACCAGCACCACGATCGAGACGGCCAGCAGTACGACGCTGAGGGCCACGGCCTCGGCCGGGCGCCCTGCCTCCAGGGCCTCGAAGGTGGCCAGCGGCAGCGTCTGCGTCCGGCCCCGCAGGTTGCCGGCGAAGGTGATGGTGGCTCCGAACTCGCCCAGGGCCCGCGCCCAGGCCAGCGCCGCGCCGGCCGCCAGCGACGGCGCCACCTGCGGCAGCATGACCCGCCGGAAGGCCACCGACCTGCGTGCCCCCAGCGTGCGCGCGGCTTCGACGAGCCCGGTGTCGGCGCTGCGCAGGCCGGCCTCGGCGGTGATCACGAAGAACGGCATGGCCACGAACGTGGCGGCCACCACCACACCGGCGGTGCTGAACGGCAGCGACCACCCGAAGGCGGCGTCGAGCCATTGCCCCACCAGCCCGCGCCGACCCAGGGCGAACAGCAGGGCGGTGCCGCCCACCACCGGCGGCAGCACCATCGGCAGCAGCACGGCCACCCGCAGCAGGCGCCGCAGCGATGTCCCGCAGCGCGACAACGCCAGCGCCAGCGGCAGCCCCAGCAGCACCGACGCCCCCGCGGCGACGGCGCTGGTGACAGCCGAGATCACCAGGGCGTCGCGCAGGCGCGCCGAGCCCAGCAGCGTCGGGAGGTCACTCCAGGGCGCCCGCTGCAGCAGCCCGATGACCGGCACCACGAGCAGTGCCAGCCCGATCCCCGCCGGCAGCCAGAGCCCGCCCACGGCGCGCCGGCGAACCTCTCGCCGCCGCGGCGGCGCGCTCGCAGCATCCGGTGGCGCCGGGGCGGCGCCGGACAACTGACCGCGCACCTCCGGGGCGGCGGCGCTCACGGTGCTCCCGGTCCCGCGCCCGCCGGCACGTCCCGCGCCGGCAGACGGTCGGAGCGCGCGCTGATCACGGTGCCTCGAATCCCGCGGCGGCCAGCAGTTCCTGCGCCGGCGGCGACAGCACGAAGTCCACGAAGGCGGCCGCCTCGGGGCTGTCGCTCAGCAGCACCAGCGGGTAGGCCGTGCCGGCGGGGTGGTCGATGGCAAAGCCCCTCACGGCGTCCCCGGCGGCCGCCACGTCGGTCGTGTACACCACGCCTGCGTCCACCTCGCCCAGCAACACCTTCGTGAGCACACCCCGGACGTTGGGCTCGCGGGTGTCGGCCGCCGCCACCAGCTCGGGTCCGCCGACCTGCTCCGCCAGGGCCCCGCACGGCACGTCGGGGGCACAGAGGGCCAGCACCAGGTCGCCGTGGGTGAGGGAGTCCAGGCCGGTGACGCCGGCGGGGTTGTCCGGCGGTGTGGTGATGGCCAGCCGGTTGCGGGCGAAGACCGTCGCCTGCCTGGCGTCCACCTGGGCCGCACTGCGCTCGTCGGCCGCCGCGAAGACGTCGGCGGGTGCTCCGGCGTTGATCTGGGTGGCCAGGCGGCTGCTTCCGGCGAACTGCAGCGTCACGTCCACGTCAGGACGGGCCGTCTCGAAGGCGGTGGCGATCTCACCGAACACGTCGGTCAGCGAGGAGGCGGCGAACACCGTCACGCCGCCGCGCTCGGCGCTGCGCTGGTCGCCCCCGCAGGCGCCGGCCGCCACCAGCAGCAGGCCACACGCCGCGAGCAGCGCGGTGCTACGCAGGCACGTGGAAGCGGCTGAGGGCCGCCGGGACTCGGTGTTGGGCCGGCAGCGGACCGCACGCCGTTGGCGCCGTGGTGCTGCGCAGGACGCCCGCAGCCGGCGCGAACCGGTGGTTCCAGGCACGGGTCGCTCACGATCGGGGGCGCTCGACCACGACGGTGGTGGACTTGACCACCGCCACGGCCTCCACGCCCGGGGCAAGGCCCAGGTCCTCGGCGGCCTCGCGGGTCATGAGCGAGACAACCCGGTAGGGGCCCGCCTGGATCTCCACCTGCGCCATCAGCTCGTCGGCCCGGACCCTGGTGACCAGGCCGCCGAAGCGGTTGCGCGCCGAGGTGGTGGCGCGGCTGTCGCCGGGATCCTCGGATCGCTCGGTGGCGATGCGGGCCAGGTCGGCGCCGTGCACCAGCCGCTGGCCGCCGGCGCTGCGCACCACTGCCAGCCGCCCCTCGTCGGCCCAGCGCCGCACGGTGTCCACCGAGACCCCCAGCAGTTCGGCGGCGTGTCCGATCCGGTAGAGGGGACCCTGCTGCGGCGCCGATGTCGCAGCAGCGCCGCCTTCGCCGCCCGCCGCTCCGGGGCCGGAACCCGCGCAGTCTGGATCTTCAGAACTTAGATCGCTGAATACCTCGTCCACATCAGGATTTTAGAGTGAAAAGCTGGCAAGTGCCCATTCCGGTCGGCGCACCGCGGAACCACCCCGGCGGCTCCTAGGGTGTCGGTCCGACCCATTCGTCCGGAGTGCCCCGGGGCGGGGCCTCTCCACCCACCTCGAGGAGTGCCGCCATGAGCAGTGCTGCACAACTGGCCCAGGCCACCGAGATCGACGAGGCCGCCGGGCTGTTGGATGCCTGCGGCCAGGATCCGTCGCGCATCTGCAACTGGGTGTACGACCAGACCGGCAACGGCTTCCTGGCAGCCGCCACGGAGTGGGTCGTGGAGCGGCCCATGAAGGTGGTGCTGATCGCCCTCGGGGCCTACATCATCAGCCGCCTGGCGCGACGGGGCGTGCGTCTGGCGGCCAAGCGCATCGTGGCCACGACCACCAGCGCCCGCCTCGCCGGTATCCGCGCCCAGGGCCCGATCAAGATCCTGGCCGACGTCGAGGAGAACAAGCGCGCCCAGGCCCGCGCCGACACGATCACCTCGGTGCTGTCCAGTGTGATATCGGCGCTCGTCTGGAGTGTGGCCGCCCTCATGATGCTGGGCGTCTTCGACATCAACATCGGCCCGCTTCTGGCCGGCGCCGGCATCGCCGGCATCGCCATCGGCTTCGGCTGCCAGACCGTCGTGAAGGACTTCATGTCGGGGCTGTTCATGCTGATCGAGGACCAGTTCGGCGTGGGCGACGTGATCGACGTGGGCCCCGTGACGGGGACCGTGGAAGCGGTCTCGCTGCGCACCACCACGATCCGCGATGTGTCGGGCACCGTGTGGCACGTCCCCAACGGTGAGGTGGCCCGGGTCGGCAACTACTCCCAGCTGTGGTCGCGGGCACTCCTGGACATCGAGGTGGCCTACGAGACCGACCTGCGCTTCGCCGAGGGCGTCATCCAGCGGGTCGCCAACGAGATGTGGGACGACCCCGAGTGGGGTGGCGACGAGCTGATGGAAGCGCCGGAGGTGTGGGGCATCCAGAGTCTCGGCGCCAGCGGCATCGCCATCCGGCTCGTGGTCAAGACCGAGCCCTCGGTGCAGTGGAAGGTGGAGCGGGAGCTGCGGCTGCGCATCAAGGAGGCCTTCGACGAGGCCGGCATCGAGATCCCGTTCCCGCAGCGGACGCTGTGGCTGCGCGACCAGGGCCACCACCAGCTTTCCGAGGCGCCGGACCCATCCACCATCGAGATCGTGGAACCGCCCCGCCACCAAACCGTCGTCTCCGACGCCGACGGCGACTGAGACCCGGTCCCCGGCTGAGGTCCGGTCGGGGCCGCCGGTGGCCGTCGGCGGATCGTCTGGCGAAATCGATCCGGCGCCGTCCCCCCGGCGTCTCCTCCCTCGCGCTGCCGGGTCCGGTCGGGGCCGCCGGTGGGCGTCGGCGGATCGTCTGGCGAAATCGATCCGGCGCCGTCCCCCCGGCGTCCCCTCCCTCGGTTGTTCCTGGTCGGCCGGTCGCCGGTGCGGTTACTCGGCGGCTAGGCGGGACTCGACGGTCGGTCCCTCGCCGTCGCTGGCGGTGGTCAGCACCAGTTCGACGATGTTGCCGGCGTCGCACAGGTCCCCGGTGGCCGCGGCCAGCGACTCCAGGAACTCGTGTGGTGCCGTCACGTGTGCCTGCTCCACGGGGGTGCGCAGCTTGCGGCGGGCCTCGCTCTTGGCCCGGCGCACCTGACCCAGCACATCGGCGGCGGCCGCCAGCGGTGCCGGGTCGCCTTCGGCGGGCAGATCGGACCGCTGCGGCCACGGGGCGCGGTGGATCGAGCCCTGCTGCCACCACGACCACGCCTCCTCGCAGGCGAAGGGCAGGAACGGGGCGAACAGCCGCAGCTGGGCGCTCAGGGCGATCCGCAGGGCCGCCCGGGCGCTGGCGCCGCCGGCGCCGTCCCGGTAGGCCCGGTTCTTCACCAGCTCCACGTAGTTGTCGGTGAAGTCCCAGAAGAACCGCTCGGTGCGCTCCAGCGCCCGGGCGTAGTCGAAGGCCTCGAAGGCCTCGGTGGACCCCTCGACGAGATCGCCGAGGCCGGCGAGCAGCGCCATGTCGATCGGTTCGGTCACCGCGCCGGGACCCTTCTCCGGGGCGTCCCCGCCGTCGCCGGCGCCCGCCAGGCCCAGCACGAAGCGGGCGGCGTTGAGGAGCTTGATGGCCAGGCGGCGCCCCACCTTGATCTGCGACTCGTCGAAGGCGGTGTCGGTGCCGGGGCGCCCGCTGGCGGCCCAGTAGCGCACCGCGTCGGCGCCGTAGTCGTCGAGGAGCCCGATCGGCGTGACGACGTTGCCCTTCGACTTGGACATCTTCTTGCGGTCGGGGTCCAGCACCCAGCCGGAGATGGCCGCCCGCCGCCACGGCAGCGAGTCGTGCTCGAGGTGGGCGCGCACCACCGTGGAGAACAGCCAGGTGCGGATGATCTCGTGCGCCTGCGGGCGCACGTCCATCGGGAAGGTGCGGGCGAACAGGTCCGGGTCCTCCTCCCAGCCGCAGGCGATCTGCGGGCTGAGCGACGAGGTGGCCCAGGTGTCCATCACGTCGGGATCGCCGATGAAGCCCCCGGGCTGCCCGCGCTGGGACTCGTCGTAGCCCGGCGGCGCCTCGGAGGCCGGGTCGCTCGGCAGTGACGCCTCGTCGGGCACCAGCACCCGGTCGTACTGCGGCCGGCCGTCGCCGTCGAGGGCGTACCACACGGGGATCGGCACCCCGAACCAGCGCTGGCGGCTCACCAGCCAGTCGCCGTTGAGGCCCTCCACCCAGTTGGTGTAGCGGGTGCGCATGAAGTCCGGCATCCAGGCCAGTTCGACGCCGCGGTCCAGCAGTTCCTTGCGCAGCGGCATGTCGCGTCCGCCGTTGCGCAGGTACCACTGGCGGGTGGTGATGATCTCCAGTGGCCGGTCGCCCTTCTCGAAGAACTTCACGGCGTGTTCGGTGGGCTGCGGCTCCCCGACGAGTTCGCCCGACTGCGCGAGGAGTTCTGTGATGCGTCGGCGGGCCGCGTTGGCGGTGAGCCCGGCGATCTCCCCGTAGGCGGCCTGGGCGCCGCTGCCCCAGGTGGCTTCGGGGAGTTCGGGCCGGAGGCGGCCGTCGGGGCCCATGATGGGACGCACCGGCAGTTCCAGCTCGCGCCACCAGGTGACGTCGGTGGTGTCGCCGAAGGTGCAGACCATGGCGATGCCGGTGCCCTTGTCGGGCTCGGCCAGAGCGTGGGCCAGCACGGGCACCTCGGCGCCGAACAGCGGTGTCCGCACGTACGAGCCGAACAGCGGCCGGTGGCGCTCGTCGTCGGGATGCGCCACCAGCGCCACGCACGCCGCCACCAGCTCCGGCCGGGTGGTCTCGATGAGCACGTCGCCGTCGCCGTCGCCGTCGCTGCGGTGGAAGGTCAGGCGGTGCAGGGCGCCCTGGCGGGGGCGGTCCTCCAGCTCGGCCTGCGCCACGGCGGTGCGGAAGGTGATGTCCCACAGGCACGGCGCCTCGGCCTGGTAGGCCTCGCCGCGGGCCAGGTTGCGCAGGAAGGCCCGCTGCGACACCCGCCGGCAGCGCTCGCCGATGGTGGTGTAGGTGAGGCCCCAGTCCACCGACACGCCGAGGCGCCGGTAGAGGTCCTCGAAGGCCTGCTCGTCGGTCTCGGTGAGCTGCAGGCACAGGTCGATGAAGTTCCGCCGCCCCACCGGAACCGGCTCGCCGGAGGCATCCGCGGGCGGCTGGAAGTTCTCGTCGTGGGGCACCGACGGGTCGCAGCGCACGCCGAAGTAGTTCTGCACCCGGCGCTCGGTGGGCAGGCCGTTGTCGTCCCAGCCCATCGGGTAGAACACCTCCCGCCCCTGCATCCGCTGGTAGCGGGCGACGAGGTCGGTGTGGGTGTAGCTGAACACGTGCCCCACGTGCAGCGAGCCGCTGACCGTCGGCGGCGGCGTGTCGATCGAGAAGACCTCCGACCGCTCCCGGCTCCGGTCGAACCGGTAGACCCCCTCAGCCTCCCACCAGTCCCCCCAACGAGCCTCGAGCCCGTCGAGCGTCGGCCGCTCAGGCACCCGAGACCCAGCCCGCTGATCCATCCAGCAAACGCTACCGGCGCCGCCCGCCCCCCGGCGTCCCCGGCCTGACCACCCCTCGCGAACCGCTTCGGCCTGTGTGGCGAGCAGGCCGGCATCCGGGCGGGAGTCATGCGTGCCGTACATGGCGTCGAGCCGGCGGGTGATCTCGCCGTCGTCCTCGAGATCAACGACCGAGGCGCGAGTTGGACTCGCCACCGGGCGCCTCCTCAGGGGCCCAGCATGGTCAGCGGCGCCACGGCGATGCCGTCGGGACGTTCGTAGGCGTGCCCGGTGGCCGTGATGACCAGCAGCTTCGCCGGCTCGGCCATGCGGTCGACGTCGATCTGACGGCGCAACCGCTCCAGCGCGCCGGCGGCTTGGTCGATGGCCGCCGGGCGGCCGAGCTTCACTTCCGCCGCCAGCCACGCCCCGTCACGTCGCTGGACGATGATGTCCACCTCGAGGTGGTTGCTGTCGTGATAGTGGGAGACGGTCGCCCCGGCGCTCCCGGCGTAGACCCTCAGGTCGCGGACCGCCAGCGACTCGAACAGGAAGCCGAAGGTCTCCCGGTCGTTGAACAGTTGGTCGGGGCCGGCACCGAGGGCGCAAACGGCCAGAGCCGGGTCGACCAGGTGACGTTTGGCGGCTCTCCGCAGGCGTGCGCGCGAGCGCAGCCGGGGAGTCCACGCGGGTTGGTCCTCGAGAATGAAGTTCCGGGTCAGGGCGTCGAGGTAGCCGGCGAGAGTGTCGGCGGCAACCGGGCGTTGCACGCCGATGTCCGCTGCCAGCGTGGTGCCGCTGGGGGAGGTGGCGGTATTGCGTGCCAGCGAGGTGACCGCCCGGCGCACCAGTAGGGGATCGTGCCGCGTCCCGTTGACCCTTCGAACGTCCACGCGGCACAACTCCTCGAGGTAGAGGTGCAGGAACTCCTGCGCCTCGGCGGGCGACAGGTGGCCGCAAGCCGGCCATCCTCCCCGGCACAGGGCATCGATGACGCGGCGCAATTCGCTGTCGGGGCTCCTGGGGTCGTGGCCGCGGGTGCTCAGGGCCGAGCACGATCCGCCGTCGAGGAGGGCGCCGAGGCTCACGTCACCGGTCGAGTCGCCCGACTCGAACAGGGACATCGGGCGCATCCGGACGCGCCCCACCCGGCCCGCTCCGGAGTGGCGGGTCACCTCGTCGCTGGGGCTCGCCGAACCGGTCAGGATGAAACGGCCCGGCCCCTGGAGCAGGTCACTCGCATGACGCACCGCGTTCCATGCGGCGGGCGCCAGTTGCCACTCGTCGATCAGCAACGGGTAGGGGCCGTCGCCGAGGGGAAGCGTGCCGTGCTCGGCGTGGCCGCGAGCGCTCGGGTCGGTCTCGAGGAGAAGTTCCCGTTCGGCCAGCCTGCGCGCCGTCGTGGTCTTGCCGCAGCCACGGGGGCCCTCGATGACCAGGGTGGGCAGCAGCCGCAGGAGCCGCTCCGCCTCAGCGTCGACCACCCGGTTGCGGTACTCGAAGTGCTCTGGAAGGACGCTCATGGCAACCCCTCGTCGGCGGCGCGCCGGATCCTTCTTCCGACTCCGGTGCGGGTGTCGCTACCAGTTTACTTGAAGAATTGCAGCAAATTCATCAGTAATTTTGTAGTCCTATCGTTCGAAGAAATGCAGACCGCGCGACCGAGTCGGGGGATAGCCAGGTCCGTGGTCAGGGGCCGAGCAGGGCTGCGGGTACGACGGCGATTCCGTCCTGGTCCCGGTAGGCGTAGCGGCCGGTGGTGACGATCATGGCGTCCACCGGATCGGGAGCGGCCTGCTCGATGAACCATCTGAGGTGGCGGGTGTCGCGCCGGTCGGGCACCGCTGCGAGCTTCACCTCGATGGCGAGGAGTCGCCGACCTGCCGAGACGACGAGATCGATCTCGCGGTCGTCGCTCCAGGTTCGCAGGTGGCCGACGGAGGCTTCGGCGTTCTGGGCGTACACACGCACATCGAGGGTGACGAGGGACTCGAAGAGGGCGCCCAGCAATGGTTGGCTCCGGGTGAGGTCCACGGCCGCGTCCGGGTTCGCGGCTTGGAGATCATCGGCACCGAGGCCCAGCAGCCGGCACGCCAGTGCCGGGTCGGCGAGGTGATGCTTGGGCGACTGCTTCAGCCGGCCGAGCGGGTTTCCGACGGGCCACCATGCGTGCACCGGATCGACCAACCACATCGCCTCCAGAAGGTCGCGGTACGCGATGGTCGTGGTCTTGGCCGGCTTGTCGCCCTCGCCTCCGGTCGCGGCATCCCTGATCTTCTCGTACGTCGCGGTGGTGGCGGTGGCCGCGGCGTAGGCGGTCAGCCAGCGTCGCATCACGCCGGGCCGTCGGGCCCGGTAGCCCATCAATGCCACGTCATGGTCGACGGCGCGGTGCAGGTACCCGTCGAGTGCGGATTGCCGCGTGCGGACGACGGCGGTGCGCCATCCGGGCAGCCCGCCCCCGACGATCTCCGCGACGTAGTCGTCGAGGGTGATATCGGTCTGTCCGCTGACGGCCGGCCGGTCGCCTGCAAGCAGGTGGCGAAGGCTCACGGCCGGTTTGTCGAGACGACGCTCGAAGAGGCTCATGGGGCGCATGCGGAGGGTGACGATGCGGCCGGCTCCTGAGTGAGTGGGCGGCACGTCCGGTCCGGTCGAACCGGTCAGCAGGAAGCGACCGGGCCGGGGGTCGTCGTCCACGGCTCGGCGCACGAGGTCCCAGGAGGGCGGATAGCGCTGCCATTCGTCGATGAGGATCGGCTCGGGTCCCCGGACGAGGCGGGAGGGTTCCGCCAGAGCCAGCGCCAGGGTCTCGGGGTCGTCCAGATCGTGCACCGTGCGGGCGCGGCGGAGAGCGGTTCGCGTCTTCCCGACGGCGCGCGGTCCCTCGATGCAGATGGCGGGCAATCCGTCCAGCAGCGCGTCGAGTTCCGCGTCGACGACGCGCGGGACATACGCCCGGCTGTCGGCGTTCACCATCGAATCGGCACTCCCGCCCGCGGCTCTCGGCTCCGTGTCATCGCCCTAACACTACCATTCCACGTATAGCAACACTACTAGTACACGCCTCGCTACACTACCTATCCACGACCTATTGCGCTACCGATCCACGGCTTGTCGCGGTATTCCACCCGCACGAGCGAGCCGGGGACGTCGGGGGCGAACTCTGGATCGATTGCGGGTTAGAGCGGCACCGCGACCTGAGCCAACAACCGAGGGAGGGGGCCGGGGGGCCGATTCGCGACGCCTTGCGCCTGCGCCGAAGGAGCGAACGGCCGCCCGGCCCCCGACCGGACCACTGCGACCGGCGGCTCAACCCGCCGCTGGCTTACAGGATCTGCTCCATGAAGCGCTTGGTTCGCTCCTCGGTGGGGTCCGTGAAGAAGTGCTCGGGTGAGCCGACCTCCACGATCTCGCCCTCGTCCATGAACACCACCCGGCTGGCCACCTCCCGGGCGAAGCCCATCTCGTGGGTGACGCAGATCATGGTCATGCCGCTGCGGGCCAACTCCTGCATGACGTCGAGGACCTCCTTGATCATCTCGGGGTCCAGCGCCGAGGTGGGTTCGTCGAACATCATCACGTGCGGCTCGGTGGCGAGCGACCGGGCGATGGCCACGCGCTGCTGCTGGCCGCCGGAGAGCTGGCCGGGGTACTTGCGGGCCTGCTCGGGGATCTTGACGCGCTCCAGCAGTTGCATGGCCAGTTCCTCGGCCTCGTGGCGGGGCATGCGCCGCACCTGGCGGGGGGCGAGGGTGATGTTGTCCAGCACGGTGAGGTGCGGGAACAGGTTGAACTGCTGGAACACCATGCCGGTGAGCCGGCGCACCTGCCGGATGGCCTTCACGTCGTTGCTGAGTTCGATGCCGTCGACGGTGATGCGGCCCCGGTCGTGGTGCTCGAGGCGGTTGATGCAGCGGATCAGTGTGGACTTGCCGGAACCGGAGGGCCCCAGCACGACCACGACCTCCTGCCGGGCGACCTCGAGGTCGATGTCGCGCAGCGCCTGGAACGTGCCGAAGAACTTGTCAACCCCTTCGAGGGTCACCATCGGCCGTGGATCGCCGTTGGTCGTCGCGGTGTTCGTCATCTCTCTCCCACCCCCAGTCGGCGTTCCAGCCGCTGGCTCTCGCGTGACATGGTGAACGCCAGCGCCCAGAACGCGAAGGCCACGAAGACCAGCGTTTCTGCGATGCCGACGATGAGGAACTCCCGCTGCCCGTGGATGCTCTCACGGATCCGCAGGATCTCGGTGAGGGCGATGATGGAGAGCAGCGTGCTGTCCTTGAACAGGTTGATGAACTGCCCGACGAGGGCGGGGATGACCGCTCGCAGCGCTTGGGGCAGCACGATGAGGCTCAGCACGCGGGGCGCACTGAGGCCGATCGCCTGGGCGGCCTCCACCTGGCCTCGGGGCACGGCCTGCAGGCCGCCGCGCACGATCTCGGCGAGGTAGGCGCCGGTGAACAGGGTCATCACGGCGATCGCACGGGTGACCTTGGAGAGGGGATCCTCGGTGGGCAGGAAGAAGCCGAGGAACAGGTCGCCCATGAACAGCAGCGTGATGAGCGGCACGCCGCGGATCAGTTCGATGTAGCCGACCGACAGCCAGCGCACGGCGGGCAGCTGCGAGCGCCGGCCGACGGCGGCGAGGAGGCCCACCGGGAAGGCCAGCACGATGGCCGCGGCCGCCGCCACGAGGTTCAACTGGAATCCGGACCAGTCGTCCCAGCCCACGCCGCCGAAGTCGAGTCGCGCGTAGACCGCCCGGACGACCGCCACGGCGCCGGCGACCAGGGCCAGGCGCGCGGCGGGCTGCCAGCGGGCGTCGGTGCGCACATTGCGCGTGAGGCGAACCACGGCGGCCGCCACCAGGGCGGACCCCCACCACCAGGCGATGCCCCCTGTGCCCGACACGACCTGCCAGCCGGCGAGGGCGCAGATGCCGGCGAAGAACCAGGCGATGCGGCGCCCCATCGCCCCCAGCGCCTCCATGACCCGGCGGGCCACGACCCCGCCTGCGAGCGCCGAGGCGACGAACGCCAGGGGCAGCCAGGTGCGCGTCATGCCGAGCAGCACCGCCAGCAGCACGAACACCGGCCACCAGCGGCGCACGCCGTCGCGCAGGCGAGCCCGGCTGAACGGCACGCCCGCGTCGCGGGCGCGGTCCCGCGACGACGCCGTCAGGCCACCCCAGACGAGCCCCACCGCGGCGCACAGCAGGTACACCTGCACGACCACCCGCCACTGCTCGGCGCGGGGGAAGGTGCCCATCATCAGCAGCGTGAGGTTGGTGCGCACCGGCTCCCACTGGCCGGTGACGAACAGGAAGCGGGCGCCGTAGATCGCCAGCACCACCAGCCCGGCGCCCAGCAGCACGGTCAGCACCGAGTTGTGCCGGTTGTTGAAGAGGTTCTCCCGCGCCCAGGCGCGCGCCGTGGGCCGCGGCGGGGCGCCCCGCTCGGCGGGGACCGGGTGGTTCTCGGAGGGCGGGACGGCGGCGGTCATCGTTCCTGTAGCTGCACGGTGCGGTTGTAGATGTTCAGCAGCAGCGAGATCACGAGCGAGAACACCAGGTAGACGCCCATGAGCACGGCGATGGACTGGGGCGCCGGGTTGGCGTTGCCGATGGACGTGCGCGTGAGGTTGGTGACGTCCGCGTAGCCCACCACGGTGCCGAGCGAGGTGTTCTTGACGAGGTTGAGGTACTGGTTGATGGTCGGCGGCACGGCGATGCGCAGTCCCTGGGGCAGGATCACGTGGCGGTAGCGCTGGAAGGGCGACAGCGCCAGCGCCCCGGCGGCCTCGCTCTGGCCCTTGGGCACCGCCAGGATGGAGGCCCGCACCACCTCGGCGATGTGGCTGGCGGTGTACAGCGCCAGCGCCAGGGTCAGCGACAGGTAGGCGGCGCTGGTGCCGAACCCGGAGATGAGCCTGCGCCCGTTCTCCGAGCGGGCCGGCCACGACCAGTCGTAGGGCCCGCCGAGCGCCACGAAGGCCACGAGCGCCACGACCACCAGCAGCCCCAGCGACCAGGCGACCCTGTGGTGGGGTTCCCCCGTGCGGACGTGGTGCCGGCTGCGCCAGATCCACACCCCGGCGGCCGCCACGACGCCGCAGCCCACCAGCAGCCAGAACAGCCCCACGTGCCGTTCGGCCGACAGGCTCGGGATGCCGATGCGGCTCTTGGACAGCACCAGCCAGTTGCTGTCGCTGCCCGGCAGTTTCAGATCCAGGGCCTCGGGGAAGACCGGCAGCGGGCCGAAGCTGAACACCGCGAAGCTGAAGAAGACGATCACCACCAGCGGCGGCGTGTTGCGGAACCCCTCCACGAAGATCTGTGCCAGCCGGGCGACGAGCCAGTTGCTGGAGAGCCGGGCGATGCCGACGATCAGCCCCACGATCGAGGCCAGCAGCACCCCGACCAGCCCGGCCAGGAACGTGTTCTGCACCCCGATGAGCACCATCCGCCAGATCGGCAGGTCCGGGTCGAAGCCGAAGTTCTCCGGTATGGCGAACCCGGTGGGCTGGGTCAGGAAGTCGAAGTCGGTGGGGATGCGGGTGCGTGTCAGGTTGTCGACGAGGTTGCCGTACAGCCACCAGCCCGCCAGGCACACCCCCGCCACCAGCGCCGCCTGGCCGATCGCGGACAGGAACCCGGTGCGCCGCCACCAGCCTGCTGCCGGTGCATGCGCTGCGCCCGCGACCGGCGGCGGAGCGTTCCGGCTGCTCAACGACATCGGATTCGCAAGCTAGTACAGCCGGAAACGCGGAACGCCCGCCCGGGCTCTCTCGGAGAGAACCGCACGGGCGGGCGTTCAGTTCGGTGGGCCGTCGGATGGCCCGGGTGTGGTTCTTACCGGTAGGGCGGCACGTACATCAGACCGCCGTGGGTCCACAGGTCGTTGACCGAGCCGTGCAGCGGCAGGCCCAGTGGCTCGAGGTGGCGCTCGTAGATCTCCTCGTAGTTGCCGACCTGGCTGACGACCTGCACGGCGAAGTCGCTGGGAAGGCCGAGGCCCGGATCGAAGCCCTCCTCGCCCAGGAACCTGGCCAGGGCGGGGTTGTCGCCGGTGGCCGAGGCGATGTTGCCGGAGTCGAGGCCGAACTCCCAGGCCTGGATGGTCGCCATCACGGCCCACTGCACGACCTGTGCCCACTCGGTGTCGCCGTCGAGGACGGCGGGACCGAGCGGCTCCTTGGAGATCGTCTCGGGCAGGATGAACTGCTCGTCGCCGCCGCCCTCCTCGATCTCGAACTTGAACACCGCCAGGGACGACTTGTCCGAGGTGAACGCCTCGCACTGTCCGGCGGTGTAGCCCACGCGGGCCTCGGAGGACTCGCCGAAGGTGACCGGGTTGAACGGGATGCCCCGCGAGCGCATCACGTCGGTCAGGTTCAACTCGGTGGTTGTGCCCTGCGCCACGCAGATGTTGGCGTCCGCCAGGCCCTCCAGGTCGGTGATCCCCGTCGACGCCGGGACGACGACGCCCTGGCCGTCGTACAGCGTCGTGTACACGAAGTTGGCGGCCTCCTTGCCGTCACGGCTGGCGGTGAAGGTGGTGTTGCGCACCAGCACGTCGATCTCGCCGGACTGCAGCGCCGTGAAGCGGTCCGCAGTGGCCAGGTCCACGAAGTCCACCGCGCCGGCGTCGCCCAGCACGGCCGCGGCGATGACCCGGCAGAAGTCCGAGTCGAAGCCCTCGTGCTCACCGTCGGGGGTCAGGAAGTTGAACCCCGGCAAGGCGTCACGCACGCCGCAGCGCACGTTGCCCCGCGCCTGCACCTCGGCCAGGCGGCCACCGGCCTGGGACAGTGCGACGGTGTCCTCGGTTGGCGCGGGGACGGCGGCCGGTGGTGCCGGTGCCTCGGTGGCGGGCGGCGGTGCCTCGGTGGCGGGCGGCGGTGCCTCGGTGGCGGGCGGCGGCGCCGGGGCGGTCGTCTCCCCGTCGTCCCCCCCGCAGGCAGCGGCCAGCAGCGCCACAGCCACGGCCGCCGCCAAGAGAGCGGTCTTTCGAATGATCATGTCTTCCTCCCACTCGACACGCGCGCGTGTCGGTGTCTTTCTTTACCTTTCGCGAACGGAATTGCGTATTTGAGACTATCGAAGGAACGCATCATTTGCTGTGCAGCAAATCGTGGCCAGGTAGTTGGCTAGATGTCTATTAGGGAACACTACTCTTGCGACGTGTCTATTGTGCTGGGCGCGGCCCCGGGGGAAGATCGGGTCGCTGACGCCCGAGAGGACGCATTCTCCCTGCGCACGGCGCTGCTGTGCGCGCTGCTCGTGCATCGTCGCCCAGGAGTAGATTGTTCGGACCGCACGGGGCCGCCGCGGCCGTACCGGAGGAGGTGACGCCGTGTTCTCCTACCACGAGCCACTGATCGGTGAACCGGCCTTCGACTCGCTCGAGGAGTTGCGCCTGTTCCGCAAGCGCCGGGTGGCGCTGGGCTACCGGGTGTTCGCCGCTCTCGGCTGGGGTCAGATGAGCGATGGCCACATCACCGCGCGTGACCCCGAGCGGCCGGACCACTTCTGGATGCTGGGCCACGGGGTGCCGTTCGGCGCCGCGACGGTCGACAGGATGGTTCTGCTGGGCCCCGACGGTGCCGCCGTGGACGGCTACACCGAATTCGGCTACATGCCCGCCGCTCACGCGATCCATGCCCCCATCCACGAAGCCCGCCCCGACGTGGTGTCGGCGGCCCACACCCACACCCAGTACGGAACACCCTTCTCGGCGCTCAACCAGCCGTTCCGGCCCATCTGCCAGGAGGCCTGCCAGTTCTTCGAGCGGCACGGGGTCTTCGAGGGCACCGAACTGTCGGTGGAGAGCATCGACATCGGCAAGCGCATCGCCGTGGCGCTCGGCGATCACCGGGCCGTGATCCTGCGCAGCCACGGCCTGCTGACGGTGGGCGCCTCGGTGGACGAGGCGGTGGGCTGGTTCGTGATGGCCGAGCGGACCGCGGAGGCGCACATCAAGGCCCCCGGGGCCGAGCCGATTCCCGCCGACGCCGCCCGCTACACGCGCGACGACCTGGGGCCCGCCGACGGCTGGAAGAGGTTCCAGTGGCTCGTGAACTCGCTGATCCCCGACCCCTCGGTGGTCGGCTGAACAGATAACGGAGGGCGGGGGATCGGGGGGTCGGGCTGCGACGCCTTTGGCCCGCCACGAAGGAGCAGAGCGGCACCCCGGACCCCCGCCCGGACAGGGCTCAGGGCACCTCGGCCCGTCGCCAGCCCCAGGTTGTCAGCAGCAGGCCGGCGGCAGCCACCGCCAGGGGAACGGCCAACGAGGCCACGAACGACCGCCCCACCGGCGTCCCCACGTCCCAGCCCTCCTCCACCACCAGGCTGGCGGCGTAGGAGCGGATCGTCAGGCGCGCGGTGGCGGCGCTGAGCGAGCCGATGACGTTCTCCCACACGAGCAGCAGCAGCAGGCCCACCAGCAGCGGCCGCGACAGCAGCATCCCGAAGGCCACGAAGGCGCCCACGTAGGCCACCGCGGCCACCAGCGCCCCGTCCGCCATCGGCACGTCCAGGATCAGACCGGCCACGATCAGGGGCACGACCAGAAGCCCGACCACGACCGTCAGCGCCGCGCCGGCGGTCCCTGCGGTGGCCGAGGCGGCCCGCATGGGCCGCAGCCACAGGTACACCAGCGTGCGTTCGTCGCGCAGGTCGCCGAAGGCGTCGGAGGCCACCAGCAGCGCGCCGAACGGCAGGACGATCGACAGCCCGTACCACACCAGGAATCCCGCCCCCTCCTCGGGCGTCACCCCGCCGTCGCTGGCGCGCATCACGATCGCGATGACGATCGCCAGCGCCGCCAGCACCACCAGGACGGCGATCCGGCCCCAGTCGCGCAGCAGCTTCCGGGTCATGAAGCGGAAGATCAGGAGAGCGTTCCTCACCTTCCCTCCACCAGGTAGCGGAAGACCGACTCCAGGTCGGCGTCCAGCGGTCGCAGCTCCTGCAGGCTCGCCCTGCGGTCGCGCGCCAGCGGGGCGATGGCCGCGGCGAAGCGCCCGGCGCTGGCGGTGGCGACCGTGAGGGCGCCCGGCTCGTGGATCTCCACGCCGACCGCGAGGCCCTCGGCGATGAGCCCCGCCGCCAGGGCTCGCGGCTCGTCGGTGGCGATCCGGAAGCGGCTGGGCCGGTCGTCCATGAGGTCGCGGATGCGACGGAAGTCGCCCTCGGCCAGCAGCCGCCCCTGCCCCATCACCAGCACGTCGGTGCCGAGGCGCTGCACCTCGTCGAGCACGTGGCTGGAGACCAGCACGCAGCGCCCGCTGGCGCCGATGCGGTGGAACAGGTCGATCATCAGCTTGCGCTGGTTGGGGTCCAGGCCGGTGAGCGGCTCGTCCAGGAACAGCACGTCGGGCGCACTCACGATGGCCGACGCCAGCTTCGCCCGCTGGCGCATGCCCTTGGAGTAGGTGTTGAGGCGGCGCTTGTCGGCGGGATCCAGGCCCACGGTGCCGATCGCCCGGTCGGTGGCCGCCCCGGCGTCGGCGACGCCCGACAGGTCGGCGGCGAGCCGCACGAACTCTTGAACCCGCAGGTGCTCGAACAGCGACTCCTGCTGGGGCGCCAGGCCGATCCGCCGGCGCAGGTCGATGTCGGCGCGGGGATCGCCGCCGAGGACGCGCACCGTCCCCTCGCTGGGTGCGGCCAGCCCGCTGAGCATCCGCAGCATCGTCGACTTGCCGGCGCCGTTGGGGCCCAGCAGCGCCGTCACGCCGGCGCCCAACCGGAACGACACGTCGGAGACCGCAACCAGGTCGCCGAAGCGCTTGGAGACGCGGGTGACCTCGAGCATCGGTCCGCCTGCCGGCGCCGGGCCGCTCACCGCTCCACCTCCATCCGCCCGTAGCGCCAGTGGGCGACGCCCGACAGCAGCGCCACCCACGCCAGGTTGGCCAGCACCACCACCCAGGTCGCCACCGCGTCGAGCGTTCCGCCGCCGCCGTCGCTGAGCGCCAGGGCGTGTGAGCGCTTCGCCAGCGCGCGTGACATCCGCAGCGGGTCGAGCACGCCGATCTCGCTGGCCACGCCGACCTCTTCGATCAGCAGCGCCGTGATGCCCGCCGGCACCAGCAGGCACAGGGCGATGACCACGATGGCCATGCCGGTGCGGCGCACCAGGCTGCAGACGCCCACCGCCAGGGCCGTCGGCACCGCCGCCAGTGCCAGGGCCGCGGTCAGCGCGCGCAACAGGAACATGAAGAAGTCCCCGGTGTGGCCCGGCCCCCAGCCCAGCGACGTGTACACGATGGCGAGCACCACCACCGGCACCAGGGACATGACGATCAGCAGCGAGAAGATGGCCGAGGTCTGGGCGTTGAGATAGCTGCGCCGGCTGAGCGGCGAGGCCAGGTAGAGGCTCAGCAGCCCGCTGCGGCGGTCGGTGTTCAGCAGCATCGGCGTGGCCAGGACGGTGAACAGCACCACCCCCACGCCGACCTGCGTGTAGTACTCGCGGACGGTGTCGAATCCCAGATCGCCGAACTCCGAGAACAGGCCGGCCAGGAAGATCTGCACGACCGCACCGATCCACGCCACGAAGAAGGCGGCGATGCCGATCAGCTTGCTGCGGAAGCGGCGCTTGCGGCCCAGCAGCCTGCCGAGGGTGTAGGTGTAGAGCGAGCGGAAGCATCGCCGGGGCGCCTGCCGGGGCCCCACATAGGGCCTGAACCCTCCCTCGAAGATCTGCGCCTGCTGCCCGCCGGCCCAGGTGCTCACGGGGTGGTGCTCCCGGCATCGTCGGAGGTGGCCTGGAAGACCTCCGCCAGGGACGTGTGCTCCGGCAGGATCGACCGCAGCCGCAGGCCCAGGTCGGCCACGGCATCGCGCACGGCGTCGGTCGGCTCGCCGGGCCGTCCCTCGGTCGCGGTCACGCGGACCACCTCGTCACCCTCGGCTCGAGCCTCGACCCCCGCGGCGACCAGCGCGCCGGCCAGGTCGGCGGCCTGCTCGTACACCTCGACAATCACGCCGGTGCCGCTGACGGTAAGGTCGCTGAGATGCCCGGCCCGCGCCACCCGGCCGGCGTCCAGCATCACCACGCTGTTGCAGACCCGCTCCACCTCCTCGAGGTGGTGCGAGCTGATCAGCACGTTGATGCCGTGCTCGGTCGCCAGCCGGCTGATGAGCGCCAGCATGTCGGCGCGCTGCATGGGGTCGAGACCGTCGGTCGGCTCGTCCAGGATCACCAGTTCCGGGTGGTGCGCCACCGCCTGGGCCAGCTTGACTCTCTGCACCTGGCCGGTGGACATCGTGCCGACGGGGCGGAAGCGCTCCTCGCCGAGACCCACCTCCCAGAGCGTGTCGCTGGCCCGCTGGGTGGCGCCGACCTTCGGCAACCCGTGCATGCGGGCGATGTGGGCCACGAGGTCGGCTGCGGTCATGTCGCCGGGGAGCTGGTGGTGTTCGGGGGCGAACCCCAGCCGCTGGCGGACCTCGGGCCCCGCGGTGCCGGGGTCGGCGCCCAGCACGCTGAGTTGTCCCTCGTCGCGGTTGCGCAGCCCCAGGATGAGGGTCAGCAGCGTCGTCTTCCCGGCGCCGTTGGCGCCCAGCAGGCCGGTGACGCCCTCGCCGATCGTGACGTCCACGCCGTCGAGAGCCACGGTGGAGCCGAAGCGTTTCACCACGCCCGCCGACTCCACGATCACCACGTTCGGCAGCCTAACGGCGGCGCGCGGCCGGCCGGGCGGGGGCCCGGGGTGCCGCTCTGCTCCTTCATGGCGGGCCAAAGGCGTCGCAGCCCGGCCCCCCGGTCCCCCGCCCTCCGGGGTCTGCTACCGGGGTGGGGGTCAGGCGGTTACGCCCATGTCGGCGAGGAGGTCGGCGATCTGCGCGCCGATGGCTTTCATGGAGAGGTGTCGTTCGACGATGCGGCGGTTGTGTTCGAGCAGTTCGGCGTCGCCGGTGGCGAGGTGGGCGCGCAGGGGGTCGAGGTCGTCGGGGTCGAACCAGCGGAAGCCGAGGGCTCGTAGTTCGGCCGCCACGGGGTAGTGACTCACGACGGCGGGGCGGCCGTGGACGGCGGCCTCCACCGGCGGGTTGCCGAATCCCTCCCAAGTCGACGTGAACACGACGGCGTCAGCGGCCGCGTAGATGTCGGCGACGCTCGGGGCCGGTCGACGCAGGACGCGGCAGGCGGCGCGGTCGAGGATGCCCTCCAGCGTGGCTTCGTAGCCCTCCTCGGTGGGGCCGGTGAGCCAGTACGTGGCGTCGAGGTCCTCGCAGATCTGCAGCGCTCGGGGGACGTCCTTGCGGGGGATCGCCCGGACCGGGTGGGCGACGAGAAGTTCGCCCTCGGCCACATCGAGCAGACGCCGGGTGGTGGCTCGGTCGCCGGGCGATGCGTCGATCTCGAAGGGGTTGTAGATGGTCGTGGCGTTGATCCCGCGCTCGGCCATCTCGCGTTCGGTGAGCCGGTTGATGGTCACGTGGTGCCAGGCCGGGTCGTCGGGCGGCAGTTCGGTGACGTGGGCGAACCGCTCCCGCTGCCACGGCGGGTCGTGGTGGTGCAGCACCGCCGGGCGCCCGGCCAGGACGCCGGCCAGCACCCGCGCCGCCGGCAGGTTCAGCGGGATCGTGCAGAGGTTCTCCACCACCACCAGATCGGTATCGGCCAGCGCGCCGGCCACCTCGCCCGGACCCGGGGCTTCGTCGGCGCCGATCGCCAGGCCCGCGACCGGCCGGTCCACCGGACCCTCGCCCGCCACGGTGATCACCCGGTGGCCCAGCCGCTGGAGGATCGTCGCCCAGCGGCCCGCCACCACCGACACCCCGTCGGTGGTGCCCAGCCGGAACGAGACGATCGCAACCGTGGCCACCGCGGCGACGCTACCCCCGGCACATGGGGCTGCCGGCCGGCCGGCGCTTGGAGATCACTGCCCTTCATCCCGGTCGCGACCCGATTCTCCGGGTCGCCGGGCAACACCGGGGGTCACTCCAGGCGAACCTCGACGCAGCGGCTGGGCGCGCCGGCGGGATCGAACCGCCGGGGCCGCTCGACGAACCCGCTGCCGGGGCGATCCGTGTTGAGGTAGTCCTCGATGGCGTTGGCGGTGGCCGTCGCGGCGATGCCGATGTAGTCGTCGGTGGCGAACAACTCCGCCTCGGAGGGATTCGACAGGTAGCCGTACTCCACCAGGACGGCTGGGATCGCCGGCCGGCTGATCATGCCGTAGGCGTCGCCGCCGGCGGGGAAGAGCACCCGCAGCACGCCGGCGTCGGGCAGGCGGCTCCAGCTGACGTCGGCGAACATGCCGAGTGCGCTGGTGATCTCCTCGTACAGCAGGCCCCCGAGGCGGGCCGAATCACCCCGTGGCGTGGCGTCGTCAGCGGACTGGACGTAGACCTCGGTGCCCGGGTGGTCGCCGAGTTCGCGCGTGGGCCCGTTGTGGTGGAGCGATATCAGGACGTCGGCGCCGACGGCGTCGGCGAGGGCGGCGCGCACCGACAGGAGCGATCCGTAGTCGCCGGTGCGGGTGGTGGTGGTGGAGATGCCGCGGCGGGCGAGCTCGGCGAGGATGGCGCGGCTGAGGGTGAGGTTCAGTTCGTCCTCGGGAAGGCCGTTGGGCCCGACCGCGCCGGGCTCGAACGGCCCGCCGTGACCCGGGTCGAGCACCACCCGCATGCCGTCGATGGGATCGCCGCCGGTGACCTCGGCGGCGTTGCCGCAGGGCGTGCGCACCAGGTAGCCGGCGCCGGCGCGCCCGATCACGGCGACCGGCACGCCTGTCGGTGTGAGCAGGGCGCGGGGCAGGCCGGATGGGTCTGTGCCTCCCGCCATGGTGATCGCTCCGTCCGGCGTCGTCGCCTGTTCCCGGAATGCCGGCTCGTGCAGCGGCGAACTCGCCAGCCACCGTCCCGACGGGGCGCCGCTGGGCACGACCCGCAAGGACGGCAGGATGACCTCGGACCAGTTGCCGTCGGGGTGTCGCTGCTGCAGGCCCACCTCGATGCGCCCGCCGCCGGTCGGGCGCCGGGCCGCGATGCGCATCTCCCGCGGGCCGGCGGCGGCCTGCACCTCCAGGGGCGTGCTCCACAGCCAGCGTCCGGTCGGGGCACTCGGCGGCAGGAAGCGCCGGGCGGGGAGCAGGCGGTCGCCCCAGTCGCCGCCACCAGGGCGTTGCTGGAGGGCCACCTCGATGCGCCCGTTGCTGAGGATCCGGGCGTTGATCCGGATCTGCGGCTCCCCGGTCTGGGCCGTGGCGACCAGCGAGGTTGCCAGGACGCCTGCGACGGCGATCAGGGCGGCGAACCACGTCCGGCGGTGGCCGGTTCGCTGCCGAGACACCGGGCGACGATCGGGCACCGGGGGACAATGGGGCACCGGGGGATAATACGGCGGTGGAGTTGCGGGACCGGGTACTGGCGGTGCTGCGCCGGCACTGGGTGGACGTCCCGCCGGGCGGGGGGTACACGGCGCCCAACCGCCGGCGCTACCCGTGGCAATGGCTGTGGGACTCGTGCTTCCACGCCCTCATCTGGGCCGAGCTGGGCGACGACCGCGGCCTCGACGAGTTGGCGCAGATCCTGGGTGCGGCGGACGCCTCGGGCTGCGTGCCCCACATGACCTACCAGCCGGACCCGCGCCACCACGAGGACTTCTGGGGCCGCGCGGGGGCCTCGAGCATCACCGGACCGCCCATGTACGGCCACGCCCTCGCGGAGTTGGGGCGCCGCGGCGCCCACGTGCCCGAGCGCCTCACCGCCGCCGCCGCGGCCGGCCTGGAGTTCCTGCTGCAGCGCCGGGAGCGCCACCTCGAGTCGGGCTTGGTGCTGCTCTGCCACCCCTGGGAGTCCGGCGCCGACAACGACCCGCGCTGGGACGACTTCTGCGACGGCGGCTTCGACGAGAAGCGCTGGTTCGAGGCGAAGGGGGAGTTGCTCGGGACGATCGAGCGCAGCGCCGGCGGCTCCCCGCTCTCCAACCCCAAGTTCAGGGCCGCCTCGGCGGGGTTCTCGGCGCTCGTGGCCTTCAACGCCCTCGAGCTGGCCGACGCCACCGGTGCCCTCGAGACCGCCGCCGCCCGCCGCCTGGCGGATGCGGTGCGTGACCGCTGGGACGGCGACCTGTGCAGCTACACCGACGCCGGCGACGCCGAGGGAGGCTCGGGCCGCGCCCGCACCGCCTACGGCCTCCTCGGCCTGCTCGTCGAATTCGACGCTGCGCGCGCCGCCGCGATCGCCGCCGAACTCACCGACACTCGTGCCCACGGCGGCGCCTGCGGCCCCAGCGGGGTCCACCGGGCCGAGCCCACCTTCGCCGCCTGCAGCTACTGGCGAGGCCCGTCGTGGCCGCAACTCAACTACCTGCTCTGGCTCGGCCTGCGCCGTGCCGGGCGCCAGGAAGCCGCGGAGACCGTGGCGCGGGCCACGGTGGCCGGTGCCGCCAGGTCCGGTCTGGCCGAGTACTGGGACAGCGACGACGGCACGGGACTCGGCGCCATTCCCCAGAGCTGGGCCGGCCTGTCCCTCCTGATGGACTGACGGCGGCCGGCGCCGCGGCGGGGCCTTCAGTCCGGTCAGGCGCCGGTGGCGGCCACCAGAACCGCCACCAGGTCGGCGAAGAACGCGAAGGCGGCGTCGCTGTTGATCCAGTCCGTGCCGCTGTTGAGGATCACCGCGAAGCTCAACACGTCGCCGCCGGCGGCCTGGGCGAATCCGGCGAGCGAGCCCACGCCCGCCAGCGTGCCCGTCTTGGCGTACACGAGGTCCTTCGCCGGCGAGTTCCGGTAGCGGTTCTCCATCGTCCCCGTCCGCCCGGCCAGCCCGAGGTTGGCGCCCACGTGGCCGTTGGGTCCGCCGAGATCCAGCACGTCGATCACCTGCGAGCAGCTCAGACGATTGCGCGGGCTCAGCCCCGAGCCGTCGGCCGGAACGGCGAGCCCGGCGATCCTGGGGGCCAGCGCCTCGTGCACCGCCGCGGCACCGGCGGCCGAGGTGCCGCTGCCTCTCGCCACGAGGCCGATCTCCTTCAGCAGAATCTCGGCGAGGGTGTTGTCGCTCTCGGCGAGCAGGAAGTGCAGGTTGGCCGCCAGCGGTGCTGACTCCAGGCTTGCCAGCACCACGTGGTCGCTGTAGTCCCCGCCCCTGTCGGCCACGCGGGGCACGAGGGGAATGCGCACCGAGCGGGCCTCCAGCAGGTCGTCGAAGATCTCCACGGCCCTCAGCGCCGGTTGGGGCACGGGCGGCAGCCCCCAGGTCGAGAGGAGCCCCGGCGGGGTGCGCCACCCCTGGTTCACGCTGATCGCACTCAGCGACCCGGCGACGCTCTGGCCGGCGAACCGGGCCGGCCAGGTGGGAACGGTGGTGAGGGTGTCGTAGCGGTCCGCCACGGCCACGACGCCGCCGGTCATGCGGGTGAGGCCGGCGTCGGTGAGGTCGGCGGCGAGCTCGGCCAGCGGGGTTCCCGCCGAGTTGTGGTCGGCGAGCATCGTCACGAAGTCGGGCGTGGACAGCAGCGGGTCGCCGCCGCCCACGAGATACAGATCGCCGTCCAGGACACCGCCGGCGGGAGCGGTCTCCGCCAGCGCGACGGTGGTGAACGTGTAGTCGGCGCCCAGGATCTCCAGCGCGGCCTCGGCGAGCGGCAGCTTCTGCAGCGAGGCCGGGATCAGCATCGTCTCGGCGTTGCGGGAGAACACCGTCTCGCCGGCCCGGCGGACCACCAGGCATCCGCCGGTCGGGGCGCGGGCCGCCAGCGCATCCAGGGCGCCGACGAGTGCCGCATACCGCGGGCCGCCCGACCCGCCGGAGGGGCCGCCGAGTCGGGGCACCTCGAGCGCGTCCTCGGCGGGCTCGTCGCCGGTGGCCGAGTCGTCGGGTTCGGTCACCTCGGCCGGCTCGGGTTCGGCCACCTCGGCCGGTTCGGGTTCGGCCGGCTCGGGCTCAGTCGCCTCGGCCGGCTCGGTTGTGGTCGCCCCTGCCGGCTCGGTTGTGGTCGTCCCGGCCGGTTCGGGTTCGGTCGGCTCGGGTTCGGGAGGCTCTGTGCGGTCCACGAGCGCGTCGTCGCCGGCCGGCAGCGTCGACTCCGCGGAGGGCTCCGGTTCGGGCGGGATGGTCGCGGCCGTCGACGGCGACGGTGGCCCCGCGGGTGGCGGCTCGGGTTCCGGGGTGGTCACGGCGCTCGAGGTCGGGGCGAGCGAACCGGGCCGCTCGTCCACCAGTGTCGGGCGGAGACCGTCCGAGCACGCCGCGACGAACACGAGCGCTGCGAGCAGACCGAGCAACCGGCGGATCAGCCGGGCGGTCCGGCGCCTGTGCATCTTCACAGTCACGCGAACATACCCGGAGCCGATGGCGTCCCCCGGGAGCATCGATCGGATCGGTCCCCCGGCGAGGCGGGGGCTAGCGGGGCTAGAACGGGCTCAGCCCCATCCGGTTGCGGATCGACACCAGCTCGCCGAGATGGTTGAGGCCGTGGCCCACGGCGCTCCACTGCAGGAACCACGACGCCGGCTTGCCGTCCCACATCGCGTACAGCCAGTCGAAGCGGTCGGTGGGCGTGCCGATGGCCTCCAGCGCACCGGCAGTGTCGGGATGCCCGTCCATCGCCGGCAACCCGTCCTCGCTGAGCCACGCCGCGGTGGCATCGCACACCGCCAGCGCGTAGCCCCCGACGGCCTCCGGATCCAGCACCTCGACCAGGTCGGCGTCCTCACCCTCGGCCAGTCCCCGCCACAGGTTCTCGCCGACACCGAGACGGTCCACCCAGCCGTCCACCACCGCGCCGGTACCCCGCAGCACGCCGTTGACAGCCACATCCTGATGCCGGGCCAGGTGCCACAGCACGTAGACGGGCGCGATCCCGCCCCCGTCCACCCGCTCCCGCAGACGCTCCGGAGGGATCAGCCCCAGCACGCCGCCGGCCAGCTTCCCCCGCAGAGCCTGCAAGTCATCGACGATCCAGTCCCGCAACTCCACGCCGGACAATCTAGGAGAGCGCCGGACAGCCCGTGCCGGTCTTTCCGCGTGGGCACTAGGGTCAGCGGCACCCGTCTCAGCGTGGCGGCGGGTGGGACCGGTGACCTGCTCCGGATTGGAGCGGGCTCCGCAGGCACCGGTGACGCAAGGAGGAACTCGGATGGCCCGGGTCGGGGGCAGGGCAGGCCGAACCTGACGAAAGGAACAACAACGTGAGATTCAAGAGGACGAGAACATGGCGGACCCTCCTGGCTGCGGTCGTCGCCGTGGCGCTGGTGGCGGCCTCCTGCGGGGACGACGAGCCTGAGTCCCTGTCGGTGGGCATCGCCGCCGACGGGTTCCTGCTCGGCTCCCAGGCCTGGGTGTCGTTGGACCGGGGCTACTTCGCCGAGGAGAACCTCGAGGTCACCATGTCGCAGTACGGCACCGGCATCGAGGCCATCCAGGCGGTCATCGCCGGCCAGGCCGACATCGGTCCGGCGCTGGACTTCGCCGTGCTGAACCTGGCCGCCGCGGCCGAGGAGAACATGCGGGTGGTTGCGGCGATCGCCGCGCCGCTGCCGGGATTCCACAGCCTGGCGGTCCGCAACGAGATCAACGGGCCGCAGGACCTGGTGGGCAAGACGATCGGCTACGTGCAGGGCACCTCGGAGCACTTCGTGACGATCCGTCACCTCGAGCAGAACGGCATCAGCCTCGACGACGTGGAGCTGGTCCCGCTTCCGGGGCTGTTCGAGTTGGTCGGGGCGCTGCGCACCAACGACATCCAGGCCGCCTGGGTGTGGCTGAACGGCACCCTCGAGGCCGAGGAGGATCCTGATCTGAAGATCCTCGGCGACGACTCCAACGTGCTGGACACCGTCGCCATCTATCTGGTGGCCCGCACGGAGTGGGCCGATGAGAACCAGGAGATCATCGAGCGCATCGTCCGGGCCTACGACAAGGCCAACGTGGTGCTGCAGAACGAGACACCTGCCGCCGCCAAGATCGTGGCCGACGCCGTCTCCGGCAACGAGGAGCTGTTCGCCAGCATCATGCCGAACCAGCGCTACACGGTGGAGTTCACCCAGGTTCAGCTGGACTCCTTCGACGCCATCGCCCAGTTCCTGATCGACTCCGGCGTGTTGCCGGCTGACTTCGACATCCGGGAGTTCATCGACTTCCGGGCCATGGAGGAGGCCGTGCCGGGATCGATCAAGGCCGACCTCTAGCGGGCGGCCCCCGGCGGGCACCCACACAATCCCGACGATGAACGGAGCGGCCGCCGAGCGCCCCGGCGACGACCGCGGCCGCTCCGTGATCTTCAACGGCGTGGAGTTGCGCTACGGCAAGGATTCGCCCCCCGTCGTCACCGACCTGTCGCTGGAGATCGCCGCCGGGGAGTTCTTCGTCATCGTCGGGCCCTCCGGCTGCGGCAAGTCCACGCTGCTGCGGCTGGTCGCCGGGTTCCTCGAACCCAACGGCGGCACCGTGACCGCCGGGGGCGCGGCGATCACCGGCCCCGGCCCCGACCGGGCCATGGTGTTCCAGAGCGTCGACGGGCCGCTGCTGGACTGGCTGACGGTGCGCCAGAACGTGGCCTTCGGCCTCAAGCTGCAGGCGAAACGCAAGGGCACCGAGTACGACCCCGCCGTCGTGGACCACTGGCTGCAGCTCGTGGGCCTCACCAGCGCGGCCGGCAAGCTGCCGCATGAACTCTCCGGCGGCATGAAGCAGCGCGTCCAGATCGCCCGGATCCTGGCCGTGAAGCCGGACATCGTGCTGATGGACGAGCCGTTCGCGGCCCTCGACGCCCAGACCCGGCGCATCCTGCAGCGCCAGGTCGTCGAGCTCTGGCAGACCGAGGGCGGCACCGTCGTGTACGTCACCCACGACATCCGCGAGGCGGTGCTTCTGGGCCAGCGCATCGGCGTGATGCGCGCCGGCCCGCATTCCGACTTCCGCTCGCTGCACAGCGTGGACATCGGCTACCCGCGCGACGAGTTCTCCCCCGAGTTCGCCACGGTCGCCCGCGCCGTGGAGGCCGAGATCATCGAGGAGGTGACCCGGGCGTGGCAGAACTGACCGATTCGGCGGCGGCAGCGGCTCCCGGCGCCACACCGGAACCGGCGAGCGGCGGCTGGCGCGCCGGCCTCAGCGGCCGGCGGGGGGCGATGCTCATCTCGACGCTGGTGGTGGGTATCACCATCCTGATCTGGCAGGTCGGATCGTGGAACTACAACCCGCAGCTGCTGCCCAGCCCGGCCAAGGTGGCCACGGGCACGGCCGAGCTCTCCGACTCGGGACTGCTGTGGGACTCGATCGCCATCAGTCTGGAGCGCGTCTTCAAGGGCTGGCTGCTGGGCTCGGGCATCGCCATCCCGCTCGGGCTGCTGGCCGGGGTCTCCCGCTTCGCCCGCGCCGCCCTGGATCCCTTCATCCACTTCTTCCGGTTCGTGCCCGCTCTGGCACTCACCTCGCTGTTCATCCTCTGGTTCGGCATCGGCGAGACCTCCAAGGTGAACCTGGTGGGCTACGCGGCACTGTTCGTGGTGCTGATCACCACCGCCACCGGCGCCTCCTCGGTGCATCCCGACAAGGTCAACAGCGCCCAGACGCTCGGCGCCAACCGCCGCGACGTGTTCCTGAAGGTGGCGTTGCCGGCCACGTTCCCGTCCATCTTCGTGGGGATGCGGCTGGCGCTGGCGAACGCCTTCCTGGTGATCGTGGCGGCCGAGGCGATCGCCGCTCAGGAGGGCATCGGCTTCCTGATCTGGAACTCCCGAACCTTCTTCCGCACGGATTTCATGTTCGTGGGCATCTTCTGCTTCGGGGTGCTGGGCTTCACCTGCGACCGGCTCTGGAAGCTGCTGGGCAACACCGTGCTGCGCCGCTACCTCACCGGGGTCGGCAGCTACTGAGCCCCCGTCGCCGGCACCGACCACTCCCGCGAACCGCGAACCGCCGACCACACGCCGATCCGCCACGGAGGACCGCTGCATGAGCGCATCGCCGAACGACACCGCGGGGAGCTTCCCGGGGCGCCTCGGGCGCACCCACCGCGACAGCGAGCCCTGGTACCCGGACCCGCAGGTGCACGGCGGCCCCAACGTGGTGATCGTGCTGTTCGACGACCTGGGTTTCGCCGACCTGGGCTGCTACGGCTCGGAGGTCCGCACCCCGCACCTCGACGCCCTGGCCGCCGGCGGTCACCTCTACAACAACTTCCACACCACCACGCTCTGCTCGCCGTCGCGGGCCTGCCTGCTGACGGGCCGCAACCACCACGCCGTCGGGATGCGCATGCTGTCCAACATCGACTCCGGCTGGCCGAGCGGGCGGGGCCGCATCAGCCGCCGCGCCGCCCTGCTGTCCGAGGTGCTGCGCGACGCCGGCTACAACACCTTCGCCGTCGGCAAGTGGCACGTGGCGCCGATGCGGCAGGTCACCGGCGCCGGTCCCTACGAGGAGTGGCCGCTGGGGCGGGGCTTCAACCAGTTCTACGGCTTCATGAACGGCGCCACCGACCACTTCTATCCCGAGCTGTTCCGGGACAACCACGCCGTCGACCCGCCGGGGCGCCCGGAGGACGGCTACCACCTCACCGAGGACCTCGTGGACCGGGCCATCGGCTACATCGCCGACCACGTCGCCCACCGGCCGGCCAGCCCGTTCTTCTGCTACGTCCCGCTGGGCGCCGCCCATTTCCCCCACCACGCCCCGGAGGAGCACATGGAGGCCGTGCGCGGCCGCTACGACGCCGGCTGGGAGGCCGTCCGCCTCGGCCGCTACGAGCGCCAGCTGGCCTCCGGCGTCGTCCCCGCCGGCACCAAGCTGCCGCCGGGCAACCCGGATGTGCCCCCGTGGACCTCCCTCGACCCCGCCGAGCAGCGGGTGGCGGCGCGCATGGCGGAGGCCTACGCCGCCTTCGTCGAGCACACCGACGCCGCCCTGGGCCGGCTGTTCGGGTTCCTGCGCTCCTGCGGGCGCTGGGACGACACGCTGGTCGTCGTGACCTCCGACAACGGGGCCGCCATGGAGGGCGGCCGCCTCGGGATGTTCAGCGCCATCCGGTTCTTCAACGACATGGCCGAGGACTTCGAGCGCACGCTCGGCGCGCTCGACGACATCGGCGGCCCGCTCGCCGACAGCCACTACGCCACCGGCTGGGCGCAGGCCTCCAACACGCCGCTGCGCTGGTACAAGTACCACACCCACGGCGGCGGGGTGCGCGACCCGCTGATCGTCTCGTGGCCCGGCCGCTTGGCGCGCCCGGGGGCGATCCTGCCGCAGTTCGGCCACATCATCGACATCGCCCCGACGATCTACGAGGTGGCCGGTGTGACGCCGCCGGAGAGCTACCGGGGCGTGCCGCAGATGCCGATCCACGGCCGCAGCCTGGCCTACACCTTCGAGGACCCCGACGCCCCGGCGCCGAGCCGCAACCAGTACTTCGAGATGTTCGGCAACCGCGGCCTGTGGGCCGACGGCTGGAAGGTGGTGACGCACCACGACCCCGGCAGCGACTACAGCGAGCGGGAGTGGGAGCTCTACCACCTCGACGAGGACTTCTCGGAGTCCCACGACCTGGCCGTCGTCCACCCCGGCAAGCTCCGCGAGCTGACCGAGCTGTGGTGGATGGAGGCCGGGCGCTACGACGTGCTGCCGCTCGATGACCGCTCCCGGGAACTGTTCGCCGCCCCGCCGCCGCCCGGCACCCCCCAGACGCGCGCCGTCTTCGAGTACTACCCGCCGGTCTCGCACATCGAACCCAGCGCCGCGCCGCCGGTGGGCCACTCCGATCACCGCATCACCGCCGAGATGTCCGGCGAGAAGAGCGGCGTCATCGTCAGCTTCGGCAACGTGCAGTCGGGTTTCGTCCTCTGGGCCGCCGACGGCGCCCTGCACTACGAGTACAACGCCGCCGGCGACGTCACCGCGGCCTCCCTGCCCCTGCCCGACGGCGACGAGATCACCGCCACCTTCGAGATGCGGATCAACCCCGACCGCTCAGCCCGCGCTCGCCTCGGCGCCAACGGCCACCACGCCGACTGGTTCGACATACCCCGCACGCTGGCCTTCCTGGCCCTGAGCGGAACGGACATCGGCCGCAACGCCCTCAGCCCCGTCTCCGCCTCCTACGACCCCCCATTCCCCTTCGCCGGAAACCTCCACAAGGTCACCATCGAACTCGACAAACCAGAAATCCCCCTCAACCTCCCCCTGGACGACTGACGGATCTCCTGCAGCCGGAAGGCAACAGGACGATCGCCGACACCCAAGGGCGGGGCGGCGGGGGGCCGATTTGCGACGCCTCTGAGAACGCCGAGCCCTGCTCGGCGTTCGAATCGAAGGAGCAAACGGCAGCCCCGACGACCCCGCCCGGGCGCACCAACCGGACCTAGAAGCCGCTGCCGCGCATGGAGCCGAGCAGGCGGCCGCCCCGCCAGGCCTCGACGTAGCAGGTCACCTCCCGGTGCCGCCCGATCGGGTCGGACCAGGTCTCGTTCGTGGGGTGCAGGATGCCGATGTCCAGTTCCGAGAGCTCGTACTCCTGCCCCACGAACCCCTCGAACTGCTCGTAGCACTGCCGCTGCGCCCACGCCTGCATCTCGTCGGGGCCGGGATAGGGCTCGCCCGCCTCGGCAGGATGGAAGACCTGGAAGTACACCTCGCCGTCGTGGGGTCCGGCACAGTCCACGACGGTCGTCAACTGCTGGAACTGGTTGTCGCCGAGGGCCGTGAGGTAGCTGTTGAAGCACTGGCCGGCCTCCAGCTCGTAGCGGTTGACGATGAGGCCCTCGAGGCGGTCGGTCTCCTCGACCACGGGCAGCCCGTCGCGCCGCAGCGTGTCGGTCCCCTCGACGGCTTCGGGGTCGGGCCGCAGGATCCGGACCGGAGCCAGGTCGTCGGGTCCGGCCTCGTCCTCCTCCCCGCCGCAGCCGGCCAGGACACCGGCGAGAGCGAGCAGCGCCAGGGCCACCGACCCGAGGCTGCGGGCGCTCCCGGAACGCCAACCCAGAGCGTTCCCGCAACGCCACCCCGAAGCGTCCCCGCAACGCCACCCCGAAGCGTCACTGCAACGCCACGCCGCCGCGTCGCCGGGAGGTCGCGGGCGCGCCATCAGTAGGCGGGCAGCGCCCGGTCGACGTAGCTGAACATCACGTAGAGGACCACCAGGAACGGCACGACTGCGACCGTATACCGCCATGCCCTGCGACCCGAGCGCCCGAAGGTCCAGCCGAGCCCCCAGACGGCCGCCGCCGCCAGCCCCCACAGCACCGCCGGCAGGACGGCGCCGCGGTCGCCGCTGAGGCCCTCGCCGAATCCCACCTCGGTCACCGGGACCGCCGGAGCCGGGGATGTCACTCCGGCGGTCGATGCGGCGGCCGTGGCGCTCGGTGCGGGGTCCTCGCCGGTGCCGGCCGCAGGGTCGCTCGGTGTGGTCGGTTCGGCGCCGGGGTCCTCGGGCGCGGCCCGGGAGCCGTCATCGCCGGTGGGTGCTTGCGCCACAGTCGGATCGTCGGGCTCGGGTGTGTCGCGATCGCCGGTCGGGTCGGCCTCCGGCGCCTCGGCGCTCGCCTCCTCCGCCGCATCGGGCGACTCCTCGGGAGCGGCGAGTTGGACGAATGGGGCGCCGGCGGGTTCGCCGGGTCGGGGGAGTCGCACAACGGGGTCTCCCACGAGGGTGGCATGCACGATGATCCGCTGCCGCGAGCTGTACTTGGGGTGGCACGAGGTGAGCGTCAGGCGGTTGTCGCCTTGGTCGTCGAGCACCTCGAGCGCCGTCGGGGCGACGATGTGGTGGCCGAGCGACCGGCCGGCGATCCTGGTGCCCGCCAGCACCCGGTAGACGAAGGTGCCCTGAAGCGTTTCGACGATGATCTCGTCGCCGGGTGCCAGTTCGGCGATCCCCCCGAACGGCGCGCCGTAGGTGGTGCGGTGTCCGGCGATGGCGGCATTGCCGGGCTGCCCGGGAAGCGGCGTGGTGTCGTAGTGCCCCGGACCCTTGCGGAGGTCCTCCACCTCGACGCCCGCCACGACGATCTCGTCCACGTCGATGGCCGGGATGATGATGCGGGCGATCGCCTCGCCGGCGGCCGGGTACACCAGCGGCAGCAGGGCCTCCACGTCGGGATCCAGCAGGCGAGCGGTCGACCGCGCCGTGGCGGCCTCGGAGATGTGGCGCACGGCGTGCGGGAGGCTCGGGTATTCCGGCAGGGTGGCCGGATCCGGTGGACCGTCCTCGTTCCCCGGGTCCGCTGCTGCCGCGCCGGCGGGCTCCGGTGCACTCGTGCCGGCCGGCGTGCTCGCCGGGGCGGCCCCGTCGCCGGATCCGCCGGCCGCCTTCGCCGGTTCCTCGCCCGCAGGGTCCGCCTCGTCGCCGGGCGGTGGTGGGGCCTCGGCCGTGCCGCTTCCTGGATCCGGCGCGGGCGGCATGGCCGCAGGGTCGTCCACGAGGCCGGCGTCTCGCTCGCCGGTGGTGGTCCGCACCGTTGTGCCCTGGCCGACTGCGGCGACCTGCCGGAAGCGCTCGGCGAGGTCGCCCTCCAGGTTGCCCTGGGCCTGCGCCTGCTGCAGCCCGGTGCCCCAGAGCTGGAACACCACGAACAGCAGCATCACGACGCCGAGGACCGCCAGCGTGCGCCCGGCGGCGGTGAGGATCCGCGGCAGCGTCACGTCTCGATGGTACCGAGACCCCCCGCCGGGCCCGCGACGGGGTCACGGGCGCCCGGTGGCCGGGCCGGCGTCGGCCCGGACCGGTAGCCTGCATTGGTCTCCGGAGGGGTCGTCGTGGAATCTGCTGTCTGGCTTCGTGATGCTGTCTGCTGCCGGGGAGGGTTCCCGGCTCTGGCAGGCGTCGACCTCGACGTGGCGGAGGGGGAGATCCTGCTGCTGCGGGGCCCCAACGGGGCGGGCAAGACGACGCTGCTGCGCCTGCTCGCGGGTCTGGCGACCCTGGACGGCGGCCGGGGAACGGTGCTGGGCTGCGACCTGCAGAGCGACCGGCGGGCGTTGCGCCCCCAGGTGGGGCTGTTGGGCCACGATCTGATGCTGTACGAGGACCTCACGGTGGCGGAGAACCTGCACTTCTTCGCTGCCCTGGCGGGCGCCTCGGAGAGCGAGGCGCGGGGGGCGCTGGAGCGGCTGGAGGTGGCGCCCCGGCTGCGCGACGTCTCGCTGCGGCGCCTCTCGGCCGGCCAGCGCAAGCGGGTCGCCACAGCGGTCCTGGCGGTGCGGCGCCCCCGCCTCTGGCTGCTGGACGAGCCGCACGCCGGGCTCGACGAGTCCGGTCGCGGCGCGGTGAACCGGCTGGTGCGCGACGCCGCCGCCAGCGGCGCCACGGTGTTGCTGGCCTCCCACGAGGCGCCTGCGGCGGCCGAGGTGGCCACCCGCACGGTTCACGTGGCCGGAGGCATCGTGGTGAGTCCCGCCGTGGCCGGCTCGCCGCCGGCGGAGGTCCACGATGCGTGAGGTGCTGCTGGTCGCCGCCAAGGACCTGCGCATCGAGATGCGCTCGCGGGTCCTGCTGTTCCAGGTGGCGCCGTTCGCCGTGGCGACCCTGGTGCTGCTGGGTTTCGCCCTGGATGCCGACCGGTCGGCCCTGCGGCACTTCAGTCCCGGCCTGTTCTGGGTGGCGGTGCTGCTGACGGCCCTGCTGGCCGCGCAGCGCTCGGTGGCCGTCGAGCACGCCGGCCGTGCTGCCGACGCGTTGTTGCTGAGCGGCGCCGGTCCGGCCCGCATCTTCGCCGGCAAGGCCCTGGCCCTGGCGGCGCAGCTGGCCGTCCTGGAGGCGCTGCTGGGGGTTGCCATGGTGGTGCTGTACGACGCCCGCGTCGAGCACTTCGGCTTGGCGGTGGCGTCGGCGGCGGCGGCGACGGTCGGGATCGCGGCCGCCGGTACCCTCTACGGCGTGCTTGCCGCCCCCATGGGAGTCCGCGAGACCCTGCTGCCCGTGCTGCTCCTGCCGGTCTTCGCGCCGGTGCTGATCGGCGCCACCCGCGCCTTCGGCGACGCCCTGGGAACCGCGGCCGTGAACGGCTGGGCGTGGTTCGGGCTGCTGGGCCTGTTCGCCCTGGTCTACGCGGTGTTCGGTGCCCTGGCCTACGGCCCGCTGCTGGAGGCCGAGACGTGAGCCCGGCCCCGGCGACGGCGCCATGAGCATCCTGCTGGGCCGTTCCCCGGACCGCCCCTCGCAGGACGCCGCGCCCACCCACACCGGCTCCCGCACCACGCGGATCCTCGGCGTCGCCACCCTGGCGGGGCTGGTGGGCCTCTGCCTGTGCGCCTTCATCTTCAGCCCGCCCGACTCGCGGCCCGGCCCCGAGGCGGGCACCCGCATCGGCCAGTTCGACGTCGTGCGGCTCATGTACGTGCACGTGCCGGCGGCCATCTGGACCTACGTGGCGCTGGGCACCTGCGCCGCGGCGAGCGCGGTCTACCTCTGGCGCCGCGGCGCCTGGTGGGACCGCCTGGCCCACGCCTGCGCCGAGATCGGGGTGGTGCTCTGCGCGGTCACCCTGCTGACGGGAATGATCTGGGGGCGACCGGTGTGGGGAACGTGGTGGGAGTGGGGCGATGTGCGCCTGGTGACCACCCTGGTGCTGTTCCTGGTCTACGCGGGCTACCTGGCGCTGCGCTCGGTGCCGGCGGCTCCGGAGGCTCGCGGCCGGCGGGCCGCGATCCTCGGCCTGGGCGGCGCCGTCCTCATTCCCATCGTGAACCGCTCCGTGGAGTGGTGGGAGAACCGCACGCTGCACCAGCAGTCCACGCTCGAGGAGCTGCGCATCGAGGACCTCACACTCTTCACGCTGGTGCTGGGCATTCTCGTCATGGGCCTTCTGACGCTGTGGCTGTCGGTGCATCGCTTCCGGCTGGCCTGGCTGGAGGCGGAGGCCGAGAGCGCGGGCCTGGAGGCCGCCCTCGCTGAGCGCCGGGCCGAGGCCGGCGAGGTGGCCGCCACGGGTGCCGGCGACGGGGCCACCGGTGAAGGGGAGTCGGCGCCATGACCCACGCCGGGTACATCGCCGCCGGCTGGTCGATCAGCGCCGCCCTGCTGGTGGCGTATGCGGTGATGATCCTGCTGCGCGGCCGCCGCCTCAGCGGCAGGGTGCCGGCGCGCCGGCGCCGCTGGATGACCGCCGAGGACTGAGTTCCCGTGCCCGAGAGTCCCGGCGAACCGGCATCCCCGCCGGCGCCCGCTGACGCAGGCGACGGCGACGGCGACGGCCTGGACCTGACCCCTCGCCGCTCCGAGGCTCGCCCGGGGCGCCGGCCCCCGGTGACGCGGCGGGTCATCTCGCTGCTCGTGGTGGCGGGGGCCGTGGCCGGCATCACGTTCGCGCTGGTGCGCCTGGTGACCGACGCCTCGCTGTTCTTCCTCAACGCCGACGAGGCGGTGGAGCGCCGTGACGAGTTGGCCGGCCAGAGGTTCCGGATGCAGGGCACCCCGCTGGCGCACAGCGTCGCCGAGACTCGGGTGGACTTCGAGCAGGCCGTGGCCTTCACCGTGGCGTTCGAGGGTGTCGCCGCCGACGTGGTGCACGTCGGGAGCCCGCCCGACCTGTTCACGCCGGGGGTGCCGGTGGTGCTGGAGGGCCGCTGGGTCGAGGGCCGACCCCCGGACCTGGACACCTTCGCCTGCGGTGTCAACGACGGCTACTACTTCGCCAGCGACCACATGCTGGTGAAGCACGACAACGAGTACCGCGACACCTATCCCGACCGCCTCGAGGCGGCGGGCGCCGGCGGGGCGTCAGCGGGCTGCTGAGATCGAGGTTGGACTGTTGAGGTTGGGATCGGCCCGACGGTGAGCAACCTCATACTGGGCGACCTGGGAGTGGCGATCTCGGTCGCCGCCGCGTTCGCCGCGCTCGTGGCGTTCGCGCTGGGCCTCTGGCGGCGCGACCGGATGTTCCTGGCGATCGGGCGCTGGCTGCTCTGGGGGGTGCTCGCCGGCGCGGCCCTGGCCTTCGCGGCCATGGAGCGGGCGCTCATCAACCGGGACTTCACCGTGGCCTACGTGGCCGACCACGGGAGTTCGGCGACCGCCCCGCTGTTCAACTTCGCCACGGCCTGGGCGGCGCTGGAGGGTTCGATCCTGCTGTGGGGTCTGGTGCTGGCGGGCTTCGTGGTGGCGATGTCGCTGCGCTTCCGGGGTCGCGGCGACGACCCGCTGGTGGTCGTGGCCCAGATGTGCTCGCTGGGTGTCGTGCTGTTCTTCTTCGGGCTGATGGTGGGGCCCGCTGACCCGTTCGTGGCCTTCGACCCGCCGCCCGGCTACGACGGCCCGGGCCCGAACCCGCTGTTGCAGGACAACCCGCTCATGGCGGTGCATCCCCCGATGCTCTACCTGGGCTATGTGGGGTTCACCGTGCCGTTCGCCTTCGCCATGGCCTCCCTGGCGCTCGGCCGCACCGACGAGGGCTGGCTGGCCGAGACGCGGCGCTGGTCGCTGTTCGCCTGGGGCTTCCTCACCGCCGGCATCGTGCTGGGGGCCTGGTGGTCCTACGACACCTTGGGCTGGGGCGGCTACTGGGCCTGGGACCCGGTGGAGAACGCCTCGCTGCTGCCCTGGCTCACCGCCACCGCCTACCTGCACTCGGCCATGGTGCAGGAGCGGCGGGGCATGCTGCGGGTCTGGAACCTGTCGCTGGTGTGCGCCACGTTCTCCCTCACCATCCTGGGCACGTTCATCACCCGGTCGGGCGTGCTGGACTCGGTGCACTCCTTCACCGCCTCGGGCATCGGGCCCGCCATCCTGGGGTTCTTCGGGGTGGTGGCCGCCGCCGCGGTGCTGCTGATCGGCTGGCGGGGCGACCGGCTGCGCGCCCCTGGACGGTTCGACTCGTTCTTCAGCCGCGAGGGCACGTTCCTGGCAAACAACCTGCTGTTCGCCCTGTTCGCCGCCGTGGTGCTGCTGGGCACGGTCTTCCCGCTGGTGGCCGAGGCGGTCTCGGGGGAGCGGCTCAGCGTCGGGGCGCCGTACTTCCAGCGCATGACCATGCCGCTGGGCATGCTGCTGCTGTTCCTGATGGCCGCTGCGCCGGTGCTGCCGTGGCGCAAGGCCTCGACGGAGCTGCTGGGCCGGCGCCTGTTCTGGCCGGCCTGGTGCGGTGTGGCTGTGCTGGCGGTGGCGGTCGGGCTGGGCGCCCGGGGCCCGGCGCCGCTGGTGGCGTTCGCCCTGGGGGGTTTCGCCGGCGGCGCGGCTGCCCGCCAACTGGTCCTGGCGGCCCGGCGCCAGGGCTGGCGGGGACTCCTCGGGCGGACCAATGGCGGCATGGTCACCCACATCGGGGTGGTGGTCGTGGCCGTCGCCCTGGCGGCCAGCGGGTCGTACCTGCAGCAGGCCGAACTGTCCCTCCGCGAGGGCGACACGGTCCGCTTCGCGGGCCAGGAGTTCGGCTTCGTGGGCGTGCGGGAGGTCGTCCACCCCGAGCGCCTGGAGGTGCGCGCCGAGATCGCCGTCGACGGCGCCTGCTGCGCCGCTCCCGCCATCAGCCGTTACACCCTGCGGGGCCAGGTGGTGGGCCACCCGGCGAATCTCACCTCGGCGCGCCGCGACGTGCAGCTCTCGGTGGTGCGCCTACCCTCCGAAACCGGCGGGAACCTGGTGCTGCGCATCACGGTGCAGCCGCTGATCCTGTGGCTCTGGGTGGGCGGCGCGGTGATGCTGGCCGGAGCGGTGCTGGCCGCCTTCCCGGGCCGGCGGCGCCGCCCGACCGATCCCGTCTCGGCGCTCGACGTTCGTGAGGGACGCGAACCCGCCCCCCCGGAGGCGCAACCGGCGCCGTCACGCGCCGCTGCGACTCCCGCCGGCGGCCCGCCGCCATGAGCGACGTCGAGCGACCGGAACGGCCCGGCGGGATGAGCGCCGGCGAATCGGCGATGCACGGCGGTGGGTCCACGCCCGGCCCGGGCGACCCGGCGGTGCCCGGGCCCGCGGAGGTCTCTACCGCGGGATCCCGGCGTCGCACGAGGCGCTCGGTGGCCCTCGTGTCGCTGGCGGTGGCGGTCGTCGTGGCGGTGCTCGTGATCTTCCTGTCGCTCGGCGATCCGCAGCGGGGGGCGCTGATCGGGCGCTCGGCCGTCGGTCAGCCTGCGCCGCCGATCCTCGGCGTGACGCTGACCGGCGATGTCTTCGACCTCGACGAACAGCGCGGCCGCTGGGTGGTGGTCAACTTCTTCGCCACCTGGTGTCCGGGCTGCATCACCGAGCACCCCGAGCTCGTGGCGTTCAGCGAGCGCCACGCCGCCGGCGACGCCATCGTGGTGACCGTGGCCTTCGACGACTCGCCCGAGGCGGTGCGCGGCTTCTTCGAGCGCGCCGGCGGCGACTGGCCGGTGCTCGCCGGTGACGTGGGGTCGGTGCCGGTGGACTACGGGGTCACCGCCGTGCCCGAGACGTACATCGTCTCGCCCGCCGGCTACGTGGTGGACAAGCTCGTCGGGGTGAGAGGTGTGACCGCCGACCAGCTCGACGCCCGCATCGCCGCCCTCGAGGCGCTCGGCGATGCCGCCGGGACGGCCCCGTGAGCAGCTCCGAATCCCCCGCCTCGCCGCGCGCATCGGTCCGCCCGCCGCGCGAATCTGCCGGCCGCGACCCGGGGGCATCGTCATTCCGGCGAAGGCCGGAATCCAGGCACTCGGACCGGCCGGCGCAGTCCCGGCGCCGCCTCGGCTGGGGCCTGGCGCTCGTGGCGCTGGCCGTGCTGCTGACCTACGGGTCGCTCGACGACCGGAGCGCGCCCAGCGACGCCGAGCGGGCCGCCGCCATCGCCCGCAGCCTGCGCTGCCCTCAATGCGCCGGCGAGTCGGTGGCGGAGTCCAACGTGTCGGTCGCCCGGGAGATCCGCGCCGACATCGCCCGGCGCGTCGACGCCGGTCAGAGCGATGACGAGATCAGGGCCGCCTACGCCACCCTCTACGGCGAGGCGGTCCTGCTGACGCCGCCGTCGCGCGGCTTTGGCAGTGTCGTGTGGATCGCCCCCGCCATCGTCGGTCTGACGGCGGCCGCGGGGCTGGGATTCGCCTTCCGGCGCTGGCGCTGACATGGAACGCTTCGAGGACGAGGAACTGGAGTTCCTGGAGCGGTCGCTGGACGACCTGGATGCTGAGCAGGCGGCGGGCGACATCAGCGAGGACGACTACCGCCACCTCACTGCCACCTACGCCGAGCGCGCCTCGACCGTCCGTCGCCGCGCCGCGGCCGGAGCCGGCGACGGCGAGGATGGATCGGGTGGGGAGAGCCGCGGCCCGGACCGTCGCGGCCGCCCGCCGGGGGGTTGGCGCAGGCCGGTGGCGGTGCTGGTGATCGTGGCGATGGTCGGCACCGGTCTGGGGGTGGGGCTGGCGTCGGCGCTGGGCAGCCGCTCGTCGCTCGACACCGCCACCGGCGACATCCGCCAGAGCACCCGCGGCCTGCTCTTCGAGGCCCAGGAGCATCTGGCCGCCGGGCGCTTCGACGAGGCCGAGCAGATCTATGCCGAGGTCGTCGACACCCAGCCCTCCAACGCCGAGGCGCATGCGTACTGGGGCTGGATCGACTTCCAGCGCGGCGACCTGGAGTCCGCCATCGAGCGCATCGCCGCCGCGGTGGCCGCCGACGCCCGCTATCCGGCCGCCCGGGTGTTCGGGGCCGTCGTGGCGCTGCGCCTGGACAGGCTCGAGGAGGCCGCGGCCCATCTGGCGGTCTTCGACGCCGTCGACCCGCCGCCGCTCATGCTGGAGTTGGTCGCCAACGCCGAGCTGCGTGAGCGCGTCCTGGCGGGCCGGCTCGCCGCCGCCGAGGCGGCCGGCGACGCGGCCGCCGTCGAGACGCTCCTGGCCGGCGCCACGTCCGACCAGATGTCCACCGCCGCCCGCCTGCTGGCCGACGGCGGGCACGTGGTGCTGGCCGCCCGGCTCTTCGGCAGCGCCCTGGCGGCCGACCCCGACAACGTGGCGGCACTGGTGGGCCGCGGCGCGCTGCTGACCTCGCCGGACTTCGCCGCCTTCGAGGACCTGCTGGCCGAGGGGCTGCGCGCTCTGGACCGCGCCGTCGAGCTGGCTCCCGACGATCCGGAGGCCCGCTTCTGGCGGGGCTTGGCCCTGGCCCGTCTGGGTCTCTTCGACGACGCCCTCGCCGACCTCGACCACCTGGCCACGCTGGACGCCCCCGCCGGCCTCCTCGCCGAAGGAGCCCGCCTCGCCGACGAGGTCCGCGCCGCCGCGAACTCGTAGCAGAAATTGTGATCGCAATCTGACCGGCGGTGGCGACTGTCCCGATTCCGCCGCTGGGAACTCGCAGTGTGGAGTTGAAATGGACCGGACTTCCCGGCGCGGGTTGGCGGCGTCGGCAGCGATCGCCGGGATCCTCGTTCTGACGGCCTGCGCCGGCAGTCCGGGCGCCGAGCCGCAGGAGTCGGCCCCTATTCCACCGCGGGCGGAGACCGTCGCGCCCCCGCCGAGGACCGCCGCGCCACTCCCGGAGCCCGGAACGCCCCCGCCGGAGCCCGCCGGAGTCGGCAGCGTCCCCACCGATTTCGGCGCGCGACTCCAAGAGGCGATCGGCAGGTGGGAGTTGAGCGACGCCGAGAGGGACTGCCTGCTCGAGTCGGGGGAATCCCCCGAGGCGGTGGCCGCGCGCTCCGGGGTCGACGAGAGCACGGCGCACGCGGGCTTCGCGTCAGGCCTGGCCCGTCGCCTGCCTGACACGTTTCTCATCGCGGAGTTCGACCTCGAGGCCGAGGACGTGGAGGACCTGAGCGAGGCCGAGTTGTCATGTGCGCGGCAGTGGCTGGCCGGCAGGGGAGGGGAGGCTTTCGGCGCCGCCTATGTCGGTGATCTCGAGGCACACAGGGACATGGCGTTCGGTCTCTGGGGTTGCGTTCCCAGCAAGGCCTCCGACGGGCTGTTCGACCCCGACGGCGAGGACTGGACGCACCTGACCGGGGCCGAACTGTTGTGCGCGCGGGACTGGATGGTGGGAGCGGACCGGGATCTTCTGCGTGCCGTCGGGGCCGGTGACACTGCGGCGGCCGCTGAGTACAGGCTGGGCCTGGTGCGCTGCTTTCCCGGCGTGTTCGTCGCCGCATGGTTCGACGTGGACGCGGAGGACTTCAACGCGGAGGAGTTGTCGTGTGTTCGGGAGTGGCTGTTGGACGTGGACACCGACACGCTCGAGACCGCCGCAACCGGCGAAGGCGGGGCGGCTCTGGCGCTCGGATTGGGACTGATCCTGTGTCATCCCGGCGCGTTCCTGCCGGTGGTGTACGGCGTGGAAGCAGGAGAGATCAGCGAGGACGAGGTGTTGTGTTTGCAGCGACTGCTGTCCGAGGCGGACGAGGAGACGTTGGCGGCGCTGGATGCCGACGACGACGCAGCGATTGCGGCGATGGGATTGGGAATACTCAAGTGTGTTCCGGATCTGTTCCTCGGCGATCTGCTCGCCGACTTGGGCCTGGACGTCGGAGATCGGATCCCGCTGTACGACGATGGCATTACGACGCGGTGGGGGACGGCCTGACGGACGCCGCATCCGGCATCGACAACGTCGCGTTCTCGTTCTCCTACCGGCCACCGCGCCGGTCCGGCACGACGATCGACGGCTGCTGAGGAGATGCGGCCAGCGCCTCGCACCGCATGGCGCGGTCGAGCAGATCGGCGACGAGGCCGAGCCGGTCGAGCTTGTCCTGGTCCTCGAGCGCCAGACCATTGACGGTCGCCTCCAATGCTGCTGGGAGGGCCGCGGCCAGTTCCACCACACGGGACGCCACGTCGGAGGCGTCGAACCCCACCGCCACCGACAGCGCGTCCAGACCCCCAGGTGTGTCCGTGCGGCCGAGGGTCCAGACATCCCAGGGCTCGCCGCCCCACATCGCGAAGCCGAGCTCTCGCTCCTCCGTCGAGCCTCTGTCCGTCAGGAAGCTCGCCGCGTCGTACAGGGGTGTCAGTGCACGGGCCGCCCCCGACAGCAGAATGCCGGTGTTCTTGCCGTGACCGTCCGTGTCGGCGACAAGCCAGCGGAACAGCACGCTGTCCCGCAGCCGGGCGCTATTCGTGGCCGCGGCGCCGCCGAACGCGGCCACGATCTCCGCGCAGTCCCCGACCGTCGCCCCGCCGAAGTGCTGGTAACGGCCGGCCGGCGAAAGGCCCAGCGCCTGGCAGAAGTCCTCCTGGTGGATCCTCTCGGGCCCGTTGCCGTCCTCGACCTCCCGCCGGTCGAACCGGCGGAGGGCGATCGCGTCGAACTCTTCGCCATGGAGCACGCGGGACTCCGCAGCGGCCAGTCCAAGATGTCGAGCCATCTGCAGTGTCACATGTTCCACGAGTGCCTCGTGCCGGAATGTGGGCCGGTCAACCTTGAGGATGTGCGTCGTGGCTCGCTTACCCCACGGCACCGCCCAGCGGTCTCCGGCCCACGCCAACGCGTCCTTCGGCTGCATGCCCGCGAGGCTGCGGCCGGAATCCCCGTAGGCACAGGCGAAGCGGAACGACGCGTCCCTCCGCAACACCCTGAGCCCCTCCCAGAGTTCCCCCTCGCTGATCTCCTGCAGCCCCCCGGCGGTGTTCAGCAGGTCCGCCGTCCTCTCCGGCGGGCTGAACTGCACAGCCCCCGCGCACTCCGCGCCGACGTCGGTTCCGAGCAACCCCAGAGGGCGGTCGGGCCGGACGCCGTAACGACGGCACCACCGCGCCAGCACCTCTGCGTCATCGGGCAACAGGTTCCACAGCCAGTGCGCGACGTCCGGCCCGGCGTACGGGTCCTCCCTCAGCGGGAATCGCACGGAGAGGGGTGTTCGGTCCGCCCGATCCAGGTAGGCCGCCGCGTAGCCGAACACGGCGCGGCGCCCGCTGAGGATCTCCACGCTTCCCGCGCATTCCCCCTCGATCAGCACGTCGAGTCTCACGCTTCGGGCACCCTCGCGTGGCCGGCGATGATCTCGTCCAGCGCCGGACGGCGCGACGGGGCAACGACGACCTCGATCTGCGCTCCGAGCGCCTCCAGGACGCGGCACACCACGCCGACCTCCGCGGTGGCCTTGCCGTTCTCCATCTCGGAGATCCATTTCCGCGACACCCGCGCACGCGTGGCCAGTTCGGTCTGCGTGAGGCCTGATGATTGCCGCAACCCCTCGATCGCTGCGCCGAGTTCGCTCGGACGGATGATCTGCGGGTAGCGCTTCGGCCGCGGCGGTCTCGTTTCCATCTCCCGAGGCTACCAGTTCTGACACCGTACGGTGATATCTAGTGGCTGACTCCGCTCAGTGTCAGCCACCGTATATCCCCGTACGCTCCCCGTGCGCAAGATCGCAGCCGAGAGTTCGCGGCGCCACCTAGAGTCTCGATGGACCGAGGATCGTAGGCACTGGGGGACTCGGCGAGGAGGGCTCGCAGAGAGGAATCGCGTTGATTCGGCATCGACCTCGCGGGAGCCTGCCGGCGGTTGTGACAGTGCTCGTCGGGGTCCTCGTTCTGGCGGCCTGCGGTGGCAGTCCAGTTGCTGAGCCGCTGGCGGCGGAGCCTCCTCCACCGGCGGACACCGCCGCGCCCCCGCCCCCGGAGCCTGCCCCGCCCCCGGAGCCTGCCCCGCCCCCGCCGGGGCCCGAGAGTCCCCCGGTTGAGTCCGAGGAACCCGCGGCGGAGCCGCCCGCGTTCCACCTCGACGGTGACACTGTCTGGCAGGACGTGTTCGACGCTCTCACCGCCCCCGAACAGGCCTGCATAAGCGAGGAGTTGGATGACGACCTGCTCCAGTCGGTGCTCGAACGGCAAGTCCTGTCCGACACCGGTTCCGAACAGTGGGAGGCGTCGATCTTCGCCTGCCTGGCGCCGGACAATGCCCGTTCCTTGTTCCTCGCCGCCATCACCGAGGGATTTCAGGAAGAGATGGGCATGGGGGATTTGAGCGGCGAGGAGATGTCCTGCCTTGGCGATTGGGTTGCGGACATCGATGTCGCAGCGCTGGTTGCCGCGGACGTCTCCGGCGCGGATGATGCTGAGTTCGTCGAGCCCATGGTGGGTGTGATGGCTTGCGTCGCGGTTCCGTTCCTCACGGCGATGTTCGCCGACGCCGGCGTGGACATTGACGATCTGAACGAGGACGAATGGGCATGCGTGGAGCGGTGGCTGTCCGGTGAAGGCGGTGACGAAGCGGCCGGCGCCTGGAGCTTGCTTCCTCTGTTCGGTTGCGTTCCTGATGTGTTCCTCGGCGCGGTGGTCGCCGAATGGGGTGTCGATATGAGGGATCTGAGCGGTGACGAGACGGAGTGTCTGCGCCGGTCGGTGGCGGACATCGATCCGGACGAGTTGGCGACTGCCGACGCCCATTTCGACGCAGCGATTGAGGGCTACGGCTTGCCCTTGGCGCGTTGTGTTCCCGACGTGTTCCTCGATGCGGTGCTCGCCGAGATAGGTCTGGATGTCGCTGACCTGAGTGGGGACGACATGGAGTGTCTGCGCCGGTGGCTCTCGGCTATCGATCTGGACGAGGTGGGGACCGTCCTGACCGCCACTGAGTTGTGGGTCTCGACGTACGAACCGGGGCCAGGCGACTGCGTCAGAGACTTGCTCCCCCGGGCATGACGATGATCTCGGCCGGCACCCGCGCAGCCGGGAGCTTGTAATCTCGCCGCAAGCCCTCCATGCCCGACGATCGCCGGGGTCTCGCCAAGGGGGACGTCCGCCAGGGGGTTCACAGGGGATGAATGGACTGATCCGGACTTCGCCTCCGAGGCGCAGGCGGGCGGCTTTGTTGGCTGCCGCCGGGACCCTGATCGTGATGGCCTGTGGCGGCAGTCCGGCTGCCGAGCCGGTGTCGCCGGAGCCGACCCCACCCGCGGCTGACACGGCCGCGCCCCCGCCGGAGCCCCCGAGTCCCCCGCCGGAGCCCGAGAGCCCCGAGGCCGAGCCCGAGGGCGCCCCGCGGCAGTCTGAGGATCCCGCAGCGGAGCCCGAGAGTCCGCCACCGGCCTCAGAGGACCCCCCGGCGGAGCCGCCTCTTGCGTTCGACGTAGACCGCGACACCGTCTGGGAAGACGTGTTCGACGCTCTGACAGCCGCGGAGCAGACCTGCATCAGCGGTGAGTTGGACGACGATCTGCTGAGGTCGGTGCTCGAACGCCGAGTCCTGAGCGAAAGCGGTTCCGAGCAGTGGGAGGCGTCGATCTTCGGCTGCCTCACTCCGGACAATGCCCGTTCCTTGTTCCTCGGCGCTGTGATCGAGGGATTCCGGGAAGACCTGGGCGTGGGGGATTTGAGCGGCGAGGAAATGTCCTGCCTGCGTGATTGGGTTGCGAACATCGATGTCGCAGCGCTGGTGGCCGCGGACGTCTCCGGCGCCGATGATGCTGAGTTCGTCGAGCCCATGATGGGTGTGATGGGATGTGTCGCGGTTCCGTTCCTCGCTGCGCTGTTCGCCGACATGGGCGTGGACATGGAGGATCTGAGCGAGGACGAGTTGTCGTGTCTGCGGCAGTGGCAATCCGACCTCGCCGATGCGGACTGGGCGGCGCTGGCGTCCGGTGGGGATGGCATTGCGGCTCTTGGCTTGCTGGGATTGGGTCCGATGGGCTGCATACCCGACCGGTTCGTCGCCGTGGTGCTGGCCGACATGGGCGTGGACACCGAAGACCTGAGCGAGGATGAATTGTCGTGTCTGCAGCAGTGGCTGTCCGATCTGGCCGATGTGGACTGGGCATCCCTGGATGAGGTCGACGCGGCCTTCGGCGAGATCGTTTTGGGTCTGTCGGCTTGCCTTCCTGAGCTGGGGCTTCCCGATCTAGACCCGCAGCCCGATGGCCCCGATGATCACGCCGACTCGATAGAGGGGGCGACGGCGGTGATCGTCGGTCAGCCGGTGGCGGGTTCGATGGACTACTTCGGCGATGTCGACGTGTTCACCTTCGAGGCCGTCGCGGGCGAGCGCTACCGGATCGAGGTGACGCTGGGGTCGCTGGGGGACTCCGTGGTGTCGTTGTACGACGCCGACGGGTGGGAACTGGCGTTCAACGATGACCATGGGGATTCGCTGGCGTCGCTGATCACCTGGGTGGCACCCGAGTCAGGGAGCTACTACGTAGCGGTCGAAGCTGTGGATCTCGCCGTCGCGCCGCCAGACGATCCAGCAACCGAATCAGGCAGCGACGACCTCGAGGTCGGAGGGCTCGGCGACCCCGGCGCGGGCTCGTACACCCTCTCCGTCACTGCAAGTTAGCGCGACCGGACAGCCTGCGGAGTCCCGCCGGAAACGCCTAGCGAAGCTCCTCGTCGGGCTCGCGGGGGATCTTGGTGTAGGCGGCTGCGACCAGCGCCTCACCGTCGGTGCTGATCGCCCAGATCGAGCCCTTGGCGTTGCGCCGCCGGCCGTTGATGGACGTGCCGGTCATTGCCAGCAGCCGGAGCACGTCGGGGATGACGTCGCCGTGGCTGCACAGCACCGCCTCGGTGCCGGCCAGCGCCGTCATCAGGGCCAGTGTCCGGCGTCCGTCGGCGCCCTCGGCCAGGACGGGCTCCGCTTCCACCTCAACGCCCAGCCGGTGTGCCAGCGGCGCCACCGTCTCGACGCAGCGCGGGTAGGGGCTCGACAGCACCCGGGTCACGCCGCTGTCAGCGAGCCGGTCGGCGATGCGGGCTGCCTGCCGCAGCCCGTCCTCGCTGAGCCCGCGCAGATGATCCGAGGGCGAGTACGGATCACGCTTGCCGGCATCGGCATGCCTGATGAGATACAGGGTCACTCCGCGGGTCTCCACGAATCGGGCACGGCGACGCCGGATTCTACGGCCACCACCCGCCCACGCGAGACAGCCCGCCCCGCCCGGTCATTGCCGACACGCGAGCGTCCCGCAGGGACAGAGGCAGACACCCGAGGGAGGGGGGTTGAGGGTGCCGGCCTGCGACGCCTGCGGAGCACGCTGAGCCTGCGAAGCGTGCGGAGAGGAAGGAGCAGACGGACACCCCCAACCCCCCGACCGGACACCCCCAACCCCCCGACCGGCCAGGCCAGCCTCGGGCCGGGTTTGACGGGGCGCGCCGCTAGCCTGCGGTCACCGGTGCCGACGGCACCGGCGGCGACGTTGGAGGTCCCCGTGCCCGCCACCAAGGTGCCCACGAACGAGCAGGTCCTCGAAGCCCTCGACGGGGTCGACGACCCAGAACTGCACCGCAGCATCGTCGAACTGGACATGGTCTCGAACCTGCGCATCTCGCCGCGGGGCGTCGTGGAGGTGGAGGTCCTCCTCACCATCGAGGGCTGCCCGATGCGCTCGGAGATCACGAACCGGGTGTCGACGGCGGTGAGCGCCCTGCCCGGTGTCCGTGACGTGCGCGTCGAGTTGGGCGTGATGACCGACGCCCAGCGGACCGCCCTGCGGGAGCGCCTCATCGGCGACCCGTCTTCCACGGCCGGCTCCGGCCCCGCCCACGGCCACGCCGAGGGCCGCGCCATCCCCTTCGCCGACCCGGCCTGCCGCACGCGCTCCCTGCTGGTGGCCTCCGGCAAGGGCGGCGTCGGCAAGTCCTCGGTCACCACCAACCTGGCGGTCGCCCTGGCGGCCCGTGGCCGCAACGTGGCCGTCGTGGACGCCGACGTGTGGGGGTTCTCGATCCCCCGGATGCTGGGCATCGACCGCCGCCCGGTGGTCATCGACGAGATGCTCGTGCCGCCGGAGGCCCACGGTGTGCGCTGCATCTCCATGGGGTTCTTCGCCGCCGAGGACCAGCCGGTCATCTGGCGGGGCCCCATGCTGCACAAGGCGCTGGAGCAGTTCCTCACCGACGTCTGGTGGGACGACCCCGACTACCTGCTGGTGGACCTCCCGCCGGGCACCGGCGACATCTCCATCTCGCTCTCGCAGTATCTGCCCCGCAGCGAGGTCTACATCGTCACCACGCCCCAGCCGGCGGCGCTCAGCGTGGCGCAGCGGGCGGGCTTCATGGCCAAGCGGGTGCAGCTCACCGTGAAGGGCGTCGTCGAGAACATGTCCTGGTTCACCGGTGACGACGGGAAGCGCTACGAGCTGTTCGGCTCGGGCGGTGGCGCCGAGCTGGCCCGCCGCCTGGAGGTGCCGCTGCTGGGGCAGGTGCCGCTGGTGGTGGACCTGCGTGCCGGCGGCGACTCGGGTCGGCCGGTCGCCGCGCTCGACCCCGACGGCGAGGCGGGCCGGGCCTTCGCCGCCATCGCCGAGGAGATCGACGTGGAGCTGGCGCCGACGCGGCGTTACAACCCCGGCCTGAAGATCATCAACTGAAGCCGACCGACCGGCGCAGATCGACCGGGCTCGGACCGCCCGGTCGGGGCCCTCAGGCCCGGCTGAGACGTCGCAGCCTGTGCCGCTCGTCCTCGGTCGTGCCGCCCCAAACCCCCGAGTCCTGGCGTGTGCGCATGGCGAAGTCCAGGCACGGCTCGCGGGCCGGGCACTGGTCGCAGACTGCCTTGGCGCTGCGGATCTGCTCGACGGCGGGACCCGTCGTCCCGATCGGGAAGAACAACGCGGGGTCGGTGTTCCGGCAGGCGGCCAGTGTGCGCCAGTCGATGTCACCCCGCAACGCGGTGGGCAAGGTGAGTGCCAACCTGTTCTCCCGGTTCTGCGGATGGGTACCGTTGGCGCGAACATCGTTGGTCGCGCCGCCAAGTAGGTCGCAACGATACCGATCGCCTGTGGAAACATCAAGATCGACTGTGGGAAGCTTGGGAACAACCTGTCGGACAGGACCGGCCGGAGGGAGGGTTGTGGCGCACGCGGGTAGGAACGACGAACGGCGCCACCGAGCCGTCGCCGGGGCGGGCCGATGACGCTCGTGGTGGCGCACCGCGGCGCGTCAGGCGGTGCCCGCCAGAACACCGCCGAGGCGTTCCGGTCGGCGCGCCGACTCGGCGCCGACTGGGTCGAACTCGACGTGCGCCGCACGGTCGACGATGTGCTGGTCGCCCACCACGACGCCCACCTGCCCGATGGCCGGCTCATCGCCCACACCCCGCTCGACGATCTGCCCGACTGGGTTCCCTCGCTGGCGGAGGCCCTGGAGGCCTGTGAGGACATGGGTGTCCTGGTCGAGATCAAGAACGACCCCGACGAGGCCGATTACGACAGCGAGAACACCGTCGCCACCGCCGTCGCCGGCCTCGTGTCGGCGTACCGCCCCTACGACGAGGTCATGGTCTCGTCGTTCAACACCGCCACGGTGGAACGCATCCGGCAGGTCGACGAGCGTCTCGCCACCGCCCTGCTGATGTTCGACCCCGTGCGTGTGCTGCAGGGGGTGGACCGGGCCGCCGCCGGTGGCCACACGGCGATCCAGCCCTACCACGCAACGGTGGACGGGGCTCTGCTGCGCCGGGCCCGCCGGGCGTCGGTGGCGGTGTGGGTCTGGACGGTCAACGACGCCGCGGCCGCCGAGGAACTGGTGCGTCTGGGCGTGGACGCCATCATCACCGACGACTGCCCGACGGTCCGGGAGATCGTGGCGCGGGTCGCCGCCGAGCGCGGCGCGCCGGGGGGATCTCAGTAGCCGAACGGCAGCACCAGCCGCAGCGCCTCGGGGCGCCAGGTCAGCCGCAGGTGCATGAGCCTCCCGGCGAAGTCGCCGTCGACCTGCACCGGGATCGGCCGGTGGCCCACGACGTCCAACTCGGTGAGGCCCTCGGCGTAGTCCACCTCCCCGCCCGCCGCCACGCCGCCCTCGCTGCGCAGCGCCTGCAGCACCAGCCGGCCGAGTCCCGCGCCCGTGAAGTCGCGCACCGAGACCAGCGCCAGCGGCTCCCCCAGCGAGGCGCGCGGCGCCAGGTTCAGGGGCCGGGTGCCCAGGTAGGTGTAGGGGTTGGTGTTCAGGCAGACCGCGAAGTAGCCCTCGTCGATGCGACGCCCGTCGGGGAGTTCCAGCGCGAAGTACGGCTCCGGCTCGTCGCTGTGCCGCATCCAGGTGACCAGTGTGGCGTACACGAAGAGCGCGTGGTTCAGGGTGCGTTTCAGGTCGCTGCGCCGCTCGACGCGCTCGACGACGGCGGCATCGAAGCCGATGCCCACGTGGAACAGGAAGTGGCGGTTGTTGACCGCCCCCAGGCCGACGCGCTCGATCGCCCCGCTGTCGAGCGCCCCGAGGAGCGCCTCGGCCGCGTCGATCGGCTCGTCGGGGAAGCCGAGCGTGCGGGCGAAGACGTTGGTGGAGCCGCCGGGCAGCACCCCCAGTGCCGCGTCGGTGCCCACGAGGCCGTTGGCGGCCTCGTTCAGCGTGCCGTCCCCGCCGAGCACCACCACCGCCTCGGCCCCCCGCTCGACGCCCCGGCGGGCCAGGGCCGTGGCATGGTGGCGCCTGGTCGTGATCGCCACCGACACGTCGTGGTTCCTCGAGAGGATCCGGTTCACGACGACCCGGGTCCGGGGTGACACCGAGGACGCGGAGGGGTTGACGATAAGAAGCAGCTTCAGGTTCGGCTCCTCTCCAGAGCCCGTGCCCGTCCCGCGACGCTAGCCCCGACGCCCTGATCGCCCACAATCGCTACCGGCGGCGCCCGCCCGGGCGGAGGCTTGGGCGCGTTGTAATCGGGTTGGGGGAGCAGCAGACTCTGACGGTGCGAATCGCAGTCTGTGTGAAGCAGATCCCCGATCCGGCGAACCCCGGCAAGCTGGATCCGGACACGAAGACCCTGGTCCGCGCCGAGAAGCTCATCCTCGACGAGTCCGACTCCTACGGCGTCGAGATGGCGCTGCAGATGGCCGAGGCCACCGAAGGGGAGGTGGTGGCGGTCTCGATGGCGCCCAACGAGGAGTTCGGCGGGCTGCGCACCGCCCTGGCGATGGGCGCCGACCGGGCCATCCTCGTCAGCGACGAGGCGCTCGCCGGCAGCGACGCCCTCGGCACGGCGAAGGTCCTGGCGGCGGCGATGCGCCGGGCCGAGCCCGACCTGATCCTGGCGGCGACCGAGTCAACCGACGGCTACACCGGCACCGTGCCCGCTCAGATCGCCGAGCTGCTCGGCCTGCCGTCGGTCACCTTCGCCAAGTCGGTCAGCCTCGGCGACGGTGAGGTGACCGTCCAGCGCCAGACCGAGGACGGCTACGACGAGGTGGTCTGCCCGCTGCCGGCGGTGCTGTCGGTGACCGCCGGTGTCGTCGAGCCCCGCTATCCCTCCTTCAAGGGGATCATGGCCGCCAAGAACAAGCCCGCCGACCGGCTCGGGATCGCCGACCTGGGCATCGAGGCCGGCGAGGTGGGCTGGACCGGCGCCCGCCAGGAGATCGTCGAGGTGGCGCCCGTGCCGGCCCGGCAGGCCGGCGAGATCGTCAGCGACGACGGCAGCGGCCACGAGCGCATCGTGGCGTTCCTGGAAGAGCTCAAGGTCCTCTAGGGAGGCCGCCATGGGCGTCGGAACGGTCTGGGTGCACGTCGAGCCCGCCCCCGGTGGCGTGGCGTCGATCTCGCTGGAACTGCTGGCTGCGGCGCACCGCTTCGGCGAGCGCGTCGAGGCGGTCTGCGCGGGCGGCGACGCCGGCGCCGTGAGCGCCGCGGTCGGCGAGCACGGCGCCTCGCTGCTGCGGCACCTCGAGCGGCCCGCCGAGGCGCTGGTCGGCCCGCTGCTGGCCACCTCGCTGGCCGCCGCGGTCGCCGGCTCCGACGACCCGCCTGCGGTGATCCTGGCGGCCACCACCTATGACGGGCGCGACGTGGCGGGTCGGCTCTCGGCCCGGCTCGACACCCCCGTCATAACCAACGTCACCGAGCTGGCGGTCGCCGACGGCGCCCTGGTGGGCATCGAGCCCATCTTCGGCGGCACCACCAACGTGCACACCCGCTTCGCCGCCGCCGGGCCGCAGCTCTTGCTCATCCGCCCGAAGTCGTTCCAGGCCACCCCGGTGGGCGGGGCGCCGGCGCCGGTCGTCGAGTTGCCCGCAGCCGACTGCGGCGCCAGCGGTGCGGCCCGGGTGGTCGGCAGTCACGCCGAGCAGTCCACCGGGCCCAAGCTGGACGAGGCCGCGGTGGTGGTCTCGGGCGGCCGGGGCCTCGGCGAGGCCGGCAAGTACGAGATGATCGAGCAGCTCGCCGGGCTGCTGGGCGGCGCCGCCGGCGCCTCCCGGGCGATCGTCGACGCGGGCTGGGTTCCCTACTCCCAGCAGGTCGGCCAGACCGGCAAGGTGGTCAAGCCCGACGTCTACATCGCCTGCGGCATCTCCGGGGCGACCCAGCACCTGGTGGGGATGAAGAACTCCCGCAACATCGTCGCCGTCAACAAGGATCCCGAGGCACCCATCTTCGGCGTCGCCGATCTGGGCATCGTCGGCGACGTCCACCAGATCCTGCCCCGCCTCATCGAAGCCCTCCAAGCCCGCGGCTGACCGGCCGGCGCGGTTGTCCGGGCGGGCGCCGCCGGCGCCGGGTCCGCCTCTCGCCTTCGTAATCGATCCGGACTTCGACCCCGGCGTCCCCCACCCTCGGTTGTCCGGTGGCCCGGGCGGGGCCGCCTGTGCGTGGGGGGGGGGGGAAGCAGAGGCTAAGAGACGACTGCTAACGTCCCCGCCGGGATCCGCGGCCGGGGCCGCAGACGGCGCGGGATCCAACCGGTCGCCTGGCAGCAGGGAGGGAGCGCTGTGATCGACGTCTCAGCCCAGTTCATCCTCAACTCCTTCGCATTCCTCATCTGGGGGGTGCTGGTGATGTGGATGGCGGCAGGGTTCGCCATGCTCGAGGCAGGCTCGGTGCGCACCAAGAACGCATCGATGATCTGCCTGAAGAACATCGGGATCTTCTCGATCGCCGGTATCGCCTACTACCTCATCGGCTACAACATCATGTACGTCGACGTGGGCGACGCCGTCGGCTCGTTCAGGTTCCTGTACGAGCCGTCCGCCAGCGAGGTGGCGCTGCTCGGCGGGAACGAGGGAGCCGTCGAGGCGGTGGTCGGCAACGGCTACTCGGTGATGTCGGACTGGTACTTCCAGATGGTCTTCGTGGCGGCGGCGGCCTCCATCGTGTCCGGCGCCATCGCCGAGCGCATCAAGATGTGGTCGTTCTTCGCCTTCACGCTGATCCTCACCGCCTTCATCTACCCGATCGTCGGCTCCTGGACCTGGGGCGGCGGCTGGCTGGCCGAGCGTGGGTTCGTGGACTTCGCCGGCTCCACCATCGTCCACAGCACCGGCGGCTGGGCGGCGCTGGCGGGCGTCATGATCATCGGCCCGAGGCTCGGCAAGTTCCGCAAGGACGGCACGGCCCGGCCCACGCCGCCCTCCAACGTGCTGATCGTCACTCTGGGCGTGTTCATCCTCTGGATGGGGTGGTTCGCCTTCAACGGCGGATCGGTGCTGGCGCTGGGCAGCGTGCAGGATGCCGTGAGCATGAGCGTGGTGCTGGTCAACACCAACCTGGCGGCCGCCGCCGGCGTCGTGTCGGCGCTCGCCGTCTCCAAGAGGCTCCTGGGACGCATGGACCTCATCGCCGGCCTGAACGGTGCCATCGCCGGTCTGGTGTCCATCACCGCCGCGCCCTACATCACCGAGCACTGGTGGGCGATCGTCATCGGCGCCGTCGGCGGCGTCCTCTGCACCGCCGGCATCAAGGCGCTCGAGATGATGAAGTTGGACGACGTGGTCGGGGCCATCCCCGCCCACCTCATCTGCGGCATCTGGGGAACCATCGCCGCCTGCATCGCCGGCGGCGCCGGCTTCGGCACGCAGCTGCTGGGCATCGTGACGATCGGCGCCTTCTCGTTCGCCGCCTCCTTCGTCGTCTGGAAGCTGATCGACATGACGATCGGCCTGCGGGTCTCCCGCAAGGTCGAGGAGCTCGGCCAGGACGTGGGCGAGCTCGGCATCGAGGCCTACCCCGAGTTCGTGGTCGTGCCCGAGGAGATCTACCGCGACGACGACTAGGAGCGAACGGCTCCCGCGGCTAGGCGTCCAGCAGGCGCTTGGCGACCTCGCGGGCGCCGTCGAGGTCCTCCACGACGTGGTCGGCGGGGATGTGCCGCAGCACGTTGAGTGACTGCAGCGTCTCCGCCGGCGGGCCCTGCAGGCCCATCACGATGCACTCGGTGTCCTCGGCCCGGGCCACGTCGATCATCTGCTCCACGACCAGGGCGGCGCTGTCGTCGATGTACTGGGTCTCGGAGAAGTCCAGGATCACGACCTCGTGCTCGCCGATGTCCTGGCTGAGGGCCTTGATCAGCCGCCGGGAGGAGGCCACGGTGAAGTTGCCCTTCAGCCCCACCATGCCGGTGCGCGCCGCGAACATGTCCACGTCGTCGTCCAGGTCGAAGAGGTCCACGTCGGCGTAGAGGAAGGTCTGGTCCAGCAGCGGCACCGACACCGCCCGGTCCATCTGGAACAACTCGAAGCGGCGCGCCCCCACCATGCCCGCCACCACCAGGCCCACCGCCACGGCGGTCAGCAGGTCCACGAACACCGTCAGCGCCAGCGTGGCGGCCATCACGACGAGGTGCTCGCGCTGGATCCGGCGGATGCGGGTCAGGAAGCGCCAGTCGATGATGTCCCAGCTGATCCGCATCAGGATGGCGGCGAGGGCGGCGTGGGGGATCACCTCCAGGAACCGTCCCAGCCCCAGCAGGATCGCCAGCAGGATCCCCGCGCACAGCACCGCCGAGACCCGGGTGCGGGCGCCGGCCCGGATGTTCGCCCCGGTCAGCACGGTGATGCCGGCGCTGGGCATGCCGGCGATGAAGCCGGTGGCCACGTTGCCGATGCCCTGGCCGACGAGCTCGCGGTCCGAGTCGTGCTGGGTGCGGGTCATCGAGTCGGCCATCAGCGAGGTGAGCAGCGTGTTGATCGAGCCCAGCAGCGCCAGGGTGATCGCCGGCTGCACGGCCCGGCCCAGCAGGTCCACCGAGAACGCCGGCAGAGCGATCGCGGGGAAGCCCTGCGGCACGTCGCCGATGATGGGCGTGTCGCCTCCCCAGGCGACGCTCAGCAGCGTGCCGGCGATGAGCGCCGCCAGAGTGGCCGGCAGCCAGCGGCGCAGCCGCACCGGCCAGAAGATGCTCACGGCCAGGGTCACCGCCCCGATGACCACCGCGTGGGTGTTCAGGTCGCCGAACAGGTCCGGCCAGGCGCGGATCGCCCCCAGTGGTCCGCCCTCGGCCACGGCGCTGCCCCCGAAGGGCAGGGTCTGGCTCAGGATGATGATGATGCCGACGCCCGACATGAACCCCGAGATCACCGAGTAGGGCGTGTAGGCGATGAACCGCCCCAGCCGCAGCGCGCCGAGCAGGATCTGCAGGATCCCGGCCATGACGGCGATGGCGAACACCTCGGTGATGCTCTCCACCTGCGTGGCCACGATCACCGACACGGCCACGGTCATGGGCGCCGTCGGGCCCGAGACCAGGGTCTGGGTCCCCCCGAAGAGCGCCGCGAACAGCCCCATGGACACCGCCGCGTACAGGCCGGCCACCGCGCCGAGGCCAGAACCCTCCCCGAAGGCCAGCGCCAGCGGCAGGCCCACTACCCCGGCGGTGATCCCCCCCAGGACGTCACTGCGGAGGTCGTCCGTGCTGTAGCGGAGTTTGCCCTTGTTCAGGAGCATCGCAGAACGCCTCCGGGCTCACCTGCGTCCGAGCGTCGAAGCTACCCCGGCAGCAACCGCGGCGCGATCTTCTTCACTTCCCTGGTCTAGACCACGGGCCATGGCCAGCGCCGCCCCGACGGGTCGGTGGGGAAGCGGCCGTCGGCCAGCAGCACCTCGGCGCGCCCCGCCAGGGCGGAGCATTCGGCCGGGTCCAGCAGTTCGGCCAGCGCCTCCGGCGGCCCGTCGGCGGCCAGCAGGCTCAGGCCGTCGCGCACGTCGGCGGGCAGCCGGTCCCCGGCGAAGTCCCACAGCACGGTCCGCAGCTTGAAGACGGCGTGGAAGCAGAGGCCGTTGTCGATGGCCCAGACGTGGTCGCCGCCCTCCAGCAGCACGTGCCCGCCCTTTCGGTCGGTGGCGTTGGCGACCACGTCGAAGGCGCAGAGCCGGCGCAGGGCGGGGTGCAGTTCGGGGCGTTCCCGCAGCGTGAAGTAGTGCTGCTCGAAGTCGGCGAGCACGAACAGTTGCAGCGATCCCGGCCCGAGGGGGCCGTCGCGCACCACCGTGGGCGGCACCAGGTCCCATCCCAGTGCAGCCGACAGTTCGTACGCCGCCACCTCCCGCCGGTACAGCCCGGGCGGGAAGTCGTGCAGGGGCCGTTCGCCGCGGACGGGCTTGTAGACGGCCTGCAGAGCCACCTCGGCGCCCGGGTCGTCGCCGGGGCTCACGTCCACGAGGAAGGTGGCGTTGGAGCTCCACGGCAGGCGGCCCAGCACCCGCAGCTCGCCGGTTCGCAGCAACTCGACGGCGTCGGCGTCGGCGATGGGCTCCCGCGCCCGGATGGCGGATTCGGCCACGGCGCCGCCGGGTCAGTTCCAGCAGGGGCAGAAGCCGTCGTTGTGGTTGAGGGGCGCCCCGCAGTACGGGCACGGCGGCCGCCCCGCGGCCACCAGGGCGTTCGCCTGCTCGACGAAGCCGGCGACCTGACCGGGGCGCAGCGCGATGCGCGCCGAGGCGGCCTCGGCCTCCTCGTCCTCGGTGAGTTCCTCGATCCACAGGATGATGCGGCTGTTGGTCTCCTCGTAGGCCGCTCCGATGGTGCCGACGATCCAGTCGGGGCCGTCGGGTTCCCGGAAGTCGGCCTCCTCGGGAGTTGCGTCCAGCGGGTCCGCCGCGGCGGCGACGACACGCTTGCGCTCGATGTCGCCGAGCATCTCGTGCAGGAACCTCGCCAGCGCGGCCACCTGCTGCTTCTCCATCTTCAGCGACGCTTCGATGTCGCCCTCGCGCACCTGCAGGAAGAAGACACGCTGACCCTTCGGACCGACGGTTCCGCAGGCGAAGCCGTCCACGTCTGAGAATTCGTAGGAGGAGGGCATGATCGGTGGGGGAGCGACGGTCAGCTGGGGCGCAAGGTGCGCAGGTCGTCGCCGGTGGAGTTTACGGTCAGTACGAGGGGGCCACCTGCGCTGTAGGCGATCACGGTGACCGAGCAGGGCGAGATGACGATGCGCTGGAACAGGTCCAGCGGCGTGCCGACCGCCTGGGCGACCGCCGCCTTGATGGGGTCGGCGTGGGACACCGCCACGATGGCGCCGCCCCGGTGGCGGGCGGCCAGCTCGCCGAGGGTGCCGCAGATGCGGGTCTGCATCTCGGCGAACGACTCGCCGCCGGGGAAGCGGAAGCCGCTGGGCACCTCCTGCACCTGGCGCCAGGCGGCGAGGCGCCGCAGGGCGGCCAGATCGCGTCCGGTCCAGGCACCGAAGTCGCACTCGTTCAGACCCTCGACGGTGCGGACCCGCCGGCCGGCGGCCCGGGCGATGGGGGCGGCGGTCTCCTGGGCCCGCTCCAGCGGTGAGGCGTACACGGCGCGCACGTCCGCCAGGGTGCCGATGCGCGCCGCGGCCGCCTCGGCCTGGGCGCGGCCGGCCTCGGAGAGGTGCAGCCCCGGGGTCCGCCCCGGCAGCACCTTCCCGGTGGTGGCGGTGGTGCCGTGGCGCACCAGCAGAACCGTGACGGGGTGGCGGGCAGCAGCCATCGCCCGCCCAACCTAGCGTTCGACGATCCCTCGCAGCAGCCCGTCAGGACGCCGTGCCCCGGAGCGCGTCGATGTCCGGGATGTCGAGAAGGTGGTGCAGAGTCGCAAGCGAATAGGTCCGACCCTGCGTGGTGATGACGACATCGGCCAGGGCATTGGCACGTTCCGACCAACCGCGCCCGTCGATCACCGCGCAGGCGAGGAGACCACGTTCCTCGGCCGCGCGTGCCAGATTGATGATGCGTGACGCCTTGTCCCGCGCGGTTCCCCCGTCCTCTGCGACTTTCGATTCGATGACCACCGTGGGCGATCCCTGCGGTAGTGCGAAATCGGGTCCGGGTGATAGCCCGAGGAGTTCTGCCGTCGCCTTTGCACCGCTGGCGCCGCCCCCGGCTCGGAGATACGCGATGTCGAATTCCTCCTCGCCGGCCATCGAGTCGCCTCGGGGGATGTATTGGAACGAGGGCTGTGTTGCGGCCGTGAAGCCCGCGGCCAGAAGTTCGCGAGCCTCGTTCAGGTCGGCGCCTGACTTACTGAGGGCGATCGCGACGGCACGGCGCCGGACGACGGGATCGGAAGTTGTGCCCGCGCCGGACAGGGCGGCGCGGTCCGAGTCAGAAAGCGACACGGAGCAGCCCCAACTCCTCCTGGACGTAGTCGCCGGCGAGCCGTTCGGTCGCCACGTCGACGTATTCGTTGAGCAACTCGATTCCGCCGGCCCGCCGTCCGTGGCGGCGCGCCACGACCATCGTGGTGCCCGAACCTCCAAACGGGTCCACGACGACACCGTCCGAGGGACAGGCCGCCTTCACGAAGAACTCCGCGAGACCTTCGGGCATGACGGCGGTGTGGCGTCCTGCCGGACCGTGGTGCTGGTTGTAGCTCTGGCTCACGGCGATGACATTTCCCGGATCGGCGCCGCCGCAGCCGTAGGTCTTGGTCCTATCCCGTCCGAACCCGGCGTCGGTGTTCCTTCGACCGTTGGGGTCGCTGAGCCGCCTGGCGATCTCTGCCGGATCCGCCTTGTAGGGGACTCGCACCGCGTCGAGGTCGAAGAACGGCTTGGGCCCCTTCGCGAAGTGGTACACGTACTCGAAGCTGTCCTTGGTCCGCGGCCCGAACCGGCCAGGAATGGCGTTCGGCTTGGCCCAGACGTACGTCTCGACCCAACGCCAACCCATCCGTTGCACGGCGAGCACCAATTCGTAGACGTACGGGTGACGCTGGCCCCGCAGTTCTCCCGATTTCGCCACCCGGTTCTTGATGTTCAGCACGAACGATCCGACCGGGCTTGTCGCTTCGAGCATCGCCGCAGCGAAGGGCAGGAACCACTCGACGTAGTTGTCGGGGTGGATTCTCGAGTACGCCCGTGCGTCCGCATACGGGGGCGACGTGAAGAACAGGTCCACCGACTTGGGTGGAAGCCGCTGCAGCCATTGCGCCGCGTCGCCCCAAACGACGCCCTCGTCGAGGACTCGGCTCAGCGCCTCATCCCGATCGTCAGGCGGCGGTGGGGGTGCCTGCCCAACGGTGTCCGACCCCATGCGGCGATGATAGCTACAGGGGTATGACAGCTATGGGACGGTGGGAGGTCGGGGACGGCCCCGTCGCACGGAGCGTCACATCCCCCGGACACTGCCGGTTAGCGTCCGGGACATGAAGTTCTCCGGCAGTGCGACGGGGCGCAGCCGCGGCGATGCCGGGAGTGCTCTTGGCGGGGCCGCTGCCGGGACCCAAATCTCGGCGGCTGAACGTCTGGCGGCGTTGGAGGCCGATGTGGTGGCCTGCCGGGCGTGCCCGCGGCTGGTGGCGTGGCGGGAGGAGGTGGCGCGCACCAAGCGGGCCGCCTTCGCCGGCGAGGACTACTGGGGCCGGCCGGTGCCGGGCTTCGGCGATCCGGCCGCCCGCCTGCTGGTGGTGGGTCTGGCGCCTGCCGCCCACGGGGCCAACCGCACGGGGCGCATGTTCACCGGCGACCGCTCCGGCGAGTGGCTCTACCGGGCGCTGTGGCGGGCCGGCTTCGCCAACCAGCCCACCTCGACCCATGCCGCCGACGGGCTGGCGCTGACCGGCGCCTGGGTCACCTCGCCGGTGAAGTGCGCGCCGCCCGCCAACAAGCCCACCGGCGAGGAGTTCGCTGCATGCCGCGGGTTCTTCGAGGCCGAGTTGGCGGCGCTGTCGCAGGTGCGGGTGGTGGTGGCGCTGGGCGGCCTGGCCTGCGGCGCCGTGGCGCGGCACTGGAACCTGCGGCCCCGCCCCCGCTTCGCCCACGGGCTGGAGGTCGACCTGCCCGGCGACCGCACCCTGCTGTGCTGCTACCACGTGAGCCAGCAGAACACCTTCACGGGCCGGCTCACCGAGGACATGCTGGACGCCGTCTTCGACCGGGCCCGCAGCCTCGCCGGGTAGCCTTCGGCGGTCATGGGTGATTCGCCTCGAAGCCGTCGCCGCCCAAGGCTCATCCTGCTGGCCTCCTGCGCGGCCGTGGCGCTGCTGCTGTCGGCCTGCTTCGATGAGGGTCACCCCACGTCCTTCGACGACACCGTCGAGGAGAACTTCCTCAGCGGCTGCGAGGTGGCCGCCGAGGCCGACCCCCGGATCAGGCCGGTGGCGCCGAGGTACTGCGTGTGCGCCTACGAGCGCGTCCGGGCCGAGATCAGCTTCGAGGACTTCAAGGGCCTCGACGACGACGTGCGGGACGACCCCGAGAAGATCCGGGACGACGCCGACGACGAGGAGTCGACCGACGCCCGCCTAGCCGCAATCTTCGCCGACTGCCGAGCAACCCACGCCCGCGGCTGAGCGCAAAGCCGGCGAGGAGCTCGCCAAAAGGAGGGGGGAGGGGGCCGGGGGGCCGGGCTTGCGACGCCTTTGGCCTGCCACGAAGGAGCAAGGCGGCACCCCGGCCCCCTCCCCCCGGACAGCGGTCAACCCCGGGAAGGCAAACCCACCTTCGCCTCAGGCGCAGCCCAGTCGGGCCAGCGCTGGCGGCTCTTGGCCGAGAGCTTGTGCATGAGGGCGATGGCGCCCGGGTCGGCGTCGCCGGGGCGTCCCTCGATCACCCCCTCCTGCAGCATCCGCACGATGATCTCCCGCCCCAGCGGCGTGCGCACCACCGTGAGGGTCCAGTCGCTCACGTCGCCGATGCCGCCGGTGGAGATGTCGGCGTGCTCGGCGGCGAAGTCGGGGCAGTGCAGGCAGCCCTCGCGGGTCCAGGCGTGGCACTCCTTCAGGTTGATCTCGTGGTAGTCGCCGTTGTGCATCCACACCTGGAAGACGCCCTTGATGTTCATCTTCTTGATGTCTTCCTTGCGGAGCCCGTACTTGATCCGGAACAGCTCGTCGAACATCGAGTCGTCGAAGCTCTTGGAGCACAGCAGGCCGATGTTCAGCTTGATGGGCCGCCCCACCTTGCCCACCTTGCGGTGCCACATGACCGGCCCGATGGAGGTCTGGCAGCTCATGCCCACCAGCGCCAGCTGCTTGAGCCCCCGCTCGGCGGCCTCGGGGTAGGCCATGGTGTTGGCCGAGTAGGTGTAGCGGCTGCCGGCGGCGGCCAGCACCTCCTCGCGGTTCGTGGCGACGCCGGGAATCGCCTTCCAGCCGGCCGCCTCGCCCTCCAGGTGCGACACGAGGGCGCCGTCGATGATGCCGTTCTCCAGGCACCAGATCAGGATGGCCGACACCAGCCCGCCGTCCTGGCCGATGTCGTAGACGAAGTCGTCGCTGGCCCGGGTCAGGATGATGTCCTTGTAGACGCCGGAGATCTCGTCGTCTTCGCGGCGGCGCCCGAAGAGGTGCTCGTCGGCCTCGGGCTCCCAGGCCCGGAAGCGGGGGCAGGCCCGGGTGCAGGAGGTGCAGCCCTTCACGCCGTGGACGCAGTCGTCGAGGCCCAGCTCCTCCTCCAGGTGGAACGGGTAGTACTGGCCGGGCTCGTGGCGGTAGCCGATCACGTCGTGGGGGCAGGCGATGACGCAGCCGGCGCAGCCGGTGCACAGCCCGCTGGTGATGACCTCCTCGTAGAGCTCCTTCCACTGGAAGGTCCAGCGGGGCTTCTTGGCCGTCTGGGCCGCCGGGGCCGGGGCGGTGGCAGTGTCGCTCACGGCCTCGATGGTACCGCCGGGCCGGTCACAGGCCGGTGCGGCCCGCCTCGCGGATCATTGGCATCGGTTCGGAGTACGGGGCGTCCTCGGCCTTCGAGCCGGTTGTCACGCCGGCGTCGGTGGTGAGGCAGTGGCCGTTGGTGTAGCCGGACTCGTCGCTCGCCAGCCACAGGGCGGCGTTGGCGACGTCGGCGGCCAGCCCGGGCCGACCGGCGAGGGGTGACTTCTCAGTCAGTTCGGCCAGCACGCCGTCGATGTCGTCGGGATCGCCGAAGTGGGCCATCGCCACCATCGGCGTGGCCATGGAGTGCGGGGCGATGCAGTTGACGCGGATGCCGAACCGGCACAGCTCGGCGCCGGCGTTCTTGGTGAGCCCGACGACGGCGTGCTTGGCGGCGGCGTAGGCGTGCGGGCCGAGGCCCCCGATGACCCCCGCCGTGGAGGCCATGCTGACGATCGAACCCGTCCGGCGCGGCTTCATCACCCGGGCGGCGTGCTTCATGCCGTAGAAGACGCCGTGCAGCAGCACGTCGATGGTGAAGCGCCACTCGGCGGCGGGGAGCCGGTCGATCGGCCCCCGGGCGCCCACGATCCCAGCGTTGTTGTACATCACGTCGAGTTGCCCGAAGCCGTCGACCGCCAGGTCCACGAGCGCCGCCACGTCGTCCTCGCTGGTGACGTCGCAGTGGATGAAGCGGGCCGCGTCGCCGAGTTCGGCGGCGATCTCCCGGCCCCGGTCGACCTGGATGTCGCCGAGCGCCACCATCGCCCCCTCGGCCACGAACAGCCGCGCCGCGGCCTCCCCGAAGCCGCTGGCGCTCCCGGTGATCGCCGCCACCTTGCCCGCGAGTCGTCCTGTCATAGTCGGCCCTTTCGTCTGCTGGCCTCGGTTGTTTGCAGCTGCTCGGGCGTGGGCCGCCGGTGGCGAGTCCGTCTCTCGCCTGCGTAATCGATCCGGACTTCGCCCCCGGCGTCCCCCACCCTCGGTTTGTTGTCTTGGCCCGGGCGGGCGCCGGCCGGCGTGGATCGCACCACCGCTCGCGCCCTCGGCAGGATTCGAACCTGCGCACACGGCTCCGGAGGCCGCTGCTCTATCCCCTGAGCTACGAGGGCCGGACTCGCAGGCTAACGCTGCGTTCGCCCTCACCGGTACGCTGCCGCATGATTCGGCGGCACCTGATCGACGCCCTCTCCGCCGCGCTCGCCCGCTCGGGTGTCGAGCCGCTGCCGGCCACGATCGAGATCGGGCGCCCGGCCCGTGCCGAGCACGGCGACTGGTCCTCCAACGTGGCGCTGGTCTGCGCCCGCGCCGCCGGCCGGAACCCCCGGGAGCTGGCGCAGGAGCTGGCCGATCACATCGCCGCCGACCCGCCCACCCATGTGCGCGCCGTGGAGGTGGCGGGGCCGGGGTTCGTGAACTTCCACCTCGGCGACGGTTGGCTGCACGACGTGTTGCGCCAGGTGGTCGCCGAGGGCGTCGACGGTTTCGCCCGTCACGACTTCGGTGCCGGGACGGCGGTGAACGTGGAGTTCGTGAGCGCCAACCCCACCGGGCCGCTGCACGTGGGCGGTGGGCGCTGGGCGGCCTACGGCGACAGCCTCTGCAACATCCTGGCCCGCTGCGGCTTCGCCCCGCACCGGGAGTACTACCTCAACGACCGCGGCCGCCAGATGGACGCCTTCGCCGAGTCGCTCGTAGCCCGCAGGCAGGGCATCAAGCCGCCCGAGGACGGCTATCACGGCGACTACATCGCTGAGTGGGCCGCCGAGATGCCAGGCGGCGCCGACCCTCTGGAGTGGGGCTACGCCCGCGCCCGCCGCGACGTGGCCGAGAGCGTGGCGCGCCTGGGAGTGCGGTTCGACACGTGGGCGAGCGAGCGGGCGCTGGTGACCTCGGGGGCGGTGGAGGACGTCCTGGCGACCCTGGAGGCCCGAGGTGCCGCCTACCGGGCCGATGGCGCTGTCTGGCTGCGCAGCGCCGAGGGGGGCGACGACAAGGACCGGGTGCTGGTCAAGTCCGACGGCGAGCCCACCTACCTGCTGCCCGACATCGCCTACCACGCCGACAAGCTGGCCCGCGGCTTCGACCTGATGATCGACGTGTGGGGGGCCGACCACCACGGGTACATCGAGCGCCTGGCGGCGGGCGTCTGCGCGCTGGGGCACCCCCGCGAGCGCTTGGAGGTGGTGTTGGGCCAGCTCGTGACGGTGATGCGCGGCGGCGAGGAGGCGAAGATCTCCAAGAGAGCCGGCAACCTGGTGCTGCTCGACGATGTCGTCGACCTCGTCGGTGCCGACGCGGCCCGCATGACTTTCCTGCTGCAATCCCTCGGCAGCCGCCAGACCATCGACCTGGACGTGGTGGCGGCGCAGTCCATGGAGAACCCGGTGTTCTACGTGCAGTACGCGCACGCCCGCATCTGCTCGCTGATGGCCACCGCCGCCGAGCGGGGCGTGGTGCGCCCGGCGCTGGAGGATGTGTCGCTGGAGGTGCTGAGCGATCCCCGCGAGCTGGAGGTGCTGCGGACGCTGCACGCCCTCGGCGACGTGCTGTCCGAGGCCGCCCGGGAGCGGGCGCCCCACAAGCTCACCACCTGGGCGCGTGAGCTGGCCGGCGCCTTCCACGGCTTCTACCACGACTGCCCGGTGCTGCGCAGCGACGTCGAGCCGCCGCTGGCGGCCGCCCGCCTGTGGCTGGCCGAGGCGGCCCGCATCGGCCTGGTCATCGCCCTGGACCTCCTGGGCGTCAGCGCCCCCGAACGCATGGAGTCGCTCGCCGTCGCCGACAAGGAGGCCGCGCAGTGATGTTTGCCCCCCTCCCGAACGTCATCCCGGCCACGCCGAACGTCATCCCGGCCATCCCCATCGTCATTCCGGCGCAGAGCCTGCCCCGGGCTCGATCCGGGGCCGGAATCCAGCGCGCCGCGCAGCGATCCGCACTGCGGACGGCTCGCTGGGCAATCCTCTAGGAAGCGTCATGGCCGCTCCTCTGCCTCCCGAACTGCTGCCCGACGGCGCAACCACCGACGCCGCCGGCCGGCTCTCGCTGGCCGGCTGCGATCTCGTGGAGTTGGCGGGCCGCTTCGGCACGCCGCTGATCGTCTACGACGAGGACCACCTGCGGGCGCGCTGCCGCGAAGCCCTGGCGGTCTTCGGCGACGGCGGCGTGGTCTACGCCGCCAAGGCCTTCCTCTGCCGCGCCATGGTCGAGTTGGTCCACAGCGAGGGCCTGCATCTCGACGTGGCCACCGGTGGCGAGCTGCACGTGGCCCTGGCCGCCGGCTTCCCGCCCGAGCGCCTGGTGCTGCACGGCAACAATAAGTCCCTCGACGAGCTGAGAGCGGCCGTCGAAGCCGGCGTGGGCCGCATCGTGGTGGACAGCTTCGACGAGTTGGACCTCCTCGACGCGCTGGCGGCCGAGCGCGGCTGCCGTCCGGCGGTGCTGCTGCGGGTCACGCCGGGCATCGAGGCGCACACCCACGTCTACCTGGCCACGGGCCGCGACGACTCCAAGTTCGGCTTCACGGTGTCAACCGGCGCCGCCGCCGAGGCGGTGGCCCGCGCCCGCGCCGCCGACTCGGTGGAGTTGGTGGGAATCCACGCCCACATCGGCAGCCAGGTGTTCCGGCTCGACTCGTTCCGCCGGGCCGTGGCGGTGGTCGCCGGCTTCGCAAATCCGCTGGGTCTGCCCGAGCTGTCCGTCGGCGGCGGTCTGGGCGTGGCCTACGTGACCGGCGAGGAGGCCCCGACGATCGGCGCCTGGGGCGAGTCGGTGCTCGAAGCCGCCACCGAGGCGGGGGTCACCGCGCGCCTCAGCGTCGAGCCCGGCCGCGCCATCGTGGCCTCGGCCGCCGTGGCCCTCTACACGGTGGGAACCGTCAAGGTGATTCCCGGCATCCGCACCTACGTGGCCACCGACGGCGGCATGAGCGACAACCCGCGCCCGGTGCTCTACGGCAGCGGCTACGAGGCGTTCCTGCCCCGCGCTGCCACAGCCGAGCGCCCCCGTGCCGTCAGCGTGGTCGGCAAGCACTGCGAGTCCGGCGACATCCTGGTGGCCGACGGCCACCTGCCGCAGGATCTGGCGGTCGGCGACGTCCTGGGCATCCCGGTGGCCGGCGCCTACGGCTACGCCATGGCCTCCAACTACAACAAGGTCCCCCGCCCCGCCGTCGTCTTCGTGCGCGACGGCGAGACCCGCCCCGTCATCCGCCGCGAAACCTTCGACGACCTGTTGCGCCTGGACCTGTAGCTGCGCGCCTCTAGGTCTCCCCCGGACGAGCCGCACCGGAGCGGCTGCTTCAGGCTTGATCGTTGGGGGGCCGAACCACTTGCCAGCCTTCGCTCATGAGGACCTCCGCAGCCTGCGTCGGGAAGCGGCGGACAGCGGCCCGGAGCTGCTGCTCGTGATACTCGCGTCGGCCACGTTCCAACGCTTCTTGCCACCTGTCACGGGGGATCACGAGTTCTTCGAGGATGCAGAACTCGATGATGTCCTCGAGGCATGGCCGGAACCTGCGGCCCCCGACGGGTATGTGGAGGTCGGCCGGCTTGCGGTCTCCGAGGCCACAACTCTCGAGCATTCGTTGCAGCGCATCCGACGGACCGTGGAGATGGATGTGCGCCTCGGGGTAGCGGTTCGGTGGCTCCCTTACGAAGTCGTACGTGACAATCGGAGTCTCTGCGTCGTCGGCCCGAAGCGTGTAGGTGCTCCTGCTGGTGGTGAGGAACTCGCCAGAGTCGTCGAGGTCGAGAGTGTGGAGAAAGTCAAGGTGAAGCGGGGCATGTGATCCCGAAGTGGTGAGGGGGATGGCTTCTCCGAGCAGGTTGTTCTTCCCGATCTTGTATCCGATCACCGCACGGTCGTGCGGGTCCATTGCGACCGAGAGCCGGGGACCGTCAGTGACCGTGCCGTTCAGGACTCGTGAGACCGTGCCAGCAAATCTCTTTGCTTGGCGCTGAAGGTCAACCCGTCGGCGCGGCAAGGGACGACACCACGAACCAGGCGCGGCGTGCTATCTCGCTGGAGAAGCGCCCGACTGCTGCCTGCTCCTGGAGTTCTTCCCACGTGCACTCCGCAGCAGCGAGCGCATTGTCGATCGCTTTGCGCACGTCCGAATCGTCCATCAACTCGAGGTGGATGTCGTCATGGTTGCTCATCGTGGTTCCCCGCCTCGTCGACCACGTTCAGTATTACACGCAGGTGCGACAATTCAGTGATGTCTCAAGCCGAACTAGAGACTCCGGGGGGAACCGCACAGCGGATCGGTGGCGGCGGGTCGCCCCAGGAGGCTGTGAGAATCTCGGGGCGCGGCGCCGGGTGTCGGGCGGCTGCGCCGGTAGCGTGAGCGGGATGGTTCCTCCCCCTTCTGCTGCGTCCGGCGCCGCGCCCGCGGCCGCCTCCGACCCGGCGCGGGTCGGCGTGGGCATCCTGGGTGGCGGCACGGTCGGCGCCGCGCTCGTGGGACTGCTGGGCGAGCGGCGGGCCGAGATCGCCGCCCGCTGCGGCACCGAACTGGTGCCCGTGGCCGTGGCGGTCCGCTCGCCGGAGCGTGAGCGCCCCGGCGTGCCGGCGGGACTGCTCACCGGTGACGCCGCCGCGGTGGTGGCCCATCCCGAGGTCGACGTCGTGGTGGAGCTCATCGGCGGCCTCGATCCCGCCCGGGAGCTGCTGCTGGCGGCCATGGCGGCCGGCAAGCCCGTGGTCACGGCCAACAAGGAGGTCATCGCCGCCCACGGCGCCGAACTGTTCGCCGCGGCCCGCGCCGCCGGCGTGGACCTGCTGTTCGAGGCGGCGGTGGGCGGCGCCATCCCGCTGGTGCGGGCTCTGCGGGAGTCCCTGGCCGGTGAGTCGGTGCGTCGCATCATGGGCATCGTCAACGGCACCACCAACTACATCCTCAGCCGCATGACCACCGGCGGGTCCACCTACGTGGACGCCCTCGCCGAGGCGCAGGCCCTGGGCTACGCCGAGGCCGACCCCCGCGCCGACGTGGAGGGCCACGACGCCGCCGCCAAGGCCGCCATCATGGCCGCCATCGTCTTCGGCGCCGAGGTCACCGCCGCCGACGTGCACTGCGAGGGCATCAGCACCCTCAGCGCCGGCGACATCACCTTCGCCCGCCGCCTGGGCCACGTCATCAAGCTCCTCGCCATCGCCGAGCGCGTCGACGGCGGCGCACAGAACGGAGGGGGAGGGGCCGGGGGGCCGGGCTGCGACGACTCTTCGCCTGCGTCGGAGGAGCAGAGCGGCACCCCGGCCGCTGCCCCGGGCCCGCCACCGACGGTCGCCGTGCGGGTGCATCCGGCGATGGTGCCGGAGGACCACCCGCTGGCCTCGGTGCGCGACAGCTTCAACGCCGTGTTCGTGGAGGGCGACGCCTGCGGCGAGCTGATGCTCTACGGCCGCGGCGCCGGCGGTCGCCCCACCGCCTCGGCGGTCCTCGGCGACCTCATCGACGCCGCCGCCAACCTCCGCCGGGGCGCCGCCACCGGGCCGGCCCCCACCGCCCCGGCCCGCATCCACCCCATCGGCGAGCTCCGCACCGCCTACTACCTGGCGCTGGAAGTGATCGACCGCCCGGGCGTGCTGGCCGCGGTGGCCGGGGTGTTCGGCCGGCACGGCGTGTCGATCCGCTCCATGGAGCAGGAGGGCCTCGGCGACCAGGCCCGCATCATCTTCATCACCCACGTGGCCTGCGAGAGCGACATGCGGGCGACGCTCGACGACCTGCGCCACCTCGAAGCGGTCCGCCAGGTGGGGAGCGTGCTGCGGGTCATCGCCGACGAATGAGCCTCCGCTACGTCTCCACCCGCGGCCGAGCCCCCGAACTGGCCTTCGCCGACGTCCTGCTCGCCGGCCTCGCCACCGACGGAGGCCTCTACGTCCCCGAGCGATGGCCGGCCCTGTCCGCAGAGCCCCCACCCGGACCCCCGCCATCGGACTATGCCAGGACCGCCACAGAGGTCATGTGGCCGTTCGTGGAGGGCCAGATCGAACGGGAAGCGTTCGAGGCGCTCACTGCCGACGCCTACGCCACGTTCGACCACCCCGACGTCGCCCCCCTCGTCCCTCTCGACGAGGACGAGGGCCTGTGGCTCATGGAGCTGTTCCACGGGCCGACCCTGGCGTTCAAGGACATCGCCCTGCAGTTGGTGGGCCGGCTGTTCGACCACGAGCTGGCCAGGCGCGGCGAGCGGGTCACCATCGTGGGGGCGACCTCCGGCGACACCGGCTCGGCGGCCATCGAGGCCTGCCGCGACCGCGACTCCCTCGACATCTTCGTGCTGCACCCGCACGGCCGGGTCACCGAGGTGCAGCGCCGTCAGATGACGACGGTGCCGTCGTCGAACGTGCACAACATCGCCGTCGAAGGCAGCTTCGACGACTGCCAGGACCTCGTGAAGGCCATGTTCGCCGACGAGGCCTTCCGCCGCCGCCACCGTCTGGCGGCGGTGAACTCCATCAATTTCGCCCGGGTGATGGCCCAGATCGTGTACTACGTGGTGGCGGCGCAGGTCCTGGGCGGGAGCTCCGGGAACGGTCGGCCGGTGGGCTTCGCGGTGCCGACGGGGAATTTCGGCAACGTGTACGCCGGCTACGCGGCGCACCGCATGGGCCTCGACGTGTCGCAGCTCGTGGTGGGCAGCAACACCAACGACATCCTCACGCGGTTCTTCGCCTCGGCCCACCTGGAGATCCGCGAGGTGGTCCCCACGATGTCGCCCAGCATGGACATCCAGGTGTCGTCCAATCTGGAGCGCCTGCTGTTCGAGTTGCTGGGACGCGACGGCGCCGCCACCGCGGCGCTCCTGGAGGGTTTCCGTGCCAGCGGCGAGGCCGACCTGCCGCCGCCGGCGGCCGCCGGGCTGGCGCCCCTGTGGTCCGGGGCGCGGGTCGACGAGGCCGCGACGCTGTCGGTCATCGGCGACGTGCACCGCCGCACGGGGATGATGATCGATCCGCACACGGCGGTCGGCGTGGGAGCGGCGGCGGCCTCCCGGCGCCACCCGGATGTGCCGATGGTGGTGCTCGCCACGGCGCACCCGGCGAAGTTCCCCGACGCCGTGGAGGCGGCGTGCGGGCGGCGTCCCGCGCTGCCCGAGCGGCTCGCCGACCTGGCCGAGCGCCCGGAGCGCTGCGCCATGCTCGACAACGATCTCGGGGCGGTGCAGCGCTACGTGGCGGCGCACACCCGCGTCGACGGTGATCGGTGAGCGGGGGGCCGGCGTGAAGTACGTGGTCTGCATCCCCGACGGCTGCGCCGACGAGCCGGTGCCCGCCCTCGAGGGCCGCACCCCTCTGGAGGTGGCGCACATGCCGACGCTGGCGAGCCTGGCGGCCCGGGGCACCCTGGGGCGTGCCCGGGTGATCCCCGAGGGCCTGCCGGCCGGCAGCGACGTGGGCAACATGTCGATCCTGGGTTACGACCCGGCGCGGTACCACAGCGGCCGGGCGTCCATCGAGGCCGCCGCCATGGGGCTGCACCTCGCCGGCGATCAGGTGGCGTATCGCTGCAATCTCGCCACCGTCGCCGGCGGCACGATGGTGGACTTCGCCGGCGGGCACCCGTCGACCGGCGAGGCAGCCGGCGTGATCAGCGCCCTGCAGGCCGAACTGGGCGGCGAGGTCTCGTTCCACGCCGGTGTCCAGTACCGCCACATCATGGTCGCTCCCGCTGCCTGGGCCGAAGCGGACTGCGTCCCCCCGCACGACATCATCGGCCAGGAGGCGGCGCTGCCGACGGGTCCGGCGGCACCGCGGCTCCGGTCGCTGATGGAGGCCTCGCGTGACGTGCTGAGCCGCTTCGACCTGGAGGCGACCCAGATCTGGTTGTGGGGCCAGGGCCGGAACCCGGAGATGCCCTCCTTCGCCGACCGCTACGGCCGCTCCGCCGGGCTGGTCAGTGCCGTCGACCTGGTGCGGGGGCTGGGTGTCCTCACCAACATGGACGTGGTCACCGTGCCCGGTGCCACGGCCTGGTACGACACCAACTACGAGGGCAAGCGCGACGCCGCCCTGGCGGGCCTCGAGGCCGGCGCCGACCTGTTCGTGATCCACGTGGAGGCCAGCGACGAGGCCGGCCACGCCGGCGACGTGGACGAGAAGGTGCGCAGCCTCGAGAACTGGGACCGGCGGATCCTCACCGACCTGGTGGCGGGGCTCGACGAGCTCGGTCCGTGGCGGCTGCTGCTGCTGCCCGACCATGCCACGCCGCTGGTGTTGCGCACCCACACCGCCGATCCGGTGCCGTTCGTCCTGGTGGATTCGCAGATCGACGGGCCCGGCGGTTCCTACACCGAGGCGGCGACGGCGGGCGCCCCGGTGGTGGCCGGTCACAGCCTGATGGGGGAGTTGCTGCGCCGCTGAGGTCGCCGGCCCCGCGCCGAGGCAGGTTGTGGCCTTCGCGCGGGGCGGTTACGCTGGGCTTCGCCTTCGGCAAGCAGTCGCAGCCCGAAGGTTCGGTGAGTGCCCCAAAATGCTTAGTGAGTGCATCGTGCACGCACAGCGGCAGCCACCGCCAAGGTCGCACCGGGGCTCCCCGTCGCCAGTTCCTGATCTGGGCGTGAAGACGAGCCGGTTACTGAGCCGGCCTGTGGAAGTGAGGTTGAGGTGAGTACCGAGACCGTCGAGGCGCAACGAAGCCTGTTCGAGGCCAAGAGCCGCGCCGAACTGATCGATATCGCCACCGCGATGGGCGGGCGCCCGTCGCAGAAGAGTCGCAAGGCCGAGCTGGTCGACATGATCGTCGAGCTGGCCGGATTCGGCGCCGAGGCGACCCCCTCCGGCGCCGGCGCCGCCACCGAGGTGGTCGAGGCGTCCGACGGCGCGGAGGCAGCCGCGCCCGATGACGGCGAGGCCGCCGAGGCGGCCGAAGTGGCCGACGGCGAAGGCGCCGAGGCCGCTGCCCGCCCCGGGCCGTCCAACGGATCCGAGCCCGGCGCCGAGGCCGAGGCCGCCGAGAGCCGCCGGCAGCCCGCCGGCCGTGCCGAGGGCGGCGAGCGGCGCCAGGGCGATCAGCGGCGCCAGGCCGCCGAGGGTCGCCAGCGGGCCGGCGGCGAGGGCCGCAGCGCCACGGCGACCGCGGAGCGCTCCGAGCGCTCCGAGCGCGGCGACCGCCCCGACGGCGAGCGCGGCCGCTGGGACGACGGACCCACCGACTACGCCAACCGCCGGCGCCGCCGGGGTCGCGGCCGCGTCGAGGAGGAGCCCTGGGAGGGTGAGCCGGTGGAGGTCTCCGGCTATCTCGACCTGCGGGACGAGGGGTACGGCTTCCTGCGCCTCAACGGCCACCTGCCCAGCCGTGAGGACGTCTACGTGTCGGTCAAGCAGGTCCGCCAGTTCGGTCTGCGCAAGGGCGACCACATCAGCGGCGGCTCCCGCCCGGCCAACCGCAGCGAGAAGAACCCTGCGCTGCTGCGGCTGGACGCCATCAACGGCAAGGCACCCGAGGAGTGCCGTAGACGCCCCCACTTCGAGGATCTCACCCCGCTGTTCCCCGACCAGAAGCTGCGCCTGGAGCGCGAAGGCGACCGGGGCAACATGACGACCCGCATCATCGACCTCATCTCGCCCATCGGCAAGGGCCAGCGCGGTCTCATCGTCTCGCCGCCGAAGGCCGGCAAGACCACGATCATGAAGGAGATCGCCCGCTCCATCGAGGTCAACAACCCCGAGGTCCGCCTCATCGTGCTGCTCGTGGACGAGCGCCCCGAGGAGGTCACCGACATGCGGCGCTGGCTGCTGCGTGGCGAGGTGGCGGCCTCCACCTTCGACCGCCCCGCCGAGGAGCACACCCACGTTGCCGAGTTGACCATCGAGCGCGCCAAGCGCATGACCGAGGTCGGCGAGGACGTCGTCATCATGCTGGACGGCATCACCCGCCTGGCCCGCGCCTACAACCTGGCGGCGCCCGCCACGGGTCGCATCATGTCCGGCGGCGTGGACTCCGGCGCCCTGTACCCGCCGAAGAAGTTCTTCGGCGCGGCCCGCAACATGGAGGAGGGCGGCTCGCTCACCATCCTGGCCACGGCGCTCGTGGAGACCGGCTCGAAGATGGACGAGGTCATCTTCGAGGAGTTCAAGGGCACCGGCAACATGGAGTTGCGCCTGGACAGGCGCACCGCCGAGCGCCGCATCTATCCGGCCATCGACGTGGACGCCAGTTCCACCCGCCACGAGGAGCTGCTCTTCGAGCGCAAGCAGTTGCAGCAGGTCTGGAAGCTGCGCCGGGTGCTGTCGGGCCTGGCCAGCGATCACGGCAACGGCGCGGCCGGGTTGGAATTGCTGATCGATCGGCTGAAGACTTTCCCCGACAACGACGCCTTCCTGGAGGAAGTGGCCCGCGGGCCGATGGGCGGCTGAGCAGTCCGCCCGCAGAGAGGAGCCGAGCGCATGAAACCCGACATCCATCCCACCTACCGGCCCGTCGTGTTCCAGGACACGTCGTCGGGCGAGATGTTCCTCACCCGGTCCACGATCGGCACCACCGACACCGTCGAGTGGACCGACGGCAACACCTACCCCCTGGCGAAGGTGGAGATCTCCAGCGCCAGCCACCCGTTCTTCACCGGCACGATGACCATCGTCGACACCGCCGGGCGGGTCGAGCGCTTCGAGCGGCGCTACGGCAGGCGCGACCGCAAATAGGGGAGTGCCGGGAACTTCGGCAGTCCCGCCTCATCGTCATTCCGGCGCAGGCCGGAATTCAATGCACTGCGATCGGGCTGCAGGCCGATGAGCATCGATCCTGATTCCGAGCGCCTCGAGGCGCTGGCCGCCGAGCGCGCCGAGTTGGAGGCGCGCCTCGCCGCCGGCGACCTGGCCCGTGACCGGAACGCCTTCCGCCAGGTCACCCGCCGCTACAAGCAGCTGACGGAGATCACCGACCGCGTCGGCGCCCTGCGGGTGGCGATCGACGACCGGGACGCGGCCGCCGAACTGCTCGGCGAGGCCACCCCCGTCGAGGCCGAGTCGCTGCTGGCCGACGCCGCCGAGGCCACCGAGCGCATCGCCGCCCTGGAGGAGCAGCTCACCGAACTGCTGGCGCCCCGCGACCCCAACGACGGCAAGGACGTCATCGTGGAGATCCGCGGCGCCGAGGGTGGTGAGGAGGCGAACCTCTTCGCCCGGGAGCTCTTCGAGATGTACCTGGCCTACGCCGAGCGGCAGGGCTGGAAGGTGGATGTGCTGGGCTCGCAGGCCTCCGACCTGGGCGGCATCACCAATGTGGCGTTCACGGTCGCCGGCGAGGAGGTGTGGCGGCGGCTGCGCTTCGAGGGCGGCCCGCACCGGGTGCAGCGGGTGCCCGAGACCGAGTCGCAGGGGCGCATCCACACCTCCTCGGCGACGGTGTCGGTGCTGGCGGAGGCCGACGAGGTGGAGGTGCAGATCGACGAGGCCGACCTGCAGATCAGCGTGTTCCGCTCCTCCGGTCCGGGCGGCCAGTCGGTCAACACCACCGATTCGGCCGTGCGGGTCACCCACAAGCCCACCGGCCTGGTGGTGAGCATGCAGGACGAGAAGAGCCAGCTGCAGAACCGCAACAAGGCGCTGCAGGTGCTGCGGGCCCGGCTGCTGCGCCTGGAGCAGGAGCGGGCCGCCGCCGAGGCCTCCGACCAGCGGCGCAGCCAGATCGGCCGGGGCGGGCGCTCGGAGAAGATCCGCACCTACAACTACAAGGAGAACCGGGTCACCGATCACCGCATCGGACTCACCCTCTACAAGCTGGACCGGGTTCTGGCGGGCGACCTCGACGAGATCATCGAGGCGCTGGCCCGCCACGACCGCGAGCAGGCCCTGGCCGCAGCCGCCCCCTGAGCCACCGCCGGGAGATGCTGCGGACCACCCGATTCGTCATTCCGGCGAAGGCCGGAATCCAGCCCGGGCGGGCGCCGCCGGTGGCGAGTCCGCCTCTCGCCTGCGTAATCGATCCGGACTTCGCCCCCGGCGTCCCCCACCCTCGTCTTGGTCATTCCGGCGGAGGCCGGAATCCACTGCCCGGCGGCTCCGCCCGCTCCCGCCGGCGACCACGCGGCGGTTTCCCGGTGACCTCATGAGCACCGGCGGGCTCGTGCTGTGGCGCGAACTGCTGGAGGAGGCCACGGAGCGCCTGGCGGACGCCGGGCTGGACTCCGCCGCCGTCGAGGCCCGGCGCATCGTGGTGGCTGCGGCCGGCTGTGATGACGCCGCCTGGCACCGCGAGTTGGACCGGCCCGCCACCCGGCGGGGCGTGGCTTCGTTCGATTCGATGCTGGCACGCCGCACCGCCGGCGAGCCGCTCCAGTACGTAGTGGGCTCCTGGGGTTTCCGCACCCTCGACCTGTTCGTCGACCCGCGGGTTCTGATCCCCCGCCCCGAGACCGAGGCCGTCGCCGGCCGGGCCCTCGACGAACTCCAGCGCCGAGCCGCCGAGTTGCAGCCCGGGGACGGTGGCACGCCCGGTGGTCGGGGCGGGGTGACGCTCCGCTCCTCCACGCAGGCGAGAGTCGCCGCGGCCCGGCTCCCCGCCCCGCCCCCTCCGTCTGCGGTCACTCAGCGAGCGCCTGCCTTGCTGGCCGCCGACCTGGGGTGTGGCTCGGGGGCGATCGGGTTGTCGCTGGCCGCCGAGTGTTTGGATGTCGAGGTCATCTGTACCGATGTGTCGGCGGCGGCGCTGGCGGTGGCGAGCGCCAACCTGGCCGGTCTGGGCCGGCCGGCTCAGCGGGTGCGCCTGGCGGAGGGCTCCTGGTACGAGGCGCTGCCTCCGGAGCTGCGGGGACGCTTCGACGTGATCGTCTCCAACCCGCCCTACGTCGCCACCGGGAGTGACTCGCTGCCCGCCGAGATCGCCGAGCACGAGCCGCCGGTGGCCCTGTACTCGGGCAGCACGGGCCTCGAGGCGACCGGGGTCATCCTGGCCGGAGCAGCGGAGTGGCTGGCACCGGGCGGCGCGGTGGTGCTGGAGATGGCCGACGGCACCGCCGGCCGCGTGGAGGACCTGGCGCGAGCCGCCGGGCTGGCGGAGGTCGCCGTGCACTGTGACCTGGCCGGCCACGAGCGAGTCCTCGTCGCCCGCCGCCCCGGGTGAGTCCTGTGTCCGTCGCGCACGTAGTGGCGTGTAACCGGGTTCTGGCCGGATTGCGGCATGTTTCGAGTTACTCGTGGACTGCACCCACACCGTCATTCCGGCGAAGGCCGGAATCCAGGTCACCGCGGCGGGCATGACACCCGAGCTGATCGACCTGAGCCGCGAACCCGAACGGGCGCTGCGCGCGGCCGCCGCGGCGCTGCGAGCGGGCGGCGTCGTGCTGCTGCCCACCGACACCGTCTACGGGCTCGCCGCGCTGACTCCGGGCGCCGAGGAGGACCTGTTCGTGCTGAAGGGCCGGCCCGCCGACCGCTCGATCGCGGTGCTGGTCGCCGACCGAGCGGCCGCCGAGGCGCTCGCAGCCTCGGTGCCGCCGGCCCTCGCCGCACTCATGGACCGCCACTGGCCGGGTCCGCTGACCGTCGTGCTGCCTCGCCCGCAGACATCGGACCCGCAGATAGGTGGCGACCGCGAGACCGTCGGAGTCCGCTGCCCCGACCACCCCTGGCTGCGGAGCCTCCTGGCCGAAGTCGGCCCCCTGGCAACCACCAGCGCCAACCGCCACGCCCAGCAAACCCCCACCCACGCCCGCGAGGTCCTGGCCGCCCTCCCCCCAGACCCAGGCTCTGGCGCCACAATCGCCGTGGCCATAGACGGAGGCCCCTGCACCGGCGAGGCCTCCACAGTCGTCACCTGGCAAGAAGGACAACTGAAGATCCTCCGCCCCGGTCCCCTAGACCTCTAGGAGCCAACAACCGAGGGTGGGGGGTCGGGGGGCCGGGCTGCGACGCCTTTGGCCTGCCACGAAGGAGCAGAGCGGCACCCCGGACCCCCACCCGGCCCGCCACAGAACCCGAGAGGCCCCCACCCGGAGACCCCACAGGCGTGCCATTTTCAGAGGCCGCCGGAGCGCCACCGGCACCCCCCAACCCGGACACCCGCGAACCGGCGGCGACGCCGAACAACTCCCTACACTGCGGTTCGTGCGCGTCGCCACCGGGTCCGACCATGCCGGGTACCGGCTGAAGAAGGTCCTCGCCGAACGTCTGGCGGAGCGGGGCCACGAGGTCGTCGATCTGGGCACCCACAGCGAGGACCGCGTCGACTACCCCGACTACGGCGCCGCCGTCGGCCGGGCGGTGGCAGCCGGCGAGGCCGATCTCGGCATCTGCGTCTGCGGCAGCGGCATCGGCATCGCCATGGCCGCCAACAAGGTCTCCGGCGTCCGGGCCGCGGTGGTGCACGACAGCGTCTCGGGCGCCCTCGCCCGCCAGCACAACGACGCCAACGTGGTGTGCTTCGGCCAGCGCCTCATCGACGACGGCACCGCGCTGGGCGCCCTCGACGCCTTCCTGGACGCCTCCTTCGAGGGTGGTCGCCACGCCGGCCGGGTCGCCAAGCTGGACTCCCTGTGAGTGCGCCGCCGCCGGCGTCCTCCGAGCCTGCCGACCCCACCGCCCCCAACGCCGCCCGCTTCGGCCCGCTCCCGGAGCACATCCTCGAGCGCTGGTCCAAGTTCTGCACCCACGAGGACGAGTACTTCATCGACCGGCTGGGCATGGCCGTCGAGGAACTCCGCCGGGACTACACCCGGCTGCGGCTGCCGTGGAAGCAGATGTTCCTCCAACGGACCGGCGTGATGCACGGCGGCGTGATCGCCGCTCTGGTGGACACGGCCGTGGTGCCCGCCATCGCCGCGCACTATGAGGGGCGCACGGACATGGCCACCGTGCACCTCGCCGTGCAGTACCTGCGGCCCGTGCGCCGGCAGGACCTCGTGGCCGAGGCCTGGGTGGAGCACCGGGGGCGGTCCATGGTGCATTGCCGAGCCGAGGTGCGCAGCGTCACATCCGGCGGCGAGGTGGAGTTGGTCGCCTTGGCCACGCTGGTGTTCCGCGTCTCGGCGTCTGCGGTGCCGGCGAGCATGCCCGAGTGAGGAACGCGCACGCGGAGATGCCACACTTGGGCGCAGGGCGAGCGCAGGGAGAGACATGAGCTACGACGTCGGCGACCGGGTGGTGTACCCGCATCACGGTGCCGCGGTCATCGAGCGCCGCGAGATCCGCGAGGCCTTCGGCACCGAGACCGAGTACCTGGTGCTCCGCATGGCTCATGGCGACATGACCGTGGCGGTGCCGTCCGACCGGCTCGACGACGTGGGTGTGCGCTGGCCCATCAGCGCGGACGAGGTCGAGGACCTCTTCGAGGTGCTGCGCAAGCGTGACGTGCACGAGCCGGCCAACTGGAGCCGCCGCTTCAAGAACCACCAGGAGAAGCTGAAGTCCGGCGACGTGTACCAGGTGGCCGAGATCGTCCGGAACCTGGCCCTGCGGGACCGGGCCAAGGGCCTGTCGGCGGGCGAGAAGACGCTGTGCCAGAAGGCTCGCAGCGTGCTGATCTCGGAGTTGAGCTTCGCCCTCGACATCTCCGAGGAGGCCGCCGTCGAGAAGGTGGACGAGGCCCTCGAGTAGCCCACCTGCGGTGGCCGCTCGGTAGGCTCGTGGCCGGATTCCCCGCGGGCTGTGGCGCAGCTTGGTCAGCGCACCTGCTTTGGGAGCAGGGGGTCGCCGGTTCAAATCCGGCCAGCCCGACGCCTCTCCGTGGCCCCGATCCTGTTCTCGGGGACGCGCCGGTCGACCCCGGCTATTCCTCGGGCAGGACGGTTACGTTCTTGGCGCCGTCGTAGGCCCGGTAGGCGCCGCACACCTTGCAGGTGCCCGCCAGCACCCGGATGCCGTCGACGTGGTCGATGCCGTAGGAGATCAGCGTCAGACACTCGGGGTTTGGGCAGGGCCCGTCCACGATGTGGGTCGACATGCAGTGCCTCGCGGCGATCGGCGGCTGAGCACCCCGTACGGGATTCGAACCCGTGCTACCAGATTGAGAATCTGGCGTCCTAGGCCTCTAGACGAACGGGGCAGGAGCGCCCCACAGGCTAGCGGCCCCCACCCGGATCCTCTCCCCGGGCAGGCGCGGGGCCTGTCGGTAGGGTGAGGTCGTGCTCGGTGGTGGCTTGGTGAGGCTGGTCGCCGCCCTTGTTGCGGTGGTGCTCGTTTCGGCGGCGTGCGGTGGCGAGGCCGGGGACGGCGGACCCGCGGGTCGCGAACCGGGAGCTGGGATGGAGACGATCGTCGAGGGGCCGGAACCGTCCCCCCAGCCGCCCGCTGAGCCGCCGCTCGCATCCGGGCTGCCGTCTGAGCCAGTCCCCGAGCCACTGCCCGAGCCACCGCCCGAGCCGTCTCCTGAACCATCGCCGGAGCCGGCACCACCGGAGTCCCCATCCCCGGAGTCCTCGCCCGAGCCACCGGCTGAGCCCGCGGCCGGGGAGGAGTCGCAGGATCCGGCACCGCCGGACGAGACCGCTGCGGAGGATCCGCCGGAGCTCCCCGGGCCGGGCGACGAAGGGGTCGAGATCCGCGGCACGCTGGAGTTCGCCGACTGTGGCCGGCCGTACCTGTGCGCCACGCTGGCCGTCCCCGCCGACCACGACGACCCCGACGGCCCCACGATCGAGTTGGCCATCGGCATGATTCCCGCCGGCGACGCGCCCCATTTCGGCGGTTACCTGCTCACCAACCCGGGCGGTCCCGGCGGCGGCATGGAAGGGTTCCTGGACCTGGGCGCCGGGCTGTCCCCCTACCTGGTGGAGAGCTTCGACGTCATCTCCTGGGACCCCCGCGGCGTCGGCGGCAGCGTCCCGTCGGGATGCTGGGTGGAGGCCGTCGAACTGCACCTTCTGGACCCGCTGCCGGACTCACCGGCCGAGCAGGAGGCCCTCGACGACGCGGCCCGCGCCGTCGCCGAGGAGTGCGTCGCCACCCTCGGCGACCTGGTCGGCCACGTCGGCACCATCGACACAGTCGGGGACATGGACGCCATCCGCCGGGCGCTGGGCGCCGAGACCTTCAGCTACATCGGGTTCAGCTACGGCACCCTGCTGGGTCTCCTCTACGCCGACCGGTTCGGCGAGCATCTGCGGGCCGCCGTGCTCGACGGCGTCGTCGATCCCTCGCTGGACACTCTGGAGCGGGCCGTGCGGCAGATGGTCAGCTTGAACAGGTCTCTCGGGGACATGTTCGCTTGGTGTCGCAGCGAGCCGACCTGTGCCGTGACGGGCGATCCCGCCGAGACCTACTACGGGTTGCTTCAGCAGGTCGACGAGAACCCGCTCACCGACGCCGCCGGCGGGGCGGTGCTGGGGCCCGCCCGGACGATCCTGGCGGCCATCTTCGCCACCTACAGCTCTTCCCTCTGGCCGCTGTTCTTCCAGTTCCTGGCCGATGCCGCCGAGGGCGACGGCACGATGCTCGGCCGGGTCGGCGAGGCCTACACGGCCCTGACAGACCTGGGCGCCTTCGTCAGCATCAACTGCACCGACGATGGCTCCGTCACCCGGAGACAGCTCGAATCCCTGGCCGAGGCGTTGGAGGAGGCTGCCGGCGTGTTGTGGCGGGCCTCGCTGGTGTCGGCGCTGCCCTGCGAGTACTGGCCCATCAGCACGGGCACGCGGCCGGTCGGGCCGGTGGCCGCTCCGGAGGCGCCGCCGATCCTGGTGGTCGGGAACCGGGGCGACAACGCCACGCCCTACGAGTGGGCCGTCTCGGTGGCCGAACAGCTCGAATCCGGCGTGCTCGTCAGCTACGACGGCAACGACCACGGCAGCTACGGGCTGAGCCGCTGCGTCACCGGTGTGGTGGACGAGTACCTGGTCAACCTCATCGTGCCATCGGGCGAAGTGGACTGCCCCGCCGAGAACTAGCGGCCCGGACGCGACAGAGCGCCCCGGTCGGGGCGCTCCGTGATGCTCGGGGGGGAGGACTCGAACCCCCAACGACGGGACCAGAACCCGCTGTGTTGCCTATTACACCACCCCCGAAAGGGTGCGGTAATGCTACCGGGTGCAGGAAAAGGTAGGGGCGGGGATCGGGGGGCCGGGCTGCGACGCCTTTGGCCTGCCATGAAGGAGCAGAGCGGCACCGCAAGCCCCGCCCCGGGGCGCCAGTCAGGGTGCGGACGCTGCCAGCCGGGAGCGGGCGTTGCGCAGGCGGCGGAGGACCTCGTCCCGGTTCAGCAGCACCATCGACTCGAACAGCGGCGGGCCAACGGTGCGCCCCGTCAACGCCACCCGGATGGGGGCCTGGGCCTTGCCCAGCTTCAGGCCGTGGCGCTCGGCCAGGGCCAGGGCGGCTGCGTGGGCGGCCTCGGGCGTCCATTCGGCCTCGGCGTAGGTGGCGATGGCGTCGTCCAGCAGGGCCGCCGCCTGCGGGTGTCCCATCGCCCTGTCCCAGGAGTCGGAGTCCTCCGGAGGCTCCTCCAGGAACAGCCAGTCCACGTAGCGGCCGATGTCGCCGAGCGTCCGTACCTTCTCCTGCACCACCGGCGCCAGCGCCTCCAGCACCTCCGGCCGCATCCGCTCGGGCGGCCAGGTGGCCCGCTCGCCCAGCCACGGCGCCGATCGCCGCAGGTACTCCTCGGTGTCCAGCGCCCGGATGTAGGTGCCGTTGAAGTGCTCCAGCTTCTTGGTGTCGAAGAAGGCCGGCGCCCGGTTCACGTCCGTGAGCCGGAACTGCTCGACGATCTCGCTCATCGGGCGGATCTCCACATCGTCGGCCGGCCCCCAGCCCAGCAGTGCCAGGTGGTTGGCCATGGCCTCGGGCAGGTAGCCCCGGTCCCGGTAGTCGCCCAGCGACACGTCGTCGCGCCGCTTGGAGAGTTTCTTGCGGGCGGCGTTCACCAGCAGCGGCAGGTGGGCGTAGACGGGCGGCTCCACCCCCAGCGCCTCCAGCAGCAGGACCACCTTCGGCACGCCCGACAGAAGGTCCTCGCCCCGGATGGCGTGCGTCACGCCCATGTCCACGTCGTCGACGGCGTTGGCCAGCAGGAACGTGGCCGTGCCGGCCGAGCGCCACACCACGAAGTCCTCCAGGTCGTCGCTGGCGAAGGACACCTCGCCGCGCACCACGTCGGCGAAGCTCACCGTGCGCCCGGCCGGCATCCGGAACCGGGCCGCCAGCCCGGGCCGCAGCGTCGTGCCGGCCACCGGCCGGTTGTCGGCGTCGCACAGGTAGGCGGCGCCGCTCGCCAGCAGCGACTCGACGGCGGTCCGGTGGCGCTCCCGGCGCTGGGACTGGAACACCGGCTCCTCGTCCCAGTCGATCCCCAGCCACGACAGCAGGTCGTAGATGAGGTCCACCAGCTCGGGCCGGTTGCGGGCCTCGTCGGTGTCCTCGATGCGCAGCAGCATCCGCCCGCCCACCGAGCGGGCGTAGATCCAGTTGAACAGCGCCGTGCGGGCCGAGCCGACGTGCAGGAACCCCGTCGGCGACGGGGCGAACCGCACCCGTGACGGGGTCACGGCGCTCCGAGCGCCTCGGGGGACACCTCGTCGGCGATGCGGCAGCGGATGGGGTAGCCGTCGTGGCCGCCGGCGCCGGCGAACAGCGCCCGCCGGGAGGCCACGATCTCCAGGGGCGTGCCGGCGTCGAGATACCCCCAGTGGTCGAACGCCACCTGCAGGTCGTCGGCGACCGGCGCCCGGCCGAACAGCGAGGCCCGCTTCATGGCCACCGCCACGCAGCCGGCCACCACGTCGCGGGGCTTCTCGCCGGCCTGCAGGGCCAGCCGCTCCATGAAGCGCTTCGCCAGGCGCAGGGCGTAGCCCTGGTCGGGGCCCTGATGGCCGAACCCGTCGCCGGCCGGCTGCGGCCCCTCCGGCAGTTCGCCGGGCCGCTCGGCCCGCCAGCCGCCGCGTTGCGGCGGAGACGTGTAGTGGCGTGCCGTCTTGCCGGGTGCGTGCGGCACGTAAGGAGGCTGGGCCATGGCGCAAATGTACTGGCGGCCGGCCGGGCTTCAGCGCTCCAGGTCCTCGATGCTGCGGGGGAAGTCGTCCTTGAGGAGGCGGGAGAGCGAGCGGTCGGCGAGGATCCTGCCGCCGGTCTGGCAGCGGGGGCAGTAGTTGATCTCGTTGTCGGCGTGGACGATGCGCTGGACCGGCGTCGCGCACACCGGGCACGGCTGGTTGTACTTGCCGTGCACCGCCATGTCGTCACCGAAGGCGGTGACCTTCTCGGGGAAGCCGTCGCCCACCGCCCCCGCCGTACCGCTGCCATTCGGGAAGGTTACGCAACCGCCGTGCGGCGCCCGGTACCGTGCGGCCATGCGTTTCGGGATCAAGACCTCGCAGCAGGACACTAACTGGGCGGACATGCTGGCCGTCTGGACCGCCGCCGACGACATTCCGGTGTTCACGTCGGCCTGGAACTTCGACCACTTCTACCCGATCTTCTCCGACTCGACGGGGGAGTGCCTCGAGGGCTGGACCACGCTGACGGCGTTGGCGCAGGCCACCAGGCGCATCCGCGTCGGCTCCATGGTCAACGGCATCGTCTACCGCCACCCGGCGGTCCTGGCCGCCATGGCGTCGTCGCTGGACATCATCAGCGGGGGCCGCCTGGAGTTGGGCATCGGCGCCGGCTGGAACGACGAGGAGTGCGACGCCTACGGCATCCGGCTCGGCACCCTCACCGAGCGCTTCGACCGCTTCGCCGAGGCCTGCGAGATCATCAAGGGCCTGCTCACCCGGGAGCTCACCAGCTTCGAGGGCCGCTATTTCACCCTCACCGAGGCCCGCAACAACCCGCCGGGCGTCCAGCAGCCGCACCCGCCGATCTGCATCGGCGGCCAGGGTGAGCGGCGCACCCTGCCGCTGGTGGCCCGCTACGCCGACCACTGGAACTGCCCCGGCCCGGACCTCGACACCTTCCGGGCCAAGCACGCGGTGCTCCAGGGGGCCTGCGAGGCCATCGGCCGCCCGCCGGGCGAGATCATGACCTCCATGCACCTGCGTGTGCCCGCCGGCGCCGACCCCGGCGCAGTCGCCACCCAGGCCGCCGAACTCGCCGAGGCCGGCGTAAACCTCGCCATCTGCTACCTCCCCCCACCCCACACCCCCGCAGTCCTTGAACCCCTGGCCGAAGCCCTCACCCCCCTCGCGGGCTGACGGCCGCCCCGGCCCGCTGCCGGCACCTGTAACTGTGGCGACGCCTTGTAGGACAATTAACATTCGCAATAAATATGCTATGCTTCAGTTCAGCCTCTCGTTGCGAGATTAGATGACGAAGAGTCGTCACACATGGCGATACGAGGTGGGTGGTCCGGCAGAAGATGCAGCACCGAGATCCTGATCCGGAGGAGTTCGAACGGATTCGCGTCAGCCAGAGTCCGTGGCATCGCAGTGGCGAGGTCCCCGAGGCGCTGGCCCAACGGGTCGAGCGGTCCCTGGCAAGCGTGCTATGGCGGCGGCTCCTACAGGAAGACTTCCGGCGCTTTCAGGTGGTCTTGGGCCCCCGGCAGGTCGGCAAGACCACGGTGTTGTACCAGACGGTTCGCCACCTCCTCGCAACCGGCATCGAGCCCCGCCGGGTCTGGTGGTTGCGCCTCGACGACCCGTATCTGCAGTCGGTTCAACTCGGTGGCCTGGTTCGTGCCGTGACCCGGGCGAGTGGCGCCACGGCGGAGCGTCCGGTGTACCTCATGCTCGACGAGATCGTCTACGCCGACCAATGGGATCGCTGGCTGAAAACGTTCTACGACGACCGCTGGCCGGTGCAGGTGGCGGCCACCTCGAGCGCCGCCACCACATTGCGGGATCGCCGGGCGGAGAGCGGCGTGGGTCGCTGGGACCTCCAGCACCTCACCCCGTACTCCCTCATCGAGGTCCTGGATCTCGTGCAGGGCACCGGAGAGTTGGGATCCGCCATCCGCCTCGACGAGGTCGGGGAGACCTTGGGCGACACCCTTCGTCACTTGGAAGAGGGCTCCCTGTCGAGCGACGCAGCTGCGGCGGGGCGTCTCGCGCTCTCGATGCTCGGGGGGTTCCCCGAGGTCCTGGCGCAGTGGGTCCACCGGACCGAGGGCCTCGACTCGTTGAGCGAGGAGAACGCGGCCGATCGGCTCGGTGTCCACGTGCTCGTGTCACAGCGGTTCCTGCGGAGTGACGCGGTTGTCGGTTCGGTGTACAAGGACATCCCACAGTCGGTGGGCGTGCGCGATCCGCTGTCGCTCGAGCGGCTACTGCACGTTTTGGCCGGCCGGGTGACCGGGGTGTTGAACCCCTCGCGGATCTGCAACGATCTGGGTTTGGCGCAGCCGACGTTCGACCGGTACCTCTCGTACCTGGAGAGCGCGTTCTTGGTATTCACGCTGCCGAACTACTCCGGTAACGAGGCAACGGTGCAGCGGCGCGGTCGCAAGCTGTACTTCGTGGACGGCGCCGTGCGCAATGCGGTATTGCAGAGCGGCCGAAGCCCCTGGCAGGACCCCGTCGAGCGGGGACGGCTCTTGGAGAACCACGTCATGAGCGAACTACGGTCGCTGGCCCTCCAGTCCGGCATCCGGCTGTACCACTGGCGCGCCGGGAAGCACGAGGTGGACGTCATCTTCGACCACCCCAGCGATCCGCTGGCATTCGAGATCGCGTCCTCTCCGGGCCACAGCCGATCGGGGCTCCGTGAACTGGCGTTGCAGCACGGGCGCTTTGGCGGTCGCTGCTATCTTGTGGCGCCCCAGCTCCCGGTCATGCAACCGCCCGCCGACGGCGTGGAACCGGGCACGCTGCCCCTCGACTCGTTCCTTGTGGCAATCGGGATGCAGGCCGAGCTCGCGCTGCGGCGGAGCTTGCTGCTCGCCTGAGGATCCTGACGCGGGGCCGTCAGGCGTCGGCGGTCGTGGGCGCCTGGGCGTTGCTGTGGAGCAGGCCCCAGACGATCGAGTCGCAGAGTGCCTCCCAGGAGGCCTCCACGATGTTCTCCGACACGCCGATGGTGGTCCACGTGCGGGCGCCGTCGCTGGAGTCGATCAGCACCCGGGTGACCGCGGCGGTGCCGGCGGCCGTGTCCAGGACGCGCACCTTGTAGTCGGTGAGGGCGATGCGGGCGATCTGGGGGTAGTGATCCCCGACCGCCGCCAGCAGCGCGTTGTGCAGGGCGTTCACCGGCCCGTTGCCCTCGCCGACGGTGATGCGGCGCTGGTCGCCGACCCACAGCTTGATGGTGGCCTCGCACTGGCGGTACATGGCGTCCTCGTCGGCCCGGCGCGGCCCGGGGATCCCGGCATCGGCCGGCGGCCCGGAGATCCCGCCATCGGCCGGCGGCCCCGAGGCACCGGCCGGGGCATCGGTCGGCCGCATGTGGCGCCCCACCTCCACCCGGAACGACTCGATCCCGAAGTACCGCTGCTCCCACCCGGTCGCCGCCCGCATCCACAGCTCCAGAGAGGCGTCGGCCACCTCGAACTGGTAGCCCTCGTACTCCAGGCGCTTCAGGGTCTCGATCAGCTCGGCGACGGCGGCGCCGTCCAGCTCGATGCCCAGCTCCTCGGCCTTCAGCTCGATCGACGAGCGCCCGGCCATCTCCGAGACCACGAACCGGGTGCCGTTGCCCACCGCCACCGGGTCGATGTGCTCGTAGGCGTCGGCCCGGCGGGCCAGGGCGCTGGCGTGCAGCCCGGCCTTGTGGGCGAACGCCGAGGTGCCCACGTACGGCTGCTGGGGGTCCGGCGCCCAGTTCACCATCTCGGCGACCCGCCGGGACACCGAGGTCAGCAGTTCCAACCGCTCCGGCGCCAGCGTCTCCACGCCCATCTTCAGGCTGAGGTTGGCGATGATCGGCACCAGGTCGCAGTTGCCGGTGCGCTCGCCGTAGCCGTTGATGGTGCCCTGCACCTGGGTGGCGCCGGCCCGCACGCCGGCGAGGGCGTTGGCCACCCCGCAGCCGGTGTCGTTGTGCAGGTGCACCCCCACCGGGGCTCCCAGGGCGTCGACGATCTCGGCCACGATGGCGTACACCTCGTGCGGCAGCGACCCGCCGTTGGTGTCGCACAGCACCAGCTGCTCGGCCCCGGCCTCGGCCACCGCCGCCAGCACCGCCAGCGAGTAGTCGGGGTTGTGCTTGTAGCCGTCGAAGGCACCCTCGGCGTCGAAGAACACCCGCCGGCCCGCCGCCACCAGGTGCGCCACCGACTCGGCCGCCATGGCGATGCCCTCCTCCAGGCTGGTGCGCAGCGCCCCGGTCACGTGGTAGTCCCAGCACTTGCCCACGATGCACACCGTGCGAGTGCCGGCCCGCAGCAGGTTCGCCAGCACCGGGTCGCTGTCGCAACTCCCGCCCACCCGCCGGGTGGAGCCGAACACCGCCAGCCGGGCGGTCTCCAGGCGCAGCTCCTCGGCGGCGCGGGCGAAGAACTCGTCGTCCTTGGGGTTGGCGCCGGGCCAGCCGCCCTCGATGTAGTGCACGCCGAGGCGGTCCAACTCCCGGGCGATGCGCAGCTTGTCCTCGACGGTCAGCGAGATGCCCTCGAGCTGGCTGCCGTCCCGCAGCGTGGTGTCGTAGATCTCCACGGCGGCGGGGGTGCGCGCTGCGGCCGCGGCGGCCCGTGCCCGGGCCTCCAAGTCGCCGCTCAGCCCCGCGGCCCGGGTCGCAGCAGTCGCTCCGGCCTGAGTTGCGGCCCCGGTCCCAGCAGCGGTCCCGGTTCGAGCAGCGGCGCCGGTCCCGGTCGACGGGGCCGGCGCGGTGCCTGCCGCAGCGGCGGCGCCGCCGCCGGCGGCCACCCCGCGGCCCGCGCCGCTACTCGTTGACATACTCGTTCCACTCCTTGTAGCGGTCCACCTTCCCCTGGACGGCCTCGTAGAACACCTCTTGGATCTGGCGGGTGATCGGCCCGGGATCGCCGATCTCCCGGTCGTCGATCGAGCGGATCGGCACCACCTCCGCCGCGGTGCCGCTCAGGAACGCCTCATCGGCGGTGTACAGGTCGCTGCGCAGCAGGTTCCCGGTCTCGTACGGGATCTCCAGGTCGCCCGCGATGGTCTCGACTGCGTCCTGGGTGATGCCCCCGAGGGCGCCGGCGCTGGTCGGCGGCGTGATGATCCGCCCGCCGCTCACCACGAACAGGTTCTCGCCGGTGCACTCGCTCACGTGCCCCTGCGGCGACAGCAGGATGGCCTCGTCGTAGCCGGCGTTCAGCGCCGAAACCTTGGCCATCTGGCTGTTGATGTAGTGCCCGCAGCCCTTGGCGGCCGGCGGCATGGCGTTGGGGTCGTGCCGCTGCCACGAGCTGATCATCATGCGCACGCCGGTGTTCACCGAGTCGGCGCCCAGGTAGATCCCCCAGCGCCACACCGCGATCGACACGTTCACCGGGCAGGGCATCGGGTTGAGCCCCATCTCGCCGTACCCCAGGTACACCAGCGGGCGGATATAGCACGCCTCCAGTTCGTTGATCGCAACGGTCGCCTTCGTGGCCTCGATCAGTTCCTCGGGCGTGTACGGGATGTTGATGCCGAGGATCTTGGCGCTGCGGAACAGCCGCTCGATGTGGGGCGTGAGGCGGAAAACGGCAGCCCCCCGGTCGGTCGCGTAGGCGCGGATGCCCTCGAATACGCCGTTCCCGTAGTGCAGGGTGTGGGTGAGGACGTGGATCTTGGCGTCGTGCCAGTCCACGAACTCACCGTCCATCCAGATCTTCTCGACGGGCTGAATCGGCATGGGGTGTCCCTTCTCTGACAGGTTGTCACGGCGTTGGGGTGCGGTGGTCGCGGGTCGGGGTTCCCGCGCCGGTTCGTTGGGGTCGGGTCGCCTCGGTTGGGTTGCCTCGGGGGGTTCTGCGGTTCGGGGGGCCGGTGGCGGCCCTCGGAGGGCCCGCCGGGGTTGGCTGCGGTGCCGGCCGCCCGGCCGGCGGGGCTCAGCCGGCTACGGCGGCGGCGATGGCGTCGCCGATGGCGCTGGTGCCGGTCACGCTGCCGTCGACGGCCATGCAGGCCCGGTCCACGGCGGCCGCGGCGGCGTTCTCGCCCAGGTGGTCCAGCATCATGGCCGCCGAGAGGATCGCCGCGCTGGGATCGGCGATGCCCTGCCCGGCGATGTCGGGGGCCGAGCCGTGCACCGGCTCGAACATCGACGGCCCGGTGCCGGCGGCGTTCAGGTTCGCCGAGGCGGCCTTGCCGATGCCCCCGCTGACCGCCCCGCCGAGGTCGGTGAGGATGTCGCCGAACAGGTTGTCGGTGACGATCACGTCGTAGCGGTCCGGGCTGTCCACGAAATAGATGCAGGCGGCGTCCACGTGGTTGTAGGCGGTGCCGTAGCCGGGGTATTCGGCGGCCACCTCCTCGAAGGTGCGGTACCACAGGTCGCCGGAGTACGTCATCACGTTGGTCTTGTGCACCAGCGTGACGTGTTGGCGCCGCTTGGAGGCCAGCTCGAAGCCGAAGCGGATGGCCCGCTCCACGCCCATGCGGGTGTTCACCGAACCCTGGGTCACGATCTCGTGCGGGGTGCCCTTGCGCAGGAAGCCGCCCTCGCCGGCGTAGGCCCCTTCGGTGTTCTCCCTGATGACGGCCATGTCGATGTTCCGCTCCGGCAGCCGGAACGGGCGCAGGTTGATGTAGAGATCGAGTTCGAAGCGCATCCGCAGCAGCAGGCCCCGCTCCAGCACGCCCGGCGGCACGTCGGGGGTGCCGACGGCGCCCACGTAGATGGCGTCGAGGCCCCGCCACTCGTCCACCACGCTGTCGGGCAGCACGGTGCCGTCGCGCAGGTAGCGCTCGCCGCCGAGGTCGTAGTCCACCGTCTCGAAGTTCACGCCGGCGGCCTTGACGACCTTCAGGCCCTCGCCGACCACCTCCGGCCCGATGCCGTCGCCCGCCATAACCCCGATGCGATGTGTTGCCATGCAGACAATCTACCGGGCGTTTCGCGCCGAGGGCTCAGTAGATTGATGCGATGAACGCCCCGCAGTTGACCCGTGCGGCCTATGAGCGGCTGCAGGAGGAGCTCGCCCACCTCACCGGGCCGGCCAACGAGGCCATCACCGCGCAGATCGCCGCCGCCCGGGCGCTCGGCGACCTCTCCGAGAACGGCGACTACCACGCCGCCCGCGAGGAGAAGGGCAAGATGCAGGGCCGCATCCTGCAGATCCAGGCGCTGCTGGAGAAGGCGGTGGTGGTGTCGCGCGACGAGCACCCCGACGACGTCGTCACCGTGGGCTCGCTGGTGGACCTGCGCTTCGACGGCGACGAGGACACCGAGCGCTACCTCATCGGCAGCATCGAGGAGCGCCACGACGACTACGACGTGGTGTCGCCCTCCTCGCCGCTCGGCAAGGCCATGATCGGCGCCCGGGCCGGCGACGTGGTGCGCTACGAGGCGCCCGCCGGCGAGGTGGAGGTCACCGTCGTGGACGTCGGGGCCGCCGAGGACCGCCACTGATGGCGGCCGCTCCCCGCACGCCCAGCGAGCCCCCCCGCACGCTCAGCGAAAAAATCTGGGACGCCCACGTCGTCCACAGCGGCGACGACGGCACCGACATCCTCTTCATCGACCTGCACCTGGTGCACGAGGTCACCTCCCCGCAGGCCTTCGACGGGCTGCGCATGGCGGGCCGGCGGGTGCGCCGCCCCGACCTCACCGTGGCCACCGAGGACCACAACGTGCCCACCATCAACATCGGCGGCCCGGTGGCCGACGCCGTGTCGCGCCGCCAGTTGGAGTCGCTGCGGGCCAACTGCGCCGACTTCGGTGTGCCGCTGTACCCCATGGGCCACGACCGCCAGGGCATCGTGCACGTCATCGGCCCCGAGCTGGGCCTCACGCTGCCGGGCAGCACCGTGGTCTGCGGCGACAGCCACACCTCCACGCACGGCGCCTTCGGGGCGCTGGCGTTCGGCATCGGCACCAGCGAGGTGGAGCACGTGCTGGCCACCCAGACGCTGCCGCAGGCCCGCCCCCGCACCATGGCGGTCACCGTGGACGGCGAGTTGCCGGCCGGTTCGGGCCCGAAGGACGTGATCCTGTCGATCATCGGGCGAATCGGCACCGGCGGCGGCATCGGCTCGGTCATCGAGTACCGGGGCGCCGTCATCGAGGCCCTCTCGATGGAGGGCCGCATGACGGTGTGCAACATGTCCATCGAGGCGGGCGCCCGGGCGGGCCTGGTGGCGCCCGACGACACCACCTTCGCCTATCTGGAGGGGCGGCCCCATGCCCCCGCCGGCGCCGCCTGGGACACCGCCGTCGAGCACTGGCGGTCGCTGCGCAGCGACGACGGGGCGGGCTTCGACACCGAGGTGCACCTCGACGGCGCCGACATTCCCCCGCATGTCACCTGGGGCACCAACCCGGGCCACGTGGCGCCCCTGAACGGCGCGGTGCCGTCGCCGGAGGAGGCCGCCGACGCGGCGGGGCGCGAGGCCGCCGCCCGGGCGCTGGAGTACATGGGTCTGTCGGCGGGCACGCCGATCCGGGAGATCCCGGTGGACACCGTGTTCATCGGCTCCTGCACCAACAGCCGCATCGAGGACCTGCGCACCGTGGCCGAGGTGGTGGCGGGCCGGCGGGTGGCGCCGGGGATGCGCACCCTGGTGGTGCCGGGCTCGATGCAGGTGAAGCGCCAGGCCGAGGCCGAGGGGCTGCACGAGGTGCTGCTGGCCGCCGGGTTCGACTGGCGGGAGCCGGGCTGCTCGATGTGCCTGGGCATGAACCCCGACAAGATCTCCGCCGGCGAGCGCTGCGCCAGCACCAGCAACCGCAACTTCGAGGGGCGCCAGGGGCGCGGCGGGCGCACCCACCTGGTGTCGCCGGCCGTGGCCGCCGCCACGGCGGTGGCCGGCCACTTCGCCGCCCCCGCCGACCTGGACTGAGCCCCGATGCGCCTCCGACCCACGCCCCCGACCACCGAAGCCGTCATCCCGGCGAAGGCCCCCGTCGAGTCCGTCATTCCGGCGAAGGCCCGTACCCGCACCGTCATCCCGGCGAAGGCCCGCACCACCCCCGTCATTCCGGCGGAGGCCGGAATCCATGGGTCGGGCACCCAACTCGCGGCGCCGGTGGACCACCCGGCGACGGTCCGAAGGACGACGTGACCATGGAACCGGTACGGATCGTGGAGAGCCGGGCGCTGCCGCTGGACCGCTCCGATGTGGACACCGACCAGATCATCCCCAGCCACTGGTTGAAGCGGGTGGAGCGCACCGGCTTCGAGGAGGGCCTGTTCTCGTCGTGGCGCGAGGACCCCGGCTTCGTCCTGAACGACGAGCGCTACGCCGGCGCCGAGATCCTGGTGGCCGGCCCCAACTTCGGCACCGGCTCGTCCCGGGAGCACGCCGTGTGGGCCATCCAGCAGTACGGCTTCCGGGCCGTCGTGGCGCCCCGCTTCGGCGACATCTTCCGCAACAATTCCGCCAAGTGCGGCCTGGTGACCGCCGCGGTGGACGCCGACTTCGCCCGGGCGCTGCTGGACGCCGTCCTGGCCGACCACACCCTCGCCGTGCGGGTCGACGTGGAGAACCTCACCGTGGAGGCGCCCGCCGCCGGCCTCGCCGCCCCGTTCCCGCTGGCCGACGCCGTCCAGGAGCGCCTCCTCGGCGGCCTCGACGACATCGCCATCACCCTCCGCCACGCCGACGCCATAACGGCCTTCGAGCAGACCCGCCCCACCTGGCTCCCCGTCACCGCCTAGCCGCACGCCGGTCCGAGCCCCGGGCGTGGGCCGCCGGTGCCCGTCGGCGGATCGTCTGGCGAAATCGATCCGGCGCCGTCCCCCGGCGTCCCCCGCCCTCTCTAGGTGGCCCTCCCTTGTTGGTCCCCGCGGGGGTCAGGGTGGCGGGGCTCAGGGCTTGCTGATCCGGCCCCAGCAGGTGATGGTGCCGTCGCTGCGGAGGCCGCAGCTGTGGTTGCCGCCGGCGCTGACGGCGGCGAACAATCCCCCGACCGGGGTCGCCTGGCCCTCGGAATCGTCTCCCCAGCAGGTCACCGTGTCGTCGGCGCGCAGGCCGCAGGTGTGCGTGCCGCCGGCGCTGACGGCCTTGAACCGTCCGGTGGGCGCGTCGGCCTGGCCGTGGGAGTCGTCGCCCCAGCAGGCCACGGCGCCGTTGGTCCGCAGCGCGCAGTGATGGAGGCCGCCGGCGGTGATGGCGCTGAACGGGCCGTGGTGCAGGGGGACTTCGAAGGTCTCGTCCGCGCAGAGGACGCTGTCGTCGTCGGTGATCAGGCCGCAGGCGTCTCTGTCGCCGGCGGCGACGGCGTGCACCGTCAGGGGGGGATCGAAGTCGTTCGTGTCGAACTGGCTGAACCCGCGGCCCCAGCAGACCGCCGTGGCGTCGGTGCGCAGACCGCAGGACAGGTATCCGCCGGCGCTGACGGCCGTGAACTGCCCGTCGAGCGCGTCGCTCTGGAGGTTCACGTTGCCGCCCCAGCAGGTGATCGTGCCGTCGCTGCGCAGCCCGCAGGAGTGCGTCAGGCCGGCGCTGACTGCCGTGAACTCCCCCTCGGGCGCATCGGTCTGGCCGTGTGAGTTGTCGCCCCAGCAGCCGATGGTGCCGTCGCTGTGCAGCCCGCAGGCGTGCGCGTTGCCCGAGTCGACGGCACTGAAGCGCACCGGCGCCGGGGCGCTGGGCTCACTGGCGGCGGGAGGCTCGGGCGCCGCGGCCGGGTTCCAGACGACGGGGGAGCTCACGAGCCAGCGCCCCACCCTGGCGCCGGCGGGGAAGAAGCGCCTCGCCGGCAGGCGGGGGTCGCCCCAGTCGTCGGGGGCCAGTTGCTGCTGGACCGCGAACTCGATGCGGTCGTCGGCCTGCAGGCGCGCCATGATCCGCACGGTGACGGCGGCGCCGCCGGCCGGGGTCACCGTCAGCGGCGAGCTCACCAGCCAGCGCCCCACCGTGGCGCCGGTGGGGAAGAAGCGCCGTGTGGGCAGCAGCCGCTCCCCCCAGCTGTACGGCGCTCCCGTGTGGGCGTCCGGGTCGTGCTGGAGCGCGAACTCGGTGCGCCCGTCCTCCTGTCGCTGCGCCGCGATCCGCACGCCCAACGTCGGCTCCTGCGCCGTCTCCTCGGCCTCGTCCGATTGCCCTCCGGCGGGAGCCGCAACGGCGGCCACGGCTCCGGCCGCGAGCAGGGCTGCGGCGGCTGCCCGCAGCAGTCGCCTCCCCTTGCCCTTCACCCGGCGATCGCCGCCGGGCCTACCGGTGCCCATAGTGGCCGACACTATTCGCGCTCCTCCAAAATGGCGAAGCCCGGCCCGCTATCCGGGCCCGCCGCCCTGGTCCGCTGGCGCCCCCGGCCCGTTACCCCGGCCCGCCGCCGCCTCGGCCCGTTACCCGGGGCCGTCGCGGCTGCCAGGGACCCGCTCTCCCCCGCCCCGGTCGGCCAGCATTTCCTCCAGGCGGGCCAGGCGCTCGTTCATCACCCGTAGCTCGTCCCGCATCTCCTGCTCGCGGTGGCTCTGGCCCCGGATCCCGGCCAGCAGTCGCTCGTGGCCCTCCTCGGTCTCCAGTTCCACGAGGCGGGCGGCGGTCGCCGCCGAGAGCAGGGCGATGAAGCTGATGCCGGCGATCATCAGCACCGTGGCCACCAGCCTGCCGAGCCCCGAGTTGGGGACGACGTCGCCGTAGCCCACCGTCGTGGCGGTCACGATCGCCCACCAGATGCCCTCGGGGACGTTGCGGCCCTCCTCCAGGTACGAGAAGAGAGTGCCGCTGACGACCACCAGCACGATCAGGCTCGACATCAGCCAACCCAGCCCCGATCTCCCGAAGATCCGATGGATGAGCGCGGCGGTCCGGTTGGCGATGGCGGCGAGCCGCAGCAGCCGCAGCAGCCGCAGCACCTCGATGAGACGCCCCAGGCGGGCCAGCCGCAGGCTCGCCAGCAGGTAGGGAACCAACGGCACCGTGAACACCACGATGCACACATCCAGCCAGGCGCAGCGCAGGTACGCCCTGCGGTTGGGCGTGACGATCAGCATGATGGCCAGTTCGGCCGCGAAGACGCCCCAGATGGCCCAGTCGGCGACGTGGAGCCAGAACACGGCGGTCGAGCCGGTGAACTGCTCCTCCATCACCAGCAGCGGGATGACCGCCGCGGCCGCCATCACCACGAGCACGCTCATGCGGCGCTTCAGGACGCGGCCCCGCGGCGTCAGGATGGCGTCGAACCCGGATCCCCCGAAAAGCGTGTGGGGCCCAAGCAGCGGGGGAGACTCCGCGATCGGCCGCTCGGCGGGGTCGGCCCGGGGGAGTCCGTCTGGGTCGTGCCGTCCCAACACTGGCGATCCCCTCCTTCCGTACCCGCACCGAATGTAGTTCTGCCCCCCTCGCGCGCCGGCCATCCCCGAAGCGCGCTAACAGGGGCGGGAGGGGACGCTGGGGGCCGCCGCCCGGACAGCCGCCCGGACTGACGCAACACCGGAGGGTGGGGGATCGGGGGGTCGGGCTGCGACGCCTTTGGCCCGCCATGAAGGAGCAGAGCGACACCCCGAGCCCCCACCCGGCGGCCCGGGATTCGTATTCCCTACCCCGATGGTCGTATTTCGCCGGTGGCGCCGTAGCCTGATCGATGGCCGTGAATCCACGGCCGTTTCCACGAGACAAGGAGAATACGGACGTGTCCGAATCAACCTGGGGTTTCGAGACCCGCCAGATCCATGCCGGTCAGGTACCGGATTCGGCGACGAATGCTCGAGCGGTACCCATCTACCAGACCACCTCGTACACCTTCAACAGCAGCGAGCACGCTGCCAACCTGTTCGCCCTCGCTGAGATCGGCAACATCTACACGCGCATCATGAACCCGACCCAGGCGGTTTTGGAAGCGCGAATGTCGAGCTTGGAGGGTGGCACCGAGACGGCAGTGGGCATCCCCGGTGCTCTGGTGCTCAGCAGCGGCCAGGCGGCGGAGACGCTGGCGATCCTGAACCTGGCCGAGGCCGGCGACCACATCGTCTCCTCGGCGTCGCTCTACGGCGGCACCTACAACCTGTTCCACTACACGCTGCCGAAGCTGGGCATCGAGGTGACCTTCGTGGACGATCCCCACGATCTCGACGAGTGGCAGTCGGCCGTGCGCCCCAACACCAAGTGCTTCTACGGCGAGGTGTTCGGCAACCCCGGCAACGACTTCCTCGACATCGAGGCGGTGGCGGACCTGGCCCACGCCAACGACTGCCCGCTGATGATCGACAACACGGCGGCCTCGCCGTACCTGGTGCGGCCCATCGAGTGGGGCGCCGACATCGTGGTGCACTCGCTGACGAAGTACATCGGCGGCCACGGCACCTCCATCGGCGGCTGCATCGTCGACGGCGGCACCTTCGACTTCAGCCGCAGCGGGAAGTTCCCCAACTTCACCGAGCCCGACCCCAGCTACCACGGCCTGGCCTACTGGCCGGCGCTGGGTCCGGGGTCCTACATCATCAAGGCCCGGGTGCAGTTGCTGCGGGACATCGGGGCGGCGGTCGCACCGCTGAACTCGTTCCTGTTCCTGCAGGGGCTGGAGACGCTCAGCCTGCGGATGGAGCGGCACTGCCAGAACGCCCAGATCGTGGCGGAGTACCTGGAGGGCCGTGACGAGGTGGAGGAGGTGTTCTTCGCCGGTCTGCCGTCGAACTCCACCCACGAGCGGGCCACCCGGCTCACCGGCGGGCGGGGCTACGGCGCCATCCCGTCGTTCATCGTGAAGGGCGGCCGCGACGCCGGCCAGCGCTTCGTCGAGGCGCTGCAGATGCACAGCCACGTGGCCAACATCGGCGACGTGCGCAGCCTGGTGATCCACCCGGCGTCGACCACCCACTCGCAGCTCACCGAGGAGGAGCAGGCGGCCGCACAGGTGCAGCCCGGCCTGGTGCGCCTCGCCGTGGGCCTCGAGACGGTGGACGACATCATCGCCGACCTGGAGATCGGCTTCAAAGCCCTGTAACCGGGGCCGCGGGCGCCGGGAGATCCCGGCCCCGACCGGACAAGCGATATACCGGCGCCCCGTCACCCAACCCGGGAGGCGGGGCGCCGCCGCGCCCAGCGGCTCAGTCGGCGCGCTGGAGGGTGGCCTCCAAGTGGGGGGTCATGGGCTCGCCGACGGCGGACATGTGCACCTCGTAGCGCATCGTGTCGCCGTCGACGGAGATGCGGCGCTCGGTGGCGTCCACCCGCTTGGCGGTCGGCGCCAGGACCACCCGGCCCTTGGTGCCGACCCGGCCGGCGTCCCCGGCGGCCTCGGGACCGTCCTCGTCGCAGCACGGCGCCGTCGGTCTGCCGGCGCCGGCGCGCAGCACCACCAGTAGGCCGTAGTGGGTGTCGGTCACGTCGCCGACGAGCACCTCGGCGATGCCGCTGGGATGCACCACCAGTAGTTCCAGGCCCCGGTCGTCGGCAGGGCGCAGGTAGCCCGACTCGGCGTGCAGCGGCGCACCGTCGGCGCCCCTGGTCCGCTGGCCGTACGCCAGGAACGGCTTGCCGACGTGGCCGATCGTGACCTCCTCGGTGTACTCGAAGGGCTCGATCGTCGGGTAGTCGCCCCGGCCGCCGCCCCGCCAGGTCCCCAGCAGCGGGGCAAGATGCTCAACGGCCGGATGCAGTTCCATCGGACTGCTCTAGCACACGACCGAGCAGGGCTCCATCCGGGCGGCATCGTCATTCCGGCGAAGGCCGGAATCCATGGTCCGAAAGTGCCGGCTACTCGGCGGCGAAACTCTCGAGGTCGGAACCCCTAGAAGTCCATGTCGGGCATGCCGCCGCCGGGGGCGCCCGCGCCGTCCTCCTCGGGCTTGTCGGCCACGACCGCCTCGGTGGTGAGGAACAGCCCGGCCACCGACCCGGCGTTCTGCAGCGCCGAGCGGGTCACCTTGGCGGCGTCGATGATGCCGGCCGCGGTGAGGTCCTCGTACTCGCCGGTGGCGGCGTTGAGCCCCTCGCTGCCGTCGAGGCCGCGCACGTGCTCGACGACCACGCCGCCCTCCATGCCGGCGTTGACGGCGATCTGGTGCAGCGGCGCCTGCAGCGCCCGGGCCACGATGCGCGCCCCGGTGGCGGCGTCGGGGTCGTCCAGGCTGGCCGCGGCGTCCTCCACGGCGGCCTGCGCCCGCAGCAGCGTCACGCCCCCGCCGGCCACGACGCCTTCCTCGATGGCGGCCTTGGTGGTGCTGACGGCGTCCTCGATGCGGTGCTTCTTCTCCTTCAGCTCCACCTCGGTGGCGGCGCCGACCTTCAGCACGGCCACGCCGCCGGAGAGCTTGGCGAGGCGCTCCTGCAGCTTCTCCCGGTCGTAGTCGGAGTCGGTGTTCTCGATCTCCTGCTGGATCTGGCGGATGCGCCCGTCCACGTCGGCCTTGCTGCCGGCGCCCTCCACGATGGTGGTCTCGTCCTTGGTGACGACCACCTTGCGGGCCCGGCCCAGCAGGTCGAGGCTGGTGTTCTCGAGCTTCAGCCCGACGTCCTCGGAGATGACCTGGCCGCCGGTGAGGATGGCCATGTCGGCCAGCATCGCCTTGCGGCGGTCGCCGAAGCCGGGGGCCTTCACCGCGACCGAGGCGAACGTGCCCCGGATCTTGTTGACGACGAGGGTGGCCAGCGCCTCGCCCTCGGTGTCCTCGGCGATGATCAGCAGCGGCCGGCCCGCCTGCATGACCTTCTCCAGCACCGGCACGATGTCGCGCACGGCGGTGATCTTGGAGCTGACCAGCAGCAGGTACGGGTCGTCGAGCACGGCTTCCATGCGCTCGGCGTCGGTCACGAAGTAGGGCGAGATGTAGCCCTTGTCGAAGCGCATGCCCTCGACGAGGTCCATCTCCATGCCGAACGTCTGCGACTCCTCGACGGTGATGACGCCGTCCTTGCCCACCTTGTCGATGGCCTCGGCGATCTGCTCGCCGATCTCGTCGTCGGCTGCGGAGATGGCGGCCACCGAGGCGACCTGGTCCTTGGACTCCACGTCGACGGACTGCTCGCCGATGGCGCCCACCGCGGCGTCCACGCCGGCCTCGATGCCGGCCTTGATGGCCATGGGGGAGGCGCCGGCGGCCACGTTCCGCAGGCCTTCACGCACCATCGCCCAGGCGAGCACGGTGGCGGTGGTGGTGCCGTCGCCGGCCACGTCGTCGGTCTTCTTGGCGACCTCCTTGACCAGTTCGGCGCCGATCTTCTCGTACGGGTTCTCGAGGTCGATCTCCTTGGCGATCGACACGCCGTCGTTGGTGATGGTCGGGGCGCCCCACTTCTTCTCCAGGACGACGTTGCGACCCTTCGGGCCGAGCGTCACGCGGACGGCGTCGGCGAGCTGGTTCATCCCTGCTTCGAGCGAACGGCGAGCCTGTTCGTCGTAGGCGATGATCTTGGGCATGCTGGATTTCCTCCGTGGCAGAGTCGGTGTACTAGCACTCTCGATCTGAGACTGCTAGAGCCTACGGTCGGCCTGCACACTCCCCAACATGCCCCAGCCGGTTGGTGGCGGTCCGGGCGGCGCTACCGGTGGCGGTCCGGGCGGCGCTACCGGTGGCGCTCCGGCGGCCTAGAAATGGCCGCCTACGGCGTCCACCGGCATCCCCGCCCTCACGAGTCTGCGCCTGCCCGGCCAGGACGCCGATAAGCTCGGCTTGCTGAGGCGTGGCGAGGATTGGCTCCGCGAGGCGAGGCATGGCGTGGCGAGGCTCGGCAAGGCGCGGCCCGGCTGGTATGGATTGGCTTGGAGCGGTGCGGCTTGGAGCGGCTAGGAACGGCGCGGCAAGGACACCTATAAGCCTCGGCTAGACCTCGGCGCCGCCGGCTACTGCGGGGACGATGGCGACGGTGGAGCCCGCCGGTACTGAGGTGGCGGGACCGTCGAGAAAGCGCACGTCCTCGTCGTCCAGGAAGACGTTCACGAACCGCCGCAGCGCGCCCGACTCGTCCAGGACCCGCTCGCGCAGGCCGGGATGGCGCGCCTCCAGGTCGTCCAGCACGGCTGCCACGGTGGCACCGCTGGTGCTGACGGTCGCCGCGCCCGCAGTGAGGGGCCGCAGTGTGGTGGGGATGCGCACGGTCACAGTCATGGCCCAACATGCTACCGAGCCGCCCCCCAGCCCCCGCTCGCCGGTGGCCCCGACCGGCAGCGCCGCCCGGGCGCCCACAGATCCCCTAGCCCCTACTGGCCCTAGGGCCAGTAGGGGGCCGCTAACCCGACAGGTGCTCGGCCAGTAGCTGTTCCACGCAGGTGGCCGGTTCGGCGAAGGCTCGGTCGGGGCCGAAGCGGTCGCTGAGTGACAGCACCGGCACCGTCGGCGGCGCCGGCGCGGCTCCGTCCACGGCCCCCGCCACGGCCACCACCGGCACGCCCAGACTCTCCGCCAGTTCGCACACGCCCCCCACCACCTTGCCGTTGAACGACTCGGCGTCCAGCAGGCCCTCGCCGGTCACCACCAGGTCGGCGCCCTCGAGGCGCTCGGCCAGACCGGTCTCGGCGGCCACCACCTCGAAGCCCTCGACGAGTTGGGCGCCGAGGGCGGCCAGCCCGCCGGCCAGCCCGCCGGCGGCGCCCGCACCCGGCAGGTCGGCCACGTCGACCCCGTACTCGGCGGCGTACATGTCCACCAGCCGCTCCAGGCGCCGCCGCAGCAGCTTCACCTCCGCCGGCGTGGCGCCCTTCTGGGGTCCGAACACCTCCGCGGCGTCGCAGAAGCGGGTGCGCACGTCGCAGGCCACCACCAGCTCCACGCCCCGCAGGCGGTGGCCCGGCAGCAGCGCCCGCAGCGCCCCGAACCCGCCGTCGGTCGTGGCCGAGCCGCCGACGCAGACGATGATCCGCCGGGCGCCCCGCTCCAACGCCGCCTCGATGAGCTCGCCCGTGCCGTAGGTGGAGGCCGCCAGGGCGTCGTTCCCGCCGGCGCCGCCGACGAGTTGCAGCCCCGAGGCCTCGGCCATCTCGATGACCGCCAGGTCGCCGTCGAGCCGCCAGCCGGCCTCCACCGGGTCGCCCAGCGGGTCCGTGACCACGGTGCGGCGGTTCGCCCCTCCGAGTGCCGCCAGGGTGCCCTCGCCCCCGTCGGCCATGGGCAGCGCCTCGGCGTCCCAGCCGGCGGCTTGGGCCGCCCGGCAGGCGGCGGCGGCGATGTCGGCCGCCGACGCGGTGCCCTTGAACTTGTCGGGTGCGGCCAGCAGGCGGGGCCGCGGCGGCTCATCCGCAGGGGTTGCGGCCTGCCCGGGTTCGGGTGGCGGGCCCATGTGCGCCGTCCCGCCGGTGGTTCCGTCCTGCTGGCGGTGGCGAACGGCCCCGGCGGGGCCTCAGCAGTTGGGCTGGGCCAGGTCGTCGGCGCCGATGTGGATGACGACGTGGGCGTCGCCGGGCGCCGTCGGGGGCGAGGCCGGCAGTGGCAGCACCTGGCTGGACGGCACCTGGATCAGCGAGGCCACCACGCCGGCGTCGGCGCCGTACTGGTCCACGTAGTAGACGGAGGAGATCTCGGCGGCGTTGTCGGCGTTGGTCGCCGGCAGCACGTTGTACCCCTGGGCGCTGAGCGACGTGGCGAGCCGGCCCGCGGCGCCGCAGACGGTGGTGCCGTTGGCGACGAGCACCCGCACCTCGTCGCGGTTGTGGGTCGGCGGGGGCGGCGGGGGCGGGTCGTCGAACATGTCGTCGGGGGCGACCGGCGGCAGTTCCGCCTGCGCGGTCGGCGGCGCCGGCGTCGGTTCGGCCGCGGGCGCCGGATCGGCCGGCGCGGGCGCCGGTTCGGGCGGCGGGGGCGGCGCCTCGGCGGGCGGGGCGCCGGCCGCGGTCGTGTCGGTGGTGGCCACGGGCTCGTTGGTGGTCTCGGCGTCGTCGAGCCCGCGCGCCAGGATCACCACGGCGATCACGAGGGCGATGATGACGACGATGGCGCCACGCAGGGCATTCATGGGCGCGATGCCATACGGCTGGGAGGCATTGCGGACAGGCTAGACGCGTCCAAGCCACAGTTGGGTCATATCCGGGCATGCGGCGCGACGCCGTGCCGGGCGGTCGATCGGTGGGGTCAGCCTCATGGCGGGCCGGCCCGGCTCGTAGGCTGGGGCGTGCCGCCCGAGTAGCTCACCTGGCCAGAGCACCGGTCTTGTAAACCGGAGGTAGTGGGTTCGATTCCCACCTCGGGCTCGGCCCCGTCGTCGGGTTCTGGCCGTCCGTGGGGTTCCGTCGGGACGTCGGGCTCGGCTCCGCCGCCGGGTTCTGGCCGTCCGTCGGGTTCCGTCGGGACGTCGGGCTCGGCCCCGTCGTCGGGTTCTGGCCGTCCGTCGGGTTCCGTCGGGACGTCGGGCTCGGCGCCGCCGCCGGGTTCCGGCGCGCCCTCCGGCGCCCGCCCCGGCCCGTGCATCCCCGAGCGCCCGAGCCGCTCGCCGAGGTTGGTATCTCCCGAGCGGTCGGTATGTTTAGCAGTCTCAGATCGAGAGTGCTAGCCACTGAACCACTAGCCATTGAACCAAAGGGAGAGCAAATGAACCTTCAGCCCCTCGAGGACCGTATCGTCGTACGGCCCAGCGAGTCCGAGGAAGTTACCGCCAGCGGTCTCGTGATTCCCGACACCGCCAAGGAGAAGCCCCAGCAGGGCGAGGTGCTCGCAGTCGGTCCGGGCAAGCGTTCCGAGCAAACCGGTGAGCTCATCGGCCTCGACGTGAGCGTCGGCGACACCGTGGTCTACAGCAAGTTCGGCGGCACCGAGATCACCGTCGGCGGCGAGGACCTGCTGATCCTGTCGGCCCGCGACGTGCTGGCCACCGTCGGCTGAGCGTCCCGCAAACCGCCGGGATCGCACGCCGCACGACGGCCCTACACGAAGGAGTCACCGACACCCCATGACAACCCTGTTGAAGTTCGACGACGACGCCCGCAAGGCCCTCGAGGCCGGCGTCAACCAGCTCGCCGACACCGTCAAGGTCACGCTGGGCCCCAAGGGCCGCAACGTGGTCCTCGACAAGAAGTTCGGCGCACCCACAATCACCAACGACGGCGTCTCGATCGCCCGTGAGGTCGAGATCGAGGACCAGTTCGAGAACATGGGGGCGCAGCTCGTCAAGGAGGTCGCCACCAAGACCAACGACGTGGCCGGCGACGGCACCACCACGGCCACCGTGCTGGCCCAGTCGCTCGTGAACGAGGGTCTGCGCAACGTGGCCGCCGGCGCCTCGCCCACGGGCCTGAAGCGGGGCATCGAGAAGGCGGTCGCAGCCGCCACCGACGCCATCGCCTCGATGGCCACCCACATCGAGGACAAGAAGGAGATCGCCCAGGTGGCCGGCCTGTCCGCCGCCGATCCCGCCGTGGGCGACGTCATCGCCGACGCCATCGACAAGGTCGGCAAGGACGGTGTCGTGACCGTCGAGGAGTCCAACACCTTCGGCATGGAGCTCGACTTCGTCGAGGGCATGCAGTTCGACAAGGGCTTCCTGTCGCCGTACTTCGTGACCGACCCCGAGCGCCAGGAAGCGGTGCTGGACGACCCGTACATCCTGTACCACCAGGCCAAGATCACCGCCGTGCAGGACCTGCTGCCGGTGCTCGAGAAGATCATGCAGACCGGCAAGCCGCTGCTGGTGGTCGCCGAGGACACCGAGGGCGAGGCCCTGGCCACACTGGTGGTGAACAAGATCCGCGGCACGTTCACCTCCGTGTCGGTGAAGGCCCCCGGCTTCGGCGAGCGTCGCAAGGCGATGCTGGCCGACATGGCGATCCTCACCGGCGGCCAGGTCGTGTCGCCGGAGGTCGGTATCAAGCTGGACGGGGTCACCCTCGACCTGCTGGGCCGGGCACGCAAGGTGGTCGTCACCAAGGACGACACCACGATCGTGGAGGGTGCCGGCAACCGCGCCGACGTGGCGGCCCGCATCCGCCAGATCCGCACCGAGATCGACAACACCGACTCGGACTGGGACCGCGAGAAGCTGCAGGAGCGGCTCGCCAAGCTCGCCGGCGGTGTGGCGGTCGTGAAGGTCGGCGCCGCCACCGAGGTGGAGCTGAAGGAGAAGAAGCACCGCATCGAGGACGCCCTGTCGGCGACCCGCGCCGCCATCGAGGAGGGCGTCGTGGCCGGCGGCGGCACCGCCCTGCTGCGCTGCCGTGACGCCGTCGCCGCGGTCGCCGAGGAGCTCTCCGGCGACGAGGCCACCGGCGCCCGCCTGGTGCACAAGGCCCTGGAGACGCCGACGAAGCTGATCGCGGCGAACGCCGGCTTCGAGGGCTCGGTGATCGTGCGCCGCGTCGCCGGCGCCGAGGGCACCACGGGCTTCAACGCCGTGACCGGCGAGTTGGAGGACCTGCCGGGCGCCGGCGTCATCGACCCGGCCATGGTGACCCGTGCGGCGCTGCAGAACGCGGCGTCGATCGCGGCCCTGCTGCTGACCACCGAGTGCCTCGTGGCCGACAAGCCCGAGCCCGCCCCGCCGATGCCCCCCGGCGGCGACATGGGCGGCATGGGCGGCATGATGTAGCCACCCGGCGCCACATACCCAACCGGCGCCACATACCCAACCGGCGCCACGTAGCCAACCGGCGCCACATACCCAACCGGCGCCACATACCCAACCGGCGCCACATACCCAACCGGCGCCACGTAGCCAACCGGCGCCACATACCCAACCGGCGCCGCATACCCCATATCCCACTGAGCGACCCCCCGGAGCCCGGAAAACCGGCCGGGGGGTCGCCCGCGTCCGGCCGGGGGGTCGCCCGCGCCGGTCCGGTCCGCTGGTCTGTCTGCGCCCGGCGTCCGGCCCGCCGGCGGGTTGCCTCGGCGGGTCGCGTCCCGAGGACGTGGGCTGGAGGAGATCGGAGGCCGGTGCGTCCAACTGCCGACTCGGGACGCAGACCAACCCTCCGATCGGGCCCGGGGTCTCAGGCCTGCTCGTGCCCAGCGGCGCTCTCGCGGCATTGAGTCCACCGGTGGGCACGCGTCCCCTTGTGGGCCCGAGTCCGCCGATGGGCATGAGTCCGCAGGCGGGCGCGAGCCCCTCTGAGAGATCGAGCTTCCGTGTGATCTCCCCGGTATGCACGGCACAGGCGACCGTCTGGTGTCGTCGCGCATTCCGGACCGGTTGCCGAGGTGAGGTGGCGTCGACGGCAGCGGGATCGGGCGCGCTGTACCTCCCGTGTCTCCCGCGTCCGATGTAGCGGGGGTCGGGAGCGGTGCTCCAGGTGCCGTCGGGACTTCGGGTGAGGATGCGCTTGTTGTTGTGCAGGCGCCGGTGACAGGTGCCGCACAGGAGGGCGAGGTTGTCGATGTCGGTCGGCCCCTCACTGGGTTTCGCCCACGGGAGGACGTGGTGGGACTCACAGCGGGACGGCTCCTCGGCGCAGAGCACGCACACACCGTCGCGAGCGACCAGGGCTCGACGCTGTGCGTCGGTGGCCGTGCGCTCGCTTCGGCCGTGCCATAGGGGTTCGCCCTCCCCCGAGAACAGCAGGCCGAACAGTTCCGCGTCGCAGGCGAGGCGCTCGAGTTCGCTCTGCGGGATGGGGCCGACGCCCGGAATCTCACACCGCCCCTGCGGATCCTTGCCCGAGACCACATCGGCGGAAGCCACGATCACGATCTGATGCCGCGGCGTCACCGCCACGGGTTGAGGATCCGGCTTGCGGCCAGGCTCCGGCTTGCGGCCAGGCTCCGGCTTGCGGCCAGGCTCTCCGGCGGCATGGCTGTCGCCGTCGCGGCCGGGCTCTCCGGCGGCATGGCTGTCGCCCTTGTCCCCGGGCTCCGCGGTCGACCGGGCGTCGCCTGACCCGACGCGACCATTGTGTGCCGTGGTCCAGGAGGGGTCGCCGGCGTCTGTCGGCGGGTCGTCCGGCGAAATCGCGCCGGCACAGGCCCCCGGGATCCCTGTCCTCTCGCGGCGTGGCCCCGCAACCACCGGCGAGACCGGGTCGGCGGCCGGCGGAGGCCCGGCTGGCACCGCGGTCGATGGCGCCGGCTCCAGGCCCACGGCGATGGCCAAGGCGTCCAACCGGCGCTGCTCGGCGCTGCGGCTGTCGGGATTGTCCCGCCCGCCCTCGGCCCGCCAGATCCGGTCGGCGATGCCGTTGATCAACGATCGGAACTGCGCGCCCAGCACGCGGTCGAACGCGGCATGCGCCATCAGCATCCCGTCCTCGCCGTCGCCGAAGTTGAGCCGCCGGCGCCGGCGCTGTCGCAGGTGCTGCTCGTGAAGGTCGGCCGGATCCTGGTTGCGCTGCGTCCAGACCTCGATGTGTCGCCCGGCGCGATCGGCGGGCACGCCGGCCACCTGCGCCAGCAACTCGGCGTCACGGTCGACGGCCTCGGCGCTGGTCACCCCGGCGGCCCGCGCCAAGGCCTCGGCGTGCTCGGCGGAGATCGCCCCCGCAGCAAGCGCATCAGCGACGTTGGGCATCGCCGCCAGCGCCTCCGCCCGACGCTTGCGCCGCCGTGCCTCCCGCTGCGACGAGCCCGCATTGCGCCGCAGCACCTCCACGGCGTCGACCCCGCCGTCACCCAGCCTCTCCACTGCGGCGACGACCCGGGCCTCCGCCGCATCGGCCCCCGCTCGCACACGCCCCAACGCCGCCACCAACCCACGAAGCACGTCCCGCCCGGCACCCTCCAGCGACAGCGCCCGCAACTCGGCCACAAGGGCGTCCACCAGCGCCGCCACCCGCCCCGACCCGTCGCACGCACCGACGACGATCACCTCAGGCCCCACGTCCCCGGCCTCGGGCGCCACGTCCCCGGCCTCGGGCGCCACGTCCCCGGCCTCGGGCGCCACGTCCCCGGCCTCGGGCGCCACGTCCCCGGCCTCGGGCGCCACGTCCCCGGCCTCGGGCGCCACGTCCCGGGCGCCCCCGGCCCCGACCGCGCCGGCGGGTTCAGCCGCCGCCGGCTCCACGGCGATGCGCCGCCCCCGGGCCCGCGGTGCGGGGTGGTCCGGGGTGGTTGCTGCGATCACTCCGCTTAGTTCCATATTGCGAATAGTACGAGTGGGGTGTGACAGTGCCGGCGGCGGCACCACGAGGGGAGTGGCCGGGCGGCCCGTCGCGCCGTCGGGTGTGTCGCCGGGACTGTTCGCGCCGTCGGGTGTGTCGCCGGGACTGTTCGCGCCGTCGGGTGTGTCGCCGGGACTGTTCGCGCCGCCGGGCCCGTTAGCCAGAATTGCTTCCACGATTCGAATAGTACGAATGGGGTGTGACACTGCTTCCCGGCCAACCCGCTCCGGCCACCTGCCCCGGCAACCCGCCCCGGCTACGGCCCTCGACGCCCTCGCCGCCGACCGCGACGAGTTCGTCCGCCAGGCGGCAGCCGACCGGCGGCGCGGCGCGGCGCCGTGTTCCGGCTGACGGCTACCCGCATCGCCTGGCCGACCGAGATGCGCCGCCGAGGCGCGGCGCGGCACCGAGTCCCGTCTGACGGCTACTCGACGGCGGCGAGTACGTCGGTGCGGCCCTCCACGCGGCCGACGCTCTGGGCAAGCTCGATGACCGAGCGGTTGAGTTCGTTGATGCGAGCGTCGGTGCGCCGCGCCGAGTCCTCGATCTTCTTCTCGAGCTTCTCCTCGAGTCGGTCGAACCGCTCGTCCGTTTGCGAGAACCGGCTCTCGAACCGCTCCTCCATCCGGTCGAACCGGCTGTCGATCCGCTCCTCCATCCGGTCGAACCGGCTGTCGAACCGCTCCTCCATCCGGTCGAACCGGCTGTCGAACCGCTTGTCCATCTGCGAGAACCGGCTGTCGAACCGCTTGTCCATCCGGTCGAACCGGGCGCGGTGGCCCCTGTCGAGATACAGCATCAGCGCCAGGCCGAGGCCGACGAGACCGATGATTGCCTGCTCCATAGTTGTTCGCCTTCCATCCTGACCGGCCGGGTCGATTGCGTCGGGGCCTCCCGGCCGAGTGGAGCGGAAGAGACCACTCATTGATCGAGAGTCATATTACTTCGAGACCGAAATATGTCCAACAGCCGGAAAGATCGGTGCGGGAACAGCGCTGCAGTACGTGCCGCCACCGCCCCGCCGCCCCGCCGCCCCGCCGCCCCGCCGCCGCCTCGCCGCCACCACCTCCCCGCCACCTCCCCGCCGATAGGGGATAGGTAGGCTCGACTCTTCACGGAGGGAGCTTCCCCATGCGCGCACAACTCCGGGTAGCGGTCGCCGTCGCCGTGCTGGTGGGCGGGCCGCTAGTGGCCGCCCCGGCGGTTCTCGCCCAGGACGGCACCGACGACACCACCGCCACCACCACGACCACCACCGACACCACCGACTGCACCATCGAGGCCGCCATCTCCGGCGTGCTGCCGTCGGTGTTCCAGGTGGTCAGCGGACGCCGCATCGGCACGGCCTTCTTCATCGGCAACGACGAGTTCCTCACCGCCGCCCACGTCGTCGCCGGCGCCACCGAGATCAAGCTCCAGAACGCCCACCACACCGAGGACGTCACGATCGTGGGCGCCGACCCCGACGCCGACATCGCCATCCTGACCAGGGCCGGCTCCGCCGAGGACGGCGAGGACGGCGAGGCCGGCTCCGGCCAGGCCCCCGGCTCCGGCCAGGCCCCCGGCTCCGGCCAGGCCCCCGGCTCCGACGAGGACGACGAGGACGGCTCCGACCCCGACGCCGAACCCCTCACACCCCTCACGATCGGCGACTCCACCGCCCTCGACATCGGCGAGCGCCTCATCATCGTCGGCTACCCGCTGTTCGAGCGTGTCGGCGACGCCTCGGTCACCCTGGGCGTCCTCTCCGCCCGCGTCGACGATCCCGAAGCCGACCACGTCACCTCCCTGCAGACCGACGCCGCCGCCAATCCCGGCAACAGCGGCGGCCCCATCATCGACGTCTGCGGCGAGGTGGTCGGCATCGTCACGTCCAAGCTGGTGGGCGCCGCCGTGGAGGGCATCGCCTATGCGGTCGCCCAGTCCACGTTCGCCGAGGCGATGATGCGGGCCCGCGACCTCGGCCCCGAGGATGTGGAGGCCACCATCGGCGCCTGGACGCTCATCGAGTTCACCAGCGGCCGCCCGGGCCTGCGCACCGTCGCCAACTTCCACGTGTACACCCACTGGCCCCGCGGCGGCGGCGATCCCCCCAGGCTCTTCGGGTTCTGCAGCGACGCAGGCAACCCGGTGGTGTTCATGTGGTGGGACGTGGAGGAGCTCGTCGGCGGCGCCATCACCCGCCGGGTGTCGGTCAGCCTGCAGTTCAACTGGGGCGAGTGGCAGCGCGAGTACTGGGTGGACCTCACGACGGCGGAGAACCTCGACCCCCAGTACGCGGTGTCGAGGGACGCGGCGGGCTTCGCCCGGTCAGCGGGCCTCGACCGCGACAACCGTGTGTCGATGTGGGTGACGGGCCAGAACAACGTGCCGATCGGCATAGCCCAGTTCCGCGTGGGCGGTCTCCGCACCGGCCTCCGAGAGCTGGGCTGCTGAGCGACTCCACGCAAAGCGCGACGCGCCCCGCCGGCGGCCGGGTCGCGGAGGATCGAACGCAGCTCGGTGCTGCCCAGCCCGAGCCCGGGCCGCAGGTCCATCGCGGAGCCCGAGCCCGGCCGCAGGTCCATCGCCCGGCCCGAGCCCGGCCGCAGGTCCATCGCCCGGCCCGAGCCCGGCCGCAGGTCCATCGCGCAGCCCGAACTGTTATGATCGACACAACATTCGGGAGCGGCGGTTCCCCTCTTGGTCATTGACCCCGGAGTCAGGCACACCGAGGAGGGAGTCGACGGTGACACCGACTGAGACGGAACGGCTTCAACTGCAGCAAGTTCTGACCGACGTACTGCACGAAGGGCCGGCGAAGACGCTGATGGAGAGCCTCCCGCCCATGGACTGGCACGAACTGGCCACGAAGACCGACTTGGCGGCTATCGAGGAGCGGACCGACATCAGGTTCGGGGCGCTCCGCACCGAGTTGGGCGCCAAGATCGACACGGGCCTCACGGATCTGAACGCCAAGATCGACACGGGTCTCACGGATCTGAACGCCAAGATCGACAGAGGCCTGGCCGGAGTGCGCGGCGACATCAAGGAGGTGCGCGGCGACATGGAGTCGGGCCGTGCCACACAGACCTACGTGTTCCTCGTGGGACTGGTGGCGACAATGACCCCCATCTACCTCGCCCTGTTCACCGGCCTGGGCGCCTCCTAGCGCCCTCGGGCGCATCGGCGGTCCCCCCCGGTCAGCCGACCGCAACGAGGTGTGCTAACCTGGTCAGGTGGCTGACCAGAACACTAGTATGCCACTGAGCAGCGCCCCGCGGGCCCCCGCCGGCCGACTCCCCGACGCCGCCTGGCAGGTGCAGGACGCCAAGGCGCGCTTCAGCGAGATGCTCGATGCGAGCCTCACCGAGGGACCGCAGATCATCACCAGGCGGGGCGCCGAGATCGCGGCGGTCGTTCCCATCGAGCAGTGGCGGCGGTTGGAGAGCGCCGTCCCCTCGTTGAAGGAGCTGCTGCTCGGGCGCGGGGTCGCCACCGGGGCGCCACGCCCGCCCCGCCCCGAGCGCCACCTCAACCCCGCCGACCGGATCGAGCGGTCGGAGTCGGCCGCCTACCTGCTCGACGCCGGCGTGATCGTGGCGCTGCTCCGGCGGACACGGGGCCAAGCAGTCCTCGACTGGATCACCGGCGTTCCCGCCAACCGGCTGCACGTCTCGGCCATGGCGATCGGCGTGATCCAGAGGGTCGTCGAGGAGACCCGGGCGAAGGGCACGACGACAGACACTCTGCAGGCGCAGGAACTCGAGGAGTGGCTCCTGCGGCTGCGGTGCGCCTACGGCGTGCTGGCCGCCGACGCCGTCACGTTCCGGGAGTGGGCGCGCCTCGTGCACCGGCATCCGGAGGCGGCGTTGGATGTCGCCATGAATGCCGCCACCGCCCTGGTGCACGGTCTCACGGTGGTCACCGGCGACGTCGAGTACTTCGAGCTGATCGGTCTGCCGACCATCAACCCGTTCGAGCCGACGCCGTGACCCGCCAAGCCACGACCGGCCACCAAGCCGCGACCACCCACCCCACCCCGACCAACCGCCAAGCCAACACACAACCGACACGACCGCAGACGACACGGAGGAAGTGATGAGCGACGACTCCGGCGTCAAGCTCCGGCCCTACGCCGCCTGGAACCCCGATACGTCGGCCGACGATCTGCGCCGGCTGGCCACCGACCCCGACGACAGCGTCCGCAGGGGGGTGGCGGCGCACGCCAACGCACCCCCGGATGCCCTCGCCCGCCTCGCTCGCGACCCGGACGAGTCGGTGCGAAGCGCCGTTGCCCGGAACACCCACGCGGACGCCAGGGTTCACGGGATACTCGCCTCCGACCCGGACGAGTCGGTGCGAAGCGCCGTCGCCCGGAACACCCACCCGGACGCCAGGGTTCTCGGGATGCTTGCCGGGGATACGAGCTTCATCGTGCGCCACGCCCTTGCAGGCAACTCCGGGGCGCCACCGGACCTACTGGCGAGGCTATGGAGGCGGCGCTACTGGCTGTTGCGCACCAGACTGGCGGCGAACCCCTCGACACCGCCGGACTTGCTCGACCGGACGTCCCGCGCCTACCGGTACTTCCCCTTCGAGGTGATTGTTCGAGGCAAGGTTGCCGGTAACCCGGCGGCGCCGCCGAGAACCCTCCGGCGTCTGGGGAGGAGTTGGTGCAAGTCGCTCCGCGCCAACGTGGCGGGCAACCGCTCCACTCCGCCCGAGACACTCGCCCGCCTGGCCCGGGACCGGGTCCCGGCGGTCCGCCGCATCGCGGCCACCCACCCCGCCACGCCGGCCGCCGCCCTTGCTGCCCTGGCTACCGACGGCGACGAGTCGGTCCGCGAGGCGGCTACCCGTGATCCCCGGAGCGTCTACAGCGAGCCCCAGACGGTCCCCCGATAAGCGGGCTTCGCCGCTGCGGTCACCTCCATCTACCTCGCCCTGTTCACCGGCCTGGGCGCCTGACCGCCAGGCTCACCAAGCGCCGAAGGGTCTTCCCTGTGGGTTACTGGCTGGTGACGAGGGTTTCGGTGCGACCCTCGACCCGGCCGACGTTCCGGGCGAGTTCGAGGAGGGCGGCCGCGTTGGCAGCGAATCCTGCCTGCATCTCGGCGCGGAGTTTGTCGTCGTTCTCGGTCATGTCGGCGCGGAGTTGGTTCAGCGCGCCGGTCGTCTCGGCGCGGAGTTTGTCGTCGTTCTCGGTCATGTCGGCGCGGAGTTGGTTCAGCGCGCCGGTCGTCTCGGCGCGGAGTTTGTCGTCGTTCTCGGTCATGTCGGCGCGGAGTTGGTTCAGGGCGCCGGCGAGCCGGTCGAAGCCGTTCTGCATGGCCTTGCCGCGGGAGCGGTCGAGGTGGATCATGACCGTCAAGGTCAGTCCGACGACCGTCAAGGTCAGTCCGACGAGTGCGAGTACTGCTGGTTCCATTGCTTCTCCTTCGAGTGTAGCCACCGGGGCGCGGGTGCTGGGGTGGCCGATGTGTCGAGGGGGAAGCCGGCCGGCCGGGTTCAGACGGCGAGTCGAACGGGGCGACCGTATCGTGGTCCGCGAGGTTCCGAACTCGTCGGCTCGGCCCGGGCGCCTGAGCGCCCCGCAGGTATCGCGCAAACCCCGATCTGTTATGATCGACTGAAGTTTCGGGGGCGCCGGCTCTCCTCTTGGTCTTGGACCCTGCGGTCACGCACGACGGGGAGGGAGTCACCGATGGCACCGACAGAGGCGGAACGTTTTGAGCTGCGGGAGGGACTGAGCGATGTGCTGCCGGAGGGGCCGGTGATGACGCTCATGGACAGCCTTCCGCCCATGGACTGGCAGGAGTTCGCCACGAAGACCGACTTGGCGCTTCTCAAGGACGACCTCACGGCCCTCGAGGAGCGCATGAACGCCAGGTTCGAGGTGGTCGACGTCAGGCTCGAGGCGCTCCGCACCGAGTTGGGCGCCAAGATCGATACGGGTCTCACGGATCTGAACGCCAAGATCACCGCAGTCGACGCCAAGATCACCGCAGTCGACGCCAAGATCACCGGAGTCGACGCCAAGATCGACAAGAGCATCGGCAGGATCGACAGGAGAATCGCCCAGCACACCTACGTGATCCTGGTGGGCGTGGCGGCGATGATGACCCCCATCTACCTCGCCCTGTTCACCGGCGGCGCCGGCTGATCAGCCCCCGGATTCCGCGCTCGCAGGACCCCTCGAGTCCCGGATCGGACGGCTACCGGCTCTTGGGCCGTGGGAGGCGCTCGGGGTGAGGGTCACCTACCTCTGCATGCCCGGATCAACGCTGTCCAGAAGCACCAGGTCCTCTGCGTCCACGAGCCCGCTCTGAATCGCGAACTCGACCAGATTGCGTCGCCTGTCCGATGCGAGGGCGCCCGGCGCTCCGTGAAGCCCCGGGATGCCTGCCTTCGTGAGCTTGTCGCAGACGTTGTCGAGCTTCCGGTTGAATTGAGTGATCGTCCACTTCAGCCTGCCGGCGACCTGACTGCTGTTGGGGATCCGGACACCTGCGGAGGGGTCGCGCAGGGTCTGCTCGGCGAGCGCAACGACCAGCAGGCGCTGTGTCGGGGTCAGCGGGTAGTGCGAGAACGTGAACGTGTCGATCGTGTGGTCGGCGGCGTCCTCCGGGGCCGGTGGCATTTGCGCGCCCTTGACGACGAGCTCGTATGTCGTGCGGCCGGCACGGAACCGCACGACAGCGGGGGTGAAGGTCAGCGCCGCCTGGCGCCCCGGGGCGATGATCGACTGCGACTGGGTTTGCGTGTCGAGCACCGTGAGGTACAGCGAGCGGCCGATGTTCGAGAGCATCCAGAGGTTGTTGCGGTGCTCGAATCGACCGATGCGCCGGTGGAGATAGCGGTTGTCGTCGATCACCAGTTGGGCATTCCGACCGAACTCCAGGGTGTCCCCGGGTTCGAGCGAGTACATCTCGCCCACGTAGTCGACCACCAGGCGCTGCGTGTCGATGTCTACGGCCTTTCCTCGTACCGGAACCACGAGCCGCCGTGACGCACGGTGTCCCCGACTTCCAGCGTTCGCGGCACTCCGAGCACCAGTGGCGTCTCCTCACCTGATTCTCGCATGACGATCGGAATGAGCGCACCGCCCGGCGGGCTCAAGCCCGATGCACAATTCCTGGACGGGCGAGCGGCTATTCCAGAGGCACGTCGCTGCAACGGAGGGGCCGCAGGTCTCCGGGCGGGGCCGGGTAGACGCGTGGGGTGGCGATGAAGCCTGTCCCGGGCCGATCCGTCTCCAGGTAGGCCTCGATGCCGTCGGCCGCGGCCTTCGACGCCGCGGCTATGTATTCCTGGCGGGCGAAGAGCTCCGCCTCGGAGGGGTTCGTGAGGTAGCCGAACTCGATCAGCACCGAAGGGGTGGCCGGCAACCTGATCATCCCCAGTACGTCGCCGCCGTTGGGCCACACGATGCGCTTCACCCCGGCATCCGGCAGGCCGGTCCACGCGACATCCTCGAATGTGCTGAGCGCCTGGGTGATCTCCTCGTACAGGACTCCGGCGAGGCGGTCCGACTCCTCGGACTTCGACTGCCGGTACACCTCGGTGCCCGGTCCGCTCATCGGCGACCACGTGGGCCCGTTGTGGTGGATCGACACGAGAGCCTCCGCGCCGAGCGCGTCCGCGAAGGCGGCGCGCACCGTCCTGGAGACCCCGTAGTCGCCCGTGCGGGTCATGGCGGCCCCGATGCCTCGCGCGGTGAGCTCGGCGAGGGTCGCCTCGGTGAGCCTCAGGTTCAGGTCGCGTTCGACGAGACCGTTGGGGCCTACGGCGCCCGGATCGGCGGGGCCGCCGTGGCCGGGATCAAGGACGACCCGCACCGGCCCGATGGGCTCGCCGCCGGCCACCTCGGCGACGTCGCCGCACGGCGTCCGGACGAGATACCCGCCGCCGGCTCGTTCCAGCACCGCCACCGGCACACCTGTCGGTGTCACGACGGCCGCGGGCAGCGGCGGTGGGCCGACCGCGGCGCCGGGGGCCGGAACGGCGCTCGTGTCCAGGACGTAGGGGGATGACCGCAACCATTTCCCGGTTGGGGTCGTCTCGTACGGGAAGAGTCGGGCCTGGGGCAGCCACTTGACCCCGTCGATGTCCAGACGGAACTCCACCCGCCCGTCGGGCAACTTGCGAGCCTCGATGCGCACCTCGGCGGGCTCGGTCGCGGCGGTGCGATGCTCGACCGTCTCCTGGCAGTCGAGCACGCACCGCATGGCGACGGCGTCGACGCCGATGCTGCTCGCGCTGAGGCCGACTCGATTCACGTGCTGTTCGGCGTCGTTGTCGTTGAGCCGGATCGTGACCTCGGCCCCGTTGAAGTCGTAGGGCCCCCGGTGCACCCACCCGCACTCGGTGCGCTGGGCCACTTCCGGGTTGGCGACGGGACGGCCGTCGGCCAGGACCTGGTAGGTGACGGTCGCAGTCGCCTGGCCGCACGGGACGAAGATCCCTATGGTCTGGCGACCCCAGCGACGACCCATGGCCCAGATCGCCCAATTGTCAGGGCTCGGGTCCCCACCGATCGCATACGTGTAGACGTAGTTGTTGGCGCCGTATCCCTTGCCCAGGTAGCCGTCCTCCCAGTATTCCGAGGGGCCGAACAACTCGGGCTCATCGTTCACGAACCATCCGCTCTGCGAGCGGCCGGCGGCGGAAGCCGTTTGCGTGAGCGCGGTGGCCACGATGACGACGACGAATCCGCAAATCGTGAGACCGGTGGCGATACGTCTCACTCCTGGTATCCGGCGATTCAACATTGGGAAACTCCTCTCATTCGCAACGAACTGTGAGTCAGATCCGCAGGCCCGCAAACGGCAGGAAGCACGGCAGTGGGTCGTATGCCTTGAAGGCGGTGGGCGACCGGGCCGTGCTTTCTGCCGATATCGGAGCCGTGGCGCTCTAGCTAGCTCTGCGAGAAGTCAATGAAGTTGTGAGGCCAGTTGTAGACGACGCCTCTTGGGTCGTCGACGTTCTTGTGAATCAGCCTGGTACTGAAGTGGCAGACCTCGCTCGAGCTGACGTTCATCTCCGAGACTCGGATGGTGTTGCCGTTGTTCAGGACTTCTTCGACATATGCGACATGGCCTCCGTGATTGTGGTCCCACTGGGCCACGGAGCCCTTTCGTGGCGTCGAAGTGAGCAACCCAAGCTTCCTCGCCGCCTCGTCCCAGTTACTCGCGTGGCCCCACGGGCCGGCGACATTCCACCGGTAGCCGTTGTAGAACGGGATGCCGTCGACTCGGAGCCTGAACTGAACCCAAGAGGTGCACTCGCCGGCAAAGAAGTGGTAGAGGACACCCGTGTTCCCGTGTGACGCCGTCCCCAGGAATGCCCTGTCGTAGGTCCAGGCGACCTGAGCGCCGGTCTCGGGATCCCGAGTTCTCGTCGCGGATGCGAGTTGCCAGTCAGCGGGCCAGTCGCCGGCATCGAGATCGCAGGGGTTGACCTTTCCTCGCCACTCCATGCCGGGAACCACCCGTTCGGTGATCCACTGCCTGTAACCCTCCTCGGTGGGGGGATAGGCAGGTTGAGCGCTCTGCCCTGCAGTCGGCGTGAGAGAGTCGTCGTCACAGTTGCCGGCGCACTTCATTGCGATCGCATCGATCCCGATGCGGCTGAGCGAGGGGTTGCGGCGGGTGTAGTGCTCGCGCGTCTCGTTGTCCCAGACCTCGATGCGCACGTCGGCACCTAGGAACTCGAACTTGCCGAGGACCACCCAATGCTTGTTCTGTCCTTGATCCACTTTCACGGTCCTGTGGAGGTCGCCGTTCCGGTAGATCCGGTAGGACACCGTCGCTCTCACGTCTGCCGGCGTCTTGGGTACCCACGCAACGACCCACTGCTCGCCGTTGCGGCGGCCCATGTCCCACACCGCGTAGTTGTCGCGGTTGCTGCTGTTGCCGATGCCGTACGTGTAGTGGTAGTCCCCGTACGCTCCTCCGGCCGTGCGACGCCACCAGCCGCCGCTCGGACCCTCGAGGCTCGGGTCGTCATTGATGTGCCACTTGGTGTCTTGCCGATCGCTGTCTGCGGTGACCGATGAAGCAAATGCCGCAACCGCCACCAGGCAGACGGCGAGGACGGCGACCGCAGCCCGGATCACCGATCCCGGGTTGTGTCGCCGAGTCTCGGAACCTGTCCTCGTCGATGTAGTTGAATGACGCATGTCTTTCCTCCCATTGCCTTTCTCAACCGTTCCTGTTGACCCACCAGCGAGCCGCCGAAACTCTTCGACTGGTCAACTGATTGGACGTGGGCAGCATGGGTACGACATGCGCGTTCTGGGAATGGGTAGGACTCCCCATGGCCTGGCCCGCACTTGAAACGGAGTCTTCCGACGTGATGGCTGCGCGTGGCCGCTGCTCGCGGTCGAAGCGCCGGCTCGGGGAGTTTCGGCTTGCTTGTGCGGGCGCCGGGTGTGCCAAGATGCCGGATGCGGTGTGCCGCAGTGCAGGGGTTCGGCGTTGGCGACGGTTGATCGTGAGTGAGGCGGGGGCGCGTTCTGCGGCGACTGGCGTGCCGGCGTGCGGCTGCGCCGGCGGAGGGTCGCGTGTGCGCTGCGCGGCGGGGGGTGCGCGGTGGTGAACGGCGACGTGCCCGTCGTGGAGGGCTTCACCGACCTGGTGGAGGTGGGGCGCGGTGGGTTCAGCCGGGTGTACGCGGCGTATCAGGTGGCGTTCGATCGACGGGTGGCGATCAAGGTTCTGAACGATCGGCTCGCCGACGACGAGTCGGTGGCGGCGTTCGAGCGGGAGTGCCAGGCGATGGGGGCGCTGTCACGGCATCCGTTCATCGTGACGGTGCTGGCGAGCGCCTTCACGTCGGATTACCGGCCGTGCATCGTGATGGACCTCTTCGAGCGGGGCAACTACATGCAGCTCGTGCGCCGCAAGGGTCCGCTGCCGCTCGAGGAGCTGTTGTCGGTGGGGGTGCGGGTGGCGGGTGCGCTGGCGACGGCGCATCAGGACGGCGTGATCCACGGTGACGTGAAGCCGCAGAACATCTTCAAGTCGGCGTTCGGGTTCCCGGCGTTGGGGGACTTCGGGATCGCCACGCTGCGGAACCGGGCCGCCGAGCGGGTGGGCCTGGGCATGTCGCCGCACTTCGTGGCGCCGGAGTTGATCGAGGAGGGTGCCGCTGCGGCGGCCGCGGCGGCGGACCAGTACTCGCTGGGCGCCACTCTGTTCACCCTGGCGACCGGGCGGCGCCCCTTCGAGTCCGACAGCCCGCAGGCGCCCCAGCAAATACTGGCTCGGGCGTTGGAGGCCCCGACCCCGGCGCTGCCGGACGGATTCTCCGCAGAGGTGGCGGCGGCGCTGCGCCGGGCGATGGCCCGGGAGCCCCGGGACCGGTTCCCCGACCTGGGCGCGTTCGCCGTCGCGTTCGCCAACATCGAGTACCGCCTGGGTTTCCCGCCCACGGCCATTCCCATCGCCGGCATCGACGACGACACCACCATCGCCTTCGACAAGGACACCCTCGCGGCACTTCGCCGACAAGCCACTGTCCCCACCACACCCGCGGCTCCCACGGGCCAGACCCCCGAGACCGACGCGGCCACCACCGTCCTCGCACCACCCCGGCAACCCCCCGACCAACTCCCACCGGACCGATCGCCGCCTGAGCCTCCCAAGCGGCGGCGCCGCACCCTGCTCGCCTCCCTGGCGGTCCTCCTTGCCGCCGCGGCAGTCACCGCCTACTTCGTGACCCGCGACGGCACACCCTCCGCTACCGCACCGGAGCCGATCCCCCCAGAGTCGCCGCAACCGCCACCGGCGCCACAAGCCCCACCTGCAACCGAACCGACGCGTACACCAGAACAGACAGCCGGAACCGTCCAACCGCCCCCGGAGCCCGCAGCGCCCGCACCCGCGGCCGAGCCTGCGCCACCCCCGCCACCACAACCGGCGTCGACACCCACACCAAGCACCGAGCCGTCAGTGAGCGCCGCTGTCACCGACCCTCCCACACCACCTCCCGCACCCCTGATACCCGAAGCGCCCACCGACGACGACGCACCACCCGCAGACCAGCCCGAACCGGCCGCACCCGCGCCACCCGCACCCGCGCCACCGGCACCCACGCCACCGGCACCCACGCCACCGGCACCCACGCCACCCGCGAGTCAGCCCGAACCCGACGAGCCGAGCGTGTTCGTGCCGACCGAGGAATGGCTGGGCACGGAGGATCCCGTTGTCGTCACTGTGCCTTCCCCCGAGCTGGATCCGCCGGGTGTGACGTCCATCGATGTGGCGTTCACCGAGGCGCCTGCGGGTGGGGTGAATCAGGTTTCGGCATCCTGGTCGGCAAGTTCGGACTCCCCGATCACCCGCTGGGCGGTCGACGACGGGGGACTCCCCGGAAGCCCTGAGAGTGCGGCCACACGACATACCTGGTCGGACGTCCCGGCTGGGACGTACACGATTCGCGTGCAGGCCTGTAACGATGCGGGCTGCGGTTTGGAAGGCTCAGCGACCGTGACCGTCACCGATCCGCGTTCGGTTCTCCTTACCAAGGGGCGGCAGCGGAACGTGCCGGGCTGCACGTCCGCCAACTGTCACTTCCTGCGCGTCGAACTCGTCAACTTCGAACCCGGGGACTACAACGTGTACTGCATGCGCGAGGGCGACCCCGTCGAATGGGAGGATTACGAGACATCGGAGACGGTCTCGGAGTTCTGCATCTGGGGCTACGACGCCAGCGTCTATGTCGTCGTCGAAGACCCAAGAACCGGCGAACGCGTGACATCGAACGACGCCCGATGGCCGTGACGATGGTTCGGCGGTCGCCCTGGAGGATGGGGGTGTAGAAGGGGCTACTCGCTGGTGACGAGTGTCTCGGTGCGGCCCTCGACCCGGCCGACGTTCCGGGCGAGTTCGAGGAGGGCGGCCGCGTTGACAGCGAATCCTGCCTGCATCTCGCCGCGGAGTTTGTCGTCGCCCGCGGTCATCTCGCCGCGGAGTTGGTTCAGGGCGCCGGCGAGCCGGTCGAAGCCGTTCTGCATGGCCTTGCCGCGGGAGCGGTCGAGGTGGATCATGACCGTCAAGGTCAGTCCGACGACCGTCAAGGTCAGTCCGACGAGTGCGAGTACTGCTGGTTCCATTGCTTCTCCTTCGAGTGTAGCCACCGGGGCGCGGGTGCTGGGGTGGCCGATGTGTCGAGGGGGAAGCCGGCCGGCCGGGTTCAGACGGCGAGTCGAACGGGGCGACCGTATCGTGGTCCGCGAGGTTCCGAACTCGTCGGCTCGGCCTGGGCGCCTGAGCGCCCCGCAGGTATCGGGCATCGCCGGAACTGTTATGATCGACTGAAGTTTCGGGGGCGCCGGCTCCCCTCTTGGTCTTGGACCCTGCGGTCACGCACGACGAGGAGGGAGTCACCGATGGCACCGACAGAAGCGATTTTCTCAAAAGTGCCGCGATGTGCCAGAATCGCACGATGCTAGAGTCGAATGCGGTGGAGTTGAGCAGCCGAGTCGCCGAGGCGCGCGAACTTGCCGGGTTCACGCAGGAACAACTATCCGAGGCGACGGGGCTCGGCCGCACCGTGATCGCGAAGATTGAGGCAGGCTCCAGGAAGCTCGCTGCGACCGAACTCGTGGTGCTCGCCGAAGCACTCGACCGGCCTGTGGACTGGTTCTTCAGCGCCTCCCCTCCAGCGGTCGTGAGTCGACGGTCTGACCCAGCCGTCGGTGGGCGTTCGAGGGCGCTTGATTCGAGGGTTGAGCGGATCGCGCGGGATGTCGACTTTCTGCTCGACGAAGGGGAACTCCCACAGGTCACGAGGATTGCGCTGGATCCTCCGTCGACCGTTGAGGCATCCGAGGATGCCGCTGTGCAGGTGCGGAGGAAGCTCGGTGTGGAGGGCGGACCGCTGCTGGGCCTTCAGGCATACGCGGAACGCGCTGGTCTGTTCTCGTTCTCTCTCGACCTCGGCAAGTCGGGTGGTGATGCTGCGTATGTGGCGGTCGGAGATCTAGGTGTGGCTGTCATCAACGGTGCGCTGGAGCCCGGGCGACGCCGCTTCAATCTTGCTCACGAACTCGGTCATCATGTGTTTCAGGACGCGTACGCACCAGAGGTCGGACTCTCCCCGCAGGACGAAACCGAGAAGCTGATCAACGCATTTGCGATCCACTTGCTCCTTCCCCGCGGTGAGGTTCGAGTGATCATGTCGGAGTTCAAGGGGAATCCTCGCCTCGCTGCGGTAGCAGCAGCGGTACGCCATCGGCTGAGTTGGACTGCTGTGTGTGCCCAACTGCGAAACCTTGGCGCCATCGATCCTGGGACTCGCGAGGAGCTTGCGAACCGCCCGCCTTCTCGTGCGGACTTCATCGAACTGGGAGAGCATTGGGTTGCTGAACTCGACTCGCCGAGCGTGCCGCCGCTTTACGGCAGAAGGGTGCTCGCGGCATACCGACGCGGGAAGCTCACCGAGGCGCGTGTCTTGGAGCTCCTGTGGGGGACGGTCGATCATTCTGAGCTTCCCGAACAAGAAGAGGTGCCGCTTGACGCATGGAGACGCGAGCTTGAGCCGCTCGCGTGAATCCATCGCTGATCTTTGACAATACGCCTCTGAGTCACTTTGCCCGCGCCGGAAGGCTGTCAACGCTCAAGGCGATCGTCAACCCGCATCAATGCATGGTTCCCGTCGAAGTGCGAACCGAGATTCTTGCGGGAATTGCGGAGTTGCCGGACCTCGCAGACGTGCTGACAGCAGATTGGCTGAATCCGGTTGAACTCTCAGAGGTACGCGAACTCGCTGCGTTTGCTCGCTACAAGACGCAACTGGGTGGCGGTTCGACAAAGAACACTGGTGAGGCTGCTGTGTTGGCATGGGCGAGCGTTCACGGGGCGGTGGCGATCATTGACGACCGTGCCGCTAGTCGGATAGCGCAACGGGACGGCATCCTGGTCCGCGGCTCACTGTGGCTCGTCGTCCAAGGAGTCCGACAGGGCGAACTGAACCGTTCTGAGGCCGAAACGCTAGTCGATGAGCTGCGAGCGACGGACATGCGCCTACCGACCGATGGTAGGGGACTATTCGCCTGGGCGCATGAGCAAGGAATACTCGCGTAGCGGCGAGATTGGTAGGGTCGCGCCCAGCACACCTACGTGATCCTGGTGGGCGTGGCGGCGATGATGGCCCCCATCTACCTCGCCCTGTTCACCGGCGGCGCCGGCTGAGGGGGCCGGCCGGCGGCGGAACGTGGGGCGGGTGGGCTATCGCACCTCGCGACCGAGCCGCGGGGTGACACCGGCCACGAGGCACGCGGGGGGCGGCGGGGGCTGCTAGTGTCGCCGGCGACGCCACGGAGGGCGGGGTTCGCTCCGTTGCTCCGCCGTTTCGGTTCGGTTTCCAGGCGCAGTGCCCGGCGGGGTTTCCCAGCCGGACACGGGCTACGGATTTCGAACCGGTGGGGATGTCCCGGGCCCGTCTTCGGGGCCGGGTTTCCCGGTGCGGCGGGGCGCCGCGGCGGGCGGCACCGCAATGGTGTTGCTCGCAGCGTTACCGGGGTGTAATCTAATGGTCCTGTTGGAGTGAGGCAGCCGTCCCGGCGCGTGCTGGGGTGCCTCTAGGAATCAAGGGAAGGAAAACAGCGAGATGAGAAAGATTCTGACCAGCGTCCTTGGCGTCGCCGGTCTTTTGGCTGTGGTACTGGCGCTGGCCTCCAGCCCCGCCTCGGCCGCCAAGGACGTGATCACGGTCTCAGCGCCCTCGGACTCCGGTGACCCCACCGGTGTCTACACGGTGTCGTGGGAGACGCTGGGTGGTTGCGATCCCGGCTCGGGCACCTCGGGTGCGAGCGGGTCCGTATCACTGACCGTGACTGATGCCACGGTTGCGGCCACGGCCACCTCCGTCGAGGACGCCATCGTCATCGACACCAACTGCAACTACGAGTACAAGGCGAGCTTCGTCAGCGATGATGGCGCCGTCTGCACCACCACTCTCGGGGCTGAGAGCGGTGGCGTACGCACACTCACGGAGGCGACCGGCTGCGCCACGATGGTGACCCTCACCGTGACCATCGCGGGCGGCGTGGACGTCGCGCAGGAACTCTGTACGCAGGACGACCTCGACAACGACACCGAGAACTGTGACGACGCTGCTGACACCCTCACGACCGTGAAGGTCGAGGAGGTGCGGAGCGAGCTCAACGACGGCGCCGTCGCGGCGAGCACGTTCACCGTGACCGCCACGCCGGTGGGTGTCAACGAGGGTGACGATCCTCACGACGATTGCGCCGGCGACAGCGACGATGCCGAGGTTGCCGAGGAAGGCCAGCCCAACCAGGTGACCCTGAGCGTGGTCGACGGGACCCCCGGTGAGACGGACAACTGCCGCTACGACGTCTCGGTCGCTCTGCTCGACGGCTTCGAAGCCGACAGCAAGGGCAGCACGGTCTCCGAGGGTGTCAACCCGACGCCGATTACCGACGCCGCCGACGACGACAGCAACCCCGACACGCCCAGCGATTCGGACGACAACCCCGCCAACCGCCCGACCCTCACGGTCAAGGTTTCCCAGCGGCATGTCTTCCTGGTGCAGCGTGTCCACGGTGACTCCGGTGGCGCCAGCGCCACGTACGAGCTGGCCGGTGTGGCGGACTGCTCGACCGGCGGTCTGCCCGGCATCCTGAAGCCCTCCGCGGCTTCGGGCGGCATCAGCACGGTCGGCGGCGAGACCGTCGTCGAGTTGCGCACGGGTGCCTTCAACATCAGCGGCGCCCTCACCGGGAACCACGACAGTGGTGATCCCATGGCGGTTGCGGCGCTCGATGCCAAGGGCAACGCCTGCGAGGCGAGCGTGTCGATCAGCGGCGTGCCCGCACACTGCACGGTGCAGTCCAACTCGCCGGCCAACCTGGCGACCTCGGATACGCGGGTGATCATCGGCTTCGACGTCGACTGCCGTGCGCCCGAGCCCGAGCCGGAGCCGGATCCCGAGCCGATGGACGACACCGGTGACATGGGCGGCGACGACATGGGTGCCGACGACATGGGTGCCGACGACATGGGCGGCGACGACATGGGCGGCGACGACATGGGCGGCGACGACATGGGCGACATGGGTCCGCCCGAGGACGTAGCCACCGGCTAATCCAACCCTAGATTCCAACCCCGAGGGGGCCGGCCAAGTGCCGGCCCCCTCGCCGTTTTCCAGGTCTGCTCTCGCAGCCCCTCCCAGTCGTCATTCCGGCCCCTCCCCTTCACCGGGCTCCCGAGTGGCCGCGCGCCATAGCTCGCGGACACGAGCGATTTCGCCGGCGGCGTCAATGGGGTGTAGGATAATAATTCCGTTGTAGTGAGGTATCCGTCCCGGAGCGCGCCGGGGAGCCTCGGGGAATCAAGGAAAGGAAACAGCCAGATGAGAAAGATTCTGACCGGCGTCCTCGGTGTCGCCGGTCTTTTGGCTGTGGTACTGGCGCTGGCCTCCAGCCCCGCCTCGGCCGCCAAGGACGTGATCAAGGTCTCAGCGCCCTCGGCCTCCGGTAACCCCACCGGTGTCTACACGGTGTCGTGGGAGACGCTGGGTGGTTGCGATCCCGGCTCGGGCACCTCGGGTGCGAGCGGATCGATAACGCTGACCGTGACCGATGCCACGGTCACGGCTACGGCCACCACCGTCGAGGACGCCATCGTCATCGACACCGACTGCAAATACAAGTACGAGGCGAGCTTCGTCAACTCCGATGGCGCTGTCTGTTCCACCACCCTCGGCGCTGAGAGCGGTGGCGTCCGCGCACTCACTGCGGGAGCCGACTGCGCGACGATGTCCGACATCGTCGTGACCATCGTGGGCGCCCCGGTCGCCGCGCAGGAACTCTGCACGCTCGAGGACATCGCGGCTGACACCGCCGCAGGCGAGGGACCGTGCAACGGCGGCACCGTCGATTCGACCGTGAAGGTCGCCGAGGAGCGGAACGCTCTCAACGACGGCGCCGTCGCGGCGAGCACGTTCACCGTGACCGCCACGCCGGTGGGTCTGGCGGAGGGCGCCGATCCCAACGAGGCTTGCGCCGGTGACAGCGGCGATGCCGAAGTCGCTGAGGAGGGGCAGGCCAACATGGTCACCCTGAAGGTGACGAATCTGATCCCTGATGATCCGATCGACACCGGTGACAACACCGGCAGTTGCGCCTACGACATCTCCGTCGCTCTGCCCGACGGCTTCGAGGCCGGCAGCAAGGGCAGCACGGTTGCCGAGGGCGTCAACCCGGTGCCGAATGCGGCCGCCGACGCCGACGCTGCGGGAATAGCGGCCGCCGAAGTCGACAACCGGACCCTCACGGTCACGGTTTCCATGCGGAACGTCTTCCTGGTGCAGCGTGTCCACGGTGACGCCGGTGGCGCCGGCGCCACGTACAAGCTGGCCGGCGTGGAGGACTGCTCGACGGGCGGTCTGCCGGGCATCCTCGAGCCCTCCGAGGCCCCGGGCGGCATCAGCACGGTCGGCGGCGAGACCGTGGTCGAGTTGCGCACGGGTGCCTTCAACATCAGCGGCGCCCTCACCGGGAACCACGACAGTGGAGATCCCATGCCGGTTGCGGCGCTCGATGCCGAGGGCAACGCCTGCGAGGCGAGCGTGTCCATCAGGGGCGTGCCCGCACACTGCACGGTGCAGTCCAACTCGCCGGCAAACCTGGCCACCTCCGGTGAGCGGGTCATCATCGGCTTCGACGTCGACTGCCGTGCGCCCGAGCCCGAGCCCGAGGCGCCGGCCGACGACGGTGCTGACGACATGAGCGGCGGCGACGACATGGACGGTGCTGACGACATGAGCGGTGCCGACGACATGGACGGCGGCGACATGGACGACGGCCCGAAGATGGACACGCCCACCGGCTGACCGATCCCTGGATTCCAACCCCGAGGGGGCCGGCCAAGTGCCGGCCCCCTCGGGGTTTTCCAGGCCTGCTCCCGCAGCCCTCTCTTCGTCATTCCGGCCCCTCCCCTTCGTCATTCCGGCGCAGGCCGGAATCCAGGGCAAGCCGCAAACCTGCGCTCGCAGAATGGATCCCCGCCTTCGCCGGACAGTGACCAAAGCTCCGATTGTTGTCTGTTGCCATACTTCTCCGGATCGGAGTAATGTCTGCTCCCGATTGGCGAGGAGCCCTCATGGCCCGGATACCGAAGTCGACTCGTCCCGCAAGCGGGAACGCAACCAGCAGGCCGAGACGAGCAGGGACGACCAATGACGGCAAGCGAGTTGAAGACCGTGGTGCTGCACCGCAGGTTGGCTGAACACATGGACACCGAGACGGCCGACGCACTGATCGAGCGCCTTCCGCCCGACTGGGAGCAACTGGCCACGAAGGCCGACCTCGCGCAACTCGCCACCAAGGCCGATCTCGCGGAACTCCGCACCGAACTGTCGCGCGACCTCAGGACGGTCACGTACATGATCATCGGGTTCGCGTTGGCGGTGGTGGGCATGTTCGCCACCATCCTCGTCGCCGGAGTCCCCGCCGCCGGCTGACCGCTCGGCCCCGGAGCGGATTTTGCCTGCCGCGGGGCCGGAACTAGTCTCATCTCCCTGTTCGAGTGAGGCAGCCGGCCCGCAGCGGGTCGTCGGGCGCCTCGTGAAACCAAGGCAAGGACGGCAAGCGACATGAGAAAGATCCTGGTCGGCGTCCTGAGTGTCGCCGGTCTGCTCGCAGCGGTGTTGGCGCTGGCATCCGGTCCGGCGGCCGCGGTCAAGGACGTGATCACGATCACGAGCGACACCGAGGCCGGTACCTACACCGTCTCGTGGAGCACCAAGGGCGGCTGCGATCCCGGCATCGACGGGTTCGGCCCCACCGGCTCGGTGACGCTGGAGGTGGCCGACAGCGGTGACGGGACGGGCACCGCGGACCAGACCGCCGTCGTGACCGACACCATCTGCTTCTACGAGTGGGAGGCGTTTCTCGTCCAGGCGGACGGGTCGCGTTGCACCGCCGCCATCGCCATCGCCAACAGCGCCAGCACGCTCGTGACGGGTGCCTGCAACTCGGTCGAGAAGGTGACGTTCACCGTGGCGGGCTACACCACCCCCGCCTCCGGCGACAAGGCCGCCGTTCCCCCGACGGCCGCGGTCCTGGGAGCCATCAGGAACACCGCGTTCACGGTGACGGCCACCGAGAAGGTCCCGGACAACGCGAAGGCCGACCCGGAGTGCGGCACCGTCAGCGCCGACACGAAGGTCAGCGACGCCGGCGTCAACCAGGTGGAGTTGACGCTGGTCGACGGCTCGTTCAACGGCCGGGACTGCATCTACACCGTGACGGCCGCCCTGCCCGACGGCTTCGCCGCCGGCGCCAGGGGCAGCAACAGCGCGGTCGTCGTGATGAACGGCCCCCCCACCTCCGCCACCACCGACCCTCCGGACAACCGCGCCACCCTCGACGAGGCCGGCTCTTCCACCACCGCCCTGAGCGCCAGGCTCGATGTGACCGTGGCCGCCCCGACGGTCTACCTGGTGCAGAACGTCATCGGTGACGCCGGCGGCGTCGGCGTGGAGTACGACTACAGCGCCTCCTGCGGCGCACCCGGGCTGCCCCGCGCCCTGGAGCCCGCGGGCATCGGCGGCATCATCTTCAACCCGGCAGTGACCATCGTGGAACTGCGAACGGGCCGCTTCAACGTCAGCGCCGCGATCGGCGACAACACGGCCGACGGCACGAAGGCCTACGCCCTGGACGAGAACGCCGTGGCCTGCGAGGCGGCCGTCGCGGTCTCGGGCGTGCCCGCCGGCTGCTCGGTGGAGCACAACTCGCCGGTCGACCTGGTGAGCGCCGGCGAGCGGGTGGTCATCGAGTTCACCATCGACTGCACGCCAGGGGCCGCGGACGGCGGTGACGTGGTCGACGTCGGCGACGACGGCGGCGACCTGATCGACCTCGGCGATGACGAAGACGGCATGATCGACCTCGGCGACGACGGCGGCGCCCGCGGGAGCGGCGCCACGGGTCCGCCCCAGGACGTGGCCACCGGCTGACCCGACTCTTGATTCTCAACCCGAGGGGGCCGGCCGAGTGCCGGCCCCCTCGCCGTTTTGCCCGAACCCTGTATCCCCTAACCCGCAGGGGCCGACCACTACGCTGAATCCACCATCGATTTCCATCGCACCTCACCGAGGGGGCCCCGCACCGTGTCGAGACTCCGGCACTTCACCACCACGTTCGCCGTCCTCAGCCTGCTCGTAGCCGTCCCGGCGCTGATAGCCGCGCCGCTCAGTGCGCAGGACGATGACGAGGATGAGCCGGCGCGCCCCACCACGGTCTTCAGCTTCACCAACGTCATGGAGAACCCCGACGCCGACAACGACGGCGAGCCCGACAGGCTCTGGCAGGTGCAGGTCATCGTCAGCGCCCTCGGCGACTGCGTTCCCCAGCGAGGCGCCGTCGGTTACACCTCGCCGTGGGTCGACGCCGGCGAGCAAGTGGGGACGACACTCAGCCTGACCGAGTGCGTGTTCCGGTTCTCGGCCCGGGTGCGGGTGGCCGAGCAGTCCGAGTGCCTCTACGCCGCCCAGCTCGGCTGGGTCGACAGCGCCGGCGACCTCGTCGGCAGCTACCACGACGAGAGCGTCATCAGCTCGAGCCGGCCCGACGGCGCGTCCAGGCTCAATATCCGCCTCAACCCCGGCAGGGGCTGCATCCGGCCGTATCGCACCTACTTCACGCTCGGCGGGGACGACATGGTGGAGGATCTGGCCGGCGCCCCCGCGGGCGCCGACCTGGTGGCACGCGCCCGGCGGGCCGCCGCGGTCGGCGAGTACATGGTCCGGGTGGAATCCGAGACCTCGGCGACGGGCTGTGACATCGGCACCACCTTCACCCTGCATGGCGACGGCGCCACGTCGCGGTACGAACTGGGCGCCACCGGCGACGCCTGCCCGGTCCGGGCGTCGATCGTGGCGGCGCCGGCGCACGTGAAGGTGCCCCGGGGCCGCTCTGTGCGCTTCGACGCCGCCCTGCCGAACATCATCATCGACCTCACGCCGCTGGTGCGCATCGAGTCGTCCCGCATCGCCATCATCCAGGACGTGTCCGGATCGCTCAACCAGGGCGCGGTCAGCTACGCCATCGACCGCTCCTGCGGTGGCGTGCCCGTCGCCTCGCCCGCGGCGCAGGCCGCCTCCTCGGAGCTGTTCGAGGGCCGCTTCACGGTGCACTCACCCGACATCCCGCAGTTCGGGCCGGTCGCCACCTACCCGGCGGTGGCCGCCTCCACCACGTCGACCACCGTGGTCGGCTGCGCCGTCACCGTCACCGTCGGCAACGTGCCCGCCGGCTGTGTGGTGGACGGCGGGAACAGCCGGACCCTCGCCTGGTCCGCCGCGAACCCCTTCGACCACTTCGACTTCGAGTTCGACATCTACTGCGGCGACTCGGTGCCGCCGGCCCCCGCGGGACCCGCTGTCGGCGACGAGATGACCCCCACCGAGAATGGGGCCCCGGCCCAGGACATGGTTCCCGCCGACACCGGAGCGGGCGACGGCGGGACGACCGTCGGGGACGGCGGTGGGGCTGCGGACATGCAGTCCCCGGCCGATCCGGCCGGGCCCCCGCGCGACGCGCCCACCGGCTGATCCGCCGCGACGGCTGAACGGCACACTGGGCGGGCTGCCACGGACCGGATTCCGGCCTCCGCCGGAATGACGGGAGGGCTGTCGCCGGCACGACGGGAGCGCCGATCAGCGCCGCCGCAGCCCGTGAAGGTCGGAAGGAAATTCTGATCGGTTGGAATCGCCTGCATCCCCCAATTTCCGCGAACCGAACACTACGCTCGCAGCACCGATACGTATTCTCGAATGTCGGGTTTCGCGAGCCCGGCAAGGAGGGCGCGCCGTGAGATCAATTCGACACCTCACCAGGCTCCTGGTCGTCATAGCCCTGCTGGGGGCCGGCCTGGCTGTGGCCGCCAGTTCGCCGGCCGGGGCGCAGAGCAACATCAGGGTCTTCAGGTTCAACAACGGCGAGACCGGCGCCGACGCCGCCAGCTGGGAGGTGCAGATCACGGCCCAGAGCCTCGGCGGCTGCGATCCTGCCAACGCCCGACCCGGCTACGTGACGTCCTGGATCGGGACCGGCGACGAGGACGGGGAGGTGCTCGATCCGGGCACCTGCAACTACCAGATCACCGCCGTCGCCCGCAAGACGGACAACCGCAGCCGGCTGTGCGACGCCGAGTTGGGCTGGGGCGCGTCTCCCGGATCGTGGAGCAACTCGCTCCAGACGGCGACCCGCGGCACCGAGACGACCGTCACCGCCCGCCACACCGGCGGCGGCACGCCCAACTGCTCGGCTCGGCCCACGCTGTCGATCAAGATCGACCCCGAGGAGGTCGTCCAGGAGTTGCCGGCGTCGGCCACCGACTCCAACCTCGCGGCCCGCGCCGAGCGCGCCGTGGAGATCACCGAGTTCCGGGTGAAGGTGACGCCGGAGGCCGGTGCAGGCAGCGGCTGCGATCAGACACTGGACTTCTTCGTGCTCGGCGACGGCGACGCGGTCGAGAAGGCGCTGGGCACTCTCGGTTCGAACGTGAACTGCGACTTCCGGATCACGGTGACCGAGGCGCCCCCGCCGTTCACCATCATCGACGCCAACGGCGAGGAGTTCGACACGGCCGACAGGGACGCCAACGGCAGGATCGCCATCGATCTCAGCGACCACGTGCAGCTCCCCTACAACCGCATCGTCATCATCCAGGACGTCATCAACAACCCCGGCAACCAGGGGAGTGCGGCCTACGAGCTCACGACATCGTGCGGGGGCGTGCCCGCCCTGCCGCCCATCGCCATCGGCACCACCCCCGGCGGATCGGGGATCTACACCCTGCCCGGCGGCGACACGGTGGCCACCCTCGCCAACGGCCGGTTCACGGTGCACGCGCCCAACTTCGCCAACTTCGGCTCCGGCGCCTCGTATCCGGCTGTCGCCACCAGCACCACGTCCGACGAGATCGCCGGCTGCTCGGTGACCGTGTCGGCGGAACTCGAGGCCCCCGGCTGCACGCTGGGCGGGACGGCCAGCCGCACGCTCACCTGGTCGAGCGCCAACCCGCTGCGGCACTTCGACTTCGAGTTCGACATCTACTGCGGCGGATCGCGGCCGCCCGACCCGCCGCCACCGCCGACCACGCAGCCGGCAGTGACCGACGATGACACCGACGACGCCGACGAGGCGGCGACCGCCCAGTCGGGCACCAGCACGGTGCGTCTCGTGGCCCGGCTGCTGGACACCGGGAAGATCGAGTTCGGGCTGCAGCAGGTGCAGCACGACCGCACCTGGGGCGACCGGGTGTTCCCGAGGGCACGGCTCTTCCCCGCCGACACCCCGGTCGGCCGCTGGCTGGTCAGCTCCGCCATCACCCTGAGAGTGTCGGAATCGGCCGACTCGTTCGACGAGGAGGTGACCGTCCGGATCGTGGCCCGCAGGGGCTCCGACGACAGGGTTGAGTTCGGCCTGCAGCAGAGCGACGACGGCGGCACCACCTGGGGCGACCGGATCCTGCCACCGCGCCGCTTCTTCCCCGCACGCGCCTCGGTCGACCGCTGGCTCGGCAGCTCCAACGTCACCGTCGACAGCTAACCCCTTCCAACTCCAACGGCCCGCTGCGCCGGCCGCCGACCCCCCACGGCGGCCAGCGCACCGGGCCGATGGCGTTCTCGCAGGAAGTCGTTTTTCGGCGGCCCAATCCTTTCCCACCCCCGCCGGTTCTTGCGCTCGGTGATACAGTTCGCTCCGTGGGAGTAACGTCTGCTCCCGATTGGCGAGGAGCCCTCATGGCCCGGACACCGAAGCCGATTCGTCCCGCAGGCGGGACCGCAACCGGCAGGCCGGGACCAGCGGGGAGACTCGATGACCGAGAGCGACGTGAAGACCGCGGTGCTGCACCGCAAGTTCGCTGAACACATGGACACCGAGACGGCCGACGCGCTGATCGAGCGCCTCCCGCCCGACTGGGAGCAACTGGCCACCAAGACCGACCTGGCGCGACTCGGCACCGAGTTGCGCGGCGAGATCACGACGCTGGCTGCTGCCATGACGGCGATGGAGGGTCGACTCAACCGGCGCGCGGCGAGCGACCTCAAGGCGATGATGTTCGCGTTCGCGGGGTTCGCATTGGCGGTCATGGGCATGTTCGCGACCGTCCTCGTCACCGGCGTTCCCTCCGCCGGCTGACCGCCCAGCGTCCCGCTGCGCCGGCCGCAGAACCCCCACGGCGGCCAGCACACCGGGCCGCTGGCGTTCCCGACGCTGATGCTGCCTTCCCGCCGCTCCCGCCGCCGCCGTCGGCTGCGAGCCGCCCGTGGCTGATCGCCTACGAGGCGATTGCAAGTGACCCGCGATCGGTACGCTTCGGTCGCCATGACCTCCGGGGGCTTTCCCGAGCCGACGCTGCCGCCGCTCCCGCCGCCGGAGGAATGTGAACAGCAACTCGTAATCTTCGACTTCGAATTCCCCTCCACGAACCTGCAGATCACACACCGGCGATTGATCCATCTGGACAATCAACGCCTCATCGACTTCTATGTCAGCCTCGAACGCTCTCCACCGTACGATCCCGCGTCCTGGAGCCGGGTAGTCGCAGTCGACACGTCCCATCGCTTCCCGCATGTTCATCCCGGGGATTCCTATGCGCAGGGGCCGACTAGTGTCCCCGAAGATTGCCGATCTAGAATTGAGCGTGCTGAGGCATGGGCGGAAGCTCTTATATGGGAACAGTTCTCTCGGGAGGTCCCATGAATACCGAGCACCGGCTAGTCGGCCTGATCGGGAAACTTGCCGCGATCGAAAGCCGCTCGCCGCGGCTGATCCGCTGGGCACGCCAACACGGGGGCGATGACGAACTCTTCATCATTCCCGCAGCCCCGGATGCGTCTGTCCGAGAACTCGCACGGCGCCTAGAGCGCCGCGGCCGGGAATCCGGCTTCTTCGTGACCGTCCGCCGAGGGTCGATCCCCAGGGATCCCGACTTCTCGCTCGCATGGTTCGCGTATAGCGCGATCCGCGAGCCCCTCGTCCCCCTGACTTCGACCAGCATCAAGATCAACCCCGATGCGACTCTTCAAGATCTCCTAGATGCGTTCCCCCGGGAATCAGCGGATCCCTTTGCTACGGAAGGTCCAGCGGCCCACTCCCCGATCGAGGATGACGACGCAACCGAGTCGCTTCGAATGCTCATCGCCAGCTAGTTCGCAGGCAGCCACCGGAGCCTGAGGACTCGCAACTCCAACACCCCCGCAGCACCGGCCCCCGGGTTGAGGCTTGGCGTCCGGCCGCGTTCGGATCATCCGCCCTTCCCGTCGTCGCTCCGGCTCGGCCGTTCGGGCCTTCCGCCCCCGCTGTCTGTTGTGTTCGCGCCCGCCGGTTCTTGCGCTCAGTGATATAGTTCGCTCCATGGGAGTAATGTCTGCTCCCGATTGGCGAGGAGCCCTCATGGCCCGGACACCGAAGCCGACTCGTCCCGCAGGCGGGACCGCAACCGGCAGGCCGAGACCAGCAGGGAGACTCGATGACCGAGACCGACGTGAAGACGGCGGTGCTGCACCGCAAGTTCGCTGAACACATGGACACCGAGACGGCCGACGCACTGATCGAGCGCCTCCCGCCCGACTGGGAGCAACTGGCCACCAAGACCGACTTGGCGCGACTCGGCACCGAGTTGCGCGGCGAGATGGTGACACTCGGCGCCGACCTGGGCGGGAAGATCACGACGTTGGCTGCTGCCATGACGGCGATGGAGGGTCGACTCAACCGGCGCGCGGCGAGCGACCTCAAGGCGTTGATGTTCGCGTTCGCGTGGTTCGCATTGGCGGTCATGGGCGTGTTCGTCACCGTCCTGGTGTCCGGCGTCCCCACCGCCGGCTGACAGCCCAGCGGCCCGCCCGGCCCCCGATCCTCCCGCCTCACCCCGACGCCGACGCGAATTCCCCGATCGCTGATCGCGACTTGCGCCGATAACCACCATTGACAGCTTCAGTACAATCCGCTACAGGCACAGCCGATACCGTCCCCGCGAAAGGAGAAGTGCATGAGTGGCCACCAAGCAGATCAGATCACCCTCAACGCGGACGCCTACGAGAATCATCGAGAATCGCTCGAACGCGATCATCCGGGCGAGTACGTCCTAATGCACGACGGGAAGATCATCGACACCTACGGACAACTCGAGAACGCCTACCGCGTCGGCCACGAGCGATTCGGCCACGAACAGTTCTTCATCCGCGAGATCGGAGCACCACCGGTCGATCTCGGCATCTTCTCAGCGACCGTCTAGGCCACTACCGCCAGATGCGGTATCAGCGCCACGTTCGTCTGAACGCCCAACGGCAATACATCGTTCCGGTCCTGATATCCCCACCGCTTGGCCAAAGATCCGACCAGCGACCGTACCTGGCCCTCGTTGACACCGGTGCTAACACAACTGCTGTCACGAATCGGGTTCGTGAAGCCTGCTCCCTGCCGGCCATCGGCCAGGCGGAGCACAGCGTGTCGACTGCCAGCGGGATGACCAGATCCCGCGAGTACGGAGTTCATGTTGCTCTGGAACTCGCTTCTGTGGAACCACCCTCCGACCCCACTCAGTTCAGTCAGTTCCTGCAAGTAATGCTCGCATCTCCCGCTCCGGGTTACGAGGTTCTGCTGGGGATGGATTCCTCCAGCGCCTTCTGATCGTGGCCTGGGGGAGCACCATGACCATCTCGGTCGATATTGGGTAGGACTCGCCCGTAAGCACCCTCGGCCCGCTGCGTTCAGCGGATTCGGGCCTCGGTGTAATCCGGAGACTTGGACCGTGGCCGGCCGACAGCCGAGACCTGCGGGTCGTCGCTGTCCGCAGACGACACCTTCAAAATAGAAGCCCCGCCAGTGCCCCACCGGCGAGCGGCGGGGGACGGCGGGGAGATTTCGCCCCTGTGTATACCACCGGGGTCTCCAGGCCACAACCGTTAGCGGAGTCCAGCCCTTCCGGCCCCTCCCGTCGTTGCTCCCGCCCCGCCGTTTCTTGCGCTCAGTGATAAAGTTCGCGCCATGGGAGTAATTTCTGCTCCCGATTGGCGAGGAGCCCTCATGGCCCGGACACCGAAGCCGACTCGTCCCGCAGGCGGGACCGCAACCGACAGGCCGGGACCAGCGGGGAGACTCGATGACCGAGACCGACGTGAAGACGGCGGTGCTGCACCGCAAGTTCGCTGAACACATGGACACCGAGACGGCCGACGCGCTGATCGAGCGCCTCCCGCCCGACTGGGAGCAACTGGCCACCAAGACCGACGTGGCGCGACTCGAGACCAGGGTCGGCGCGCTGGAGGCAAGAATGGACTCGCTGGAGGCCAAGTTCGGGGCGCTGAAGACCACAGTGGAGACCAAGTTCGGGGCGCTGAAGACCACAGTGGAGACCAAGTTCGGGGCGCTGAAGACCACACTGGAAGCCGAGATGGGGGCATTGGAGAACACGCTGGCGACCGCGGTGGAGTCCCTGCAAGCCAAGTTGGGCGCGATGGAGGGTCGCCTCGAGCGTCGGGCGGCTCGCGACCTGCGGACCGTCCTGTTCGCGTTCGCGGGGTTCGCATTGGCGGTCATGGGCATGTTCGTGACCGTTCTCGTCGCCGGCGTCCCCGCCGCCGGCTGACCGCCCAACGGCCCGCCCGGCCCCGGATCCTCCCGCCCGAGGGTTAGACGAACCGCACGCCGGGGGGCGGTGAGACGGCGAGAGGCTCACCCCAGCAGTTCACGGTGCCGCCGGCTTGCAGCCCGCAGGCGTGGATTGACGACATGGAGAGGGCGATGAACTGCTCGCCGGGGGCGTCGTTCTGGCCATAGATGTTGAAGCCCCAGCACGTGGCGGTGCCGTCCACGCGCAGCGCGCACGAGCGCAGGCCGGCCGCGGCGACGGCGATGAACTCACCGCTCGGCGCGCTGGTCTGGCCGGCGGCGTTCCAACCCCAGCAGGTCACCGTGCCGTCGGTGCGCAGCCCGCAGGCGTGGAAGCTGCCCGCGGCGACGGCGGTGAACTCACCGCTCGGCGGGCTGGTCTGGCCGTTGGTATCCGAGCCCCAGCAGCTGACGGTGCCGTCGGTGCGCAGGCCGCAGGAATGCCCGTTGCCCGTGGCGAGGGCGGTGAACTGCCCGCTCGGCGGGCTGCTCTCGCCGTTGCCGTCGTCGCCCCAGCAGGTCACCGTGCTGTCGGGGCGCAGCCCGCACCAGTGCAGGACCGCTCCGTCGATCGCCGTGAATCGACCGTCGGGCGGGTCGAACTGTCCGGAATCCCACTTCGGATTGCCGCCCCAGCAGGTCACTGTCCCGTCGATTCGAATCCCGCACGAATGGGTGAACGACCCCTCGACGGCGCTGAACCGCCCGCCCGGCGCGTCGCTCTCGCCGCTGCGGTTGTCGCCCCAGCACTGCGCCGTGCCGTCCGGGCGCAGGCCGCAGGTGTGCAGATCGCCCGCGCTGACGGCTGTGAATCGTCCCGACGGGGCGTTGCTCTGGCCATGTTCGAGGTCGAAGACGAAGCCCCAGCAGGTCACGGCGCCGCCGGACTGCAGGCCGCAGGAATGGCTCCTGCCCCCCGTGACAGCGGTGAACCGGCCGCCCGGCGCGTTGGACTGGCTGGAGAAGTTCTCGCCCCAGCAGGTGGCCGTGCCGTTCGTGCGCACACCGCACGTGTGCAGATCGCCGGCGCCGATTGCGGTGAACCGGTCGCCCGGTGCGTTGAGTTGGCCACGCTCGTTGTCGCCCCAACAGGTGACGGTGCCGTCGGCCCGCAGCCCGCACGCGTGCCAGAAGCCCGACGTCACCGCCGTGAACGGCCCGGTGGGCGCGTCGGTCTGGCCGTGCTCCTGGGCGGGGTTGCGGCCCCAGCAGGCGATCGAGCCCCCGGTGCCGAGAGCGCACGTGTGCGACTGGCCGGCCGAGATGGCGGTGAAGCTGCCCGCCGGTATGCCGCTCGTGTACCCGCCGGCGCCCCAGCAGGCGATGGTTCCGTCGGTGCGCAGCCCGCACGAGTGCCACGTGCCGGCGGTCACCGCCGTGAACCGCTCCCGGATCGGGGCGGAGGACTGGTTGTTGCTGTTCTTTCCCCAGCACGTGATCGTCCCGTCGCTGCGGACACCGCAGGAATGCTGCTCGCCGGCTGTGACCGCCGTGAACCGGCCGCCGGGCGCGTCCGACCGGCCGTCGAAGTTCTCGCCCCAGCAGGCGATGGTTCCGTCGCTGCGCAGCCCGCACGTGTGGTTGAGGCCCCCGTCGACGGCGGTGAATCCGGTGCGGGTCGCCGGTTGGGCTGTGCCGGCGGTGGGGGAGGCTGGGGTCGAGATGACCGAGATCGGGGTGCTGCGCAGCCAGCGGCCGAGGGCGGCGTCGGTGGGGAAGAACCGTGCCCGGGGGAGCAGCTGCCCGCTGTAGCCGCCGTCGCCGAGCTGCTTGCGGAGGGCGAACTCCACGCGGCCGTCGGCGATCCTGCGGGCCACGATGCGGACGGTGGCGGTGGCGGCCTCCCTGTCCGGCGTGGCGTCGACGCTCACCGTGAGCGGTGTGCTGCGCAGCCACCGGCCGAGGGCGGCGTCGGCGGGGAAGAAGCGCTGCGTGGGCAGCATGCGGCTGCCCCAATCATCGCCGGTGCGCTGCTGCAGGCCGAACTCGATGCGGCCGTCGGCGACCTTGCGGGCCACGATCCGCACCATGTCGGAGTCGCCCCCGGACTGCGCCGCCACCGTCGAAGGGACCGCCAGGGCGCCCAGCACCAGCAGCCCCACCGTCACGGCAGCGAGTCGCCGGGCGGCGGTGGGGTTGGTGGTGTGGTCGCCGCTGGTGCGCCGCCGCTGGTTCTGCACGCCGCTACGACGCCACGCCTGCATGTTTCCAACCCCCTCCCCGGTGTCCGCAGCCCGAGGCGCACCCTACGATCCGTGGTCCGAGGCGCACCCTACGATCCGCCTCCCGACACTGTCGAATGAGACCCCCTCCGGCCGAGTCCTGAGTGGACGCCGGCGCCGGATCGCGATCTGAAATGTGACATCCGTCACACCTCGGTCGCTGCCTGGCATGTGCCGGGCCGACGCCGGTGAAGCCCGCTGACCTGGGGTTTTGCGAGTGCCGGTGGGACGTGTGCGCCGGCTGTCCGACGTATCCTCCATCTAATCTGGGAAGTACTCATACAGACGTTGTTATTCTGTCGCAACCGTACTATAGTGTGCAAACAAGTAATCAAGAGGTCCGCAAGCGGTGAGGGGGAGCCGGGGGATGTTGCGAGAAGGGGGTGATGGGCAGATGGGTTCTGATCTGGTGGCTGATGCGGATGCTGCTGGTGGTGCTGGCGCCGAGAAGTTCTGTGGCCGGGAACGTGTGGGCGTCGCCCCGCATGGTGTCGGCCCGGCGGCCGGTGATCCGCATGGCGTCGACCCGCACGGCGTCGAATCGAACGGCGTCGGCGCGGCGGGCGGTGATCTGCATGGCGGGGAGCCTGCGGGCGTCGAACCGAACGGCATCGATCCGCATGGTGTCGGTTCGGCGGCCGGTGATTCGCATGGTGTCGGTTCGGCGGCCGGTGATCCGGGTGGCATCGGCGCGGCGCGTGCGGCGCGGGTTCGCGAGTGGGCGGTGCTGGGCGAGTGGCTGGCGTCGCCGCCGCCGCTGTTGCACAAGGTCGATCTGGAGGTGTTGCAGGAACGGTTGACCTTCATGGGGCGGGCGCGGGCCTCTCTGGCCGCCGCGGAGGCCGATGTCATCGCGGAGGTCTCCCGCCGCGAGGGCGACGCCGCTGCCGAGGAGACGCTGCGGCGCACCCAGAAGCGTTCCCGGGCGGGTGCTCGCAAGGCCGTGAAGACTGCGGCACAGCTGGAGTGGTCGCCCACTGTGGCCGGCAAGCTCGCCGATGGCGCCATCACACCCGAAGCCGCCGGCCTGATCCTCGACGCCGCCGGCGAGACGCCGGTGGACCACGACGCCCTGCTGGACGCCGCCGAGGAGGAACCCGACGATCAGTTCCGCAAGACCCTCAAGGAACACATCAACGAACGCACCAGTGAAGAGGAACTCGAGGCGCGCCGGGAGGCGCAGCGTCGTCGGCGCCGCGCCTCCATCAGCGAGCAGGACGACGGCATGTTCCACCTGTTCGCGCAGTTCGACCCGCTGACCGGCAACCGGGTCCGCAACGCGCTGTTGGCCAAGTCCGACGAGCTGTTCCGCTCAGAGGACTCCAAGGACCGCCCCACGTACCCGCAACGCTTCGCCGACGCCCTCGCCGAACTCATCTGCACCGGCACCGGCACCGGCACCGGCACCGGCGCCGGCGCGCCCCCCGGTGTCGAGTTGATCGTGCTGGCCGACTACGACCAGGTGCACGATGCGATCACCAACGCCCGCCTCACCGACCAGACCCGCCTCACCGAGGCCGAGGCCCTGGCGGTCGCCTGTGATGCCAAGATCCTGCCGGGCATCTTCAACAAGCACACCGGCGATCCCCTCCTGGGCCGCTCGAAGCGCAAGATCCCGCCCCGGCTGCGCAAACAGCTCATCGCCCGCGACGGCGGCTGCGTCGGCTGCGGCGCCCACCACAAGATCTGCCAGGTCCACCACATCCGCCACTGGCTGCACGGCGGCGAGACCACCCTGGAGAACACCTGCCTGGTGTGCTGGCGCTGCCACCACGTCCGCATCCACCAGAACGGCGAAGAGGTCATCCGCCTCCCCGGAGGCCGCCTGACCATCGCACCCCCAACCGACACACCCACCACCGAGACCCGATCACACCCACCCCCGCGCACCGGCAGCCCGGGCGCGCCATCCCCCTCGCCACACGCCCGGCACCCGATGTCCCCGTCCCCGTCCCCGGGCACCGGCACCCCCGACACCTCACACCCGCCCCCACGCAACGGGCATCGACCCCACCGGTCCCCAACCGCCGGAACCGACAGCCCGGACGCGCCATCCCCCTCGCCACACGCCCGGCACCCGATGTCCCCGTCCCCGTCCCCGTCCCCGTCGCCGGGCACCGGCACCCCCGACACGTCACACCCGCCCCCACACAACCTCCGCCGCGCGGCTCCTGAGGGGACCGGCCGGCGAGGAGCCCCGCCGAGACCCCGGTCGCCGGCGACGCTCTTCTAGATCACTGCGGCGATCCCGTAGCCGCTCTTCATGCCCACGTTCACAGTCCCTGTCGAGGACAACCAGTTCCTGCTGACGGTCGCGGTGGTGGTTGCGGGGCGGGGGCGGATCGGCCACACTCGCTGTAGCTCGATCGGGCGAGAATCACCGGATGAGAATCACCGGGCAGGCGAGCAGCGAGCGAGAATTGGCGGACCACGGCGAGGCAAAGCATGGAACGCACCGATTGCACTGATCCGGCGAGCCTCGGGTTCGCCTTCCGGGACGCCTTGGCGGGCGACGGGCTGGCGGTCATCGCCGAGATCAAGCGCCGCTCGCCGTCCCGCGGCGACCTGCACCCCGGCGCCGATGCCGCCTCGCTGGCGCGCCGGTACCGGGACGGGGGTGCGGCCTGCCTGTCGGTGCTCACCGACAGCGAGCGCTTCGGCGGTTCACCCGAGGACCTGCGGGATGCCCGCAAGGCCACCGGCATCCCCGTGTTGCGCAAGGACTTCCTGACCACCCTCGGCGACGTCCGCGACAGCGCCGCCATGGGCGCCGACGCCATCCTGGTGATCCTTCCCGACGTCGGCGGGCCACGGATGCGGGAGATGCAGGACCTGGCCCTCGACCTGGGGATGGACGTGCTCACCGAGGTGCGCACCGAATCCGAGGTCGAGCTGGCCGTGGAGTGCGGCGCCTACATGATCGGCATCAACCAGCGCGACGACCCCAAGGACACCCGCTTCACCGTCGACTACGCCAAGGCCGAGCGGATGGCCGCCATGTTCGAGCGGTTCGACGGCGGCATCCTCTGGATTGCGCTGTCCGGCATGGGGGTGCCGGGCGGGACGCCGCTCAGCGCCGTCGAGGGCGCCGGCTACGACGCCGCCCTGATCGGCGAGGCCCTCGTCACCGCCACCGACCCCACCGCAACCCTCCGCGAGCTGCTGGCCTCAGCCGGCCAACCAACCCCCGCCGCCGCCGGTTCCTAGTCGGGCAGGGGATCGTCGCTCCGGTGTCCGAGCCGGCTCGGCCGCCGCTTCGCCGTTTGGATCAGACTGCGACGGCGGGGAGGAGGAGGGCCGGCCAGATCGTGATCGCGATACCCAGCATCGTGAACACCATCGTGCGCGTCTGGCGGGCCATGGCGTGCTCGATCTCGCCGGTGAGGCGCTCCAAGTCGTCCTTGGTGGCGACGTTCTCCCAGCCGCCCGGGGGCAGGTATTCCATCAGCGTCGCCGCCGCCTTGTCTCCCAGTCTGTCGATAAGTGTTTCGTACAGTTCTAAGCGCTGAATGTCACTCGGCGGCATCGCCGGTCTCCTCCTCGTCGTTCCAATCTGAGGGGAGACTCGGGATCGCCTCCAAGAACCTTCATGACCGTGAAAGGTTCTCCCCACCGTACCAGCCGCACCACTCCTGTGCCACGCCGGCGTATCGCCGCCGTCGTGTGGCGCCGGCTCGGCGTGTGGTAGGTATCGGGTGATGGACGACGTGGACTTCGGTCCTCTGGATTTGGAGCAGCTGGCGGAGGTGGCGGCGGGCTGCACGCGGTGCCCCCTGTCGGACGGGCGCACCACCGTGGTGTTCGGCACCGGCGACCCCGACGCCGACCTGATGCTCGTGGGGGAGGGGCCCGGCGCCGAGGAGGACCGCCAGGGGCTGCCGTTCGTGGGGCGCTCGGGGAAACTGCTCGACGAGTTGCTGGCCCAGGAGGTGGGACTCGACCGTTCGGCCGTGTACATCGCCAACGTCGTCAAGTGCCGGCCACCCGACAACCGCGACCCGCAGCCGGAGGAGATCGCCGCCTGCCGCCCCTACCTGCAGCGTCAGGTGGAGCTGGTGGCACCCCGGGTGCTCGTCACGCTCGGCAACTTCGCCACCAAGGTGCTGCTGGACACCAAGGAGGGCATCACCCGGCTGCGCGGCCGGCGCTACGCCTGGGGCGACGGGGTGGTGCTGGTGCCCACCTACCACCCGGCCGCCCTGCTGCGAGGCGGCAGCGAGCGAGTCGCCGAGACCCGGGCCGACCTGGTCCGCGCCAGACTCTCTCTCATGGAGACACGCGAAACCTGAGCGAGCACCCCTCGACCGTGGAGTTGCGTGGCCTGCCGGCGACGCAGCGGCTGGCCGAGTCGGTGGCCGCCGTGGTGCGCCCGGGCGACGTGCTGGGACTCGACGGCGACCTCGGCGCCGGCAAGACGACGTTCGTGCGCTACCTGGCCCGGGCGCTCGGCGTCACCACCCCGGTCACCAGCCCCACGTTCACCCTGGCGAACACCTACGAGGCGAGCAGTCCGGGAATCTTCCCGCTGATCATCCACCACATCGACGCCTACCGCCTCGAGGGCGACGCCGACGCCGAGGACCTGGCCCTGGACGAGCTGCTCGACAGCGGGCAGGACAACAGCGGGCAGGACGACAGCGGGCGGGACAACAGCGGGCAGGCCAACAGCATCGTGGTCGTCGAGTGGGCCGAACGCCTCACCCTCCCCCCCGACCGCCTCGACCTGCACTTCCAGTTCCCGCCCGAGCCCGAGGAAGCCCCGCCCGGCCCTGATCGCTCGCCCGGCTCCGATGGCTCGCCCGGCCCTGATCGCTCGCCCGGCTCCGATGGCTTGCCCGGCCCTGATCGCTCGCCCGGCCCCGATGGCTCGTCCGGCCCCGTGCCCCCGCTCGAACGCGACAGCGAGCCGATCGACGACACCGACCACCGGATCGTCACCGTCACGCCGCGGGGCCCCACCTGGCAGGCTCGCCGCGTCGTGCAAGGCGGCTAGCGGCCATGTTGGTGCTGGGGATCGAGAGCGCTTCCGACCAGTGCGGCTGCGCTCTGGTCGCCGGGGCGGGCCTGCTCGCCGAGGCCCGTCTGGCGCTGCCCCGGCGGCACGCCGAGGCGCTGGCGCCGCAGATGCGGTTCGTCTGCGAGCAGGCGGGGGTGGCGCTCGGCGACATCGACGCGGTCGCCGTCGACCACGGGCCGGGGCTCTTCACAGGCCTGCGGGCCGGCCTCGCCACCGCCAAGGCCACCGCCGCGGCGCTCGGGATCGGCTTGGTGCCCGTCGGGAGCCTCGAGGCCCTGGCCCACGCCGCCGCAGCCGTCGCCCAACCGGGTGAGACCGTCCTCAGCGTGCTCGACGCCCGCCGCGGCGAGGTCTTCTGGGCCTGGTACCGCGTCACCTCCACGCCGCCCTCGGCGCTGCCTGCCTCGTCCCCCGCTGGGCCGCCCGCCTCGTCCCCCGCTGGGCCGCCCGCCTCGTCCCCCGCTGGGCCGCCCGCCTCGTCCCCCGCTGGGCCGCCCTCCGCGCCCGTTGCTGGGCCACCCTCCGCGCCGGGCCCAGCACCCGTGAGCCGGCTGGTGCAGTTGAGCGCCCCGCAGGTCGGCCCGCCCGCGGACCTGGTGCCGGCACTCACCTCCCACGGCGACCGGCCGTCGGGCCGCACCGTCGTCGTCGGCGACGGGGCCCTCCGCTACGCCGACCTCCTGGAAGCCGGGAACGTGCTGATCGCCGGCCCCGAGTTGCGCTTCCCCTCGCCCGCCGCGGTGGCGCTCCTCGGCCGGGCACGAGCGCTCACCGGCGGGACCGTCGCCCCCGAACAGGTCGACCCCCTCTACCTCAGATCCCCCGACGCCCAACCCCAGGCCTAGAGATCACGGCCGGACGCGCATCGCGTGCCGAGGCGCCACACCAGGCCGGAATCGAGGGCGCGCTTGCCGGGCGTCCCTCGTCGCCGCCCTGGCAGGGCAGACCAGCGGCAGTCTCAAGGCGCCCCGGGGGCTAGACGTACTGCACCCCGAGCCGCCAACACGCACAACCGTCGGAGCGAAGATGTCTCAAGGCGCCGAGGGGGCTAGGTGTATTCCACCCCTCGAGGCGGGCTAACCGTCAAGGCCCGCCCCCAGCACTCGAGCGTCTCATCGGCACGTATCCCGCATGTGTGGTAGGCGGCCGCCGAGATGGCGGTGAAACGCCCGCTCGGCACGACGTTCTGCCCGTAGTCGTTGTCCCCCCAGCACGTGACGGTCCCGTCGGACCGCAGCCCGCATGAGCGTGCGCCACCCGCGGACACAGCCACGAATCGCCCGCTCGGCGGATCGAGCCGGCCATCCCAGTCCCCGCCCCAGCAGGCGATGGTGCCGTCGGTCCGCAGCCCGCACGAATGCCCGCCGGCCGCAGTGACGGACGTGAACCGCCCGCCCGGCGGGTCGATCTGCCCCCATGTGTTGTCCCCCCAGCAGCTGACCGTGCCGTCGGTCCGCAGCCCGCACGAGTGGAAGCCGCCTGCACTCACCGCGCTGAATGATCCGGCCGGCGCGCTGGTCTGCCCGTCGCTGTTGTCCCCCCAGCAGGTGATCGTGCCGTCGGTCCGCAGCCCGCACCGATGGAGCCACGATCCGGTCACGGCGCTGAACCGCCCGCCCGGCGGCTCCAACTGCTCGCCGCCCGAATCGCCCCAGCAGGTGAGCGTGCCGTCGACCCGTACGCCGCACGAATCGTGCAGTGAGGCGCTGACAGCGGCGAACCGGCCGCTGGGGGCGTCGCTCTGGCCGCCCGAGTTGTCACCCCAGCAGACCACGGTGCCGTCGACGGCCAGCGCGCACGAGTGGTGCCACGAGGCGCTCACGGCGGAGAACCGCCCCGGAGGGGAGTCACTCTGGCCGTGGTCGACGTCGAAACTGACACCCCAGCACGCGACGCCGCCATCGGCGCGCAGGCCGCAGGAGTGCGCCAGCCCCGTTGCCACGGCGGTGAATTGGCCGCCGGGCGCATCGGTCTGACCGTTCGAGTTGTGGCCCCAGCAGGTCACGGTGCCGTTGGCGCGCACGCCGCAGGAGTGGTACGACGAGCCACTCACGGCGGTGAACCGGCCTCCCGGGGCGTTGTGTTGACCGTTGTTGTTCTGGCCCCAGCAGGCGATCTCGGCATTGCCGCGCAGCCCGCACGTGTGCGAGTCACCGGCCGCGATCGCGCTGAACCGCCCAGGCGGCGGAGTCGCCTGACCATGCTCGCCGGCGGGGTTGCTGCCCCAGCAGGTGACGGAGCCGTCCGAACGGAGCGCGCACGTATGCACGTCGCCCGCCGCGATGGCGCTGAACTCGCCTGCCGGCACGTCGCTCCGCTGGCCGTAGGTGTTGTTGCCCCAGCACACGATGGTGCCGTCGGTCCGCAGCCCGCACGAGTGCCACGCGCCGGCGGTCACCGCGGTGAACCGGCCGGACGGCGCGGCGGACTGCCGGTGCGTGTTCAGACCCCAGCAGGTGGCGGTGCCGTCGCTGCGGACGCCGCAGCTGTGGTCGCTGCCGGCGGCGACCGCCCGGAAGACCCCCGTGGGAGTGTCCGACTGACCGTGCGCGTTCTCACCCCAGCAGGCGATGGTGCGGTCGGCACGCAGACCACAGGTGTGGAACCTCCCCCCGTCCAGCGCAGTGAATCGGGTTGCGCTCGCTGCGGCGGTGCTTGTCGAGGGCTGCGTGGTCAGCACGGAGATCGGCGTACTCGACAGCCAGCGACCGACGAGCGCGGTGGTGGGGAACATGCGGGCCGGCGGCAGCAGGGTGCCGCTCCACGTGCCGTCGGACAGGACTTTCCGCAGCGCGAACTCCACCTTGCCGTTGGCGAGCTGCCGGGCCACGATGCGCACCGTCACGTCACGGGCCGGGGAATCGGCGACCCGCACGGTCAGCGGCGAACTCTGCAGCCAGCGATCGACGGTGGCGTTGGCGGGGAAGAAGCGCAGCCGGGGCAGTGTCCGTTCCCCCCACGTCCCCGACGTGGTCTGCTGCTGGATGCCGAACTCCAGTCGATCGTCGGCCAGCTTGCGGGCCACGATGCGCACCACGTCGGAGCCGCCGTCGGATGTCTGCGCAATTGCGGCGGACGACATCAGCGCGGTGCTCAGCACCGCAAGCGCCGCCGCAAGAGCTACCCGGACGAAGCGCCGCCGGCGGGTCCTCCGGCCGGCCCGCAGCTCTCCCGGACAGGCACTCCTGCTTCCGCCGGACGTGGTCGGATCTTCGTCAACCCGTGCAGCCACAGTCGCCCCCTCCGCGCCCCGATGAGCCATCGCGCACTGTAGGACGCCGGACCGGCGGGGTCGAACGTCGGCGACCGCCCCGGCCCGACCGCGCCGTCCCGGCCACCCCGGCCCGACCCCGCCGGTCCGCGTGGCGCGGCCGAAACCCCGACGCGAATCGGGACTCGCCTAGGCTCAGAGGGCCGGCGAGAGCCGGTCACCGGCATGCGAACCAGGGAGGAACACCAGATGGCCGCGGTTGGCGACACGATCCCCGATGTCGAGGTGCAGGTCCTCGGCGACGATGGATTCCCCAAGCCGGTCCGGACCGGCGAAGTGCTGGGAACCGGCAAGGTGGTGCTCTTCTCGGTGCCCGGCGCCTTCACCCCGGGCTGCACGCATATTCACCTACCGGGCTACATCAACGGCTACAACGAACTCGCCGCCAAGGGAGTCGACGGCGTGTTCTGCGTCGCCGTCAACGACCCGTGGGTCATGGAGGCGTGGGCGGACGCCACCGGTGCGGAGGGCATCCACATGCTCTCCGACGGCAACGCCGAGTTCGCCGTGGCGATGGAGTTGACGATGGACGCCACCGGCTTCGGACTCGGCGTGCGCTCCCAGCGCTACGCCGCCGTGATCGAGGACGGAACCATCACGGCGCTCCGGGTCGAGCAGGGACCGGGCGTCGACGTCTCGTCCTGCATCGCCGTCCTGGACGTCCTCTAGCCGTCCGGCCGGGCGCGCCGGTCGCCGGGCCGTATCGTCAATCCCGTGATCACTCCCGCCGGCACCGCGGCCGCGGTGCCGGGCATCGAGACTGTGCTCGGTATCGAGACGTCGTGTGACGAGACGGCGGCCGCCGTCGTGGTCGGCGGCCACGAGGTGCGGTCCTCGGTGGTCACCAGCCAGATCGACCTGCACCGGGCGTTCGGCGGCGTGGTGCCGGAGATCGCCGGCCGGGCCCACCTGGAACTGCTCCCGGCCGCCGTCGAGCAGGCGCTCGCCGACGCCGGGCTGGAGATTCCCGACGCGGTCGCCGCCACCGCCGGGCCGGGCCTGCTGGGCGCCCTCGTCGTGGGCGTCTCGGCGGCCAAGGCCCTGGCGCTGGCCTGGGACGTGCCGTTCGTGGCCGTCAACCACCTCGAGGCCCACCTCTACGCGGCCTTCCTGGAAGGCGCAGGTGACACGATTCCGACCCTTCCCATGATCGTGCTGCTGGTGTCCGGCGGCCACACCTTGCTCATCGAGATGACCGGTCACGGCCGCTACGAGCTGTTGGGCCAGACCCTCGACGACGCCGCCGGCGAGGCGTACGACAAGGTGGCCCGGCTGCTGGGCCTGGGCTACCCGGGCGGTCCGGTCATCGACCGCCTCGCCACCGAGGGCGATCCCGAGGCCTTCCGCTTCCCCCGCCCCATGCTGGCCGACGGCCTCGACTTCTCGTTCTCGGGCCTCAAGACGGCCGTGGCGGTCCACCTGCGCCGCCACCCCGCCACCGACCGGGCCGCCCAGGCCGACGTGGCGGCCTCGTTCCAGCGGGCCGTCGTGGACGTGCTGGAGGCCAAGACGCTGCGGGCCGCCGAGGATCGGGGCATCTCCAGCTTCTGCCTGGCCGGGGGAGTGGCGGCCAACTCCGAGCTGCGCGCCCGCTTCGAGGCCCTGGGCGCCCAGGACTACCAGGTCTTCATCCCCACCAGGGCCATGTGCACCGACAACGCCGCCATGGTCGCCGCCGCTGGCTGGCACCAACTCCAGCGCCAGGGCCCCTCCCCCCTGGAAGCCGCCCCCAAAGCCACCTGGCTCATCCCCCAGACGTGATTCGAGCCCATTCGAGCCCATTCGAGCCCGAGACCGGCGACCTCCGGACCGAGCCGGCGGTCGGACGAGCGCCCATTGCGCCCGGTCTCATTGCACCCAATTTCGGGGTGTGATAAATTAGGGGAGTTGCCCACCCGGCCCTGTTGGGGCCGGGTTTTCAGGTTTTCTGGGGATCTGTTCCTGGATCGGATTTCCAGAGTCAGACGGGGAACCAGTCGTCGTACTCCCCGGGCTTGCCGCGGGGCTGGCCCCACAACTGCAGCTCTCCGGCCGCCTCAGGGTCAACCGCTGCCCGCACCACGTCACCGTCGCCGAGGCGACCGGCCAGGACTGCCGTGGCGATGGGGTCGGTGAGGCGGCGCTGGATGACCCGGCGCAGCTCGCGGGCGCCGAACTCGGGCGACCAGCCCTCCTCCAGCAGCACCCCGCGGGCCTCCTCGGCGATCTCGAGGGTGATGCGCCGCTCCGTCAGCCGTTCGCGCAGCAATCCCAGCTGCAACTCCAGGATCGCCGCCATGTTCTCGCGGCTCAGGGCATCGAAACGCACGATCTCGTCGATCCGGTTCACCAGCTCGGGCCGGAAGAAGTCCCGGGGGTCGCCCGGCAGGTTCGACGTCATGATCACCGCCACGTTCGTGAAGTCCACGGTGCGGCCCCGCCCGTCGGTCAGCCGCCCGTCCTCCAGCAGCTGCAGCAGCACGCCGAACACCTCGGGGTGCGCCTTCTCCACCTCGTCCAGCAGCACCACCGCGTACGGCCGGCGCCGCACGGCCTCGGTCAGTTGGCCGCCCTCGTCGTAGCCCACGTACCCCGGCGGCGCCCCGATGAGGCGGCTCACCGAGTGCCGGTCCAGGTACTCGCTCATGTCGATGCGCACCATGGCCCGCTCGTCGTCGAACAGCGCCTCGGCCAGCGCCCGGGCCAGCTCGGTCTTGCCCACGCCGGTGGGCCCGCAGAACAGGAACGACCCCACGGGCCGCCCCGGGTCGCTGAGCCCGGCCCGGTTGCGCCGGATGGCGTTCGCCACGGCGGCCACGGCGGTGTCCTGGCCCACCACCCGGTGGTGCAGCACCTTCTCGAGGTGCACCAGCTTGTCGATCTCGCCCTGCAGCAGCCGGGCCACGGGGATGCCGGTGGACTGGGCCACGATCTCGGCGATCTCGCCGTCGTCGACCTCTTCCTTGAGCATGCGCCGGTCGGCCTGCAGTTCGGCCAGCTCCTCGGTAGCGGACCCGATCGCCGACTCGGCCTCCGGCAGCCGCCCGTAGATGATCTCCGCCGCGCCGGCCAGGTCGCCGGCCCGCTGGCGGGCCTCGGCGGCCGCCGCCAGCTCGGTGTGGGTCCGCTTCAGCTCGCGTAAGCCCCCGATGGCGGCCTTCTCCGCCTCCCAGTGGGCCCGCATGTCGTCGAGGTCGGCCTGCAGGGTGGCCAGCTCGGCCTCCAGGGCCGCCAGCCGCTCCTTCGACGCCGGGTCGGACTCGGCGGCCAGCGCCACCCGCTCCAGCTCCAGCTGCGCCACCCGACGGTGCGCCACGTCCACCTCGGTGGGCATCGAGTCGACCTCCATGCGCAGCATGCTGGCCGCCTCGTCCACCAGGTCGATGGCCTTGTCGGGCAGGAAGCGGTCCGACACGTAGCGGTCCGACAGGTTGGCGGCCGCCACCAGCGCCACATCGGCGATGCGCACCCCGTGGTGCACCTCGTAGCGCTCCCGCAGCCCCCGCAGGATGGCGATGGTGTCCTCCACGGACGGCTCGCCGACCAGCACCGGCTGGAAGCGCCGCTCCAGGGCGGCGTCGGTCTCGATGTGGTTGCGGTACTCGTCGAGGGTGGTGGCGCCGATCATGTGCAGGTCGCCCCGTGCCAGCGCCGGCTTCAGCATGTTGGCGGCGTCCATGGCCCCGTCGGCCTTGCCGGCACCCACCACCATGTGCATCTCGTCGATGAACGTGATGATGCGCCCGTTGGACGCCACGATCTCTTCCAGCACGGCCTTCAGCCGCTGCTCGAACTCGCCCCGCAGCGCCGATCCGGCCACCATGGCGGCGATGTCCAGGGCGATGACCTTTCGGTCCGCCAGCGTGCTGGGCACGTCCCCGGCGGCGATGCGCTGGGCGAGCCCCTCCACGATCGCCGTCTTGCCCACACCGGGCTCGCCGATGAGGACCGGGTTGTTCTTGGTGCGCCGCGACAGAACCTGCACGGTCCGGCGGATCTCATCGTCCCGCCCGATCACCGGGTCCAGCCGGTCCTCCCGAGCCAGCGCGGTCAGATCCCGCCCGAAAACCTCCAGAGCACGCGGAGCCTCCTGACCCGCCCCCGGCTGGCCAGGCCCGCCCGGCTGTCCCGGCTGCCCCGGGTGGCCCCCACCGGGATACCCAGGCCCACTGGACCCCGGCCCACCCGGAGTGCCAAAGGGTGGCTGTCCGGACTGACGGTTCACAAGCTCCTCCTCACTGTCGCGGCTGTCACGCCGCACATGGTTCGATCTGTCACACCCCCTACAACGCCCCTGCCACACCCCGTATTCCGGGCCCCGCTTGCAGTTGGAACCCCCGCGGCAGATCGTCGACGGGTGCGTGCGAATTTCGCAGACAATTGTGGAACCCTGATAACTGGCACCTGACGCCGCGTGTTTCAGGGTTGCATAATTATTCGAGAAACTCTGCAGCACGGTGGACGCCGGGGCCGAGGAGGTGTGCGAATGGCTGAGGTCGAGGGTGTGGACGTCTTTGTGCTCACCGAGGAGGAGTTCGCACAGGCTGTGAAGGCCACGCTCGACTGGGCGGGCGTCGGATCCTACGAGGAGTTGGAAGCCCAAGCCCGGTCGCGCCGCTTCGTCTCGACGCGAGCGAGTGACGCCTGGTATGCAATCCCACCAGGCTTCGGACGCCTCTGAATCCGGGTTGAGGAATCCGCGCCGACCTCCGAGGGCTCTGGCCAGAGGCCCGTCAGGAAACGATCGGCTGGAACTCGGGTGCTGAGAGCGGCTCGTAGCCATCCGGCCACGGCGCGAGCAGCCGGCAGAGCAGTCGCATGTGCGGAGGCGTGGTGTCCGGGTTGATGTGCTCGGCGGTGATCTCCACGTCGACGTCGAACGATTCCCGCAGTTCGTGGATCATGTCAACGAGGTAGTTCGGCACCCAGCCGACCCGTTTGCCGGTCCGGCTGCTCATAAGAATGGCCTGCGGATTCACTTCGTTGCCAGGGTCATCGGCCAGTCTCAGGACATCGCCTGGACGGACGTTCGACACAGCATCGGCCGCACCGGTCAGATGGCGGATACCCCGGGCGAAGAACAGCGTCGTGATGTCGCCGTCCGGCGTGCGTTCCGGGTAAGCGAATACCTCGATACGGTCGGTCGCCCGCCGTCCCTCGCTGCGGGCCAGCACCTCGAACGGGTCGCAACCTACGTCGAGGTCGAGTTCGCGGACATAGTCCTCGTAGTCGGGCCGCCGTCGCGGCATCTGGCGGTTCCGGAAGACCGGAAACAGATCGTCGTCCTCGTAGACGGCGTGCAGATCGGGTAGGCCCGGTAGGTGCCGGAAGCCATCGATCTGCTCGGCAGCCTTCAGGTAGACGAACCGGAACGACACCTTCCCATCCGGCTGATCCGGAACGCGGCGCGTCAGCAGCCCGACCGGGTGGATCAAGCCCTCAGGGTGGCGCCACGTGGCGTAGAGGCGTCGATCGGTGTGCTCTGTCATGTGTTCACCATACGGCTGTCGTGTGACAGGGATGTCACACCGAGCGTAGTAGGACTCAGACCGCCAATAGGCGCTGATGGTTGCGGCGCATAACACGCTCCGCGAACTCGCGTGCGGGCGATGACATCCGATGGTCCGGTACAAGCCAGATGGGCTCGATGAGCCGATCGATGTCTCCGCATCGCTCGAGCCAGCGACCTCGCGCCCTAGTGTCCAACATTCCGTGGGCCTCGTGGAAGACGTCGACTGGATGCGGCTTCCCCTCGAACTCGGACTTCGCTCGATCAGCCCACGCCTCGGGCACGTAGCCGAGGTCACGGGTCGTCAGTCGTCGCTCCCTTTCCCGGGGATCGAGGAGAAACCCAAGACTTGACGCGTGATCGAAGCTCGGGGCGAGACGGAGCGATTCTCCGCCGACGATTACTGCCCAGTTCTGTTCATGCCGGTCGGTGTTGCCGATGAGAGCGTCGAGTAGCAGGTAGCCGGCGAAGACGTCCCACACCGAGAGCCCGCCCTCGACGCCTGGCGGGGCGTTGACATCCTCGAGTGCCTTGAAGACCGCGCCGATCGTGTAGCCCTCTCTCTGATCGCGGGACACAGGCTGTGCCAGGAGCTGGTTGCCGAGGACCAGTTCTTCATGCTCTTCCACGACCGACCTGCTGATGACCCCGAGGCGGTCATCAGTGTCGAACTGTCGCACGACGAGTTCTGTTCGGGCAGCCGGAATCCGCAGGCAGTCGGCTATGCCGCCGGCGATTCGTTCCGCCCAGTCGTCGCCCTTGAGATACTTTGTCCCGTCAGCCCGAGTGCTGTATGTCGCGTCCTTCATCAGCCAGCGCTCATCAGACCGCTCATCGTGTCCGAGCTTGCGCAGCCAGCGCTTCGGCTTGGTGCCGAGGGGCTCTGACCTGTCCAGAGGCCAGTCCGTCACGTCGATCTCGGCGTAGATCTCTCTCATTGGATCGGGCGCGGCCGGTGCCTCACAATGCGCAACCAATCGTCCTGGCTCAGGGCGTGGTGCGGCGTTTCAGGGCGCTGAAGGCCAGGTACTGGCTCAGGGCGCCCATGCCGCCGACTGCGGCCAGGGTCTTGCCCAGTGCGGCGCCGTCCCAGCCGATGAACAGGGTGCGCAGCCCCTCGATGATGTAGGTCACCGGGTTCCAGGTGGCGATGGCTGCCAGCCAGCCGGTGAGGGCGTCCCGAGGCATCCAGGCCGGCGTCAGGAACACCATCGGGAAGAACAGCAGGAACGAGTTGTTGACCGCTGTGGGGTTGCCGGTCCGCAGGGCGATCGCATAGGGGAATCCCGTGTAGGCCAGCCCCCACACGGTGATGATGGCCACGAAGGTGATGATCCCGGCGGCGCCGGTGGCGAACCGCACGCCCAGGGCCAGCCCCACCCCCAGCACCGGCAGCGACAGGAACAGCAGCACGATGGTGTCGGCCACGAACATGCCCAGCAGCAGCGCCCAGCGGTTCACCGGCGTCAGCAGCAGCCGGTCGAAGTAGCCGCCCTGGACGTCCAGCACCAGGGCGTGGGCTCGCGAGATCCCCGTGACGGTCATCACCAGCGCCAGCGGCAACTGGAAGGCCTTGTAGTCCAGGCCGATGTTGGCGAAGCCGGCCACGTCCTGCAGGGCGCCGATCGTGACGGCGTAGAAGAAGATCGGCACGATCAGCGCCGGGAGGATGGCGGCCATGTCCCGGGGCAGCAGGATCACCGCCCGGTGGCCCACGCTGAACAGGTCGTGCCAGAAGCCCATCTGGCGGGCGCCGATCGGGGCGCCGGCACCGCCGAGGCCACGGCCGTCGGTGCGTTCTCGAATGGATGCCTCGCTCATCTGAATCGCCACCCCTGCGCCGCTCGTCGTCTCATGATCGATCCTCCTCGCCGCCTCCCGCGTCGTCGTCCACCACGATGTGCCGGCCCGTGAGGTCCAGGAACACGTCGTCCAACGTCGGCCGGCGCAGGGAGATGTCCAGAACCGGCAGGTCGGCGCCCGACAGCGCCACGGCCACGGGACTGATCGTGGCCGCGCCGTCCTCGGTCACCACCGTCACCTCGTGCCCGTGCGCCTCCACACCCGACACACCCGGCAGACCCTCCAGTGCCGCCACCGCCCGGGCGACCGTGCCGTCGCCTCCGGCGGTTTCGTCGCCATCGACCGTGCCGTCGCCTCCGGTGGTCCCGTCGCGTCCGGCAATCCCGTCGCCTCCGGCAGTCCCGTCGCCTCCGGGAATCCCGTCGCCTCCGACGCTCCCCTCGCTGCCGACACTCCCGTCAGCCCCCTCGGCCAGCCGCACCACGATCACGTCCGTGCCGATCCGGCGCTTCAACTCCTCCGGGGGCCCCTCGGCCCGCAGCAGCCCCTCGTCGATGATCCCCACCCGATCCGCCAGGGCGTCGGCCTCCTCCAGGTACTGGGTCGTCAGGAAGATCGTCATGCCGAACTCCGAGCGCAGCCGGGCGACCTGCTCCCACACGGCTGCCCGCGACATCGGATCCAGCCCGGTGGTGGGCTCGTCCAGGAACAGGATGCTGGGGTTGTGGATGAGCGACGCCGCCACGTCCAGACGCCGCTTCATACCGCCCGAGTAGGTGCCGATGCGCCGGTCGATGGCCGCCACGTCGAGGATCGGCGACACCTCGGAGATGCGCTGCTCCACCTCGGCCCGGCTCAGCCCGTAGAAGCGGCCCTGCAGCCTCAGTAGCTCCCGGCCGGTGAGCTTGTCGTCCAGCGCCCCCTCCTGCAGCGTCACCCCGATCCGCAGCCGCACCTGGCCGGCCTCCCGCACGATGTCGAAGCCCCCCACCGTGGCGCTGCCGGCGCTGGGCCGCAGCAGCGTGCACAGCATCCGGGTGATCGTCGTCTTGCCGGCGCCGTTGGGCCCCAGGAAGCCGTACACCTCGCCGGGGGCCACTTCCAGGTCCACGCCGTCCACCGCCCGCACCGCGCCGAAGTGCCGGGTGAGCCCCCTGGCCACGATGCTGGCGTCGCCGTCGGAGCAGGCGGATTCCCTAGAACGCAGGTGTGTAGTCATAACGCTCGGCACGATATCCGGGGGGTGCGACACCACCCCTCCGGCGCCGGCCGGGTGCCATCCCGGCCCCGTCGGTCAGCGCCGGCCCCGGTGGTCGTCCACCCGCATCGTCATCCCGGCGAAGAGCCTGCCCCGGACTCGATCCGGGGCCGGGATCCAGCGCCGCAGCGGCCAACCGGAATGCGCCGCGTGCCGGGAGCGGGCGCACTACGGTGCCAGCCGTCCCGCCGGATGGTGCAGATCGAATCGAGGAGAATCGAGCGGCGGAGAGTCAAGCGGCGGAGAGTCAAGCGGCGGAGAGTCAAGCGGCGGAGAGTCGAGAGGCGGAGGGCGCAGCGGATGGAAATCCAGAGGGTCGGGGTCGTGGGCGGCGGCACGATGGGTTCGGGCATCGCCGAGGTGTGCGCCCGCAGCGGCCTCGACACCACCGTTACCGAGATCGACGCGGCCGCCGTCGAGCAGGCCCAGCGCCGCATCGCCAAGTCCCTCGGCAGGGCCCGGGACCGGGGCCGCATCACCGACGAGGCCCACGACGGGGCCCTCGCCAACCTCTCGTACTCCCACGACCTCGCCGACCTGGCCGGCAGCGACCTGGTGATCGAGGCGGTCATCGAGAACCTCGACGAGAAGCGCCGCATCTTCGGGCTGCTGGACGAGATCACCCCGCAACACGCCATCCTGGCCTCCAACACCTCCTCCATCGCCATCATCGATGTCGCCGCCGCCACGAACCGCCCCAGCCAGGTCGTCGGCATGCACTTCTTCAACCCGGCCACGGTGCAGCCCCTCGTCGAGGTGGTCCGCTCGGTGGCCAGCGACGAGGCCGTCGTCGAGGCCGTCGCCACCTTCGGCACCGAGACGCTCGGCAAGCACGTCATCCGCTGCGAGGACCGGGCCGGCTTCGTGGTGAACCGCCTGCTGGTGCCCTACCTGCTGGCCGCCATCGAGCTGGCCGACACCGGCCAGGCCACCTACGAGGACATCGACGCCGGCATGAAGCACGGCTGCGCCCACCCCATGGGCCCCCTCGAACTGTGCGACCTCATCGGCCTCGACGTCATCGAGGCCGTCGCCGAGGTGATGCACGCCGAGTACGCCGAGCGCCTCTACGCCCCGCCGCCGCTGCTGCGCCGTCTGGTGGCCGCCGGCCGCCTGGGCCGCAAGACCGGCGCCGGCTTCTACGAGTACTCCTGACGAGGATCGACCGCGCCGAACCAACCGGCAGCGCCGAACCAAACGACAGCGCCGAACCAAACGAGAGCGCCGGGCCGAAGACCACGACCGTGCCGGCGCACACCGCCAGACCAACCAACAGCACCAACGAGTAGGGGAGAGCCCATGAGCGAGCAGCGGGAGATCCTGACCTGGGAGGCCTACGGCGTCGGTGCCCGGGAGTTGGCCCGGATGGTGGTGGACTCCGGCTACCGGCCCGACGTGATCCTGTCGATCGCCCGGGGCGGCCTGTTCATCGCCGGCTCCCTGGGCTACGCCCTCAGCACCAAGAACATCTTCGTGATGAACGTGGAGTACTACACCGACGTGGACGAGCGCCACGAGGTGCCGATCGTGCTGCCGCCCTACCTGGAGCTGGTGGACCTCGACGACGCCAGGGTGCTCATCGCCGACGACGTGGCCGACACCGGTCACACCCTCGAGATGGTGCGCGACTTCTGCATCGCCAAGGTCGGCGAGGTGCGCACCGCCGTCCTCTACGAGAAGCCCATCTCGGTCGTCCAATGCGACTACGTCTGGCGCCGCACCGACCTCTGGATCGACTTCCCCTGGTCCTGCGAGCCCCCGCTCATCGGCGCCGGACCCGCCCACTGACCGCCTGACGGCGGCGCGCCCGGGACGATCCGCCCCGAGAATCACGCCGGCCCCGGAGTGGTGGGCGGCCCGCCGTTCCCGGAGGTGCCTGGCGCCGGGTTCCGAGGCTCGCAACCAGGCCGTTTCCGGGGTTTGTGACGCCGACCGTTATAACGGATGGTCGGTTGACCATTCCGACCGCCCGCGTTAGCCTCCCACCGGCACGATGCCGGCTGATGCGATCCCGATTGAACCGCTCACCCGAAGGCGGTGCGCGCCGGTCGGCAGAAGGGGAACTGACATGCGCAAGAAGACCTTGCTCGCGGTCGTCGGCATTCTCGCCGCGCTCGCGCTCGTAGCAACCGCCTGCGGCGAGGACGACTCCGGGGACACCGCGGCCCCGGCGCCCGCACCGGCACCCGAGCCGGCGCCCGCTCCGGAGCCCGCACCGGCACCCGAACCGGCCCCGTCGCCGGATCCGGCGCCCGAGCCTCCGCCGCCACCCGAGCCGGCGCCTGAGCCTCCGCCACCGCCGCCCGAGCCGGTGGTGTTGAACGAGGCGTACTTCAGCACGCCGCTGGACTGCGACGTCAACTCCACGACCGACGATCTCATCAACTACTCGCCGCCGGCCGCCGACGGCGACTACGAGATCGACTTCATGCAGGTCAGCCTGGCCGCCGAGTACTACCAGGCGATGGCCTACGGGGCCGAGCAGGCCGCAGCCGACGTCACCGCCGCCGGCGGCGGCACCGTCACGGTCCGCCACACCGCCGGTGTGGGCTACACCGGTCCGGCCGATCAGCTGGCCGACGCCGAGAACATCCTGCAGCGCGGCCCCGACGCCATCATCCTGGCCCCGGTGGACACGGCCGGTTCGGTCGCCATCGTGGACGCCGCCGACGCCGCGGGCGTGCCCGTCGTGAACGTCTCCACCGAGGTTCCCGACAGCAGGGTCTACATGATCATGCAGGACGACTACCTGTTCGGTAAGGCCGGCGCGGACGCAATCGCGGCGCTGGTGCCCGAGGGCGGCAGGGGCGTCGTCATGGCCGGCCCCGCCAACGCCACCTGGTCGAAGAAGCGCCACGTGGGCTTCGTGGACCGCGTCGAGGAGGCCTACCCGAACCTCGAGATCATCGAGGCACCCAACCAGCTGGTGGACCCGGAGGAGGGTCTCGCCGACTTCATGAACGTGGTGGCCGGCAACCCGGAGATCGACTGGATCTACGCCGCCCACTTCGCGCTGCTGCTGCCGATCACCATCCCCGAGGAGTACGCGGATGTGCCCTACGTGGCCTCGGACTTCACGAACTTCTCCCAGCCGTGGATCCACGACGGCAGCGCCGACGCGCTGTTCCTGGTCAGCCCGTACTGGATGGGCTACGTCGGCCTGGGCACCGCCGTGGCGGTGCTGAACGGCCAGGACGTGCCGCGCATCAACTGCGTGCCCTTCCCGGTGGTCGACCAGTCCAACGTGGACGAGGACTGGGTGCAGATCGAGCTGATTCCCGAGGGCTGGCAGGCCGAGGTCGGCTAGCCCCCCGGGGCCATCGAGTTGATTCCCGGGGGCCGGCGGGCCGAGGCCGGCCGGCCCCCGGGACCAGTGCCCACGCAGGCACGCCTGGTGGGGTAGAAACAGGGCCACACCCAGCAGGGAGGACACGGATGAAAAGCGAAGAACACACGATCTGCCTCACCTTCGACTTCGATGCGATCTGTCTCTGGCTCGGCTCGTTCGGGGCGGAGACACCCAGCATGTGCTCGCGGGGTGAGTTCGCCGTGCCGGGCCTGATCCGCGTGCTCAAGCTGCTGGAGAAGCACGACGTCCAGTCCACCTTCTTCGTGCCGGGCCACTCCGCCCACCTGTACCCCACCTACGTGAAGGAGATCGTGGACAAGGGCCACGAGATCGGCCACCACGGTTGGAGCCACCGCAACCCCACCAAGCTCTCCCGCGAGGAGGAGCGGCGCGACTTCGAGTTGGGCTTCGAGGCGCTCGACTGGGCGGCCGGCGTCACCCCCACGGGATGTCGCACCGCGGCATGGGACTTCAGCCCCAACACGCTGGACCTCATGATCGAGTACAACCTCGACTACTCGTCCACGTTCATGGCCAACGACTTCTACCCGTACTACCTGCGCTCGGGCGACGAGTTCCCCAAGAACGAGCCGTTCGTGTTCGGAGACCTCGTCGACGTTGTCGAGCTCCCGCCCAGCTGGGGACTCGACGACTTCCCGCCGCTGGAGTACGTGTGGGGCATGAACCAGGGCCCCAACACGCCCTCGCAGGTGCGGGAGCTGTGGCAGGGCGAGTTCGACTACATGGTCGAGAACTGCCCGGGCGGCATGTACGTGCTGACGTGTCACCCGCAGTTCATCGGCCGGGGTTCGCGCCTGAAGATGATGGACGAGCTGATCGAGCACATGAAGGGTGACGGGCGGGTCTTCAGCACGCTCGGCGACCTGGCGGCCAAGTTCCGTGCCGAGAACCCGATCGAGCAGTGGGCGGCGGAGAACCCCCACCTCACCGGGGCCGCGGCCCGACCGCCGGAGACCTCCGAGAAGCTGCGCCAACTGATGGAGGCGCCCTAGGTCCCTCCGGGGGCCTCGCCGGGGGCCGGAGAGCGATCGTGGACGGTGAACATGCCCGGTCGGGGCCTCGGTGACTGACGACTCGCCCGCCGGGCGCGCCCCTGCGGCGGCCGCGGGGAGCTACCGGCTCTCGCTGCGGGACTGGGCTTCCAAGCACGCCACCGAGTTGCAGCTGCTGGTGGGTCTGGGGCTGCTGATCCTCATCTTCTCGCTGATCGAGCCGTCCATCTACCCCACGGTGGACAACGTCCGCAACATCGCCCGCCAGGCGGGGATCCTGCTCGTGGTGGCCATCGGCCAGATGTTCGCCATCACCGTCGGCGGGTTCGACCTGTCCGTCGGAGCCAACATAGGCTTCACCAGCGTGGCCACCGCGCAGGCGCTGTGGGCCCACGGCGTGGCGCCGGCCATCGTCATCGGGCTGGCGGTGGGCGCCGCCATCGGCCTGGTGAATGGGCTGCTGATCGCCAAGCTGCGGGTCAGCCCGTTCGTGGTCACCATGGCCATGCTGTACTTCCTCACCGGCTACTCCAACGTCCGCAGCGCCGGGTCGTCGGTCATCGCCAACCATCCGTCGTTCCAGTGGTTCGGGCGCACCGACTGGGGGTTCCTGCCCTCGACGATCGGCATCGGCCTGATCGTGCTGGCGCTGGCGATGGTGTTCACGGGCCGCACGCGCATCGGCCTCTACGTGTACGGCATCGGCGGGAGCCGTGAGACGTGCCGCCTGGCCGGCATCCCGGTGGCCCGCTACGAGACCATCACGTACATGATCACCGGCATGCTGGCCGGCGCGGGCGGGATCATGGCCGCCTCCCGGGTGTCGGTCGGCCAGACGGGTCTCGGCGCCGGCTACGAGTTGCGGTCCATCGCCGCGGCGGTGATCGGGGGCGCGGTGATCGGCGGCGGCAAGGGCCGCCTCAGCGGGGTCTTCCTCGGTGTCGCACTCATGACCAGCCTGACCGTGGGTTTGGGCGTGACCGGCACCAGCACGTTCCAGCAGCAGATGGCCATCGGCGTGGCCCTGGTCGTGGCGGTGCTGATCAGCCAGATCCGGGGCGGGCGGATCCGCCGGGTGTCCGACGTGGTGCCGGCGTTCCTCCAGCTTCTCGGTCTGGCTCGTCGTGACGAGGACCGCGACCGGCCGATCCCCGCCGCGGCCCCCACCGCGGATCAGGCGGACGATGACACCGGCTGAACTGAGTTCCGGGGCAGGGACGTGGCACTGGGCCGCCGCCGGCTGCTCCGGCGGACGATGACACCGGCTGAGCTGAACTCTGGGGCGCCCTCGGGCGCGCTGGCCGTGCGGGACGGGGCCGGCGACGCCGCCGCGGCACGCCTGGAGGGGATATCCAAGTCGTTCCCCGGGGTGAAGGCGCTCGACGACGTGTCCCTGGACGTGCGGCGCGGCGAGGTCCACGCGCTGCTGGGCGAGAACGGAGCCGGCAAGTCGACCCTGGTGAAGATCCTGGCCGGGCTGATCCGCCCCGACTCGGGCCACATCCAACTCGACGACGCCGAGGTGGTGTTCCATGGCCCCCGGGACGCCCAGCGGCGGGGCATCAGCTACGTGCCCCAGGAGGTGCAGGCGGTTCCCGACTTCAGCGTCGGGCGCAACATGCTGCTGGGCTTCGAGGGGCCGTTCGACCGCAAGGGCAAGCTCAGCGCCAAGGATCGGCGGCTCACCCGCGAGGCGCTGGACCTCTGCGGCGCCTCGTTCAGCGAGTCGGCCATGGCCGGCCAGCTGAGCGTCCCGGAGTTGCGGCTCGCCCAGATCAGCCGGACGCTGCTGCACCCCGGCGACGTGATCCTGCTGGACGAGCCCAACGCGGCCCTGTCGGAGAACGACGCCGCGGCGATGCTGGAGCGCCTGGACACCCTGCGCGACCAGCAGAAGGCGATCATCTATGTGAGCCACCGGCTGACCGAGGTTCTGGGCATCGCCGACCGGATCACGGTTCTGCGTGACGGCCACGCCGTCGGCACCTTCCCCCGGGCGGAGCTCGACAAGGACAAGATCGTGTCTCTGATGACGAAGGACAGCACGCTCGGCGACCGGGAGCCGGCCGGTCGGGACGGGGCGCTCGAGCGGGTCGAGACGGCGGCGCAGCGGGCCCAGCCGGTTGCGGCCACGAACGGCAAGCCCCTGCTGGAGGTGGACTCCCTGACGAGCGATCCCAACCTCCTGGACGTCACGATGAGCGTGCACCCGGGGCAGATCGTCGGCGTGGCGGGCGTGCAGGGGTCGGGCCACGGCCACCTGCTGCGTGCCATCGCCGGTGTCGACGGCTACGACCGGGGCCGGATCGCCGTCGGGGGCCAGAGCCTCCACCCGGCGGTCGTGCGGCACGCCTACCGGGCCGGTGTGGTGCTGGTTCCCGCCGATCGCCGCGCCTCCGCCATCGTGCCGGGGCTGTCGGTGCGGGCGAACCTCACGCTGCCCATCCACTCCACGGCGCGGCGGGCCGGGATGCGCCGGATCCGCAAGGAGCGCCAACTGGCCCGGGAATACGTCGATGCGCTGGGCATCCGCCCGGCCAACACCGAGGTTCTGGCCGGCAACCTCAGCGGTGGCAACCAGCAGAAGCTGGCGCTGGCGCGGGCGCTCGTGTCGAAGCCGAGCGTGCTGCTGCTCGACGAGCCCACGCAGGGAATCGACGTGGCGGCGAAGGCGGAGATCCTGACGCTGATCCGCCAGTTGGTGCAGGACATCGGATTCGGCGTGGTGGTGGCGTCCTCGGAGTTCGAGGAGCTGCTCGCCGTCACCGACGTGATCCACGTCATGAGCCAGGGCCGCCTGGTGGCCACCTTCCCCACCGAGGAGGCCGACTACGAGCGCATCCTGCACGCCGCCCTGCCCTAGCGGTCGACCAGGAACGGAGACCACACATGGAACTGCTCGCCAACCCTCGAGGCAACTACCACTTCCTGTCGGGAATCGACCCCTACTCGTGCGGTGTCGTGGCCGATCCGGGCCACGAGGTGGTCCACGCCACCCTGCAGGCGCCGCCGCCCTGGCGCGACGGCTTCGAGCTGATCGACGCGCACCTGGCAGCGGCGGGCCGCGGCCGGGAGGCCCTCTGCGGGATCCAGTTGCGCTCGCCGGAGCCCTTCACCATGGCGGGTTTCATCGAGTTCAACCGGGGCTACATCGACCTGCTCAAGTCCTGGGGCCTCTACCTGGGCGACCTCAACCCTCTCGCCCGCACGAACGTGGCCCCCGAGGACTTCCCTCCCGACGTCGTCTCCCTGCAGGCCTTCTCCTACACGACCCCCGCCGAGGCTGACGCGCCGCTGACCTTCGTCGTGGCCGGCGCCGGCGAATTGCGGGCAGCGGCCCTGGACGAGGAGACCATCGTCCGCAGGGGCGAGTTGGACCCCGACGCCATGCGGGAGAAGGCCCGCCACGTGGCCGCCATCATGGAGGAGCGCCTGTTGGGCCTGGGCGCCGGCTGGGATCAGGTCACCACCGTGGACGTCTACACGGTCCACCTGCTGGAGGGCCTCCTGGAGGACGCCGTGCTGCCGACAGTCGGCGAGGCCGCCCGCCGCGGCCTCTGCTGGATCCCCTCACGCCCCCCCATCCGCGAGATCGAATTCGAAATGGACCTCCGCGGCACCCGAACGGAGCTGACCCTCTAACCCCACCCGCCCCACCGGTCAGCCCCTCCGAGCAACACCGGCCCGACCGCCAGAGCGCAGCGAGGCGACACAGCGGTGACCTCCACACCGCCGGAGATTCCGGCAACGGCGGTCCCGAGCCGCCGACCGCCCACGTTAACCGCACGATGACGCCGGCGGGGTTGATGCGCGACCCCTCGCGACGGCCTGGGCCGAGTTGGTGGTGCTCGCAGGGTCGGTGGTATTCGTCGACGAGACGTCGCGGCGGGTCGTGGCGACCCCTGCGAGTGGATTGCGGGCTGGCGAGCATCATTCCGCTGCGCTGTCCGCCGAAGCGTAATTCGCACAGCTGCGTGTGGATTGTGCAAGTCAGGGAGGTGCTGAGATTCCGCTTCTAGGTCCTAGGGTGGCCGTGGTGCATTGAGCGGTGAGCGGCGTTGGTGCTGCCCCGTAGGAGGAACGACGATGAGGCTGGAGCAGGCGAGGGTCCAGAACTACCGAAGTATCCGGGATACAGGATGGTTCGACGTTGAGGACGCCAAGACGATTCTGGTCGGGCCGAACGAGGCGGGTAAGACTGCTCTGCTCGAGGCTCTCCAGCAGATCAACCCAAGTGATGACGCGCGAGGGTTCGATCCGCTGCGGGACTACCCGCGGAAGCTCTACAACGCGGACATCCAATCGCGCCGACTCCAGTCGAGCGCGATACCGGTCGCTTCCGCCCGTTTTCGGCTTGAGCCGGACGATGTCGCTGCATTGCCCGAGGGCTTTGAGGAGGTCTCCTACCGCTGTACTCGGTACCTGGACAATCACTTTGACCACCAGATCGAGGGAGGTCCAGAGCCGGTCGTGTTCAGCGAAGAGGTGCGCGAAGACCTACGAGGCATGGCGTCGCACATCGACCAGCAGACTGTCCACGACCGTGAGCCAGATGAACCGCCTCCCAGTGCAACTCTGACGGCGATCATCGGAGACTGGAGTGTCAACGAGACAACGATCGATGACGACAATGCGGCAGAGCTCGAATACTGGCTGGACTCAATCGAAGGCGACATCGACGAGGACGATGTCGCCGAGGTGAACCGGTATGAGCGCCTCTACGCGTACATAGTTGGCAACGCAGTTCGTTCGAGCGCTCTCGCGACCCTGAAGAGCCGACTCCCTGTTTTTGTCTATTTCGCCGACTACTTCCGTGTCCGCCCAAACCTCCACCTGCGGCGATTCGCTGACCGTACCGAGCAGAACCTCCTCGACGACGACCGCTACGACTACGGAAATCTGTGCCTCCTGAAGTTGCTCGGTTTTACCGCCCGGCGGCTTGCCGAACTGGGCGAGGCACGCGATCCTGGAGACGATCCAGATGCCTTCGAGAACTATCGCAGCCAGCTCGACGAGCGGCGCATTCAGCTCAACGCCGCCAGTACCCGCCTCACCGACCAGGTCGGTTCAGTGTGGAACCCGGACGGCGGCCGGGCCGAGGCCGATACGTTGCGAGTTCAGGCCGATGGGCAGTACCTCAAAGTGGTGGTCGAAGACGAACTCGGGGTCGAGGTCGAGTTCGACCAACGGTCTGCTGGCTTCCAGTGGTTGGTCTCGTTCTTTGTTGTGTTCTTCGCTGAGGCGGAAGACGCCCACGCGAACGCCATCTTGTTGCTCGATGAGCCCGGACTGAGCCTCCATGGGCTTAAGCAGCGTGAGTTCCGCAAGACGGTCTCACGGCTAGCGAAGAGCAACCAGACCATGTACACGACGCACTCTCCGTTCCTGGTCGGCCCTGACGAACTTGACCTCGTTCGCGTGGTCGAAATGACCGACCGAGATACGGGTACTCAGGTTCACACCAACGTAACGGCCAGCGATCCAGCGGCGCTGCTGCCTCTGCAGGAGGCCTTGGGGTATGACCTTGCCCAGAGCCTCTTCGCGCAGCAACGGAATCTGGTCCTCGAGGGCCTCACGGACTACTGGTACTTCGAAGCCACCGCCCAACTGCTGCGCGAGGGCGGCGTCGTCGACCTGAATGAGAAGATCGCGCTGCATTTTGCCAAGAGCGCCAGCAAGGTCGTCTACTACGCCACGATCCTTCATGCCAACAACCTCAGGGTGGCCGCAGTCCTTGACTCGGACAATGCGGGTGACACTGCCGCCCAGCAGGACGCACTCGTCCACACCCTCGGGAACCGGAAGATCCTGCGCACAGGCGAATTCTGTCCGGGATCCATTGCCGAGTCCGAGATCGAAGACCTTCTTCGGGCCACTCTCATCGGAATGGCCAAGTCCGAACTTGGCTGGGACATCACAGCGACCGCAGCGAGTCAGCCCAATCGCCCGATCGTGGACATCTTTAGCGATGAAGTACCCAACTTCTCAAAGTATCGCCTCGCCAAGGCGTACGTCCGCTGGACGCGAGAGCACACCGCCACTGACCTCACGAGCGACGAACGCCAATCGTGGAAGGCGTTCGTCGGCAAAGTCAACAAGGCCCTCAGGTAGCTGAGCGTCGACGGACGGGCCGCGAGCTGCAGCGACGCGGCCGCACTGTGCCCCACCAACCACGCGCGCAACCGGGGCCCTCGGTGCGGGTACCTGTCTGGCGAGTCGCCGTAAACGCCTCAGGCACGTATTGGCAGTGTGGTTTGTGCGGATCGAACGTTGTGTGTAGAGTGCTTCCAGCGGAGAGGACCGAAGTATTCGGTTCCGTGAGCTTGCTCCTCTGCTGACTCGCAGAACGTGCCCCGCTTCGGCGGGGCACGGACGCGTCGGGAGGGCTGTTGTACCTGTGCTTCGTTGACGAATCCGGAACGCACGGGGGCAGCCCGGTCCTCGTAGTCGGCGGGATCATCATCCACGAGGAGGACGCGTGGCACCTGCAGCAGCGTCTCGACTCGTTCCTGTTCCGCAAACTTCACCCGCTCGGATACGACCACACCGACTTTGAGATCCACGCCACCGAGATTCGACGCGGCACCGAGCAGTGGGCGAGCGTGCCGGAGTCCGATCGGCACCGGATCCTCGCGGGCGCGTATGGCGCGCTGGCCGGGTTCGCCCCTGTCAACCTGGATCTGCCTTGGCGTCTCATCGGAGTTGTCATGGAACAGGACCCCCGTCGCCAGAGGCGTCAGGCATACGAACTCTTGACTAAGAAGTTCGATGACTTCGTAGATCGCATGAGCCGCGGTGGTCAGCAGCAGCGGGGGTTGATCATCCACGATCGCAGCAGCGTCGAAGGCAGTCTGCAGAACTGGACACATCAGTGGCGCGTCGCCAGCAGCTCGCTCGGTCGACTGCGGAATCTCGTCGATGTCCCGCTGTTCGCCGATTCCCGGGCCTCCCGAGCGCTTCAAGCAGCCGATCTAGTCGCCTACGCCCTGTTCCGGTACTACTCGAAGCCGGGTGGAGCAAGCGACGATCGATACATCCGTCGCCTCTGGACGCAATTTGATGCCGACCGCGGTCGGATGCACGGTCTCATCCACCGTAGTGCCCACTACCGCAGATGCGGATGCCCTGCTTGCGCGAGTCGTAGATGATCGGGTTAGCCCAGCTGAACCGCCCGGCGGGCACGCGATGCTGCCCGTATGTGTTGTCGGCCCAGCCAAGTGACGGTCTCATCGGAGCGCAGTCCGCACGAGTCTGATTCGCTCGCGGGCCACGTCCCCGCCGCCGCGATACGACAGCCGCTCCGCTACCAGGGCCGGCGGATCTCGATCCGCTCGCTCGACACCTCGTCGGAGGTGGTGAACAGCGGTAGTCCCAGTTGCTCGGCCAGGACCAGTGCCGACCACGAGTCCAGCGCATCGACGGCGCTGAGCCCGGCGCGGTCGAGAGTGGTGGCCACGATGGTGCGGACGGGGAACCACTCGTCCACGACCGCCAGAGCCAGCCCGATCTCCGTCTCGATCCGTGCCCGGTTGCCCTCGTGGCGGGCCGCCAGCAAGCGCCCGACCGTCACCGCCGACCAGTCGAGCGCCAGGAACTCGGCGTCGGCGGGCACCGTCCCGGCGAGGGCGCCCGAGGCGGCCAGTACGCCTCCGGCGTCACAGACGACGCTCTGTGGCATCGATGTCGCGCAGCTGTCGACGGATCGACTCGAACTCCGGGCGGCTCATGGGTTCGCGGCCGCCGGCGAACTCGGCCGGCGACCGGCGTGCGGCGATCCGCGTCAACTCCCCGCGCAGGTACTGCTGCACGGACACCCCGGCCGCCTCGGCCTGCTCCCGCAACCGCTCACCGACCGCCGGATCAAGCCCCTTGATGTTCAGATCCACGATCCCAACTTATACCAATCTGGTATAACACCGTCGCCCCGAGTCTCGCCGATGTCACCCGCCCCGCGGCCCGGACACCCCGGCGACCCCTGACGCCCCGAAATCCATTGCCAAAATGTCAAGAGCACTTCGACCGGACAAGGCCACAGGATTCAGAGTCCAAGCAGTCGCCGCTCGTTCCAGCGGCTCGCGACCGATCTCGAATCTCCGGTGGTGGCCGCAGGTTGGGCAGTGCCGACAGCCGAAACAAGTTGCTTGGACTTGAGATCAGTCGATCAACGATCTTCGGACTGCTCGCGACGACGGCCACGGCGGGCCAGCAGGATTGTCACGACGATCCAGCCGACCGGGCTGAGCCCGAGCGCCACACCGCCGGCGGGAGTGACCGCAATGGCAAGCCAAACAGCGCCCGCCACGATCGCGAGGATCATGACAGTTGTGCACAACACCAAGACCACACTCGACGACAGAGTTTTGCGCTGCATCTCGTGGCGGTGATTCGCGGCCTGCTCAGCCATCTTGAGGATGCGATCACCGACGTCGGCAGAGATGTCGAAGTAGCCCCGCAGCTCCTCCGGTCGGGGCAACGGGCTTTCGCGCTGGTACATCGCGACTTGCACGTCCGCTCCCGCTGGCGGCTGAGATGCGTTCTCGACCTCCTCCGGCCGGATCGGATGGTCGGTCACGCAGGCGAGGAAGACAGTGAGTAGCCGGCGTCGCCGGCGGCCTGCTCCAACGGGTACCGCTTCATGGCACCGCGCAGGTCATCGCCAACCTCCTGCCAGACCTGTCGCAGAAACTCGTCGGCGTCGTCGGGCTCGGGCGACATGAAGGTGCTCCCAAGCCACTGAGCCATCTCCGCGAGCAGGGGACCGCTGATGTTCCGGGCGGTGATGACGAGCAGAGTTTCCCTCATCGCCGATCAGAGCCTTTCCGGTAGCGGTGGAGTGGGCAGGATAGCAACAGGGACGCCGCTTGTTGAATCGGCGGTCAAAGCACAAGCCCGTACTCAACGGAGCCTCGGGCATTCCGCTGCGGCACCCGAGTTCCTTGCGGTCGGCAACTCAACGGCACTGCGTGCAGCACTAGACAGACTCTACCATGACCGCCCTCCATCCCGCTCTCAGCAGTTCAGGCGCATGAGCCGGTGCCCGACGGCGTCCGTCGGTGCGCCCATTCTTTGACAAAATGTAAAAGTTGGTGTGTACTTACGGGGTGACGCGGCTGGTGACCGATGAGCCTGAGGTGGTGGGATCGATGGCCGGAACGACCGGGGCGGGCGCTGTGCTGAGCGCGGCCGCCGGCGTGGAGGCTCCGGCGCGGCCCCGCACGACCGGGCGTATCGGCGAGAGCGTGGCGCGGCCCGACGGCATCCCCAAGACCACCGGGGCCTTCGCCTTCTCCTCGGACCTGTGGGCCGACGGCATGCTGTGGGGCCAGGCCCTGCGCTCGCCGCACCCGCATGCCCGCATCCGCTCCATCAACATCGCCCCCGCCCTGGCCATCGGCGGTGTGCGGGCCGTGCTGACCGCCGACGACGTGCCCGGCACGGGCATCTTCGGCATCGAGCACGCCGACCAGCCGGTCCTGGCCGGCGACACCGTCCGCTACTGCGGCGAGCCGGTGGCCCTCGTGGCCGCCGACCATCCCGAGACCGCCCGGCTGGCCGCCGAGGCCATCGTCGTGGACTACGAGCCGCTGGAAGCCGTCACCGACGCCACCGCCGCCGCGGACGCCCCGCCCCTCCACCCCGACGGCAACCTGTTCCGCCACATCCGCATCCGCCACGGCGACCCCGCCGCCACCGGCGACGTCATCGTGGAGGGCGACTACGAAGTGGGCATGCAGGACCAGGCCTTCATGGGCACCGAGTCGGGCATGGCGATGCCCACCGTCGACGGCGGCGTGGAGCTGTTCATCTCCACCCAGTGGCTGCACAACGACCAGCGCCAGATCGCCGAGGCCCTGGGTCTGGCACCCGCCGACGTGCATCTCACCCTCGCCGGGGTGGGCGGGGCCTTCGGCGCCCGCGAGGACGTCACCCTGCAGATCCACCTGTGCCTGCTGGCGCTGCACACCCAGCGCCCCGTGAAGATGCTCTACAACCGCGAGGAGTCGTTCTTCGGTCACGTGCACCGCCACCCGGCCCGGATGCGCTACCGCCACCACGCCACCGCCGACGGTGATCTCGTCAAGGTGGAGGCCGAGGTGGTCCTGGACGGCGGCGCCTACGCCTCCACCACCGCGGCGGTGCTGGCCAACGCCTGCTTCTTCGCCGGCGGCCCCTACAAGCTGCCCAACGCCGTCGTCGACGGCTGGGGGATGCGCACCAACAACCCGCCGTGCGGGGCCATGCGGGGCTTCGGCGTGGTGCAGGTCTGCTTCGCCCACGAGGCCCAGATGGACAAGCTGGCCGACGCCCTGGGGATCGACCCCCTGGCTCTGCGGCTGCGCAACGCCCTGGAGCCCGGCGACACGCTCATCACCGGCCAGGAGATCACCGGGACCGCTCCCGTGGCCGAACTGCTGGAGGCCCTGGGTGAGTACCCGCTCCCGCAAGGAACCGACGGGGCGGGCAATGGTGCAGGCGGCAACGGCGCCGCCGACGCCATGGCCCGCCCCGGCGGAGCCGGACGCACCGCCGACGGCAGCCACGTGCGCCGGGGCGTCGGCTTCGCCGCCAGCATCAAGAACCTCATGTTCTCCGAGGGCTTCGACGACTACTCCACGGCGGCCTGCCGGCTGTCCGACGGTGTGGCCACCGTCACCTGCGCCTGCGTGGAGGTGGGCCAGGGGTTCGTGACCCTCGCCCAGCAGATCGCCCGGGAGGTGCTCGGCGTCCAGCAGGTGCTGCTGAACCCCGCCGACACCGCCATCGGCTCCGCCGGGTCGTCCTCGGCCAGCCGCCAGACCTGGATGTCGGGCGGGGCGGTGCTGGCCGCCTGCGAGGGCGTGCGCGACAAGGTGCTGGCCCACATGGCCGCCGAGACGGGCATCCCGGCCGGCGAGCTGAGCCTGCGCGACGGCCAGGTGGTCTCCGCCAGCGGCCTCAGCCGCGACCTGGCCGACGTCACCGCCGAGCGGGAGTTCCGCCACGAGATCGAGTACCACCACGCCCCCACGACCACCGTCGACGACGACGGCCAGGGCGAGCCGCACGTGTCCTTCGCCTTCGCCGCCCACCGGGCCGTGGTGGACGTGGACGCCGACCTGGGGCTGCTGCGCACCGTGGAGGTCGCCACCACCCAGGACGTGGGCCGCATCCTGAACCCGCAGCAGGCGGTCGGCCAGATAGAGGGCGGCATCGCCCAGGGCGTGGGCCTGGCCGTGATGGAGGAGATCGTCCTGGACCGCGGCAAGGTGCGCAACGCCAGCTTCACCGACTACCTCATCCCCACGGCGCTGGACATGTGCGACGTGCGCATCGCCCGCCTCATCGAGGAGCCCGAGCCGGGCGCCCCGTTCGGCGCCAAGGGCATCGGCGAGCCGCCCACCATCTCCTCCACGCCGGCGGTGGTGGCCGCGGTCCGCCGGGCCACCGGCCTGCCGCTGAACCGGGTGCCGATCCGCCCCGCCGACATCGCCCTGCACCCCGACCGCAATCCCCGCCGGTCCTGAACCGACCATCGGTCCTGAACCGACCGCCGGCCCGCAACCGACCCGACCCGACCCGAGCTGAACAGACAGACAGACAGGAGGAATCACCGTGGCGCAGTTCGAGCTCAACGGCACCACCGTGACGTGCCGTGACGACCACCCCCACCTGCTGGAGGCCCTGCGCGCCGAGCTGGGCGTCATGTCGCCGAAGGACGGCTGCTCGCCCACCGGCCAGTGCGGCTGCTGCGCCGTGCTGCTGAACGGCCGCGCCCGGGTGGCCTGCCAGGTGCCCCTCGACAAGGTGGAGGGGGCCTCGGTCGTGACCCTGGAGGGTTTCGACCCCGCCGAGCGGGACCGCTACGCCGGCATCTTCGCCGACCACGGCGCCCTGCAGTGCGGCTTCTGCATCCCCGGCATCCTGGTGCGGGCCAAGGCCCTCATCGACCGCAAGGGCGCCGACTTGAGCCGGGAGGAGGCCTCGCGCCACCTCGGCGGCCACCTCTGCCGCTGCACCGGCTACGTCAAGATCCTCGACGCCGTGGAGGACCTGACCCACGGCAAGGAACCCGCCTTGGAGCAGCCGGGCATCGTCGGCACCCGGGGCATCCGCTACGAGGCCACCGACCTGGCCTGCGGTTTCCGTCCCTACATCGACGACATGGTCCCCGAGGGCTGCCTGCACGCCGCGGTGCGCCTCGCCGACCACGCCCGCGCCGACGTGCTGCGCATCGACTGTGCCCCCGCGCTGGCCGTCGACGGCGTGGAGGCCGTCTTCACCGGCGCGGACGTGCCCGGCGAGCTGCGGGTCGGCATCATCCACACGGACTGGCCGGTGTTCATTCCCGAGGGCGGCCGCACCGCCTACCTGGGCGACATCCTGGCCATCGTCGTGGCGACCGACCGGGAGACGGCCCGCCACGCCGCCACGCTCATCGACATCGAGTACCGGCCGCTGGACCCGATCGTCGACCCCGTCGCCGCCGTGCAGGACGCCCCCGACGCCGTCTGGCAGCTCGACGGCAACGTGCTGTCGGTCTCCAAGTACGCCCGGGGCGACGTCGCCGGGGCGCTGGCCGGCTCGGCCCACGTCATCACCGAGACGTTCCAGACCCAGCGCATCGAGCACGCCTTCCTGGAGCCCGAATCCACCCTGGCGGTGCCCCGCCCCGACGGCGCCCTGTACGTCTACTCCGGCGGCCAGGGCGTCTGGGACGACCGCAACCAGATCGCCTCGGTGCTGGGCATCGACCCCTCCATGGTGACCGTCGAGCTGGTCAGCAACGGCGGCGCCTTCGGCGGCAAGGAGGACATGTCCAACCAGGCCCAGACGGCGCTGGCCGCGCACCTGCTCGGCAAGCCGGTGAAGTGCACGCTGTCGCGGGAGGAGTCCCTGCTGCTGCACCCCAAGCGCCACCCCATCCGCATGGACTACACCGCCGGCTGCGACGCCGACGGCCGCCTCACCGCCCTGCTGATCCGCATGATCGGCGACTCCGGCCCCTACGCCTCGGTGGGCATGAAGGTGCTGGAGCGGGCCGCCGGCCACGCCAGCGGCCCCTACACGGTGCCCAACGTCGACGTGGAGTCGGTGGCGGCCCGCACCAACAACCCGGTCTGCGGGGCCTTCCGGGGCTTCGGCGCCAACCAGGCCCAGTTCGCCATGGAGGGCGTCATGGACCGCCTCGCCGCAGCCGTGGGCATCGACGGCTGGGAGATGCGCTCCCGGAATGTCGTCACGCCGGGCTCGGTGTGGGGTCCCGGCCAGATCATGGACGAGGGCTGCGTGGGCGCCCGGGTGTGCCTCGACGCCGTGAAGCCCACCTACGACGCCGCCCGGGCCGCCGGCCGGCCGGTGGGCATCGGCCTGGGCCTCAAGAACTCCGGCCTCGGCAACGGGCTGCGGGAGGTGGCCAAGGCGGTCGTGCGCTTCGAGCCCGACGGCACCGTGGAGGTGCGTCACTGCTGGACCGAGATGGGCCAGGGCGTGCACACCGTGGCCCAGCAGGTCGCCGTCACCGAATTGGGCGTGGCCGCCGAGAAGGTGCGGGTCATCGTGGACACCACCCGCGAGCTGGGCGCCGGGCAGACCACCGGCAGCCGGGGCACCCTCATGGGCGCCGGCTCGGTGGCCGACGCCTGCCGGGTGGCTCTGGCCGACGGCTGCCGGGAGGGCGTGGACTACGAGGGCGAATACGTCGTGGACTGGACCAACTCGCTGCGCGACGACATAGAGAACCCCACGATCCACTCGTGCTTCGGGTTCGCCTGCCAGCTGGTGGAGCTGGACCCCGAGAGCGGCGAGGTCTCCCGGGTGCTGGCCGCCCACGACGTCGGCAAGGCCGTGAACCCCACGCTCTGCGAGGGCCAGATCGAGGGCTCGGTGCACATGGGCCTGGGGTACGCGCTCACCGAGGGGTTCCCGTCCGACGCCGACGGGCGCCCGCTGAACGCCACGCTGCGCAGCCTGGCCATCGTGCGGCCCAAGGACATGCCGCCGGTCGACGTGATGCTGGTGGAGGTGCCCCAGCCCGACTCGCCCTACGGCATCAAGGGTGTCGGCGAGATCGGCCTGGTGCCCACGGCCGGGGCGGTGGCCGCCGCCCTGCAGGACTTCGACGGCACCTGGCGCAGCGAGCTGCCCATGCGCAACGACGCCAACCGCGAGCGCCCCTGGGGCCCGTTCGGCAACGGCAGCAACGGGTCCGCCGGCAACGGCTCCGCGGCGCACACCGAGACCCCCGTCCAACCCGCCACTGTCTGAAGTGCCCCCTCGGGTGTTGGCGTCTGTCCGGGCGGCGCTGCCGGTGGCGCTCCGGCGGCCTCTGAAAATGGCCGCCTATGGCGTCCACCGGCATCCCCGCCCTACCCGTGTTGCCGTTGATCCGCCGATGAGCGTCCTGAGCCGATGACCTCCCGCTACACCACGCCGGGGCTGGTTTGTTCGCACCATCATCTGTACTCGGCGTTGGCGCGGGGAATGCCGGCGCCGCCGCGGACTCCGCATGGGTTCCTGGAGATTCTGGAGTTGATCTGGTGGCGGTTGGATCGGGCGCTGGATCTGGATCTGATCCGCTGGTCGGCGATGTTGGGGGCGTTGGAGTGCCTGGAGGTGGGGTGTACGGCGGTCATCGATCATCACGAGTCGCCCAATGCCATCGAGGGGTCGCTCTCGGTGATCGCCGATGCGTGTGCCGAGGTGGGGGTGCGGGCGAGCTGCACCTATGGCGTGACCGACCGTCATGGTGCCGACGGCGCCCGGCGTGGGTTGGCGGAGAACGAGCGGTTCCTGCGCGAGGGTGGCGAGGGGTATGTGGGCCTCCATGCGGCGTTCACGTGTACCGACGAGACCCTGGAGGCTGCCGCGGGCCTGGCCGCCGACCTCGGCGTCGGCGTTCACACCCATGTGGCCGAGGGGGAGGCCGACGCCTCGGCGGCGCAGCGCCTGCGGGACCTGAGCCGCCCGGACTGGTTGCTGATCCACGGGGTGCACCTGCCCGATGACCACGAGTTGCAGGGCACCCTCGTGCACAACCCCCGTTCCAACATGAACAACGCCGTGGGCTACGCCCGCCCGGCCCGGTTCGAGGCGACCGGCAATCCGGTGGCGTTGGGCACCGACGGCATCGGCTCGGACATGCTGGACGAGTTCCGCATCGCCTACGTGCGGCTGCGGGAGAGCGACGTGACCGCCTCGCCCGAGACCCCCTGGCAGTGGCTGTCGGCCGGCTGGGACCTCATGCCGGAGGCCCGCAACGACACGGTCACCTGGAACTACGCCGCCATGGAGCCCTGGCACCTGGCATTCAGCCCCGGCGTGCGGGCCGAACGGGTGGCGGTGGCCGGCGAGGTGGTCTGGGCCGACGGCCGACCCACCCGGGTCGACGCCGCTGAGATCCGAGCCAAGGCCGCCGAGGCCGCCCAGCGCCTCTTCCGCCGCCTCGACGACCTCGACTGAGAATCACCAGGAGGACCCCATGAGCGACAGCACCCGCGTGGCCATGTACCTGCAGGACGCGCATCCGCTGCGCGAGGCCATGGAGTACGTGCAGTACGCCGAGGCGAAGGGCTTCGAAGCCGTCTGGCAGGCCGAGAGCCGCCTCGTGCGCGAGGCCACCGTGCCGATGGCCGCCTTCGCCGCCGTCACCGACACCATCAAGGTGGGCTCCGGCGTGGTGGCGTCGTGGACCCGCAACGCCGCCCTGCTGGCCGCCACCTTCTCCACCCTCGACGACCTGGCCCCGGGGCGGGTGCTGCTGGGCGTCGGCGCCTGGTGGGACCCCCTCGCCCGCAAGGTGGGCATCGACCGGGCCCGCCCGCTGCGCCAGATGCGCGAGGTGGTCGAGTCGGTGCGGGCCCTGCTGGCCGACCAGAACGTCACCTACGACGGCGACTTCGTGCAGCTCGACGGCGTGGAGCTGGACTACGTCTTCCAGGAGCGCCGGCCCAAGGACGTGCCCATCTACATCGGCGCCACCGGCATGAAGATGATGGAGCTCACCGGCGAGATCGCCGACGGGGTGGTGTTGAACTACCTGGTGTCGCCGACCTACAACCAGCGGGCCATGGAGGCCCTGGAGCGGGGCGCCGCCAAGGCCGGCCGCTCCGTCGACGACCTCGACCGGCCCCAGCTCGTGGTCTGCTCGGTGGACGAGGACCGCCAGGCCGCCCTCGACGGCGCCCGCCTGCTGGTCACCCAGTACCTGGGCCAGCAGCCGCACATCATGAAGGCATCCGGGGTGCCGGAGTCGCTGCTCGCCGACGTGGGGCGGGTACTCACCTGGCCCGCCACCCTCGAGCAGGTGCAGGAGGCGTCCAAGCTGGTGCCCGACGAGGTCGTCCAGATGATCTGCGCCGCCGGCACGCCCGAGGAGTGCCTGGAGCAAGTGGAGCACTACCGCAACAACGGCTGCACCTGCCCCATCCTCTACCCCCTCGGCGATGATGTGCGCCTGATGATCGACACCTTCGCCCCGGAGTCATGAGGGTGTCGGCCCCTGTCCGGTCGGGTCCGCCGGTGGCCGTCGGCGGATCGTCTGGCGAAATCGATCCGGCGCCGCCCCCCGGCGTCCCCTCCCTCGGTTGTCGGTCTGTCCGGGCGGGGGCCGGGGTGCCGTTCGCTCCTTCGCGCGGGCGCAAGGCGTCGCGAATCGACCCCCCGGCCCCCACCCTCGCCATTGGGTGGGAGTAGCACGATGATCGACGAACGGGACTACCTGGCGCATGACGCCGTCGGGCTTGCGGGGCTGGTGCGGGCGGGGGAGGTCTTGCCGCGGGAGTTGGCGGAGGCGGCGATCCGGCGGATCGAGGCCCGCGACGGCGAGCTGAACGCCGTCATCCACAAGCTGTACGACAAGGCGCTGGCCGCCGCTGAGGCGCCGGACCTCCCCGACGGGCCGTTCCGGGGCGTGCCGATGCTGCTGAAGGATCTCTGGCCGGCCTCGGCGGGTGATCCGGTGCATCTGGGCATGGTGGCGCTGCGGGATGCCGGCTACGTGCACCCGACCGACGGCAACCAGGTCACGTGCCTGCGCCGGGCCGGGTTCACCTTCGTGGGCCGCACCAACACGCCCGAGCTGGGCCTGATCGCCACCACCGAGCCGCTCGCCTACGGCCCCACCCGCAACCCGTGGAACACCGGGCACAGCCCCGGCGGCTCCTCGGGCGGCTCGGCCGCGGCCGTGGCCTCGGGCATGGTTCCGGTGGCGGGCGGCGGCGACGGAGGGGGTTCGATCCGCATCCCCTCCGCGCTGTGCGGGTTGGTGGGACTGAAGCCGTCCCGGGGGCGCGTCTCCAACGGCCCCGTCGAGGACGAGTCGGGCCTGTCGGTGGTGCACGTGCTGGCCCGCACCGTGCGGGACACCGCCGCCCTGCTGGACGTCCAGGCCGTGCCGTTCCCCGGCGACACCGTTATCGCCCCGGCACCGGAGCGCCCGTTCGCCGAGCTGATGTTCCGCAAACCCGGGCGGCTGCGCGTCGGCCTGTGGGTGCCCTCGCCCGGCGACGGCAGGGTGGAGGTGGATCCCGAATGCGTCGCCGCCGCCGAGCGGGCGGCGCTGCTGCTGGAACAACTCGGCCACAGCGTGGAGGCCACCGGTCCGGCGGCCCTGACCGACGAGCGCCTGCTGGCCAACTTCGCCAAGACCTGGGGCGTCAGCACGGCGTTCGCCCTCGACCAGGTGGGCGAGATGATCGGCCGGCCGCTCACCGAGCAGGACGTCGAGCCGGGCACCTGGTTCTCGGCCGAACGCGGCCGCAAGACCCCCGCCACCGACATGCTGAAGACCCAGACCGCCACCCAGCTGTTCGGCCGGGCGATGGCCGAATGGTGGGCCGACGGCTGGGACCTGCTCATCACCCCCACGACGGCCAAACCGGCCCCGCCGATCGGCGAGCTGGTGTCCACCCCCGACAACGTCCTGGCGAGCTTCGTCAACTCGCTGCCCTACGGCACCTTCACGCTGCCCTTCAACCTCAGCGGCCAGCCCGCCATCTCGGTCCCCATGGGCCACACCGCCGGCGGCCTCCCCCTCGGCGCCCAACTCGCAGCCGCCTACGCCCGCGAGGACGTCTTGCTGCAGGTCGCCGCCCAGATAGAAGCCACCGCCCCCTGGCCCCACCTTCCCCCGGACGTCTCCTAGGTCCTAACCAAGGATCGGGATTTCCGGATTCACGGCCTAGTCTTCGGCCAATCAGACATTAATGCCATATTTGAGAGACAAATCCGCTAAAATGCAGTTATGACGTCAAATCAATCGTCTCAGAGGCCCCTTAGCGCGCTGCTCTCCTTCACGGCAGAGAACGCCCGCTCCTATCGCGACGAGGTGAATCTGTCCCTCCTTGCCGGGCGGCTCACCCCCAAGTCCATCCTCCGCGATATGCCGACCGCGAGCCAACCGGTGCGCGTCCTGCCTGCTGTCGGCATCTTTGGCGCCAACGCCTCCGGCAAGTCCACGCTGCTGAAGGCGATGGCTGACCTGCGTTCGCTCGTCGTCGAGTCGTTCCAGGCGCAGGCGGACCTTGCCGCGCACAGGAGAGTCCCCTGGTGGAGATATGAGCCCTTTGGACTTGTACCGTTTCCCGTTCGCCCTGACGAGGTACAGACGCAGCACGACCTCGACGTGCTCAAGAACTTCTTCCGGCCGACACGGTACGAAGTCGACCTCATTGTGCACGGTGTTCGCTGGCAGTACGGCCTTGAGGTCGGCCGCTCCGCTGTCGTGAGCGAGTACGGGTACCACTATCCAAACGGAAAGCAGGCTCTAGTTTTCCGGCGCGAACGAAGCCCGGTCGACGACGATGATGCGGTCAAGGATGATGTTGTGTTCGGTCCGCCGTTCCGGAAGGTCGGCCGCAACCTGCAACAGTTCGTCCGCCCTCACATTCCTCTGCTGTCAGTCGCGGGCGCTGCCGCGTTCGAACCGCTGGCTCCACTCTTCGCATGGTTCCAGAACAATCTCCACTTCAATGAGCGCGCCGACCGGGACGGACAGGTTGTCCGGACTATCGAACTGCTGGAGCAGCAACGGGACCGCGAACGCGTTCTTGCCCTACTGCGTGCCGCCGACCTCGGAATCGTCGACGCTGTCCGCGATCCGGTCGATCCAGAGCTTCAGGAACGTGCTCGCGAGGCGAGTCGCGTATGGAGGCGTGCCGACGCAAGTGCCGACGGAGAGGACGAGGAGGAGTATCCGCTCGATGACTCAATTCAACTGATTCACAGCGGCCCGTGGGGCAACGTTGAACTCTCGAGGCTTCACGAGTCGATGGGCACCCTCGTCTGGGTTGGGCTCATCGGCCCTGTGCTGGACGCGCTCGAGCGCGGAAGCGTGTTGCTCGTGGACGAGTTGGACGCCAGCTTGCATCCTCACTTGGTGCGAGACGTCATCTGGCTCTTCCAGAGTCCGCGAACCAACCCCAGTGCGGCGCAGTTGATTTTCAACGCGCACGACGTCACCCTCCTCGGCGACAGCAAGGACCGCGTTCTGGAGCGGGATCAGATCTGGATCACCGAGAAGCAGTCCGACGGCGTCACCACCGTTTACCCTCTCTCGGACTTCCGCCCTCGCCACGATGAAGCCATCGAGCGTCGCTACATGCAGGGCCGCTACGGCGGCGTCCCGATCATCAATCCCGCGGAGTACGTCAGGGCTACCGAGCCGGCCGAGGCATGAACCGCCCACCGAGACGGCCATCGCGCCATGACGGCGCGACTCGAGGCACGCGCCGCGTCATCCGTGTACTTGCCGAAGGCAAGGTGACTGAACCCGACTACATCAAGTCTTGGACTCGTCGGAATCGTGGTGTTCGCCTCGACATCGACAAGGACTCCGCCGGGTGCGCGCCGATGACCCTCGTGGGTCGCGCTCGTGAGCAGAAGAAGTCGCGGTCTCGCAGGGATCCCGAGTTCGACGAGATCTGGTGCGTGTTCGACGTCGATGCTCATCCCGACCTCAACAGCGCCGTATCCGAAGCCCGCGACGCGGGCATCCGGACCGCCGTCTCGAACCCCTGCTTCGAGTTGTGGCTCGTTCTCCACGTTCAGGACTGGACCGCGGAGGTACATCGCCACGAGATCCAACGTCGAGCTACGGACCTGGGATTGCTCAGCGGAAAGTCGATTCCCGAAGACGTGTGGCCCACGATCCGCAACGGCTACGGGGATGCCAAGCGGCGAGCACAGGATCTGGATTCACGACACCTGGGCGTTAGTGAGCCTGGCTCGAATCCGAGTTCCGGGGTGTGGCGGCTCATAGACAGCATCCGCAGGGACGAGCGCTCGGACTAGTTGCATGGTCGCTGTCCTGCCGGTCTGTGCTCGTGGGGCCCGGGGCTGTCGGCCGTTAGCATTTGGCGAGGTTCTCGTCGGGGTGGTTCCCCGGTGGGGTCGGTGCCCGAGTAGCTCAGTCGGCAGAGCGATTCACTCGTAATGAATAGGTCCGGGGTTCGATTCCCCGCTCGGGCTCCGCGGATTATCGCCGGCGTGCCGCCGTTCTTACACATCAATACACATAATGGTGTAGTCTGCGGCTGTGAGTCGGACCAACATCGATATCGACGACGACCTCATCGAGCGCGTCATGCGCACCTTCGGGCTGCACACCAAGCGCCAGGCGGTGCACCTCGCCCTGGAGCGCCTGCTGGGGGGCGGGCTGATGAGCGTCGAGGAGCAGCTCGCCATGGAGGGCGCCGGCTGGGAGGGCGACCTCGACGCCATGCGGGCCGACCGGTTCGGCGACTGGGGCAGCGGTGCTGCTGGCTGACACGTCGGCCTGGATCGAGTTCCTCAGAGCAACGGGATCGGCCGAAGCCCACCGGATGCGGGAGGCCATAGCCAAGCGAGAAGTCGTGGTGATCGACCCGATCCTGCTGGAGGTCATGGCCGGCGCCCAGCGCGACTCGGTCGGCTCCCTGCAGCGGCTGCTGGTGGCGCAGCACGTCGAGGGGCTCACCCCGCGACTCGACTGGCTCGACGCCGCCAGGATCCACCGGGAACTCCGCCGGCGGGGCGAGACGCTGCGCTCGCAGACCGACGCCCTGATCGCAGCGGTCGCCATCCGCCTCGACGTACCCGTCCTGCAACGCGATCGCGACTTCGACACCATCGCCCGGCACACGCCCCTGCGCATCGTCCCGGCCTGAAGTTCAACGTGCCGTTGGGCGGCGATTGAGTGGGGTGGGTGGCTTCTAGGCTGGTGGGGTGGCTGATCGGGCTCGATTCGCCGAGTTGGCGATGCCGTACATGGACCAGCTCTACGGCGCCGCCCGGCGCATGACGCGCAACGACGCCGCCGCCGAGGACCTGGTGCAGGAGACCTACCTGCGGGCCTACAAGGGCTTCGACCGCTTCGCCGAGGGCACCAACCTACGGGCCTGGCTGTTCCGCATCCTCACGAACCTGTTCATCAACGAGTACCGGCGCCGCAAGCGCCGCCCCGACGAGGTGGACCTCGGCGACACCGACACCCTCTACCTGTACCGGGGTCTCGGCGGCGCCGACAGCGCCCGGCTGTCCCGCAGCGCCGAGGACGAGCTGCTCGACGGGCTCACCTCCAGCGAGGTGCGCGACGCCATCGAAGCGCTCCCGGAGGGCTACCGCGTGGCCGTGCTGCTGGCCGACGTGGAGGGCTTCGCCTACAAGGAGATCGCCGAGATCCTCGACGTTCCCATCGGCACGGTCATGAGCCGGCTGCATCGCGGAAGAAAGCGGCTGCGCCAGACGTTGCAAGAGTTCGGGGAGGCCCGCGGCCTCGTCGACGACGACTCCCCGGTTGCGGCCGTATCCCCCGGAGCGCAGAGATGAACGAATTCCCGCCCCCCGACCCGTTCGGGCCGCTCGCCGAGTGCTCGGGCACACCCGGCGCCTGCCCGCACGCCGCCCAGCGGATCCTGCAGGCCACCGAGGGCATCCCCGACCCCGGGCGCATCGCCGCGCTGCGCCGGGGCCTGGAGAACTGCGCACCCTGTGTCGCCACCTTCGACACGCAGCTGAACGTGCAGAGCCTCGTGGCGCTGCACTGCCGTGAGCAGGCGCCCGAGTCGCTGCGCATCCGCATCTCCGAGACCCTCCAGCGCATCGACCTGAGCCAGATCGACGTCACCGACCTCTAGGATGTGGCCGTGGCCCTGATGGCGGTTGTCTGGCACTGGTGGATCGCACCCCTGCTGGTGGCGCTCACGGTCCTGGCGATCATCGCCACGATCGCCGGCTACTTCAAGGTGGTGCACGGCCAGCGCTACCCGCCGCGGGGCAAGGAGCGGGCGCCCGAGTGAGCGGCCCTGCCGGGGCTCCGCCGGAGCGTCCCGGGCGGCGCCGTCCGGGCTCCCCGAGTAGCGGCCCCGCTGATCGGGACACACCGTGAGCCAGGCCGTCGACTGGGATCTGGCCCAGCGGGTCGCTTTCCGGGTGGCCGAGCGCGGCACGCAGCCGAATCTCCGCTCGCCGGCGGTCCGCTCGATCGGCCGCGACTTCTCCGAGGCCACCGAGCAGGCCGAGCGCCTCGTCGCCGAGGCCACGGGCTTGGAGGTGGCGAGCAGGGCGAGGGCCATGGTGGTGGACCGCCGCTCGTGGATCCGGGCCAACGTGGCGTCGTTCCAGCGGCTGCTGCGCCCCCTCACCGACCGCATGGCCGAGAGTGTCGACGATTCGGGCCCGATGCACGAGATCACCCGCATGATGAGCGGCGCCGAGGTGGGCGCGCTGCTGGGCTGGATGTCCACCCGCGTGCTGGGTCAGTACGACCTGCTGATCATCGAGGACGACAAGCCCGACGACCAGGACATGGTGTACTACGTCGGTCCCAACATCGCCGTCCTGGAGCGCCGCCACGGCTTCCCCAGCCGCGAGTTCCGCCTCTGGTTGGCGCTGCACGAGACCACCCACCGGGCCCAGTTCATGGGCATCCCCTGGTTGCGCCGGCACTTCCTGGGTCTCGTGGACGAGGCTCTCGACGTGGTCGACCCCGACCCCGGCCGCATGATGGAAGCCGCCCGCCGCCTCATGGAGGCCCGCCGCAGCGGCGAGGACCTCTTCCGCCAGGGCGGGCTGACGGCGCTGCTGGCGCCGGAGTCCCAGCGGGGCACCCTCGACAAGCTGTCGGGGATGATGAGCCTGCTCGAGGGCCACGGCGACGTGACGATGGACCGCGCCGGGGCGGATCGCCTCTCGGAGTCCGCCCGGTTCGGCCGGGTGCTGCGGGCCCGGCGCTCGTCGGCCCGCGGGCTGAACAAGCTGCTGCAGCGGCTCGTGGGCATCGAGGCGAAGCTGTACCAGTACCAGGCGGGGGAGGCGTTCATCGCCGCGGTGGAGCGCCAGGAGGACGCGGCCTTCGTGGAGCGGGCCTGGGAGGCGCCCGACTGCCTTCCCGACATGGCCGAGATCAAGTCCCCGAAGCTGTGGATCGAGCGGATGAACGCCCGCGCGGCGGCCTGACCGAGGCCCCGACGCCCTCCGGCGCCGAGGGAGCTCTCGAGCCCTACCTGCGGCGCTGCAACTTCCCCCCGCCCGGGGTGGCTGTGACCTGCGCCGTCTCCGGCGGCCCGGACTCCCTCGCACTGCTGGTGCTGGCCGGCGCGGCCGGCCTGGCTGTCACCGCGGTCTACGTGGATCACGGCATCCGTCCCACCTCCGGCGATGACGCCGCCGTCGTGGCCGCCGCCGCGGCGGCGCTCGGGGCGGGCTTCCGGTGCGAGCCGGTGGCGGTGGCGCCGGGCCCCAACCTGGAGGCGCGGGCCCGCAGCGCCCGCTACGGCGTCCTGCCCGCCGATGCCCTGCTGGGCCACACGGCCGACGACCGCGCCGAGACGGTCCTGCTGAACCTGTTGCGGGGCGCGGGGCTGGCGGGCGTCGCCGCCATGCCGCAGGAGCGCCGCCGCCCCCTGCTGGGCCTGCGGCGCGCCGACACGCTGGAGGTCTGCCGGCTGGCGGGGCTGGCGCCGGTGCTCGACGAGTCGAACCTCGACCCGGCGATCCGCCGCAACCGGGTGCGCCACGAGCTGATCCCGCTGCTGGGGGAGATCTTCGAGCGGGACGTCACGCCGCTGCTGTGCCGCCACGCCGAGCTGGCCGGCGAAGCCGTCGAGGCGCTGGACGCGGCGGTCGCCGACCTGGATCCCCGCGACTGCGCGGCGCTGGCGGCGGCGCCCCGCGCGCTGGCCCGCTGGGCCCTGCGCCGCTGGATCACGGAGGGCCGCTGGATCACCGATGCCCGCGGCGCCGGCGTCACCGGCGAGTTGCACCCCCCCGATCTGGCGGCGGTGGACCGGGCCCTGGCGGTGGCGCTGGGCGAGGCCAGGGCCGCCGATGTGGGTGCCGGCTGGCGGGTGCGCCGCAGCGCCCGGCGCCTGCACCTGGAGCGGACTGCGAGCACCCCCACCGTCTGCCAGACTGACCCGCCATGAGCACCGCACCGCAAGCCGACGGCGCATCGGGCAACGGGCTGAGTTCGCCGCCGGGGCCCGAACTCATCGCCGCCGACGCCCTGCAGCGGCGGATCGTCGAACTGGGCGAGGAGATCACCGCCGACTACGCCGGGCGCCGGCCGCTGCTGGTGGGGGTGCTGAAGGGGGCGTTCATGTTCATGAGCGACCTGATCCGCCAGATCGACCTGCCCGTGGAGCTGGATTTCATGGCGGTGTCGTCCTACGGCGCCTCCACGAAGACCAGCGGGGTGGTGCGCATCCTGAAGGACCTGGACGTCGACCTGGCCGATCGGGACGTGCTGCTGGTGGAGGACATCGTGGACAGCGGCCTCACGCTGGCCTACCTGCGCGACCTGCTGCTGGCCCGGGGGCCGGCGTCGCTGCAGGTCTGCGCGCTGCTGGTGCGCGAGGGCAGCCGCCCCAGCGCCGCCGAGCTGCGCTATGTGGGCTTCGAGGTTCCCCCCGAGTTCGTGATCGGCTACGGCCTGGACTTCGCCGAGCGCTATCGCAACCTGCCGTACATCTGCATCTACGACCAGAGCACCGCCGCGCCGGACTAGCGCCGCGGGCCGACCGCCGGGCATCCGCCGGTAGCCTGCGACCAGGACAAGCCGAGACGGATCCGGTCCGAGCATGGAGACGAAGGTCATGGGCGTGCTCCGCCTGACGCCCGACGCGTTCGCCGACGGCAGCCGATCCCTGACGCGTGCGACGGTGGCCGGCGGCCGGCGCATGATCTCCGAAGGCGCCGACATCGTCGAGATCCTGTGCACGCCACCCCGCGGCGGGCCCCCGCAGGCCGAACAGGTGGCGAACGTGGTCGGGGCACTCGCCGGCGACGTGAGGGTCGCCCTGGCCACCGGTTCCCCGGAGCTGGCGGCCGCGGCCGCCGCAGCGGGCGCCACGCTCATCCGTGACGACTCGATGGACGCATCGGCGGCCGGCGCGGCCCGCGAGGCGCTGGTCGGCGTGGCGGCGGAGACCGGTGCCGGCTGGGTGGCGGTCCAGGCCCCCTCCGCCGTGTCACCGGCCGGCGACGCCGACGGCACGCCCCCCGGTGGCGGGGGGATCGTGGCCGAGACGCTCGAGGCGCTGCAGGCCCAGGCCGACCGGGCGAGCGCAGCAGGCGTGGAGGAGATCTATCTGGATCCCGGCATCGGCTGCGGCCGCGCCGCCGCCGAGGACCTCGACCTGCTGGGCGGGCTGGAGCGACTGGCGGCGCTCGGCCGGCCGCTCGTGGTGGGCACCGGAGACGGGCGCCTGATCGACGAGCTGCACGACGCCGCCGACGCGCGCCGCCTCCCGGTGGCCGACGCACCCGGCGACAACGGGGCCGACAACTCGGCCGACCGCCTGGAGGGGGCGCTGGTGGTGGCGGTCCGGGCGATGCTGGCCGGAGCGGCGGTGCTCCGCACGCACCACGTTGCCGCCACTGTGCAGGCGGCTCGGGTGGTCGGAGCCCAACAGCCGGTGGGGACGCCATGAGGGGGCGCTGGGCGGACGGCATCCAACCGCGGAGCCTCATCTGGGTGCTGAAGGATCGGCTCGCCATCTGCGAACGCCCCGGCGGCTACGGCGCCAACCATCGGGCGGTGCGACGCACCGAGGAGATCATCTGGATCCGCCGCCACGACTTCGACTGCATCGTGTCGTTGCTGTCGGGTCCGCACAACCTCCACAGCTACGACGAACTCGAGATGCCCCACCGCCACCTCCCCCTCGGCGAGGGCGCGGGTGTGGCCTCGATGCTGGCCGCCTACGACGAGATCACCCGCCGCGTCGAGGCGGGTGAGCGCCTGTTGCTGCACCACGAGCGCGTCGACGACGTGCTGGCGGGATTCCTCGCCGGCTACTGGCTGTGGATGGGTCGCCACGCCGACGTGCCGTCGGCCCTGCACGCCACCGAGCGTCTGCTGCGCCGCCCCGTCGGCCAGCGGGGTCGCGAGACCGTGCTGGGCGTCGCCGCCTCCGGCATCAGGCGCATGCACACCCCCGACGACGGCCCCGGCGACGACGATCCCGGCGGACGGGCCGGCGAGCCCGGCATCCCGGGCGCCGGGGGAACCGGCATCGACGAGCCGCCGGCGACACCGGCGTGGCGGATCGCGGATCGGTGAGACGCGCCTTCCTGGCTCTGGGATCCAATCTGGGCGACCGGCGGGCCCTGCTGGCGGCGGCCGTCACCGCCGTGGACGACGTGGTGGCGATCTCCCCGGTCTACGAGACCGACCCGGTGGGCCCTCCCGGCCAGGGGCCGTACCTCAACATCGTGGTGGAGCTCCGCACCGAGCGCTCCGCACGCGAGCTGCTGAAGACGGCTCTGGAATTGGAGGCCGCCGCCGGGCGCCGGCGGCGCGTCCGCTGGGGACCGCGCACCCTGGACGTGGACGTGCTGTGGGTGGAGGGCGAGACCGTCGACGATCCCGACCTCAGCGTTCCCCACCCGCGGATGCACGAGCGGGGCTTCGTCATGGTGCCCCTCGCCGACCTGGCCCCCCGGCTGGCACCCGGCTGGACGCCCGGCAATGCCGACGGTGTGCGCCGCGCCGGCGAGCTGGGCGGCGCCTGAGCCGGCCGTTGAGCGACCTGCTCTCCACGGTCGCCGCCGCACGGGCGTTCTGCGAGGCGGCCCGCGCCCGGGGCGCGGCGGTCGGCCTGGTCCCCACCATGGGGGCGCTGCACGACGGGCATCTCAGCCTGCTGCGGCGGTCGGTCGCCGCGAACGACGTGACCGTCGTGTCGATCTTCGTGAACCCGCTGCAGTTCGGCGCCGGTGAGGATCTGGCGGCGTATCCCCGGGGCTTCGACGACGACGTGCGCCTCTGCGCCGCCGAGGGCGCCGCGGCGGTGTTCGCTCCCGGCACGGCCGAGATGTACCCCGAGCCGCCGGTCACCTCCCTGGACTTCGGCGGGCTGTCGGCGTCCCTGGAGGGGGCCTGCCGGCCCGGACATCTGACCGGCGTGGGTGTGGTGGTGGCGAAGCTGTTCGCCATCGTCGGGGCCTGCCGGGCCTACTTCGGCGAGAAGGACTGGCAGCAACTGGCGGTGGTGCGACGCCTGGCCACCGACCTGTCGCTGCCGGTCGAGGTCGTCGGCTGTGCCACCGTGCGCGAGCCCGACGGCCTGGCCCTGTCGAGTCGCAACGCCTACCTCGACGCTGCCGAGCGGGCCGCTGCGGGCGTGCTGCACCGGTCGCTGCGCGCCGGGGCGGCGCTGATCGAGGCGGGGGAGCGACGCAGTGCGGCCGTCGAGGCCGCGATGGCGGGGGTGCTGGCCTCCGAGCCCCTGCTGGGCCGGGTGGACTACGCCCGCGTCGTCGACGCCGCCACGCTGGAGCCGCGGGAACCGCTCGCCGGCGAGTTGCGGCTGCTGGTGGCCGCGCAGCTCGGGGGTGCCCGCCTGATCGACAACCTCGGCGCCACCGTCCCGCCGCCGTAACCTGCGGGTACGCCCACCCGCCCCACCAGCCGGCCCCAACAGCCGGCCCCACCAGCCCGAGGCACGCCCGTGACCCACCGCAGGGACATCCCCTACCGCTTCGAGCCGACCGCCACGGCGGCGCAGCTCCACGCGGCCCACGGCGACCTGGCGGCCGGCGAGTCCTCCGGCGTCCGGGCGACCGTGGCCGGCCGGCTCATGCTGCGCCGGGTGCAGGGCCGACTCTGCTTCGGCACCCTCGACGACGCCGGCGGCGCGCGCATCCAGCTCTTCGCGCCCGCCGCCGCCACCCCCGACTACGAGGAGTTCTGCGCGCTGTCCATCGGCGACTGGGTCGGTGCCGGCGGAGAGGTCATGAAGACCCGCCGGGGCGAGCTGTCGGTGCAGGTGGAGGACTGGCGCCTGCTCGCCGAGGCCCGCCGGCCCTTCCCCGACAAGTGGCACGGCATGGCCGACACCGACACCCGCTACCGGCAGCGCTACGTGGACCTGTGGGTCTCACCGGCAACCCGGCGGGCCTTCGAGATCCGCAGCGCGGCGGTCGCCGCGATCCGCGCCGAGCTGGCGGCGCGGGGCTTCACCGAGGTCGAGACCCCGATGCTGCACCCCATCCCGGGCGGGGCGGCGGCACGACCCTTCGTCACCCACCACAACGCCCTGGACTGCGACTTCTACCTGCGGGTCGCACCCGAGCTGTACCTGAAGCGGCTGATCGTGGGCGGCATGACCCGTGTCTTCGAGCTTGGGAGGATCTTCCGCAACGAGGGCCTCTCGCCTCGCCACAGTCCCGAGTTCACCATGCTCGAGCTCTATGCGGCCTACGCGGACTACACCGACATGATGGTCCTCATCGAGGAGCTCAGCGCCGCCGCGGCCGCCGCGGCGACCGGGAGCACCGAGCTCCAGTTGGCTGGGCGGAGCCTCGACCTGGCGCCGCCGTGGCGGCGCGCCACGATGGCCGAGGTGGTCTCGGAGTGCATCGGGCGCGAGCTTCCCGCCACCGGCGGGCCCGGCAGCGCCGCCGCCGCGGACCTGCGCCGCGAGGCCGACCGCCTGGAGGTCGCCACCGAGGCGGAGTGGTCGGCCGGACGCATCCTGGCGGAGATCTACGAGCGCCGGGTGGAGTCCGAGATCTGGGACCCCACCTTCGTGTGCGACTTCCCGGTGGAGGTCTCGCCGCTGGCTCGCCGCCATCGCCACAGCGACGGCCTGGCCGAACGATTCGAGGCGGTCGCCGCCGGGCGGGAGCTGGCCAACGCCTTCACCGAGCTGGCCGACCCCGACGAGCAGCGCAGCCGTTTCGCCGCCCAGGAGCACCGCCGCCAAAGCGGCGACAGCGAGGCCATGACAACCGACGAAGACTACCTGCGGGCGCTGGGGTACGGTCTGCCGCCCACCGGAGGCCTCGGCCTCGGCATCGACCGCCTGGTCATGCTGCTGTGCGGCACCGAGACGATCCGCGACGTGGTGCTGTTCCCCACGCTGCGACCCACCGTCGGCAGCGGGGGAGACGGCGGGGGGGAATCCTGACCATGCTGCTGGCCATCGACGTGGGGAACACCCAGACGGTCCTCGGGCTGTACGAACTCGGCGACCCGGCGAGACTCGAGACCGCCGAGGGCGGCCTGGCCGGCCACTGGCGGTCGGCCACCAACGGCGACGCCACCGCCGACGAGCTGGCGGTGCTGATCGACGGGTTCCTCGCCGTGGAGGGCTGGGAGCTCCTCGGCGACGTGTCCGGCGTCGCCGTCGCCTCCGGCGTGCCGCGGGTCACCGCGGCGCTGCGCGAGATGGTCGCCCACTACTTCGACTTCGACCCGGTCGTGATCGCGCCCGGCGTGCGCTCGGGCATCCCCATCCGCTACGACGACCCGCGCGAGGTGGGTGCGGACCGGATCGCCAACGCCGTGGGCGCCGTGGCGCTCTACGGGGGCCCCACGATCGTCGTGGACTTCGGCACCGGCACGACGTTCGACGTGATCAGCGCGGCCTGCGAGTACCTCGGAGGCGTCATCGCACCGGGCGTCGAGATCAGCCTGGAGGCGCTGTTCGAGCGGGCGGCGGCGCTGCGGTCGGTGGAGTTGACCGCACCCCGCAACGTCATCGGCACCAGCACCGCCGAGTCGCTGCAGTCCGGCGCCATCTACGGCTACGCCGCGCAGGTGGACGGCCTGTGCCGGCGCATCATGGCCGAGATCGGGCCCTCGACGGTCGTCGGGACCGGCGGGCTGGCCCCGCTGATCTCGCCGCACACCGACTGCGTGCAGCACGTCCAGCCCTGGCTGACCCTGCACGGGCTGCGGACCGTCTGGTACAAGAACGTCGAGGGCCACCCCGATGTCCCGTCGGGTGACGGGGCGAGAGGCGGCTAGTGGCCCGGGGCCGCACGGAGCGGTTCATCACCGGCCGCCTCGAGGGCGGCTCCCTCCGTCGCGAGCCCGACACCCTGATCGTGGAGGAACCCCTCTCGATCCGTCTCGACGACGTGCTCGTGGCCACCACGATGCGCACCCCGGGACACGACTTCGAGCTGGCCGCGGGGTTCTGCCACGCCGAGGGGTGGCTCGACGGTGCGGCCATCCGCCGCATCCGCTACTGCGGTGAGGGGCCGCCGGCCGAGTCGGAGTTCAACGTGGTGTCGGTGGAGACCGACGGCGAGGGGCCGCCGCCGGTGCCCCGGCTGGGCATCACCTCCTCGGCCTGCGGCATCTGCGGCACCGAGGCGCTGGAGCGGCTGGCCGACACGCTGGCCCCGCTGCCGGAGACCGAACCGTTCGAGCCCGCCACCCTGGCCGCCGTTCCCGACCGCATGCGCGGCCTGGAGGACCTGTTCGGCGCCACCGGCGCGGTGCACGCCGCCGGGGTGGCCGACCGCGCCGGCGAGCCCCTGCTGGTGCGGGAGGACATCGGCCGCCACAACGCCGTCGACAAGGTCGTCGGCCGCCTGCTCCTGGACGGGGCGCTGCCGGCCACCTCGCTGTGTCTCTACGTCAGCGGCCGGGCCTCCTTCGAGATGGCCCAGAAGGCCTGGGCGGCGGGGTTCAGCGCCCTCGTGGCGGTGAGTGCGCCGTCGGCGCTGGCCGTGCAGGTCGCCCGCCGGGCCGGCCTGCAGCTCGGCGGCTTCGCCCGGGAGGGCGCCGTCCGCATCTACGCCGACTGACCGGTCGTCGGCGCCCCGGGCGGGGGTCTGCGGCTGCCCGGGCGGGCGCTACCGGTGGCGCTCCGGCGGCCTAGAATGGCCGCCTACGGCGTCCACCGGCATCCCCCACCCTCGGTTGTTGGCCTGCGCCCGGGCGAGGGTCGCCGGTAGCCTCAGCCCGTGGCCGATCCTGCTGATCACGAGAGCGCGCGCGACCCCGTGAGCCCGGACGTCGGGCTTGGCGTGTTGCACCTGTTCTGCCGGCTGGGTGAGGGTTGGAGCGGTGAGGCCGTGGCGGAGGCCGTGCAGCGGGCCGCCGGGCGGGGTACGCAGGTGGTTTCGGTGGCGATCCTTGGGCACAAGGCCGACGTGGGCTTCATGGCGCTGGACGCCGACCTGTGGAACCTGCGGCTGCTGCAGCGGGACCTGGGGACAACCGGGCTTGTCGTGGTGGCCTCTTACGTGTCGCTCACCGAGGTGTCCGAGTATGCGGCCGGCGTGCCTGAGGAGTTGAAGCGGCAGCGCCTCTACCCGCAGCTGCCTCCGCCGGGCAAGCCGGCGTGGTGCTTCTATCCCATGTCCAAGCGCCGCGGCGAGCAGCACAACTGGTTCACGCTGCCCTTCGAGGAGCGCCGGGAGCTCATGTATGAGCACGGATCGTCGGGGCGGAACTTCTCGGGCCGGGTTCTGCAGGTGGTCACCGGCTCGACGGGCATCGACGACTTCGAGTGGGGCGTCACGCTGTTCGCGGTGCGCCCCGATGATCTGAAGGACGTCGTCTACACGCTTCGCTATGACCGGGCATCGGCTCTCTACGCCGAGTTCGGACCCTTCTATACCGGCATGGTTACTCCCGTGGAGGATCTGGTGGCGCTGCTGTCGGCGCCACCTTCGAGCGGTACGCCGTAGCGGGCGCCACGGGGGCCGCGGGGTGGGAGGACGCCGGCGCAGCCGGGGGGCGGCGCTCCTCGGAACCCTCGCGGTGGCGGGCACCCTGGCCGTGACCCTGGGCTGGCTGCTCGGCGGCCCCGCCGGGGCGCAGGCGGGCGACGGCCAGCAGATCAGGGGCGTCCTCGAGGTCATCGGCGCCGAGGAGCGCCAGCCCGTCGGAGGGGTCGAGATCGTGGTCAGCCTGCGGGGCGCCGAGATCGGGCGGGCGACCAGCGCGCCCGACGGCCAGTGGGAGGTGGCGGTACCCGAGGCAGGGATCTACTCGGTGCGGCTGCGGACCGGGACGTTGCCCGCCGGTGTGGCGCTCACCAACCCCGAGCGGGTCTCACTCGACACCGTCGAGGTGGCCCCGGGGCAGCGCAAGACCGTGCGGTTCGCCCTCGGCCCGGGCGCCGCGCAGACCGTCACCCGCGCCGAGCGGATCTCCAACCTCCTGGTCCTGGGTTTCCGCTTCGGGGCCATCATCGCCCTCTCGTCCATCGGCCTGTCGCTCGTCTACGGCATCAGCCGGCTGGTCAACTTCGCCCACGGCGAGCTCGTGACGCTCGGCGCGGTGCTGGCGTTCCTGTTCAGCACGTCCGCGGCGGGCCCCGGCTGGCACCTGCTCGCCGCGGTGGTACCGGCCATGCTGGCGGTCGGCGCCTTCGGCGGTGTCCTCGAGCTGGGGTTGTGGCGGCCGCTGCGGCGCCGGCAGACCGGCACCGTGGCGCTGATGCTGGTGAGCATCGGCCTGGCGCTGATGATCCGCTACCTGATCATCGTGATCTTCGGCCGCCGGCCCCGCTCCTACCTGCAGTACAACATCCAGGAGCCCGTCGAGTTCCTGACCGTGTCCACGCCGCCCAAGAACCTCGTCATCATCGGCGTCTCGGCGGGCCTGCTCCTCATCGTCGGCCTGCTGCTGCGGCACACCCGCATGGGCACCGCCATGCGGGCGGTCGCCGACAACGTCGACCTGGCCCAGGCCTCCGGCGTGGACACCCAGCGGGTCCTGCTGGTGACGTGGGTGGTGGGCAGCGCCCTCACGGCGCTCGGCGGCGTGTTCTTCGGCATCAGCGAGACCATCGAATGGGACATGGGCTTCCGGCTGCTGCTGCTGATCTTCGCCGGCGTGATCCTCGGCGGCATCGGCACCGCCTACGGGGCGATGGTGGGCGGGTTCCTGGTCGGCCTGCTGACGGAGCTCAGCACGTACTGGATCGACGCCGAGTTCAAGACGGCCATCGGCCTGGGGATGCTCGTCATCATGCTGCTGTTCCGCCCGCAGGGGCTGATGGGCGTGCGGGGACGGGTGGGCTGATGGACCTGGTGAAGATCACCGTCGACGCCCTGCGGGGTTCCTTCGGTCTGGCGGCGGCCGCCTACGCCCTCTCGGCGATCGGCCTGAACCTGCAGTTCGGCTTCACGGGGCTCATCAACCTCGGCCACATCGCCTCGATGCTGGTCGGCGCCTACGGCACCGCGATCGTGGTGGACGCGGGCGGGTCGCTGCTGCTGGGCGTACTCGTCGGCCTGGCCTCGGCGGTCGTGCTGGGCCTGCTGTGGGGGCTCCCCACGCTGCGCCTGCGCGCCGACTACCTCGCCATCGTGACGCTCTCCGGCGCCGAGATCCTCCGCTACATCGTGCGCAGCCAGTGGGCCGACGAACTCACCGGCAGCGTCTACGGCATCCAGCGCTTCGCCGACGCCTTCTATGCCTGGAACCCGTTCGGCGAGGGCGCCTACGGCTTCAGCATCGCCTCCAACGCGCTGCGCTACAACGAGCGCCAGCTCTGGGTGATGGTGGTGTGCTGGGGCCTGGTGATCCTGGCGACCGTGGTGGTCGCCCTGCTCGTGCACAGCCCGTGGGGGCGTGCCCTGCGGGCCATCCGAGAGGACGAGGAGGCGGCGCGCAGCCTGGGCAAGAACGTCTTCGGCTACAAGCTGCAGAGCCTCATGATCGGGGGCGTCATCGGCGCCCTGGCCGGCGCCATGCTGGCCGTCGAGACCCAGAACGTGCACCCCGACTTCTACATCCCCGTCTTCACGATGTTCGTGTTCGCGGTGCTGCTGCTGGGCGGTCCCGGCACCATCTGGGGGCCCGTCGTGGGATCGATCGTCTTCTGGTTGCTCTTCGAGTGGTTCGACGGGTTCATCGTCGCCGCCATCCGGGAGGGCTGGTTCGGCGACCTGCTCTCCGACGGCGACGCCGGGCCCCTGCGGACCGTGCTGCTCGGCGCCGGGCTCGTGCTGCTGGTGGTGTTCCGGCCCCAGGGCATCCTCGGCAACCGGGAGGAGGTGATGCTGGATGACCGCTGAGCGCCGCGGCGCGGCACTGCTGGCCGGAGTGGGTCCGTTGCCCGGGGTGCCGAAGCCCGATCCGATCCTGGTGGTGGACGGCATGCGCCGCACGTTCGGCGGGCTGGTGGCCGTCGACGTCGAGCACCTCGAGATCCAGCGGGGCGCGGTGACCGCGCTGATCGGGCCCAACGGCGCCGGCAAGACCACCCTGTTCAACCAGCTCTGCGGCTTCGACACCCCCGACGCCGGCGAGTGGGTGTTCCGAGGGAACCCGGCGCAACCCGAGGCCGGAGCCGCCCCCGCGCCCGCGCCGGTCCCGCTGACCGGTCTCAGCGCCCACCGGATCGCCCGCGGGGGCATGGTCCGCACGTTCCAGCTCACGAGGTCGTTCTCCCGCCTCACCGTGATGGAGAACATGCTGCTGGCCGCACCCGGTCAGGCCGGCGAGAAGCTGCGCCACGCCCCGTGGCGGGCCTGGCGGGCCACCGACCGGCAGAACCGGGAGCGAGCCGACGAGATCCTCGACCACTTCGTGCTGGCACACGTCAGCGACCAGTACGCCGGGGCGCTGTCCGGCGGCCAGCGCAAGCTGCTGGAGATGGCGCGCGCCGTGATGGCGCGGCCGGCGCTGTTGCTGCTGGACGAGCCCCTCGCCGGCGTCAACCCCGTGCTCATCGAGTTGATCATGGAGCACGTCCTGGAATTCCCCGGCCAGGGAATGAGCGTGCTCTACGTGGAGCACAACATGGACGTGGTCATGACCATGAGCGACTGGGTGATCTGCCTGGCCGAGGGCCGGGTGATCGCGGAGGGCCCGCCGGAGGCGGTGGCGAACGACCCGGAGGTGACCGATGCCTATCTCGGCCGCGAGTGACGGCCCGCTGCTGGCGGCCGAGGGCCTCACGGCCGGGTACTTCCCCCGCGCCGACGTGCTCCACGGCTGCGACCTGGAACTCCGGGCGGGCGAGCTGGTGGGCATCGTCGGCCCCAACGGCGCCGGCAAGTCCACGCTGCTGAAGACGCTCTTCGGTCTCGTGCCGGTGCGCCGGGGGACGCTCCGCCTGCGGGGCGACGACATCGCCGCCATGTCCCCGCACGACCGGGTGGCCGCCGGCATGGGCTACGTGCCGCAGCTGCAGAACGTCTTCGCCGACCTGACCGTCGAGGAGAACCTCCGGGTGGGCGCCTACCTGGAGCCGAAGGCGTTCGCCGAGCGCTACGAGCGGGTCACCGAGATCTTCCCGCTGCTCGGCGAGCGGCGCCGGCAGCGTGCCGGGCTCATGTCCGGCGGCGAGCGCCAACTCGTGGCCATGGGTCGGGCGCTGATGGGCGATCCGGCGGTGCTGCTGCTCGACGAGCCGTCGGCGGGCCTCTCGCCGGCCAACCAGACCGCCGCCTTCCAGCGGGTGCAGCAGATCCACCGCTCCGGGGTGGCCGTCGTCATGGTGGAGCAGAACGCCCGCCGCTGCCTGCAGATCTGCGACCGCGGCTACGTGCTGGACCACGGCCGGAACGCCTACACCGGCACCGGCGAGTCGCTGCTGGCCGACCCCAAGGTGGTCGAGCTCTACCTGGGAACCGCCCTGCGCCGCTGAGTGCTGGCTGTCCGGGCGGGGGCGCCGGTGGCGCTCCGGCGGCCTCTGAAAATGGCACGCCTGCGCTAGCCCCCGGCACCCCCGCCCTCGGTTGTCGGCGGCGGTCCGGGCGGGGGCCGGGGTGCCGTTCGCTCCTTCGCGCGGGCGCAAGGCGTCGCGAATCGGCTCCCCGTCCCCCACCCTCGGTTATTGGCCTCTGTCCGGGCGGGGGCGTCAGCCGATGGCGCTGGTGATCTGGGTGACGATGACGATCTGGCCCGCCTCGTCGAAGTAGAAGGTGTCGTAGCTGCCGATGCTGGGCTCGCCGATGTCGGTGAAGTCCAGCGGGCCGGCGGCGCCGTCGTAGTCGATGTCGACGCCTTCGGCGATCAGGTCGGCACATTCGACGAACCGGCTGCACGTGGTGCCGCCGCGGGTGACCTCGTTGATCTCGCCCACGTAGTCGGCCGCCGCGGTGCTGCCGGCGGCGAGCGCGGCCAGGGCCAGAACGATGAGCGTGTCGTAGCCCGGTGCCGCGTAGAGCAGCTCGGCGTCGGGGTGCAGGGCGGCGTAGCGCTCGGGGAACGTCGCCTCGCCGCCGGCGGGGGTGGCCGAGAAGAACGTGCCCTTGGCGCCGAGGAGCACCGACGGGTCGGTGGGATCCACCGCCTCCCAGAGCGTGTTGCTGGCCAGCCCGTTGGGGATGAACAGCGGGACGTCCGCCGGACCGATGCCGGCCTCGATCATGCCCCGGAGGATGCCCGCCCCCTCGTCGAAGGCGATCAGCACCGTGCCGTCGGCGCCGGAGGCCAGGAGTTGCTGCACCTCGGCGTCGAAGGAGGCGCCCTCGGGGTCGTAGTCGATGGAGGCGGCCACCTCCACGCCGTTGGACTCGAGGCGCGCCGCCACCTCGTCGGCCAGGTTGCGGCCCCAGTCGTCGGCGCGGTGGATGATGCCGGCGGCGGTGATCCCCTCATCGGTCACGAGGTCGCCGAGCGCCTTGGCGTGCAGCAGGTCGGGGGGGATGGTGCGGAAGTACCAGCCCCCGTCGTCGTAGACGCTGAGCGACGGGGAGGTGTTCGAGGGGGAGATCTGCACGACGCCGGCACCCGCCACCTTGTCGATGATCGACAGCGAGATGCCCGACGCCGCCGCCCCGATGATGGCGCTCACGCCCTCGGCGAGGTGGTCGTCGACGGTCCGGTTGGCGATGACCGGGTCGGTGCCGGAGTCGCCGGGCAGCAGCCGCACCGTGAGGTGGCCGGACTCGTTGATGTCCGCCATCGCCAGGGTGACGCCGTTGAGGATCGGCTCGCCGATGATCGCCAGCGATCCGGTGGAGGGCAGAACATAGCCGACCAGCAGCTCGCCGGCGCCGGCGGCCGGCGCGGGCGGCGGGTCGGGAGGAGGCTCGGGCTCCGGTGGAGGGGTCGGGCTCTCGGGTGCCGGTGCCGGCGCCGCCGGCCCGTCCGCCGCATCGTCACCGCACGACGCCGCGACGGTCGCCAGGAGCGCCGAGGCGGCGAGCGCCGCCGACAGTGTTCCGATGATGCGTCTCATGTCTGTTCGCCCCCTGCTGTTCGCAGGGGCGAGGCTACATCCGCTGCTCTTCCGGTGCCGGGGGTCCGGCGAGCCCCGGGCCCGGCGGTCGCGGCCGCTGTAGCCTGCAGGGCGAGCCTGAAGGCCAGGACCGGGGCCCAGGATCAGGGCAACCGGGCCGCGCAGCAACCGGCGAGGGGCGGCGTGACCGACACCGAGACCGATACCCCAGCGGCCGCCGCGACCGCCGAGCGTCTCGTGGCGCTGCGCGAGTGCCTGGCCGAGGCGGCCCCGGTCGTCGTGGCCTTCAGCGGCGGGGTGGATTCCTCGCTGCTGGCCTGGGTGGCCAATGACGAATTGGGCCCGCGACGGGCGCACGCCGTCACCGCCACCTCACCGTCGCTGGCGGAGACCGAGCACGCGGAGGCCCGGCGGCTGGCCGGGTCCTGGGGGCTGCGCCACAGCGAGGTCGAGACCCTCGAGATGGAGAGCGCCGCCTACCGCGCCAACGACGCCCGGCGCTGTGCCCACTGCAAGGACGCCCTCATGGACGCCCTGGAGCCGCTGGCCACCGCCGAGGGTGCGACCGTGACCCTCGGGGTGAACCTGGACGACCTGGGTGACCACCGCCCCGGCGTCGAGGCGTCGGCGAGTCGTGGCGCCCGCTTTCCCCTCGTGGAGGCGGGATTCACCAAGGAAGGCGTGCGGGCCGCCGCCCGGTTGCTGGGCCTGGAGGTCTGGGACAAGCCGGCGGCGCCGTGCCTGGCGTCGCGGCTGCCCTACGGCACGCCGGTGTCGGCGCCGGTGCTGCGCACCGTCGGGGGGGCCGAGGCCGCCCTGGCGGGCCTGGGGTTCGACGAGCTCCGCGTGCGCCACTACGACGATCTGGCCCGCATCGAGGTGCCACCGCACCGTCTGGGCGACGTGGTGGCCGCCCGGGCCGCCGTCGTGGCCGCCGTGCGGGCCGCCGGCTACCGCTACGTGACCCTCGACCTCGAGGGCCTCCGTTCGGGGAACCTCAACGCCGCCCTCGGCGAGGCGGCGGGGACCCCCGGCGCCGGCAGCGACGCGGCCACGACAGCCGGTTGAGGCGGTGGTGGGGCTGACCGGGTTGGGCCCCGCGGCGCCGCGGCGCGCCCGGCCCTCGGCCGGGCAGCCCTCGACCGGCGCGGGGCGTCCATGACGGCAACCCCGGCCGCCGCCGAGGGTGCCCGCCCACTGGATCGGCGGCGGATCATCGCCGACCGCCGCCTGGTGGGAACCGTGTTCTGCCGCTCCTACAGCCGCCGTGTCGACGAGTGGCTGGCCGGTGCCTACGACGCTGCCGGCGGTCCCGCCCGGGGCGTGTCGCTGGTCGCCGTCGGCGGCTACGGCCGCTCCGAGCTGAGCCCCGAGAGCGACCTCGACCTGTTGTTGCTGCACGAGCGCGGCCACGACGTCGCCGAGTTGGCGGGCGAGCTGTGGTACCCCGTGTGGAACGAGGGGCTGAAGCTCGGTCACGCCGTGCGCACCGTGCCCGAGACGCTGAACCTGGCGTCGGACGATCTCGACACGGCCACGTCGCTGCTGTCGGCGCGCCACGTTGCCGGTGATCCGAGCCTCGCCGAGCGCCTCGCCGGCAGCGCCCGCGACCAGTGGTCCCGCCGGGCTCGCAGGTGGCTGCCCCAACTCGCCCAGAACGCCCGCTGGCGGGAGCTCGAGCACGGGGAGGTCGCCTTCAGGCTCCAGCCCGACCTGAAGGAGTCCACGGGGGGCATGCGCGACCTGCAGGCGCTGCGCTACGTGGCGCTGGCCCGCCCCGACCTGGCGGATCCCGACAGCGCCCTGGTGGGCGGTGCCCACGAGACGCTGCTGGCCGCCCGCGTCGAGTTGCACCGCGCCACCGGCAACGCCCGGAACCTGCTCACCCTGGAGGTGCAGGCCGACGTGGCGGCGGCGCTCGGCCACAGCTCCGTCGAGGACTTCATGACCACGGTGGCCGCGGCGGGCCGCACGGTCGGCTGGGTGGCCGACGAGACCTGGGCCCGCATCGAGCACTGGGCATCCCCGCGGGGCGTGCGCCGGCGGCGCTCCGCCACCACGACCCTGGAGCCCGGTGTGCAGATCCGTCACGACCGCAACGAGGTGCGCCTGCTGCCGGATCCGGAGTCGCGCCGCGACCCTCTGCTGCCGCTGCGGGTGGCGGTCGCGGCGGCGAGCCGGGGCGCCCGCATCGAGCGCGACTCGCTGCTGCGGCTCGGCGCCGACGTTCCTCCGCTGAGCGACCCGTGGCCGGACGGCGCCCGGGAGTTGTTCGTGGACCTGCTGGCCTGCGGTCGCAACGCCATCCCCGTCATCGAGGCGCTCGACCAGGTCGGTGCGGTGGTCCGGATCCTCCCCGAGTGGGAGACCTGCCGGAGCCGCCTGCAGCGCAACGACTACCACCGCTTCACCGTGGACCGCCACCTCTGCGAGACGGCGGCACAGGCGGCCGACATGATCGCCGGCGGCGAGGTGAGCGTGCGGCGCCCCGACCTGCTGCTGGTGGCCGCCCTGCTGCACGACATCGGCAAGGGCTACCCGGGCGACCACACCGAAGTCGGCATGGAGCTGATGGCGGTCATCGGGCGCCGCATGGGATTCAAGGACGACGAGGTGGCCACGCTCGTGCGGCTCGTGGAACTCCACCTGCTGCTTCCCGACGTGGCCATCCGGCGGGACATCGACGAGATCGGCACCGTGCGGCGGGTGGCCGAGCAGGTGCGCAGCGTCGAGATGCTGCAACTGCTGGCGGCTCTGACCGAGGCCGACGCGATCGCCACGGGACCCTCGGTGTGGACCCGCTGGAAGGCCGACCTGGTGCGGGGGCTGGTGCGCCGCACGGAGAACTACCTCCAGAGCGGCGTGCTGGGCGGGGAGCCCGACTCGTTCCCCACCCCCGAGGTCGGCGAGGCCATGCGGGCCGGCACCGAGATGCTGGAGGTCTCGGATCGGCGACTCGTCGTCGTCGTGCCCAGCGCCCCGACCGTGCTGGGCGCGGTGGCCGGGGCGATCAGCCTCAACGGCCTGAACGTCCTCTCCGCGGCGGTCCACACCGCCTGCGGCATGACCGCGCTGGCGGTGTTCGTGGAGCCGGCACCGGGCGTGGGAGTCGACTGGGAGCCGGTCCTGGCCGACGTCCGCGCCGCCCTGGCCGGCGAGCTGGTGCCCGGCGAGCGACTGGCACGCTGGGCACACGCCGCCTCGCGGTCGGGCGACCTGCTCGCCCCCGAGCCGGTGACCGAGTCCTACGTGAAGTTCGACAACGAGATCTCCTCGGTGACGGTCATCGAGGTGGCGGCACCCGACAGCCTCGGCCTGCTGCATTGGATCACCGAGGCGCTGGTGCGTTCGGGGCTGCACATCGAGCAGGCGAGGGTGCAGACCCTCGGCGACCACGTGGTGGACTCGTTCTACGTGCACGACGGCACCGGCGGCAGGATCACCGATGCCCGGCGACTCGAGCGGATCGCCGCGGCGGTGCGCGAGGCGGCGGGCATCGCGCCGGCACCGTGACCGGCCCGGCCCCCAGCGACCCCGGAGGTCGCTCCCCCGAGGGCACGGGCGCTCCGGACGGCAGCCCCATCGGCGAATCCAGCGACGACCCCCTCGGCAAACCCATCGACGAACTCGAGTTGCTGCGCTGGAGCGAGGCGCTGGCCGGCATCGCGCGCACCGGCCTGGGGTTCACCGACAGCCACTACGAGCGCGAGCGGTTCGAGGAGGTGCTGGCCGTCGCCGCCGACATCCGGGCCGCGGCGGGCCGCTGCCACGACCCTGCCGTCCAGATCACCGAGTGGCTCGGCGCGGTGGGCAAGGGTGTCCCCGGCTACGTCACCCCCAAGGTGGCCGTGGGGGCGGTCGTGAGCGACGACGACGGCAGGGTGCTGCTGATCCGCCGGGCCGACTCGGGGTACTGGCTGTATCCCACCGGCTGGGCCGACGTGGGCTACTCCTCCTCGGAGATCGCCGTCAAGGAGGTGGCCGAGGAGACCGGCATCGACTGCGAGCCGGTCCGGCTCATCGCGGTGCTCGACAGCATGCGCCACGGATTCACGTCGGTGCCCACCTATTCGCTGGTGTACCACTGCCGGGCGGTGGGTGGCGAGTTGCGCGCCCATCCGGTGGAGTGCACCGGCGTGGGGTTTTTCTCACAGGACGATCTGCCGTCCCCGCTGGCGGGCCCGGACATCTGGGTGGCGCACGCCTTCGACTCGGTGCGCGGCGAGGCGACGGGAGTGCTGTTCGACGCTCCCCGGGAGCCGATCTGGCGCGCCGAGGCCTGAAGAACCGCAAGGAACTTCCTCACAATCCGATCTTTCGGTATTTGTTATGATTCGTCGTCGTGCCACTCCGTGGAATCGCTCGGGCCGCTAAGGTGCCCGGTGGACAGTCGACGCAATAGGTGGAGGGAATCACCATGTTCAAGTCTCGAAAGTCTGCACGTCTCCTCTTCTCGCTACTCGCATCGCTTCTGTGTGTGATCCTCATTGCCGCAGCCTGCGGCGACGGCGAGGATGACGGCGCCGGACCAGCGGCACCGGAGACCACCGAGGCGCCGCCGGCCCCGCCAACCGGGGACGGCGAGGCCGAGCCCATGGAAGACGAGCCCATGGAGGACATGGCCCATCTCGGTGACGGGTCGTTGGGCGTCGTGCGGGTCGAGGCGGGTGACGCCATCCAGATCCGCTCACTGAACGCCATCTCGGGCGACGTGGCGTTCTTCGGCCTGCCGATCGAGCGCAGCGTGGTGCTGGCGATCGCGGACTACGGCCAGATCAAGGGATTCGACGTCGACCTGGGCACCACGCTGGACGACCTCTGCTCCAACGACGGCGGCCAGGCCGCGGCGCAGATCGTCGTGGCCGACACCCAGGTGATCGGTGTGATCGGCACCTCGTGCTCGGGCGCGGCGGTGGCGGCGGCGCCGCTCATCACCGCCGCGAACATGGTGCTCATCTCCGGCGGCAACACCTCGCCGGCCCTCACCTCGGACCTGGCCGGCAACGCCGGGGAGAACTACAGCGTGGGCTACTACCGCACCGCCCACAACGACCTGTTCCAGGGCGCGGCGATGGCCGAGTTCGTGTTCACCGAGCTGGGCATCACCACCGCGGCGGCCATTCACGACGGCGACCCCTACACCCAGGGTCTCGCCAAGGCGTTCACCGACGCCTTCGCCGCACTCGGCGGCGACGTGACCGGGTTCTCCGCCGTGAACAAGGACGACACGGACATGGTGCCGGTGCTGACCGAGATCGCCGCAGGCAGCCCCGGTGCGCTGTTCTTCCCGATCTTCCAGCCGGCCGGTGACTTCGTCGCCGACCAGGCGCCGGGCGTGTCGGGGCTGGAGAACACGGTGCTGCTCGCCGCCGACGGCCTGCTGAACACCAACTACCTGTCGCTGCCGCAGACGGTCGGCATGTACTTCTCCGGGCCGGATCAGCGCTTCGGCGACAACAGGAACCAGGGCACCGGGAAGACCGCCGTTGACTTCCTCGAGGCCTACCAGGCCGACTACGGCGAGCGTCCGGCGGCGCCGTTCTGGGCGCACGGCTACGACGCCACCACGCTGCTGCTCGACGCCATCGACGCCGCCTCGTACCTCGACGGCGACACCCTCGTGATCGACCGCCAGGGCGTGCGCGCCTTCCTCAACGGCGTCGAGGGCTACAGCGGCCTCATCGGCACGATCAACTGCGACGACTTCGGCGACTGCGGCTCCTCCCGCATCACCGTGATCCAGAACATCGGCGGTGAGGAGAACGCCGAGGCGAGCCTCGACAACGTGGTCTTCTCGTTCTCGCCGCTGGGTTCGGCCGCCGAGGCCGGGTCGATCCCGCCGATCGAGTTGGAGACGCCCTTCGGCGACGGCTCGCTGGGCGTCGTGCGGATCGAGGCGGGCGATGCGGTCCAGATCCGCTCGCTCAACGCCATCTCCGGCGACGTGGCCTTCTTCGGGCTGCCGATCGAGCGCAGCGTCGTCCTGGCGATCAGGGACTACGGCCAGATCCGAGGTTTCGACGTGGACCTGGGCACCACGCTGGACGACCTGTGCTCCAACGACGGCGGCCAGGCGGCGGCGCAGACGATCGTGGCCGACGACCGGGTGATCGGCGTGATCGGCACGTCGTGCTCGGGCGCGGCGGTCGCGGCGGCGCCGCTGATCGGCGCGGCGGGCATGACGATGATCTCCGGCGGCAACACCTCGCCGGCGCTCACGTCGGACCTGGCGGGCAACGCCGGGCCCAACTACAGCGAGGGCTACTACCGCACCGCCCACAACGACCTGTTCCAGGGCGCGGCGATGGCCGAGTTCGTCTACAACGAACTGGGGATCGGCAGTGCCGCGGCGATCCACGACGGCGATCCCTACACCCAGGGTCTGGCCCAGGCGTTCACCGACGCCTTCGCCGCACTCGGCGGCACGGTGACCGGCTTCAGCGCGGTCAACAAGGACGACACCGACATGGTGCCCGTGCTGACCGAGATCGCCGCGGGCAGTCCGGGAGCGCTGTTCTTCCCGATCTTCCAGCCCGCCGGTGACTTCGTCGCCGACCAGGCGCCGGGCGTGGCAGGGTTGGAGGACACGGTGCTGCTGGCCGCCGACGGCCTGCTGAACAGAAACTACCTGTCGCTGCCGCAGACCGCCGGGATGTACTTCTCCGGTCCGGATCAGCGCTTCGGCGACAACGTGAACCAGAGCACCGGCAAGAACGCCAACGACTTCCTGGCGGCCTACGAGGCCGACTACGGCGAGCGTCCGGCGGCGCCGTTCTGGGCACACGGCTACGACGCCACGGCGATGCTGCTGGACGCCATCGTGGCCGCCTCCTGGCTGGACGGCGACACGCTGGTCGTCGACCGCCAGGGCGTGCGCGCCTACCTGACCCAGCTCAGGGGCTACAGCGGCCTCATCGGCACGATCAACTGCGACGACTTCGGTGACTGCGGCGCCGCCCGCATCACGGTGGTCGAGAACATGGGCGGTGAGGAGAACGCCGACGCCAGCATGGAGAACGTGGTCTTCTCCTACGCCCCGTAGGCGAAATCCGAACAAGCAACAAGCACTGAGAGCTCGCGCCTACTGTTGTAGGCCGTGAGGCAACTCCAGTGATCGGTAAGTGGGCGCCCCGCACCGGGGCGCCCCGCACCGGCGTCGACCGCTTCCTGACGATCCTGCGCGTCGTGGCGGTCGGGCTCCCGGCGGTGGGAATCGCGGCGTTCATCGCCCAGGAGATCAACCTCGACAACGCCTTCGCCCAATGGATCAACCCCGACGCCACCGGCCTGACCGGCGCCGCATTCCGGGGCCTGGTGATCACGGGCATCTCCCAGGGGGCCATGTACGGGCTGATCGCGCTCGGCTACTCCATGGTCTACGGCGTCCTGGGCTTCATCAACTTCGCCCACGGCGAGGTGTTCATGATGGGCGCCATGACCGGCATGATCACCTCCACCAAGCTGGCCGACGCCGGCTACTGGGAGAGCCACTTCGTCGGCTCGCTGGTGATCGTGATCTTCGGGTCGATCCTCGTTTCGACGTTCCTGGCGGTCGTCATGGAACGGATCGCCTACCGGCCGTTGCGGGGCGCGCCCAGGCTCATCCCGCTCATCACGTCGATCGGTGTGTCGTTCTTCATACAGAACATGTCGATCGTGCTCTTCGGCCCCGCCACCAAGAACTACCCCGAGAGGCCCGACTGGCTCAAGAACAAGCACACCGCCCTGCAGATCGAGGGTGACAAGATCATGGTGATCGTGGCGGCCGCCCTGTCGATGCTCATGCTCTGGTACCTCGTCGAGCGCACCAGGGTCGGCAAGGCGATGCGGGCCGTCGCCGAGGACGCCGAGATCGCCGCTCTCATGGGCATCGACGTGAACCGCACCATCGTGATGGTGTTCGCCGTCGGCGGCGCCTTCGCCGGGATCGCCGGAATCATGTGGGGGCTCGACTTCGGCAGCGTGATCGGCCACACCGGCTTCCTCCCCGGCATCAAGGCCTTCAGCTCCGCCGTGGTGGGCGGCATCGGTCACCTGGGCGGCGCGATGGTCGGCGGTCTGTTCATCGGGATCGCCGAGTCGGTGGGGCCGCTGCTGGTGCTGGAGCCGCTGGGCGTCAAGGGCGTGTCGCAGCTCCGCGACGCCGTGGCCTTCGCGATGCTCATCGGGATGCTGCTGCTGAGGCCGAGCGGCATCTTCGGTGAGCGGCTGCGGGCCGAGGACCGGACATGACCGCCACCGAGATGCGCCCCGGGCCCCCCGAGGAGGAGCTGGCCCCGCCGCGCCGGGCGCGTGACCTGGATTGGGGCCGTCTGCTCCGCCTGGGTGGTGTGGCCGCCTTCGTGCAGATGTTCATCTCCCTGGCGGGCATGCCGGTGCGCCTCGACGAGCGCCTCGTCATCGAGTCGATCCTGAGCCTCGGCTACGTGTTCATCGGGGCCATCCCCATCGTCATGGGTCACCGCATCAGCCGCCAGGTGAAGCTGGAGGGCGTTCCGATCCACAAGGCCGGCCGGTACGAGTTGGTCGGTGGCGCCCTCGTGGGGGCCGTGGCGGGCGCGGGCCTGTCGCTGCTGGTGGTGCTGCTCACCCACTTCGACGTCCGGGAACCGCTGGTCAACTGGAGCCCGCAGCTGCGGGACCTGCTCTCCTTCAACCGGGGACCCACCTTCGGGGTGCTGATCTGGCTCGGCATCGGGGCCGTGGGAGGTTTCGTCGGCGGCGGCCTGCGGCTGCTGCCGGCCCGCTGGCGCCGGACATTGGTGATGATGGCCACGACGGTCGTGCTCGCCTCGATCCTGGAGCAGCTCGTCGTCGACCTCGTGAGCGGTGTCGGGCTGGAGCCGGTGGCCGACTGGTTCTACGCCCGCCGGGGCGGCCTCACCCAGGCCGGCGCCGGCGTGACCGCCGCCATCGCCGGCGCGGCGACGTTCTTCGGCCGCGGTCGCCTGAAGGCCACCCGCGAGCGGATCAAGACCCTCGAGGGCCCGGCGCGCACCAGGTCCACAGCCTTGATGATCCTGCTGACCGCGGCGATCCTGATCGTCGTGCCGCTGCTGGTCGGCAGCCTCACCAACGAGCTGCTGGCCAACGTCGGCCTGTTCGTGCTGCTGGCGCTGGGGCTCAACATCGTCGTGGGCCTCGCCGGCATCCTGGACCTCGGCTACGTGGCCTTCTTCGCCGTCGGCAGCTACACCGCCGCGGTGCTCACGGCGGCCACCTCGCCCAGGATCAACCCCGAGTTCCCCTGGTTCGTGGCGCTCATCTTCGTGGTCATCGTCACCGGGCTGGTGGGGCTGTTCATCGGGGCGCCGGTCATCCGCATGCGCGGCGACTACCTGGCCATCGTCACGCTGGGGTTCGGTGAGATCATCCGGCTGCTGTTCCTGTCGGACTGGCTGTCGGGCTGGTTCGGCGGCGCCCAGGGCATCACCGCCATCGGCGGGGTGGAGATCTTCGGCCTCACGACCGTCGACGGCACCAACCCGCGCAAGGTCTTCTACCTGGTACTCGTTTTCTGTGCCATCGCCATCTACGTCTCGTGGCGCCTGGAACGCTCGCGCCTGGGGCGCGCCTGGATGGCGGTGCGCGAGGACGAGACCGTGGCCGAGGCCATGGGCATCAACACCGTCAACGTCAAGCTGCTGGCCTTCGTGGTGGGCGCCGTGCTCGGCTCGTTCAGCGGCGCCATCTTCGCCAACAAGGTGGGTTCGGTGTTCCCGTCCAGCTTCCTGATCCTGGTGTCGATGGTCATCCTGGTGGTGGTGATCTTCGGGGGCATGGGCAGCATCATCGGCGTCATCGCCGGCGCGGCGCTCCTCATCGGCGTGCTGGGCGGGCCGAAGCAGCCCGGCCTGCTGGCGGAGTTCTCCGAGTTCAAACTGCTGATCTACGGCGCGCTGCTGGTGTGGATGATGCTGGCCCGGCCCGAGGGGCTCATCCCCAGCGCCCGGCGCACGCGCGAGCTGCACCAGGAGGAGTTCCTGCAGGACGCCTGGCTGCGAGGCGAGGTCGACACCGATGACGACAACGGCGAGACGCCCGAGGTGACGGAGCGGTCATGAGCGCCCGGGAGCCGCTGCTGGAGATCCGGGACCTGGATGTCGCCTTCGGCGGCCTCAAGGCCGTGAACGGACTCAATATGGAGGTCTACGACGGGGAGATCGTCTCGGTCATCGGTCCCAACGGCGCCGGCAAGACCACGCTCTTCAACGCCATTTCCGCCATGGTTCCCATCACCGGCGGCGACATCCGCTTCGAGGGATCCACGCTGCTGGGCCTCGACCCCAACCAGGTGACCGCCCGCGGCATCGCCCGCACCTTCCAGAACGTGCGCCTGTTCACCAACATGACGATCCTCGAGAACGTGATGGTGGCGCAGCACTGCCGTACCAAGCGGGGTGCCTGGGGGGCGCTGTTCTACACCAGGGCCTTCCGGCGCGAGGAGGACGAGATCCAAGCGCGGGGCGAGAAGGCCCTGGGGTTCTTCGGCAGCCGCCTGGTCGGCTTCCGGCTCAACCAGCCCGCCTCGGTGCTGTCCTACGCCAACCGCCGCCGCCTGGAGATCGCCCGGGCCATGGCCACCCAGCCCAAGCTGCTGCTCCTCGACGAGCCGGTGGCCGGCATGAACCCCGTGGAGTCCGCCGAGCTGACCCGGCTGATCGGCAGGCTGCGGGACGAGTGGGGCTTCGCCATCGTGTTCATCGAACACGACATGTCGGTGGTGCGGGACGTGTCCGACCGGGTCATCGTCCTGAACCACGGCGAACTGCTCACCGAGGGCCTCTACGCCGAGGTCTCGATGGACCCCCGGGTGATCGAGGCCTACCTCGGCCAGGACACCATCATCGAGGATGCGACCAAGTCATGAGCGATTCGGCGCCCGCCCCCGACGCCATCCCGCTGCTGGAGATGCGGGAGGTGAACACGCACTACGGCGCCGTGCACGCCCTCAAGGACGTGAACCTGGCGATCTACCCGGGCGAGATGGTCTGCCTGCTGGGCGGCAACGCCAGCGGCAAGTCAACCACGCTCAAGACCCTGCTGGGCATGGTCAAGCCCACCACCGGCCAGGTGGTGCTGGACGGCGAGGTGGTGAACGACCGCTCCACCGCCTACCGGGTGGAGCGGGGCGTGACCATGGTCCCGGAGAACCGCCGGCTGTTCCAGCGGCTCACCGTTCGGGAGAACCTGCAGCTCGGGGCCTACCTGCGCAGCGACAGCGACGGCATTGCCTCGGACATGGAGTGGGTCTTCGAGCTGTTCCCCCGCGTCAAGGAGCGCCTCGGCCAGAAGTCCGGGACGCTCTCGGGCGGCGAGCAGCAGATGGTGGCGATCGGCCGGGCGCTGATGTCCCGGCCCAAGGTGCTGCTGATGGACGAGCCCTCGATGGGGCTGGCGCCGGCTTTGGTGAAGCAGAACTTCGACCTCATCCAGCAGATCCACGCCGCCGGCCTCACCATCTTCATGGTGGAGCAGAACGCCAACATGGCGCTCTCCATCGCCGACCGGGGCTGGGTGCTGCAGACCGGCCGCGTGGTCCTCGACGACACCGCCGAGAACCTCCTCAACCACCCCGACCTGCGAGCCTCCTACCTCGGCGAGGCCTGAGCGCGGCCGTCCGGGCGGGGGTCCGGGGTGCCGCTCTGCTCCTTCGTCTCCGCACGCTTCGCAGGCTCAGCGTGCTCCGCAGGCGTCGCAACTCGGCCCCCCGACCCCCCGCCCTCGGTTGTCTGCCTCCGCAATGCCCGACGCGGGCGGGTCAGGACTGGTCGCGGAGGAACTCCTCGACCTCCTGGACGAGGCGCTCGGGGTCGTCGGGGTCGACGTCGGCTGTGGTGTCGAAGGCCTTCTCCAGCTCGGCGACGTAGGTCTGGGCGTCGTCGTCGCTGCTGACGAGCTCGTCCACCTCCTGCTCGTACACCAGCGACTGATGATGCAGGTCGCTCACCTCGACGTCGGTTCCCAACAGCCCGGCGACCTGCTCGGTGAGCGCCAGGCACGCCTTGGGTGACGGGTTGCCGGCCGCGTAGGCGGGCACCGAGGCCCACAGCGACGCCGAGGGGACGCCCGCCTGGCGGCAGGCCACGCCCAGCACGCCGACGATGCCGGTGGGGCCCTCGTAGCGGGAGCTGCGCAGCTGCATGCGCTCGGCCAGCTGCGCGTCGTCGGTGGATCCGTAGATCGAAACCGGACGGGTGTGCGGCACGTCGGCCAGCAGAGCCCCGAGGGTCACGACGAGCCGTGCCTCGAGGTGGGTGGCGACACCGAGCACGTGCCGGCAGAACGAGCCCCAGCGGAAGTGCGGTTCGATCCCCTCGAGGATGATCACGTCGGTCTCGGTGCCGGGCACCCGGCCGGCCGAGAAGCTGTTCGTGGGCCAGGTGAGCTCGCGCACGCCGTCGTCGTCCAGATGCACGAGCGGGCGGGCGACGGTGAAGTCGTAATACTCCTCAGGGTTCAACTCGGCGAACGCCTTGGTCCGCCACTGGCGGGCCAGGTGCTTGGCCGCACTGGTCGCCGCGTCGCCGGCATCGTTCCAGCCCCGGAACGCGGCGAGGAGCACGGGCTGATCGAGCCGCGGGCGTCTCGTCCAGCGGAGTTCGGCGAGATCGGGTGTGGGTGAGTGCGACACCGGTTCGTCCACGGGCGAGACCCTATCGCCGCCCGAGCCGTCCGCAGAATCCGCTGCCTCTCTTGGTTGTCGATCTGTCCGGGCGGGGGTCGGGGTGTCGCTCTGCTCCTTCGTCTCCGCACGCTTCGCAGGCTCACCGTGCTCCGCAGGCGTCGCAGTTCGACCCCTCGACCCCCCGCCCTCGGGTGCCTGCCTCTGTCCGGGCGGGGGTCGGGGTGTCGCTCTGCTCCTTCGTCTCCGCACGCTTCGCAGGCTCACCGTGCTCCGCAGGCGTCGCAGTTCGACCCCTCGACCCCCCGCCCTCGGGTGTCTGCCTCTGTCCGGGCGGGGTGTCTGGTGAGCAGGAGGTTCGGCTCTATCCTCGGAGCGTGACACGGCGCGGCTTGGAAATCTACGAGGCCGTTGAGTGTGACGGCGAGATCGTTGCCGCTGTGCAGGGGTTGGTGCCGCAACTCTCGACGTCGGCTGTGGTGCCGTCGCTTGAGCAGGTGGCCGAGTTGTGTTCGGCCGAGGCGACTGTGTTGCTGCTGGCGCGGCTTGACGGTGCGATCGTGGGGATGCTGGTGCTGGTGCTGTTCCGGCTGCCGACGGGGATGCGGGCCTGGATCGAGGACGTTGTGGTGGACGGCTCGGTCCGCGGCGAAGGGGTGGGGGAGGCGCTCACCCGCGAGGCCCTGGAGCGTGCGGTGGCGGCCGGCGCGGTGACCGTGGACCTGACGTCGCGGCCCAGCCGGGCCGCGGCGGTCCGGCTCTACGAGCGCATGGGCTTCGAGCGCCGCCAGACCGGCGTGTATCGCTGGCGGGGCGGATCCGGATGAGCGCCGTGACGCAGGCGGTTGCACCGGTCGCCCGGGCTCTCGAGACGCTCCGGGAGCGACGGCCTGCGTGGTATCGCCTGCTGCGCTACGGCGTGGTGAGCGTTGTGGTCACGCCGTTGACCCTGGCGCTCCTCTACGTGATGCACAGCGTGGCCGGTTGGCAGCCCTGGCAGGCCAACCTCCTGGCGGTCAGCACCGGAGCGGTTCCCGCGTACCTGATCGACCGGTACTGGGTGTGGAATCGCAGCGGCCGGAGCCGCCTCTGGGGCGAGGTGATGCCGTTCTGGGCGATGACCGTCGTCGGAGCGGCGGCGTCGACGGTCGCGGTCGAAGCAGCCGGCCGCTGGGACAACTCCGTCCTGCTCGTGGCCGTCAATCTCGGCACCTACGCCGCGCTGTGGCTGGTGAAGTTCCTCTTCCTGGATCGTGTGCTCTGGCCCACCGGGTCGCCGTCGTTCCAGGAGGAGGTGCGCCGAACCGCCGGTGTGGCAGACACCTGAGCGGAGGATCGGTCGGGTGGAGGGGCGTCTGCGGGCACTCGCCGAGGCCGCCCGCGGCTTCATGCCGGTCGATGAGGGGCTCGCCCTGTACGAGGCCGCGCTGGCGGCACCCCACGGCCCGTTCCTGGAGGTGGGCAGCTACTGCGGGCGCTCGGCGCTGTTCATCGGGGCCGCCGCGGCCGAGCGCGGCGGGGTGCTGTTCGCCGTGGACCATCACCGGGGCTCGGAGGAGAACCAGCCGGGCTGGGAGTGGCACGAACCCGACCTGGTGGATCCCCGCAGCGGGCTGATCGACACCCTGCCGCACTTCCGGCGCACCGTCTTCGAAGCCGGCCTGGAGGACCACGTCGTGGCCGTCGTCGGCGACTCGCCGCGGCTGGCGGCTCTCTGGGGCACCCCGCTGGCCTTCCTGTTCATCGACGGAGGCCACGGCGCCGCCCCGGCCCACGCCGACTACGAGGGCTGGACACCGCACCTGATGCCGGGAGGGATCCTCGCCATCCACGACGTGTTCAGTGACCCTGCCGACGGCGGGCGCCCGCCGTACGAGATCTACCTCCGGGCCCTGGAAGGGAGCCTCTTCAGCGAGACGGGCCGGGTGGGCTCGCTGCGGGTGCTGCGCCGCACGGGCTGAGCGCCGGGCGCAGCGAGGCCGCCGCCCCGAACCCGGCGGCTCAGCGGGAGGCGGGCTGGGGCACCCGTGTCACTGCCGGCAGACCCGTGCCCCGCGGGAACAGCCCTGCGGCCGGACTCGAGCCGGTGAGGGCGTCGGCCGCCAGCAACTGCGCCGCGGCGGTGTAGCTGGCCTTCTCCCCGGCGGGGAAGCGGTTCTCACCGGGCACGACCGTGCCGGTCCAGTAGGCCCCGTCGCCGTCCCGCTGACGTTGCGACCACTCGAACAGCTGCCAGGCCTCCTCGCCGAGTCCCGCGGCGAGACACGCAAGTGCGCATTCGGCGGTCTCGGCCGGCGTGACCCAGTCCCGGTCGGCCACGCAGCGCACCCCCCAGCCGTCCAGCACGAAGCCGTCCCAGCGGTCCAGCAGGCGCCGGCGCGCCTCGGCGCCGTCGAGGGTGCCCGCCAGGACCGGGTAGTACCAGTCCATGGCGAAGCGGTCCTTCGGGGCGAAGGCGTCCGGGATCCGGGCGACGGCGTTGCCCAGGCGGGCCGCACCCTCCCTCCAGCGCGGCCGGTCGTGGCCGAGTTCGGCGGCGATGGCCAGGGCCGACCGCAGGCTGTGGTAGATGCTGCTGGAACTGCTGAGCAGGGCGAACGGCCAGGGCGTGCCGTCCGCGTGGCGCGCCCAGAGGATCTCGCCCCGCGGCTGCTGCAGGTCCAGCGCGAACTCCACCGCCGACGCCACGACGCGCCACATGGCCTCCAGGAAGGCTCTGTCACCGGTCACCAGGTAGTGGTGCCACACCCCGCACGCCACGTATGCGGTGCAGTTGGCGTCCAGCTTGTGCTCCTCCACCCCGGCGGTGGTGTAGTAGCGGTGCCAGGATCCGTCACGGCGCTGCGCGCGGGCCAGGAACCGGTACGCCCGCTCGGCGGCGGCGTGGCGCCCGGTCACGTCCAGGGCCATGGCACACTCGACGAGGTTCCAGGGATCGGCGTGCCCGCCCGGGAACCAGAGGATGAGTCCCGAGTCCAGTTGGTTCGCGGCGATGCTCTCGGCGGTGGCGGACACCTCGTCGGGGCTCAGCAGCCCGGGAACCTCACGCAGGTACACGGACGTCCCTCCCGGCGTCTCGCGCCGCGGCGTCCCGCGGCCCTCCGGCCTCCCCGGCACGCCCGGCCGCCCGGCCGTCCGAGCGCCGCCGACCGCCGGCCCACCCCGCCTCCCGGGGGGCGCCCGCGGCGCTCGGCGCCTTGACGGCGTACACCACCACGCTCTTGCCGATGAGAGGGCGCAGCAGGCGCTCGACAATCCTGGTGACCCACGGCCGGTGCTCGATCTCCCAGCACAGCAGGCGGTGGTAGGCCCGCACGAGGCGGTGCCCGTCGTCGTCGGGTCCGACGGCGCAGCGCAACCACCAGTACGGCGAGTGCAGGGCGTGCGCCCGGTGGCGGCGGCGCGGTGTCAGGCCCGCCGCCCGCAGCCGCGCCCGCAGCCGGCGCAGCGTGTAGATGCGGACGTGGCCGTCCGCGACGGCGGGGGCGTGGTACTCCTCCGACAGCAGCCAGCACAGCTTCTCGGGCCCCCAGGACGGCACGGTCACGGCCAGCACGCCGCCGGGTCGCAGCACCCGGGCCAGCTCCGCCAGCGCCGCGGCGTCCTCGGCGATGTGCTCCAGAACCTCGGCCGCGATGACCCGGTCGAAGGCGCCGTCGGCGAAGGGCAGGCGCTCGGCGTCGGCGGCGGTGGCACATCCCACCGTCCCTTCGCCGATCTCTCCGGCGGCGCGCATGGCGGCGACCATGCTGGCGACCTCGGCCAGCTCGGCGCGCCGCAGGTCGCCGGCCACCACGTCGGCGCCGCGGCGCAGCGCACCGAAGGCGTGACGCCCGAACCCGCACCCCAGGTCCAGCACCAACTCTCCGGGCGCGACGCCGAGGCGGCGGTAGTCGACGGTGTCCACGGTCAGCCGGTCGGCCGGGTCTTGTGCTCGGCGAGGAGCATCCGGTACTGCTCGACGGTGCGCTCGGCAGTGTGGCGCCAGCTCCAGCGGTCGAGCACGCGCTGCCGCCCGCCCTGCCCGAGCCGCCGACCGAGGTCGGGCTCGTCCAGAATCCGCCGCACGGCATCCGCCAGCGCCGCTCCGTCGCCGGGCGGCACCAGCAGGGCGGCCTCGCCGTCGGAGCCCACCACCTCGGGCAGCGCTCCGCCGGTGGTGGTCACGAGCGGGGCCGCGCAGCTCATGGCCTCGATGGCCGGCAGCGAGAACCCCTCGTACAGCGACGGCACGACCGCCACGGACGCCTCGGCATAGAGGCTCACGATCTCCGCCTCGCTCAGGTCCGAGACGAAGCGCACCGCGTCGCCGAGTTGCAGCAGCTGGATCGTCTCGAGCGTCGGGCTGTCCGCCCGGGGCCGGCCGATGATCGTGAGCCGGACCTTCCGTCCCTGCTCGCGCAGCAGGGTGAGTGCCTCCAGCAGGTAGGCCATGCCCTTCATCGCCACGTCCGCCGAGGCCGTCGTGACGACCAGTGCATCCTGGCGCAACACCTCGGGCAGCGGCCGGAAGACCGCCGGATCGACCCCGACCGGCACCACCGCGATCCGGTCGGACGCCACCCGGTGGTCGCGGCGGATGTCGAGTTGCGAGGACTCCGAGACCGTCAGCACCCGCGGCAGCCGCCGGGCCACACGGGTCTGCATCCTGGTGAAGGCGTACCAGCGCTTCTTCCCGAACCGCTCCTGGCGGGTCTTGGCCTGGGCCATCTCCAGCCGGCGGTCGACGGTGATCGGATGATGGATGGTGGCGATGACCGGCAGGCCTGCCCGCTGGATACCCCACAGCCCGTAGCCGAGGCACTGGTTGTCGTGCACGAGGTCGAACTCGCCGGCACGTCGACGCAGCTCCTGCCAGGCCCGCACGCTGAAGGCGAGCGGCTCGGAGAACGTCCCGAGCCTCGTGGCCCACACCTCGAGGCGGTCGGCGGGCGTCTTGATCTCCCAGAATGCGGGCCGCCGCCCGGGGAAGTGATCGTTGAAGATGTCCAGACTCGGCAGCCGCCACAGCGGCACGCGCCCGTCCAGATCCGGATACGGCTGGCCGGAGAAGACCTCGACGTGGTGTCCCAGATCCACGAGCGCCTTGCTCAGTTGCCGGACGTAGACGCCCTGGCCGCCGCAGTGCGGCTTGCCGCGGTAGGTCAGCAGCGCGATGCGGAGGGCGTCTCCGTCGGAGCAGTCTCCGGCGGTCGCCGGCGCGGTGGCGTGGGGTGCGAAGGTCAAGTGTGAGGCCGGTGTCGTGGGTGGTGCGAGGGAAGCGCCTCTCGAGTGTCCGGTGAGGGCCGCCGATGGAGTCTAACGACCGGCGTCCCGATGCTCCGAACGGCCCTGGGTGCGGCGAGGGCCACCTCGGTCGGCGCCGGCGCCGGTGACGACGCGCAGGTCGCCGCTGCCGAGCACTTCCGATGCCGGCGGGCGTTCGCGCCGGGCGACCGCGGCGGCGGCCACCACGGCGGCGGCCGCCAGGGCCAGCAGCGGCCACGGACCGACGCGCAGCGCCCAGGTGCGGCCCTCGCGGGTGGTGACGTCGGCGATGAGCACCGCCCGCTCGCTGACCCCCGTGCGGGCCAGGACCTTGCCGTCGGGACTGACGAAGGCGCTGAATCCGGTGGGTGCGGCCTGGACGACCCAGCGCCCGGTCTCGATCGCCCGCAGCTGTGACGAGGCGACCTGCTGGGTCTGCACGATCGTGAGCCAGTAGGAGGCGCCGTTGGTGGGGTTCAGCAGGACGGTGCCGCCGTTGCCGATGGCGTCACGGGCACGGTCCTCGAAGAACACCTCCCAGGAGATGAGCACACCCAGGCGACCCACACCGGTGTCCAGCACCGCCGGCGCGGTGCCGGCGCGCGCATCCTTGGAGGGCAGGCCGTCCGGGGCGATGGTCTCGAACACCGGGCGCAGCGGCACGTACTCGCCGAACGGCACGCGCCGCACCTTGTCGTAGCGGTCGACGACCCGGCCGTCGGGCGAGACGGCCAGCGAGAAGTTCAGGAACTCGCCCGGCTCGCCGTCCTCCACCACGCCGGGCACGAACCAGGCCTGATGATCCCTGGCAACTGCGGCGAGCTGGGCCAGTTGGGGGCTGTCGACGAAGCGGCCGTCCACGTTGACGACGTTCTCGGGCCACACGATCAGGTCGACCGGCCCGGCGATGGCGGCGGTGGCGTCGAGGTGGCGCTGCATCACCAGCGCGAAGTCGGTGCCCACCGCCCGCGTGCGTTGCGGACCGCCGCCCTGCACCGCGGCGACCCTCAGGGTGCCGGTGTCCCGGCCCCGGGGCGCGTCGGCGGCGAGCGCCACGGCCAGAGCGATCAGCGAGGCGCCCGCCAGGGCCCCCCGCCAGCGTCGTTCGGCCAGCAGCGACAGCGTCACGCCCGCCACCGCCACCAGGGCCACGACCGTCAGCGGCCCGCCGAGGCGTGCGGTTGCCGCCAGCGGGGCGTCGGCCTGGCTGTGGGCGAGGGTGGCCAGCGGCACGCCCCCGAACGGCCAGCGCCAGCGCAGGTAGCCGATCAGCACCATCCAGCCCACGAGGGCCGGCCGGCGTCCCCGGCCGGGGGGCGTCAGGGCGCAGCCGGCGGCGTAGAAGGAGGAGTAGATGAGGTTCGCCACCAGGTAGCCGCCCGGCGAGAAGTCCCACATCCAGATCGTGGCTCCCAGCAGCCAGGCGGCCGAGGTGAGCAGGCCGCGCCGCAGCCGGGCCCACATCTCCGCCCCGGCCAGCAGCCGGTCGAGTGCGGCGATCCCGAGCGGCGCCAGGGGCCAGAACCCCCAGGGCGGCATCGAGAAGCAGATCGAGGCGCCGGCGGCGATACAGCCCAGCGCGGGGCCCGCGCCCCCCCGCAGCGCCGCCGAGGAGCGGTTCACGATTCCCTCCGGCGGTCCGCCCACGCCAGCGCCGCCCCGGCGGCCCGGCGCCCGCTGGCGATGCAGGCCGGGATGCCGATGCCGTGGTACGAGGAGCCGGCGCAGTAGGCGCCCGCCGCTCCCAGCGTCGCCTCGACGGCGGCGGTGCGTTCGAGGTGGTCGACGGCGTACTGCGGGAAGGCGTCGGGCCAGCGCGAGACCCGCGCCTCGACCGGCGGCGCCGAGATCCCCATCGCGGCTGCCAGCCCGTCCCGGGCCGCGCCGATCAGCGCCCCGTCGGACTCCGCCACGATGGCGTCGTCACCGTGGCGGCCCAGCGAGACCCGCAGGATGGCCGTGGCGCCGTCGCCGGCGCCGAGGTGTGCCCACTTGGTGGAGGCCCACGAGCAGGCGGTGATGGCCAATCCCGCCGACGGCGGCACGAGGAAACCGCTCCCGGCACCGGCGCCGGGCACGTCGGACGCCTCGTAGGCGAGCGTGACGATCGCCACCGAGGCCGTCTCGGTGCGGGCCAGCAGAGCCGCCACCCCCGGTGCCCAGGGTTCGACGAGCCGCGCCAGGGGGCGGGCCCCGACGGCCAGCACGACAGCGTCACAGCCGATCGACCGGTGGGGTGTGTCCACGCTTCGGACCGCCACTTCGCCGGCGTGGTCGGGCTCCACCGGCAGCGCCAGCGCCGGCTCCCCCAGCGCCAGCGCGGGTGCCAGGCATTCGGCGAGGGCCGCCGTCAGCCGTTCCATCCCGCCGCGCAGGCCCCAGAAGACCGGTTCGGGGGCGCCGCCGGCTGCGGCGGACGCGGCGGCGCGTTCCCGCAGTGCCGTGAGCAGGCTCTCGCCGGAGCGGGCGGCCTCGGCCAGTGCCGGGGCGGCGGCGTGCAGGCTCAGCCGGTCGCAGTCGCCGGCGTTGATGGAGCCCACCAGGGGCCCGACCAGCCGCTCCAGGACCTCGTCGCCGAGACGTGAACGGATGAGCGCCCCGATGCTGCGGTCCGTGCCGTTGGCGGCTCCGGAGGGAGGCGCGGCTCCCGAGCCCGACGCGTCGGAGTCCGGTCGATCGCCGGCGGCAGGACGTCCGGTTGCGGAGGGGCGGGCCGGATCGGCCGCCAGGGCGGCGCGTCCCGCCGGCGACAGCAGCCTGGCGTCGATGCCCTCGGGGTCGAGAGGGACGCCGAGGAAGTGTGCGGGCGGCAGTGGCACCAGAGCACCGTCGAGATGCACGAAGGCCCGCCCGGTGGCGGGTGCCACGAGTTCGCCTGCCAGTCCCAACTCGCCGCACAGCCGCACGCCGTCGTCCAGCCGGGCCAGGAAGGCGTCCGCCCCCTCGTCGACGGCCCGTCCCGCGAACGGCGAGGTCCTGATGACACCGCCCGGTCGGGAAGCCGCCTCCAGCACGATCAGTTCGGCTGCGGGGGCCGATCGGCGCACCTCCCAGGCGGCGGCAAGACCGGTGATCCCGGCACCGACCACGCAGATGCGGGCCGGGCGTGGGCCGCTCGTCGGGCGAGTGCCGCGCCCGCTCGCTGCGCTCACGGTTCGGAGGCGCGGCCCTCGCGGTGAACCAGGTCGACCAGCCGCTGAAGGATCGCCGGGTCGGTCTCGGGCAGGACGCCGTGGCCCAGGTTGAATATGTGGCCCGACCGCCCGGCGTTGGCGCCCAGCACGGCGCGGGCCTCGGCGGCCACCTGCTCCCAGGGAGCCAGGCAGGCGGCAGGATCGAGGTTGCCCTGCACCGCCACGCCGTCGCCGAGCCGGGCCCGGGCGGCATCCAGCGGGACCCGCCAGTCGATGCCGACCACATCCGCGCCGGTCGCCATGTCCTCCAGCAGCGCGCCGGTGCCCACACCGAAGTGGATGGCCGGCACGCCCAACTCGCCGACCGCCTCGAGCACCCGGCGGCTGGCCGGTGCGGCATAGCGCCGGTAGTGGTCCGGCGACAGGCATCCCGCCCAGCTGTCGAACAACTGCACGGCCGCGGCGCCGGCGGCCACCTGGGCGCGCAGCGAGGCGATGGCCACGTCGGCCAGGCGCTCGGTGAGGTCGAACCACAGCCCGGGGTCGCCGAGCATCATGGCCTTGGTGCGCGGGTGGTGCCGGCTGGGCCCTCCCTCCACCGCATAGCTGGCGAGCGTGAACGGTGCTCCGGCGAAACCGATGAGCGGCACCTCCAGTTCGGCGACCAGCAGGCGGACCGCCGCTGTGACGTGCGCGAGCTCCTCTTCCCCGGGCGGCCGGAGGCGCTCCAGGTCGGCGCGACCGGCGACCGGGCGCTCGATCACCGGGCCCACGCCGGCCACGATGTCCACGCCGAAATCGATCGCCGCCAGCGGCACCACGATGTCCGAGAACAGCACGGCCGCGTCCACCCCGTAGCGACGCACCGGCTGCAGGGTCAACTCGGTGACCAGGTCGGGCCGCGCCACGGCCTCCAGCAGCGTTGTACCGCCGCGGGCCCGGTGGTACTCGGGCAGCGAGCGGCCCGCCTGGCGCATGAACCACACCGGCGTCCGATCGACCGGCAGTCCCCGGCATGCCCTCAGGAAACGGGAGTCCGCAAGCGCCGCCGCCACGCCGGTCACCCTACCGACGCCACCCCCCGCGGTCCCCATCCTCGCGTCATTCCGGCGGAGGCCGGAATCCAGTTGGTGGCCGCCCGGTCGGGGCCGCCGGTGGGGGCGGTCAGGGCACGCCGAAGGTGGAGACCTTGTCCACGCGGCACTCGAACAGCACGCGGCGCTCGTCGATGGACGGGTCGCGCAGGGCGTAGGGGGGCTCGGCGCCGGTGTACTTGGTCCAGATGCGGTCCACCTGCTCGGTGACCCGCGCACCCTCGTCGGGATCGTCCTCGGAGATCTCCCGCTCGACGGTCACCTTCATCGAGACCCAGTGGTACGGGTTCTGCGGGTTGACCAGGATCAGCGACACCTCGGGAGTGACGCGGATCCAGGCGGTCTTCCTGCGGTGGTCGGCCACGTTGATGAGCACCTTGTCGCCCTCGTAGTCGAACCACATCGGGGTGAGGCTCGGGCGGCCGTCGGCCGCGATGACGCTGACGATGGCCGTCACCTGCTCGTCGAGAAGCCGCTTGTAGGCGGGGTCCAGATCTTCGAGGCTCGCCAGTTCGCTGCGATCCCTGATCCCGAACTGGTCGGCTGCCAGCCCGGCCGAGATGTCCCGGAACTCGTACAACTTGATGGCCATCTCTCCTCCCGGACGGGTGCTCGGCGGCGGGTGCCGCCCGACTGTACAGATCGAGGTGGCGCGGGCGCGCCGAGGGTGGTGCGGGTGACGGCAGCCAGTTCGGCGTCACGCAGCGATTCTCGTGCGACCACCGCCGGATCCGCTGCCGTGGGGTCGGACTCGACGGCTAGGGTGGATCTCTTGTCCAACGCCAGTGAGATCGACGTCGCGAGGTTGGAACTGGAGGCCGAGCAGGCCTATGTGGACCGCGCCCACGCCTGCCTCGAGGCCACACGCCGGCGCATCCGCGAGTTCTGGGATCGGGTGGCTGCCGGCCGGGACGGCACCCATGCCGCCCGCTTCGAACGCGACGTGTTGGAACATCGGGTGTTCCAGCGTCTCGGGCAGCTGGAACTGGGCGGCCGCTCGCTCTGCTTCGGGCGCATCGACATGCGCAGTGACGGGGAGGGGGGCGACGGTCCGGACGACGGTGCCGAGACGTTCTACATCGGCCGCATCGGCGTGTGGGACGAGGACCAGGCCGCCGTCGTGTGCGACTGGCGGGCGCCGGTCGCCGAGCCGTTCTTCCGGGCAACCGGCCGGCGGCCGATGGGCCTCGCCCTGCGACGGCGCTTCGTCAGCCGCGGCAGCCGCCTGCTGGGGATCGACGACGAGCACTTCTCGCCCGGCGGGCTGGACGGCGACGGGGACGACTCGCCGCGCCACGATCCGGCGCTGCAGGCGGCGCTGGAGGCCCCCCGCACCGGCCGGCTCGGAGACGTCACCGCCACCATCCAGGCCGAGCAGGACGACGTGATCCGCGCCCCGCTGCCGGGCGTGCTCATCGTCCAGGGCGGTCCCGGCACCGGCAAGACGGTCGTGGCGCTGCACCGGGCCGCCTACCTCATCTACACCCACCGCTTCCCCCTGGCCGGCCAGGGCGTTCTGGTGATCGGTCCGAATCCCGTGTTCCTGACCTACGTCGAGCAGATCCTGCCCTCCCTCGGCGAGGCCGGGGTGCGTCTCAGCACGCTCGGGGATCTGCTCGGCGACTTGCCGGTCAGCGGCCACGACAGCGAGCCGGTCGCCCGGACCAAGGGCGACGCCCGCATGGCGACGGTGCTGCGCCGCGCCGTGCGGACCCGCCAGCGTGGCTTGCGGGAGCCCCTCGTGGTGGACCACGGCCTGCGGCGCCTGCGCCTCTCGACCGAGGCCAGCGCGGCGATCGTGGCCGATGCCCGGCGCCGTGCCCGCACCCACAACGCCGGTCGCCGCCTCGTCACCGCCGCGTGCTTCGAGACCCTTGCGGCGAGCACGCGGCGCCCCGCCGACCCCGCCGAGGTGGCCGATGCGCTCGGCGAGACCCTGGAGGTGCGCCGGGCCCTCGACTGGATGTGGCCGCAGCTCACACCCGCCCACCTGCTGCACGATCTCTTCGGCAGCCGGGCGCTGCTGGCCCACGCCGGCGCCGGCGTGCTGAGCGACGCCGAGGTCGAAGGGCTCTGCCGCCCGCGCCGGGCGCACGCCGACGACGTGGTCTGGACCGCCGACGACGTGCCGCTGCTCGACGAGGCCCGCATGCTGCTGGGGCCGCGGACCCCCCGCGGCGGGGCGGGGCGGATCCGCACCTACGGACACATCGTGGTGGACGAGGCGCAGGATCTCTCACCCATGCAGCTGCGCATGGTGGGACGCCGCTCGCTCAACGGCTCGCTGACGCTGGTGGGTGACATCGCCCAGGCCACGAGCGCCTGGGCGCACGATTCCTGGGACAGCCTGGTGGAGCTCGTGTCGCCGGAGGCGCCACCGAGCTTCGCCGAGTTGACGATCGGCTACCGAGTTCCGCAGCCGATCATGAGCTTCGCCGCGGCGTGCCTGCCCCCGGAACTGGCGGACCTGGTGCCGCCCCGTGCGGCGCGCCCCGGCGGCGAGCCACCGCGGATCGTGCGCCTGCCGGCGGCCGATACCGGAACGCTCGCCGCGGCGGTGACCGACGCCGTGCGCAGCGAGCTGCCGCACGTGGGCGCCGGGAACCTGGCCGTCATCTGCGCCGACGAGCACGTCGCCGAACTGTCCGGCGCGCTGACGGCCGCCGGGGTGGCCCACGGCACCTCCGACAGGCGCGCCCTCGGCATGCAGGTGTCGGTCTGCTCGGCGCGCACCCTCAAGGGGCTGGAGGTGGACGCGGCGGTGGTGGTGGAGCCCCGGCGCATCGCGTCCGAGTCGGTGGCGGGGATGCGGCTGCTGTACGTGGCGCTGAGCCGGGCCACGAGGCGCCTCACCGTGATCTGTGGCGAGCCGCTTCCCGAGCCGCTGGAGGAGGCAGCCGGGGCGATCGCCGGCTGACTCCGAGGCCGCTGCCGGCGGCCGCCGACAATGCTCACGGACTACCGGAGCGACAGGCTGCCTTGTTAGGGTTGCTTAATTCCAATGGTCTCGTTAGGGTGACCTAACACAGCATGCCGCATCCGCCCGAAGGAATGCGCCGGAAACCCGAGGAGACACATGATCAAGCCCCCCCACAAGGCAGGCCTGCGGGCCGGGCGCACCGCCCGCCGCCTGCTGGCGCTGGTCGCCGTCGTCGGTCTCCTGGCGGCCGCCTGCGGCTCCGATGACGAGCCCGACGAGCCCATCACCGTCTACTCGGGGCGCAACGAGGATCTCATCGGGCCGCTCGTGGAGATGTTCGAGGAGGCCGGCGACGTCCAGGTGGAGGTCCGCTACGGTTCCTCGGCCGACTTGGCCCTGTTGATCGAGACCGAGGGTGACGCCTCTCCGGCCGACGTGTTCATCTCCCAGAGTCCCGGCGCCATGGGGTACCTGGCCACCGCCGGCCGGCTGCGGGAACTGCCGCCGAGCACACTGGACGCCGTCGGAGCGGGGTTCCGGGCCGGCGACGGAACGTGGGTGGGTCTCAGCGGCCGCCAGCGCGTGCTCGTGTACAACCCCAACCTCGTGGACCCCGCCGACCTTCCCGACTCCGTGTTGGACCTCACCGACCCGGCGTACGACGGCCGCGTCGCCGTGGCGCCGGCCAACAGCTCCTTCCAGGACTTCATCACCGCCATGCGCTTCCAGTCCGGCGACGATGCCACGCTCGCCTGGCTCGAGGGCATGGCGGCCAACAACGCGCCCAACTACCCAAAGAACTCCGCCATCGTGGACGCCGTCCTGCGGCGTGAGGTGGAAATGGGGCTCGTGAACCACTACTACCTGTTGCGCTTCCTGGCCGAGGATCCCGACGCGCCGGGCATCAACCACAACTTCGCTCCCGACGACATCGGCTCGCTTCTGATCGTCACCACCGGCGCGATCCTCGACACCTCCGATCAGCCCGACGCGGCGCAGGCTTTCGTCGAGTTCATGCTCACGCGGCGGGCGCAGGAGTTCTACGCATCGGAGACCCGCGAGTACCCGCTGGCAGCAGGCGTCGAGCCGCCCACCGAGGTGGCTCCCCTGGATGTCGCCGGCGTCATGGACACGATCGACTTCGATGTCCTCGGCGGCGGCCTGGCCCGCACCCAGGACCTCATCGACCGGAGCGGCATCGTGCGCTGAGGTCCTGCCGGTTGTAAGTCTTGCCTAACGAACTAGGGTATTAGGCGTGCCTAATGCCCGAAGCGCCACCGCGGGCGTCCCGGCGCCGGGCGATGAGCCACCGCGCGGACGCGCCGGACCGCCGCGCACCGGCCGTGCCGGCAACGGGAGAGCGCCGTGGAGGGACGCCGATGCCACAGATCGCGACGGCTTCCGGGATCTGCGCGTGGTCGACGTCCACAAGTCCTTCGGCGAGTCGAAGATTCTCCACGGAATCAACCTGAGCATCGAGAGTGGGCGAACCCTCTCGCTGCTGGGTCCCAGCGGATGCGGGAAGACCACACTCATGCGCGTCGTGTCGGGCCTGGAGGCCGCCGACAGCGGGGAGGTGCACGTCGGTGAGCGCCTGCTGGCAGGGCCGGGCGTGGACGTCGCCCCCGAGTCGCGGCGCATCGGCCTGCTCGGACAGGAGCGCTCGCTGTTCCCGCATCTCTCGGTGGGGGCGAACGTGGCCTACGGGCTCGGCCGCTCGGCCGACCGCGAAGCACGGGTGCGCGAGGTGCTGGACATGGTCGACCTGGCCGGGTTCGAGAAGAGGATGCCCGACTCGCTGTCGGGGGGTCAGCGGCAGAGGGTCGCCCTCGCCCGGGCTCTGGCACCGCGTCCCCGGATGTTGCTGCTCGACGAACCCTTCCAGGCGCTGGACGTGCAGTTGCGCATCGAGCTGCAGACTGAGGTCCGGGCCTTGCTGAGCGCGCTCGGAGCGACCGCGGTGATCGTCACCCACGACCAGGACGAGGCCTTCGTCATGGGCGACGAGGTCGCCGTCATGCAGGACGGGCACATCCGCCAGTGCGGCACCCCGGATGAGGTCTACGGGCATCCCGCCTCGCCGTGGGTCGCCTCCTTCGTCGGGGACGCCAACTTCGTGCCCGGTCACGGGTCGGGTTCCACCGTCGCCACCTCGTTGGGCGACCTGCCCACGTGCTGCCCGGCGTCGGGGGAGGTGGCGGTGCTGGTTCGCCCCTCGCACATCCGGCTGCTCGAACCGCCCGACGGTAGCGGCGGCGAGGTGAGCGCCATGGGCCAGGTCCAGGCGATGCGCTTCTACGGGCATGCCACCGAATGCCGCGTGCAGATGGGTGACAGCATCCTCCTGGCTCGCAGCGACCGGATGCCGAGCGTGCGCGTGGGCGACGACGTGGCAATCCGCTATGAGGGTCCGCCCGCGGTGGCGTACCCCGCGTCGGCGATGGCCGACCTGCGGCGCAACGGCCAACAGCGGCGCGAGGCTCGGACGAGCCTGGCCCGCTAGCGCCGCGCCGATCGCCGCGGCCGTCGAGCGGACTCGACCGCAACCCGCAGATCGGGCGATGGATGCCGGGCGCCTGTGCCGTCTCTGGGGCTTCGGTCTCGGGCTGTTCTTCGCCGCGCCGCTGGGCTACCTGGTCTACGAGAACGTGCGGCTGCGCTCGGACATTCTCGACATCCTGGGCGTGCGGCGGACCTGGGGCCCGCTCGGCAACTCGCTGCTGCTCGCCGCCGCGGTGTCGCTGGCGGCGATGGTCGCCGGGACCGCCCTGGCCTGGGCGACGGTCCGCCTCGACCTGCCGGGCCGGCGGTTCTGGGCGGCGCTGGCGCCGCTGCCACTGGTCTTCCCCACGTTCGTCGGCGCCACGGCATTCATCGCGCTGCTGGCCCGCGGCGGGCTCGCCGAGCAGATCCTGTCACCGCTCGGGATCGGCACCCTGCCCCGGCTACAAGGATTCTGGGCCGCCTGGTTGGTGCTGACCCTCTTCACGTATCCCTACGTGTACCTGCCCACCCGCGCCCGGCTGCGCCACCTGGATCCCGCATACGAGGAGGCCGCCCGGGTGCTGGGGCGCAGCCCAAGAGCGGTCTTCGCCACCGTCACCCTGCCGGCGATCCTGCCGGCCGTCTCCGCCGGCGGGCTGCTCGTGTGCCTCTACACGCTCTCGGACTTCGGGGCGGTCGAGTTGCTCCGCTACGAGACCCTCACCCGTTCGATCTACGCCAACCGGCTCTTCGACCGGGCCACATCGGTGACACACGGCCTGCTGTTGGGCATTGTCGCAGTGGGCGTGGTGGCCGCCGAGCGATGGCTGGCGCGGCGCCGTGCCGGGGGTTTCACCGCAACCTCCGAGCGGCCCCCGCCACTCACGAACCTCGGCTGGCTGCGCTGGCCGGTCTGCGCCGCCGTCGTGGCGTTCCTGCTGCTCGCGCTGGCGGCGCCGCTGGTCACCCTGGCGTACTGGGCCGGGCGGGGGATCGCCAACCCGGGCCGGCGCGTCGGGGCGTTCGCCCTCGACGCCGCGGGGATAGCCACCTCCGCCGTCTCCACCGTGGCGGTCAGCGCAGTGGCGGCGGCGGTGACGGTGCTGGTGGTGCTCCCGCTGGCGTGGCTGCTGGTGCGGCGCCCGTCACCGAGCGCCTCGGCATCCAACCTGCTCGTCACCGCCAGCTTCGCCTTCCCCGGCATAGTGGTCGCCCTGGCCCTGGTGTTCTGGGCTCTGCAGGTGCCGTTCGCCGAGGTGATCTACCAGACACTGCCGCTGCTGATCGTGGGCTACGTGCTGCTGTTCGGAGCGCAGGCGGCCAACGCGGCGCGGGCGGCCGTGGGCGCCGTCCCCAGGCGTCTCAGTGAGGACGCCCGGACGCTCGGTGCCCACCGCTGGCGCCGCCTGCGGACGGTGGAGTTGCCGCTCATGACCCCCGGGCTGCTGGCGGCGGGCGGCCTGGTGTTCCTGTCGGTCATGAAGGAACTGCCGCTCACCCTGCTGATGCGGCCCACGAATCTGCCCATGCTGTCGGCGGACATCTGGGACTCCACCGAGTCGCTCTTCCTGGCACAGGCCGGGCTGGAGTCGCTGGTGCTGGTTGCAGCCTCCGGCGTCCTGACGTGGCTGCTGGTGCTGCGACGTTCGGAGTTCGCCTGAGTCCGCCCGGCCGCAGGCGCCCACCCGGACTTAGGCGCCGGCGGGAACCGGTACGACGAGCAGCCGCTCGCTGGTGTAGTGGTCGATCTCCACCGACTCGCCGTCGATGCTGACCGTGGTGGGTCCGTCGGGAGTGCTGGCAGTCACGATCCCGCTGTTGCCCGGACACACCGACGAGTCCTCCAGGAAGTCCAGTACCCCGTCCACGAACTCCAGCTCCTCGATGATCCGCGACACCACGAAGGCCTCACCCTCCTCCACGTCGCTCAGCGCCACGCTCTCGGGCGGGGAGTAGCCCGAACCCGGGATCGGGTTGCCGTGCGGGCACGTCGTGGGCCGCCCCAGGAGGTTGCTCATGGCCTCCTCGACGCGGGGCGAGAGCACGTGCTCCCACTTGCCGGCCTCGGCGTGGGCCTCCGCCCACGACAGCCCCAGGACGTCGGTGAGGAAGCGCTCGGCCAGACGGTGCCGGCGCACCACCTGGCGCGCCAGCGCCATGCCGTCGTCGGTCAGCGCGATCCGCCTGCCGGGTTCCAGGAGACCCTGGTCCTGCATCCGCCGGATCATCTCCGACACCGCGGGGCGCGAGATTCCCATGCGCTCGGCGATGCGTGCCTGGATGACGTCCAGGTCGTCCTCGGCCAACTCGAAGATCGTCTCGCAGTACTCCTCGAAGGCCGGGTGGTACTCGGGTGCGGTCCAAGTCGCCACGACGTCAGTCTAGCCGACCACTGCCTGCGCTTTTGCCGCGCCCGGTGCACTGCCGGCGGCACTTCGGGGAGGTTCCGGGCGCCGGTTGCTCTAGGCTCGCCCGCTGGACCCCGGCGGTACCGCGGAGGCACTCGGTGGACCTACTCGAACATCAGGGCAAGGAATTCTTCGCCTCCTACGGGTTGCCCACCTCGCCGGGCGAGGTGGCCTTCGACCCCGACGAGGCCGTCGCCGCCGCCGACCGGATCGGCTACCCGGTCGTCGTCAAGGCCCAGGTGCACGTGGGTGGCCGCGGCAAGGCCGGCGGCATCAAGCTGGGTACCGACGCCGGCGACGTGCGCCGCCACGCGCAGGCGATCCTGGGTCTCGACATCCGCGGCCACGTGGTGCGGCGCCTCTGGATCGAGAAGGCCGCCGACATCGCCGAGGAGTACTACGCCGGCTTCACCCTGGACCGCTCGGCGCGGAAACACCTGGGCATGCTGTCGGCGCAGGGCGGCGTGGACATCGAGGAGGTGGCCGCCACGGCCCCCGAGGCCATCGCCCGCATCCACATCGACCCCACCGAGGGCCTCACGGTCGAGGCCTGCCGCCGGTGGGTGGCCGACGCGAACCTGAATCCCGCCGTGACCGAACAGGCCGTCGAGTTGCTGAGCCTGCTGTACCGGGCCTACGTCGAGGGCGACGCCGACCTCGTGGAGGTCAACCCGCTCATCGTCACCGGCGACGGCCGCCTGCACGTGCTGGACGCCAAGGTCACCCTCGACGGCAACGCGACATTCCGCCATCCCGGCTACGCCGCCTACGACGAGACCGTCGAGCGCGACGAGCGCGAGCAGGACGCCCACGCCCGGGGACTGCAGTACGTGGGCCTCGACGGCACCGTGGGCGTCATCGCCAACGGCGCCGGGCTGGCCATGGCCACCGTGGACATCGTCGACGAGGCCGGCGGCACCCCCGCCAACTTCCTGGACATCGGCGGCGGCGCCAATGCCGATGTGATGTCCGCAGCCCTGGAGGTGGTGGACGGCGATCCTGCAGTGCGGGCCATCTTCATCAACATCTTCGGCGGGATCACCAAGGGCGAGGAGGTGGCCCGGGGCATCATCGAGGCCCTCGGGCGCGTGGACATCGCCTCGCCGATCATCCTGCGGCTCGACGGCACCAACGCCGCCGAGGGCACCGAGATGCTGCGGCCCTACCTGTCCGACAGTCTGCGGCTGGCCCCCGACATGGTCCAGGCCGCCCGCATGGCAGTCACCGCCGCTGCGGCTGCCGAGGCGGGGGAGGGGCGGCCATGAGCATCTTCGTGGACGGGAACACCCGGGTGGTGTACCAGGGGCTCACGGGCTCGGCCGGGCGCTACTACGGCCTGTTGAACCGCGACTACGGCACGCAGGTCGTGGCCGGCACGCATCCCCGCAAGGCGGGCAGCGACGTGGACGGCATCCCCATCTTCGCCACCGTCGGCGACGCGGTGGCGGCCACCGGCGCCGACGCCTCGTGCATCTTCGTGCCCGCCCCCGGCGTGCCCGGGGCCGTGCTGGAGGCCGCCGAGGGCGGTGTGCGCTTCATCGTGGTGATCACCGAGGGCGTGCCCATGCACGACGAGGCGCGGACCTTCGCCCACCTGCAGCGCCACCACCCCGACGTGCGCCTGCTGGGCCCCAACTGTCCCGGCGTCATCAGCCCCGGGTCCTGCAACATCGGCATCACCGCCGGCCACATCGCCAAGCCCGGCGGCCCCGTCGGCATCGTGAGCCGCTCCGGCACCCTCACCTACCAGGCCCTGCACGAGCTCAAGGAGAAGGGGATCGGCTGCACCACCTGCGTGGGCATCGGCGGCGACCCGGTGTCGGGCACCAACTTCATCGACTGCCTGGCCGCCTTCGAGGCCGACTCCGAGACCGAGGCCGTGATGCTCATCGGCGAGATCGGCGGATCGGCCGAGGAGGAGGCGGCGGAGTTCATCGCCGAGCACCTCTCCAAGCCGGTCGTGGCCTACATCGCCGGCATGACCGCGCCGCCCGGCAAGAAGATGGGCCACGCCGGCGCCATCGTCTCCGGCGGCAAGGGCACAGCGGCCGCCAAGGTGGAGGCCCTCAGCGCCGCCGGCGTCCGCGTCGGCACCAACCCCACCCAGGCCGGCGAACTCATGGCCGAGGTCGTCGCCGGGCTTTAACGCGAGAGTCCGGCGCCCCCGGGGGGAGCGCCGGACTCTTCGGTTCTGCTAGCTATTGCTAGAGGGTTGCTCGCCTAGGTGCAGGCGGGCATGCCCGGGCTCGTGTCGATGTGCTTCTCGTAGAGGTCGTCGAGGGTGCCTCGCGCGATGTAGTACCCCAGCCAGCCGTTCAGGTACTCGAGCCACACGACCTCGCCACGCGGCAGGGCAAATGCGCCGTACTCCGCGGCCAGGAACGGGTCGGTCGGGTCCAGGATGCTGGTGGTCGGGTTCTCGGCCACGAAAGGCTGTGCCAGGTAATTCTCCACCACGATGGCGTCGGCGCGCCCGGAGGCAACCTCGAGGAACGCCGGTGCCTGGTCGAGCTCGACGAGGTTGGCCTCGGAGAACTCCTTGGAGATCAGGTTGGCCGCGGTGGAGCCGGCGAGAGCGGTCATGGTGACGTCGCTGCTGTTCAGATCCGACCGGGTTTTGACCGCCGAGTCGTTGTTCACGACCACGACCTGCCCGTAGGGCACGTACGGGCACGTGAACCAGAGCTGCTCGAGGCGGGCCGGGCGGCCGACGAGGCCAACCGACGCCAGGTCGAACTGGCGGGCGAGCACGCCCGGGATCATCGCTTCGAACTCGAGGTCGTTGATCTCGAGCTCCACACCGAGGTCCTCGGCCAGCATGTGCATCAGGTCCACGTCGTAGCCGGCGGGCTCGCCGTTCTCGTCGATGTACATCTGCGGCTCGAACTGCAGGACCATGCCGACCCTGAGGGTCCCGCGATCCTTGATCTCATCGAGCAGGTTCCCGCTCACCACGGCCTGGGCGGCCGAGCCGGACTCGCCCTGGCTCAGGGTGACCTCTTCCTCCTCCGCGGCGGGTGCGGGCGCCGGGGCGGCGTCCTCCGCGTCCTCCGCAGGCGCGGCACCGTCGTCGGCAGGCGCCGGTGCGGGCGCCGCCTCGGCCGGGGCCGCCGGTGCGGGTGCCGCCTCGTCGTCGCCGCCGCAGGCTGCGGCCACCAGTGCCACTGCCAGCACCGGGACCAGCCACTTGATCATCTTCCTCACTCCATGCCTCCCTTGCTTGGATGTTGCTCGCCAATCGGCGCCCGGATATTGCGTCCGCGCAGAGCGCGACCCGCGCCTCAACCGACCGGCCGATGGAATCGGGGTCAGGCTACTCGGTGGCGAGCCGAACCGACGATTCGGTGTCCCGGGCCGCCAGCACCTCGTCCTGCAGCTGCCGCAGCCGGCCGGCCCGGCGCTTGGCGAACGGCGAGCGCACCTTCGATGTGAGTACATCGACGAGCTGGAACCGCTGCTCGATGTACTTGAAGAGGAAGTACGCCGCAGTGGTCAGGATGAGGTAGACGATCACCGTGCCCAGGTACACCTCGAAGTAGCGGAAGGTGCGGTTGGCCAGCAGATTGCTGACCCGCAGCAACTCGGGCACGCCGATGATGTAGACCAGCGAGGAGTCCTTGATCATGCCGATGAACATGTTGCTGGTCGGCGGGACCACGATGCGGGTGGCCTGGGGCATCACCACGCGGAAGAACGTCTGGGGACGGCTCATGCCCACCGACATCGCGGCCTGCCGTTGCCCGTCGGCCACGGCCTGGATCCCGCCGCGGAAGATCTCTCCCAGCCAGCACGAGTACTGCAATGTCAGCGCCAGGACGCCTGCCTGGATGGCGGTGATCGAGAACCCGAAGTGGATGGCGACGCCGTAGTACACGAACAGCACGAACACCAGCAGGGGGATCGCCCGGAAGACGTTCACGTAGGTCGCCATGATCGGGCTGATGATCCATGACTTGGACAGGCGCAGCAGTGCCACCGCCAAGCCCAGTGCGGTGGCCAGTGCGAAGGCCACCAGGGCGATGCGGATCGTCAGCCACACGCCGTCGATGAAGATATGACGGTTGTCCCAGATGAACTCCGGGCGGAACCTGGCCTGGGCGAGGATGTCTATCGCCGGCTCGAACATCACAGGATCGACTTCAGGAATGCCTGGGTGCGCGGCTCCTGGGCGTGCTTGTAGAGCTCACGGCCACCCTGTTCCACCACGACGCCTTCATCCATGAAGATGTTCAGGTCGCCGACCTCCTCGCCGAAGCCCATCTCGTGGGTGACCACCACCATGGTCATCCCCGACTCGGCCAGGCTGCGCATCACCGCGAGCACCTCTCCCACCAACTCGGGGTCGAGCGCAGAAGTGGGCTCGTCGAACAGCATCACCTTCGGTTCCATCACCAGGGACCGTGCGATCGCCACCCGCTGCTGCTGGCCGCCCGAGAGCTGGGTGGGGTAGGCGCCGAGCTTGTCGAGCAGTCCCACCCTGTCCAGGTAGGTGGCGGCGCGCATCTCGGCGTCGGGTTTCGGCATCCGCTTCACCCGGCGGAGCGCCAGCGCCACGTTGTCCAAGGCGGTGACGTGCGGGAACAGGTTGAACTGCTGGAAGACCATGCCGATCTGCTGGCGCAGCAGGCGGGCCCTGCCCTTCGGGAGGTCCTCGGCGTCGAGGCCGGGGCCGTATTCCTGGTCCTCGAACCAGACCGAGCCCGAGTCGGGGGTCTCCAGCAGGTTGATCGTGCGGAGCAGGGTGGACTTGCCCGACCCCGAGGGGCCGAAGATCACGACGTGCTCGCCCTTGTGGACAGTGAGGTCGATGCCCTTGAGGACGTGGTTGGATCCGAACGACTTGTGGATCTCACGCAGCCGCACCACGGGCTGCGGATCCGAGCCGTTGGTCGGTGTCTCGCTCATGCGTCCAGAAGTGTGTGTCGGCCCATCGGCACGTCCCTCGTCAGAAGGCACAACGATACGCCAACATCCGGCCGAGGCCGGATTCCGCGCGCCACGTCCCTGCCCTCGCTGGTTTGCGGCTGTCCGGGCGGGGGTCCGGGGTGCCGCTCTGCTCCTTCATGGCAGGCCAAAGGCGTCGCAGCCCGACCCCCCGACCCCCCGCCCTCCGGTGTCTGCGGTGGTCCGCGTTGGGCTTGGATCGGCCGATAATGGGGGAGTGTGGGCGCTGATCTCGGTTTCTGACCGTTCGGGGGTGGTGGAGCTGGCCACCCGGCTGGTTGGTCTGGGCTGGGAGATCATCTCGAGCGGGGGGACGGCCCGGGCGCTGCGGGACGGCGGCGTGGCGGTGACCGAGGTGGCCGAGGTGACCGGTGCGCCCGAGATGCTGGACGGGCGGGTCAAGACGATTCACCCGGTGGTGCACGGCGGCATTCTCGCCGACCGCTCCAAGCCGGAGCACCTGGCCGACCTGGCCACCGCCGGCGGGGCGCCGATCGACCTGGTGGTGTGCAACCTGTACCCGTTCGGCTCGGCGCCCTCGGTCGAGATGATCGACATCGGCGGGCCCGCCATGGTGCGCGCCGCCGCCAAGAACCACGCCCACGTGGGGGTCGTCGTCGACCCGGACGACTACGTCGCGGTGCTCGAGGAAATGGAATCCGGGGGCGCTCTCAGCGAGACGCTGCGGCGCCGGCTGGCGCGCAAGGCCTTCGCCCATTGCTCGTCCTACGACGCCGCCATCGTGGACTGGCTGGACGCCGGGGCCCCGGAGGCGGGGATGGCCGGGGCGACGGCGGGCGGCCCGGATGCCGGCGGCCTGCCGGAGTCGCTGTCCCTGCACCTGCAGCGGGCCGAGGTGCTGCGGTACGGGGAGAACCCCGGCCAGGTAGGCGCCCGCTACCGAAGGGACGATGCGGCGAGCTGGTGGGACACCGCTTCCCAACTCGGCGGCAAGCAGATGTCGTACCTCAACGTCTACGACACCGACGCGGCCTGGCGCCTGGTGCACGCCCTGGGCTCCGATCCCGCGGCCGTGGTGGTCAAGCACGCCAACCCCTGCGGAGCCGCCGCCCACGACGACATCGCCGAGGCCTACCGGCGTGCGCACGCCTGCGACCCCACCTCGGCCTTCGGCGGCATCGTCGCACTCAACAGCCCGGTCACGGCGGAGTTGGCCGCCTCGCTGAGCGACGTGTTCACCGAGGTGGTCGTGGCCCCCGGCTACGAGGAATCCGCGCTCGAGCAGCTCCGGGCCAAGGGCAACCTGCGCATCCTGCGGGCCGCCGCACCGGAGAGCCCCGAGCTGCAGCTGCGCTCGCTCGGCGACTCCTTCCTGGTGCAGACGACCGCGGCACCGGCTCAGGGCGGTCCTCCCCCAAGCGGGGGCGGTCCGGGCAGCCCGGGCGGTCCGCCCGGCAGCGCCGACGGTCCCAGCGGCTGGACCGCCGTCACCGAACGGGCACCCACGGGCGACGAGTGGCGCGACCTGGACTTCGCCTGGCGGGTGGTCGCAGCCGTGAGTTCCAACGCCATCGTTGTGGTCCGCGACCGTTGCGCCACCGGGATCGGCGCCGGCCAGCAGAACCGCCGCGACGCCGGGCGCATCGCCGCCGCCAAGGCCGGCGACCGCGGCCGCGGCGGCGCCTACGCCAGCGACGCCTTCCTCCCGTTCGCCGACGGACTCGACGGGGCGCTGGAGGCCGGCTGCACCGCGGTCGTCCAGCCCGGCGGCTCGATGCGTGACGCCGAGGTCATCGAGGCCGCCGACCGGGCAGGTCTGGCCATGGTGTTCACCGGCCAACGCACCTTCCGCCACTGACCCCCGGCGCCAGACCGAGCCGAGCGCCAGATCCACGTCATTCCGGCGAAGGCCGGAATCCATTCTCCAGCGGTCCGGCAGAGGTCGCCGCTGGAGGCCCTCGTTTCCCGCATCCTTCCGGGCGACCGTCTGGCAGACTGGAGGCGTGGCGGAGAACGTGCTCGGCGCCGAACTGGAGCCCTGCTCCTACGACCCGCTGACCGGGTGGTTCCGGGACGGCTGCTGCAACACCGACGCCGGCGACTTCGGCGTGCACACGGTCTGCGCGGTGCTTACCGAGGAATTCCTGGAGTTCTCTGCCTCGGTGGGCAACGACCTGTCCACGCCCCGCCCCGAGTTCGGCTTCGAGGGGCTCCAACCCGGTGACCGCTGGTGCCTCTGCGCCTCCCGCTGGGCCGAGGCGCTCGAAGCCGGCAAGGCACCGCCCGTCATCCTCGAGGCCACCCACGCCCGCACCCTCGAATGGGTCAGCCGCAGCGAACTCGAGGCCCACCGGTTCGAACCGACCGCAGGCACGGCCTGATCAATTCCGCGAAGGGGCCGTCGTCGGGCCCTTCCGGATTCTGCTGCACGCGGTCGTCATCGCCGTCCTGGCATTCGCAGTTGCCGGCGCCGCCGCCCCGATGAACCGACACCCGAACTGATCGCCGAGGGCGGCACACCGGTACGTTCGATACCTCGACCGTCTGTATTTTGTTGGGGCTGCCAATAGATGCTGTAACCCTCATGTCTGAGAGCAGCTATATTCAAGTATCCATATATGTCTGATTCTTTGATGGCACCGTAGTGGTGGCCGCGAGTCCGGCTGGCGCTCCGCTGCACGGATTAACTTGCAAGTGACCTGGAAGGGCTACGGCGTTCGCGCCCTCACCGGAGACCTCTCCGGCGGGTTCACGGCCGCGCTGGTGATGCTGCCCATGGCACTGGCCTACGGGGTGGCGTCGGGCCTGGGCGCGATCGCAGGTCTGTACGGAGCCATCGCGCTGGGGCTCGTCGTCGCCGTCGCCGGGGGGACGCGCACGATGATCTCGGGCCCCACGGCCCCGTTGGCGATCGCGCTCGTGGTCGTGGTCGCGGAGCAGGGGCGCAGCCTCGCCGAGGTGGTCACGATCACCGTGCTGGCCGGCCTGATCCAGCTGACGTTGGGCGCCCTGCGCGTCGGTCGGTACGTCTCGTACACGCCGTATTCGGTGATCTCGGGGATCCTGACCGGGGTCGGCGTCATCATCATCGTTCTCCAGTCACGCCCGTTCGCGGGGCTTTCGGCGGCGACGGGCGGCGTCGTGGACACGATCCGTGCCTGGCCGGGGGCGGTGGCGGACGTCAGAGGCGACGCCCTGATCGTGGGCGCGGTGACCGTCGCGATCGCCGCGGCCTGGCCGCGCCGGCTTCAATCCTTTCTTCCCTCGGCGGTGATCGCGCTGATTGCCGGAACGGCGGTGAGTGCGCTGTGGTTGGGCGACGTGCCGGTCGTGGGCGACGTGCCGACGGGCCTGCCGGACCTGCAGATGCCGGAACTCTCCCTCGAGGCCATCGGTCATGCGATCCAGCCGGCGGTGGTGATCGCGCTGGTCGGTTCGATCGACACCCTCTACATGGCCGTCCTCATCCGATCGATCGTCCGCCAGCCGGACACACTGAGCCGGGACATGCTGGCTCAGGGGGTCGGAACCATCGCGACCGGGCTGGTCGGGGGAGTGCCCGGAGGTGGATCGATCTGCACGTTCCCGAATGCCCGCGCCGGAGCCACGACGAGGCTCTCGGGCGTGGCGTACGCGGCGATCCTGCTGGGGTTGGTGCTCGGGCTCGGAAAGTACGCGGAGTCGATTCCACTGGCCGTGGTGGCGGGCATCCTCATCAAGATCGGCTGGGACTTCATCGACTGGCGCTTCATGACGCGGATTCACCGCGTCCAGGGGGAACACCTCGCCATCATGCTGGTCACGTTCGCGGTCGCCGTCCTCTTCGACCTGATCGCGGCGATCGGGGTGGGGCTGATCGTCGCCGCACTGACCGCCTCCCGCCAGTTCGAGCGGCTGGAACTCGATCGCGTGGCATCCACACCGTTGCTCGACAGGACCTTTCTGAACCCGGGCCCCGCCAAGGCGCACGACGACCCGTTCGCGGCGCGCGTCGGCCTGGTGGCGTTGCGGGGAAGCTTCACCGTGGCGTCGTCCCGGAAGCTGATCGACACCATCGGCGAGGACATCCGGGATCACGACGTCGTCCTGCTGGACTTCTCCGAGACCGTGTACGTGGACGACAGCGCCGCGCTCGTCGTCGAGCACATGTTGGAGACCGCCTCCGAGCAGAACACCGAGACGGTCGTCGTGGGTCTCTCGGGGCAGCCCGAGGCGTGCCTGAACGGTCTGGGGGTGCTCCGCTCGCTGCCCGAGGATCACTTCGTGGAGAGCCTCGACGAGGCGCGCCGCCTGGCGCAGCGGTTGCTGGCGTCGGGTTGACGCTCGGCTGCAGTAAGCGACCGACCGCCGATCAGTCGGGGGGCATCCGGATCGCCGGCTCTCCCCAGCAGGTGATGGTGCCGTCGGTGCGCACCCCGCAGGAGTGAGAGAAGCCGGCGGCAACCTGGGTGAACCGCCCGCTGGGTGTGTCGAGTTCGCGGGCGCGGTTGGGGCCCCAGCAGGTGATGGTGCCGTCGGTGTGCAGCCCGCACGAGTGGTTGCCCTCGCCGGCGATGGCGGTGAAGCGGCCGCCGGGCGTGTCGAGTGCCCCCCAATAGTTCTCACCCCAGCAGGTGACGGTGCCGTCGCTGCGCAGCCCGCACGAATGTGAGAAGCCGGTGATGATGGCGGTGAAGCGGCCGCCTCGGCCTTGCCGACGAAATTGTCGCCCCAGCAGGTCACTTCGCCGCCGGCGCGCAACCCGCACGACGTGCGTGAGCCGACGACAACAGACGCGAAACCCTCCTGCTGGGAGGTGGCGGCTGCTGGTCACGGTGCGCCGAGGGTGAGCGGCGAGCTGACGAGCCAGCGGCCGACGGTGGCGGTGGCAGGGAAGAAGCGTCGCGAGGGAAGTTGGCGGTCCGCCCAGGAGGCGTCCGTGTTCTGCTGCTGCAGCCCGAACTCGACGCGCCCGTCGGCGAGCCTGCGGGCCGCGATGCGCACCTCGCCGCCGCCGGACTCCTGAGCCGCCGCGGACGCGGACACGAGCACGCCTCCCACCACAGCCACGAGCGCCGCGAACCCGACACAGGCCACACGAGCGCGACCCGCCCCGCGGCGCCCGGCGAGTGCCGGCGGACGCTTGCCGGCGTCCGGGCTAGGGATTCGCTACAGGATCGATGGGGCGACCTCCGGGAGAGCCGACCAGTACGGAAAAGCCCATAACGAGCGAGCCGACTATATGCGAAGAGGCGGGCGGGCTGATCGAACCGGCGGGGACGTAACTCCGCGACCGCTCGCAAGTACCGAAACAGGTCAATCGCTTTGCTTCGCCCGTCGTCCCTTGCTGCACTCGACTCGCGATTCACAGCGCCGTTCTCTCATATGTCGCGAGGGGCATTCTCCTGTTCTCGCCATGATTTCCCCGCGATTGAAATCTCCCGAGTCTGCAGTGCTCCGCGACTCCAGAGCGTCGCCGTTCGCCAGCGCCCGTGCCCGGACCTAGTCGATGTGGCGGCGGATGAACTCGTCGAACATGGGCACGGTGAAGGCGAGCACATCGTGGCGGGGGGAATAGCAGAGGCCGCGGGCGATAAGGGCTTGGCGCACCGGCGCAAGTTGGGTTGTTCTGCGGCCCAGAGCCTTGGCGATATCCCCGGAGCGGTGGGGGCCGGGACCCATCGCCGCCATGGCCGATAGGTAGGCCCGCTGGGCGTCGGTGGTTCGATCCATCCGGACCCGGAAGAAACCGGCATCGAGTTCGGCGATCGCAACCGGCGCGGCGTCGAGCACGTCCGTGCGTGTGATCCGGTCGGGCCCTTCGGCCATGCGCCATACCTGTCGGCCGAACTCCTGAAGGAAGTAGGGGTAGCCGGCTGTGCGCCGCAGGGCCTCCTGGAGCGCTGCGTCGTCCCATGTGACGCCCTCGACAGCAGCGGGTTCGGCCAAGGCTCGGACGGCCGCCTCCTCGTCGAGGCTGCTGATCTCGACGAAGCCGAAGAGTCGTTCGGCGTAAGTCCGAGCCTCGCCGAGCAGACCGAGGATCGACGGAAGCCCCGCTCCGGCGACAAGCAGCGGCAGGTCCACCTGGCTGATCTCATGGAGTGCGATCACCAGTGAGCGCAGGTGCTCCTTAGGCAGGTTCTGGATCTCGTCGATGGTCAGGACGACACCCTTGTCCCGCTCGGCGGCGTGTTCGGCGACCGCTCGCAGGAGGTCGGTCAGGTCACGCTGCAGGACGCCCGAATCCGCCAGGCCGCTGACGGGGTCGACCGTAAGGGTGAGTGTTCCCGCGGCCGGAACGTCCCAGGACAGCTGGAACGACTTCAGCACCCCGAGAACTCTCGACGCCGCCTGCACGAGGCGCCGGCCCGGGCTCAGGTCCAGCAGCGCGCCTCGGGCCGTCGCGGCGATCTGCGCCACGAAGTTGTCGCTCTCGCCGATCTCAACGTGCTGGCAGGACCAACCGTGCCCAGCGGCGATGTCCCGGAACTCGCGCAGGAGAACGGTCTTGCCCACGCCGCGCAGGCCTGTCAGGACCTGGCTCCTGTCGGAGCGCCCCAGGGCCAGCCGCCGCACGGCCACATCGAACGCGGTGATCTCGTCGTCGCGCCCGGCGAGTGCCGGTGGGCGCTTGCCCGCGCCCGGACTGTAGGGATTTGCTACCGGATCGATGGGATGACCTCCGGGAGAGCTTGCCGGTGCGGGAAAGCTTATATCGATCTGAGGCGTTTATACGAGAAATCGATATAAGCCTCTCAAACCGATATAAATGTGACGGACGCCAGGTCTGATGACTCATGCAGCAGTCCGGACGGCTCGTCCACGTCCGGGCGGGCGCTTGGGCTAGTTGACGCTCAGGCGGAGTTCGGTGAGGCCTCGGATGGCGAATGCCTGGTGGCGCGCCGGCTCCTCGGCCAACTCCATGTCGGGGAAGTGTCGGACGAGGTCGGCGAAGGCGACGGCCAATTCGGCGCGTGCCAGCGGCGCTCCGACGCAGAAGTGGATTCCCCCGCCGAAGCCGATGTGGGTGGGATCGCCCCGACCCACATCGAGGCGGTCGGGCTGATCGAACCGGCGGGGATCGCGCTGGGCCGACCCGAAGAGCATCACCACGTCGTCGCCGACGGCCATCGGCCGGCCTGCGATCTCGACGCCGGGCTCGAGCACCCAGCGGTTGAAGAACTGCAGCGGCGAGTCGTAGCGCAGCAGTTCCTCGGTCGCCGTGGCCGCGTCCACCTCACCGCCGACCATCCGGCGCCACTGATCGCGGTTCTGCAGCAGGGCGCGCGTCCCGTTGCCGAGGGTGTTGACGGTGGCCTCGTGGCCCGCCTCGAGCAGGACCATCGTGGTCGAGACGATCTCGTCGTTGCTGAGCCGGTCGCCGGCGTCGGAGGTCTCCACCAGCTTCGAGACCAGCGTGGCATCGGGTGAGCGACGCTTGTCGTCGATCAGCGCCTTCGTGTAGTCGATGAACTCACCGGCGGCCGCCTCGGCCCGGACCTTCAGTTCCTCCGGGACCGTGAACTCGTACATCTTGACGATGGCGTGGGACCAGTCCAGCAGGAGGTGGGTGTCACGGCGGGGGACGCCCAGAACCTCGCCGACCACGGCCACGGAGAAGAGCTGGGCGTAGTCGCTCAGCAGATCGAAGGTCCCCATCTCCCGGCACCGTTCCGCCAACTCACCGGACAACTCGGCGATGCGCGGCCCGAGGGCGGTCACCGAGCGGGGAGTGAACACCTTCGAGACCAGCCGGCGGATGCGGGTGTGGTCGGGAGGCTCCAGGCTCAGCAGCGACCACTTCTCGTGCTGGTTGAACGAGACCCAGCGTGGATCGGGTCCGGGCTGTCCCAGTTCCTCGTGGCTGTACAGGTGGTCGTAGACGCGGCCCAGCCGGCGGTCCCGCAGCGTCTCGTAGACGTCGTCGAACCGGGTGAGCATCCACTGACCCGTCCGGGGGTTGTGGAAGATCGGCGTGGCCTCGCGCAGCCGTCCCAGCGTGGGGTAGGGATCGTCGATGAAGGCGGGATCGTAGAAGTCCAGTTCGTCGACCAGCCGCTCGACGTCGCGCATCGTCCCACTGTACGTGACACCCAACGGGCGCTCGTCCGGTCCCTGCGTGCCGGCGGGAGGGGACCGGTAGCGTGGCGCAGTGCCGCGCAGCGGGCGGCAGGCGAGCGACAGGCACCGGAGGATCGAGCATGACCGAGGCGTACATCATCGACGGGGTTCGCACCCCCATGGGACGCTTCGGCGGGGGACTCAGCCACGTGCACCCGGTGGATCTCGGCGCGCACGTGCTGCGCGGGCTCGTCGACCGCACCGGCGTCGACCCCGTCGAGGTGGACGACATCATCTGGGGCTGCGTCGGCCAGATCGGGGCACAGGCCTTCAACCTGGGCCGCAACTGCGCGCTGGTGGCGGGCTTCCCCGAGACGGTGCCGGCGGTCACGATCGACCGCCAGTGCGGCTCGTCGCAGCAGGCCGTGCACTTCGCCGCCCAGGCGGTCATGTCGGGCACCATGGACCTCGTGATCGCCGGGGGCACCGAGGTGATGAGCCTCGTGAAGCTCAACAGCCAGGGCGACGTGGGACCGCAACTCGAGATGGGCTACCCGTTCGATGCGCCCGGCTGGGCGGAGCGCTTCGGCGACGAGCTGATCCACCAGTTCCGGGGCGGCAACCTCATCGCCGAGCGCTGGGGCATCACCGGCACCGACATGAACGGCCTGGCGCTGCAGAGCCACACCAAGGCGCACCGGGCCTGGGAGGAGGGGCGCTTCGACAGCCAGGTGCTGCCGGTGGGCGACTGCGCCCGCGACGAGGGCATCCGCCCCAACACCTCCATGGAGAAGATGGCCACGCTGAAGCCGTTCAGCGAGTTCGGCCCGCTCACCGCCGCCATGTCCAGCCAGATCACCGACGGGGCGGCCGCCCTGCTCGTCGCCTCCGAGCAGGCCGTCGAGCGCTACGGCCTCACCCCGCTCGCCCGCGTCCACACGATGGCGGTCACCGGCAGCGACCCGGTGCTGATCCTCACGGGCCCGATCCCCGCCACCCAGATGGCGCTCAAGCGGGCCGGCCTGGGGGTCGACGACATCGACCTGTTCGAATGCAACGAGGCCTTCGCCTCGGTGGTGCTGGCCTGGCAGGCCGAGGTGGGAGTGGACCCCGACCGCGTCAACGTCAACGGCGGCGCCATCGCCCTGGGTCACCCGCTGGGGGCCAGCGGCGCCCGCATCATGACCACCCTCGTCCACGAGATGCGCCGCAGCGGCGCCGGCCTGGGACTGCAGACCATGTGCGAGGGCGGCGGCCTCTCCAACGCCACCATCCTCGAAGCCGCCTAGCCGCATCCGACAAAGGAGCATCCATGGGTATCCACCTCGACCACGTCTCGCTGCTGGTCAAGGACCTGGATCAGGCCGAGGCCGACTGGACGCGCATCCTGGAGGCGCTCTCGCCCGGCCACACCATGCAGATCACCCGCGGCGAGGGCCTCGACGAGGTGGACGGCACGCCGATGCGCTGGTTGACGTTCCAGAACCCCGATCCCCGCGGCGTCTCCATCCAGCTGTGGTCGCCTGCCGAGCCGGGACACTGGCCCGACAAGGTGCTCGAACGGCGAGGCGAGTACGTGCACCACCTGGCCTTCTGCTCCGACGACTTCGACGGCATGATCGAGCGGGTGCGCGAGGCGGGCCTGCCGCTGGTGATGGACGAGGCCAGCCACCCTGACACCCAGCCCTGGCTGCGCTGGAACTTCCTGCCGCCCTCGGTGGCCCACGGCCCGTTGATCGAACTGGCGACGCGCTACCTGGCCGTCGGCGAGGAGTGGCTGCCGCACCCCGACAACGTCGAGAACGCCGAGTTGGCCGCCGAACTCCACGAGCGGTTCGCGGGCTGAACCGACCGCAACCAGCCGGGCCGGGGACCACCGTGCCTTCCACCGCCGGCTACGGCATGACCATGCCCGTCGAGGACGGTCTCAGCGCCGAGCAGCTCCTGGCGCTGTACGTGGCCGCTGAGGACGCCGGCTATCACACGGCGCTCTGCGGTGAGGTGGCCGGAGCCGAGGTGCTGTCGCTGATGGGCATGGCCGCCGCCCGCACCAACCGCATCCGCCTGGGGTCGGGCATCCTGGCGGCCTACACCCGTCCCGCACCCCTGGCGGCCATGGGGTTCGCCACGCTGGCCTCGGCGGCGCCGGGGCGCATCGTGGCGGGGTTCGGGGCCTCGAGCCCCATCATCGTGGGCCGCTGGCACGGCCTGGAGTTCAACAGGCCCTACACCACGACCCGGGAGTACCTGGAGCTGTTCGCCCGCGCCATGGCGGGCGGCAAGGTCAGCTACGAAGGCGACGAGCTGCGCTGCGAGGGTTTCCGCCTGCAGATGACGCCGCCGGAGCCGGTGCCCGTGTGGCTCGGCGCCATGGGCGACCGCATGCTGGCGCTGGCCGGCACGGTGGCCGACGGCGCCTTCCTGGCGTGGTGCCCGCCCGGCGAGGTGGCGGCCAAGCGTGCGATCGTCCACGAGGCGGCCCGGGCCGCCGGTCGCGACCCGGCGTCGGTGGAACTGGTGTGCTCGTTCTGGGGCTACGCCGGCGACCGCCCCGACGAGGCGCGGGAGCGGATGCGCCGGTCGGTCCTGGCCTACGCCATGGTGCCGACCCACCAGCACTGCTTCGCGGGCTGCTTCCCCCGCCTGGCCGAGGCCGCCGAGACGTGGGCGGCGGGCGACCGCCGGCGGGCACTCGGCTGCGTGGACGACGCGGTGGTGGACGCCGTGTGCGCGGTGGGGGAGGACGCCGTGCGCCGCCGCATCGCCGAGTACCGCGACGTGGGCATCGACACCCCGATCCTGCTGCCCACCGGGGTGACGCCCGGCGACAGCGACGGCTCGATGCAGACGGTGCTTCGCTGCGCCCCGTGAACACCGGGTGCACCTCGTAACTCACCGATCCAGCCGGCGCACGTCCGGTGCACCGAATGCATCTCCGCAATCGCTGACGGCGGACCCCGTCTTGTGTGTCAAACGACCGTTTGATAAGCTCGGCATTGGAGGGGTGCGCCGGCGTTGGCGGCGGTCATCGACTCCCGTTGTGCTCGAGCGAGAGGATCTCGATGGCCCGCTACGACGTGGTCGTGATCGGCGCCGGTGCGGCCGGGCTGTCGGCCGGGGCGCTGCTGGCGCGCGAGGGCCGCAGCGTCTGCGTGCTGGAGCGCTCGCCCCACCTCGGCGGCCGCGCCCTCGCCGTCGACGACGAGGGGTTCCGGGTCAACCTGGGCGGGCACCTCATCGAGGACGGGGGCTCGGGCATCACCAAGATCTTCGAGTACGTGGGCGAGGAGCTCATCCACGGCGAGGTCTCCCACGACATGCCCGTGTGGGACAACGAGACACGCCGCTGGGGATCCATCCGCGATCGCTACAGCGGCAACAAGACCGAGTTGAAGAAGGTCATCAAGGCGCTCGTCGAGACCTCCTGGGACGAGCTGGAGGCCTGGGACGACCGGCCCATGCGCCAGTGGATCCACCAGCACACCACCGACCAGAGCGTTGTCGACCTCTTCGAGTTCCTGGCCGTGCTGGAGTGCCTCACCGACAACTGGTGGGACCACTCGGCCAGCGACAACCTGTGGGTGCGCAAGATGCACTACGAGGAGCGGCACATGGCCGCCTACTCGTGCTGGCCCGGCCAGGGCTGGGACGGCATGTGGCGCGACCTGGCCGGCGCCGTCGGCCGCCACGGCGGCGAGGTGCGCCTCAACTGCGCCGCCGATCAGGTGCTGATCGAGAACGGCTCGGTGGTCGGCGTGGCGCTCGGGCGCGAGAACGTCATCGTGCCCAACGACGTCGAGCCCGGCGAGGTGCTGGAGACGGACTGCGTGATCTCCACCCTGCCGGTGTGGAGCGTGCTGCGGGTGGTGCCCGACTGGGAGCTTCCCGACTGGTACGTCAACCAGATCCGCTACCTCGCCCAGGACGCCTACCGGGTGACGTGGCTGGGCCTGTACCTGGCGACCGAGGAGCCTGTCACCATGTACGACCCCCGCGAGCTGTCCACGTGGCTGGCCACGCCGCACAGCCCCACGCCGGGGTTCATGTACGACCAGACCGCCATGGACCCCGACTCGGTGCCGTCCGGCCTCCACCTCTACTGCACCGGCGGCGTGATCCCCGGCTCCAAGGGCCGCGACCGCCGCTACGTCAGCGAGATGTACGACCGCTTCGAGGCGGGGCTGTTCGAGATGTACCCCGGCCTGCGCGACCACGTCTGGCGGCGGCGAGGCCTGGTGTTCGATCCCCCCTTCGGCGTGGTGCAGAAGCCGATGCTGGTGGGCACCTTCCGGCCGCACTGGCGCGCCCCCAACGTGGACGGCCTCTACTTCGCCTCCGAGACGTTCCGCAGCCGGGGCATCGGCACCGACCGGGCCGCCCGGGCCGCGCTCACCTGTGTCGAGGACTACCTGGGCCACCGCATCGCCATCTTCGGCGACGGCTGGCGCTACTGAACGACCCCACCACGGAGAACGGAAACCCGCATGGACTTCTCACTCACCCCCGAGCAGGAACTCTTCGCCAAGACGGTGCGTTCCTGGGTCGAGCGGGAGTGCCCCAAGAACGTCGCCCGGGACATCGAGATGCAGGAGTTCGAGTACCCCTTCGAGCTCTGGGACAAGATGTCGGCGGCGGGCTTCCACGCCATCGGCCTGCCCGAGGACCTGGGCGGCGCCGGCGGCGACGTGCTCACGCAGATGATCCTCACCCGGGAGCTGGCCCGCTCCCTGGCCGGGCTCACGTGGATCTTCGGCATCTCCTCCTTCTGTGCCAAGTCCATCAACGCCTTCGCCCGCCAGGACGTGCGCGAGGAGCTCATTCCCAGCCTCGCCGCCGGCGACGTCCGGGTGGCGATCTCGGTGACCGAGCCGTCGGGTGGCACCGACCTCATGGGCGCCATGAGGACCCGGGCCGTCGAGGTGCCGGGTGGCTGGCGGATTTCCGGCCAGAAGATCTGGTCCACCGCGGCGCACGTCTCGGACTACCTCTTCCTCATGGCCCGCACCTCCGACAGCCCCGACAAGCCGGCCCACGGCGTGACGCTGTTCCTGGTGCCCAACCCCAGCGACGGTCTGGAGACCCGCCAGATCCCCAAGCTGGGCATGCGCGCCGTGGGCTCCTGCGAGGTGTTCCTGGACGACGTGTTCGTGCCGGACCGCTACGTGGTGGGCGAACCGGGCATGGGTTTCTACCGCATGCTGTCCACGCTCAACAACGAGCGCATCATGGTGGCGGCGCTGTGCACCGGCATCCTGGACGCGGTCCTCGAGGACGCCGTGGAGCACCTCAACGAGCGCGAGGCCTTCGGTCGCAAGATCGGCGCCTTCCAGGCTCTGCAGCACTTCATCGCCGACATCGCCATGTGGCGCCAGCAGGCCGAACTGCTCACCTACTACGCGGCCTGGCTGTCCGATCAGGGCCGCGACTGCGGCATCGAGGCCAACATGGCCAAGGTGTGCGCCTCGGAGTACGCCGGCAAGGCCGCTGACCTGGGCATCCAGATGCTGGGCGGGATGGGTTACGCGGCGGAGACCAACATGCAGCGCTACTGGCGCGACGCCCGCCTCTACCGCATCGGCCCCATCAGCAACGAGATGGCCCGCAACAGCATCGCCGAGTCGTTCGGCCTGCCCCGATCGTTCTAGTCGCCAGGGCAATGGCGCCGGGCACCGCTACCCGTCATTCCGGCGGAGGCCGGTGCCCGGCGATCCGTCATTCCGGCGAAGGCCGGAATCCACGCCCGCCACGTGCCGAGGGCCTGAGATGACCCCGAGCGGCGCTGATGGCGTCTTGGAGGGGCGTGTGGCTCTGGTGACCGGTGCCGGTCGCGGCATCGGCGCAGCCATCGCCCACCGCTTCGCCACCGCCGGAGCGCGTGTGGCCGTCAACGACATCGACGCCGGCGCGGCGGCAGGGGTCGTGGCGGCCATCGAAGACGCCGGCGGGCGGGCCGTGACGGCGCCGGGTTCGGTGGTCGACGAGGCCGAGCGGATCGTCGCCGCGGCCGTCGAGGTCTTCGGCGACCTGGACGTCCTGGTGAACAACGCCGGGATCACCCGCGACGTCATGGTCCACCGCATGAGCGACGAGGACTGGGACGCGGTCCTCGACGTGGTGCTCCGGGGCACCTTCAACATGATCCGGGCCGCGGCGCCCTGGCTGCGGCGCACCGACCGGGCGCGAGTCGCCGCCGAGGGCTGCAAGAAGATCGTCAACGTAGCCTCCATCGCCGGCATCTACGGCGTTGCCGGGAACGCCAACTACTCCGCGGCCAAGGCTGGCGTCATCGGTCTCACCAGGTCGGTCTCGCGGGAGTGGGCCCGCTTCGGGGTGTGTGTCAACGCCGTCGCACCCGGCTACATCGCCGGCACCCGTATGAGCAGCCCCAGCGATCCGGCCACCGGCCTCGGCATGCCGCCCGACATCATCGAGCGGATCGAGGAGCAGATCGCCATCGGGCGCCCCGGCCGGCCCTCCGACGTGGCCGAGGCCTGCCTCTGGCTGGCCTCGCCGGCAAGCGACTACTGCTGCGGGCAGGTCATCGAGCTGCACGGCGGCCGCGAGATCATCGAGCTCGTGTGAGCGGGGGAGCGGACCGGTGCGGGTGAAGCAGGCGACCCTCCCGGAGGCGGCGTCGCTGGTGTCCGACGGCGATGTGGTGGCCCTGCAGAACATGGCCACCCAGGCCGCCCCCATGGCCCTGGTGCGCGAGCTGATCCGCCGGCGCCGCCGCGAGCTGGGCCTGGTGTGCCTGGTGGGGGGCATCGCCCTGGACTGGCTGGCCGCGGCGGGCTGCATGAACCGCTTCATCGGCAACGCCGTCTCGATGGAGCAGTTCGGGCTGGCGCAGCGCTACCGCCGCGCCGTCGAGGACGGTCGCATCCGCATGGAGGAGCTCTCGGAGACGGCGCTGCTGGCCCGCCTCGGCGCCGGCGCCCGCAACCTGCCGTTCCTGCCCACCCGGGGGATGATCGGCACCGACCTCATCGACATCAACGAGAACCTCACCATGCTGGAGGACCCGTTCGGGGGGCCGCCGGTGGTGGCCTGCCGGGCACTGGTGCCCGACGTGGCGCTCATCCACTGCCACCGGGCCGATCGTTACGGCAACGTGCAGTACGAACCGACTGCGCTGTGGCCCGACATCGGCATGATGCCCAAGGCCGCCCGCCGGGTGATCGTCACCACCGAGCAGATCGTCGACAGCGACGTGCTGCGCGCCAACCCCGACCGCACGATCCTGCCGGGCTTCATGGTGGACGCCGTCGTGGAGGTTCCCTGGGGCGCGCACCCCACGTCGTTCAACCCGCTCTACGGCTACGACGCCGCGTTCCACCTGGCCTGGGTGGCCGCGGCCCGCTCGGATGAGGCCACCGAGGAGTTCCTCGACAGCTACGTGTACGGCCCCGCCGACCACGAGGCCTACCTGGCCGCCGTCGGGGGCGCCGAACGGATGGCCGCGCTGGCGCGCTGGGAGACGGACTGATGGGCGCCTCCGGCCACCTCGAATCGCCGCCGGCGGAGGACTGGACCGTCGACGAGCTGATGATCGCCGTGCTGGCCTCGTGCTTCGGCGACGGCGACCAGGCCTGCAACGGCATGGCCAGCTTCCTGCCGGTGGCCGCCTTCCAGCTGGCCAAGTTGACCCATGCCCCCGATCTGGTCTGGCTGGCCGGCGCCGTCGGCCTCGAGCCACGGCCGGGCCCCATCCCGGCGTCAACCCTGGAGGCCCCGCTGTGGCGCGACGCCCTCATGTACGTGGAGCAGTACGGGGACTTCTGGACGCTGGCGCTGAACGGCCGCTGGCTGCAGAAGTTCTGCGTCGGCGCCGCGCAGCTCGACCGCTTCGGCAACGCCAACAACTCCGTCATCGGCGGCGACTACCACGCCCCCAAGGTGCGGCTGCCCGGCACCGCCGGGCTGGCGGACATGGGCTCACTGGACAAGAAGCTCTACTACTGGAACCCCAACCACAACCCTCGCTCGCTGGTGGGCAAGGTGGACTTCGTCTCCTGCGCCGGCTACCTGGGCGGCGGCGACGAGCGCGAGCGTCTCGGTCTCACCGGCGGTCCCGAACTGGTGGTCACGAACCTCTGCGTGCTGGACTTCGAGCCGGAATCCAAGCACATGCGGCTGCGCTCGGTGCATCCCGGGGTGACTCCGGAGCAGGTGCTGGAGGCCACCGGCTTCGAGCCGCTGCTGCCGGACGGCGACGTGCCCACCACCCCGGAGCCGACCGCCGAGCAGGTGCGCCTCATCCGCCAGGTCATCGACCCGCACGGCATGCGCCACCGCGAGTTCCGCCGCCGCTAGGAGACTTGCACCCGTGGACATCCAGATCGGCGTTCCGGGCCAGTTGATGCCGCCGGCGGACCGGGCCGTGTCGCTGGCGCAGCGCAACGAGGCCGACGGCTTCGACGCCGTGTGGTGGCCGTGCCACCTCATGGGCTGGCACTCCGACTCGGTCTGGACGCCCGACATGACGCCGTTCGCCACCGTGCAGCCCAGCCCGCACACCTACTTCGACCCGCTGCTGATGATGGCCGCCGTCGGCAGCCAGACCAGCCGCATCCGCGTCGGCGTGGTGGTGACCGACCTGCTGCGCCGCCACCCCGCCATGGTGGCCAACATGGCCCTCACCTTGGATCACCTCACCCAGGGCCGGGCGATCCTGGGTCTCGGCTCGGGCGAGCGCATGAACGTGGTGCCCTACGGGGTGGACTTCTCCCGCCCGGTGAGCCGCCTGGCCGAGGGCATCGAGGTGATCCGCCTGCTGTGGGGCGCGGAGGGGCCGGTGGACTACGAGGGCCGCTTCTTCCGCCTCGAGGACGCGGTGCTGGGCCTCGCCCCGTACTCCGACCGCCCGCCGCCGCTGTGGACCGCGGCGCACGGACCCCGGATGCTCGGCATCACCGGCCGCCTCGCCGACGGCTGGCTGCCCACCAAGCTCTCACCCCAGCGCTACGGCGAGGCGCTGGGAACCATCCGCGAGGCCTCGCTGGCGGCCGGACGGGAGGCCGATGCGGTCACGCCCGGGCTGCTGGCCTACGTGCTGGTGGCGCCCGACGAGGCGTCGCTGCGGCGCCTCCAGGAGGCCCCGATGGTGCGGGCCCTCATGGTGATGCTGCCCGCGGAGGTGTTCGAGGCGCTGGGCGTCGAGCCCCCGGAGGGGTTCCACGAGCTGGTGCCGGCCTCGCTGTCGCGCTCCGAGGCGCTGGCTGTGATCGGCGGGATCCCCCCGCGGGTCGTGGATTACTACTGCTTCTGCGGCACGCCGGACCAGATCGCCGAGCAGGTCGCCGAGTACCACGCCGCCGGGCTGCGCCACCTCGTCATGTGGAACATCACGCCGTTCGGCGATCCCGATCTGGCAGGCTGGTCCTTCAAGGCCCTCGGCGAGGTGAAGGACATCCTGCGGGACATGCCATGAACGCCCAATCGCCCACCAGCGTGGTGCGGCGCTACTTCGAGGCGGTGGACGCCGAGGACTTCGACACCCTGCGCCAGGTCCTGCACCCCGACGTGGCGCTGACCGCCTGCGGCTCGCGGCCCCGCCAGGGCTCGGAGGCGGCCATCGACCTGTTCGGCAAGATCTTCGCGCGTTTCCCGGTGCACTCCGATCGCCCCACGAGGCTGATCTGCGACGGCGAGGTGGTCGTGGCTGAGATCCACTTCGAGGGCCGCAGCGCCACCGGCGTGGACGTCAGCTTCGAGGCCGTGGACGTGTTCGACATCGTGGACGGCCGCATCGTCCGGCTCACGCAATGGCTGGACAGCGCCCACCTGGAGCGTCAGTTGCGTTCCCCGGGGTCGTAGCCACAGGCCGACCAGTGCCGCCGAACGCTGCTTCGTCATTCCGGCGAAGGCCGGAATCCAGGGCCTGGCGGAGAGATTGGCGCGGCCGGCAGGTGCACGACAATGTCAATGGGCCAGCCGTACCGAGGAGACAGTCATGAGCTTCAGGGAGCGACAGTGGGTGGAGGTCACCACCTTCGGTGACCTGATCGTGCGGGCCGCTGCCCGCCACCCCGACCGCGACGCCGTCGTCTTCCCCGAGGTCCGGCACACGTTCAGCGAGCTGCTGGAGGCCGCCGAGCGCGCCGCCCGCTCCCTGCTGGGCCTCGGCGTCCGGCCCGGCGACCACGTCGGCATCCTCATGCCCAACTGCATGGACTTCATCGAGGTGATGTTCGGCGCGGCCCTCATCGGTGCCCCGATGATCCCCATCAACGCCCGTTTCAAGGGACGCGAGCTCTCCTACGTGGCCCGCGACGCCGATCTGCGCCTGCTGGTGACCAGCGACATCATCGATCAGCACATCGATTACACCGAGATCCTGCATGGCTGCCTACCCGGCTTGGCCGAGGCCCCCGACCCCGGTGACCTGCGGCTGGACTCCGCCCCCGAGTTGCGCGGCGTCGTGCTGCTCGGCACCACCTCGCCGGCGGGGATGATCGACCGGGCCGGCTTCGAGGCGGCCGCCGAAGGCATCGACCTCGACACCGTGCACCTGCTGCGCAGCCGGGTGGCGCTGCGCGACATCGCCATGATGATCTACACCTCCGGTACCACCGCCGAGCCGAAGGGCTGCCCCATGACGCACGAGCAGCTCGTGCGCACCAGTTCGGTGGGCTGTGAGCGGTTCGAAATGACCTCCGAGGACGTGTTCTGGGATCCGCTGCCGCTGTTCCACATGAGTTCGATCCTGCCGATGATCGGCTGCATCGAGGCGGGCGCCGCTTACGTGACGCTCACCCACTTCGACCCGGCGACAGCCATCGCCCAGCTGCGCGACGAGCGCGCCACCATCTGCTTCTCCACGTTCCCGACGGTCACCACGGTCATGTTGAACCACCCCGACTGGGATCCGGCTGCCCTCAGCAGCATCCGGCTGATGAACAACGTGGCCGCGCCGGCCGCCCTCGAGGAGATCCACAGCCTGCTGCCCGACATGGCCCACATGAACGCCTTCGGGCTCACCGAGTGCGGCGGGGTGGTGGCCTTCACCGCCCCCGACGACCCGCCGGAGGTGCGCTCGACCACCTCGGGGCGGCCCTTCCGGGGCATCGAGGTGCAGATCCGGGACTTCGAGAGTGGCGAGGTGGTTCCCACCTGGCAGCGGGGGGAGATCTGGTGCCGGGGCTACAACGTGTTCGAGGGCTACTACAAGGACCCCGCCAAGACGGCCGAGTGCTTCGACGACGAGGGCTGGTTCAACACCGGTGACATCGGCCGGATGGACGCCGACGGGCGGGTGGGCTACCTGGGCCGGGTGAAGGACATGCTGAAGGTGGGCGGCGAGAACGTCGCCGCGGTGGAGATCGAGTCCTACCTGCAGACCCACGACGCGGTGGCGATCGCCCAGGTCGTGGGGATCCCCGACGAGCGCTACGTGGAGGTGCCCGCCGCCTTCGTGGAGCTGGTGCCGGGCGCGGAGCTGGCCGAGAGCGATCTGATCGCCTACTGCCAGGGCAACGTCGCCTCCTTCAAGATCCCCCGCCACGTGCGCTTCGTGAAGGAATGGCCGCTCTCGGCCACGAAGATCCAGAAGTTCCGCCTGCAAGAGCAGCTGTGCGAGGAACTGGGCCTGACCTGAAGTCGCGTCCGGTGTCCCGCTTCGGTCAATCCGCGTACGCGTGCCCTCGATCCGTCATTCCGGCGCAGGCCGGAATCCAGTGCCGGACCAGCCCATGACCCTCGGCCCGTGGCTGCGGGCCTGTGCCGAGCGCCACGGCGAGCGGGAGGCCATCGAGGTCATGGGCGCGGCGAAGTCCTACGTCGACCTCGACACCGACGCCGACCGCCTGGCGGTCGGGCTGACCTCGGGCATCGGCCTTGTGGCCGGCGACCGGGCCGCCGTCATCATGCGCAACAGCCTGGCCTGCGTGGACAGCTGGTTCGCCATGGCCCGCGCCGGCATCGTCGACGTGCCCGTCAACGTGGCCCAGCGGGGCGACGGCCTCGCCTACGTGCTGGGCCAGTCCCGCTCGCAGGCCGTCGTGTGCGACATTGAGTTCGCCGACCGCCTGGCGGAGGTGATGCCGGACTTGCCCGAACTCCGCCACGTGATCCTTCACCGCCCCGGCGCAGGATCGGAGGGCTCGGGGGACGGTTCCGGCGCGGCGCGAACGGTCGATGCGGCCGGTGCGAACCCTGCCCCGGCTGCCCACGCCGGTATCCCGTCGTTCGGTCCCGGCGTCACCGTGCACGAGTTGCCGTCGCTGTACCAGGACGCCGAGCCTCGCCTGCCGGCGCTGGAGCCCACCGACATCGCCGTGATCCTCTACACCTCGGGCACCACCGGCCCGCCCAAGGGGGCCATGCTGAGCCACGCCGCCAACCTGCGGCTGACCCGCCAGACGCACTGGCTCATGGGTTACGGCCCCGGCGACGTGCTGTACACGGCCTTCCCGCTGTTCCACATCAACGCCCGCTACACCACGGTGACCGTCGCCCTGGAGGCGGGCGCCCGCTGCGTGCTGGAGCAGCGCTTCAGCGCCGGCGGCTTCTGGGACACCTGCCGGGCCAAGGGCGTGACCGCCTTCAACTACATGGGTGCCCTGCTCATGATGCTGTGGAAGCAGCCGGCGCGGCCCGACGACGCCGACCATCCCGTGCGGCGAGGCTTCGGGGCGCCGTGCCCCCCCGACATCTGGGAGCCGTTCGAGGAGCGATTCGACGTGCGGCTCACCGAGGTGTACGGCTCCACCGAGGTGCCGATCGTGACGCAGAACGGCATGGCGGCCGTCGACCTCGCTGACCGCCGGATCGGCACCGCCGGCCGGCCCTCGGGCCTCTACGACATGCGGATCGTGGACGAGGACGGAGCCGAGGCGCCGCCCGGGGAGGCGGGCGAGATCGTGGTGCGCTCGCGGCCGACGAATGCCACCTTCAGCGGCTACTACGACATGGCCACCGCCACCGCCGAGGCCTGGCGGGGCGGCTGGTTCCACACGGGTGACCGGGGCGTGGTCGACGAAGACGGCTACCTCACGTTCATCGACCGCATGAAGGACTGCGTGCGCCGCCGCGGCGAGAACATCAGCTCCTGGGAGGTGGAGCAGGCCATCGCCCGGCACCCCGCCGTGCTGGAGGCCGCAGTGGTGGGCGTCCCCTCGGAACTGTCCGAGGAGGAGGTGCTGGCCTGCGTGGTGCTGAAGCCGGACCGCGCCCTCGCCGCCGACGAGTTGATCGGGCATTGCACCGGCCGGATGGCGCACTTCGCCGTGCCGCGCTATATCCGCTGGATGGACGAACTGCCCCGCAACGCCTCCGAGCGGGTCCAGAAGTTCCAACTCCGCGCCGACGGCGTCACCGCCGACACCTGGGACCGCCTCGCCGCCACCGGAGCCCGCCGATGAGGGTCGTCGTCCTCGGCGCGGGAGCCCTCGGATCGGTCTACGGGGCATGGCTGGCCGAGGCCGGAGCCGATGTGATGTTGGTGGCGCGCCGGGCCCACGCCGAGGCCGTGCGCCGGCGTGGCCTGGAGGTCCGCTCCTACGACGCCGGCAGCAGGATCTTCCACATCGACGCAACCGACGACCCCGCCGCCGCCGGCGACGCCGACCTGGTGCTGGTGGCAGCCAAGTCCTTCGACGTGCCCGCGCTGCTGAACGCCTACACCGGCCGCTGCTCGATGGCCTTCTCGGTGCAGAACGGCGTGGAACAGGCCCTGCCGCTGGTGGAGCGCTTCGGCCCGGCCGCCGTGGAGGGGGTGTCGATGGTGGGCGGCACGCTGGTGGGCCCCGGAGTGGCCGAGTACAGCTTCACCGGTGCGACCTACGTGGGCGACGTCGCCGGCACCAACCCCGGCACGGCGGCCCGGATCGCCGCCGCGCTGCCCGAGCGCATCAGCGAACGCCCCGACATCACCTCGGTGCAGTGGACCAAGGCCACTCTGGCCGTGGCGGCCATGGGCGTGGTGGCCCTCACCCGGTCGATCTACCACCGGATGTTCGTCACGCCGGCGCTCCGGGAGGTGTTTCTGGACCTGCTGTGCGAGGCCGCGCTGGTGGCCCGCAGCGAGGGGGTGCTTCTGATCGACCTGCCGGGTCCCATGCGGGTCCGCACGTTCACGACGTTGCCTCGCGAGCAGGCCCTGGAGGTGCTGCGCGAGTTCGGCGAGCACTTGGTCGCCACGGGGCAGACGGGCGTGAAGGTCTCGGCGCTCCAGAGCATCGAGCGGGGCCGGCCCCTCGAGGTGGACGCTGTGTTCGCACCGTTCGCCCGGCGCGCCGCCGAGCGGGGCCTGGAGGTCCCCTTGCTGACGGGCGTCACCCGGATGATGTTCGGCATCGACGCCGCGATCCGCGAGGACGCCGAGTGATGTGGGCCGTCGCGGCGCCGGACACCCTCGGCGAGAGTCGGGGCGGGGACGCCACGTGAATCCCCTCGAGTTGGCCCGGCTCGTGCGGCTGTGGCCGCGTCCCACCCCGCCGCACTCCTACGACGACTTCCGCCGCCTCGCCCGGCGGCGCCTGCCCCGGCTGGTCTACGACTTCGTCGAGGGCGGCGCCGACGGCGAGGTCACGCTGCGGGCCAACCACGAGGCGTTCGACCGGGTGCGGTTCACGGCGAGTTCGCTGGTGGACGTCACCGAGCGCGACCCGGGCGTCACGGTGCTGGGCCGGCGCCTGGAGGTTCCGTTCATCCTGGGTCCCGCCGGCCTGGCCCGCCTCGTGCATCGCCACGGCGAGCTGGCCGCGGCCCGTGCGGCGGCGGGCGCCGGCACGGTCTTCGTCGTCAGCACGGCCTCCAGCTACAGCATCGAGGAGATCGCCGCGGTGAGCGACGGTCCGCTGTGGTTCCAGCTCTACCTGTGGCGCAGCCCCGAGGTGGTGGCGAGGCTGGTGGACCGGGCGGCGGCAGCGGGCTGCGAGGCCCTCGTGCTGACCGTCGACGTGCCGCTGATCGGCAAGCGCGAGCGCGACCTCCGCAACGGCATGATGATCCCGCCTCGCATCGGCCCTGCGCAGGCGCTGGAGGCCATCCGACGTCCCCGCTGGATGTGGCACCTCGCCGCCGGACCGCCGGTGCGCTTCGGCAGCCTCGTGGACCTCGTCCCGCCCAACACCGATATGGCTTCGATGTCCGCGTTCATGGACCGCGAGCTGTCCGACCTGTCCAAGACGTGGGACGACGTGGCCTGGCTGCGGGAGCGCTGGGACGGCCCGCTGCTCATCAAGGGTGTGATGAGCGCAGCCGACGCCCGCCGCAGCGTGGAGCAGGGCGCCGACGCCGTCGTGGTGTCCAACCACGGCGGGCGCCAGCTCGACGGCCTGCCCGCCGCCCTCGACGTGCTCGGCGAGGTGGTCGCCGAGGTTGGTGGTGAGGCCGAGGTGATCCTCGACGGCGGCGTGCGCCGCGGCGCCGACCTCATCAAGGCGCGGGCCCTCGGCGCCACCGCCGCCATGGGGGGTCGGGCCTGGTTCTGGCCGCTCGCCGCGGGCGGCGAGGAGGGGGTGGCGCGCATGTTGCAGATCCTCCGGAGCGACATCGAGCGCACCCTCGCCCTGCTGGGCCGCAACAGCTACGAGGACCTGGACGCCTCCGTCCTCCACTAGCGGTCCCGGTCCGGCTGCGGCGGCCCCTCCCTCGGGTCGCGGTTTCGGCACCTGCCCCACGCCAGTCCGGCGGAGGCCAGGGGTCAGCCGGTGCGCGCCGGCAGCGACTCGACGACTTGGCGGGCTTCGGCTATGGCGTCGCCGACGGTGCGGGGCGAGCGGGCGTCGCCGATGCGGAGGGCGTGGATGCCGGTGGCCGGCGGCTTGCCGTCGTTGCCGCCCCGGGGCGACAGGGCGGTCGGCGCCGTCGCCCGCACCGGCTCGGCGACCACGATGCTGCGCGCCGGAAGCAGCGAAGTCCCGCCGGCGCCGTCGCGCCATTCGACCCCGCCGGCCACGATGCGAACGGCCTGTCCCTGCACCGCCATCTCCGGTGAGAGGCGCGTGAGGTAGGCCCGGCGCGCCAGGCCGGAGGTGTTGTGGCCGACCGGCTCGGCGCCGAGCAGCGACACCCGGTAGCCGCCGCGGCGGCACCACAGGGCGATCGCCAGGGCGCGGCTTCCACCGCCGAGCACCGCCACCGGATCGATGAGATGCCACGTGCCGTGGCTGGAGGGCCGGCCCGCCAGCAGGTCCTCCAGTGTCCAGGCCGGCAGGTGCTCGTAGCCGTCGAGCACCTCGGGGGCGGTCTCCGCGCCGGTGGCGAGGACGAGGTGGTCCGCCGGGGTTGCTGAGAGATGTTCGACGGCGGCGATCTCGCTGCCGAGCGACACCGTGACGCCGAGTCGCTCGAGTTCGCCCTCGTACCAGTTCGCCAGGCGTTCCATGTGCGCCAGCCCGGGCGTCAGCGCCGCCAGCCGCAGAGCGCCGCCGAGACGGTCGGCGCGCTCGGCCAGATGCACGTCGTGGCCGAGTTGCGCGGCCCGGCGGGCCGCCTCCATTCCGGCCGGCCCGCCGCCGACCACTAGCACCCGGCCCGGCGTCTCGGCCCGCTCGGGGGGCCGGTGCATCTCGCGCCCCACGCCGGGGTTCACCGAGCAGGAGATCGCCTCGCCGTACTGCAGCCGGCCGGCGCACCCTTCCACGGTGGCGATGCACGGGCGGATCCGCTCGGATTGTCCCCCGCGGGCCTTGGCGACCCAGTCCTCGTCCGCCAGCAACGCCCGCCCCAGCCCCACGGCGTCGCAGCGCCCGCCGCGCAATGCCTCCTCGGCGCTCCCGGGGGTCGTGATCCGGCCCACGCCGATCACCGGCACATCCACGTTGCGGCGCACCTCGGCGGCGAGATCCAGAAAGGCCCCCTCGGGGTCGTCCAGCAGCGGGATGGTCCACGGCACCGAGCCGTACACGCCCGCCGAGACGACGAAGGCGTCGGCGCCGGCCTCCGTGAACCGCTGCGCCGCTATCACAGCGTCCTCAGGCTGCAGGCCGCCGGGCACCAGGTCCGAACCGTTGATTCGCACCACCACCGTCAGCTCCGGTACGGCCTTGCGTACCGCCTCGACCACCTCGCAGCCGAAGCGGCTGCGCTCGGCGACGCAGGCGCCGCCGAACCGGTCCGTGCGCTGGTTGGACTCCGCCGCCAGGAACTGCTGGATGAGGTAGCCGTGGCCGCCGTGGATCTCCACTGCCGTGAAGCCGCTGCCGGCGGCCCGTGCGGCGGCCTCGCCGAACGCCGTCACGACCGCCTCCACCTCTCCAGCCGACAGCGCTCGGGGCGGGATCCGCACGTGGGCCCCGGCGCGGACGGCCGACGGCGCAACCGGCGTCTCGCCGATCACGTCCGGCGAGACTTGGCGTCCCCCGTGGCCGAGCTGGATGCACGGGTGCGCGCCCACCGACGCGATGGCCTCGGCGAGCGGCGCCAGAGCCTCCGCCGCGCCCTCGGGCCACAGCCAGGCGATGGCGTTCTCCACCCGCCCCTCCGGCGCAACCGCCGAGAAGCCCACCGTGGCCAGCGCCGTGCCCCGGCTGCGGGTGCGGTAGTACGCCAGCGCCTCATCATCCGGCGCGCCCTGCGAGAACCCGAACCCCGTCGTCATCGCCGACAGCACGATCCGGTTGGGCAACTCCAGCCCGCCGATCCGCAGCGGGCTGAACAGCAGCGGATACACCGGCTCGGACACGACGCGGCAGTGTAGAAGCGGCCCGGCCCCTGTCCCCGCCCAGCATGTCATCCTGGAGTCCCCTCGCGCCGCACTAGAGGATTGCCCCACCTTTCTCTGACTCCATTGAGAAGTTGTTAGACAGTTGAATAATAGTTTCACACTTGCATAAGATCGAAGCACTCCGGTAGGCTCAACTGAGGTTCAGCCATGGATTCCGCCATCGTTGCTTCAATCATCGGCACTCTCGGCGCCGCATTCATCACGGTGCTCGTCTATTTCCTTCTGAGCCTGCGTGATGGCATTCGAGCCGTCGACGTTCGGATCGACAAGATGGAGTCTCGGCTGGGCGCTCGGATCGACAAGTTGGAGTCGGGTTTGGAGTCTCGGCTGGGCGCTCGGATCGACAAGGTGGAGTCCCGCCTGACGACGATCGACGAGAAACTCGTTCGGATTGAGGCGATCCAGGAGGAGCACGGCCGGCTGCTAGGGGGCATGGCCGATCACGGCGAACGGATTGCGGCACTCGAGGGTGCGGTCGCCGCGGCGTCCTGATCCGCTCGGATCTGGTTGATTCTCATCTCGGCCGGCGGATCGTCTCGCCGTGGTTCCTGATCTTCGCCCCGAGGCTGTCAGCGCGGCGCTGTCTGCCGCGGGTGTCGGACCCTCCGGACTCGCCGAACTCCGGCCTGAGATAACCAAGCTGGCCGGCGGCTACTCGTGGATCACCTTACGGGTGCACTGGGGGACCGAAGATGCCGTGATCGTGCGGGTGGCGCCGCTGGGGGGGACCGTTGAGCCGTACGATCCGGCTGCGGAGGCTCGGCGGCTGCGGGCTGTGGCCGGTGTGGTGCCCGCGCCGGAGGTGCTGGCGGTGTGCGAGGAGCCGAACCGCATCGGGCGGCCGTTCGGCGTGCACACGCTGGTGCCGGGAGAGGCGCAGCGCCGGCCCGCCGATCCGGTGCCGTACCGGGAGGCGCTGGCGGCGGCGCTCGGGGCGCTGCATAGCCGGGCGGACCCGGAGGCGCTCGACGAGGTCCCCACTATCGGCGCGGCCTACAAGGCCGAATTGGCCCGCCAGGGGGAGGTCTACCGGCGCTGCTGGCGACACCCCGGGATCGACGTGGCGATGCGCTGGCTGGCCCATCACCGGCCGGCCTGTCGTGACGCCCCGGCGGTGTGCCACGGCGACTTCCGGCCGGCCAACGTTCTGTGGACCGCGCCGGGCGTCATCGGCGGGATCATCGACTGGGAGCGGGCCTGGGTGGGAGACCCGCTGTGCGATGTGGCCTTCAGCATGCACCTCGGCGGTTGGGGGGCCATCGAGGGCGAGGTGGTCGCCCCCTACAGGGCAGCTGGCGGGGTCGAGATCGACACTGACCGGCTGCGCTACGCGTTCCGCTTCGAGCGCGTGCGGTCGATCCTTTCGGGCATGCAGGGCCTCGCCGCCCTGGCGGCGGGACGGGCCGATGACCCGCGGCTGGCCGAGATCGGTGCCGCGGCGCAGGCCGGCGCCTGGGACCTGGCGGCCTGGCTGGAGCCCGATCTTCTCCCGCTCAGCGAAGTACTGGATCCGCCGGAGTCCTCGTACCCGGGTCACGCCGAGGTGCCCGGCCTGCCGCAGGTGCGCTGGCGCGACATCTGAGGGTGGCACACCTGGCCTGAACTGCGAGACTGAGCAGCCGGCCGGAGCGGGCGGCCCGAGGGCGAGGACCGACGATGAAGCTGACCGAGCGCGACGAGTACCTCCACCTGCCGCCCGACGACTCCGGCCGGCTGTGGAGCGACAACTTCTGGTTCTCCGTCTGCGACCGCGAGGCCGACGTCTTCGGCATCAACCACATCCACGCCAGCCTCTCCCACGGCTACGTCCGGGCCAGCGCCTTCTACGTCATCGACGGGGTGGCGCAGCAGTGGGCCTCCCGGCAGCCACTCGGTGACGAGGCGGTCTTCGAGAGCCTCGGCGACGGCAAGGTGCAGTTCGAGGTCCTCGAGGCCTTCGGGCGCTACCGCTGGCAGTTCGACGGCCCCCGGTTCGGCTTCGACCTCACCTACCACGGCCGGTTCGATCCCTTCGACTACGACGACTGCCACGGCGGCAACCCGCTCGCCACCTACGAGAACTACGGCGGCCACTACGAGCAGGCGCTGGACTGCGCCGGCAGCTTCGAGGCCTACGGCGGACCGCGGGCCGGTGAGCGCCGGCCGATCGGCTGCTGGGCGCACCGCGATCACTCCTGGACGCACCGCTTCGTTCACGAGTCCCCCTGGGAGCCCCGCCGGCGCCGCACCGCAGAGGCCTCCTGGGGGCACTTCTGGCCGTCGGTGCAGCTGCCGGACCGCCACCTCAACGCCTTCGGCTGGATGAGCCCCACCCAGCCGATCCCCGAGGGTCGCCCCCACAAGGGGGGCTGGGTGGCCGACGCCTCCGGTGCCCGGGCGATCCGCGGCGCCACTTGCGTCCCCCGCATGGAGGACGACGAGCGCACCGCCATGGCCTTCACCATGAGCTTCGAGCTGCCCGACGGTGAGACGCTCACGGTGCTCACGGGACGCAAGTGGGCCCAGACCCGCAACGGCCTGATGCGCGACGAGAACGACGCCGAGGTGCGCCTCGACTGCTACGAGCCGTTCTTCGACTTCGAGGTGCTGGAGACCGGCGAGCGGGGCTACGGGGTGGTGGAGTACTCGGTGCACCCGCCACATCCCCGCTACCGCTACTGATGCGCTTCGGGCTGCACCTGCCGCAGTTGGGCCGCTCCGCCGGGCTCGACCACATCGTGCGCATCGCCCGGCAGGCCGAGGAGCTGGGTTTCGACGACGTGTGGGTGGCCGACCACGTGGCCGTGCCGACGAGGCTGGACGGCATGCCGTCGTTCTTCCCCGAGCCGGTGCCGCTGCTGTCGGCCGCCGCCGCCCACACCAGCCGGGTGGGACTGGGGACCAGCGTGCTGGTGCCCGCCTACCGCAACCCCATGCAGTTCGCCAAGCAGTGGGCCACGCTGGACTGGCTGTCGGGCGGGCGAACCATTCTGGGCGTCGGCGCCGGCTGGCTCGACGAGGAGTTCGAGGCCTGCGGCGTGCCGATGCGCCGCCGGGGCCGGCGCCTCGACGACTACATCGGCGGCTGGCGGGCCGCCTGGGGCGGCGCCGAGGAGTACACCAGCGGGCACTTCAGCTTCCGCGCTGTGCGTGTGAAGCCGGCCCCGGCCGGGCCGGTCCCCATCTGGATCGGGGGCTCATCGCCGGGCGCGTTGCGCCGCGCCGCCGCCTGCGAGGGCTGGATGGGCACGTGGGCGCCGCTGGACGTCTTCGCCGAGCGCCTCGCCGAGTTGCGGGCCCACGAGCAGTGCGCTGCCGGTGGCCGCCCGACCGTCGCCTCCATCCACATGGAGGTCCGCTTCGGCTCGCCGCTCGATGGCGGGGGGCGCTGGAGTGAGGTGGGCGACGGTTACGGCGAGCGCCCGGTGGCCACCGGCACGGTCCCGCAGCTGGCGGAACTGCTGGCCGGTTACATCGAGGCCGGACTGCAGCACGTGCTGCTGGTGCCCCTGGCGCGCAGCGAGGCCGAGTGGGCGGCGCACGTCGACGCCGCCGTCGAATTGAAGTCGATGCTGGGTTCCGGGGACCGTCCCGGCGCGCTCGAGAACAGGAGATGAACCGATGGTCGATCTGACAGCGCCGTTCCACGTAGGTGTCGCCGTCTCGAATCTCACCGAGGCCATGGAGTTCTACTCCGCCGGCACGGGGCTCACCTGGCACAGCCCGCAGTCGCTGGACGTCGAGCACCTGGTCGAGGGCAGGGTCGTCGGGACGAGCGTGCGCTTCACGTACTCCGTGCAGGGCCCGGTGCAGGTGGAGCTCGTCGAGGGGCCGATCGGATCGTTCTGGGATCCCGGAGTCGACGCGGGCACCTACCACATGGGCTACTGGACCGAGGACCTACGGGGAGATCTCGAGGTGCTCACCGGGGCCGGGTGGACCGTCCGCTTCACCGGTGCCGGCCCCGACGGCGGGCCCGCCGGCTTCGCCTACCTCATCGGTCCGGACCGCCAGCAGATCGAACTGGTGGACGTGATCGTGAAGGCCGCCTTCGACAACTGGTACGCCGGCGGCGACTTCGTCCTGTAGCCGTCCGGGCAGATCTCAGGCCGTGGTGAGCAGGTCAGCGACCCGATCGGCGACGGCTGCGGCGTACTTGCGGAGGCCGTCGTCGCTGACCGATGAGATGGGGTGGGGCACCGCGGCCGACGGGTAGCCGGGCGCGCCGACGGTTGGGGCGAAGCGGTCCGCCACGGCGACGAAGGGCTCAGTGACCACGAGGGCGGCGGGGGTGCCGCGGGTCTCCAGCAGGACTGCGTCGTGCAAACTGCACGCGGTGCAGGCGCCTCAATCGCCGACGCCGGAGATCACCAGGTGCGAGCGGGCCGCCAGCATGTCGGCTGTGTCGGCGTCGATGGGCTTGCCTGCCGCCGGCTTGGAGTGCACGTCCACGGCAGCGAGCGGCAGGCGGCTGCGCAACTCGTCGGCCACGTGGCCCAGCAGCTTGCGGGCATTGGGCTTGCCGTTCTCGATCAGCGTGAGGTGCAGCCGGTCGGTCCCGCTGAGGGCCTGCCTCGGCGCACGACCCACGCCGCTCACCTCGGAGACGTAGTCGGGTCGAACGACGGTGATGGTGGCCATCGAGTCGAGCCTAGTTGCGCGGCAGGCCCTCACCCGGGGCCGGCACGCGACGCGACACCGCCACGCTGTGCAGGGTCGGGGCCCACACCGGCAGGTAGGCCGACCAGCCGGCGCCGTGGCCGCCGGCGGTCACGAGGAAGACGTCTTCGGCGCTCCGCACGGTCGGGAGCCTGCCGTCGGTTCCCGGAGTCATGTCGTGTTGCGTGCCGACCTCCAGGAAGACGCCTGCCGCCTCGATCTCGGCGGGCGTGACCCGGCTGGCTTCGGTGAGGAACTCCCGGACCCGTCCTCGTGTCCAGCCGGCCTCGATGAGCGCCGCGGTGTGCTCGGGCCCCAGCACCACCACCGCCTGGTGGCCCTTGCCGACGGGATAGGTGGCAGGGCAGCGCATGGCGGCCGCCATCGTCGTGAGGATTCCCTCCGGCGACGGGTTGAGGTGGTTCGCCACCTGGCGGGGCCCCTCGGTGCCGAGGATCGTCACCGTGGAGTCCTCGATGCCGTAGCCCAACTCCACCCGCAGCGGTTCCCACGGTGCCGGCGGCTCGTCCTCGGCGAGGCAGAGCGTGAACTTGCCCGGGTGGCCGATGGAGGAGGCGTCCATCTCGCCGGTGCGGGCGCCGAAGACGTTGCGGGCCACGAGGCGCAGCGTGCGGCCTGTGGCGGCGTTGGCGCGATTTCCCGACCCGAGGGCGTTGTGGCGGGTGGCCATCTGCAACTCAGCTGTCGCCGGCCCGCTCACGAGCAGGCAGAACGCCGCCCCGCCGGTGCTGATCATCACGGTGTGGGCGTTGAACGCCGGGTCCAGCATGGCGCAGAGGGCGGCCACTGCCAGCGGGAAGTGCTCGGGCCCGCAGCCCGCCATCACGGCGTTGGCGGCTGCCTGCTGGGCGCTGAGCGAGCGACCCCGAGCCTCGATGTCACCGAGGACGTCATCGGCCGCCAGCCCCGCATGGCCAAGCAGCGCCTCGACCCGCTCCGGCGTGGGCGGCACCACCGGCAGCCCGTCGGTCCAGCCCCGGCGGTGGAACTCCTCGAGGACGTCGGCGTCGTCGAGGTCGAGGGTGTCCAGCGCGTCGAGCACGTTCGCACGGTACCGCTCGGCTGTGGCCGTCGGCGGTCCCGACGAGCGGATCGGCTGTCTGGGCGGGAGCCGCCGATGCCGGTCAGGCTTGCGCCTTCGTAGTCGATCCGGACTTCGACCCCGGCGTCCCCCACCCACGGGTCTCGGTCTCCGTCCGGGCGGGGCTACCGGTGGCGCTCCGGCGGCCTCTGAAAATGGCCGCCTACGGCGTCCACCGGCATCCCCGCCCTCCCGAGGTTTTGCTGGTCGATTGCGTTTCAACCGCTCGTTTGGTAAGTATTGGGCGTGAAAGGCCCCGTCTCGAAGCAGATCTCGCTGGCTGAGGCTGCTGCTTCGATTCCGGACGGCGCCACGATCGCCCTCGGCGGGCTGTCCATGAACAGCGCCCCGATGGCGTTCGTGCGGGAGCTCGTGCGGGCCGGCAAGCGCGACCTCACGGTGGTGGCCATCGTGGCCGGTATGTGCGTGGACTGGCTGGTGGCGGCGGGCGCCGTGGCCCGGGTCGTGGCCGGGCTCATCAGCTTCGAGGGATTCGGCCTGGCCCCGCACTTCCGGCGCGGCGTCGAGAGCGGCAAGGTGACCATGGAGGAGTACTCCGAGCACCTGCTGATCTGCCGGCTGCAGGCGCAGGCCCGGCACCTGCCGTTCATGCCGACCGTGGCCGGCCTCGGCACCGACGTTCCCGCCCTCCACGCGGCCTCGGGCGCACTGCGTGTCGAGACCGACGCCGCAACCGGCCGGCCCTATGTGGCCTGCACGCCACTGGCCCTAGACGCGGCGGTCGTGCACGTCCACGAGGCCGACATCGTCGGCAACGCCCGCGTCAACCCGAAGCTGATCTGGATGGACAGCGAGATCGTCAACGCCGCCGACCGCACCATCGTGACCGCCGAACGCATCGTGGACACGGCCTCGTTCACTGCCGAGCCTCACCGCACCACCTATCCCCGCTTCATGGTGGACGGCGTCTGCGAGGCGCCCCGGGGGGCCTTCCCCACGTCGTGCTTCCCCGACTACGGCCACGACGGGCGCTTCTTCGAGGACTACCTGGCGGCGTGCGGCTCGCCGGAGGACTTCACGGCCTTCTTCGGGCAACGCATCACGGATCCCGATACCTGGGGTGACTTCCTGGTTGCCAACGGCGTGCAGCCGGGCGCTGCAGGGGAGACGACGGCGTCGTGAGCGGCACAGCTGCGGCCGTCCCCGGCTACGACTGCACCATCGACGAGTTGATCGTGGTCACGTTCTCGCGGGCGCTGGCCAACGACACCCGGGCGTTCAACGGGGCCGTGTCGTTCATCCCCGTCTGCGCCTACCGGCTGGCGCGGCGCACCCACGCCCCCGACCTCGTGTGGGCGGCCAGCTCCGTCGCCATCGACGCCGACCCCGAAACCATCGGGTCGTCGACATTGTCCGACGAGCTGTGGGGCGGCGCCTCGATGCTGGCCAACTCGCCGGCGGACTTCTGGGCGTACGCCCAGGGTGCCCGCTACAACACCTTCGCCTTCCGGGGCGCCCAGATGGACGCCTGCGGCAACGTCAACAACAGCGTCATCGGCCCGCATCAAAGCCCCAAGGTGCGCCTGCCCGGCGGCGGGGGAATGGCCGACCTCGGTTGCATGATGCCCCGCATCTACCTGTGGAGCACCACGCACGACCCGCGCACGTTCGTCGACCGCCTGCACTTCCGCTCGGGCATCGGCTGGGGCGACGGGGGCGACCATCGGGCCTCGCTCGGCATGCCCGGCGGGCCACGGCTCTGCATCACCAACCTGTGCGTCTTCGACTTCGAGCCCGAGACCAAGCGGATGCGCCTGGCCTCGCTGCACCCCGGTGTCAGCGCCGACGACGTCCAAGCGGCCACCGGCTTCGAGGTGCTGCTGCCCGCCGGGGAGGTGCCGGCCACGGCTCGCCCCAGCGCCGAGGAACTGCACCTGCTGCGCACCGAGGTGGATCCGACCGGCGCCCGCCTGCGAGAATTCTGAGATGCCAGCGGGGCCGGTGCTGTGAAGGTCGAGGGCTCGGTCGCGCTCGTCACCGGGGGCGCCTCCGGCCTGGGCGCCGGTGTGGCGCGGGGCCTGGTGACGGCCGGTGGGCGGGTGGCCATCGCCGACCTGGCCTCCTCGGCGGGGGAGCGGATGGCCGCCGAGTTGGGCGAGGGCGCCGCCTTCGTGCCCGTCGACGTGACCCGGCCCGACGACGTGGAATCCGCCGTGGCCGCGGCGGCGGCCGTCTGGGGGCGGATCGATGTGCTGGTGAGCTGCGCCGGCATCAGCTCGGGCCAGCGGATGCTCAGCCGCAGCGGCGAGATGCACACGCTGGAGCACTTCCGGGCGCACATCGAGGTGAACCTCATCGGCCTGTTCGACGTGCTGCGGCACGCGGTGGGGCACATGGCGGCGAACGAACCGAACGCCGACGGCGAGCGGGGCGTGATCGTGAACCTGGGCTCGATCGCCGGGATCGAGGGTCAAGTGGGGCAGATGTCCTACAGCGCCTCCAAGGGCGGGATCATCGGCATGACCCTGCCGCTGGCCCGGGATCTGGGGTCGCGTGGCATCCGGGTGGTGACTATCTGTCCCGGCATCATGGACACGCCCATCCTGGCCTCTCTGGACGACGAGCAGATCGACGCCATCACCGCCGGCAATGTCTTCCCCAAGCGGTTGGGCGCGCCGGCCGACGTGGCCAACCTCGTGTGCCACATCATGGAGAACACCTACCTGAACGGCGAGGTCATCCGGCTCGACGCCGGCATGCGCCTGAACATCTCCTGAGTCCGTCCCTCGTGTGTCCGTGGCGGTCCGGGTGTCTGCGGGGGTCCGGGCGGGGGCCGGGGTGCCGTTCGCTCCTTCGCGCGGGCGCAAGGCGTCGCGAATCGGCCCCCCGGCCCCCACCCTCGGTTGTCGCTGCGTCCGGTCGCGGGGTCGGGCGGTCTGCGGGGGTCCGCCCTCGGTTGTCGGTCCGTCCGGGTGGGGTGCCGGGGTGCCGTTCGCTCCTTCGCGCGGGCGCAAGGCGTCGCGAATCGGCTCCCCGGCCCCCCACCCTCGGGAGTTCGCAGGGCTGGGGGGTGATGGCGTGACCGCGCCCGGCGACGCTGTGGCCCGCCACGACGTGGTGGTGCTGGGCTCGGGGGCGGCTGGATTGACGGCTGCGCTGGCCGCTTCGGCCGCTGGCGCCGATGCGGGGCTCTACGAGAAGGCCGACCTGCTGGGCGGCACCACCGCCATCAGCGGCGGGATCGTGTGGGTGCCGGGCAACCACCTCATGGACGGGGCCGAACAGGCCGGAGATGCCGCCGCCGCCCTGGACTACCTGCGGGCGCTGGCCGGGGATGCTTTGGACGAGACGGTGGCTGCGGCGTTCGTATCGACCGGCCCGGAGATGCTGCGGTTCGTGGAGTCGTCCTCGCCGTGCCGGTTCCGGCTGTTGGCGGGGTATCCCGACTATCACCCGGAGGTGCCGGGGGCCCGGCCGGGCGGCGGGCGGTCGCTGGAGCCTGACCTGTTCGATCTGTCGGTGCTGGGGGAGTGGGCCGGAAGGTTGTGCTTCTGGGACGGCGAGCCCCGGCCGGTGCTGCTCTCGGAGACGAGCTACGGCGGGGCGCTGGAGCCGCCGCCGGCCTCGGTGCTCGCCGACCGGCGGGAACGGGGCGTCTGCGGTATGGGGGAGGCGCTGGTGGGGTCGCTGCTGGCCGGCTGCCTCGGCGCAGGCGCCACGGTGCGCACCGGGGCGCGGGCGCGCCAACTCGTCATGGTGGACGGGCGGGTGGCAGGCGTGCTCGTTGACACGCCCGCCGGCCGGGTCACCGTCGAGGCTCGGCGGGGTGTGATCCTGGCGACCGGTGGTTTCGAGTGGAACGAAGCGCTGGTGCGGTCGTTCCTGCGCGGGCCGATGGACGCCCCCGCCGGGGTGCCCACGAACACAGGCGACGGGCTCGACATGGCCATCGATGCCGGGGCGGTGCTGGACAACATGGCAGAGGCCTGGTGGGCGCCGATGGCGCGTGTTCCGGGCGAGGAGGCCTGGGGGGCGCCGCGGTTCCGGCTGGTGCTGGCCGAGCGCACCCGGCCCGGATCGATCATGGTGAACGCCGCCGGGGAGCGTTTCTGCAACGAGGCCGCCAACTACAACTCCCTCGGAAGCGCTTTCCATTCGCTCGACCCTGACAGGCCCGGCTCCGCCACACCCGGCTCCGCCACGCTCGACCCTGGCACGCCCGGCCCTGCCACGCCCGACCAATCCGACGTTGCCGCCTGGCTGGTCTGCGACGACCGCTACCGGCGGCGCTATCCCTTGCCCGGCTGCCGGCGCGGCGCCGAGACGCCCGCATGGGTGCACCGGGGCGACACGCTGACCGAACTCGCCGCGGTGATCGGGGTGCCCCCGGCCGCCCTCGCGGAGACGGTGGCGGAGTTCAACCGGCACGCCGCGGCTGGTGCGGACCCGGCCTTCGGCCGCGGCGCAAGCGTCTATGACCTGTTCAACGGCGACTGCACGCTGCCGGGGGCGGCGGCCACGCTGGGGCCGCTGGACGATCCGCCGTTCTACGCCATCGCCATCCGAATGGGGTCGCTGGGCACCTCGGGCGGACCCCGCACCGACGAACGGGGCAGGGTGCTGAGCTGTGACGGCGAGGCCATCCCGGGCCTGTGGGCGGCCGGCAACGTGATGGCGGCACCCACCGGCACGGTCTACGGCGGCGCCGGCGGCACGCTCGGACCGGCGATGACCTTCGGCTACCTGACCGGCCGCGACGCCGCCGGCTAGCTCCGCGGCTCCGGGGCGCTTGCCGCGGAACCTCAGGCCACGGCCATGACGTCGATCAGGTCCCGCAGGTGCGCGAAGTCCGCTGCGTTGCAGGTGTAGAGCGGCAGGCTGTTCGCCAGCGCCACCGCGGCGATCAGCAGGTCGGTGGCGCGCCCTCCCCTCGGCTTGCGGCCGGCTTCGAGGGTGGCGGCGTAGACCCGGGCATAGGCCCGCGCCGCGTCCGTATCGAAGGGCACAGAATCAAACCCCGCCCGTGCCCGCAGAAGCACGTCAAGGCGTCTGGCGTGCTCGGCCGGAGTGGCAGCTGACAGCGGGCCGCAGGCCAACTCCGCCAGTGTGATGGTCGAGACGCAGGCCACATCGGGCAAGGGTCCGCCGAACCGCGCTGCCCCGACGCTGTAGAGCTCGATCAGGATCGACGTGTCGAGCAGGCCGCGCGACCGGATCGTCTCAGGCACGTGACGGCCCCAGCCCGCTCAGCCCTCGGTGTGCTGGCTCAGGAATCGTGGCTCGATCGACTGGTCCAGGATGGCGTCTACATCGGCCCGGAATTGTTCGTAGTCGATGTGCGAACCGCCGGCGAACATCTCGACCACCTCGTCGATGGGCACGAAGCGGCGCTGTCTGAGGGGGCGCAGTTCGCCCACGGGGACGCCGTTGCGCGTGACGATGAAGCTCTCACCGCGGTCGAGGGCACGCATGATCTCCCCGCTGTCGTTGCGGAGTTGCCGCTGGGTCACTTCGGTCATCCGTCCCATGGCCACATTGTAGCACGCGTGCTACAGACCTGGTCCGGCCACCCGCCGGCTGGGGCCGTGATCAGGCTGACCGCGACGTCTCTAGCGGTCGGCGGAAGCTCCGTCGTTGCCCCGGCCCTGGGCGACGAGCGTCTCCTCGAGCACGCCCCGGTCGAAGCCCTGCCGGATCGAGTCGTTCACGGCCTGTTCGAAGCTGATGCCGCGAATCGCCATCCGGTGGCGGATCATCTGCTCGGTGTCGAGCGCGAAATCCACAGTCCTGCGCACGGATTCACGATAACCGGAGCCAATCAGCGGACTGAACATCCCCATGGCGCGCATCGGGTGACATCGGTCACGCGTTCTGCGGCCTGCCGAAGGGGAGGGGAAGCGTTCGGCAACCGCCGGCCGGCAAGCCTCAGGCGGGGGCGATCACGGCGATGCCGTAGGTCTCGGCTGCGCCGGCGAGCCGCTCGTCGTAGGTGACCAGGTAGTCGAGGTCGTCGCCGAGGTCGAGCGCCGCGGCGAGATGGACGGCGTCGAGGCTCCGCAGACCTTCGGCCTCCAGCCGCCCGGCCGCCTCGAAGACGGCGGCGGTGACCTCCGTCAGCACGACGCTGTCGAGCACCAGGCGCGCCATCACGACCCTGTCGGGGGCGACGTCCCGCACTGTCCGCAGCATCTCGGTGCGGGTCAGGTCGCACGTCACCAGCGGCTGGGGCTGGGTCTCCAGCCAGCCTCGCAACGCGGCCGTCTCGGGCTGGGCGACGGCCAGCTTCACGAGGGCCGATGTGTCGAGATAGTGGGCCAAATCAAGGACCGTCAGTAACGCTCGTCTTTTCGCATCGCAGCGAGGGCGGCGGAGAGGTCGGGCCCGTCCTCCGGCGAGGGCAGGTCGGCGAGGCTGCGCCGCGCCGGCCGTGCCCTCCCCGCCTCCAGCATCCCCTCGAGCCGCGAGGTCGGAATCGCAGTCATCCGCGCCACCGGCCTGCCCCGATCGGTGATCGTGACGGCCTGCCCCACCGCCACACCCGCCACAACGGCCGAGGCGTTCTGCTTCAGGGCCCGAATTCCCACCTGCGACATGTTCTACATTGTAGTACATTCGATATGGCATGGACCATCCACCGGCACCGGACCGGCGGGATCCGGGCGACGGCGTTCGTCCATCGGCGGTGACGAGCGCCCGCCGAACTCGGGCGGCCCCGAGGACGGCTTCGGGGGACTGCACCGGTGAGGCATGGCGCGAGAACGTTCCGGTCCGGAGATGAGTAGGCGCCGAATCAGCACGACCGTGGATGACGACCTTCTGGAGAGGGCTCGGCACCTCCGGGATTGGCCCAACGATGCGGCCATGATCGACGCGGCGCTGGAGGCTCTCGTGACGCGCCATCGCAACGTCGAGATCGATGCCGCCTACGAGGCGTACGACCGCCATCCGCTCGACGAGCCCGACGAGTGGGGCGATCTCGCCGCCTTCCATGACGCGAATCTCCGCCACAAGGAGGAGACACGGGCCGCCGGGGAGCGAGGGCGGTGAGAGCGACCGCGCCCCGGCGAGGCGAGCTGTGGTGGTGGGAGTCCGAGCATGTCGGCGCACGCCCGGCCGTGGTTCTCTCCCGCGACGCCGCCCTGGAGCGGCTCGAGACGGCGATCGTGGCGCCGTGCACGACGACGATCCGGGGGATTCCCAGCGAGGTCCTGCTCGAACCCGACCACGATCCCGTGCCGGCGGTCGCCGCCGTCAACCTGGACGCGCTCGACAACACGCCGGTCGCCCTGCTCGTGGAGCGACTGGGTCGTCTCAGCGACCAGCGCATGCACCAGATCTGCACCGCCCTCGAGGTCGCCATCGCCTGCGACGCCTGAGCCTCACCGGCACCCGACGAACCCGACGAGTGGGTCCCCAGCGACAGCCGCCGGTTCTGCGGGATCTTCGTTGGGAGCCGGTGTGACGAGACTCCGCCGGTTGGGCGCTGCGGTGCGGAATCCCTTCTAGTCCGTGTGGCCGACGGTCGCCGCGTTGATGCAGTCCTGCACGAACTGAGTCGGCTCCGGCAAGGGCGTCGCCTTCGGGTACAGCCGCTCGATGTCGCTCCGGGTCATGGGGGTGAGGGGCGTGAGTTCCTCGGCGTTGGGCATCATGCGGAGACATCCCGGGAAGATGACGTCCACCGGCTTGAGCACCAGCCACGACGGGTCGTCGACATCGCCGATCATCTCGTAGACGGGCAGAACCTCGCGGTGCCTGCCGAACGCCGCGTAGTACATGTAGTCATCGAGGAACGGGTTGCGGAACGTCAGATGCCAGAGTGTCTCAGCCATCGGGAACCTCCACGAGCCCGGCGCCGATCAGCACGTGATCACCTCAGGTCCCGGACCGTGTCGCCCGGGCCGCGGCAAGCCTCCCGGCGACGTGTTGGGCGCCACCGGATCCACGGCGGCTTAAGAGGAGACTTGGCGGGAGTGGAGCGACTCGGGCGATGAGAGCCTGTGGGATGTGGCCGTGGGTGACGGGGTCGCCTAGTGCGCCGCGGGGAGATCGGATCGTTGCGCTGCGTAGAGCTCGAAGCGGGCGATTCCGCGGACTCTCGACTACCCGCGCACTCCACGCCTGCGCGAAGGCTCGGAATCCCGTGGGCGTTGAGCGCCTGGCTGCTGCTTCGGTTGTGGAGCTTTCAGCGCCGGTCCGGGCGGCGGAGGTCCCGACACCTTCTCAGTCGGGTAGTAACCACGTCTGTCCTGCGCACTTACGGTGCGAGCCTTCTTGTCGTTGGCCTTATTCGTCATTTGTTGCCCCCTCGTCTTCATTCGCGATGAAATTCAGTATAGCGATTTCTTCCCAACGGATCAACAAGCCTCCAAATCCGATGAGAGGTTCGCCCTCATCAGTTGCACGGAACGATCCGTTGTCCTGATCCATCTCGACTAGCGGGTAGAGATATAACTCGTGCGGTTCTGGATAGGCAGTTGCGTAAGAAGTGTGACTCGGTGATTCGGTAGAACTGTACATTCCTCCGACCCATTCACCTGATTGCAGTTGGCAACGTATCCACCCGCTTTGGCTGGTACTGAACGCATAGTCCCATGCCGTCGGGAAACGCTTCTTACCAGCAATAGTGCGGGCCATTCTCCAGTTATTCTCGACGCTGTATCCGTAGAGCCAACCAAGGAATGATGGAATCATGAGGTATGCAACCGGAGCAACATATATGAGGGTAGGCAATGGACTTCCTGCTTTGATCTCAGTCCAATAGTTTGCGTAGATTCGATGAAGAGGCCACGCAGATGCTGAGAGGAACACCGCTGATATCCCTGTGATTCTCAGTAGCCGATCTCTCAGAGTGATGCCGTAGCGACCGGCATTGCGTTCGAACGCCCACTGGAAGAATGCGCCGGGCAGAAGTGCCAAGGGCAAGAGTACTGCAACGGATACTCCTGTTGACATTGGTCCTCCTCGTAATCCGGTATGCCTAACTTATTGATCAGAGTACGAATCTGACCCAGATGAGCGCGCCGATCCAGAATCCGACGACGAGGGTGACCATGATTCGCTCGATGGTTGCCCTCTCGGGAAGCCACACGCGCCCCCGCCAACGTGATCGACGGCGCCATGTCGCGTGCCGACGGTCCTTGCCGTCGCCGGCGGTGTGGTCACGGTGCGACAAGTGGGTGGGTCGGGACCACGTCGCGTCGCGAGGGCTGAACGTCGGGGGGAGGGCGATGCGTCCGCACTTCGTGCCATCTCCGGTGCCGGCGGCGCAGCGGTGCCCCACGAGTTGCGGGCTGACACGCACCGCGCGGACGTGCTCGGTGCCGTGAATGGAGCAACTGGGATCCGGCATGTCATCCTCCGTGGCTTGCGGGCCGATTCGGTTGCCCGAGAACCTACGAAGGGGGTGTGACAGTCGTCCGAGCCGTCCGAGCGGCGCTCGCCTGACGGCTCCGGCGAGCAGGGTGATAGCGATCCAGCTTCCTCGGGCTAGAGCTTGATCGGGTTCGGCGAGGGGCCGATCCGAACTATCGCCACCTTGATCCGCTTGTGCTCGTATGGTGGGCGACATGAGTCGCGGGCCCTGGCCCGCTGACCTGATTTGCGGATCCGCGCGTCGCGCCGGCAACAGGCCGACTACAGGAGAACCCGATGCAGAACATGACATCGGCAACCCCCAGTCCCGTGTCGGCCAATCACGCGGTCTTCCAAGACGAGCACGAGCAGAGACTGCTCGACACCGATCATGGGCGGGTCGCCCTCATGAGCGACGGGGAACTCGTTGAGGTATTCGACGACACGTCGTCGGCGACACACGCCGGCTATGAGCGGTTCGGGATGGGAGGCTTCTCGACGCACCCCATCGGGCATCCACCCGTGCGGATCGGATCGATACTCGGCGGATCCCGGGCTGAGGCATGATCCGCCGGCCAGGAGCCGGCCGCATCCCTCGCCCCATCGTCGGGATGGACTACCTCGGCCAGATCGACTTCGCCGTCCGGCAAGGAACCTTCGGCCCGATCTGAGCAGCGCCGTCGCCGTCACATCGGCTGATCGCCGTCCTCGCGGCGGCCCGGCTGATCGCGGTGGGCCGCCGGTTACGATGCTTGTATGAGGATCAGCGTGAGCCTGCCGGACGCAGATGTCGAGTTTCTCGACGACTACGCCCGATCGCAGGGGGCGGGATCTCGGTCTGCGGTGGTACGCAAGGCGGTCGGTCTGCTCCGCGCCTTCGACCTGACGGCGGCCTACGAGGAGACCTGGCAGGAGTGGAGCGACTCGGGCGATGAGGGCCTGTGGGATGCGGCCGTGGGTGACGGGATCGCCTGATGCGCCGTGGCGAGATCCGCCTCGTCGATTTCAACCCCGCACGCGGATCCGAGGCGAGCAAGATCAGACCTGCAGTCGTGGTCAGCAATGACGACTCCAACAGGGCTGTTGAGCGTGTCGGGCGTGGTGTCGTGACTGTGGTGCCGCTGACCTCGAACGTCAGCCGGATCTATCCGTATCAGGTACTTGTGACTGCGCCGGAAACCGGACTGCGGTTTGACTCGAAGGCGCAGGCCGAGCTGGTGCGTTCAGTGGCGACGGAGAGGATTGGCCGGCAAGTCGGCGTCGTGCCGAGCGCGCTCATGCTGTCACTCGACGAGGCGCTCCGGGTCCACTTGGCGCTCTGAACTCCGGCCGGCGCCCGGCTCGTGTGCCGGTTCGAGCGAGCCGCCATGAGGAGTCGGCGAGTCCGCGGCGACGGCTGTTCCGACGGACGTAGAGTCCGAGGGCGTGATGGTGGCTGAACCGTCGGCGGGGCACTTGGGCCCGCCTGCCGTGCGTCCGGTTGCGGCCGGCGTGCCGGGTCGGCGTGGCGCCGCGCCGGTGTTGCTGGACGGTTCGGCCGAGGGTCGGTTGTTGCCGCATCTGATCGATCGGCTCGGTGACCCGGGTCTCGACCGCATCGACATGGCGGTCTCCTTCGTCATGAAGAGCGGCCTGGCCCGCATCCTGCGGCCCTTGGAGGACGCGCTGGACCGGGGCGCGCAGGTCCGCATCCTCACGACCGACTACCTGGCGATCACCGACCCCGACGCCCTGACGCAACTGGCGGATGAGGCGTGCGTCGCGGGCTCGTAAAATCTCAGGTCGTGGAGAAACTGATCGATGGCGGGTTGGTCGAGTGAGCACGGAAGCTCCGACCGGAGCGAACTGGATCGTGTACGTCGATGGGTTGAACTTCTATTCGGCGGTTCGCGGTCGCTCGGGTGCGAAGTGGGTCGATTTCGGTGCCCTGGCCGGCCGCCTGGTCCCGCGCGCCGGCATCGTGAGCAAGGTGAAGTACTTCACGTCTCAGGTTTCGGAGAAGGCCGCGGAGGATCCCGACGCGCCGCGGCGCCAGCGCGTGCTCATCCGGGCGGTGCGTGCGACCGGCGTCGAGGTGCTGGAGGGCAAGTTCAAGGTGCCCGACGAGGTTCGGGTGCCGGGGTCATCTCGCACGCTGAGCCGGCCGGCGCTGTGGAAATGACAGGGGCCCCTCGCACGGAGGGGCCCCGGGTCCTGAGCGGCGAAGCACTCAGGGTGTTATGCCTTCATCATATTGGCAGCGTGTGACAGTCACCTGCCGCGTCGCCGACATCATGCGTCGGTTTCGAGCGACCCTGCACCGGGAGCCGGCAATGCCGCCGCAACGGCTGTTCCGGCAGACGTAGAGTCCAGCGACGTGATGGTGGCTGAAGCGTCGGCGGGGCACTTGGGCCCGCCTGCCGTGCGTCCGGTGCCGGCCGGCGTGGCGGGTCGGGGTGGCGCCGCGCCGGTGTTGCTGGACGGTTCGGCTGAGGGTCGGTTGCTGCCGCATCTGATCGATCGGCTCCGGGACCCGGATCTCGACCGCTGCGTTCCACCCGAGGCGTACATCTTCTGGTCCAGCGCCGGCGAGGCCGCCGCCGGCTACGTGGGCAGTTCGAATCTCAGCGCCTCCGGCATCGACGGGGGAGTGGAATGGAACCTGGGCACCGATCGGGTGGAGCAACTCGTGACGGGGTTGCCTAATGCGTCGTGGCGGGATCGGATCGTTGCGCGGCGTGGCGCTCAGCGCTACAGTCCTGTTCAGACTCACCCGGCCCTTCAGGGGCCGGGTCTTCTTTTACCAGTCGACGGGCTTCGCGAGTTGCTTGACCGGGTCCGGTAGTTGGCAGCCCGTGTAGTCGTCCGAGTCCAGTTTGTACCACCAGTGCATGCCGACTCCGTCGTCGCGTCTGCCCGCGAGGTCGCCTGCAAGCCGACCTTGTCCAGGGTTGACTGTTCCGACAGGCACGCGGAGGCGACTCTCTTGGATCGGAAGCCGGAGATCGCTGTCGTTCGAGATGACGATTGCGGCGTCCACTTGCTTGCCAAGGACGTCCAGCAGGAGCCGTGATGCCACGTTGACGTCCGTGCCCTTCTCCTCAGAACGTTGGTGGGAGACGATGAACATCGCATTCGGGATGTCACCCCATGACGAATCTCGGATCTTCACGGGCCACCGCGATGTCGTCACGACCGGCTTGCCATCGGAGCCCTCGATGGCCAGAGGTGACTTCCTGACTTGGCTTATGAATCTTCCCTCGATGAGGGCATCAATGGATCCATGCGCGCGAAGTGCGGCAACGTACCGGTCCTGATCCCGACGGCCCTCAGGGTTCGTGTTCCCGTCGATGAAGGCTGTGCAGTAGATGACTCGATCAAGTACGGCGCCGTTGGCAAGCCACTCCCGTCGGCGGTCAATGAGTCTCTGGCTCAGCTTGCGCAGATCCAGCCATCGCCATCCGGGCTGGTTGCGCCGGCCACCGGCCACCACGGCACGTCCGCCGTAGTACAGATTGAACCCATCAACGTAGACACCTACACGCATCACGTTCTCACCGTCCGTTCATGCTGAAATAGGTCCTTCTGGCCACAACTCCGCTCTCCATGGTGCGCGCGACGCGCTCTCGGTGCGCGGCGTGCGCGCGAGGTCGAGGAGGTTAGCGGTGAGCGACTCGCGGACGCCGCGCCGGGTTCGGTTGGTGGGTTCGCTGCCGTATAGCGATGAAGTGGCAGCGATGGCCCGCGCTTACGAGTTGGCCGGCGACCGGCTCGTCGCGCTGCCCGACGGGGAGATCGGCGAGCGGTCCGATCGCTACCCGGTCGGCGACAGGGCTCAGTGGACGGCGGGACTTGCTGGCCGCTTGGCGGGTGAGGCATCGCTGTTCGACGTCGTCGACGAGGGCACCCTGGACGAGCGGGGCTTCCCGGTGGATTTCGACTCCACCGTCCGCCTGCGTCCCAAGCTCGACCCGGGCGGGTTGGCCGGCCGACTCCGCCTCGGCTACGACACGTGGGCCCTCAGGAGTTGGCCTCACTTCGAGCGCCTGCGGGAGGCGGTCGGGCGACCCGATCTGCGCATGCAGGTCGGTTTGCCGACCGGCCTCGGCGTCGCCGGCAGCGTGCTCGGCCGGCTGCGGGCGCTGCGGTACGCCTCGGCGTTCGCGGCCTGTCTCGCCCATGAAGCGGACGCCATCGCGCAAGGAATCGGCGCCGGCAACCTCCTGTTCCAGATCGAGGCGCCGGCCGAGGTGATCGTCGCCCACCGCCTCCCGAGACCCGCCGTGCGAGTCCCCACGGGCCCGGTGCTGGACTTCGCCCGAAGGCTCCCCGTCGACGTCCCCATCGGAATCCACCTCTGCTTCGGCGACCTCGCCAACACGGCCCTGATCGCCCCGAGTCGCTTCGACCGCCTCGTCGCCTTCGCCAACGCCCTGGCGCGCCGCTGGCCCCGCTCTCACGAACTCGCCTACGTCCACTTCCCCTTCGCCGCCGGAACCTCCCCCGCTCCCACCGACCCCGGCGCCTACCGGGCGCTCCGTCGCCTGTCCCTGCCACCCGGCACTCGTCTGGTCGCAGGATTCGTCCACGAGCAACCGCCACTCCAGAGCCTCGAAGCCCTCCTCGGAACGATCGAACAAGCTCACGGCACGCAGGTCGACATAGCCACCGCCTGCGGCCTCGGCCGCCGAACCCCCGAGATCGCAGACGAACTGATCCGCCGCTGCAACCACCTCGCTCTCAGCCGGTAGCTCACGACGCGGCCGGGCTCCGACGGCTAGAGAAAGAACCTGATCCACACCAAGACCCCGATCCAGAATCCGATGACGAGGGTGGTCATGGTCCACTCGACGGTGGCCCGCTCCGGGAGCCTGTGGTAGATGCGGATGTGCCACGGCAAGCGCGGAGGCGGAGGACGCTCAATGGGTCCACACCTCGTGCCGTCGCCGGTCTCGACGGTGCAGCGATAGGCGAGGGTGCCGGGACGGACCCAATCCGAAGCGACGTGTTCGGGGCCGTGGACGGGGCAACGGACTCCGTCGATGGGGTCACTGATTGCGGGCATGGCGATCCTCCGTGGCTTGCGGGCCGATTCGGTTGCCCGAGAACCTACGAAGGGTGTGTGACACAGTTGCCCGAGCCGTCAGAGCAGCGCTCACTCGACGGTCCCGGTGAGTGGCGTGATGTCGCGACCTCTCTCCTCGTGAACCTCCCGCACAGGCGGACGATTCGACGAGAAGGGGTGTTCCGGGGGGCGTAGAGTCCGGGGGCGTGATGGTGGCTGAACCGTCGGCGGGGCACTTGGGCCCGCCTGCCGTAAGTCGGGTTCCGGCCGGCGTGGCGGGTCGGGGTGGCCCCGCGCCGGTGTTGCTGGACGGTTCAGCTGAGGGTCGGTTGCTGCCGCATCTGGTCGATCGGCTCCGGGACGCGGATCTCGACCGCATCGACATGGCGGTCTCCTTCGTCATGAAGAGCGGCCTGGCCCGCATCCTGCGGCCCTTGGAGGACGCGCTGGACCGGGGCGCCCAGGTCCGCATCCTCGCGACGGACTACCTGGCGATCACCGACCCCGACGCCCTGACGCAGCTGGCGGACCTGGCCGAGGGCGGCGACCGGCGACTGGAGGTGCGCCTGTTCAGCGGCGGGTCGGTTGCGTTCCACCCGAAGGCGTACATCTTCTGGTCCAGCGCCGGCGAGGCCGCGGCCGGCTACGTGGGGAGTTCGAATCTCAGCGCCTCCGGCATCGACGGGGGAGTGGAATGGAACCTGGGCGTCGATCGGGTGGAACAACTCGTGACGGCGTTCGATTCGCTGTGGGCCGACGAGCGTTCGAAGCCTCTCGATGCAGCCACCCTCAGGGAATACCGCGACACCTGGCGGGAGAGTGCCCGGAGCATCGCAGCGCCCGAGGACGAGCCATCCGACGAACCGCCGGCGGAGCCATCCCCGCCCCCACCGGCGGAGAACCTCCGCCGCCTGGTCGGCCTGCCGGACGAGTTGCCGACCCAGCCGGTCGCTCCCCGGCCCATCCAGGCCGAAGCACTTGAGGCGTTGGAGCGAACGAGAGCGGAGGGCTTCGACCGGGCGTTCGTCGTCATGGCCACCGGTCTCGGCAAGACCTGGCTGGCGGCCTTCGACAGTGCCCGCCCGGGCTTCCGGCGCGTGCTGTTCGTGGCGCACCGGGAGGAGATCCTGCGCCAGAGCCGGGACGTCTTCCGCCGGGTGCGACCCGATGCCGACCTGGGCCTCTTCATGGGCGACGAGAAGACGGCAGACGTCCAGACGATCTTCGCTAGCGTCCAGACGCTGCATCGTCACCTCAATCGGTTCGATCCCTCCGAGTTCGACTACCTGATCATCGACGAGTTCCACCACGCCGCCGCTGCCACGTACCGACAGGTGTTGCGCTACTTCCGCCCTGAGTTCCTGCTAGGTCTCACCGCCACCCCCGACCGGCTGGACGGGGCAGATCTGCTGGCGCTATGCGGCGACAACCTGGTGTTCGACTGTGGTCTGGCCGAAGGCATCCGACGCGGTGAACTCTCGCCGTTCTACTACTGGGGAATCGCCGACATTGCCGACTACGCCCCGATCCCTTGGCGCAGCGGCCGCTTCGATCCGGCCACCCTGGCCGCCGCCATCGAGACCCGCGAGCGTGCCATCAAGGCGCTGGACGAGTGGCGCGACAAGGGAGGAGGGCCGACGCTGGCGTTCTGCTCGTCGATCTCGCACGCCAAGTTCATGAAGGAGTTCTTCGTTGCCGAGGGTGTGCGTTCGGCCGCTGTGCACAGTGGCAGCGATTCCGACCCGCGGCATCGATCGGTCGCCGAACTGCAGTCGGGCGCGGTTGAGGTGCTGTTCGCGGTGGACGTGTTCAACGAGGGCGTTGACATCCCCGAGGTCGAGACGGTGCTGATGCTGCGCCCGACCGACTCACCGGTCGTCTTCCTTCAACAGTTGGGACGCGGCCTACGTACGACGGCGGGCAAGGCCGCGCTCCGAGTGATCGACTTCGTCGGAAATCACCACAGCTTCCTGAGCAAGCCGAGGACACTGCTCTCACTCGGCATCCGCACACCCACCGACGCCGAGGTCGCCGGAGCGCTGCACTCGGGCGACTTCCAACTGCCTCCGGGCTGCTCGGTTGACTTCGACTTGGAGGCCGTCGAGATCCTGAGTCGCCTGGCGTCGCCGTCGATGACCGAAGCCGAACGACTCTCGGAGTTCTGCCGCAACTACGAGTCCGAGAACGGTGTCCGCCCCACGGCGGCCCAGGCATTCTCATCGGTCGGCTGCCGGACCTCTGCCGGGCCGCTGTCCAAGGCGGGCGGCTGGCACCGCTACCTGGACGGCCTTGGGCTTCTGCTACCGGAAGAGCAGTCGGTGGTCGAACTCTTGGGCGACGTCCTTCGGGGCCTGGAGCGCGAGCCGCTCACGAAGGCATACAAGCTCGTGACCCTCGCCGCGCTGCTGGAGCTCGACACCCTGCACCGGGGCGCTCCGGTAGCTGATGTGGCGAAGGTATCTCGGGAGTTGACAAGGCGGGATCCCCGCCTCCGCGCCGATACCGAGCAAACCCGGCAGGTGTCCGATCTCGACGCCGTGAGCGATCGGGCGTGGCTGGCGTTCTGGAGGAAGAACCCGCTCACCCACTTGACCGACAAATCTCACAGCCTGTTCGAACTATCGACCGACCGCCTCGAACCCCGGTTCGTGGTGCCGGCCGAACACGTTGCCACGTTCGCCGACGTGGTCGCAGAGATCGTCGAGTGGCGCCTGCAGGTCTACCTGAGGCCACGCCGACCGGCAGACGACATCGTGCTGCGGGTCGGTCTGCACAACGGCGAGCCGGTCGTCCTCCTCGACCGTGCCCGATATCCGCAGATTCCCTCCGGACGGACGCAGTTCAGGGCCGATGGCCAGCCATTCACCGGGACGTTCGGAGACGACAGACTTCGCTATGCCGCAACGCCTGGTCAAGCGGGCAACGCGCTCATCTCGATGCTTCACCACTGGTTCGGTCCCAGAGCCGGAAGGTTCGGCACAACGCACGAGGTCATGCTGACCCATACCGGCCAATTCTTGGAGATGCTTCCGGCGGCGCACCTGCCAGTAGCGGTACCCGCGCGCGAGCGCGTAGTTCCGAATTGAACTGTCGGGCACGGGATCCCCGGACCGCCGCATCAACGATGGCGGCGGTACACCCATCGGGTTGGCGGCGGAACATCAATGGGGGCACGTCTCATGCCAGCGAGCATCCGTGGTCGCGAGATGCTTCCTTCACGGAGCGAAGAACTCTCGAACCGTGTCAGGCTGGTGCTTTAGCGCATCGATCAGCTGCGTGAACGTCAGCTGCTTCCGGTCCAATAGTGGCTGCAGACGGTCCTCCACAGTGTTGGAGCATGTGAGGTAGTGGACTGTCACAGGCTGTTGCTGGCCGATTCGTACGACACGATCGACCGCCTGAGAGTTGTTGGACGGATTCCACCACCGATTGATGAAGATCACGTGGCTGGCCTCAGTGAGCGTAAGGCCCTCCCCTCCGACTCGGAGAGAGGCGAGAAGCACTGAGCATTGCTCGTCCGACTTGAACCGGTCGACGACGCGCCGCCGCGTGGCTAGCGACAGGTCACCGGTAAGCAGAGTTGCGACATCCCCGAGTTCGCCGCGCAGGCGGGCAAGCAACATCCTGAGCGGATCAAGCAGGTAAGAGAAGACCACCGTCTTTTGGCCATCCCGAGCGGCAGCGTTGATGAGTTCGACAGCCCGATCCAATTTCGAGCTTGCGCCACTTGTTTCCTCCAGATCACAGATGCCTCGAAGCATGTTGAACAGCGGCAGGTAGCCGCTTCTGCCTGATGGCCGGAACTCCCGCAGCGCCCTGTCGTAGGCCTCGCGTTGAGACGGGTGCAGTTCCACTTCCTCGATTTGCTCGTCCGGCTTGGGTAGCTCCGGAAGCACGTCCTCCTTGGTGCGTCGCAATAGGTAGGGCCGGGTCCGAGCTCGTAGCGTCTCGATTCCTAGGCGATCGTCGTCCACCGCGAAACGTCTCGGGTCGATCAATGACATCAGGGCGGCCAGATCCTCGGCGTGGCGCTCAACAGGTGTGCCGGAGATCGCCCACAAGTGCTGACTGCTGATACGTCGTAAGGCTAGGTGCGCAAGCGATTCCGACTTGCGGAGCCTGTGCGCCTCGTCCGCCACGACGATGTCGGGAGGGTGGCGAATCATCTCCTCGGAGGGGTCGCGCACTGACTCATAACTCGCCAGAAGGATGTGTGCCCGCGCCATCTCACTCCTCCAGTCCCGCGGAGTTGTAGGGGTGGGCTCGGTGTTCAGGGGGCTGGTCACAAGCTCTGGAGCCCACCTACTGGACTCAGTTGCCCAGTTGCCGAGAAGAGTTCTCGGTGCGACGACGAGACACGAGGCGATGCGCCCATGCCGGAAGAGTCGCCGCAGTGCCGCGATCACTTGGATGGTCTTGCCCAAACCCATGTCGTCGGCCAGGATCGCCCGGGGATGCCTCAACAGCCAGGCGACTCCCGTGCGTTGGAATGGGTACAGGTCATCGCGGATTCTCAGTGGGAGGAGGACCGGCAGCACGAGATCCAGGGCCCTGTCGCGGGCACGCTCGCATCCCGGTCGCGGGTCGAACGTCCATGACAACGGCGCTGGGGCGATCCTCCGTAGCTTGCGGGCGATTCCCGCGTCTCGCGCTAGGAGCATCTCGGCCGCACGTCTCAGCCGTCGCGGACTGTCCGTCCCGACCTCGGCGAGGCTCAATTCGAGTCGGACGAGCGGTGGCTCATCGATCAGACGCGCTGCGTACTGAGTATCGATTGCTACGGGCAATGCGTGTACCTGCTCCACGTCGCGGTGAGGTGCTAACGCAGGACGCCCCTTTCGATCTGGTTCCACATCTGGTCGCTCTCCGCCGCGGCTGCGGCAGGCAGATACGAGTACCAGATGTCGCGTAGCCCGTCCGTTCCTGACACTTCCTCTTCGGTCAGGCGATCAACGCCGAGTTGCCATCTGATGATTCGTTCGAGCAGCCGCAATCGCCCCTTGCGATCCTCGTTGGCGATGCGCCACGTGTTGCCTTCCTCGCCGGATTGAACTAGTAGGACATGCTTCCAGGGAGGGGAATGAGCATCCCAGATGATGCCACTCAAGGAAGTCACAGCGTTCTGAGCTTCGAGTCCTGAGAGTGACTGCGTTCCACCCTCTTGATCAGGTAGCCGGTCCGACCAGTCATCGAAGAGTAGACGGGCTAGATCTGCCAACATCAACTGTCCAATCGGCCAGAAGAGGACACAGTCCTGGGATTCCTCCGGATGCTCTCGATTCTGAGGTGGACGGTGGTCGCGCATCCGCGAAGGTTCCTCGTGCAGGACCGGTAGGGCAGCCAAGAGCGCGTCCCAGCATGTCGTTAGCTCTTCTTCAAGACTATCGATCGTCTCTTCTGAGGGTCTGAACTTCTTGAATACGCTGAGTGACTCTGCGCCCTCTCCCCACCCGCTATTTCGACGGTTCCGGCTAAGTAAGAGACGAGCATTTATGTCGTACAGAGTCTCAAGCGTGGTGAAATGCGATGAGCCTGGAGTAACGTTCTTGCCCGGCTGCATCCGGACACGAGCGCTCTCGAATTGGGTCTCACCGTAGCTCCGGAAGTAGGGATGCTGCGAGACGAGTCGACGCGTGACGATTGCGAGAGCGTCATCCTCGTCCATAATAATAATGTCGTACTGCGACATTGGCTTCGCGTATCGATTTAGATGTCCAAAGAGACGACGGTACCTGACAATGAAGTCGTCCTCTGGCTCGAGCTGTGTTGGTGTGACGATGAGCACACTCACCTCCTCGTCACGGAAGTCCGGGGGCGGTGCATAGTCTGTTTCATTGTCGAGCAGATTCCGGATGGCTGCGAGTCGGTGCTGGCCATCAAGCGCGTAGTAGTTCTCAGTGCCGTCGAATGTCAGGACACCGAAAGAATCAGTGAGTCTGTTCCCAAGAATCAAGAACTGAGGATCGTCTTCAAGGCTGACCGGATGCCACTGCGGCTCTCCACCGAGTGCTGCGACGACGATGGAACCGAAGAACCGATCCTCGTGTCGAGAGAGATAGCGAGCAATGTCGCCAGTAGCGCGCGCCTTGTTAAGGTTCCGTTGGATCGCTTGGGAGAGTTGCGAAACGCCTCGTATCTCCTCTGCGTATCGAATGTTTTGGCCGATCTCGCGCATGGACATCCTTACGAGGAAGTAGTCCCATCGTCCCATTCTTGCCTTGATGGCGGGATACACTTGCATGTCGGTTGTCTTCCTTCTTCCTAGGCAGCGGGCACTGCCTCTCCTATCCTCCCGACGAGTTTGCTTCCCGTCGGTATGCTGCGATTGGCGGGTGGATTGAGGACTGATATGAGAATGTGCTCAGCGGCGGAGAGCCATTCTTCCGGAGGGATTGAGGCTATCTTTGATACTCGTGTGAAGGTAAAGCGAAGCCGTCCAAAGATAGAGCCACAAGCCTGAATGTGTCGGTTGTCTGGATGCAGAACGGCGTGCTGTTTGAAGCGGTTCCTGAGATTACTTGATCGGCCAACGTAAAGAACTCCTGAGATATTCTTGGGCAAATGGTAGATGTCTGAGAGGGCAGATTGACCGGTGTGGATCATGTATATGCCAGGTTGTTGGGGGACTGAGTCTTGGAACAGACTGTCAAGCCAGGTCGATCGCCAGTCGGCGCCGTCGAGGATTTTGTCAACCTGATGCCAAAGGTCGTCCCGGAGTGACCAGCCACTGAGACGCGCCATGACCTACAACCTCCGCATCGTGGGTGAGGATCCAGAGCCCCCGGAGTTCACTGAATGGACCACGTTGCCTGCTGGGTCATGATCAGTCCCATGAATCTTGCCGCGGACGGTTCCGGCCACGCGGACGCCCATGGAGGTGCCGCCCTCGAGTCTCGGTCCAGATTCATCAGTACTCGGCTGTGCCGCACGTTGCAGGTTGTCTGGACTCAAGCCGCGAAGAGATCGAAGTGTTTCGAAAGGTACAAACGAGATCTCGTCACATGAGTGGACGACAATGCAGACGGGATCACCGTCTCTCGCATCGATCGCCGTCAATGCATCGGCGATCCTTCCTATTTCAGGTCCGCGGAGCGACGTCGTGCGCCAGATCACAGAGACATCTCGCACTCCCGCTGGCGCTCGGACTGTGGTCGTAGTACTCCCGCCAAGCCTGCATCCGAGAGCGGCGACAAGCTCTGGCGGAACCCCGGTGATGCTGAATCCTTGGAGATACCTCTCGTGCACTGGGAACATCCAGTAGGGATCGCCATTCCCGTCGCAGCCGCTCGACACGTCCTCGAATCGGCCGACCGTGACAGCAGCGTTATCCGCAACGCTCACCCAGCCGTGTTCGACGCGAAAGGCCGGCGTCTCGACGTATGCTCTGACGCTGCTCTCGCTGACGCCGAAGCGACGAGGGATCTCATCGAGAAGACGGTCCAAGCGAGTGCTGCCGCCGTCCTCGTTGATACGTTGGACTATTTCGGCGGGTATGCCCTCGTACTCGTCGTCTACCCACTCCGCGAGGCCCCAGCGGAGCTTGTCGGCGCGGACGATGCTGGGTAACACGGACATCTGCGCTCCGACTCGGTCGGGGGCGAGTCCCGACACTTCTGCGACCTCCTCCTTGGTGGCGGGTCTGCCGACTTGCAGCAGTGCCGCCTTTGCCTTGGCCTTCGCAGTGGCCCGGAGTGCCAGATGGCCGTTGAGGCGGCGCAGGTCGCTGCGATCAGTGAGGTTGTCCCAGTGCTGCTCCCAGCTCTCGTCGGGCAGGGTGGAGCGCAGGCGTGCTTCGTCGACGAGGCCGGCGTCGTCGGCCGACGCGCGCGCGGCCTTGCGGAGCCCCTCGGCCACTTTGACGGCTTCGCTGCTCAGGCAGACACCATCGACGCATGAATATGCCAAGGCTCTACGAACCAGTCGCCTCGCAGCAGTCAGATCCCCCTCCGGGGCATCAGGGATGGCGGCGGTCGAGAGGACTGCGTCCATCTGCTCCTCAAGTGCCTCCGCTGGCGTCACAGGCGCCAGCCGCTCAGCGAGCAGGGCAGAGATCGTGCCGATCATCGGTCTGAGTTCAGACTTGATGGTTGCCTTGATCGCTCTCTCGAGTTGTCGGATCCGTTCCCGCGATAAGCCGACCCTGTTCGCGATTTGCACCAGAGTCTGGGGATCATCAGCGAGTATCCGTGTCTCGAGGATCAGTTTCTTTGCGTCGGACTGCTGGAGCGAGTCCCGAAGATCTGCGATGGCCAACACCAACTGCTCGGCCAGCGAATGCCCAAGAACGACCTCTTCGATCGGAATCTCGTCGAGTTCGCCTGCGACACCAATTGCTGCAGCCAGGGTTGAGAGGTCGCCTTTCAGCGCGTCGCCGAGAGTCCTCGCGCCCCGAAACTCCTGAGCCGCCGCGAATACTCGCTCGAGCGCCAGTCCGGCGATTGAGTGAACGCAGAGAACTGGTACCGGGTCGGGCAGTGACGGGACCGCGGTCTGGTCACCTGGCGCATGGCTCGAGGAAGCGTCGAACGTCGACAAGAAGCGGCTCTCGAGGCCTGCCTCGACGACGCTCATGTAGTCGATCAGCGATGCGATCCCGAAGTTGGGGAGTACGAGGAGATCGCCGACCGTGGTCGGGGCGTCCTCGGTGAGTTGGTTCATGTTGTATGCCCGCTGCACGCAGTTCGTGGTCCGGACTCGGAACGGGCACTGGAACAGCCGCGAGCGGGGAACCCCCGCAGGGAGGACGGTGTAGTCATTCGGTGGCCACCGGTTCTGTACGAGATCGCTGACACTTCTCAGCAACCCGTTGTCCAAGGGCCTCGACCGATGGTTCCAGAACCCGGGCAGGTCGCCCACTGTCCTGAGCCGTGGCATAGCGTCGGCCGGTCGCGCAGCGTGGGGAATTAGAGCCAGCGGAAGCGGGGTGTCTGCCATGTTCTTCCTGTACCAGCGGGGCAACAGGGGCGTCGACGGAGAACCCCACGCTGCGGGCGGCGGCGGGTCGACCGTAGGAGCATCCGACTCCGGCGGCAGTGGCAGCTGTCCGGGCGCACTTAGCGGCAGTGGTGACGCCGACACTGGCCCCGGCTGGGGCGCCGGGGGAGCGCTGGCTGCCGGCTCGGTCTCCGTCAGGCACATGAGGTCGACGAGGACGGCGGCCCCGAAGTCGGGCAGGTTCTGTAGTTGCCCGACTGTTACCGGCCGGCCTTCCTCAAGTCGCCCATACCCGAAGGCACGCAACAGGCAGTTCCGGGTGCGCGGGTCAAGCGGCAGCGACAACAGGTCGGCGAGGCTTGTCCCTGCAGCGAGGACTACCTGAGTCAGAGGAGGATTCCCGATCTCGTCAACGAGCGCGAGCAGTCCTTGCCGGGCCTCAGCGCCTATGGGCGTCGAGCGCTGTTCCCAAAATCGATCCAGATCTCTGGCGGCACGGATCGGCCCTCCGGTCGGCGGCAGATCCAGTGCCTCCAGAAGCGGTCGCGTCAGCCTCTGTGAGCCGCGCTTCTCTAGGTACCAGCGCGGGAGCAACGGGGTCGGTGGACTGCCCCATGCTGAGGGCGACCTCGGCGCCGTCTTCGGTTCGCCACGCACTACGGCCGCCGCGTTCACAGCGCACACACCGTGCAGGGAGGTGTGTCGTCGTCGGCGTCGAGGGCGTCGGTGAGGACTTCGATGAGTGGGACGTTGGCCCGGGCCGTGCTGGCGGCTCGGGTGAGGGCGGCTTCGTGGCGCTGGATGATCTGGTCGCGGCGGGCTCGTAGCTGTACGAGGGTCTCGTCGCCGGACCAGGTGTACTGCCGGCCCCGCATGGCGGTGTCGCCGAAGTCGGCGTCGCCGTCGACGCCGGCGTCGCGCAGGACCTTCTGCTCGATGGCCACGGCGCGCTCGAACAGTTCCGGGTGCTGCTCGGAGAGGCCGATCCACTCGGCCTTGCGCTGGTAGAAGCAGAAATAGCAGCCAGAGCGCGTGCGCCAGCTGTAGTAGTCGGGCAGGCCGATTCCGGCGTCGTCGAGGAGCCGGAGCACGTCGTCGTGACTGATGCCGTCCTCCACGAACGGGAAGCGAGTGGTGATGTTCGGCTTGGTGGAGATGTGGCCCTTGCGGTTGGACTCGTCAGCCCGGATCGCCACGTAGGAGACGGCCGGGTCGTCGCCGATCCATGACTCGATGGGCTTGATCTTCATGTTCTTGGTGCACCAGCGCATCTGTGGCGACGGCAGGGCGCCCCGGAACACCTCGAACCAGTGGTCGAAGCCCCGCTCGGCGTTCAGGCGCACGATGGGCCGGCCGAGGATCACCTCGAGCCGGGTCAGGTACTCGTACGTCTCGGGCAGTTCGGCGCCGGTGTCGCAGAAGAAGTACTCCATCTGCGGCACTCGGTTCCGCATGTAGATGGCGAGGGCGCTGGAGTCTTTGCCCCCGGAGATTCCGCAGATGTGGCGGACATCGCGATCGGCGGTGTGTCCGTCAGCCATGGATCGCCTTGCCTTCGGGAATCGTGAGGGCCTCACTGCCCTCGGCGGCCTCGGCCGCAGAGCCGATCTCCGACAGGAATCTCTCGCCCAGCAGCGCGAGCATCGTGTGGCCAGCCCTCTGTGTGGAGCCGGTGAGGTCGGCCAGTCGGACAAGAGCGTCGTCGAGCACGGCGTTGAGGTCGGCCCTTTGTCGCTGCTCCACACCGACGAGGCGGACGTACTCGCCGCCGTCGGCCCGGGTGACGGTGACCCTAAGGGCGTCGAACGGTCCACCCCCGTCCGCCCGGCGCTCCGCGTGCAGGGCGACGAGGCGCCCGAACGCGGCGAGTCGTTGCGGGAGTTCCCGACGGAACCGCTGCCGGTCGTCGTCGCGCCATTCGGCTGGCGCCTTGCGGGCCACCACAGTGGCGATGGTCGACATCCACTCGGCATCGTCACCCGCCGCGTCATTGGCCAGAGCCCCCACGAAGGCTCTCACCTCGCTGTCAAGTACCTCGCCTTCGAGCGCCGCAGCCTGCCCGGCTACCGCCTTCCGCGAGGTTTCACCGCTCGACGTGAGCAGCAGATGGTTCAGGTCGTCGAGCAGACCGCTGAGGCACGCTTCGAGTTCGTCGACCGCGTCGCCGAGCCCCGCGGCATAGGTGTCGACGTGCGGATACGTCCGGGCGTCGGGAGCGACCTCGGGACAGTCGAGAATCGACGGCAGGGCGCGGAACAGCAGATCATCCGGTTCGGTCGCCTCCAGCAGGACGTCGCGCACACCCGCGGTGGTCTCCGTCAGGCTGCCGGTGCGGCGTGTGTAGTTGTCGAGGCGCCGGACGCGGGCAACGAGATGACTCACAACGGCTACGACGTTGGCCACGCGGCGCCGCGCCCGTAGCGGCTCGACCCCGAGTCGTGCCGCGAGCGCCTCGATGACCTTGCGACGGGCCCCGGTGGTGTTCGCGAAACACTTGAGATCGAAGTGGCCTGGGTTGCGGACCATCCGCTCCGAAACGTCGGCGGCGAGCAGCGGCTTGAAAGTTCCGTGTTCGTACAGCGCGACATCGTCGGCACGCGCCAGCAGACCCGCGGTAACGAAGACGGCCACTGGACCGGCCTTCATGCCGATCGGTGGGGACCTCAACGCGGCGATGACGTCGTCGAGGTTGACGCGTCGCCGCTTGGCACGGTCGAGTTGTGCCGCGAATACGTCCCAGGCCGGCTGCATTTGTGGTTCGGAGGGTGCACGGAAGCCCATGTCGCCGCGGGAGTCGGGGGCGTGCAGCCCGGTTCGCGCCAGGAATGCCCGGTACATGGCCACCTCGGGGCCGAATCCCGACAACCCCAGGTCGCGTTCGGATCCGTGCTCGATCATGGCCGTCAGCAACTCGCGCCGCGCCTTGGCTCCCTGTGACGTCAGGGCGGAGCGGTTGAGCATCTCGTTGCGAACCGGCGGGGTGGATGTGTACGCCAGATCAGCGGCTACAGACAGTGCCGCGCTGCCTCGCCCGACGGGGAGTTCGCAGCCGCCGTCCTCGTCCAGCAGCACCCATCGGCACGCCGCGGCACCGAGAGCAGTGCTGCGAGCGCTCTCCAGCGTGGCCTGTGCCAGCGCCAGCCGTTCGCCCAACTCGCGTCGGGCAACCCAGTCCTCGGTGGCCGACGGATCCTCCAGGGCCGTCGTGATGTTCGCGACCTCGCGAGCGGCTGCATCGAGGGGGCCGACATCTTCGGGGATTACCGCCACAACAGGCTTGGCACCCGTTGTCGGTCCCCCGATCGGAGTCGTCGTGGGCAGCGTCCGGTCCTCCCCGATGACGACGAGGACCGCTCCGTCGTACGGCGACGAGGCGGTCGGTGGCTCCACCGGTTCAGTGCCGTCGACGTAGCGGCGCGAGAACACACGCAGCGTTCCGTGCTCGGCGCTGTGCCGCGCCGCCACCTGCGCTGGGAGGGGATCGATACCCGACAGCACGTCCACCAGCGACCGGGTGGCCACCTGCTCTCCGGCGCGGTCGAGAAGGCGCTCAATGTCGACGTCACTGCCCTGCCACACGCGGTACTCGTCGGCGAACCGGCGATAGATCAGGACGCCCGCGGCTTCCAACTCACCGAGAGTTCTTGCGGCGCCGGGTCCCGTGCGGGCCAGCATCGCTTCGGAGGCCCGTATCGAGCCTGTGGCCGACACCAGGTTCAGGACGGCGACCGACTTGGCCATGTGCTCTTGACGCTTGGTTAGGCCGTGGGTGTCACGCAGCCGGGTGGCGATCTCTGCCCATCGGCTCGACCGCCCGACGGCGGCGGTGCTGCCCCCACCGGCTACGAAGTAGTCATAGACGGCGTCAAGCCCCAGCGAGGGCAGCGCCCCCCGCTCCGGCAGCGCGGTCTTGTTCAGGAACGACATGACGCTTGCGGAATCTGCGCCAGTGAGGAACGCGAACAAAGTGCGTTCGTGCTGGCCGTAGCGGCCGCATAGCTCGGGCAGGACGAGAGCGGCCAGCGGGTGGAGTGGGTAGCACGACGCCACGGTGCCGGGATCGGCCATCTCGGCGACGCCTACGCGGCGCATCTCGAGGGCCTCGCGGCGTGCCCAGCGGGCGATCCGAGCCCGGAGCGGACCGTTGTGAACCTCGAAGGCCGTGCCGATCAACGCGCGGGTCTGCGCCGCCGACTCGACATAGGTGATGTCCTCGAAGCGCCCTTGCACCTTCGCCCACTCCCGCCGCCGGGGGCTGTCGGCACCGGCGAGATGATCCTCGAACGAGAGATGCTGCAGCGTCAGCAGGAAGATGGGCAGCCCCGACGCCTGCCCGGCCTCGGCGAGTTGCTGCAGGAGGTAGGGGTCGTTGTCGGCGCCGTCGCGGGTGGCCTCGAGGTTCTTGCCGAACTCGTCGAGTATCAGGAGGAGCGGTCGGTCGCCGGCCAGGCAGCGGGCGATCTCGACGAGCGATGTAGCTGACGGTCCGGCTCTGCGGGGATCGTCGGACGCCGCGTCGTCGAGCGCCGCGGTCAGGCTGTCAACTGCAGCGAAGCGTTCCGCGGGGGGGGGGTCGCCGTACGCGCGACGCACTGCGGAATCGAGCGCCCGCAGCACCGTACGGCTGAATGACTCGCGCCGCGCGGTGACCAAGCCGCGGTGGAAGCCGCGCGCGCTCGTTCCGTGACGCTTGTGGGCCTCCCGCACGAGCCGGCTCACCGAATCGGAGGCGTCGCTGATGAGTCGCTCGGCCAACCACCGCGCGTCGCCCGGCGGTCCGAAGACTGCGTCGAGCAGCAGGCCGAGCGAGGACTTGCCTGAGCCGTACGGCCCGGTGAGCGACCAGGCGCCTCCTGCTCCGCCGGCCGCCGCGGTTATAGCGATGCGTTCGACGACGTCGAGAGCCCGAGCAGTGACAACGTAACCCTGCAGCGGCTCGAGCCGGGTCGCGTCACGCTCCAGGTTCGCCGAGCGGGCGAAACGGGGCGCAACGGCGATGGCTTCGGCCAATCGCGTCATTAGAGCGCCACCGTTGTTGGAGAACTCGCGACCGAGGTCACATCACCACTGTCGATGTCCCGTCGATGGAGGCGGCGCAACCGGTCGTCGGGATTCCGGCCGAGGCCGAGTTCCTCCAGCAGGTCATCAGCGATCGGTCGGTCGCCCTCGTAGCCGGCTCGCAGAGCACCGGCGTCGGCTGCTCCGGTGCCGAAGTAGTAGTCGAGGAGGCGGACCGCGACCTTCGCGGGCGGCTCGGACCAGGAGAGTTGCACCGCCCCGGTGGGTGACGCGAGTACCAATTGTTCGCAGTTCTCGACTGCGGGTTCGAGGGTTGCCAGCAGTTCGGACTCATCCAACTTGAACGCACGGCCGACCGACCCGGGCTCGTGCACCAAGCGGCTGAGCGTGATCGTGTTGCCACCGGTTCCATTGCGGGCGACCCAGTCGAGAGTGGCATACGCCGCCACCTCGGGAGACAGCGACGCCTTGGCGCCCACCGTGAACCGGAATCGGTCCGTCGCCGCCGAACGACCGATGAGGTTCAGGTCCCGCAGCGGGCAATCCAGGATGTCGTCGATGCTCCGGCGGCTCGATCGCTCTTGTGGTGCGTAAGTGCGGAGCAGGGCGGTGATGTCCTTGTGGATGGACGACCGGTGCGGGGCGCCCCACGTGCTCATTTCGAGTTGCGCCGAGACGGCCGCTTCCAGTTCGACGTCGTCGAACTCGATGGCGCCGAACTCGTTGAACGCCAGCCACCACACGGGAAGCCGCGACGGCGGCGCCAGAAGCAGCCAATGCAGGAGCCAGAGTGTGCCGGGATCCTCCATGTACCGATCCCAGCCCAACTCGCCGAATAGGGCGTGGCCAAGACGGGTGGGGATCAGGCTCCGCGTGCGCCGGTTCGCCGCGGCCGGATCTTCGACGATGAGCTTCGCTGCCAGCCCCCAGAATCGGATCGCCCGCACCATGTTCTTGCCCACACCGAGAATCACCGGAGCGTCGGGGCGGCCGAAGACGAACGGATCGTCGGCTGCGGCGGCGTAGGCCTTGCGGAACCACCCGTACCGTGGGTGGAACGTCTCGTGGCGGGCGAAGGTGGCCTCGGCGGCCTCGGTCAGGCGCATTTCAGATGCTCTCGGCGAGCATGGCGCGAACGTAGTCCACCGCTGCGACGGTCCTGCTGGTTGCCGGTTCGATGTCTGACTCGCTCGTGAACCGACCCAGGCTGAAGCGCACCGACTCGAACGCCGCCTCGCGGGACAGGCCCATCGCCACGAGCACCTCGGAGGGCTCGATCGTGCCTGTGCTGCAGGCACTGCCCGCCGACACGGCGACCGGGTCCATGTTGGCGATGACGGCCTCCGCGTCCGCACCGGCGAATCGCAGGTTGGCCGTGTTGGGGAGTCGGCGCGTGGTATCGCCGTTCTGACTGACGCCGGGGAGTTTGCTCTGAATGGATGTGACCAGGCGGTCGCGGAGTGCGCTCACCCGAACACTCTCGGTCGTGCGCTCGGTGGCGGCGATTCGGGCCGCCGCACCAAGCCCGACGATTCCGGCCACGTTGAGCGAACCCGATCGCAGCCCTCGCTCGTGGCCGCCGCCTTCGATGACCGGGGCGAGGCGCCGCAGTGCCGCCGCTGTGCCAACCAGGGCGCCCACCCCGCCGGGACCGCAGATCTTGTGGCCGCTCAGCGAGACGAGGTCGGCGCCCACTGCCGCCATGTTGAAGGGCAGGCGGCCGACCTGCTGCGTTGCGTCGCAGTGGAACAGGGCGCCAGCGGCGTGTGCCCGCTCGGCCACGTCGGCCACCGGGTTCAGAACACCGGTTTCGCTGTTGGCCGCCATGACCGACACCATCAGCACGTCCGGCCCCAGCAGCCCGTTGAGAGCATCGAGGTCGACGAACCCGCCCGGCGTCACCCCGATCATGTCCAGCTTCGCCAGCCCGCCATCGGCCAACCGGCGTGCAGTCTGGCGCACAGAGGCATGCTCCACCGCCGATACCAGCAGCCGCTTTCGCTCTGGCGCCGCTGCCTCGACGGCGCCGCTCAGCGCCAGATTGTTCGCCTCCGTGGCCCCGGCAGTGAACACCACGCCCGATCGGGTCCCACCGACCAGAGCGGCGACCCGATCCCGCGCCAATTCGACAGCCCCGGCCTGCCGCTGCCCGAACCGATGTGCGGAGGAGGCGTTGCCAACGCCGGTCGTCAGCACGGGGAGCATCTCCTCGACCACACGCGGGTCCAGAGGCGCCGAGGCGTTGTAGTCGAGATAGATCTCCCGCACGTCCACCAACTGTACGGGAGCGCTGCGACACGTTCTCTCATCCGCAGGCGGCGTGGACACTCGGCGACTTCCTCAAGATCAGCGTCGGCGGCGCCGCGGACTGCTCGCTCAGCCGAGGAGTTCGGCGCGGCCGGAAGCGGTCCGGCCGGTTGGTCGTCGACGCCGAGGAACTCCCCCTCACCCCGGCCGCCGATCCGCTCACAGAGTCGCGTAGGGTCCTCCCGCACCCCGCGGGCCAACTCGCCGCAATATCCCGAAGAGCCCGAATTCTGGGAACTCGTTCCCGACGACTGGTTCGACAATTGAAAGGAGGCCAGACATGGCCACAAAAAGATCAGAACGCCCATCCGACACCGAATGGCTGAACCTAGACGTCGATCTAAAGATCGCGGCTTCCCTGGCGGTCCTCTGGGAAATCCGAGACCTCCTCGAAGACATCGCAGAAGCACAAGCAGTAATCGCAGGAAGTACCCGCTGACCAAATCTACCCTCTTGTAGGCGACGGCGATCACTGAGATTCCCCACTTCTGATCACTGATACTCCCCATCCTGGGCATCCGCCTATTGGGGTGGGGCTCCTGTGTGCTGGGCGTTGAGAGACGTTCAGCGCGCACAGGAGCCCCACCGGGATGATCACACAGGGAGAGGGAGTGGAGATTCGTCGCGGTAGTGGAATACCGTGCTCCTGTTCGCCTGGGCGTAGGCCCGTAGATCGCGTATGGCCATCGACTGTCAATGGCCAGTGGGATCTGACTCGAACAGCAGTCCGAGGGCGGCCCGGTCGTTGAACAGGACATCCGCGCTCGCACCGACAGCGGCAACGGCGAGCGACGGGTCGACCAGGTGGTGCTTGGCGGATGATCGCAGCGGGGTGCGTGAGAGCAACCGGGCGCTCCAGGCCGGCTGGCTCTCGTAGACGAAGATCCTCCAGAGAGCGCCGTCGGCGCTTCACCGCCTACCGTGTTGGGGTATTCTGATCTAACACTCTGGCGATCTCCCGCACAACAACTTGGCGCGATATTCCCAGCAGTGCAGCGACGTCTTGTGGCTTCGATCCTCAACATGGGTGCCGGGGGTCGCGAGCCTTGGAACTGCCTCTCGTCGCTGGCCGAGATCTGTCTACGTCCAGGGCAATCCGTCAACGTCGGCGAGCCGCCCTCGCGTACCTCCAGCTTCAGAATCCCCCACGGCCCTCGCGGGAGTTGGCCGTTGACAAGGAAGCGAGTCGGTAGGCGACATCTTCCGGCCCGCGCCGAACGTGGGCCGAGCTGGGTCACGTCCGCGCTAGGCGACTTGCTCGGTGAGAGACAGCGAGACCGGCCGGGGACGGCTGCTCAGGACTCAGCGGTGCTGAGTTGGAGGCGTTGGCGTAGTCCGTTGCCGTGGGTGTGTGGCCAGATGCCGTCGTGGTGGAGCCGGCCGACGACGATGCCGGGGTGGATCCCCAGGTCGGCGGCGAACATTCTGACGTCGTCCAGGCTGCCGATCGTGTGCAGCACCCGGGCTCGGTCCTTCGGGATCAGGAAGTTCGAGGCGAACTCGTCGGCTTGGCGCTCCTCGTCGGTTCGGTCCTCGCTGTCGCCGTTTTGCTGCTCGATGTAGATGGCGCGCTTCGATCCGTCGAGGACGTGCTTGGCCTCGTGGAAGAACGTGAACCAGAAGATGTCGCTCCATCGGAACCGGAGGCTCAACTGAATCAGCGGTCGGCCGCTCCCGAGCCAGCGGGTAGCGCCGTGGGTTCTCGCTCCGTCGATCTCGTGGGTGACGACAACGCGGACACCGGCGGCAGCGCATTCGGTGACCAAGGCGGGGTGCCAGACCGCTGGGTCGGTCTCGCGGGTGAGCGTCCGGACGGCGATCAGCGCCTCGCGAAACCGATCAGGGTCCCAGGGAGCGCAGTCGATTTGAGATGCTGCGATCTCGCCCATGCGTAGCCAAACCGCGATCGCTCCGTCGTTCGATTCGTGGGCCTGTGACTTGCGGAACGCCACCCGGTAGTTATCGACGGTGGCGTCCCAGGCCGATCGATCCGAGACGCCGAGGAATGCGAACGCCTCCCTGAGCCGTGTTGTGGGATCGGCGCGCTTGGTGAGGATGCCGAGCTTCACCATCGACGCGATCGGCAACCTCTCGAGCAGGTCGACCTGCTCCGCCAGAGCGGCCTCCTCAGCGAGGCGCGCCTGGTGCTCCTGGTACCTGCTCTCGAGGTTGTTCCAGAGCCGGTCGGGCACGCCGGTGGCGCGCTCGAGACGCCACGCCGTATCAGTGGTGATGGGAACCTTCCCGCGCACGATCTGATTGATGTGCTTCGTCGACAGTCCGGTGCGGCGTGCCAGTTCGGCCTGGCTCATCGACAGTTCTTCGAGTGTCTCCTCGAGAGTCCAGCCGGGCGGGGTGGCGTAGTCCGGACGGTACGGGTATGTCGTCATTGGTCTCTCCGGCGGGGGTGGCGTTTCAGTGGTAGTCGACGATCTCGGTGATGATGACTGTGGTGACACGGGACCAGTCCAGGCCGCCGTCGTCGGTACGAGGCACGGGCTCGGCAGGACGGAGGATCATTCGGAACGGCTGGTGGAGGTCGGCAGCGAGGTGGCCGGCTCTGCCGCCGGTCAACTCGTGCCAACGGCCCGGCAGTGACCGCAGATCCGCCAGGGAGTCGGCCGCTTCGAGCTGGCTGAGACGGGTCCGAATCCTCCGGGCTCCGATGTCGCCGTAGCGCCTGCTCAGTGCGCTCGAACCGGACATCATCTTCTGCAGCTGGGATGTCGCAAACCGAACTTCCACGCATCCTCACGTCTGGGGTGGGTTTGGACATCGATCATATCAGTATCTTTACCGATTCGGTAAAGCAATTCGTCGCCAGGCGAACGTCGCCCGTGTCGGTGCCGGCGCTAGACAGAACCCATGTTCAAGGGCCCGCTCGGAGCCTCGGCGGGGGATCGGATCGATCGTTTCCTCGATGACCATCCGGACGGGGCGCTGTTCGTGGCCGTCGGTTACGCCTCCGTCGCCGGACTGGCGTGGCTCGGCGAGCGGACCGTTGGCCGTCCGGTCACGCTAATCATCGGCAACGCACAGGCCTCGCGGTTCCAGAAGGCGACCGCGGCGGACAGGGGAGCGGTCTTCGAGTTCCTGCGTCGCAGAGATGTTGAGGTGAGGAACTGGTACCGGACGGGGCGCGGCGGTCGGGCGGCAAGCGACGCACACCTGAAGGTGTGGGCCGTGCTGGGGCCCGGCGGGCACGTGACCGCCGCACTCGTCGGCTCGGCCAATCTGACCCGGCAGGGACTCTTCGAGAACGTCGAGACTTGCGTTGAGGCGTCCGATGCCGACCTGCCGGCTCTGCGGCACCAGATCACTGCGCTTCGTGAGGTCGCATGGGACTGCCGTGAGAGGATCACCGGCTACCTGGGAGCCAAGCCGGCCCGGGACGGTGGTGGCGAAACAAGGCATGCTCGAACGGCGCCTCGGAGTTCGTCCGACGTCGGCTTTGATGGTTCGCGCCCCGCGGCAGCGTCTCGTGGGCGTGGAGTGGCCAAGGTGCTCCTGTTCATTCTCCGCCTGGTATCCGAGGTGTTGGATGCACTGTTCTCCGAATCCCCGCAACAGAGCCGCCCCGGCACCAGCCCTAGCCGCAACCGCAGTAGACGCGACGACACTGATAGCTGGGACGATCTCTCCGATGACTCGGACGACTGGGACGATCTCTCCGATGACTCGGACGACTGGGACGACTCCTCCGATGACTCAGACGACTGGGACGACTCCTCCGATGACTCAGACGAGTGGGACGACTTCTCCGATAGCAGCAGCAGTCGCCGCCGCGGCAGCAGCCGTCGCAGTCGTAGTCGATCCGACGATTGGGACGACTCCTTCGATTGGTAGGCCCACGTTGGGGCTCACGAATCGCCTCGCAGGCCGACCTCGCGGGATAGCCGGCGTGATCCTGGTGGCCGGCACCGGCGTGTACAGCACCGCGTCTCAGCGACCTTCTCAACGATCATGGTTGTCGTCGCGCCGGTGTCGATCAGCGCATGGCAGGTGCTGGTGAGACTCGCGTCGGTGGGGTCGTGTCCAACCTTCGCGGGCGACTGCGGCCGGAGATCTCTCGGAGTGTTGGACCTTTTGGCGCTAGCCACGCTCAGCGGGCGCAGCGCAGGCGGTGAGTACCCCGAATTGGGACCTGTCAGTCGAGGTCTTCAATAGCCACGAGAAACAGGAACCCGCGCCCCGGAGTCTCTTCGCCCTCAATGATCGTGAAGTAGATGTCAGCGACTGGCGTGCTGATCACGCGGTGATTCCCTGGCCAATCCAAAGACACAGGTTCGCCGGGCGCATCGTCTTCGGCGTTGCCTTGAGCGTCCCACATCGCGTCGTACAGAACAGCGCATTCTCTGAGGCTCTTGCGATTTGCCCACCTATCAAGAACGCCCGTGTTCGTCCAGCGCCAATACCCCATCGGGTTACGCGGTGAACTTGTCGTACCCCAACGACGTGTTGAACTTCTCAGCGAGTTCTTCCCGATCCAGCGCGTCGTCGCCAAGTGTGCCGTCCGCGGTCTGTTGGTTGATCATCTCCTGTGCCCGCTCAAACTCCTCGACCACATGGGGGGGCGGTGTTCTAGGCGACGACCGCCGAGCGCTACGAGTGAGGAGTCTCAGTGCTGACAGATTCATGGCGGGATCCTCAGTGATATTAAATGACGCGTGATGACATACTACAGCGCGATTTTGATCAAGTCAATGTAATTCCATGATTGAAAGTACACAAGTGTGATGACCCTAGAACCAAAGCATGACCCCACCCTTCACCGCCCATCCCTGGTGACGAGACGCTGGGGTCCGACGCCGCGATGGTCTAGATCTGGCCGAAGGCGTCGTCGCGGACGGCGATCTTGACGTGTTCCAGATAGTCCATTCCGACGATGGCCGGGTTGTTCAGGGTGTTGTTCGGCACGATGACCATCCCTCGGAGCTTTGGAGGGTCGAAGGGCGGGACGCTCACCCACAGCGAATCGGCCGCCGGGGTCCTGTCCAACCCTCGCGGGCGACTGCGGCCGGGGATCTCTCGGGGTGTTGGACCGTTTGGCGCTAGCCACGCTCAGCGGGCGCTTCGCCAGCGGTGAGTACGCCCGAATACACGACAGGGGCAGGAAGCGTATGAGCGGAGAAGTTCCCCGATCCGCATCGTTCCTTCCCCGCCTGAACAGCGGACGCGTGGTCGTCGTAGGCCTGGACGACCACGCGGTCGACCATGAGCACGGCGCATGCGCCGTGCTCGGCAACCAGATCACCCGGTGCCGACGCCGGCGGGGTGGCGGTGGACACGGGCGCCGTTAGGTTGACCGCTGGATTTGGGGCGCTGTCGAAGGTTCCCCGTGATGTGCGCCGGTCGGCGCGCAGGTTGACCTGGGCGGCGATTCGGCCGAGCGGTTCGGCTTGTACGGTCGCGGGCGAATGACGGCGCCGCGTGTTGGGTGCGGGCGGCAGGTCTGTCGGTCGGCCCCGGGGACAGGAGTAGTCGGATCGAACCTGGAGGAGGCACCACCACCATGAGGATCATCACGCGAGAGGAAATCGTCGAGAGATGCACGGAGACGGCCCGGCGGGCGGGCCTGACGTTCGAGGAGTTCATGGCCGAAGGCGAGGCGGACCTGCTGACTGACGCCGAGTGTCGGGAGGATTGGCTCGCCTACAGGGATTTCTTGAACGAGGAGTGATGGATGAGGAGTTCCAAAGGTCGGTCGAGGAGTTCGTTGCCAATCTGAACCGCGTGCTTGACCTCAGCATCAACGCCGCGGGCCAGTTTGACGCCGCCCTGTCGCGAACCGGCGCGGCAGCGGAACTTGAGGTATGCGCTGACGCCGATGTCGGCGACGACGGGCGGTCGGTAGGCGTTGCTCTGGTCCGTTCGCGCGATGATCCCGAGAACCCTTCGCTCTTTCTGCGCGCTCGGTACATCGTCGAGATGGATCCGACGGATGGACACCTACGAGTCGCCTCTTCGATGGTCGGGCTCTGGGCCGACGTGACAAGAGGACGGAAACGGCCGCGCCCGATCGTTCGGGTCGAGTACGACAGGCGTCAACTACGCCGTGGCCGGGCGGCGGGGCACGTTCATCTCCATGCGAACTCGCCGGAGTTGGCGTGGCTGTACGGCTCCGGCGGTCGGCCTGCTCCCGATCTGCACGCGCTGCACTTCCCCGTCGGCGGGCGCCGGTTCCGGCCCACGCTGGAGGAATTCCTGCTGTTCCTGGACCGGGAGAACCTCTTCGACAACTGGAAGGCGGGCTGGAAGCCGAGGCTGATCCAGTCGCTCGAGGCGTGGGAACGGCGGCAGGCCCGGGCGACGGCCAGGCAGTTCCCCGACGAGGCGGTCGGCGCGCTCCAGACGCTCGGCTACCGCGTCACGGCGCCGGGCGTGTAGAGGGCGTCTTCCGCCCGCACCGGACGCTGGCTCGCGAAACCGCCATCGGAGCGTGCAGACCGGACTCTGCCGACTACACCCGTCCGGGCACCGCCAGTGTTTCGGCAGGAACGCCCGTGACCTGCTCGGAGCCCAGTTATGACATAATCAAATTGTCCGCACGATACTGTCTACGAGTATGTCATATCCGATGTTCCACCCTGCCTCTGGGCGCGCTCCAGCGGCCTCTTTCACCGCCGCGGAGTTTGCGGTGGAGTTCCCGCGTGAGGGTGTTCGCGTCGAGTTCAAGGAGGGTGTGTCGCACTCCCGTATCGCCGAGACGGCGATGGCGTTCTCCAATGCCGATGGCGGGGTGGTGCTCCTCGGCGTGACCGACGACGGGGTGGTCCGCGGCGTGGACCTCGGAACCGGCGGCGAGACGCGGCTCCGGAACGCCCTGGGCCAGGTGCGCGACCTGGGGCCGCACCACATCCATCGGCTCGTCGTGGATGGGCGCACGGTCGTGGCCATCGGGGTCGGGCGCCGCCGGGACGGATTCGCGCAACTCGCCAGCGGCGCGGTGAAGGAACGGCGCGGCGCCTCCAATCACACGCTGCTCGGGGCGGAACTCTCCGACTTCATCGCCCGGCGGTTCGTGCGCACCGTGGAGGCGGCTCCCACAGCGCTGCGGCCCGACGCCATCGATCCCACCCTGGCGGGGGAACTCTCCGGGGCGTGGCAGTGGCCGGTATCACCGGGAGCGCCGCAGCCGGACTTGCTGGATCGCCTGCGCGACAGCGGTTTCCTGGTGCACAACGGCGACGGGGACCGCCTCAGCGTGGCCGGGGCGCTGTACCTGCTGGCCGATCCCGCCGGGGCGTTGGGGAAGCCGTTCGTCGAGGTGTTCCGCTACCGGTCCGAGGCGCTGGACTACGACCGGCGCGCCGAGTTCCGCGGTCCGCTGCAGCGGCAGATCGAAGCGGCCGTCGATTTCGTGCTCGACGAGTTGGGGTTCGACCTGGTGGTGCTGGGCGTGCTGCGACACGAACTGCACCGCCTTCCCCGGGTCGTGCTGCGGGAGGCAATCGCCAACGCGGTCGCCCACCGGTCCTACGCTCCGACGGCGGCCGCTGAGGCCGTGCGCATCGAGATCCGGCCAAACCGGGTCGTGGTCCGCTCGCCGGGCGGGTTGCCCGACGGCGTGTCCCTCGACCTGCTGGCCCTCCGGTCGGTCCCCCGCAACGTGCTGTTGATCCGCACGCTGCGCTTCTTCGGCATCGCCGAGGACGCAGGACGCGGCGTCCGCCTCATGCGTGACCACATGGCCCTGAACCTCATGGCCCCGCCGCGTTTCGAGGCGGACGACTCGTCGGTCGCCGTCACGCTGCTGCTGGGTTCCGAGGCGGCACCGCAGGAGCGGGCCTGGCTGGCTCGAACGCTGAGCGGCGAGGCGTCCGGCGCGGTGCGGCCCCGCTCGGTCGGCGACCTCGGGGGAATGCCCGACGGCACCGAGGGGAGGGACGCCCGCGTCTTGCTGGAGGTCGCCCGTGGCGAGACGCTCACCAACGGCCACGTCCGCCGCCTGCTCGACGTGGACACCGCCGAGGCCCGGGCGGCACTCCACCGCCTGCGCGACCGCGGCTTGGTGCAACAGCGGGGCACGGGCTCGGGTGCCACCTACGTGCTGGCGCCGCATCTCGAGGGTGTCGAGGGACCCGGCGGTGTGCGTATCCGGCCCGAGGACCCCGGCGAGGTGGTGATGGCGCTGGCGAGGGAAGGCCCCGTGACCAACGAGGCTGTCCGGGATCGCACCGGCCTCGACCGCGTGGCCGCGCTGCGGGTGCTCAACTCCCTCGTTGCCGCCGGCCGGCTCGAACGCCGCGGCAGCAGGCGGGGCAGCCACTACGTCCTTCCCGGACCGCCCCACGCAGGGCAATGACAGAGTTATGACGTATTCGTGAGATGTAGACGGATAATCCTTACGAATATGTCACAACTGCGGATGAGTGAACTTTTCCACGAGGCTCCGTCGCTGCCGTCCCCGGCCGTTGCCGTCTACTCTTCGCCGTCGTCGGGGGGTGGGGGGTCGCCCAGGCTGCGGCGCAGTGCGGCGAGTTCCGCCTCGGCGGCCCGCCGGGCGGCGGTCGCTCGGTCGGCTCGGGCGGCTTCGCGGGCGGCGCGGGTCTCGGCTGTGTTCCGGGCTTCGAGGAGGTCGTCGGGATCGAGGAGCCATGCCCCGGTGGCAGGGTCGAACAGCCGCAGCTTCGGCGGCTCCCAGCAGAGGTCCAGGCCGAGAGCCTCGCTGTGGCCCCGCAGCACACCGTCGCTGCCCGCGACCACCTCGATGGGCTCCCAGCGGCCCGACCGGCGCCGCTCGCCCTGCAACGGCGGATCCAGCAGTTCGCCGCCGGTGGGGTCCAGGCGCCAGTACTCGTGCACGCCGAGTTCGGCGTACTTGGCCGGCTTCTCGTTCAGATCGACGTCGACGGTCTTCGGCGAGGCGACCTCCAGCACGAAGGCGGGCGGCGCTCCGGCCTCCCACACCCGGTAGGTGCCCTGGCCGTCCAGAGCGGCAACATCCACGCCGAACGCCACGGCGATGTCGGGCGCGACGACGACACGCGGGTCGCCCTGCTTGTAGTACACGTTGATGTCACTGGAGGCCCAGGATCTGTCACCGTCGGGCCGGCCCGCCAACCAGTGGCGCAGGGCGACCAGCAACTCCAACCGCCGGCTCACCTGCAGATCCCCCTCCGGCACCTTGGGTCCCTCCGGGTACTCGACATCGATCCCTGGAGGGCCGGCCACCACCGCACTCATCGGTGCACACCCCCGAACACGCCGGTCACGCTACCAGTACCCCGGGATCGGCGCAAATTCAATAGCCATGAAATAGATTGATATGATCTGGAATCACGCTCAAAGCTGGCGCAGCGCGGCGGCTCTGATCGGGTTGTCCAGAGGTCGAGCGCTACGGGAGTTCGAGCCGGATGCCTCTGACCTCTGCGTCGGTCGAGTCGAGCAGCGCGTTGGTGGCGAGGAGTTGGCCCTCCGTTGCAGCCGTGTCGTTCCACGGCATCGCAGCCGACCACCGCCATGCGTGGGTCATGACTCGGACGTATGCGGCGAGATCGCCGTCCGTCGTGGAGGTGCGCCGCAGACCGGCGAGGTACTCGTTCCGGTAGACGCTCGGTATGACGATCCGGGCGGCGGCTGCGGCCGATAGCTCCGCATTCATCATGACGCGTGCCACGCGGCCGTTGCCGTCCTTGAAGGGGTGGACCTCCGTGACGACGATCATCAGATAGAGAGCTCTCGCGAACCCTTCGGGCAGATCGCCCAGATGTTCGAGGCCTTTACGGAGCGTGCCTTCGACGAGGTTCTTGTCAACGAAGTCGTAGGAGCCGACGCGGTTGTTCTCGGTCTTCCAGATTCCCGGGTTCTTGTCGGGTCGACCCCGCATGATCTCCTGATGGCGCGTGACCAGATTGTCGATGAGTTCGTCGGGGTCGGTCGACGTTGCCGCTCGTCCGATGGGGTCGACGACGCAGCGGTACGTACCGAGGATGTCGTGGCCATCCGCCGGTCGCTCCGCCGGCGGGATTCCGGTCTCGACTATGCGGCGCGCCGCCTCAACGGTGAAGGTGGTTCCCTCGATGTAGTTGGAGAAGTAGCTCTCGTAGAACGGCAGCTCGCCTGGCGGGTCGCATTCGGCGAGCCAATCCGGCACCGCCGGGGACGAGAGTCGGGAGAGAGTGTCGGCCGCCTGTGCGAACAAGCGGATGCGCCGCCCGTCCCATCCTTGACCGGCCGTGACGGCCCGGAACAGTTCGCCGGCCCTGGATCGCACCGGTTCGATCCCGGCGAGTTGATCGAACAGCGCATCGATGGTGTCGAGATGGTGAGCGCGCCCCGCCGTGGACGCCAGATCGCGGGCCTGTGCACGGAGGCGGTCGGTGCGTTCGGGGCCCCACGTGATGTACTTGCGGGCCACCCAGTCCTCCAGTTCGGTCATCGTCAGCGTGCGTGAGGGTCGCCCGCCGCGGCTCCGACTGGGCTCCAGATTGTCGACGAGAGTGCGAGCGGGGCTCGACATGACGAGACCGTGGGTCCACGGCGAGTCCGACGGGTGTGGTGTTCCTGGCCGGATCCGGATCTCGAGGCCGGGCAGCTCGATGATCTTCCGGCTGGTTTCGGCGGCGACGGTCAGGTGGCCGTCGAAGACCACCCCGGCGGTCGCTGCCGAGCGATCCACGATGACCGCCCCCGGTAGCAGGTGGCTGCAGAGCAACGGCCAGTTCTGGCGGACGATCTCAGACTCTGCGGAGACGAGGTCTGCGCTGTAGATCCGGGGGGCGAGGCGACGGATCCGTCCGGCTCCGACCGCCTTGGACAGAGTGGTGCGCGAGGCGACGTCGTCGAAGAACAGGGTACGAGGGCCTATTGGCCATCGCGGACGAGCGGTCGCCATGAGTGAACGATATCAGCCCATAGGCGCATAAGTTTACGTTTTCTCGACTTAGTAGTTCAGGATACTGGCCACAATTCGGCTGATGGCCGGTTGACTGGTCATTATCGGCCATTAGGCGTCGTGAATGGTCACTGGTGAGTCGATAGGGCGGCGCTCGTCCGCTGAACTGCCCGCCGGGGGCTGCGGGCCCTAGGCCCTGCGGAAGCGCCAGCCGTGGAGGATCCGGCCGTAGTAGTTGAAGGCGCGGCGGGCGACGGGGTCGTCGAAGGGGTAGCCGGCGCCGATCTGGCGGGCCGCGGCCAGGCCGCTCACCAGGCAGGTCTCCTGGCTGTTGATCAGCGTGTGGGCGCCGCAGTGCCAGGTGCGCCGGCGGCCCTGGATGAAGCGGAACAGGCTCACCAGCAGCGCCACGTGCTTCACGTCGTGCACGATGTGCTGGAACCACCACCGCCTGATGACCTTCTGCTCGTCGATGGGGGTGACGGGGTTGAAGGTCACCAGACAGGGCCGCTCGGAACGCTTCACCCACGGCTGCTGGTTGTGCATGATGTAGGTGATCTCGTAGTTGTCGGGCCGGGCGCCGTACTGCTCGACGTGGTTGCTGCGGGTGTCCAGTGCCCGCACGTCGGTGTCGGGCAGCACCGAGGCGTCGGAGTGCACCACCGTGTGGTTGTGCAGCTCGCTCTCGTAGCGGATCGACGAGAGGATGTAGCGCTCCAGCATCGTCGGGCTGTCCAGCATCATCAGCGTCTGGTTGGCGTTGCAGGCGAAGATCACCCCGTCGAAGCTCTCCCGAACACCCTCGTGGTCCTCGACCACCACGCCGGAGCGCTGCCGGTACACCTTGCGCACCGGCCGGTTGAGGTGGATCTTGTCGGTGAAGCCGGCCGACAGGTTCTCGTAGATGCGCCGGGTGCCCCCGTCCCAGGTCTGCATGGGGGTGGCCGACTCGATGTCGAAGAACTCCAGGTACCGCGAGAACAGCGCCGCGGGCATGTCGAACACGTTGGTCGCCATGACGAAGTTGACGAACATGGGCTTCAGGATCTTGTAGCGGAATTCCCCCGAGAAGCCCCCCAGGTTCAGCACCGTCCCCATGCTGATGTAGTTGAACGGGTTGAGGGCGTTCAGGAGCTTCGACTGGGCGCGGCTCAGCCGGCCGAACCGGTGCAGCCGCCGCAGCAGCCGCTGGAACCTGGCGATCTCATCCTGCAGTTGCTCGCGGATGTCGGAATCGAAGTCGTGGGCGTAGACCTCGCCCCGGTACTTCACGCTGTAGCTGAACCTGCTGTCGACCAGGTCGATGCCGAATCGCTCCATCAGCACCACGATGTGCTCGTACACCGACGGGATGCAGGCGGTGACCGAGATGTCGAAGGGGATCGAGGTGCCGTCGCCCTGGGGCATGTCGGCGGTGATGGCGTTCCCGCCGATGCGGTCGTGGGCCTCGAACAGCGTGAAATCGAAGCGGTCCGGGTCGTGATGCAGCGCGTATGCGGCCCCCAGCCCCGAGACGCCCGCCCCGACGATGGCGATTTTCTGCGGCATGGTCCTGCTCCCACCGGTTGCTAAAGCGCCATCGAGAGGTCGTGCAGCCTGTAAGGATATGTCCCCGTCGGCCGACCCACGGGAGGTGCGGTGAGCGCGGCGTTCGAGACGGGGTCCGCGAGCTCCGTGGCCGGAGTGGACGGGGTCCGGGGCGGTTGGGTCATGGCCGTGACGGAGGTCGCCGCCGGGTCGGGCGTGGAGTTCTCGGTGTGGCGCACGCTCGGGGAGCTCTGGGCCGTGGCCCGGGAACGAGGTCTCGAGGTCGTGGGGATCGACATGCCTGTCGGGCTGCCGGGCGCCGAGAGGCGCAGCGCCGACATCCAGGCCCGGCGGCTGCTGGGGACGCGGCGCTCCTCGCTGTTCTGGACGCCGCCGCTGTGCGTGCTCGAGGCGACGGACTATCCGGAGGCCAACCGACGCTGTCGGGAGGAGACCGGTCTCGGGCTCTCCCGACAGACGTTCGCCCTGATGCCCAAGATCCGCGAGCTGCGGGATGCGCTGGCGTCGGAGGACTTCGCCCCTGCGGCTCGGTCCCGGGCCGCCGAGGTCCACCCGGAGAGCAGCTTCGTACGCCTGGCCGGGACACCCATGGCATCGTCCAAGAGCAAGCTGGCCGGCATACAGGAGCGCTGTGCGGCGCTGGCGCGCGTCTTCGGCAACATCTCCGAGGCGGTCCTGTTCACGCCTCTGCCCGGTCCCCTCCAACCGGCGATCGACGACCTGCTCGATGCCGCCGCTGCCGCCTGGACCGCCCGGCGTATCGCCGCCGGCGAGGCCGAATGCCTGGGTGCCGGCGAGCAGGACGAGACCGGCTACCCCATGCACATCTGGGTCTAGCGGCCCTCGCCGGCGCCGGAGAATCACCGCCGGCGGCTCGCTGCTCGGCGTGCGCACGGCAGCGAGAGCGAATCACTATACATAGTGTTTCCATAAATTTGCATGTATCGTGCTCGCTGGCTTCCCCCAATGCCGTGCCGGATCCGGTCGATGGATCGCGGCTGGAAGAAGGGAGAAGCCATGCCGGTTCGGATCAATTCAAACGTGCCCGGTGGGCGGGGCGCCGCGGGCGGCGCAGAGCCGCGCATACGGGTGCCGCTGGGGTATCTGGTCGCCACCCGGGCCGTTGATCGGCATCTGCTGGGCCGGGACGAGGGTCGGGCGTTCGTCATGGCGTGCCTGCGACGGCACGCGGTCGGCGACTGGGGCGACCTCGACGGCCACGACGCCGAGGCCAACAACCTGGCGCTGGTCACCGGCGCCAGGATCCTGTCGAGCTACCTGATCCCGGTGCAGGTCCGCCGGGGCTCCGGCGGGGACGGTGGCGACGGCGCCGGCGACGAGCGGCTCTGGATCATCACCGAGGCCGAGGACTCCGAAGGCGTGCGCTCGCAGACCACGCTGCTGTTCCCGTCGGACTACTGACCGGCGCCGGCCGGATGTGAGTGGGCCCGGCGCGGCCTACTCCGTCGGGATCGGCATCGCCAGGTCCTCCACGACGGTCACGTCGGGGTGCCCGGCGATCGTGGCGGGCGGCACCAGCAGCTTGCGGTCGCGCCCGCCGCCGCCGATGATCAGCTCGGGGCGCTGCATCACCCGGGCGTCCACCCACAGGGGCAGGTCGGTGGTGGACCCGAACACGGTGACCCCGCCGATCGCCATGCCGGTCAGTTCCTTGGTCTGGTCCGCCGAGGCGAACGAGGCCCGCCGCACGCCCAGCCGCTTGCGCACCACCCGGTTCACGTCCAGGCGGGTGGAGGACAGCACCAGGCACATCACGTAGCGCGGCGGGTCGGACTTGCCGATCACCACGATGGCGTTCGCGCTGTCCTCCGGGGCGTAGCCGTAAGCCGCGCAGAAGTTGGCCGTGTCCGCCAGGTCGGGATCGCAGGTCACCACCTCATAGGCCAGTCCCAGTGCGTCGAGTTGATCCAGAACCGCATCGGCCACGCCCCAACGCTAGGAGAGCCCCGAGCAGTCCGTGCAAGCCGCGGGCGCGACCGCGGGACGGTGGATTCCTCTCCGCCCGGAATGCGCGCCGGCCGGACCGGTGTCGCGCCTAGAGCGGCTCGGTCCCCTCGGTGAGGATGTTCGTGTACTGGGCGTACACGAAGATCCGGCTTCGCCAGTATCCCGGAACCTCCTCGGCGATCCCGAGTTCGATGAGCCGGTCCATCCCGGCCGCCGCACCCGGATAGGAGAGTCCCGATTCTCGGCTGATCTCCGGGATGCTGCGGATGGGCGTTGCCATCAGCGCCTCATGCACTCGCAGCGCGGAGTTGGCCGCGCGGCCGAGTGAGGAGATGCGCGACTTGTCGTCCCTGAACATCTCCGTCAGGCGCATCGCGGTGGCGAAGGCGCCGTCCGCGGTCACGCGCACACCTTCGAGGAAGAAGGCGAGCCATGCCTCCCAGTCGCCGTGGAGGCGAACGTCGGTGAGCAGCCGGTAGTACTCCGAGCGGTTCTGCTTCAGGTAGAGGCTCAGATACAGGAGCGGATCCTGCAGCAACCCGGCATGGCGCAGCAGGAAGGTGATGAGCAGTCGCCCCACCCGTCCGTTGCCGTCGACGAAGGGATGGATGGTCTCCAACTGCACGTGCGCCAAGCCGACGCGCACGAGGTCCGGCAACCCGTCGTCGGCCGCGTGCAGGAAGCGCTCCAGCGCGGCCATGCAGTCCGCCACCTCGGTGTGGGGTGGCGGCACGAAGTCGGCGTTCCCGGGTCTGGTTCCGCCGATCCAGTTCTGCGAGCGCCGGAACTCGCCGGGTGCCTTCTCGCTCCCCCGCCCCGACGCCAGGAGCACGCCGTGGACCTCCCGGATCAGCCGATTCGAGAGCGGGAAGTTGTCCTCCCGGAGTCGCCTCAACCCGTGCTCCAGCGCGGCGACGTAGCGGGAGACCTCGGCGACGTCGTTATGGGGAACTCCCGGAGCGTCGCCTCTCTCGTGCTGTAGCAGGTCGGTGAGCGAGGACTGCGTTCCTTCGATCTGTGACGAGAGGACAGCCTCCTTGCGCACGTAGTGGTACAGGAAGAGGGACTTGTCCGGGAGCAGGGTCGAGATGCCGTCGAGGCGACCGAGAGAGCGGTTTGCCGCCTCAAGCGCCTTCAATAGAGGTCCGTCGAGTTGGAGCGGGGGCTCGGGGGGCAGCGGTTCGGGGACGAAGGCGCGGACCTCCTCGCCGCCGTGCATCGTGATGCGGTAGTGGCCCGTCTCGCCGCGGCGCATCGTTCAGAGTTCCTTCACCGACCGGACAATCGTTAAGAATTAGAGTCTAACTCTTAACGACAGCGGTCGTGCGCTCCCAACCGTTGTGCGCCGTCGCGTCTCCCCGGCCCGCACGCACAGGCGCGTTCAGTTTCCTTAATCGGATCGATGGCAATTCAGAGTTTAGCTCTAAATCTTAATAACAGCGGCATTCCCTAGGCCTAGTGGCGCTTGACGCCGCCGTACTTCATGCGGGTGTCGCTCATGGCGGCGGCCCGTGGGTCGTCGTCGTTGATGCCGCCGTCCACCAACTCGCCCACGAACAGCGTGTGCGTGCCCATGTCCAGCGAGTGGCGCACCTCGCAGTCCAGCCAGGCGATCGCCTCGGTGAAGACCGGCGCCCCGGTGGTGGCCTCGGTCACGGGCCGCCCGTTCAGCGTGCCGTCGGCGTAGGCGGCGGGCTTGGAGAACTTCACGAACACCCGGGTCTGCTCGGCGTCCCAGAGGTTCACGGTGAACGACCCGCCGTCGGTGATCAGCCGGTGCGTCACGGCCGTGTTCTCGACCGCCACGCCGATCAGCACCGGCTCCATGGACAGCTGGCTGATCCAGCTCGCCGTCATGCCGTTGCGTTCGTCGCCCGCCCGCGACCCGATCAGCGCCAGCGCATTCGGGATCTTCCAGGTGAGCCTGTTCACGAGTTCATCACTGAGAGCCATACCCCGACCCTAGGCGGGCCCGCCTCGAGCGGCACCCCTCGTTACCTCAGTCCACGGTCCGCCCTTCACTTGCACCGTGCGCGCGGACCATCGCTACGACCGCTTCGGCGTAGTCGGCCATCTTCTTGGGGCCGACGCCGGACACCGCGGACAGGTCGAAATCCGTCGTGGGCTTCCGGCGGGCGATGCTCTTGAGCGTTCGATCGTCGAACACGACGTATGCGGGAACCTTGCGGCGTCGGGATTCCTCGAGCCGCCAGCCGCGGAGCGTCTCGAACAGTGCCTCGTCGTAGGGCTCGTCGTCCGCCGGGGTTCGGGACTTGGCGGCCCGGGGGCGCTTGGGGCCTCTGATCGCGTCGAGCAGCGTTGTGCGCTCGGGGCGGGGCTCCGGCGTCTGCGGCTTCGGGGGGCGACCCTCCAGTTCGTCGAGGAAACGGGACGGCCGGCTCTCGTCGGCCAGCACGACGACCTGGCTGCGCGCCCGGGTGACCGCCACGTGCAGCACCCGCCGCTCCTCCTCGACGTCGACGGCCAACTGGTGGGGCATCAGCGTCTCGTCGGCGGCGAACACCAGCACGCGGTCCCATTCCAGGCCCTTGACGCGGTGGATGCTGGTGAGGAGGACGCCGTCGCCCTCGTCCGAGGTGCCCCGCAACAGGCCGGTGAGTTGCCGGTGGAACTCTGCGGGGTCGCTGTAGACAGCGGCGACCCGGCGCAGCGCCAGCAGGTCGTCGGCGTGGGTCGCTCGGTCGGGCCGGGTGCGTCCCGAGTCCAGCGAGCCGGCGGCCCGTCCCAGCCCGACCTGCTGCATCAGGAACTCCACGAGCCGGCGCGAGTCGCAGCCGCCGGCGACGAGGCGGGCCCCGGCCTCGATGTCGGCCACGAAGCCGTTCCAGGACTCCTGTTGCCGCTCGTTCAGGCGGGCGCCGAGGACGGCGAGCCCTTCCAGGGACAGGTCCCAGGCGCCTTCCAGGAGATCCCGCGACACCTGGTTGATCTTCCGGCCGGGCCGCCGCGCCGCCTCGGTGAGGTCGCGGGGATTCATTGAGTCGGGCCGCAGCGCCAGGCGCATCCACGCCAGCGCGGCCCGCACCAGGCTGCGGTGCAGCAACGAGGTCTCGAGCAGGCAACGAGTGCCCACGCCGGCCTCGTCGAGCGCCGCCAGCACCGGCAGCAGCATCGAGTTGACCCGCCCCAGCACGACGATGTCGCCATCCGACACACCCTCGTCCCGCCAGCCGGTGACAATCCCGGCGGCCGTCGCCGCCATCGCCTCGTCGGGAACCCGCATGACCCTGAAGGCGCCGGGCGCATCGGTGGCGGCCGGGTCGGCGTGCTCCGTCGACGCGGCGCGCACGCTCTTGGGCAGGCGCCGCCGGTTGTGCACCAGCAGGTGCCCGACGGCGGTCACGACTCCCGGTGGGCAGCGGTAGGAGACCTCCAGTGCGGCCTCGCCGGCACCGGGGAATAGACGGCCGTACTCCAGCAGGAACCGGGGGTCGGCTCCGGCGTAGCCGTAGATGGTCTGGTCGTCGTCGCCCACACCGAAGACGTTCAACCCCGGCGAGGCCAGCAGCCGCAGCAGCAGCAGGTACGCAGGCGTCAGGTCCTGGAACTCGTCCACGAGCAGATGCCGGCAGCGCTGCTGCCAGCGGGCCCGCAGCTCGGGTTCGGCCAGCAGCAGCCGGATGGCCTCGTAGACCTGCTCGTCGAAGTCGCACTCGTCCCGCTCGGCCAACCCCGCCCGATAGGCCTCGAAGATGCCGGCGAAGCCGGGCACGTCGTTGCGCTCGGTCTCCACGTTGTCGGGGTGCCGCAGGGCGATGCGCACGTCGGCCAGCGCCTCGATGTACGGACCGAAGACGTCCTTGCCGGCCCGCCGGGTGTGCGGCAGGAGCCGCTGCAGGCGCCCCCGCACCTCCCGCTCGCCCAGCAGCGTCACGTCGGGCCGAACGTCCCGCACGATGCGCCACCCCAGGGAGTGGATCGTGCGGATCTGCAGGTCGGGGCGCTGCAAGCGATCCCGCATCTCTGCCGCCGCCCGGTTGTTGTAGGCCACGGCGGTGACCAGCGACGGCTCGACCCCTCGGTCGTCCACGAGGTGCAGCAGCCGGGCGTTCAGCGTGCGGGTCTTCCCGGAGCCCGCCGGGGCCACCACGCGCACCGGCCCCCGTGGGTGCTCCACGGCGGTCTGCTGGTCGGGAGCCAGCATCGTTCCGTCACCGCTGGCGCCCCTTGGCGGGGGCTGGAGAGCCAGCCGGCCCAACTCCACCGACTCGGCGTGCACTGCCGGCAGGCCCGGTTGGCCCGGCTCGCCCAGTAGGCCCAGAGGCCGGCGAGGCCCGGCGTCCACCCACGCCTCGGTTCCGTCGCGCAGTACCACGTCGGCCCGCCCGCCGATGCTTGCGCCGATGCGAGCCGCCTTGCTGGCCCACCACCACACGGGCTCGCCGCTTCGGGCGTCGTAGTTGTTCCGCCACAGCAGGAACTGCAGCCGCTCGGTCAGCAGCGTGAACTCGGCGCCCAACTCGTACACGGGGCACTCGACGACCTCCGGCTCCCGCAGTTGCGCCAGCGTCTCGGCCGGCAGGTCCAGTTCCACGACCACACGTTGCCGGCAGGCCCACGCCCGGTGCAGCCGCTCGACGGTCTCATCCAGCCGCCCGTCGCCCAGCAGCGATCCGTCGACCCGCACCCGTTCCCAGCCCTGTGCTGCGGCCAGATCGGCACCGAGGTCGGCGCCCGCGGTCACCACCAGCCCGCGTCCGAGTTCTTCCGGTCCCGGAAAGGTCATTGGATCGGCAGGGTATTGGCGGCGGTGGCGGGCGCACGCTGTAGCCGGGAGTTCCTGGATTCCGGCCTCCGCCGGAATGACCGATTGGGGGGCCGGGGTGTCGGGTTGGGGGACCGGAATGACGGATTGGAGTGCTGATGCCTGGCGGTGTGGGGGCTCAGATGTCCAGCGTGGCGGGGTCCACGAGGCTGCTGTGGCGGCCGATGTACTCGCGGCGCTGGGCCACGTCGGAGCCCATCAGCACCTCGAGGAGCTTGCGGGCCTCGGCGGCGTCGGCCACGGTGATGCGCCGCAGCGTGCGCGTGGCGGGATCCAGGGCGCAGTGCGCCAACTCGTCGGTGTTCATCTCCCCGAGCCCCTTGAAGCGCTGCCAGCGGATCGCCTCGACGCCGCCGCGGCGCCCCTTGGCCAGGCGCGCCCCGATGGCGTCGCGCTCGGCGTCGCTGAAGGCCCGGTGGGTCTCCTTGCCGACCCGGGTGGTGTACAGCGGCGGCTGGGCCGCGAACACCCGGCCCTGGGCCAGCAGCGGGCGCATGTAGGCGTGGATCAGCGTCAGCAGCAGGCAGCGGATGTGGCTGCCGTCCACGTCGGCGTCGCACAGGATCACGATGCGCCCGTAGCGGGCGGCCGCCGGGTCGAAGTCGGCCCCCACGCCGGCCCCCACCGAGCGGAACAGCGCCTGCGCCTCGGCGTTCTCGAGGACCTGGCGCAGCGAGGCCTTGGCGGCGTTCACCAGCTTGCCCCGCAGCGGCAGGATGGCCACGTTGTGGGCGTTGCGGCCCGCCTTGGCCGGACCGGCGGCGGACTCGCCCTCCACGATGACCAGCTCGCTGTCGGGGCCGTGCACCCGGCAGTCCGCCAGCTTGTCCGGCAGGCCCGCCGAGCCCAGCGACGAGGCCTTGCGGCGGTCGGCCTGCAGCTGCCGGGACGCCGCCCTGGCCTCCACGGCGTCGCTGATCTTGGTACGCAGGGCGGTGACGTTGCTGCGCGGCCCCTCGCTTGCGAACCACTCCGTCAGTGCCGACTTGACGGCCTCGTAGACGATGGACTGCACCGCCGGGGTGCCCAGCTCCTGCTTGGTCTGGCCCCGGAACTGCGGTTCGGGCAGCACCACCTGCAGGGCGGCCACCAGCCCCTCCTGCACCTCCTCGCGGCCGGCGCGCTCACCGGAGCGGGCCAGCTTCTTGGAGCCGTCCAGCAGCACGTCGTTCACCGCCCGGGTCAGCGCCCGCTCGAAGCCGGCCAGGTGCGTCCCGCCGGCGGGCGTCGGGATGGTGTTCACGAAGCTGACGACGTTGCTGCGGTAGCCGTCGATCCACTGCAGTGCAGCCGATACCGAGCACTCCCGCTCGACGGTGGTGAGCCTGCCGTCCACCGGCACCTTCTCCTCGAAGCCGCCCCCGCCGGAGACGTCGATGATCCGGGTGACGGCGCCGCCTCCGGCCGCGGCGGCGAGCTCGGCGACCAGCCCTCCCAGCCCCTTCTCGGAGCGGAAGTCGAAGGGCTCGCCGGTGGCGCCCCGGCGGCGGTCGCTGACCGTGGCCCGCAGGCCGGGCACCAGGTGGCACATGAGTCGCACCCGCTCGCAGGTGGCGGCGAAGTCGAAGGAGGCCTCCTCATCGAAGAGCTCCCAGTCGGGCCAGAAGCGCACGTGCGTGAAGGTGCGCCGCGTGGGCTTCAGCCGCTGCAGGTCGTGGCTGGGCGTGAATCCGTCGCCGTCGCGCCGGCCGGCGAGCCGCTCGCTGAAGTCCATCCGCCAGACGTGGCCGTCCCGCCCCACCTCCACGCGCATCCGCTCCGACAGGGCGTTGACCACCGAGGCGCCCACCCCGTGCAGCCCGCCGCTGGCGCCGTAGGCCGATCCGTTGGTGCCGCTGCCGAACTTGCCGCCCGCGTGCAGCTCCGAGAACACCACCTCCACCGCCGAGACGTCCCTGCCCGGCGGGTGTCCCACGGGGATGCCGCGGCCGTCGTCGCGCACGGTGACCGAGCCGTCGCCGCCGAAGGTCACGTCGATGCGGCGGGCGTGTCCGGCGGCCGCCTCGTCGACGCCGTTGTCGATCAGTTCCCACACCAGGTGCATGAGCCCGTCGCTGCCGGTGCCCCCGATGTACATGCCGGGCCGCTTGCGGACCGCCTCCAGGCCCTCCAGGGTCTGGATGGAGTCGGCCTCGTAGTGCCCGGCGTCCGGCTGGGAGTCCGCCTCCCGGTCCGGGCCGGACTGCGAGGGCTCCCCGGCGGGGGGTTTCCTCGTCGCCGCCGTCTCGTTGCCGCCGCGTGCCGCCTCGCCGTTCTCGGGCTCCGCCGCGCCCCGCTCGTCGCCGCCCACGACAGGGTCGAACAAGGTCGGAGTGTCCGGGCGCGCCGCCATTCTCACCACCGCCTCTGACCGGCCGCCAGGATCGGCTTGGGGCCCGCGCGGGCGACCAGCCCCCGCCGCGTCGGCGGCAGCGGGAACGGAACCGGCTCGGCGTCGGGGGCGCCGGGCCTCTCGCCGGTGAGCACGAAGACGTCCACGAGCGGCCCCACGTAGGCGTCCCGCAGCGTCTCGCCGTCGCGCAGCGAGCAGATGCGCAACCCCATGCCACCCCGCCCCGCGGCACCGAAGTCGCCGGCCGGCGTGGCCTTGGCGGCCCCCGAGGTGGTCACCACGATGACGTAGGCCTCGCCGAACAGTGCCCCCGCCCCCAGCACCGAGGCGCCCGGCCGGAGCTTCATCCCGCTGGTGCCGCCGGCAGCGGCGCGCCGGCGCGGCAGCCCTTCCGAGGAGGTGCGCAGCAGCGAGCCGTCGGTGGATATCAGCACGATGTCGGCGCCCGGCGGGCAGCCGAAGGCCGACACCACCTCGTCGCCGTCGCTGAGAGCCAGGACGGCCCGGGCGGCGGGGACCGAGGCGCCGACGACCAGCTCCTCGACGGCCAGACGCTTGGCGCCGCCGCTGCGGGTCACCAGCACGATGTCGCCCGAGCCGTCGTCGCCGTCCGCTGCGGCGGCACCGCCACGCGCCGGCGCCGGCACGAGGCCGCGGATCCGCTCGTCGCCGGTCAGGTCGAACACCTCGCCGCCGGGGCCGCCGCGGCTGCGGCCCGCCACCTCGGGCACGGCGCCGGCGGTGAGGGGCACGGCGCGCCCTTCGCTGGTCAACGCCCACACGACGCCCCCGGCGTCCACCAGCGCCGAGGCGCGCACCAGGTCGTGGCGGCCCAGGGTGCGGCGCCGCGAGGCGCTCACGGATGATCGGCCCACCAGCCCGGTGCTCGACAGCGTCACCAGCCACGCCTCGGCGGCGGCGCCGGAACCCGAGCCTGCCGATCCTGGCGAGGCTGCGGTGCCCGCGGTGGCGGCGTCCGCCTCGGCGGCCCGGATGATCCGGCTGCGGCGGGGGCGGCCGTAGCGCTCGGCCAGCTCGCCCAGTTCCGCCAGCACCAGCTCCCGCCGCTTCGCCTCGGACCCCAGCAGCTCCCGGTACTCGGCCAGGTCGGCCACGAGGCGGTCGCCCTCGGCGATGATGCGGTCCCGCTCCAGGGCCGCGAGGCGTCGCAGCCGCATGGCCAGCACCGCCTCGGCCTGCGGTTCGCTGAGGGACAACTCCGCACACAGCGCCTCCCGCGCCGCCTCGGCGGTGGCGCTGCCGCGGATGATGGCCACCGCCCGCTCGATGTTGTCCAGGGCGACCATCAGACCCTCGAGGACGTGCAGCCGCTCCTCGGCGGCCGCCGCCCGGAAGCGCGTGCGCCGCACCACCACGTCGAGTCGATGGTCGATGTAGTGCCCCAGCAGGTCCTTCAGCGAGCACGTCACCGGCACCCCGCCGGCCAGCACCACGTTGTTGACGGCGAACGTCTCCTCCAGGGGGGCCAGGCGCCAGAGCTTCGCCAGCACGGCGGCGGCGTCGGTCCCGGGCCGGCAGTCCACCTGGATGCACAGCCCGATGTGGCGGTCCGAGAGGTTCTTGATGTCCTCCACCCCGTCGAGCCGGCCCGAGGACACGACCTCCTTGATGCGCCCGACGACCTTCTCGGGGCCGACCAGCCACGGCAGCTCCAGGATGCGGATGGCCTGCCGGCGGGGACCCACCTCGATGATCTCGGCCCGGGCCCGCACCCGGATCGTTCCCCGTCCCCGGGCGTAGATCTCGGCCATCCCGTCGTCCAGCACCACCCCGCCGGAAGGGAAGTCCGGCCCACCGAGCACCGCCAGCAGGTCCTCGGTGGGGATCTCGGGGTCGGCCATCTGCAGGCGCACCGCCTCGTAGACCTCGCGCAGGTTGTGCGGCGCCATGTTCGTGGCCATGCCCACGGCGATCCCGCTGGTGCCGTTGACCAGCAGGTTCGGCAGCCGCCCCGGCAGGCACACCGGCTCGGAGGCCTCGCCGTCGTAGCTGGCGCGGAAGTCCACCGTGTCCTCGTCCAGCTCGTCGAGCATCTCGATGGCCGCCGCCGCCAGCCGGCACTCGGTGTAGCGGGCGGCCGCCGGGGGGTCGTCGAGGGTGCCGAAGTTGCCCTGCGGGTCCACCAGCGGCACGGCCCGGCTGAAGTCCTGGCCCATGCGCACCAGGGCGTCGTAGATGGCGGCGTCGCCGTGGGGGTGGTAGTTGCCCATCGTGTCGCCGACCACCCGGGCGCATTTGCGGTGCGGTGAGTCGGGCCGCAGCCCCATACGGAGCATCGAGTAGAGGATCCGGCGCTGCACGGGCTTGAGGCCGTCGCGCACGTCGGGAATCGCCCGGGACGTGATCACCGACAGCGAGTAGGCCAGGAACGACTCCGACACCTCCTCGACCATGGGCGTGTCGATGATCTCGCCGGCGAACGGCGCGCCGGCCGCCGGCCGCAGGGTGTGTTGCGGGCTCATGGATGGTCTCTCGCTGCAGCGGTCTCGTACCGGCGCGGGTCCGGCGGTCGTGGGAGCCGACTCGGCCCGATCCGCGGCCCGGTTCCGCAACCGAGCCCCATTTCAGCACCCGTGCAGGCGCGGGCGGGTGATGCTACGAGATTGTGCACCCTCGACCGTCGGGTCAATCCGGCGCTGAGGAATCTGATACATTGCAAATCGTCCAGAGGAACGAATAAGGGTAATCTACAGCACACGAACCGTTCCGTCGTGTGTTGTAATTCGAGACGACGTTCATGAACAATGGCCAAGCGGCCAACGGTCTCCTGGGGGATCTGGCGGCGATCGATTGGGATGCTCCGAGCGGTGAGTGCGCCGCCATAGCCGAGGCGTGGGCCGACGTCCGCGATCTCTGCCTCGACGAGAACCCCGACGGCCTGGCGGCGGTGGAGGCGAGGCTCGCCCGGGAGTGGGCGCTGGACGTGGCCGCCAGCGAGCGGCTCGTCGAGGTGGACCGGAGCCTGGCCTTCCGCCTGGCGATGCACGGGTTCGACGCCGCCGGGCGGGACGCGGCGGGCGCGGGGGACATGGAGCAGTGGGAGGTGGACATCCTGTCGCTGCTGCGGGACGTGGTGCTGTGGCTGCTGGACCGGCTGGACGACGAGGACGAGGGCCGGGCGCAACTGGATCCGGAGTTGATCGTCGAACTGCACCGGCGGGTGCTCTTGCTCGAGCAGACCGCCGGCAATGACGGGGAGCCGGAGGACCAGGACGAGGACGCCGACGACTTCGCCGAGTCTCTGCATCGGGTCATCGACGCCATCCCATCGCCGGGCCACGAGCCGGCCCCGGAGTTGGTGGCGGCCTGGTTGCTGCACGCCCTCGGGCGGCTGCGGCCCTTCGGCCACCGCAGCGACCGGGTGGCGCGGGCGGCGGCCTCCCACTGCCTCATGGCGGCGGACCTCTTCCCGCTCACGGTGCGCCGGGAGGACCGCGGCGCCTACGCCGACGCCTGCGCGGTCGCCCACTCCGACGGGTTGGAGGCACTGCGCCAGATCGTCACCACCTCCCAGCGCCGCAGCTTCCTGCAGGGGGTCAGCACCCTCGGCCGGGTGTCCTCCGAGCCCGACGACCTCAGCGGTGTGCTGTCTGTCATCTCGGACCAGTTCCGGGCGGGCACATCCAGGCTGCGGCGCAACTTCGCCGACGCCATGACCGTGGCCACCGAGGTGTTCTGGCACGCCAAGTCGCGCGTCGCGGGCATCGAGACCGATCTCATCGAGGCCATCGACGACGGCAGCGGCGAGCGCCGGGCCTTCGCCGACTACTCGCCCCCCGACCACCCCGAGCGCCGCAACTGGCACCGCAAGCAGGTCATCGACGGCGTGCGGCGCCAGGGGTACTTCGCCAACCTGCGCAACTTCAGCGCATGGAACCGCATCGGGTTGGACACGCCCAACGGCCGCTCGGAGATCCTGCTGTCGTTCCACGCCGTGGGGCAGTCGTTCCGGGGCGTGATCGCCGGGGTCCTGATCTTCTACCGCAAGCGCGGCGGGGAGATCTACGACCATCAGGTGGTGTCCCGCGAGCCGTTCCAGGTGAACTTCCGCGACGGCGTCGCCGCGGCCCGCAGGCGCTTCGACGCCTGGATGGAACCCTCCATGCGCGCCGCCCTGGAGGTCTGGCGCCGCGGCGAGTAGCCCCGGGTCCGACCCGCGGGACGTCACACAGCACACGACCCAGGTTCCTCAGCCGAAACCCAGCGGGCTCTCGTTGTGCAACAGGGCCACGGCGGCGGCCCCACCGGCGAGGAACGGGCCGAAGGGCAGGGTTGCCTTGAGGTCCCGCCGGCGGGCCGACATGGCCAGCGCCACGGCGGCGGCCCCGATGGCGCCCGCCAGGGCGGCGGTCGCCATGGCACCGGGACCGAGCCACCCCAGGAACAACCCCAGCAGCCCGACCAGCCGCACGTCGCCGAAACCCAGTCCGCCGGGATTGAGCGCGTGCAGCACCGCGAACGCGCCGTAGGCGCCGGCGGCCGTCGCCGCGGCCACACCGAGCCGCAGCGGCGTACCACTGCGCCAGGCCACCCCCGCCAGGGCCGCAAACCCCGCGGCGGTGGCGGGATTGACAATGGCGGTGGGGATGCGGCGGCTCCGCAGATCGTGCCACGAGAGGACAGCCAACACCGCCAGCCAGGCGACGAACAGAACTCTCTCGATGTCGCTGAGGGCGCCGGCGGCGCCGGTCGCGAGAGCCACCGCAGTGGCCCGGATCCGTTGTCTGCGCATGCCTCCGTATAGGCGTCGAGAACTAGTTTTCCAACATAATCAATGAAAATAGTGGAAACTTCATAATCTCGCGTTAGCCTGCCTCGCACTCAAGGTTCACCCGTTCCCGCCGAAGCGAGCGGGAAGGATGATCGGGAGGCCCAAGCGGTCACGTGCGCAGAGGAGGTCCGGTCGGTGTCGTTCAGGGGCTCGCCACCAGCGGGGTCGGCACTCGCCGATTCCAATCCCTTGGTCGCCGGGAGGTCGCTCGACCCGCCGGCAGCCGAGGCACCGTCGGTCGGTGGGCGCGTCGCCGGTCCCGGCGACCCGCAGCGGGGCCCCGCGGATGGATCACCCGGCGCGCCCGGTGCGGGGCGCACCATGCGCCGGCGAGTCCCCGAGTTGGCGATCGGGGTGGTCCTCATCGGACTGGGGGCGATCGGCGCGCTGATGCTGGCCGGACGCCAACCTCCCCGCGCTTCCGTACTGGTGTGGGCGAACGACGTGAGCAGGGGCCAGGTGGTGTCGGCGAGCGACCTCGAGGTGGCAAGCATCGAGAGCGACATCCCGGTGGACGTGGTGGACGTGGCGGCCGCTGCCGAGGTGATGGGGAGGACGGTGGCGTTCGACGCCAGGGCGGGCGGCTTCGTGAGCGGTTCTGTGCTGGAGGTCGGGTCGGCCATCCCACCTGACTTCGCCGTGGTGGGTCTGCGTCTCGGTGCCGGCCGGTACCCGGTGGGCACGCTCTCGACCGGCGACGTGGTGGACCTGCTCACCACCGAGCCGCTGCTCGGTTGGGATGACCCTGTGGTGGCCTCCGGGGTGGAGGTGTACGACGTGCTGTGGCTCGGCAGCGGGGAAGGCAGCGATGCACTCGTGTCGCTACTGGTGCCGAGGGCCACGGCGCCGCGGGTGGTTGCGGCGGCCGGGGCCGGCCCTCGCCTCGCCGAGGTGGCCTCGTGAGCCTCGTGGTGTTCGGCTCTCTCAAGGATGCGCCGGGAGTGACAACGCTGGTCACCTGTGTCGCCTACCAGTGGCCGCGCCATCGACGGGTCGCCGTCCTCGAGGCCGACACCGACGGCGGCTCGGTGGCCCCTCGATTCGGCCTGCATCCGGAGCGCCCCAGCCTCGTCAGTTTCGCCGCCGTGTCGCGTCATGGTTTGAGCGAGGTCGAGTTCTGGTCGGCCTGCCAGCGGCTCCCCGGCGGTCCTCCCGTGCTCGTGGCACCGGGCGGCGCGTCCACCGGAGCCGCCCTCGAGCAGATCGACTTCGGGGAGCTGGATCGAAGCCTGCGCGACACCGACCTGCTCGTGGACGCCGGGCGACTGCGTGCCGCCGAGCCGCAGGAACGTCTGTGCGAGCAGGCCGAACTCGTGGTCGTGGCGGCGCGGCCGCAGTTCGAGAGTCTCGCCTTGCTGCTCGACCGGGCCGAGGGACTGTCCGCCCGCCGGCCGCTGCTGGCGGTGGTGATCGGCGACGGTCCCTATCCGGTCAGCGAGATCGACACCGCCTTGCGCCAGACCACCGGCGATCGCGCCTGGGTCCTCGCCACGGTGTCCGGCGATCCCCGGGGCGCCGCGGCGCTGGCCGACGACGGGAGGCGCGAGCGGGCACTGCGGCGCTCGCTGCTGGCGCGCACGGTCAGACCCGTGACCGATCTCCTGGTGCATCTCTGCTCGGCGGGCACGCCGGTGCTCTCCCGCCCCGAAGGCACGTGAGCGATCCCCTGCGCCCGCCCGGCGCGCACCCGGGACCACCGGCAGCGGGCGAGGTCGGCGAAGCGTACGAGGCGATGGGCACAACACTCGCCAGTGGCCGGGGGGGCGGCGAGGAGGATCTACCGGAGGGTTTGCTCGAGGGACTCCTGGAGCACCTGCGCAGCGAGTTGGCCTCCTGGATCGAGCAGGAGAACCGAGCCGGGCGCCGGCCGGGTGATCCCGAGCGCCGCGAGCGGGCGCGAGTGGTCATCGGCGAGTGGATGCTGAGCCTGGCGCAGCACCGCCTGGTGATCGGGGCACCCATGCTCGACGCGACGGCCGAGGAGCGCCTTGCGGGCGCGGCCCTTGCCTACGCCTTCGGGACCGGTCCGTGGGAGCGATTCCTCAACGATCCCGACCTCACCGACATCCACATCAACGGTTGCGACAACGTCTGGCTGGTGGACCGCCGCGGCAACAGGCGGCGGGGCGAGCCGGTGGCGGCCAGCAACGACGAGCTCATCGAGCAGATCCGCTGGGTCGGCGCCACGCTGGATCGCAGCGGCCGGCGCTTCGACGTGTCCTCACCGGTGCTGAACATGCGCCTGCCCAACGGGGGCCGGCTGCACGCGGTCATGGCCGTGTCTCTCGTGCCGATGGTGACCATCCGCCTGCACGACCCCGACCTGGCGCGCCTGTCGGAGTTGCGCGCGGCGGGCATGTTCGACCGTGCCATCGAATCGTTCTTCGCCGCCGCGGTGCGCGCCGGGTTCAACGTCGTGGTGTGCGGGGGCATGGGTGCCGGCAAGACGACGCTCGTGCGCAGCCTGCTCAACGAGGTGCCGCCGCACGAGCGGATCATCACTGTCGAGGACGAGTTGGAACTCGGCCTGCAGCACTATGCCGACCTGCACCCCGATATCGGCGTCCTGGAGGCCCGCGCCCCCAACGTCGAGGGTGCGGGCGCGTTCCCCCTGGAGGCATTGCTGCGCGAGTGCCTGCGCATGCACGCCGACCGCATCGTCGTGGGTGAGGTGCGCGGCCCGGAGGTTCTGGGGATGTTGCTGGCCATGACCTCGGGTCAGGACGGGTCGCTGTGCACCATCCATGCCAATAGCACCGCCGAGGCCTTCGAGCGGCTCACCATGTACGCCTCGCTGACGCCTCAGCAGTTCTCGCGGGCCTTCACCTACCGGCTCGTCGGTTCGGCAGTGGACTTCGTGGTGCACGTCGAGTCGATCGGTGGCACGAGGCGGATCACCAGCATCCGCGAGGTGGTCGGCTCGACGGACACCCACGTGTTGTCCAACGAGGTTTGGCGCCCGTCGCCGGGCGGCTGGGCGGTGCCCTCGGGTGAGCCGCTGCGCGCCGAGCCGACGCTTCGCAGGCTCACCGAGGCGGGTTTCGACCCGGCCCTCATGAGCCGGCCCGAGGGCTGGTGGGACCGGTGAGTCACCTGGTGATCGCTGTTTGTGGGGCTCTCGCCGGCCTGGGTGTCTGGGTGCTGGCCGCCGGTCTGGGTGGGCGGGTGCTGGTACCTCGGGGTCGGGGCGCCGTCAGAGGTGTCGCGGCATCGCTCGCCACGCTGCGCCGCGGCTCGATCGCGCTGGTCGCAGGCGTGTTGGTCTTCGCCGTCACGGGATGGCTCAGTGCCGGCGTGCTCATCGCCGCCGGGATCGTGCTGTTCGCCGGGCGTTTCGGGAAGGGCGAGGGTCTGCGGGCCATCAGCGAGCGCGGCGATGCCATCGCCGGCTGGATCGAGATGCTCTACGCCATCCTGGCCGCCGGCGGGGGCATCGAACGGGCGATCGTCGGCTCGGCCGCGGCAGCGCCCGCGGCCATCCGTCGGGAGGTGCAGGAGTTGGCGGCCCGCCTGGAGGTCCGTCCCTTGCCGGAGGCTCTGCTGGCGTTCGCCTCCGACGTGGCCCATCCGGCTGTCGACAAAGTGGCCGCCTCGCTCATTCTGGCGTCGGTCCAGGGTGCCCAGGACCTGGTATCGCTGCTCCGCTCGCAGGCGCAGGTCGTCCGGGCCGAGAGCCGCGCGGTGGTCGAGGCCGACGCCGCCCGGGCGCGTTACCGCACCTCGGCACGACTCATCGTGGGCACGACGGCAGTGATGGCCGGCGGCCTGTACCTGGTGGATCGCGGATACCTGGCGCCCTACGACGGCTTTCGGGGCCAGATCGTGCTGACGGGCATCGGTTGCGTGTTCCTGGGCGGATTCTGGTTGCTGGCGCGACTGGGCCGCGTGCCGCCTCCCGAGCGCTACTTCGATCCCACGGCCGCAGGAATGGCCCGGCTGACACGATGACGGCGCTGCTCGGTGCGCTCGTGGGTGCCGGGGTCTGGCTGGTCGCCCGCGGACTTGTGCGGCGACCTGTACCGCTTCTCCGGGCGCTCCGCGAGTACCGGGAGCCGCTCCTGAGCAGCGGCGAGTCCGGCGGCGACGGACCGGCCGGCTGGCGCACTCGGGCCGAGCGGCGCGCCCTGCAGGTCGTCGAGTCGTTCGGATTCGATCTCGGCACCCTGGGGGCGGACTTGCGAATCGTCGGCCGCAGTCCTGCCCAGCATGCGTTCGCGAAGCTGGCGGGAGCGTCGGCGGCCGCGGGAGCGCTGGCCGCTGCGGGAGTCGGGGCGCGCCTGGTGGGCCTGGCGCCGCCGGTATGGATCGTCCTGATCCTCGTCGCCCTGGGCGTTCTGGGCGGCTACGTCGGCGCCGACGGTGCGCTGCGCAAGAAGGCGGCCGAGCGCAGGGAGCAGTTCCTGCGGGCCCTCAGTGCCTACATGGACCTGGTCAAGATCCTCGTGGCCGGCGGGAGCCACAGCGATGGAGCGCTCTATCAGGCTGCTGCGGTCGGGAGTGGCTGGGTCTTCGACGAGCTGAAGGCGGCGATGGACTGGAGCAGGGTGAACGGCAGGCCTCCTTCGGCCGGGTTCCAGCGCCTGGCGGCCGAGATCGAAGTGCCGGACGTCGAGGAGTTGGCCGCCACGATCCACCTCACCGCCGAGCAGGGGGCCAGCCCCGCCGACGCGCTGGCCTGCAAGGCGGAGATGCTCAGCGCGCTCGAGCTCGCCAACGCCCGGATGAAGGCGGACTCCACCACCGAGCGCATGTCGATTCCCACGGTCATCGTGGCGATCGCCTTCGTGATGTTCGTCGGCTACCCCGCACTCAGCTCGCTGCTGGAGATGCTGTGAGCAGTGCCGGCCACGGCCCCCCACCCCGGGACGCTGGAGCGCATCCGGAGGACACCACCCAGACCGCACAGAGCAGACAACAGAACGGAGTGAACCATGCAGGAACTGTCCCTTCGAGGCTGGATCTGGTTGACGGCGACGGTGTCGAGTATCCGCGCCAAGTTGCACGATGACGAGCGGGGGCTCACGACGACCGAGTGGGCGTTGCTCGTGGCCGGCGTTGCCGCGCTGGCCATCGTGGTGGTGAGCGTGGTTCGCAACCTCACCTCCGAGACAGCCGCCAAGATCCCGACGAACGTGGAGGTGGGGACCGACACCGAGACCTTCCTGGGCGATGACTGAGGAGTCTCGTTGTCGTGTTGGAGTGTGTGGTCCCGCGCAGCCCCCTCGGCGCGATGGATGACTCGCCACAGGGCGGGCACCGACGACTCCGGTGCGGTGACCACCGAGTTCGTCCTGCTCTACGGGGCGCTGCTGGCGCTCGTGATGAGCGTGATCCACTTCGGTCTGGTCTTCAACGCCGCACTGGCGGTCGCCGACGCCGCCGACGCCGTGCTCGAGACGGCCCAGTTGGCCGGCGATTCGGAGTTCTCCGGACCGGCGGTGGCGAGGGCTGTCATCGGCGACGAGCAGCTCGTGCGCGACCTGGTGGTGGACGTGGCCGTCGAGGCGGGCGAGGTGGTGGTCACCGTGTCGGCGACCGCTCCCCGGATCGTGCCGGGTTTGCCGGCCTCTGTGAGCCATCGGGCTCAGGGGCCGCTGGAGCGATTCATCCCGGAGGGCCGGCGATGAGGACGCCCGAGCGCGCCGGTGATCGGCGAGGTGTCCTGTCGTTGGAGTTCGCACTGGTGGTCGTCGGGGTGCTGGGCGCGCTGATGCTGCTCGGCGCCGCATGGCGGTTGGGTCAGACGCGGGGGGAGATGCGCGATGTCGCCGCCGAGGCCGCCCGGGCGGCCTCGTTGCGACAGCATCCCCGGGTGGCTGCAGAGGCTGCGGAAAGGACGGCGCGGGCAACGCTCGAGAGGCGCCAGGTCCGCTGCTCGCAGTTCAGCGTTGCCGCTGACGTGTCGGCTCTGCATCCCGGAGGCTCGGTGGCGGTCGCGATCCGCTGCGTCACCAGGCTCGAGGACCTCACGCTGCTGCGCGTGCCCGGATCGGTGGCCCTGCAGGCGACGGCGATCGAGGTCGTCGATCGGCGCCGGGGAGGAACCTGATGCGGATCCTGACGAGGGGCTCGGTGCGGGGTTCGCCGAGGAGTTCGGCGCGGGGCTCGACCAGGGGCCGGATCCGAGGTGTCGAGCGGCGGGCCGAGTCCGGGGTGATCAGCCTTTTCGTGGTGGTCCTCTTCGTGGCGTTCCTGCTCACCGCCGGTGTGGTGATCGACTCGGCGGAGTTGCGGGGCCAGCGTCGGGCGCTCTCGGACCTGGCCCGACAGGCCGCCCGCGCCGCCGTGCAGGAAGTGGACGTGACCGTTTACCGGCTCACGGGCACGGTCCGATTGGACAGCGGCGCGGCGGTGGCCGCCGCCCGGGCCGTGGTCGCCCGATCGGGCGTCGAGGCGGACATCACCGTTCGGGGCGACCGTGCGGCGGTCGCCCTGAGCCGCCCCGTGGCTGTTCGCGTCCTGGGATTGGGCAGCGGGAGCGTGCGGCTCAGTGCCTCCGCCGAGGCCCGTGCCACCTGGGGTGTCAGCGCCGGGCGGTAGTGCCCGGCGCGACGACCCGCTATTCCGCTGCGGCGGGTGTTGCCGGTTGGCCGGCGCCAGAGTCGACATAGCAGGCGAGGTGAATGTGATGGAGAGCAAGGTTCGTACGGTGCTGTCGGGGCTGGGAGCCTGTGCGGCTCTGAGCCTGTTCCTGGTCGGGGTGCCGGTCTTTCTGGTGAAGCTGGTCGGCAATCCGCTCCCTGCGGCGGTGCCGTCATGGTCCTCGATGGCGGCGGCGGTCGAGGGCGGTGCGCTCCCGGCAGGGGTCCTCAGCAGCGTGCTGGCGGTCACCGTCTGGATCTGGTGGTCGCAGGTCGCGCTCTCGTTCGCGGCCGAGGTGTGGGCGGCATCCCGGGGGCGGACCGCCCGGTCACTCCCGCTGCGCGCCTTCGGCATGCAGCCGATCGTGGTGCGACTCCTGGCGATCGTCGTCGCCGCCGCAGGCAGCATCGGAGCACTCGCGCAGCCGGTTGTGGCGGCGACCCCGTCGTTCGCTGAGATCGCGGTGCCGATGGGAGCGGGCGTCACCGCCGGTGAACCGTCCGGCGAGACGGAGCCCGCAACACCGGCCGGCGGGACGGAACGTCCCGTCGCCGCTGCCGGATCGCCTTCGGCACCGATCCTGGGACCGCCGGAGTTGGCGGCGGGAGAGGTGGGGCCGGGTGCTCCCGCCCCGGTCCTGGGCCTCGCCGACGAGTCGCAACGGGGATGGTTGCGGCCCCGCCCCGCTCCGGTCGCCGGAAGCGCAACCTTGGCGCGCTGGGATCCTGTGGTTCACCGGGCGGAGGCGCGAGCCGCTCGGGCCCCCGCGGCGGGAGAGGCCGGACCGGGCTGGATCGTCGTGAAGCCGGGTGACTCGCTGTGGCTCCTGGCCGAGCAGCATCTCGGTGACCCGTTGCGCTGGCGGGACATATTCGAAATGAACGCCGGGCAACTCGCCGGCGGCGGCACGCTGCGCGACCCGAACCTCATCCATCCCGGCTGGCGGCTGCGGCTCCCGCCGCCGGATCAGCTGGTATCCGCCGATCCCCAGGGAGATCCCGGTGGGCATTCCGGCCGGTCCGCCTGACGCGGCGAACCGGTAATGTCCGGCGGTCCGAACAGTCGCCGAGCCCGAATCGACAGGACGAGGGAGAGCCCCGCGTGTCACAGCCGCCAGCACCGCTCGATCGACTCGCGAACCCGGTCGCGACGGGCGCCGCCGGGCCCCTCCGAAGTCGCGCCGGGGGCGCCGAGCTCTCCGACATCCTCCTGCAACTCATGGTTGCGGTTGTGGAGCGGTTGGACGGGCGGCCACTGCCGAGGGTCGTCGCCATCACGACCTCGCGGGAGTCGATCGGGCTGCTGCTGAGCGAGCCGCGAGACGATCCCGCCACCGGGTTCGAGGTCATCGACGGCGGCCTCACCTGGACCGTCGAGCCGTCGATGATCAGGGGCGTGACCAGCGGGAACAGCGAGTGCGGTGTGCCGTGGCCGATGCTTGCGTCGTTCGGAGTCGTCGGACCGGACGGCCCGGGGGTGATGGCCAACCTGGAAGAACTGCGCGTCGTGGAACTCGCCGGAACACCCGGCGATGTCCGGGCATTCGCCGAATCGCTCGCCGCGGAACTCGCGGCGGATCGCTTCGGCGCGGGCCCACGAATCATCTGTGTGGACTGCGCGTGGGAGCTCGACGCTTTTGATGCGGTCCGCGTCGTGAGGTCGTCGAGTCAGGCGCTGGCTGAGGCCGAGTTGCAGGGGAACAGGATCAGTGCCGCAGAGGCGCAGCGGGTCCCGCTGCCCGAACTACGCCGTCAGGGTCTGGGTGGCATCCCGCGCCCGCTCGTGATCATCGATCCGCACGGCCACGACCCGCACACGCGAGCGAGTCTGGTGAGACTGGCCGGTCCGGGATTGGCTGTGGTGACGGCGAATCGCCGCCACGGTTCCTGCCCGGAGTCCCCGCCCGGCAAGGCGCTCGGCCGGGGCTCGTGCCTGCGCGTCACGGGGCGGCGACTCCGCTGGGAACCCTTCGGTGTGGACTTGCGGCCGGCGGACATTCCGGTCCCCCAGGACGTGCCGGACCTGCAGGGTGTGCCGCCGGCAGCAGAACCCCCCGATGCCGGCCTGGTCGCCGCCATTGCCGGAACCGAACCGGGGGAGGTGGAACTGCAGGTGCTGGGCGTCGTGCAGGCGGTCGGGGTCGTATCGCCGTTCACTTCGCAGCGGGCTCTGGATCTGGTCTGCTACCTGGCCCTCCATCGTGACGGGGCGACCGCGGACAAGCTCCGCTACTGGCTCTGGAGCCGGGACGAGCCACCTCCGAGCGCCAAGACTTTCGCCAACGTGGTGTCACGTGCTCGCGTGTGCCTCGGCCAGGATGCCGACGGCGAGCCGTATCTCTCCTACCTCCGCGCGGACGGGGTCTACCGGCTGTCGGCAGAGGTGACCACCGATCTGGAGCGTTTCGCCGCCTGGCAGAGGCTCGCCGAGCGGGCTCCGTCCCCGCAGGCCTTCGAGTGCCTGCGCGCCGCGCTCCGGCTCGTGCGGGGCGCCCCCTTCGGTGGGGGCAGCGGCGACACGTTCTCCTGGGCCGATGCCTCCTGGCGCAGCCATGTGGAGTATCTCGTCGACTGCACGGCGCACCGTCTCGCCGGTATGGCTCTCGAGTCGGGCCGTCCGGAGGTGGCGCGCTGGGCGACGCTCCGGGGACTCGCCGTCACACCGGACTGCGAGCAGTGCTACCAGCTGCGAATCGACACGGCGCGGCGCACCGGACACCGTGGGGAGGTGGAACGGGTGATGCGCCACATGGATCGCCTGCAGCGTGAACCGCTGCCGGAACTGACCGAGCTGGCGCCCAGCGCCGTCGACGCGGTGCCGTCGCCCACGGCCTGAGCGCCGGCGCCGGACCCCTCACCCGCCCCCGAGGCGCACCCACTGGTGGCCGGCGAAGCGCAGGCCCACCCCCGCCAGCCGGGCCACCATGAAGATCACCAGCGCCCCCCAGAGCCAGCCGATGCCGGCGTCGGCGAGGCGCACGCCCACCGCCAGGGGGACGAACACGCCGGCCGCGGCCATCATGGCCCCGGCCAGGTAGCGCAGGTCGCCGGCGCCGATCAGCACGCCGTCGAGGGCGAACACCACGCCGTTGATCGGCAGCATCAGCGCCAGGTGCAGCATCAGGAACCCCGCCAGTGACACCACGGCGGTGTCGTTGCTGAACAGCTGCGGCAGCACGGGGCGCAACCCCACCGCCAGCGCCGCGGCCACGAGGCCGAACACCAGCCCCCACCAGGTGACGCGGCGGCCCACGCCGCGGGCGCCGATGGCGTCGCCGGCGCCCAGCATCGTGCCGATCATGCCCTGGGCGGCGATGGCGAGGGCGTCCAGGGCCAGCGCCGAGAAGCCGAACAACTGGGCGTTGATCTGGTGCGCCCCCAGGTCGGCGAGCCCGGTGCGGGCGGCCACCGCCGCGGCCACCACGAAGGCGCCCTGGAGGGCCGCGGTGCGGGTGACGAGCGCCCCGCCGGTCCCCAGCAGCCGGCGCAGCACCGCCGGGTCGGGTCGCAGGCTGCGCACGTGCGGCCGGGCCCCCTTCAGCACCCAGTAGACGTACAGCACCGCGCCGGCCCACTGCGCCGCCACCGTCGAGGCCGCCGAGGCGCCGATGCCGAACCCCAGCCCGTAGATGAGGACCAGCTCCAGGACCAGGTTCCCCGCCGCCGTGAACACCGCCACCTTGAGCGGCCGGGCCATGTCGAGGCCGCCCCGCAGGTAGCCGACGCCGGCCAGGGTGATCATGAGGGCCGGCAGCCCCCCCAGGCTGATGTGCAGGTAGATGCGTGCCTCCCTCAGCACCTCGCCCTCGCCGCCCAGCAGCACCAGCAGCGGGTCGGACAGGCCGTACAGCAGGCCGCCGGCGGCGACGCCGACGACCAGCGCCATCAGCAGCGCCTGCACCCCCCAGCGGGCCGCGTCGGCCTCCCGGCCGGCTCCCAGCAGGCGCGCCACCGCCGCGGTGGTGCCGTAGGCCAGGAAGATGAACAGGGCGTACACGCTGAGGAGCAACTGCCCGGCCAGCGCCAGACCCCCGAGCTGCGGCGTGCCCAGATGACCCACCACCGCCGTGTCCACCAGCACGTACAGCGGTTCGGCCACCAGTGCCCCGAAGGCGGGCACCGCCAGGCGGAGGATCTCCCGATCCCACCGGCGGCGGGCACCGGCGGCGCCGGCGGGCGCGGGCGTGCTCACGCGGTCGCCGGCGGGACGGGGCTGCTCACGGGCTCAGCGCCATGACCGGCCGGGCTCGGATCGGCGCGCCGGCGCCGGCCCGCCTGCACGGCCCGGGACGAAGTGAACTAGCGTCCGGTGGAGTATCCGGGGCAGGAAATCGATGAGCGTTCAGCGGGCCGACACATTCTCGATGGCTGAACTCGTGGATCGCACCGGCGTGCCGGCGTCGACGATCCATCACTATGTCCGCCAGGGCCTGCTTCCGCCGCCGCAGCGACTTGCGCCCAAGCGCTTCCTGTACGGGCCCGAACACGTCGACGCGGTGGTGGTGATCCGGAATCTCCGCCAGCGCCGGCGGCTGCCGCTGGCGAGGATTGCCGAGGTGCTGCCCGAGATCCTCTCCGACCGCGCCGACGGGTCGGGGGCCGCCGCGGTCGCCGGAGCGGACGTGCAGGCCGAGACGGTCGCCGAGCGGATCCTGGATGTCGCCATCGAGGCGTTCGGCCAGCACAGCTACGGCGAGGTGAGCGTCGCCGACCTCTGCGCCGGCGCCGGCGTCGCCAAGGGTACGTTCTACCGTCACTTCGACTCCAAGGGCCAGGTGTTCGTGCGAGCCGCCGAACGGGTGGTGCTGCAAAGTCTGGCGCGCTTTCGCGAGCAACTGGCCGGCGGGCCCCAGCCACCGGACATGCAGGCGGCGGCCGCGGCCTGCGCGGTGGCGCTGCGCCCCGCACTGCCGGTGCTGTTGGAGTTGGCCAAGCGGGCCATGCTGCACGAGCCCGCCTACGTGGGCGAGGCGCGGGACACGTTCCGGCTGCTGGTCGGCGAGATGGGCGAGATCCTGCAGCCCAGCGAGGCCGACAACCGGAGGATCGCCGGGATGGTGGTCCTCGACGCCGTCACGCAGGTGTTCCGCGGGCTGGTGGGAGGAAGTGGCGGCACAGCGCCCGGCGGTTCGTAGCGGCCCGCCGCGCCGACCTTCGACAGCGCCGGGCCGGCGGGCCGGCGCGGTGGGCGCCGTGGGTCGCCGATCCCGGCGGCGCGCCGGTGCGCTCGGGTTGGCCGAATCCCCGGCGTGCGCCGCTACGCAATACTTGGACCACTGGATCAGCAGTTGTGTAAGGTGCGCGCCATCGTGGAGATGAGCTCCGATCGACACGGTCCGCGCGGATGGTGGGCGCGACGGCCGTCGTGGCGCCCGCGGACCGGGCCGGCCCGATGAGCCGCCCCGCACCCGTCTCGGGTGCGTCCACCGACCCGGTCGAGCAGTACGCGGACATCGACGCGGTCCTGTCCCGGGCGTCGGGGGAGAACTTCCCGGTGGCGCTGGGCGTGCTGCCGCGGCGCCTGCGCGCCCATCTGACCGCCATCTACGGGTACGCCCGGCTGGTGGACAACCTGGGCGACGAGTACGGCGGTGACCGCTCGGCGGCGCTGGACTGGCTCGAGTCGCAGATCGACGACCTGTACGCCGGGGCGCCGCGCCATGCCGTGTTCCGCCGCCTGGCGGTCACGGTGCAGGCCTTCGACATTCCCCGCACGCCGTTCGACCAGCTGCTGGCGGCCAACCGTCTGGACCAGACCAAGGGGGGCTACGCCGACTGGGAGGACTTGCTGGGGTACTGCGAGTTGTCGGCGAACCCCGTCGGGCACCTCGTCCTGGCCGTCTTCGAGGCGTCCACGCCGCAGCGCCGGGCGGCCTCCGACGCCGTCTGCAGCGGCCTGCAGGTTCTGGAGCACCTCCAGGACGTCGGCGAGGACGCCGCCGCCGGCCGCGTGTACCTGCCGGCGACCGACATGGCGCGCTTCGGCTGCACGCCCGCCGACCTGGCGGCTGCGGTGGCCGGCGAGCCGCTGCGCCGGCTCGTGGCGTTCGAATGCGACCGGGCGCGGGAGCTGCTGGCCGAGGGCAGGGCGCTCGTGGCGTCACTCCGCGGGTTCGGGCGGCTCGCCGTCACAGGCTTCGTGGCGGGCGGCCTCGCCGGCCTGGACGCCATCGAGGCCGCGGAGTTCGAGGTGCTGGGCGCCACCCGCACCGCCGGAACCGGACGCCTGCTGCGCCGCGCCGTGCCCCTGTACCTGAGGGCGGTGCTGGGACGGGGCTCGGCGTGACGGTGCTCAGCGCCGAGGCGGCGTACCGGCGATGCGAGGAGATCACCTGGGCGGAGGCTCGCAACTTCGCCTACGGCATCCGGCTGTTGCCGCCGCCCAAGCGCCGGGCGATGGCGGCGCTGTACGCCATGGCCCGCCGCATCGACGATGTCGGCGACGGGGACTGGGCCACCGACCGGAAGCTGGAGGCGCTCGGGGAGTTGCACGTCTCCATCGATGCGCTGGAGGCCGGCGAGGTCCCCGATCCCGCCGACCCGGTCCTCGTGGGGCTCGCGGATGCCGCCGACCGCTACCCGATCCCCGTCGGTGTGCTGCACGAGATCGTCGAGGGCTGCCAGCAGGACGTGATCGGCACCAGCTACACCACCATGGACGAGACCGTGCGCTACTGCCGGCTGGTCGCCGGCTCGGTGGGGCGGCTGTCCCTGGGGGTGTTCGGCACGCGGGGCGCACCGGGGGCCGTCCCGGCCGGGGAGCCGGCGCGCCTGGCCGACGAACTCGGTGTGGCCCTGCAACTCACCAACATGCTGCGCGACATCGCCGAGGATCACGCCATGGGGCGCATCTACCTGCCGGAGTCCGATCGTGCCCGCTTCGGGGTCCGCCCGGGGGAGTGGGCGCCCGCCGAGGGCGTCGCCGCACTGGTGCGCCACGTCGGCGAGCAGGCGGCGGCGTGGTTCGAGCGGGGACTCGTGCTGCTGGACCACCTCGACCACCGCAGCCGGGCCTGCACCGCGGCGATGGCCGGCATCTACCGGCGGTTGCTGGAGCGCATCCTGGCGCACCCCGAACGGCCCCTCAGCACGCGGGTCCGCCTGCCGGGTCGGGAGAAGGCGCTGGTGGCGCTGCGCAGCGTGGTGGGGCTGCGGCCGTGAACGAGCGCCGCCCGAGCGTCGTGGTGATCGGCGGCGGCCTCGCCGGCCTGGCCGCCGGCGTCGAGGCCGCCGACCGGGGCGCCGCGGTCACCCTGCTGGAGCGGCGGCCGCGCCTGGGCGGCGCCACCTGGTCCTTCGAGCACCGCGGCATCTCCTTCGACAACGGCCAGCACGTGTTCATGCGCTGCTGCGAGGCCTACCGGAAGTTCCTGGAGCGGATCGGCTCGGCCGGCGACGTGCGCCTGCAGAGCCGCCTGGAGGTGCCGGTGCTGCGCCCGGGCGGGCCCGCCGGGGCGATCCGGCGCACCCGGGGTCCCGCCCCGCTGCACCTGCTGGCGACCCTGGCGACCTACCCGCATCTGAGCCGTCGCCGGCGTCTGGCGGTTGTCCGCGCCGCGCTGGCGCTGCGCCGCCTGGATCCCGACGACATCGCCCTGGATCGGCTGACCTTCGGCGAGTGGCTGGCCGCCCGCGGCCAGGACGCCGCCACCATCGAGGGCTTCTGGGACCTCATCGTGCTGCCGACGGTGAACGTCCCCGCCGCCGAGGCCTCGCTCAAGTTGGCGGCGATGGTGTTCCGCACGGGGTTGCTGAGTCGCGCCGACGCCGCCGACATCGGCTGGGCCACGGTCCCGCTGTCGGCCCTGCACGGCGAGGCCGCCCGCCGGACCCTCGAGGCCGCCGGAGCCGAAGTCCGGACCGGCGCCGCGGTGCGGGGCGTGCGGATCGGCTCGGTGGGCAGGCCGGCGGTGGAACTCGACGGCGAACGCATCGACGCCGACGCGGTCGTGGTGGCGGTACCCCATGACGCCGCCGGCGGGCTGCTGCCACCGGGCACGGTGGCGGCCCAGGAGCGCCTCGGCGAGCTCGGAACCTCGCCGATCGTGAACGTGCATCTGGTCTACGACCGGGGCGTGACCGAGTTGCCGATGGCCGCGGCCATCGGCAGCGACGTGGAGTACGTCTTCGACCACACCGCCGCGGCGGGGCTGGATGACGGGCGCCAGTGCCTCACGATCTCGCTGTCGGCGGCGAGGCGCCACATCGGGCGCCGGGCGGCGGATCTCGTGGAGCACTTCGGCGCCGAGATGGCCCGCCTGCTGCCCGCAGCGGCAAGTGCCCGCATCACAGAGTCGATGGTCACCCGGGAGCAGGCGGCCACGTTCGTCGGGGCGCCGGGATCGCACGCCCTGCGCGCCGGTGGCCGCACCGCCCTCGACGGTGTCTTCCTGGCCGGCGCCTGGTGCGACACGGGCTGGCCGGCGACCATGGAGGGCGCGGTGCGCAGCGGTCTGCAGGCGGGTCGCCTGGCGGCCGAGCGGGCCGCGGCGGCCACACCTGCGCCGGACTCGGGCAGCGGCGAGCCGGCGGTGGCGGCATGACGCACCCGGTGCCCTCGGTGCTCGACCGGGCCGGCGAGCTGGTGCGGCCGGCGCTGTGGGCCGCGGTGGATCGCCTGCCCGCCGAACTGGCCGTCCCGGTGCGCTACCACTTCGGCTGGACCGACGTCCAGGGAGCGGCACTGCCCGTCGAGCGCGGCGGCAAGGGCGTGCGCGCCGCACTGGCCTACCTGTCCGCCGAGGCGGTGGGGGCTGCGCCGGAGGTGGCGACTCCGGGCGCCGTCGCCGTGGAGTTGATTCACAACTACTCCCTCATCCACGACGACATCGTCGACGGCGACGTCGAGCGACGCCACCGGCCCACGGTGTGGAAGGTCTACGGCACCGACAACGCCGTCATCATCGGCGACGCGGTGATGGCCCTGGCGTTCGAGGTGCTGCTGGCCGAGACGACGCCACCCCGCGCCGCAGCCGCCGCCGACCTGGCCCGTGCCAACGCGGCCATGATCGCCGGGCAGTCGCTGGACATGACGCTGCACAGCCGCCTCGACGTGTCGGTGGAGGACTGCTGGGGGATGATCTCCTTGAAGACGGGCGCGCTGCTGGCGCACGCCAGCGCGGTTGGCGCGATCCTGGCGGATGCCCCCGCGGCGGTGGTCGCCGCGCTGCGCCGCTTCGGTGACGAGTTGGGCCGGGGATTCCAGGCCGCCGACGACCTGCTCGGCATCTGGGGCCGGCCCGAGGTCACGGGCAAGCCCGCCGGCAACGACCTGCGCGAGCGCAAACGGTCGCTGCCGGTCACCGTGGCCCTGAACTTCGCGGGCGCCGCGGCAACCGAACTCTCCGGCCTCTACAGCCAGGACCACCTGGACGACGAGGGGGTGGCGCGGGCGACGGCGCTGATCGAGGAGGCCGGCGGTCGCACCGCCACGGCCGCGGCGGCGCGGCAGTGCATGGAGCGTGCCGTCGAGGCGGTGACGTCGGTCGACGTGGACCCTGCCGCTGCCGCCGAACTGCAGGACTTGGCGGCGTTCATCGTCGACCGCGAGCATTAGGACCCGCCGGGCGAGGAGGATCGAGGATGACGACGGCGAGAGGCTCGCTGACCGCGCTCCCGTGGCTCACCCACGCGCCCGAGGCCGGTGATGTCGAACGGGATGCGGCCGACGCCCTGGCCAGATCGGCCGACGCCCTGGTGGGCCTGCAGGATCCTGCCGGCTGGTGGAAGGGCGACCTGGAGACCAACGTGGCGATCGAGGCCGAGGATCTCCTGCTGCGCACCTTCCTGGGCATCTCCGACGACGAGGTCATGTCCCTCACCGCCAACTGGATCCGGTCCAGGCAATGCGCCGACGGGGGCTGGTCGAACCGCTACGGCGGCCCATCGGAACTCTCGCTGGCCGTCGAGGCGTACGCGGCGCTGCGCCTCGCCGGCGACAGCCCCGACGCCGAGCACATGCGCCTGGCCGCCGAGTTCGTGCGCGACATGGGCGGCCTGGAGTGCTCGCGCGTCTTCACGCGCATCTGGCTGGCCCTGTTCGGGCAGTGGTCGTGGCGGGATCTTCCCGCCATCCCCCCCGAGTTGATCCTGCTGCCCCGCTGGTTGCCGCTGAACATCTACGACTTCGCGTGCTGGGCCCGCCAGACGATCGTGCCGCTGAGCATCGTGAGCACCTACCGGCCGCAGGTCGAACTGGGTTTCGCGCTGGACGAGCTGCGCACCGGCGCCGTGGCCCCCGAGCGGGTGCCCCGGTCGATCCGCACCCCCGCCGGCTGCTTCCAGCGCCTCGACAGGGTGCTGCACAAGTTCCACGACCTGGCGCCGTGGCGGCTGCGGGAGACCTCCATGAAGCTCGCCGAGCAGTGGATCATCCGCCGCCAGGAGTCCGACGGCTGCTGGGGCGGCATCCAGCCGCCCTGGATCTACTCGATCATCGCCCTGCACCTGCGGGGCTATGCGCTGGACCACCCCATCCTGGCCAAGGCGCTGGCGTGCTTCGACAGCTACGAGGTGCGCCAGGACGGCATGCGCTGGATGGAGTGCTGCCAGTCGCCGGTCTGGGACACCGCCCTGGCGGTGGTGGCCCTCGGCGATGCCGGGCTGCGCCGCGACGACCCGGTGATGGTGGCCGCGGCGGACTGGCTGCTGGACGAGGAGGTGCGGGTGCGCGGCGACTGGGCCGCCCGCCGCCCGCATCTGGCCCCCGGCGGCTGGGCGTTCGAGTTCCAGAACGACAACTACCCCGACCTCGACGACACCGCCGAGGTGGTCCTGGCGCTGGGACATGCCCAGGCCAGCGACCCCGAGCGGGCGAACGCCGCGATCGCCCGCGCCGTCGCCTGGGCGGAGGGCATGCAGAGCAGCGACGGCGGCTACGCCGCATTCGACGCCGACAACGTGCGGCGGCTCTGCGAGCAGCTGCCCTTCTGCGACTTCGGCGAAGTGATCGACCCGCCGAGTTCCGACGTCACCGCGCACGTCGTGGAGATGCTCTGCTGGGTTCGCGCCCACACCGACATCGGTGTCGACACCCGGCGCCTGCGGCGTGCCGTGGACTGGCTGTGGCTGGACCAGGAGTCCGACGGATCCTGGTTCGGGCGCTGGGGCGTCAACCACCTCTACGGCCTCGGCGCCGTGCTGCCGGCGCTGCGGGCGGTGGGAGTGCCCCCCAGCGACCGCCGCATCCGCCGGGCCGTCCGCTGGCTGCACGCAACCCAGGGTCCCGAAGGGGGGTGGGGCGAGGACCTCCGGTCCTACGAGTCGGACAGTTGGCGCGGCCGCGGCGACTCGACGGCCTCGCAGACCGCCTGGGCGCTGCTGGCGCTGATGGCGGCGGACGAGTTCGGCGAGCCGACCCGCCGCGGCGTGGCCTGGCTGGCCCGCACCTGCCGGCCCGACGGCACCTGGGATGAGCCCCAGTACACCGGCACGGGCTTCCAGGGCTACTTCTACATCAACTACCACCTCTACCGGCAGGTCTTCCCGATCATGGCGCTGGGCCGGTTCCTGCGGGCCACCGCGGGGGAGGAATCATCCCGGTGAGCGTCGAGTTCTGGTGCCCGCTGCGACTCGAGGCGCGGGCCGCGCGCCGGGGCGCCGGCAGCGCCGGCGTGGTGCGTACCGGCATGGGACCCCGACGGGCCGCGGCGTTCGCGGCGCGGCCGGCGGGCGCGGGGCGGCCCGGCGCCATCGTGCTGGGACTGGCGGGCGCCGTGACCGATTCTCTCGAGCCGGGTGACGTGATCGTGGCCGACACGGTGCACGGCCCCGGCGCCGATCGCTCCGCCTGGGGCCCGGAGTCCGAGACCGTCAGGGTCGCGCTCCGGGAGGCCGGCATCAGCGCGGTCCGCGGCCCGATCCGGTCGGTTGCCCGCCCTGTGCGCGGGTCGCAGCGCCGCCACCTCGCACGCGACGGATCGCTCGTGGCGGACATGGAGTCGTGGTGGTTGCTGGCGGCCGATCCGGCGCCGTTGGCCGTGGTCAGGGTCGTGAGCGACACTCCCTCGGCAGAGTTGGTGTCGTTGTGGCTACCGTGGCGGGTGCGTCGCGCCCTGGCGGTGATCTCCCGGATCGCCGCGACGCTGGACTCCCGGGAGGCACCGATCGCTCCGAATATTCATCGAAGGCTGGAGACAGCAGCCTCTGGAGGTATTTCCTGATGGGCATCCCGCTCCGGCAGGCCGCTCGCGTCGGCGCCTACATGTTCGCCAACAAGCTCCGCGGCCGCGAGAAGTACCCGCTGATCGTGGAGATGGAGCCGCTGTTCGCCTGCAACCTGGAGTGTCCCGGTTGCGGCAAGATCCAGCATCCCACCGAGATCCTGCGCAAGCGCCTCAGCGTCGAGGAGTGCGTGGGCGCCATGGAGGAGTGTGGGGCGCCGATGGTGTCCATTGCCGGCGGCGAGCCCCTGCTGCATCCGCAGATCGCCGACATTGTCGGGGCGCTGCTGGAGCGGAAGAAGTTCGTCTACCTCTGCACCAACGGCGTTTTGCTGCGGCGCAAGATGGACCAGTTCAAGCCCTCGCCGTACTTCTCCTGGGCGGTGCACGTGGACGGGCTGCGCGAGCGCCACGACATCGCGGTGGCGCGGCAGGGCGTCTTCGACGAGGTGGTCGAGGCGATCCGGGAGGCCAAGAGTCGCGGCTTCCGGGTCACCACCAACAGCACCTTCTTCAACACCGACACGCCCGAGTCGGTGCGCGGCGTGCTGGACTTCCTGAACGACGACCTGGGTGTCGACTCGCTCATGGTGTCGCCCGGCTACGCCTACGAGAAGGCCCCGGACCAGGAGCATTTCCTCCAGGTCACCGAGACGCGCCGGCTGTTCCGGGAGGCGTTCGCCGATGGGCGCCGCAAGCGCTGGCGACTCAACCATTCGCCGCTGTTCCTGGACTTCCTGGAGGGCAAGGTCGACTACCAGTGCACGCCGTGGGGCATTCCCAGCTACTCGGTCTTCGGCTGGCAGCGCCCCTGCTACCTCATGGCGGACGGCTACGCCGAGACCTACCGGGAACTGATCGAGACGACCGACTGGGACAGCTACGGGCGCGGCCGTGACGAGCGCTGCGCCAGCTGCATGGCGCACTGCGGCTACGAGCCGTCGGCGGTCATCGCCACAGCCGGGTCGCTGCGGCAGTCGCTGCGGGCGCTGGTCGCCGGCTGAGGGACGTCCCCGGCGAGAACTCCGGGGCTGCGTACCCTCGCCGCGCCCTGCCGCCGCCTCCTTCGCTGAGAGGTCTGCGGGGCGTAGCCTCCGTGACGTGCGCAGTCGCCACGGGGTCGCCGCAGTCCTGACGGCGGCGGCTCTGCTGGCCGCCGCCTGCTCCAACGATCCGCCCGGGGCCACCCCGGAGGACGCCGGCACGCCCCCGGCGGTCGGCGCGACGGGCGCCACGGGGGCCGCCGCAGCCGGCCGTCCGGCCACGGTCGAGGTGCTCGACGCCGGCACCGGCCAGGGTCCTGAGCCGGTGAGGATCGGTGTGATCATGGCGACCGGAGGCCGGCTGGCACCCCACGACGGTCCGGTGCTCGACGCGCTCGCCTACGCGGCGCGGCAGGTCAACTCGTCGGGAGGGCTGCTGGGAAGGCCCCTGGAGTTGCTGTTCGAGGACTCCGACTCCGAACTCAACACGGCCTTCGAGGCGGCGCGGCGGCTGGTCGACAGCGGGGTGGACGTGCTCTTCGCCTCCTGCGACCCCTACTTCAACCGGCCGGTGCGCGAGGTGGCCCACGGCTCCGGCGGGCTCGTGATCGTGCCGTGCGGCCCCGAGCCCTGGCCGACGCTGGCGGACGGGCGGGCCCGGGTCTTCTCAGCGGGGACCTCGGCGCGGGCCTACGGGCGGGCGCTCGCCGAGTACGCCGCCGACGCGGGCCTCGAATCGGTCGCCACGCTGGTCGAGGGCGACAGGCCGGAGGCCGTCGAGATGTGCGACAACTTCGATCGCCGCTTTGCCGAATTGGGCGGCTCGTCGGGCTTCACGCTGCGGTTCGACCGCTTCTGGCTCGCCGCGCAGCCCGTGGTGGGCGAGCAGGCCACGGCCCGGGCACTGGAGGGGGCGTCCCGCCACCCGGCGGTGGTCCTCTGTGCCGCCGTGGGCGGGCGCGGCACGCAGATGTTCGAGTTGCTGCGCTCGGCGGGAGTGGCGAACGAGGTGTTGGCTCCGGCGGCGCTGGACGGCGTCGCCTGGCAGCACGGCCTGTTCGGGCTGGAACCGCTCACCGTGATCACCGAGGCGTCCACGTTCGGCGATGATCCCAGCGCGCAGGTGAACGCCTACTTCGCCTCGATCATCACCGGGGATCTGCGCCGCACGCCCGAGGACCCCGACCGGACCGCCGACCCCCGCGCCCTGGCGACCGTCGAGGACCGCGTCGGCTGGGCGGTCACCGGCGCCGAGGCGTTGTGGATCTTCGTCCGGGCCGTGCAGCGCACCGCCAGCCTCGACCCGGCCGTCCTGGTGGCCGACATCGAGAAGTTCGACGACGTCGAACTCTGGATGGACTCGGCCTCCTTCAGTTCGGCGCGGCACGCCGTCGGCGGGCGGGCGCTGCGGGTGATCCGTCACGACGGCGGGGCCAGCCGGCTGATCGAGTTGCGCATCCCGAGCGGGTCCTAGGCGAACGGGCGGCGCTCCCGGCCATCACCGCCGGCATCCCGATCGTCATTCCGGCGGGGGCCGGAGTCCGGTCTCCCGAGGTCGCAGCGCTCAGTAGCCGAGCGCGACGTCGACCGGTCCCAGCAGCGGCTCGCCGGCCCCGAAGCGGCGCACGTTCTCCGTCGTCCTGCGGTTCAGCAGCACCATCCCCATCTCCGGCGTGTTGCCCACGTGCGGTGTGATGATGCAGTTCGGCAGGTCCCACAGAGGGTGACCGTCGGGCAGCGGCTCCGGATCGGTGACGTCCAGCGCCGCGCCGGCGATGGTCCCCGCACCCAGGGCCCGCACCAGGTCGTCGGTCACGACGTGCTCGCCGCGCGCCACGTTCACGAGCCAGCAGTGCTCCGGCATGAGCGCCAGCGCCCCGGCGTCGATGATGCCCCTGGTCTCGGCGGTGAGTGCCAGCGCCACCACGACGGCGTCCGCCCCGGCGAGCGCCTCGCCGAGTGCCTCGGGCCCCACCACCCGCGCGTCCGGGGTGCCCGGGAGCGGGTCGGGGTGGCGGCGCAGCACCGTGACGTCGCAGTCGAACGGCGCCAGCAGCTTCAACAACTCGGTGGTGATGCCCCCGCCGCCCAGGATCGTGACGGCGGCATCGCGCAGGTTGCGGCCCTCGGGCCCGAGCCAGCGCCGCGCCGGCAGGTAGGTGGTGAGGCCGCGCATCCCCGCCAGCAGCATGCCCAGCGCCATCTCCGCCACCGGCTCGGCGTACACGCCCTTGCCGCACGTCCAGAGGCGCTCGTCGTCCAGGAACCCCAGGTAGGGCTCGATGCCGGCGTAGGGCAACTGGATCCAGCGCAGTTGCGGCGCGGCGTCCAGCACCGGACCCAGCAGATGCGGGTTCTGCGGGTCGGCCCAGATCAGCCCCTCGGCCTCGGCGGCGGGCACCACGACGCCCCCGCCGGCTCTGACGGCCTCCGTCACATCGTCCCGCCGCCAGCAGTCCGGCTCCACGGCCACCAGGGGTTGGCGTGTCATGCTCGCTCCTTTGATCGAGGAATCGCTCCGGTCCCGGTCGTCATTCTGGTCATCCCCGTCGTCATTCCGGTCATCCCCGTCGTCATTCCGGCCATCCCCGTCGTCATTCCGGTCATCCCCGTCGTCATTCCGGCGCAGGCCGGAATCCAGTCTCCGGCGGTGCCGCACGTGCCCACACGCGACCGCTCGGCGTTGATCCGCGCGGTTCCGGCCGGTTCCGAGGCCACCGGGCGCCAAGGCTAGATTGCAGGTCCGGTTGCGAGTTGGGCAGTCACGACTCGGCGAGCGGGGAGGGCGCATGAAAGTACCGCTGACCGTGGGGGACTTCATCGAGCGGGCCGCCCTCGTCTACTCCGACCGGCCGGCGCTGATCGACGAGCCCGACCAGCCCGCCCCGAGTTGGGGGACGCTCACCTACCGTGAGCTGGCCGATCGCACCCGGGCGCTGGCCGCCTCGCTCGACCGCCTGGGTCTCGACTGGGGCGACCGGGTGGCGGTCGTGTCCCACAATGCCGCCCGCCTGGCCACCGTGATGCTCGGTGTCAGCGCGGCGGGGCGCATCTCTGTGCCGGTGAACTTCCGCCTCAATTCAGCCGAGGTGGAGTACATCGTGTCCCACTGCGGGGCCCGGGTGTTGCTCATCGATCCCGAGGTGGCCGGCGATCTGGCCGCGGTGAACTGCGAGCACCGCTTCATCATCGGGCCCGAGGCCGACGAGGCGCTCTTCGCCGACCGCGACGCCGAGCCGCGGCCCTGGGAGCCCGACGAGGACGCCACCGCCGCCATCAACTACACCAGCGGCACCACGGCGCGGCCCAAGGGCGTGCAGGTCACCCACCGCACCGTGTGGCTCAACGCCGTCACCTTCGGCTGGAGCGCCGGCGTGCGCGATCGCGACGTCTACCTGCACACCCTGCCCATGTTCCATTGCAACGGCTGGGGGATGCCGTACGCGCTCACCGGCGCCGGCGCCACCCAGGTGGTGATCCGCAAGATCGACGGCGCCGAGATCCTGCGGCGCATCGAGCGTCACGGCGTGACCTACCTGTGCGGGGCGCCGGCGGTGGTCGCCGCCGTCCTGGCGGCCGCCGAGGACTGGTCCGGGCCGATCCCCGGCTCGGGCACGGTCCGCATGACCGTGGCGGGGGCGCCCCCGCCACGTCGCACCATCGAGCGCATGGAGACCGAACTGGGCTGGGAGTGCATGCAGCTCTACGGGCTCACCGAGACGGCGCCCTACCTCACGATGAACCGGGTGCGCCCCGAGTGGGACGACCTGACGCCCGCCGAACGGGCCGAGCGGCTCGTGCGCCAGGGAGCCCCCGCGCTGGGCATCCGGGTGCGCGTCTCGGCCGACGGCGAGGTGGAGGCCAGGGGCAACCACGTCATGGAGGGGTACTGGGAGCAGCCCGAGACGACCGCCGAGGCGCTGGCCGGCGGCTGGTTCCACACCGGCGACGGGGGCTACCTGGACGACGACGGCTACCTGGTGCTGACCGACCGCCGCAAGGACGTGATCATCACCGGCGGGGAGAACGTCTCCTCCATCGAGGTGGAGGACTGCCTGTTCGCGCATCCCGCCGTGTCGGAGGTGGCGGTGATCGGGGTGCCGCACGAGCGCTGGGGCGAGACACCCAAGGCGCTGGTGGTGCCGGCAGGCGGCGCCGAGGTGACGGAGGCGGAGTTGATCGCCCATTGCCGCGAGCACCTCGCCCACTACAAGTGCCCCACCTCGGTGGAGTTCCGCGACGCCCTGTCCCGCACCGCCACCGGCAAGCTCCAGAAGTACAAGCTGCGCGCCCCCTACTGGGCCGACCGGGACAGCGCCATCAACTGAGTCATCTGCCGTCGCCGCGGCCTGCCGGTTCGGATTCGGGCGCGATCTCTGTATCGTGCCGGCGGCGAGGGTGCCGGCCGTCGGTCGCCCGGAAACCTCGGGTTCAGCGGTGATCTCCATCTGCCTCCCGTACCACCACCGCCGGCGCGTCCCGCCGGCTGCACGTAAGGAGACGAACTGTGGCCTACAGGGCTGAATACATCTGGATAGACGGATCCGTGCCCACCGCAGAGGTGCGTTCCAAGACGAAGATCCTCGCCGACGGCGAGGAACCGGGGATCTGGGGCTTCGACGGCTCCAGCACCAACCAGGCAGAGGGCAGCGACTCCGATGTCGTGCTGAAGCCGATCTTCACCTGTCCCGACCCTCTACGCGGCGGCGACAACATCATGGTGCTGTGCGAGACGTTCCTGCCCGAGACCATGGAGCCGCATCCCACCAACATGCGCGCCAAGACCAGGTCGGTTCTCGACAAGTACGGGGATCAGGAGTTCTGGTTCGGGCTCGAGCAGGAATACACCATGCTCGACCCCGTCACGAAGTGGCCGTCGGGCTTCCCCCCCAACGGCTTCCCCGGCCCGCAGGGGCCGTACTACTGCGGGGTGGGCGCGCTGCGCATCCACGGCCGCGAGGTCGTGGAGCAGCACACCGACTGGTGCCTCGGCGCAGGCCTGGCGATCTCCGGAACCAACGCCGAGGTGATGCCCGGCCAGTGGGAGTTCCAGATCGGCCCGCTGGACCCGCTGGCGGTGGGCGATCACATCTGGGTGGCCCGCTACCTGCTGTACCGCGCCGGCGAGGACCACGAGATCGAGGTCAGCCTGGCGGCCAAGCCGATGCAGGGCGACTGGAACGGTGCCGGCATGCACACCAACGTGTCCACCGCCAGCATGCGCCAGAACTACGAGGCCGTGGTGGCCGCCGCCGAGGCGCTGGGCGCAGCCGGCAAGCCCGAGGAGCACATCGCGGGCTACGGCGACGGAATCGAACTCCGGCTCACCGGCGCGCACGAGACCGAGCGCTACGACACCTACAGCTACGGGGTGTCGGATCGGGGCGCCTCGGTGCGTATCCCCTGGCAGGTGCACCAGGACGGGCGGGGCTACATCGAGGATCGCCGGCCGAACGCCAACGCCGACCCCTACGTGGTCACCGGGCTGCTGGTCCAGACCATCGGCGAGGCGCTTGCCTGACCGGGCGGTGGCGTCGGGGCTGCCGTTTGCTCCTTCGATTCGAATGCCGAGCGGGGGCTCGGCATTCTCAGAGGCGTCGCAAATCGGCCCCCCGCCACCCCCGCCCTCCGGGGTCTTGCGGTCGTCCGGGCGGTGGCGTCGGGGCTGTTCAGCGGCGGATTCTGAGGGGTCTGGAGACCTCGGCGAAGAAGTCGTTGCCCTTGTCGTCGATGACGATGAAGGCGGGGAAGTCCTCGACGGTGATCCGCCAGACGGCCTCCATGCCCAGGTCGGCGTGGTCGAGCACCTCGACGGCGCGGATGGAGTCGGCGGCCAGGCGTGCTCCGGGGCCGCCGATGGAGCCCAGGTAGAAGCCGCCGTGGGTGGCGCAGGCGTCCACGACGGCTCGTGAGCGGTTGCCCTTGGCGAGCATGACCAGGCTCCCGCCGGCTGCCTGGAACTGCTCGACGTAGCTGTCCATGCGTCCCGCCGTGGTGGGGCCGAAGGAGCCCGAGGCGTAGCCCTCGGGGGTCTTGGCCGGTCCGGCGTAGTACACGGGGTAGCGGCGCAGGTACTCCGGCATGTCGCCGCCCGCGTCGAGCTGGGCTTTGATGCGGGCGTGGGCGGCGTCGCGGGCGACGACGAGCGTGCCGGTGAGCGACACCCTCGTGCGTATCGGGTGCGCCGATAGCGCGGCCCGGATCTCGTCCATCGGGCGGTCCAGGTCTATCGCCACCGTCTCGGCCGACAGGCTCTCGTCGGTCGTTGCCGGCAGGAACCTGGCCGGGTCGGTCTCCAGCGCCTCGAGGAACACGCCGTCGGCGTTGATCTTCCCGAGCACCTGCCGGTCCGCCGAGCAGGACACGGCGATGGCCACGGGGCAGGAGGCGGCGTGGCGGGCCAGGCGCACCACCCGCACGTCGTGGCAGAAGTACTTGCCGCCGAACTGCGCCCCGATGCCGAATTGGCGGGTGAGTTCCAGGATGCGCTCCTCCCAGCCGGTGTCCCGGAAGGCCCGGCCGCCATCGGAGCCGTCCTTGGGGAGGTGATCCAGGTAGCGCGCCGAGGCCAGCTTGGCCACACCCAGCGCGTACTCCGCCGAGGTGCCACCGATCACCACCGCCAGGTGGTACGGCGGGCAGGCGGCGGTGCCGATCATGCGCAACTCCGCATCCAGGAAGTCCAGCAGGCTGTCGGGGTTGAGCACGGCCCGCGTCTGCTGGTAGAGGAAGCTCTTGTTCGCCGATCCGCCGCCCTTGGCGATGAACAGGAACTTGTACTCCTCGCCACTCACGGCCTCGATGGCGATCTCGGCGGGCAGGTTGTTGCCCGTGTTCTGCTCGGTGAACATGTCCAGGGGGGCGAGCTGCGAGTAGCGCAGGTTGGACGTCTGGTAGGTGTCGAAGACGCCCCGCGAGATGGCGACCCGGTCATCGCCGCCGGTGAGGACCTGCTGGCCCTTGCTGGCCTTGATGATGGCGGTGCCGGTGTCCTGGCAACCGGGCAGCACGCCGCCGGCGGCGATGTTGGCGTTGCGCAGCAGCTCCGTCGCCACGAAGCGGTCGTTGGGCGAGGCCTCGGGATCGTCGAGGATGTTCCGCAGTTGCTGCAGGTGCCCGGGGCGCAGCAGGTGGGCCATGTCGCGCATGGCCTCGGCGGTCAGCAGCCGGATGGCCTCGTCGTCGACCTCCAGGAAGCGCCGGCCGGCGGCCTCGACGACCCGCACGCCGTCGGTGGTGAGCAGCCGGTACGGGACGTCACCGGGGCCGGCGGGAAGTGTGTCCTCGTAGTCGAAGTCCATGAGCGCCTCCCGGTAAACGGTACCGGGCGCGCCGGCGAATCTCAGCCGGCGGCGGGAGTGCCGGCGTAGGGCGAGGGGTCGTCGCGGGTCGGGATCCTCGGCCGGCTCCAGCTCATGGCCTTGGCCAGCCCGTTCGTCACGGTCCGCCAGGCGCGCGGCTTCCAGCCCTCAGCCGCTCCGACCACCTCCAGGGAGTGGTTCAGGTGAACGATCGCGGGCAGCCGCTCGAGTCCCAGGCCCTGCACCATCGCCCGGTCGGGGTCGGCGAAGGTGAGGAACCGGTCGGCCCACGGTCCCAGGAACTCGCGTGCCTGATCCTCGGTGCCGCACACCAGCCAGCCCACGCGGCAGTCGGCGCCGGAGAAGTTCCCCATCACCCGGCCCGCCGTGGGCAGGATCCAGCCGCTCTCATAGGTGAAGGGGTCCAGCGCCACAACGACGAGATGGAACGTCGTGACCCATTCCTCCACCGCGCGGGGTTTCCCGGTGAGCGGCTGCAGTACCAGATCCGGCGGTGGTGAGGTCGCCACGGGCTCCGAAACTAGCGCCCCGAGGCGGATTCCCGGCGGTCCCGGGCCTCCGCGCCGAGCGTGCCGCTGCAGCGGCACGCGGCTTCCGCGACACTGCGGGGGTGCGCACGGCGACCGCAACCGAGCCCCAGCGGGGCACGGCCACCGGCGACCCGTCTGCGGGCTCAGCGGGGGCGCTGCAGGAGGCGCTGGTGGCGTGGGCAGGGCCCCGGCTGCGCGACCTTCCGTGGCGCCGCACCCGCGATCCGTGGCGCGTGCTCGTGGCCGAGGTGATGCTTCAACAGACCGGCGTGTCGCGCGTGCTGGAGCGCTACGACGACTTCTGCGAGCGGTATCCGACGCCTGCGGCCTGCGCGGCTGCGCCGGCGGGCGCCGTCATCGAGGCATGGCGCGGGCTTGGCTACAACCGCCGGGCGCTGCACCTGCACGCCGCCGCCCGCCGCATCACCGCGGCCGGTGGCCGCTTCCCCGACGACCTCGAAGGTCTGCTGGGGTTGCCGGGAGTCGGGCCGTACACCGCCCGCGCCGTGCTCTCCCTTGCCTTCGAGCGTGACGTCGGCGTGGTGGACACCAACGTGGGGCGCCTGCTGGCACGCTTGACCGGGCGTCGCTTGACCCGGACCGAGGCACAGCAGGCGGCCGACCGCCTGGTGCCCGCGGGGCGGTCCTGGGTCTGGAACCAGGCACTGTTCGACCTGGGGGCCGCTGTCTGCACCCGCCGGGCCCCGGCCTGCGCAACGTGCCCGCTGGAGGCACACTGCGCCTGGCACGGGGAGGGTCCCGACCCGGCGGACGGCTCCGCGGGCGTCAGTGTCGCCCAGGCGCGCTTCGAGGGATCCGACCGCCAACACCGGGGACGTCTCGTGGAGGCCCTCCGGTCCGGCCCGCAGCCCGCCACGGCGGCGGCGAGTCTCATGGGCCTCGAAGACGACCCGCCCCGGGCAAGCCGCATCCTGGCGGCGCTCCGCCGCGACGGCTTCGTCATCGAGCGAGACGGCGCGCTGCAACTCCCGGGCCCGTGACGGTCGCGCGGTCTCGAAGCGACCCGGCTGCGTCGCGGTCCTGCTGGGCCTGCTCCGCGATCTCGTCGCTGGTGATGAATCCGTGCTCGGCTTCGTACTCGGCCACGAGCCGGTCGAGCACGGCGAGTCTCGTGTCCCGGTCGAGCCGCTGGGCCATGGCCTCGCCGACCCACTCGCTGACCGATCGGGCGCGTCCCTCGCTCACCGCAGCGCTGGCCGCGTCGAGCAGCGATCAGATACTTCACTACACATAGGTGAAGGTCATTATGTAGCGATCCTAACTGAGTATTTGACATTCGCGTTTCTAAGTATTAAGCACTTCTTACCAAATATTGGGCGCGTCTTCGGTAATAGCTCCCGGGAGGCTTGTCGTGGTGGGTTGGTTGCGTGGTGTGAGGGCGTGTGGCGGCGTTTGGCGCGATCTGGGTGGGGTTGTGCTGGTGTTGGTGTTGTTCGGTTCTGTTCTGGGGGCGCCGGTGTCGGGTCAGGTGGAGGCGCCGGCGGCGTCGGGGACGCCGGATCGCCAGGAGGTGATGGTCGGTTCGACGGTTGATGTGGATGTGGCGGGCTGGTTCACGGGGTCGGTGGATTCCTATACGGTGTCGGTGCGGGATGAGAGCATCGCGACGGCGTCGGTGTCGGGGTCGGTGGTGTCACTGACCGGTGTGGCGGCGAGTTCGACGGTGGTACGGTGACTGCCACCAACAGTGCGGGCAGCGCGAGCCAGGGGTTTTTCGTGGGCGTGTCGGCGCCGCCGCCGCCGCCGAGCATCACCTGGGATCTGCCGTCGGAGATTTCGCTGGACCCCGGCCGCTACTCGCGTGTGGATCTGGACCTGGTCTTCTACGGCGGCGTGACGGGCTGGGACGCTACGAGCAGCGACGAGGCGGTCGTGCGCGTGTCCCTGGATGGGTCGCAGGTGACGGTGACCGGCGTGGCCGGCGGGTCGGCGACGGTGACCTTCACCGCCACCAACGCCAACGGCAGCACCTCCCAGTCGATCACGTTCACGGTCACCGGACCGCCTCCCACCACCACGACGACGACGGTCGCGGTGGCGGCGCCGACGGTGGCCGCCACCCTCGCCGCCCGGACCGTCACCGCCGGCGCGACCAGCGACGTGGATGTGGCGGCGGGCTTCGCCGGCACCGTGGACTCCTACAGCGCCACCAGCAGTGACATCACCAAACTCACCGTCTCGGTGGCCGGTTCGGTCGTGACGCTCAGCGGCGTCGCTGTGGGGTCGCCGACGGTGACGGTCACCGCCACCAACACCGGCGGCGAGGTGTCGCAGACCTTCACGGTGACCGTGGCGGCCCCTCCCGCGCCGACCGTCGCCGCCACCCTCGCCGCCCGGACCGTCACCGCCGGCGCGACGACCGACGTGGACGTGGCGGCGGGCTTCGCCGGCATCGTCGACTCCTACAGCGCCGCCAGCAGTGACACCACCAAACTCACCGTCGCCACGACCGGTTCGGTCGTGACCCTCACCGGCGTCGCTGCCGGCACCGCCACGGTCACCGTCACCGCCACCAACACCGGCGGCTCGATATCGCAAACCGTCGCGGTGACCGTGGAGGCCCCCGACGCGCCCACCGTCGCCAGCACCCTCGCCGCGCAGACCGTCGCCGTCGGCGCGACGAGCGACCTGGACGTAGCCGAGGGCTTCGCCGGCATCGTGGACTCCTACAGCGCCACCAGCGGCGACACCACCAAACTCACCGTCGCCACGGATGGTTCGGTGGTCTCACTCACCGGCGTCGCCGCCGGCGAGACCACCGTCACCGTCACCGCCACCAACACCACCGGCTCGGTCTCCCAAACCATCACCGTGACGGTCCGGGAGGTCTTGTTGACGTTGACCGCACCCAGCTACTGCCTCACCGGCGAGGGCCGCCCGGTCCTCATCACCCCAGCGGCGGGCGGCGCAGGCACCACGTCAACCGAGGACACCACCGCCACCACTTCGACAGTGGGCCGCGGTGGCGTGGCGACGGTGGATGTGTCCTACACGATCAGCGGTGGCCGTGGCCCCTATGTGGTGACCAGCCCTGCTACCGCCACCACCGCCGCCGCTGGCGCTGCAAGCGCGGCGGGTGGATCCTCGGAGACTTCCGGTGTGCTGTCGGTGAGTTGCGCGCTCGCGGGGGTGAACCTCGACAATGTGGACGCTTCGACCAACGTGGTCGAGGCGGGCCCCAAGACGATCAGCGTGAAGGTGACCGACGCCGACGGCAACACCGCCACCACCACCGTCATCGTCGAGGTCGCCGAGGACGCCTACACCACCGAGTACAACGACGGCACCATGCGCGCCGGACGCACCTATGTTCTCGGTACCAGCGAACGGTGGGCGCTCATCACCCTGCCGGTCGGTCTTGATCTGCGGTTCGGCGGGGTCAGCGACATCGGCGCCGACGGGGCGGCGCATTTCTTCGACACGGTGTCGGGATCGGAGATCGTGTTGGATTGGGGTACCGGCGCGGAGGTCTACCGGAACGTCGTGGCCCCGCCGGCGGGGGCGAGTGCGGGAACGGCCCGCGACGTGGCCGCGCTGTTCGGTTCGCTCGTCGGTTCGGTGGCCGAACCGCAGGGTGTGGCCTACGGCGGTTCGGAGGGCAACGACTGGCGGCCGTATCCGGGCCTTCCCGAGGGGGCGTTCGTGGCGGTGCATCCGAGCATTCTTCGCGGCGACGACCCGATCAGGGTCTGCAACAAGGCCACGAGGAGCGACTTCGGGCCGGTCGTAGATGGGAAAGACCCCTATACCGAGTTCAACAAGGCGTTCGTGGCGGCGGTGGACGCGTGGAACAGTCTCCTACACGTGCCGGCCGATGCCACGAGAGGCACGCCGCGACCGGTGTTCGATCGTGAGAACCGGTGTCGGGCGAACTCGTTCGATATCTCGGTGTACTACGACGTCGACACCGACCGATGTGGCTCGCCCAAACCGCTGGGTTGTGTGAACACGCGCAAGATGGGGCAGACGCCGCCGATGATCGGCGGCGGCGAGCCGGGCGACTACTGGATCTATGTATTGCACAGCGAGAGCAGCATGTTCGGTGCGACGTTGTTGCACGAGCTGGGACATTTCATCGGTCTCGGCGACTACAAGGCGCATCTGACAGACTGCTCGAGCGACTCGGAGAAGAGCGTCATGACCGACCTCAAGCTTGAGGATGGTGTCCTAGAGCCGGGCGAGTGTGGTTCGGAGTCGTTGACGGCTCGTGATGTGGGTGATGTGCATGCGGTGTATCACCCGGGCATGTTGGAGAGCGCGTTGTTGGTGGATGATGGTGGTTGGGTGATCAAGGGGGTGTTGGCGCGGGACACAGGTCGGCGACCGGAGTTCAATCTGCACCGGTTGGTGGTGTGGAGCCGGTCGCTGGGTTCGGATGGTGCGTATTCGTTCAAGAGGGCGTTTGCGATGGGCGACGCGGCGGTGTCGGGCGGGGTGGTGCGACTGCCGTTCGTTGCGGGTTTCGACGCGACGGGTCGGGAGTTCCTGGTGGCGGGGGTGACGCGGGGCGACCCGAAGCGTCGCACGACCGATGGTGGCGGTTCGCCGGTGCGGTGGGTGGCGCACGCGGACGTGAGCGCCGCCGACCTCGCGAACGTGTCGTGGGCGAAGAGCCGCTCGTGGACGCTGGGTGACACGGTCAGGCTGGCGGGGCCGCCGGTGGCGCCTGGGAACGTGCGCGCCGTCGCCGAGGGCGCGTCGGTGAGAGTGTCGTGGGACGCGGTGGCGGGCGCGACGACCTACCGGGTGTTGTGGAACACCGCCACGTTCAGCGACCCGGACGACGCGCTGGGCAGCCTGCGGGTGCCGGGCACGGCGACGTCGTGGCCGATTTCGGGCCTGGAGGGCGGGAAGGCGCACTACTTCCGTGTCGAGGCGTCCTCGGGTGTGCACGACAGCGACCTGTCGGCGGTCGCGGTGGCGACGCCGGAGTTGGTGGCGTCGGCATTGTCGATCGAGCGGTCGTCGTCCAGTGTGAGCGAGGATCCGGCTGTGAACCCGTCGGCGGAAATCACCGCGACGTTGGATCGTGCGGCGGCGGGTGCGGATGCGACGGTGGAGTTCACGGTGACGCGCCACGGCGGCGCGGACGGCGACGACTATGTCGTGTCGCCGGCGGATTTGGAGGTGACGGTGGGCCGCGGTCAGTCCGAAGCGGAGTTGACGGTGACGGCGGTCAACGATTCGGAGAGGGAGTCGGCGGAGTGGCTGAGGATCACCGCGACGGCGACCGGTGGTGGCATCGTCGGCGAGTTGCGTTCGACTTCGGTCACGGTGCTGATCGACGACAACGATTTCGCGGTGGGCATCGGGGGCGTCTCGGAGTGCGTGGTCGGCGAGTCGGTGACGTTGACGGCTGCGGCGCCGCTGGCCGAGCCGCCGGTGAGGTTCGTTTGGAGCGGCGCCGTGTCCGCAACGGGTCCGTCGATTGTGTTCACGTGTCCGGCGGCGGGGAGCCACGGGATCACGGTGGTCGCCACCGACGATGCCAAGGGCACCGGCAGCGACGACCACACCCTTGTGGCGATCGCGCCGCCGCCGGCGCCGGCGACGCTGTCGGTGAGCGTCACCACGACGACGGCGTCGCTGTCGTGGAGCGACGTTTCCACTGCGGACGACTACGAGGTCGGCTACAGCGGCGGCGGCACATCGGGCTCGAAGACAACGCCGGGCCTGGCCGCGTCGTTCACGGGGCTGGGTCAGTGGACCGAGTACACCTTCGAGGTCCGGGCCCGCAACACGGCGGGCTCCTCGCCGGCGGTCAGCGAGACGAAGCGCACCTCGGCGGAGATCACCGGACGCGTGGCGGCGGTGAGGAGGACCCCCAACCTGGCGGGCCACGACGTGGAGTTCGCGTTCCGCCCGACCGGCGAGGACCGCATCGAGCCGACACGGAACCTCGTCACCTACGACAAGCTGGAGGTGGGCCGCTACAAGACCTCCAGTGACGTGATCCGCACCGCGGCGACACCGGATCAGACCTTGGGGCGCATTACGGTCACGCTGAGCACCGCGGGGAGGGTGCTCGTGTGCTTCATCCCCCACGGCGGGGCGCGCGTGTGCCCGCCGAGGAACGGCTTCCCCTACGCCACCGCCGCGCTGAACCGTTGGCTCTACAGCGACCCGTTCACGTTCACGATCACCGATGACGCCGCCGCGGCCGGCGATCGCGACGCCGAAGACGGCGCGACCATGGCCGGCGCTTCGGCGACCGACGAGGAGCCCGTCTGGGACAGCACCGAAGGGCGCATGGAGCACGACTCGGGGTAGACGGTGCGACGCTCGGAGCGCGGGGCGACCGCAGGATTGCGGGCCATGTTTGGCAGGCGGCGTACCTGGCAGGTGGCGGCGCTGGCGGGCGTGGTCGCGGCGGCGGGTCTGGTGGCGGGCGTTTGGATCCCCGATCCGCCCGAGCCGGCAGGATGGGAACTGAACCGCGACTTCGAGACGTTCTCCGCCAGCTTCGGCTGCGGGTTCCGCGCCGACGAGTCGATGCAGTGCCGCACCGGTCGCACCTACCGCGAGCGGGGCGATCTAGGGCGGTTCTTGGCCCTCGACGGCACCGGGCCACGGTGCGGGATCCTCATCGACGGTCGGCTGAAGTGTTGGGGTCAGCACTACGAGATCGGTCCCCAGGGGCATCCGAAGCGCTACCCGTTCGACAACGAGCGGTTCACGGCGCTGAGCGCGGGAGGGTTCCAGTGTGCGATCCGTACAGACCAGACGCTGGCATGCACTTACGAGGGCTGGGATCCGAAGGTTCATCGGTGGGTGCCCGAGTGGGTCACAGACCCGCCGGCGGGGGAGTTCACGGCAGTATCGGTCGGTTCGAGCGACGCCTGTGCGATCCGCGTGGGCGGCTCGCTGGTGTGCTGGGGTGATGACGATCCGTACGGCCGCGGGCCGTTGCCGGCGCCGCCGGCGGGGGAGTTCATCTCGGTGGCGGTCGGCTGGGCGCACGCCTGCGCGGTGCGCCTGGACGGTGAGGTGGTGTGCTGGGGCGACGACGTCGACGGGCTGGCGTCGCCGCCGGCGGGCACCTTCACCGCCGTCGCCGTCGGCGGCTCCTTCTCGTGTGGCCTCCGTGTGGACGGCGAGGTGCGCTGTTGGGGTTTGCGCATCGACGATCCCGCCACACGCCCCGAGGGCAGGACCGCGCGGACGGGATGGAATCAGTCCCGCGGGTTGTGGCCCGCCGGGCCGTTCGCCGCACTGGAATTGTCGAGTGGGAGGATCTGCGCGGTGCGCGCCAGCAGCGGCGAGGCGGTCTGCTGGAACGACGGCACCGCCACGCACCAACCCCCCGGCGGGACCTTCTCCACCCTCGACGCGGGCGCTTGGGCGACATGCGGGCTGCGCCGCGACGGCGCCGTGGACTGCTGGGGCCATGAACTAACTCGCTATTACCGTCGAGTCGAGCCGCTGAACTGGGACATCCCGGCGGGGCCGTTCGCGGCGGTCGCCGTCGGCGAGGGTCACGCCTGCGGGCTGCGCGCCGACGGTGAGGCTGCGTGCTGGGGTTCCCGGGTCGGTGGGCGCGCCGGGGTGCCGCCGGAGGGGCCGTTCACGGCGCTCAGCGCGTCCGAGGACGTCACCTGCGGGCTGCGCCCCGACGGCGAGGCCACCTGCTGGGGATCCGCGGACGTTGTTGGAGACGATCCCGTGGCGGCGCCCCCAGCGGGGCCGTTCACCGAGATCCGAGTGGGGGACGGGACGGTCTGCGGGCTCCGCCCCGGCGGCGACATGATCTGCCGGGGTACCTCCCATGGCTTTCCGCTCTCGGTCCCCAGCGGCGCCTTCACCGCGGTGATCGCCGCCGGAAGCTGCGGTCTGCGCGCCGGCGGAGAGATTTCCTGCAGCGCCGCATACACCGATCGGACCTCGAACCTCGCCGGCGGCGCCTTCAGCGCTGTCAGCGCCTCGGGCAACCACTTCTGCGGACTGCGCCCCGACGGCGAGGCAGAGTGCTGGAACGCCGCCACAGCCATCTGGCACGAGCCCACCCCGCCCCGACCGTTCACCCACATCACCACCGGCGCGGCGCACGCCTGCGGCCTGCGTCCCGACGGCACCGCCGAATGCTGGACCACCCACTGGCCACCCAGCGCACTCCCCGCCTACCCGCCGAACACCTGATGCGCCGCGTCCAACCGGCTATCCGACGAGCCCCCGCCCGAGATCCCCCGCGAGTCCCCGCGCGGCCTGTTCAGCGCGATCGCCGCGGGGCAGTGGCGTACCTATGCGCTGCGCCTGGCACACCTGCGCCCTCCGAACCGACGGCACCCGAATGTTGGGGCAGTGGCCCCGGCGGCCCGGAGCGGAACCTGCCGCCGAGCATCCACGTCGGTCCCCTACCCGGCTCCCCTCACCATCCTCACCGCCGACGGATGGCACACCTGCTGACTACGCGCCGGCGGCGTCTACGACTGCTGGCTGAACATCAGCAGCGGCGACGCACGGAACGAGCCGGCGTCGCGCTGCTGGTGCTCGGTCTCGTCGCCGCGGCATGTGCCGGGAGTTCCGACGGCGGAGTGGCGGACGGGTCGGCTGGGGGCTCTGGTTCGGCGACACTCGAGAGCGACTCGGCGGCGCCCGGCGGTGTCGCCTCGGATCCTGCGGACCCGTCGGATGCGGGCCGGACCGACGACGTCGGCCCATCGGAGCAGGTCCCAGAGGTCGCCGCAGCGATGCCGCCGCCCCCACCGCCGGGACTCGACGTTCCGCCGCGCGAGGCCGGTGGAACTTCACCAACGAGCGACGCGTCCAGGAGGGGTGATGGTGGCGTGTTAGAGGAGTGCGCGGCCGCTGCCGAGGCGTGCGGGTTCGTGTCGGTGAGTCTGGGGGGCGGTCACGGCTGCGGGCTGCGTGCGGATGGCGAGGTGGTGTGCTGGGGTCAGACCGGTCCGTTGTTGTGTGCTGTCGAGGCAGGTGAGGCCGCGGTTTGCTCTGGAGCGGATGGTGGTGCGGCAGTGTTGCCGGTGGGGCGGTTCGTGGCTGTGGATGCCGGTGTGGGTGTTTCTTGTGGGGTGCGGGTGGGCGGCGCGTTGGCGTGTTGGGGGCGATTCTTCGATCGTGAGGATTTCGGTGCCGCGGCGTTGGCGTCGCCCCCGGCGTCGCCCCCGGTGGGGGCTTTCGCTGCGGTCAGTGTGGGCGAGGGATCGGCGTGTGGTCTCGGTGTGGATGGGCGGGTGACGTGTTGGGGCGTGTCCGTCGGGCCGGGCGGGTTGGCGTCGCCGGAGGACGTGTACGCGACCCCGGGCGAGTTCGTGTCGGTGTCGGTTGGCTGGTCGTTCGCGTGTGGGGTGCGTGTCGGTGGGCGGATGTCGTGTTGGAGTGACGAGGACGATTCCCTGCCTCGGGAGTTGCGGTCCTCGCCGGAGGGCCGGTTCACGGCGGTGTCGGTGGGGCTCGACCACGTGTGCGGGGTTCGGGAGGAGGCGACGGTGGCGTGTTGGGGGGAGGCCTACTTCGGTGCGGATCGGCCGCCGGCGGGCGAGTTCGTGTCGGTGAGCGCCGGTGACTTCTTCTCCTGTGGGGTGCGCACGGACGGGGAGGTCGTGTGTTGGGGCCTGGCGCAGCAGGCGACTTGCGGCGGCGGCGTGTCGTGCTGGGGGTGGAATCGGTATCCGGGCGCGGCGCCGGAGGGACCGTTCACGGCGGTGAGCGTGACACCGCATCGGTATAGCCCGGCCACGATTTGTGGGTTGCGTGGGGGCGGCGAGTTGGTGTGTTGGAACGATGAGGCGTTCACGCGTCGCCCGCCGGTGGGGTCGTTCGCGACACTTGACGGGGGGAGGGGTGGTGTGTGTGGTGTGCGGTCCGGTGGCGGGGTGGTGTGTTGGGGTGAGGGCGCGTCGGGGTGGGCGCCGCCGGCGGGTGTGTACGTGTCGGTGAGTGTGGGGGCGGCGCACGGGTGCGGAGTGCTCGTCGCCGGCGAGGTGGCGTGTTGGGGTGAGGATTCTGCGGGCCAGGCGACGGCGCCGGGCGGTGTGTTCACGTCGGTGAGCGCCGGTGAGGACCTGACGTGCGGTGTGGGGGCGGGCGGCGAGGTGGCGTGTTGGGGGTCGAATCGGTGGTGGGGGGCGAGCCCGCCGGTGGGGACCTTCGCGGCGGTGGGCACCGGGGCGGGGTTCGCGTGCGGTCTGCGCCCCGGTGGCGAGGCGGTGTGTTGGGGGGATGACCGTGGGGGGCGGGCCAGCCCACCGCCGGGGCGGTTCGCGGCGCTGAGCGTCGCCGGGGGGTATGCGTGCGGGTTACGCCCCGGCGGCCAGGTGGTGTGTTGGGGCGATCGGCACTCGCCGCCGCCGCTGCCGGGCTCGTTCGCGGCGATCAGCGCGCACGACGGGAGCGTGTGCGGGTTGCGGCCCGGCGGCAGTGTGGATTGTTGGTACCTCCTCGAGAGGGCGTGGTGGCATCACGGGCCCGAGGGGGTGTTCGTCGCAGTGTCCGCGGCGGCGGGTCACGCGTGTGGGGTCCGCCCCGACGGGTCGCTGGAGTGTTGGAGCCCGCGGTGGCCGCCGGGAATGGGTGCGCCCCGGGCGAATGCGCCGGTGGCGGTGTCCTCCGGGGATGGTGCGACCGTCGCCGGGGTGCGGGGGCGGGGTGTGCCCGGGGGGTTGTCGTGGGTGCTGGGGGACCTGCCGGCGGGTCCGTTCGTGGCGTTGGACGCCGGCTGGGACGATGTGTGCGGGGTGCGCGCCGACGGTTCGGTGGCGTGTTGGGGCGGCGCCGGGTCCGGGCGCGTCTGCCAGGTGGGCGCTGCGGGCGAGGTGTCCTGCGGCGAGTTGGCCGTCGTCGAGCACGAAGGCGTCTTCGAGGAGGTCACCGTCGGTTTCGGCTATGGGTGCGGGCTGCGACCCAGCGGCGAAGCGGCGTGTTGGCAGGCCAGCGACGGTGACCCGCCGCCGGGACCGTTCGAGGCGCTCGACGCGGGCTGGCGCAAGGCGTGCGGATTGCGCGCCGGCGGCGCGGAGGTGGTCTGTTGGGGTTTCGGCCAGCTCGCGCACCAGGGGGAGTTCACCAAGATCAGCGCCGGCTACGGCGGCGGCACGGTCGGCGCTCTCGACGTCGACGTGTGCGCCTTGCGCGTCGACGGCGACGCCGAATGCCCGGACCGCTCGGAGGTGGACTTCTTCGCACCGCCGCCTCCTTGGATTCCCGGCGGGCCCTACCGCGACATCGCCGTGGGTCGCCTGCATGCCTGCGCGGTGCGCGCCGGCGACGGCGGCGTGCTGTGCTGGGGCGACAACCGCTGGGGCCAAACAGACACACCTGAGGGCACCTACACCGCCATCGACGCCGGCCAGTGGCACACGTGCGCCCTGCACACCAGCGGCGATGTCACCTGCTGGGGCGACGGCCCCTACAGGGACCGCTACGCCGACCCGCCCGAACAGATCCCCACCGCCGCTCCGCCCGGCCCCTACACCGCCATCACTGCCGGCGCCTGGCACACCTGCGCCCTCCGAACCGACGGCACCCCCCAATGCTGGCTCAGCTACTGAGGGTCCCTCTGTTGGTGAGGATCCCCTGTTGGCTTGACACCTCGATTAGGAGATATTCGTATCGGGATACGGCACGAGATGCCGGCCCCGGAGGCCCGGGCCGTGGTGGGTAGTTGTGGGGTTCATGGTCGCCGAGTGACCCGGATGCGGCTCAGGCGTGGGGCTCGCCGGTGGCTGCCTGAACTGCGTAGCGGGACCGGCGCGTTGAAGCGGCCGGGCCGGCTCGCCGTCGCCGCTGTTGCGCTGATCACCGCCGCGTGCGCAGCCACCGGCACCGCACCAACGACTGTCAGCACCGAGCCGACGACCGTGGGCACCCACCAGCCTGGTCGGGGCGGGGCTGAGGTGTCGGAGTCGGTGGGGGCTGAGGCGTCAGAGTCGGTGGAGGGTGAGGTGTCAGAGTCGGTGGGCGCCGATGCAGGCGTGTCGCCGAACGGGGGGTTCGTGTCGTTGAGCGCCGACGTGTCGTGCGCGTTCCGCGGTGACGGGTCCACGGAGTGCTGGCGCCGGCCGGAACGTCCCGAGTCGCCGGGTTGGATCACCATCGACGGCCGGCCGACCGGAGGCAGGTGCGGGATCCGCACCGACGGGACGCTGCAGTGCTGGGACGGGGAGGATGATCATCGCAGCGGTGACCGGTATGAGGAGTTCCCGTTCCCGGGTCGGCGGTTCACGGCGCTGAGTGGGGGATACGAGCTTGCGTGCGCTGTCGACGTGGACGGTGCGCTGGAGTGCACGCCGTACGGCTACCGCATCGATCTTGGCGACTGGATGCCCGCAGGCGAGTACGTGTCGGTGTCGATGGGTTTCGTCATCCCGTGCGGTGTGCAGGTGGACGGATCGGTGGGATGCCTGAACGACATGCAGCCCGACGGTGAGTTCGTGTCGGTGTCGGTGGGATACGCCACCGCGTGCGGGTTGCAGGTCGGCGGCGAGGTGGTGTGCTGGGATTTCAACGACGAGTTGGGCCACGCGCAGGCGTTGCCGCCGGAGGCGTTGTTCCAAGCGGTCGCTCTGGGCACGTCCTTTGCGTGTGGCCTGCGTGTCGATGGCGAGGTGGTCTGCTGGGGCCTGCGCAACAGCGGTGTCTCGGGCGACGAGCGGGACCGCACGCATCACGATCGGCCGAGGGGATGGAACCGCGACGGGGGGTTGTGGCCGCAGGGTCCGTTCACGGCGCTGGACGTGAGCCTCCACGACGATGAGATCTGCGCGTTGCGTCCCACGGGCGAGGTGGTGTGTTGGAACAACGGCAGCGCCACCCACGAGCCGCCCGGCGGCAGGTTCGTCGGCCTCGACGCGGGCTCCACGGCGACGTGCGGGCTGCGCCCCGGCGGCGAAGCTCTGTGCTGGAACACCGACGACGGCGCCCCGAACACACTCGACGGCGCCTACACAACCTTGACCGGCGGCACCGCCGCGGCCTGCGGGCTGCGCCCCGGCGGCAAACTCGCCTGCGGCTTGGACCTCACCGGTGAGATCACCTGCTGGCACAGCACGGAGTCCTGGCACGAACCCACCCCGCGGGGGCCCTTCAGCGCCGTCACTGTCGGCGCTGAACACACCTGCGCGCTCCGCCCCGACGGCACCGCCGAATGCTGGACACCGCACTGGCCCCCCGGCGCCGATCCCGCGACCACCGCTCGAGATCGAGCAAGCTGACCGCACGTGAGCTTCTGCCGGCTGAACTTCAGCGACGAAGACGCACGGAACTAGCCGGCGGAGCTGTTCCGGTGCTCAGCCTTGCCCGCCGCGGTTGTGGCGACCGCACCGCGGCAGGGCGGTGATCACGCGATGGCGCCCCGGAAGGGTTCCATGCCCTGCACGCCGAGTCGCACGCGCAGCAGGCGGCCGATCATGGGTGCCTCGGCGGTCACCTCGGTGATCTCGCCGAAGTCGGTGACCCACATGTCGGTGCCGTCGAAGCAGCAGTTCAGCGGCACGTAGGGGCACTCCAGATAGTCCAGGTAGGTGCCGTCGGGGGCGATGACGTCGATGGCGCCGGACATGAACCCGCAGATCCAGTAGTTGCCCTCGGCGTCCAGTTTGAAGCCGTCGGGCACGTGACCATCGGGAAGCGTGCAGATGTGCTCGATGGTGCCGTCGGGGCGCCGGCGGCGGACATCGAGTGTGTAGGACTCCACCCAGACGACGCTGCCGTCGGGGTCCGCCGCGCAGCCGTTCGTGTAGACGGGCTCCAACTCCACCAGCACCCGGCCACCTCCGTCGGGGAAGACCTCGAAGATGCGGCTCGGGTCGGGCTTGTTGACCTGGTCCCACTCGCCGGAGTCCGTGAAGTAGAGCGAGCCGTTGGGGCCGAAGGCCAGGTCGTTCGGCGCGTTGAGCGGCACACCCTCGATCTCGGTCACCACGTAACTGACGGTGCCATCGGGGCGGATCCGCTGGATCGACGGCGTCACCTGATCGGGTGCCTTCCACGCCCCCACCGTGCCGCCGTTCTGGGTGACGTAGACATCGCCGTCGCTGCCGACGATGCAGGCGTTGGTGCCGCCGCCGCAGTAGCCGTAGACGGAGATGCCCTTGCCTTCCTCCCAGACCTTCACGTCGCTGGTGTAGGTCTCGACGAACACGACGCGCCCGTCGGGCAGCATGTCCGGTCCCTCGGGGTGGCCCAGGCCCTCACCCATCACCTCGATCGGTCGCTGCATGACACCCCTCCGTTCGTTCCGGGCTCCCGTCACCGTCGGTCGGCAACACTACGGCCCGGCAACGACCGGCGGCAATCCTCCGGCTCAGGCCCCCATGGCGTGGTAGCCGCCGTCCACGTGCAGGATCTCCCCGGTGGTGGCTCCCAGCCAGTCCGACAGCAGCAGTACGCACGCCCGGGCCACCGGGTCGGCGTCGTTGACGTCCCACCCCAGGGGCGCGCGCTGGGTCCAGGCCTCCTCGAACTGTGCGAAGCCGGGGATCGAGCGGGCCGCCATGGTGCGCACCGGGCCGGCCGCCACCAGGTTCACCCGGATGCCCCGCGGACCCAGGTCGCGGGCCAGGTAGCGGGCCACCGACTCCAGCGCCGCCTTCGACACGCCCATCCAGTCGTAGACCGGCCAGGCCACCGTGGCGTCGAAGTCCAGCGCCACGAGGGAACCGCCGCCGTCCATGAGCGGCGTCACCGCGTCGGCCAGCGCCTTCAGCGAGTACGCCGAGATCTCGAGCGCGACCGACACGTCCTCCCAGCCGGCCGCCATGAAATCGCCGCCGAGGCAGACCTGCGGGGCGAAGCCGATGGCGTGCAGGGCGCCGTCCACACCGCCCCAGCGCTCCGCCAGGGCCTCCCGCACCGCGTTGATGTGCTCGGGCTGTGTGACGTCGAGTTCCAGTACGTCCGGCACCGGATCCAGCTTCCGGGCGGTGCGCTCGGTGAGCCGCAGGCCGCGCCCCGCGCCGGTCAGTATCAACTCCGCCCCCTCGGCTGTGGCCAACCGGGCCACGGAAAAAGCCAGCGAGGCGTCAGTCAGCACGCCGGTGATCAGCAACCGCTTTCCGGACAAGAGGCCCATCGGCGTCAAGCTACCCTAGGCCCCATGCGCATCGGTGTTCTGGGCGGGACAGGTCCCGCCGGCAAGGCTCTCGCGGTCCGGCTGGCGAGTGTGGGTTTCGAGGTGGTCGTGGGGTCTCGGTCCAAGTACCGCGCCATGGAGGCGCGCGACAAGCTCGTCGCCGTCTGGCCCGACAGGCAACTTGCGATCGAGTCGGCCGACAACGAGGGCGCCGCCGACTGCGACCTGATCGTGCTGGCCACGCCCTGGGACGCGGCGGCGGCGACGGTGCAGTCCGTCGAGGGACATCTGAACGGCAAGATCGTGGTGTCCATGTGCAACGCCCTGGCGCGGGTGGCGCACGAGTTTCAGCCGCTCGTGCCACCGCGGGGGTCGGTGGCAGCCAGTGTCCAGGCGGCGGTTCCCAAGGCCAAGGTGGCGGCTGCCCTGCACCACGTCCCGGCCACGGAGCTCAGCCGGATAGACGAGCACGTGGACTCCGACGTGCTGATCTGCTCGGACCATCCCGAGGCCACCGAGGCGACCGCGGAGATCGTGGCCCGGATACCCGACCTGCGGCCGCTGGACGCGGGCGAACTGTCCAATGCGGCGCCGATCGAGGCGTTCGCCGCCGTGCTGCTGCAGTTGAACCACCGCTACAAGACCCGGGTGGCGCTGCGCTTCACGGGTCTCAACGACGAGTGACCGACCCGCCGCCGGCGGAGGGCGCTGTGGGGCCGATGCAGATCTACGACACGATCGCAGGAGAGATCGTGCCGTTCGAGGTGGGACCCGTCGTCACGATGTACACGTGCGGGATCACCCCGTACGACGCAACCCACCTGGGTCACGCCGCCACCTACCTCACCTACGACGTGCTGCAGCGGCGGCTGCGCGACCGCGGCCACCAGACGCGCTGCGTGCGCAACGTCACCGACGTGGACGACGACATCCTCCGCAAGGCCCGCTCGGTGGGTGTGCACTACCTGGACCTGGCGGCGGCCGAGGTCGCCCGCTTCGACTCCGACATGGCCGCGCTGGGGATGCTGGCGTGCTGGAGCGAGCCGCGCGCCACCTCGGCCATCGCCGACATCCGCGGCTTCATCGGCATGGTGCTGGACCGGGGCCACGCCTACGTCTCCGGCGGGGCGGTCTACTTCGAGGTGGCGACCTTCCCGGGTTTCGGCGAGCTCTCCAAACTGGACCGCACCGAGATGCTGGTCCTGGCGGCCGAGCGGGGAGGGAACCCCGACGATCCCGCCAAGCGCGACCCGCTGGACTTCGTGCTCTGGCAGCCGTCGGCACCCGACGAGCCCGAGTGGGGGTCGCTGTGGGGCCCCGGCCGGCCGGGCTGGCACATCGAATGCTCGACGCTGGCGATGCGCGAGCTGGCCACCACGATCGATCTGCACGGGGGCGGGTCCGACCTGATCTTCCCGCACCACGAGTGCGAGCGGGCGCAATCGGTGGCGGCCACCGGTGAGCCGTTCGCCCGCCATTGGATGCACCAGGCCATGGTCCGCATGGACGGCGAGAAGATGTCCAAATCGTTGGGCAACCTGATCTTCGTGAGCGACCTGCTGAAGGAGTACGACCCCCGGGCCGTGCGGCTGGCCGTGCTGGCGCACCACTACCGGGACTCCTGGGAATGGCGGCCGGCGATGATGGTCGAGGCCGCGGAACGCCTCGAGCGCTGGCAGGCGGCCGCGTCCGGCGAGGGCCCGCTCAGCGACGTGCGCGCCGCGCTCGACGCCGACCTCGACACGCCGGCGGCACTGGAGTGCATCGACGGCGCCGTCGGCCGGGGCCAGGGTGTCGCCGCCTCCGCCATGCTCGTGGGGGTGGACCTGCGCACCGGCGAGACTCCCCGCCCGGAGCAGCCCGGCGACGCCGCCGCCTGCGATCCGGGCGGCGCCCGCCGGTAGCGTTCCCGACATGGTTCGCGTGCTGCTGCCGGACGGCTCGGCGCGCGACCTCCCCGACGGCGCCAGCGCCGCCGATCTGGCCGCGTCGATCGGCCGGCGGCTGGCCCGGGACGCGGTGATCGCCACCGTCGACGGCGCCGAGGTGGACCTGTCGGCGCCGCTGGTGGACGGCGCCACCACCGAGATCGTGACCGCCGGCAGCGAGCGCGGCCTGCACACGCTGCGCCACTCCACGGCGCACGTCCTGGCCCAGGCGGTGCTGGGGCTCTACCCGGGCGCCACCTTCGCCATCGGGCCACCGGTGACCGACGGCTTCTACTACGACTTCGAGCTGCCCGGCGGGGCCACGTTCAGCGACGCCGACCTGGAGCGGATCGAGGCCCGGATGCGGGAGATCATCGCCGCCGACCAGCCGTTCGTGCGCCGGGAGATCGACGCCGGCGACGCCCTGGAGGTCTTCGCCGGGCACCCCTACAAGCAGGAGATCATCGAGCGGGTGAGCGCCGGTACGGGCGACGACCCCGAGGCCGACGCCGACCTGGCCTCCGAGGCCGGCGGCGACGGCATGGTGAGCTGCTACGCCAACGGCGAGGACTTCGTGGACCTCTGCCTGGGGCCGCACGTACCCTCCACGGGCCGCCTGGGCCACTTCGCCCTGCAGCGGGTGGCGGGTGCCTACTGGCGCGGCGACAGCGACCGCCCGATGCTGCAGCGCATCTACGGCACCGCCTGGGCCAGTGCCGCCGACCTCAAGGCCCACCTGCACCGCCTCGCCGAGGCCGCCCGGCGGGATCACCGGCGCCTGGCCCGGGAGCTGGACCTGGTGTCCTGGCCGGAGGAACTCGGCCCGGGCCTGGCGGTGTGGCACCCCAAGGGGGCGCTGGTGCGGCACCTCATGGAGGACTACAGCCGGCGGCGCCACACCTCCGGCGGCTACCAGTTCGTGTACACCCCGCACCTCGCCAAGTCCGTCCTCTGGGAGACCAGCGGACACCTCGACTTCTACGCCGAGAGCATGTACCCCCCGATGGAGCTGGACGGGGCCGCCTACTACCCCAAGCCCATGAACTGCCCGTTCCACGTGATGATCTACCGGTCCGCCCAGCGCTCCTACCGGGACCTCCCGCTGCGCCTGTTCGAGCTGGGCGCCGTCTACCGCTACGAGCTGTCGGGGGCGGTGCACGGCCTGCTGCGATCCCGGGGCTTCACGCAGGACGACAGCCACATCTTCGCCACCCCCGAGCAGGTGCCGACCGAGCTGGCCTCGCTGCTGGACTTCGTGCTGTCGGTGCTGCGGGCCTTCGGCTTCGAGGACTTCCAGGCGAAGCTCTCGACGCGCCCGGCGACGAAGGCGGTGGGCCCCGTCGAGATGTGGGACCTGGCCACCGAGGGGCTGCGCGCCGCCCTGGAGTCCGCCGGCCTGGACTACGTCACCGACCCCGGCGGTGGGGCCTTCTACGGCCCGAAGATCGACGTGGACGTGACCGACGCCATCGGCCGGGCGTGGCAGCTCTCCACGCTGCAGGTGGACTTCAACCTGCCGGAGCGCTTCGACCTGCACTACACCGCCTCCGACGGTCAGCGCCGGCGGCCGGTGATGATCCACCGTGCCCTGTTCGGCTCGGTCGAGCGGTTCTTCGGGGTCCTGCTGGAGCACTACGCCGGGGCGTTCCCCACCTGGCTGGCGCCGGTGCAGGCCAGCCTGCTGCCGGTGGCGGCGGACCACGCCGGCTACGCCGCCGAGGTCGCCGACGAGCTGCGTGCCGCGGGGCTGCGCGTCGAGGTGATGGCCAGCGACGAGCCGCTGGGACGGCGGGTGCGGGCCGCCAAGCTCCAGAAGGTTCCCTACGTGCTGGTCGTCGGCGCCAGCGACGTGGCGGCGGGAACTGTGGGCGTCAACCCGCGGGGCGCCGAGACCGAGCGCGACGTCCCGCTGGCCGAACTGAAGGACCGGATGCTGGCCGAAGCGGCGCCGCGCTGATGAGCGGGCCCGGGAGCGAGCGGCGATGAGCGAGCTGGGCCGGCTCTGGGCCGGGTGGCGAGCCGACTACGTGGCGGCGGTGAGCGCCGAGGGGGACGAGGAGGGCGCGGGGTTCTCCTCGCCCTTCGAGGCGATCGGCCGCGGCGACCTCCCCGACGAGGAGGCCTTCGTGCTGTGGCGCGGCGAGCACAGCTACGCCCTGCTGAACGCCTATCCCTACACCACCGGGCACCTGCTCGTGGTTCCCTACGTCGCCGCCGCCTCCCCCGATGATCTCGACGACGCCGTCTGGGGTGAGCTCTGGGGCGCGGTGCGCACGGCGGTGCGGGCGCTGCAGGCCGTCTACGACCCCGACGGGGTGAACATCGGGCTCAACCTGGGTCGGGCGGCGGGCGCCGGCGTGCCCGGCCACCTGCACGTCCACTGCCTGCCCCGCTGGGCGGGCGACACCAACTTCATGACCACCGTGGGAGGCACCCGCGTGCTGCCCGAGACGCTCGAGGACACCTGGCGCAAGCTGCGGGGCGCCTGGCCACCCGACGCCGGATAGCGTCGGAACATGGCCCCCGAGACCGAGACCACCGACGAGCCGCAGCCCGACGCCGGCGGCGACATCGACCCGCCCGGCGAGGGAATCGGCGACGAACTGCCCCCGGAGTTGGACGTCAGCGGCTACGTCGGGCCCTACGTCTTCCCCAACAACAGCCGCCGGCGCGTGCCCGGCGCCCTCTACGCATTCCTGGGCGTCGTCTCCATCGCCACCTGGGCGCTGACGATCGGCAGCGACCCCAACATCGTCAACGGGGGCTTCCTGGCGGCCGGGATCGCCCTGCTGGTGCTGGCGGCGTACCACTTCCGGGCCGGTTGGGACCTGCGCGTCGAGGAGACCGACGCCCTGCTGGAGGCGGTGCGGGCCGTGGGCTTCCCGGTGGGCCACGCCTCGGCGCAGATGGGCTGGCGCGGCTGGTTCTCCCGGCCCACCTGGCGGATCCTGGTCTTCTCGAACGAGATCCGGCCCCTGCGGCGGGGCCTGGTCCTCGTCGACGGTGTGGAACCGAAGGTTCTCGACGTCATCGTCGAGGACAACCCCGAGGACTGGTCGGACCTCGCCGACAGCGACATCCATGGACCGCCGGGCTAGCGCGTGGAGGCGGGGCGCAGGGGCGGCTGCGTCCGCGAGCGGAGCGAAAAGGCTGGCCCCATGTCGAGTCGAGTTTGGGGGCGGGGCGCAGGAGCCTCCGCGCGCAGTTTCTCTGTGTGAGCACGGAGGCTCCTGCGCCCCGCCCCCTTCAACCCAGGGACAACGTCGCGCAGTTTCTCTGTGTGAGCACGGAGGCTCCTGCGCCCCGCCCCCTTCAACCCAGGGACAACGTCGCGCAGTTTCTCTGTGTGAGCACGGAGGCTCCTGCCCCCCGCCCCCAACCGGGGACAACCTCCCCGGTCGTTACGGCTAGGGATCTGAGCGGGAACGTGTTCGACGGCCGCTGGCGGGTCGGCGTCGACCGCGTGGTCGACCCGATCGGCTCGACGCTCTATCGCCTCGGCGTGCGCGCCGACGGTGTCACGCTGTTCGGGGTGGCGGCCTCGGCGGCCACCGCCGCCATGGTGGTGATCGACCGGTTCGGGCTGGCGTTCACGTTCATCATCCTCACCGGATTCGGCGATCTGCTGGACGGCCCGGTGGCGAAGGCCGCCGGCACGGTCGGGGTGCGCGGCGCCTTCCTGGACTCGACCTGCGACCGGATCTCCGACACGCTGATCCTCGGGGCGCTCACCTATCACCTGCTGGACGATGGGCTCGTGGCGCTGCTGCCGGTTGCCGTGCTGGCGTCGGGGCAGTTCGTGTCGTACCTGCGCGCCAAGGCGGAGTCGCTGGGGCTCGACGCCCGCGGCGGGCTCGCCGAGCGCGCCGAGCGGTTCGTGGTGCTGTGCTTCGGACTGCTGGTGCCCGGCTGGCTGGTCTACGTCCTCTGGGCGCTGCTGGGGCTCACGCTGGTGACCGTGGTGCAGCGCTTCACCAAGATCTGGCGGCAGTTCTGAGCGGTCCCCTCCGGCGCGGTTCGGACCTGCGGGCGCGGCTTCGCCGGCGCCTGGTGCTGGAGCAGTACCGGCTCGGCGCCCGGTTCCTGCCGCGCCTGCCGGACCGGCTGGTCGACGGCGGGACACGGCTGCTGGCCAGCGCCGTGGCGCTGCGGCGCAGTGAGCAGAGGCTGATCGTCGAGCGCAACCTGCGGCGGATCGGGACCGTCGGCGAGGAGTCCACCCGGGGCGAGATGCGGCGCGCCGTGCGCGCGACGTTCGTCGCCTACGGGCGCTACTACGTCGACTGCGCCCGCCTCGCCGCCGCCGGCCCGGCCGAGGTGGACGCCGGCTTCACGTTCGAGGACTACCAGCACATCTCCGACGCCCGGCACACGGGACCCGGGGCCATCCTGGTGCTGCCGCACGTCGGGAGTTGGGAATGGGCGGGTGTCTGGTTGGCCCAGCGACCGGGGATGAAGGTGACCGCGGTGGTGGAGCCCATCGACCATCCGGAGTTGTTCGCCTGGATGGAACGGTTCCGGCGCCGCATCGGCATGGACATCGTGCCCGCCGGTCCGGAGGCTCTCGGCGCGCTCACGAGGGCTCTCAACGACGGCCACGTGGTCTGCCTGCTCGCCGATCGGGACATCGGCGGCGGCGGGGTGGAGGTGGAGTTCTTCGGTGAGCGCACGACCCTCCCCGGCGGGGCCGCGGTGCTGGCGCGGCGCACCGGCTCGCCGATCGTGGGCGTCGTGGTCTCCAGCCGCCACGGGAAGTGCCACGCCGTCTGCATGCCGCCGATGGTGGTCAGCCGCGAGGGACGACTCCGCGACGTCGTCGGCGAGACCACGCAGGCTCTGGCCCATCGGCTGGAGGAGATGATCCGGACCGCACCCACCCAGTGGCATCTGATGCAGCCCAACTGGCCGAGCGATCGCGCCGCGCTGGCGGCGCTCCGGAACGGCTCGGAGTGAATGCCGGCGCAGGCGGCCGCTAGCGTGAGTTCCATGCGCGTGGGGATGATCAGCCCCTACAGCTTCACCCTTCCGGGGGGCGTGCAGATGCAGGCTCTGTACCTGGCACGGGCCCTGCGGCGCCGCGGCGTCTCGGTGAGCCTGCTGGGGCCCTGCGACGGTCCGCCGCCCGAGCCCGACATCATCCCGATCGGCAACTCGCTGTTCATCGCCGCGAACGGCTCGTTCGCCCCGATCGCCTTCGACCTCCCGGCGTTCCAGCGCAGCTACGCCGTGCTGCGCGACCAGCGCTTCGATCTGCTGCACGTGCACGAACCGCTGGTGCCGGCCCCCTCGCTCGCCGCCCTCGTGTCCAAGCGCGCCCCGCTGGTGGCCACGTTCCACGCCGCCGGAGGATCCGCCGCCTACGAGAACGTCTCGCCGGTGCTGCGCTGGGTCTGCAACCGGTTGGACTGGCGTGGCGCGGTGTCCGCCGAGGCCGCCGAGCTGGCCCGCCGTCACCTGGGCGGCACCTACGAGGTGTTGTTCAACGGCGTGCCGGTGGAACGTTTCCGCCAGACCAAGCCGCATCCCACCGAAGGGCCCACGATCTTCTTCGTGGGCCGTCACGAGCCGCGCAAGGGCCTCGCCGTGTTGTTGGCGGCGATGCGCAGGCTGCCACCCGACGTCGTGCTGTGGATCGGGGGCGAGGGGCCCCAGACCGAGGTCCTCAAGCGGCGCACGGCGAGCGACGACCGGATCAGGTGGCTGGGCCGTCTCAGCGAGGATGAGAAGATCAGCCGTCTCTGCGGCGCCGACGTGTTCTGCGCCCCGTCGCTGCACGGCGAGTCGTTCGGCGTGGTGCTGCTCGAGGCCATGGCTGCCGAGACGGCCATCGTGGCGACGGACATCGCCGGCTACACCCGGGTGGCGCGGCCGGGGATCGAAGCCTCGCTGGTGCCCCCCGGAGACGCCGCGCGTCTCGCCACCGAGCTCCGGCGGGTACTGGCGGCGCCCGGCGATCTGGTGGTTCGAGGCATCGAGCGGGCGGAGCGGTTCTCGATGGACCGTCTCGCCGAGCGCTATGCAGCCGTCTACGAGGGGGTGATGGGTTGACGGTCCTGATCGTCGTCCTGGCCGTCGTCGGCGTCCTGGTGGTTCTGATCGCCGGCACTTCGCTCGCGGCGGGCCGGATCGTGGGTCGCCTGGCCGGGGCGCGCCCGCCGGAAGCAGCCGAGGCCGAGCGCATGGAGGTGTACGTCGAGGCGCTGTGTCTGGGTGCCGGCCTGCCGGTGCCGCGGCTGGCGGTGATCGACGACGCCGCGTGCGGAGCGTTGGCGTACGGGCGCGGGCCGCGCACCGCGACGGTCGCGGTGACCACGGGGCTGCTGGAGGCCCTGGCCCCGGTGGAGTTGGAGGGCGCGCTGGCCCACCTGCTGGCACGCGTCGCCGACGGCACGGCGCGCCGTGACACCCGGCTGTGCACCCTGGGCCTGCTGGGCGGTCCCTTCGGGGCGTCCTGGGCGTCGCGGCGTCTCGACGCGGCGCGGGTCGTGGCGGCGGACGTCAGCGCCGCCCGGCTGACCCGGTTCCCACCCGGTCTGGTGGGCGCACTGGCTCACATGGACGAGAGTGCGCCGAACCTGGCGAGGCGCTCGTCGGCGATCCGTCACCTCTGGATGCACGAGGCCCTCGGGCCCGGCCGCCAGAGGGTTCACCTGGCAGATCGGATCACGGTGCTCGGCGACCTGTGAGCCGCCCGCGCCGCTGTCGCCGCCTCCCCGCGGTGGCCGGGGGACCCTCGCCGACCGTGAGCCAACCGCTGGGTCATACACTGGCACCATGACTGCCGCCACTGACCCTTCCGACGCCGTCGCAGCCGCCCCACCCGCCCCCCTGGGGCGTGCGCAGGGCACGACGCGGGTCAAGCGCGGCCTTGCCGAGATGCTCAAGCGCGGCGTCATCATGGACGTCGTCACCGCCGAGCACGCCCGGATCGCCGAGGATGCGGGCGCGGTGGCCGTCATGGCGCTGGAGCGCGTGCCGGCCGACATCCGCCGCGACGGCGGTGTGGCGCGTATGAGCCCGCCCGAGATCATCGAGTCCATCGTCGAGGCGGTCACCATCCCGGTGATGGCCAAGGCCCGCATCGGCCACTTCGCAGAGGCGCAGGTGCTCGAGGCCCTCGGCGTGGACTACATCGACGAGAGCGAGGTTCTGACGCCCGCCGATGAGGCACATCACATCGACAAGTGGCAGTTCACGGTCCCGTTCGTGTGCGGTGCCACCAACCTCGGCGAGGCCCTGCGGCGGATCTCGGAGGGAGCGGCCATGATCCGGTCCAAGGGCGAGGCCGGAACGGGCAACATCGTCGAGGCCGTGCGCCATCTGCGCTCCATCACCGGCGACATCCGCCGCATCACCGTCGCCGACGGCGCCGAGCTGTACGACTGGGCCAAGCGGCTGCAGGCACCGGTGGCGCTGGTGCGCGAGATCGCCGAGGGGGGTCGCCTACCGGTGCCGCTGTTCTGCGCCGGAGGAGTCGCCACGCCTGCCGACGCCTCACTCGTCATGCAACTGGGCGCGGAGGCGGTGTTCGTGGGTTCGGGCATCTTCAAGAGCGACAACCCGTCGGCCCGGGCCAAGGCCGTTGTGGAGGCCACCACCAACTTCGACGATCCCGCCATCCTGCTGAAGGTCAGCCGCGGGTTGGGCGGGGCCATGCCGGGCCTCGAGCTCGGTGGCCTGGAGACCCGGCTGGCAGAGCGGGGTTGGTGAGAGCGGAGTCGGTGAGAGGCTGGCTGTGAAGGTCGGGGTGCTGGCGCTGCAGGGCGCCACGGACCTCCACCTCGCAGCGCTGAGCCGCCTCGGGGTCGCCGGTGTGGCGGTGCGCCGCCCCGACGAGCTCGCCGACGTGGACCGGCTGATCCTGCCCGGCGGGGAGTCCACGACAATGTCGATGATGCTCGACGCCGCGGGTCTCGGCGACCCGCTGGCAGAGCGCCTCGCCGCCGGCATGCCGGTGCTCGGCACCTGCGCCGGCCTGCTGCTGCTCGCCGCCGAGGTCAGCGACGGCCGTGACGACCAGCGCTGCTTCGGTGCCCTGGACATCGGGGCGCGCCGCAACGCCTACGGACCTCAGACGGAGTCCTTCGAGGCCGAACTGCCGGTGCCCGCCCTGGGTCCGGCACCCATGACGGCGATCTTCATCCGCTCCCCGATCGTGGAACGAACCGGACCCGGTGTCGAGATCCTCGCCACCCTCGACGGCCATCCGGTGCTCTGCCGCCAGGGCCGCGCCTGGGGTTGTACGTTCCACCCCGAGTTGTCGGGCGATCTGCGCCTGCACCGCCTGTTCTGCGAGGAGAGTGCGTAGATGTCGGGTCACTCGAAATGGGCCACGATCAAGCACCGCAAGGGCGCCGCCGACAAGCGCCGCGGCAAGCTGTTCGCCCGTCTCATCCGGCAGGTCGAGGTGGCGGCACGCGCCGGCGGCGGGGACCTCGACGCCAACCCCACGCTCCGCACCATGTACCAGAAGGCGCGCGACGCCTCGGTGCCGCTGGAGACCATCGAGCGGGCGATCAAGCGGGGCACCGGGGAACTGGAGGGGGTGGCCTACGAGCCGTTCACCTACGAGGGATATGCCCCGGCGGGCGTGGCTCTCTACATCGACGTGCTCACCGACAACCGCAACCGCACCTCTTCGGAGGTCCGCGCCCTGTTCCGCGCGCACGGCGGTTCGCTGGCGGAGCCCGGGGCGGTCGCCTGGCAGTTCCGCCGGGGAGGTGTGATCACGGTTCCCCGCTCGGTCGACGAGGAGGAGTTGATGCTCGCCGCCCTCGACGCCGGGGCAGACGACATCATCGACGAGGGTGACACCTGGCGGGTGACCTGCGCTCCGTCCGACCTGCCGGCGGTGCGCGCCGCGCTCGAGGCCGCCGGCATCGCCCCCGAGAGCGCCGAATCCACGATGTTGCCGACGCAGGTCGTGCCGGTCGCCTCCACGGAGCAGGCCCGGGCGGTGCTGCGCCTCGTCGGCGAACTGGACGATCACGACGACGTCCAGGACGTGTACGCCAACTTCGACATCCCCGACGAAATCCTCCAGGATCTGGCCGCCTCCGTCTAACCTCGTACGAGTGTTCGTTCTTGGTATAGATCCGGGCCTGTCGCGCTGCGGCTACGCCTGCCTGTCGGGCCGTGGTGCAGCCACCCGGGCCGTGGCCGCGGGCGTCGTGACAACGCCGCCGGACGAGCCGGTGCCGCAGCGGCTGGCGATGCTGCAGCGGGAGATCCGCGGCCTCCTCGCCGAGCTGACGCCCGCGGTGGTGGCCCTGGAGCGGGTGCTGTTCCAGGTCAACGTGCGCACGGCGATGGGCGTGGGGCAGGCGGCCGGGGTGGTCATGGCCGAGGCGGTGGCGGCGGGCGCCGAGGTGGTGGAGTACTCCCCGAACCAGATCAAGCTGGCCACCTGCGGTGACGGGGCGGCCGGCAAGGACCAGGTGGCGCGGATGGTGCAGATGCTGCTCGGCCTGCCCGAACCGCTGCGCCCCGCCGATGTCTCCGACGCCGCGGCCGTGGCGCTGTGCCATCTGGCCCAATCTCCGACGGTCCCGCCGCCGACCGCCCCGCAGACGACTGTGGCGGCGACCCGGTGATCGGATCGCTGCGGGGCCGCCTGCTGGACCGCCACCTCGACCAGTTGCTCGTGGAGGTGGGGGGTATCGGCTACCGGGTGACGGTGGGGGAGGCCACGCTGCGATCGGTGGGTCAGGTGGGATCGGAAGTGCTGCTGCACGTCCACCACCACGTGCGCGAGGACGCCGAGACCCTCTACGGCTTCGGATCGCCCGCCGAGTTGCGCTGCTTCGAGGCGATGCTCGGCGCCAACCGTGTGGGGCCGAGCCTGGCACTCTCGATCCTCGGCACCCACGACCCGGCGACGCTGCAGCGGCTGCTGGCGGCCGGCGACGTCGACGCCCTGTGCCTGGTGCCGGGCGTCGGCGCGAAGACGGCGCAACGGCTGCTGGTCGAGCTGCAGGCGCACCTGGGGGTTCCGGAGTTCGCCGCCGCCGTCCCCGCTGCAGGGGTCGCCACCGGCGGCACCCACAGCGACGTGCGCGCCGCCCTGGGGCAGCTGGGTTATCGCGACGATGAGGTCAACCCCGTGGTGACCGGGTTGTCCGGCGACGGGGATGCCTCGGAGCTGCTGCGCGAGGCGCTGCGGCAGCTCGCCGGCGCCCGCTAGCCGCGGCGGGTCGGCCGGCACGGCGGCGGGAGAGGACGATGCGGACCGAGGTGCTGGCGGCGGGCGCCGATGCCGGTGAGCAGCGCGACGAGCGCGCCGACCGGCTCGGCATCAGGCCCGTGCGGCTGGAGGACTTCGTGGGCCAGACCGAGTTGAAGCGGCACCTCGGCATCATCTGCGGCGCCGCACGCGAGCGCGGCCAGACGACCGAGCATCTGCTGTTCGCCGGGCCCCCGGGGTTGGGCAAGACGACTCTGGCGGGAATCGTGGTCGCCGAGATGGGGGTGGCGCAGCAGACCACGTCCGGACCGGCGCTGGAACGAGCCGGCGATCTCGCCGCCATCCTGACCAAGCTCGGCGAGGGCGATGTGCTCTTCATCGACGAGATCCACCGGCTGAGCCGTGCCGTGGAGGAGGTTCTCTACCCGGCCATGGAGGACTTCAGGGTGGACATCGTGTTGGGCAAGGGACCGGCGGCCCGCTCGATCCCCCTGGACCTGCCGCGCTTCACCCTGATCGGGGCCACGACGCGGGTTTCGATGATCACCGGCCCGCTGCGGGATCGGTTCGGCTTCACGGCCCGGCTGGACTTCTACCCGCCCGCCGAACTCGAGCAGATCGTGGCCCGCACCGCCGGCATCCTGGACGTCGACATCACGCCGGTCGCCGGTTCGGTGATCGCCCGCCGGGCGCGGGGCACGCCGCGCATCGCCAACAGGCTGCTGCGCCTCGTGCGGGACTTCGCGCAGGTCGAGGGCGACGGGCGCATCGACGAGGCGACCGCCGAGGTGGCCCTCGCCGTCTTCGGGGTGGACGGCCGCGGGCTGGACAAGCAGGACCGCGCCGTGCTGGACGCGCTCTGCCGCGGTTTCGGCGGGGGACCGGTGGGCCTGTCCACGCTGGCCATCAGCGTCAGCGAGCCCGCCGAGACGGTGGAGGAGGTGTACGAGCCGTTCCTCATCACCCAGGGGCTCATGATGCGCACCCCGCGTGGCCGCGTGGCCATGCCGGCGGCCTGGGAGCATCTCGGGCTCGAACCGCCCAGCGAGCAAACGGCCGCGGGCCACTCCGCCGACACCGGAGCCGACGCCGACCAAGAGAGGCCCGCCGGCCTGTTCGACTGATGCGAACCGGCGAGCTGGAGTACGCGCTGCCGCCGGAGGCCGTGGCGCAGCAACCCGTCGAGCCGCGCCACGACGCCCGGCTTCTCGTCGACGGCGGCGACGGCGGGGGGATCCGGCACCTCCGCGTGCGAGACCTGCCGGGCCTGCTGCATCCCGGCGACGTCGTGGTGGTCAACGACACGAGGGTGGCGCGGGCGCGCCTGCATCTGCGCAAGGCGACCGGCGGGCAGGTCGAGGTGCTCGTCACGACCCCGGGGCCGGGCCTCGAAGCCGAGGCGCTGGTGCGGCCCGGGCGACGCGTGCCGGCCGGGACGGTGCTGCGGGACGGGGCCGGCCGGGAGGTGCTGAAGGTCGGACCGGGCTATCCGGACGGTCGCCGGCGGGTCACCGCCCTGGCGCACCCCAGCATCGCGACCCTGCTGGAGGAGCTCGGCGAGGTGCCGCTGCCTCCCTACATCCACCATCCGGTGCCCTCGGGGCGCTACCAGACGGTCTACGCCCGGCGCCCCACCTCGGCTGCGGCCCCCACGGCTGGCCTGCATCTCAGCGAGGAGGTGCTGGCCGGCCTCGGCGCCGCCGGGATCGGCGTGGCGCGCCTGGATCTGGGGATCAGCGTCGCCACGTTCCGCCCGATCACCGCCGACCGGCTCGAGGACCACGTGATGCACAGCGAGCGCTACACCGTGCCGCCCGAGACCTGGGCCGCCTGCGGGGAGGCCCGCCGGGTCGTGGCGGTCGGCACGACCGTGGTGCGTGCACTGGAGACGGCGGCGGTCAGCGGCGACCTGGCGGGGTCCAGCGAGCTCTTCATCCGCCCCCCTCACCCCTTCGCGGTCACCGACGTGCTGCTCACCAACTTCCACATGCCGCGGTCCTCCCTGCTGTGCCTGCTGGCGGCGTTCGTGGGCGAGCGCTGGCGGCGGCTCTACGAGAGCGCCCTGGAGTCGGGCTACCGCTTCGGTTCCTTCGGTGACGCCATGCTTGTCGGCAGGTGCGGGGGGCCGGGGCCGGTCGGCAGGTGCGGGGGGCCGGGATGCTGAGCTTCACCGAGACCGCCCGCTGCGGGGGCGCCCGGGCCGGCGAGGTCACGACGCCGCGGGGATCCTTCGCCACCCCGGCGTTCATGCCGGTCGGGACCCGCGGGGCGGTGCGCACCCTCAGCAGTGCCGACCTGGAGGATCTCGGTGCCGCCGTGGTACTCGCCAACACCTACCACCTCATGCTGCGTCCGGGAGCCGATCTGATCTCCGAACACGGCGGCCTGCACCGGTTCATGGACTGGTCCGGCCACGTCCTCACCGACTCCGGCGGCTACCAGGTGATGAGCCTCGAGCCGAAGCTGGACGACGAGGGAGCCACCTTCCGCTCCACCTACGACGGCAGCACGCACACGCTCACCCCCGAGCGGGCCGTCGAGGTGCAGGCGCTCCTGGGCTCGGACATCGCCATGGTGCTGGACGTGTGCCCGCCGCTGCCCTCGCCGCGCCCGGTCATCGAGGAGGCGGTCGAGCGGACCGCCGACTGGGCGGCCCGCGCCCGCGCCGCGCACCGGTCGATCGCGCCCCCGGCGCAGGCTCAGTTCGGCATCGTGCAGGGCGGCCTCGAGGTCGACCTGCGCCGTGCCAGCGCGGCCCGGACGACCGAGATCGGCTTCGAGGGGTACGCCGTCGGCGGGCTCTCGGTGGGCGAGGAGCGCCACGAGCGACTCGAGCCGTTGCGGGCCACCACCGAGATGCTGCCCGCCGACCGCCCCCGCTACCTCATGGGCGTCGGCGACCCGCTCAGCATCATCGAGGCCGTCGGCGTCGGCGTCGACATGTTCGACTGCGTGCTGCCGACGCGCCTGGCTCGCCACGGCACCGTCCTGACGTCGGAGGGCCGCCTCAACCTGACCAACGCCCGGTTCGCGCGCGACCACGGTCCACTGGATGAGGCGCTGGCGCGCGACCCGGCCGGCCGCTGGTCCCGTGCCTACCTGCGCCACCTGCTGATGGTCGGCGAGACGGCCGCCACGCGGATCCTGACGCTGCACAACCTGGCCTGGTTGTTCGACCTGATGGAGGCCACGCGGCGTGCGATCGCCGAGGGCCGCTTCGAGACGCACGCCGGGGAGGTTCGGTCCGTCTGGGGGCACTGAGGATCCCCCCGGCGCGCCGATCGCCCGGATCGTCAGACGACCGCCGACGGGCTAACCTTTCCCACCGCGCCCGGTTCGCTCCGGCGTCGACGCGACCACAACAGAACCACAAGGCGGGTGACGTGCGCAGCTTCCTATTCCTCCTGATCCTGTTCGTCGCGGGGGCGTGCACGACCACGTCCGAGGACGGCGGCGGTGGCGGTTTCGGTGGCTTCCTGCCGCTGATCATCATCATGGCGCTGCTCTGGCTGGTGTTGCTGCGGCCGCAGCAGAGGCGGGCGAAGAACCGCCGGGAGATGCTCTCGAAGCTCGAGGTCGGCGACGAGGTGCTGATGTCGAGCGGTGTCTACGGCAGGATCGCCAGCTTCGACGAGCAGACCGTCCTCGTGGACATCGCCGACAACGTCCGCGTCAAGGTCACGCGTGACTCCATCGCCGAACGGATCACGTACCACGACTGGGAGGACGAGAGTTCGGACTGAGTCCGGCGCAGTTCCGGTTCGTGATGGCGTTCGCGCCCTCAGGACGACGTAGCCCCTCGGTGGATCCCCTGCCGGAGTCGTCGAGATGATGGAGCAACTGGCGTCGGGGTTGCGCCGCAACCGGTCTCTCGTCGGCATTCTCGTCCTTGCCGCCGGCCTGCTGGTCGGGAACCTGGTGACGAACCAGGAACCGCTGCTGGGCCTCGACCTGCAGGGCGGGGTCGAAGTAGTCCTGCGCCCGGTGCCCGGCGAGACCGAGATCACGCCCGAGGCGCTCGATCAGGCCCTGGAGATCGTCCGCAACCGAGTCGACGCCCTCGGCGTGGCCGAACCCGACATCACCACCCAGGGCGGCAACATCGTGGTGCAGCTGCCGGGCGTGGACGACCAGGAGCGGGCGATCTCGCTCGTGGGCCAGACCGCCGAGCTGCGTTTCCGGCCCCTGCTGGCCCGCTCGGTGTCACGCGCCGAGATCGAGGCCTACAAGGCCGCCCTCGAGGAATCGGAGCAGGCCGACGAGGCCGACGACGCCGGTGAACCCGGCGAGCTGAACGTCGAGGACCTGCTCGAGGGCACCCTCACCGCCCCTGCGGACGACGACGCCGACGCCGCGGTGATCCTGCCCGGCAGGCCCGACACCGGTGGCCAGGTGTTCCACTTCCTGCTGGGCCCGGCCCTGGTCACCGGGGCCGCCCTCGAGAGCGCCACGCCGGTCCTGGAGTTCGCCCAGTGGAACGTGCAGGTCACCGCCCTCGAAGGGGCCGAGGGCATCGACAGGTTCAACGCGGCCGCCCGCACCTGCTACTACGAGTCGCCCGATCCGCTGCTGTGCCCCACCGGTCAGCTCGGCATCGTGCTCGACGGCGTCGTCGAGTCGGCGCCGGTCGTCAACGCCCGCGCGTTCGAGCGCGACCGCATCAACATCACCGGCGCCTTCAATGAGGCCGAGGCGCGCGACCTGGCGCTGGTGCTGGACTACGGCGCCCTGCCGCTGGTGTTCGAGGATCCCGCCGAGAGCGGGCTGGTGCGCACCGTCTCGGCCACGCTGGGCCGTGACGCCCTGCGGGCCGGGCTCATCGCCGGCATCGTGGGCCTGGGGTTGGTGGCGCTGTACATGCTGGCCTACTACCGGTTCCTGGGCGCCGCCGCGCTCGGCAGCCTGATGGTGTCGGGCGTGCTGCTGTGGGTGATCCTGTCGTTCCTGTCGGAGACCCGGGGCCTGGCCCTCACCCTCGCCGGCGTGACCGGCCTGATCGTGGCGATCGGCGTGTCCCTGGACTCCAACGTGGTCTACTTCGAGCACCTGAAGGAGGACGTGCTGGGCGGGCGCACCCTGCGCAGTTCGGTCGACCAGGCGTTCCCGGTGGCCTTCCGGACGATCTTCTGGGCGAACCTGGCCACGCTCATCGGCGCCGGCATCCTCTGGCTGCTCACGATCGGCTCGGTGCGCGGCTTCGCCGCCATGCTGGCCATCGCCTCCATCCTGGACCTGGTGGCCACGTACTTCTTCCTGCGCCCGGTCGTGCGGGGGCTCGCCCGCTGGAGTGCGAACCGCCCGGCGCTGGTGGGGATGGCGACGGTGGTGGCGGCGGCCACGGCGGAATCGACGGTGCCGGCAACCGGCAGCCCGGCCACCGGGAAGGCGCGGACGTGAGCGAGCAGCCCTTGACGGTGCGAGGTGGCCTGCGGCGCATGTACGCCAACCAGGTCAACCTGGACTTCGAGCGGCTGTGGCGTGGCTCGGTCGTGCTGTCGGTGGTCGTGCTGCTCATCGCCGGGGGCGCCTGGCTGTTCAGGGGTCTGAACCTGGGGATCGAATTCGAGGGCGGGACGTTCTGGGAGGCTCCGCTGGCCGGGCACTCGGTCGCCGAGGTCCGCGAGGCGCTGGCAGCGGTGGGGCAGGCCGACGCCCGCATCCAGGAGCTCGGTGGAGGTGTCGTGCGGGTGCGCGCCGAGGTTGCCGCCACCAACACCGCAGAGGTCGCCGCCGTCTCGGCCGCACTGGCCGAACTGGGCGGCATCAGTCCCAACGACATCTCGTTCTCGGCGGTCGGCCCGTCCTGGGGAGCCGAGATCACCAGCAAGGCGCGCCTGGCGCTCATCGTGTTCTTCATCGTGATCGCCGTGTACATCTGGCTGCGGATGGAGTGGAAGATGGCGTTGTCGGCCCTCGTCGCGGTCGGCCACGACATCGTCGTCACCGTCGGCTTCTATGCGCTCTTCGGCATCGAGGTGACGCCGGCGACGGTCATCGCCTTCCTCACGATCCTGGGGTACTCCCTGTACGACACGCTGGTCGTCTTCGACAAGATCCGCGGCAACGCCCGCACCCGCAAGGACCCGTACTTCGAGATCGTCACCCGCTCGGTCAACGAGGTGTTCATGCGCTCGATCAACACCACCATCACGTCGGTGCTGCCGGTGCTGTCGCTGCTGATCATCGGTCGCTTCGCGCTGGGAGCGGTGACGCTGCAGGAGTTCTCGATCGCGCTCCTGGTGGGTCTGCTGGCCGGCACCTACTCGTCGCTGTTCGTGGCCTCGCCGCTGGTGGCCTGGCTGCACGTCTGGGTCACCGGGGAGAGGCCGGGGGAGCGGCCGCAATCGCGGGAGCGCCGTCCCGCCGCCGCGGCGCCTCGCCCGCGGCGGTCCGGCAGCGGACCCGTGGGGCGGTCCGGCGTCACGACCACCCGCAGCCACCCGGCGCGGCCCGCCAAGAAGCGGCGCAAGTGAGGCAGGCTTCAGGCATGGGGACCGCCGGATGATGGACGCGGGTGACGCCGAGACGCTCTGGCGGGAACTGGTCCGGGAGATTCCGGACTTCCCCGTCGCCGGGATCGGCTTCAAGGACATCACGCCCGTGCTGGCACACCCCGGCGCCTTCGGGGCCTGTGCCGACGCGCTGGCGGAACGCTTCGCCGGCGCCGGTGTCGAGGCGGTGGCCGCGGCGGAGGCCCGCGGCTTCATCTTCGGCATCCCGGTGGCCGAACGCCTCGGCGCCGGGTTCGCGGCCGTGCGCAAGCCGGGAAAGCTCCCGGCGGAGACCGTCGGCGTGACCTACGAGCTGGAATACGGCACCGACAGCCTCGAGATGCACGTCGACTCCTTCGCTCCCGGCGCACGGGTGCTCATCGTGGACGACGTGCTGGCGACCGGCGGCACCGCCCGGGCGACCTGCGACCTCGTGGAACGCGCCGGCGGCCGGCTCGTGGGCTGCGCCTTCTTCGTCGAGCTGGCGTTCCTGGGCGGGCGGAGCCGCCTCGACGGGGTGCGCGTGGAGTCGCTGGTCAGCTACGAGTGAGAACCGGCGAGTGATCCGCAGCCGGGCCTGCGATGCTGTGGGGGTGGGCTGCGGGCCGAATGCGAGGCTGAGAGCGTGAGCACCGGCGTGGCCTCCGGCGCTCCCGCCGCCGCCGAGGACGTGGGCCCCTCCCCCTGGGGGACGCTGCAGCCCTGGCGGGGACATCCGGCGGCCGGGCCGATCACGTCGCTGCTGGTGGAGTACACATCGCACTTCCCCGGTGCGGACACCGATCTCATCGAGCGGGCCTACGCCTGGGCCGCCGGCGCCCATCAGGCCCAGCGTCGCAAGTCGGGCGAGCCCTTCGTGGAGCACCCCCTCAGCGTGGCGCGCATCGTCGCCCGCCTGGGTCTCGACGACGTGAGTGTGGCGGCCGCGCTGCTGCACGACGTCATCGAGGACACCGACCGCACGCTCGCCGACGTGGAGGCCGACTTCGGCCCCGAGGTTGCCAAGATCGTCGACGGCGTCACCAAACTGGACCGCGTCGAGTTCACGACCCGGGAGCGCCACCAGGCCGCCTCGCTGCGCAAGATGCTGGTGGCGATGGCCAAGGACCTGCGGGTCCTCATCATCAAGCTGGCCGACCGGCTCCACAACCTGGGCACGCTGGCGGCTCTCTCGCCGACCAAGCAGCAGCAGGTGGCACGGGAGTCCCTCGACGTGTACGCCCCCCTGGCGCACCGGCTGGGCATGCAGGACCTCAAGAGCCGGCTGGAGGATCTGTCCTTCGCCGCGCTCCATCCCAAGTGGTACGCCCAGATCGATCACCTCGTCGCCGAGGAGGACCCCGAGCGGGACCTGTTCCTGGCGCAGTTGCTGGTCAGCGTGGAGGGACGGCTGCTCGAACTCGGCATCGGCGCCGAGGTGACGGGCCGGCCCAAGCACCTCTGGAGCATCTACGAGAAGATGGTGCTCAAGAACCGCGAGTTCAGCGACATCTACGACCTGGTGGGCATGCGGATCGTGACCGAGAACGTGCGGGACTGCTACGCCGCGCTCGGTGCCGTGCACGCCATCTGGAAGCCGCTGCAGGGGCGGTTCAAGGACTACATCGCGATGCCCAAGTTCAATCTCTACCAGAGCCTGCACACGGCGGTGGTCGGGCCGCAGGGCAAAGTGGTGGAGGTGCAGATCCGCACCCGGGAGATGCACGCCCGGGCCGAGCACGGCGTCGCCGCCCACTGGGACTACAAGGAGGAGAGCGGCGGGGATCTGGCCTGGCTGAGCCGGATCATCGACTGGTCCGAGGAGAGCGACGACCCCGAGCAGTTCCTCGGCAACCTGAAGACCGAGTTCGAGCAGGACGAGGTGTTCGTCTTCACGCCCCGGGGCGACGTGGTGACCCTGCCGGTCGGCGCCACCCCGGTGGACTTCGCCTATGCCATCCACACCGAGGTGGGGCACGGCTGCATCGGCGCCCGTGTCAACGGCCGCCTCGTCACACTCACCACGAAGCTCTCCACCGGCGACACCGTCGAGGTGATGACCTCGAAGGATCCCGACGCGGGCCCGTCCCAGGACTGGCTGCAGTTCGTCGCCACGAGCCGGGCGCGCTCGCGTATCCGCCAGTGGCTGACGCGCGAGCGCCGCACCGAGGCCCTCACCCGCGGCCGCGACGAGATCACCGCCGAGTTGCGCCGGGAATCGCTGCCGATCGCCCCGGTGATCCGGTCCGAGACGCTGCTCGAGGTGGCGAAGGCTCTCAACTACGACGACACCGAGGCCCTGTTCGTGGCGGTCGGGGAGCGCCACCTGTCGGCGCGCACCGTCACCGAGCGGGTCGCCCGCCGCCTGCGCGGCGAGGATGCCGAGGGCGCCCAGCCCGTTGAGCGGGTCTCGGCGACCGCCCTGGCGCCCCGGCGTTCCACCCAGAAGCGCTCCGGCGGGGCGGGGGTGCACGTGGAGGGTCTCGGCGACGTGTGGGTGCGCCTGGCCAAGTGCTGCACGCCGGTGATGCCCGACGAGATCATCGGCTTCGTGACCCGCGGCCGGGGTGTCTCGATCCATCGGGCCGACTGCGCGAACGCCGCGGCGCTCGGCGGTGACGGCGAGACGGCGCGCATCATCGACGTGGAATGGGAGGAGGGGGCCGCCACGGTGTTCACCGCCGCCATCGAGGTGCGCTCGCTCGACCGGCCGCACCTGCTCCGCGACGTGGCGGTGGCGGTCTCCGAGCAGCAGGCCAACATCACCTCGGTGAACGCCCGTGCCGGCGCCGACGGCGCCTCGATCATGCGCTTCGAGCTGGAGCTCTCCGACGGGGCGCAACTCTCCTCGGTGCTGCACGCGGTGCGCCGGGTCGGCAACGTCTACGACGCTTACCGGGTCCTACCGGGCGGCGGCCGCGGCTGAGCCATTCCGCGGTTGTCCGGGCGGGGGTTCGGGGTGCCGTTCTGCTCCTTCGTCTCCGCACGCTTCGCAGGCTCAGCGTGCTCCGCAGGCGTCGCAGCCCGGCCCCCCGGCCCCCCGCCCTCGGGTGTCTGCGTCCACTGCCGCGTCATTCCGGCGAAGGCCGGAATCCAGTCCTGGGCTGAGCGGCGCCGCTTCAGCGGCCGAGGGCTGCTCTCAGTGCTTCAGTCACCTCAGGGTGTGTGAACTCGAAGCCGTCGTTCAGGAGAGCCTCGGGGATCACGCGGACGCTCTGGGTTAGGCCGGCGACTGCTTCGGAGCCCAGCAGGAGGCTTGGGAGCAGGAGGGGGACGGGCAGGATGGCGGGGCGGCGGAGTGCGCGGCCGAGGGCTCGGGTGAACTCGGCGTTCGTGACGGGGTTGGGGGCGGTGAGGTTCACCGGGCCGGCGATCTTGCTGTCCAGGAGGTGGATCATGGCGGCGATGGTGTCGGTCAGGGAGATCCAGCTCACCCAGCGGTCGGCGGGGCCCAGGCGGCCGCCGAGTCCCAGCCTGAACAGGGGCAACTGCCGGCGCAGGAACGGGCCGTCGGCGGACAGGACGACGCCGGTGCGCATCAGCACCGTGCGCACCGCCGCCTCCGGTTGGGCGGCGGACTCCCAGTCCTGGCACAGCTCGGCGAGGAATCCCCGGCCGGGGCCGGTGCTCTCGGTCACGATGCTGTCGCCTTGCTCGCTGTAGAAGCCCATGGCCGAGGCGCTGAGGATCACCTCCGGCGGCCGTGACAGGTCCGAGACGACCGCTGCCAGCAGCGCGGCGCTCCGGATTCGGCTGTCGCGCAGCACCTGCTTGCGGCCGGCGTTCCAGCGGCGGTCGCCGATGCCGGCGCCCGCCAGGTTGATCACCGCTCCGGCGCCTTCGAGCGCGGTGGCGTCGAGGCTGCCGACGGCCGGATCCCACATGACCTCGTCGCCGGCGGCGGCGGGGCGACGAACCAGCCGCAGCACCGTTGCGCCCCGGCGTCGGAGTTCGGTGATCAGGGCCCGACCGATGAGGCCGCTCGATCCCGCGATCACCACGGGCCCGCTGGCTGACCGGTTCACGACACCTCCGAGGGCCGCTGCACGTTTCACGGCCCACGCTAGGTCCGCGCCGGCCGCTAGCGTCGCCGCGGTGAGCACGCGGATGCTGATCACGTTGAGCCTGCTGTGCGGCCTGGCGCTCCTGGCCGCGTTCGCGTTCCAGGTGCTCGCTCGCTGAGTCTCCCGCCGGCGGGATGCCGCCGGAAGAGGCCATCCGGGGGGTCGCGCGCTCCCGCGCCCTGCACGCTCGGGGGGAAATCCCGCCCTCGACCTGTTGCTACTGGCAACCAATGGGGTTAATGTTGCCAATGGCGAGTGGGGTTGAGGGCCCGAACGACACATGTCACGACGTGCGCGGCTTCTCGTCGCCTGCCTGCTTGTCCTCCTGCTCTCGCTGCCTGCCCAGGCCCAGGACTCCGCTGACCATCAGTACCTGCAGGACCGGCTCGCCGGCGACGAGTCCCTCAACCTCTCCAGGGCGGAACTCGACCAACTCGGTGCCGACCAGGGCCTCCTCGGCACCGAGATCGCCGATCTGGAACTCTCGACGGCACAACTCGAGGCCGAGTTGGCGCGCACGGCCGACCTGATCGCTCTCTCCGAGGCCCGCCTGGCGAACATCGCCGCCCGCCGGGCCCTCACCGCCGACCTCCACGGGGCGGCCGGGAGGGAGTTGGAGCGCGCCGAGATCGCGCTCGCGGCCCGGCGCCGGCTGGCGACCGAGCGGCTCGTCGACATGTACGTCTATTCGACCCAGCACCGCACCGCCCTGTCGTGGCAGGTGAGCGACGTCCACGATCTGGAGAACCGCTACGTCCTGCTGACCATGGTGGGGGAGCACGACAAGGAACTGCTGGAGAGCCTCGACGAGGCCGTCGCCGAGATCGGCGAGCGCCGCGAGACCCTGGAGGACCTGCAGCTGGCCATCGATGTGCTTGCCCGGCAGGAAGGCGAGACCCTCACCGAGAACAGTCTCAACCGTGACCGGCAGGCGGCGCTGCACGCCGAGTTGCAGGCACGGATCCGTCAGCTGCACGACGAGATCGAGGCGCTCGAGGCGGCCCAGGCAGAGGTCGCGGCGATCATGGCCGCGCGGGTCGTCGAGATCGAACTCGAGGCCGCCGAGCGGGATCGTCGCCGCGCCATCTGCTACGACAACCCGCGCCGACCTCTGGACGGCGACGGCAGCTGGATCGACTGCCCCGCCGTCGGCGTCGTGATCCCGCCGAGCGCGGTGCGCTGGCCGCTGGTCGACCGGGTGACCTCCGAGTACGGCCCGCGCTGGGGACGGATTCACGAGGGGATCGACATCGCCGGCGCCAACGGCGCGGAGATCCACTCCGCCGAGTCGGGCCGCGTGGACTACGCGGGCTGGATCGGGGGCTACGGGAACACCATCATCGTGGACCACGGCGGCGGGATGACCACCCTCTACGCCCATATGCACGGCTTCGCCGTCTCCCCGGGCCAGACCGTCTCCATCGGCGAGGTGCTGGGCTACGTGGGCAACACCGGCCTGTCCCAGGGCTCGCACCTGCACTTCGAGGTGCGCCTCGACGGCGCCCCGGTGAACCCCCGGACGTACCTCCCGTAGGACCGCTCGGGCCGCCCGCAGCGACCCGGCGCCGCATCCGGATCCTCGGGGACCGGCCGGGGCCGACCGGTAGGCTGAACGCGTGACGTCGCACGACCTGATCGTGGTGGGCGGCGGCCCGGCCGGCTACGCCTCGGCGCTGTACGCCGCCAGCGCCGGGCTGGACGTGGGCCTCGTGGAGCGCTCCAAGCTGGGTGGCACGTGCCTGCACGTGGGCTGCATCCCGGCCAAGGAACTGCTGGAGACCGCCGCGGTCTTCCGGGCGGTGGGCCACGCCGGCGAGTTCGGCGTCGGGACTTCGGCGCCGACGCTCGACATGGCCGTCGCCCAGAGCCGCAAGCAGGGCATCATTGACCGCCTCACCGGCGGGCTGGCCAAGCTGCTCGGCAGCCGCAAGGTGACCACCTACGACGGCAGCGGCGCCCTGGGGCCCGACCGTACGGTGACCGTCACCGGCGGCGCTGAGAGCATCACGCTCACCGGCCGCCACGTGATCCTGGCCACAGGGTCCGTCCCGCGCACCCTGGGTGGGTTCACCGTGGACGGCGAGCGCGTCGTGACCTCCGACGAGTTGCTGTCCATCGAGTCAGTACCGGCGAAATCGGTGGTGATCGGTGGCGGCGCGATCGGCTGCGAGTTCGCCTCGATGCTGTGCGACATGGGCAGCGAGGTGACGCTGCTGGAGGTCCTCCCACGGCTGCTGGCCGGTGCCGATCCCGACGTGAGCAAGCAGGTCGAGCGATCCTTCAAGCGTCGCGGCATGAAGGTGCACACCGGCGTTGACGTGGCCGGCGCCGAGCCGGCCGGCGAGTCGCTCGTGGTGCGGTTCGGCGATGGCGACGAGGTGCTCGCCGACTTGGTCGTGGTGAGCGTCGGGCGCCGTCCCGTGACCGAGGGCCTGGGCCTGGACGGCACCGGTGTGGAGATCGACGAGCGCGGCTTCGTGACCGTCGACGAGTACTGCCGCACCGGCGAGGAGGGCGTCTATGCCGCCGGCGACGTCATCGCCACGCCGCAGCTGGCGCACGTGGGCTTCGCCGAGGGCATCCTGGCGGTGCAGCACCTGCTGGGCGAGGATCCGGCCCCGATCGACTACGCCAACGTGCCCTGGTGCATCTACTGCAGCCCGGAGGTGGCCTTCGCCGGCCTCACCGAGCAGCAGGCCGCCGACGCCGGGCTCGACGTGTTGGTCTCCCGGCATCGCTACGCCTCCAACGGGAGGGCGATGATCGTGGGCGACACCGACGGGTTCGTGAAGGTGGTGGCCGAGCGCAGCGCCGACGGAGGGGCCGGGCGCCTGCTGGGCGTGCATCTCGTGGGACCGTGGGCCACCGAGCAACTCGGCCAGGGTTACCTGGCCGTGAACTGGGAGGCCACGGTGGCCGATGTGGCGGGCTTCATCCAGCCGCACCCCACCCTCAGCGAGCTGTTCGGTGAGACGGTGCTGTCGCTGACGGGCCGGTCCCTGCACGGCTAGCGGGCCGGCGGCGGGCACACCCACAGGACCGGAAACACCAGGACCGAGAACACAAGGACGGGCGCAATGGCCGACGTGGTTCTTCCGCAGTTGGGCGAGACGGTGACCGAGGGCACCATCATCCGCTGGATCAAGCAGGTCGGTGACGAGGTCGACCGCGACGAGCCGCTCTTCGAGATCTCCACCGACAAGGTGGATTCCGAGGTGCCGTCGCCGGCGTCGGGAACCCTGACGCAGGTGGTCGTCCCCGAGGGGGAGACGGTGGAGGTGGGCACGCTGCTGGCGGTCATCTCCGCCGGCGCGGCGGCGGCCGAGGCCGCGCCCGCGCCGGCTCCCGAACCGTCGCCGAGCCCCGACCCTGCTCCGGAGACCGCCGCAGCGCCTGCCCCCGAGCCCGAGCCTCCCCCTGCTCCCGCTCCGGCGCCCGAGTCGCCCCCCGAGCCCGAGTCGCCCCCCGAGCCCGAGTCGGTCCCCGCAGCGGCCGATCCGGAGCCGCCCGCGGCACCCGGCGACGGCGAGCGGCCCCAGCCGCGCCTGCTGTCACCGGTGGTGCGCAGGCTCGTGAACGAGCACGGGATCGACGTCGCCGGCATCGAGGGCAGCGGAGTCGGCGGCCGCATCACCCGTGCCGACGTGGAGCGCGTCATCCGCGAGCGCCAGGGTGCGCCCCGGCAGGCGGCCGCGCCGGCGCCGGCTGCACAAGAGCCCCCGGCCGAAGGCGACGTCGACCCCGGTGCCCCGCTGGTCGTGCCGCTCAGCAACATTCGCAAGACCATCGGACGGCACATGGTCGCCTCCAAGGCCACCTCGCCGCACGTGCTGACGGCGGTGGAGGTGGACTTCGAGGGCGTCGAGCGGGTCCGCCGCAAGGCCCGCGCCGCCTGGCGCGCCGAGGAGGGCTTCAGCCTCACCTACCTGCCGTTCATCGCCCGGGCGACCTGCGACGCCATTGCGGACTTCCCGCACATCAACGCCAGCATCGACGGCACCGACCTCGTGGTGCACCGCAGCGTGCACCTCGCCGTCGCGGTCGACCTGGACTTCCAGGGGCTGCTGGCCCCCGTCGTCCGGGACGCCGAGACCAAGCGCCTGCGGGCCATCGCCCGGGAGGTCATGGACCTGGCGGCCCGCGCCCGCAGCAAGGAGCTGTCGGCCGCCGAGGTGACCGGGGGAACGTTCACGATCACCAATCCCGGCCAGTACGGCACCCTCATGCAGTTCCCGATCATCAACCAGCCGCAGGTGGCGATCCTGTCCACCGACGGCATCCGCCGGCGGCCCGTCGTCGTGACCGGCGAGGATGGCAGCGAGGCCATCGCCATCCATTCGGTCGGCGTGCTGGCGCTGGCCTGGGACCATCGGGCCTTCGACGGCGTCTACGTGGCCGCGTTCCTGGACCGGTTGCGCCACATCATCCAGACGCGGGACTGGGAAGCCGAGATCCTCTAGTGGCGCCGCCACCGGCAGCGAGCCGCCCGGCCCCCGTCGCGCGCGCCACCGGGAGCCTCGCCGCCGAGGTCGTGGCTCCCCGGCACCTGGCGGTCCGCTGGCTCGGCAGGGTCGGATACGACGAGGCCTGGGCGTTGCAGCGGGGCCTGCACGCCCACAGTTCCCGCAACCACCTGTTGCTGCTCGAGCATCCGCACGTCGTCACGATGGGCCCGCGGGCCCCGGCGGCGCACCTGCTGGTGGATCCCGCCACCGCCGGTGCCGAGCTGTGCCGCACCGACCGGGGCGGTGACGTCACCTACCACGGTCCGGGTCAGATCGTCGGCTACCCGATCCTGACGCTGGGCGGGCCCCGGGCCGGTGGGCTCGGCGCGGCCGCGGCCTACGTCGAGAGTCTCGAGGACCTGCTCATCGGGGTCCTCGGCGACCTGGGCCTCGCCGGCGCGGGAAGGCTCGAGCGCCACCGCGGGGTCTGGCTCGACTCCGGCGGCGCGCGGCCGCGCAAGATCGCCGCCATCGGCGTGCGGGTGCGCCGCGGGCGCACCCTGCACGGGTTCGCCCTGAACGTGGATCCGGACCTCGACTGGTTCGGGCGGATCGTGCCGTGCGGGATCCGCGACCACCCGGTCACGTCGCTGGCGGCCGAGGGAGTGGACGCCACGATGCCAGAGGTCGTCGACGCCGTCGCGGCAGAGGCGACCCGGCGCTGGGGGGCGGCCGGTTGGGATCGGGCCGACGTGACCGCAGCGGCGGGCCGCCGCCTCGCCGTCACGTCGCCTGCGCCCGAGGATGTCGCCGGAACGGCATCCGCGGCGGGAGTTCAGGCGCCCGGAACGGTGCAGCGGGTGGAGCTTGCCGCCGCCGGCGGCCGCAAGCCCTCCTGGATGCGCGTCGTGGCCCGCACCGGTCCGGAGTTCCGCCGGATCAAGAGTGTCATGCGCGACCTGGACCTGGTCACCGTCTGCGAGGAGGCCGGCTGCCCGAACATCTACGAGTGCTGGGAGCAGGGGACGGCCACGTTCATGCTCGGCGGCGAGCGCTGCACCCGGGCGTGCGGGTTCTGCCTCATCGACACCCGCCGGCCCGAGCCTCTCGACGCGGCCGAGCCCGAACGGGTCGCCGCCGCCGTGGCCCGGATGGGCCTCGACCATGCCGTCGTGACCGCCGTCGCCCGCGACGACGTGCCCGACGGGGGCGCGGCGCACTTCGCGGCCTGCATCCGGGCGATCCGGCGGCTGCGCCCGTCGGTGACCGTGGAGGTGCTCATCCCGGACTGCAAGGGCGACCCCGCGGCGCTCTCGGTGATCTTCGACGAGCGCCCCGACGTGCTGAACCACAACATCGAGACCGTGGCCCGGCTGCAGCGGCTTGTGCGGCCCTCCGCCGGCTACGCCCGCAGCCTGGCGGTGCTGGCAAGGGCCTCCGACAGCGGTCTGGTGACCAAGTCCTCCATCATGGTGGGGCTGGGCGAGACCGCCGGCGAGGTGGCCGAGGCGCTGGGCGACCTGGCGGGGGTCGGTTGCGACATCGTCACCATCGGGCAGTACCTGCGCCCGTCCAGCGCCCACCTGCCCGTGGAGCGCTGGTGGCCGCCGGAGGATTTCGAGGCGCTGGGGAGGATCGGCAGGGAGTTGGGCATCGGCCACGTCGAGTCGAGCCCGCTGACGCGCTCGAGCTACCACGCCGCGGGCGCGGCCCGCGCCGTCGGCGCCGCTGCCGACGGTGCCTGAGCCGCCGCAGGGAGCGGGCGGCCGCACGCGGCTGCCGGCCCTGCCGTGAGCGAGGTCCACGCCGCAACCGTCCTGCTGCAGTGGGCCGCGGGCGGGTTGCTCTTCGGGTACGTCACCACCCGCCGGCGCGAGGTCGGTCCCGGCTACGGCTGGCTGCTGAGGTCGCTGTACGGCGCGCTGGCGGCGCTGGCGGGAATCATCGGCAGTACCGCGGGGTTCCGCCCGGCGCGCGACGTGGCCGCACTCGCCGCCGCGGCCGCCGCCTTCGGTGTCCTCGCCGTCTCCTTCCGCCGGCGCGCCGCCACACAGTCCGCCCAGCAGGGCGACGTCCTGCGTCGCCGCGCCAGGGTGGCGGCGATGCTCGGTCGCCCGGCACCGGCGCCGGAGTCGCCCGCGGGGCCCGGTTTCGCCCCGGCGCTGGACCTGCTGCCCGCGACGGTGGCGCTGGTGGGCGTGGTGGCCGGCGGCGTCGCCGCCGGCGGGCCCGTGGCGCTCTCGATCGCCCGGGTGGTGACCGGAGCGCTGTTCCTGGGAGCGGTGTCCGATGCCATGCTGCTGGGACACTGGTACCTCGTGCAGCCCGGGCTGCGCCGGGCGCCCCTGGTGCAGTTGGTGCGCCTGGGCATGGTGCTCTGGATCGCCGAGACGGTGGTACTGCTGTGGCCCACGGGCGTGGTCTCGATCCTCACCGGGAGCGTCGACGACGGCTTCGGCGGCCTGCTGGGCTGGTACTGGGTGCTGTGCGCGGTGGGGAGCGCGGTGCTGCTGGGTGCCACCGAGGCGGCGCTGCGGATCCGCCGTTACGCCGCGGTCATGGCCGGCACCGGCCTGCTGTACCTGGCCATCATGACCGCCTTCGGGATGGACCTCATCGCGCGAGTGTCGCTGCGCCCGTGAGGCGCACCATGTCCCGGGCGAGGCGGCCGAGCGCCGCCACCCGGGCGTCATCGGGAGCCGATTCCCGGCGCATCATGGCCAGCGGGCGGCGCGCCACAGCCTCCCCGAGAACGTCGACGAGCCCGGGATCGTTCCCGCCAACCGCCTCGGGGAGCACCGTCCACGCCAGACCCACCGCCGCCACCTGGCGCAGCACGTCGGGGTTCTGCGAGGTGAGGGTCACGACGGGCTCGATGCCCCGCTCGGCGAGTCCGGCCTCGATCAGCGCCCGGGTGCGGGATCCCTCGGGCGGCAGAGCCCACTCGACCTCAGCGGCCGGGTCGGCCACCTCGTCGCTGCGGCGGGCGTAGACGCGCAGCTCCTCGGTCCCCAGCACCTCGCCGACCAGCCCCTCCGGCGGCGGGCCGACGGCGAAGACCAGGTCCAGCTCGTACCTCGAAAGCAGGTCGCAGAGAGCCGAGGTGGAATCCACGATGAGTTGCATCTCCACGGCCGGATGCGTCTCCCGGAAGATCATCAGGGCGTCCGGCAGCAGGTACAGGGTGGCCGCGTCGGTGAGTCCGACGCGAAGCCGGCCCACGTCGCCGTGATGGTGCGACCGGATCCACGTCTCCAACTCGCCGGTGCGCCCGAGCACCTCGGCGGCGAAGTCGGCCACCGTCCGCCCGGCCTCGGTGAGCCGCCTGCGTCGCCCGTCCTGCTCGAACAGCACGATCCCGAGACGTTGCTCCAACTGCGAGAGGCTCTGCGAGAGGGCGGGCTGGCTGATGCCGAACTCGTCGGCGGCCTCGGTGAACGACGAGAGCTCCGCCACCTTCTGCAGGTAGGCGAGGGTGCGGGTGTTGACGTTCACGGGGACCCCGGCGGCTCCGTGACGAGCACCCGGGCGATCGTCTGCAACGTCCTGCCGGTGGTTCCTACTCACCGCCTTCATCCTATAATCGATTCCCTATTGATGCGGTTGCATCGTTCCAGATATCTAATATATTGGTGCCACCCGGCGGGCCGCGCCCGCAACCGGATCGCAATATGACCGCCCCGAGGCGTCGGCTCCACCGGCGCAGGGTGCAAGGAGGAAGAGATGGGACCGATCAACGTGGGAATCGTCGGAGTCGGCAACTGCGCCTCGTCTCTCGTCCAGGGCGTCGAGTACTACCGCAATGTCGGCGCGGAGGAGGAGATCCCCGGCCTGATGCATCCGGTGCTCGGGGGCTACTCCATCGATGACGTTCGATTCACGGCCGCCTTCGACGTCGACGCGGCCAAGGTCGGTGAGGATCTGTCCAAGGCCATCGGGGGTGGCCAGAACAACACCGTGGCGTTCTGCGACGTGCCGAGCAGCGGGGTGACGGTGCAGCGAGGCCCCACCCTCGACGGCATCGGCCGCTACCTGTCCGATGTCGTCGTGGAGTCGCCCCAGGCGCCGGTGGACGTCGCGCAGGTGCTGCGCGACACGGATACCCACGTCCTGGTCTCCTACCTGCCGGTGGGGTCGGAGCAGGCGGCGCGCTGGTACGCCGAGCAGGCACTGGAGGCCGGGTGCGCGCTGATCAACTGCATGCCGGTGTTCATCGCCGGCGAGGAGTCCTGGGCCGAGCGTTTCCGGCAGCGGGGCGTCCCGATCGTCGGCGACGACATCAAGTCCCAGGTGGGGGCGACGATCGTGCACCGCAATCTCGTGCGGCTCTTCCAGGACCGCGGGGTCCGGGTGGATCGCACCTACCAGCTCAACTTCGGCGGCAACACCGACTTCCTCAACATGCTGGAGCGCGACCGTCTGGAGTCCAAGAAGATCTCCAAGACCCAGGCCGTGACCAGCCAGTTGGAGTCCGAACTGGAAGGCTCCGACGTGCACGTCGGCCCCTCCGACCACGTGCCCTGGCTCGAGGACCGCAAGTGGTGCCACATCCGCATCGAGGGCACCACGTTCGGTGACGTGCCGCTGAACGTGGAGTTGAAGTTGGAGGTGTGGGACAGCCCCAACTCCGCCGGGGTGGTCATCGATGCCATCCGCTGCGCCCGCCTGGGCCTCGACCGGGGCATCGGCGGCCCGCTGTACGAGACCTCCGCCTACTTCATGAAGTCGCCGCCGCGCCAGATGCGCGACGAGGACGCCCGCAACGCCGTCGAAGCCTTCATCGCCGGCTCCTGACGCGGCTGTCCGGGCGGGGGTCCGGGGTGCCGCTCTGCTCCTTCATGGCGGGCCAAAGGCGTCGCAGCCCGGCTCCCCGACCCCCCGCCCTCGGTTGTTTGCGCGCGCCGCTAGCGTGAGTTGGCGGCTTCAAGTCGTATTCCGCTGACAGAGGAGGAGCGCTGTGAGTGTTTCCGTGACCCTTGCCTCGACCGTTCCCGCCGGGGCCGGCGTTGTCGCCGTCGGTGTCTGCTCCGAGCAGGTCGCCGCCGAGCCGCACGATCTGGATTGGGCGCTGCTGCGAGACCTCGGGTTCGAGGGCAAGGCGGGGCAGGCGCAGATGGTGGCGGGGCCCGACGGCCGTCCCGTGGCCGTCGTCGGGATGGGGCCCGCCGCGGACGTGACGCCGGCGGTGATCCGGCGCTCGTCGGCCGCGCTGGCGCGACTGGTGCGCCGCCATCGCTGGCTTGCCTCGTCGCTCCTCGACGCCGTGGCCGACGACGGAGACCTCGCCGGTGCGGCGCAGGCCCACGCCGAGGGGATCGTGCTGGGGGCCTACGGCTACGACGCATTCAAGTCCGAACCCGAGCCCAACTCCCTGGAGAAGCTGACGGTGATCGGCGGCGGCCGGGAGGTGCGCGAGGCTCTGAGGCTCGGCGCGGCGGTGGCCGAGGCCGTCTGCTTCGCGCGGGATCTGGTGAACGAGCCCGGTGGGTCGCTGACGCCGGCCAAGCTGGCCGAGCAGGCCCGCGCCATGGCGACCGGCGGTGACGGCGCCGAACTGGACATCCAGGTCTGGGAGATGCAGGAAATCGTCGACGCCCGCTTCGGCGGTCTGTTGGGGGTCAACCGCGGCTCGACGCAGCCGCCGCGGTTCGTGGAGATCACCTGGCGCCCTCCCGAGCCGCCGGAGGGCTTCCTGGCCCTCGTGGGCAAGGGGATCACCTTCGACGCCGGGGGCCTGTCCATCAAGCCCGCCACGGGCATGGAGACCATGAAGATCGACATGAGCGGTGCCGCCGCGGTCCTGGGCACGATGCAGGTGGTCAAGAGGCTGGCTCCGCCGATCAGGGTCACCGGCTACATCCCCATCACCGACAACATGCTGGGCGGCGACGCCACCCGGCCCGGCGACATCCTCACCATCCGCAACGGCAAGACCGTGGAGGTTCTCAACACCGACGCCGAGGGACGGCTGATCCTCGCCGACGCGCTGTCCCTGGCCAGTGAGGCCCGCCCGGACGCCATCGTGGATCTCGCCACCCTGACCGGTGCGTGCGTGGTGGCGCTCGGCACCAAGGTGGCGGGCCTCATGGGCAACCACGACGGCTGGATCGACGCCGTGGAGGCGGCCGCGGACCGGGCGGGGGAGCGGGTCTGGCACCTGCCGCTTCCGGCGGACTACCGCAAGCAGCTCGACTCCCCGGTTGCCGACCTCAAGAACATCGGCAACCGCTGGGGCGGCACTCTCACCGCGGCCCTGTTCCTGCAGGAGTTCGTGGCCGAGGGCATCCCCTGGGCCCATCTGGACATCGCCGGCCCGGCGTGGACCGACAGCGTCGACGGCGAGGCCGCCAAGGGAGGTACCGGCTTCGGCGTGCGCCTGCTCGTGGACCTCATCAGGAACTTCTCGCCGCCCGATGGCGGCTCGCCCGGAGACTGATGCCCTAGCCGCTGCTGAGAGTGTCGTCGCGCCCTTCGAGGCGGGCGATCCGCTCACCCTGGGATCGGAGCAGTCCTTCCATGCGGTCGAGGCGCGGGACGATCTCGGATCGGAGCCACACGAAGCCCCCGGTGATGAGCATGCCGGCGAGGCCGATGAGAGCGGCTGTGATGGCGTCCATCACTCCTCAGTCTGCCACGCAGGCAGCGGGCTCACCGGTGTCGGCATTGACCGCGCTCACCGCTGCTGCGGCCCGGGTGTGCTTCTCGGTGGCCCAGCGGGTGGCCTCGAAGGCCACCGCGGGATGGAACTCCCAGGCGTGCAGCTGTTGCTCGACCGACGGGGGTTCGTCGCCGCACGCCAGCAGCGCCATCGCCACGCGCCGGGCGCGTTCCAGCGTGCCGATGCCCACAGGATCCGGAGCGGGCCGGTGCCACCAGGCATCGTGCAGCATGCGGAGCCGGGGCGGCAACCGCTCGGCCATGCGCGTGGTGAGGTCGGGGAGTCGCGTTCGCACGAAGAGCGTGTTGTGGCGGCCTCGTTGCATGAGCCCGAAGCGGCAGCAGCGCTCGAACGCCCTCTCGAAGGCTGATTGGAGGGCTTGGCGTCCGCCGAGCCCGATCTCGCCGGCGATCTCCGCGGTGTTCACGACGATGCCCTCAGGAGTCTCCTCCAGCCGCAGCGCCAAGCGCCGGATGAGCCATGTCGCCGAGGGTCCGAGCACACCCAACCAGAAGAACTCCACGTAGGGCGAGCGCGGGTGGTGGCCTCGGTTGGAGTCCGGGCACAGATCCTTCCAGGGCTCCACCCAGAGTTCGACGGCGCCGCGGTTGCGACTCGGCTCGGAACGTGGGCCGCCGGGGCGACCGGTCGCGGCCGATGTCGGTGGCGAGACGGCTGCCGTGGCCGGGGCGGACGGGACAATGGCGGGTGGGGTCTGCATGGCGTTCGCTCCTGGCGCGAGAGTTGAACGTGGGATGCCGTTGGCACCGAGATGCTCCACAGAGCGCGTTTAGTTACGTAAAGGTGAATAGATAGGGGAAATGAAAGGGCTTGTCAAGGGGTTGAATCACAAACGCAGGGGTGCGACGCGGCTCACCGGAGGTCGCAGTGGCGCGCCGATGTCACTTGTGGTGGTCGCCGGCGCCGGCCCGCGGCGAGCAGGGCCAACGGGTCGCGCGGGCCCGCTCTAGCCGAGGGCCGCGTAGCACGCCCGCTCGATGGCGTCGAAGAGCCCCAACGTGCGGGGATCGCCGAAGGGGAACTGCTGGCTGATGTACGTGCCCGCCAACCCGTTCTGCACGTCGATCCAGAAGAACGAGTTGGCCAGCCCCGCCCACATGAGGCCGCCCGCCGGTCGCCCGGTGGGCAGCGGCTCCTCGTTGATCTGGAACGTCAATCCCCAGGACTTCTCGATGCCGGGGTAGAACTCCACGTCCCCGGCGACGCCGGGCAGCGCTGCGGGCAGTGGCACCACCCGCAGGGACCCCATGTTGTTCACCGACATCTGCCCCACGGTCTCCGGGCGCAACACCCGCACACCCTCACGGCTGCCGTGCCCCAGGATCATCTGCAGGAAGCGGCTGTAGTCCGCCACGGTGCTGTAGAGCCCGGCGCCGCCGAGCTGCACCTCGGGTTCCTGGTCGATCTCGAACCGCATGGTGCCGAGCGCACCGTCGCCGCCGCGCATGTGGACCGTGGCCAGCCTGGCCCGCATGTCGTCGCTGATCAGGAAACCGGTCGATGCCATGGCCAGGGGGCCCAGGACGTGTCGCTGCAGGTAGTCGCCGAGCCGCATCCCCGACGCCGCCTCGACCATCAGTCCGACGTGGTCGATGCTCGTGCCGTACAGCCACCGCTCGCCGGGGTCATGGAGCGCCGGGGCGTCCAGCGCGGCCCGCCGGCAGGTCCTGATCGTGGGGGTGCCGGTCACCTCGTGATACCGGAGAAGGTCCTCGCTCCAGATCTCGTAGGCGAATCCGGCCGTGTGGGTCAGCAGTTGGCGGAGGGTGATCGGGGCCCGTGCCGGGCGAAGTTGCGGGTTGCCCTCCTCGTCGAAGCCCTCGAGGACGCCGACGGTGCCGAGCATGGGCAGCACGCCGGACGCGGGGGCGTCGAGTTCGAGTTCCCCGCGTTCCACGAGTTGCATGGCGGCCACACCGGTCACGGCCTTGGTCATCGAGGCGATCCAGCAGACCGTGTCGGTGCTCATCGGCGCGGCGGTCTCGTCGTCGACGGTACGGAGTCCGGCGGCGGCCGAGCACAGAATCTCGCCGCGCGAGACGATCTGGGCGACCGCACCGGCGACGTCGCCGCGCGCCACGCCGCCGTCGAGGATCGCCTGCACATCGTCCTGCAGTGCCATCGGTACCTCCCGCCGAGGCAGGATAGGGTCCTCGCCGGATGACCACTGCTGACCTCGCCGAGCCCGTCCGGCTGGCCCGGCAACTCGTGGACCGGGCCGAACGCATCGTGGTCCTCACCGGCGCGGGCATCTCCACCGACTCGGGGATCCCCGACTTCCGGGGTCCCCAGGGCGTCTGGACCCGCAATCCGGCGGCGGAGGCGAAGGCGCACATCAGCAACTACGTGAGCGACCCGGAGGTGCGCAGGGAGGTGTGGCGGCACCGCCTGGCCGAGCACAGCGTCGAGCGGCCGCGCCCCAACGCCGGCCACCGGGCGATCGTCGCCTTGGAGCGGCGTGAGAAGCTGCACACGCTCATCACACAGAACGTGGACGGGCTGCACGCCGAAGCCGGTACATCGCCGGGCCGGCTGGTGGAGATCCACGGAACGCGGCGGCGGGTCAAGTGCCTGGCCTGCGGCGAGGAGTGGCCCATGTCCCACGCCGTCGAGCGGCTGCGGGCGGGCGAGGAGGATCCCCCGTGCCGCTCCTGCGGGGGCCTGTTGAAGTCTGCGACGATCTCCTTCGGGCAGAACCTCGTGACCGAAGATCTCGTGCGGGCCTCGGAGGCGGCGACGGCGTGTGACCTGATGTTGGCGGTGGGCAGCACCCTGCAGGTCTATCCGATCGCCCAGGTGGTGCCGGCGGCCCGGTCGGCCGGCGCCGCGCTCGTCATCCTGAACCGCGATCCGACGCCCTTCGACGACATCGCCGATGTGGTGCTGCACGAGTCCATCAGCGAGGTGCTGCCGCTGGTGGTGCGGGGCGCGGCGACCGACCGGGGAGACGATTCCTGACCAACTTGGTAGACTTTTGGGCGGTGGGGGATCAGTCCCACGTCACCGCTCAAGGAGCCGAAGCGATGCCCACGTTCCGCGACCTGCTCATCGCCGCCAAGTCCAGGATCACCGAGGTCGACACCGCCGCCGGTGAGCGCCTGCGCGACGGCGGCGCGGCCCTCCTCGACGTCCGCGAACCCGACGAGGTCGAGCAAGGCGCAATCCCCGGCGCGATCCACATCCCGCGCGGCCACCTCGAGGCCAACATCGAGAACCGCCTGCCGGGCCGCGACGCGCCGATCGTGGTGTTCTGCGCCGGGGGCGTGCGCTCGGCCTTCGCCGCCGAGACGCTGCAGTCGCTCGGCTACACGCAGGTGGCCTCCATGGACGGGGGCTTCAACAAGTGGAAGGACGAGGGGCGGCCGTGGGCCGTGCCTCGGGTTCTCAACCCCGAGCAGCGCAACCGTTACCACCGGCACCTGCTACTGCCGGAGGTCGGCGAGGAGGGCCAGATGCGCCTGCTGGACGCCCGCATCCTGTGCCTCGGCGCCGGTGGACTGGGTTCGCCGGCCGCGCTGTACCTCGCCGCCGCCGGTGTCGGCACGCTCGGCATCGTGGACATGGACGTGGTCGACGCCTCGAACCTGCAGCGCCAGATCCTGCACAACGTCGACCGGGTGGGCGAACGCAAGGTCGACTCGGCCAAGAAGACGCTCACGGCACTCAACCCCGACGTCAACGTGGTCACCCACGACGTCCGCCTGGGCGCCGACAACATCCTCCAGGTCATCGACGGCTACGACGTGATCGTGGACGGCGCCGACAACTTCCCGGTGCGCTACATGCTGAACGACGCCTCGGTGAAGCTGGGAATCCCCGTCGTGCACGGGTCGATCTTCCGCTTCGAGGGGATGGTGACCGTGTTCGATCCCCGGCAGGGCCCCACCTACCGGGACATGGTGCCCGAGCCTCCACCCGCCGAGATGGCGCCCAGTTGCGCCGAGGCCGGTGTGCTCGGCGTGCTGCCGGGCATCGTGGGCTCGATCCAGGCCCTCGAGGCGATCAAGATCGTCCTGGACTACGGCGACGTGCTGCGGGGCCGGCTCCTGACCTTCGACGCCGCCGAGATGAGCTTCCGCGAGTACCGCGTGCGGCCCGATCCGGCGAACGGGATCACCTGGGAGAACCGGGACCGCATCCAGGTGGTCGAACTCGACGGCCTCTGTGGTCCGGCCCCGCTGGAGTTCCCGCCCACCGGCTGATCGCAGCCCCCCGCTGCGGGGGCGCTACCAGAGTTCGACGATGTCGGCCTCGGTCTCCTCGACGGTGTCGCGGCGTCGCCGGGTCGCCACCAGCAGCGCGAAGATCAGCACCAGTCCCACCGACGCCAGGACCAGGACCGCGGTGTCGGTCGTCACCGAGTCGTACCAGGTGCGGGTGTGGGACGGTTCCTGCTGAGGTGCGGGGGCCGGGGCGGGTGCCGCCGCCGGCGTCGCCTGGTCGTTGACGGATCCGCTCGGGGCCTCCTCGCCCTGCGGTGTGAGCGCGGTGGCGACGGTCGTGCCGGTGCCGCCGGCGGCCTCGGTGGCGACGGCGTGTTGCGGCGTCGCCTGCGCGGACACCGGGGCCGCGGAGGCGCCCATCTCGTTGTTGGCGAGGATCGTGACCGTGTAGGCGGCGCCTCCGATCAGCCCCTCGATGGTGTGGCTGGTGTGGGTCGTCTCGACGGACGTGACCGCTCCGTCGGGCGCGGTCCAGCTGAGGGTGTAGGACCGCACCGGCAGGCCACCGTCGTCGGTCGGCGGTTGCCACGACGCCAGCAGACTCTCGTGTCCGATGGCGATCTCGGCGTGGGCCAGGGGACCGGGTGGCCGCGCCGGTGTCGCTCGGACCGGGTCGGCGGGCACCGAGGTGCCGACCTCGTTGGTGGCCGAGACGGTGATGCCGTAGGTGGCGCCGTTGGTGAGCCCGTCGATGGTGTGGCTGGTGGCGGTCGTCCGGGCCGAGCCCGTTGTTCCGTCGGGTGCGACCCAGAGCAGGGTGTAGCCGGTGACGAGCAATCCGCCATCGCTGGCAGGAGGATCCCAGCTCACGAGGATCCGGGAGTCCTCGCGGGTGGTTCTCACCGCCACCGGAGCCCCGGGGATGTGCGCCGGAATCCCGCTTGCGGGCTGGCTGGCGGTCGAGGTTCCGATCTCGTTGGTGGCCGTCACGGTCACCGTGTAGGTGGTGCCGTTGGCGAGCTCCTCGACGGTGTGGCTCGTGGCGGTGGTCTCGGCCGACCCGGTGGCGCCGTCGGGTGTGGCCCAGAGCACGGTGTAGCTCAACACCGGTTTGCCGCCGTCGCCGGCGGGGGGCTGCCAGTTCACGTGGAGTCGCCCGTCACCACGGTCCACGGTCACGGTGGTCGGGCTGCCGGGCGCTGCGGCGGGAGTGGCGCGTGCCGAGCCACCTGCCGGCGACGTGCCGGCCTCGTTGACGGCGCTCACGGTGATGGTGTAGGTGGCGCCGTTGAGGAGGTTCTGCATCGTGTAGCCGGTGCCGGTGGTCTCGATGGTGCCGCTGGCGCCGGTGGAGGAGACCCAGTCCAGGACGTACCCGACGATCGGGAGGCCGCCGTCGTTGAGGGGCGGCGCCCAGGAGACCTCGACGATGCCGTCGCCGCGGGCGGCGCTGATGCCCACCGGGGCGGTCGGGGCCGTGCCGGGCCGGTGACTGGCGGGCGCGCTGTGGGCTGAGGCGCCGATCCTGTTGACGGCGGTCACGGTGACGCTGTACGTGGAACCGTTGGTCAGTCCGCCGATCGTGTGCCGGGTTCCCTGCACCCGGGCGATGCCCGCGACACCATCGGGTCCCGTCCAGTGCACCTCGTAGGACTCCACCGGGAGGCCACTGCCGGCGGGAGGCGACCACGACACGTGCAGGAGCCCGTCACCCCGCTGCAGCGAGACGTCGGTCGGGGGGCCCGAAACCCCCAGCGGTGAAGCGGTTGCGGTAACCGCCTGTGAGGAACCTCCCGCGTTGGAGGCCGCGACGCTGACCGTGTACGTGGCCCCGTGGAACAGGTTGCGCAGCGTGCGGCTGGTCTCGGTGGTGCGGATCGTGCCGGAGGCGCCGGTGGAGGAGGCCCAGTTGATCACGTATCCGGTGATCGGTCCGCCGCCGGCGTCGGTGGGCGGCTGCCAGGTCGCCACGATCTCGCCTGTCCCCGGTGTCAGCGACAGTCCCTTCGGCTCCCCGGGTGGGTCGATCGACGGGATGGTGGGCGTCGTGGCGGGCGTGATCTCCGGTGGCAGCGATGTGCTCTCGCCGAAGACGAACTTGGTCGACAGGAGGTGGCCGCCGCGGCCGGCGGAGTTCGGCATCGGACCCCAACCCTCGGCCTCGAGACCCTTGTTGATCACGAACACGAAGCGCGAGCCCGTCACGGATCTGGTGGCGGACGATCCGACGAGGCGAACCGTCGCCCGGTCGATGCGTCCCGAGACGCTGATGTTGCCCGAGACGTCGATGCGCTGCAGGGTGCCGACGTTGGTGTCGGGAACCCGGGCGAGCCAGCGGCTGAGGGCGTCCACGCTGTAGGTGCGGGTCCATGGCGTGTAGGGGTCGCCGGAGGTGAAGGGATCAGGGGCTGCAACCAGGTAGGGGTGCTGCTCGTTGAAGGCGTAGCCGCTGTTCTCGGTGTACCCGCCGCCGGAGGTGGTGAACAGCGTCAGGGCCGGCTCGCCCCCGTGGGTGAGGACCTGACCGGCGGTGTCGGCGATCGCCTGCAGCCACGGCCCGTTCCGCGGGGCGAGTTCGCGCGTGTTGCCGCTGTAGACCTGGCTCATGGTGGTGGAGTAGAGGTCGTACGGCGCGTTCCACGTGTCGCTGCCGCGGTTCTCGCGGGCGACGTGCAGGGCGTAGGTGCGCGATGCGATGGCCTGGGCGCGCAGCGCCTCGGCGGGCCAGGTGGGCGGGATCTCGGCCACGCCCCGGAGGTACAGCTCGAGGTCCAGGTTCGTGAGCACGATGCGGTACCAGGTGCCGCCCGACAGCTTCGTGAGGGTGATCTGCCCGTGCGAGTACGAGTGGCGGGTGGCGGAGGACTCCACGGCGGTGCCGCCGGCGGTCCTGATCTGCAGGACGTCGCCGTCGCAGACCTGCCCCGGACAGAGCGACGCTCCGCCGCTGCTCGTCACGGACCAGCCGGTCCCCTGGCGGGTGACGGTGAGCAGTTCGGTCGTCGAGGAGCTGTACACGGCGGTTCCGTCCAGCACCAACTCGAAGGCTCCGCGGGGGCGGAAGCGGCTGCGACTGGCCGATGCCAGGTGGACCCGCAGGTTGTCCAGCGTCCAACCGCCGGTGAGGGTGGTGCCGGGGTAGTAGAAGCCCAGGATCTGGCCGGCGGTCTGGCCCGCAGCGACTCTCGACGGCAGGGACTGGTGGCTGATGCCCACGCCGTGGCCCCAGCCGGCGCCGTTGAACGTGACGTGGTCGCCGGCGGCGAGGGTCGGGGTGCTGAAGCCGGCGCTCTGGGCGGCCGCGGGCCGGCTCGGGGGAACAGCCCACACCGCCGCGGCCAGGAACACGAGCGCCGTGGCGGCCAGCGCGACGCGGCGGCCAAGCCGGAGTCCCGCCAACCGGCGCCCGAAGTGCCGGAGCGGGGAGTGGTCAGGAGCGAGGAAACGGACAGCCGGCGCAGCACGACGCGAACCCTCCAGGGAGTCGGCCCGGCGCGCGCGTGGGAATCGAGTTCCGGAAAGGGGGCGGCCGGCACTCGCGCTGCGCCGGCAACGGTGTCTCATGAAGAGTTTTTTCCGAAGTCGTCACCACCCCTTGCCACTGACATCATCGCTCACATTCACCACTTTCGCAACAGGCGCAACAAACCGGGACCCGCTCGTCCCACACCGAACGCGGTACGAATCCACCGCAGGAAGTCGATCGAGACCCTAGGCCGGGCCAGGTGGGTGGCCGCGGCAATGCCGGCCGCGCCGATCGATGTCGCACTGTCGCCGGGGCCGGTTCGGAGATGAGCGGCTGCCGGCCGCCCGGAGCCATGGCCCGGCGGGCAGTAGAATTCGCCCGTGCCAGTTGCGCTCGTCACCGGTGTCACCGGCCAGGACGGCTCGTACCTCGCCGAGTTCCTTCTGGCCAAGGGCTACGAGGTACATGGCACGACGAGGCGCACGTCGCTGGACAACACCGGGAGGCTGCGGGGCATCCTGGCCGATCCCGCCTCGGCGGAGCGGTTCCGGTTGCACACCTCGGACATGACCGACGGGGCGTCACTCGTGCGCCTGCTCGAGGCCACGCAGCCCGATGAGATCTACAACCTGGCGGCGCAGACCCATGTGGCGGTGTCCTTCGAGGTGCCCGAGCAGACGATGCAGACCACGGGTCTGGGTCCGCTGCGCCTGCTCGAGGGTCTGCGGTCACTCGGTTCGACCGCTCGCTTCTACCAGGCCTCGTCCTCGGAGATGTTCGGATCGGCCCCGGTCCCGCAGAGCGAGCACTCCCCGCTGAGGCCCCGCTCCCCCTACGGCTGCGCCAAGGCGCTGGGACACTGCCTCGTGAGCAGCTACCGGGAGGCGTACGGGCTCTTCGCGGTCAGCGGCATCCTGTTCAACCACGAGAGTCCTCGGCGCGGGGAGACCTTCGTGACCCGCAAGATCACCCGGGGGGTGGCCGACATCCTGGCGGGCAGGACCGGCGAGTTGCGTCTGGGCAACCTCGACGCCCGGCGGGATTGGGGGTTCGCCGGCGACTATGTCGAGGCGATGTGGTTGATGCTGCAGCAGGACGAGCCGGAGGACTACGTGGTCGGCACCGGCGTGGCCCACTCGGTGCGCCAGTTCTGCGAGTTGGCCTTCGGGCAGGCCGGCCTGCGCTGGGAGGACCACGTGCGGACCGATCCGCGGTTCGTGCGCCCGGCCGAGTTGGACCACCTCGTGGCGGATCCCACGAAGGCCAACCGCGACCTCAGTTGGAAACCCAAGGTGGACTTCGAGGGGCTCGTGTCGATGATGGTGGAGGCTGACATCCGGCGAGAGTTGGTCTGAAGCCGTGCGGGCGCTGCGATTCTGCATCGTGGGCGGCGGCCCGGCCGGCAACTCCTGTGCGTCGGTAGCCGCCCGGCTGGGTGCCGAGGTCACCCTGATCGAGAAGGACATCCTCGGCGGCGCCGCCAACCTCTGGGACTGCATCCCGTCCAAGGCGATGATCGCGGCGGGCGGCGTGATCTCGTTCGTCTCCCGTGCCACCGGCATGGGTCTGGACCCGGTGACGCCGACCATGGACCTCGACGGCCTGCGGGAGTACATCGAGTCCACGCAGGAGCAGTTGAACCGGTCGCTCCGCCAGATGCTGGAGAGCCAGGGGGTGAACATCGTCGCCGGCACCGGGTCGCTGGTGGGACCGAACGAGGTGGTCGCCGAGACGCCCGACGGGCGGCACGAGGTCACCGCGGATGTGATCGTGCTGTCAACCGGGAGCCGTCCGCGAGTGCCGGAGTGGTGCACGCCCGACGGCCAGCGGGTCCTCACCACCCGGCAGGCGTACCCCCCGCCGGAGGTTCCGCAGCACCTGGTGATCATCGGCTCGGGCGTGACCGGTGTGGAGTTCGTCCACATGTTCAAGAGCTTCGGCAGCGACGTGACGCTCATCGTGAGCCGCCAGCAGGTCCTGCCGGGCAAGGATCCCGAGGTTGCCGCCGTGCTCGAGGAGAGCTTCCTGACCCGCAAGGTGAACCTCTACAAGGGCGCCCGGGCCAACGCGGTCGAAGTCCTGCCCGACGGTATCGCGGTCCACTGCAATGACGGGCGGGTCGCCCGCGGCAGCCATGCCCTGCTGGCCGTCGGCGCCATTCCCAACTCCGAGGGTCTCGGTCTGGAGGCGGCCGGTGTGCACTCCGAGGATGGCTACGTGTCGATCGATCACAACTGCCGGAGTTCGGTGCCGCACATCTACGCCGCCGGTGACCTCAGCGGGAAGGCCCTGCTGTCGTCGGTGGCGGCGATGCAGGGGCGCAAGATCGCCGAACACGCCATGGGGTTGCACCGGAACCGGCCCCATCGCCACATCGACTACAGTCAGGCCGCCTCCGCGGTGTTCACCGAACCGGAGATCGCCGAGGTCGGCCTCACCGAGGCGGAGGCCACGGGTCGGAAGATCCGGGTCACCAAGATGCCGTTCTCGGTCACGCCCAAGGCCCTCATCAACAACGACCCGCGGGGCTTCCTGAAGCTGGTGTCGGATCCCGCCACCGGCGTGGTGCTCGGCGGGTCCATCGTGGGCGGCCAGGCCGCCGAGTTGATCTCCGTGGTGGCGCTGGCGGTGACCGCCCAACTCACCGTGGGTGACATCTCCGAGACCCTCTTCGCCCACCCCACCCTCTCCGAAGCCCTCGGCGACGCCGCCGAGTGACGCCGACCGACGAATCCCAGCCCACCGGGCCGCAGGAGCCGCTCGGCTCGGTGCTGTCGCGGCTGGCCGCCCGGCTGTTCGACGCCGCGTTGATGCTCCTCGCCGTTCTGGCGAGCGTTCCGCTCCCCGACAGTGGGCAGATCGCCTTCCTCGTGGCGGTGCCGATCCTCTACGAGACGATCATGGTGGCGACCGCCGGGCGGACGGCCGGCAAGATGATCATGGGGCTCGAAGTGGTGCGTCGCTCCGACGGTGGTCGTCCCGAGTGGCTACCGGCGCTGGCTCGAGGCGCACCGGCGGGGATCCTCGCGGCCGGCGCGGTGCCGGCCGCAGTGGTCGTGGCGGTGTGCATTCTCCCGATGGTCGGCGACATGCGCCTGCAGCGCAGCCTGCAGGACCGGATCGCGCGCACCGTCGTCGTCCAGCGCCGGCGCCCCTGGGGAGCTCGGCCCGCAGCAGGGTCCGGGTGAAGCGCGCCCCGAGGCCGAGCCCTCGGGCGACCGCGACACCCGACCGGCGGGCGCCGCGCCGCAACTCGGCGGCAACTCACATGTAGGCGTCGTCCTGCTGCTGCGAGCCGAAGATCGTGGGGGGACCCTTGAGCGAGAAGTCGGGGGCACCGTGCATCGTGCGCCCGCCGATGGTGAGCATCTGGGAAGCCTCGCCGCCGCAGATGCGGCCCCCGTGCGAGTCGAGGATGCTGTTGAGGCCCACCTGGCTGACGGGGTAGGAGTCGATGGCCGAGTAGGTCTGCAGCAGCAGCGGGCGAGGCCGCGGCGAGGTGTTCGGCAGCGAGCCGTGGATCATGCAGCAGTTGTGGACCGTCACCGAGCCCGCAGGACCCTCGAGGTACACGATCCGGTCGAGGTCCAGCCCTGCGGCATCGGCATCGTTGATGGCGCCGGCCCAGGATCCGTCGGCTCCGTACTGGTCATACAACGGGCCGCGATGGCTGCCGGGAAGCACCCCCATCGGCGCCATGTCGGCGTCGACGTCGCTGAGGTAGACGCCGATGGTGAGCGGCGTGAAGTCGGTGTGGGGCCAGAACTGGATGTCCTGGTGCCACTTCACCTCCGCCCCGCCGCCGGACCACTTGAAGTTGAGCTTGGAGTGGTGATACCGGACCGGCCCGCCCAGCAGTGCCGCGGCGAGTTGCGCAGGCGGACCCTCGAAAGTGAACCGTGCATACGTCGGGTGGCGGTCGACCGGGTAGTTGAGGCGCCGGAGCCTCGGGGCCTCGGCGGTGTGCGCCGGTTCCAGATCGAACTCCACGCCTGAGGAGGTCTGCGAGCGACTGGCCTCCACGAACTCCGCGGTGACGGCATTCAACTCGTCGAGCCACTCCTGGCCGACGAAGCCCGGCAGGCACAGGTAGCCGTTCTCCTCGTACTCGGCGCGTTGGGCGTCGGAGATGAGACCTGCGGTGTTCGGGGGTGCTGCGGCGAGCGTCATGCCCAAACCCTACCGGCACCACCGAATCGGTTCTGCATGCTGATGGGCACCACCGAATCGGTTCTGCAGGCTGATGCGCCGCCATGTCGGGCCCCGCCGGCCCGCGCCCGCAGGCGCAGCGGTATCGCTGCCTACGCTGGGGGCGGTGTTCATCCTCCTGCTCCTCATGCTGCTGGGCATTCCGGTGGCGGAGATCTTCTTCATCATCCGTGTGGCCCGCGATCTGGGCATTCCCGAGACCATCGGCCTGCTGGTGGCGGTGTCGGTCGTCGGGGCGTGGCTGGTGCGCCGTTCGGGTCTCGGCGTGCTGCGGCAGATCCAGGAGCGGCTCGGCCGCGGCGAGATCCCCGGCAAGGAGCTCGTGGACGGCCTGCTCATCCTCGTCGGCGGCCTGCTGATGCTGACGCCGGGCTTCCTGACCGACGCCGTCGGGCTGCTGCTGCTCATTCCCCCGACCCGGCTGGCGCTGCGGGCGCTGCTGATTCGCAGGTACAGCAAGAGGCTCCGGGTCGCCGGCTGGACCCCCGGCCGAGGATTCTTGGGCGGTTTCCCGGGCGGCGCCTCCGGCGGGTTCGGATCCGGACCCGGTTCGGGTACCGGACCGGACCGAAGCGACGTTCGCGACGTCCGGGAGCCCCGTGCCTTGCGCAGGGGCCGGAGCCGGAGGTCGAAACCCGGGGACAGCTAGACGCGCACCAAGCACTCCGGCGCGCCACGTTCCCCCTCGGGATCCAACCGCGGGCATCTCGAAGCGCCCACTGTGCCGGTCGAGGCGGGGCGCAGACGTCTCGAGTCGCCCCTCAGGCCTCCAATTCGGCCCGCACGATGGCCGCTCCGGCGGCGAGTGCCGACAGCTTGTCGAAGGCGACCTGGCGGGACAGATACTTCATGCCGCAGTCCGGGGCGGGGATGAGCCGTTCCGGCGACGTGTACCGCAGGGCGTCGCGGATCCGCTGCGCCACCGTCTCCGGGGTCTCCACGGTGGTGTCGCCGTTGTCGATCACCCCGAGCACCACCGTCTTGTCCGGCAGCTTGGCGAGGATGTCCAGTTCGATCCCCGGCTGCGCGGCCTCGATGGAGATCTGATCGATGGCGCTGACGTTCAGCTCCGGGAGGAAGGCGTAGGCGTCGGGCTTGCCGAGTCCTCGCCAGGCGTGGATGGCCGCGTAGCCGAAGCACATGTGCAGCGCGGTGGTCCCGGTGACCCCGTCGAGCGCCTCGTCGAGCACCTCCACGGCGTACTGGAGGGCCTGCTCGGGGCGGGCCTGCATGTACGGCTCGTCGAGTTGCACCACGTCCGCGCCGGCGTCGAACAGGTCCTTGATCTCCCGGTTGACCACCTTGGCGTAGGCGGAGGCCGCCTTCCGCTCGTCGCCGTAGTGATCGTCCTGGGCCTGCTGGATCAGCGTGAACGGCCCGGGCAGGGTCAGCTTGACGGTGCGGGTGCTGTGGGCCCGCAGCAATTCCAGGTCGCGCACGCCGATCGGTTCGGGTCGGGTGATGGGCCCGGCGATGCGGGGAACGGGGTTCGGCTTGCCCGTGCGGTCCATGGCGCTGCCGTGGCGCTCGGGATCGATGCCTCCCAGGGCGGTGGCGAAGTGGTTGGAGTAGCTCTCGCGCCGGATCTCACCGTCGGTGATGATGTCGACGCCGCTGCGCTCCATCTCCCCGATCGCCACAATGGTGGCGTCGTCCTGGGCCTCGCGGAGGCGCTCCGGCGGGATCCGCCAGAGTTCCCTGGCCCGCACCCGCGGCGGCAGCCGCGTGCACAGCGCAGGCCGATCGATCAACCAGTCCGGCTGCGGATAGCTCCCCACCACGGCCGTCGGCAACAGCACGTCGCGGAGCCTAACGGACGCGCTCGCCCCGCTTGGCGCCCAAGCACCAATGGCTGCCGGAGGTGTTCAGTCGAAGAGGGTCGGCGCGGACGTGCGTGATAGCTGTTCTGGGAGGAGTCTCTCGCCGCTGGCAGATTTCGCGGGTTCCAGCACCGCCGCCTCGAGTTCCTCGAGCGACGTGACCGGCACGGCGCCGTGCTCAACCAGCTTCGCATTCCCCGGACCTTCGCCCGGCCCCTGCCACACAGCGACCTGTCCGAAGCCACGCCTGAGGGCCTCCGTTGCACCGGACCAGGTGCCACCCGTGTCGATGTCGGCCGCAACCACGAGTGTGACGGCCGACAGGGCATAGATCAGCTTGTTGCGCCCCATGGCGTTGCCCACGCTGAAGGGTGCCTCGGGACTGTAGGGCGTGCACATCACGGTGCGCCCCTCGTGGATCGCCCGGCGCACATCCGCACTCCGGAGCTTGCGCAACAGCGACTCGGCCAGCACGCCCACGACTGCTCCACCGGTCCCGAACGCCGCATTCATGGCGATCTGATCGACTCCGCGCGCGCCACCGGACACCAGAGGCAGATCCATCCGCGCCGCCAACTCGGCCGCTGCCCCGGCAACGTCGGCGCCTTCAGGTGACACGTCTCGGCTCCCCACCACCCCGACGCCCGGCTGGTCGAGGAACTCGGCGGCGCCCACCGAGTACAGCAGTGCCGGGGCAGTCGCGCCCAGCAGGTCGATGAACCGACGCGGGTAGTGATCCTCGAACGGGGTGAGTGTCGAGATCCCGGTCTGATCGAGACGGTCCAACTCGAGAGCCATTCCCATCGCCCGATCCAGCAGGGTCACGATCCGGACCGCTAGGTCTCCCGCAAGCCCGTACTCGGTTGCGAGTTGCTCGACTCCCAATCCCAGCAGCGCGCTGGGCTTTGCGACCCGACTGCAGAGGCCCCAGAACTCCGATGCCTTGAGCGGCTTGAGAGGCTGGTCGCGCAGGTGGCCCACCAGCAGGATTGTCGCCAGCGAATCTTCGTTCACTATCTCAGCGGTTTCCTCGGCGATGCCGGCCGGCGCCAGTCAAGGGACGGACGGACTCGGGTGCCGGTGGTCACTGCACCGACCTCCCGGCTGTGTCGGTGAGGGCGAACGGGAACACCGGGCCGGCGCCAGCCTCCCGAAGCTCCATGCCGACGACGGCCAAGGTCCACCGGGAGTCGACGATGTCGTCCACGAGCAGGACCGGCCCGGCAGGGACGTCCGCACGGACCTCGAAGGCGTTCTGAACATTGCGGTACTGCTGGGAACTGTTCTGCATCGTTTTCTGTGGCTCGGTGTAGCGGATCTTCGCGACCACATCTTCACACGGAAGGCCGAGCGATGCGGCGAGCCGACCCGCGAAATCCGCGACCAGTCCCGGGTTCTGCCGCGACGGTACGAAGGTGATCCAGGTCGGTGACGGCTCGGGGTCCCACCGGTTTCTAATCAGATCTGCCGCGGCGCTCACGAGCTGATCGTCGAACCGCTCGGCCTCCTGCTTCCCTGTCCGGACGAGGTTCCCCCAACCGCCGTCCCCCCAGACACTCAGCGATTGGCCCTGCTCATGACGCCGGTCGATGGGGATGATTCCGCCGACCGGCAATCGCTGCCGAGGTTCGATGATCCGTTCGCCTCGGCGAAGATGGTCGACCGCTCGCTGCACAATTCCGGGATCGAGCCGAACTTCGAAGCCGCTGCCCGAGCAGTTGTCGCAGATGCCGCATGGCTCGGAGGTCTGATCGTCGAGGTAGGAGCCCAAGAGTTGCATCCTGCACCGGTCGGTGGCGACGTATTTGCGCATCTCTTCCTGTTCGGCGATCCGCAGAGCAGTCACCGACTCGACACGCTCGTGGTCGTACGACCAGTCGCGCAGAGTCCGCATCCAGCGACTCCCGACGCGCTCAATGGCACCATCGACCTCCAGGTTCTTGAGCAGGGACTCGATCTGGCTGGGCCGAACGTTGAACGACTCGAGCAGGTCGCTCCGGGTCATCGGCACGGCGCGTTCGGCGAGGCGTGCAACGACCTGTTCGGCGAGGTCGGCCGGCGGAAACGCGGAACGGATGAAGAAATCTTGGATGTCGGCGTCCTCGTTGCCGCGGAACAGGATTCCCCAAGATTCGTTGAGCCCTCGTCCGGCTCGACCGACCTGCTGGTAGTAGGCAATCGGTGACCCCGGCGACTGGTAGTGGATGACGAAGGAGAGGTCAGGCTTGTCGAAGCCCATGCCGAGAGCAGAGGTTGCCACGACCACCTTCACGTCGTTCGAGAGAAGGTCCTGCTCGGTCTCGATCCGCTCGTCGGAGTCTGTCGAGCCGCTGTAGGCGACGGCCACGATTCCGACCGACTTCAACCACTCGGCCACGCGTTCGGTGTCAGCGATCGTGAGGCAGTAGACGATGCCTGTGCCTGGCAGCTTGGGGATCACGTGGGCAAGCCATGTCATGCGCTGTGCTTGACTCGGCACTTCGAGCGCGTGGAGCCGAAGCCCGGACCGTCGCAGCGGTCCTCGCACAGGAGCAAGGCTTGAACCCAGTTGGTTTGCGACATCGTCGACGACGCGATCGTTCGCGGTTGCCGTGCAGCACAGGATGGGCACTCCGGCGGGGAGGAGCTCTAGAACCCGTTTGATCCGCCGGTAGTCGGGGCGGAAGTCGTGACCCCAGTCGGAGATGCAGTGCGCCTCGTCAACTACGAGCAGACCGCTGCGACTCCCGACCTTGGGCAGCACTTCGGAGCGAAACTCCGAGTTGGCCAATCGCTCAGGTGAGATCAGCAGCAGATCGACGGCGCCCCGGTCGAGTCCGTCCAGCACCCGAGGCCAGTCCTCGCGGTTGGCGCTGTTGATCGTCTGGGCCTGCACGTCCATCCGACGGGCCGCATCGATCTGGTTGCGCATTAGCGCCAGCAGTGGTGACACCAGCAGAGTCGGCCCGTTGCCCCGGTCGCGCAGCATGCGGGTGGCGATGAAGTACACGGCGCTCTTGCCCCACCCCGTTCGCTGTACCAGCAGCACACGCTCCCGCCCTCCGACCAGCCGCTCGATCGCCTCCAACTGATCCGGCCGGAAGTCCGATGCCGGATCGCCGGTGAGCCTCCGCAGCAAGCCCAGCGCCTCGCCGGCGAGCGACGGCCCCGCGGGTGAGTGGCCGCCCGATCCAGCTCCTGGCGGGCGATCCGTCATGGTGTGCACCCTACGAGGGGGCTGTGACAGTCATGATGTGGCTGTCGGTGGCCGGGCTCGGGTCTGACTCGGGGTGTGACCAGCAGGTGGGCGTCTGGAAGGAGCGACGGATCAGACGAGCGCCCGGATGGCTCTCACCGACCGGTAGTTGCGGGCCGTCGTCTCGGCGCCGATGAAGCGACGCATCCGCTCGACCAGCTTGGACCGGCCGAACCCGTTGGGGGTGTGGAGGTAGAAGACTCCCGCGGTCAGCGCGAACTCCTCACCCTGCGTAGCCAATTGCCGCAGGGCGTCGAGATCGGCGGTCGGATCGGGTTCGGCCATGAAGAAGAAGTGGACCGCCTTCGGATCCTCGTCGCCCTGGGAGAACGGATTGGCGGCGATGGCGGCATCGAAGGCGTCGACGTCGAGGACGAACGTGTGGGGAGCGAAACCGAAGCGCCCCTCGATGGCGGCCCGGATCGAGCGAGCCACCGAGTGACGGTCACCGTCCGCCGATTCGAGAACGATGTTGCCGCTCTGGATGTACGTGCGGACGTTCTCGAAGCCGACCTCGGCGAGCAACTCCCGAAGCGCAGCCATGGGAAGCTTGTGTCGCCCGCCGACGTTCACACCGCGCAGGAGCACGATCCAAGTCGTCATCAGCACCAGCATCCCACGACCCGCCTGACGACACGCGCCGAGTGTGCTGTTAGCCGAGCCCAACGCACCAGATGACGCACGCTCGATGTACGAAATGCGCGCCATCCGATATACCAGATGTCGAGCATTCGATGTACCAGATGTCGAGATCCCTTCACGTAGCCGGCTGGCGCACCGGGGGTAGCGTCGTCGACGTGGAGGACCACCGGCTCGACATCGATCACTTCAGGCACTGGGCGTTGGGGAATCTCGTCTGCAACACGAACCGTGGCATCTTCGCCGAGTGGCTCGTCGGCCAGGCTCTCGAAGCAATCGGCGAGGATGACACACGGGACGAGTGGGTTGAGTCCGACCTCTGCTACCGCGGCATCAAGATCGAGGTGAAGGCCTCCGGCCGTGGCCAGGCCTGGAAGCAGGACCGGCCGTCGACTCCGCAGTTCGGTATCCGGCCACTGAAGCAGACATGGGACAAGCGCACTGACGAGTGGACGGATCACGATCCGCCGGCGAGAGTCGCGGATATCTACGTGTTCTGCCTCCACTGGCCATTTCCGGCGACACCCGCCGACGTCCGCGACCCGGCATCGTGGAAGTTCTGGGTCGTTTCGAAGCGGACGCTAGACGACCAACTGGGATCGCAGGAGACTGTCGCCCTCTCGAGGCTGCAAGAACTCGCGCCGTCGGGGCCGGTGGGGTGGTCGGAGATCAAGGCCGAGGTCGACCGATGCGCCGATCTGGCGGAGAGTTGAGGTCCCTCCGCGACATAGTCTGGCCTCATTCTGGGGCCGGGAGGGTCGGCTTGAGTTCGGCCGTGTCTCGCCTGTCGCTCTCAGTGGCGCCGGATGCCTTCTACGCGACGGAGGCAGGCATCTCGTCGTAGTGCCTGCCGTCGAGGTCGCGGCCGTTTGCCTTGGGGGTTCGACCTCCCCATTGCTTGAAGAAGAAGGCGACGCCGGCGTCACCGCACTGGTCGCGCAGGTCACGGACCCACTCCTCGTCCATCGAGCGGGCGCTGGGGCCGCTCTCGCCGCCGGCGATCAGCCAGTCGATGCCGGTGAGATTGAGATCGGGCAGAGGTCCGAGTAGCGGTTCGGCGCTCACGAATCGGACCTTGGCTCCGACCCGGCGGAGGTGGTCGATCCGGAACTCGTAACGCTCGGTCTCGACGCTGACGCCCATCCAGACGTTGTCGGGCCAGTCGAGTTGGTCGGAGAGATTGCGCAGTTGGCGGGAGCGCTTGGTGAGGATCTGGTAGGTGTGCTGCGGTGTGTCAGCCATGACCTTGAACACGCGGCGGATGAAATCGAGCGGCACGTCGGGATGGAAGAGATCGCTCATCGAGTTGACGAACACCAGCCGCGGCGAGCGCCACGCGTAGGGGATGGCCAGGGTGTCCTCGTGAAGGGTCAGGGCGAACCCGGGGCCGCTAGTGCGGGGGTCGCCATCATTGCGGTACTTGGGCTGGCCCATGGCCTTCAGCCGCTTCGCCAGCGCGAGCGCGTAGCAGTTGTCGCAGCCCGGAGACGTCCGGTCGCAACCCGTGGTCGGGTTCCACGTCGTCTCGGTCCACTCGATGCCCGAACGGTCGGCCACGGCCCTCCTCACAACTCGATTATCCACAGCCCCGAGCGTAGGAACGGGGTGTGACAGCCTTGCCGAGCGTCGCCGTCCGGGCCAATCGGGCCAGATTGAAGCCTGCTGCTTCTGCGGCGAGACTGGTCACACCGAGAGCAGTAGCTCAAGGAAGCAGGCCCGGCTCCTCTCCGGACGGTGAGCAGTCGGGTCTTGCGCTTCTACGCGACTTGGCGTTCTGCGAACTCGGTTCAGGGAAGAGATCGCTGATAGTCACGCGAGGTCGGCTTTCTCGACTCGATCAGGAGATCCAGATCGGGAACTTACCTGCCGCTCCTTCGCCAGGAGCTGGCTATCGTCGACGATTCAACTCCAACAACACTTGTGCAGCGGCTAAGGAGTGACGCACAGATTCATTGACCTTCACAACTTGGTGATTCGGTAGCTTTGATTCTTGCATCACCAGCGTAGTCAAATTGACAACCATTCCGATCGCATAAATTACAGGCAGCACTTGGAGTCGATCCATCCGGTCCTGGGGATCGTCTTGAATCTGAATGATCCAGTCGAAGACGACATTTGGATGCGTCATATTGCTCATCATGCTCCAGACCAGAGCACTCTCGTCTATATCTGCAGAGGCGAATTGACCTATCACATGTGGTGGGTCGCCAGCGAGATGAGCAAAGCAGGCCTGGTACTCAGTCCATCCCTGCTTTGGTGAATACTTGTGCTTTCCGATGAGGTTCTCGATGTTGCGGTGAAACCCTCGTAACTTGTCCTCTATCTCTATATTGACGCTATTCGAAAAGAACCGGAGAGCTTCTTCAATCTCTTGCCGCGTCACTTGCAGCACTCTCTTCACACGAGCATCTCCATCGATTTTGGGGTTAGCAAGCCAGAACATCTGCCATAGAGATTCATGTGCTCTCCGCGCTGATGCGATTGCAGCATGACAGTCCATGCGAACGTGGATCGACTGCAGAGCATTACGAATGGATGTACAGGCGGCGCCTAACCGAGTAAAGGGCATTTCCGTAGTGATCGTGTATTCCCATAGTGTTCGAGAACATCGGGAAGATGGCTGGCACATCGTAGGCGTCGGTCGTTTGCTGCAACGAAGTATGAGCATAGATTTGCGTTGCCGGGAGAACATCGTTGACCAGCACGCCATCGTAGATCTCGTTTCTCCAGTGACGAAGCAGATCCTCGATTTGGGTCTCGTACTCGATACTCGGCATCATCTGCCCTCTGCTATTCGCGCCGGCAACATTGACGGCTATTTCCAGCGTCCCGTGGAGCGCCTCGCCAAACCGGATCCCTTGAGTCCACCTGGAGAATCGCGTAGGACCGTGGGCTCTGACCGTGGCCCCCATGCCCCGCTAGTTTCCGACGCGCGATCAAGAGACCCGTGGCGACGCGGTCACAGCAACATGTCGGCGGCTGCCTGAAGGTCTAGTCGATGCCGACGTGCGTGCAGGAGCATCGGGGCGCGAGCAGATGGCGCACCTGGCGAGAGTTGGCGTGGTCGAGGCGTTCGCTCGCGATCGTCGGAGGAGCACCTCGTCGCAGCGAGACTGGATCGCGAACGTGTCTTAGGTCGGGGAAGTAGGGGCGAGACGAAAAACCCCGCCAGTGCACCACCGACGAGCGGTGGTGGACGGCGGGGAGGATTACCCAAGGGTATACCACCCGATAGTCCCGGGTGCAACTACGGGCGGTAGTCGAAGGAGTCGTGAACCTGGTCGTAGTCTCGCTCCGCGAGACGGTGCTCCCACTTGATGTAGCTCCTTCGCGGCTGCTGGCGTCGACCGCCTACCCAAGTCGCTACCTCACATGCCACACCAGCCGAGTGGGCGCGCTCCAGCGCTGGTAGGAGATCTGAGTCGCCTGAGAACAGCACCAGGACATCGAATTCTGAGTTGGCGGCGCCGAACGCGAGATCCAGCGCGAGGAGCACGTCGATGCCCTTCTCACGAACTTGATTCCCCCGGTAGTCCAGCGGCCGGGTACAGACCTCGATCTGCGGTCCGTGCTGGCTCGCAAGACTCTGCCACCGTGCATGTTGCTTGCGCGCAGCCGCGTAGCCCGTCGGATCCCGCGTCGAGGAGGGTATCCCTCGGTAGATCTGTACCTGTACAAGCTTGCGAAGTTTCGCTCCCTGATAGCTGGGGTGGAGTGTAGCGATCAGCCTCGCGAGCTTGAGGGGATCGAATTGCCCGACGATGTGATGATCGAAGCGGTCTGCACCAAAGGCATCCCGGGCGCCGCGATAGGCATTCTGGTAGTCGATGAAGACAGCGAGCCGCTGCAAGTCAGCCATCGCAACTCCCCTCCTCGGGCCCCGTGTCGGCGGACCATGAGTCCGCAATCTCGCTTGCTGACATCGGTTCGCTCCCTGCATCCCTAGCGTGTGTGTCGCGTCAGGTCCGTCGGCTGCCACGGTCCCGTCGTAACTCGGAGAACAATACTGTGTTTTGCCGTGCTCGTCAAGCGTGCCAGACAGTTTGTATAACCAACAGTTGTAAACACTTGACTTAACGGCGGGTGGAGAACAGAATGGGAACGTGGATCGGGAGGAGTTCAATCAACATTTTGGGTCAACCGTCAGGCAACGCAGGGTCACCGCAGGGCTCACCCAGGAGGAGGTTGCCACGCGGCTAGGCATGAGCAGGACCTCGATTGTGAACATCGAGCAAGGGCGCCAGGGCATCCCCCTGTCCAGCTTGCCGAAGTTCGCCGCGGTGCTCGGCTGCGAACCCGCCCGTCTGCTACCCCGCGAAGCAACCGAGCCGAGCGTGACGTACCGAATCGGCGAACCGGACGCGAGCGATCGTGCATTCCTCGCGGAGATCACCAGCGAGACAGCGAGGGAGAACGGTTGATGGCGTCGGGCACGCGCAAGGCAGTTGAGGCGGCAGAACAACTGCTTGCTCAAGTCGGGGTTGACGCGCCCCCAACGCCGGTAGACCGAATGGCGGCTGCACTAGGCGTCCAGATCGTCTACAAGTCGTTTCAGGGTGATACGTCTGGCCTTCTGATCCATAGGCCAGACGGGCGAAAGACAATCGGTGTCAACACGTTCCATTCAGCCACACGACAGCGCTTCACGATCGCTCACGAACTTGGGCATGCCATTCTGCACCTGAAGAACGCACCCTTGGACAGGCCGGAAGTCGTGATCGACAAGCCCCGCGAAGTGCTATTCCGAGATCGACGCTCTTCAGCTGCCACTGATCGACGTGAGATCGAGGCGAATGCGTTCGCCGCCGAGTTGCTCATGCCAGGGCCGATGATCGAAAGGGCGTTTCGCCAACACCTGTCACGGTCTGCGTCTGATTCGACCGAGAGCTTGGTCAGATCACTGGCGACGCTCTTTCGAGTGAGCCCACAAGCGATGAGTTACCGGCTTGTGAATCTCGATCTCATCGATCCTGCGTGAGGCCCGAGGAGGTTGACCGCTGGCGAACGAGCAGAACGGATGACACGTGTCCCGGGGCGGTGTCCCGATCGCGAGCATCCGGAAGCAGGCCCGCGGGGTGGTCAGGTCCCCGTGCCTCCGAGACTTTCGGCGAGGGCTTGGATTTCTTCTAGGGCGGCTTGGAGGTCTTCGGCGATTTCGGCGGCGAGGATGGCGGGGGGTGGGAGGTCGTCGGTGTCGGTGAGGCTGTCGTCGCGGAGCCAGAAGATGTCGAGGCTGACCTTGTCACGGGCCAGTAGCTCGTCGTAGGTGAAGCGCTTGAAGCGTTCGGACTCCTGGCGGCGGTGGAGTTCGCCGGGGCGGTAGCAGGCCACGAAGTCGTCGAGGTCGGCGCGGCGGAGGGGGTTCTGCTTGCGGGTGAAGTGCTTGTTGGTGCGCAGGTCGTAGACCCATAACTCTCTCGTCCAGGCCTGCTCGGCGCCGGGGCGGCGGCGGAAGAACAGGACGTTGGCCTTGACGCCTTGGGCGTAGAAGATGCCGGTCGGCAGGCGCAGCAGGGTGTGGACCTCGCAGTCGGCCAGCAGGCGGCGGCGGATGGTCTCGCCGGCGCCGGCCTCGAAGAGCACGTTGTCGGGCACCACCACCGCCGCGGTGCCGTCGATGCGCAGCAGGCCGGCGATGTGCTGGACGAAGTTGAGTTGCTTGTTGCGGGTGGTGGCCCAGAAGTCGTCGCGCTCGTAGCTGTCCGAGGAGGACCGCCCGAACGGAGGGTTCGTGAGCACCATGTCGAAGCGGGTGCTAGGCGAGTCCCGCAGGGCGTCGTCGACGTGGATCGGCGAGTCGGACTCGGGGCTCTCGATGCCGTGCAACAACAGGTTCATGACGCACAGCCGCGCGGGCAGATCCGCGATCTCCCAACCCGTGAACGCCCCCGAGCGCAGGTGCGCGGTCTGATGGGGCTCCAGGTGCGGGAACCGTTCCAAGATCGACGCGTAGGCGCCGAGGAAGAAGCCGCCGGTGCCACACGCCGGGTCGCAGATTCGGTCGTCGGGGCCAGGCTGCATCACGTCGACGATGGCCGAGATGAGCGCTCGCGGCGTGAAGTACTGGCCCGCACCCCGGGCGCCCTCCTGGGCGGTCTTCTCGATCAGGCCCTCGTAGGCGTCGCCCTTCAGGTCGGCGTCGAGGCTCAGCCACTCGTGGCGGTCCACGAACTCCTTGATGAGCCGCTCCAGCTTCGCCGGGTCCTGCACCCGGTTGCGGGCCTTGCGGAAGACAACACCCAACATGTCGTCGCCCGTGCCGAGTTCTTCAAGGACCGTGCCATAGTGCTGCTCCAACTCGACGCCCGAGCGCCGCAACAGCGATGGCCAGCCGAGGCCGGCAGGCACCACCCGCTCGCCGCCGAGCTGCTCAAACTGCTCGTCGGCCATCTTCAGGAACAGCAGATAGGTGAGTTGCTCCAGGTACTCGCCATACGACAACCCGTCATCCCGCAGGACCTTGCAGTAGTCCCACAACTTTTCCACGAGGGCCTTCGGGTCGGCAGTCACGATCTCATCCTCCGACGCGCTGGCTTCGGTGGCCGGGAAGCGGTGATGCGCTCAAGAAGCACTGACGCGGGCTCATCGTCGGGATCCTGCGGCACGAGCCTCCCGGAGAACGCCGCCGCCAGCAGTGATCTTCGGAGCCCGGCAAGTCTCGCTAGAGCCCCTTTCACCGCTCGTTCCAACTCCCTCGCTTGTGCGAAGAACTCCTCGACCCCGCGTGAGATCTGGACCTGTTCATCAATTGGCGGAAGAGTGACCGGCTGCCGCAGATACTCCTTCGTATGGAGATTGCGGATGTTGCCCGATCCCTTGTTCAGGGTCGCGGTGGCGCCTGATACGTATCGATAATGCAACTGCCAGTGCAAGAATCTGCTTTCGACAAGCTCAGAGCTTGGTCGCATGAGCTGCATGAAGTTTGTGCAGATCGCGTCGCGAGTGTGACCCGGGAATCGTGCCACCCGTCCGACGGGTGTCGTTGGACCGCCGCCCGACTTCTCAAGTACGAGATCGCCCACGCGTAAGAGGCGGGACGACAGCTGGCGCTTGGTGATAGACCGACGGGCAGCGGTACGCATCGACAGTGTCCCGTGGTCCTTGAGTTCTGTGACCCGGATGACGTCGACATCGTGCTCGTCCTCGCCGGCCGGGCTTCCCCAGAGTCCACCAATCGAGTGCTCCAACAGATTCTCGAGGCGCAAGTTCCGCCAGCCATTGGGAGGTTCGCGGTTGGCGTGGAAGGCGTCGGTGAGGGTTGACACTCGGAGAGTGTCGAGTCGTTGCAGGGTCTGGCGCAGCGTCGCCTCGGCGGCGTCGAGGCGGGAGAAGTGTTCCTCGATGGCAGCAACGATCCGCTTTTGTTCCAAGACCGGTGCTATCGCAACCGGACTCGCTTCAAGGTCGGGACGGCGCAGGCTCGGGATCGTCGTTGACGAGTCGAGGCCAACGAGATCTTGGTGTCCAAGTTGCAGTGCTAAGAAGTCGGACAGCAGTCCCTGCGGGGGGCGGAGGAAATACGTCGTGTCGATCGGCCATGACGGTCGATTTGTCAGCCAGACCGCTCCAGCGTTGCCCTTCCGGCCAACGACGATGACCGGCTCTTCGACCAGAGCTTGATCGTGGTGGCCAGCGAGGCCGGCGGACCCGTAGACCTCGATCGCCCCGGACTGAACGCGTTGTTTCTTGGAGAGTCCCTTTCCGTACTCGACATTGCTTAGATCGCCGACTGTTGTCCACGCCCAGCCCGGTGGGAGGTTGTTGCTCACGCCACCAACACCTCCATCAGTTCGTCCATCAGCGGTGTGAGTTCCTCTCCGAAGAGTTGGCGGGCTCTGCCGTAGCCGCCGTGAGTACTGAACGGTGGGTCTTGGAGGTCGCGTGGGGCAACCATGAGGCTCGTGGCGAGGTGGTCGCGGATCAGGCGGAGGTAGGTGACCTGCTCGTCGGTGAGGGTGCGGCCGGAGTTTCGCTGTTGCTGCAGCCACGCCTCAAAGCGCTCGTGGACCAGGTCGGGGTAGGCCACCAGTTCGTCGGTCAGGCCGAGTGCGTAGCGGACGAGGCTGACGAGGTCTGTGTTCACGCGGTGGCCCGAGCCGCGAACCTTGCTTGCGTCGAGGGTCTCGTAGGCGGCCCAGAGGTTCTCTGTGGTCCAGCGGTGGGGCGGGCGGGCGATGGCGTTGGCGAGTTCCCTGATGTCCTCGTAGGTGAAGAATCCACCAGGCGGCTGGTCGTAGAGCACTTGCAGGGCGGTGATCTGGTCTCGGTTGTCCTCGATGAACTGCCGGAACGACTCGGTCTGGCGGCGGGCCCGGTCGGTGGCGTCGACGGAGAAGCCTTCGGAGATGACAATGTCGGCAGAGGCGGAGTCGATCATCTGTTCGTAGCTGCGGCGGATCTCGATCAACTTCTCCCGCAGCTCGGAGTTTCCGGCGAGGGGTCGGATGGCAGTGCGGACCAACTGCTCCCGCGCGGCAGCGACCTGCTCGGTGCTGGGAGCGTCGGTGCCGGCGGCCTCGGCGGCCGCTTGCAGGTGGCGGTCGGGGTCGAGCGCGTCGACGAGTTGGTGGGCGAGCGCGCTGAGGCTCATGCCGGCGATCTTGTCCACCTCGGCGCGGTCCTCGGCGGTCATGCGCTGGTCGAGTCGGGCCAGGCGTGAGGCCACCGAAGACACTGTGGCCTCGTCGGTGGAGCCGAGGCCGATGCGGGCCAGGAGCTGGTCGAAGCTCTCATGGCGCTTGCGCTCCATCGGCACGGTCTCGGGCAGGTCGTCGTCGGTCACGCCGACCGCGTCCACGAGCACGAAGCGGTCCTTCACGGTAGCGTCGGGGGTGACGGCCCGCAGGTCGTTGGGGTCGATGACCCGCACGCCGCGCCCCTTCATCTGTTCGAAGTAGTTGCGGCTGCGCACCCGCCGCATGAACACCACGCACTCGATGGGCTTCACGTCGGTGCCGGTGGCGATGAGATCGACGGTCACGGCGATGCGGGGGTTGTAGGCGTTGCGGAACTGTTGCAGCAACTGCTCGGGATTGTGGCCGGCATCGCCGGAACGGTAGGTGATCTTGACCGCAGCCTCGTTGCCGAGGCCGAACTCCTCGCGCACGATCTGGACGATGTCATCCGCGTGGCTGTCGTCCTTGGCAAAGATCAGCGTCTTGGGGATGTGGCGCAGCCGCCCATTGGTATGTCGCTCGCGGTCGGGGAACATCGTCGGCAGCGAGTTCCGCAGCGTCGCCACGACGGTGCGGATCTGGTCGGGCGCTACCACCCGGCGGTCCAGTTCGGCGGCGTCGTAGTCCACGTCCTCGTCAACGAGTTCGAGGCGCTGTTCGCGGGTCAGGCGGTCGCGGAACTCTGTCACGAACCCAGCAGGCACGGTTCCGCCGCCCTCGGTGATCTCGGTGCGGATGCGGAACACGTCGAAGTCCACGTTCACCCGATCGGCCACCGCCTCGGCATGGCCGTACTCGGTGACCAGGTTCTGCTCGAAGAAGGCGAAGGTCTGGATGCCCGGCGTGGCGGTCAGGCCGACGAGGAACGCGTCGAAGTACTCCAGGATCTGTCGCCAGACCCCGTAGATGGAGCGGTGGCACTCGTCGACGACAATCACGTCGTAGGACTCGATGGGCACCGCCGGGTTGTAGACCACCTCCACGGGCTGCTCGGGCGCCACCTCGAAGCCGGACTGTTCGTCGAGGGCGTCGTCGATCTCTTCGCCCCGCAGCAGCGAGTGCAGCCGCTGGATGGTCGAGACGTGCACCTTGGTGGCGCCTTCGGCGGCCATGTCGAGGTGCGAGGAGGTGAGCCGGCGCACGTTGTACAACTCGGTGAACTTGCGGCCGTCGTCGGGCGTGTCGAAACCCTCGAACTCCCGGACGGCCTGGCGGCCCAGATTCGCCCGATCCACCAGGAACAGCACACGCTGCGCCCCGGCGTGGCGCACCAGCCGGTAGATGGCGTTGACCGCCGTGAAGGTCTTCCCCGCACCCGTGGCCATCTGGATCAGTGCCCGCTGCCGGTTGTCCCGCAGTGACACCTCGAGGCTCCGGATCGCCTCTGCCTGGGCGTCCCAGAGTCCTCGAGGATCCAGATCGGGCAGCAACCGCAGGCCAGCGCGCAACGTGCCGGCCCCGGTCTCCACGTGATCGGTGACCCACCGGGCCAGCGTCTCCGGCCGGTGGAAGCCGAACACCCGCCGTGAACTCGGCACCGGATCCAACCCGCACGTGAACCGGGTCTCGGCGCCGGTGGACTCATAGCCGAACGGCAGAACGCCGCCCACCTGGAAACTTGGCAACTCGCCGGGATAGGACTTCTGGTATCCCAAGGTCTGCGTCTCCACGCCCGTGAGCGTTGTCCCCACCGGCTTGGCCTCGATCACCCCCACCGCCTGGCGGTCCACGAACAGCACATAGTCCGCCCGCCCGGCGCCGACCGGCACCTCCCGCACCGCCACACCCTGAGCCGCGGCCACCGCCGCAGACTTGTGGTCCTGCACCTCCCAACCGCACGCCGCCAACTGCGCATCGATGTCCCGCCGAGCCTCCTGCTCGGGAGTCAGCCCGCCTGGGGGATCGTCAGTCATTGCCCGATCCGCGGGACGGCACTGAACTCGTGTTCTCCCAGAGGGTTGCGTTCATCGCGACGGCGCTCCGTACTCTCGCAGCGATCGCTCACCTTACGGCGATGGCCAAGATGAGGTGAACGCTGTCGGTTGGCATCACTACGCTGGTCTCGTGCCAGCTGTCGTCTCTCCGGATGCCTCAAAGAGCGGCTCGTACCTCGGACGAGGAATATACGACGTCGCCGAAGTTGCGCGCCTTCTCAGGAAAACGCGGCAGCGAGTCGAGGGCTGGACACGGTCGGGTCCCAGGGCGAATCCGCTTCTGACCGGGGAGTTCGCTGGTCTCTTCAGCTTCTGGGATCTAATGAGTCTCCGAGTGATCGCCGAGCTACTCGATCGGGGAGTCCGGCGAGACCACATTCTCTACGGAGCAGAGCACTTGGCCCGCAGCCTCGGGACGAACCGGCCATTTGCCCACGAGAGCCTCGCCACCGTAGGTGCCGAATTCTTTGCCGAGGTCGAATCTGGTGTCGGCTGGGAGAACGTCGGACAGGGCGGTCAGCTTGCGTTCCAGGCTGTGGTCGTGCCGCTTCTAGAACCGATCGAGTTCAACGACGAGGGCATGGCGGCGATCTGGCGCCCGCGTGCTGAGGTGTGGATCAACCCCGCAGTGCAGGCCGGAGAACCCTGTGTGGACGGCACGCGAGTACCGACAGGACTGATTGCCCGTCTACTTCCTGCGGACGATGACAAGGCGCCCTCGGACGAGGAGATCACTGAGGTGTCCGACGACTACCGGCTCAGCGTCGCGCAGGTGCGGGCGGCGCTCGGCTTCGAACTCAGTCTCAGACGGGCTGCCTGAACCCGAGCGCGTCCGGTGTCGAATCGTCGCGCCCGACTCCGGCTCCTGTTCGACGAGAATCTCCCGTGGAGAGTCGCGGAAGCCCTTCGGATCCTTGAGTACCGGGTCGCCTATGTGGGGCTGGAAGAGGACGACACGCCAACTCTGGCCCGTGGATCCTCAGATGAGGAGGTCTTGGAGCACGCACAACGCACGAACCAGATCGTGGTGACATCGGACCTCGGCATGGTCATATTGTGCGCCGAGGCTGGACAGAGCGTGATCTGGGTCGATCCCCGCGGGCGCCAGATCCGCCGTGCGGACATGGTCTTTCTCGTGTTCAAGCACATTCACGACTGGGAGGAACGTCTGGAGTGCGCCGATGGTCCAATCTGCCTGCGGGCGATGCGCACCACGACGAATTCGCTCGACCTCGACGAGGCGGCTCACCTCGTACGCGGCCGGATGAAGCGAATCAGCCCTGCGAGAAGGCCGCGCCGGCGGACCGCCCCGCCGGGTCCGTTATTCCCCGAGGGCGACGAGGTCACGGGATAGGCAGCGCTTTCGAGTTCCTGCAGGATCTATCGTCGGCGAAATGATTGAACGTCAACGGGCTGCGCGCCGAAGCGACTTTGATGCGCATCCGATCACGTGTCCAGAGGTCATTCCTCCCCCCACGCGGATCTGGACTCCCTCCGAAATGGACCGCATCCGACTCGGCTACATCCCGGTCTACGACGACCGATGGTTCATGTTTGCGGAGGAAGATCGCTTGTTCGCGCATCGCAGTTGGACAGGGTCGTGCATCTATGAGGCGAAGTTCAGTCCTGTCGATGGTGGGTACCTCATCACGTCTGCGGTCGTCACCGGTGACCGGCTCACATACGATCGCTACTCGGATCAGGGGGAGACACGGGTTCTCGAAGAACTCATCGCCGGTTGCATATTGGATGAGTCGCCTTCAGAGAAGATCGGGAGACCAGAACTGACCGTCGTCTTGGGCGACATCACCACTCTGCCCGTCGATGCCATCGTGAACGCTGCCAACAACACCCTTCTGGGAGGCAGCGGGGTCAACGGAGCTATCCATCGCGCCGCCGGGCCTGAGCTGCTCGAGTACTGCCGCACGCTGGGGGGCTGCGAAACCGGGCAGGCCAAGATCACTCCGGGGTTCGATCTCACCGCCCGCTGGGTCATCCACACCGTCGGGCCCGTCTGGCGCGGCGGTGGCCACGGTGAGCCCGATCTGCTGGCTTCCTGCTACCGGGAGTCGCTGGCCCGGGCCGACGAGGTCGGGGCCGGGACCGTCGCCTTCCCGGCGATCTCGACCGGCGTCTACGGCTACCCGATCGAAGCGGCCGCCGCCATCGCCGTCGAGACCGTTCTCTCCACACCCACGGACGTGGACGACGTCGTCTTCGTCTGCTTCGAGCAGGCAACCTTCGACGCCTACGCCGACCTCCTCTAAACCCTGTCCCCTCGAGGCTCAGGCGGCGGTCGGCGGTTGGTGGAAGCCGCGCTGGGTGAAGTCATCGTCGAACGCCAGCGCGTGGGTGATTCCCTTCGCCCGCATCAACTCGAACGATGTCCAATCCACCAGCGAGACGTCGCGGCGCCCGGCTGCCAGCATCGCGGCCAGGGCCCGACTGTGCAGGTCGGTGTCCACATCCTCGACGACCAGCACCTCGAGCACGGAATCGTGCAGTTCGCCGACCGCCTGCATCCCCAAGCGCCTCTGCACGAGCGCGCTGGTCTCGACCACCACGCCGTAGTGCGTGATGCCGCGGCGTCGGCCGGACTCCATGTCGTCCAGAAGCCGCTCCCATCCCTGCGCCGCCTCCGGGTGGTGATCGTCATCGGCATCGAGCAGCGCAAAGAGAGCGGAGGTGTCGACGAAGATCCATCCGTTCATGTTCCGAACGCCTCGTCGAGCGCCTCATCGTGGTCCTCCGCGGTCGAGTTGCGCCCGGACCGGTACCTGCCGACCGCTCGCCGAGCCTGTTCGAGACGCATCCTCGACTCGTGGTCACGGAGGTAGCTGTCGAGAGCCTCTCGAATGATCGCTGCCTGCGAGAGTCCGCCGGTGAGGGCGAGGACGCGAAGGCGCTCGGCATGTTGATCGGTGAGCGAGATCTGTGTCCTGATCATTCCAGCATGATATCAGATTATGATGGAATGATGTATCACGGATCGGATCGGCAGGGTCCCTCGCCGGTCCCGCCGATCAGCGCCGCCGGTAGACGTTCCGGCGGTGTTTGACGCGGTGGACGATCACGAGCCGCTCGTCCTCGTCGATCTCGTAGATGATGCGGTAGTCGCCGCGGCGGGCGACCCGGAGGCCTCCGAGTGCGCCGACGAGCGACCTGCCGAGCCGCTCCGGGTTCTCGGCGAGCGGGCCGTAGACGGTCTCGGCGACGGCGGCGAGGATCTTCTCGGGAAGCCGGTCGAGAGATCGCGCGCCCTCTGGTGTGACCGAGAATCGGCGGACCGCGCCCTCGGAGTTCCCGCCGGCTCCCGAATTGGCGATCAGCCGCTGGTTCAACACCGACGACAGCCCGACACTCGAGGGCCTCAGAGGCGAGGTCGTGGTGATCGAGGCGTTCCAGATGCTCTGCCCGGGCTGCGTCTCCCACGGGCTGCCCCAGGCCAAGCGCATAGACGAGATATTCGGCGACGAGCTGACCGTGCTGGGGCTGCACTGCGTGTTCGAGCACCACGAGGCCATGACCCCGGTGTCGCTCGAGGCGTTCCTGCACGAGTACCGCATCGGCTTCCCGGTGGGCGTGGACGCTTACGAGCCCGGCCGGACCACGCCCATCACGATGGCCCGCTACCAGTTGCGGGGCACGCCGAGCCTGGTGGTGGTGGACCGGAGGGGACGCATCCGCGTCCACGCCTTCGGCCAGGCGGACGATCTCCTGGTCGGCGCAACCCTGGCCCGCCTCATCGACGAACCCCGCGCCTAGGCGGGCTCGATCAGCACTACCAGATCGCCGCCGCCGACCAGATCCCCGGCCGCCACCCGCACCTCGCTCACTTTGCCGTCGCAGCCGGCGAGGAGGTTGTTCTCCATCTTCATGGCCTCCAGCACGACGACCGGCTCGCTGGCGGACACGCTGTCGCCGACGGCCACGAGCACCTTCACGACGGTGCCCTGCATGGGGGTGCGCACCTCGCCGCCGCCCCCGCCGGCCCCGGAGCCTCCGCTCGCCGAGGTCCGCCGCGGCCGGCGTGCGGGTCGCTGGTCCGCCGCCGGCGCCGCCAGCGTGGCCCCCGGCGGCATCCAGAGCTTCACCTTGTAGCGCTTGGAGTTGACCTCCACGTCGATGATGTGGTGCACCTTGTCGCCGTCGCCGGTCAGCGCCAACTCCTCTGCCACCTGCATCGGCATGAGGCCCGAGAGGTCCAGCTCGTCGGTCACCCAGCGGGTGGAGTGCGTCACCGCGGCGAAATCGGGATGCGAGAGGATCGCCTGGTCGGCGGGGATGGTCGTGGCGACACCCTCGACCTCCATCTCCCCGAGGGCGCGCAGCGTGCGGCGGATCGCCGCGGGCCGGTCGGCGCCCCAGCAGATGAGCTTGCCGACCAGGTTGTCGTAGAGCGGGCTGATCTCGTCGCCGGCCTCGTAGCCCGTGTCGAAGCGTGTGCCGAACCCGTCGGGGACCACCAGCTTGGTGATGCGGCCCGGCGACGGCAGGAAGTGTCCCCCGGCGGGGTCCTCGGCGTTGATGCGGACCTCGATGGCGTGTCCCCGCAGTTCGATGTCACTCTGGCCGAAGCCCAGCGGCTCGCCGGCCGCCACCCGGAGTTGCTGCTCGACCAGATCCAGGCCGCAGATCATCTCCGTGGCGGGGTGCTCCACCTGCAGGCGGGTGTTCATCTCCAGGTACCAGAACGACTCGTCCTGGTACAGGAACTCCACCGTGCCGGCGTTCACATAGCCGCAACCGTGCGCCACGGTGACGGCGGCCTCTCCCATGGCCGCGGCGATGTCCGCCGGGATGTCCGGTGCGGGCGCCTCCTCGATCAGCTTCTGGTGGCGACGCTGCGCCGAGCAGTCGCGCGTGCCCAGGTAGACGCAGTTGCCGCCGCTGTCGGCGAGCACCTGCACCTCCACGTGGCGGGGCCGGGGCAGGTACCGCTCCAGGTACAACTCGTCGCGGCCGAAGTAGGCGAGCGCCTCGCGCCGGGCCGAATCCAGGGCCGCTTCGGTCTCGCCGGCGGCGTGCACCACCTTCATGCCCCGGCCGCCACCGCCGTAGGCGGCCTTGACCGCCACGGGGTAGCCGTGCTCCTCCGCGAACGCCGCCACGTCGGCGGCCTCGGTCACCAGCGGCGTCCCCGGCACGCTTCCCACGCCGACGCTCTCGGCGGCCCGGCGGGCGGAGATCTTGTCGCCCATCACCTCGATGGCCTCCGGCGGTGGGCCGATGAACGTCACCCCCATCTCCACGATCCGCCGGGCGAAGTCGGCGTTCTCGCTGAAGAACCCGTAACCCGGGTGGACCGCCTCGGCGCCGCCGGCCTCGATGGCGGCCAGGATGGCCGCCACGTTGAGGTAGCTCTCCTCGCTCGACTGTCCACCGAGGGCATACGCCTCGTCGGCCAGGCGGACGTGGAGGGCGTCGCGGTCGGGCTCGGAATAGACGGCGATGGTCCGGATGCCCATCTCCCGGCAGGTCCGGATCACCCGCACGGCGATCTCGCCCCGGTTGGCGATCAGGACCGACGAAAACACGCCATATCGTGCCAGATCGTGACGCAGAACACGCCTTCGCGACCGATAGTCCCGGTCACGCACCCTGCCGGTGGCTCCCGGAGCGGCGACCGATGACACGCGGGGAGGTGCGCCGGGAGCTGGCGGGCACGGTCTTCGGATCGGTCCGCTTCGTGGCGAGCACCGGCTCCACCAACGCCGACCTGCTGGCTGCGGCCCGCGGCGGCGAGCCCGAAGGATCGGTTCTCGTGGCAGACCATCAGACCGCCGGGCGGGGACGGCACGGCCGGTCGTGGGTGGCGCCGCCCGGCGCGGCGCTGCTGGCCTCGGCGCTGCTGCGGCCGCCGCGTACGAGCCCCGCAGTGGCGTTGCTGTCGCCGGCGGTGGCGCTGGCGGTGCGCGATGCCTGCGCCGCGGCGGGAGCGGACGTGCTCCTGAAGTGGCCGAACGACGTGATCGCCCAGGTGCGAGGCGAGGCGAGGGCTCCGGGTGAGCCGGATGAGGCCAAGCTGGCCGGTGTGCTGGCGGAGTTGCACGTCGCCGAGGACGGAGCGATCGCCGTCGTGGCGGGCTTCGGCGTGAACCTGCTGTCGCAACCGGCGTTGCGCGCCGCGGTCGCCGCGCAGGCCGGGGAGTCGGAGCGCGACTTCGTGCCGCTGCCGCCGATCGCGTTGGAGGAGGTTGCGGCAGGGCGGCCGGACCGCAACGAACTGCTCGTCTCGGTTCTGCTGCGCCTCGACGCCTGGTATCGGCGCCTGCAGGAGCCGGCCGGCGGGCGGGCCCTGCTCGACGAGCTGCGCCGCCACAGCGCGACGCTCGGCCGGCGGGTGCGCGTGCTCACCCCCGGGGGGGCCGTCGACGGGGACGCCACGGATCTGTCCGAAGACGGGCGGCTCGTCGTGGAGACGGCGGCCGGCCCGGTCCAGGTCACCGCCGGCGATTGCCACCATCTGAGGACCGAGCGCGCCTGACAGGCGGCCCGGCACCGGTCCTGCCCGCCGCGGCCGTCGGCGCCCGCTCGGGCGGTTCGGGCGCCGGCGAGCCGGAGTCCGCAGCCGAAGGCCGCCGCGGAGTCCTCCGGTGCGGGGAAGGTCACCCGGCTACGATCCGTTCGGACCCTGTTCGGTCAAGCATGGGAGGGTGGTCATGAGCGACCAAGTGGACAGCGACCGGGGGGAGCAGGATCCGTCGGGGGCGAAGCGGCTCGTCACGCTCACCGTGCCGCCCATCGACCGGCTGCTGGTGCTGCTCGGTGGCGCCGCCATGGTGCTGTCGGGCCTGCTGAGCTGGATCGAGGTCGGGCCCGACGCCTTCCCCAACTTCGCCGGCATCGGCGCGGGCGGCGGCGGTGTCGGACTCGTCGTGGTGCTCATCGGCCTCGCCCTGCTGTCCCGGCGCCCGCAACTCGACACGGCGAACGGCGTGGCGCTCGGCGCCTTCCTGGCCTCGCTCGTGGCGGTGATCACGCTGGTCGACGAGGCGGGCGGTGTCGGGATGGGCGCCGGTGCCTGGGTGGCGATGGTGGGGTCGCTCGTGGCGCTGGCGGGCGTTGCGTTCGGCACGATGGACCCGAGCCGCCGCCCGTCACGGCTCGTGACGCACAAGGCGCCGGTGACTCTCGGCGCGGCCCTGGCCATCATCGCCTCGTTCTGGCTGGACTGGAGTTCGGGCTTCTCGGCCGGGATGGTCGGCTCGTTCCCCCTTCCCGGCGGCCTCGACAGCGAGGTCGCAACCGGGTATCCCGTGCTGATCCTCGGTGTGCTGACCCTGCTGCTGTTGCTCGGTCTGCTCTCGCCGACGGCCTCGGCCGCCATGCAGGCCCGGATGGCGATGAACATCCGGGTCTTCGGCATCGCCATGGTGGTGCTGGCAGCGGGTGACATCGCCGGCAGCCTCATGACCTCCAGCCTCACCGGATCGGGTCCCGTCCTGACGCTCATCGGCGCTCTGATGGTCACCCGTTCGGTCGGTTCGAGTCCCGAGGTCGAGGCCGGCGCCGGGGCGGCCGACGCCGCCACCTAGCGCGGAGCCTTCTGGGATGACACCGTTCGATTCCGCCGAGTTCCGGCGCGTCCTCGGTCACTATCCCACCGGCGTCACCGTCGTGACCGCCGTTTCCGAAGCCGGTCCGGTGGGGCTTGCCATCGGCTCGTTCGGTTCGGTGTCCCTGGAACCGCCCCTGGTGATGTTCTGCCCCGGCAAGTCGTCGAACAGCTGGCCGGTCATCGAGGCGAGCGGCAGCTTCTGCGTCAACGTGCTGGCCGAGGATCAGGCCGCCGTCAGCTCGCTCTTCGCCGGGCGCGATCCCGACAAGTTCGCCGGCGTGGCCTGGAGCAGCCGCGCCACGGGTTCACCCGTCATCGACGGCTGCCTTGCCTGGATCGACTGCACCATCGAGACCGTGCACGAGGGCGGGGATCACTGGATCGTCGTCGGCCGTGTCGCCGATCTGGGCGTCGGCCGCTCCGATTCCGGCCCGCTCATCTTCTTCAAGGGCGGCTACGGCGCGGTCGTGCCGCCGGCGGACTGAGTCGGGCGCCGGTCCGGCGTGCCCGCGCTGCGTCCGGCGGCCCTGCCCGGGTCCGCGACGCCGCCCGCCGCCCCATACTCATAGCCAGCGACCCGCGTCCCGCCCACGTCCAGGAGGATTTCCATGGCCGTCTATGCCCTCGGCGATCTGGAGCCCCGCATCCATCCCGACGCCTACGTCCATCCAGAGGCCACGATCATCGGTGACGTGACCATCGGCGCCGGCTCGACAGTGTGGCCGCAGGCGGTGCTTCGCGGCGACGATGGGACGATCATCGTGGGCGAGCGCAGCTCGATCCAGGACTGTGCCGTCATCCACACCGCCCCCGTCTCACCGACGGTGATCGGCAACGACTGCACCGTCGGGCATCTGGCCCACCTCGAGGCCTGCTCGATGCGCGACGGATCCCTCGCAGGGGTCGGTTCGGTTATCCGTCACGGCGTCATCGTCGGCGAGGGGGCGCTCGTGGGTGCCGGCGCCGTGGTGCTCGACGGAACCGAGATTCCGCCCGCAGCGGTGGCCGTCGGGGTACCGGCGCGCATCCGCCCCGACGCCACCGATCCCGACATGCTGGTCGACGCAGCGGGCAGTTACACGCGGCGCGGACCCCGCTACAAGGCCGAGTTGCGGCGGCTGGACTGACCGCTCCCCGTCCAGGCGCGCACGGCGCACCGCCCGCTACGGCGGCTGCACTGTGCCGATAGACTGAATCCACGAAACCCGCCAGTAGCTGGGAGCCCCGATGACCGAAGCCAGCACCCTCGGTGCCGATCTCGGCAACTACGCCCTGGGTTGGAGCGACGAGGAGGACTACGTCTTCAAGCCTCGCCGGGGCCTCGACGCCGACATCGTGCGCGAGATGTCCTTCATGAAGAAGGAGCCCGAGTGGATGCTGGACTTCAGGATGAAGTCCCTGAACCGCTTCGAGCGCCGGCCGCTGCCCACGTGGGGCGGTGAGCTCGGCGGCATCGACTTCGACAACATCTACTACTACATCAAGCCCACCGAGGAGCAGGTGAGCGAGTGGGACGAGGTCCCCGACTCGATCAAGAACACCTACGAGAAACTCGGCATCCCCGAGGCCGAGCGCAAGTACCTCGCGGGCGTGACCGCCCAGTACGAGTCCGAGGTGGTCTACCACCGCAACCGTGAGGACCTCGAGGCGCAGGGCGTGATCTTCAGCGACATGGACTCGGCGGTGCGCGAGCACCCCGAGCTGGTGCGCAAGTACTTCGGGCGGGTGATCCCCCCCAACGACAACAAGTTCTCGGCGCTCAACTCGGCCGTGTGGTCGGGCGGCTCGTTCATCTACGTGCCGCCGGGCGTGAGCGTGGAGTTGCCGCTGCAGGCCTACTTCCGCATCAACGCCGAGAACATGGGGCAGTTCGAGCGCACCCTTATCATCGCCGACGAGGGTGCGCAGGTGCACTACGTGGAGGGCTGCTCGGCGCCGGTGTACACCAGCGACTCGCTGCACTCCGCGGTCGTGGAGATCATCGTGGGCCAGGGCGCCAGGGTCACCTACACGACCATCCAGAACTGGTCCAGCAACGTCTACAACCTCGTCACCAAGCGGGCGAGGGTGGAGGCCGAGGGCCACATGGAGTGGATCGACGGCAACATCGGCAGCCAGCTCACCATGAAGTACCCCGCCGTGGTCATGGTGGGTCCCAAGGCCTCCGGTGAGGTGCTGTCGGTGGCCTACGCCGGCCCCGGCCAGCATCAGGACACCGGCGCCAAGATGACCCACGCCGCTCCGGAGACCACCTCCAAGATCGTCTCCAAGTCGATCTCCAAGGACGGCGGGCGGACCAGCTACCGCGGCCTCGTGCGGGTGGAGCCCGACGCCGGCGGCTGCAAGAGCCACGTGCAGTGCGATGCCTTGATCCTCGACGAGGACAGCATCTCGGACACCTACCCCTACATGGAGGTCGGCAGCCAGGACGCCGTCATCGGCCACGAGGCCACCGTGTCGAAGGTCGCCGACGAGCAGCTCTTCTACCTGATGAGCCGCGGCCTCAGTGAGGAGCAGGCCATGGGCATGATCGTCAACGGCTTCGTGGAGCCGGTGACCCGCACGCTGCCCATGGAGTACGCCGTGGAGTGGAGCCGCCTCATCGAACTGCAGATGGAGGGCTCGGTCGGCTGAGCGCCGCGGTGCCGGTTCCGGCCCTCCGGATCGCCGTAATCCGCAACCCGGGCTCGGGCTGCGCTCGGGCCGTCACCCGTAGACTGGTGCCGCCATGCCGATGCGTCAGGACTGCAAGTTCTTCGAGAGCCGCACGTACCCCAACGGCGACACCGTCCGCAAGTGCGACCTGGACCTCGCCCCCGAGGCGCCGTGGCGGTGCCCGGAGAACTGCGAGGCGTACACCCGGCGCCGGGCCGACGTGAACTGGTCCTACGGCACCCTCGTCACCCCGAAGACGCCCGACGAGCCGGCGTCGCTGGGGACCGACGACTCGATCGCCGCGCTGCTGGACGCGGCCGAGGACGTGGTGAACCAGGCCGGCCGCGAGATCATGGCCGACCTGGACAAGACGAACCGGCGCTCCGGTGGCCTCCTGGGCCGGACGCGCCGCCGCCGCAAGGACCGCGGCGACCGCGACTGACCGACTGACTGAATGCCGGACCTCCACGACACCTTCTCCGCCGCGTACGCCGCGACGCTGGGCGGCCCCGACTGGCTGCAGCAGCGCCGCCGGGTGGCCGTCGAGGCGTTCCGCGGCGCCGAACTGCCGTCGCCCAGCGCCGAGGAGTGGCGCTACAGCCCCGTCGCCGAGTTGCACCTCGAGACCTATCTGCCCGTGCCTTCCGGCGGCGCGAACGGCGCTGAGAGCGGTCCCGGCGCCGGTGGTCTGCCCGGCTCGGTGCGAGACCGATTGGGGGCGTTGAGTGCGCTCGTGGTGACCTGTGACGGGCACCTCGTGGGCACCGAGATCACGCCGGAGGCCGCGGCCGCCGGCCTGGCGGTGCGCCCCCTGGGCGAGGAGTCCGCACCGGTCGGCGCGCTGGGCGGCGTCCTCGGCGAGCCGGTCGACCTCTTCGGCCTGATGAACGACGCCTTCTGCACCGAGCCGGTGCTGGTGGAGATTCCCAGCGGGGCGCGTCTCGCCGATCCTGTGGCGGTCGTGAGCGTGGTGCGCACGCCATCGCTGGCGGTCTTCCCCCGCTTGGTGGTCGTCGTGGGCGAGGGCGCCGAGGCGCAGGTGGTGAACGCCCTCGTCTCCGGATCCGGGGAGGCGTTCGTGGCACCGGTGGCCGAGATCGACGTGGGCCCTGCCGCCCGCCTGCAGTACCTCAACCTGCAGGAGCTCGGATCCGGGGCCACCGGTATCGACCGGACGGCGGCGACGGTGGCCTCCCAGGGCCATCTGGTCATCGGGCTGGCGGCGGTCGGCGGCAGCTACGCCCGTTGCCGGGTGGATTGCACGCTGGCCGGTCGGGGCGCCACCGGCGACATGTCGGCCATGTACTTCGGGGACCGCGATCAGGTCTTGGACTTCCGCACCTTCCAGAACCACCTGGCTCCCGACACCAACAGCAACCTGCTGTTCGTGGGTGCCGTGGAGGACCGGGCACGTTCCATCTACTCCGGCCTCATCCGGGTCGGCCCCAAGGCCCGCGGCACCGACGCCCAGCAGACGAACCGCATCCTCAAGCTCTCCGAGGAGGTGTGGGCCGATTCGGTGCCCAACCTGGAGATCGAGAACAACGACGTGCGCTGCGCCCACGCCAGTTCGGTGGGGCCGATCGACCAGGATCACCGCTTCTACCTCGAGAGCCGGGGTGTGCCCCCCGACGTGGCGGAGCGGCTGATCGTGGAGGGGTTCTTCGGGGAGGTGCGCAGCAGGCTGCCGGTGCAGTCGGTGGCAGCGGGCTTCGACGAGATGGTGCGCGCCAAGATCGGCCCCGATCGATGAGACCACAGGAGCGGCCATGAGCACCGGGAGCGCGGCGGGAGCGGTGCGGCTTTGCGGGAGGGACGACCTGGCGGACGGCGAGGCCCGCTGCTTCGTGGTGGAGGGCCGGCAGGTGGCCCTGGCCCGTCTCGGCGAGGAGTTCTTCGCCATCGACGACACCTGCAGCCACGCTGATTACTCCCTCGCCGAGGGTGACGTGGATGCCGACGAGTGCGCCCTGGAGTGTCCCGCACACGGCAGCCTCTTCGACCTGCGCACCGGCGAGGCTCTCACGTTGCCGGCGGTGGTGCCCGTGGCGGTCCATGACGTGACGACCTCCGAAGGGGGCGTCTTCGTGACACTGCGCGAGAGATAGCCGGCGTGAGCGAGCTGATCGTCGAGGGACTGCGGGCCAACGTCGCCGGCGAGGCGATCCTGCACGGCGTGGACCTGCGGGTCGCCGCCGGCGAGGTGCACGCCGTCATGGGCCCCAACGGCTGCGGCAAGTCCACGCTGGCGCATGTGCTGGCGGGTCGGCACGGCTACACCGTGACCGCCGGCCGGGCGCTGCTGGACGGCCGCGACCTGTTGGCCCTCAGCCCCTTCGAGCGGGCGCGGGCGGGACTCTTCCTGGCCATGCAGTACCCCACCGAGGTGCCGGGGGTGAACCTGCTGGACGTGCTGGGCGCGTCACTGCGCGCCGCGGGGCGCGATCCCGACGCAGACGGGCTGGCCGACCTGTTGAGTGCCGAGGCCGACGGTCTGGGGGTGCCCTCGGCGCTGCTGGAGCGGGCGGTCAACGTCGACCTCTCCGGGGGTGAGCAGAAGCGGGGAGAGGCGTTGCAGCTCGCCGTGCTGCGCCCGCGCCTCGCGGTGCTCGACGAGATCGACTCCGGTCTCGACGTGGATGCCTTGCGGGCAGTCGCCCGGCGCATCGAGGCGGCGACCTCCGACGGCCTCGGCGTGCTGGCGATCACGCACTACACGAGGCTTCTGGGCGTGTTGCGCGCCGACCGGGTGCACATCATGATCCGCGGTCGGATCGTCGCCTCGGGCGGCCCGGAGTTGGCCGACGAACTGGAGCGGACGGGCTACGAGGGCTGGGACCGCCCGGCCCCCGCCGAGGTGGCCGTCAGGCTGGGACGCAGCTTCTGAGCCCACCCGTCCCGCGGATGGGACGAGGGCGGCCCTGCGGTCACCGGGCCTTCGGGGCACGTGAGGGGGGATCCTGACAGGGACGCACCCCGAATGTCATGAAGAAATAAGTTATCTATCGCGCTAGATGTATAGATAAGTGCAATATAAATATCCAATCAACAGCGTATATAGTTCAGCTTCGTGAGTCGTAACGGCGCCGACGTGAGATCCGAAGGCCGTCCCGCCGGTTCCGCCGTCATCGGCGTCGACGACGCCGGTCGCGTCCCGCTGGCGACTCAGATTTCCCGGCAGATCACGCAGCAGGTGGCGACCGGTCGGATCGCGGTTGGCAGCCACTTGCCGCCCATGGCCGATCTCGCGCGACAACTCGGTGTGAACGTGCATACGGTGCGCGCCGCCTACCGGCAGCTCGCCGACGACGGGATCGTTGCCATGTCCCGAGGCGCGCGGACCCGTGTCCTGGGATACGACCGGCGCCTGGCGGCCGGCGCCCCCGACTCTCCGCGAAGCTTCACGGTCGGCGTCCTGGTGTCGGCGCTCGACGTCTACTACGTCTCGTTTCTCGACGCCCTGATCGACGAGGCCGAACTCTCGGGCTGCCTGCCGATCATCTGCCGGACCCAGAGCTACGCGCCGGAGGTCGTGGAGCGGTACATGGACCAACTGTTCAGCCGCAACGTGGACGGCATCATCCTGATCCACTTCGAGAACCCCGGCGACGTCGACGTGGTCGACACTTTCATGTCATCGGCCCGGCTGCGACCGTTCGTGCTGGTCGACTGCGCCGACATCGGTGTCGGGTCGCGCATCGTCCTGGATCACGCCGCTGATGCGCACAGCATGACCGCGCATCTCATCGAACACGGCCATGTCCGGATCGGACACCTGGGGGCACCGGCGTGGCGCAGCCACAGCCCGCTGCTGCGCTCCGGTTACGAGCAGGCTCTCGCTGCTGCCGGAATTCGCCCGGACGGCGACCTGGTCGCGTTCCTGGCGGACATGTCGCTCGAGGCGGGCGCCAAAGCCATCATGCGGCTGTTGCAGCAGGACGATCCCCCCACCGCCGTGATGTGTGTGGGCGATGCCACCGCGTTCGGCGTGATCGCCGCGGCGCGCGAGTTGGGCATCCGTGTCCCGGAGGATTTGGCGGTGATGGGATACGGGGAGATCCCGCTCTCCAGCCTGGCGTCCACGCCGCTCTCCATGCTGCAGGTCCCGGTGGCGGAACTCGGTCGCGAGGCGGTGCGGACCCTCCGTCGGGTGATCGAGACAGGGGAACCCCAGCCCCCGGTCACGATCTCCACGAGGCTCGTCCCCCGGGAGTCGTGCGGCTGCATGTCCAGCAGCGGCACTCCGGCCGCCACCGACAGCGCCTGATTCCCAACCACCTCCACTCATGGGCATGGGTTACCGTGGATCCATGAGCAATCCCAACGAACTGATCGACGAAGCCACAGTCGACTCCCGGCTCGGCGAGATCCCCGGTTGGGAGCGCCGCGGCAACGCCCTACACCGCGACTTCGAGTTCGCGGACTTCACCGCCGCCTTCGGGTTCATGGCCGCGGTGGCCTGCGTGGCCGAGCGGCTGTTCCACCATCCCGAGTGGTCGAACGTCTGGAACAAGGTGTCCATCGCCATCAGCAATCACGCCGCCGGGGGGATCACCGAGAAGGACTTCGACTTCGCGGCCAGGGTCAACAAGCTCGCCGGCTGAGAGCGCGCGCCGGAGGATCCGGACTCAGACCTCCACGACGGCGTCCATCCAGTCGGCCACGAAGGCGGCGCCGTCGGCCGCCGAGCAGACCCGCATGTTGGGGTGGCGTTCGGGGTGGTCGATGGTGCGCAGGATCTGTCCCTCGTACTCGACGGCGATGGCGGCGTCCCGCAGCGTGGCGTGGGTGCCGCCGAGGGCGACGTGCACGGCGAGAGGGTCGTGCAGGTAGGTGCGCTCGTCGAAGTGGGAGCCGTCCAGGCCGTACTTCGCCGCGAAGCCACCGAATGGCTCGTGCATCTCGGAGATGAGGCGGACCAGCTTCTTGGAGACGGGGCCGCCATCGACGGCGAGTCGGTCCCGGTCGGCCCGGTCGAGGTACACCTGCAGGGTCACCTCCAGGGGCACGAGCGTGATGTCCAACCCCGAGCCGAGCACGATTGCGGCGGCGAGCGGGTCGGAGTTGAGGTTCGTCTCGAAGGTCGCGGGCCAGGCCACCAGGTGCCGCTCCACGATCCCGCCCATGATCGTCACCGGGCCCAGCGCCCCTGCCAGTCCCGGCTCCATCTGCAGTGCCAGAGCGAGGTTGGTGACCGGTCCGACGGTCAGCACCGCCAGCGGGTCCGGGGCGCGCCCGGCGGCATCGAGGATGAACCGGGCAGCGTCCTCGCGGGTGGGATCGTCATCGGCGATCCGGCGCTGTTCGTCGCTCAGCACGCCGGCACCCTCGTGGCCCCACATCTCGTTCCAGTGGAACCCCTCGACGCTGCTGCGTCGCAGCGGCGTCGAGCGACCCGCCACGACGGGCACGTGGCGCTTGTCGGAGACCTCCAGCAGCGACCGGGCGATGGCGGCGCGCAGGGGCGCGTGGCCGTGGACGGTCGTCACTCCGACGAGGTCCACGTCCGGCTCGGCGATGAGCAGCGCCAGCGCCAGCGCATCGTCCACGTCGGTGCCGATGTCGGTGTCGAGGAGCAGTTGGGTCATGACGCGGATTCCTTCCGTCGGTCCCGTGGGGCCGTCCCAGTGGGTTCAGTCGCCCGGCCGGGCGCCCGTGAGCACCCGGTTCATCCCTTCACCGCCGATCCCACGACCGACTCGGTGAACGTGCGCTGGAAGGTCAGCAGCACGATCGCCGGGACCAGGCACAGGAACGCGGCGCCGGCGAAGAGCATCCCCCAGTCCACCCCGTACTGCCCGAACAACCGGGCGAGTGCGACGGCCCCGACATCCATCGACGGGTCGGTGGTGAGCAGCAGCGGCAGCAGGTAGGCCTGCCACTGGAAGACGAAGATGATGATGCCGGCGCCCACCATGGCCGGTCCGGTCAGGGGCAGGTACACGTGCTTGAAGATCCGCCAGGCGCCGGCGCCGTCGATGGAGGCGGCCTCGGCGAGTTCCACGGGGATGTCGAGGTAGAACTGGCGCAACAGGAAGATCGCCAGCCCGTTGCCCACGCCCGGCAGGATCAGGCCGATGTAGCTGTTGTCCAGCCCCACGCTCCGGGCGCTGTCGGCCAGGGGGATCGCCAGCGCCTCGAACGGCACCATGAACGCCAGCACGACCAGGGCGAAGACGAACCCGCGGCCTCGGAAGCGGAACGCCGTCAGCCCGTACGCCGCCATGGCGGATATCAGCACGCCTAGGACGACCGTTGCGCCCGCCACGATCAGCGAGTTGAGAATGGCGCGCCCCAGCGTGCCGCCGGCGACCGCCGCCACGTTCTCGGCGGTGACCGCGTCGGGGATGAACGTGCGCCAGTTCAGGCCCCGGAAGGACCGGAACACGGCGTTGGCGGGACGGAGCCCGGAGGCCACGGTCCAGGCCAGCGGGGCCAACCACAGGATCGCGCCCACCGCCACGAGCACCGCCAGGGGCATCCGGGCCCAGCGCGGCATGTCAAGACGCATGACGGACCCGCTCGGTGGGACCGCTCATCAGCCGGAACTGCACGGCCACGATGACGGCCACCAGCGCCACGAGAACGGTGATCTGGGCGAAGGCCGGACCGGGGTCGTTGAAGACGAAGGCCTGCGTGTACGCCTCATACATCACGAGGTTGGTGCTGCCGGCGGGGCCGCCGCGGGTGAGCACCTGCACCGGCACGAACAGCAGGAAGTTCGCCACGGTGGCGGCGACGAGGACGAAGCTCAACTGCCGGCGGACCATCGGCGTGACGATCACCACGAGCCGCCGCCACCAGTCGGCGCCGTCGATGGCGGCGGCCTCGAGCATCTCGCCGGGCACGTTCTTGATGCCGGCGATGAGGAACATCATCCAGTAGCCGACCCCGATCCAGCTGGCGATGACCATGATCACGTACAGGGCCTGGCCCGGCGACGTCAGGAAGGGCTGGTCGGGCAGCCCCACGACTCCCAGCAGGCTGTTCACGATCCCGTCGCCGGGGCGGAACCATATTCCCCACACGACCGTCGACACCGCCGGCGGCACCGCCATCGGCAGGAAGACCAGCGTGCGCCACAGCCCGACGGCGGGGAGCCGCTGGGAGAGCACCACCGCCAAGGCGTAGGAGACCAGCACCTGTGCCGGGTTGATGATGACGTTGAAGACGACCGTCGTCACGACGGCCTCGCGGAACGTTTCCGCCCCGAGCTCGGCGTAGTTGGCGAGGGTCCAGGTGCCGCCGGCGCGCAGGCTGGCGATGAACGTGTCGACCGCCGGGGCGAGGCGCGTCAGCAGCAGGGTCGCCAGCGCGGGCGCCAGGAAGACCATGGCGACCGCACCGCCCGAGCGCGGGCGGCGCCGCCTGGACAGCGACACCGCCCGCGCAGAAGGCTGGGCCATCAGCCGCTGGGGAGTTGGGCCTCCAACTCGGACTGGGCGCGCTCGAGGGTCTCGCGCACGTCGAGGCCGTTGCGGATGTCCTCGAAGGCCCGTCCCATGATCTCCTCGAACTGGATGTAGCCGATGCTGCGCGGCCGCACCACGGAGGTGTTGTCCAGCTCGTACTCGACCAGCTCGCCGGCCGTGGTGCCGCCCTCGCCGCGGTCCCACGGCGGGGAGACGATGAACGTCGGCAGGGCGTCGGTCAGCGCCGGCGGGGCGACGTCCACGGTCAGGAAGACGTTCGTGCCTGTGGGCGAGGTGGTGACCCACTTGGCGAAGGTGGTGGCCGCCTCCGTGTTGGGGCTGTTGGGGTTCACGCCGAGCGACAGCGCGCCCGTCGGCGTGACCGGGTCGTAACCCTCGAAGTACGGGTGGGGCGCGAAGCCCAGGTCGAAGTCGAGTGGCCAGAAGAGCTCGTAGATGCCGCCCCAGTGGGTCCCGCCGAGGTAGAAGGCGACCTCGCCCGCCGCGAAGGCATTGGGGGTCTCCTCCGGCGGCATGCCGCGCGGCGCCACGCCGTCGTCGGCGAACAGGCTGGCGTAGAACGCCATCGCCCTGATCCAGCCGTCGTTCACCAGGTCGGGCGTCAGGTTGCCCGGACCTGTCAACCCGGGGCCTCCGCCGAGCGACTCGATCAGCGGCTGCAACTGGTAGTAGCGGCTCACCTGGTCGAACTGGAAGCCGTAGGTGGCGCCGCCCTCCTGGGCCTGGCGCGCCAAGGCGACGAGCTCGTCCCAGGTCATGCGGTCGTCGGGCGACGTGGACGGGTAGGGAATCCCCGCCTGGTCCAGCAGCGTCTTGTTGTAGTAGAGGATCTGCGTCGAGGTGTTGAGCGGCAGCGCCATCAGCCTGCCGTCCACGGTGGAGGCCGTCAGGGCGGTGTCCACCCAGTCGTTGGCGGCGTCGCCGACGGCGTCGGTGACGTCGTGCAGGAACCCCTGGTTGTCCAGCGCCGCAACCCGTGGCTGGTCGGCGATGTAGACGTCGGGGCTCTCCCCGCCGTTCGCCAGGCGGCTCTGGATGACCTGGTTGAGTTCCCCGAACGGCACGGACTGGTATTCCACGGTGATGCCCGGGTTCTCCGCGTGGAAGGCGTCGAGCAGCGGTGCCACGCCCTCGGGGCCGTAGAACCCGAGGAACGAGATCGTCACCGGCTCCGCGGCCGCGGGCTCGGGCGGCGGTGGTGGCGGCTCCTCCGCTGCGGCCGCCGCGGCGGCGGCCTGCGCGTCGGCCTCCGCCTGGGCCGCCTCCGCGGCCTCGCGCGCCGAGTCGGCCTCGGCCTGCGCAGCCGCGGCCTCGTCGCGCGCCGCGGCCGCCGCGGCCTGCGCGTCGGCCAGCGCGGCCTCGGCCGCGGCCACTGCCTCCTGGTTGCCCTCGGCGGTGGCCTGTGCCAGATCGGCGGCCGCCTGCGCCGCCTCGGCGGCCCTCAGTGCCGCCTCGGCCGCAGCGGTGGCGGCCTCCGCGTCGGCCAGCGCGGTCGCCGCCTCGCTGTTGGCGGCGTTCGCCTCGGCGAGCGCGGTGTCGGCCACCTCGGCGGCGCCGTCGTCGGCGGCGCAGGCGGTCAGGCCGACCGCGAGCAACACGACGGCGCAGGCGACCGTCGCCATGGCACGCCAGTGGAGCTTCTTCGTTCTGCTCATGTCTTCCCCCTCGTGAGTTGAGAACGGTGACCGTTGTCTAGCACCCGGAGACCGGTACTGCCGGGGCTCGAACGTGGCGGCGCGCCGCCGGCGCCGGGCACGGGAAGCGGGCCGAGTCCGCTGCGGGAGCCCGCCTACGGCTGGTCGCGGAGGCTCTCGGCGAGGGTGTTCCAGCAGAGGGTGGCGCACTTGATGCGCACCGGGAACTTCACGACGCCCCGCAGGGCCTCGAGGTCGCCGAGGTCGGCGGGCGGGGCCACCTCGCCGCCGTCGGTCACGATCGACATCATCGCCTTGAACGAGCGCTCCAGCTTCCCCACCTCTTCGAGGCTGCGGCCCTTCACCGCCACCGACATCATCGAGGCGGTGGACTGGCTGATCGAGCATCCCTGGCCGCCGACGCGCACGTCGCGCACCACACCGTCGGCGATGTCGGCGTAGACCACCACCTCGTCGCCGCACAGCGGGTTGAAGCCCTCGGCCCGGGTGGCGGGCGGGCAGGGCAACTCACCCCGGTTGCGCGGGTTCCGGTAGTGATCCAGCACGATCTCCCGGTAGAGGTCCTCGAGGCCACCCATAGTGGATTCCGAGGCTATTGGGGCCCGAACAGATCGCCCACGCGATCCAGGGCCTCGGCCAGGTGGTCGATGTCGGACTCGTCGTTGTAGATGTACACCGAGGCCCGGGCCGTGGCCACCACCCCCAGGCGACGCATCAGCGGCTTGGCGCAGTGATGGCCGGCGCGCACGCAGACGGCGTGCTCGTCCAGCACCTGGGAGATGTCGTGGGCGTGCACATCGCCGTAGGCGAACGACAGCACGCCGCCGCGGGCGGCCGGTTCGGGCGGGCCGTGGATGGTGAGGGTGTCACCGTGGCGCTCGGTGAGCGTGCGCAGGGCGTAGGCCGTGAGGGACGTGTCATGGCGGCGCACGGCCTCCATGCCGATGCCGCGCAGGTAGTCCACCGCCGCGCCCAGCCCGACCACCTCGGCGATGGCCGGCGTGCCGGCCTCGAACTTCCAGGGCAACTCGTTGGGCAGGAACCCCTCGGTCGTGACGTTCAGGATCATCTCGCCGCCGCCCATGAACGGGGGCATGGACTCCAGCAGCTCCTCCCGTCCCCACAGCACCCCGATGCCGGTGGGCCCGCACATCTTGTGGCCGGAGAAGGCCAGGAAGTCACAGCCCAACTCGGTCACGTCGGTCGGCACGTGGGGCACGTACTGGGCGCCGTCCAGCAGCACGATGGCTCCCCGCTCGTGGGCGGCGTCGGCGATGCGGCGGATCGGCGGGATCGTGCCCAGCACGTTGGACATGGCGCTGAAGGCCACCAGGCGCACGCCGTCCAGCAGCCGGTCCAGGTGGCGCAGATCCAGCCGGCCGTCATCGTCGAGCGGCAGCCAGCGCAACTCGATGCCGCGCTCGGCGGCAAGCATGTGCCAGGGGACGATGTTGGCGTGGTGCTCCATGTGGGTGAGCAGCACAGCGTCGCCCTCGCGGAGGTTGGTGCGCCCCCAGCTGTGGGCCACCAGGTTCACGGCCTCGGTGGCATTGCGGCAGAAGATGATCTCCCGCGGCGAGGCGGCGCCGATGAAGTGCTGCAGCTTGGCCCGCGCCTCCTCCATGGCCTGCGTGGCGATGTCGGCGATGTGGTAGGCGCCCCGGTGGACGTTGGCGTTCACGGTGCGGTAGTAGGCGTCCATGGCGTCCAGCACCGCCTGTGGCTTCTGGGAGGTGGCCGCAGAGTCCAAGTAGACGATCGGCTTGTCGTAGACCTCCCGGGCCAGCAGCGGGAAGTCCGCCTTGGTGGCGCCGGCCAGGTCGCTCATCGGGGCGGGACTCTCAGCGCCAGGCGTTGTAGCCTTGGGCCTCGAGCCGCTCGGCCAGGGCCATGTCGCCGGACTCCACTATGCGCCCGTCGATGAGGATGTGGACGTGGTCGGGTACCAGGTACTCCAGCAGCCGCTGGTAGTGGGTGATGGCGAGTGTCCCCATCTGCGGGCTCTCCTCGCGCACCGCATGCACGCCCGAGGCCACGATCTTCAGCGCGTCGATGTCGAGACCCGAGTCGGTCTCGTCCAGGACGGCCACGTCGGGACGCAGGATGGCCATCTGCAGGATCTCGTTGCGCTTCTTCTCGCCGCCGGAGAACCCCTCGTTCAGGAAGCGGTCGGCGAAGGAGGGGTCGATGCCCAGGCGGTCCATCCAATCCATGATCTGCATGCGCAGCCGCAGGATGCTGATCTCGGTGCCGCTGCGGGCGCCCGCCGCCTGGCGCAGGAAGTTCAATACTGAGACACCCACGATGGACTGCGGGTACTGGAAGGCGAGGAACAGGCCGGCCTTGGCCCGCTCGTCGGGGCTCCAATCCGTGATGTCGTCGCCGCGGAACAGCACCCGGCCGCCGCTCACCTCGTACTCGGGGCTGCCCATCAGCGTGGCGGCCAGCGTCGACTTGCCCGAGCCGTTGGGTCCCATCAGAGCGTGGATCTCCCCGGGGCCGATCTGCAGATCCACGCCCCGGAGGATCTCGGCATCCTCGCTGCCGCCGTGCAGGTCCTCGATGGCGAACAGCGCCGCAGCAGGGGATGAACTCACGCCACGAAGTCTACGGGCGCCCCCTCCCCGTCATTCCGGAGCAGGCCGGAATCCGACCGGTATCGAGCCCCGGCCCGGGCAGGAGGCAGTCCGCACGCCCGCCCGGAGCAGGCCCTCCTCCGGCCGGTCTCGACGGCGGGCCCTCGGCAGGATGCCCGGTTGATGGGCCACCCCGCTGTATAGTCGAGTAGCCCGTCTACCCCGTGACCAGGAGTTTCAGTGCCGTTCGATGGCATTCGCGGGGCCGGCGGCCAAGGGAGAAGGAGGACCGATGCCGGAGCATCGTGCGATATTCGGGCAGGTCACTGAGAATCAGGCCGTATTTCTGGCGAACCTCGAAGCCGATCTGCTGCCCGAACATCGCGGGGGCTACGCACTCATGAGCGACGGAGAACTAATCGACGTGTTCGACGAGCGTGCTCGCGCCAAGGAGGTTGGCCTTCGACGGTACCCGCCTGGCGGCTTCTCGATCCACCCCATCGGCCACCCCGCACTCCAATCAGGGTACGTCCGGTCGGACGCGCTGATCCCTGCCGGCAGCGGTGAGTAGGGGCGACTCCGCGAGCGCCCCTCCGCCCGAGAACCGGCCAACCACGACGGCGACGGTTTCGCTCGCGGGCACATTCCACTCGGCAGAACTCAGAGCGATCATCGACACGGGTGGCCAGGTCACCCTCGTTTCGCCGAGCGTCGTTGCTGCGCTGAATGCCGTCTTACACGACGCCAGTCCACCGATTGTCGGGGTCGACGGCAAGACCATTGAAGTCGGCGGCCTGATCGAATTCCAACTACAGGTCCCCCCACTGCCACCGCGCACAATCTGCGCCAGCGTGGCGAGCCATGCGCTCAGAGGCACTGATCTGCTCGTCGGGATGGACTACCTCATCGAGTTCGACTTCGCGATCCGACGCGGTGCATTCGAGGCCATCTGATCTGTGCATCTGGCAGAATCGCGTGGCACGCCGACGCACGGGCCTATTAGGCGTGCGCTCGTTCGCTGCCCGCACAGTCAGCCATAGAGGAGAGAGATGAGGACCTACCGATTCGTGCTCATCGTTGAGGGTGCCGATCTTCAGTCCGACGAGATGTTCGACGCGGTGTTCGAGGCGGGATGTGACGATGCCCTCGTGGGGTGCTCCAATGGGGTGCAGTTCGTGGACTTCGACCGTGAGGCCCCGACTGCCGGGGAGGCGGTCCGCTCCGCCGTCGCCGCGCTCGAGAGCCTTCCCGGAGTGACGGTCGTCCGGATCGCCGGTGCCGATCTCCTGTCGATCTCCGATATCGCCTCCCGGACCGGCCGGACGCGGGAGAGTGTCCGGCTACTGATTGCCGGTAAGCGTGGCCCCGGCGGATTCCCTCCTCCGGCGACGGACCCCCGCAGTCGCTACCGGCTCTGGCGAAGCAATGATGTCCAGCGGTGGTTCGCCGAGCACTACGGCGACCAACCGGTCTGCCCGGAGGCCGACGTCGTGGCCCGGATCAACGCCGAATTGGAACTGCGCCGCAGCGGCGGGAGGCTGCTGACCGCCGAGGCTTGAGCCGTCCCGGCGCAATTCAGGCTTACCAGCCGCGGTCGATCCACTCCTGCAGGTGGGGGCTCTCGTTGCCGATGGTGGTGTCGTCGCCGTGGCCGGGCATGACGATCACCTCGGGGGCGTGGCGGGAGAAGATCAGCTCGTCGATCGACTGGATGATGGTGGCGAAGTCGCCGCAGGGGAACTCGGCGGGGGGCGGCTTGCCCTCGCGGAACTCGAAGCCGTCGCGGGTGAGGCCGGGGCCGCCCGGGAAGAGGGTGTCGCCGCTGAACAGCACAGGCGAGCCGTCCACCTTGAAGCAGATCGACCCGGCGGTGTGCCCCGGCGTGATGGTCGTGAGCAGGCGCAGCCGTCCCACCTCCACCGCCGAGTCGCCGTCCAGGATCTGGTCGTAGGCGGGCAGCATGTGGGCGTCGCCGGCGGTGACGAGCACGTCGTAGCCCGCGTCGCGGACCTGCGGCACGGCCCCGATGTGGTCGTGGTGTCCATGGGTCTCCAGCACGGTCCGCACGCCCAGTTGCCCGCACAGGTCCAGTAGCAACTCGTGCTCGTTGGCGGCGTCGATCAGCACCGCGTCACCGCTGGCGCGGCAGCGCACGATGAAGACGTTGTTGTCGAAGGGGCCCACGACGACCCTGTGGATCTCCATCTGGGTGTCGCGGTAGTGCAGCGTGGGTCGGGCGTCGGCGGCGCGCCTCTCGATGTCGAGTTGAGGCCAGCAGTAGTGGTCGATGCCGGCCCTGTCGGCGTGTGCGGCTGTGTCACTCATCTGCGTTCCTCCCCGGCGGCTGGGGTCCCTGGTCGCTGACGACGATGTATAACCGCTCAGGCCACCGAGCGCACAGCGAGGCTCTCGGGGTTGCGCCGCTCTTTCGGATCCGGCGGACGGCCCAGCTAGAGTCGGCTGCTGCCGGTATCCGGTGTGGAGGCACGAGACAGATGGCTTACGGCGACGAGCGCCCGCCTCGCCCCGATGGGTCCTGGGCCGGCGCCCGGCGGGCATTCGGTCGGCGTGGAGCGTCTCCGGGATGGGTCACGCTCGACACCGGCGAGCAGCTGGAACTGGCCGAACCCTCCGCCCGCCTGAGTGCGAAGATCATCGACTTGTTGATCCTCGTCGCGGTCATCGTCGGCGGGGTGATCGTGGTCCTGGTGGCGCTTGTGGCCGAGGGGTTCGGTGTCGGGATCGGGCTCGTCGAGGGTGTGTTCCTCGCTGCTCTGCTGATCGTCCTGGCGAGCCTTCTCTACGACCCGCTGTTCATCGCGGTCCGCGGCCAGACCATCGGCAAGAAGGCGACGGGGATCAGGGTGGTGCGAGCCGACAACGGTGAACTGCCCACCCTGGGCAGGTCATTCGCCCGGTGGGCCCTGCCAGGGGTGCTGCTGGCGATCCCCGGCGCCGGGTACTTCCTCGCCGCCCTCTGCTTCTCCTCCCTCACCCGGGACGTGGCGCGGCGGGGGTGGCACGACAAACTCGCCGGAACGATCGTCGTCAAGGCCTGAGAGAGCCGCCACGGCGCGAGCGGTGCTGTGGCCGCCGGCGGCTATGTTCTCCTTGCGACGCTCGAGTGGAGGACCGGCTGTGCGGTTGGGGTTCAGTGAGGATCAGGAGGAACTGCGACGGTTCGTCCGGCAGTTCCTCGAGGACAAGTCCCCCGAGGCGGCCGTGCGCGATCTGATGCAGACCGAGGCGGGCTACGACGACGCGGTGTGGCGGCAGATGGCCGAGCAGTTGGGCCTGCAGGGCATCGCCATCGAGGAGCGTCACGGCGGGGGCGGCTTCACCTTCCGTGAGCTGGCGCTGGTGCTCGAGGAGATGGGCCGGGCGCTGTTGTGCGCGCCGTTCTTCTCCACCGTCGTGCTGGCCGCCGGCGCGCTGAGCCGCAGCGGCGACGAGGCGGCCTGCGAGGAACTGCTGCCGGCCATCGCCGCCGGCGAATGCATCGCCACGCTGGCCTTCGAGGAGGACGACGAGTCGAACGGGGCCGTGGCGGTCGCCGACGGGACGGGCTGGCGGTTGCGGGGCGAGAAGACCTACGTGCTCGACGGGCACGTGGCGGACATCGTGCTGGTGGTTGCGCGAACTCCGAAGGGGTTGGGACTGTTCCGCTGCGGCGGGGACGCCGAGGCTCTGCGGCGGGAACCGATCCCGACGCTGGATCTCACCCGCAAGCAGGCCCGGCTCACGTTCTCGGGCACCCCGGCGGTTGCCGTCGGCCGCCTCGGCGACGGCGCGGCCGTCCTCGAGGCAGTGCTGCAACTGGCCGCGGTGGCACTGGCGGCCGAGCAGGTGGGCGGCACGCAGCGCTGCCTGGACATGGCGGTCGGCTACGCCAAGGAGCGGATGCAGTTCGGGCGGCCCATCGGCAGTTTCCAGGCGATCAAGCACCGCTGCGCGGATCTGCTGCTGGAGTCCGAGACCGCCCGCTCGGCCGCCTACTACGGCGCCTGGTGCGCCGCCGGCGGTGACGACGACCTGCCGGTTGCCGCCGCCATGGCCAAGGCGCACTGCTCGGACGCCTACTACCACGCGGCGGCGGAGAACATCCAGATCCACGGCGGCATCGGCTTCACCTGGGAGCATCCGGCGCACCTCTACTTCAAGCGCGCCAAGGCGAGCCAGCTCATGTTCGGCGACCCCACCCATCACCGGGCGCGGCTGGCGGATCTGGTGGGGCTCTGAGCGGCCGCCTGCACCTCGAGCGGTCGCGCGCCGCGGGGTCTTGCCCACGGGGGCACCGGCCGGAATGATCTGGGTCTTCGTCGCTGTTGCCGCGGTGGTGGTTGCGGCGGTCGCCCGCTACACGGTCGTCACGGTCAGCGCCCGGCTGGCCAACACCGAGGCCGTCGCCACCTACGACCTGAGCGCGGCCACCGAGTTCGTGCACCGGGGTCTCCCCGCCGAGGTGGCGGCGCGGATCGGGCCCGGCGCGGTGGCGCTGCTGCTGGCCTGGAACCTCGATCATCTGCGCCGCAAGGGCGTGGCCGCTTTCGGGGAGGCCGATGCCATGGCAGGCGGCTTCGCCCGCACCCCCAGCCGCAACGAGCCCGACGAGGCCCTCGACGAGATCCTGCGGCGCGCCGCGGCCGAGGGGATCGAGGTCGAGGCGCTCGACGCCGTGGTCGTACTGGAACTGAACGCCCGGTACCTCGCATCCATCGGCGCCGTCGGCGAGCAGGCGGAGGACGTCTAGCCGGTCGCCCCGCCAGTGGCTCCCGAGCGGGGTGTGGCCTCGAGCCGGCGGAGCCAGCCGGCGGTCACCGGAAACTCTCCAGTACGTGGCCCACCACTTCGATGGTGGTGTCGATCTCGGTGGCGCTGAACGTGAGCGGCGGGTGAATCCCCAGATGGTCCACCTGCGTCCGCACCATCACGCCGGCGGACTGGATCCGTCGCTGCGCCTCGACCACCGTCGACGACACATCGGTGGCTGCCAGTTCGACGGCGGCGAGCATGCCCTCGCCGCGCACCTCCGACACCAGCTCGAGGCCCGCCAGCGTCCGGACGCGCTGCTGCAGGTGCGCCCCGACCTGCCGGCTGTTGTCCACCACGCCTTCCCGTTCGATGATGTCGATGACGGCGAGACCGGCGACGCAGGCGGCGGGATGGCCGCTGTAGGTGTAGCCGTGCATGAACTCGATGGAGCCCGCCGGGTCCACGAACGGTTCGTGCACCCGCCCCGAGGCGATGGCGGCGCCCATCGGGATGTAGGCCGAGGTGAGGCCCTTGGCGACGGTCATGATGTCGGGCACGACGCCGTAGCGATGGCCGCCGAACCAGTGGCCGAGGCGCCCGAAGCCGCAGACCACCTCGTCGAGCACCAGCAGCACGTCGTGGCGGTCGCACAGCGCCCGGACCGCGGGGAGATAGTCCTCCGGCGGGGGATGGATACCCCCGGCGACCTGCACGGGCTCCATGATCACCGCCGCGATCGTGGTGGGGTCGCGGTACCGCAGCTCGCGCTCGAGCGCGCCGACATCGTGCGCGGGAACCTGGGTGCACCCGGGCAGCAGAGGTCCGAACGGCGTCCGGTAGTCGCCCATGCCACCCACCGAGACGCCGCCGAAGTTCATGCCGTGATAGCCGCGGTGCAGTGACACGAACCCGGTCTTGGTCCCCTGCCCGAGGCGGCGCCAGTAGCCACGCGCGATCTTCAGCGCGGTCTCCACCGCCTCCGAACCCGAGTTGCAGAAGAACACGTGGTCGAGATCGCCCGGTGCGCGGGCGGCCACCGCCTCGGCCAGCTCCGTCGCTCGGGGATGGGCGTAGCCGAACAGGCAGTTGTACTCCATGACGTCGAGTTGCTCGGCCACCGCCGCCACGATCTCTTTGCGGCCATGACCCAGGATCGAGCAGGCCAACCCCCCTCCGGTGGCGTCCAGCACGCGTCTCCCACCGCTGTCGGTGAGGTAGTGGCCGTCGCCGGCCACGATCACCGGCGAGGGGCTCCCGCCGGCGGAGGTGAAGGGCATCCACAGGGCGCCCGTGTCGTTGCTGGCCATCGCCACTCCTCCGTCCGGCGTGCGCTCTCCCGCCCGGGACTACCTCGGGATAGAGAACCTTAGAACGAAGTTTCTCCATGTCTCCCGAGGTCGAGTCGTCTCCGCCGGCAGGGCCGGTGCGAGACGGGCCGCAGGGCTCGTCCATGTCCGCGAATGTCTGCGATCGCCTTTAGCATCGTCGGCGTGTATCGCCCCAAGGGAGTGGCCGACCACCGGTACATCGGGGACAAGCGCACGGGTGCCGTCTACGACCTCGACGCGGTGCCCGAGGACGACTCGCCTGCCGTCGCAGGGCAGGCCTCCCGAGCGGACATCGACGAGTTGGTGGCCTCCGGTCGCTACCTGTGCTTCGCGCCCGACACTCTGGCCGAGGCACGTAACCGCGGTTTCCGCCTGCGGGGCACCTGAGTGGAGGAGATCCCCTCCGGGCCGCTGACGCTGTCGGGCTACCTGGCTCGGCCCCTGCGCTCCGACGGCGAGGTCCTGCGGGACCCCCGGCCGGCGGTGGTCATCTGTCATGGCCTGCCGGCCGCGCCGGGCGGGGCAGCCACGGCGGGGCGCTCCTACCACGTCCTGGCCGACCGCATCGCCGCGGAGATGGGCTGGTCGGCCCTCGTGCTCAACTACCGGGGCTGCGGGCTCTCCGAGGGCGACTTCTCGCTGCTGGGCTGGGTGGAGGACGTGCGCGCCGCGGTCGACCACGTGTCGGTCCGCACGCGGACCAGGGGGGTCTGGGTCGCCGGTTTCGGAACCGGTGGCGCCGTGGGCGTCCGGGCCGCCGCCGACACACCGGCTGTGGCGGGGGCCGTGTCGGTGGGCGCGCCGGCGGACTTCACCGAGTGGGCCGCCAATGCCGAGCGCCTGCTGCGCCACGCCCGCGAGACGGGGATCGTGCGCAGTGACTCGTTCCCCGCCGACCTGAAGACGTGGAGCGACCAGTTCACCTCCTTCAGCACGGCGGACGCCTCGGACCGGCTGGCGCCGCGCCCGCTGATGGTGGTGCACGGCTCGGACGACGAGCTGGTGCCGTCGCTGGACGCCCGCGCCATCGCGGATGCCCACGGGGCCGCCGATCTGCGCATCATCGCCGCCGGCAGCCACCGGCTGCGCTACGACCCGCGCTGCATCTCCCTGGTGCTGGGCTGGCTCGACCGCCACGGCCACGACACCGCGCTCGAGGCACAGCCCGCTGCAGGCACGCCCGCCTCGGAGATTCCGGCTTCGCTCTGACAGCCTCGTGGCGTCACCCGGCGAAGACGGCGGCTCCGACGAAGAACAGGATCAGCAGGATCACGAACACCACGCCGATCAGGCTGATGCACAGTCCGGCGATGGCCAGTCCCTTGTGCGGTGCGCCGCGTCGCCGGGCGCGGCTCAGGCCGATCGACGAGAACGTGAGCGCCATGAGCCAGAAGATGGGGGCGGTGTAGGGGATGGGGATCCACATCAGCAGCGAGCACACGAATCCGGCGATCGCCAGGGGATTCCCCTGAGCGTCCGGACGGCCGCCGGGCGCCCCGCCTCGCTCGGATGTCTGCGGCGGTTCCTCCCACACCTCGGCGGGCTGGTCGCCGGCACCTGAGTCCTGCCAGGGGAAGTCGCCCGGAGAGCCGGCGGATCCCGACTCAGTGGCGTCGCTCTCGCCGCGGTCGTAGCTCCGCTCCTCCCGGTTGTAACGATTCATTTCCCCTCTAACTGCCGTCGCTGGCGGTTCAGTCCTGCTTTGAACGGCCGGCGGCCTTCTGTTCCCTCTTCCAGGCGCGGACCCGGGCGAGGGCCTCGGGGCCGTCGATGTCGGCCACCGAGCGGGGAGTGTCGTCGGCGAACGGACCGGCGTAGCCGTCCCAGCCGTCGGGGCGCACGGCGAAGCGCTTGGCCAGGATGGCCACGAAGATCATGGACTTCTCGTCGCCGTATCCCGGCAGAGCGCGTACCCGGTCGTACAACTCCTGGCCGCTGCCGGCGGTGGCCCACACCGCTCCGGCGTCGCCGTCGTAGTTCTCGGCGACGTGGCGGCACAGGTCGTGGGACCGGCGGGCCATCGCGGCGGGGAACCGGTGCAGAGCGGGCTTGGTGCCGAAGGCGGCCTCGAGGTCGGCCGGGTCCATGGCGGCGATGGCGCCGGCATCCAGTTCGCCGCCGAGCCGTTCGGCCAGGCGGGAGGGCGACTTGAACGCCCATTCCATGGGGATCTGCTGATCCAGCAGCATCGCCAGCAGCAGCGCCAGCGGTTCGTTGTTGACGAGCGCGTCAGCGGCCTCATCGCCGGTGACGGCCAGCGTTCCAGCGGTCATACCCCGAGCGTACCGGCCCTGCCGCGCCCGTGCGGTGGGTCGCGGTGGTCGCGCGGAGCCGTTCCGGCCCGCCGGTAGCGTTCCGGGGGTCATGTCCGACTCTGGCGATCCCGGCTCGGCGGTGCGTCGGGCTCGCTAGGAGGCAATGGTGAGAGGGCCAGGGGATGGCGTTCAGGTGCCGCGGCGGGCGTGGGTGGTGCTGGCAGTGGTGTGCGTCAGCATCTTCTTCGTGGTGATCGACGCCTCCATCGTGAACGTGGCGTTCCCCACCATCGGCGCCGACCTGGACACCACCGATGCCGTGCTGTCTTGGATCCTGACCGCTTACAACGTCACGGTGGCCTCGCTGCTGCTGCTGGCGGCGCGGACCGCCGACCGGCTGGGGCGCAAGCGCGTGTTCCTGATCTCGGTGGCTGTCTTCACGCTGGGGTCGCTGCTGTGCAGCCTCGCGCCGGACGCAGGCTCGCTCATCGCCTTCAGGGTGGTGCAGGCCGTCGGGGGCTCGGCGATCTTCCCGTCGTCCCTGGCGCTGGTGCTGCCGGAGTTCCCCATCGAGCGGCGATCGATGGCTGTGGGCATCTGGTCCGCAGTGGCCGGTTTCGGCGGGGCTGTCGGCCCGTCCGCCGGCGCGCTGCTGATCGAGCTGTTCGGCTGGCGGGGCATCTTCTGGGCCACCGTCCCCTTCGGCGTCGCCGTCGTGATCCTCGGGCGTCGTTACCTGACCGAGACGCGGGTGGCGAACGACACCGGACGCCTCGACGTCATCGGCGTGCCGGTGAGTGTGCTGGGTGTGGCACTGGTGCTGCTGGCCGTGGTGCAGGCCGAGCACTGGGGTTACACCAGCGCCCGCACGCTCACGCTGGCCTGCGTCGGGCTGGTCCTGCTGCCGGTGCTGGTGTGGCGGTCGCGCCGTCACCCGTCGCCGGTGCTGGACCTGTCGCTGTTCGGCATCCGATCGTTCCGGGTGGCCACCTTCGCCACGATCTTCTTCGGGTTCGCCTTCCTGGGCGGGTTCCTGCTCAACTCCCTGCTGTTGCAGCGTCTCTGGGAGTGGCCGGTCTGGAAGACCGGTCTGGGTCTCAGCCCCGGACCGCTGATGTCGATCCTGGCCTCCTGGTGGGTCGGTCGCGCTGCCGACCGCCTCGGCCACCGCTGGCTCACCGCGGTGGGCAGCGGCCTGTGCGTCGCCGCCTTCTCCTGGCAGTTCTGGCGCGTCGAGGCCACGCCGGACTACGTGTCGGACTTCCTGCCGGCCATGCTGATGCTGGGAGCCGGCGCGGGGATGGCGATCACCTGCATCACGGCCGCGCCCCTGGCGGACCTGGGCAGCGACCAGTTCGCCATGGGCAACGCCACGGCCCGCACCGCGCAGCAACTCTGCTACGGCGTTGGCGTCGCCGCGGTCGTGGCGCTGCTGGGCGCCGGCGGCGCCGAGGATCTCGCCCGCTACCCGCGTGCCTGGATCTGGCTCATCTGCTCCTATGCCGCCGCGGGCCTGACGATGGCGCTGTTCTACCCCTCCGGCAGCGCCGCCGGGCGGGCGCGCGAATCCGCCGCAGACGACCCACCGCCTAGGTCAGCGGGCCACACTCGTAGTTGACGGGGTTCACCGCCTCGGGATCCACCCCGTAGCGCTCGATGGCGTCGTCGATCACCGAGGCGTCCAACTCGCCGGCGGCCACCAGCCCGGCCAGGACCGCAATGGTCACGTGGGCGCCGTCCACCTCGAAGAAGCGCCGCAGCGCACTGCGCGTGTCGCTGCGGCCGTAGCCGTCGGTCCCCAGCACCGAGAAGTGTCGGGGCGCCCAGCGGGACACCTGGTCGGGCACCAGGGTCAGGTAGTCGCTCACCGCCACGATCGGGCCCTGTGACCGGGCCAGCTTGGCGGTCACCGCAGGGAGCTGGGGCGCCTCGCGGGGATGCAGGCGGTTCCAGCGCTCGGCGTCGAGAGCCTCCTCGCGCAGCTTCTTGTAGGAGGTGGCGCTCCAGAGCTCGGCGCCGGTGTCGTAGTGCTCGGCGAGGGCGGCCTGGGCCGCTCGCGCCGCACCCTGTGCGGGGCCCGAGAACAGGATCGTGGCCCGGTGGCGCAGCCCCGCCGGCCCGGGATCCCACCGGTACAGGCCGCTCATGATGTCGGCGTCGCTGACGTGGTCGGCCCGGGCGGGCTGCAGGTAGTTCTCGTTGTAGATCGTCAGGTAGTAGAAGACGTCGTCGCCGTGTGCCGCTCCGGCCGGGGGGTACATGCGCTCCAGCCCGCAGGCGATGATCGTGGCCATCTCGTAGGCGAAGGCCGGGTCGTAGGCCTGGCAGGCCGGCACCGCGGCCGCCAGCAGGTGGCTGTGGCCGTCCTGGTGCTGCAGCCCCTCGCCCATGAGGGTGGTGCGACCGGCGGTGGCTCCCAGCAGGAAGCCCCGGGCCCGGCTGTCGGCGGCCGACCAGATGAGGTCACCCACCCGCTGGAAGCCGAACATGGAATAGAAGGTGTACATCGGCACCATCGGCACGCCGAGGTTGGCGTAGCTGGTGCCCGCCGCGATCCACTCCGCCAGCGAGCCGGCCTCGGTGATGCCCTCCTCCAGGATCTGCCCGTCGGTGTCCTCGCTGTAGGACAGCAGGAGGTCGTGGTCCACCGGCTCGTACAGCTGGCCGCGCGGGGCGTAGATCTCGAACTCCCGGAACAGCGAGTCCATCCCGAAGGTGCGGGCCTCATCCGCGACGATCGGGGCGACCCGGACCCCGCAGTCCTTGTCCCGCAGCAGCGACCGCAGCAGGCTGGTGAACGCCACCGTCGTGGAGACCTCCCGGTCGCCGGAGCCCTCGTCGAAGGTTGCGAAGATCTTCCGGTCCGGCAGGTGCAACTGCCGCCGGTCCCGCACGATGCGCGACGGCAGCACCCCGTCCAGCGCCTGGCGGCGCTGACGCATGTACACCATCTCCTCGGCGTCCGGCGGCGGCCGGTAGTACGGCGGTGAGGCGTCGTCGACGAGGGCGCTCTCGGGGATCTCCTCCCAGAGGCGCAGCCGGTCCCGCAACTCCAGCAGCTGGCGGGTGGTCATCTTCTTGATCTGATGGGTGGCGTTGCGGCCCTCGAACCCCTTGCCGAGGCTCCAGCCCTTGATCGTCTTGGCCAGGATCACCGTCGGCGAGCCGACGTTCTCGGTGGCCGCCTTGTAGGCGGCATACAGCTTCTGGTGGTCGTGGCCCCCGCGGGGGAGGTTGGCGAGGTCCTCGTCGCCGTAGTCGCTCACCATGGCGCGCAGGCGCGGATCGGGGCCGAAGAAGTGCTCGCGGATGTAGTCCCCCGACTCGGTGGCGTAGCGCTGGTACTCGCCGTCGACGGTGGAGTTCATCTTGTTGAGCAGCAGGCCCTGGTGGTCCCGCTTCAGGAGGTCGTCCCAGCGGGACCCCCAGATGACCTTGATGACGTTCCAGCCGGCGCCGCGGAACAGCCCTTCGAGTTCCTGGATGATCTGGCTGTTGCCCCGCACCGGCCCGTCGAGGCGCTGCAGGTTGCAGTTGACCACCCAGATGAGGTTGTCGAGCTCGGCGCGGCCGGCCAGGGAGATGGCGCCCAGCGTCTCCGGTTCGTCCATCTCGCCGTCGCCGACGAAGCACCAGATGCGCGAGTGGGAGGTGTCGTCGATCCGCCGATGGTGCAGGTAGCGGTTGAAGCGGGCGTGGTAGATGGAGTTGATCGGGCCCAGTCCCATCGAGACGGTGGGGTACTCCCAGAAGTCGGGCATGAGCCGGGGGTGCGGGTAGCTGGACACGCCACGCCCGCCGATCTCCATCCGGAAATTGTCGAGGTGCTCGGTGCCGAGGCGTCCCTCGAGGAAGGCGCGGGCGTAGATGCCGGGGGCGGCGTGGCCCTGGAAGTACACGTGGTCGCCGGGCAGGCCGTCGTCCTTGCCCTTGAAGAACCAGTTGAAGCCCACGTCGTACAGCGACGCCGAGGAGGCGAAGGTGGAGAGGTGCCCGCCGATCCCGTCGGCAGCCTTGTTGGCCCGGATCACCATGACGGCGGCGTTCCAGCGGATGTAGCGGCGGATCAGCTTCTCGAGGTGCTCGTCGCCCGGGAAGAAGGGCTGGCTGTCGGGGGGGATGGTGTTGACGTACGGGGTGGTGACGGTGGCGGGGATGCCGACGTCGAGTTGCTGCGCCCGCTCCAGCATCCGCGCCACGACCAGCCGGGCCCGTTCCTTGCCCCGCTCGTGGACCAGGGCGTCGAAGGAGTCGATCCACTCGCCGGTCTCGGTGGGGTCGGTGTCGGGAAGCTGGTGTGAGAAATGGCCGCGCATCGGCGTCCAGTCTCGCACGGTGCGACGGTTTTCGGCCACGTCGCCCGGCGCTCGTGGCGCGGCGGCTCGGGCCTCGGAAGCGCCGGTCGCCGAGCGGCACGCGCGAGGATGGGCGACATGGTCGATCCGGCGAGTCAGATGCGGGGTTCGACGGTGGTGTACACGGACGGGGCCTGCCGGGGAAACCCCGGTCCCGGGGGATGGGGTTGGGTGGTGCCCGACGGCCCGTGGGCGGCCGGTGCGGCACCCGAGACCACCAACAACCGCATGGAACTGCAGGCCGTGCTCGAGGCTCTGGCGGCCCTGGAGGGTCTGGACCCGGTGGAGGTCGTGACCGACTCCACGTACATCGTGCACTGCTTCGAGCAGCGCTGGTGGGTGGGGTGGCAGCGTCGCAACTGGCGCAACTCCCGCAAGGAGCCGGTCAAGAACCAGGACCTCTGGGCGCCGTTGATCGAACTGACCCTGGCGCGGGGTGTGACGTTCCGCTGGGTGAAGGGGCACGGAGGCGACCCCTGGAACGACGCCGCGGACCTGCTGGCCACGCAGGCCGCCGACATGCAGCGGGCCAGCCGGGGCGACCGCTACCGGCCACCGCCCGGCTGATTGTCAGGTCCCTTCCTGCGGAGTTAGGAGGCTGTCGCCGCCATTGCGGCCGGCTGGGTCGCTACGAGCGGAAGCCGGCGGCCCGCGCTCCGATTCTCCCCTTCCGATCGTTGCTACGCGGGGGAGCGTCGTGCTCTGAATGTCAAGATCGCGCCCGCGCTCTGGTTTCTCCCTTCCGATCGTTGCTGCGCCGGCCGCGCATTGACCGCCTGCGCCGGCTCCGGGGTCTGGCATGTTCGTGTGTGGGCGTGGGTCGGGGCCGGGCGTCAGCATCGGCGGGGGGCGGGGGTGAGTAGGGGAGGTTGGTGGCAAGGCCCAGCTGGCTGTCCGGTGTGGGAGTCGGGCCTGGTGCGTGCGGTGGATTCGTGGGGGCGGTGGCGGTTGTGCGGCGGCGGGCGCGAGGCTCCGTCGTCGCTGTCGCTGCCGCTGCTGCCACCGCCGTTGTTGGTGGTGGTGTTGGCTGGCGGTCCGAGGGTGAGGTGGCCGTTGGGGTGGCGGGTGACCTGTTCGCCGTGGAGGTGGACGCGGATGTGGTGGCAGCGCCAGCAGAGCAGGCAGGTGTTCTCCATGGTGGTTTGGCCGCCGTGGGCCCAGTGGTCGCGGTGGTGGACTTCGCAGATCTTGTGGTGGGCGCGGCAGCCGATGCAGCCGCCGTCGCGGGCGATGAGGCGTTTGCGGTGTCGCGGGGAGACTTTGCGCTGGGCGCGGCCCAGGAGTGGGGTGCCGGTGTGTTTGTTGAAGATGCCCGGGAGGATTTTGGCGTCACAGGCGACGGCGAGGGTCTCGGCTTCGGTGAGGCGGGTCTGGTCGGTGAGCCGTGCGTTGGTGATGGTGTCGTGCACTTGGTCGTAGTCGGCCAGCACCAATAGTTCGACGCCGCCGGGCGCGCCGGCGCCGGCGCTGTCGCTGGTGCAGATCAACTCGGCGAGCGCGTCCGCGAACCGCTGCGGCGCCGTGGGGCGGTCCTTGGGGTCCTCTGCGCGGAACAACTGGTCGGACTTGGCGATGAGCGCCGCCTGCACTCGCGCGCCGGTGAGGGGGTCGAACTGGGCGAAGAGGTGGAACATGCCGTCGCCCTGCTCGCTGATCGAGGCGCGGCGCCGGCGCCGCTGCCGCTCGCGGCGCCTCTCGAGTTCTTGTTCGTTGGTGCGCTCGTTGATGTGGTCCTTGAGCGTGCGGCGGAACTGGTCGTCGGGTTCCTCCTCGGCAGCGGCGAGCAGCACGCGGCGATCCACGTCCGCCTCGCCGTCGGCGTCGAGGATCAGCCCCGCGGCCTCCGGCGTGATGGCCCCCTCTGCGAGTTTGTCGGCCACGTTCGGCGCCCACTCCAGTTGCGCCGCGACCTTCACGGCCTTGCGGGCACCGCGCCGGGACCGTTTCTGGGTGCGCCGCAGGGTCTCCTCCGCGGCTGCGTCGCCTTCGCGGCGGGAGATCTCCGCGACCACATCGGCCTCGGCGGCGGCCAGAGAGGCCCGCGCCCGGCCCATGAAGCTCAGCCGTTCCTGCAGCACCTCCAGGTCCACCTTGTGCAACAGCGGCGGAGGCGACGCTAACCACTCACCCAGAACAGCCCACTCGCGGACCCGCGCCGAACCCGGCTCGTCGCGGCCCACCGCAACGGCGCCGCTCGACGGAGGAAGCGCAGCACCGCCAACGGCGCCGGTCGACGGAGCAAGCACAGCACCGCCAACGGCGCCGCTCGACCCGGAGACCACGGCACCGCCATCGGCGCGGCTCGATTCGGAAGCCACAGCACCGCTGTCGGCGCCGGTCGGCTCGGAAGCCACAGCGACGGCTTCGAGCGATTCGCTGCGCTTCGCATCGCCGTCCATCTGTCCATCACCCCCTCGTGGAAACTTGCCGGCCCACCCGCCCGGTGAACCGCCCTGATTACTTCTTCTCATAATATAGTCAGCATGAGACAGTATATCAACACCAGTTTGTCTATTGGCCGAGACGGAGGGGGAACCGGCCCAGAGTCCCGGCCCGCCGAGTCATCGAAACCCCAGGTCAGCGGGCTGCGTCAGTTCCGGTCGAGGCATCCCAACCGAACGGCAGCCAGATGTGACCAATGTCACATCTGGACTGTGTGTCGTTAGAGGGGGCGCGGATAGGCGTTGACCTGGGAGGTTGTGAGGCGTGGTCGGGTGCCACCCACCGGTCGGGGCCAGCGTCGGCCTTCCCGCCGGGTGGGACATCAACCCAAACCGGTGGAGGCAAACTCACTATGCGCGCGTCGGATCGGGAAGCGAGAAAGGCGATCTGGGAGGCGGAGGCGGCGCTGTTGCGTCGGCGGGCCGATTCCCACCCCATGGGTCCTCCCCGGTGTCGGCGCGGGCCGCGATGCGGGGGTGGTAGCCGACTTGTTCGGTGTGGCCGTAGGCGGAGGCGGCTTTGGCCTTGCCGGACACCTCACAGATCGTCGAGTCCACGTCGATCGTCAGCGCCGCGTCGTCGGGGGCGGGAGATCCGTCCACCCCTGCCGTTTACGACTCGGGACGGCCACCGGAGCCCCGCACGGTTTGTTTCCGGTCTTATCCGACCGTTTGTGCAGTCGCCGGCTCTGTCCTACCCGCCAGCGGAAACGGGCCCGGCGACTCGATCCAAGCCTCGCCGATGTCGCCGATACAGGAACTCAGTATTCGCGATCCCACTCCACGTAATCCGGATGCTCAGGATGGAAACACTCTTCTGTGTCGTACACGATTGGCGTGTCGTGGGAGATGGACCAGCCCGCCGGGCACGCCACCCAGCTGTTCCAAATTGCTTGCGCGGCGCCGCCTAACCCGACGCACATGCTCGTGGCCCTGTCGATCTCGCACTGGTAGAGGTCGGCAATGAACCGGTCAAAGGTCTCTGTATCCGCGGGATCGTGGCACTGTCCGTATTCACCTTCGTAGAAGCCGCACGCCACCGTGAAGTAGTAGCTCTCGATGTATCCCGCGTAGAAGTCGGCGTCCCAGGGGACGACGCCCCAGTCGCTGACGTCGGGTAGCTGCAGCGGTGTGCTCACCAGCCAGCGTCCCGCCGCGGTGGCCGGCGGGAAGAACCGTTGGGTGGGCAACAGCTGCGGCTGCCACTGCGGTACGGGGGGATCAGCCAACTCGCCGCCCACACGGCTCTCGTACGACCGCCGCTGCTCGGCGTCTCTCGCCAACTCGTCCTCATCGACCGGCGGCCGGTGCTGCAGAGCGAACTCGACGCGCCCATCGGCGACGCGGCGCGCGGTGATCCGCGCCTCGGGGGCGCCGCCGGACAGACTCAGCGGAGAACTCACCAGCCAACGACCCACCGCCGTGTCGAGGGCGAAGAACCGCCGGTCCGGCAACACGCGCCCGCCCCAGGCGCCGTCGGCGTCGCGCTGCTGCAACCCGAACTCCACACGCTCGCCGGCCACCCGACGCGCCGTGATCCGCACATCATGGCCCGCCGCGTCGTGCTCCTGCGCGGCGCCGCCCGCCGCCGGCACCCCAACCAACACCGCCGCCAACGCCGCCACGGCCACTCCCACACCCAAACGACGCCTCATCGCCACCCCCGAGCGCTCATTGTGCCCAACAGCGCGCGCACTACCCAAGGAGCCGCCGCGCCTGTGCCCAGAGGTCGCGCCGCTCGGGACCCCGCGGCGCCGTCGGGCCCGCAGACGCAACCGAGACTCACCCCGAAAGCCCCACCAAACCACGGGACGCCCCTTCAGGCATCTCGCGGCGAGCGACGGGCTGTGTGTCAATGGCCGGTGGGATCTGCCCGTCGGCGCCCAGTAGAACCGCCCTCGTACCTCCTCCCTCGTACCTCCTTGGGGCTCTCCCGGTGAGCGCGGGGACCTGTGGAAGAAAATTCTCGGGACGCGTCAACCGAACCGGCGACTGAGGCGTCTGTCACCCAAAGATCGCCGGGATCTTCCGGACGCCGCGACCCGAGTGGTTGGAGCAGCAGGGTTGCGGCAGGTGGAGAAGGCGGGTTTGGGCCTTTGGAGCGAGGTCCGAACCCGCCTCGACCTTTTCGGCACGGTATCCGGCCGCTGTCTGCGACACTGAGGTGATGCCAGAGCCCTCCTCGCCGCCCACCGGCCCCGGTCCGGCGTTCGGTCCCGAACCGCTGGCGCCGACGCTGTTCCTGGATCGCAGCGCGCTGGTATTCGGCGATAGGACGGCGCTGATCGACGGCGACCGCACCTTCACCTACCGGGAGCTGCGGGAGCGCTGCATGCGGCTGGCAGGGGCGCTGGCCGGGGCCGGGGTGAGACCGGGCGACAGGGTCTCGACGCTGGTGCCGAACACGCACGTGGCGCTGGAGACGCACTTCGGCGTGGCCTGGGCCGGGGCCGTGCTGAACGCCCTCAACACGCGCCTGGCGCCCGCCGAGCTGACCTGGATCACCGGCCACGCCGGGTCCCGGGTGCTCCTCTGTGACCACTCCCTGGCCGATGTCGGCGAGGCGATCGTGGCGGGGGCCGATCACCCGGTGCAGCTGATCCTCTGCGGCGAGCCGGAGGACGACTACGAGCAACGGCTCGCCGCCGCCGAACCCCTGCACCGGGATGTCGACGACGAGTGGGGGATGCTGAGCCTCAACTACACCTCCGGCACCACGGGGCATCCCAAGGGCGTGATGTACTCCCACCGGGGCGCCTACCTGCAGGCACTGGCCATGGTCGCCCAGGGAGGCCTGGACGCCGCCGGCGTGTTCCTGTGGACGCTGCCGATGTTCCACTGCAACGGGTGGTGCTATCCCTGGGCGGTCACCGCGGCCGGCGGCGTGCACGTGGCGCTGCGCCGGGTCGACGCCGAGGCGATCTGGTCGGCGATCCACCGGCGGGGCATCACACACCTCAACGCCGCCCCCACCGTGCTGACGATGCTGGCCGCCCACCCGGGAGCCACCCCGGCGGTCTCGCCCGTGCACGTGGCGGTGGGCGGGGCGCCACCGTCCCCCAGCCTGCTGGCCCGCCTCGCCGACCTGAACCTTCAGGTGACCCATCTCTACGGGCTGACCGAGAGCTACGGCCCGGCGGTGATCTGTGACTGGCGTCCCGAATGGGGTGCCCTCGGGCCCGCCGAGCAGGCCCGTCGCAAGGCGCGCCAGGGTGTGGCCAACATCGCCTGCTCGCCGCTGCGGGTCGTGGACGCCGAGGGCCGGGACGTGCCCGCCGACGGCACCACCCCCGGCGAGGTGGTCCTGCGGGGCAACATCGTGATGCTCGGCTACTACCGGGACCCCGAGGCCACGGCCGCGGCGACCCTGCAGCGTCCCGACGGCACCTGGTTCCGCACCGGCGACGTGGGAGTCGTGCACCCCGACGGCTACATGGAGGTGCGCGACCGGGCCAAGGACGTGATCATCAGCGGCGGGGAGAACATCACGTCCATCGAGGTGGAGCAGGCACTGGCCCGCCATCCCGGCGTGCTGGAGGCGGCCGTGGTGGGCGCGCCCGACGAGACCTGGGGCGAGGTGCCGGTGGCGTTCGTCGCGCTGAGACCGGGATCCTCGGCGACCCCCGAGGAGTTGATCGAGTTCGTCCGCGGGTCCATCGCCCGCTTCAAGGCGCCCAGCCGGGTGATCTTCGGCGAACTCCCCAAGACCAGCACCGGCAAGATCCAGAAATTCGTGCTGCGGGAGCAGCTGCGGAGCTAGCCCCCGTCGGACCCCTCAATCGATCCGGGCTCGCAGCCGGCGATCCACCGCGGGGTCGGCGGCTGCGGGATCCAGCAGGTACTCGGGGCTGCCGCCGCGCAGCCACACCAGCGCCTGCGCCAGCGCCTGGGTCACGAGCCGCTCCGTGCCGGTCGTGGTGCCTGAGGCGACGTGGGGGGTGACCGTAACGTCGTCGCGAGCCAGGAGCGGGTGGTCGGCGGGCAGCGGCTCGGGATCGGTGACGTCCAGCCCGGCTCCGCCCAGGTGGCCGGACTCGAGGGCCGCCAGGAGGGCGTCGTGATCCACGAGAGCGCCGCGGGCACAATTGATGAGCACCGCGCCGGGGCGCATCGTCGCCAGTGAGGCGGCGTTGACGAGGTGGCGTGTCGCAGGCGTGGCGGGGGCGTGCAGCGAGACGACGTCGGCGGAGGACCAGATCTCGGTGAGGTCGACCAGTCTGCCGACCGGTGCGACGTCGAGGTGGGGATCGTGTGCCAGCACCTGCATGCCCAGCGCCTCGGCGTAGCCGCCCAGGCGCCTCCCGATCCGGCCGCAACCGATGAGGCCGAGCGTGCGGCCGTCGAGTTCGAGGCCGCCGACCGCGGCCGGCGTCCCGACGAGCCCGTCGCCCCGGCGGAGGCGGCGCTCCGCGGACTTGAGACGCTTGCTGACGGCCAGCAGCAGCGTCAGGGCGTGTTCGGCCGTGGAGACCGTGGGCGCGTCGGGAGCGTTGCAGGCGGCGACGCCATGGGCTGCGCAGGCCGCCACGTCGACGTTGTCGTAGCCGATGCCACGCCGGGCCACGACCTTCAGATCGGGCAGGCGCCGGCAGGCGGCGCCGTCCCACTGCGTCGTCGCCCCGACGATTGCGGCCTCGGCGGTTTCCGGGCTGCCGACGAGGTCCACGTCGGCGGGCAGCTCGGTGGCCGGGGCCGTCCCCTCGAACCAGACCCGGTACCTCTGGTCCATCTCCTTATGGTGACAGGGCCGGCACGAGCCCGCTGACGGTGGCGATGCCGAGCGAATCGGAGTAGCAGATGTTCCAGGCGTCCGAGGCGCCCGCGTCGGGGGACAGGGGGGTCGCCAGCGAGCACAGGGCGAACACCACCCGGGTGCCCGCGGCCGGGTAGCCCGGCCAGTCCAACTCGCCCCCGAACCGCGGCAGCGACCGCACTCCCGGGGGCAGCGGCCCGCCGAAGAGCCCGGCGCTGGAGGGACCGAGGCCGGCGACGGCCCACAGGACCGGCGGTTCCTGCGGATCGAAGGCGCTGACGAGCACCACCAACTCCGTGGTCAGGGGCGGGATGTTCCACCACACCAGAGTGGGCGGTTCGCCCGTCTCCAGCAGTCCCGGGGGCAATTCGCCACCCGGTGTGAAGTCGGTGCCTTCGATGAGCATCCCGCCGGGTCCCTGGCTCTGGTTGACGGGCACGAAGCGGGCCTGGGCAGCGATGAAGCCCGACGGGGCACGCAACTCCCGCCCGGACGACCCGCATGCGGCGGCGACAAGTGCACCCGCTGCCAGGAGGATCAGGGCGCCACCGGCGACCCGACGGCTTCGGCTGCGGCGCCGGCGGCGGCCGCGCACCACCGGTCGTGCCCGTGGATGTCGCACGACGCCAGCGTACGAAGCGCACCTCCCGGGTGGGAGGATTCCGGTCGCAAATGCCGTCGGCTCACTGCACGCTGGGGGAGACTTGGTCACTACTCGGCCCCGGGGAGCGTGGCATGGCCCGAACCTTCCCGCTGCTGCGGAGCCTTGGTCTGCGGCGCACACCAGAGCCGGGCCGCGGCGCGCCCGAGGCGAGGCACTGGACCGGCGCCCAGAGCCTGGTGGCGCTGGGACTGCTGGCGGTGGTCAGCGTGGTGGTGGGGATCCTGCTCGGGGCCAGCGCCGACCGCCTCGAGAAGCTGGGCGGGCTACTCCTGATGGTGCCGGCCGCCATCGCCCTGCAGGGCAAGATCTTCGGGGCGCTGGGATCCCGCCTGGGCACGGCGATCCACGCGGGCACGTTCCGCCTCAGCCTGCGCCCCGCCACGGTCGTCGGCGAGAACATCCTTGCCGGCCTGGCGCTGAGCATCGTGACCTCGGCGGTCCTGGCGATGCTGGCGAAGGCGACGGCGGAACTCTTCAATATCGCCGAGTCCATGAGCCTGTCGGCCTTCGTGGTCATCAGCGTTCTGGGCGGTGTGATCTCGTCGCTGTTCGTGGTGGTCGTGGCGCTGGGCATGGCTGCGGGGTCGGCGCGCTTCGGCTGGGATCCCGACAACGTGACCGCCCCCCTCGTGACGGCCGCAGCCGACGTCATCACCCTGCCGGTACTGCTGCTCGTGGTCCCGCTCGCCGAGTCCGCCTCGGTGACCGGAGCCGTGGCGATCGTCTGCGGTGCGGCGGCCGCAGTGACCGCTGCCGGCGCCTGGCGCCTGGGACGACCGTCGCTGCGGGCCATCCTGCGGGAGTCCTTCGGTGTCCTGGTGGTCGCCCTCCTGTTCGACCTTGTGGCGGGCGTGATCATCGAGCAGCAGGAGGCGTTCCTGGGTCGGCTGCCGAGCCTGCTGGTCCTGCTGCCGGGCTATCTGGCGGTGGGGGGTGCCCTCGGTGGCATTCTCTCGAGCCGTCTCGCTTCGAAGCTTCACCTCGGTCTCATCGAACCGGCGGCGCTGCCCGGTCGCGATGCGCGCCGCGAGGTGCGCAACACCTTCCTGATGGGTCTGCCCGTGCTGGCGGGCACCGCGGCGCTGGCGTACGGAGCTGCCCGGATCGCCGATCTGGCGGGTCCCGACGCCGGCAGCATGATCGGTGCGGCACTGCTGGGTGGCATCGTGGCGGTGGCGGTGGCGTCGTTCGTGGCCTATTACGGCACGATCCTCGCCGAGCGCGTGGGACTGGATCCGGACACCTACGGCATTCCTCTGGTGAGTTCGGCGATGGATCTCGTCGGAGCGCTCACCCTCGTGGCGGCGCTGGCAGTGCTGGGGATCCTGTGATGGCCGCCGCCCGGAGATTCTCCGCGTTGCCGATGAGGGCGTCCCGCCGGCGTCGCGATAGTCTCGTGGCGACACCGATGGACGATCGCCCCCGGAATCTGCGCTCCATGCTCGCCGAGGCCAAGGACCTCAGCGAGTTGATGGTCGACCTGGCGTACGCCTCGGTCTACTTCGGCGACCCGGAGTTGGCCACCGAGGTGCGCGACCTCGAGGAGCGGATGAGCGATCTGGTCCACGACATGCGTGCCGTGTGCGTCAAGGCGGCGCGCCGCCCGCGGGATGCCGAAGGCATGTCGTCGGTGCTGCAGGTCGTCAGTGCCATCGAGCGGATCGCCAACGACGCGGTCGACATCGCCCGGGTGGTCTCGCACCGCCTGGGGATCCCCGCCGAGCTCGTGGTGGCGCTGTCGGCGGCCGAGGAGGTCTCGCACCGGGTCCAGGTCCGGGACGGTTCCGACGCGGCGCACTGCCCCGTCGCCGCTCTCGAGTTGCCCGTTGCCACGGGCATGCGCATCATGGCCATCCGCCGGGGCCGGGAGTGGATCACCGATGTGGACGGTGACACCATGCTGCTGCCCGGCGACGCGCTGTTCATGCGCGGCTCGCCGGACGGCATCGGCCGCCTGCGGGAACTCGCCGGTGACGAGGCCTGGGTTCCCCCGGCGCCACCGGAGGATCCCTGGATCACCGATCTGGACCGGGCCATGGACGTCCTCGTGGAGATGAAGAACCTCTCGGAGGTGGCCGTGGATCTGGCGTACTCCACGCTGGTGCTCGGCGACCCCGGACTCGCCGCGCAGGTGCGGCATCTCGAGGGGCGCCTCGACGACATGAACGACCGGCTGGAGCTGTGGGTGCTGCGCGCCGCCGCCGACACCACCGATCCCGGCCCGCTGCGGGGGCTGCTGCACATCTCGAACGCCGCGGAGGATCTCGGCGATCAGGCCAACCAGATGGTGTGGCTCGTCGAGAAGGGCGAGGACGTGCACCCCATCCTGGAGATCGCCCTCGGCGACTCCGATGAGGTCGTGGTCAACTACCCGGTGGCCGAGGGTTCCCCCGTCGACGGGCGCTCCCTGGCGGAGCTGGGTCTGAACATCGAGCCCGGCTTCACCGTGCTGACGCTGGTGCGGGGTCGGCGGTACGTCTACCGGCCGCGCGGCCGCACGGTGCTGCAGGCCGGCGACGAGGTCATCGCCTCGGGGCCCGACGAGGGGTGTGAGGCGTTCGCCGCATTGTTGGGATGGGAACTCGAGCGAGACGACGAGGCCGGCACGGACCGGTTGCTTCCCCGGGCGGGGCTGCTCGGGGTCCTGGCCTGAGCCTCCGGGCGAGCGGACCGTGACGGATCCGGCGAAGGTGGGCGCGCCGCTGGGCGCCGACGCCCCGCTGCGTCTGCTCACCGTGCACGCGCACCCCGACGACGAGTCGTCCAAGGGGGCGGCCACGGTGGCCCGCTATGTCGATGAAGGCGTGCGCGCGGTGCTGGTGTGCTGCACCGGCGGCGAGGAGGGCGACATTCTGAACCCTGCGGCCGACGGGCCCGGGGTGAGGGAACGTCTGGCCGAGGTGCGGCGCGACGAACTCCACCGGGCCGCGGCGATCATCGGCTACCACGAGGTGGTGTGGCTGGGCTACCGGGACTCGGGATACCCCGAGGCTCCCGACGCCACCGGCGGGCCGCCCGAGCCGACCGAACTCCCGCCGGAATCGTTCGGTGGCGCCCCGCTCGCCGAGGCGACCGAGCTCCTCGTCCGGATCCTGCGCGCCGAGCGCCCACACGTGCTGGTGATCTATCCCGACGACCAGCTGGGTTACCGCCATCCCGACCACCTGCGGGTGCACGACGTGGGTCTGGCCGCCTATGAGGCCGCCGGCGACCCGAGGGTGTTCCCCGCGGCGGGACCGTCGTGGCGGCCGCCCAAGCTCTACTACTCGCTCTGGTCGAAGGCCCGCATGCTGGCCATTCACGAGGCGTTCGGCGAGTCGGGCCTGCAGTCGCCCTACGAGCAGTGGTGGTTCGAGCGTGAATGGCAGGACCATCGCATCACCACCCGGATCGAGGTGGCGAAGTGGTACGACCGGCGCTGCGACGCCCTGCTCGCCCACGCCACCCAGGTGGATCCCGAATCGCCGTTCTGGTTCGGACTGCCCCGGGAGGTCGCCGCCGAGGCCTACCCGTGGGAGGACTACATCCTGGCTTCCTCCGATGTGCCGACCGAGTTGCCCGAGGACGACCTGTTCGCCGGGCTGCGGGGCCCGCCCGCCACGGCCGGCTGAGGGGCGCCGGGGCATGGAGATCTTCGGCAGCGACGGCTGGTTGCGGGCGGTGCTGGCCGCGGCGGACGTGCTTCCTGAGGTACGCGGCTGCAGCGCGACCATCCGGATGGAGGTCTCCGGCGGCCCCGACGGCACCTGCCGGTTCGGACTCGTGCTGAGCGACGGGCGGCTGGCCGAACTGATTTCCGGGCGCCCCGCCGATCCCGACTGCACCGTGTCGACCAACGAGGCGGACGCCCGCCGGATCCTGAGCGGGGAACTCGATCCGGCCGTGGCCTACATGCAGGGGCGCCTCAAGATCGAGGGGGCTTACGAGCGCGTGCTGTTCGGTCTTCGTCCGGCGGCGAGCGGCGAGGCGTTCAGCAGCTTCGCTGCCCAGGTCATCGCACTGACCGGTTGGGTCCGCGCCTAGAGACTTGTCCTTTGGCGACAAACGAACATCGTTGCGTTGTCGGGTTCGGCTAGGACGGCGTAGACAGGCCGCCAAATACTGTGTCGCGTGGGTGTGGTCCCGCGCTCGCGTGAGGTCATGGCCGAACAAGGACAGCCAACCAGCTGACAAAGCTCGGGGGAGGATGCTTCATGACGCGCAAGTTGGTACTTCGAATTCTCGCCGTCACGGCCGCGGTCATCGTGATCGCAGCGGCCTGCGGCGGCGATGACGACGGTGGGGGGACGACCGCCCCGCCACCTGCACCCGAGCCCGCGGCCCCGGCTCCGGCACCGGAACCCGCACCGGAGCCTCCGGCGGCACCGGAACCCGCTCCGGAGCCTCCGGCAGCGGCACCCGAGCCCGCGCCCGAGCCACCGCCGCCGCCACCCGCGGCCGATGACGAGGAGCCGGCCGCAGCGCCGTCCGGCACTTCGGCGCCCGGCGTGAGCGACACGGAGATCAAGCTCGGGGCGATCAGCGACGACGGTCTGCCGCTTCCCGAGATCGTGACGATCCCGGTCGTGGCCTCGGCCGTCGCCATGTTCGATGCGGTCAACGACGAGGGCGGCGTGCACGGTCGCAAGATCAGCGTCACGAACTGCGACGCCGCCGGCGACGTGGCCCGTGCCCGCGCCTGCTTCAGGAAGCTGGTGGACGAGGACCAGGTCTTCGGCTTCATCACCAGCATCACCTGGGGCACCGGCGAGTTGCACCAGGACCTGGCCCGTGACCAGGTCCCGTGGTTCGGCTCCTGGGGCTTCTTCACCAGCGAGTGGCGCGACCCGTGGATGTTCCCGACGCACATGGCGACCATCCACGAGGCGCACGCCAACTCGATCTGGGTGCGGGACATCCTTGACCCGGAGACGGTCGCGATCATCTACCTCAACATTCCCGAGGACCGCCTCGCCGCCGACGCCATGCACGACATCTACGATCCCGCAGGCATCGAGGTCGTGCTGGAGCAGCCGATCGAGATCGAGACGCCCGACCACACGCCCGCCGTCATCGAGATGCAGGCTGCGAACCCGGACCACGTCATCCACTTCGCCTGGGCCGCCCCCATGGCGGGTTGGATGATCGCCGCCGAGCAGCAGGGCTACTGGCCGCCTCTGGGCGTCAGCGGCAACCACTTCGCGGCGGAGGCCCTGGGCGAGTTCGTGGGCGACTGGCCGTTGAAGGGCATGTGGACGATCACCACGTTCAAGGTCTGGAACGACAACACCGAGTACCTCGCGGCGCTCGAGAAGTACAACCCGGAGACCCTCCTCAAGATCCACCACATCACCCAGTCCGGCTACGCGGGCGCTCGCATCTTCATCGAGACCGCCAAGCAGGTCGGCCCGGACATCACCCGGGAGAACATGATGGAGGCTTGGGAGGCGCAACCGTGGGACGCCGGTCCGGGCATGGGCATCACCTTCACCTGGGGCGACGCCTCCTATGAGCGTGAGAACAACATCGCCGAGACGGCGGCGCACGACACGCTGCGCTGTGAGTACCAGTTCAAGTACAACCAGGCCGCGGCTTCGACTGACTTCGCGGTGTGGATCCCGGCCCCGGAGCAGTACGAAATCTGCGACACCTTTGACTGAGTGCGGCTGTCTTTCGGCTTACGGGTAGCCCGAGAGGCGACGGACAGATTCGGGGCATCTTGCCGGGCGGCGGCCCGGCAAGATGCCCCGAGCGCTCACTGGACGGACGGTTAGGGGTCCTCGTTGTTTGAGCCGTTCATAGTCAAGGCAGCACTCGTCACCGGTGTCGCCCTGGGTGCGCTCTACGGCATTCTGGCCGTCAGTCTCGTGCTCTCCTTCCGGATGAGCCGGATGGTGGCATTCGTGCACGGGGGCATCGCGCTCTGCTCGGCGTTCCTCTACTGGTACCTGACCGCCGACCCGGCACGTACCTCGGGCCACGGCACCAACCTGGCCTACGCCACCAAGGAATGGCCCAAGGCCCCTGCGGTCATCCTCGCCGTCCTGCTGGGTGTCGGGCTGGCCGCCCTGTTCGCCTGGGTGGCGACGGGACGCATGGCGAAATGGCCGCGGGTCACCGTGACCACGTTCGCCCTGGGCGGGATGCTGATCTTCACCGGCATCACCCAGGAGATCTGGCCCGGCGCCTTCGAGATCGTGCCCAGCCCGTTCGGGCGGGGTCGTGTGACCATCTGGGAGGCGAACGTCTCGCATCATCAGATCGCCACGATCGCGATACTCGTCTTCCTGGTGATCGTGCTGCATTTCGTCGTGACGAGAACCAAGGCCGGGCTGCACATGCGCGCCATTTCCGACGACGTGGAAGCGGCCGAGATCGTCGGCGTACCCGTCCGGAAGGTCTCGATGGGCGTGTGGTGCCTGACGGGGGCCCTGGCCGGCCTCGGCGGAGTGCTGCTGACGCCCATGACCAGGCTCGGGGCGAGCGTCATCCTGTTCGTGCTGATCAGGTCGCTGGCGGGCGCGGTCCTGGGCGGCTTCAAGAGCCTGCCTCTGGCCCTGCTCGGGGCGATGCTGTTCGGCCAGGTCAAGGCGCACACCGCCGGCGGCACCTTCGGCAAGATCAGTTCCGGCTGGCGCGAGGTCATCCTCATGGCGGTGCTCTTCCTGGGCGTCATGATCGTGGTGCGGAGGAAGCGCTCCCAGTTCCGGCTTGCGGAGACGTGAGTCCGTGTCGGTGAATTCCGCCAGAACATCGCTGCGGCTTCCGGGCTCGCTGTCCGGGTTCCAGCCCTCGCCCCAGTTGATGGGCGTGCTCGTGCTGGCGCTCGCCATCGGGATCGTCCCGCATTTCGTCAGGGAGTACTGGGTCTTCCTCGCCACCGCCGGCTTCCTGACGGCGATCACCGTCATGGGCCTCGCTGTCATCGTCGGCTGGGCGGGCCAGGTGACGCTGGCCGGTGCGGCGCTCCTGGGAACCTCGGTCTACATGACGGGTTACCTGCTGCGGGAGGGTCTGGGCGGCTCGGCGCCGTGGCCGTTCATCCCGGCGATGATCGGCGGCGTGGCCTGTGCCACCGTCCTGTCGGCGCTGGTGGCGATTCCCACGGCTCGGTTCTCGGGGATCTACGTCATGGTGCTGACCATGGGCCTGCAGGTCACCATGGAACGCACGCTGTTCACCTACACGTGGGTCACCGGCGGGGCCGGTGCGGACGTGCGCGTCCCCCGCCCGAAGGTGTTCGGGTTCCACTTCAACAGCGACACGCGGTACTTCTACCTCGCCTTCGGCGTGATGGTCGTCTCGGGACTGTTGCTGCATGCTCTCCGGCGTTCCCGGCACGGGCGCGCCATCCATCTCGTACGGACCGACAGGCAGGCAGCGGCCGCGGTCGGGATCTCGCCGTGGCGCTACCGGGTGATCGCCTTCGCCATCGGCGGGGCCCTCATCGGGATCGCCGGGGCCTTCACGGCTCCCTTCCTCGAGTCGCCTCCCGCGCTCACCCAGTACATCCTGTTCCAGTCACTGTTCCTGCTGGCGATCCCGGTCGTGGCCGGCACGCAGACCATCGTCGGCATGGCCAGCGTGGCGGTCGCCTTCCAGATCCTGCCCGCTGCGCTGCAGAGCCACCGGCTGTCGGTGTACCTGCTGGGCGGCGCCGGCCTGATCGGGGGAACCCTGCTCGGCCCGCGCGGTATGGCGGGAACGCTGCTCGACATGCTCCAGCAGAAGCGTGACGTGGCTCGGTTGCAAGAAGTCGCAGGTACCGGGGAGGGGCCGGCATGACCGCCGCCCCGGCCCAGAACGGCCAGGAGACCTGGGAAGAGGGTCAACTCGCCGCTCTCGAGGTGGTCGAGGCGGCGCTTCCCCCTCCGGTCACCGAGGGCATGGTGCTGGAGGCCGAGGACATCCACGTCTCCTTCGGCGGCGTCCGGGCTCTGCAGGGGGCGTCGCTGCGGATCCCGGCGGGGCACATCGTCGGGCTGATCGGTCCGAACGGATCGGGCAAGTCGACCCTCTTCGACGTCATCAACGGGTTCACCGTCCCGGACTCGGGGCGTGTGCGGGCGTTCGGTGAGGACATCACCGACATGAACCCGTGGAATCGGGCACGGCTGGGGATGTGCCGGACGTTCCAGGCCAACCACATCGACCCCAATCTCACCGTCTTTGAGAACCTCATCACCGGCGCCTTCCTGAGCATCGGCGGTGGGGTCTTCCCGTCGGTGTTCCAGTTCCCCAAGCCGCGCCGCGACCAGCGCCAGGCCGCCGAGTTGACCCGGGCCGTCGCCCGGTTGATCGATCTCGAGAAGGTTCTGGACGTCCGCGCCGGCGTGCTCTCCTTCGGCGGGCAGCGGCGCGCCGAGATCGGCCGGAGCATCATGAGCCGGCCGCGGCTGCTCCTGCTGGACGAACCCAGTGCAGGGATGGATTCGCAAGAGGCGAGCGATCTGCTCCGCCTGGTGACGCGCCTGCAGTCCGACCTCGGGTTCGCCGTCTGCCTCATCGAGCACTTCGTGCGGATCGTCTTCGATCACTGCGGGATCGTCTACGCCCTCGCCGAGGGCCAGGTGATCGCTGAAGGCACGCCCGACGAGGTGCGAAGCTCCAGGGCGGCGCAAGAGCACTACCTGGGCGAGCAGTAGGGAGTCGCCGGCGTGCTTGAGATCGAGAGCCTGCGGGCGGGTTACGGGCGCCTGCCGGTGCTGTTCGCCATCGACCTGTCCGTCGACGTGGGCGAGGTGCTGGCGATCGTGGGTCCGAACGGCGCGGGCAAGTCGACCCTGCTGAAGTCCATCATCGGCGTCGTCACCCCGACTGCGGGAAGGGTCGTCTTCGACGGCGTTCGGGTCACCCACGAGCCGCCTCACCTGCGGGTCGAGCGGGGCATGGCCCTGGCGCCCGAGGGTCGACGGATCTTCGCCAGCCTGAGCGTGCGGGAGAACCTTCTCTCCGGAGCGGCGCGGACCCCTTCGGAGGTCATCGAGCAGCAGTTGGAGAGGATCTACTCGCTGTTCCCGATCCTGCAGGAGCGCAGCACCCAGGAGGCGGGATCCCTCAGCGGCGGCGAGCAGCAGATGCTCGCCATCGGCCGGGCACTGATCTCCGCACCCAAGATGCTCCTGATCGATGAGCCCTCCATGGGTCTGGCCCCGCTCATCGTGGCCGAGCTGTACCGGGTGTTGCGCGAGTTGGCCGGGGAGGGGATCGGCATCGTCGTTGTCGATGAACGGTCCGACGAAGCCATTTCCGCCGCCGACCGGGTCTGCGTCATCGAGAAGGGCCGGATCGTCTCGCTTACCGCCTCGACGGGTGCCGGTGCCTAGCGGCTAGGCGGTCAGGCCGCTGAGGCGCCGCGAACCGCGGGGGTGCACGGTGAACGATCATGAACGAGTCGACGGTCCAAGAGCCAGATGTCACGGTCAGCAATCTGACCAAGCTGTACGGCAATAGACCCGCCGTACAGAACGTCTCGTTCCGACTCGGCAAGGGCGTCACCGCGCTCCTGGGCCCGAACGGGGCCGGCAAGTCGACGATCATCCGCTGCATCAGCGGTCTCATCGACTGGAACGAGGGGGACATCGCCGTCGGCGGGGTGAACTGCCGCCTCGACCCGCAACTCGCCCGTTCGAAGATCGGCTACCTCCCCGAACGTGCCGCCTTTCCCAACGACCTGCGCGTCACGAGCTATCTGGAGTACGCGGCGCACATGAAGAAGGTGCCCAGGGCCGAGCGCGCGGACGCCGTGGAGGTGGCGCTGGACCATCTGGACCTCAAGCCGGTCGCCAAGCGGCTGGTGGGGAACCTCTCCAAGGGCTACCGGCAGCGGGTGGGCCTGGCACAGGCCCTGGTGGGCAGGCCGCCGGTGCTCGTCCTCGACGAGCCTCTGGCCGGCATCGACCCGCTCCACATCTGGGACTTCCGCGACGTCCTGACCGGGTACGCCTCCGAGCACACCATCCTGCTCTCCACACACATGATTCCCGAGGCGCGGATCCTCTGCGATCGTGTCCTGGTGGTCTCGGAGGGTCATCTGGTCTACGACGGCTCCCTGATCGGCGCCGAGTTGAGCGGCCGGGTGGCGCGGCGCTGGCGGATAGGCGTGCTGGGGCCGACTCTCGACGAACTCAGGCGACAGGTGACCTCGGTCGGTGCGTCGATCGTCTACCAGGCCGGGAGCGGCACCAGCAACAACCTCGTCATCGACGCGGAGGATCCCCAATCGGTCAGAGCGCTCGTGCAGGCCACGATCGCCCAAGGCTGGTCGGTGGCGCATCTCGAACCCCTGACCGATCTCATCGGCGCCGCTTTCGAGCGTGCCGGGATCACTCAAGCGGATCCCTCTCCGGAGTGACAGCGGTTCCGGCATGACGAGTCTGCGCAACGAGTTGAGAGCACTCCTCATCTCGCCCGTCACCTGGGCGATGGTGACCGGCTACGTCGTCTTCTCGGGGATCTTCTTCGTCGTGCTCCTCTTCAGCCGCGGGCTCGCCGACCTGGAGGGCTACTACTCCAACATCGAGACGACCCTCGTCGTTCTCGCACCGATCGTGGCGATGCGCTCCTTCGCGGAGGAGCGCCGCACGGGCGCTCTGGACATCACCCTGTCCTGGCCCACGTCCCGCTGGTGGTTGGTCATCTCGAAGTTCGTTGCGAACACGCTCCTGACCTGGCTGATCGTCAGCGTCGTCTGGCTCTACGTCTGGCTCTTGAACAGGGAGGTGGACGTCGAGATCGGCAAGAGCGGCGCGGGATTCATCGGGCTCCTGATGCTCCTGCTGATGTTCAACGCCATCGCCCTGGCCATCTCGGCCCGCTCACGTTCGCCGGCGACGGCTGCGTTCGTGGGGTTCGGCGTCCTGATCGCCCTGTGGGTGCTGGATTTCGTGCCCGGCTGGCTGGGCGGCCGGTTCGAGGGCGTCATCTCCTACGTGGCGCCGACCAATCACATCGCCAACAGCGGGCGCGGCCTGCTCGATCTCGGCGACGGGCTCTACTTCGTGGCGGGCATGAGCCTCGGGTTGTGCCTGGCCGTGCTGTGGCTGAAGGAGCCGCGCCCGCGGTCTTTCGAGGGTGCGGTCCGCGGCCGTTTCGCCGGAGTCCTGCTGGGCCTGCTCGTGACCGCCGGCGTCGGGGGCGCCTCGATCGTGGCCAAGGGACAGGTGGACCTGACCCCCGAGAAGCGGTTCACGCTCACCGACCACTCACGCTTCGTCCTGAACAACGTCAACCTGCCCACGACGGTCTACGGATTCGTGGAGCCGGGCTCGGCGCAGCAGGTCGAGATGCGTTCCCTGATCCGGCGCTACCAGCTGGAGAACGACAACATCAGGCTGGAGTTCATCGACCCCGACGCCCAACCCGCCCTCACCAAGGCGGTCGGGGCCAAGACCTACGGGCAGATGATGGTCGAGATGGACGGGCGGCGGGAGCTCGTGGACGACATCCTGGAGATCGAGGTCACGAGCGCGCTGCAGCGGTTGGCACGGATCGACCCGCCGGTGGTGTGTTTCACCGTGGGGCACGGCGAGCGTGACACCGAGGACATCCTCCCGGGCGGATTCGCGCAGTTCGCCGTGGAACTCCGCCAGCTGGGTTTCAGGGTGGAGCCGCTGGCGCTGGGCGCCGTCGGCGGGGTCGAGCGGCTCGGCACCTGCTCGGTCGTGGTGATCGCCGGCGCACGCGTGCAGTTCCTGCCCCAGGAGATCGAACTGTTGCGGCGCTTCGCCGATGCCAACGGGCGCCTCATCGTCTTCGCCGACTCCGCCGGCGCTCCCGCCACGGCTCAACTCAATGATCTGCTCCGCCCGTGGGGGGTGGCGGTTCGCCAGGCGACCGTGTCGGACCGGAGCTCGCTCAAGGATGACCCCGGGGCGATCGTTGCGTACCGGTACCCCAGTGCCAGCCCGGTGACGGTGTCGCTGACGCGCGACAACATTCCGCTGCTCCTCGTGGCCGCGCAGCCGGTCGAGTCCGCGCTCGTCGGCCTGGCGTTCGAGGATCAGGCGTGGATCTCGCCACTCGTGACCTCGAGCTCGTGGAGTTCGCTCGAAGACGGTACCCAGGGCCCGTTCGTGCTCGGCCTCATCACGGACTGGAGCAGTGTCGAGGGGGAGATCGGCGATCTCGAGATCGCTCGGACGCGCATCGGGGTCGTCGGTACCGTCGAGATCGCTGCCAACGGCTACTTCGACCGGCTCGGCAACGGGGAGTTCTCGGCGCGACTGGTCGCCTGGGTCGCCCGGCAGGACGATCTCATCAGCGCCATGCGCCCGGTGCGGGGTGTGCCGCGCCTCGTCCTGACCGAGAACGATCGCGGCGAGTACATCCGGAATGCGATCGTGTTCCCGGCTGCGGCGGCATTCGCCCTCCTGTTGCTCACCCTGCGGAGGTCGCGCCGAGGATGAGTCGCAGGGTCCGGAGGATGTGCACCGCTCTGAGCGCGCTGGCGCTCGTGGCGGTCGGCTGCTCCGACGTGGACCAGATCGCCGAGTACCGGGAACTCCAGGGGCAACTCTCCGAGGAATCGCAGACGGTCTGGGAGGTCGTGCCCCTGAGGTCCGAGGAGGTCGACAGCCTGGCCGTCGAGTTCGAGGGCCGCACCGTGGAGGTGGCCCGGATCGGACCGGGGCGCTGGACCACCGCGGACGCCGACCCGGTCATCCAGTCTCTGATGTCGGACGTGGAGCGCGTGCTCTTCCCGCTCCGTTCCTACCGCCGGTTGGCGGTGAACGGCGACGACCCGGCGTTCGGGTTGCGCGACTCGGTTCTGGGGGTGAGCGTGCACACAGCGGCCGGGGACCGGTGGCGGGTCAGCTTCGGGGACGAGACGTTCAGCGGCGGCGGTCACTACGCGCGGCTCGACGGTGACCCGCACGTCTACACGGTCATTCCGAAGGTGATAGACAGCTTGAAGTCGGTCGCCGTGGGGGAGAAGATCGACCGCGGCATCGATCCGCGGTTCGCAGAGGCGCTCAACGAGTTGCAACTGGTGACCGTCGAGGAGGAGGCACTCAACCCGTGGCTCGCTCAGGTGCTGGACCACGAAGGCCGATGAGGCGCCTGCTACCGGGTTTCGTGCCGGTCGTCGTCGCGGTGGCGCTGCTGGCCGCTTCCTGCGGCGGGGAGGAGGAGACGGGTCCGCCGGAGGTCGCCGCGGTCGTCAACGGGCAGGAGATCTCCGCCATCGAGGTGAACGCGCTGACCGATCGCTACCTGGCGGCGCCCGCCACGAGTGGGCAGACAGGCTCGACGATCCCACCTCTCGAGCGGCCGGTGGCGCAACGGTTCGTGCTCAACTATCTCATCCGCCTCACGATGCTGGAGATCGTCGCGGGGGAGTTCGACCTGGAGGTGGAGATCGATCCCGAGCTCGAGTTGGCTCTCCAGTCCGTCTCGCCGGAGGACTTCGCCCGGTCCAACCTGACCGCCGACGACCTGCGCGTGGCGGAGCGAGCGGGGGACATCTCCCGGCGCGTCGCAATCGCCCTGTTCCCGGAGGTTGCCATCGCCGAGGACGAGGTGAGGCGGATCTACGAGCAGGAGTCCTACCGCTACGAGTCCGGCTGGTCGGCGACGGTGCACACCGCGTTCTTCGGTTCGCTCGCCGCCGCCGAGCAACTTCGCAGCGCCACTCGGGAGGGAGCGTCGTTCCTCGAGACGGCGCAGACCCTCGGCGCGCTCGAGTCGGGCAGTATGGGCGTCGTCACCTCCACGAGCCCGCTGCCGCCGGACATCCTGGAGGCGATCGGCTCGCTGGGTCCGGGAGAGGTCAGCGAGCCGATCCAGGCCTCCATCGGCTGGTTGCTGTTCTTCGTGGAGACCCGGGAGGCGATCGGCGAGACGCCCTACGACATGGCGAGGCTCGAGATACTGGGGGTTCTGGAGGACCAGGAGCGGCAGCGGCTCTTCGACGACTGGTTCCAGCAACGGCTGACGCGGGCGGACGTGGAGGTCCACGAGTTCTACGGGCGCTGGAACGCGCAGTCGGGAACTGTGCGAGCATCGAGACAGGGGGGCGATGACAGGGACGACCCGGACGAGCGGGACGACGGTCCGGACCGGGTGCCGGCCTAGCCGCCTCGCCACCGGGGGCGCGCGTGCCGGCCGGAGGGTCGGGCTCGGTCGTCTCGTGGCGCTCGCCGCGGCGACGCTGGCGTCGTCCGCCCTGCTCGTCTCGCCGGCGCTGGCGCACCACTTCACCGGCGAGGTGCAGTTGTGGGCGTCCACGGTGGACTTCCGGGACTCACCCGACGGCGTTGTGGTGACGGTCCGGCTCATCGAGCGGGAATCCGGCGAGTCGGTCTCCGGCTTCGGTGCGAGGGTCACGGCCACCGGGGGCGGCGAGCAGGTGGGGCCCGTCGAGTTGCAGGAGTCGGAGTTCGCCGTCTACTCGGGCACGCTCCCGCTGGGGCCCGGGCGCTGGGAGATTCTGGTGGCCACCCACCAGGGCACATCCTCACTCCCGGCCATCGAGTCGGCCCATCGCCAGACCTTGGAGATCGACGCGGCCGGCCGGCTCGTGGTGTCGGAGGACGGGGGATCGGGGGCGACGACCACCCTGGCGATCGTGCTGCCGATCTGCGCCGTGGCGGTCATCCTCCTGTTCGTGCTGCGCCGCCGCCGGCTGGTTCTGGACGATGGGGCGGATGCGGGTGAGGGCCCCGCGGGCGACGACTCGGACGTGTCGGCAACCGTTGGCGATCCGGCGAGCGATCGGGGTGGACGATGACCTGGTTCCTCGGCGAGGCGGGCATCCCCGACTCGGTCCGCAGGAGGCTCCGCGTCCTCGCCGGCGCGGCTCTGCTGATCCTGCTGACCTTCGGTGTCACCGGCGGCGCGGCCGCCCAGGACGACGACGTGAACCGCGGCATCGGCGGCCATTACGAACCTCGCTTTCCGGTCACGGTGGTCCTGGAGGAGGACCCGGTCGGCTACGACGCGCTGTCGCCGAATTTCGTTCCGATGATCGCGCGCCTGCTCCACCCCGGCACGAACGAACCGGTGGGTCTGGACTACGTCGTCCTCGCCGGCCTGACCGACGCCGCCGGCCGCCGGGGCACCACCATCTACGGGTTCAGCTACCCGTATCTCAACTACCCCGAGACCGCGCCGGTCGGCGAATACAAGGGCACGGTGATCGTCCCCGCACCGGGCCAGTGGACCGTCGTCGTGAACGTGTTCGACCCGATCGACGAAGCCGAGAGCGAGGTGCCCACTTCTCTCGGCCACGCCGAGTTGACCATCAACGTGACCGATGCGGCAACCCTGCTCAGCGCGGCGGAGTTCGGGGAGGTCAGGGAGTTGCCCTCGGCGAATCCGGGCGAGGTCATCCTCCTGACGGTTCACTCGATCTTCGGCGTGCTGTGGTTCGCCGTGGCGCTGGCGCTGGCGTGCATCAGCTCCCCGAACCGCGCCAAGTGGTTCTCCGTCCGCACCAACGACTACCTGGAGCGGAACGTGAACAGGCTGGTGCGAGGCGCGATAGCGGTGACCTTCATCATGTGGCTGACGGGCATCCTGAACCTCAACTTCCTGGTGGCGTACCCGCCGCCGCTGTCGGCGAGCCAGGCGCGGGCCCTGTTCACGCTCCCATACGCGCAGCCCTACACGATCTCGCTGTACCTCAAGATCGCCATGTACTCGGCCATGACGCTGCTGCTCATCCCGCTCAGCCGGGCTGCCCGCCGGTCCGCCGGGGGGGCGGCGCGCCGCGACAGGTGGGCCGGGATGCGAGGCAGGCGCCGCTGGGCAGCAGAGCCCAAGAAGCCCCAGCGGCCGGCCGGGCGTCCCCGGTTGCTGACGGTGCCGCGGGTCAGCCTGGCGACGATCGGGCTGGGCGGCATCGTCATCGTGGTGTGCGTGACGATCCTGAAGTACACGCACATCCTCAGCGAGTCGATCGGCAGCCTCACCCCGTAGCGGGGCCGGGTCGCCCCCGGCGCCCTCAGGGGCGGATCAGCACCTTGAGTTCTTCGTGGGCGGCCATCCGCTCGTACGCCTCGGGCGCCTCGTCGAGCGAGACCATGCCGGTCACGACGACGGTCGGATCGAGCACCCCGGCGGCCAGCAATGGGAAGATCCGGTCGCGCAGCCTGATGGAGTCCCCGATCGCGCACGTGAGAGTCAGTTCGTCGGCGAACGCCCTGGCGATCGGGTAGGGGAACGTCGCATCGAAGTGGGCCCCCACCGAGACGATCCTGCCGCGACGCCGCACCAGGTCGCAGGCCGCCCCCAGCGGCACCGGGCCGCCGACCGCATCGATGGCGACATCCGCGCCGCGCCCGCCGGTCAGCTCGGCGATGATCCCCTCGGCCTCTTCGGGTGAGGCGGGAATCGCTCCGTTGTCGGCTGCCACCTGCCGGCGTGCGGGGAGGCGGTCGGTGACGACAACGGTCGCCGCGCCGATGATCTGGCACGCCAGGCTGGCCATCTGCCCCACGGTGCCCCCGCCCACGATGGCCACGGTCTCACCGGGCAGCAACTCCCCACGCTCGGCGGCTGCGAAACCGCAGGCCAGCGTGTCGCCCACGAACACGGCGGCCTCAGGTGTGCAGTGCTCGGGAATCGGGCAGAGCACCGAATCGGCGTGGGGCACGCGGATCAGCTCCGCCTGCGCTCCCGGCAGTGGCTCACCGAACACCGAACCGAAGCCGAAGAAGCCGCGGTCATCGCACTCCCAGTGATCGCCGTTGCGGCACCACCAGCAGCGCCCGCAGGCCGTGAAGTCACTCGCGTTGACCAGCTCCCCGACCTTGCGGTCCCGCACCGCCGAGCCGACGGCGACGATCTCGCCGACGAACTCGTGACCCAGCGTCGTGCCGGGCGGGATGCCGGGAATCCCACCAAGGGCATGCAGGTCGGTCCCGCAGATGGCGCTGACCTCGATGTCCACCAGGGCATCGGTGGGGTCCTCGATGCGAGGCTCCGGGACGTCGGCGAGGGCCACCTTGCCGGGAGAATCGAAGACGACGGCGCGCATCAGACGCCTGCCAGTTCACTGAACCGTTCTGCGATCCTCTGTGCGGCGGTGTGGAGTTCGGAGAGTTCGGAGGCGGCGAGGTCGAGGTTCACGATCTCGGCGACCCCACCGGAATCCAGACGGACCGGAAGGCCGAGGTAGGTGCCGCTGATGCCGAAGGTTCCGTCCGCCTGCACGCAGGCGCCGAGCACCTCGTCGCTGCCCTGGACCATGGCGCTGATCATCCTGGCCACCGAGGCCGCGGGGGCGTAGTAGGCGCTGCCCGTCTTCAGCAACCCGACAACCTCGGCGCCCGAGTTCCGGGTGCGCTCAACGATCTGCTCCAGGGTGGCCTCGTCGAGGACCGAGGCGATCGGCCGGCCGGCGACGCGGGCCTGGCTGAGGGGTATCACCATCTCGTTGCCGTGACTGCCGAGGGCCAGCGCCGAGACCTCTTCGGCCCGCCGGCCGGTGGCGAGGGCGACGAGGGCGCAGAAGCGGGCGGCGTCCAGTACCCCGGCCATGCCCAGAACCCGCTCGGGCTCGAAACCGGTCTCGCGCTGGGCCAGGGCGGTCATCTCGTCCAACGGGTTGGTGACGACCAGCACCGTGGCGTCGGGCGAGTGCCGCCTGATGTCGGCGGAGACGGCGCTGATGATCTCGGCGTTCACCCGGATCAGGTCGCTGCGGGACATGCCCGGCTGCCGGGGTCGACCCGCCGTCACGACCACGTAGTCGGCGCCGGTGGCCTCCGCGGGATCGCTCGTGCCCCGCAGCGCCGTGCCGAATCGCTGCAGGCCGGCGCTGTGGGTGAGATCCAGCGCCAGGCCCTCCGCCAGACCCGGCACGGTGTCGATCATCACGACCTCGCCGAACAGGTCGGACTCGGCGAGGCGCATGGCGGTCGTGACGCCCACATGTCCGGCTCCCACGACGGTCAGGCGCCCGCCGGGGCCCCCGTGCGAGCCGGAGACAACCGACTCGGGGTCCTGATGGGCCTTCACGACCGGGGCGCCTCGCCGGTAGAGGGATCCGGCAGGCGGGTCGTTGGCAGCCTGCCCGCCGTTCGGAGCGGGCTCCTCGAGGGCCGCCGCCGGGGTGCCGATGTAGTCCGGGCTGTCCCCTGAATTGGGCGTGACGATGAAGCGGACGTTCAGCTCGCGGGCGCGATCCCGTGCCAGCGGGGTGACGACGTCGCCGACGGTGACGCGGAGGGCTCCCCCTGCGTTCTGCTCGACGTCTCGGACGCCGATCACTCTCATGGCCCGGCGGCCCTCATGTGCGGCCTTCGAGACTCGACAGCGCCCCGACGGCGGCATCCCGTGCGGTGGCGACCTCACTCTCGGTGCCCGCCAGGAAGGTGCGACCGAACCGTCCCACCGCCCGGATCTCGACGACCTTGATCGTGGCGGCCTTCTCCGCCTCGTTGGCGGCCAGACCGGCATAGGCGGCCGGCGCCACCTCCAGCACGAAGAGGCTCTCGCCCGGAATGAGCAGAGCGCCCTTGCGGAACTTGTTCAGGAGTTGCGCCTGGTAGGGGTGGATGTTGGTGATGAACTGGGTCGAGGCGATCGTCGGCTTCAGGCGGTCCGATTCCTGCAGGTTCAACTCCGACAGGATCGCCGCTCCGGAGGCCAGCACCTCGGCCTGGCTCTCGGAGTGGAGTTCCAGGAGCCCGAACTCCCTCTCGATGATCTGAAGGGCGGGACGCACGCTGGCCGCCTTGAGGGCGACGTCGGCCACGTGGAAGACCTCGTTGCCCGGCGACATCTCCACGAAGAGTTCCGCCATTCCCGCCACGGGCACGTCACCCTGGCAGGTGGCGGCGATGTGCGCGGCACACTGCGGCTGCAGCCGGTCGATGAAGGCGTAGGTCCGGAGGGTTACGTCTGCCATTGCGAACTCCAGGCCAGGCCGAGGGGTGTGATGTAGAGGGCGTGCGGGTACTCCACGACCGCCCGTTCCAGGTACTGCGAAACGATCCCGGCGGCTCCGGGCATCATCAGCCCGCCGCCGGCCAGGTGCACGGGCAGCGATCCGTGGCCGGCGGAGAGGCGCTCGATGGAGACGGCGATGCGTTCGAGTCCGGGCCGCAGGATCGGCAGGTGGTCGGCGCCGTCGGTCCGCTTGCGCCTCTCCGCCTCCTCGATGGAGGTTCCCAGCGCCCCGGCCAGGATCAGGTTCAAGTGATGGCCGCCGCCCGGTACGTCACCCACCTCGACCAGTTCACCGTCGCGGAAGATCCCGACCCCGGTGGAGCCGGCGCCGACGTCGACCAGAACGCCGTCGCCGATGTCCAGGACCGAGTTGGCCGCGCTCACCTCGTCCACCAGCGCCGTGCAGTCCAGGCCGGCGCGCTCCAGGACGAAGCGGCATGCCCGGCTCTCGGTGGGCCCGATGCCCGGCGGGTAGCCGGCGGAGGCCGCCGCGATCCGGTGGCCGGTCTCGGCGGCGGCGGTCTCGACGAGCCTCGTGACGGCCTGCACCGCCCCGTGGAAGTCCACCACGACGCCGTCGCGCAGTGCCTCGCAGGGCGCCGAGGCGACGAACGCCGGCAGCCCGGCGCCGTCGGTGACTGTCAGGACGACCGTGGAGGTCCCCAGGTCGACGCCGGCGTGAAGCTCACCACTCAGGGCGAGGGGCGCCGCCTCGAGGCAGCGCGCAACCCGGTCGAGGTAGAACTCGGCTGTATGAGCAGGTCGCACAACGGCGAGGGTCATGGCGGGAGTGCCGTGTCGCTGGCGAGTTGACGCCAGGGACGCACCTCGTGCGCGATCCGCTTGATGTTGACCAGGTGCAGCGCCGTGATGTTGTCCGAGCTGATCGAACCGCTCCAGGTCCCTGTGCCGAGCATGAACGAGGGGTCGATGTCGGCGCTGTAGCCCATGCCGCCGAAGAGGGTCGGCGTGTTCACCGGGAAGCGCGAGGCGGGGAGTGCGGAGAACTGCTCGATGACGTCCACGTCGGCGGCGTGCAGGCCCAGAGTGTGGCCCTCGCCCCCGAATCGAAGCACCTCCAGGCACCTGTCGAAGCCGGCGGCCGGCGTGGCTGCCCGGTAGAGCTTCAGGACGGGCCCCAGGATCTCCGCGGACAGCATCTCGTGCGGTCCCACGGTGTCGAGTTGGACACCGAGCACTCGCGTCCCAGGAGCGACCGGAATGCCGCAGAGGTTCCCGAGGGTGACCGCCGACTGCCCGACCGGATCGGGCCGGAGCCCGCCGCGCTCATCGAAGATCAGCCGTCGCAGCGACTCGTGCTGGGAGGGCTCCAGCATGGCCATGCCGGCCCCGTGCAGGGCCTCCAGAAGCTCATCGGCGATCGGCTCGTCCAGGATGATCGCCTGCTCGGCGACGCACGCCGTGCCGTTGTCGAAGGCCTTCGATTCCACGACCATCAGAGCGGCCTCGGTGACGTCGGGCACGCTGCGGTGGATGTAGACCGGGACGTTGCCCGCCCCGACGGCGATCGTCGGCTTGCCGGACGAGTAGCACACCCGGACCATCTCGCCACTGCCGGTGGCGAGGACCAGGGACACCGCCGGGTGGCTCATCAGCTCCTGGGTGCTCGCGAGCGTGGGAGTCTCCAGGCACGAGATCAGCCCGCGCGGTGCACCGGCCTTGACGGCCGCCTCGGCCACAACTTCCGTCGTTCGCACGCAGCACTCGACGGCTCTGGGATGGGGAGAGAAGACGATCCCATTGCCCGACTTGATCGCGGCGAGCGCCTTGAAGAGCACCGTGGAAGTGGGATTGGTGCGCGGAATGAGACCGGCGATCACCCCCATCGGACAACCGACCGCGGTCATCCTGCTCGTCTCGTCCACCCAGAGCACGCCAATCGCCCTCTGGCGGAGCATGTGCTTGGCGACGAAGGTCGTGTTGTAGCGGTTCTTGAGGATCTTGTGCTCGTAGACGCCGTAGCCGGTCTCCTCGACGGCCAGGCGTGCCAGTTCCTCGGCCGCGGCCGTTCCCGCACGTGCCATCTGCCGGAGGATGGCGTCGAGGCGCTCCTGGCTCGTGCCGACGAACTCCTCGAACGCGGCTCTCGCCTCGCGCGCCTTGGTGCGGGCCTCGACCAGTGCGGCCAGGTCAGTGTCGACGACGGTGGTCATGACGCTGTTGAGCTGTGGTTGGTGGTCTGCTCAGGCGGCAGTGGTTACGAGGTCGCAGCTCCAGCGGCGGCATCACCAAGGATCATCTCGACCTCGTCGTGAGGCCGCGGGATGACGTGAACGGCGATGACTTCGCCCACCTTGCCTGCTGCAACCGATCCGGCGTCGGTTGCGGCCTTGACGGCTCCGACATCTCCTCTAACCATCACAGTCACGAGACCACCCCCGATCTGCTCGCGTGAGACGAGTTGTACGTTGGCTGCCTTGACCATTGCGTCTGCGGCTTCAATCGCACCGACCAGCCCGCGGGTCTCAATGAGGCCGAGAGCTGTCAGGGAGATTCCTGATCCTCTGGTCGCCATTTGGTCGTACCTCCATCAATGTGTGGTTGTGGTTCTTCGGTTTCGGGTTCGGAACGCTCGGTGTCAGCGGGTCGAGCGAGCGGTCACTTCTCGAATGTGATCGCTCCGTCAACGCTCAAGGTGTCGACGATCGCCACAACCGCGCTGTCGGTCGGGGTGCTTGCCACCGCTCTCGGCACCCGTGCCGCGCTCCCGTGTGCCACGGTGACGAGCTCTCCTGCGCCGGCACCGACGAGATCCACGGCGACATAGGGCGGAGCGGTCGACTCGGCGTCCGGGGCGGACGGATCGATGTTCCGCACGATCAGGATCTTGAAGGAGTCCAGACCGGGCTCCTTGACCGTCGCAACGACTTGACCGATGACCCTGGCTAGCTGCATGGCACCGGTTCCTCGGGCAGGTCGCGGTGCGCCGTCCCGGTCTTGGAGAACAGCCTCCAATACGCCATGACAGCACAATACGTCCGTCAAAGTTCGCCGAACTACTCCGCCACGGATAATGCCAAATGCCGATCCCTGTCCCGAGAATCGGAAAAACATCCCGCGGGGGACAACTAGAACGGAGTTGGGAGCATAGAGCGGAGGTCTCCAGGGAGGCGAGCATGATTCTGGACAGCGATGCAGCACTTCACGAGCCCACCTCGGATGACCCGCACTGGGCGGAGACGAACTTCTTCGGTTTCTACGTTCCGCAGTTGAACCTCAATTGCGGTGTCTATGTCTTGTGCCGAACCAATCTGGGAGTCGCGCTGTCCACGATCCACATGTGTTCGCGGCGCGCCTACTCCCACTGGGAGGCCGAGTATTGCGACATGCAGATGCACCTCCCGATGGGTCCCGATTTCGACCTGCAGGACTACAGGCTCGCCAACGGGCTGGCGGTCCGCTGCACCAAGCCCAACATGGACTGGGAGGTCGACTACGACGACGGCGAGGGAACCGAGATCCACTTCAGCTACCGCTCGCTCATGGAGCCGTACGACATCAACGACCCCGAGCAGGATCCGATGCTGGCGGCGAAGGTGGCGGGCTCGGACTTCCAGTGGGGAACCGCCTACAGCGGCCACTTCGACGAGACCGGCCTCTTCGAGGGCGAGATAGTGCTGCGCGGCTCCAAGATCCCGTTCACGTGCGTCTCGACGATGGACCACAGCTGGGGGGTCCGCGCAGAGCGCCACGCCCATTCAATGAGTTGGCTGCACGCGCACTTCTCCGAGGACTACGCCCTGCACGCCATCTTCGACTACGACCCCCACGAACTGGAGGGGTTGCGGTTGACGCACGGCTACATCATGGATCACGGGGAGGTGTACGGCCTCCGTGGCGGCAGCGGCCGGACGGTCAGGGACGGCTTCTATCCCGTCGAGAAGCATCTCGAGGTGGAGGACCGCATCGGCCGGCAATACCGGATCAGCGGCACGGGTTTGACCACCTTCCCGTGGCAGGCCTGGCCCGGCGTCATCGGCTTCAACGCCTTGATGGACTGGCAGGACCAGGACGGGAATGTCGGCAAGGGAGAGACGCAGGACTTCCTCGGACTGTCCACCGTCACGGCCCTTGGGGGCTGAACAACGCTGATGTCCGAACTCCGAGCACTGCTGTTTGATCTCGACGGCACACTCGTCCAGACGCGGAACAGTTCCTGGCAGATCTTCCAGGAGACCAATTCCGAGTTCGGTCTCGGAGTCGGTTCAGCGGCGGAGTTCTTCCAGCTGTTCGATGAGAACTTCTTCGACGCGCTGGAGGCGCTGGCGCGGGAGAGGGGCGTTGCCGATCCGTCGCTCGTGCAGGAGCACTTCCGGCGCAACCTGCGTTCGGACTATCTCCCGGGGGTGGTGCCCGGCATCACTGCGATCGTGCGCAAGTTGGCCTCGTCGTACACGTTGATGATCGTCTCCTCGAACGCCATGGAGTCGGTGCGGCGGGTGCTGGAGAACAACGGTCTGGCGGATTGTTTCGCGCACGTGTTCTCGGGGGAGGTCGCACCGAGCAAGGTGCGTGCGATCGACCACGTCATGGAGGACCCCACGTACGCGTGCGGGCGCCAGTGCGTTCCCTACTACAACGAGGCGGCCACACCGCACAAGCACGCCTCCCACGAGGTCATGCTGATCACCGACACGGTGGGCGACGTCGAGGAGGCGCTCAAGGCCGGGATCCGGGTCTGCGGGGTGGCGTGGGGCATGCACAGCGCGGATCGATTGAAGGCGGCCGGTGCCGAGTTCGTGTGCGTCTGGCCCGAGGAGTTGCTGGTGTATCTCCACCACGGCGGGAGTTCGGGGGAGAGCCCCTGCACCACCGGAGCGCCGGAGTCCCGATCGGGCGCCGACGCCCGCAGCGCGGCCGAGGCCGCGGCGGCGCACCGCCGCGCCCGGCGGGCCAAGCCGATGGCCCGCCACGGCGCGCCCGGCGGGCACGCGGCCGCTGCTTGCGGGACGGGATCGGCGGCTGGTGCGACCTGCCGAGCCGGTTGCTGCGGGGCATCCTGCAACTGCGGCGAGACGACCGGGGACAGCAGTCGTTGCGATCCGGAGGCCGCCGCGGGTGGGTCGCCGACCGGCGCCGTCAAGAGTCGCGATCCAGAGGCTCGCGACGAGTTGCTGCGCAGCGTCCTGGCGGCGATCGGCAGCTGATCCGGGGTGCCGGGAGCGAGCCGGAACTGGTCGCCGCGAGCGTGAGGCCGCTCCGCGGGCACCGGCGGACCCGGGTCCGCAATGTGTTCGCGCGGAGAACGACCACGCCGCCAGCCGGACCGGAACGATAAACCGCACTGCTCGCCTGGATAGCGACCCAGGGGGAATTTATCTCCACTGGATATCCCTGCGCCCGGAGCCGGTGGGCGATGCTGATGCGGATGGCCACTGAAGCGCCGTCGGTGCGCGTTCAGGTGCTCGCGATTACCACGAGGAGGACGACGAGGTGACTGTCATTGCTGAAGGCATGAATGTCTTCGAAACAAACAAACAGCCTTCAGGAACGGTGCACTACCTGGCAAGTCCCATGGACGTCATTTCCCTGATCGACAGCGGCAAGCTGCGCGATCACATCCTGCTCGTCCGTGGCGGCACCACCACCTTCCTGGCGCCCGCCCTCACGATGGGGGCGATCGGCGTGGTCACGATGTCGGGTGCGCCCGAGTCGCACCTGGGAATCCTGTCGCGCGAGTTCCAGACGCCCTGCGTGATGACCGCCTACCTCACCGGGGGGAGCGGCTCCCGCTACGTGCCCGGAGAGACGGACGACTCGCACTTCGAGGAGATCGTCGAGGCGCTGAACGGCAGGAACGTCAAGCTCGACTGTTCCGACCACGATGTCGGCAAGGTCGTTCTGCTCGACTGAGTCGGGCGAGTCCCGAAGCCCGGCGATGGCCCGGTCGGTCGTCCCGAACACCCGGCGGCTGATGGCCGAGAAGGCCATATCGCCAAACGACACAACCGAACCAGAATCCCCGAAGGAGATGTGCAATGACGATCGCCGACCAGGCAACCTCCGAGTACGCAAAGCGCTACGAGCCGGATGACGACGGGCTGCGGTTCCAGCCGCTGGAGTACGTCGGTAACTTCAAGGACATGGAGCCCGTACCCGACGGCATCCTCGGCGACAAGATCATGCGGACACGCGCCAAGTCGGGCGTGCTCGAGAAGGTCACGCACGAGGAAGTCCTGAACGATCAGTTCACGCTGGACGAGCTGAACGATCTGAACAACTACCTGGCGTGGAACATCTGGGACGTGCTCGTGATGCGGGCCACCGAGGGCGTCTCGGGCATGATCCCCCGCCAGGAGTACGAGATCCTGGCATTCATGAACGAGTTCTACCGGTATCCGGAGTTCATGCGCATGGTCACCGACCAGATCGGGGCCCAGGGCGTGATCGATATCGGTGAGAGTGCCCGCTCGGAGATCGGCACCAAGGTGAACTGCGTGCACGACTGGTGCCTCGGCGCGGTGGCGTTCGGCATGGGTCGCTGCGGCCTGCTGGCCGGCGAGTGGATCGGCGCCGACGACTACGTCGAGGAGAGCAACATCATCCTCAAGTTCATGCAGCGCGTGCTCTGGGGCAAGCGGCAGGACGGCTACATCCTCAACTCGCAGGACCGCTACCGCTGCAAGATCCATGAGCCCGAGCTCATCGATCAGCTGACGGGGCAGGTCCAGGACTTCGACCCGGGATCCCCGGACCAGCACGTCTTCGAGCAGTTCAATGCGACCGCCGAGTTGCTGGCGTTCTTCGACCACTACGACTGCCGTCTGGGCCTCGGGGACACGGGACCGTACCCGCTGCCCGACGGGCGGATCCTGATCGTCCGGGACCTCTTCGTGAACGAGGAGGTCTTCCACTGGAGCGACGTGTGCGAGGGTCTCCCGCACTGCTACACGCTGGCGGTCGTGCTGGATCCCGACCTGATGGGACTCCAGGAGATCCGGGTCAACGACATCTCCACGAGCTTCACCATCCCGAAGAACTACGTCCCGCACCTCACCGGCGGGGCGGTCTTCGTCCGTGAGAAGTGGGACACGCCGATGAGCGACGTGTACGCGGTGCCGCTGAACGAGCTCGAGCCCCACATGGAGAAGCTCCGCGACTCCACCTACCGGATGTACAAGAAGACCGCCAAGATGTCCCGGCACACGCTCTGCCTCAACGGCATCTACAGCTACTACATCGAGATGATCCTCCCCCACCTCCGCAAGGCGGGGATGTATGAGGAAGTCTGCGCCAAGAAGGACTTCTGGGAGATCGACCAGCGGGTCATGAACTACTACTACGAGATCACCAAGCGGAACTTCGTGCAGGTGGTGGTCCCGCAGAAGATCTTCTCCGGAGAGGGCTACCTGCCGTTCTCCGAGGAGGCCGACCTGCGGGCTTCGAAGTACCTCTGGGCCTAACCCGCCCGATGGGGGCGATCGCTCGCCGGTGTCTCGAGCGCGTGCGGTCGTGGCCCTGACCCGCCGGCGGGCTTCCGCGGCATGATGGCGCTCCCCGAGGAGCAGTTCCTCCTGCTGAACGCCCTGTGGCTGCGGAAGATGGCGACCCGTGGGACGATGGAGGAGAACGCCGGCCTTTCCAGCGCCGCCGCGGAGTCCTGCCTCCGCTCGGCCACCGAACGCGAGCTGGTTCGCGAGATGGGCGACTACTACGTCCTCACCGAAGCCGGGCGGCGCGCCATCCTGGACCACTACGACAGCGAATACGCCGGTGTGCGCAGCGAGCCGGAATTCCTCGAGTGGTACGAGCGCTTCGAGGGCCACAATTCGCGGTTCCTGAACCTGATGAGCGCGTGGCAGACGGAGGCGGACGAGGCGAAGGAGCGGACCTACTCACGCCTGGCGCGCGTCGTCGAGCGCCACGTCGAGGCGCTGGGCGCCGCGGCGGGTTGGATCCCCCGCTACAGCCACTACGCGGCGCGTTTCGAGCGCAGTCTGGAGTACGTCGATTCCGGCCGGTCCGACTACGTCAGCAGCCCGATGGTGGATTCTCTTCACAACACCTGGTTCGAGTTCCACGAGGACCTTCTCGCGGTGCTCGGCCGGCCTCGAGAGTCTCTGGAGGATTGAGGCGAGCAACCGGGGAGCGTCTGTGGATTCGTCAAAGCTCGTGTTCTCGTTTGGCGAAGCCGATCCAGCGGACCTGGAACTCTTCGGCGGCAAGGGCGCCGGGCTGGCGCAACTGGTCGAAGGGGGGTACCCGGTTCCTCCCGGCTTCATCATCTCGACGGCCGCGTGCCGGGAGTTCATGCAGGCCGGCAGCCTCCCGGCCGCGCTGGTTGGCCAGCTCGAGCACTACGTCGACGCCCTGGAGGAGGCGACGTCGTCCAGCTTCCGGGGCGTCGGCGAGCCGGCCGACGGCGCCGGACCCCTGCTGGTGTCGGTCCGCTCGGGGGCGCCCGTTTCGATGCCCGGGATGATGGACACGGTTCTGAACCTCGGGATCAACCCGCAGCGGGCCCGCTCCCTGGTCGAGGAGTCCGGTTCGGCGCGATTCGCGGCCGAGGTGATGATCCGCTTCCACCGCATGTACGCGGAGATCGTGCTGGACGCCGACGGGGACGAGGTCGCCGAGCGCGGCTCGGGGTTCCTGGACGGCGTCGCCGCGGATCGGTCCGAGGCGGTGCCGTTCGACGGTCTCTGGTCCGCAATGGCCGACGCCGAGATCGAAGACGTGGGCGTGGCGGTGCCGGAGGACCCCATGGAACAGGTCCGCGGTGCCATCGCCGCGGTCTTCCGCTCCTGGAACACCCGGCGCGCCACCACCTACCGCCGCGTGAACGGCATATCCGATTCGCTCGGCACCGCCGTCGTCGTGCAGGCGATGGTCTTCGGCAATCTCGGCTTCCCCTCGGGCAGCGGCGTCGCGTTCACCCGCAACCCCACCACCGGTGAGCCCGGTCTGTACGGGGAGTATCTCGAAGGCGGCCAGGGCGAGGAGGTCGTGGCGGGCACCAGGACGCCCGAGCCGCTGGCCGAGGCGGCGCGCCGGCTGCCGGAACTCTTCGGGGACTTCGAGCGCATGGCGCTCAGACTCGAGCAGCAGCGCAGGGACGTCCTGGACCTGGAGTTCACCGTCGAGCGGGGGAAGCTGTACCTGCTGCAGGTGCGCAGCGCCAAGCGGACCTCGAACGCCTCGGTGCGCATCGCCGCGGACCTCCTGGCCGAGGGCGCGGTGAGCCCCCTGGAGGCCCTGAGCGGCGTGACGCCCGGCCAGATCCGTGACGTCGAGCGCCCCCGGTTCGCGCCGGCCGCGCTTGCCGACGCCAGGGCGAGCGGGAAGCTGCTGGCGAAGGGGATCGCCGCCTCGGTGGGCCATGCGCACGGGTTGGCGGTACTGGATCCCGACCGCGCCGGGGCGATCGCCGCGGAGGGCGAGAACGTGATCCTCCTGCGGGAGACCACAAGCCCGTTCGACCTGCACGGCATGATCGCCTCGACGGGCATCGTGACGGCGCGCGGGGGTGCCACGAGCCATGCCGCGGTCGTGGCGCGGGCATTGGGCCGGCCGGCGGTGGTCGGTTGCGCCGATCTCGGCATCGACCCTGAGGGGCGCACGTTCAGCGTCGGGGGGCGGCGGTTCGCCGAGGGGACCGGTCTCTCGGTGGACGGTGCCACCGGCGACGTGTTCGAGGGGGTGCTGCCGCTGTCGCAGCCGGCCTCGTCGAGCACCGGGCTCGGCGACGTGTTGCGGGTGGCCCGGGAGGCGGCCGGCAACTGCCGCATCCTGGGACTCTGCGCCACGCCCGGTCAGGTGACCGAGACGCTCGAGCGTGGCGCCGACGGCATCGGCATCCGGCTGATCGATCTGCTGGTGGCCAGCGGCGCAGTCGAGCAACTGGCCGACGAGTTGAGCGCGCAGCGCCACCGCGATCGAGTGGATCTCAGGCGACTCGAACCGGTTCTGGCCGAGTTGCTGGTCCCGGTGTTCAGAGCCGCCCGGAGCGTTCCCATCGTCGTGCGCGCCATCGATCTCATCGACGGTGATGCGGGCGAGTTTCTGGATCTGGAGTCGCTGCTGGTCGCCCATCCCGGTGTCGGCCTGCCGGTCGGCCTCGGCGAGCTGCTCCGCTTCCAGATTGCGGCCCTGGCCCAGGCCGGCGGCCAGGTCAGCGGGATGCTGACTCCCTACTTCGTGGTTCGCCACCTCTCGGATCCGCGGGAACTGGCCATGCTCGAGGAACTCGCCGCGCACCAGCTGTCACAGGAGGGGCGCGGCGAGTTGGAGGTCGGGGCGCTCGTGAGCACGCCGCTCGGTGTTGAGAAGGCGGCGGAACTGGCCGAGCGGTCGCGGGTCCTGTGGCTCGATGCGCACCGCCTGATGGTCAGTTCCTCGGGCTATCCGGCGATGGTCTTCACTTCGGCCGAGCCCCTTGACGAGTACATGCGGAAAGGGTGGCTCGCCGAGGACCCGCGACTGGGGCAGGACAGCTGGCAGCAGCGGATCTTCACGTCGCTCACGACGGTGCGTGTCGACGTTCCCGATTGCCAGATCGGCGTGCGTATGGGACGTGCACAGTCGCCCGAGCTTCTCGGCGCGTACTACCGGGCGGGGGCTCGCATCTTCATCCTGGAATCGCAGGACCTCTGGGTCGCTGTTCTCGAATTGGGTAAGGCGGCGCTCCGGCAGGCGTCCGACGTCGAGGTGTTCTCCGGTGCTCCGGGTTTCTGACGGCTCCTGCCGCGTGTCGACGTCGCCGGGGCACCGGCGGAACTCCCGGTCGAATCATGACTAACGGGGGAAGCTCCGACGAGAGGCATCTCGCCCTGCTTCGCGAGGCGACACTCCGCGGAACCGATGCCGTCCTGCGAGCGGCTGCCACCGTGTTGGGTCAGCTCTCCGGGAGCGACTACGCGGTCATCGTCGAGAACGTCGGAGACTCCTGGCAGAACGCCCTGAAGGACGACCTGCCGCTCGACGCGATCGGTGCGATCGAGACGCTGCCGGCGGAGTCGCGGGAATGGGACACGCGCCGGGAGATCCCAGACTTGGGGATGACATTCGTGCCCCTCCGCGCCGGCGCACTGGCTGCCATCGTTCCCCAACTCCTCGATCCCACATCCGGGATCGCTACCACGACGAGTATCGCGGCGGAGATGTGCGACATCCTCGTGCGCGATGCCGAGCGCATCGAGAGCCTGCGGTTCCTGATCGACGAGGTCTCTGACGGACCCATCGTCCCCCTCGAGATTCTCTCGATGCGAGAGATCGACCAGTTGCTGCTCTCCAGTGTCAACGCCGCTCTCCAGATCGTCGAGGCGGACATGGCCGGCGTCTTCCTGCTCGAGGAGGGCGAGTTGGTGATGCGGAGCTGCGTCGGGCACAGGACCGCGCAGACAGCTCACCTGAGGATGCACAAGGGGCAGGGGCTGGCCGGTCAGGTCCTCGCCACCGGGCGGCCCTGCGCGATCGATGACTACTTCGCCAGCGCGGTCATCACCCACGAGTTCGACACCCTTGCCGAGAAGGAAGGAGCGTTCGCCGCGCTCGCCGCTCCCCTGGCGATCGGCGGCGACATCATCGGCGTTCTGGAGGTCTGGGCGAGGCGGCGCTCGGTGTTCGTCGAGAGCCACGAGAGGCGCATCGTCGAGGTGGCGAAGTTCGTCTCGATCGCCATCAATAACGCCCGCGAGTTCGAGCGACAGCAGGAGGACGTCAGGGAGCTGAGTGAAGCGAGATTCACCCTTCAGGGTCGACTCTCTGCGATCCAGGGAGCGCGAAACTTCCAGCAGACGCTCGGTCAGTTGCTGCTCGAGGGCGCCGGCCTTGCGGCGATTATCCGGCTCACATCCACCGAACTCGGGGCCACGACGGTGGTCCTGTCGAGCGAGTTCGACGTCATCGATGCGTATCCGCCGATCGAGCAGGGCCATGACGTCAGAGGCGAGGTGGCGGCGTTGGTCAAGACGAGGGGTCCGAAACCGGCGGAACTCAACTTCCAGAAGGTCGGTGAGAAGTGGGCGGTGCTGCAGCGCATCTCGGCCGGTGACGATCAGATGGGCTGGCTGTACGTGACGATGGACTACGCCCCGGACATGGCCGTCGAGCTCGCCATCGGCGAAGCGTTCCTGCACATCGCGCTCTGCCAGGTCATGGAGAGAACGGCCGACTATGTGCGTTCCTCGGAGCGCGAGGAGATTCTCTGGGACCTCATCGAGGGCAGTCCCGCCAGCCGCCTGATGGCAGTCGATCGTTCCAAGTGGTTGCGGCCCCAGCTCACGCAACCGCAGAGAGTGCTGCGCGGGCGGTTGTGGGACCCCGAGGTCGAATTGGCCGGCGCGGCGGGTGAAGTCGTGCGGTCCGGGCGGGCACGACACAGGCTGCTCGGAAGGCTGAGAGACTTCCTGGTAGCAGAAGGAGCCGGCGAGTTGGTCGCGTTCCGCGGCAACGAACTCGCCGCCATCGTCCCGTTCACGCTCTTGCCGAAGGTTCGCAGGATCGTCGACGACATCAACGCGATCGTCTGCGACTACATCCCGGATCTCGAGCCGGTCTGGGGAGTGAGCGGCGTCTGTGAGCGGCCGCTCAACCTGGATCGAGCGAGTCGTGAGGCGTCGACCGCCTTGCGGGCCGCCGAGCGCCTGAAGGCGGGGACGGTGGCCAGCTACGACGAACTCGGAGTGGTGCGACTGTTCGTCGCGTCACAGGGCGACGACAGCATTCGCGAGTTCGTGCGGCAGATGCTCGGCGGCATCATCGAGTATGACGAGCGGAAGGACGGGCGGCTGATGGAGACCCTGCGGGTCTACTTCGAAGCCAACTGCTCACAGCAGGATGCGGCCGACAAGCTCTTCGTCCACCACAAGACGGTGCGGTACCGCTTGACCCGCATAGAGGAATTGTGTGGTCTGGATCTCAGCAAGCACGAGGACCGGATCAACCTGGACCTGGCCCTGAAGGTCCATTCGGTCATGGACGAACTGGCTGCGGGCGTCTGAGACGGGTAACCGACCGGGCCGGCGGGAGGTCGACCGGGATCGGGCTCTGAGAGCGCGCCCGCACCGAGTTCGGTTGAGTCCCCTGGCGTCGAGCCGGGCGGCTCAGGTGCCGTAGCGGCGTGTGCCCCGGGCCACCAGATGCGCCAGCGAATCCGCCAGCTCACCCGGCTCGGGGAAGCGGTCGGCGCAGGCGTGCTTGGAGAAGATCGTCCGGTCGTCCACGGTGACGTCGAAGACCCCGCCCCCGCCGCCGATGATCCGCAACTCGCCGATCACGTGCTGGTAGGCGCCGAGCAGTTCCGTTACCGCGCTCACGGCGCGGTCGGAATAGTCTCAAGCCACGCAATAGGTGATGGTGATGGTGTGCGCCATGGTCGCTTCTCGTCTCCTGCGGCCGGCACCGGTTTCCTGGTCCGGATTTGCCGGGCGGGCTGCTGCCCGCAGGTCTTGGTCAGACTAACCGGGGGCGTAGGCTCTGCGGCATGACTGAAGACCTGAAGATCCGCAGCCACGACGTCACTTCCGGCCCCGAGCGGGCGCCCGCGCGGGCCATGCTCCGGGCGGTCGGGATGGGCGACGACGACTGGTCCAAGCCGCAGGTGGGGGTGGCCTCGTCCTGGAACGAGGTGACGCCCTGCAACCTGCCGCTGGCCCGCCTGGCCCGTGCCTCCAAGGAGGGCGTGCGCGCCGCCGGCGGCTTCCCGATCGAGTTCAACACCATCGCCGTCAGCGACGCCATCTCCATGGGTCACGAGGGCATGCGGGCCTCGCTGGTGAGCCGCGAGATCATCGCCGACTCGGTGGAGGCGGTCATGCACGCCGAGCGGCTCGACGCCCTGGTGAGCTTCGCCGGCTGCGACAAGTCGCTGCCGGGCATGCTCATGGCCTCCGCCCGACTGAACCTGCCCAGCGTCTTCGTCTACGGCGGCTCCATCCGGCCCGGGACCCACCGCGGCCGGGCCATCGACATCGTCAGCGTGTTCGAGGCGGTGGGCGCCCACGCCGTGGGTGCCATCGACGCCGACGAGCTGGCGACCGTCGAGCGCAACGCCTGCCCCAGTGAGGGCTCCTGCGCCGGCATGTTCACCGCCAACACCATGGCGGCGGTGGGGGAGGGCCTCGGCATGTCGCTGCCGGGCAGCGCCTCCCCGGCGGCCCCCGACAGCCGCCGCGACGACATCGCCCGTGCCAGCGGCGAGGCCGTGATCGGTCTGCTGCGGGCCGGCATCCGGCCCCGGCACATCCTGACCAAGGGGGCCTTCGAGAACGCCATCGCCCTGGTCATGGCACTCGGCGGCTCCACCAACGCGGTGCTGCACCTGCTGGCCATCGCCTACGAGGCGCGGGTGGAGTTGGAACTGGACGACTTCAACAAGGTGGCGGCGCGGGTACCGCACCTGGCCGACACCAAGCCCCACGGCCGCTACCACATGGCCGACATCGACCGGATAGGTGGCATACCGGTGGTGATGCGCCTGCTGCTGGAAGAGGGCCTGCTGCACGGCGACGAAATGACCGTCACGGGGCGCACCATGGCGGAGAACCTCGCAGGTCTGGATCCGCCCGGCGCCGACGGCGAGGTGGTGCACCGCTTCGACGACCCCATCCACGACATCGGCGGGATCGCCGTGCTGACCGGCAGCCTGGCGCCGTCGGGCGCGGTGGTGAAGGTGGCGGGCATCGACGTCGACAGCTTCGAAGGACCGGCGCGGGTTTTCGACGGCGAGGACGCCGCCATGGAGATGGTGCTGTCGGGCGGGATCAACCCCGGCGACGTCGTCGTCATCCGCTACGAGGGTCCCAAGGGCGGACCCGGCATGCGCGAGATGCTCGCCATCACCGGGGCCATGAAGGGGGCGGGACGGGGAGCCGACGCCGCCCTGGTGACCGACGGCCGGTTCTCGGGGGGAACCCACGGGTTCTGCGTGGGCCACGTGGCGCCGGAGGCCTCCGACGGCGGGCCGATCTCCCTGGTGGCCACCGGTGACCGCATCCGCATCGACGTGCGCAGCCACCGCATCGAACTGCTGGTGCCCGAGGAGGTCCTGGCCGAGCGCCGTGCCGGCTGGAAGGCGCCGGCGCCCCGCTACACCTCGGGATTCCTGGCCAAGTACGCCCGGCTGGCGCAGGGTGCCGAGAAGGGCGCCATCACCGAGGCCTGACTTTGCGGGTCTGACGGGGGTCCCGATGGGGTTGGGGCCCGACCCGAGGGCTATACTCGTGCGCGTGACGCGGCGACACCAGGCTCTCGTATCGCACTGAGCGGGCGGCTTTGCTGCGCGCTCCCCCGACCTCCCGCCCGGGAGGTCGTTGACATTTTGCAGGCGGTACGACGGCCACGCGGGCAGCCGCGGAATCGACCGGGAGAAGGCGAACCATGAAGCTGAACGGCGGGCAGGCACTGATGCGGAGTCTCGAGCGCCAGGGCGTCGAGATCGTATTCGGGCTGCCGGGCGGGGCGATCCTGCCGGCCTACGACCCTCTCATCGACTCCACGATCCGCCACGTCCTGGTCCGCCACGAGCAGGGCGCCGGGCACATGGCGCAGGGATACGCCCAGGCGACCGGCCGCCCCGGTGTGGCGATCGTGACCAGCGGCCCCGGCGCCACCAACATCGTGACCCCGCTGTGCGACGCCTACATGGACTCGGTCCCGCTCGTGGTCATCACCGGGCAGGTCCCCTACGCCGCCATCGGGACCGACGCCTTCCAGGAGTGCGACACCACCGGCATCACCATGTCGGTCACCAAGCACAACTTCCTGGTGTCCGATGCGCAGGATCTGCCGCAGGTGATCCATGACGCCTTCCACATCGCCACCACCGGACGCCCCGGGCCGGTGCTGGTGGACATCCCGAAGTGCATCGTGGACCCGCGCAACCCGCGTTCGGCCCTCGAGTGGTACGAGCCCGACGGCCACGACCTGCCCGGCTACCGGCCGCGCACCGAGCCGGACGCCGCGGCGGTGGCAGCCGCCGCCGAGTTGATCTGCGCGGCCCGCCGGCCCGTCATCTACTCCGGCGGGGGGATCCTCAAGTCACGTGCCGCGGATGCCCTGCTGCGCTTCGCCGAGCTGGTGCAGATCCCGGTGGTCACGACGCTGATGAACCGGGGCGGGTTCCCCGACGACCACCCGCTGTGCCTGGGCATGCCCGGGATGCACGGCAACTACACCGCGGTCACGTCCATGCAGCGCGCCGACCTGCTGATCACCCTCGGCGCCCGCTTCGACGACCGGGTCACCGGCAAGGTGGGCGCCTTCGCCCCCGAGGCCAAGATCATCCACATGGACATCGACCCTGCCGAGTTGGGCAAGGTGCGCCACGCCGACGTCGCCATCGCCGCCGACTGCCGCCTGGGCATCGAGGCGCTCATTACGGCCGTGGCCACCCGCGGCGGCGATGAGGCCCAGGCCGACCGCCGGCAGTGGCACGAGACCATCGCCGACTGGCAGCGGCGCTACCCGCTGGTCTACTCGGCCGGCGAGCCGGGCGAGGCTCTGAAGCCGCAGTACGTGCTGGAGCAGCTGCGCGACGCCACCCCCACCGACACCGTGGTGTGCGCCGGGGTGGGCCAGCACCAGATGTGGGCCAGCCAGTACTGGCGCTTCAACCACCCCTACACGTGGATCAACTCCGGTGGCCTCGGCACCATGGGCTACGCGGTTCCGGCGGCGATCGGCGCCAAGGCCGGGCGACCCGACCGCATGGTCTGGGCGGTGGACGGCGACGGCTGCTTCCAGATGACCGCCCAGGAGTTGGTCACCGCCAACACCGAGCGCATCCCCATCAAGGTGGCCATCCTGAACAACGCCTACCTGGGCATGGTGCGCCAGTGGCAGGAGATGTTCTACGACGAGCGCTACTCCGAGGTGTACCTGTCGCCGGACCTGCCCGACTACAAGGGCTGGGCCGAGGCCATGGGCTGCGAGGCCATGCGCATCGAGAGCCCCGGCGAGGTGCGGCCCGCCATCGAGAAGGCCAACGAGATCGACGACCGCAGCGTGGTCATCGACTTCCGGATCGACACGCAGGAGAAGGTGTTCCCGATGGTGCCCGCCGGCGCCTCCAACGACGACATCGTGCTGGACCCGTCCCAGCAGCCCCCGCCCCGCTAGGCACCGCGCCGCGCCGGCAGGGATCCGTCATGGCCGAGACCAACCCCCACCACACGCTGGTGGTCCTCGTGGAGAACAAGGCGGGTGTGCTCGCCCGTGTGGCCGGGCTGTTCGCCCGGCGGGGGTTCAACATCGAGTCCCTCGCCGTGGCGCCCACCGACGATCCGCGTCTGAGCCGGATCACGCTGTCGGTGGACGCCGAGTCGGCACCCCTCGAGCAGGTCATCAACCAACTCGACAAGCTCATCAACGTGGTGAGCATCCGGGAGCTGGCGCCGGCGGAGTCCGTCGAGCGGGAGTTGCTGGTGGTGACGGTGAACGCCACGGCCGAGACGCGTGGCCAGATCATGGATCTGGTGCGCATCTTCGACGGTCGGGTGCTGAACGTCGGCCCGGACAAGCTGATGGTGTCGATGTCGGGCGGCCCGAACCGGGTGGACGATTTCGAGAGCCTGCTGCGCCCGTACGGCATCGTGGAACTGCAGCGCACCGGCAAGGTCGCCCTGCCCCGCCTGGCCAAGGCCGGCGGGGAGGTCGGGGAGTTCTGAGGTCCGCCGCCCGGCACCGCCCCGACCGCGACACCGCCGGCTCGATATCGCCGGACCAACGCAGCACGCACAAGACAAGGAGCCCCGATGGCAGCCACCATGTACTACTCCGCGGACGCCGACCGCAGCTTCATCGCCGACCGCAAGGTGGCGATCCTGGGCTACGGCTCGCAGGGTCACGCGCACACGTTGAACCTGAAGGACTCCGGCATCGACGTGCGGGTCGGCCTGCGTGAGGGATCGGCGTCGGCGGTCAAGGCCGCCGAGGCCGGGGTGCGCGTGCTGTCCATGGCCGATGCGGTGGCCGAGTCCGATCTCGTCATGATGCTGCTGCCCGACACGCTGCAGGCCGAGATCTACAGCGAGCACGTGGAGCCGCATCAGGATCCCGGCGACGCCCTCTACTTCGCGCACGGGTTCAACATCCGCTTCGACTGCATCGTGCCGCCGGCGGGGATCGACGTGGCCATGGTTGCGCCGAAGGGCCCCGGGCATCTGGTGCGCCGGACCTTCGAGGAGGGTGGCGGCGTCCCGTGCCTCATCGCCGTGGAGCAGGACGCCACGGGCCATGCCCGCCAGACGGCGCTCGCCTATGCCGATGCGATCGGTGGTGCGCAGGCCGGCGTGATCGAGACGACTTTCACCGAGGAGTGCGAGACCGACCTGTTCGGCGAGCAGGTGGTGCTGTGCGGCGGGCTGACCGCGCTCACCCAGGCCGCCTTCGAGACCCTGGTGGAGGCCGGCTACCAGCCGGAGGTGGCGTACTTCGAGTGCCTCCACGAGCTGAAGCTGATCGTGGACCTCATGTACGAGGAGGGGATCGGCGGCATGCGCTACTCGGTCTCCGACACCGCCGAGTACGGCGACCTGACCCGCGGTCCCCGCATGGTGGACGACCACGTGCGGGCCACCATGCGGGAGATCCTGGCAGAGGTGCAGTCGGGCTCCTTCGCCACCGAGTGGATCGCCGAGAGCCGCACGCGGGAGCGGTTCCGGGCGCTGGAGGCCGCCGGCCGTGAGCACCAGATCGAGCAGGTGGGCCGGCAGTTGCGGGCCATGATGCCGTGGATCAGCGCCGGCAAGCAGTCGGTCCAGGAGGCGTCGGGCGGCCAGGGCTGATGCCTAGGCTCGCGGGATGGTCCGCACCGGGCGCCGACTAGCGCCGGCCCTCGCCGCCATCGCCGTGGCGGCGCTGCTGGCGGCCTGTGCCGAACCCGATCTGACCGTCGGCGTACCGAACACCACGACGACCGCGCCCCTGCCGTCCAGGGTCACCGAGCCGCCGGATCCCCTCGAGGTGCCGCCGGCCCCCGACGGTGCCGGTGCGGAGACGTCCGCACCGGGGGGGACAACCCCGGGGCCGACCACCGAGCCGCCCGAGCGGGCGGACCCGTCGCCCGACGGTGCGGCATCGCCGCCGACTCCTGCTCCCTCCGTCGAGCCTCCCGGAGACCCCGGTCAGTCGCCTGCCGCCGAGGACCGACCTCCGAGCGGCCAGAACCCGCCCGAGCCGCCGCCTGCGCCGCCGGCCACCGAGGCTCCGGGGCTGACCGCCACCACCCTTCGTGTCGCCGTCGTCGCCGACGTGGAGACCGGCGGTGTGGCCGACGGCCGGTCCCGCTCCGTGCACGTGGCGGTGCGGGCATGGGCCGAGGCGGTGAACGCCGCCGGCGGCTTGGCGGGGCGCACGGTGGATGTCGTGACGCTCGACGCCGGCCTGTTCGGCCACGAGGCCGTGCTGGCGGAGGCCTGCGACGGGGACGTCTTCGCTCTGGTGGGCAGCGACGCGCTCCTCGACGACGAGGGCGCCGGATTGCTCGGCGGGCCGGACTGCGACCTCGTGGACTTTCCGGCCCAGGTTCACTCGCCGCGCCGGGCGGCCTCGCCGCGGACGTTCCAGGTGGTCCCGGTGTCACCGGCGTCGGTGAATGTCGGCGCCCTTCGGTGGGTCGCCGAGCGGCAACCGGTGCGGATCCGCTCCACGGCGGCGTTCTTCGTCGACTTCCCGGTGACGGTCATCGCCGCCGAGCGCACCGCCGAGGCCGCCCGCAGCCTGGGTTTCGAGGTCGTCTACGACCCCTCGGTCACGATCGGCGAGAGTCTCGATCCCTACGTGGCGGACATGGCGGCCGCCGGTGTGCACCACGTGCTGTGGGACGGCGACGCCCACCGCCTGCTGGACCTGCTGGCATCGCTGCGGGCCGCCGGCCTGTCTGTCGGCGTGAACTGCGGCACGGCCTGCCGGAGTGCGCTGTTCATGGACGCCGCCGGAGTCGAGGCCGACGGTGTGCTGGTCTGGAGCCCCTACCTGCCGCTGAGGGAGGAGGCTCAGAGCCCCGAGCTGGCGGCGTACCGGCAGTGGCTGGCCGTCGTGGATCCCGAGGCGACGCCCGATCTGCAGGGTTTGGCCGCCTGGGCCGCGGGACGGTTGTTCGAGGAGGCGGTGCGGAGGGCGATCGATGCGGGCACGCCGGTGGAGGACCCCGGCGCGCTCAGCGCCTCGCGCGTCGCCGCCGCCGCAGCCGGGATCGCGAGCTGGCACGGCCATGGCCTGCACGCGCCCAGCAATCCGGGGACGGGTGAGCCCAGCCCGTGCGGCGTGGTGATGGGCGCCTCGGGGGGGAACCTCTTCCGGTTCCACCCGGTGCTGCCCGGCACGTTCGATTGCTCGCCGGAGAACCTGTTCGCCCTGGAGGCGACCGCCCAGCTGGGGCTCGATCCGCTCTCCGAGTCGGGTGCGGCGCCCTCGACCGCAAGTCGCTCGGAGCCCGCCGGGTCCGAGGGCGGCTGAGCTGCGGCGATCGGCCGCTCAGCTGAGGCGCTGAACGATCATCGCCATGCCCTGACCGCCTCCCACGCACATGGTCTCGAGGCCGATCTCCCCGTCGGCATCCTCGAGCCCGTTGAGCAGCGTTCCCATGATGCGGCTGCCGGTCATGCCGAAGGGATGGCCGAGGGCGATGGCGCCACCGTTGGGGTTCAGCTTCTCCCAGTCGATGTCCAACTCGTCCGCCGAGGCGATCACCTGGGCTGCGAATGCCTCGTTGATCTCGACCTGGTCGATGTCGTCGATCGTCATCCCGGCGCGGGCCAGTGCCTGGCGGACGGCTCCCACGGGACCGAGCCCCATGATCTCGGGGTCCAGGGCGGACACGCCGCTGGAAACGATGCGTGCCAGCGGGGTCACGCCCAGTTCGGCGGCGCGCTCGGCGCTGGTGACGAGGGTGGCCGCGGCGCCGTCGTTCAGGGGGCAGCAGTTGCCGGCCGTCACCGTGCCGTCGGGGCGGAACGCCGGCAGCAGGTCGGCGAGGCGTTCCATCGTGGTTCCGGCGCGGATGCCGTCGTCGCGCTGCAGCAGCCGGTCGTCCTCCAGCGGATACGGGGTGATCTCCCGCTCGAAGAAGCCGCGATCACGGGCCGCCTCGGCGCGGTTCTGGGACAGGCAGGCGAACTCGTCCTGGCGCCGGCGCGACACGCCCTTGAGTTCGGCCACGTTCTCGGCGGTCTGACCCATGGCGATGTAGATGTCCGGCAGTCCCGCCGGGGGAGTCCAGTCGTCCTCCCCGCCGCCGGCGCGGACCGCGCTGCGGGCCTCGGCTTCGTCGAACCGCGGGTTGCGTGTGTTCTCCCTGTCGTCGGCCATGCCCGCCGCGTACCGGCTGATGGTCTCGACGCCGCCGGCCACGAAGCAGTCCCCCTCGCCGGCGGCGACGGCGTGGGCCGCCATCCGTATGGTCTGCAGCGACGACGAGCAGTAGCGGTTGACCGTGACGCCCGGGGTCTGCAGCCCGGCGAGGATGCCTGCGACGCGGGCCACGTTGAAGCCGGCCTCGCCGGCCGGCTGGCCGACGCCCCAGATCACGTCCTCCACGGTGTCGGGATCCACGGCGGGCACCTTCGAGAGCACGTCGTCGATGATGAACGCCGACATGTCGTCGGGCCGGACGCCGGTGAGCGAGCCCTTGAAGGCCCGGCCGATCGGCGTGCGAGAGGTGGCGAGAATGACGGCGTCGCGCATGGGGATCTCCTGGGATCGAGTCGCCGGGCGGCCCCTCCGACCGGCCCGCCGAGCAGACCGTCAGGCTAACGGTGATTGCCTCTCGTGCATGTTCGCCCCGCGCCGCGCCGGGCGAACATGCAGGTCCCCGATGTCTGGCGGGACTCAGCCCGTCGCCATGTCCTCCATCGGCATGTCGTCGCCCATGTCCATGTCGTCGGTGTGTTCGTGCTCGCCGTCGCCCATGTCCATGTCGCCCATAGCTTCGGCGGTGCCGCCGTGGTCGTGCCCGGGAGCGGCGGTGAGGGATTCCTCGGTGACGTCCAGGGTGAAGGTGGCCTGGATCGGTGTCCCGTCGTGGGTCAGCGGCGCGTGGTCGTTGGCGACGAGCGCCACGGTGATCTCGTGCTGTCCCACCTCGAGGTCCGTGATCTGGGTCCACTCCTCGTAGATGCGGGTCACGTACTCGCCGTTCAGGTGGAGGCGGGCGTGCCCCGCGCCCTCCACCGGATCACGGGACGCCTTGACCGCGGCGAGGGCGAAGTTCTCCAGCGAGATCCGCAGATTGAAGCCGCCTGCCGGGTCGGGCACGGCCTCGGCGCTGACCGCGGGAACCGGCTGGTTTGCCGGCACTGCCCGCGGCTCGGGTGTGGCTGCGGGCCCCGTGGGCTCGGGCTGTTGGATCGTGACGATCTGCTCCAGGACGTGGTCGCCGGTGGTGATCGCCGTGTGGTCGTTGTTGGAGAGCTCGATCCGGATCTCGTGCTCGCCGGGCTCGAGATCGGTGAGGTAGTGCCACATGCCGTAGATGCGGCTCACCTTGACGCCGTCCACATAGACGTGGGCGTGGCCCTCGCCCTCGACGTTCCCGGTGGAGACGTTCTCGGGGGCGAAGCGCACGTCGGTGACGATGAGGATGTTCCAGCCCGCCACCGGGTCGCGCAGCACCTGCACCTCGAAGGCCGGCCCCTCGTGGTCCTCGTCGTGGCCGGTCACCGTCGAGGTGGCCACTAGGCCGAGGATGCCGGCAAGGCCGATGATCAGGGCGAAGCGTCGGACAGTGCGGCTCATCTCTGCTCTCCCATTCCGCCCCGCTGGACCCTTGTCCGTTCAGGCGGACGGGTCAGCGGAGAGATCCGATGTTCTACCTTCGAGTGTAGGAATCGTGCGTCGCAATGCTTGGGTGCTGTCGATGATCGCTGCCGGTTGCGTTGTCCGCCGGAGTCAATCGGCCGCCGACTCCCCATGCCTCGCGGCAGCGGTGCTCAGCTGGAGGTGCGGGCGCGGGCCTCGGCGAGTTGGGCGGCGACGGCCGTCTGCAGCGTGGGCACGTCGATGATGACGGTCATCAGGCGGAAGCCCTCGTCGACACGCCTCTCGAGCAGGTCGACGTTGGTGTGGATGCCGGGGACGACGTCGTGGCGCCGGCAACTCGCCTCCACGGTGGCCAGGGCCTCGGCGAAGTCGGGGTGGTCGTTGTGCAGCCCCGGCCCTCCCACGCCCAGGGAGACGGCCAGATCCGACGGGCCGACGTATATGGCGTCGATGCCATCGACGCTGAGGATGTCGTCGATGTTGGCGACGGCCTCGGCGGTCTCGATCATCGGGATGCAGAGCACGTAGTCATCGGCGCCGTCGAAGTAGTCGGGCCGGCCGATGCGAACGCGGGTGGGGCCCACGCTGCGCCGTCCGGCGGGGGCGTAGCGGCACGAGGCGACGGCGGCGGCGGCGTCGGCGCGGGTGTTGACCATCGGGATGATCACCCCGCCGGCACCCAGGTCCAGCATCCGCCCGATGATGCCCGGCTCGTTCCAGGTGACCCGGGCGAACGGCACGCTGCCGCCGAGTTCGACCGCCTGGAACATGGCCAGGGCGTCGGCGTAGTCCACCATGCCGTGCTGGAGGTCGGTGCAGGCGTAGTCGAAACCGGCCCGCCCGATGATCTCCGCCGTGACCGGCGAGGGGATGGACAGCCATGCCCCGATGGCGCACTCGCCGTTCTGCAGTTTCGCTTTGACCGGGTTCATGTGGTTGGCCCTTCTGGTCGGAGGCTTTCGGGGGACCGCTGCTGGCGCAAGGGCGCCGAACGGGTGTCGCAGGCGGTGGCGACCTCAGCGTCGGACCGCCGCTTGCGCGGCCCGGAGGGCGTCGTAGCCGATCCTCGTGACGCCGGTGCGCTCCAGCAGCTTGGGGATCGACACCGCGTCCACGAGCAGTTCGTGCTGGGAGACCCAGTCATTCCAGCCGGGATGGGCCGCCCGCAGCTCGGGGGTCTCGATGCCGGGGTTGACGACCAGCTCGGTCACGCCGGGCTCGATCTCGGCGAGCGCCTGCTCCAGCGCCTCGGCGGTGCGCGGGCGCAACACCCGGTCGGGGCTGAGCACGCCGTGCTCGTCCGCCCGGCGCCGGAACGGGAAGCCGTAGGTGGACTCGCTGTCGCCGCTCTGCAGCCGGAGCGGCAGGTTGAACTCGGTGGCCAACTCCAGGTACACGTCGAAGAACTCGGGCCGGGCGTTGAGGGCATCGAGGTGGGAGCCGAGGTGGTTGACGTCGAACCCCCACAGGATGGCCCGCTCGATCTGCGCCCGGCATTCCCGGCGCACCTCGTCGGTGTCGGCGTGATCCCAGAGGTCGTTGGCCGTGCGGGGGAACCCGCCGTCGCCGTCCAGCAGCGAGGGGGCCAGCGTGATGGGCCCCCAGCGGTACTTGTCGAACGGCGCGTTGAGCGTGAGGTTGACACCCACGTCCTCGCCCCGGTAGGCGGCGGCGGCCTCGCGGGCCCAGGGGCACGGCACCATCAGGGAGGCGCTCGTGCCGATGCCTGCCCGCAGGACGTTGTAGGCCCCCACGTTGGTGGCGTGTGCGCAGCCCAGGTTCTCGCAGGTGATGATCAGCAGGCGCGCCTCGGGGGGATGACCGAGCCGCTCCAGGAGGGTCGCCACGCGCCCGACACTACCCGGCGCCTCGATGATCCCGGTTGCCGAGGGTCGCCTAACCCTCCAAGGGTTCGTCCGGCCCGCCACAGGCCGCCCAGAGCCCCAGGTTCTCGGCGCGAGCCGCTTCGACGGCGGTCGAGAACTGCGTGGAGTAGTCGGTGTTCGGAGCGATCGACAGGGTCGCGGCGTATCCCTCGCGGGCGAGCGCCATGTTCACGAGCAGACCGTCGGTTGCGCGGTGGACGTACGCCAGCAACCGGTCATAGACGTCGCGGGGCTCGGCGCCGCCGGTCAGCAGCACCGGGCTGCCGGGCGAGAGCAGGACGGCGGCGAAAGCGCTCGCCTCTGCGCCGAAGCACTCCGCCGGGAGGTGGCCGCCGGGTTTCTCGGGGGTGTCGATGCCGATGAGCCGCACGTTCTCGGTGCGGCCCCCTTCGAAGACGACCACGACGGTGTCGCCGTCCACCACCCGCACAACCTCGGCACGCGCCGCGGCCGGGGGAATGGCGAAGAGCGACGTCGGATGCCGCGACCTGATCGCCTCGACATCGACGCCGGTGAGGACGACTCCGGCGGTCCCTCCGCTGGCTCCGGCGTCAGCCGTGCCGTCGCCGCCGGAGGCGCAGGCCGCAGCGAGCAGGCTCGCCGCCCCCACCGCCAGAAGCAGGATCGTCACGCGGCAGGTTGCGCGCCGGCGCGACGCCGGGCCGGGCGGTCGGCGGCGGCCCTGCGTGCCCGCAGGATTGCCCGAGCCTCGGCGGCGCGGCGCCGACCGATGGCCCTGGTCTCCTCGTCGAGAACCCAGGCGGCCGCCGGGGCGGAGCGCCCGTCGGCGGTTTCCCGAGCCCCCGGTTCGGTGAAGAGCGGTAGTTGTGTACTCATGTCTCCATTCTGTCCAGGGGGTGTGACAGTGCTCCCGGAAGAAGTCGATTCGTGCCGACCGTGAGCCATCCGCGGGAGTCGGTCACCGTGGGAGGCGCGAAGGGTTATATTCGGAAATTAGTGAAATACACTGAAATAGTCTATCTCGGGAAACCGGCAGGGGCAATCCGAACAGGACGATGCGAAGAGGTTCAACAGGCGCAAGTTGTCATGCCCGGCGTGGTCGCCGGGATGCCGGCTTCGACTCGCTGGTGGGTCCGGGCGGTGTCACACCCCCTGGACAGAATGGGGACATGAAAGAGAGACACGTTTGGAGGTTTGCCGAGGCGGGGCGCTGCCTGGCCTCGGCGGCCACCGCCTTGGGGGTGCAGGTGCCCTCGTTCCGTACCCCGCCTCGCGTTGCGGGCCTCGACCGCACCATCCGTCGCGGGCCCGATGGGTCGATCCTCATCTCGGTCCGCAGCCGGGGCCGGACCTGGCCGGCAGTGCTCGCCGACATGATCGAGGGGGTCGTGCGTGCCAACGAGCTTCTGCCGCAGGATGCTGCCCGGGTACGCAACCAACTCTGGCGGGCGACGGAGGGCATCGACGCCGCAGAGGTGGCGGCCTCGGCTGAGAGCCCCGAGTTGCCGCTGCCCCGGGACGACGAGGTGCCTCGAGCCGCCTGATCGGGCACGAGCCGGCGCGCAGCGCGCCGTGCCCGCTCGTGGACTACCGCGCTCGCTCGCGGATTGCAGCGCCCGGACGGGGCCCGTCAGCCCGTTCCGAGGTGCGTGTCGGTCGGTCCAGGCCTCTTGGCGGCGCGCCTTCTCGCCGATCTCCTCCTCGTCTCGACGAGTAGCGTGATTGGAGGCCCGGATGGCGGAATTGGCAGACGCAGAGGGCTTAAACCCCTCGGTTCGACAAGAGCGTGTGGGTTCGAATCCCGCTCCGGGCACTACCCTTGACAGCAGAAATGGCCATTGACTTGGGAATATCTGCGATCAATCTGAGATTGTTACCACTCTGATTATGTCGAGGCAGGTGTAGACCCCTGGTTATGGGGGTGGCTGCCCCATCTGCCTCGGCGTGCCGGCTTCGGTCGGCTGACACAGGGCCGACCAGGCGGGGGCTATTGCTCAGGTCCCGGGATGCGGCCCGTCACTTGTGGCCCAGAGTGCCGAGATGGGTGTGGCGACGATCCGGTCGTCGAGTTCGAAAGTGTCCCGCCCGGTATGAAACACGACACCCGCGACGAAAGCCTCCCCCATGGAGTCCCGCAGCCAGATCAAGTGGCGGGCGTCGGATCGCCCCACGCCCGCGGCGGCCTTGACCTCGATGCCAACCAGGCGTCCTCCGCCGAACTCGGCGATCACGTCGATCTCACGGCGGCCGTTCTGATCGCGCAGGTGCGAGAGCCGATAGCGCGTTCGTGCCGCAGCGCTCTCGGCGCGGAGTTGCGCGACGACGAAGGTGTCGATCGTGGCGCCCAGCAGAGCGCCGTCGGCCAGCATGTCCTCGATGCCCAGGCCCAGGATGCCGGCGAGTAGTCCGGAATCGATCACGTATCGCTTCGAGGTGCGGCTCAGACGTTTCAGCCTGTTCGTGGACCAGGCGGGCAAGTGGTCCACCACCACCAGGTCTCTGAGGAGTCGCTCGTAGGCGAGGGCGGTCCTTCGGTCGATTCCGACGGCTTGGTAGATGGTTCTGTCCTGGGGCGTGCCCGCCGAGTTGACAGCGACCGCGTCCAAGTACCGGCGCAGGCGACCGGGGTCGGGCTCACTGCCGTGGGAGCGGGCGTCTCGAAGAGCCACCTGATCGGCGTAGGTTCCCAGCCACCGTCGTGCCCCGGTCTCGCTCAGTTCCAGGGCCGGTTCGGGGAACCCGCCGCCGGCAGCCAAGCGTAGGTAGTCCATCAGATCGGGCTGATCGTCGTCGCCTCGCAGCGATTCCCTGGCCACGACTCGGTCGATGAACGGTCGAACAGGTCTTCCCAACTTCTCCGCAACGGTCAGCGGGTACATGGGGAGAATCACGACGCGTCCGGTGCCGGGCCAGAGCCGTTCGTCGGTGTTCGAGCGAGCCGAGCCGGTGATCAGGAAGCGCCCCGGCCGCCGTTGGGAGTCCACGGCTCGTTTCACCGCGCCCATCACGCTGGGCAGTTCCTGCCATTCGTCGAGCAGCACGGGCTCGGGTCGGTCCCGCAGAGCCGCATCCGGGTCGGCGCGCAGAGCGGCGGAGCCCTGTTGTGTGTCGAGGCGGAGCACGGTGGCGGCGTAGCGGGCGGCGGTCGTGGTCTTGCCGCAGGCACGCGGACCGACCAGCATCACCGCTGGCAACTCTGCGAGGTATTCCTCGAGCAGGGTGTCGACGAGTCTCGGGAGGTACGTCGGTGGCACGTGGGTACTCTAGCGCGATCTGGCAGCTACTACCGTGCTAACACGGGAGTGGATGTCGAATATGCACACCTACTAGGTTGATGACCGGTCCGGCGGTCGTTGCCGGGGATGCGCAGGCGGTTGTGGTGGCGACGTCGTCCACCGCGTTCGGACCGCGGCGAGGTCTGCGTTGCGGGATTCTCGGCCTGATGCAGGCGTCCCCGGCGACTGTGGCGGGCTCAGAGGGCGGCGAGGGCGGCGTCGCGGGCGGCTTGTACCTTGGCGGCGGCCTCTGAGACGGCGACGTTGGTGGTCTCGCCGGTGGCGCGGTCGGTCAGTTCGACGTTGCCGGCGGCCAGTGCTCGGGGGCCCACGGTCACGCGGTAGGGGATGCCAACCAACTCGATGTCGCTGAACTTCACGCCCGGACGGGCGTCCCGGTCGTCGAGGATCACCTCGACGCCGAGGTTGCGCAGCTCGTCGTAGAGGCGCTCGGACACCTGGGTCACGGAATCGTCGCGACCTGCGATCGGGACGACGACCGCCTCGTACGGCGCCACCGACACCGGCCAGCACAGTCCCTTGTCGTCGTGGTGCGTCTCGGCGACCGCGGCCACGGCACGCCCGATGCCGATGCCGTAGCTGCCCATGGTCAGGGTCCGGGGGGTGCCCTCGGCGTCCATGACGGTGGTCTCGAAGGCCTCGGCGTAGCGCTGCCCCAGCTTGAAGATGTGGCCGGTCTCGATGCAGCGGAGCAACTCCAGGCGACTCTCGCAGCCGGTGCACGGCTCGCCGTGGCGCACCTGGCGAAGGTCCAGCCACTCGCCCACATCGATGTCGCGTGCGATGTCCACGCCCCGGTAGTGGAAGTCGTCGACGTTCGCCCCGGTCGTGAGGTTGCTGCGTCCGGCCAGGGCGCCGTCGGCGAGCACACCGAGGTCGGTCACGCCGACGGCCCCCAGGCTGCCCGGCGAGGCGCCCAGGGCTGCCACGCACTCCTCGGCCCCCGCCGGACGGGCGGTCGCCGCGCCGGTGTTGTCCACGAGCTTCTGGACGCTCAACTCGTGGTCGCCGCGCAGCAGCACGAGCGTCACCTGCCCGTCGAGCACGAAGACCATGGTCTTGATCTGGCGGTGTGGCGGCGCCTCGGCCTCGGCCTCCGCCAGGCCGGCGATGGTGCGGATGCCCGGTGTCGGGAATCGCTCGAGGATCCCTCCCGGCGGGTCGTCGACAGGCGGCACCACGGCCACGGCCCGCTCCACATTGGCGGCGTAGCCGCAGCTCCGGCAGCGCACGATGTCGTCCTCACCGGCGTCCGACGGCACCATGAACTCCACGCTGGCGCTGCCGCCCATGGCACCCGAGGAGGCCTCCACGGCGATGGCGGGCAGGCCCATGCGCTCGAAGATGCGGGTGTAGGCCCCGTGGTGCAGGTCGAAGGCATGGTCGAGCCCGGCGTCGTCGATGTCCAGGCTGTAGGAGTCCTTCATGGCGAACTCCCGGACGCGCAACAGGCCGCTCTTGGGTCGGGGCTCGTCGCGGAACTTCCACTGGATCTGGTACCAGATCTGGGGAACCTCGCGGTAGGAGTGGATCTCCCGTGCGTGGAAGGCGATCACCTCCTCATGCGTCATGCCCAGGGCGTTGTCGGCACCCTTGCGGTCGGTGAGGCGGAACATCTCCTCGCCCATCGAGGTCCAGCGGCCGCTCTGCTCCCAGACCCAGGCGGGATGCATGGCCGGCAGCAGCAACTCCTGGCCGCCGATGGCGTCCATCTCCTGCCGCACGATGTCGGCCACCTTCTCGTGCACGCGCAGGCCCAGTGGCAGCAGCGAGTAATGCCCCGAGTGCAACTGGCGGATGAACCCGGCCCGCAGCAGCAGCCGGTGGCTGGCCACCTCGGCCTCCGCCGGCGCCTCGCGCAGCGTGGGAACGAACAGGTTGGACCAGCGCATGGGTGCCTCCTCGGGTGCCGCCCCAGCCTAGGGAGTGCGCCAGTTGGTTACGGGCAGCCGGTGGGTGGTGGTCCGGTTGGGGGTCGGGGTGCCGTCTGCTCCTTCGCGTGGGCGCAAGGCGTCGCAAATCGGCCCCCCGACCCCCTCCCTCGGTTTGGCACTCCCTCGGCTCGCGGCCCGAGGCGGGCGGGTTGGGGTGACGAGGTGGGTTCGGTCGTCAGTCCATGGCGACCACGGCGGCGACGATGTCGGCGGCCGTGGGCAGCCAGGCGTCCTCCAGCGGTGGGCTGAAGGGGACGGGAGAGTCGGCGCCGGTGACCCGGCCGACAGGATGGCGGAGCGCCGCGAACGTGTTCTCGGTGATCACCGACGCGATCTCCGCGGCGAGGCCGCCACGGCGCGGGCTCTCCTCCACAACGACCGCCCGGCCGGTGCGCGCCACCGAGGCGCAGATCGTCTCGGCGTCCAGGGGGGCGATGGTGCGGACGTCGATCACCTCTGCGGAGATGCCCTCCTCCGCCAGTTGCTCGGCGGCCGCCAGGGCGCGCAGCGTGCATTCGCCGACGGCCACGAGGCTGACGTCGTCACCGGACCGGACGCAGGCGGCCCGGCCGAGTGCGATCTCGTAGGGATCGGCGGCAACGAGCCCCTTGGTCCTGTACAGGCCCATGTGCTCGAGGAAGACCACGGGATTGTCGTCGCGGATCGCCCGCAGCAGCAGGCCCTTGGCGTCGGCGGGCGTGGACGGCACGACGACCTTCAGACCGGGCACCCCCGCGAACACCTGGTACAGCGTGTCGGAGTGCTGGCCGGCCGCCCGCAGACCCGCCCCGACGGCCATGCGCAGCACCAGCGGCACGGTGGCCTGGCCGCCGAACATGTAGCGCATCTTGGCCGCCTGGTTGAAGACCTGATCGAAGCAGTACGGCATGAAGCTGGCCCACATCACATCGGCGACCGGCCGCAGGCCGGCGAGGGCGGCGCCGGTGGCGGCGCCCACGAAGCCCGCCTCGGAGATCGGCGTATCCCGGACGCGGGCCGGGCCGAAGCTGTCCAGCAGCCCCCGGGTGGCGCCGAAGGTTCCCCCCATGGCGCCCTCGTGCCGGCCGCCGAGCCCGGCACCCCCGGCGATGTCTTCGCCCAGGACGATCACCGAGTCATCGGCCGACATCGCCTGGTTTAGCGCCTCGTTCACCGCCTCCAGGAACGAGATCTCCCGGTCGGCGGCGGGCGCGGCGGCCGGCGGCTGCGGCCCGGGCGGGTCCGGCGCGTAGACATCGCGTTCAACCGTGGTGGCGTCCGGCCAGGCGCCCTGCGGGCCGGTCTCGAACGCGGCGTCGATCTCAGCCGCCACGGCGGAGCGGTACGGGGCCACGTCGGTACCGAGCCGTTCAGCGAGCAGCGCCACCGGATCGCGCCCGCGCGCCTCCTGGCGCTCATCGCGGGGCCGGTACTGCTGGTGGTCGCCGATGTAGTGGCCCCGGATGCGGGCGACTTTCACCTCCAGCAGCGTGGGCCCCTCGCCGGCGCGGGCGCGCCGCACGGCCTCCCCCGCGGCGCGGTACACGGCCTCGTAGTCCTCCCCGGCAACGGTCACGCCAGCGATCCCGTAGGCGGCGGCGCGGGCGCTGATGTCGGCCACGCTGGTGGAATACGACACCGGCGTGGACTCTGCCCAGCCGTTGTTCTCGCACACGAAGATCGCCGGCAGGCGCCAGATGGCGGCCAGGTTCAGCGACTCGTGGAAGATGCCCTGGTTGGCGGCCCCGTCGCCGAAGAACGCCACCGCCACCCGGCCGTCGCCGAGCACGTCGGCGGCCAGGGCGGCCCCGTTGGCCAGGGAGATCCCCCCGCCGACGATGGCGTTGGCGCCGAGCATTCCCCGGCTGAAATCGGCGATGTGCATCGAGCCCCCGCGCCCGGCGCACAGCCCTGTCTCGCGCCCGTACAGCTCGGCCACCATGCCGTCGAGGTCGCATCCCTTGGCGATGCAGTGCCCGTGCCCGCGGTGCGTGCTGGTGATGAGGTCGGCATCGGTCAGGTGGGTGCACACCCCGGCGGCGATCGCCTCCGCACCGTGGTAGGTGTGGACGAAACCGGGCATCTCGCCCCTGGCGAACTCCCGCTGCACCCGGTCCTCGAAGCTGCGGATCCGCACCATCATGGCCAGGCCCGCCAGCAGCGTCTCCCGGTCGGCCACCGGCGCAGCCGTGGCGCCCGCCGTGTCGTCGACTGCGGTCATGAGCCGCCCTGCGCCGCCAGTTCCTCCGGGGTCTCGGCGATGACCCCGATGCGGGTGCCGATCGGCGCCTCCAGGCCCGCCTCGGCCTCCTGGTGGAGCCAGCCGTCGACATCCGACTCGATCTCCATCTCGATCTTCTCGGACTCCATGAGGAACAGCGGATCGCCGGCGAAGACCTCGCTGCCCTCGTCGACGAGCCATTCGATGAGCGTCACGTCGCCCTCATAGATCCCCGTCTTGGGGAGGACCACCTCGAACACGGCTCAGGCGGCGTTCTGAAGCCCGGGATTCCGGCCTCCGCCGGAATGACGGCGCGGGGCGAGTCGGTGTGGCCTGGTGGAAGGGCGGAGCATCAGGCGTCCTCGGTGTGGGGGACGTAGCCCTCCAGCGGCTGGACGAGGATCCCGCCGTCGACGGGTAGCAGCACGCCGGTTACGAAGGCGGCCATGTCCGAGGCCAGGAACACCACGGCCCGCGCCACGTCGTCCACGTCGCAGAGCCGTCCCAGCGGCGTGCGGTCCACGATCCCCTCCCACTGGGCCTCGACGTCGATTCCGGTGGCCTCGCCGCCGGTCACCAACTCCACGGCACCCTCGGTCATGGCCGCACCGGGGCAGACGGCGTTCACCCGCACGCCGATCGGAGCGGCCTCCACGGCCAGGGAGCGGGTCATGCCCGCGATGGCGTGCTTGGACGTGGTGTAGTGCGTCAGCCCCTCCGCCGAGGTCGAATAGGCGTCCACGGAGGCCACGTTGACGATGACCCCGCGCCCGGCGCCGCGCATCTGGCGGAGAGCCGACTGGGAGCACAGGTAGGCGCCCCGCACGTTGATGGTGAGGATCCGATCGAACTCGGCGATCGGCATCTCGTGGGCGAGGTGGTTCGAGAACACGCCTGCGTTGTTCACGAGGATGTCCACGGGCCCGTGCTCGGTACGCCAGCCGGCGAAGGCCGCCGTCACGGCCGCCTCGTCGGTCACGTCGAGGCGCTGGGCGATGCACCTGGCGCCGGTGCGGTCGGCGATCCACGCGGCCGTGGCCGCGGCGTCGTCGAGCCGCACGTCGGCGATGATCACCGTGGCCCCGGCTTCGGCGAGACGGTTGGCGATGGCGGCGCCGAACCCGCGGGCGGCGCCGGTGACCACGGCCAGGCGGCCGCCGAGGTCTGCCAATTCGGTCAGTGAGGGGTGCTCAGTCGTCATTCGGCGCGGCTCCGATATGGGGAAGGGATCCTGGAACGTGCAGAGTCTGCTGCGAACCGCGAGTCAGCGCAGCGACTCGGCGGCGGCCCGGGTGTGCAGGTGATGCGTGTACCGGCGGGCCTGCTCGAAGCGCTGGCGCACCTCGGAGCCGCGTCCCGAGGGCACCACCTTCTCGCCGCCCTTGATGACGGCCGCCAGGCGCGCCCGATCGCCCAGGATGCGAACGTCCTCGTCGGGATTCCCGTCCACGACCAGCAGGTCGGCGAACTTGCCGGGTCGCAGCGTGCCGACGCGCGCGGTGTCGCGGGGCGCAGCGGTGGCCGCGTTGCGTGTCATGCACAGCAGGGCTTCCATGTCGGTCATGCCCAGATGGCTCACGAACAACTCCATCTCGCGGGTGTGCCACTCGCCGTAGGGGGTCATGGCGAATCCGGTCTCGGAACCGGCGATGAGGGTGGCGCCGTCGGCGTACGCCTTGGACAGGATCGCAACCGCGGCGTCGAGCTCCCGTTTCATGGCGTCGGCCACGAACGGCCGGTGCCCCGGCGCCTCGAGGCTGTTCACCAGCAGCGTCATGGCCGGCAGCAGCGGGATCTCCTTCTCCAGCACCACCTCGAGGGTCTCGGGATCCATGTAGGAGGCGTGCATGATCCAGTCCACGCCCACTGCGGCGGCGTCGGCCACCGACTGGCGTGAGCGGGCGTGCATCGTGATGGGCCGGCACAGGCGGTGGGCCTCTTCGACCGCCACGGCGAGTTCGGCGCGGCTGAAGGCGGCGTACTCGGTGGTGCCGGGGCCCGATCCGGCGATCTTGATGAGGTCCACGGTGTCCTTCACCTGGTTGCGGATCTCCTGCAGCAGGTCATCGGTGCACTGCACCAGGGCGCCGAAGGACGACTCGTGCACATCGATCCAGCGGGGGAGCGTGTCGCCGATGCCGAGTTGTGTGGTGATCTGGCGGCCGGCGGCGGAGAACCTCGGGCCCAGAATGAGGCCGCCGTCGATGGCGTCGCGCACCGCCGGTGCGACCCCGTTGGGGCCGCCCGGGTCGCAGGCGGCGGTCACACCGGCCAGCAACACCTTCTCGGCGTCGATGGCGGCCCGGATGGCCCGGTACGGCGCCGGCGTGTAGATGAAGAGTTCCTCCTCGGTGCGCGGCTCACCGAAGCTGATGTGCATATGGCCGTCCACGAGGCCCGGAATGATCGTGGCCCCACCGGCGTCGCTCACCGGGATGGCGGGGTCGCGGTAGGCCGTCGGCAACTCGTCACGGGTGCCCACCCATTCGATGAGGTCGTCGCGGACCACCACCGTGGCGTCGGCCAGCACGGTCTCGTCCTTGCACGGCACCACCCGGGCGGCGTCGAAGCGCCGCAGGCCGTCTGAGCCTGCTGTCGGGGTGTGGGTCATGGTGCTCCTCTCGCGGCGGACACTCGTCGCCTCAGAAGGGGATGACGGGGAAGTAGCGGCCCCCGATCGGCTCGCCGGGGGCGAGGCCGACCTCCTCGTCGCTGTAGTTGTACTCGTAGCGCTGCGCCCCCAGCCAGATGGTGCCGTCGGCCACGTAGCGCATGACTATCGCCCGCCGCCCCCGCTCGGACAGGTTCGGCCCCGAGGCGTGCCACGTCAGTGATGAGTGCATCGACACCTCGCCCGCGGCCAACTCCACCACCTCCACGGGCAGGTCCAACTCGGCGGGGTCGCCGACCTCGCCGACCGACGGCGGCCGGGACTCGCGCAGGTAGGCCGTGCCGGTGCCGAACACCACGGGCAGGCGCTCACCGAGATGTTGACTGCCGCAGGCCATCAACATGGCGCCGTTGTGCTGCGTGGTGTCGTCGAGAGCCACCCAGGCGGTCACGGCGTTGGGTTGGGCAAGCGGCCAGTACGAGTAGTCCTGGTGCCAGCGCAACTCGTGCGGGCTGGGAGACTTATTGAGGGCGTTGTCCTCGAGGAGTCGCACGCTCGTGGTGCCCAGCAACTGCGCCGCCCAGCGAGCCGTCGTGGGGTTGAACACGGCGGTGCGGAAGTCGTCGTCGATGAGCCACATGTTGAACAGGAAGTCGAAGCTCTGCGCCGGGTCTCGGGCAGCGCCCGCGCCGTTGCCGTCACCGTCTCCATCCTCCGCCTCCGGCCACAGCGCCGGGTCGAGCAGGTCGTAGCGCCGGCCGGCCTCGTCCTCGGTGCGGGTGAGACGCTGGACGATCTCACGCAAGGACTCCACCTGCTCGTCGCTGAACACCTTGCCCGGGCGGAGGTAGCCCTTCTCGTAGAAGGTGGTGATCTCCTCCACGTTCAGCGGCGACGTACGCACGCCACCGGAGCCGTTCGCCGCGGGGGCAAGTCCTGTGGATGCGCCCGTGGCGTCGTGGCCCTCCGCAGGCCCTGCGTCGCTGCGAGCCCTCACGCGTCTCCCCTCGTCTACGCCCCTAGCTGGGCAAAATCATAGTTCTATACTCCGCCCATGGCCGAAAGTGATGCTCCCGAATTCGTGACTCGGGCCGATACGACCCCGCTCGACGACCTCACCGGCACCGCCTTCGCCCACCTCGACGTGCGGACCCTGGTCTCCGACGCCCGCCAGGGCTCGGAGAAGGTCATGGTGGGGCGCACGGTCTACCCCGGCGGCGGCGGCACGCACGAGCACCACCTGCATCCCGACGCCGAGGAGGTCGTGATCGTGCTGTCGGGGCGGGGCTGGCATCGCGTGGGAGACGAGTACTACGAGATCGGTCCGGGCGACGTGGTGTTCGTGCCCGTCAACACGGCCCACTCGGCGGGCTCCATCGGCGAGGAGGACATGGTGATCCTCTGGGTGCTGGGCGGGGTGCCGTCGCTGGAGCGGGCCGGCTACCAGTCGGTGCCCGAGGTCCCCGGGATCCCCGCGGGCTGAGCACGCCGGCGCCTGAGGTGCTCGCCGTTCCTGCTGCTCCTGTCGTGCTCGCCGCGTCCGCTGTTCCGACCGTGTCGGCGGACCGCGTCGCGCCCGCCGGACCCGCGGGCGCCTGAGGTGGCTGGCATGGACGCTTCCGGGCTCTCGATCGCTCAGATCGGGGCGCTGTACGACGCCGGCGAGACCGACCCGTCCGAGGTGCTCTCGGCCACGCTCGAGCGGATCGATCGCCTCGACGGCGCGCTGGGTGCGTTTGCCGAGGTCACCGCCGCGCGGGCCACCGCCGAGGCGGCGGAGCGGACCACCGAGTTGCGGCGCGGCGAGTCGCGGGGGCCGCTGCACGGCGTGCCGGTGGCGGTCAAGGAACTGTTCGACGTGGCGGGCGCCATCGGCGACTACGGCTCGGAGGTGCTGGCCGGGCGGGTGCCCGATGCCGACGCCGAGTTGGTGCGGCGGCTACGGGCAGCGGGTGCGGTGATTGTGGGCGTGACCCGCTCCCACGAGCTCGGCTGGGGGATCACGTCCCAGCACGCCCGTCGCTCCAGCCCGCGTAACCCGTGGGATCTCGCCAGGGTGCCGGGCGGCTCCAGCGGCGGGTCGGCGGCGGCCGTCGCCGCGGGAATGGTGCCGGCCGCGGTGGCCAGCGACACCGGCGGGTCGGTTCGCATCCCGGCGACTTTCTGCGGCATCGCCGGCATCAAGCCGACGTTGGGTCGGATCAGCCGGGCCGGCGGCGCGGCGCTGGCACCCACGCTGGACACGCCGGGCGTGGTGGCCGGCCGCGTCGAGGACCTCTGGCCGTTGCTGGCGGCGATGAGCGGCCCCCATGCCGGGGATCCGGCGACCATGGCCGATCCGCTGCCTGCTGCTCCCGATCCCGCCTCGTTCGCTGACGGGCTGGCCGGTGTTCGTGTGGGCATCGCGCCCGCGCTGCGCGGCGCCGTGCCGTGGGGGGAGGGAACAGCGGCGGGGTTCGAGCGCACCTGCGCGGCCCTGCGAGCGGCCGGTGCGACGCTCGTCGAGGTCGACCTGCCTGCCGCGGAGGACATGCTGGCGGCGTTCATTCCCCTGCAAATGGCCGAGGCCTTCGACGTTCACAACCGGCAACTCGGCCTGTTCCCCGGGCGCGCCGCCGACTACGGCGCCGATGTCCGGGGACGCTTGGAGATGGCGTCGGAAGTGACCATGGGGGAGTACATGGAGTCCCGGCGGCGCCGGCTGGAGTTCATCTGGGCGTTCGATCGGGCCTTCGAGTCCCTGGACGCCCTGCTGACGCCGATCTCGGCGGTCGGCCCGTCGACGATCGAGGAGCCGGACACGGTGGTCGTCGAGGACGAGCGCCGGGCGCTGCGGGAGGTCGTGATGGGGTTCACAGTCCCGCAGAACCTCACCGGGCTGCCGACGGTGGCGGTGCCGGTCGGCTTCGACGCCGACGGCCTGCCGGTGGGCATGCAGGTGACGTCCGGGCGCCTGCGGGAGGACATGGCCGTCCGCGTGGCGGGCGCCGTCGAGCACGTGCTGGGGACCGATGCGCCAGAGGTGCCGGTCACACCGGAGGTAGGGGTCTAGCCGTGCCGCACGTCCGAGTCAGTGCAGGGTTGTCGTCATTCCGGCGGAGGCCGGAATCCAGAAGTGGGGGTTAGCGATGCCACACGCCGAAGTCCGTGACGGGACCAAGATCTACTACGAGAGTCATGGAGACGAGTCACTGCCGACGCTGGTGCTGATCCGGGGCACCGGCGCCGACGGCACCCGCTGGATGCCGCAGGTCAACGCCTACCAGTCCGAGGTGCGCTGCGTGATCTTCGACGGCCGGGGTGTCGGCCGCAGCGAGACCACGCCGCCGCCCTACAGCGTTGAGAGCATGGCCGGCGACACCTTCGACCTCATGGACGCCCTCGGCATCGAGGCGGCCCACCTGTCGGGTTCCTCGCTGGGCGGCGCCATCGGCCTGCGCATGGCGGCCGACGCGCCCGAGCGGGTGCTGACGCTGCAGACGCACTCGTCGTGGCTGGGGACCCACGGATTCAGCGAGTTCTCCCTGGGGCTGCTGAAGGCGCACCTGGTCAGCGGCGGGGTGGAGCACTACTACGCCGCCACGATGCCGATGCTGATCAGCCCCGGCTTCATGTCCCGCAATTTCGAGATGCTCATGAACATCCTCGACCACATGCGGGCCAACGCCGCCAGCTATGACGGCCTGCTGGGCCAGATCGAGGCCAACCTCTCCTACGACATGCGCGCCGAGGCGCACAAGGTCACCGCTCCGGTGCTCGTCACCGTCGGCGAGGTGGACGTCGTGCTGCCCGTGCAGTGCTCGGAGGAGATCCACGAGGCCATCGAGGGCTCCGACTTCCACGTCTTCGAGGGCGCCGGGCACCTCTCGGGCATGGAGAGCCCCGAGGAGTTCAACCGGGTCACCCTGGACTGGCTGCGCCGGCACATCTGAGCCGGGCGCAGCGCGACCACCCTCGAACGGCAATGGGGCCGTCGCGCCCGATGTGACATACTCGCGGACCACCTCGATCCGGGGGATCTACGAAAGGAGACGGGGATGAGAAAGTACCGACGCGGGTTCCTCGCGTGCGCGGTTCTGGCGGTGCTCACGCTCACCGCCGCTGCGTGCGCGGCCGACGACTCGGGCTCGGAGGCCGCCGACGCGGCCTTGGCCGAGGCCAGGGGCGCATCTGCCGCCGCGGCCGAGGCGCTGTCCGAAGCGCAGGCGACGGCCGCCGCGGCTCGGAGTGCCCAGGCGGACGCCGCCACCGGGATCGCCGACGCCGCCGCAGCGGACGCCGCCGCACAGGCGGGACTCGCCGCATCCGAGGCGGCGCAGGCCGCGGCCGAGGCCGCGCAGGCCGCCGCCGATCTGGCGCAGGCCACCGCCGAGGGCAACGTCGAAGCGATGGCCGCGGCCGAATCGGCGCTCGCCGACGCGCAGGCCGCAGCCGACGCGGCGCTGTCGGAGGCCGCTGCCGCCCAGGCGGAGGCCGCTGCCGCGCAGGCGGAGGCCGATGAGGCACGGGCTGCTGCCGCTGCCGCGCAGGCGGAGGCCGAGGCCGCACAGGCCGAGGCCGACCAGGCGCGGGCCGATGCCGAGGCGGCGCAGGCCGCGGCCGAAGCGGCGGCCGCCGAACCCGCCGCCGAGCCGATCACGCTGGAGTTCTGGTCCTGGAACAACGAGGGTGCCTACCCGGTCGTGCACGAGCAGGCCGAGGAGCGGTTCGAGGCCGCCTTCCCGCATGTGGACGTCGTGCGCACCTACACGCCCTTCGCCGACTACATGACGAACCTGCGGGCGGCCATCGCGGCCGGCGAGCCACCCGACGTGGCGCAGGTGCCGTGGACCGGTGAGTACACCGACCTGGTCAACGGAGGCGCCATCGCCTCACTGGCGGGCGACTTCACCACCGGCTTCCCGGACTTCTTCCCGCCGATCGCCTCCATCGCCAGCGTGAACGGCGTTCCCTTCGCCATCCCGCTGGACGTGAACTCGCTGCAGATCGCCTACAACAAGGACATCTTCGCCGAGTTGGGCCTTGAGGTGCCCCGCTCGTCCGATGCCCTGAAGGAGGTCGCCGCGGCGCTCGACGAGGCCGGCTACTTCGGCGTGGCCGTGGGTACGAACGACGGGTGGGCCGCCGCCGACCTGTTCTTCGCACAGCTCGCCTACACCGACCCCACCAACACGCTCATCGTGCAGGCCGATGCCGGTTCGGCCACCTGGGACGATCCGCAGTTCCTGGCCGCGGCGGAGAACCTCGCCGACCTCATCGACAGCGGCGTGTTCGCGCCGGGTGCCAACTCCATGGTCTCCTTCGTGGGGGCTCTGGAGCTGTTCGTGGCGCAGCAGGCCGCCATGTTCTACCCGGTCGGCAACTTCATCACCGGCGGCATCGCCGCGCAGGTGGAGGACAGCTTCGAGTGGGGCCTGTTCCCCTTCCCGTCGCCCGACGGCGGTGAGGGGTTCGCCACCGGCGGCGTGGCCGAGATGTTCTCGATCCCGGCCGACGCGGCCAACGTCGACATGGGCATCGAGTTCATGCGCTGGCTGACCGACGCCGACAGCGAGGCCTCGCTGGTGTCCAACGACTTCATCCCCTCGTGGGGTATCGAACTGCCGGCGGACGTGAGCGATCTGTACCGCGACCTCATCGCGGCCCAGGCCACCGTCCGCAACCGCACGATCTACACCACGCCGGTGTACACGGAGTTGATCAACGGCGTCCAGGGTCTGCTCGGCGGATCCACCACGGCCGCTGACGTGATCGCAGCCATGGCCGGCGCCGGCTAACACCGGCACCTCCCGGACATTGTCAACCGCGGCGGCGCCGTCGGCAGGGGTCACCCTGCCGCGGCGCGCCGCGCGCGCCGCCGAGCGCCGCCGCGGTGGCAACTACGCCTCGAGCCTCGGCGTCGCCATGGTGGCGCCCAGCCTGGCCGTGTTCCTGGGGCTCATCGCCGTCCCCATCGTGGTGGTGGGGCTGGTGTCGCTGTCGGAGTGGACCGGTTTCGACATCGCCGACATCCGCTGGCTGGGTATCGAGAACTACCGCACCATCGTCGGCGATGACATCTTCTGGCGTGCGCTGCGCAACACCCTGCTCTTTACGGGCCTCACGACGCTGTTCCTGAACGTCATCGGCTTCGGCGCCGCCCTTCTGATCTCCACCAAGGTGCGCGGCACGGGCCTGCTGCGGGGCGTCATCTTCCTGCCCGCCCTGCTGCCCTCGGTCCTGGTGGGCCTCATGTGGCAGCGGGTGCTGGATGCCTTCGGGTTCGTGAACCAGATCCTGCAGTGGATGGGCGTGGCCGACCAGCCCATCTTCTTCCTCGGCGAGGAGCAGTGGGCCCTGTGGGTCATCATCGGCGTGACCGTCTGGCAGTTCGCCGGCTACGACATGATCCTCTACTACGCCGGCCTGCAGGGCGTCGACCGGTCGATGCTGGAGGCGGCGGCCCTCGACGGGGCCCGCACCCCGGCCACCGTGTTCAAGGTGATCATCCCGTCGATGTGGCACATCGTGGGCGTCGTGGCGCTGCTGAACATCATCGGCGGTCTCAAGATCTTCGACGTGGTCTTCGTGATGACCAGGGGAGGTCCCAACCGCAGTTCCGAAGTGCTGGCCACCTACATGTTCGAGCAGGGCTTCCGTTTCAGCATCATGGGTGTGGCCTCGGCCATCGCCGTGGTGATCGTGGTGCTGGCGGTTATCGCCAGCGTGGCCCGCTTCCGGTTGGCGAGGCGTCTTGTTTGAGCTCCGCGCCACGTGGGCGAAGGCCGGGCTGTCGATCCTGGCGGTCGTCATCGCCGTGACCGTCGTGCTGCCGGTGGCCTGGGTCGGCGCACTGTCGCTCAAGACCGGCCGGGAGGTCTACAACCAGAAGTTCCTCCCCGACGAGTGGGTGCCGGGCAACTACATCACCGCCTGGCAGGAGTTCGGGCTCGGCGGGTACTTCGTCAACAGCGCGTTCGTGACGGTCGTCTCGGTGGTCCTCACGATCCTGGTGTCGCTGCTGGCGGCGCACGCCTTCACGTGGCTGCGGTTCCCGGGCTCCGACGTGGTGTTCACCCTGCTGCTGCTGGGCATCATGATCCCGCCGGCGGCCCTGGTGCTGCCGCTGCTCATCGAGGCCCGCCACCTGGGGTTCTACAACGACCTGTTCGGCCTGAGCATGGTGTACGTGGCCTTCGGCCTGCCCATCTCGATCCTCATCTTCCGGGGGTTCTTCGCCGGCATCCCCGGCGAACTGGTGGAGTCGGCGCGCCTCGACGGGGCCAGGGAATGGAAGATCCTGTTCCGTGTGGTCGTACCGCTGGCCCGCCCTGCGGTGGTGACGGTGACGATCCTGCTGTTCCTGGCCAACTGGAACGACTTCATCCTGGCCCTGGTGCTGATGCGCGACGCCGACACCTACACGCTGCCGGTGGGCATCAGCCAGTTCATCGGCCAGTACGCCACGCCGCACGAGTTGATCGCGGCGGCTTCGATCATCGGATCCGTGCCGGTGTTCATCCTGTATCTGGTGCTGGAGCGGAAGTTCCAGCAGGGCGTGACCGCGGGCGCACTGAAGGGCTGATGAACGCGATGACGCACATGTCGGACATGGAATGGACCGGGGGAGTGTGACGGGCGAACATGACGCAAGCGAGGAGGACGGCATGAGTACCCAGGGAGTGCTGGCCGGCAAGGTGGCGATCGTCACCGGAGCGGGCTCGGGCATCGGCCGGGGGAGTGCCATCGCACTCGCCGGTGCCGGCGCAGCCGTTGTGGTCAACGACATCAACACCGAGACGGCCGGCGAGACGGTGGCACAGATCGAGGCGGCCGGAGGTACGGCGATCACCGACGGTGGCGACGTGTCGGTCGTGTCCGACGTGAAAGCGATGATCCAGCGGGCCGTCGACAGCTACGGCGGCCTCGACGTGCTGCACGCCAACGCCGGGGTCGAGCGCTACGTCGACCTCGAGCAGATGAGCGAGGAGGACATGGACCTGCTCCTCGACGTGGACCTGAAGGGCGTCCTGCTGTGCGCCCAGTACAGCATCGCTCCCATGCGGGCCCGGGGCGGCGGCTCGATGATCTTCACCTCCTCGGTGCAGGCCTCGCACTCGCTGCCGGGCTGCGTGGTCTACGCGGCGGCCAAGGCCGGGGTGGTGGCGGCCGCCCGGTCGCTCACCCTGGAGGTCGGCCGGGACAACATCAGGGTCAACGCCATCTCGCCGGGCACGATCAACACCCCGATGCTGACGCGGGATCTCGAGGACATGAATGTCGACGAGGCCGAGAACTTCATGGACAGGGTCTATGCCGCCAACACGCTGGGCCGGGTCGGGCAGGTCGAGGAGGTCGGCGACCTGGTGGTGTTCCTGGCCTCGGACGCCTCCGGCTACATCAGCAGCACCAATATCGTGATCGACGCCGGCTTCACCGCGGTGAAGGCCTTCTAGAGGGCCCTGGTCATGGCCGAGATCTCCTTCCAGGACGTCACCAAGGTCTACGGCGACGGCACCGAGGCCGTGACCTCGCTCAGCCTCGACATCGCCCATGGGGAGTTCGTGGTGCTGGTGGGACCCTCGGGCTGCGGAAAGTCGACGCTGCTGCGGATGCTGGCCGGTCTGGAGGCCATCACCGCCGGGGAGATCCTCGTGGACGGTGAGGTCGTGAACCACGTGCATCCCCGGGACCGCGACGTGGCCATGGTGTTCCAGAACTACGCCCTGTACCCGCACATGACGGTCTTCGCCAACATCGCCTTCCCGCTGCGCCAGGCGCGGGTGGCGGCCGCGGAGATCCGCCGGCAGGTCGAAGAGGTCGCCGAGACCCTCGAGCTCACCGAGCATCTGAAGCGGCGCCCGGCGGCGCTGTCGGGCGGTCAGCGCCAGCGGGTGGCGATCGGCCGGGCCATCGTGCGCCAGCCCAAGGCGTTCCTGCTGGACGAGCCGCTCAGCAACCTCGACGCCAAGCTGCGGGTGCAGATGCGCGGCGAGCTGGCCCAGCTGCACGCCACCCTGGGGGTCACCACCGTGTTCGTGACCCACGACCAGACCGAGGCCATGACGCTGGGGGAGCGCGTGGCGGTCCTCAACGACGGCGAGTTGCGCCAGGTCGGGACACCCCAGGAGCTGTACCACCGCCCGGCCGACCTGTTCGTGGCCGGCTTCATCGGCAGCCCCTCCATGAACCTCCTCAAGGCGCAGGTGCGATCCGGCGAGGCTCCGGACGGTCCCATGCTGGACTTCGGGGCAGCCGGTTCGGTCGCCGTTCCCGAGGCGGCGGCCGAACTGTGCGCCTCGGCTCCCCACGGCACCGGACTGGTGGCCGGCATCCGCCCCGAGTCGCTGCTGCTGCGCGACCCCGCGTCGGCGTCCTCGGAGGGCCTGCCACGGGCCAGGGTGCGCTTCACCGAGCTCGTCGAGCCGGAGACGTACGTGCATCTGGCCGGCGAATTCTCCGGCGTGGACCCGGGCGATCCCGATGCGCCGCCCCGTGACACGCTCGTGGCGCGGGTGCGCTCGGATCGGGTCTTCACGCCGGGCGAGGAGGTGGCGCTGGAGATCGGCGGCACCGGCCTCCATCTGTTCGACATCGACTCGGGAAGGACGATCCGATGACAACCGCCCCCACCATGACCGACCCCATGACCACCGCTCCCGAGGGCGCCGTCTGCGGCTTCTCCCATGCGGGCATCACCGTGGCCGACCTGGATCGCTCGATCGCCTTCTACGGTCTGCTGGGCTACGAGGTCATCGCCCGCTGGGTCCGCACCGAGGAGTACCTGCGGGAACTCGTGGGCTACCCGACCGTCGAGATGCACGCCGCCGTGCTCCGCCATGACCGCGCCAGCGTGTTCCTCGAGTTGCTGGAGTACCGCAACATCGAGCGCAAGGAGATCGACCCGTCGAACGGCAACCCCGGCACCGCCCACATCTGCCTGTTCGTGGAGGGCTTCGAGGCGCTGTGGGAGCGGCTGAAGGCGGCCGGTGTGCAGGCGGTGAGCGAGCCGGTCTCGCCCACAGTGGGGCCCAACAAGGGCGCGCTGGCCATCTACCTCATCGACCCCGACGGCTACCGGGTGGAACTCGTGGAGACGAAGCGCAATCTGGACGGCTCGCCGCGCTAGCGGGCCCTACCGACAGCGATCAAGGAGGACGAGCATGGAACCCATCGTGCCGCTGACCGACGTCGAGAACTTCGCCGAGGGCCTCGATCACGCCGAGGGCATCTGCGTGGCGCCCGACGGCACCATCTACTGCGGGGGGGAGGCCGGCCAGGTCTACGTGATCGAGCCCGACGACACACCGCGGGAGATCGCCAACACCGGCGGGTTCATGCTGGGGCTGGCCGCAGACGGCGACGGCAACATCTACGCCATCGACCTGGTGCACAGCACGGTGTGGCGGTTCAGCGCAGACGGAAGCGAGCGGAGTGCCTTCTGCACCGGCAACGACGAGCAGTCCCTCGGCGTGCCCAACTGGGGGGCGTTCGACGCCGGTGGCAACTACTACCTCACCGACTCCGGCGGCTGGGGCGAGCAGAACGGCCATGTCTGGGTGCAGCGCCCCGGTCAGCAGGCGGAGGTGTGGAGCACCGAGTCGGTGAACTTCCCGAACGGCTGCGCCGTGTCGGCCGATGGCTCCCGCCTCTGGATCGTGGAGAGCTACCCCAGCGCCATCGTGGAGATCCCCATCGAGGCCGACGGGTCGGCGGGGCCGCGGCGCGAGTTGTGCGATCTGGGATTGGCGGTCCCCGACGGCATCGTCGAGACCACCGACGGGTCGCTCGTGGTGTCCTGCTACCGGCCCGACACCATCTTCGTGTGGCACGCCGAGACGGGGCTGCAGGTGCTGACCACCGACCCGCGGGGCGCGATCATCGCCGCGCCGACCAACTGCGTGTTCACGGGCGACGACCGCGACGTCCTCGTGTTCCCGAACCTGGGACGCTGGCACCTCAGCAGGTTCCGCACGCCGTACCAGGGGGTGGGCTGCTTCTACCCCAGCGCCGCCCGCATCGCCGGCGACGAGTAGGGAACCGTCCCAAATGGCTGGCTCGTCCGGATCACTGAAGATCCGTCATTCCGGCGCAGGCCGGAATCCACTGCCAGGCCGCCCGTCCCGGACCGACACGGGGGAGGAACCGTGAGTGATCCTGATGCCGTGGCCGTCACCGTCCCCACGGACTACGTGGGCGGCCTGTTCGACCTGTCAACCAAGGTCAGCCTGATCACCGGCGGGGCCAGCGGGCTCGGCGAGGCCATCGCCGTGGGGTTCGCCGACTGCGGTGCCGAGGTGACCTTCTTGGACGTGGACGTGGCGCGTGCCGAGCGGCTGGTCGCGGCGGCGGCCGAGCAGGGCCGGGCGCTGCGGTTCATCGAGGCCGACGTCACCAGCCGGGACGACATGGAGAGCGCAGTCGGCGAGGTGCTCGACGCCCACGGCCACATCGATGTGCTGGTCAACTGCGCCGGCACGGCGGCCCGCCACCCGGCCGAGGACTTCCCCGACGAGGTCTGGGAGCGGGTCGTGCGCCTGAACCTGTGGGGCACCTTCCTGTCGTGTCAGATCGTGGGGCGCACGATGATCGAGCGGGGCCGGGGCGCCATCGTGAACATGGCCTCCATCGGCGGCAGCCGTGCCTATCCCGAGACGACCGCCTACCTGCAGAGCAAGGGCGGTGTCATCCAGATGACTCGCAGCCTCGCCCTGGAGTGGATCGAACACGGCATACGGGTCAACGCCCTGGCGCCGTCCATCTTCGAGACGCCGCTGGTGCTGGCCTCGGACCGCAAGCGCAGCTTCACCAGCGAGTTCATCGCCGCCCGTACACCCATCGACCGCCGGGGGCAGCCGCGGGAGATCGTCGGGCCTGCCATCTTCCTGGCGTCGGACGCCGCTTCCATGGTGACCGGGCACATACTGAGCGTGGACGGGGGGTATCTCTGCGTATGAGTGACGAACGAGGACGCCAGATCGAAGCGGTGGACGCCTTGACGGTGCGCGCCCCGGTGCCGGAGGTGATCCGCTTCGGCGACTGGGTCATGGAGCACCGGGAGTTCGGCCTGGTGCGGGTCCGGACCCGTGACGGCATCTGTGGCTACGGCTTCACGCTGAGTCGCGACGGCCCGATCGCCGAGATGATCCATGACTACATCGGGCCGCGCTACGTGGGGCGCCCCACCGATGCGCCCGAGGCGGCGTTCGAGTCGGTGCAGCGCTCCAACCTGTCCTGCCTGGTCGGCGGGATCGGCTTGCGGGCGCTGTCGATCGTGGACCTGGCGGTCTGGGATGCCGAGGCCAAGCGCCGCGGCCTGCCGATCGCAAAGATGCTGGGCGGCTCGAACGTGGCGATGCCGGTCACGGGGATCGCCGGGTACCCGCCCTCCATCGGCCCCGCCGAGGTGATCGAGCAGGTCGAGAGCCTCTACGAGCAGGGCTACCGGCGCGTCAAGCTGCCGATGGCGCCCGATGTGGTGCGCTCCAAGGCCCGCCTCGAGGCGGCCGCCTCGGCGTCCGACGACCTCTGGGTGGGCTGCGACGGGGCCTGGGTGTTCAACGCCGTCGACGATGCGGTGGCCTTCCTGGAGAGCCTGGACATGACCCTGGGTTGGTTCGAGGACGCGTTCCCGCCCGGTAACGCCCGGATCATCGCGGCGTTGCGGGAGCGGTCGCCGTTCCCCATCGCCTTCGGCGACGAGCAGGGCGGGGCGCACTACCCCGAGTCGCTGGTCGCTCACAACGCGGTCGACTTCGTGCGGGTCGACGTCACGACGATGGGCGGGATCACCTCGATCGGCGACATCCTGGCGCAGGCGGACGCGGCCGGCATGCAGGTGGCGCCGCACATGAACGCCCTCGAGCACGCCCAGATCTTCGGCGGCCTGGGTCGCCCGGACCTGCCGCTGGAGTGGGGCATCGTCGGCAGCGGGGTGGACCAGTTCGCCGACTCGCTGCGGCAGCCGGTGGTGCGCGACGGCCTGATGGATCCGCTCCCCGACGAGCCCGGCTTCGGCCGGCTCGTCAACCCGGACTGGCTGCGCAGCGTGCCGCACAACGACCCTGGGGGCATCATCGACGAGGCGGCGGCGCTGGAGGGTTGATGGGCGGCGAACCTGATTCCGCGGCCGGCGGGGGCCGGGTCTTCGAGGCGCGGGAGCGGCGCTTCGGGGGCTGCTTCGAGGACTTCGAGGTGGGCGACGAGTACCGCCACTGGCCCGGCAAGACGATCACCGAGGCCGAGAGCCACCTGTTCTGCATGCTGACCCTCGAGGTGCATCCCCTGCACGTGGACTCGGCGCACTTCGACGGCACCCAGGGCCCGTTCGAGCGGCCTGTGGTGGCCGGCCCGCATATCTACTCGCTCTTGCTGGGCATGAGCGTGCCGGACATTTCGGGGCGGGCGCTGGCCAACCTGGGAACCACCGACCTGCGCCACACCGCGCCGGTGTATCCCGGCGACACGCTCTACGGCACCAGCACGGTGCTCGAGACCCGCGCCAGCCGGTCGCGGCCCGACGCCGGCATCGTCACCGTCGAGACCGTCGGGCGCAACCAGGACGGCGCCGTGGTGACGACCTACAAGCGCTCGGTGCTGCTGCCGCGGCGATCCACCGATGGCGGCTGAGGGGGCCGAGCCCGGAGCCGGGGAGGGCGCAGGACCCCTGGCGGGCGTCCGGGTGGTGGACATGGCGACCGTGGTGGCCGGTCCGGGTGCGGCCCGGCTGTTCGGCGACTTCGGCGCCGATGTGATCAAGGTGGAGTCGCCGAGCGGCGATTCGGTCCGCCGGCTGGGCTGGATGCCGCCCGACGGCGACGACGACTCGTATTTCTGGAAGCTGGCCGGGCGCAACAAGCGCGCCGTGGTGCTGAACCTCAAGACCCCCGAGGGGCTCGAGGCGATGCTGGAGTTGATCGACGGCGCCGACCTGCTCGTGGAGAACCTGCGGCCGGGCAAGCTGGAGGCGCTGGGGCTGGGCCCCGAGGTGCTGCTCGCGCGCAACCCCCGGCTGGTGATCCTGCGCATCACCGCCTTCGGCCAGGAGGGCCCGTATGCCCAGCGGCCCGGCTTCGCCACCCTGGCCGAGGCGCTCAGCAGCTACGCGGCGATCAGCGGTGAGGCCGGCGGGCAGCCGCTGCTGCCGCCGGTGGCGCTCACCGACGAGCTCACGGGCACGCTCGGGGCGTTCGGCGCCATGGCGGCGCTGTGGGAGGCCCGCCGCAGCGGCAAGGGGCAGGTGGTGGACCTCTCGCTGGTGGAGTCGGTGATGCACGTCATGGGCCCGCTGCCCTCGGCGTTCGCCCACCTGGGCTACCTGCAGCCGCGCCTGGGCGCCGGCATCCCCTACTCGGTGCCTCGCGGCACCTACCGGTGCAGCGACGGCGAGTGGGTGGCGCTGTCGGCCTCCAGCGACACCGTGGCGAACCGGGTGCTGGACCTCATCGGCGCCGGCGGCGACGAGCGCTTCGTCACGTTCACCGGCCGCTTCGAGAATCGCGACGCTCTCGAGGCCCTCGTGGCGGGATGGATCGCCGAGCGGCCTGCGTCCGAGGTGATCCGGCGCTTCGAGGAGGCCGACGCCGCCATCGCCCCCGTGTACACGATGGCGGACCTGTTCGCCGATGAGCACTTCCGCCGGCGGGGGCTGTTCACGACCGTGGACGGCGTCGTGATGCAGGCGGTGTCGCCGCGCCTGTCGCGCACCCCCGGCAAGGTGTCCTTCGCGGGGCGCCCGCTGGGCGCCGACACCGACGAGGTGCTGGCCGAGCTGGCCGGCCAGAATCCGGGTGGCGAGACCCCGGCCGCCCGCGACAACAAGGAGACCAGTGATGAGTGACGCAGCCGAGTACCTGGTCCACATCCAGGTCAACTGGCCCCCCGACGGCGATCCCGTCCGGCGCGACGAACTCATGGCCGCCGAGCGGGCCCGTGGCCGGGAACTCGTCGAGGCGGGAACCATCCGGCGGCTCTGGCGCGTGCCGGGCCGCTGGGCCAACTGGGGTGTCTGGCGGGCCGACTCGCCCGACGAACTCCACGCCGCCCTGGCCTCGCTGCCGTTCTTCCCCTGGCTCGACATCCAGGTCATCCCCCTGGCGCACCACCCCAACGACCCCGGCTAGGGACGTTATGAGCGATGCCTCCGACGTCCCGAGGCGTCATTCGGGCGAGGATCCTGTCCCGGACTCGATCCGGGCCCGGAATCCACGGTTCAGCCGCCGGGCCGGCGCTGTCCGTGGATTGCTCGGCACTCTCGTAGGACGGCGCTGAGCCATGAGGGGGTCGCTGAGGCGTTGGACGGTCGTCGCAATGGTCGTCGCCGTGCTGGCGAGTGCCTGCTCGGACGGTGGCGAGCGGGAATCGGCCGGGGGCGGCCGGCCCGTCGACGTTCCCACACCCGTCGCTGCGCAGGTCTTCAACCTTCCGGTGTCCGCACCCTCCACACTTGTGGTCCCGGAAGTCTCCGCCCCCGGCGTCCCGGTGGATTCCGCGTCTGTCGTTGCGGAGGCTTCCGCCCCTGCGGCTCGTGACGAAGCCGGGCCGGCGCCCGAGACGCGCCTCACGATCCGCCTGAGCGACGCCAAGGAGAGCGACGGCGGGGGCTCACCGACGGTGAGGCGGGTCGACGGCCTGGCGCTGGGCGACGAGGAGATCCGGGCGGTGATCGAGCGGCTGCCGCCGTGGGAGGGCGACGAGGTTGGTGCGGCCGCCTTCCGGCGCCCGGTCGACTCGCTGCCCCCGCCCCGCACCGGCAAGACGGTCGACCAGCCGTTCCCGGCCGGCCCGGACATCGCAGCACCGGTCGTCGATCCCGGGCCACTGGAGGTCCTGAGGGTCCAGCCCGAGGGCGAGGTGGGTCTCGCTCCCTTCGTCGGCATCACGTTCAACCAGCCGATGGTGCCGCTGGCCACGGTCAGCCAACTCGACGACATCGACGTTCCTGTGGAGATGACACCGCCGCTGCCGGGTCGCTGGCAGTGGATCGGCACCCGCACGCTCCGCTTCGAGCACGACCAGGAGATCTTCGATCGTCTGCCGATGGCGACCAGCTACACCGTCGAGGTCCCTGCGGGCACCCAGTCGCAGTCCGGCGCCGAACTGGCCGAGACGTTCCGCTTCGAGTTCGAGACACCTCCACCCAGCCTGCTGCGACTCTTCCCCGCCGACGAATACGCGCACAGGGACTCACTCAGGCTCGATCCGGTCTTTCTCGCCACCTTCGACCAGCGGGTGGAACCTTCCGCCGTCCTCGACGTGGTCACGCTCTCAGCCGATGGCCAGGAGCGCGAGATCCGTCTTGCCAGTGCCGCCGAGGTCGATGGCGACGATCTCATCAGGCGCCGAGCCGAGCGCACCCTCGAGGGCACGTGGGTCGCGTTCCGGCCGGTGGTGCCGTTCGAGTCCGACTCCGCGATCAGGATCACCGTCGGCCCACACGTGCCGTCGGCCGAGGGCCCGAACACCAGCGAGAACTCGCGGACCGTCGAGGCCCGTACGTACGCTCCCTTGCAGATAGTGGGCACGAACTGCTCGAGACGGACTTGCCGGCCGGGAGATCCCCTCAGGACCCACTTCAACAACTCGCTAAATGCGGCGACGGTAAACGCCGCCGATATCTCCATCACACCGGAGATTCCCGATGCCACGATCTCGGCCTGGGACCGCTACCTGACCATCGCCGGCCGGACGGTGGGCGGCACCGTCTACAAGGTGGTGATCCCCGGGACGGTCGGCGACGAGTTCGGCCAGAGGTTGGGAGAGCCCCAGACCGTTGAGTTCGAGGTCGAGGAGGCCAGCCCCCTCATCCATCTGCTGGGAGGCGAGTTCACCACGATCGATCCGCTCGGGGAGACGCAGGCGGTTCCGGTCATCGTGCGCCAGTGGGAGCAGCTCCGCGTCCGTTTCTACACCGTCGATCCGAGCGACTACGGGTCGTACGTGGCCTTCGCAGATCGTTTTCGGTATAGCGAGGACCCGCTTGCGCTCGACGTGCCGTGGCCTCTGACGACACAAGTGACCATCGAGACCGGAATCGACCACGGTGATCCCACCGAGGTTCCCATCCATCTCGCCAATGTCCTCAACGATGGGCACGGTCACGTGGTCATGATCGTCGAAGGGGCCGGCCGGCCACGAGGGTTCGAAGACGTCGCCGACACATCTGATGCCGGCGACATGTTCCGTGCCGCACTCCGCTACAGGGAGACCGGATACCCGAAGATCACCTGGGTGCAGGACACCGATATCGGGGTCGACCTCATCACCGACCATCGCGACGTGGTGGCGTGGACCACCGACCTGCGCTCCGGCGATCCGCTGGCCGGTGTGGAGATCCAACTCGGAGGCCGGTATCCGGCGCTCGTCAGCGACGGCGACGGCCTCGCCCGCGCCCGGCTCGACGCGGGTGGGTTCTCCTGGGTCGTCGCATCGCGGGGCGACGACCGGGCTCTCAGCCCCGCGTACATCGAGGCGTGGCCGCAGGACGATCGGACGATCTGGTACACCACCGACGATCGCGGCATGTACCGCCCCGGTGAGACGCTGCACCTCAAGGGCTGGGTGCGGAACCTCGACGTGAGCGGCGACGGCGACCTGGCGTTCTTCCCCACCGGCACGCTGATCACCTACACGGCCTACGGCCCGCGCCGCAACGAGCTCGGCAGCGGCGAGGTCCGCACCGATGACCTCGGCGGCTTCGATCTCGCCCTCGAGTTGGACAGGGGGGCGAACCTGGGCCGGAGCCGGATCGAGTTCCGGCTCGCGGGCCGCGGTGGCCACACCCACACCTTCCAGGTCCAGGAGTTCCGCCGGCCCGAGTTCGAGGTGGAGGCACGCCTCGAGTCGGCCGGCCCGCACTTCATCGACGAGCCGGCGGTGGTGGCGGTCGATGCCCGGTACTTCTCCGGTGGCCCGCTCCCCGACGCCGAGGTCGGCTGGAGGGTGACCACGCGGCCGGGGTTCTACCGCCCTCCCAACTGGCCCGGTTTCACGTTCGGCGTCTGGCGGCCATGGTGGTATCCGTACGGGGGCGGGGCCGCCTACGGGGACGAGGAATTCTCCGGGACGACCGACGCAACCGGCAGCCACCACCTGCGTATCGACCTCGACGGCGACGGCGACGGCCTGCCGGTGGCGGTGACCGCCCAGGCCCAGGTGGTCGATGTGAACCTCCAGCGCTGGGCGGCGACGACCCGCCTCCTGGTCCATTCCGCCGATCTCTATGTCGGTGTCCGCTCCACCCGCTACTTCGTGCGGGCCGGCGACGGGATCGACGTCGAGGCCGTGGTCACCGACCTCGACGGCAACCCGGTTGCGGGCCGAGCCTTCGAGGTCACCGCGGAGCGTCTCGTCCACGAGTACGTGGACGGCAGGTGGGTCGAAGTCGCTCTGGACACCGAGACCTGCGACGTCACCTCCACCCAGGCGCCGGTCACCTGCGAGTTCGCAGCCGCCAAGGGCGGCCGCTACCGCATCGCGGCCCGGGTCGGCGATGACTCGGGGCGGATCAGCCGCTCGGAGATCACCCGCTGGGTCTCCGGTGTGAAGGCCGCCGTGCGGAGCCGCAACGTCGAACTCGAGGCCGTCGAGCTCGTTCCCGACGCCGAGACCTACGCCGGCGGGGACACCGCGGAGATCCTCGTCGGCTCTCCCTTCGCCACCGCCACCGGCCTCCTGACGGTCGCCCACGACCGGATCATCGAAACCCGCACCTTCGAGGTCACCGGCCACAGCGCGGTCCTCGAGGTGCCGATCAGCGACGATCACGTTCCCGAGTTGAGACTGCGGGTGGATCTCGTCTCGGTGACGGCCAGGACCGCCGATGACGGCACCGGCGTCGCCGGCGTTCCGCCTCGTCCCGCCCACGCCTCGGGGCAGATCCGGCTGCGGGTCCCACCCGTGCGGCGGACTCTCGGTGTCACGGCGACACCCGCGTCGGCGGTGCTGAGTCCGGGCGCCGTCACGAGCATCGCGGTCGAGGTCACCGATGCCGGCGGGGAGCCCGTCGAAGGGGCCGGCGTCCTCCTCATCGCGGTCGACGAGGCGGTGCTGGCGGTGTCCGGCTACGAACTGATGGATCCCATCGACGTCTTCTACCGTGCCCGGACCGCCTACCTGGAGGCGGCACGGAGCAGGCGCACGATCCTGCTCGAGGATCCGCACTGGCTGTCCGGCCAGATCAGGGAGGACGAGCGGAGATTCGCAGAAGCCGCGGAATCCGCGGCAATGGCGAGCGATGACATGGCCGGCGAACCGTCGGGGGACAACTTGGCCGACTCCGACTCGGACGGATCCCGGATCACGGTCCGCCAGAACCTCGACCCCCTGGCGCTGTTCGGCCCGGACGCGGTGACCGACGCCAGTGGCCGGGTCACTGTCCGGTTCGAGTTGCCCGACAATCTCACCCGCTACCGGGTCATGGCCGTCGCGGTCGACGGCGCCCATCGTTTCGGCACCGCCGAGTCGGCCATCACGGCGCGGCTGCCGCTGCAGGTCCGGCCGTCGGCACCTCGGTTCCTGAACTACGGCGACGAGTTCGAGTTGCCGATCGTGGTCCAGAACCAGACCGAGGTCGCCATGGAGGTCGATGTCGTGCTGCAGACCTCCAACCTCGAACTCGTCGGGTCGGCGGGACGGCGGGTCGTGGTTCCGGCCAACGATCGGGTCGCGGTGGGGTTCCGGGCGCGCACGAACGCACCGGGGGTGGCCCGCTTCCGCGCCACCGCGATCTCGACCGCCCACGCGGACGCCCAGGTTGTGTCCCTGCCCGTGTACACCCCGGCGACCAGCGAGGCCTTCGCCACCTATGGCGTGGTCGACGAGGGCGCGGTCTTCCAGCCGGTGGTCGCTCCCGAGGACGTGATCCCGCAGTTCGGCGGCCTCGAGATCAACACCTCCTCGACCGCGCTGCAGGCTCTGACCGACGCCGTGTTGTACATCGCCGGCTACAGGTACCGGAGTTGCGACGGCTATGCCGGACGCATCATGGCCATATCCGCGCTGCGGGACGTGCTGGCGGCCTTCGACGCCGAAGGTCTTCCCAGCCCCGAGCAACTCGACGCCGCCGTCCGCCACGACATCGCTGCACTGTCGGCTCTCCAGAACCACGACGGCGGCTTCGGGTGGTGGAGGCGCGACGGGCGTTCCCACCCGTACACGTCGATCCAGGCGATGCATGCGCTCGTCATTGCCAAGAACGGCGGCTTCGAGGTTCGGTCCGGCGTCATGGAGGACGGGCGCCGGTACCTGCGGAGCATCGAACGCCGGATCCCGCCCTGGTACAGCCAGCGCAGCAAGGACATGCTGACGGCCTACGCGCTGCATGTTCGCACGCTGGACGGCCAGAACGCGGCCGCCGATGCTCGCGCCCTGTGGGCCCGCCGGGGTGAGGCTCTGCCGTTGGAGGCCCTGGCCTGGCTCTGGCCGGTGGTCGACGACGGCGGCATCGAAGCCGAGATCGACCGCCTCGTGAACAACCGGGCCGTCGAGACCGCCGGGGCGGCCACGTTCGCCACGGCCTACGGCGAGGACGCCTACCTGCTGCTGCATTCCAACCGCCGCACCGACGGCATCATCCTCGACGCCCTCATCACGATGGCGCCCACGTCGGATCTCATCCCCAAGGTTGTGACCGGCCTGCTGGCCCACCGGGTCCGGGGACGCTGGAACAACATCCAGGAGAACACGTTCATCCTGCTGGCCCTCGAGCGCTACTTCGACACGTTCGAGGCGACCGATCCGAACTTCGTCGCCCGGGTCTGGCTCGGTGACCTGTACGCGGCGGAGCACACCTACGCCGGGCGCAGCACCGATCGGGGCTCCACGCTGATACCGATGGCCGAGCTGCTGGCTGCCGGCGACTCCGATCTCATCGTCCAGAAGGACGGCGAAGGCCGCCTCTACTACCGCCTCGGTTTGCGTTACGCACCCGACGACCTGGATCTGGAGCCGCTGGACCGCGGCTTCGTGGTGCAGCGCAGCTACGAGGCGGTCGGCGACCCCGCCGACGTGTGGCTCGACGACGACGGCGTCTGGCAGGTGCGGGCCGGCGCCGAGGTGCGGGTCAACGTGACCATGGTCAACGACAGCCGGCGCACCAACATGGCGCTGATCGACCCGCTGCCCGCCGGCTTCGAGCCGCTCAACCCGTCGCTGGCGGTGACCGGCGACGTCGACGTCCGCGACGACAGCGGCTGGTGGTGGTGGACCTGGTACCGGCACCAGAACCTGCGCGACGACCGCGCCGAGGCCTTCGCGACCTATCTCTGGGCGGGAACCCACGAGTACAGCTACGTCGCCCGCGCCACCACCCCGGGCAGCTTCGTCGTGCCCCCCGCCCGAGCCGAGGAGATCTACGCGCCGGAGGTCTTCGGCCGCTCCGCCAGCGACAGGGTGATCATCCAGGAAAGCCGCTGAGCGGTCCGGGAGTCTCCGCCGCACGCCCCGCGGCCGCTACAGGGCGGCGGCGGCTCGGAGGTGGGCGGTGAGTGCGTCCAGGGAGGTGCGGGCGTTGAGGCCGCTGGTGGAGGGCATGACGTAGACGGGGCGGCCGCCGATGCGGCGGGACTGGGGGCCGGGGGCGGCGCGGCGGTCGATGGCGGCACGCCAGCCGGCCAGGCCCACGAAGCAGACGACTCCAGGCTCGAGGCGTTCGGCGAGGCGTTCGAGGCGCTCGAGGCCCGCGGCGTACTCGGCGGCAGTCAGCTCAGCGGCCTGGCGGGTCGCTCGCTTGACCAGATCGGTCATGCCGACGTCGTGGGCCACGAGGGCATGACGCGGGTCGCGGGCGCGGCTCACCAGCCCGGCGGCAAGGGCCGCGGGCCAGAACCGGTTGGAGCCCCGGGCGAACCCCACCCCCACGTCCGCCGCGTACAGGCTGGGGTTCAGCCCGCAGACCAGCAGGCGCATGCCCGGCGCCACGGTGTCGGCAAGCGTGTGAAGCCGCCGGGCGACCACCAGCAGCACCCTCTTGCGCTGCTCGATGCCCTCGACGGCGAACCCGGCGCCCACCAGCACGTCCCGCAACCACGCCTCGGGCCAGCGCGAGAAGCGCCGCCCCGGGAAGTCGTCGTCGGCCCGCTCGTCCCATTCGGCGTCGCCGGCGAAGAGATGAAGCTCAACGGCGGAACCCGGCAACAGGGCGCGGTGCAGGTCGGCCAGTGCCAGGGGCACCTCGGACCGGGCCAGGTGGATGTAGGAGCGGGAGGCCCAGGCGCCCCGCAGGCAGCGATCCCGCAGCGGCAGGGCCCGCAGGTCGGCGGCCAGCCGCAGCGCGCCGGTCACCTGCGCCAGCATCGCCCGGCTGGCATCCAGCGCCAGCACCGGTGCCGGCAGGCCGGCCACGTGCCAGCCCGGCCCGCAGCCGAGGTCGGCGACCGGCTTGTCGCTCCCCGGGTCGTCGATTCCCGTTGCGTGGCTCCCCGGTGCGTGGCTCTGTGGCGCGTCGCTCGCCGGCCCGGCGGCGGCGTTCGACGCCAGCCGGGCGGCGAAGCGCGCCAGCCGGTCGCCGTACATGCGCGTGCGGCGATTCATCCACTCCTGTGCGCAGGACTCATAGACGGCAACGCTCGGTTCGGTCCCCATGTCCCACCTCCTTCCGATACTGTGGCATCAGAGATGGACAACCGGGGAACCGGATGGTCGCCGGCCTGTGGCGGGACACGCGCAGGACGGCGAGCAGAACGTCGCCGGTGCGAGACGAGAGGATGGGACCATGCCGAAAGCCGCAGCCCCCACCGCCAAGGCTCCCACCCCCGATGATTCCACCAACACCGCCCAGGCCCTGGCCCTCATCGACGGCAAGCTGGGCGAGATCGGCATGCGCGAGCTGGTGTCGCGCACCGAGTTCACGAACCTCCTGCTGGACCTGCGGCTGCTCCTGTCGGACGGCAGCGAGGGGGTTTCCGTCAACTGACGCCCCGGCCGGATCCGGGAGGCGGCGCACCCCTCGGAGTGCGACGGCTTCGCGGCTGAGCAGCGGTAGCGGCGAGAGCGCCGGGTAGGGAGAACTGCGGGTAGGGAGAACTGAAGGGGGCATCGGTGACCACGCGGTTGATCGGCGAGCGCGTTCCCCGGTCGGAGGACCCACGGATCCTGACCGGTCACGGCACGTTCATCGATGACATCCAGCCGGCCGGCTGCCTGCACGTGGCCATGGTCCGCTCGACCTGCGCCAATGGGCGCATCCTGGGGGTCGAGACCGCCGCCGCGGTGGCGCGGCCCGATGTCGTGGCCGTCTTCACGGCCGCCGACCTGGGCGAACTCGGCCGCCAGGCGCTGCCCCTGCTGATCCCCAATCCCAACCTCACCGAGCCGCGGACGCAGCTGGCGCTGGCGGCGGAGTACGTGCACTTCGTGGGCGAGGCGGTTGCCATGGTCGTGGCCACGAGCCGCTCGGCGGCGGAGGATGCCGCCGAGTCGGTGGAGGTGAGCTACGACCCGCTCCCGGCGGTCGTCGGCCCGCTGGCGGCCTTCGAGGGCCCGCACGTCGTGCACGCCGACATGAGCGACAACAGGGCGGCGCACTTCACCCAGGAGCACGGCGACGTGGAGGCGGCCCTGTCCGCCGCGCCCCGGACCCTCGTACAGCGGTTCTGGGTGGAGCGCAGCGCGGCGGCACCCATGGAATGCCGGGGCGTGGTGGCGATCCCCGACGAGTTCGGGCATCTGCTGGTCTATGACACGTCCCAGGCTCCGAGCACCGTCCGGGCGGGGCTGTCCACGTACCTGAATCTGGCCGAGCACGAGGTGGACGTGGTGGCTCCCGACGTGGGAGGCGGCTTCGGCGTGAAGCTGCCCGTCTTCTACCCCGAGGAGATCCTGGTCCCCTGGGCGGCGCGCCGGCTCGGCGTCCCCGTCAAGTTCATCGAGGAGCGCAGCGAGCATTTCGTGGCCTCCAACCACGAGCGGGCCCAGTGGCACGAGGTTCGGGTGGGGTTCGACGACGACGGCCGCATCCTCGCCCTGCACGACGAGTTCATCCACGATGCGGGCGCCTACTGCCCCTACGGGATCATCATCCCGATCGTGACGGCCTCCCGCCTGCCCGGCCCGTACAAGCTGCCCAACTACGGCAGCGAGATGCACGTGGTGTACACCAACACGGTGCCGGTCACGCCCTACCGCGGTGCCGGCATGCCGCAGGGGGGTTTCGTCATGGAGCGGGTGGTGGACCTCATCGCCCGGGAGCTGGGGATCGACCGGGCCGAGGTCCGCCGGCGGAACTTCATCCAGCCCGACGAGTTCCCCTACGTCGTCGGGCTGATGGACGAGGACGGCCTGACCACCACCTATGACAGCGGCGACTATCCCGCGGGCCTCGACATGCTGCTGGAGGCGATCGGCTACGAGGGGTTCGCCGCCGAGCAGGCCGCCGCCCGCGCCGAGGGGTGGCGGATCGGCATCGGGCTGGGCTGCTACGTGGAGGGCACCGGCAGCGGCCCCTACGAGGGGGCCCGCGTCCACGTGGAGCCCACGGGCAAGGTGTTCGTCACGACGGGAGTCTCCACCCAGGGACAGGCGCACGCCACGATCCTGGCCCAGGTGGCGGCGGAGGTCCTGCAGGTTCCCTTCGACGACGTCGTCGTGCGCACCGGCGACACGCGCCAGTTCAAATGGGCGACCGGAACCTTCGCCAGCCGGATCGGCGTGGTGGCCTCCAACGCCGTGGCCGAGGCGGCGGAACTCGTGCGGGACAAGGCCGCCCAGATCGCCGCCCGCATCCTCGAGGCCAACGAGGCCGACATCGTCTTCTCCGACGGCCACGTGTCGGTGCGGGGCTCGCCCGACGTCCGCGTCCCGCTGCGCCAGATCGCCGTCCTTGCCAACCCGCTCCGCTACGCCTTCAGTAAGGAGGCGCTGGCCGCCACCCAGTTCATCGGCGACGGCGGCGAGGCGGAGGCGCCACCGGTCTCCGAGGTCGCCCCCGGCCTGGAGGCGACCGCCTACAACAGCCCGCGGCACGCCACCTTCGCCAGCGGCGCGCACGCCGCCGTCGTGGAGGTCGACGTCGAGACGGGCGAGGTCCGGCTCCTGCGCTACGTGGCCGTGCACGATTGCGGCAGGATGATCAATCCCGCGGTCGTGGAGGGCCAGGTGCACGGCGCGGTCGTCCAGGGCATCGGCGGGACCCTGTACGAGAGGATGCACTACGACAGCGAGGGGCAGCTGCGCAACGCCGGGTTCGCCGATTTCCTGATCCCCTCGGCCGCCGAAGTGCCGAGTCTGGGCGTGGAGCACCTCGAGACCCTCTCGCCGCTCAACCCGCTCGGTGTCAAGGGAGTGGGTGAGGCCGGCTGCATCGTCGTGGCGGCGACCATCGTCGGCGCCGTGTCGGACGCCACCGGTGTCGAGATCACCGAGACGCCGCTCAGCCCCGAGCGGCTGGTGGAGTTGATCGAGGAGTCGAAGAGGCCGGCTCGTTCGTGACTGGACGGCCATGACCGGAACCGCCGCCGGCGCCGCGCTCGAGGCGCTCGACGCGACGCGTGTCACCGCGACGGGCGTCCGCCCGGCCGGCGAGGTCACCGGCGCGGTCGGCGAGCGCCGGTACCTGCACGCCGGACCACCGCTCGGGGGCGCGGGCATCGTCGGCCCGTTGCGCGGCGCCCTCATCGGGGCACTGATGCTCGAAGGTGAGGCCGACTCCCCCGAGACGGCCGCGCGGATCCTGGATCAGGGCGATCTGGAGCTGGCTTCCTGCCACGACAACGGCGCCGTCGGGGCCATGGCCGGAGTCGTCACGCCGTCCATTCCCGTCGTCGTCATGGAGACCGGCGAGGGCTCCCGGGCATTCTCGCCGCTGAACGAGGGTCTCGGCCGGGCACTGCGTTTCGGGTCCTACGATCCACAGACCCTGGATCGGCTCCGCTGGATGGGCGCGGTGGCGGGTCCCGTGCTGGACGCGGCGCTCGGGGCCGTCGAAGGGCTCGACATGGCCGATCTGTGGTCGGAGGGACTGCGCCGGGGCGACGAGTGCCACAACCGGAACGTGGCCTCCAGCGCCGCCGTGCTCGCCCGCCTGGCGCCGGCGATCGTCGCCGCGGCCGACCGGCAGGACGCCGTGCGCGTCCTGTCCTACATCGCCGCCAACCCGCACTTCTTCCTGGCCTTCTCCATCGCCGCGGGGAAAGCCGTCAGCGACGTGGTCCACCGTAGCGGCGACCCGGGCGTCGTGACGGCGATGTCCTCCAACGGCGTGAGCCTCGGGATCAGGGTCAGCGGCGCGGGCGACCGCTGGTTCCTGACCGACTCCGTCATCGGCGAACCCAAGCTCTTCGAGGGCTACACGCCCGCCGACGCCTCGCCGGTGCTGGGCGACTCCTTCATCGCCGAGACCGTCGGCCTGGGCGCCTTCGCGCTCTCGGCGTCGCCCGCCATCGTCTCCTTCGTCGGCGGCGATCCGCTGACCTCCTCGGACACCGTGGAGGAGCTGCGCGGAATCTGCCGCGGCACCAGCTCGCGGTTCCTCATCCCCTCCGAGGGCTTCCGCGGCACGCCGATCGGTATCGATGTGCACAGGGTGGCCGCCACCGGCATCGCGCCTCTCGCCAACGCCGGCCTGGCGCACCGCGAGCCCGGGCGGGGCCAGGTCGGCGCCTGCCTGCTGCGCCTGCCCTTGCAGCCCTTCGCCGAGGCGGCCGCCTTCCTCGCCGCCTAGTGGTCGCGCTGCTTGCCGCGCAGCGACTCGGCAACGCCGGCGACGTCGTAGTCGCCGAAGCCGGCCGCCGAGGCGGCTTGCAGTGAGCGGTGGTTGCTGGCGATCTGCGGTAGGTCCAGTCCCACCTCGGCGGCCAGGTCCAGCGCCAGGCGGAGGTCCTTGATCGCCAGGTCCAGGCGGAAGATGGCGGGCTGGTCGCCGGGGCGCTCGTACCAGTCGCGGCGGTACTGGAAGAAGGGCGAGCCCAGCGGGCTCGAGGCGAACACGTCGTAGGCCACCAGGCGGTCGATCCCGGCCCCTTCAGCGAGCACGAGACCCTCGGCGATGCTGTTCACGAGACCGTGCACCAGTGTGTTCAGGGCCAGCTTCATCGCCGCACCGGATCCCTGGCTGCCGACGTGGGCGATCCTGCCGCTGAAGGGCTCGAGCGCCGGTCGGGCCTGCTCGACGGCGGCCGCGTCGCCGCCGGCGATCATGAGGAGCACACCGGCTTCGGCCGTCGAGACGCTGCCGCCGGCCGGCGCGTCCACGAGTGCGGCGCCCGTCGATTCCATCACGCCGGCGAGGTGGCGGACGCACCCCGGGCTGATCGTGCTCATCTCCACCCCGACGGCTCCCGGTGCGATGCCGGCGGCCACGCCATCGGGCCCCGTGAACACCTCCGTGGCGGCTGCGTCGTCGGACACGATGCTCAGCACGGCATCGCTGCCCGCCGCCACCTCCGCCGGTGTCTCGCAGATCTGCACGTCGATCCCGCCGGCGGCAGCCACGTGCTCGGCGAACGCCTCCGCCTTGCTCCGGGTCCGGTTGTGGACGCGCAGCGGCAGTCCCGCGGCTGCGACATGGGCGGCCATCGGCCATCCCATGTTCCCGAGACCGATGAATCCGACACGCGGGGCGTTCGAATCGCCCGCTCCGGCACCCGAATGGTCACTCCTGCCGTCAGCCATGACGTTCCCCCCAGGTCGTGGGCCCCTCCGCGGGACACCCTAATGCTGATCGTTCACGGGGGTGGTCGGGTCAGGAGCTCCAGGGCCACGGCCGTGTAGACCTGTGCCGACAGTGCCACGGCGTCCAGGGCCACCGATTCGTCGATCGTGTGCCACATCTCCTGCTCGCCCGCCCCCAGCATGACGGCGGGGATGCCGCGGCTCGAGAACAGCCCGGCGTCGATGCATCCGTGGGAATAGGTGAGAGGGGGATCGGGGTGCCCGGCCGCCGCGAACGCGGCCCGGAGGGTGTCCACGAAGGGGGAGTCGGGGGAAACCTCCGACGGGTACATCAACGGTCCGGGCTCGACGTCGATGTCCCAGCCCTCGATTCCCTCGACTGCCCCGCGGATGTCCGCCAGGGCCGCCTCGGGATCGTCGCCCGGCAGCAGCCGCCGGTCGACGGTGACCTCCACGAGGTCGGGAACGGTGTGCGTGGCGTTGGGGCTGCTGTGCACGGCCGTGGGCGTGAGGGTCGGCTGCCCGAGCTGAGGGTGGTCGCCGGCGAGTGTGATGCCCTCGAGGCATCTCAGCACCAGGCGGGCGCCCTCGATGGCGTTCTTGGTGCGCCACGGCATGGAGCTGTGTCCCGCCAGCCCCGCCACCTTGATGGTGGCGTCGACTCTCCCCTTGTTGGCCACGCAGATGGCGTTGTCGGTGCCGATCCCCACGATGCACGCCGCCGGAGCCCGCCGCCCCTCGTAGCCGGCCAGGAAGCTGCGGGCCGTGTCGTGACGCCCGGTCTCACCCGCCGGCGAGACGCAAAGCACCAGGGGCCCCGTCAGGTCCGCAGCCCGCTCGGCCAAGGTGCCGGCGGTCAGGATCGCCGCCGCCAGCGCCCCCATCTGCTCGCTGGCCCCCCGCCCGCGCACCCGGGTCGCACCGTCCGCCCCCACGATCCGGCTCGCTGTGAACGGATCCACCATCCGCCCCGCGGGATGCGTCATGGCATAGCAGAACAGCACCAACCCCGGCGCATCCCCACCGCCGATCTCACAGATCACGTTGCCGGCATCGTCGCTGACGGTGTCCAGCCCCAACCCCTCCAACTGCGCCGCCACGACCGTCCGCAGGAACTCCCTGATCTGAGGGTCGTCCTCGAAAAGCTCCGTCTGCTCCGAAGGCGTCTCCAACAGCGGACGCAGCACCCGCTCAACGCTGCCCTCGTCGAAGTGAGGAATGCCGGTCACCTCAGATCATCCCCTCCGGACGAGCTAACGGATCCGCGGGAACCAAAGCGCGAGGGTGGGGATGCCGGGGGCCAGCGCAGGCGTGCCATTTTCAGAGGCCGCCGGAGCGCCGCCGGCATCCCCACCCGGACGGCCGCGGTTCAGCGGCGCAGGCCCATCTTCTTGAGGCGGGGGAAGATCTCCTCCTCCATCTGCTGGAGACCCAGGAACGGGTCGAAGAACGACATCAGGGCGCTCTCGATGCCGGCCTCGTGGAGTTCCCGCAGCATCTCGGCCACCGTGTCGTAGCTGCCCACCAGTTGGTGGGCGCCGATGCCGAGCGCCATGCGCAGGAAGAGGTCCCGGCCGATGCCGCCGTAGGGGTCGGTGCTCTCCTCCTCGGCCTCGTCCCACCCGAACGTGGAGGAGACGTGCTGGCGCTTGGCGGACTGGATGAAGTTCATCGTGGCCTGGTGGTCGACCTCCTCGGCGATCCATTCGGCGGTGGCCTCGGCGGCGGCGTCGGTCTTGTCGATGACGGGCCAGAGCTGTGTGGCCACGAGCACCCTGCGGTCGTACGAGGCAGCCTTGTCGTGGATCTCCTTGGCGATGTTGCGATAGTGCTCCATGGTCGGCTGGATCTGGAAGATCCACTCGGCGTGCCGGCAGGCGAAGTCGATGCCCACCTTGGACTGCCCGGCCTGCATGAGCAGCGGGCGCGGTTTGCGGGTGGGCTTCGGGTTCACGTAGGCGCCGTAGCACTGGTAGTACTCGCCCTCGAAGATGATGGGCACGTCGGATGCCCACAGCGCCTTGACCAGGGTGAAGAACTCGTCGGCCCGCTTGTAGGACTCGTCGTGCTCGGGTGGTTCGAGGTGGCCGAACGCCGCGTACTCCTTGGCCGAGTAGCCGGTGACCATGTTGAGGCCCCAACGCCCGTCGGAGATGTGGTCGACGGTGACCCCGAACTTGGCGAAGTGGAACGGGTGGAACTCGTAGTTGCTGTGCGCCGTGGAGAACTGCAGCATGCGGCTGGTGATAGCCGAGGCCGCGGCGGCGGCCGTGAGCGATTCCAGGCAGGTCTCGCTCCAGTCGGTCTCGCCCCCCTGGCCGATCCACCGGGCGAACGGCACCTGGTAATCGAATCCGATCCGCTCCGCCTCGGTGACGAGCTGCGAGGCCAGCGGCCACTTCCAGTAGTTCTGGTACCGGTCGGGGTCGGCCAGCACGGCCTTGGAGCCGGTGGAGCCCCCCTGGATGTTCCAGGCGAACAGCCCGAGTTGGAGGGGCTGGCCGAGGTGGGGGTCGGGCTGGCCGTTCGGTTCGTATGGCCCGGTGAGTTGTTCGATCCTCACCGGCCTGGTGCCATAGCGAGTCGTTACCACGATGTCCCCCTTAGTTCTGCGAGTTCTGCGGATCGTCCGGTGGTGTTGTTCGATGGATCGGACCTCGGTCGATCACCTCGTCGAGGAGTCCCTCTTCGATGTAGGCCGGAAGCTCCCCGATGTCGATGCGGAGCGCCTCCTGACCCGCGTAGTGAAGCAGCTTCCTGACCTCGGCGCTCATGTAATAGCCGCCGAGCACCAGCACCATGAGTGCGCTGAAGCCGTCGGGATCCGCCATGGCGAGCTGCTCGAGCGCCTCGGGGCTCGGTGGGTCGGCGCACGCGGTCACAGCGCGCCGGCAGTCGGCGGCCAGGTCGGGCCGGGCCCGCAGCGCCTTGTCCAGCAGATCATCGGCGATCCCGACGGAACTCGCCGCGGGCATCTGCTGGTACGCGGGCACCAGCACGTCGGCGATGCCCGCGAGCCGGGCGCGGAACGCCTCGTCGAAGTCCTCGCTATCCGGCACGTCCATCATGGCACCCGCCGCGGTTGCTCCCGGCGTGTGGATTCCGGCCTCCGCCGGAATGACGAGGCGCGGGTCGTCATGGCACGCGCTGCTCCCGGCGCGTCTCGATCAGGCGCTCGGTGGCCCGCAGGGCCAGGGCGGAGATCGTGGCCGTGGGGTTGACGCCGCCGGAGGTCACGAAGATGCTGCCGTCGATCACGTACAGGTTCTCGACGTCGTGGCTGCGGCACCAGCGATCCACGACCGAGTTCTCGGGGTCGTCGCCCATCCGGGCGGTTCCCAGGAGGTGCCAGCCCGTGCCGCGCACCTGGGGCGTGACGACCGTCTCGTAGGCGCCCGCCTCGCGGAGCGACTCGGCGGCCCGGGCGGCCTGGAAGCTCAGCAGCCGACGGGAGTTCTCCGAGACCCGGTACTGGATCCGGGGCGCCGGGATGCCGTCGGGGTCCACCAGCTCGCCGTCGAGGATCACCCTGTTGTCCTCGTCGGGCAGGTCCTCGCCGATGATGCCCCACATGATCGAGTGGCCGAGGTTCGTGCGGACCCGCTCGTGCAGGGCCTCTCCCCAGACGGGGTCCCCGCCGAAGCCGAGCGCGGCCCCCAGCGGTCCGCCGGTGGGTTGCAGCCCCCATTTGGCGCCCCGCACGAAGTCCCGCTGGGGATCGGTCTCGTAGAACTGCATGCACTGCAGGCTCTGGCCCCAGTGCCCCTGCCAGCTCGGCCAGTGATTGTCGAACAGCCCGATCACCGTGCCGAAGGGATGCATCATGAGCCGCTTGCCGACGAGGCCCGAGCGGTTCGCCAGCCCGTCGGGGAAGAGGGCGCTCCTCGACAGCAGCAGCAGGCGAGGCGTGCCGATCCCGTTGGCGGCGACGAGCACCACCGAGGCCGCCTGGTGCTGCTCGCGCCCGTCGCGGTCCACGTAGACGGCACCGGTGGCGAGGCCGCGGCCGTCGACGGTGATCTCCCGCACGCGCGCCCCGGTCACCAGGCGGGCACCGAAGCGCTCGGCGTCGGGCCAGTGGGTCTGGTCGGCGGAGCCCTTGGCGCCCTCGCCGCAGCCCCAGGCGCAGGTGCCCCGCTGGACGCAGGGCCGGCGGCCCCGGTAACGCCGGGAGGCGATGGCGTTGCTGCCGGGCCACCAGTGCCAGCCGAGACGGTTGTGCGCCCGGGCGATGTCGGTCGCCACGTCGGGTATCGGCAGCGGGGGCAGGGGAGGCTCGGCCCCCGGCGGGTAGGCAGGGTCGCCGGCGATCCCCGAGACGCCGAAGTCCACGTCGGAGCGCTCGTAGTAGGGCTGGAGCTCCTCGTAGGTCAGGGGCCAGTCGTCGGCGACGCCGTCGAGCGTCCGGACCCGGAAATCCGAGGGTGCCAGCCGGGGCCACTGGGCGGCGAACTGCACCGTGCTGCCGCCCACGCCGTTGAACATCAGCGGATCGATGTCGGATTCGCTGACGTCGACGGGATAGTCGGCGCGCGCCCGGCGGACGTTGGGGTCCCAGGTCCACTGCTTGAGTCCGGTCAGCTCCCAGTCGTCGTAGGCCCCGCGGTAGGCGCCCGGGTCCGTCCGCTCGCCCTGCTCGAGGCACATCACGTCGAAGCCGTCCTCGGCGAGGCGCCGGGCGGCGACGGCTCCGGAGGCGCCCGCACCGACGATCAGCACGTCGGCCGAGCTCACGTGACCGCCGGAATGATGTCGGAGCCGAACACGTCGATCAGGTCCAGGGGCAACTCGTAGGACGGGAAGCCGCGGATGTAGAAGTTCCGGACCCCTGCGTCGCGGGCCAGCCGGATCTTCTCGGTGCACTCCGCGACCGTGCCCACGACGCAGAACGTCTCGGCGTAACGGCGGCCGTCCTCGTCGCTCACCCAGCGTCCCGCCACCTCGGCGGCGTGCATCCAGTCCTCGGCGTGGGTCATGTCGGGGTACACGTCGGGCACGACCGCGGGAACGTCGATCTCGATCCCGGCGAGTTGCAGAGCGCCGGTCGCACCGACCTGTGCCAGGCCCACGCAGACCGGTTTGGCGACCCGGGCCGCCTCGGTCGGGTCGTCGGTGATGTGGCAGAACGTCCCCACACACACGTCCAGATCCTGGAGTGACCGCCCCGCGCGCGCCGCGCCGTCGCGGATGTGGCCGAGCGCCCGCTCCAGCAGAGGGGGGGCCAGGCCCGCCAGCACGATGACCCCGTCGGCGATCTCGCCCGCCAGCTGCAGGGCCTTCGGGCCGGTGGCGGCCATGTAGACCGGGACGGGCGTGGGCGCCTTGCCGTGGAGGTGGATCTCCCGACCGCCGTAGTCAGCCGACTCTCCCTCGAGCAGCCGGCGCACGGCACCGATGTGGTGGCGCATCTCCGCCAGGCGGGTCGGCTTCATGCCCAGCAGCTTGATGGCGCTGTCGCCGCTGCCCACACCGAGGATCGTGCGCCCGGGGGCGATCTCGGCGACGGTGCGGGCGGCGGCCGCGGTCACGCTCGGATGCCGGGTCTCGAAGGTGGTGACGCACGAGCCGATCCTGATCCTCCGGGTCTCGAGCGCGGCAACCGCCAGCGTCGCCCACACGTCGCGCCAGAGGAACTGGGAGTCCGGGTACCAGGCGATCTCGAATCCGGCCTCCTCGGCCGCCCGGGCCGCGGCGCCGGCCTCCCGGACGTCGGCGCAGGGGGGTATGCGTATCCCGAAGACGGGAGGCGCAGCGCTCACGTGACGGGTTCGCTCACTCGAACGCTCACTTGAAGAGGTAGAGCGGGCGGCCCTCCTCGCGCGGGGGCAGGACCTTCCGCCCCGAGACGGCGATGGCGAGGATCGTCACGATGTACGGCAGCGCCAGCAGCAACTCGCCGGCCACCGGGATGTCGCGAGCCTGAAGCTGGAACCCGAGGGCGTAGGAGGCGCCGAAGATGACCGCCGCCACGGCCCCGCCAGTGGGATTCCAGCGTCCCAGGATGACGATGGCGATGGCGATGTAGCCCCGCCCGCGCACCACGTCGTGGAGGAAGAGCCGGATGTCGGCCAGAATCATGTAGGCACCCGCGAGCGAACCGAGGATGCCGCTGACGGTCATCGCCGCCAGGCGGACCCGCAACACGTTCACCCCGGTGGCCTGGGCACCCTCGGCGTACTCCCCGCAGGCGCGCAGGCGCACGCCGATCCCCGTCCTGAACATCAGGTACCAGATGGCGGGCACGCACAGGTAGGTCATGTAGGCCATCCAGTGCTGGTCGGCGAGGACGCCGATGCCCGGAATGGCCGCCACGCCGGGTATCCGCTGCGTAATCGAGCCCCGCGGCACCGACATGGCCTCCAGCCCGCCGCGCCGTATCAGCACGTCGAACAGGTAGCTGGTGGCGCCGAGGGCCAGGATGTTGAAGGCGATCCCCACGACGACCTGGTCGCCCCGCAGCCCCACGGTGACCCAGCCCAGGAGCAGCCCGAAGGCGGCCCCGAACAGCAACGCGAACCAGAACCCGGCCTGCTCCGCGCCGAAGGCGGCCGCGGTCCATGCCGCCACCCAGGCGCCCACCAGCATCAGCCCCTCGAGTCCGATGTTGAGCACGCCCGAGCGCTGGGCGATCACGCCGCCGAGGGCTGCGAGCAGCAGCGGCACGCCGGCCACGACGGTGGCGTTGAGGACGTCACCCATGCGGTCGTTCCTCTCCCCCTCTCGATCCGGTCTCGGTGGACCGGCGTTCCCCCATGGGAGCGGATATTACAGACCGTTCCGGCTCCGATCCGGCGAGTGCAGCACCGCCGCCCCGCCGGCATTCCCGTCGCGGCTTCCCGCGGTCGGGCGATCGGCCGGGGCGGGCCTCGGTGCCGGCGCATTGTTTTCGGTCACAGTGCCGGGTGTATAGTCCCGCGGCGGGGAGTTGGGTATGACCGGTCAGAACGGCCAGCACGCAGCGCAGCATCTCGATCTGGGGGGCGGGCGCATCCACGTGATGCGGGCCGGCGCGGGCCCAGAGGTGCTCTTCCTGCATCCCGCCGCCGGCGCCGGATTCTGGCTGCCGTTCCACGGGCTGCTGGCCGAACGCTTCGACGTGATCTCCCCCGATCACCCCGGCTTCGGGGAGTCGGATCGGCTGGAGTGGATCGACGGCATGGAGGACCTCGTCTACTTCTACCTGGATCTGCTGGAGGAGTTGGGCTTGGAGTCAGTGCACGTCGTCGGGGCCTCACTCGGGGGATGGCTGGGCGCCGAGTTGGCCGTGCACCAGCCGTCGAAGGTGCGCAGCCTGGTGATGGTCGACCCCATCGGCCTCGACCTGCCGGAACACCCCGTCGAGGACATCTTCGGAATGAACCCCGACGAACTCCGGGCGGCGCTTTTCGTCGACCAGGATCTGGCGCTGCAGTTCATCTCCCCCGAGCCCGACCTCGACATGCTCATGCGCGCCTTCAAGGAGAAGACCAGCTTCGCCCGCCTGGCGTGGAACCCGTTCTGCTGCAACCCGAAGCTGCACCTGCGGCTGCACCGCGTCACCGCGCCCACGCTGATCCTGTGGGGGAGCGACGATCGCCTCGTGCCGCTGGCCCACGGGGAGCACTACCGGGAACTCATCGCCGATGCGCGCCTGGAGATCGTCGAGGACTGCGGCCACGCGCCGCTGCTGGAGCAGCCCGAGCGGACCGTCGAGGCCATCGGGCGGTTCCACGCCGAGCTTGCCACGCAGGGGAGTCGCTGATGCAGTTCTTCATGTTCCACCTGATGCCGTACCCGTACCTGCCCGACGACTTCGACGAGCGCGAGTCGGCGTGGGTGACATTGCCCAACACCACCTACGACCCCACCGTCGGGACGGGTCTGTACAACCGCTACCTGGACGAGCTCGAGTACGCCGAGCAGCTCGGCTTCGACGGCATCTGCGTCAACGAGCACCACCAGAACGCCTACGGCACCATGCCCTCGCCGAACCTCATGGCCGCCGCCCTGGTGCGTCGCACCGAAAGGCTCAAGCTGGCGATCGTCGGCAACGGCCTGCCGCTGCGCGACCACCCGCTGCGCGTGGCCGAGGAGGTGGCGATGCTGGACGTCATCTCCGGCGGTCGCATCATCTCGGGGTTCGTGCGGGGCATCGGCGACGAGTACTTCTCCATGAGCATCGACCCGTCGACCTCCCGGGAGCGCTACAGCGAGGCGCACGACCTCATCATCAAGGCCTGGACGACCGAGGGCCCGTTCCGCTGGACCGGCAAGCACTACCGGCTCAACTACGTGAACGTCTGGCCCCGCCCGCTGCAGCAGCCGCACCCGCCCATCTGGATCCCCGCCTTCGGCAGCACCGAGACCATGTCCTGGGCCGCCGAGCGCCACTACACCTACCTGTCGGTGTTCGCCCCGTCGAAGCTGCTGAAGCGCTGGTTCGACGGGTACCGGGCGGGTGCCAACGCCGCCGGCTATGAGGCGCCCCGGGACAAGATCGGCATCCTCCTGCCCATCTATGTGGCGGAGACGGAGAAGGAGGCGCACGCCGAGGGGCGCCAGTACGTGACGTGGCTCTATCACAAGGGCCTGAAGCACAAGTTCGAGCACCTCTTCCCGCCCGGCTACATGACCGACCACTCCTGGGGCAGGTTCCTGCAGTCCGGTCTCGGCGCCTATTCCGACGTGAGCTACGAGGACCTCGTGAAGCAGGGCTACGCCGTCGTCGGCACCCCGGCCACGGTGCGGGAGCGGCTGGCGGAACTCGCCGAGGAGCTCGGCTTCGGCCTCGTGAACGCCCTCCTGCACATCGGCGACATGCCCCACGACCACACGATCCGCAACATGGAGCTCTTCGCCCGCGAGGTCATGCCGCACTTCCGAACACAGAGCGCCGCCGCGTAGCGGGCCCACCGCCGGGTTCGCCGGCGGACACGGACCACCGACAACCGACTACCGACAACAAGGGGGAACCCAATGATCATTCGACGCACGCCTGCGGGGAGGCTGATGACGCTGCTCCTCGCCCTGCTGGTGACGCTGGCCCTGGTGGCCGTCTCCTGCGGGGAGGACGAGGAGGAAGGCACTCAGGTCGGCAAGGACTCGCCGCGGATCGCCCAGTTGCACCCCGACGCCGTGAACGCGGCCGGCTGGTACCGCGACGGCTTCGCCGCCTTCGAGAAGATGGCCGCGATTCTCGACACCGAGCCGGACGTCCTCGAGCACATCTCCTACGACCAGGCACCCCAGACGCTGCGCCAGCTGGCCGAGGACGGCTACGACATCATCGTGCCGCACTCCAGCGGGTATGAGGCTGCGGTCCTGGAGGTGGCTCCGGAATACCCGGGGACCTGGTTCATCATCTACTCGGACCTGTCGACCACCAACGACCTGCCGAACGTGGCGGGTTGGGCGGTCCACTGGAACCAGGTGGGCTACATGGCCGCCGCCATCGGCTGCGCCGCCTCCGACGCCAAGAGCATCGGCATGATCGTGAGTGCCCCGATCCCGGCGATGACCCGCTGGACGGGCGGCTCCTACCAGTTCAGCGAGGACTCCCCGGACGTCCTGGGCTACGACTGCGAGTTCAACGACGTGTGGACCGGTGACTTCTTGGACGCCGCCAAGGCCAAGCAGGCCGCGCAGGCCCTGATCGACGGGGGCGCCGACGTGCTCTTCGACGCCGCCGATGCCGCAGGCGCCGGAGCGGTGGAGGCCGCCGTGCAGAACGACGTCAAGTATGTCGGCGGCGTGTCGGACCAGTGCGAGCAGGCACCGGACAACATCATCACGAGCGTCATCATGAACTTCGACGTCGCCTACGAGCAGATGGGCGAGTTCTACAAGGACGGCTCGCTGGAGCCCGCGATCTATTCCATGAACGTCGTCAACACCGGCATCGACATCGCCTCGAAGTGCAACCCCGACTCCGACGTCGACGCAGCCATCGACGCTGTGATCTCCGGCGTCGAGGCTGGTGACATCGTCGTCGATCCGACGCGCGAGAAGACCCCGTAACCCGGTGAACGGTCGCAACTAGCGTCTCCGGTACGTGGGAGCGGCCATAGATCACGCGGGGCCGGTGACGGCCAGGGAACCTTCGACCCTGGCCGTCACCGCCCTGCACAAGCACTTCGGCCGGGTTCGGGCCAACGACGGCATCGACGTCACCTTCCGGGGTGGCGAGGTGCACGCCCTGCTCGGCGAGAACGGGGCCGGCAAGTCCACGCTCATCAAGTGCCTGACGGGCGTCTACCGGCCCGACTCCGGGCGCGTCGAGGTGGACGGCAGGGAGGTGACCATCCGGGACCCTGCCGACTCCCGGGAGTGTGGGATCGCGGTGGTGCACCAGAGTTCCACCCTCATCTCCCGCCTGACGCTGCTGGAGAACGTGGTCCTGCAGGAGGGACGCCTCGGACGGATCCCCAGCGAACTCGCCGATCGCCTGGTCGAGAGTGGCAGCCGGCTGGGTTTCTCCATCGACCCCCGAGCCCGGGTGGAGAACCTCTCCGTCGGCGACCTCCAGCGAGCCGAGATCGCCCGGGCCTTCATGCAGGAGGCCTGGCTGGTGATCCTCGACGAGCCCACCGCCGTCCTGGCGCCGGCCGAGCGCGCCAGCCTCTTCGACCTCTTCAGCGCCCTCACCGCCCAGGGCGTCGGGGTGGTCTTCGTCACCCACCACCTCGCCGAGGCGCTGTCGGAGAGCAGCCGCACGACAGTGCTGCGTGCGGGGAGCGTCGTCGGGCGCCTGGAGTCCGGCCACCAGGTGGACGAGCGGGAGCTGGTGCGGCTGATCGTCGGGGACGACGCCCCTCACCCGTCACTGGTGGGCGATGTGGTCGGAGGTTCGCCCGGGGGCCTGGACGCGCCGGCTTCGGGGGACCGGACGGCCGGGGACGGGTCTGCTGGCGGCGGCGAGGCGCGGGTGGAGGTTCGGGGCGTCTCGGGTGCGCCGCTGTGGGGCCGCGCCCTGCACGACGTGGACCTGACGATCCGCCGCGGCGAGGTGCTCGGCGTGGCGGGCGTCGAGGGCAACGGTCAGCGGGAACTGTCCGCCCTGCTTGCCGGCTCGTGGTCGCCGGACAGCGGTTCGGTCCTGCTGGACGGCAGGCCGCTGGCGGACTACCCGCCGCCGGAGCGCTCCAAGCTCGTGGGCGACGTGCCCGACGACCACTTCCTGGCCACCTGCGGCGAGCTCTCGGTGTGGGAGAACCTGGCACTGGGGACCTTCGCCTGGCAGGAGGCGCCGACGCCGGGCCGCAAGGCGCTCCGGCGTCGCTCGGCGGGCGATCTGGTCGAGGAGTTCGACATCCGGACCGCCGGTGTGAATGCCGCGGTGCGCCAGCTGTCCGGCGGCAACCGCCGCCGCGTCATCCTGGCCCGGGAGTTGAGCAAGCATCCGGCACTGCTGGTCGCCACCTATCCGACGCGGGGCCTCGACGTCCGGTCCGCCGAGCAGGTCCGATCCTGGGTGCGCCGTCTCGCCGAGGGGGGCAGCTCGGTGGTGTATATGAGTACCGAACTGGAGGAGATCATCGAGGTCAGCGACCGGGTGGCTGTGATGGTCCGGGGGCGCATCACCGGCGTGTTGAGCGAGGCGATCACGATCGGCGGCATCGGCAACCTGATGCTCCAGGAACGATGAGCACCCGACTCGCCGGCCGGGCGCGTGTGCCGGAGACGGTCGTCCCCGTTCTGGCGATTGTGGCCTCGCTCGTCGTTCTGGCGCCGCTGGTACAGATCGGCGGCGCCGGATTCGCCGAGGGTTACCGGGAGCTCTTCAAGGCGTCGTTCGGGTCGATGGTCGGGGTGGGTTCGTGGCTCACCTCCTCGCTCCCGCTGGTGCTCGTGGGCCTGGGTGTGGCCCTGCCGTACCGGGCCGGCCTGTTCAACGTCGGCGGCGAGGGCCAGCTGGTGACCGGCGCGCTCGTCGGGGTCTACATCGGGACGGCCTTCGGCGGTGGACCCGGTGCCTTCCTGCTGCCGCTGCTGGCGTCGTTCGGCGCGGCCGCCGCCCTCGGGGCCGTTGCCGGTTGGCTGAAGGCCCGGGGCATGCACGAGATCGTCACGACGATCATGTTCAACTTCATCGTGTTCTTCTCCCTCACGTTCCTGCTGCGCGGCGGGTTGAAGGACCCCGACCTCCCGTATGCGGCCAGCAGGGCGGTGTCCGACGGGTTCCGGCTGGGTCGTTTCGCCGGCGACGACATTCCCTACGGCATCTTCATCGCCGCCGTCGTGGTGGTGGCCACCACCTATCTCGTGGACTACACGCGCTTGGGATGGCGGCTGGGTGTGCTGGGCCAGAGCGACGCCGTGGCGGTCCGCCAGGGGATCAACCTGGCGCGCAGCCGGACGGTGGCCATGGCGCTGGGCGGCGGGCTGGCAGGGCTGGGCGGGGTCGTCGAACTGCTCGGCAACCAGTACCGCATCGGCGCCCACTTCTCGCCGGGCTGGGGATTCACCGCCGTCGCCGTGGCACTGCTGGCGCGCGGCAAGATGCTGCCCGTCGTGCCGTTCGCCCTCTACTTCGGGTTCCTGCAGAACGGCGAGGTGCGGCTGCAGGCGATCCTGGGCCTTCCCGGCAACCTGGTCCTGATACTCGTTGCCGCCCCGGTGATCATCGTGGCTGCGGTCTACGGGTTCCGGGCGTACCGCAGGACGGTCATGGTGGGGACGTGATCCCGAGGAGGTCGGCGTGAGCGGCAACGGCAACCAGGCAGCGGACGGCGCGTACGCGGTCGCGGTCGACATCGGGGGGACCTTCACCGACCTTGTGGCGGTCGGCGCCGACGGCGAGATCGTCCTGGCCAAGCAGCCGTCGGTGCCGGCGAACTTCCTGCGAGGCGTGGACGTCGCGCTCGGAGACCTCGGCGCGGCGGGGATCGTCGACTTCCGCCACGGCACCACCGTGGGCACCAACGCCATCATTCAGCGCAAGGGAGCCAGGATCGGGCTCATCACCACCCGGGGGTTCCGGGACATCCTGCTGGCGGCGCGGGCCAGCCGCATCGACCTCTACGACTCGGTGTGGGATCCGCCGCCGCCGCTGGTGGCGCGCCGCGACATCCTGACCGTCACCGAGCGGCTGGACTACCTGGGGCGCACGGTCACGCCGCTGGACGCCGGCGAGGTCCGCCAGGCGATCGGCGTGCTGCGCGACCGCGGCACCGAGGCGGTGGCGGTCTGCTTCCTGAACTCGTTCGTGAATCCGGCGCACGAGCTGGAGGCGCTGGAGATCATCGCCGCCGAGGCGCCGGAGATCTTCGCCTGCGCCAGCAGCAGGGTGGTGCCGGAGATCCGCGAGTTCGAGCGCATGAGCACGACCGTCGTGAACGCCTACCTCGGCCCGCCGATGGCGACCTACCTGCGGGGTCTGGACGATCTGCTCGAGTCCCACGACTACGACGGCGATGTTCTGATCACCCATTCCGGCGGCGGGCTCATGACCTCCCGGGCGGCGACGCGCATCCCCGCCCGCGTCTGCCAGTCGGGGCCGGCGGCCGGCGTCATGGGCGGCCTGGCCGTTGCCGAGCGGGTGGGGTTCGACAACGTGATCACCCTGGACATGGGCGGCACCAGCGCCGACATCTCGGTGATCGTGGACGGCGCGCCGATGTTCCGTTCCGAGTGGCACGCCGAGTTCAACGTGCCGATCATCTTCCCGGCCATCGATCTGGTGACCATCGGCGCGGGCGGCGGCACGATCGCCTGGGTGGACGCCAGCGGCACACCCCACAGCGGCCCCCAGAGCGCCGGCGCCGACCCCGGCCCCGCCTGCTACGAGCGAGGCGGCACCGAGCCGACCAACACCGACGCCAACGTGGTGCTCGGGCGGCTGCGGCCCCAGGCCTTCACCGGCCGTCGCAGCGACATCACGCTCAGCGCCGCCGCCGCGCACGAGGCCATCGAGCACCGCATCGCCCCGGTGCTGGACTGCTCGGTCGCCGACGCGGCCGCCGGCATCATCAGGCTCTCCAACGCCTCCATGCTCAACGCCGTGCGGCTCATGACCGTCGAGCGGGGATACGACCCGCGCGACTTCTCGCTGGTGGCCTTCGGCGGGGCCGGACCGCTGCACGCCGCCGACCTGGCGCGGGACCTGCGGATCCCCACGGTCGTGGTACCGACCTACCCCGGACTGGTTTCGGCGATGGGTGCGCTGCAGGTCATGTTGCGCCACGACCTGGTGCGTCCGGTGTTCCAGGTGCACTCCAGCGTCGACCGCTCGGTGCTGGCGGCCGCGGAGGCCGAGTTGCTGGCCGAGATCGACGAGTTGCGGGCCAGCGAGACGCTGACCACCGACTGGAAGGTGCACTGGCGGGCCGACATGCGCTACTACGGCCAGATCTCCGGCTACCTCACGCTGGACCTGCCCCACGGCATCGACTACCTGCTGGGCCGCGACAGCCTGGAGCGCTTCCAGGCCGAGCACCAGCGGGAGTTCGGCTACGTGCTCACCGAGGACGTGACCGACGTCGAGATCGTCAACCTGCGCGCCGTGCTGGTCGGCGATGTCGAGCCGGTGAGCATCCCGGCTCGTCCCGCGGGTGAGGCGTCGCCGCCCGAGTCGGGGGAGGCGTATTTCTTCGAGTCGGCCGGCATGGTCCCGACGGACTTCGTCCAGCGCGAGGGGCTGTCGCCGGGCGACGTCGTCGTGGGCCCGGCAGTGGTCGAGGAGTGGGACTCCACGACGGTGGTCCCACCCGGCGTGGTGGCACGGGTGGCTCCGCACGGGGAGCTGGTGATGGAGATAGGAGCGAGCGAATGAGCCGGACAGACACATCTCACACATCCCGGAGCGTCGACCCCATCACCGTGGAGGTGCTCTCGAGTGCCTTCCGCGCGATCTGCGACGAGGCCAGCGCACTGCTGGCCAAAGGGGCCTACGGGGCGACGATCAGCGAGGGACACGACCACTCGGGCTCCCTGCTGACGCGGGAGGGCCGTCTCGTGGCGCACGGCCGGCGCGACCAGGCGGCCCACCTCGGCACGTTCGAGGAGTCCGTCAAGACGACCATCGAGCACGCCGGCGGGTTCCGGGAGGGCGACGTCTTCGTCTTCAACGATCCATACCACGGCGGCACCCATCAACCCGATGTGAAGGTGATCCGGCCCGTGTTCGTGGACGGGTCGCTCTTCGCCTTCACGATCTCCTGCGGGCACTGGGCCGACGTGGGAGGGCCCATTCCGGGGTCGTTCAACCCCCTGGCCAGGGAGTGCTTCGCCGAGGGTCTGCGCATTCCCCCCATGTTGCTGGTGGACCAGGGCCGTCCCGTCCGCTCCACCTTCGAGATCATCAAGGCCAACGTGCGGGTGCCCGACGAGCGGATGGCCGATCTGCACGCCCAGCAGCGGGCCGCCGAGTTGATGGAGCGTCGCCTGCTGGAGTACGTGGCGCAGTTCGGCGCCGAGGTGGTCGAGCACACGATGTACGCGCTGATGGATCGCAGCGAGACGCTGCTGCGCGAGGGCATCCGCGAGCTGCCCGACGGCACCTACGAATTCGAGGACTTCGGCGACTGCGACGTGCTGCACCCCGACAAGCCGCGCATCCGCGTGCACGTCAACATGACCATCGCCGGCGACCAGGTCACCTTCGACTTCAGCAAGTCGGACCCGGCGCCGATCTCGCCGTTCGGATTCGCCCGCCCGGCGCTGCTGTCGTCGGTCTACGACGGCACGATGCACTGCTTCCCCCACCTGGTGCCGCTGAACCACGGCATCACGCGGTCCATCGAGGTGATCTCCGTGCCCGGCTCGTGCGTCGACGTGCTCCCCCCCACGCCGGTGCTGGGGTTCGCCTCGGGGGCCTACGAGAAGGTGGCGGCCGCGGTCATGGCGTGCTGGGCGCAGGCCTTCGCCACCGTCGACCCCACGCGGATGCACGCGGCGACGGTGAACCTGGCCAACCTGGCGCTCAGCGGCAACCATCCCGAGACCGGGGTGCCCTTCGTCTCGTACCTGTGGAACGAGGGCGGGCAGGGGGCGCGCAGCTACAAGGACGGCAACAGCTTCCAGCTGATGATCTTCATCGGGGGCGCCACCAACCAGCCCATCGAGGTGCTGGAGAGGCTCAACGCCATCCGGGCGCTGTCGTGCGAGGCCGTGGGAGCCTCGGCGGGCCACGGGACCTACCGCGGCGGGTTCGGCATCGACCGCTCCTTCGAGGCGACGGGCGACATGATCCTCACGATGCACGGCGACCGGGCCGAGGTCACGCCGTTCGGTCTGGCGGGAGGTTGCAACGGTGGCGGCAACGTGCTGGTGCTGAACCCCGGCACCGACGCCGAGCGATGGCTGGGGATGCACGCGGTCGGTGAGCACATCCGCAAGGGGGACGTGCTGCGCTACAGCTCCAACGGCGGCGGCGGTTTCGGCCCGCCCCGCGAGCGAGCACCCGAGTCGGTGGCGCACGACGTCTCGGAGGGGTACTTCGGCCCCGATCTGGCCGCGCAGATCTACGGCGTGGTGCTGACCGAGACCGAGTCCGGCTATGCGGTCGACACCGAGGCCACCGCCGAACTGCGTGCGAACGGCATGGCGGAACCGCCGGAGGGATACGGCCCGGGCGAGGTCCATCCGATGGGCCGCAACGTGGTTCCCCGTCCGGCCTGAGTGGCCGGATCAACCCTTCGGATCGTCATTCCGGCGAAGGCCGGAATCCAGGGCTCCAGCAGTTCCGGCTCTTCCTGTCTTCGACTGCTCGGCACGACTCCCGGGTGCAGGTCCGTCCCTGATGATCCCGCTCAGTCGGAACGGGCGGGCCGAGCCCCGAAGGCGCCGCCGCCGAGCGCGCCGCGCTGCCAGCGGTCCGGCGTGAGCACCAGCGCGCGGGGATAGTCCTCGAACAGCCAGCGGGCGAAGTTGCGGCGCGTCCAGGGCGTCGCCCCCGAGATCCCCACCGCCGCGTTGCAGCCTGCGGGGCTGCGCAGGGCGCGCCCCAGCATCCGGGTGAACACGAAGTCCCGCTCCAGGTGGCGCGCCACGCCGGCGCGGTAGAGCCGCCGCGCGGCCGCCTCGCCGTCGGGCCCCGCCGCGTCCAGGGCCTCTGCGGCCAGCAGCCCGCTGAGCAGCGCCTGGCCGATGCCCTCGCCGGTCATGGGATCGCCCACCCCGGCGGCGTCGCCGCAGAAGAGCACCCGCTCGGCAGCCAGGGGTAGGTCTCCCAGGCGTGTGGGGATCGGCCAGGCGCGGGGCCGGTCCGCCGGGGTCGCCCCCGGCCCCAGCACCTCCGCGATGTGGGGGCGGCTGCGCAGTTCGTCCCACAGCCGCGCCAGGCTGCCGGTGCGGTGCGTGGCGCGCGAGACGCCGAAGCCCACGTTGGCCGCCCCGCCGGGCAGCGGGAACGACCACACGTAGCCCGGCAGGATCTCGGGCTCGAACCAGACGCGCAATGAGGCGGCGGCCTGCGGCCCGACACCGGCGTAGTACTGGCGGAAGGCGTGCCAGTCGCCCCGGTAGGCCGGCAGCGACAACCCCAGCATCCGGCGCACCGGCGACCACATGCCGTCGGCGGCGATCGCATAGCGGGCATGGAGAGGACCGACCCCGGCCACCTTCAGGACCACCCGGTCGGCGTCGACGGTCACGCCCTCGCAGGCGCGGCCGTCGAGCACCTCGGCGCCGGCCCGGCGGGCCAGGGCCACCAGGGCCGAGTCGAGTTGGCGGCGCTCGGCGGTCGCCGCGTACTGGCCGCGCCGGCTGAACGGGTAGGCCACCTCCAGACCGGAGGGAGCGCGGATCACGAGGTTCGTCGCCGCCCGCCAGGAGGAGATCGACGAGGGGTCGAGCCCCAGGTGCTCCAGAAGCCGCAGCGCCCCGGTGGTGAGGCCGTCACCGCAGTACTTGTCGCGCGGGAACGGCGACCGGTCCACCACCACCACCTGCCGGCCCGCGCCTGCCAGCCCGATGGCGGCCGCGGCCCCGGCGGGACCGGCCCCCACGACGGCCACGTCCGCGGTGAGAGGCTTCACCCGTCGTCGATGGGTTGGGCCTCCGTCTCCGGGTCGGACTGGGCCGGGGCCTGTTCGGGTTGGGTCACGGTGGCGTCGCCGGACGTGTCCCCGGCGGACGGATCCCCCGGATCCCCGGACTGGCCGGGGATGTCCTCTGGGCGGGCGCAGCTGCCCGGTGAGGCATCGGCGTCGGTGGGTCCGCAGAGCGGGATGCACACCGACTCCTCCTCGCCGTCCTCGGCGATCTCCCCCTCGGGCACGTCGCGGCACACCGGCACGCAGTCGGCGCTGGTCGCCTCTGCTCCGGCCGCCTCAGCACCGGCGCCCTCGCCGCCGGGCTCGGGCACCGGGCACAGCGCCCGGCAGGACTCCACCCAGCCGTCGTTGTCGGTGTCCACGGCGCCGGTGCCCGGCGCGCAGTCCGGCGGCGGCACGAAGGGTTCGCCCTGGCAGTTGAGGCCCTCGGCGGGCTGGTAGAGGGCCTTCACGATGTCGGTGGTGGAGCTGCCGTCGGCGAAGGCGCGGGTGCGCTCGGTGAAGACCTCCGTGCACTGGTCCTCGGGCTCGGTCGTCTGGTCGCTCTGGATGACCGTCATGTGGAGCGTGCTGTAGATCCGGACGGTGACCGAATCCTCGGTGGAGGTCGGCCACAGCAGCATCGAATAGGGCGTCTTGTTGATGAGCTGCAGGTCGGGGTGCGGGTAGGAGATCGTGGCCTCACGCCCGTACGGGTAGCGGCTGATGTAGATGGAGTGGGCCTGGTACTCCCCGAAGTCCAGACCGGCGAAGAAGGCCGCGTTGAACAGGGTGGTGGCGAACTGCGAGACGCCGCCGCCGACGTCCTCCTGGAACTTGCCCAGGTAGATCACCCCGGCGGGCACGAAACCCTTCGCCTCGGTGCGCCGCCCGACGTAGTCGTTCACCGACCACGTCTCGCCGGGCTCGATGATCGCGCCCTGCACCAGCTCGGCGATGCGGCGGATGTTGCTCACCCGGTCCTGGCCGGGCGTGAAATAGGTGGTGAACTCGCCGACCAGCTCGCGGATGCCGGTCTCGGCGATCAGGTCACCCTCGCTGCCCGGAACGTCCGTGAGATGCAGCGCGATCTCGTGCTGGCCGGCGACCAGGGCGGCCAGTGTCGTCTCGCCGGCGTTCGGCGCGCAGCAGCGGCGACCGGGCCGGGCGTCGATCGCCACCGGCGCGCCGTCGACGATGTCGAACCTGCCCGGGTCGCCGGGTACGGCCACGTTCGCCAGGCGGGTCTCGATCACCTCGGTCACGTACGCGGTGTCGAGGCCGATGGCCGGCGGGTTGCCCGGCGCCACGGTGAGCCAGGTGCGCACCTCGGCCGGCAGGAAGTCCCGGATCGTGTCCTCGACGTAGACGGTGAGGCCCCGCGCCGTGTAGGCGTTGACGTAGTCCGCCGTCGCCTGCAGGTCGAAGGCGGTGACCGGCGGGGGGAACGAGGAGGGCTCCACGACGATCACGTCCGGCAGGGTCCGCTCGGCCGCCGTCGCCCGCACCGCCGCCCGGATGTCCTCGCGCGTGATCTGCAGCCCGGTGACGCCCGGCTCCACCACGAAGGCGCCGTCGCGCAATTCAAGGCGGGCCGGCGCGGCCTCCCGGACGAGGGCCGGCTGGATCCCCTCGATGAACCGGTGCGCCACGACCTCGTCCCACGTCACGATGGCGCGCAGGTTGTTCTCGCCGAAGAACGAGGACGCCCAGGCGATGGGCGAGGCGCCCCTCTGCCCGGCGGCCAGGGCGGCGGCGACGTTGGCCTCCACGTCGAGGGCGAACCCCAGCTGGCCGGCGGTGGCCGCCACGGTGCCGTTGGGCGCCAGCAGCGGCAGGGAGCGGTTGGCGTAGTCGGTCGACAGCTTCTCGACCTCGCTGCGGATCTCCTCCTCGGAGAGCCCGCCGACGTCGAATCCGTCGATCTGCACGTTGTTCACCGAGCGGCCCGAACGCACCACGACATCGGCGATGTAGACCCCGAGAAAGCCCATCGCCAGAGCTCCCACAAGGATCGCGAGGATGCGCCCGTAGCGCGGGCGCCGGTGCCCGCCCCCGTGACTGTCCGAAGGCCCCGGGTCCGGGTGCGGGAACTCAGGTGCGACTATGCCTTCAGGGTACCGGTGCCTGTCCCGTTCATAGGGGCGGAAATGCCGTTCGATTGCCGCCGGTTCACGGCGATCCCCTCACGGACTCCGCTCAGAAGAGCCGCAGATCCTCGGGTGCCGCGCCGCGGAGCGCGGCGTAGTCCACCACCTTGCAGCGGATGCCCTTCGTGTCGGCCAGCACCCGTGCCTGCGGCTTGATCTCCTCGGCCACGAGCATTCCCTGCACGGGGCACAGCGCCGGATCGGCGTTCAGGAACTCCACGTAGCGGCTCAACTGGTCCACGCCGGCGATCTCGCCGCGCCGCTTGACCTCCACCGCCACCGCCGTGCCCGCCGCGTCGCGGCACAGCAGGTCGACGGGCCCCACGGCGGTCGGGTACTCGCGGCGCACCAGCCGGTAGCCCTCCTCCAGCACCGAGGGGTCGGCCGCCAGCAGCTCCTGCAAGTGCGCCTCCACGCCGTCCTTGCGCAGGCCCGGGTCGCTGCCGAGGTCGTGGGAGACGTCGGAGAGGACCTCGGCGATGTTGATCACCAGCTTCTCGCCGCGGGGGTTGGTGACCGTCCAGCACGCGGGTTCCTCGCTGAGGGTGTTCGGCGGGTTCATCCAGTTCAGCGGCTTGTAGGCGCCGCCGTCGGCGTGGATCGCGATGCTGCCGTCGGCCTTGACCATGATGAGGCGGACCGCCTCGGCCAGGTGGGCGGCGAGCCGTCCCTCGTAGTCGACGGTGCAGCGGGCGACGACGATGCGCACGGCTGCTTCAGCTCCTGCTGCGCGGCTCGGCGCCGCCGGAGCGGGCCGATGACTCGTAGGCGTCGTGGGCGGCCACGATGTCGCCGGCGATCTCGGGGCGGCAGATCAACACGTCGGGGACGAAGGGGATGGTCTGGTTGTACCGCAGCGGCCCTCCCCCGAGTCGGGAGGCGTGCAGCCCGGCAGCCCTGGCCACCGCCACCGGCGCCGCCGAGTCCCACTCGTGATGCCCGCTGGCGTGGACGTAGGCGTCGGCGCGCTCCCTGACCACCTCGGCCACCTTGGCGCCGACCGAGCCCAAGGTGTACAGATCGGCGCCGATGGCGGCGGCGATCGCCGGGGCGTAGCGGCTGGGCCGGCTGCGGCTGGCGATCAGCCTGCGCCGGTTCGCGCTGTTGCTTCCCGGGGTCGGCGCCGGCGCCGGACCCGGATCGGCTCGCTGGCCGGACGGCACTTGGTCGGGGGTCGAGAATGTGACTCCCTCGGCCGGCTGCGCCACCTCGCCGTCCCACAACAGCAGGCCGTCGCCTTCTTGGGTCGAGAAGGTGACCCCCTCGGCCGGCAGCGCCACGGCTCCCACCACCGGGACACCGCCGATCACCAGGGCGACGTGCACCGCCCAGTCGCCGCGCCCCGGCTCGCCGTACTGGCGGGTGCCGTCGAGCGGATCGATGATCCAGACCCTCTCGGCCTGCAGGCGTCGCCGGTCGTCGGGTGCCTCCTCGGACAGCACTGCGTCGCCGGGACGGGCCTCGGCGAGCGCCGCCGCCAGGACCTCCTGGGCGCGCCGGTCACCCTCGGCGCGGAGCGCGTCGGCGGCCGGACCCTCCGGGCCGTCGAGCGGATGCTGCTGACGCAACGCCACCAGCAGCACGCCGGTCCGCGTCGCCAGCTCGGCGGCCAGCCGGTGATCGTCGGCGGTGGCCCCGGCCGGACCCCTCGCAGTGTCACCGTCGGCGGGCATCCCCTCACCCTAATGACGCGGGAATGACGCGGGCGCCGCGCCGGCGACGGGTGCGCGGGATCGGGAGTGGATCCCGGCCTGCGCCGGGATGACAGTGGTGGGCCGGGATGACGGTGGTGCGCCGGGATGACGGTGGAACCGTGACGATCTTCGTCGTTCCGGCGAAGACCCCGCCCTGTCATTCCGGCGAAGGCCGGAATCCAGAACTCAGCGGCGGCGGTTGGCCCGGGCCACCGCGGCGCTGTGGGCGGCCTGCTCCAGCCGGTCGTCGAGCGGCTCGAGGGGGAAGCTGCGGCCGTAGCGGTGCTCCAGGGCCCAGCCCAGCAGCAGGTCGGCCAACCAGGGGTTCTTCGGCAGCAGCGGCCCGTGCAGGTAGGTGCCCACGGTGCGGTTCGCCACCGCGCCCTCGGTGCGGTCCCGGCCGTTGTTGCCATGCCCTTTGACCACCTGACCGAGCGCCTTGGCGCCGTTGCCCAGGGTGGTGCGCCCGGCGTGGTTCTCGTAGCCGACCAGCCGGCCCGCCTCCGAGGTGGTTTCCAGGTCCGTGCCGGTTCCCAGGTGCGAGGTGAGCACGATGTCGCCGATCAGCCGGCTGGCCCCGGCGGTGGTCTCCACGTCCAGGATGCCGAGCCCCTCGACTGTTTCGCCGGCGGCGGTGCGGTAGCGGTGCCCCGCCAGCTGGTAGCCGCCGCACACGAACAGCCCCACGGCGCCGCCCTCCAGCAGCCCGCGCACCGCGGCGGCCTTGGTGGCGGCGAGGTCGGCTGCGACGTTCAGCTGGTCCCGGTCCTGGCCGCCGCCGAGGTACACAAGGTCCGCCCCGCCGTCGGGCGCCGTCTCGCCGGGCCCGCCTTCCCGCAGCGCCAGGTCCAGCCCGCGCCGGCGCAGCCGCTGAGCCAGGACCGCGATGTTGCCCCGGTCGGCATAGATGTTCATCTCCCGCGGGTACAGGTGCCACAGCCGCACAGCGGGCGTGCTCACCGGTGCTCCCAGCCCGCGCCGGGTGTGTCCGGCGGCGAGGGTCTGTGGCGCCGCAGGGCTGACCTGCTCATGTCTCCCACATCACCATCGGCGACTCGCGGCACGGTCTCCAGAGGTCCGCTGCGCCGCACGGCTGACCTGCTCATGATTCCTGCCAGAAGTCGTGGGTGGCGCCGCGGCGCACCAACTCGGCGCGCAGGTCCAGCAGGGCCGTGTAGGTGGGGAGCGCATACAGCACGCCGCCGGGCGGAATGGCGGCGATGGCGCTGTCGAGTGCCTCCGGCAGGCTCTCCCGGACGTCCAGCCGCTCCGGGTCCAGCCCGCCGTAGGAGAACCGCAGGGCCAGTTCCCAGCAGCGGTCGCCGGCCAGGGTCACGCTGCCGATGCGATCCCACAGGGGCTCGTAGTCCACGTCCCAGATCCACGACGGGTCGCGCCCGTCGGCGGTGCGGTCGTTGAGCACCACCAGCAGGTTGAGCGGGGCGGGCTCGGCCAGCACGCAGCGGATGTTCTCGTTGGCGCCCGTGGGGTTCTTGGCCAGAAGCAGCCGCAGCGTGCGCCCGTCGAGGCTCACCTGCTCGGCCCGCCCGAACGCCGCCCGCACCCCGGCGATCCCTTCGGCGATGGCCTCGGCGGGTACGCCGAGGGCGACTGCCGCCGCTACTGCCGCGGTCACGTTGTAGGCGTTGTGCAGGCCTCCCAGCCCGGCGACCACCTCGAGGTCGGCACCGCCGGGGCCGTTCACCCCGGCGATGGTGAGCTCCAGGCGGTCGAGGCCGTCGAGGCGCACGCGGCGGGCGCTGATGTGGGGTTGGGGTCGGCGGAGGCCGCAACCTTCGCAGCGCCAGTGCCCCAGATGCCCCACGGTCACCAGGTCGTGGCTCAACGGTCCGCCGCATTTGGGACAGCGCACCGTGTCGGCGGCATGCGGCAGGCCGGCGCGCCCCACGGCCGGGTCCTCGATCCCGAACAGCACCACGTTCGGCGGGTCGGCGCCGATGCGCTCAAGCGCCGGCGGCCGGAAGGTCTCAGCGTCGCCGGCTGCCCGGGCCTCCGGCGCGCCCTCCGGCCAGTACGGCTGGAACATGGGCTCGGTGGTGCGGAGGCTGCCGAGGTGGGCCAGCGCCGGGTCGTCGGCGTTGAGGACCATGGTGGTGGCTGGGCCCAGGCTGCGGCCGCGGGCCAGATCGCCCCAGCGCTCGGCGATGGCCTCCAGCTCGCCGTACCGGTCGAGTTGGTCCCGGAAGAGGTTCATGAGCACCACGGCCCGCGGCTGCAGCGCGCCGGCGATCTCGCTCAGCGCCGCCTCATCCACCTCGAAGATGCCGATCCCGCCGCAGTCGGTCATCTCGTCGCGATGGCCGAGTCCGCGGCGCCCGGCGCGCCTGCGGCGCTTACGGGCCAGTAGCGCCGATGTCACCCCGCTCGCCAGGTTGGCGCCGGCGGCGTTGGCGGTGACGTCGCGGCCGTCGGCTCGCAGGCAGGCGCTGAGGAGTCTGGCGGTGGTGGTCTTGCCGTTGGTGGCCGAGATGTACACCGCGCCGCCGCCGAGGCCCCCGCCCAACCGGGCGAGCGCACCCGGTTCCAGCCGGTTCAGCACCATCCCCGGCAGGCTGGTGCCCCCGCCCCGCCCGGTGGCACGGCTCAGGGTGCCCGCCGAGGCGGCGATCATCTCGGCAAGGCGACCCACGCACCGAATCGTACCGACGCCCCGCCGGTGCCCTGATCGTCTCATCCGTTCGAGGTATCCGAGCCACCGCTGGTCCCTCGCATTTTCAACCCGGATGGCTCCCTCTGCGGGCCTGATTCTCTACGACACGGTTCGTGCCGGTCCCTGCTGCCAACCACCGGTCCCGGTCGCCGTGCCGGGCCGCTGCCCGCCGACTCAGTCGCCTGCCCGTATGCCGTTTCCGGGCTGCGGGCGCTGAGCGGGCCTGCACTACTCTGGGCCGATGACCTCGGCAACCGTCGTTGGTCCCCCGGATCTGGCTCCCGGTCCGCTGCCGGACGGCGACGAGGCCGTCGAGGCGGCCCTGCGCCCGCCGGCGTTCACCACCGATCCGTACCCCACCTACGCCAAGCTGCGTCAAGAGGCCCCCGTCTACTGGAGCCCCTATTTCCAGCAGTGGCTGGTGACCCACGGCGAGCTCGTCACCGAGATCGCCCGCACCTGGGAGATCTTCTCCAGTGTCGGCTGGGACGCCTTCTTCTTGAGCCAGCTGCCCGACGACCTGCGCCCGGAGATCCCCACGGTCATCGATCACTTCCGAACGGTGAACATCTCCACACAGGATCCGCCCGTGCACACCCGGCTGCGCCGGCTGCTGTCCAAGGCGTTCACCCAGCGGCGTATCGGCACGCTTGAGGACCGGATACGCGCCCGCGCCGAGCAACTCCTGGACGCGCTGGATCGTGGGGAAGGCAGGCGTGGCGAGGGTGCAGGGAACGGCGGGCGCGGCGGGCGCAGCCGGGACGGCGACGCGAGCGGCACGGGGCCCCGGAGCGCGGACGGCAACGGTCCCGGCGCGCGCGACGAGGTGTGCTTCGACCTGATCGAGACGCTGGCCTACCCGCTGCCGGTGGCGGTGATCGGCGAGCTCTACGGCGTCGGCGACGACGACCACACCGATCTGAAGCGCTGGTCCAAAGCCGTCGTCGCCTACACGGGGTCATCGGTCGCCCACGCCGACCTGGCCAGGGAACTCGACACTGCCCTGGCGGAGTTCCGGGCCTATCTACGGGCGCTGGTGGCCGACCGCCGCCGGGAGCCTCGCGACGACCTGCTGAGCGACCTGGTGATGGCGGTCGACGAGGGCGAGCGGCTCGCCGAGGAGGAACTCGTGGCCACGTCCATCAACCTGCTGTTCGCCGGCCACGAGACCACCACCAACCTCATCGGCAACGGCACGCTGTCGCTGCTGCGGCACCCCGACCAGCTCGCAGTCCTGCGGCAGCGCCCCGAGCTGATCCCGGGCGCGGTGGAGGAGCTGCTGCGCTACGACAGCCCCGTGCAGCGGGTGCGCCGCATCACCACCTGCGACATCCTCATCGGCGGCCGGGAGATCCCCAAGGGCACGCCGATCACGGCGTTCCTGGGCTCGGCCAACCGCGATCCCCACCAGTTCGACCGGCCCGACGAGTTGGACGTGACCCGCCCCGACGTGTTCCCGATGAGCTTCGGCGGCGGCCCGCACTACTGCATCGGCGCGGCGCTGGCCCGCCTGGAGGGCCGCATCGCCTTCGAAACCCTGCTGGACCGCTTCGCCGACCTGCACCTGGACGACGGCTTCGAGAACCGCTGGCACCCCAACGTGGCGTTCCGGGGCCTCGTCGAGCTGCCGTTGCGGGGTGTCCCCGCCTCACGCTGAATCCGAGGCTCGGTTCCCGCCGGCTGGCCGGTCAGCCGGTCAGCATCTCGATGGCGTCGACCGAGGCGAAGGCGGCGTTGAGGAGCTGGGTCTGCTCCTGGAGATGGATCTGGCGGGAGCCGGTGGCGGGGCTGGCGGACTCGGGGCGGCTGACGCCGAGGAGGCGGGCGCCGTCGAGGGTGTCCGCCAACCGGTCCCGGGCGAAGTTCCACGCCCCCATGTTGCGGGGCTCGTCCTGCAGCCACACGAACTCGCCGGCGTCGGGATAGCGGGCCAGGATCTCGGCGATCTCGGCGGCCGGCCACGGGTACAGCTGCTCGACGCGCACCACCGCCACGTTGGCCGAGAGCGAGTCCCGCTTGGCGGCGGCTTCGTGGCCCACCTTCCCCGAGCACAGCACCACCCGGTCCACCCGGCTCGGCGGCGCCGGGTCGTCGAGCACCGCACGGAACGATTCCCCGGCGAACTCCTCCAGCGCGGAGCGGGCCGGCCGGGCCCGCAGCAGTGACTTCGGGCTGAACACCACGAGCGGCCGGTGCAGGTCCCACAGGGCCTGGCGCCGCAGCAGGTGGAAGTACTGGGCGGCGGTGGTGGGCTGGGCGACGGTCATGTTGTCCTCCGCCGCCAGGTTCAGGAACCGCTCGATGCGGGCCGAGGAGTGCTCGGGACCCTGGCCCTCGAGGCCGTGGGGCAGCAGCAGGACCAGCCCGCTGCCCTGGCGCCACTTGTCGACGGCCGCCACCAGGAACTGGTCGATGATGATCTGCGCCCCGTTGGCGAAGTCCCCGAACTGGGCCTCCCACAGCGTCAGCACCGCCGGGTTGGCCAGCGAGTAGCCGTACTCGAACCCCAGCGCTGCGTACTCCGACAGCATCGAGTCGTAGATCCACAGGTGGGTGCGGGGCGCGCACAGCGCGGCCAGCGGCGTGTGCTCGGCGCCGGTGACGTTGTCCACGAACGTGCTGTGCCGCTGGGAGAAGGTTCCCCGGCGGGAGTCCTGGCCCGAGAGGCGCACCGAGGTGCCCTGCCGCAGGAGGCTGCCGAACGCCAGAGTCTCCGCCAGCGCCCAGTCGGCCTCGGAATCCGAGAACATCCGGTCACGGGCGTGGAGGTGTTTCGCCACCCGGGGGTGCACCGAGAAGCCCTCCGGCAGCCGGCTCAGCGCCGCGTAGATGTCGCGCAACTCGTCGAGGGCGACGGTGGTGTCGATGTCCGGCAGTGCCCCGGTCGGCGGCTTGGGCGGCAGCGCCATGGACTGCTCCTCGGGGAGCTCGGCCCGGGTGGCGTCCAGCGCCTCGTGCAGCATGGACTCGAAGCCGTCCAGCGCACCGGTGGCGGTCGTCATGTCGATCTCGTCCTGCAGCACCAGCCGCTCGACGTAGCCCTTGCGCACCGGCCGGTGCTCGGCGATCCGGTTGTACATCAGCGGCTGGGTGATGCTGGGGTCGTCGCCCTCGTTGTGGCCGTGGCGGCGGTAGCACCACAGGTCGATCACCACGTCCTTGCCCCAGCGCCGGCGGTAGTGGAACGCCAGCCGCCCGGCGCGCACGCAGGCTTCGGGGTCGTCGCCGTTGACGTGGAAGATCGGCGCCTGGACCGTGCGGGCCACGTCGGTGGGGTAGGGGCTGGAGCGGCCCTCCTGGGCCGTCGCCGTGAAGCCCACCTGGTTGTTGATGACCAGGTGGATCGTGCCGCCCACCGCGTAGCCGTCGAGCTGGGACATGTGCAGGGTCTCGGTGACGACGCCCTGGCCGGCGAAGGCGGCGTCACCGTGCAGGACCAGCGGCAGCACGCTGGTGCTGCACGGCCCCGGCATGGCCCGGCTGCCCGGCGCCGGTGCGGCTGGCGGATCGGACGGCGAGCCGCCCGGGGCCTCCGGGTCGTCCATGTCCATCGTCGCCTCGGCCGGCGCCCAAGTGCATTCCGTGGCCCCCTCGGTCTCCAGGCGGTCCATGCGGGCCTTCGCCATGCCCACCACCACCGGCCCCACGGCCTCGAGGTGCGAGGGGTTGGCCGCGAGGTCCACCTGCAGCGGGTTGCCGGTGGGGCTGGTGAACTCGCCGGTCATCCCCAGGTGGTACTTCACGTCGCCGGAGCCCTGCACGGCGTCGGGGTCGATGGCGCCCTCGAACTCCCGGAAGAGCTGCCCGTAGGTCTTGCCAACGATGTTGACCAGCACGTTCAGACGGCCCCGGTGGGCCATGCCGATGATCGCCGAGTGCATGCGGTCGTCGGCGGCCTCGCCGAGGATGGCGTCGATGGTGGGGATGACGCTCTCGGCGCCCTCCAGGCCGAAGCGCTTCTGGCCCACGTAGCGGGTTCCGAGGAACGTCTCAAGGGCCTCGGCGGCGTTCAGCCGGTCCAGGATGCGGAGCTTCTCGTCACGGCTGAGGACCGGCTGCGGGCTCTCGATCTGGTCGCGGATCCAGCGCTTCTCCTCCGGATCGAGGATGTGGGTGTAGTCCACGCCGAGGGTGCGGCAGTAGGCGTCGCGCAACAGGCCCAGGATCTCCCGGAGCGCCAGGCGGTCGCGGCCACCGGCGGCGGCTGCGAGGCCGTTGGATTCGCTCACCTCGAACTCGCGGTCGAGGTCCCAGATGGTGAGCCCGTGGCCGGCGGGGTCGAGATCCTGGTGCAGTTCGGGTTCGTTCAGCGCCAGGGGGTCCAGGTCGGCGATGAGGTGCCCGCGGTCGCGGTGGGCGGCGACGAGGGCGTCCACCTGCGACTGCTTGGTGGCCATCGCCGTCGTCGTGTCGGTGCCCATGACGTCCCGGTGCCACTCGACCTCCTTGTAGGGCACGCCGAGATCTCGGAAGATGTCGTGGTAGAAGCCGTGCTTGCCGACCAGCAGGTCGTGGACCGCGGTCAGGAAGTCGCCCGACTGCGCGCCCTGGATGATGCGGTGGTCATAGGTGGACGACAGCACGACGACCTTGGAGATCCCCCAGTCGGCGAGCGTGTGGGGGTCGGCGCCCTGGAACGCCGCCGGGTAGTCGATGGCCCCCACGCCCACGATGAGTCCCTGGCCTGTCATGAGCCGCGGCACCGACCAGCGGGTCCCCAGCATCCCCGGGTTGGTGAGGGTGACCGTGGTGCCGGCGAAGTCGTCGGCGCTGAGGCGGTTGGCGCGGGTGCGCATCAGCAACTCGTCGTAGGCCTCGACGAACGCGCGGAAGCCCAGATCCTCGGCGTGACGCAGGCACGGCACCAGCAGCGTGCGCGTGCCGTCGGAGCGCTCGTGGTCGACGGCGAGCCCCAGGCCGACGTGGTTGTGGCGCACGATCCGGGGCACCCCGTCGGCGCCCGAGGCGAAGGCGGCGTTCATGTCGGGGGTGTGGTCGGCGACGGCGCGCACGATGGCGTAGGCGATGAGGTGCGTGTAGCTGACCTTGCCGCCCCTCGTGCGCCGCAGGTGGCCGTTGATGACCAGGCGGTTGACGTCGAGCAGCTTGGCCGGGATCTCCCGGTAGCTGGTGGCCACCGGTACCGCCAGGCTGGCCTCCATGTTGGCGGCGAGACGGGCGCCGGGCCCCCGCAGCGGCTGACCCTCGGGAGAGAGTTCCACGACCGGGGCGAGGTCGCTGCGGGTGGGGACGGCGGCCGGCCCGGCCGGGGGTGCCTGCGGTGCCTCCTGCTCGGGGGGCGCAGCCTCGGGGATGTGCGACCGGTAGTCGGCGAAGAAGTTCCGCCACCCGGCGCTGACCGAGTCGGGGTCGGCCTGGTAGCGGGCGAACATCTCCTCGATCAGCCAGGCGTTCTGGCCGTCCGGGAGCTCCGGGGGTGGAGTCCGCTCTGACGCCACGGGCCGAGTCTACGAGAGCGCCCTGTTCTGCTGCGAGTCGGCTGCGGTCTCCCCGGCTCCTTCCCTCGTCGTCTTGCGGCGGCCCGGGCGTGGGCCGCCGGTGCCCGTCGGCGGATCGTCTGGCGAAATCGATCCGGCGCCGGCCCCCGGCGTCCCCCGCCCTCCTCTCTTCGTCATTCCGGCGAAGGCCGGAATCCATGCGGCGGCAATCCGGTCCCCTGCCCTTACGTCAACCGGCAGCCGCGCCCAGTACAAGAACAACCGAGGGCGGGGATGCCGGTGGACGCCGTAGGCGACCATTTCCTAGGCCGCCGGAGCGCCACGGGTAGCCCCGCCCGGAGGGCGAGCACCCGGTCGGCCGGCGGTTCGCGAATGGCGGCGCGGCTAGCCTGCGCGACGTGCGGCTGGCGACGTGGAACGTGAACTCGCTGCGAGCACGCATGGAGCGGGTGGAACCCTGGCTGGCGGCCGTCGAGCCCGACGTTCTGTGCATGCAGGAGACGAAGCTGGCGACCGGTGATTTCCCGCATCTGGCCTTCGAGTCGCTGGGCTACGAGTGCGTGCACCACGGCGAGGGCCGCTGGAACGGGGTCGCCATCTGTAGCCGCCTCGGCCTGGAGGACACCGCTGCCGGGTTCGCCGACGGGGCGGGCGAGGACCCCGACGCCCGCATCGTGTGGGCCACCTGCGGCGGGGTGCGGGTGGCCAGCGTGTACGTGCCCAACGGCCGCGAGGTGGGCCACGACCACTACCGGTACAAGCTGGCCTGGTTCGGGTGGCTGCGGGCCCACCTGGAGGCTGCGTGCGACCCCGCCGGCGAGGTCGTGGTGGCGGGCGACTTCAACGTGGCCCCCGAGGACCGGGACGTCTGGGACATCGAGGTGTTCGCCGAATCCACCCATGTGACCCTGCCGGAGCGGGAGGCCTGGCAGGCAGTGTGTGATTGGGGCCTGGTGGACGTGTTCCGAAGCCGCTATCCCGCCGTCGACGGCCTCTACACGTTCTGGGACTACCAGGCGGGCCGCTTCCACAAGCGCCAGGGCATGCGCATCGACCACGTGCTGGCCACCGAGTCGCTGGCCGCCCGGGCCGGCGGCATCGTCGTGGACCGCAACGCCCGCAAGGGCTCCAAGCCGTCCGACCACGCCCCACTCGTGGTGGACTTCGACCTGTGAGTCCGGGGAGCGCGGGCTAGCTCATGTTCGCCGCCACCGCCGACCTGGCCCACGCCGAGTACGACCTGCTGGTCTTCTGGGTGCAGCTGCTGGCCCTGGTGGTGGGCGCCCGCACCCTCGGCTGGGTGATGGTGCAACTGGGCCTGCCCCGGGTGATCGGCGAGCTGGGCGCCGGCGTGATCCTCGGCCCGTCGCTGTTCGGGCACTACTTCCCCGAGCAGTTCGCTTGGTTCCTGCCCGCCGGCGGCGAGCAGGCGGCCGCGCTGCTGACCGTGAGCTGGATCGGCGTGGCGCTGCTGCTGGTGCTGGCGGGCTTCGAGACCGACCTGGGCCTGATCACCAAGCTGGGCCGCCCCGCCGTGCTGGTGGCGGTCGGCAGCATGCTGGTGCCGGCCGGCGCGGGCAGCATCGTGGGCTGGCGGATCCCCGGCGAGTTCCTGGGCCCCGAGGCCACGCGCAGCACCTTCCTGCTGTTCATCGCCCTGGCCGTCAGCGTCTCGGCGCTGGCGGTGGTGGCCAAGATCCTCTCCGACCTGGGCCTCATGCGGCGCGACTTCGGCCAGATCACCGTGGCGGTGGGCATGGCCAACGACGTGGTGGGCTGGGTGCTGCTGGGCGTGCTGACCAGCGTGGTGGCCGCCGGCGGCGTTTCCGCAACCGACATCCTGATCTCGGTCGGCGGCCTGCTGCTGTTCATGGTGCTGGCCCTGACGGTGGGCCAGTGGCTGGTTGACCGCTGGCTGCGGCGCACCCGCCGCGGCGGCGACACCCTGGGCGCGGCGGTCACCGTGGCGGTGGTCACGATGCTGGGCTTCGGGGTGGTGACCCAGGGTCTGGGCGTGGAGGCGGTGGTGGGGGCGTTCGTGGCCGGCGTGGTGCTGCACCGCTCCCGTTTCGTGGACGAACGGCTGGAGCACTCCCTCGAGCGGCTGACGTCTTCGTTCTTCGCCCCGGTGTTCTTCGCCACCGCCGGCCTGCAGGTGAACCTGCTGCTGCTGGAGGACCCGACGATCCTCACCTGGACAGTCGTGATCGTGGCGGTGGCGATCGTGGCCAAGTTCGCCGGCGCCTACGGCGGGGCCCGGGTGGCGGGGCGCAGCCACCGGGCCGGGATGGCGCTGGGGGCCGGGTTGAACGCCCGGGGAACGCTCGAGATCGTCATCGCCTCGGTGGGCCTCAGCCTCGGGGTCTTCAACACGGCCTCGTTCACGATCATCGTGCTGGTGCCGCTGGTGACGTCGATCTTCGCCTCGGTGGCGCTGCGGATCGTGGTCTTCAACTGGCGTGGCGACGCCGCGGAGATCCGCCGGCTGGAGCGCGAGAAGGCCCTCAGCCAGAACCTGGTGGTGCGCACGTCCCGGCTGCTGATCCCCTCGCGGGGCGGGCCGGCCTCCATCACCGCCGCCCAGCTCATGCACTACTCGTGGCCGCCGGAGGCCGAGGTGACGGTGTTCACCGCCGCCGACCGGCGGGCGACGTTCGACTTCGGGCCGTTGGAGAACGCGCTGCACGGGCGGGAGTTGGACTTCGAGCGCGTGCGGGAGCGCGACGTGGCCGAGCGCATCGCCAGGGAGGCCGCCCTGGGCTACGGCGCCATCGGCATGGGCGTGGAGAGCAGCGAGGAGATCGGCCAGGTGATCTCGCCGCTGGTGGACGAGGTGTTGCGGGTGAGCCCCATCCCGGTGGTGGTGGTGCGCCGGGCCCGCAACCTGGATCGCCCGCTGCCGGGGGCCTACGCCAAGGCGCTGGTGCCGGCCTCGGGCGGCCCTGCCAGCCGGGCCGCCGCTGAGGTGGCGGCGAATCTGAGTTCGCAGCTCGGCACGCAGATGGTGCTGGCCCACATCGTGGGTTCCGCCGACATGATGGGCGGTCTGCGGCGGCTGCCCTCGAAGGGTGCCGGCGTGATGTGGCCGGGGATCTGGCAGGACGACGAGGAGATCGCCGAGGCGGTCAGCGTGCTGGCCGCTGATGGGCCTCTCAAGCCGGCGGTTGAGCCTGAGGACCCGGCAGACCCGGCAGGCCGCGGGCCCGAGGCCGATGGCGGCTGGGTGGAGAGCGGGGAGCCGGACCCGCCGTCGGGACGCGCCGCCGGCCCTGGTCCTGTTTTCTTGGGGTCGCTGGCCGGGGCGATGGGGAGGCTGCTGCAGGCGCCGCTGGATCTGCTGCGGCCGCGGCGCTTGGCGATGCTGCGGTCGCCGGCACGGGCCACCGGGATCGGTGAGCAGGTCCTCGGCCAGGCGGCGCAGCTGGTCGAGGGACTGGGGGTGGAGCCCGAGCTCGTGACCCGCCCCGGCACGTCAGTGGCCCTCGAATTGCTGGACCTGGTGAACGAGACCGGGGCCGACCTCGTCGTTATGGGGGCCAACCTCAGGCGGCTCCGGGACCGGCCCTTCCTGGGTCACACCGTCGAGACGGTGCTGCGCCGCTGCGACGCCACCGTGGCGCTGGTGCTTGTGCCCTTCGACCTGTAGCAGGCCGCGTCGGGCTGTCACGGGCGGGCCGTCACGGGCGCGCCGCAGCCGGGGGGCTGTCACCGGGGCGCTGTCACCGGGCGGGCTGCAACTGGCGGGCCGTCACGGGGCTAGGGCTGTTCGACCTCCGGAGGCGGCAGCGGATCCACCGGACGTGGGGGTTCCTGGATCTTCGGTGGCGGTTCCCCCTCGGCGACCGTGGTCGGCGGCAGCCGCACCGGCCGGACGGGCCCTGGTCGGTCATCATCCGAGCCGCAGGCGCCGCCGAGCACAGCTGTTGCGAGGGCGGCCGCCAGTACAGCGGCGATGCAACAGAGCCGGCTTCGACCGGCTGCATTCCCAGCCACTGGTCGTGCTCTTCGAAGGCTGCCGGCCGCCGTCGGGTTGAGCCCGCCGATTCGGCGGTCCCTCGGCGGGGCGTGACACACTGGTCTGACCCGGCGACCGCGGCTCGGCCGCCTCACACGACGACGCACACCGGCAAGCATGCCAACTTCCACCCGGCACTGAGATGAGAGCGCGGGAAGCTGGGTTATTCGCGGCCTCGGGGCGGACCGGTCGGCTGAACGCCATCACCGACGTGCCGGGCGTTTCGGTCGGCCACGTGACGCACATCGCCGGCGCCGGTCCTCTGGTGGTCGGGCAGGGCCCGATCCGTACCGGGGTGACGGTGGTGGTGCCCCGTCCCGAACCGGTGGCGCTGAACCCGGTGTTCGCGGGAATCCACCGGCTGAACGGCAACGGTGAGATGACCGGCAGCCACTGGATCGAGGAGTCGGGGCTGCTGGCATCTCCGATCGGGCTGACGAACACGCACTCGGTGGGGGTGGTGCGGGACGCCCTTGTGCAGGTGGAGCGGTCGCAGCGGTCGGGTTCGGACTGGTGGTCGCTGCCGGTCGTGGCCGAGACCTGGGACGGGCTCCTGAACGACATCAACTGGTCGCATGTCTCCGCCGAAGACGTATGGGCGGCCCTGGAGGGGGCGAGTTCGGGCCCGGTGCAGGAGGGCAATGTCGGCAGCGGCACGGGCATGATCTGCCACGGCTTCAAGGGCGGCATCGGCACGTCGTCGCGGTTCGTGGCCGCGACGACGGGCGGTGACGTGGCCGGCCAAACGGGCGACGACACAGTCCGCTACACGGTGGGTGTGCTGGTGCAGGCCAACCACGGCTCCCGGCGGCGGCTCGTGATCGACGGGTTCCCCGTGGGACGGCACCTGGACGAGGGCGTGGTCCCGCTGCCGGGCGGTGACCTGCCCGAGGGCATGGGATCGATCATCTCGGTGGTGGCCACCGACGCCCCGCTGCTGCCCCACCAGTGCCGCAGCCTCGCCGCCCGGACGGCGCTGGGCATCGGCCGGGCAGGCGGGGTAGGGGAGTACTGGTCGGGTGACCTGTCGATCGCCTTCGCCACCGGCCACAGTGACCTGGGCAGTGGCCGGCTGGGGAGTGGCGGGCAGGCGGGGAGTCCTCGGCGGTCCGGTCCGGAATCCGGAGAGGACTTACCGGGATCCGCGAGTGATCTGCCCGGCTCGGCGGGCGCCCGGCCGCTGCTGGTGGACGCCGGAATGCTGGTGGCCCTGTACGAGGCAACCGTCGATGCCACCGAGGAAGCGATCGTCAACGCCCTGTTCGCGGCTGAGACCATGACCGGCCGCGACGGCAATACCGCGCATGAACTGCCGATCGAACGGGTCTGGGAGCTGATGTCGACGGGCGGGCCGCCCTCGTGAGCCAGCCCGCCTTCGGTTTCAGTGTGACGCCCGGGCCGCCCGGCGGGGTTGCCGCGGAGATGCGTGAGGCCGAGGCGTTGGGCTACGACCGGATGGGTGTCTGGGACTCGCCGGCACTGTTCAGGGAGCCGTGGTTGACCCTGGGGGCGGTGGCCCGCGAGACGAGCGCGATGCGGATCGGCACCTGGGTCTCCAACCCGGTCAGCCGCCATCCCGTCGTGACCGCCTCGGCGATCGCCACCCTGGAGGATCTGGCACCCGGCCGGACGTACTTCGGGATCGGCTCCGGCGGGACCGGCGTCTGGCACCTGGGCCACTCGGCCGCCCGACTGGACGACCTCCGGGAGTACGTCGCGGCCGTGCGGCAGTTGCTCGCCGAGGGCACGGCCGGCTACCAGGGGGCAGAGTGCCGGCTGGAGTGGGGTCGGGGGGTGTCGGTCCCGATCATCATGTCGGCGCACGGGCCGCGGGCGCTGCGGTTGGCCGGCGAGATCGCCGACAGGGTGATCTGCGGTCTGGGGATCCTGCCCGAGGTGGTCTCGGGCTGCCTGGAGCTCGTCTCCGAGGGGGCCGAGTCGGCCGGCCGGACACTCGCGGACCTGGAGGTGTGGTTCACCTGCTTCTGGTTCGTGGACTCCGAGCCGGGTGCGGCGCTCGCCGAGGGCGGCTGGGCGGCGACGGCGTTCGCGCTGCACTTCGCCAGGGGTCGCGTCGACGGCAAGTTCGTTCCCGAGGAGTACCGGGACGGCATCGCCCGGCTGGGCGAGCAGTACGACCTGGTGACCCACGGCAAGGTGACCGGCGACCTGAAGCGCCAATACGTCGAGCGGGCCGACGCCCTCGGCATCGGCGACTACATCCGCGGGCGCTTCATGTTCTGCGGGACGCCTGACGAGGTCGAGTCTCAGATCCGGGCGGCGATGGCGGCCGGGGCGGCCAACTTCGACGGCGCCATCGACGCCGACCTGGGCGAGCACCGCCGACGCCTCGGCTCCTGGGCCGAGTTGGTGCTGCCCCGCTTCGGTCGGGGACCAGGTGATGGCGGCGGATCCCGTGGCTGATGGGTGCCCGGTGTGTGTTTCTGGGGGGTTGTGCCGGTTGTGCGGTGCGGGCGGCCGGGCTTTGGGGCGGGGCTGATGGTTGATGCGTGGCTCGTGGGGGTTCGAGCCGGTTGTGCTCGTGGTGCCGATCGTGTCGGTTCTCCGGTGCGGGTGATGGGGGCGTAGTTTCGGGGTCCATGGTCGACTCTGTCATCCGGGGCGGCTGGGTGGTCACACCGCACAGCGAGGGCCACCTGGACATCGGCATCGCCGGCGAGCGGATCGCCTATGTGGCCTCGCCCGGCGCGGTGCCGGTGGCCGAGGGCGCGACGGTGATCGACGCCGCCGGCAAGGTCGTCACGCCCGGCGGCATCGAGTCGCACGCACACATCCACGAGCCGATGCACCGGGGCTGGACCGGCGGGGCGGACGTCTGGCTGCAGCCTCCCGAGGGGGCCACCCGGGCGGCCGCGTTCGGGGGAACCACGACGGTGCTGTCGTTCGCCTTCCTGGATGTGCACGTGACCGACCGGGCCTACGACACCACCGAGGCGGTCGCGCAGCGGCAGGAGATCTTCACGGGCCGGTCGTTCGTGGACTTCGCCTTCCACCCGGTGATCACCGGCTCGGCCTCGGCGGAGACCCTGGTCAGCATCGCAACCGCCGTCGAGCAGGGCACACCCTCGTTCAAGGTGTTCACCACCGATGTCACCACGGGCCAGGCGGGCATCCGGATCGACCACGGGTCGGTGCTGGCCGCCATGCGGATCGCCCAGGAGGCCGGCGGCATCGTCATGGTCCACGCCGAGGACGATGACCTGATCAAGTACAACGAGGCACGCCTGCGCCGGGAGGGCCGCAACGAGCTCCGGAACATCCGCTGCGCCCACACGCCGTTCGGCGAGGCGCTGGCGTTCCGCCAGGTGGCGGCGCTGGCCGCCGAGGCGCAGGCGGCGGCGTACTTCGTGCACACGACCGCCGGCGAGTCGGTCGGGGTGGTTGCCGCCGAGCGGCGCCGGGGCCGGCCGGTCTACGCCGAGACGCTGCACAACCTGTTGTGCTTCTCCGAGGAGGACTACCTGAAGCCCGAGGGCGCCCGCTACCACATAGGGATGGGCCTGCCGTCGCCGGATGACCGTGCACAGCTCTGGGCGGGAGTGACAGCCGGCGACATCACCACGGTCGCAACCGACGAGTACACGACGTCGCTGGAGGTGAAGCTGGGCGGCCACGACATCGAGACCGTCCCCGGCGGCCACGTCGGGATCGAGACCCGCGGCACGATCCTGCTGTCGGAGGGCCACAAGCGCGGACGGCTGTCGCTGCAAAGGTTCGTTGAGCTGTTCGCCACGAACCCCGCCCGGATCTTCGGCCTATACCCCCGCAAGGGCGTCATCCAGCCCGGCGCCGATGCCGACCTGGCCATTTGGGACCTCGACGTCGAGCGCACGATCACGATGGAGGATCTGCATCACGACGGCGACTACAGCCCCTGGGAGGGATGGGAGGTCTCAGCCTGGCCTGTCGCCACGATCCTGCGCGGCAGGACGATCGTCTCGGACGGCAGGCTGCACGTCGGCGCCGACTACGGCCGGTGGCAACCCCGCAGCATCGCCCCCGAGATCCTGGAGCACCCGGTCGTCACCTGAGCGCGACTGGCGTCCGGGCGTGGGCCGCCGGTGCCCGTCGGCGGATCGTCTGGCGAAATCGATCCGGCGCCGGCCCCCGGCGTCCCCCACCCTCAGTTGTCCGTGTCTGTCCGGGCGTGGGCCGCCGGTGTCCGGCTAGATCTCGATGGTGCCCTGAATGCAGGTCACCACTTCGCCGCCGACCCAGATCGTGTCGTCGGGGTCCTGGTCGATGTAGACGCGGCCGTCGCGGCCGAGGGCGGCTCCCTGGCTGGCGGTGTAGGGAGCGGTGGCGTGGCCGGCGGCGGTGAGCCACTGGCCCAGCGAGGCGTTGAGGCTGCCGGTCACGGGATCCTCGGCCAGCGCGCCGCGCAGCGGGAAGAAGCCACGCACTTCGAAATCGATGCCGTCGGCGGACTCGGCGAATTCGGCGGACTTGGAGGATTCGGCGGCGTTGGCGATGGCAGAGTCGTCGGCTGTCGAGCCGGGCGAATATGGCCCGACCACCCCGATGAACAGGCCGTGGGGGTTGGACGATGCGGGGCGCAGATCCAGCACGTCGTCCGCCGACCTCAACAACGCCGCCATCCATGGCGGTCCGTTGTCCACCCAGTTCGAGTCCACGACCGGGGAATCGAGCGCGCCGGGCGTGCCGGGATCGATGCCCAGGATCTCACAGGCGAGGACCAGGTCCTCAGCCGAGACCGGCCCCGAGCGAACCAAGGGGGGCGCGGCGAAGGCCAGGCGGCTGTTGTTGGAGCTTGCGGGACTCCCAGGGCCGTTGGTGGGGCTCCCGGCGCTGCTACCCGAGTTGTGACCGGAGCGGATCGTGACTAGCCCGGCGCCGCACTCCTGGACGATCACACCGGGCCGGCGGGGGACTCCGCCCTGGTCGAGCCAGACCCGGCAACTGCCCAGGGTGGGGTGGCCGGCGAACGGCAACTCCCGGTCGGGCGTGAAGATCCTCACCCGGTAGTCGGCTGTGCCGGTCTCGCTGGCCTGGTTGGTCTGGTCGCCCTGGTCGGTGCGGTCGGACGGGTCGGTCTGGTCGGCGTTCGCTGGGGTTGGCGCCAGCAGGAAGGTGGTCTCGGAGAAGTTCGTCCACGAGGCGAAGCGCTGCATCTCCTCGGTGCTGAGCCCCTCGGCGTCGGCGACGACGGCGAGAGGGTTGCCTCGGTACGGCACCGACGTGAACACGTCGACCTCGGCAAAGGCTCGAGAGAGGGGCCGGCGCATCGCTGGAGCATAGGAAGGCGTCGGCGGTCTCTGCCCTCAGCGCTCCCGGTCCGTGGCGGTGCCGTGTCTGTTGCTTGGCGGGCCGTGTCTGCCCGGGTGGGCCTTGGCGGTTCGGGCTTTGCCGTTTCGGGTCTTGCCGTTGTGGCCCGTGAGGCTCGCGAAGTTGGGTGGGTGTTCGAGGCGGTAGGTGCCGTCGGGTTGGCGGGTCAGGTCGGCGCCGAGTTCGTGGATCTGCTTGTGGTGGCAGTCGCTGCACAGCAGGCAGAGGTTGTCGATGTCGGTGGGGCCTCCGTCTTCCCAGTGGATGACGTGGTGGGCTTGGCAGTAGCTGTTGGCGGCGCCGCAGATGACGCAGCCCCGGTCGCGGATCGCCAGGGCGACGCGTTGGGCGACGCTGGCGGTACGACACTTGTGGCCCAGCCACAGGGGTTGGCCCTTGGTGTCGAACAGGGCGGGCAGGATGTCGGCCTCCAGGGCGATCTTGAGGATTTCGCTGGGCGCCAGGGGCGTGCCGTCGATCAGTTGGGCGTCGGCCAGTTGGTCTGCAGCGAAGTCGTAGTCGGCGACGACCACCAGGGTGGTGCGCTGCGCCTTGGCGGCGCCGGTTGGGGCGCCCTGGCGGGTGATGAGCGCTTCCAGCGCGTCGGCGTAGCGCTGGGCGGCGCTGGCGCGGTTCTTGGGGTCCTCGTTGTGCCACAGGTGCTTGGCCATCGCCGCGAGCGCGGTCTCGATGCGGGCGCCGGCCAGCGGGTCGAAGGTGCCGAACAGCTTGTACATGCCGTCGGACTCCTGCTTGATGGTCGCCTCCCGCCGGGCCCGCTGGCGGCGCCGGCGCTCCTCGAGGTCCTCCTCGGCGGTCCGCTCGTTGACGTGATCGCGGACCGTGCGGGCAAACACATCAGCTGGCTCGCTCGCCGCGGCGTCCAGCAACTCCGCCTCGTCGACCGGTGTGTGCGCCGAGGCGTCAGCGATCGCCCGGGCGTGCTGGGGCGTGATCGAACCGTCCGCCAGCGCCTCGGCGGTCTTGGGAACATCGCCGAGCCGTTCGGCGAATTGCACCTCCCGGCGGGCGCCGCCCCGGGACTGCTTCAAATCGCCCCGCAGCACCGCCGCGGCGTGCGCCTCGCCCCGCCACTGTGCCAACTCGGCGACCTTGTCGGCCTTCACCGCCGCCAACCGGGACTCGCAGCGTCCCACCAGGCGCAGGCACTCTTCGAGGCGCCCACCGCCCAAACCGCCCAAACCCGCAACCAGCCCATCCAACAGCCCCAACAACTCCGCCGACGAGAGCCCGCCCCGGCCGGATCCGCCGGTGGGGGAGGTGGTGGGCGGCGTCGGTGTCTCCGGCTGGTCGGGGCGATCCTGGGAGGTGGGTCCGCCGCGGCCGGACCCGCTGGCGGGGGAGGTGGTCGGTGATGCCGGCGCAACCCGCCGATCAAACGGGCACTCGGTGTCCGGTCTGGTGCCGCTTGGCGCCGCGGCCGGTGGGTTCTGGTTGGAGAAGAGGCTCAACTCGGTCATCGGAGGCTCCCCCTGGGAACGCATCGCCGTCGGGCTCGGGTCGGCTGAGCCGACAAGCCGGTTGGGAAGCTCGACCCCCGCAAGAGCGGAGGTCATCGACCGGTACCCGTACTCTATTCGACCCCTGTGACAGTCATGACAGGCGTTCGAGATCCGTTGGAAATGACGCAGACAACTCAGTCGGCACGGACCCTGCCCGGTACCCTGCGGTCATGAGGCCACTCCGGTCAGTGCAGTCGCCGGCCCTGCTCCTGGGCGTGCTCGGGGCCGTGACCGCGGTGCTGGCCGCCTGTGACTTCGGGGTCTTCCGGTCGGCGTTCGCCGACGTCATCTACAGCATCCCCACCGTCACCGACGAGCAGGTGCAACTCGACGAGAGCGGTCGGTTCGCCGACGAGGAGGCCAGGGTCCACTCGTCGTTCATCACGGGGACCGCCGGCGACCTCAACGGCGACGGCATCCTCGACGGGGTTGCCGTGCTCGCCACCAATACCGGCGGGTCGGGGACCTTCTACACCGTCCACGCCATCCTCGGCGACGCCGGCGGTGGGTTCCGTGACGTGGACAGCATCTTCCTCGGCGACCGCATCGCGGTGCCGGGGGTGGAGCTGGAGGGCGCCACCATCCAGGTGTCGATCCTCGACCGGGCGGAGGACGAGGCGTTCGCCGTCGAACCCCACATCCCCGCCGTGGTGGGCCTCGAGCTCCGGGGTGGCGAGCTCTTCAGGCTGCGCGACTTCGACGCGGTGCCGACGGAGTGACGGCGGAGCGGCCGCCGCGGAGGCCGCGGGCGAACGGTCAGAGGAGTCGGCGGCAGACGGTGAACTCGTAGACGGCGTCGCCGAACCACTTCCGGGTATACATCCAGGGTCGCGCCAGCGCTCCGGTGACGTAGCGCCGGCGTGGGCGGCGGGTGGTGGCGGCCTTGGCGTAGACCTTGGCGGCGGCCGTCGCCCGGGTGCGGTATTCGACGGCACCCGGGTCTGCCATCAGGCTGCTGAGCGACTCGATCTGCGCGTGGTAGGGGCTGTCGTCGGGGAACTTCTCCATGAGGGCCACCATCACGTCGCCGAACTCGGTGTGGACGGCACCGGGTTCGATGAGGACGACCTGGATGCCGAAGGGTGCGGCCTCGAGGCGCAGGCAGTCCGACCAGCCCTCCAGGGCGTGCTTGGTGGCGACGTACCAGCCCCCCATCGGCGTGAAGACCTTGCCGACCATGGACGAGATGTTGACGATCCGCCCCGAGCGCTGCGCCCGCATGTGCGGCATGACGAGTTGGGTGAGGTGCGCCAGGCCGAAGAGGTTCACCTCGAACTGGTAGCGGGCCTCGTCGATCGGGATGTCCTCGATGGGCCCGTAGAGGCCGAAGCCGGCGTTGTTGACGAGCACGTCGATCCGCCCCTCGCTGTCGAGGATCCGGCTGACGGCCTGCTCGTTGTCGGCGCCGACGCTGACGTCCATCTGCACAGGTGTCACGCCGTGCTCGGCCAACTCGGCCAGCCGATCGGCCCGCCGGGCGCCGGCGTACACCGTGTGGCCCCTCTGCGCCATCAGGATCGCCGCCTCGCGCCCGATGCCGGCCGACGCACCGGTGATCAGGATGACCTTGCTCATGGTGCTATCCCCTCTTGCGGTGCCCCCGGTGGCGCCGGCCCGCTCTCACCGGTAGGCCCGGCGCGGGATCAACCGGTGCGCTCGGTGGCGCAGGATCGCCCTCACCGGTAGGCGCGGCGCAGGATCATTTCGTAGGCCCCGTCGCCGAGCCACCTCCGGGTGTACATCCATGGCCGTGCGTACGTTCCCGTGATGTAGCGCCGGCGCGGCCGTCGGGTGGTTGCGGCCTTGGCGTACACCCGGGCGACCACTTCCGGCGGGGTCTGGCGGTCGAGGTCCGGCGGTGCGTCGACGAGCTTCTTGAACTTCTCGATCTGGCTGCGGTACGCCGAGTCGGCGGGGAGCGCCTCCAGCTGGGCCATCCTCACGTCGTCGAACTCGGTCTTGATGGCGCCCGGCTCGATGAGCACCACCTGGATGCCGAAGGGCGCGGTCTCGTAGCGCAGGCAGTCGGACCAGCCCTCGAGGGCGTGTTTGGTGGCGTCGTACCAGGCCGCCAGCGGCATGAAGACCTTGCCGACCATCGAGGAGACGTTGACGATGCGCCCCGAGCCCTGGGAGCGCATGTGCGGCAGGACGAGTTGGGTGAGGTGCGCCAGGCCGAAGAGGTTGACCTCGAACTGGTAGCGGGCGTCGTCGATCGGGAGGTCCTCGATGGGACCGTAGAGCCCGAAGCCGGCGTTGTTGATGAGCACGTCGATCCGTCCCTCGGCCTCGATGACCTGGTCGACGACCCGCTTGTTGTCGTCGCCCTTGCTGACGTCCATCTCGACCGCGGTGACGTCACCGCCGGCCCGTTCCGCCAGGTCGGCCATGCGCTCCAGCCGGCGGGCGCCGGCGTAGACGCGGTGCCCCTGCCTGCCCAGCAGGATCGCGGCCTCACGGCCGATACCAGACGATGCCCCGGTGATCAGGATCACCTTGCCCATCTCGCTCCTCTCGGTCCCTGGCGACGGGTGTCAGGCGCAGCAGGCGTCGGCCGGGCGGGGCAGCTGGGTGGTGCCGTAGCCCTCCTCCGCCACCGCCTCGGTGAAGAATGCCTCCCACATCACGCCGTCGGGATCGGTGACCCACGACTTGTGCTGGAGGTGGTAGCAGCACACCTCGCCGTCCTGATCGGCACGGGGTAGGCGGGCCGAGTCGATCTGCCCCCGCAGGTCGGCCAGCTCCTGCTCGGTCTCGGCCTGGATGCCGTAGTGGGCCGACCCGGCCGGAGCCTCGCCGTGGGTGTCGATCGTGAAGTTGACCCGGGGGTCGTCCAGCAGCCACTTGGCGTAGCCCGGCCGCACCAGCGTGGGCCCGGTGCCGAGCAGCTTGGTGTAGAAGCCGATCGACTCGTCGAGGTTCTCCACTCGCAGTCCCACGTGCATCCGTCGCATTGCTCACTCCGTTCCGTCGTCAGCGCCGCCCAGCACCGCAGGCATGAACTGGCACTTGGCGTACTTGTCTAGCGCCCCCGCGGAGGCGCCACCCTTTAGCAACGCCAGGGCATAGAGGTTTACTCCCGTCAGGTTCCATTGGTTGTCGTCGCCGGTGCTGTAGCAGCCGGGATCGGCCGACTCCGGGTTGATCGCCGGCAGGTGCCGGCAGTGGGCGTACTCGTCCAAGGCGCCGGCCTGCGCCCCGCCGGCGGTCAGCGCCACCAGGTAGCGGTTGGTGTCGCGGGGATGCTGCGGCTGGTCGGCCTCGGTGGTGTAGCAGTCGCCCGGGTCGCCCCCGGCCGGCGCCCCGACCGGCGCAGCCACCTCCGGGTCGTCGGTCGCGCAGACCGCCGCCACGACGATGGCCGCCGCCAAGGCAACCCACACCAACCACCGCGTCGCCGGACGGTCCCTGCCCGAAGGCGTGTTGTCCGGATCAGCGTCGGTGCCACGGGTGGAATTCTGCGATGTCATGGTGCCCAACATAAGGAGGCGGTGCGACAGCGCCGACAGCGGGCCGGCACCCAGCACCCGCCGCCGGTCGGCTACCAGCGGTGAATCTTCGGCGCCGCGGTGCCGAGGTGTCCGGCGAGGGCGATGAAGTCGTCGGCGTCGGCGGTGATGATGCTGTGCCCGGTTCGGACGGCGAGCACCACGAGGTGTGCGTCGACGACATCACCGGTGCCTGATCTGGCCAACAACCGGCCCACGGCGGTGTAGTCGTCGGCTGCGAATGGATGCACGACGATCGACTTTGCGATGTGGGCCAGCCGCGCCTGCTGTGCCCCGTCGCGCCAGACCTGGGCCAGCACCGGCGCAGTCGTGTGCAGTGCCTCATCGGCTCTCACGGACGCCGCCAGGAACGAGCGAGCACCTCGCTCGCCGCGATCGACCGCGACCAGCAGGCCTGCGTCGAGGATCACCGATCGAAATAGCGCCGGCGCATGGACTCGACTTCCTCCTCGTCGAGGGGTCCGGCTTCTGCCGCCCACGCTGCGAGCACGTCATTGAGCGTCTCGCGGCGCCGGAGTTCCTGGGCAAGCAGCCGGATTCCGTGGCGGATGACCTGCGATTGGTCGCCGAATTCGGGGACGAGTTCAGCCAGAAGCAGCCGGTCCTCATCGCTGAGTCGGATGGTGGTCGTCGTGCTCACGCCAGGAGTGTAGCACAGTCGTATTGCGCCGGGACCGAGGTCCAGCGGCCGTCGGGCGGGCACCATCGATTGTAATCCTAGTGAATAACTGTGCTATTTGATTCAATGTTATGTCGAGATGTCGCCAAGCGCCGCCGGCCCGGCCGCCTTCTGGGCGCTGCTGGGGTTGTCGCTCAGTGGGAGACGACGGTGAAGGTGCACCTCGGGCCGCCGGCACTGGCCAGCCGGGCGTCGGCGGTGAGCAACGGGCAGTCCAACTCCTCGGCCAGCGCGATGTAGGTGGCGTCGTAGGCGGTGACGTTGTGGCGAAGTTCCCAGAGGCGATCCAGGATCCCGACCACCGGGAAGCGTTGCACGCCGAGACGCTGCCAGCTGCGGACGGCCCTCGCCGCGTCGGCGGCCTCGATGACGCCGCGCTGCACCTGGCGGCCGACGGTGTGCAGCACCTCGGCATCGACGAGGTGCGGAGCGGCCAGGCGATCGGTGGCCAGCCGCCGGCGGGCGTCGCCGTCGTCGAGGAGTCCCAACACGGCTGCTGAAGCATCGACGACGATCACCGCTCGGCGCGCCCCCGGTGCAAGTCGGCCACGATGTCCGAGGCGGTCACGTCCAGGTCGGGAAGATCACCGAGCAGGGCCGCGTTGTCGGCTCGCCGGGACACGACGGCCAACTCCCGCACGGCGAAGGCCGAAACCGACATCGCCTCACGCGCGGCCAGCACCCCCAGGCGTTGCACGACCTCCTCGGGCACATTGCGCAGGTACAGAGTCCTCATGTTTCAGAATGCTAGCATATTAGTGGCATTCTGTTCCCGTCGAAGAGCGACATTGAACAGTGTCGAAAACCGGTAGTCCTTGGACGCCACTGTTCGACGACGCAGGAAAGTGGCGTCGCCGCGGATCGGGGATCAGACGAGGATCATTACCTCGCCGCCTCCGGCTTTCGCCACGAACTCCCTCGCCTCTCGCTTGGCGTCGTCGAGCGACCGGTGCTGCGATACCGGCTTGTGCGCTCCGGGGATGCGCACCTCCCACTCGCCGTGCCCATTCCGAACAACAAGACGCTTCTCGCCCATCTCATCCCCCAGTCGCCTCGGCATCCCGGTTCGCTCACTCTAAGCAGCATGCTCGGACCCGTGTGCCGACGGCCACGGTGAATCCACGAGGGCGGCCCACTGCGAGAGATCTCGGGGGTGAGCCACACGAGGGCGTGGGCGGACACTGGTGGTACCGGCTCACCGCTGAGGACTTCTTCGGCCACCAACTGCCCGAAGTGGTCGGCGGTGCCCGCAAGCCGGCAGCCTGGTAACAGCCGTTCCAGTCGGCCTCGGCTGCTTGCGCCGACCGCGGCCCGCTGGCTATACTGACTGACATAACCCACCCGGTCCCTACGGGGGCCGGGTCTCTCTTTTTCCGACCGGATGAAGCCCTAGCGCCGGGACGCTGCCGGCCCGCCTTACCCCCGCTGGATCGAGCAACGTCACGTGCATCCGCAGGTCACCTGGGTGGGCCGCCCCTGGGCCAAGCTTCGGCCCCTCAGATCGCCATCCCGCGTCAGCGGCTCAGCGAGGCGTCTCTGACGGGGTCGGGGGCGTTGTCGGGAATGGGGATTTCTTCGCCGTCGGGGCGGGGGTGGTTGGCCCAGTGGCCGGTGGGGTCGGTGCCGCGGCACCAGGTGGAGTTGGCGTTCCAGCCGTCGTCGGCGCGCACGTCTGCGGAGAGGTAGCGCATCGCCAGCCCGCAGCGGCGGCGGTCGGAGCGGTTGGGTTCGGAGCCGTGCAGGATCCAGTCGCTGTGAAGGGAGATCTGTCCGGCTCGCATCTCCAGGGCGACGGGCGCGTCGCCGTAGTCGGCGGCGTCGTCGACGGTTTGGGACAGCACGTTGTTCTCGGTGGCGGTGCTGTCGCGGAAGGCGAGTTGGGCGTGGTGGTGCGAGCGGGGGATGACCTGCATGGCGGCGTTGTCGACGTCGACGTCGTCGATGGCCAGCCAGGCCGAGACCACCCGGCTGGGCGTGAGCGGCCAGTAGGAGGCGTCCTGGTGCCAGCTGACCCGCGCAGTGTGTCGAGAGCCTCATTCTGAGTGCCGTGACGCGCGACTCTCACCCGATACGAACGGGCGGCGACGACTCGGAAGTCCAGACAGGCGAAGTGAGGTGACGAGGTGAACGGATACGACGAAGAACTCTCGAACGAGGAACACATCCGGATTGCCACCGAGATGTACGAGCGCTGGCAGCAGGGGGAGCCGAAGTCGCAGCTTGAGATCGAGTACTGGGACAACGCCACCGCGCACGGCAAGAAGTTCACGGGCTACGTGAAGAAGTGGCTCGATGTCGAAACCGAGAGCAAGTCCCATCAGACGTCTCGGATCGAGGATCTCGAGGCGCTTCTCCGCTCACGGGGCATCTCGCCGACCGCAGCCGGGGATCTCGCTGAGGAGTACCGCCTCCTGGCGAACGCCCGAGAGAGCGCGCTCGCCGCGGTGAGGATCTACAACGACCCGGTGGCCGGCTACAGAACCGAGACGTTCGTCGTGCTGATGGTGGGCGCTTGGAACTCCCTGTTCCAAGCGATCCTGGAGCGCGACGGCATCGACTACTTCGAGCGCGACGAGAGCGGTGAGCAGGTTCTGATCGACGGTCGGGCGAAGGTCCTGGGCACGTGGGAGCTCGTGCACCTGGCACTAGCGGATGACGAGCATCGAGCCGTCCGAGCGAACATCGACTTCTTCCTGAAGCTGCGGAACCAGATCGCGCATCGCTACCTGCCGGCGCTCGACACGGAGATCACCGGCGAGGCGCAGGCGATGCTGCTCAACTTTGAGGAAGTCCTGCTCGCCGAGTTCGGCAAGGAGGCCACGCTCGGGGAGCGGTTGGCTGTACCGCTGCAGTTGAGCGGTTTCCGGAGCGACGGCTCCCTGTTGTCACTCCGCAAGGCGCAGGCGCGCCTGCCGGTGAACGTGTCGGACTTTCTCTCCCAGCACCGGGCGGGCGTGGACGACGAGGTTCGAACCAGTTCGAAGTACTGCCTCCGGGTGTTCTTCGTCCCGGTCGCCGCGAATCGGGAGCGGTCTGCCGATTCAGTGGTCCGATTTGTACCTCCGGACAAGGTGACGCCGGAGCTTGAGGCGCAACTTGCGAACACGACCGTCGTCACGAAGCGAAAGATCACGCCAGTGGTATCAGCCGACCTGCTCAAGCCGAAGGAGGTGGTCAACCTGGTGGACGAGCGCTTGCCGTATCGCTTCACGATGAGCACGCACACCGCGTGCTGGAAGCACTTCGAGGTGCGACCGCCCCAAGGCGCGCTGGAGCCGGAGGCGACAGATCAACGCTACTGCCGCTGGGATCGACTATCCGGTGGATACGGGTACACAGAAGCCTGGGTGCAGAAGCTCTTGCATGGCCTGAGCGACCCGGAGAAGTACGAGCAGGTCGTCGGCATCGCGCCAACTCACCGGGGAGGTGCGGTGGAGTAGCGCGCAGCAGGCGGGAATCCTAGGCGGGCTTTCGCGCAGAGATGATTGGGTTCGATCCCCGAGGCGGACGAATCCAAACTGCAATGCCATCGAACCCATTCTCCAATCGTTGTGGTGGCTAGAGCCGGCGTGCCGCCGCCTGGCAACTGTTTCAGAAATAGCTATGTCTCACCAATGCCGATACAGTACTAATTGTGAAACAGACACCAATAGGAGAGAGAGGGCCGGCCAGGACGCGCGACTCGTTACCCACCGAGAGGCGAATTGCCAGTGATATTGAACGGATTCTGGCCGAACGGGTGCCGCCGGGTTGGACGGTCCGCTCGGAACTGCCGGTGTCTCGCGATCAGGTGGCGGTGGACCTGTTGATCGAGCTCACGTCTCCCGCCGGCGAGACTGCGCTGCTTGCTGTCGAGATCAAGGCCCGGGTTGAACCCAGGAGGATCCCGGAGTTGGTGCGGCAAGTCGAGGAGGCGACGAGCGAGGGAATGCTCGGTGTGGTCCCCGTGCTTGGCGCCGCGTACCTGTCGCCTCGGGCTCGGGAACTGTTGCGAGGCTTGGATGTCGGTTACATCGACACGACAGGCAACGTCCGCATCACAGCGAGTTCTCCCGGGCTGTTCATCAGCGATGGTGGTGATGACAGGGACCCCTGGCCGCGGCGCGACGTGCTGCAGTCGCTGCGAGGCCGCGGTGCCGCCTGCGCCGTCCGCGCCATCGTCGACACCGCTCCCCCGTTCGGTGTTCGCGAACTGGCTGAAGTGACAGACATCCCGGCCCCGACGCTGTCGCGTGTCGTGAGACTGCTGGAGCGCGAGGGTGTGGTGACCCGCCAACCGCGGGGCCAGGTGGAGGCCGTGGATTGGCAAGGAGCGATCCGCCGGTGGGCAGAGGACTACGACCAGGCGGGATCGAACACAGCCACGGCGCTTCTCGAACCGCGGGGTTTGGGGGCAATCATCGAGAAGCTCCGTGGGGCGACGATCGACTATGCCGCCACGGGCGCTTTCGCAGCGCAGTACTTCGATCCCGTGGCGCCGGCCAGAGTAGCTGCTCTCTACGTCATCGATGCCGCAGAGGCAAGCGAGCGCCTCGGACTGCGCGAGACCGACACCGGTGCCAACGTCACGCTCTTGGAGCCGTTCGACCCGGTCGTATTCGACCGGACCGTCGAACGCGATGGGCTCCGATGTGTCGCACCGAGCCAACTCGCGGTCGACCTGCTCACCGGTCCCGGCCGCGAACCCTCCCAGGGCGAGCAGATGCTGATCTGGATGGAGAAGAACAAGAATGCCTGGTGCGCCTGATCCCCAGTACGTCCGCGCCCGCAGGACGCTGCTCGACGCCGCGGACGCGCTTGCCGCGCACCTCGATGCAGTCGTGCTTGTCGGTGCGCAAGCGATCTACGTCCATGCAGGGGAGGCAGATCTCGTCGACTCCACACTTGGCTCCGTCCCTGAGTACACGACCGACGCCGACTTCTCTCTCAACCCCATTGCACTGGGTGACTCGCCGCCGGTGGCGGAATTGATGGCTACAGGCGGCTTCTCGGCGGGAGAGCAACCGGGGGAGTGGCACAGCGCCGATGGTGTGCGAATCGATCTGATGGTTCCCGAGGCATTGGCGGGAGCCGGCTCGCGTGGCGCTCGCCTGGGACCACACGGCAAGCGAGTGGCACGGCGTGCGAAGGGCTTGGAGGGCGCGCTCGTCGACCGGGACCGTCGGACACTCGTCTCGCTGGATCCCACCGACCACCGATCGGTCGTAATGAACGTTGCCGGCCCTGGCGCGCTCCTGGTTGCGAAGATCCACAAGATCGCCGACCGTGCCGAGACTGAGACACCGAACCGGATCAAGGACAAGGACGCGCTGGATGTGCTCCGGCTCTTGCAAGCGACCGAGACCGCGGATCTCGCAGGACGCATCGTGTTGCTGACACGATCCGAACCCTGTGCGACCATCACCGCCGAGGCGCTCGATCATCTGCCTCGGTTGTTCGGCCGCGCCGAGAGTGCCGGAACCGAAATGGCTGTCCGTGCAGCCGGCGTGAACGCCGATGCGGAGGTGATCGCCGCATCGATGACCGTGCTCGTGTCCGATCTTCTCGCGGTGCTCGGTGAGCTTGGTGCGGAGACTCCGGGACACGATCCCGGGTTCACATTGGGCCGACTCGGAGGTTGAGGCCTCTGACTTGCGGTCGGCGCCTCGACCTGCCGGGCGGCTATTGCTGGCGGTGGGGGCTGAGGGATGCTTCCGTGACGGGGTCGTCTGCGGCGCCACTCTCGGGAGTGGGGATGTCTTCGCCGTCGGGGCGGGGGTGGTTGGCCCAGTGGCCGCCGGCGTCGGTGCCGCGGCACCAGGTGGAGTTGGTGTTCCAGCCGTCGTAGGCGCGCACGTCCGCGGAGAGGTAGCGCATTGCGAGCCCGCAGCGGCGGCGGTTGGAGCGGTTGGGTTCGGAGCCGTGCAGGATCCAGTCGCTGTGCAGGGAGATCTGGCCGGCGCGCATCTCCAGGGCGACCGGCGCGTCGCCGGGCAGCTTGGCGAACAGGTGGCTGTGGCGCAGGATCACGGTGTCGCCCAGCAGGTCCGCAACGACGTCGATGATGCGGCTGTCGGTCACGATGTCCCAGATGCCCCGGCAACACTTGTGCCAGTTGACCACCTGGTAGTTGTCCCACCCCGCCGCCAGCGCCCCGGCCAGCAGATCGTCGATGTAGGCCCGGATCTCGGCGGCCTCGGGCGACGAGGAGCCCAGCATGGCAGCGGACGCATCGACGAGCCGGTGTCACTGCCAAGGCTGACGCTCTGAGTGGTATAATTGTGCACGTTCATCGCAAGATCTGTATGATATTGACCTGATTGCAGGTGGACTCGCTGCATTCACACAAGGAGGAATACCCATGCTGCTGCGATTCGAGGTTTCCAATCATCGCTCGATCCTGGATCCTGTTGAGTTGTCGATGATCGCCCTCGACGAGGATCGCGCCGCCGCACGCGGCTTCGAGCGCCTCTCGGAGCGGGTCTTGACCGTCGCCGGCGTCTATGGCCCCAATGCGTCGGGCAAGTCCAGCGTGCTCAGCGCCATCGCCTGGCTGGCCGACGCCGTCCGACACTCTCTTCGCGCCTGGGACAGGTTCGTGCCCCGCAGTCCCCACTATTTCGGCGACGGATGTGAATTGCCCTCGACGTTCGACACCGACTTGGTTGTGGACGGTGTCCGACACGGCTACCGGGTTGAGGTCGACGACTCGGGCGTGTTGCACGAGAGCCTTTGCAGCTATCCCGAGCGGAGGCAGCGAACGCTGTTCGAGCGCGAGGGGAACGAGATCCACTTTCGCCGCGGGCTCAGTGGCGCCGGCGCGACCCAGGAGTTGCTGACGCCGACGACGCTGGCGCTCTCCGCCGCAACGCGTCTACGGGATCCTGCGATTGGGATCGTTGGCCGCGCGATCATGGGAATCGGAGCGTTCGGGCTCAAGGAGCGATGGGGACCTCCATTCATTTCTCATCTTCGCGATTCGTCCAGGCGTCTGTTCCTCGAAGAGCACAGTGCCCGTCACGCGTCACCCTCCGATGTACCTGCAAGCAGAGATGTCGCCTTGGAGTTGCTTCGCTTTGCCGACCCCGCAATCGACGATGTCTTGGAATCGATGGACGCCGAAGAGATTGTCGAGAGCGAGGAGTCGAACCGCGCCGGACGCCGACGTCAGTTGCATTTCGTGCACATGGCGGGCGATGAGCCGGTCAGATTCGAGTTCCACGAGGAATCCGCGGGAACCCAGATGTGGTTCCGTCTCCTCGGCCCGGCACTCGGAGCACTGAAGCGAGGTCAGGTGCTCCTGTACGACGAGATCGACGCGAGCCTGCACCCCCGGCTCTCCGCCCGACTGGTCGAATTGTTCCAGGATCCCGACACCAATCCCCGCGGGGCCCAACTCATCTTTACGAGCCACGACACTTCCCTGCTCGGTTTCCTCAACCGCGACGAGGTCTGGCTCACCGAGAAGGAGTCCGATGGCGCTACACGGCTCAAGGCTCTGGCCGAGTTTCGTGGGGAGCGCGTGAGGAGATCGCTGAAACTCGAGAGGGCTTACCTACAGGGCCGGTTCGGCGCCATACCCGACGTCGACCAGGCCGATGTGCGCAGCGCTCTCGGGCTCGCGACCACGACCTCCTGATGGCTAAGTCGCGCGGTCGCCGGTCCCGTGAGCGGAAGTCTCTCCGCCGCGCGGCCGCTGTCGATGCGCCGAGACGGACCGTCCTTGTGTTCTGTGAAGGTACGAAGACCGAGCCCGACTATCTGAGGGCGTTGAAGCGGGAACGCGTGGTTCGCGAGGTTGCGTCCGTAGAGATACGGGTTGCGGGTAACGACAGCGGTTCGGATCCCTTTTCCCTTGTCACCGCAGCTGTTAAGGCTCATGATCTCTCGACTCGCGGCGAACTCGAGGTCGACGAGATCTGGTGCCTCTACGACGTCGAGTGGCCTCAGAACCACTCTCATCTACGGGAGGCCGCCGAGCTTGCCAAGCGCCACGACGTCCGTGTTGCCATCTCGAACCCGTGCTTCGAACTCTGGCTGGCGCTGCACTTTGAGGATCAAACGGCCTGGCTCGACACCGCCGCCGCGACTCGCCTCCGCCGCCAACGCGACCGACGTACCGACAAGGGCCTTGATGGGGCGACATACATGCCCCGGCGATACGCCGCAGCACGCCGCGCCAGCGCCCTTGACGCCAGACACGAAGGGAACGGGACCGGATTTCCCAACGACAACCCGTCGTCCGGCATGTACCGCTTCCTCGATGCGATTGAGCGACCTGCGGTCGACGACGGCTGAGAGAACTTGCGCACCGCGCTGACGAACCTTCCCAAGCGCGTGGGTCTCGGGGCTGCTGGTGTACCCGCCGTCGCCCCTACCGGGTGAGGGAGGCGTCTCTGACGGGGTCGGGGGCGTTGTCGGGGGTGGAGGTTGGCTCGCCGGGTGGGCGGGGGTGGTTGGCCCATTGGCCGGTGGGGTCGGTGCCGCGGCAGCGGATGGAGTTGGTGTTCCAGTCGAGGTAGGCGCGCACGTCTGCGGAGAGGTAGCGCATCGCCAGCCCGCAGCGGCGCCGGTCGGAGCGGTTGGGTTCGGCGCCGTGCAGGATCCAGTCGCTGTGCAGGGAGATCTGTCCGGCCCGCATCTCCAGGGCGACCGGCGGGTCGCCGTAGTTGCCGGGGTCGTCGAGGGTTTGGACCAGGACGCTGTTCTCGGCTGTGGTGCTGTCTCTGAAGGCGAGTTGGGCGTGGTGGTGGGAGCGGGGGATGACCTGCATGGCGGAGTTGTCGACGTCGACGTCGTCGATGGCCAGCCAGGCGGTGACCACCCGGCTGGGCGTCAGTGGCCGGTAGGAGGCGTCCTGGTGCCAGGCGACCGGGCCACCCATCACCGTCCTCCCTCAAGCGTCGGCCTCTCCAAGGCGCACTCGATTCCGCGCTCGGGGCCTTGCGGAGTATGCATTCTGTCACATATGTGTTAGAGTGCATGGCGTGGACGTCTTCTTCCACTCTCTGTTCGACAACTGGCTGCGGTCGCTGTCGGGCGGGGACACCGGCGACGGAATCGACTGGTGGGAGGTTCGCGCTGAAATCGCCGCATTGCTGAAGTCTCTGGAGACCTATGGCCGCAACCTCGGCGATCCCGAGTGTCACGATGTCGTGTCCACGCGTTTCGACATGGGTGCTCTTCGGCGAACACCGCCGACGTCAACCACGCCGTACGCCGTTGGTCCTCCGGTGCTGCGCATCCTCTTCGCCTTCGTTGTCGACGACGAGGGCGAAGAAGCCGCGGTGGTGCTCGTCGGTGGCGACAAGACGGAACTTGGCCACCGTTGGTATCCGCCTCACGTGACGAGGGCAGAGGAACGGCAGGAGCAATGGTGCCGTCACCACCCGGACTACAGGCCGATCGTCAAGCGCGGCGGCCTCTAAGCGACCTGAGGGAGGGAACGACCAGACGAAATAATCCTGAGCCGAACAATTGCGCCAAAAGCAAAACGCCAATGGTCAATGCGCCGAATACGAAAAACCGACTCACGACAAGCCGAAACAGTGAAGAGGGCTACGACAGAGTCGAACACCAAGAGCGGCGACAAAGAAAAGGCGACACAGAAAGGGCGAGGCACCGAACGGCATGGAAGATACACAACATAGGCAACTGCCCGCAGACGACGCCTCGACCGACGAGGTGCCGCCTGAGGCGTGGCAGCACAAGATCACACCTCGCGACTTCTACGCCGAGGTGGAGGCAGACCCGCGGGCGCGGAAGCGCGTTCAGGCCGCTCTCGCGGAGATCAACGAACGTCAGGCGACTCTCGCGCAGGTGCGCAAGGCACGAGCGTTCACACAGGCGACCCTCGCGGAACTGCTCGAGATGGACCAGTCCGAGGTGTCGAGACTGGAGCACCGCAGCAACATGCTGCTGTCAACGCTCCGCTCGTTCATCCGGGCCACCGGCGGCGAACTCCAATTGATCGCCACCTTTCCCGACGCCAAGCCGGTCCAACTCCTCGTCGGCTACGAGACTGCCGACATCGACAGGTAAGGCGGCTCTGATGACTGAGTATTCCGTCCACGGCATGGCGCTCGATCGTGATCGGATGATGATCCTGTCGCTCAGGCCGCGATTCGCTGATGCGATTCTCAGCGGAGTCAAGACCGTTGAACTTCGTCGCACCGAGCCGAAGATCCGCGTTCCGACACTTGCGCTCATCTATGCGTCGACGCCGGTGCGGGCGTTGCTGGGGACTTGCGTCGTGACGAGCGTCGAGTCCGATCATCTTGGCGCCCTCTGGCAGGTGCACGGTGGGCGCAGCGGTCTCGATCACGGGGAGTTCCTGAGCTACTTCGAGGGCGTCGAGGCGGGAACCGCTTTGAGCCTGGCGAGCCCGAGGCGATTCAGCCGGCCGGTTCCTCTCGTGGAGTTGCGTGCGAGGTCGAAGGGGTTCCGCCCACCGCAGAGCTTCTCCTACGTCGCCACCGAGACCGGCAACTGCCTTCTGCAGTTGGCCGCGTAGTCAACGGGCAGGCCACGCAAGTCGCCTGAGTCGGCCGGCCTCGACCCGTCGGCCGGCTATTGCTGGCGGTGGGGGCTGAGGGATGCTTCTCTGACGGGGTCGTCTGCGGCGGCGCTCTCGGGAATGGGGATCTCTTCGCCGTCGGGGCGGGGGTGGTTGGCCCAGTGGCCGCCGGCGTCGGTGCCGCGGCACCAGGTGGAGTTGGTGTTCCAGCCGTCGTCGGCGCGCACGTCCGCGGAGAGGTAGCGCATCGCCAGCCCGCAGCGGCGGCGGTCGGAGCGGTTGGGTTCGGAGCCGTGCAGGATCCAGTCGCTGTGCAGGGAGATCTGTCCGGCGCGCATCTCCAGGGCGACGGGCGCGTCGCCGTAGTCGGCGGCGTCGTCGACGGTTTGGGACAGCACGTTGTTCTCGGTGGCGGTGCTGTCGCGGAAGGCGAGCTGGGCGTGGTGGTGGGAGCGGGGGATGACCTGCATGGCGGCGTTGTCGACGTCGACGTCGTCGATGGCCAGCCAGGCCGAGACCACCCGGCTGGGCGTGAGGGGCCAGTAGGAGGCGTCCTGGTGCCAGCTGACCCGCTTGGCGTCGCCGGGGAGCTTGGCGAACAGGTGGCTGTGGCGCAGGATCACGGTGTCGCCCAGCAGGTCCGCAACGACGTCGATGATGCGGGGTTCGGTCACGATGTCCCAGATGCCCCGACAGCACTTGTGCCAGTTGACCACCTCGTAGCTGTTCCACCCCGCCGCCAGCGCCGCGGCCAGCAGATCGTCGATGTAGGCCCGAATCTCGGCGATGCATCGAGGTGGCGGCTGTGGAGTACCTGGCCGCCGGACGCCTGTCGGCGCTATGTTTGGGGTCGTGAGCGTCATCTCGATCGAAAGGCTGCCGTCTGATCCGCTGGCGGCGCTGCGCGAGTTGGCGGCGGGCGAGGCGCAACTCGACAGACTGCGCCGCGAGCACGTCGCCGCGGCGCGCGCCGGGGGGGCCAGTTGGGGTGAAGTGGGGCGAGCCTTGGGCGTTAGCGAGGATGCGGTGTTGGAGTACTACTTTGCCGACGCTCGACGCGATCTCGCCGAGAACGCCGGCGCCAACGATGGCGACCTCTCGGACGAGCAGGCCATGGAGTTGGCCGTCGCCGAGGTGCGGGCCGTCCGCCGCAGTATGCCCGCAGTCTGAGCGGCGCTGTGCGCGTCGTGCTGGACACCAATGTCTTCGTGTCCGGTGCGATCAACACCGGCGCCCCGCATGCGATCGTGCAGAATTGGCTTCGGGGTGCAGTCTTCGAGGCCGTCGTTTGCCCGAGTCTGCTCTCGGAGCTCACGACGGTTCTCCTCGATAGGCCGAACATGCGACGCTGGATCGATCTGGACGCGGCCAAGCGGTACGTGGACGCCGTCACGGAGAGGGCCGTCCTCGTGGCCGACCCGGGCGAGGTCAGCCCTCTGACACGAGACAGCGCGGACGACTACCTGGTCGCCCTCGCCCGCGAGCACGGGGCGGACTTCGTCGTGAGCGGCGACAAGGATCTCCTCGAATGGCCGGAACAGAGGCCGCCTGTGATCGCACCCGCGGCGTTCCTGGAGATGCTCGAAACGTCCGTCCTTCCTGACGCAGGCCTCGCCCTTTGAGGATTGCCTCGGGAGGCTGCCGAGTAGTACTGCCGACCACGAGACTGCCGACATCGACAGGTAAGGCGGCTCTGATGACTGAGTATTCCGTGGACGGCATGGCGCTCGATCGTGATCGGATGATGATCCTGTCGCTCAGGCCGCGATTCGCTGATGCGATTCTCAGCGGCGTCAAGACCGTTGAACTTCGTCGCACCGAGCCGAAGATCCGCGTTCCGACACTTGCGCTCATCTATGCGTCGACGCCGGTGCGGGCGTTGCTGGGGACTTGCGTCGTGACGAGCGTCGAGTCCGGTCATCTTGGCGCCCTCTGGCAGGTGCACGGCACCGGAAGCAGTCTCGATCACGGGGAGTTCCTGAGCTACTTCGAGGGCGTCGAGGCGGGAACCGCTCTGCGCCTGGCGAGCCCGAGGCGATTCAGCCGGCCGGTTCCTCTCGTGGAGTTGCGTGCGAGGTCGAAGGAATTCCACCCACCGCAGAGCTTCTCCTACGTCGACACCGAGACCGGCAACCGCCTCCTGCAGTTGGCCGCGTAGTCAACGGGCAGGCCACCCAAGTCGCCTGAGTCGGCCGGCCTCGACCTTGCCGCCCCCGCTGGCGTTACTGCTGGCGGTGGGGGCTGAGGGATGCTTCTCTGGCGGGGTCGGGGGCGTTGTCGGGGGTGGGGATGTGCTCGCCGTGGGGGCGGGGGTGGTTGGCCCAGTGGCCGCCGGTGGGGTCGGTGCCGCGGCACCAGGTGGAGTTGGCGTTCCAGCCGTCGTAGGCGCAGAGCGAGTATCTCCGCCGTCTCATCTGGTGTTCGGAGGAGATCGTGGTGGCGTGGGATTCTCTCAACCTCATTGCCGCACGGCTTCTCCGAGATGGCGAATCCCTGCCGACCGAGTTGGCCCAGTGGGTTGCGGATCGACTCGCGGGTGAACGACTACGGCCGACCAAGCGCGGGCAGGATCCAGATGCGAACCATGGGAGAGATCGGGGGATCGTCGACGCGGTGCAGTGGTTGGTTACAAGCGGCTTCACGGCGACCCGAAGCAAGAATCGCGGATCAGAAGCCAACTTCGAAGGGGGGTCGGCGTGCGACGCGGTCGCTATGGCAGCCAATCTGAGCTACAGCCGAGTTGAGGCAATCTGGACGGAGAGCGCAGCGCCTGAGTCGGCAATCCGTCGGCGCACCGGCACCGTGATTGGAGTGACTAACGACTCACCACCTCGCGCGGTGGTGTCCTTCTCGAAAGCTAGGAATAAAGAGGACACTCTCCCCGCGGAATTCCCGTAAGTGCGTGGCATTCTTCACATGTGATCGGACAGGCGCAACCCAGCTGCTCCAGGCCTGCGCGGCCAATCGCCAGGTGTCCGCGCACGCCAGCGGCTGACAATTTCCTGGCCCAAGCACACCTCCGGGCCGTAGGGGTGCCCTATTGGCCGCTACCTGGCGAGCTATTCAGGCGAGCCTTCCGAAGCCGCAATACGACTCGATGCCCTCAGCCAATCGCGCGCGGTGTCGGCCAGGAAGAGCGGCCCGGACAGACCCGGATGACAGCTGACTACACTGTAGTAATGCCTGTTGTATCGATCCGCTTCTCGGACGAGCCGCTGCATGGGCGGTTGAAGGAGAGCGCCCGTCGCCACGGCCAGGGCGTCTCCCCGCTCGCCGAGCGGCTGATCGATGAGGGCCTGCGCATGGAGGCTCACCCGACGGTGCTGTTCCGGGACGGTCCGGCGGGTCGGCGGGCCGTGCTGGTTGGCGGTCCCGAGGTGGCCGACGTGATCGGAGCGATCGTCGGCGGCGATGTGCCCGCGGCGCAGCGGCGGTCCCGGGCTGCGGAGTTGCTGGGACTGAGCGAGGCGATGGTGGACGCGGCCGTGGCCTACTACGCGGAGTTCACCGACGAGATCGACGCGGCGCTGGCCGAGCGGGCCCGGGTGGCCGAGGAGGCCGAGGCAGCCTGGGTGCGCAGGCAGGCGCTGCTCGAGACGTGAGGCTGCTGCTCGACGAGATGCACGCGCCGGCCATCGCTGATGCGCTCACCGAGGCTGGCTTCGATGTCGTGGCCGTTGCTGCCGACCCGTCGTTGCGCGGATCCAGCGATGCCGAACTGCTCGACCACGCAGCCACCACCGGCCGGGCGCTCGTCACCGAGAACGTGGGTGACTTCACGGTGCTGGCATCCGCTCGGGCTGTTGACGGCGAACCTCACGCCGGTCTCATCTTCACGAATCCGAGCCGCTTCAACCGGGCGACGCTCGCCTATCCCGGCAATCTGATCGTTGCGTTGCGGAGATTCCTGGAGGACCCGCCGATCAGCGGCGACTCCTGGATCCGGTGGCTGTAGGCGGGACGTAAGGGATCGATCTCTGACTCCGACGGCTGTCGCCATCACAGTGTCGGCGTTGGAGGGTCGTAGCACGATCCCGCCGATTCTCACCCAGCTACAGGATCGAGTTGAACCGCCTCTGCCGTTTCGACAGCGTCCGGGGGGCTTTCCGGGTCTTCGGACTGCCGGATAGTGGAGAGCCATTCCTGATGGGTGCACATGCCGCAGTAGTGATCTCCGATGGGCTCGTCGAGGCACGAGATATTCGTCGGGCAGAGCCATCCTCCTTCGATGCCGCTGCCGCCGGAGAAGTTGTGGTCCTTCCGTCGTTTGCCGTATCGGGTGCCACAACCCCCGGCGCACATGACGTTCCTGTGGATGCGCGCTCTGAGCCCGGCCTGCCGCTTCTCGTGCTCGTGCTTGGCCACCGTTGCCGCCTCAACCTCCCGGAGTGGACGGCACCGGTCCTCGTAGGCCGACGAGCGCTATGAACGCTCGTCCTCCCCAACCGGGCCCTCGCTCGGGCGGTCAGACCAGATCTCATGTTGCCTCCATCGCCTGGTGTCTCGTCGCAGCAGAAGCCCTGGTCGCGTTCAGGGACGTGCCGCTCGTCTGCTCCAACGCAGTATGGAGGAACGGTGCGACAGCCTTGAGGATGATCCGGTGGCCGAGCCCGGCGACCGGCCTGCCGTCGTGGCGGTCTCGACCTGTCGGCGCCTCGGCCGGCCTCGCCGGCCAGCCGGCTATTGCTGGCGGTGGGGGCTGAGGGATGCTTCCCTGACGGGGTCGTCTGCGGCGGCGCTCTCGGGAGTGGGGATCTGTTCGCTGTCGGGGCGGGGGTGGTTGGCCCAGTGGCCGGTGGGGTCGGTGCCGCGGCACCAGGTGGAGTTGGTGTTCCAGCCGTCGTAGGCGCGCACGTCCGCGGAGAGGTAGCGCATCGCCAGCCCGCAGCGGCGGCGGTTGGAGCGGTTGGGTTCGGAGCCGTGCAGGATCCAGTCGCTGTGCAGGGAGATCTGTCCGGCGCGCATCTCCAGGGCGACGGGCGCGTCGCCGTAGTCGGCGGCGTCATCGACGGTCTGGGACAGCACGTTGTTCTCGGTGGCGGTGCTGTCGCGGAAGGCGAGTTGCGCGTGGTGGTGCGAGCGGGGGATGACCTGCATGGCGGCGTTGTCGACGTCGACGTCGTCGATGGCCAGCCAGGCCGAGACCACCCGGCTGGGCGTGAGCGGCCAGTAGGAGGCGTCCTGGTGCCAGCTGACCCGCTTGGCGTCGCCGGGGAGCTTGGCGAACAGGTGGCTGTGGCGCAGGATCACGGTGTCGCCCAGCAGGTCCGAAACGACGTCGATGATGCGGCTGTCGGTCACGATGTCCCAGATGCCCCGGCAACACTTGTGCCAGTTGACCACCTGGTAGTTGTCCCACCCCGCCGCCAGCGCCCCGGCCAGCAGGTCGTCGATGTAGCCCCGGATCTCGGCGATCTCGTCGGCTGAGAAGATGTCGATGGGGAACAGATGCCCCACCTCGTTGTACCGACGAACCTGACTGGGCGTGAGGGTCCGCGGCTCCTCAACCCCCAACGGGATGAACCGCAGATCACGATCCAGATCAGGGAAGGCGTTGGTGCGTTGTGTCGTCAAGGCGAATTCCCAGTCCCGTGCCAACGGCCGCGAGCTTGCAACCTACCTGCTGCGCAGCGTGGGGTGCCGAGCGTAGAGCGAGTTCCCGTCTGACCGTCCCCACGCTCGCCGATCTCGGCTGTCACAGCCGAGACGTAGGGTTGAGCGATGCCTTCCCGACCGCCACGCCGCGGCAGCCTTCCAGTCCGGCTCGAACTCGGCCTCGCCGCGTTCGCGCCCGCGCTGGGCTTGTTGGCGTTCCGTTCCCGCGGCAGCGACTGGGTCTGGCTGTTTCTTATCCCCGCCGCGATCGGAGTCATTGTCCTCGTGGGAGGAGTCCTCATCGTGCGGCGAGGCAACGCCGATCCTCTGGAGTTTGATGACATCGAAGATCGGAGCGGGGAGGTCCTCGGGCACATAGGTGCCTACCTCCTGCCTGTGCTCATCTATACGTCAAAGTCGACCGAGGAAATCGTGATCAGCGCGATCGTTGTGGCCCTGATTATTCACATCCACGTGGCTACCGGCCGCGTCTTCGTCAACCCGCTTCTCTACCTACTCGGCTACCGGATTTACAACGCCAAGACCGGAGGCGCGACCTTCTATCTCGTAGCCAAGAGCGACGTCAGCGCTTGGTCGGCATCACGCCGCTGTATCCGCATCGGCTCTAGCGTGCTGGTCGAACGCCACCGGCAGGAGGACGTGTGACTTCCCCCGAGGAGATTCTTCAGGAGATCGACGCGCGGCTTGAGGAGGCTCTCACCCTCACGGTCGGACGGATGGTCGATGACACGATCGAGGCGAGCCATCTCGCACTCGACCGGGGTGCCGCCCATGCCCTGCGTGAGCAGTGTCACGGGGCTCGCGATCGCATCGGTGAGGGGATGCCGGCTTCCTACACCGCTACGGCAGAACTCGACGATGGCGAGTTCTTCGTGATCGACGACGCCGAGACACTGGCCGACCTCGGCGCGTTTCGAGGCCTTGTCCACGACCTGGGGGCGATCCCCCAGGTCACGCCGGCGGAACTCGATCTGACGATCAAGCTCTATGCCGTCGCGTTAGGCGACGAGACTGACCGGGTCCTCTTCGTGCGAAGCACGAACCCGCGGCTGCCACACCGGGCCGGACGATTCTTGGCCATTGGTCAGGAACGGCTAACGCGAATCGAAGGGCCCGCCTTCAGCTTCTCGCCGGACTTCCACTTCGTTCTGGGGCGGAACTGGGCAGTTGTCCTTGACCAGAGATCCTTCGAGATGCTGTTCCGCCAGATCGGACTCGTGGAGCAGCATGTCTCCACGTGGATCGAGGGAATCACCGCGTACCTCCCCATGAGTGCCGCAAGTATCGAGAGCCTTCGGGAAGTCGCGCTCCGGGACTCCCGCACGTGGCGCCGGCTCCGAGACATTGAGCATCGGGGCCACCTCGCTCACGTCGATCTGGAGCAGGTCGCAGACTACGCCGACGAGCTGGGGCTCGACTCGGAAAAGGTCGTTGTCGACGGGCAGCTTGTCTTCGATCCCGCCGATCGGTTCGGCTTCCTCCATCTGCTGAACGAAGACCTCTACAAGGGTCGGCTCACCGGCCAAGCATTCGAGTCGCAGCGCAAGTCGGCGATGGGTTGAGAATGCCTCGCCCTTCGATGACGCAGGAGTGTCGATTCCCACTGCCGCCTGTCGTTGCTCCTTGCTAAGTCGGGGTTGAGCCTGAGATGAGGCGATCAGCAGCGAGGCTCAGGGGATGCGGGAGATTCTCACAGCCGCCCAGCGTTGGTGGCCGAGATTTCATTGCCGTCGTGGTGTTCGCCCCATAGGACGCTCTGAGTGTGGCGGCATCGCGCCGCGTTTGCCTAACGGTGGCCACTACTATGCTGCGCCGACGCCGACCAGCGAGGTACACATGAGCGAACTCGGCAGTCCGGGCGGGCTGAGTGACGCACTCACTGAGATCGTCGCCGATCACGATCAGCAGAAGCAGACGTTCGTTGATCCTGGGCGCCTGATCGGTGATGTGATCCAGATCGACTACACGACAGCCGATTTCTTGTTGCACGACAGCGCCAAGCAGGCCGTCGGCGGCGTGCAGCAGGGGTGTCTGTTGGTAGCGGTCAGGCTGGGAGACGATGACCACCCCGATCCCGGAGCGCCCCGCCTGCTGTTGCGGGTGGTGTCGAGTACCCCGCTGCCGAATGACATGTCGATGCGGCAGGCTCGCTTCGATGCGGCCCAGCGGGTGGCGGACAGCACCGGGAACTGGGACGACAGCGATGTGACAGATCTGTTCACTTTGAACTTGATGAGGTATTCCGGGGTGCGGTGCCGGATCCTCGGGACGTACCAGCCGCCGGAGGGCACAAACGCGCCGTGGCGGTTTAGCAGCGACGTGGACAACTTTTATAGCGGGCGGGGCTTGAAGGTGTACAAGCCGACCGGCGATGAGTTGGAGCAGATTGTCAACAGCGCCAGCTGGGCCGAGGACGGGGGCCGGACGACGAAGATCGGCCACGTCCGCTACGCCACGGCGACGCCCGCTGACGCGGCCGCCGTGAACATCGCGGCAGAGGACTTCGTTGCTCAACGCACAGCACTCTTTGGGATGACCCGCACCGGCAAGTCGAACACCGTCAAGATCGTCGCTCGGGCCGTGTTTGAGATGCGACGGCCCGAGGACGGCGCCCGGGTCGGGCAGATCATCTTCGACCCCGACGGCGAGTATGCCAACGCCAATCCCCAGGACCAGGGCTGCCTGCGGAATATGGGCAACCACGAGTGGGCAGATCCCGACGATGTGGTGACGTACGGGCTGCACCCCCACCCGCACGACCCGAACCGGAACATCACCAAGTTCAATTTCTACGGGGACCGCGAACCGCTCGACCCCCCAGACGGCTACGACGCCGGCGACTCGCTAAGCAGCCTGACCCAAGGCAAACAGATACTCGACGATTACCTGTCGGGCGAGACCGCTGGCTACATCAAGCCCTTCAGGGGCCAAGACATGGTGCCGCCGCAGAACCCCGCAGACCGCAGCGACTGGACTAGGTACCGCAGGGCGTTGCTCATCTATCGAGCGATTCTCGCCGCCGCCGGCTACGGAGCCCCAAGCTATACCCCGAACACAACAGGGCTCTTCCACAAGGATCTCAGAGCGGCCATGAGCCGAAGTGACGCTATGAGGCATTTTGTTGACGGGTCCGAGGTGTCGTTGAACACCTGGTCGAGGGCAGCGGATTTCGCGGCGGCGTTCTCGGAGTTCGTGGATACCGACGCCTTCAAGAATTTCGACAGCGCTCGGGAACGCAAACGAGGCAAGAAGTGGTCCGACAGCCGGCTGTTGGAGTTGCTCCAGATCTTCTCCAACACCCGCGGCCTGAATGTGCTGAGGTCCGCCCGTGTCTGGCACGACCCGGCGGCGGGGTCGAACTACACAGACGAGATCGTGGACCATCTCCAAACCGGCCGGCTGGTAATCGTCGACCAGTCCACCGGCGACCCGACTATGAACGAGACGGCCGCTCGCGACGTGATGAGAGCCATATTCCGAGCACAGCAACGTGCGTTCATCCATCCGGAGCCTGTGGGAGATACCGGGGAGCTCTCCAAACCCCCCGCAGTGATTGTCTACGTCGAGGAGGCCCACACTCTGCTGCCGCGCGATAGCAATGACATGTCAGATATCTGGGTCAGGTCCGCCAAAGAGGGGGCAAAGTTCAACATCGGCATCGTGTACTCGACCCAGGAGCCGTCATCGGTGCACGCAAACATCCTGAAGAACACCGAGAACTGGTTCATCACCCACCTCAACAACACCGACGAGACCCGCCAGATCGCCAAGTTCAACGACTTTGCCGACTTCACGGACGGCATCATCGCTGTCAACGAACCCGGCTACGTGAAGATGAGGACCCGCTCCAGCCGGTTCACCGTGCCGGTTCAGATTGACGTCTTCGACGCCCCCACAGCCGGGATCGGCCTCTAGGGTGCCTTACGACGGTGAGTACGCCACGGGCCACACGCTGGCCCGACTGCTCGACAACCCGGCCGTGCGCGACTTCGACGGCGAAGTCAAGAAGTCAGCATCCACCACCGCCGGAACCCTGCCCGCCACCATCGCGCCGCGCCGCGGGTCGACACGAGTAAAGCGCCTTATCGCGATAGACGGCTCGACTGTGACATCGAGAGTCGAGAACGGCCACCCAGGAGCGGAGGCGTCGCTGCTGAACATTGCAGCGGTCGTGATCGCGTTGGCCAGGCTGCGGGAACTGGCCCAAATCGGCACGAACGTCGCCGAGCCGATCCCGAGCCCTGCCGCCGTCCGAGAGCTCGAGAACTGCAACACTCTCAGCGCCGTGCTGCCCGGGCGCAACGTCATTGGCAAGTCCGCCCGCGCGGACACCCCCAAGAGGTTCTTCCGCCAAGTCGTGCACCGCGAGATCAGTGGAGCGACTCTCTCGGGCGACCACGAGACCCTACTGGAGACTCTGCGAGCCATCACCAACGACCGGTCGGCTCCCATCCAGTGCCCGGGTGAGTCCTGCGACCAGCACGTAACGCCGCAGTCTGAGCCGACGAATTGCGTAGCGTGCGGAGAGACGGTGTACCTGTCGGACTCGCTGCGCTGCCACGAGAGGTTCGAGGACTATGGCAGCAGCGAGCAGGCATTCACGATGATGAGAATCGTCGTAGAGCACCTCTCGATGGTCAACCTGATCCGCTGGTTCGAGAGGCACGACCGGTTCGACGTGCTCGACGGGATCGGATTCATCATGGACGGTCCGCTGGCCATCTTCGGTATGGCAGCGTGGCTCAAGAAGCACGTACAAGACGAACTAGCCCGGCTCCACCGGCTCTCCCTGCACAAGGGCGGAGCGGGAGTGCTCCTGTTAGGAGTCGAGAAGCACGGGATCTTCATGGACCACCTCGAGGCGCTGGACTGGTCCGCAGCCCGGGGCGAGCGCGGCCGACTGCAGCCGGGCACGGTTCTGGTCCCCGACATCGGGTACATCCACCAGCACATCGCCTTGCGACCGCCGGACGCCAAGCCCTATGGGCAAGCGACCTACTACGGCCGCCACCTGATGTACAAGTCGCAGAGCGGACAACACGCCGCTTTGACGCTGCCGATCGTAAACACCCAGGGAGCAGACCCGGCATGTGTGGAGGAGGGCGCCTACCCGCGCGCTGGCGACGCCCTGGACCTCATCGACGAGTTGGGCACCCACCTATACAAGGACGGGTTCGCCCCGCTGGCGCGGGCCCATCTGCACGCCGCTGTGCCGCTACACCGCGGCACGGAGATATTGGCCTCTATCTTCTCGGACCGATGACAGTCGCCGCAACCAAGCCGACGCCCGACTGTGGCGTGGGGTTCGCCACCCCCGAGGCCCGGTGGGCTCGTCTGGGCCCCTATTACGCGATGTTCCCCTTCAGCTTCGTCCAGGACGCTATACGCCGCTTCACCCACCCCGGAGACCTGGTCTTGGACCCTTTCTGCGGCCGAGGCACCGCGCCCTATGCAGCCATGGTCGCTGGCAGGGACGCCCTCGGCTGCGAGATAAATCCGGTCGCTTGGGTGTATGCCGCGACCAAAACAGCGCCGGCGCCTGACCCAGGGACCGTAAAACACCGAATCGGCGAAATCGCCGCGTCCGCCTCGCCAGCGGACCGCGAACCCAGATCGGAGTTCCAGACGCTTGCGTTCTGCCGGACCGTGCTGGGCTTCCTGCACGCCGCTCGCCGCGAACTGCGATGGCGACACGACACCACCGACCGCACAGTCGCCGCGTTGATCCTCCACTACCTGCACAGCAAGATCCCCCAGGGGCTCTCGAACCAGATGCGACACTGCCGGGCCATGTCGCCGGGCTACTGCGTGCGCTGGTGGAACGACAACGGCTACGGCACACCCCCCGAAGTTGACCCCGTCAGCTTCCTCAACGCCAGAGTCGACTGGCGGTACCGCAAAGGAATCCCCGAGAGTTCCCACAGCAGCGGTGTGACCGTGACCCTCGGCGACTCGGCCACCGACCTGGAGCCAGCGACCAGACCAGCCCGCCTAGTAGTGACATCGCCCCCATATAGCGCGGTGACGGACTACAGAGCCGACAGTTGGTTGAGGCTGTGGGCGATCGGGGAGGGCCCCGCCTTGCCGAAATGGAACTCTAAGCAGAAACACGTCGACTTGGCCGCGTACCGGACGATGCTGCGTCGAGTGTTCTCAGCGACGGTACGGAGAGCACACCCCGATGCGGCGTGGCTGGTGCGCTGCGACGCTCGCGAGCGAACGTTCGACGTCGTACTCCCGATCCTGACCGAGATCGCCGATGGGCGAGAGGTCGACGTGAGCCCGGCTCCGTTCCGGAGGCCCACCCAAACGTCGCTATACGGCGACCGGGCCGCGAAACCCGGAGAGATGGACCTGCTCGTGCGCCCCAGAGCCACGACAGCGCTCGGCACCGGCGCGCTCGTGGCCAGTGGGGGCGAGCCGCCGGCTCTCTCGTGCGACGGATGAAGCGCTCATTGGATCGACCGACTCATCTCACGCATGAGCTATCGGAGTGGTGCACGGTAGTAGTCGAATACGCCCAATCCGCCGGCGAGTGATGCCGCTCCACTAGAGGGCAGTGCACGATTTCGGGAGTTCCGCGCTACCGGATCCGAGCCAGGCCGCACCGAACAACGACACGAATTCTCCAAGTCCCCGAATGTGTGAGCGGTAGTAGCATCGGTGAAGTCTGCCAAGCGTTCGGCAGATCAGCGAGAGGGTGTTGGGACATGCGCGAAGCGCCAATTCTTGAGGGAGATGCTCTGAGAGCGGTTCAGCATCGTGGCACCCACATGCAGATCATTGCGTCGGCCGGCTCTGGCAAGACTGAAGTCGTCTCACAGCGGATCGCCCATCTTCTGGCCGGCGGAGTTCGCCCCGATGCCATCGTCGCGTTCACATTTACCGAGCGTGCCGCGGCAGAGCTGAAGGAGCGAATCGAGGCACGAGTCGCGACGCGATTGGGGCGCGACTTCCTCGACCGGCTCAATGGCCTCTTCGTCGGCACGATTCACTCCTACTGCTTTCGGCTACTCCAGCAGCATGTGCCCCAGTACGAGACCTACGATGTCCTCGACGAGAATCAACTCGCCGCCTTCGTCAGCCGGGAGGCTTGGAGACTCGACGTTCGCCAGTTCGATCCGGACAACCGCCTATTCGCCTCAGTCAGCACATTCCTCCGAAGCGTCGCGGTCGTTGAGAACGAACTACTCGACCTCGACGATCTGCCCGACGAGGTTCGGGCAGTCGTCGAGAACTATTACGACACCCTCGATCGATATCGCCTCCTCACTTACGGCCAGCAAATCCGTCAGGCAGTCCGAGAGCTTGGGCGACCGCCCGTTGCTCGACGAGCACACGAGACGCTTCGCTTCCTGATCGTCGATGAGTACCAAGATGTCAATCCTGCTCAAGAGGAACTCATCCGGCGGCTCACGGGTCCCAACACGGAATTGTGCGTCGTCGGAGACGACGACCAGGCCATCTACCAGTGGCGAGGGTCCGACGTGGACAACATCGTCACGTTCGCGAGCCGCTACGCACCGGTGACAAGATTCGAGATCTCGATGAACCGGCGAAGTCGGCCCGAGATCGTCGAGGCGGCTAACGGGTTCGCTCAGTCGATCCCCGATCGCCTTGAGAAGGAGATGAGTGCCACTCGTCCCATCGACGGGTCTGATCCGCGTGTGGTCGTATGGGATGGGGAGGATGAGAGGGCAGAAGCTAGGTGGATCACGAGTCTGGTCCTCGGTCTGAACGACGCTGGGGTTCCATTCAGGGATATTGGCGTTCTTGTTCGTTCAAGATCTGCTTATCCCCGCCTCCTTGAGCAGTTCAACACGTTCGGTGTGCCGGTTCAGCCCGGCGGTCGTACGGGACTCTTCGAGCAGCCCGAAACGATTGTGTTGGGCAGGACCTACTGTTGGCTGAGTGGTGTCGATTGGCGGGAGCCCTTCCAGCACGGGGAACAAGTCGAACTTGCCCAACTGCTACAGGAGTACTCGACGGTCTTTGAACTTCGAGGCGAGGCGCACGAGAACCAAGTCAAGAAGCTGCTCACCGCGTGGTTGGCCCACTCCCGCAACGAGGACCGAACCGCGGATCTCGTCGGTGAGTTCTACGAACTGCTCGACGTGCTTGAGGTTCGCGACTGGGACTTCGACAATCGCGTGCGCCTCAACGCGCTCGGCACGCTGGCTCGATTCACGTCACTCTTGGCCGATTACGAGAGCGTCCGGCGTCGCGCGCGTCGGGACGCTGACGTCCATGGCGAGCAGGTCGGCGGCGAGTGGGGCGGTGCGTGGTACTACAAGAACCTCGCGATTCACATCGTGAACTATGCCCTCGGCGAGTACGAGGGATTCGACGCCGAACCGGACTTGACCTTGGACGCGGTCGATGTCACCACCGTGCACCGTGCCAAGGGGCTCGAGTGGCCTGCAGTATTCGTGCCGTCGATGACTGCAAGGCGTTTCCCGTCGTCGTACACAGGTCGAGAGCAGGAATGGCTAGTGCCCCGCACGCTATTCGCCGCCGCCCGATACGAAGGATCTGATGCGGACGAACGCCGCCTTTTCTACGTTGCGGCAACGCGAGCGCGGGACTGGGTGTCGATTTCGCGTCACGAACGAGTCACAAAACGGTCAGTGCAGCCGAGTCCGTATTGGGAGGAACTCGCGTATCACTACATCGACCCGGACGACATCGTGCTCCCATCGATCGAAGCGCAGTCCGACGGAAGCGAAGACATGCTGGCGATCACGTTCAGCGAGCTTGCGTCGTTCCTTGACTGCGGTTTGGCATACCGGTTGCGCAACCTGTTCGGGTTCCAGCCACGGTTGGCACCCGAACTCGGCTATGGCAAGGCGGTACATCATCTCCTCCGGCGGGTCGCCGAGCACACTCAAGCTGCAGGACATGTCCCGACTGAGATCGAGCTCGACCAGATGCTCAAAGATCACTTCTTCCTGCCAGCTGCGAACAAGGCCGCACACCGCGTGATGAAAGACGCCGCGCGGCGCCTCGTCGGGAACTACGTCGAGAACCACGAAGCAGACCTCTACCGGGTGTGGGAGACCGAGCGGCCCTTCGAACTCCGCCTTGACGGGATCGCTGTGTCAGGCCGGGCCGACGTGATCCTGGATAAGGAAGGGGGTGTGCCGTCCGGGCTTGCGATTGTCGACTACAAGACATCAACGGACGGCGACGCCGCGCCGTACCAGCTGCAGCTTCAGGTGTACACCGACGCTGGTCGTCGGGAAGGGCTCGACGTTCGGGGCGCTTACCTCCACGACCTAAACGGCACGCGTGATGGTGTTGCCGTCGATGCGAGCAGCATCGCGTCGGCCGAAGCGATCGTTGAGGAGGCCGCAGTCAGAATCCGTAACCGGGAGTTCCATCCAGCTCCGGGCGCAAGATGCCGCTCATGCGAGGTTCGCGCGATCTGCAACGCCAAGGTCTGCTAGCCACTTCGGGACTCGAATGGTCACGAACCAGATGTCATCGAGCAAGTTTGCCGGCGTAGACGAGCGTTCGGGTGGGTCGTGGCTGGAGTTGCGGAGACGGCGATCAGCCCATACTCGGCAGTGATGGCGGCAGTTCATTGATGATGCGGGTGCTCTCGACGGATACATGCACGAGTCGCCGCAGGTGGCGGATCAGGTTGTAGGGCTCGTCTGCCCAGTCATCCCATTCGTTCGGGTCGTCGTTGATGCCTGATTTCTTGTCGTCCTTGTGTCGGAGGCTGTCGATGGCCCATTGCAGTGGGGATCGTCCCGAGATGGTGTACTCATGAGCGGCGTCGGGGATTCCGACGAGGTGGCAGCGCGAGTTGATCGCGAGCACGCTGCGGTCTGGGGTCCGGTTCGCGCCCTTGCCCCATGCGAGCTTCTCAATTCGATATGCACCGGGATCAGCGGTCAGGTCCGCGGCGCCGTGGTTGTCGATCGCGCCGTCAAGGTGGCAGTCCACCGGGTGCTCGGGGACGTCTTCGTAGTCGATATGCAGGTCCATCAGTTCGCGGCCTGCTGCCCGGAACGCCTCAAAGTCCGGGGCGAACGGCACTCGCGGGAGGTTGCGCTGCAAGTCGTGTTTGTACTTTTCGCGCCAGTCGGGGGCGTGCATCACGCCGTACAGGTACTCCCAGATGTCGTCTTTCGTGATGGACTCGTCGCCATAGTGGGCCTGGAACTGATCCAGACACCAATCGGTGACGTTATCTCCGTTGCCCGAAGACAAATTCTCGAAGCCGAAGTCGGGGGCTTCGATCGTGCTGCTCATGATGGCTGCCTTCGAGGAATTACGCGCGTTTGCTGCGAGCCCTTGACGGCGGCTAGATCCGGCAGCCTGTCGGTTGCGAATGCTTGGAACGTGGTATTGGAGGCGCCGGTGATCAAGATGACCTCCGAGGTACGGTGCGACTCTGTTGACCGGGACCCATCGTGTGAAGGTCCGGAAGCGTCGTCGTCGCCAGGGTGCCGAATACCGACATGCTCGATGGGCTCGTCACGAGAATCGCCTCCGCGGAATGATGCGCGATGGTTGGTTGGTGCCGACCGCGCACAGGTCTCCGACTCTGTGGCTTGACACCACACCGAAGATCGCTCGGCTGTTTGGCGCGGTGATGATGAGCGAACAGGTGTTTCCTCTCTCTCTCTCTCTCTCTCTCTCTCTCTCTCTCTCTGCGCCTCGGAATAGTGAGGTGGCTGCTTTGCTCTGAGCCAGGATGCGGTCGTCGTCGTACAGCCAGAGTGTGACGAACGGACGGTACAGCACCTTGCGTATGCGCTCTGGGGAGAACTCGATCCTGTCCTGCCGTTTGAGTGCTTGTTTGAGTGCGGCGGTCCACCTGATCGCGCTGGGATTGTTGTTACGCGTGAGTTCATCAAAGCTCATTCCCTGCTCGACGTACTGCTGGCGCGCGGCCTCGTAGGCGTTGATCATGCGCTTGACCTTTGTGTCGAGCGCATCGCGACTGAAGGAGTACACATACGGGTCGAGATTCGTCTTGACACCGAGTTCGTGTATTCGCACGACGGACGTTTCCTTGTCTAGGCCGCTCGCACAGACGGAGAGGAGCGTTTGGAAGCTGCCGTCGGTGATGTTCACCCAGTCGTACTCTTCGTTGACGGCGATTCGGTCGAATTGTGTGCTGTCGATGTCTCCGAGTTCTTGCAGCCATCGGAATTTCGCATCCAACGTGGAGTGTGAGGGGACTTCGGCATAGTGGAACGTCGCTGGCCCTGTTCCGACGCGCTCAGGATCGCGGACGAGGAGGGTGATCTGAACACCGTTGCGTGAGTGCTGCCCGAATACCTTGTCACCCTCTTCGCGGAATTCCTCGCCGGACTTCATTGCGTCGCCGCGGAGGTTGATCACGTAGATGTCACTGAACTCATCATGCAGAGCACCACGCATGCCTTTCAACGACTTCCCTGTGGTCAACGAGTTGGGGTGTACGAAGGCGACGATGCCGGGACTCTCGGTACCGTCGGCCCTTTGGATGCGATCTGATGCCCAACGGAGCGCCTCAACGTAGAGATTCCCGGCTGCGGGGCCCATTGCAGTGCCGGTGACTTCTCTGTGTTTGACGCCGTAGGTGTCGCGGACGCGTTGTTCGATTTCGGGGTACTCGATGTTGGGATTATCGTCGCCCGCCGATCTCTGGCCTGCGGACCACGGCGGATTGGCGACAATGACACGGATTGGCAGTTTGCTTTGGGTGCGAGCGCGGGCGGAGTTGGTGTCGAATCCTGGGATGCTGCCTTGGTGTGCGTCGCTGCTGAACGTGTCTCCGAAGACGATGCCACGGTATTGGCGGTAGTCGGTGTCGATGCCGCGTTCGGCCCCGGCGGCTTCGATCTTGAGCGCGGCGATGTAGTACGCGAGCAGCACAATCTCGTTGGCGTGCAGTTCGGGCGGTGCGCAGTTCGCGTGCTCACCGTCGCCATCGCAGGTGGCCGGGGTGTCGTGCTGACAGTTGCCTCTGTACTTGCGGGCGAGATCGCTGTCGTCAATCAGCGGGCCGCCGTCACTACACATACCGGTGAGCAGGCGATGGAGGAATGTGCCGGTGCCGGTGAACGGGTCGAGGATGTGGACGTTCTCGGAGGTCAGGCCGTGCCCGAAGTGCTTGCGGCACGCCTTATCGGCGGAGCGGAGCATGAAGTCAACGATCTCGACAGGCGTGTAGACGATGCCAAGTCGTTTGACGGTGGCCTTCATCGCATGTGTGAAGAACCCTTCGTAGATCTGCCTCAGCAGGTCGACGGTCTCCGCTGCGCTGTGGGTGTTTTCGAGCATGCGTTGCATGGTGCGGTAACTGCGCGCGAGTGGGACGAGCAGGTCGCCGAACACGCGGTCGGCGCTTGAAGCGTTTGGGTCGGTAGTGGATGGAGCGTGGGCGTCGGCGAGCGCGTCGAGAAATCTGTTGATCGCTCGGGAGATCGGGTTTCGGGCAGCGAATTGCGCGTCGGCGAACAGGTGATCGAATACGGGGATCGTGACCACATGGTGTGCGACCATTTGCTGGGCCTCGGCGTGGGTGAGGTGCGCTCCGACGGCTTCGCGCATGGCGCCCACGAATTCATCGAACGCGGCTTGACAGGACGGCTCAGCGATCAGCGCGCCGGTCTTGCGCTCGACGCGGCGGCACACTTCGGCAGCGCGTTGCCCCCAGGTCGGCCACATCTGGCGATCGCCGCATTCCTGCACGATCTTGGAAGCGACGGCGTCTTCGAGACGGCGAATGACCTTGAGCCTGAGTTGCTCGCTGAGTTCGCCGTCGGGGATGATCTCGGGGTCGTCCGGACGAGGTGGCTGGATGATGATCGGTGAGGCGACGCGAGGATCGTTGACCCAGTAGTCGACCCGTTCGTCGTGGCTCCGCAGAGCGCGTACCACTTCCCAAACCGCTTTGAAGTCGCTGCTGTCGAGGACTTCAGCGTCGGTCATCTCGCTGCCCTCGGGCACGACTACCGGGATGACCACATAGCCGAAGTCCTTGCCCTCGGCCTTGCGCATCGCTCGCCCGACGGCTTGGGTTACCTGCACCGGCGAGCGACGCGGCTCCAGGAACACCACAGCGTCGAGCGCAGGCACGTCGACGCCCTCAGTAAACAACTGGGCGTTACTGATCACTCGACACCGGGGAAGGCCTGTGGTGTCGCGGCTTTGGCGTTCGAGCGCGCTGAGTGCCTCAGACCTCGCTACTGCCCGCGTGGTGCCGTCCACGTGATCCACGTCGAGGTCGAGGAATGCGCGGCCAGCGTTGGCGGTGCGGACATCGTCGGCGATGGCCTCCCACAGCCGGCCCTCCAGGCCCTCGTCTGCGAAGTAGGCGTTCTCTGAGCACGCCTGGGAGGATCTGACGGTGTTCGTGAACGCGATCGCGGTGCGTAGATGCCGATGTTCTGCGTCGTTGGGTATCTCGCCGGCGACGGTGCCCGGTGCGCGGATCTGGCTCTTGGGGGTGGCCATGGCGTCCCAGCAGCCGAGCAACTTGGTGGCGTAGTCGGAGTCCACCTTGGCCTTGCGGGCGCGATCAGACGCTGTGATCTCGGTGACGCGTGTGCCGGCGCCGTGCATTCTGGCCTCTCGCTCGTTGACGCCGACGACGAGCACCCGGTAGTCGGAGATGAGATCCCGCTCGATGGCCTCCACGAAGCTCATCTCATAGAACACCGGCCCGAAGACCGATTCGTCGTCCATCGAGTACGAATCGCCCGCCGCGCCGAGCCCCGCGGAGGCGCGCTCTTCGATCTTGCGGCGCTGACGCTCTGTGAACACCCTCGGCGTGGCTGTCTGGTACAGCCGCCTGAGCGCCGGGACATGCTCGTCGCTGTGGACCATCACAAACGCCGACGCAGAAGCGTCCTTGGATGCGGCGCCGATGCCGGTAGTGCGGTGAGCCTCGTCACAAATCGCAAAGTCGAAGATGACTTCGGGGGCTTGCTCCGCGAGCACCTGCGACAGCAACGGCACTGATTGGTAGGTGCAGAACCAGACATGCATCGCCTCGTCGGTGACCGGCGTTTGCAGCGTGTCGGCTATCTGCTCCCGGTTCGTGCTCGGCGGAGCGAGCAGCTCAGCGAGATCAGACTTGGTGGCGCTCGCGCGCCGACCGGCGGTCACATCGGAACACACAGCGCCGTAGCGGTGCGGCATCGCCCGGTGCGCCGCCCACACGCGCATCGTCTGGGCCATCAACGCGATCGACGGCACCAGATACAGCACGCGTCCACCGGTCCCGACCTGCTGCTCGGCGGCCCACAGCGCCACCAGCGACTTGCCAGTGCCACACGGCATGTGCACCTGCCCGCGGTCGTGCTCCTCGAAGCCCTTGGCGATCTTCTCGAGCGCCTCAACCTGATCGGTGCGAGGCTCGGCACGCTCGCCGAACTCCACGGCCTCGGGATCCTCGAAGCACTCCGACCAGCGCACCGGCCACTGATCAAGGTCATAGCCACTGAGTACCTGGCAGCGCTTGGTGGCGGACTCGACCTTGCTCCACGACTGTGCTGTCAGCCCGCCGGTGGTTACCAGCAAACTGCTGCTAAACGGCTCCTTGCCCGCCTCGGCCAGGAAGCTGTCGATGTCGCCGCTGGGCACCTTGGCGCCCGCCTCGTAGAGCTTGCACTGAATTGCGCACACGCCACCATCGAATTCCTGAGCGACCAGGTCCACGCCCGAATCGCCGCCGTAGCCGTACAGGGCCCGGCCCGGCCACTCCGCCCACAACCACACTCGTTCAAATCGATCGCTGTACTGCGGGTTCCGCTCGAACGCCGCACGCATCACCTTCTCGAAGATGCGTCCCCGCTCCTGCGGCGAATCGCTTACACGCCGTAGCGCCTTGAACACCTCAGGCTCGAACAGCATCTGCTGAGACGGCGGCCCGCCCGAGCCATCGGTCGTCGTTTGCACCGTTACCACTGTGCGCCTTCCCGCCCCATTCCGCGGTCCGATCCTCAAGACCCTCGGAGTCTCGCCGCGCCCTTCTGGTTGGAGGATTCATTGCCGGGCCCGCAACGGTAGCAGTGCCGTTGGCCCTGGAACCTGAGAGGCGATCGACACAATGAGGACGCTTTCGGGCAACGAATGTTAAGAAAGATGCAAACATTTTCCCCAAGCCTCCATGGGGACCATCCCGGAGTTTGCTCCCCGTCCGTATTGGATTGATCTCTAGGCCCGCTTCGGAGGTGGCCAACTTGAGAGGAGGCGGTCGGGGACCAGATGCTCCACGTCGACCGAGCCGGGGCGTGTCCGCAGGGAAAACGCGACGCTACCCTACTTGCAGACGTGTAATTCGACTCAGCGAAGGAGGCTGCGATGGGAGCAGAGAGGGACACCTACAAGTACCGCTACGTTGGCCCAGATGGGCGCATCAAGCATTCGGGTATCACCAACAATCTTGAGCGTCGGGAGGGCGAACTCCGGCGTCAGCATGGCGAGGGCAACATTCAGCAGGTCGGGCGCCGAACAACGCGCGAGGCAGCCAAGGAGTGGGAGGAAGGTAAGCCAACGGCAGGACGAGCGGGTCCGTGATGGGGCGCGGCTGGCCTAAGCGCCTTCGGCGAGCCGGCTGAGCGGGTGGCAGTACGAATTGACTGACAGTTGGGTCGCTGCCGCGCGCCGATGTGGTGGGGACCACTACGGGAGCAGGACCACCGGGTGCCTCGGCCGCCGGCGGTGTGAACGCGAAACGCGGTGTCGCACGCACCTGGAGTGGCGCGGGATCTAGCCCTTGTTGAAGCGGATGTGGCTCAAGTCTGGCTCGGCGCGGATTTGGTCTGGGTCGCCCCACAGGCTTGGTGGAGCAACCTCCGGCTCGACCGGCGGGTCGGCCCCCGGCGGTGTCTCGGAAGGGGTCTCAGGATCTGGAGGTGTATCACTAGTACGCACTAGCCCAGAGTACAGCAAGTCCGGCCACGGCAAGGGGAGGCCCGGCCAGGCTTGCCCAGAGCCACCGGCAACGCTTCCGGCAGAGTTCCCGGACACTGTTAGACGCTTGGGCGCCGTCGAGAGCCATCGCGCGGTACGCGTCGTCGTTGGTGGGGTACCGCTTCACGTCATCTCCATAGATCGTTACGAACGACCGAGGAAGCGGGTCGAATGCTCCCTTCAGGGGTCGGTTTAGCGACAGAGCACCGACGAGACTCGACAGCAGTCCCAGGGTCACGAGTTGCCACCCGATGAGCTGCCAGCATCCCGTTGCGGATGCAAGTCCCGCGCCGCCTGGGCCTCCTATCCCGATGCCGACCACGACCGCCGTAACGGAGAGCAGAACGACTGACCGTCCCTGGTAGGACCTGACCGTCTCGAGTTCGTGGGCGATCAGTTCCTTGGCGGCTTCGTATCCCAGTCGATACGCCGCACGGTCTGGTGTGTTTGAGGGCTGACGCGTGACGTCATCTGCATCGGCCATGATGGTCTCCTCCCGTGACTTGTCCAACGTACGCGCCAGCGGGCAGCACGCTGGGGCACTGCCACCTGGCTACTCGAGGCAGGGTTGTGAGCACCGCTGCTGTTGTGAGGCTCCGCGGCTAGAGCGTCGTGGCTCATGCATATGCTGCGGTTTATCGTGACCGACCGCCCTCTCACAATGGGCCGGACTCTTCTGAAGTCAGGGTCGGAAGCGACGAGGAGTTCCCGCGCGGGCGTGGAATGGGTACATGTTCGGTTCGTGCGGCGTGCAGTCGCCACGGATAGGGAACTCCTCGCCCAGCCTCGACTGTCGTCTCGTCGCCCGGACTTGCCAATTGGGTGTTCCTCGTACATTTCGCTACCCACTGGAATCCCCGGCGCCGCTCTAGATTGGGGGAATGCCGTCATCTGTAAGCGAACGCCACCGCGCACGCCTCGCGCGTGCCCTCGCCGAATTCTGGGCTGGCGGCGCAGGGCCGACGCATGGCGAGGTGACTGACGTATTGGGCATGTTCGGGCTCGATGTCACTATCGGCAGCAAGCGGGATCGGGTAAGCGAAGCGGTCAAGGTGGTCGATCGCCAAGACTTGGTGCCGCTACTGGAAGAACTACTTGAGTTGCTTCGACATCGGGGCGTCTTTGATAGGTCAAGCTTCCAGACTGCGGATGAAGCCGACGTCAAGCGACTTGCTGATGCACTCGCGCCATTCGAGGTCACTCTGCTCCCGGATGGCAACATCGCCAAGGATCCGGGGTCACTCGTTGATGCCCCAACACTGCCAGACGAGGCAGCAGTCCGTGAGCACGTCCGAAGAATGCACTTGGCGCTCGGTGAAGGCGATTCGGCGCTACTGCTCGGCTCAAGTAAGGAACTCTTGGAGTCGACTGAACGACGGGGCGACGTACCGGTCGCCTCGATTCTGGAGGTCCCCCCACGCCACATCTCGCGGACCCAGTGCCAGCTCAAATCCGAAGAGCTGATAATTCTCGAAAGCCTCGGTTCAGGCGCGGTCGCCGCGGCAACTCATCTAGCCGATCGCATCGCCAAGTCCGAACGCCGACTCGACGGTTTCGATTGTGTGCGCGTCGCGTAGCTTGCAGGCGGTGACCTGCGAGGCGAAGAGTCCCTTCTCTCGGAAGGCCTGCTCGACGGGCCGTGCGGCCAGCCACTCCACGGGCACGACCATCTCGGTCACCTGCGAGTCTTCCGAGGCTGCGCCCTGCTTCCACGCCGCGCTCACATCTGGCTGATCGAGGAGCGGTTGACTCCGACCTTCGATTTCGACCTCGGCATCTAGTGCGGGGATCACCGTGCCGGTGACCCGTCCGATGCCCACGTAGCCGGCTCCGCTGACATAGGCGAACACCCGATGTCCCGGTTCGAGGTTGCGCAGCGGTTTCCAGTACCACGATCCGCCACCCGCGTTGAGGAAGCCGTACTTGTGGGCGATCGGCCAGCGGGGATCGCCCCGCTCGGCCCGGCCGAGGATCACATAGAAGTCCCGGCCGTTCCACGGGCGAAGCTTGCGGCGCGACGGTCGAGTTGCCTTGTCCTCGACCTGTTGGGGATCGAGTAGCCACGTCCGAGCCAGGTACTCGTGGCCGCCGTCGGCGAAGTGGCGGAAGAAGACGGCGTTGATCGGCACGTCGTAGGACTCTGCCAGGAACTCGATGATGCGATCCGACGTCGGGTCTAGTTCCGAGGCCACGATCGTGAACTGCTGCTCGGCGTTGACGACGTCGGGCAGCGGACCGCCGAAGTGCTCGGCGAAGGCCTCGTCGAGGTGCGTCTCGCCGTCGCCGGAGTCTTGGTAGATCTGCTCCAGTTGCTCGGGGCTCAGATCCTTCGCCCAGGACCCGTAGTCGAGCGCTTGGGCGACGACGTCCCGAGGAGTCCTGTCACGCTTGAGTTCGAGGACGTGGACGCGCCCGTCGGCATCGAGGGCGAGGAGGTCAATGAATCCCCCGAACCCGGTGGGTACCTGCCTGCCGATGATGAGCAGATCGGTTCCGCTCATGCGGGGATCCTCGGCGATCATGTCTTCGAGGCGCTGCTCGGAGTCGAGCGGCGACGACACCAACGGGTGCGGCCCGTCGTCGGTCATTCGCCAGATTGCCATTTCGACGGCCATCGGCCCTCCTTCCGGTCAAGCTCCTGGTGTCATTGGAGTGCGCCACTCAGCCTGTGTGCCAGCACCAGTCGACGCAACTCGGGGGAGGCGGCAACACGTACGTCCCCGTGGGGTTCGGTACCGCCGCTTGAATCCGGCAACAAGCGGTCGCGACCGCCACAGGGGGTCGTCGTTGCGCCCGTGCGTCCGGTGGTACCGCGCCATTGTCCCTACTGGACTCGATAATGGGGGACGTGAGGGTGTTTGTCAGTTCGCTCATGCGGGAACCCTTCGGTCCGCTTCGCGAAGCGGCATGTAGCGCGATCACATTGCTGGGATGTGAGCCAGCGCGGGCCGAGGACTACGCGGCGTCCCGCAGTAGCCCTCGGGCGGCGTGCCTCGCGGGCGTGCGCGCCGCGGACGCTGTCGTGCTGATCCTGGGATCGGAGTACGGATCCTGCCAGGCGTCGGGGCTGTCAGCGACCCACGAGGAGTACCGCGAGGCGCGCGAGGAGTCCCTCCCCGTTCTCGCGTTCGTTGAGGAAGGCGTCGGGCCCGAACCACAGCAGGCCGAGTTCATACGAGAGGTGCGGGACTGGGAGCGGGGTCACTACACCGCGTCATTCCGCGATGCGCCAGATCTGGAAGCCAAGGTGATCCAAGGCCTTCACCGGCTTGTGCTTGAGCAAACGGCGACTCCGCCAGATGGGGCCGAACTCGAGGAGCGTGCCCGGGCGCTGATTCCGTCTCACACCCATAACAGGGGCCCGATGCTGGTTGTGGCGACCGTCGGAGGTCCGGCGCGGCAGGTGATTCGGCCCGCCGACCTTGAGAGCGTCGAGATGCGCCGCTACCTAGAAGACCACGCGCATGGTGGGGCGGATGCCGTGTTGAGTCACGCATTCGGCACCGACGCTTCGGTTCGTGGGGACACGATCATCCTGGAGCAACGCGACAGTGGCGCCAAGGTGGCACTCAGTGAAATCGGCAGCATCGTCGTCGCGCAGCCAATGACCCGCCAAGACTCGTGGCACTCCGGCCTGCCGTCGATCATCGAAGAGGAGATCACAGAGAGTCTTGGCCGTGCCCTCCGATTCAGCGCGCATGTGCTCGACCATGTTGACCCGCAGTCCCGGATCAGCCACGTCGCGGTCGTCGTCGCCCTGCTCGACGCCGGGTACCTGCCGTGGCGCACTCGCGAGGAACAGAACCGAAGCCCCCACGCAGCGACGATGGGACTCTCCGGCCGGAACCGGATTGAAGCAACCCTTTCCCCACCGACAAGGCAGCGAGCAGCACTATCGAGCGACACCCAGCGCCTATCGGAAGACCTAACCGTCCGCCTCCGCCGGAGCCGGGACAGAGACGAGTTCCCGGCCTGACACGCTGGCGATCAGTGTCGATGGAACTGGTGGTCGAGTTGGCCACTGACGGCCTCACGACTCCTAGACAGCGGTCATCAGGAGCAGCGTGCGTATGGAACTGACATCTAGTTGTGAGTTGTGAACTCGTCGGTGGCGAGGCTATAGCGTTCAGGGTAGGGCGGGCTTATCGAGTCCGATAAAGGTCAGTGGCGGTTGCTGGGCTACCGCTCGTCGGCCTGACCGTCGAATTCATCGGCTGCGTTCTTGCCCTGGGTCTGGGCTGGTTCGATTTCGGGGAGCTGGCAGTCTCGCCAGGGTCGCTGGAGGTACTCGCAGTACAGCCGCTGTGTTGCGGATACGCAGTCGGGCCATGCGCATTTCGTGCTGCCGTCGGCGGTTGTCTTGAAGGGGATGCACATCAGCTCCCCGTCGACGTCTCCGAACATCTTGATCAGGTAGAACTCGTCGGGGTGGTGGTAGAGGTAGACCTTGTGGCACGCCAAGAGGTTCTGGACCTGCGAGAGCCATTCGGGGACCGTGTCGATCAAGTACCGGTAGTCGGTCGTCTTGCCCATGGGGTTGTCGGCGTGGAGGATGCAGCCGAGCTGCCCGTATACCTTGATGAGCTTGTCTTCGCTGAGGAATCCCTCCTCGCGTTCGGCCGGCTCATCTGCTGAGGTGCGCTCCTGGTGGTCTACGGGCCTCGGGTAGAACCTGGGATGGAGGCGCTTCAGCTCCTTGAGCTTCCTGCTCATGTCATGGGAGCTCTGAAGTTCCTTCTGGGATCGCTGCCAGATGTCCTTGTTGGACACCAGGGAGCTGAACACGATGAGTTCGAGCAGCATCCGCAGTTGAAGGCTCGCCGACTCGACCCGGGTTCGGATCGTGATGCCGGGCATCTCCATCAGCTGGTTGATCGACTCGACCCTGAACCTGACCTCTTCCATGAGGTCGCAGTACTGGTCGATGTCGAGGCGCTCGGCCTGCTTGATCTCCCAATCGCAGCTCAGGCAGGCGATGTGCCACCCCCACCCGACCGGGCTCTCCCCTCGGAGCTCGAGAGCGTCCTCGCCGCACTGGGGGCATTCGCGGTACTCGTTGCCGTCCACGGCCTTGACCGGGTCGTCTGAGTAGAAGTTCAGACTCATCGCTGAGTCGGAGAATCGAGGGATCTCGCCGCAGTTTGGGCACGGCTCGGTTGGCTCGATGCCGTGCATCATGTACTCGAAGGCCGCCTCCGGGTGCCCTTGGGGGCACTCTCCCCAAGGCTCGCCGTGCTTGGGTTCCGCGAATAGCGACACGGCTTCGCCGCAGGTCCTCAACCCCAGGCACCGCTCGACGTTCTCGACGGTCTCGCGGGTGAGGCGGAACGGCTTGATGGTGTGGTCTCCCGCTTCGTCTTCTCCCTCCAGCGTGATGACATCACCTACTGTGAGTCTCTCCGTGCCGCGGTTGGCGAATGACCAGCAGACCTGTCCGTACAGGACGGGATCGCCGGCATTCAGGAGATCCTCCAGGGCAGCAATCGATCGCGAGTTGCGCGTCTTGCTTCGCTTACTCTTCTTGGCCATGACTGTGCGTGGAGTGGTTCTCGGTCTTGCCCGCCGGTTCGGTGAGGAACTCGGCGAGGAGGGTGGCGATCGCCGGCAGGGACAAGTCGGCGCCGTGCTGTGGGACACGGTACCGGCCTTCGTCTCCGCCCGGCGTGGCTGTCCGCTTCCTCGGGACCTGACGCTCACACCCCCCTCGAATTGGAACCCATTAGGGAGCGAATTGGAATCGACAAGACAGGTCTAGCCGTGAGATCGCAGGTCAGAGGGGTCCCGCTGAGACAGCATCCCCCTCGAATAGAACGCGAATAGAGAGCGATTAGGGAGACAGGGGAGCGGCCCTACTGATCGCGGCTGGGCCAGATCCCTGAAGCGGCGAGGAACTCTTCAGGTGTTGCCGTGTCGACGTTCAGGCGTGCGCACGCCGTCGCCAGCGAGATCTTGATCGGCAGGCGAGAATCCAGCCAGGTGGCTCAGCCGGCATCCGCGAGCAGGGACTGGAGGTCATCCAGCTGGCCGGTGTTCAGTCTCAGGTAGTCGGCGAGATCGAGTCGGCTGAGTCGTCGTCTCCGGCTGGCTTCGACCAGGATCGAGGCGGTGCGAGTTCCCACCTCTCCGAGCCGCTTCTCGGGGGCGGCCGGACTCCCACCTCCGCCTCCGCCCCCCTTGTTCCAGTCGAGCGCGGCCAACTCACTCTCGACACGACCGTAGAACCCCTTGGGGGCGAGGCCCAGTTCCTGGAGGCGCAGGCTCCCCGCGCGTGTGCTGACGTGGAATTGCTGCGAGATAAGACGCGCCGTACGGACATCCGGCACCGGGGCAACCGGCGTGACTCCGTAACGGCCGGCGACCTCGGTGAGCGCTTCGCTGGGCATCAAGAGATTGGCCGAGAGCCGTTCGCACCATCGTTCGATCCCGACCTCGGCGTCGCCGGGCCGCATGAAGCGCAGGCACGCGGCGTCGTCGCGGCGCAGCAGGTGCCCCACCTCGTGGAACAGAGTGAAGACCCGAGCCGTCGGGTGATAGGCGGTGTTGACCGCGACAAGCGGGGCGAACTCGTCCCACGCGGAGAAGCCGCGGATGCCCTTCTTGCCGAGGCTGAGTTGGAATACGACCACACCGACGTCTTCCAACGCGGAACGCCAGCCACGGAACGCATCGCCGGCGCTTTCCCAGTCCAGTTGCGTCTCAACAGGAACGGCCAGAAGCTCACGGACCTCGTGAGCGACCGTCTCGGGTTCACGACCGGGTACCGCAGCGGGGAGTGTCACAGGCTCTGAACCGGCGTCCTGCTGGATCCAGGAGAGAAGATCCTGGAGGCGGCGAGATCGTCGAATCCACCGGATCTCTTCCTTGCCAAGCCGGTGGTCGCTCAGCCCGGGAGCGTTCCTGAAGCTGGTGGACACAGCGCTGCGCGAGGGCGGTTCGGGCAGGAAGAAGACGGCGCTCGGTCGCTCGAGCACCTTCGCGAGCTTCGAGAAGTTGCCGCGACCGGGCAGCGCCGTTCCACGCTCCCAGGACTCGACCTCGTCCTGGTCGACCTTCAGCGACTTGGCGAGTTCGCTTTGCGACAGGCCGCTCTCGGCACGTGCCCAAGCAAGGACCGAGCCGGTGATCGGCACCCCCTGTGTCTGCATGGTCACCTCCGCGGTGCTCGCTGAGCGTAGTGGGCCGGTGTGACCGCACCCCAGAACCTCGGCGATGGCATCAGTTCCGGGTGGGCCCGGATCTCGGACCAGCGTGCGCGGGCTTGGCGATGGGGTTCGGTGGCTGCCGCTTCGTCCAGGACATCGAGGCGCACGCTGCCCGAAGCCGCCAGTCCGGCGATCACCTCGGGAAACTCTTCCCAGGTGGTCTCGATGACCGCCGGGCCGGCGCGCAGGACCTCCAGCACTGCCACCTCGTCTGGCGTGAGCGAACGAAGCAGCCGATCGATTGGGCGTTGCGTGAAGCGCACTCCCGGATACGGACTGGGAGTTCGGCCAGGCACCGCCGCCGGAAACGTTGAAGGCACCTGCGATGTGAGTCCCAACCAATGCGCAGCCGCAACCCCCGCGGGTCCCGAGCCCGGTCCGCCAAGTTCGAGAGCGACCTCTTCGACCCCGGGTGGTGACATGCCCAGTGGCGTCGTTGTCCCCTTCCAGTAGAGGCCCTTGCGGACACGCAAGACGTCGCCGGCGGCGGCCATACGCGAGAACGCCGACTCGACGGCGCTGCGCGATCCGTCTACATCGCGAACGGTCACAAACGAGCGCTCTGACAACGCCGCAACGTGACTGGCAACTCGTTCGGCAGTCGAGCCTCTCATGCCAGGAAAATATAACGAATTCCTGTCACCATTGCTTCGCCGTGATCCGGCCGATGCCCACGTAGCCGGCTCCGCTCACATAGGCGAACACCCGATGCCCGGTTCGAGGTTGCGCAGCGGCTTCGACATGGACGCGTCTCTCGGTGTCGAGCGCAAGGAGATCGATGACTCCCCCAAACCCGGTCTGTACCTGCCTGCCGATGATGAGTAGATCGGGGAGACCCTTGGCCGAATGCTCGGCAGCGGGACGGTCAGTCTGCCGTCGGGAGGCAGGTCAGATCCGCTGTTGGAGGGCTTGGCCGAGGTTCCTGAGAAAGAGGTTCACTTGCTGCTCCATGAGACCTGATCCCTCGTGACTGAGTGCCTCGTGGTCACCGTGGGCGGCTTGATTGCGGAGCCCGGCCATCTGCTCAACTTCCTTCATGTCCTGCTTGTTCAGCACCTCAGCGCTACGCAAGACCTTGGCGTAGGCGCTGATGCTCGGCTTCTTGGGGCCAGTGAGGCTGAGTTCATCGACGGCTGATCGCAGCGCGATCTCCAAGGCCGCTCCAGCCAAAACGATCGGGGCGGCCGGAATGACGTTCTTGTCGGCGTTCAGTGCTCGGGCCTGCTCAAGCAGATCGGTGGAGGTAACAGCGCGAGCTCCGAGCGATTCGATCAGCCGAGGCTGCGCCTGGCCGGAACGGACCGCGCGGATCCACTCGCTGATCACGCCGCCGATCGCGCGTGCGCCGCTCTCCATCGATTGATTGGCTCCGTGATTGGTGAATACGTCATCAGCGGCCTGACTCCAGCGAGACTCGGCGCCGGCAAATCGCTCCAAGAAATCGAGCGCTGCAGTAGCCCGTGCTCGGATTCGGTCCTTCGCTTCATGGTCGGTGGCCTTCCAGAAGCCGCCGTATCCAGATCCTGGCGGCACCCACCTCATCTCTCCGGCGAGATTCTCGACATGAGTGTCGGCCCACTGAAGGATCTGCTCGGTCATATCCATGCGCTAAGTATCGCTGATGCGTGTACGCCGTCCGACGACTGCTCCCGGTGAGCCGAGCCTGTCCATGAGTGCGTTCCTGTTGGTACAGGAGTCGATCAGGCGTCTCTCCGCTCTGCGCGTAATCCGGCGAGCACGCGAGATTGCACGACGGGAGGTCCATCGCTTGCGAGACGGTCGAGTCTCTTCGGATGTGACGTCCTAACGGCGTCGCGCGTCTGTCGCGAGAAGGGCGGCGGAGGTTGTCGGTCAAGGTCTTTGGCTGGCCGTGGGCATGAGAGCAGAGAGCCACCCATCAACACACCGTGCAGCAACACCACCGCCGGCCCGTCACCGCCGCTGTCGGCGCACATCAGGCCGGCGCCTGTCGGCTCCTTTCGCTGCACCCGTAGACCTTGTTGCTACCGGGGTCGGTCGCCAGTCCGTGGACGCCGTGTCGTAGGTCACGTTGCCGGTTGCCGTCCGTCGAGTCGGACGGCGTTGGGCTGCAGTGTGCGGTCAGGAGGACTGTCACACCGTGTCCATAGGGTCGAACTGACGAGAGGAGTCACCATGCCCGCTGCAGCCACCGCGATCGGAATCGCATGCGGTAGGGTCGGTGCCACGTGGTCCCAGGCAGTGGGGCTGACAACCTGCGGAGTTCGAGATGCGGCTGTTGCCCTCTGTTACCCCAACTGACGAGCAGTTGAAGGTGCTTGCGGATGTGAGGCCAGGGTTCCGCATCATCAGAGGCGCAGCGGGCAGCGGGAAGACGACGACAGCCCTGCTGAGGCTGCGCGAGCAGGTCAACGTCCGGCTGGACCGACGCCAGCGCCACGGGCACGACGAGCCGGTCCGGGTACTGGTGCTGACCTTCAATCGAACCCTAGAGGGGTACATCGCCGAACTCGCTCGCCAGTCGACGCCGGACGACGATGCGCTGGATCTCGAGATTTCCACCTTTGGGCGGTGGGCGAGATCTGTCGTTGGTGACGTGCCCATCCTGGGACGCAACGAATCACCGGCGATTCTCCGACGCCACCTCACGGGCATGGTTCCCGCTCAGAGCCTCGACTTCTTCGTCGACGAGGTCGGATATGTCCTGGGGCGTTTCGGGCCGGACGATCTGTCCGAGTATCTCGATGTGGTTCGAGAAGGGCGAGGGCGCGCGCCGCGGGTCGATCGGAGGTTGCGTGATCGTCTGCTCGACGATGTGTTCCCGGCCTACGCCGCAGCAAAGACCCAAAGTGGCAAGATGGACTGGAACGACGTCGCCCTGCTAGCCGCCGAGGCTGAACCTGACGAGCTCTATGACGTTGTGATCGTCGACGAGGCGCAGGACTTCTCGGCCAACCAGGTTCGTGCCGTGCTCAAGCACCTGCACGAGGAGCACAACACCACGTTCGTCCTGGACGCGGTCCAGCGCATCTACCCGCAATTCTTCAAGTGGTCCGAGGTCGGGATCCGAGCCCGGCCCGAGATCATCTACACACTGCGGGAGAACTACCGCAACACCAAGGCCATCGCCGCCTTCGCCCACCCACTCGTGGAGGATCTGCCGGTGGAGGACGACGGTACGTTGCCGGACTTCACGGCGTGCCGGCGCCCGGGCGACAAACCGCTCGTCGTCGCCGGCAAGTACAGCGCGCAGCTGTCGGTCATGCTCGACCGGCTTGAACAAACGGCCGACCTCAAGACCCAGTCCGTCGCGATCCTCAAGCCGCGCGGCGGTGGGTGGTTCGACGAGGTTCGCGACGTGCTCCGGCGTCGAGGCATTGGGTTCTGCGAACTGACGCGGGAGAACGAGTGGCCCTCCGGTCCGGAGAACGTCGGACTCTGCACCATCCACTCCGCCAAGGGGCTCGAGTTCGACCACGTCCTCCTGCCCGGCCTCAGCCAGCACGTGACACCGCACGGTCCCGAGGAGGGCGACGCGGAACTCGAGAAGCTTCGCCGCATGCTGGCGATGGCCGTCGGCCGAGCCCGAGAGTCGGTGATGCTCGGTTACAAGCCCGGCGAGGAATCCTCGTTGATCGGGCTGCTCGATCCCTCGACCTACGAGTTGGTCAAGGTGGATGGGCCATGACTTGGGCGCCCGAGGCAAGTCCGCAGACCGCCGAAGAGGTGCAGAACGCCTCTCCTTGCCCGGAGGTCGTCGACGCGGCCGTCGCACGCGGCATCACCAGCATCGTCCACTTCACTCGCATCCCTGCGCTGGTGGGGATCCTGGCCAGCTCCGCGGTGAAGGCGCGGGTCGACCTGATGCGCGACACGCGGCTGCGTTACGTCGCCGAGGAGAATGCCCCCGACCGGAGCCGTGACGTACTCTGGCACAACTACATCAACATGTCGGTGACGGCGATCAACAGGCGCATGTTCCAGTACTCCGAGAGGCAGCACCCGGACGCCCAGTGGGTGATCCTCGAATTCGGCCCGGAGATTCTCGGTGACCCCGGCGTGGTGTTCTGTACGACCAACAACGCCTACGAGGTCGCCCACCGCTGCGGCGGCCTCCGAGGCTTCGAGCAGTTGTTCGCCGAGAAAGTGCCGTGGGGTCACCTCGGGAGCGTCCACCTCCGCTACGAATGCGACTCGAATCGGACCACCGACCCCCAAGCGGAGGTTCTGTACCCGTTCGAGCTATCGCTCGATCACCTCCACACGATCACCGTGAGAGACGAGGAAACCCGCGAGGCCGTCGTCGCGGCCAAAGCCAACCTTCCGCATCACTCCGAGATCGTTCATCGGCCCGAGGCGTTCCGATGACGCTCACAGATCGGTCCTCCCACGAGCAATCGACCTTGTTCGACGTGCCTGACCGCGGCGGTGACGCTCGCACGGCACGAACCCGGAACTCGATGTTGTGGGCCGCCTACGCCGATGCGCTCGGTTTCATCAGCGAACTCGTCACCGAGAAGGCCCTCGCCCGGAGGACGAAGGGGGCCGACCTCGACCACCTCATGGCGTGGACGCGACGGGTCGGCGGGCGTGGAGGAGTGGAAGTCGAGCTGCCTGCCGGCTGCTGGTCCGATGACACCCAGTTGCGGATGGCCGTGAGTCGGGCGATCGGTTGCCATGGCTTCGACGTCGAGGCGTTCGCGCGCGTCGAAGTGCCGATCTGGCGGTCGTACGCCCTCGGCGGCGGCCGAGCGACCAAGGCGGCAGCCGCGAATCTCGGCAAGCCGAAGGTGCTGTGGTACGCCAACACCTTCCGGGGGTGGGCCGACGCTGGCGGGAACGGAGCGGCGATGCGGATTCAGCCGCACGTGTGGGCATCGGCGGACCTCGACGGCGACTACATGCTCGACGTGATCACCGACAGCGTCTGCACCCACGGGCACCCTCGGGCCATCGTCGGGGCGTGCTTCCATGCGGCGACCCTCGCGCACTGCCTACGCGATGGTGCCGTTCCCAACCCGAGCCGGTGGGAGGAGATTGCCAGCGAGCTTGATAACGCGCCCTTGCTGATCGAGGGTCACCGCTCCCTCGGGCCCATGTGGATTGCTCTCTGGGAACAGGAGACCGGCAAGCGACTGCGCGACGCGTGGGGGAGCACTGTCGATGAACTGCGCGCCGCCATCGGCCAGGCGGCAGAGAGCGCCAACGGTGCAGACAGCACCTCCGAGGCCTACCGAGCGATCTCCACCCGGCTCGGGCTGACGGACAAAGCGCAACGGGGCAGCGGGATTCTCACTCCCGTTGCCGCAGTCGTACTGGCTGCGACGGCAACGGATGCCCATGACGCCGCTGTGGTCGCGGCGAACGAGATCGGGACAGACACCGACACGATCGCGACGATGGCGGCAGCGCTACTTGGCGCCTGCGACGCCGCGACCGAACCCCCGGAGAAGCCCCTCGACACTGACTACCTGCTGCGCGAGGCCGACCGTCTCGTCGCCGTCTCGCGAGGAGGCACGACTGCCAGCCACGCGTACCCGGACATCCTGACTTGGGCCGCCCCGCAGGCCCAAGCGGACGCGCTTGTGCAGGCCGACGACCAACTGGCTGTCGAGGGCCTCGGTACCGTGACCGAACTGCCGGCTGACGTGTCGTGGACGCCCGGCAAGGACTTCGCCTGGCAATGGGTCAGAACCGAGTTCGGACAGACACTCCTCATCAAGCGCCGCCCGGAACTGGGATCGTCGAAAGCCGGCAACGCTCTTGTCCCACCGCCCGTAGCCAAGACGAAGTCTCGAAGTGATCCGGTAGCCAAGTCTGTGTCGGAAGCCGCGGCCCAGCCGGCGGCCATGCCTCTGAGTCGCAGTGATCTCGAGAGCGCGCTCGAGTTTGCGCGGAGGCGGATAGATAAGAACGACGCAATCGGCCACGCCTTTCGACGGGTCGCCCAGAAAGGCACATCGGACGATTTCGTCGCCTTCGCGAGAGCGATCTATGACAGCTTGCGATGCTCAGAACACTCCGTCACTCGTGGGGACGGATGACGGGTCGGTTCGTCGCCTGGCCGACAGAATTGTGTATTACGATATTGACGTGTGGAGATTCACCGGTCTGCGTACAAGCACGGCTTGGGCGACGAGGAGATCTTCCAGGCGATCGGTCATGCCGTCACCGTCATCGACCTGGATCCCGAAGCCGACCCACCGAAGGTGCTGGCGATCGGCCCGGACACGGCCGGCAACCTGCTGGAGATCATCTGGCTGGAACTGGCAGGGGAGTCACAGATCGTGATCCACGCCATGGCCCTGCGCCCGGTCTTCTGGGACCTGCTGGCCGGCCCGGAGGAACCTCGATGAGCGGCGCTGACGTTCGCCGGACTCGCAGCGGTCGTGTGCTGACCGATGAGGAACTCGATGCTCTCGGCGCTGAGGTGGAGAAGGCCGACTACGACGTCGAGGCGCTCAAGGGACGCCGGCGCGGTCGGCCGGCAATGGGTTCGGCTCCGGCGGACGTTGTGCCCGTGCGACTCGCCCCGGAGATGCGCGCCGCGATCGAGGCCCGCGCCACCGCTGAGGACACCACCACCAGTGAGATCATCCGAGAGGCGCTGCGCCGCTTCCTGGAGGTCGCCTGACCACTGGTCGGCGGTGTCGGTGAGCGCCGAGTCCCCGCCGGCGTCAAGTATTCGCGGCGAGGAACGTGCGGAGGCGGTAGCGGTCCCGGAGGCCCTCGGTGACGGTGTCCCACAGGGAGCCGCCCATCAACACCCCGTGCAGCAACACCACCACGGGCCCGTCGCCGCCGGTGTCGGAATACATGAGACCGGCGGCTGTGGGGCCCTCTAGTTGCATCCGCAGACCCCCTCGCTGGTGGGTGTGAAGTCGGTTGACCGATAACGCCGTGTCGCAGGTCACGGCACCGGTGTCCGCCTCTGGCAGGTGCGGGTGTCTACGTCGCCCCGGAACGGCGTGTCCAAAAAAAGAAAGGGACCCCGTGCGTTCCGGGGTCCCGTTGCCGCGGTATTTCGGCTGCATTCGGCTGTCGCCTACTAGCCGAACCGACAGGCATCGCCCACGATAGGCGCGTGGGCCGATGGCCGGGCGCGAGCACTCATGAGCGCTGCACGCTACGGGCTCACGGTGACGGTGCCAGCGCTGGGTGTGCCCGGACCTCGGACCACCGTGCGCGGGCCTGGCGGTGGGGTTCGGTGGCCGCTGTTTCATCCTGGGCATCGAGGCGCACAGTGCCCGAAGCCGCCAGCTCGGCGATCACGTCGGGAAGGTCTGACCAGGGCATCTCGACGATGGCCGTAGCGGCGGGTCCCCGCACTCGGCTAGAACGATGCCTGACGATTCAGTTGAGTCGCGCAAGGGTTGGCTCGAGGTCAGGATCAACCGACCGAAGCTTCCGGCGCCAGCAGGATCGCTTCGAGCGAGTCGACGCGTCTGGGGGCACTGTCAGCATGAAGGCTCGCCGAACCGAGAAGTCTCCGAAGTGACACGCGTATTCGACGGCGCGTCGAGGCGCGTGAGCCTTGGAGGATCCCCAGGCCTTCGCCGCCCACGCCTGGAGAGGGGCATGGTGTCGGAGACTGCTGTCGGTAGCGAGATCCAGCAGGCGGTTGCCGTGCTCTTTGCCCAACCGGAGTTGGCTGGCAACTCGACAGAGGTGGAGTTGGCCGGCGGCGGATTGCGCCGTAGGGCGTGCTGTCGCCTGTTCAACGAGCCAGTCACGGTCCAGTTTCTGACGATTGCGGCGGTTGCCAACGACTGCCGAGAGGTAGTGACTCACGCCGTGCGGTATTTCTTACAACAACTGCGGTTGCTCATAGAGGATCGGCATCCCGAGCGGACTCTGTGCAGTTCGAAGCGAACCCAAATGGAACTTGACGAGGGTCAAGTCCGGTTTGTCTCGCTGGAGTTCCTCCCGGAGTTCAGCGGCGGCTCGCGGCGGTGGGCGGTACCCCGCAGCGGGTGAAGTCAGGTAGGCGATCTGTCCGTGCTGGATGATGTGCTCGGCAGCTTCGCTGCTCTTCGGATGGACTTCGACCTTCGAGGTGTTGACTTCAAGTCCGAGATCTGACGCCGACGTGGCGTAGACCTCCAGTACCTCCGGTCCCACGGACTCGGCTCCGAGGAACATCCAACTGTCGTCCGTGTACCGGATGTGGCCTCGGACCCGGCACGAGATTGCCTCGTCGAGTCCTAGCAGCACGATGTTCCCTAGCAATCCGGACGCCTCGGGCCCGATGGGCAGTCCCCCTGGCGCGCCCATGGGCTTGAGGTCGCGCAGTAGATCGCCGATGAGGGTGACGGCGCCCTGCGGCGAGCCGGCCCGACGCAGAGCGTCCATGACAATCTCGGGTTCAACCGAGGGGTAGTAGTTCCGTATGTCGGCGACGGCAATTGCATTGCAGCCAGGCTCTGAGAACAGATCCCGTGCGCGCTCGCGCCGCAGTCGGAAAGCCACTCGTGCGTCCCGCACGGACCACGCCGGCGGATCGTCCACAAGGCGATAGCTGAACACGTCCGGGCCAAGCGCTGCCTCGACTGCGAGCACAACACGTCCGACAAGGATCCGGAGATGGAGATCGTCGTATGGGTGGAGCCACGCCATCTTGCGGAGCTCGCTCTTGCCAGTCTTTGGAAGCGGGAACGTGTGGGCGACGGAAGGGCAGCGGCCCTCCTGCAAGCGGCTGATCAGGCGCTGATGCACCAACTCGGGGGCCGCATTGAAGTCGGCCCATCCGTCAACGTCCGGCAGATCCCGACTGCCGGCCCAATCAGCGCCAGCCCGCAAGTTGGCCGAAACCTCGGCCAACGTTGGCCGATGGCCGCCGCGGTCGAATGATGAGGAAACCACGATGCTCCTGACAAGTTGCACGGTTGTAGTTCCCGGCCACGGTACCTTGATCCCGTGCCATACCGCATCCCGTCTTGCATGCTCTACCAAGATCCACAGAACCCGCACGCCGAAGGCATCGGATCTCCACGGGATGTTCCCCCGACAGTCCCAGTCCCGCCAGCACTCCCAGAGCCAGACTTGGTGCGGCAACGACTCCGATCGGTGGTTCAGCCACCGGGTGATATCAGGGTGCGACCGTCGCTTGAGCGGGGGAATCGGACGTTGTCGAAAACCTCGCAGGAGACCAAGACCAAATTGGCGACACGATCCGAGCCCCCCGGGCTGATGACGAATTGCGCGGCGCCCTGTCGCTACAGACGAGTGTGGCCTGGTGCAGGTCTAAGTCGGTGACGTACTCGGTAACCGAGGTGACGATCCCCGGTAGGGAGAGGTCGGCGTCGGCGGGCACCGGCGTGGCGTGCGCGCTGATCGGCTTGCCCGCGAGTTCCGTGAACACGTCTTAGCTCGGCACGGAGAGGAAAATGCACAGCGGCGTCGAGGGTAAGGGATACACTCAATACGTGTGTTCGTGAAGCGAGGAGCGGAAACAGGTGATGGAGATTCGTATTGAAGGACTGGATGAAGCGATTCGGGACTTGAAGCGCCTGCCGGGCGAGATTGAGCGGGAACTGAACCGTGAGTTCGGATCTGCTCACGGTGGAGCGGGAAGCACCTGGCACGCCACCTCAGCTTGTTCGGAGCACGAGGTGGAGCGGCGCGCGTCCCGCGCAATCGACAAGGCGCTTCGCAGGCTGGGTTTCGGGAGTCGCTGAACCGGATTCCGGTTGGTGGAGGCCGGATCTCCTTCGCGGCTGAGTCATCGCAACGACAGCAGCGTTGTCGGAATCGTCGACTGGACCGGCGGCTCCGCGGGTCAGCAGTAGGCGTCCTGCGTGTGGCGGCCGTGGATTCCGGCCTGCGCCGACATGATGGTTGTCGTCAGTGGTGTCCGGATTCGAGGGTGCGGGTGACGGCTCGGCGGATCCACGACGACACCGAGCGGTCGTCGGCCTCGGCGGCGGCTCTGACCTGTTCGAGGACATCGGGTGGGAACCGCACCGGAACCGGGTCGGTCATCGGTTCCTTGCGTCGCCGGGGCGGGCCCTGGGGGATCTGGTTCTCGGGCTTCTTGTAGAACTCGTCCTCCTCGGCGGGGGTCATCGTGGAGTCGTTCATCGGTCCTCCAAGTAGCGGGCGGCGAGGTGCGCGGCGGCGACGTAGCAGCCGATGGGCCGACACTTCCTGGGATCGCCGGAATCCGGGGGCGCCAGCGGCACGACGAGAACGGTGCCGCTGACCTCGGCAACCATCAGCCAATGGGCCGGCGGCTTCGCCGGATAGAACAGCGGGTCACTTCGCCACACCTCGTAGACATCGTCGATTCCGAGAGCGTCGTGCTTGAACAGGTGTGGGGCCTGCCTGGTGATCTCGAACGGGTCTTCCTCATCGAGTGGGTCAATGTCGAACAGGTCATCCTCCAGCAGATTGTAATACAGACGAATACGAATCGTGCGAGATCGGCGGGCTTGGATCCTGCGCGCTTCGGCAAGACGATCGGCGAACGAGCGGACTCCTTGAACGATTCGGAGACCGGTCACCGCAACTGCTGGCACCGCGGCGAGGGGCTTCGCCGAAACCATAAGCCCCGCCATTCCCGGCTAACCGGAAAGGCGGGGAGGAATGTCAGGATCTTACCGACTATTCGTGATCGCGCGAGTAGCTGCTGCGGTGCGCCGTCTCATCACAGCTGCGACTGCGGATGCCCGAGCGGGGCGCGAGGTGTCGGGTGCCGCGAACGCCGCGCCCTGCAAGCGTCACGCGTGCGTGGCGAGTAATTCGCGGAGGTGGTCGGTCAGGACGCTCGGTTGGTCGATGGGGATGAGGGTGTAGCTGTCGTCGATCCAGGCGAGTTGGGTGTTGGGGAAGTGGTCGGCGAGTCGTTCGGCGTGGGTGGGGGGCATGAGCTTGTCTTCTCGTGCCCAGATGATGAGGACCGGGCCGGCGAAGGTGCGCTGCTGGTCGGCCCAGGCGAGCAGTTGGTGGGGTTTGGGGACGGTGCGGAGGTACTTGGTGAGGTCGCGGCGGATCTTGGGGTTGTGGCGCAGCGGGCCGAGCCAGCTCTGGAACAGGTCCTCGGGAACCCGCTGTTTGGACAGGGCGCCGAAGGTCACGGGGAGATGGCGGATCGAGCGTCGGCGCAGCAGTTGCGCGATGAGGAAGGTGCCGCCGGGCAGCGCCGCGGTGGCGCACAGCAGCCGGCCCGGCGCCCCGGGCGGGTAGTTGTCGAAGGCCTCACAGGACACCAGGACCAAGTTGGCGACACGATCCGAGCCGCCGGGGCTGATGGCGAGCTGCGCTCCGCCCCAGTCGTTGCAGACCAGCGTGACCTGGTGCAGGTCCAGTTCGGTGAGGAACTCGGCGATGAGGGTGGCGATCGCCGACAGGGACAGGTCGGCGCCGTCGGGCATCGGCGCGCTGTGCGCGCCGAACGGCAACTCCGGGACGATGCAGCGGTAGCGAACCCCAAGACCCTCGGTGACGGTGTCCCACAGGGAGCCGCCCATCAACACCCCGTGCAGCAACACCACCACGGGCCCGTCGCCGCCGCTGTCGGAATACATGAGACCGCCCGCCGTCGGGCCCTGGAGCTGCATCCGCAGAGTCCCTCGCCCGATGGTGTCGTGCTTGCTCAGCTGAGCTGCCCGTGCTACAGCCAGGGCACACTTGACGCCGTGAATACCCAGTGAGATTCACTCCGCTCGTTCCCGAAGAACGCTGCATCCGCGCATAGGGTGGCTGTTCGTGCCCGAGAGCGGTGTGAGGATCGACGAACAGGCAGCGCTGGATGTAATTCATCAGGTGGAGGATGTCGCGGGCTACGAGCGGCTGAAGCCTCCGGGCAGTGTGCCCACACCTGACTGGAGAGTGACGCTCGCGGACGGGAGGTTGGCTGATGTCGAGGTCATCCTCGATACCGACGCTGCAGCTCGGAGCGTCCGTAGTCAATTCAGCGATGCGACCGTAGACCCGAGTACAGGCAAGACAAGGCACGCCGCTAAGGAGTGGCCTGACCCGCGGCTCTCGTATGTGTGGGATGTGTGGGTGTCAGATCACAATCCGAGCATGAACGGAAGGCGCTCCGCCCGCGAGTTGGTGGAAGCGCTGATTCCCGTCTTGAGAACGGCGGAGAACACTGGACGTACGACCAGCGAGATGGCAGCAATCGCGCAGGACAAGCTGATCGATCCCGGGGCGTACTTCAATTCGGGAGTGTGGGCCGGTGCGTGGCAGAAGGCAGCTCGAAGCAGTATCAGCTTCGAATCGTGGCTCCAGACTTGGGCTTCGGAATCCGGCTACTGGTACCCGGAACTCCTGCAGGATCACCACGACGATTGGACGACCGCTCGGCGCGTCCGCGTCGCCATGCCACCCCGACCGATCCAGCACGGCAGCGGGAGAGCGGTGACACATCTGTCGATCGGTGAGTCGGCGTTCGGTGAGTGTCAAGCCCTGCTTGACGCAATCGCGCGAAGTATTGAGAAGAAGACGGCAAAGCGCCAGATGGATGGCGCGCCCGATCTCAGGTGGCTTGCCGTGATGCTTGACGGTAACGCGGCAGCCTGGCAACTCAATGACATATTCGGCCGAGACGCACAGGTGGCGTCCCCTGACTTCGGCGACATCACGCTTGAGTACTTCGACGAAGTCTGGGTAGTGGCGAAGGCGCCACACGAGGACAGCTACGTTCTACTGCGCCTCTTCAAGTCAGGTGTTGAGCCAAGAAGCGCGATAGTCCCGCGGTCCTAGTTGCCGCATCGGGCATCGGCGTAGTGAGCGCGCCGAACGGCAGCTCTAGGACGACGCCGCGGTAGCGATCCCGCAGGCCCGCGGTGACGGCGTCCCACTGGGAGCCCCCATCAACACGCCGTGCAGCAACACCACCACGGGTCCATCGCCGCCGCTGTCGGAGTACACGAGACCGCCCGCCGTCGGGCCCTCAAGCTGCATTCCCAGACCTCATCGCCAGTGGGCGTCGGGAAGGGGCATTGTCGACGCCGTGTCGCAGGGTCACGGCGTCGGTTCGCGCTTCGGGCGCGGGTCGGCTCGATACGTGTCGGCTGGCGGGTCAGACTTGAGATCTAATGAGTCGGAAGCTGCGCGCGATGAGGCTCTGGCGTAGGCGTCCCTATCGCCCGGCTGCACGGTCGGCGGAGATCTCGCATACGCCGATGACGCCGGAGGCGTACCGGGATCTGGAGTCGGTGGCGGCTCGGTGTTGCGAGATCGAGTACCCGTTGCGGGATCGGTTCGCGTACACGGAGCCTGCGTTCTATTGCGCGGTGTTCGACGTGGAGTTGTTGGTGCCGTGTGAGCACATGGTGGAGCGTGGTGCGGCTACCCCTGGGCGCACACCCCGTTGGTGGCATTGAGCGGCCGCGATCGACGCGAGGGAGGCCGCTCGATGGACTGTGCGGCCCGCCACTGCGCGGGCACGACCATCTCGGTCACCTGCGAGTCGTCCGAGGCTGTCTTCTGCTTCCACGCGGCGCTCACGTCTCGCAGGTCGAGCAGCGGTTGAGGTCGGCCTTCGATTTCGACTTGGGCATCTCGTGCGGGGATCACCGTGCCGGTGATGCGGCCGATGCCTACGTAGCCGGGTCCGCTCACATAGGCGAACACGCGATGTCCCGGTTCGAGGTTGCGCAGCGGCTTCGGTACCACGATCCGCCGCCCGCGTTCAACAAGCCGTACTTGTGGGCGATCGGCCGGCGGGGATCGCCCGGCTCGGCCCGACCGAGGATCACGTAGAAGTCCCGGCCGTTCCACGGGCGAAGCTTGCGGCGCGACGGTCGAGCCGCCTTGTCCTCGACCTGGTGGGGATCGAGTAGCCACGTCCGAGCCAGGTACTCGTGGCCGCCGTCGGCGAAGTGGCGGAAGAGGCTCAGATCCTTCACCCAGGACCCGTAGTCGAGCGTCTGGGCGACGACGTCCCGAGGTGTCCGGGCACGCTTGGGTTCGACGACGTGGACGCGTCCCTCGGTGTCGAGCGCGAGGAGATCGATGACTCCCCCGAACCCGGTCTGTACCTGCCTGCCGATGATGAGCAGATCGGTTCCGCTCATGGTGGGATCCTCGGCGAGCATGTCCTCAAGACGCTGCTCGGAGTCCAACGGCGACGACACCAACGGGTGCGGTCCGTCGTCGGGCCAATGGAATTGTGTATTACGATATTGACGTGTGGAGATTCACCGGTCTGGGTACAAGCACGGCTTGGGCGACGAGGAGATCTTCCATGCGATCGGTCATGCCGTCACCGTCATCGACTTGGATCCCGAAGCCGATCCACCGAAGGTGCTGGCGATCGGCCCGGACACGGCCGGCAACCTGCTGGAGATCATCTGGCTGGAACTGGCAGGGGAGTCACAGATCGTGATCCACGCCATGGCCCTGCGCCCGGTGTTCTGGGACCTGCTGGCCGGCCCGGAGGAACCTCGATGAGCGGCGCTGACGTTCGCCGGACTCGCAGCGGTCGTGTGCTGACCGATGAGGAACTCGATGCTCTTGGTGCCGAAGTGGAGAAGGCCGACTACGACGTCGAGGCGCTCAAGGGACGCCGGCGCGGTCGGCCGGCAATGGGTTCGGCTCCGGCGGACGTTGTGCCCGTGCGACTCGCCCCGGAGATGCGCGCCGCGATCGAGGCCCGCGCCACCGCTGAGGACACCACCACCAGTGAGATCATCCGAGAGGCACTGCGCCGCTTCCTGGAGGTCGCCTGACCGCCGGTCGGCGGTGTCGGGCATCGGCGTGGTGTGCGCGCCGAACGGCAGCTCCGGGACGATGCAGCGGTAGCGATCCCCCAGGCCCTCGATGACGGTGTCCCACAGGGAGCCACCCATCAACACCCCGTGCAGCACCACCACCACCGGCCCGTCACCGCCGCTGTCGGAATACATGAGACCGGCGGATGTCGGGCCCTGATGTTGCATCCGCGGACCTCCTCGCCGGTGAGGGTCAAGTCGGCAGACCGTTGACGCCGTGTCGCAGGTCACGGTACCGGTTGCGGTCTGCCGTGGCGGATGGCGGTCGGCTTCAGTGTGCGGTCTACGGGAGTGTCACACCGTGTCAATAGGGTTCGGTCGAACTGGCGAGAGGAGTCACCATGCCCGCTGCGGCCACTGCGACATGTTCGCGGTGCGGGCACGAGCCCACCCACCTGGCGAAGCCCTTTGCGGCGTGGCGGCTGGCCATTCGTCGGGGCCCCGCATGGGAGGGGCTCGTCGTTGTCGTCTACAACCTCCTGGTTGCAGTCCTCGTGCCCCGCCGCCCCGTCTGTTCGTGGTGCCACGCCCGTCGCACACCTAGGGCGCAGCGCTCCTACGGCCTCGACCCGTTCGTCCACTCCTTCCGCCATTCCCGGGATGCGATGGTGCTTCGCCGGCGTGCTGCTGCACTGCGTCCCCATCCATCCACCGGCCGCTGGGATCGCGGGGACCGTGCGGAGATTCTCGCCTACCTCGCCTCGCGGGACGAGGGCAGGTGCGGTCTCTGTGCCCTGCCCCTGCCCGTCGCCGAAGGCCAGGTCGAACACGTCGTCCCCAAGAAGTTCGGCCTCTTTGACTTCTCCAGGGGTTCCGCCCGCGCGGGACAGACGCTCGAATCGATGTTGCACCACGTCGACAACCTGCAAATGGCCCATGAGTACTGCAACAGGGCCAAGGGGAACACGCCCTCCGCTGTCAAATGGCGTCATCCCATGCTGCCGTCGCTGCCTGTCGCGCGGCAGGTCGGTACCCCGCTCACCTACCTGTGGGTGCCGGAGAGAGATGCCGGCAACGAACGACTCCAGGCCCCTGGGGACGTTGGGAGCCGGCGGAACGACCCGGTGGGAGGAGCTTCGGTGCGGCGCCCCGTTCCCGGTGGCGGCGGACGCCACTCGCCAGCGCGACGAACCGGAGGCGGAAGCGGATCCCGCCGGTCTGCTCTCACCGGAATCGGAGGAGCACTATTCTGGTTCGGAGTAGCAGGAGTAGCGCTAGTAGCAGTGCTCCTCATGCCGCGGTGCCTTTCCTCCATGACTGGGAGCGGGGACCGTGCAGAGCCCGGCACCACTGCGGCCGCGCCCCCCGGGCCGCCGAGCGCCACGTCGGCGGAGCCACAGGAGGCACCGCAACGACCGGAAGCGTCGCCGCAGCCCCCCGCCGACGAATCGGATCCACAGCCGATTCCCCCAACGACGGTGTCGGAGAGCGAGCGCTCGATCGAGGAGCCCGAACGGGGTGAGAGCACTGATGCCGCCGCGGATGAAGTCATCTCCGATGCGGCGCCGGGCGGCGGGGAGGTGCTCGGTGATGGGCGGGTTGGTGAGTTGGATGGTGCTGCGGTGGCGGCTTTGTCGGTGGTCGTCGCGGCGGCGAGGTCGGTGGATGAGGCCGAGGGTGGTTTCGCGGGCGCGAGTGTCGCCGCGTTGGAGGGCATGGGTTTGACGGTTCCGGCCACGTCGGAACTGGCGCAGGCCACCGGCGAGGAGGAAGTCCCGCTCATGTTCTCCGATCAGGCGGCGGGGCGGACGCCGTGGGAGGTGTCGGTGCTTGCGCCGAATCCCGGCGACAGCGGTGCGCTGGCGGTGTGGGCGGTGGCGGTGCGCTCACCTGTCGCCTGCCGGGTGGTGGTGTTGGATCCGGACTGGGGATCTTGGGCGAGTACGACCGGGACCGTGGGCTACAGCCCCTGTGACGCCGGCGCCGCCCGGAACTCCTATCTCGAGCGCCGCGGCGTCGGTGGGGAGCGGTCGTACTTCCACTGGGTGCCCGCCACACCAGACCCCGTAACGGGAGACGAACCACCGGCCGCCGAGGCGTCATAACGGCGTTCAGCCCCTCGGTACGGTGGGGAACTCGGCGATGAGGGTGGTGATCGCCGGCAGGGAGCGGGGGGTATAGGCAGCCGCAGTCGCCCGGCCGCCCCTTATGCGAAGGGCTGCCCGGTATCCCAGAACCCGTGCGAGCGCATAGCGGCGTGGAGTCGGTTGGCCTCCTCGCGGGTCACGTGCCCTTCCTCGGCCGCCCGGATCAGCAACTTGCGGATCCGCTCATAGCGGAAGCCCTGACCACGGTGGAGTTTCTTCAGCACTTTGAGTGCGTCGGAGTCGTCCGTGGCAATCGTCCAGTCGCGCTCGAACGAGATGGCAACACACGCCGCCTCGCCGGGCCCGAGCGGCACCCGGACGCCGTAGCCACGGGCCTCGGCACTCTCGAGCCTGGCGGCGAGCAGCCGCTCTTCGGGGGTCATTGGCACCGGGACAAGCCTGCGCTCGTCGTACAGCGAGTCGATGCGCCGGACTCTGGACAGCGAGTCGTCATCACCGGTCAGACGGGCGGAACTCTCGTAGTGCCCCACTGCCTGCCGCATCTCCGAAAGCAGTTCCGCTCTTCGGCTCGCCGTGGGCGGGAGATCCCGGTCCTCCGGGTCGTAGACCGCCAGCGGGACCTGCAGAGGTGTCCCGAGAAGCTTGCAGAGAAGCTCCTCCTCGCCGACGAGGAAGAAGTACAGCAGGATGACCGTATCGATGATGTGCTTGTCGTCAGATGACACCCGTCGCCTCGAACTCACCGAACTCCATGTCTACCTGCGGCTGCTCCTGCTCGGCGTTGCCATGCGGCCGACCGAGGATCTGCACGATGTCCGGTACGGCAACCCCGGCGAATGACGCAGCCGTTGGCGGTGACATGAAATCTGCGATCACTGCCGTTCGCAGCATTCGCAGGAACGGCCGAGGAAAGCGGTGGATCCTCCACAATCCGGCATCCTGCTCGTATTCCTCGGGGTGGATCGAGTAGCCGAGCGAGCGAGCGAGCGAGACCGGGCGAACCGAACGCCTCAGCTCACGGTAGGTGTCCGCCGTCACGACGTTCATCTGGCGCAGCCGGACGAGAGCGGTCGGCCAGGAGACACCGAAGTACCGCTGGATGTGGATGGCGTCGGTGGCGTCGACGATCCGAGGGGGGATCCCGACCTCTTCGACGAACCGGCGGACGCCCTCGCTCGGCATGAGGAACTCGCCGGCGAACGCGTCGGCGAAGCTCTCGCGAGGGCCGCTGCCGTTGGACACGACCCGGTTCGTCTCGTTGCTGTGGAAGAGAGCATGGGCAAGTTCGTGGGCGGCCGTGAAACGGCGCCGTCCGGGAGTCATGTCCAGGTTGACGAGGATCGAGAATCCGACCTCGGGATGGTTCAGGAAGGCTCCCGAGGGCGCGTGGGAGAGGTCGGTGCCGAGGGGCGCTCGATAGACGGTGATCCCCAACAGTTCGCACACGGGATCGAGGTCGCGGATCGGCCCGGTGCCGAGGCCGACGAGAGAGCGGACCTCCTCCGCCTTGCGGCGGACGTCGTCCTTGTGGACGAACTTCGCTCGATGGACGAACGGGCTCTGGGTGAGGCCGCGGATGGAGATGCCGAGGAGGTCGGCCAGTTCGGCATACCGCTGGAGGAAGTCGACGAACTCCCGGATGCCCGGGGCTGCCCCGGGATCGATCTCCTCGTCGGCGCGGAGCAGCATTCCCGCCAGGTCAACGTCCTCCGGCTCGACATCGCGACCCTCCGCCAGGTCGGCGGGCGTGATGCCGAACAGCCGGGCCAATGCGCTCAACTGGCGGTCGTTCGGAGCGCGCGAGCCGGCCTCCCAGTACGACACCATCGCCCGGCTCACCCCCAGCGCCGCGCCCACGTCGTCCTGGGAGTAGCGGGCACGGGCGCGGCCGCGCCTCAGGGCTTCGTGCAAGTCGGTCATGGCGCGCCTCCCGCGACAGGGCTGTTACGAACTTTCCTATAGAATAGCGTATAGCGTAACTTTCGTGGGCGCGCTGAACGGTGAGTCCGCGTGATTGGCCCCACAGAACGGACCGGCTTGCCACCGTTCAGGATCGAGACTCAACGGCAGTGCGGAGGTAGGTGGTACCCCCCTCGAATAGAACGCGAATAGAGAGGTCGGACGTAATCCGCCACGAGAACCCGGCGTGCGGCGGTCGCGTCGCCGTTCGCCATCGTCTGCTGCTTGTGAGACTTGAAACCGAGTCGTGAGTCCCACAACCTGGTTTCGAGTCGGGTCTCTCTGTGGTCGCGATCTTTCCCGTCGAGGCAGGCTGCCGGGTCGGCAGGCAGTCGCTGGTGTGCTCCGTGCGAGTTCTCGTACCTATAGTGATGACACGTGGTGTCAACGCAGGAAGGAGGATGGCGATGACAACTCGTGACGAGTTGACCGTGCTACCTCCGGCTGAGTTGCCGGACCCGAAGGGGCTCCGGATCCTGAACCAGTACCTGCACGCCGGGTGGGTTGATCCCAGCGAGCACGCAGTCGTGTTCGTTCTGCATATGCCTGCGCCTCCCGGTCCGCCCAAGTTGGTCGGGCCGGGCGGCGAGGAGCATGTCCTGCCTGGCGAGGTGTTCGAGGCGCTGCGTGAAGTCGTGTCGGCGATGGCGGAGGGCAAGGCGGTCACGATCGCCCCGATCCACCAGCAGCTGACCACCCAAGAGGTCGCCGACTTCCTCCGGATCAGACGTCCGGCGCTTGTCGAATTGCTCGACACCGGCGAGATCCCGTACGAGCACGTCGGACGGCATCGGCGGGTCCGCCTGATCGACGCGCTCGAGTATCAGCGGACCCGCTCGGAGCGCCGCCGCGAGGCGCTCGACGAACTCGTCTCGGTATCGGAATCGGCGGGAATGTACGAGACCACGGCGACCCCTCACGACACCCGCTGACGGCGACCGATGCCGTACGCGGTTGTACGGAGCACCGGTATGCGGTCCGCTGGATGCGAATGACGCACCCCCTGTCTGGGCGCGGAGGCAGATCATCCGCTGGGCGACTCTCGGTGAGTGTCATACCCGCCCTGTAGCTTCACGGCGATGATCGTCCAAGTCGCCGCGGGTGGAGCGCCGAACGTCAGCGGGGAGGTGTCCGAGCGGTGGCGGCTGCACCGGGCCGGCATCGTGAACGTGTACCAGTACGAGAACGAGGTGCTGCACTTCGGCGGCGGGCGGCTGCTGCTGCGTGGCGTGAACGGCTCGGGCAAGTCCACGGCGATGAACATGCTGCTGCCGTTCCTGCTCACCGCCCGGCCGGGGAGGATCGACGCGGCCGGCGAGCAGGTCGGGATCCTGAAGGCGTGGATGCTCAGCGGGCGTGACGACCCGCAGCCGGTCGGCTACCTGTGGATCGAGTTCGAGCGCGGGGACGAGTACCTCACCTGCGGCTGCGGCATCAAGGCCAACCGGCAGTCCGACACCGTCACCACCTGGTGGTTCGTCACCGGCAAGCGCCCCGGCATCGACTTCGGTCTGCTCGGAGGCGGCAACGTTCCGCTCAGCGCCGACGGCCTGCGGGCCAGCCTCGACGACGGCGAGGTGTACAGCGAGCGCCAACGCCGCGACTACCGGCGCGAGATCGAGCAGCGTCTCTTCGGCGGGGCCTCCATCGACCAGCACATCGGGCTGGTGCACCTCGTGCGCAGCCCGCGGGTCGGCGACCGGATCGACGTGGACCTCCCCCAACACCTCACCGACGCGCTGCCGCAACTGTCCGAGGAGGCGCTTGCGGAGGCGGCGCAACCGCTCGACGACCTCGAGGAGCACCGCCGGAACGTCGCAGAACTCGACCGCACCGCGGCGGCCATCCACGGTCTGCTGGAGGTGTACCGCGCCTACTGCGTCGGCGATCTGCGACGGCGGGTCACCGAGGGGCGCGAGCGTCTCGGGTCCCTGCGCCGCCGCAGCCGCGACGAGAAGGCGAAGCGTCGGGCGGTGGCCGAGGCCGGAGCCGAGGTTGAGAGGCTGGACGAGGAGATCGCCCACCTGGAGAGCGAGGGAAGGCGCCTCCGCAATCAAATCGCGGCGCTCGAGGAGTCACAGGTCTACAGGTCGGGACTCCAGTTGGCGGCCCTTGATACCCACGTGAGGGATCTTGGGAGACAGCGTGCCAGGGCCGATGAGCGGGTCGCCGACTGCGGCAAGCGCGTGAGCGACGAGACCTTGCAGGTCAAGGCGACACAGCGTCGCTGCAGGGACGATCTGGAGCGGCTGAACGAGGACTTGGCCGGTGCGGCACGACTAGGGGAGCGCTGCCGGTTGGCGCACCGTCCGCTGGGTCTTGCCCGGGTGGCTGAGGCGGACCTCGACGGGCTCGACGCCGCCGAGGCGACCGAACGGTTCGACGCGACCGAACCGGCCGAGCCTTTCGACAGCGCGGCCGTGGAGCGCGGTCTCGGTGAGGCCGACGGTGCGCTGGTCCAACGCCGCGGCGACCTTGCCGAGGTGACCCAGGCCCGGCGGCTTCTCGACGAGGCGGTCGAGCGGCAACGCCGTACCGATTCGGCGCTGGAAGCCGCAGACGTTGCCGCACGGAACGCCGCCGACCGCCTTGCCGAGCGGACCCGAGCCCTGGCGGACGCACGACAGGAGTGGACTGAACAGGTCCGGCTCTGGGCGTCGAAGGTACGCCCGCTCCTGCACGCGGACGGCGTGGAGTCGCCCGCAGTGGACGCCCTCGCCACCGAGGATGCGGCCATCACCGTGGCGCACGAGGATCTATGGGCCGACTTGCTGGCCGCCGCCGGCGCACTCGTCACCGCCCGGAGCAACGCCGTCGCCGCTCTCCGGCACCGGCTGGGGGTCGAACGAGTCGCCGCGGCCGAGGCGCGGGCGGTCGTCGACGAACTCGCCGCCCGGACCGAGCCGGATCCACCCCTATTCGCCTGGCAGGCCGGCGCGGATCACTGCCTCGCCGACCTGATCGACTTCTCCTCCCACCTCGACGGTACGCGGCGAGCCGGTCTTGAGGCCGCGCTCGAAGCCTCGGGCCTGCTTGCCGCACGGCTCGTGGATAGCGTCGGTGCCGAACTCGAGAGCGGTGAACTCGTGGCCATCGCCACCGAGGGTGTGTCGAGTCCGCTGAGCGACCTCCTCACCGTCACAGTGCCGGACCGGCTAATCGGAGTCGTGAACGTCGGCTTGGTCGCCAAGCTGCTCGACTCGATCTCCGCGGACCCCTCGACCGGTGCCGCCACCGCCGCGGGAACCGACGGGAGCTTCCGGGTCGGCGCGCTGGAAGGCCGGCACCGCAAGGAGCGCGCCGAGTTCATCGGCGCCACCGCCCGGCGCGAGGCCCTCGCACGGGACCGGCACGCCGCCGCCGAGGCGCTGGAGCAGGCTCTCGCCGTCGTCGGCGCCACCGAGGCCGAACTGGGCGACCTGAACGACCTACTCGACGGGGCGCGCCGTCTGCAATCCGAGCTCCCCGGCACCGGCGCGATCTCCTCGACGGCCGGTGCTGTTGACGCCGCCACCGCAACCGCGGAAGAGGCGGAGGACGCCAGGCGAGAGGCCGCCGAGCGGGCGGTGGACGCGGAGCGGGTGGCCGGTGCCGCGTCGGACGAGTTGCGGCGGCAAGCGGTGACGCTGAGCCTGCCCTCCGACCACGACGGCCTGGCGTCCGTCCGGGCCGACCTGGACGAACTCAAGGCGACCCTGGAACGCTGCCGCTCCCGGAGCGCCGCCACCGCGAGATCCACAGAGAGTTGGTCGGCGGCCGTGGCCCGCTGGCGATCCGCCACCGAGGACCAGCGCGACGAGCGGGCCGAACTGGCGCGGATCAGCGAGGAACACGACCGCCAGTACGAGCGCCTCGTGACTATCGAGCGCAGCATCGGCGAGGAGTACCAGAAGGTCGTCGCGGAGCGGGACCGCTGCCGGGCAGAACTGGACGCCGCCGAGACGCGGCTGCCGGCGGTTCGGAAGGACCACGTCGCCGCCGTCGGTCGCCGCGCCCAGGCGGAGGCCGACGTCGGCGTCGCCGCGGAGAGGCGGGTGGAGGCCGAGCAGGCGTGCGAGGAGTCACGCCTCTCGCTGGAGAGGGTGGTGGCGACGCCGGGGTTGCTCCAAGCCGCGGTTGCCGCCGACGATGAGCGTGCCGCCGCGCCGATCGTCGCCGTCCACGGCGGCGCCGAGGGCCTCGGCGAGATGCTCGGCGCCATCGAGCGGTTGCTGCCCGCCGGCCCCGGCGGCACCCCCGAGGCCGCCGGCGTCGACATCAACAGCGTGCATGGGTCGCTCCGACAGCGGCGGGACGCGCTCGGCGCGGGATGGGACGCCGAGGCGCGCCAGGCGGGCCCCGCGCTGCCCCTCGTCGTCGAGGTCGCCGGGCCGACGGGTCGCGCACCCCTGGCCGAGGCGGCAAGGGCGGTCGCCGAGCAACACAGCCAACTCGTCGGGTTGCTCGACCGCAAGCAGGCCGACGCGCTGCGCGAGTTGTTGCAAGGCCTGATCGCCACGGAGATCGCCGAGAAGGTGCACCGCGCCGGCGAGTTCGTCCACTTGATGAACGGGCGGCTCGCCAGCGTCGCGACCGCACACGACGTGGGCGTGCGGCTGCGCTGGCGTCGCTCCTCCGAACTCGACGCGCCGACGGCCCGCATGGTCGAACTGCTGGCCACCCGCCCCGACCTCCGGCTCGAGGAGGACGAGCACGAACTGCGCTCCCTGCTCTCGGAACGCCTCGACGAAGCCCGGACTCTGGAGCCCGACGTGCCCTACCGGCAGCTCATCGCCGCCACGCTGGACTACAAGCAGTGGCACGAGTTGGCCGTGATGGTGCAGCGCGGCGGCGGCAGCGAGACGCGCCTCGGTCGTCGCACGCCGCTGTCGGAGGGTGAGAAGAAGATCGTCACCTACCTGTCGCTGTTCGCGGCGGTCGCCGCTTCCCACGACGCGCTCGCCGCCCAGCAGCCCGGCCCTGAGCAGGACCGGCCGGGCATCGCCCGGTTCGTGCTCCTCGACGACGCCTTCGCCAAGGTCTCCGAGGACAACCACGCCGCACTCTTCCGGCTGCTGGTGGAGCTTGACCTCGACCTCATCGCCACCAGTGAGCGGCTCTGGGGAACCCACGCCTGTGTCCCACAACTCGCCATCACCGAGGTCATCCGGGACGCGGAGCTGAAGGCGATCCTGCTGGAGCACTACCACTGGGACGGCGCCACGCTGGCACGGCGGGAGGCATCGTGAGCGGAGGGGCGCGCGGCGTGCCCCCGCCGGGCGGCACGGGAGACAGCGGCCGGATCGGCAATGGTGACGGTGGTGGCATCGGCAATGGTGGGGGGATTGGCGCTGGTGACGGCGGCGGGATTGGCAGCGAGGCCACGGGTGGCGACATCGGCAATGGCGGCGACGGCGAGCGGGGGCGAGCGAGGCAGCTGTTCCGCTACCTCGGCGGCGAGGAGTGGCAGGAGTACCGGGCGATCCTCAGCGTCTTCGCCGGCACGTTCTTCGCCGAGTTCACCAGCGAGGACGTGGCCGCCCATCGGGTCGTGGCGGGCGCCGGTCTGGATGCCGATGCGGTCGCCGCCCGGCTCGAGAGCCTGCGGCGCTGGGGCAACCTGACCGTGTCGTCGTCGGTCGGCACGCCGGCGAGCCTCGACGACTACTACCGCAGGCGCAACCGCTACCTCATCACCCGCGCCGGCCAGGAGGTCCACGAACTCGTCGAGGGCGTGCTGGCGGGGGTGGACGAGATCGGCGACGTGCAGGCCGGCAGGCTCCGTGACCTCCACCGCGCCCTCGACGAACTGACGGCGCAGCTGGACGCCGGGGAGGGCGGCGAGGATCTCGCTGATCGCGTGCGGCGGATATTCGATCTACACGAGCGGTTCACCAGCGAACTGACGCAGTTCTTCGCCGAACTGAACCAGTGGCAGAACCGCTACGACCTCGACGCCGGCGAGGTGCAGCTCTTCGCCACCGTGCTCGTGGGCTACGTCTCGGAGAAACTCAGCGAGATCGAACGCATGACGCGCCCCATCGCGCGCAGCCTCGCGGCGATCCTCGGCAGGCTCGACGACCTGCTCCCCGCGCTGCGCACCGGCCTGGCGGCCCGCGTGGACGACGCCGGCCTCGCCGAGAGCGTCGCGGTCCGCCGCCTGAAGGGTACCGACCCCGCGGACTGGAACCATCTGGCAGCGTGGTTCAGACCGCCGCCAGGACGCCCCTCCCGGCTGGACCAGCTCACCCGGCAGGCCGTCGCGGCGGTGCGGACGCTGACCGCCAACGTGACACGGCTGTCGCGAGCGGGCCTGGGCGCCGCCTCACGGCGCGCCGACTTCGTCAAGCTGGCCGGATTCTTCGACCGTGCCACGAGCGCCGGCGAGGCCCACCGGATCGCAGCCGCCGCCTTCGGACTCGGCTCCTGCCGCCGCATCGGGGCGCCGGCGGCTGACGTCGACGATCCGGTCCCCACCGTCACGCCATGGAGCGAGGCACCTCGTGCTGCCGTGGCCGTGTCCTTGCGGATCCGCGGCGACCGGAGCCAGCGCGGCCTGGCCACGCCGGTGCGCGATCGGCATACCGAGCGCGCCTGGATCAGGCAGCGGCGCGAGCGGGAGCGTGTCGTCCGCGAAGCCGTCGCCGCCGAATTGCTGGGGTGCGCCGGCGAGGGCGGGCTCCTCGACGGGGTGCAACTCTCGGTCGCCTCCTTCACGCTGCTGCGCGATCTGGTGGGGCGGTCCGGGCACGGCTACTCGCCCGGCGCCACCGTCCGCGCCGCCACCGCCGACGGCGTGCGCTGCGAGGTGCGCCGCATCGAGGGCGCGCGGACTGTCGTGGAGTGCCCCGACGGCAGGCTCGCCCTGGGTGGACTGGAGGTCGCGGTCAGTGCCGCGCCGGGCGCGCCCGAGGCAACGAGGGCACACGTATCGGCGACCGGAGCCGGGACGTGACCGCGGCAATCGCCGCGAACCCTCAGCGGGCACTCGACCTGCGCGCCGCAGCCCGCCGCCTGGTCACGCGACCGCTGCTGCTGAGCGAGGACGACCCGGAGGTGTTCCGGCTGATCAGACGGCACGAGCAAGTCCTCGACCGCTGGTTTACGCAGCGATTTGGGTACCGGCTGCAGGTCACTGCCGACACCGCCCGTCTGCACAAGACAACTGCCGTCGTCGGCCGGCGACCACTGCGCACGACGACCGCCCAGCAGCGCCCGTTCTCGATCCGCGAGTACACCATGCTGGCGCTGGCCTTGGCGGCGGTGGCAGCCGGGCCGAGCGTGATCAGCCTGCGCGACCTGCTCCACGAGGTGCGGTCGGCAGCGACCGACGCCGGCGTGACCGTCACCGACGAGCCGGCCGATCGCCGCGCCCTGGTGACGGCGCTGCGCTGGCTGATCGGCCACGGCGTGGCGACGGAGATGCACGACCGTGTCGACCGCTACGCCGGCGACGCCGAGGCCGACGCCGTGCTGACGATCCGCCCCGACCGCGTGGCGCTCCTGCCGCTGCCCTCGCTGGGAAGGGCGGATTCACCGCAGGAACTGGAGGGCCGGCCCGAACGGTCGGCCGCATCGCGCCAGTGGATGCGCGCCACGCTGCTGGAGGAGCCGGTGCTCTACCGCAGCGACCTGAGCGACGACGAATGGGGCGAACTGCGACGCCGTCTCGGCGAGGAGTCGGCCGTCTTCGAGGAGATGTTCGGGGTGCACCTCGAGGCCCGCGCCGAGGGCATCGCCGTCATCGATCCCGGCGACGGGCTGACGGACAGCCGGTTTCCGAGGAGCGGCACGGTCGGGCACGCCGCCCTGCTGCTCCTCGATCGGCTCGTCGAGGCGGACACCGCCACGATGCCGCGAGGCGCCCTAGTGGGGGAGGTCCGGGCGCTCGCCGCCGAGCGGCGCCGGTACTGGTCGCATCTGGCCGACGACCCCGACCGTCTGACCGGCGAGATCCTCGACCTGCTTGAGGACCACCGGCTCGCCGAGGTCGATGCCGACACCGTCCGGCTCCTTCCGGCAGCGTGGCGCTACCGCGCCGAGGTTGAGGTGGCCGCCGAGACGGACGACGGCATCGAACAGGTCTCCTTGTTGTGACCGATCGCGACATTCCGGAATCGTTGCTGGCCCCCGGCCTGGGCGAACTCTGGGCGGCGGTCCGCCGAGGGCTCGACCGCAACGGGTCGCACTGGCGCGGTTCGATCACCCGCCCGGACCTCGACCGGGGAAGCGACCTGAGCCTCGCGTCGCTGCTCGGGCGAAAGCCCCCACGGCGACTCGACCTCGCAGCGCTGGAGACGGCCCTCGTGCGGCGCAACGTCGGGGACGACCTGTGCGACGCGATCAGCCGCCTCGGCCACCCGCCGTCGGTGGCCGCCACGGAGCGGCGGGCCGCGCAGGCTCGCGCCCGGACAGCCCGCGCCGCTCTGGCCGGCGTCATCGAGTCCTGGGGGGAGCCATGGGCGGCGGAGTGGGCCGCTGATGTGCAGCGCTCGGGGATCATCGGTGGCCTCGACAGCGAAGCGGTCGCCGGCCTCGCGGCGGACGTGCGACGGCTGCTCGATCACGTCGAGGGGCTTGGTTCCGAGGGCGCCTGCCGCACCGAGATCGCCGCGACCCTGTTCGGGTCGGCGCACGCCCTGGATCGTGGCCGAAAGCTGGCGGCAGCCGCAGAGAGCGCTCTCCGTCACCGCATCGGCGCGACGGGACTTCAGGGCCGGGATCTCTGGGAGGCAGCGGGAATCCTGGCGGATCGGGTGTCGGCGCCGGTCCTCACCTGGGCGCTTCCGGCGACGGGGACCTCCCCGCTCGATGCTCAGATCCGGGCAGCCACATCGGGGGCACTCCCCGTCCACCTCAACCTCGTGGCCTTGCAGAAGTATCCGGTCGGTGTGCCGGCCGGCACACCGGTACTGGTCGTCGAGAACCCGCGGTTGGTCGAGGCAGCCGCCGAGCGCCAGCAGCCAGGTGGCGTGGTTACCACGAACGGCAACCCCACGACCGCGGTCCGGACCCTGCTCGGCCAACTGCAGCGCTCCGGCGCTCGCCTTCTGCACCACGGCGACTTCGACGCAGCGGGCCTTGCCATCTGCCGCCGCATGCACGACGGCGGCTGCGAACCGTGGCTGATGGACGCATCGGATTACGAGACCGCCGTCGAGGTGGCCGCGCAGTCCGGTGTCCGGCTGGAACGCGAGTCCCGGGGGTGTGGACCCACCCCCTGGGATCCGGCTCTACAGGAAGCCTTCGAGCGTCATCGGCTGATCGTCCACGAGGAATTCGTGCTCGACCGCGTCCTCGATCGCTTCAACTCAAGCACTCTCACCGGCTGAGCGTGGAGCGCCCGCTCATCTGGCTGGCGCGGAAGCCGACTATGTATGACTCTTCAATCGAGTCGAGCAAGGCATGGCTCGAGGTCAGGATCGACCGATCGAAGCTTTCGGCGCCAGCAGGATCGCCTCAAGGGAGTCGACGCGTCTGGAGGCAGTGTCAGGGCGAGGGCTCGTCGCACGGAGAAGTCGCCAATGTTGCATGCGTATTCGACGGCGTTTTCTGGCCTATGCGCCTCGGAGGAGCCCCAAGCCTTGGCCGCCCATGCCCGGAGCGGGGCATGGTGTCCCAGACTGCCATCGGCAACGACTTCGTCCAGGCGTTCGCCGTGCTCTTTGCCCAACCGAATCCGGCTGGCAACGCGACAGAGATGGAGCTGGCCTGAGACAGATCGAGCAGCCGGACGCGCCGTCGCTTGCTCAACGAGCCAGTCACGGTCAATCTGATTCCGGGTCTTCCGGGAGTGAGCCAGGCCCCAGAGATACTGCCCAGCATGTCGCGGCAACTCGTCCATTACGTGGGGATACTCATAGAGCAGGTCGAGTCCAAGGGCACTCCTATTGTAACGGAGCGAACCTAGGTGAAAGCCAACGACGTTCCAGTCGGGTTCGTCTCGATCGAGTTCCTCGCGGATTTCGTCAACTGATCCCTCATCTGTTCTGTCCGGGGCGCCGGGGGAGGTTAGGTACGCGATACGTAGGTGATGGATGGCGTTCTCTGCACCTTCGCTGCCCTTCGGGTGGATCGCGACCTTGGAGGGGTTGACTTGAAGGCCGACATGTGTGACCGATGAGACGTAGATGTCGAACACCTCCGGCCAGTCGCTCTCGGCCAAAAGGAATATCCAACTGTCGTCCGTATACCGGACGTGGCCTAGGGCACGACACGAGATTGCCTTGTCAAGTCCCAGAAGGACGACGTTTCCCAGTACCCCAGATGCCTCCGGCCCGATTGGCAGACCCCGTGGCGCGCCCATCGGCGAGAGCTCGCGAAGGAACGCACAGATGAGGCGCGCGGCGCCACGCGGCGAGGCGATCTGGCACAGGACATCCATGAGGACATCTGGGGCAATCGACGGGTAGTAGTTCTTCACGTCAGCAACGCCAAGCGCGTCACATCGCTCGTCCGCGAGAAGGGCCCTTCCGCGATCACGCATTAGGTCGAAGGACTTGTTGCGGTTCTTGACTGACCATCCTGGTGGATTGGTCGCAAGTCGGTAGCTGAACACGTCTCGTCCGAGTGCCGTGTCGATTGCGGTGACAATACGTCCGGCCAAGATCCGAAGGTAGAGATCGTCATACGGATTGAGCCAGGCCAGCCAGCGGAGTCCGCTCGTACCCGGTTTCGGAAGCGGGAACGTGTGGCCCACCGAGGGGCAGCGACCTTCCCGCAAGCGGCTGATCAGGCGTTCATGTACCAACTCGGGGGCCGAATTGAAGTCGGCCCATCCGTTGAGGTCCGGTAGATCCCGCCTATGTGTCCAATCGGCGCCGGCCTGCAAGTTGGTTGAGACTTCGTCCAACGTCGGCCGGTGGCCGCCGCCGTAGGAACATGGGGAGCCCACAATTCCTCCTTTCAAGTTGCACCGTTGTAGTTAGGCCGACCGTACCTTGGCTGGGCGCCGAAACACACTCCGACCTGCTCTCGCTCGCACATCCCGTTGAGATCCACAGATCCCGCGGGCGAGTGCATCCGATGTCCACAGGTCATCCCGGGCGGTGATCTCAGTCCCGGTCGCTTGCGGAACGTCTGAGACGTGGCGGCGACGACGTGGATCCTCGGTCGAGCCATCGGAAGACCACGCCGCGCTCACGGTTGGCTGGTCGAGGAGCGGTTGAGGCCGGCTTTCGATTTCGACTTGGGCGTCGCGTGCGGGGATCACCTTGCCGGTGATGCGGCCGATGCCCACGTAGCCGGCTCCGCTCACATAGGCGAACACTCGATGTCCCGGTTCGAGGTTGCGCAGCGGCTTCGGTACCACGATCCGCCGCCGGCGTTCAAGAAGCCGTACTTGTGGGCGATCGGCCAGCGGGGATCGCCCGGCTCGGCCCGACCGAGGATCACGTCGAAGTCCCGGCCGTTGCACGGGCGATGCTTGCGGCGCGACGGTCGAGCCGCCTTGTCCTCGACTTGGTGGGGATCGAGTAGCCACGTCCGGGCCAGGTACTCGTGGCCGCCGTCGGCGAAGTGGCGGAAGAGGCTCAGATCCTTCACCCAGGACCCGTAGTCGAGCGTCTGGGCGACGACGTCCCGAGGTGTCCGGGCACGCTTGAGTTCGACGACATGGACACGTCCCTCGGTGTCGAGCGCGAGGAGATCGATAACTCCCCCGAACCCGGTCTGTACCTGCCTGCCGATGATGAGCAGATCGGTTCCGCTCATGGCGGGATCCTCGGCGAGCATGTCCTCGAGACGCTGCTCGGAGTCCAGCGGCGACGACACCAACGGGTGCGGTCCGTCGTCGGTCATTCGCCAGATTGCCATCTCGACGGCCATCGCCTTGCACCCCCCTCGAATTGGAAGCCAATAGAGAGCGAATTGGAGTCGAGAAGGCAGGTCTGGCTGTGAAATCGCAGTTCCGAGGGGGTTCCTCTGAGACAGCAACCCCCCTCGAATAGAACGCGAATAGAGCGGTCTGGCACCGGAGAGCGAGCTATCCGCCTCGCAGTAGCTCTGTCCCGGCGATACTGAAGCGATGACGACATTCGACGAGGTGGCTCGCTTGGCGGAGGAGGGTGAATCCGAGACGATCGAGTTCAAGGCCACAACAGGCCAGCGGACCGAGGCGGCGCGGACCCTGTCGGCCATGCTGAACGGCCAGGGTGGACGGGTGCTGTTCGGAGTGCAGCCTGGTGGTCGCGTGACGGGCCAGCATGTGGGTCAGAAGACACTGCAGGACATAACGCAGGAATGCCAGGACATTCACCCGTCGCATCCGCCGTCGATCGAACGTGTCCCTCTGCCGACCAGTCCTCAGCGAGAGGTACTCGTTGTCACCGTTCCTGCTGGCAACAACAAGCCGTACTCCCACAAGGGGCACTACTACGTGCGCTCAGGCGCGTCGACGGTCGGCATGCCCGACGAGACCCAGGTGTCGCTGGTGGTTGAGCGTGCTCATAGCTGGCAGCGCTGGGAGGTCGAGAGTTCACGACGCGATCTCAGCGCTATCGATGACGACGAGGTGTACGCATTCCGCAACGAAGCGGTCGCCGCGGGGCGCGCCAGGTTCGAGGCCAACGCCTCGGTGGCGGACGTTCTGCGAGGGCTGAATCTTCTCGATGTCGACGGCAAGCCGAATCGAGGTGCCATTGCCCTCTTTGGCCGGTCTGATGCATTCGCCGGCGAGTACCCGACTCTGGGTTGCCGGCTCGTGGCGGTGACCGGCACAGATCTCGGCGAGGAGTTCCGTGATGACGATCTCGTGGAAGGCAATGCGTTCGTCTCGTTGCGCCGGGCGATGTCGTTCTGCGAAGGACACCTTCACCGCCCGGTGCGAATCACGGGCGGACTCCAAGCGGAGACGGGCTCAGAGATCCCGCTGGCGGTCGTGCGCGAAGCGCTCGCCAACAGCTTCGGGCACCGCGATTACGCCGTCGCAGGGCGGGTCCAGGTGCGGATCTTCTCGGATCGGCTGGAGGTGTGGTCGCCGGGCCGGCTCCACTTCGGGCTCACGCCCGCCGATCTGTACGTGCCCCATGGCTCTCATCCATGGAATCCCAACGTGGTGGGATGCCTGTACCGGCGCGGCATCGTTGAGCAACTGGGGTCGGGAACATTGCGCATGGCTCGAATGTGCGCCGAGTCTGGGCTCGGTCGCCCGGTCTTCACTGCTGACAGCACGTCGGTGACTTGCAGCGTTCCGAGGCGTGGGCACTGGTTGGCACCGGACGGGTTGAGCATTGAGGTCAGCGAGCGGGAGGCGACCGTCCTAGCGGTGCTAGCGGACAGCCCGGCCGCGCGAGGCCAGCTCGCCGCCGCCGTGGGTGCGAGTGCTGCGACGATGCGCGAGATGCTGATGCGTTTGCGCGACCTCGGCCTCGTGCGCGTTGAGGGCCACGGTAGGGGCGCGCAATGGCTTCTCAGTGATGGCACACCCCCTTCGAATTGAGAGCGAATAGAGAGACCGGAGCCAGCTCGCGACGCGAAACCGCAGTTCAGGGGCGTCCGTGTGCCAAGGCACCCCCCTCGAATAGAACACGAATAGAGAGGGAATTGAGAGTTCGGAGAGAGTTCGCGACGTGAAACCGCAGTTCAGAAGGGGTTAGCGGGCCGAGGTGCTCCCCTCGAATAGAACGCGAATAGAGAGGTCGGCACCGGTCGCTCCGTCTGCTCGCGTCGTTGTAGTACTGACACATCATCGATGACAAGGGTCACGGCGACGGGGTCAGTGCTGGGTGAGCTCGCATTTCGGACCAGCGTGCGCGGGCCTGCCGGTGAGGTTCGGTAGCAACCGCTTCATCCAGCGCCTCAAGGCGTACTGTGCGCGAAGCAGCGAGTCGGGCGATCACCCCGGGAAGCTCCTCCCAGGCCGTCTCAACGACTGCGGGACCGGCGCGCAAGACCTCCAGCACTGCCACCTCCGATGGGGTCAGCAAATGGATCAGCCGATCGATCGGGCGCCGTGTGAAACGGACCCCCTGCCAGGGTGCTGGTACCCGGGCAGGCACAGCAGCGAGATACGTCGCCGGCACCTGCGTCGTGAGGCCCAACCAGTGTGCAGCCGCGACTCCCGCCGGCCCGGAGCCCGGCCCACCGAGTTGGAGGGCAACCTCTTCGACCCTGGGTGGTGACACACCTAACGACGTTGTCGCCCCCTTCCAGTAGAGGCCCTTGCGGATACGCAAGATGTCGCCGTCGGCGGCCATACGCGAGAACGCTGACTCGACGGCGCTGCGCGATCCGTCCACATCGCGAACGGTCACAAACGAGCGCTCCGACAACGCCGCAATGTGACTGGCAACTCGTTCGGCAATCGAGCCTCTCATGCCAGGAAACTGTAACGAATTCCTGTCACAATTGCCGGCGGCTCTGGCGCTAGCGACCGCGCGCTTTCACCTTTCGTGGTTCTCCGCGGTTGAGCTGCGCGTCGCTCCAGCTAGCTGATCTCCGTGTTGAGTCCGAACCGAGGATCACGTCGAAGTCCCGGCGGTTGCACGGGCGAAGCTTGCGGCGCGACCGTCGAGGCGCCTTGTCCTGGACCTGGTGGGGATCGAGTAGCCACGTCGGGGCCAGGTACTCGTGGCCGCCGTCGGCGAAATGGCCGAAGAAGAAGGACACGTAGTCGAGCGCCCCGGGAACCGTCGCCGTCACGTGTGTGTGGCGAGGAAGGTGTGGAGGTGTTCGGTCAGCACCGCCGGCTGGTCGATCGGGATCAGGGTGTAGCTGTCGTCGATCCAGACGAGTTGGGTGTTGCCGAAGTGGTCGGCGAGGCGTTCGGCGTGGGTGGGGGGCATGAGCTTGTCGTCTCGTGCCCAGATGATGAGGACCGGGCCGCCGAAGCTGCGCTGCTGGTCGGCCCAGGCGAGCAGCTGGTGGGGTTTGGGGACGGTGCGGAGGTACTTGGTGAGGTCGCGGCGGATCTTGGGGTTGCGGCGCAGCGGACCGATCCAGGCGCCGAACAGGTCCTCGGGGACCCGCTGTTTGGACAGGGCGCCGAAGAGTTAGGGGGTCGTTGCAGACCAGCGTGACCCGCTGCAGGTCCAGTTCGGTGAGGAACTCGGCGAGGAGGGTGGCGATCGCCGGCAGGGACAGGGTGGTGCAGCAACACCACCACCGGCCCGTCCCCGCCGCTGTCGCAGTACATGAGGCCGGCTGACGTGGGGCCGTGAAGCTGCATACGCGACCCCCTCCCGCTGCTGGGCGCCGAGCCCACCGATTGTCATTGTCGTGTCGCGGGCCACGGTACCGGTCGCCGTTGCGCCGATAGGTTGCAGTGGTGCCAGACGACCTGCCGTACTCCAAGGGGCGCATCGACCGGGCGGGTCGGGCCCTGCGGCGCGACCTGGTCGGGGACGGCCCTGCGCTATCGGGTGACGAACTCGCCGCTGAGATCGCCGTCGTAAAGGCATTCCGGTCCGTACACCGCGATCCGCTGCGGAAGGCCCGGATGGGCCTGCGGTCGTGCGTGGACACGGAGGGTCTGCACGCTGTCGAGTTCGGCCAGCGTCTGAAGCGGACCCCGACGATCATCGACAAACTCAGACGGCTCCCGACGATGAAGCTGTCGAGCATGCAGGACATCGGTGGCTGCCGCGCTGTGTTCTCGAAACAGTCGGAGGTCGCGCGCGTGCTGGCGAGGTTCACCTACAACAGCTTGAAGCGCAACGAGATCGAGGACACCGTGCGCGACTACGTCACCAATCCGCGCTCGTCGGGATATCGAGGGGTGCACATCTGGACCCGCTACGACGGCCGCCGCATCGAGGTGCAACTCCGGACGGAGATGCAGCATGGTTGGGCGGAGCTCGTGGAGGAACTCGTCGTGCTCACCGGCATCGACTACAAGAGCGGCGACGGACCCGAAGTAGTGCACGAGTGGCTTCGTCGACTGTCCGGTGTGTGTGCGTCGGTCGACGACGGCCAGCCGATAGCCGAGGCGTACGGGCCTGACTACGCTGAGATGCACAAGGCCGCATGGGATCGAATCCAAAGCGACCTGACACGGCATCGAGGTGGAGACAATGGCTAGAGGCAGGACCATTCACTTCCTTCTCACGTACGACCGCTCCGAGCGGCGACTGGTGAACATGGAGCGGTTCCGCGACGGCAGGAAGGCCGTCGACGCCTATGACGAGCGGGAGCGCGAGTTCGCCGACCGGCCGCACATCGAGGTAGTGCTTCTCGGCGCCGACTCCGAGGACGCCATCCGCGTCACGCACCCGATCTACTTCGAGACCGACTTCTCGATGGAGAAATACGCCAAGCTGCCCTGGCTCACCCCGGAGCCGGCCGCCGGCTGAACATCCGGCCGAGCTGAGAGGGCGTCGAGGGAGCCTCGCAGCGCAAGGGCTACGGCGGCGAGGTCAGCGCTGGGTTCGCTCGGATCTCGGCAAGGAATTGCTCGGCTTGGCTCGCCAGGCCAGGGCGTGGCAGGGCTAGGCAGGGCAGGGTAGGGCAACTGTCGTCGATCTACATCGGCTGAGGATCGCTCGGAGCGCTTCCTCCGGCGTCATGCCTTCGGGTGGGGCGATGGGTTCGTCTCGTGGTGGGGTCTAGGGTGCGGGTTCCCCCTGACGAAAGGTGGACGCAGATGCGGATCACATTGACCAACGTCATCGTCAACGACCAGGCCAAGGCCCTCGCCTTCTACACCGAGGTCCTCGGATTCCGCAAGCATCACGACGTACCCGTCGGGGAGTATTCGTGGCTCACCGTGGTCTCCCCGGAGCAGCCTGACGGGCCGGAACTGCTGCTCGAGCCCGCAGCGCACCCGGCCGCCAGGGCATCCCGCGACGCTCTCACCGCCGACGGGATCCCATCTGCACAGTTCACCGTTGACGACGTTCATGCCGAGCACGCGCGGCTGCTTGCTGCCGGCGTCGAGTTCGCTCAGCCGCCCACCGATGTCGGCACCGTCGTCATGGCGATCTTTGATGACACCTGCGGGAATCTGATCCAGATCGTGACCCCGGCTCCAAGACCTGCATAGCGGCGCGGCCGGAGTTCAATGTGGGGGGACGTCGCTCAATCGTCCGTCCACGGGTCGAGGAGGTCGACGCCCACGTCGGTGTAGTCCCCGGTGTTGCGCGTCGCCACCGCCATGCCGCGGGATCGGGCTATGGCTGCAATCTGAGCGTCCGCCAGGGCGATCGGGTGACCGGCGGCACGGCGATCCGCGGCGATCGCCGCATACCCACGAGCCGCATCGCTGTCGAACGGCAGGACGCGACCGGCGAAATCCTCACGGAGCATCGTTTCGATCGCCGCCTCGACGGCGCTGCGGCGCCGGCCCGCCGGCATGATCGCGACGCCATAGCGCAGTTCTGCTTCGCCCACCGCCGAGAAGAACAGCGTCGCGGCCGCACGGCGGCTCACCCACGCCTCGACTTCCGGGGCAGGAGCCGGCCGCATCAGTTCGGAAACGACGTTGGTGTCGAGCACGATCATGGCGCGACCTCAGTCGAGGCGGGGCGGCTCTCGCATCCGCTCCCGGGGCGGTAACTCCAGTTCCACCCCTCCGAGGGGCTCGAAACGACCACGTATCGCCGCCGCGAGATTCGTCGGGCCCGCTTGGCGCTCCACCGCCTCGCGGAGGATTTGGCGCGCCTCCTCCTCCATCGAGTGGCCGCGACCCGCCGCACGCACCCGGAGTCGCGCCTTCACCTCGTCGTCCAGATTGCGGATCGTGATGCTTGCCACAGCCGCACCTTCCTTCGCCTGCCGACTCAAGATCCCAGGAGTGATTGCAATGCAATCATACGGTGCCGACAGAGCTTGCGGGCACCCGGGGCGAGGCTTCTCGCCGAAACGATAAGCCCCGCCATTCCCGGCTGGCCGGGAAGGCGGGGAGGAAGGTCGCCATCCTACCGGGTCGCTGCGGTGCAGTTGGCGGGCCAGACTTGGGGGCCATGAGCGCTGAGATCGTGACCGATCGGATCTATCTGCGCGACGCCGAGTGCCGGGCGTTCGACGCCGGCGTTGTGGCGGTGGAGGACGGTGGCCGGGTGGCTCTGGATGCGACGGCGTTCTATGCGACCGGGGGTGGGCAGCCGCACGACACGGGGGCGCTGGCCTGGGACGGCGGGTCGGCGGCGGTCGTGGATGTGCGAGGGCATGGGCCGGTGGTGTGGCACACGCTGGACGGGGATGCGCCGGCGGTGGGCACTCCGGTGCGGGGGACGCTGGACTGGGAGAGGCGCTATTCGCTGATGCGCACGCACACGGCGCTGCACATCCTGTGCGGAGTGATCTGGAACCAGTGGGGGGCGGCGGTGACCGGGGGGAACATGGAGCCGCTGCGGGCGCGGATGGACTTCGAGTTCGGGCCGCTGCCGGAGGGCTTCGGCGCCGAGGTGGCCGAGCTGGTGAACGCCGAGATTGCCGCCGATCGCCCGGTGGAGGTGTCGGTCTGGCCGCGGGCCGCCGCGCTGGCGGATGCCGACCTGATCCGCACCAAGGTCAACCTCATCCCCGAGTCGGTGACCGAGATCCGGGTGGTGGACATCGTGGGCCTCGACCGCCAGGCCGACGGCGGCACCCACGTGGCCTCCACCGCCGAGGTGGGCCGCTTCGAGGTCACCAAGACCGAATCCAAGGGCAAGGCCAACAAGCGCCTCCGCATCGCCCTCAGCGACACCTGAGCGGGGAGAGTCCGATCTCAGGGGCATCCCCGGCCTCCGGTTCCGAACCACGAGCCGCTCGGATTACGAACGTCAAGGTGCTCGGATTCCGAAAGAAACAGTGCTCCAATTGCGAAAGTTGAGTGCCGCGGACGGTGCACTGGCGGGCCTCGGGGGCCACGCCGATCAGCCGGAGATGACGATCGTTTCCGTCGGCTATCAGGGACGCAGCGTCGCCGAGTTGATCGACGTGCTTCGGGCCGGCGAGGTGGAGCTTCTCGTCGACGTCCGTCTGAACCCGATCTCGCGCAAGCCGGGCCTCTCGAAGAAGCCGCTGAGCCAGGCCCTCGCCGAGGCCGGCATCGAGTACCGCCACGAGCGGGCACTCGGCAATCCCCGGGACAACCGCGACTCGTTCGACCGGGAGCGGTACGAGGACTACCTGAGAGATGTCGGGTCGGCGGTCCTGGCGGAGATCATGGAGTTGGCCAGCTCCATGCGGATCGCCCTGCTGTGCTACGAGCGTCAACACCTCGAATGTCACCGCTCGGCCATCCTGGACCTCGCCGTGCAGCAGTACTCCGTTGTCGTGCAGGAGCTGTGACGACGCGCAGCGCCGGCGCTGGCCGAGGGGCGAGGGAATAGCCTGTTCAACTGATGAAGGCATCTGTGGTAGTGGATCAGGAGATCGCGGTGCAGGCGGCGGAGATTCTGGGTACGACGACGCTGGCTGAGACCGCCGATGCGGCGCTGCGGGAGATCGTCAACGTGCGGCGCCGGTTGGAAGTCGTGGCGATGCTGGGCGAGGAGGGCAGGTTCGACTTCGAGGTCGCCAAGCGGGCGTGGGGTGGCGACGACCGGGCCTTCGCGACGTCCAGCTAGTTCCCTTCGTTCTCTTCCGTCATACCACGACGACGCGTCGTTCGAGGCGTCCGATGGCGAAGACGACGAGTGCGCCTCCCACGCCGATGAACAGGATGGCCGCGTACAGCTCCTCGACGGCGAAGGCGCCGCCGTAGCGCTGGATGATCCCGCCCAGGCCGATGAGGCCCACGATCTGCTCGGCGATGATGGCGCCCTTGACGGCGCGTCCCGCCGCCAGGCGGATGCCGGCGACGACCAGCGGCAACGCCGCCGGGAGCATCACCCGGCGCAGCACGAGGGGCCACCTGGCCTCGAACGAGTGGGCCATGGACACCTGCTCGGGGTCGACACCGCCGATGCCCGCCGCGGTGTTGAGGACGAGCACGGGCAGCGTGTAGACGACGATGACCGCCATGATGGTCGGCCGGCCCAGACCGAAGATGCTGATGATCACGGGAATCACGCTGACGAGCGGTAGCGAGAGGCCCAGCGTGAGATAGGGATCCAGTGACCAGCGGGCCGGTCGCGCCACGGCCATGGCCACGCCCAGCAGCACGCCGGCCACGACGGTGAGGGGGAAGGCGATCACGATGGCGAGGGCCGTCGAGATCGCCCCGTCGAGGAAGCGCTCGTCGGTGACCAGGTGGCGGAGGGTGGCGGCCACCGAATGGAACGGCGGCAGCGCCGTGGAGAGGCCGAGAAGGCCGACGACCTCCCAGGCCGCGAGTGCGACGGCGACCGAGACGACCTGGAGGATGCGGTTGCGGTGCCGCCTCAAGGGGGACCCTCCCGCGACTCCATGTCGATCCGCTGCATGCCTTCGAGCTTGGACCACAGGAGGTTGGTGAACTCGTTGTACTCGGCGCTCGCCGTGATCTCGTGTTGGCGGGGGCGTCCGAACGGGACGTCGATGATCTCCTCGATGCGGCCCGGCCGGGTGTTCATCAGGACGACCTTGTCGGACAGGAAGACCGCCTCGTCCATGCTGTGGGTGACGAACGCGGCCGTTCGGGGTTCGGAGTCCTGCCAGAGGGCGAGGAGGTCCTTCTGCATCAGCTGGCGGGTCAGGGCGTCGAGCGCCCCGAAGGGCTCGTCCATGAGCAGGTTGGCGGGATCGACCGCCAGCGCCCGGGCGATGCCGACTCTCTGCTGCATGCCGCCCGAGAGCTCCCGCGGGTAGTGATTCTCGAACCCCACCAGGCCGACGCGGGCCAGTTGCTCGGCGGCCACGCGGTGGCGCTCCTCCTTCTTCATGCCCCGGGCCTCGAGACCGAAGGCGGCGTTGTCGAGAACCGTCGCCCAGGGCAACAGGACGAAGTTCTGGAACACGAGGGCCCGGTTGGGCCCCGGCCCGTCCACGACCTCGCCGTCCACGGCGACCGTGCCGGCGGTGGGCTCGAGGAGGCCGGCGATGATCTTCAGCAGCGTGGTCTTGCCGCATCCCGACGGGCCGATGATCGTGGTGAACTCGCCGTCGTCGATGGTGAAGGTCACGTCGTCGAGGGCCTGGAACGGTTCGCCGTCGCGCTCGAAGGTCATCCCGACATTGCGCAGTTCGATCACGGTGCCGCTCCTCTCCATCGTTGCGAGCGCCGCTCGAGCGCCTGCATGAGTGCGTGGACGGCGAGCGCGAAGATCGCCAGGGAGACCACCACCGCGTAGAGCCGGGGCGCCTGGAAGAGGTCCCGGCTCCGGCTGATGAGCTTGCCCACGCCGACCGAGACCAGCAGCAACTCCATGACGACCATGCCGACGACGGCGCGACCGGTGCCCACCCGGACCGCCGCCGCGATGCCCGGGGCCGCTCCGGGGAGGATGATGCGCGTCAGCCGCCTGATCCGCCTCAGGCCGAACGATCGACCCATGTCCATGAGGTCCCTGTCGACGAACCGCACGCCCGAGGCCGTGGTGAGGGTGACCTCGACGATGGCGAAGAGGAACACCACGGCGGAACGGGCAACCATGTCGATGCCGAACACGATCACCACGACCGGTACCAGCGTGGAGACGGGGAGGGTGTTGAAGAAGCCCAGGTGCGGCATCGACACCGTCGTGACGGCCCTGCTGAGACCCATGACGAGGCCGAGCGTCAGGCCCAGGACCAGCGCCGAGGCCCACCCGTAGAAGAACGGCTCGAGCGTGGTGGCGTACGACGCCCAGAACTCGCGCTCGCCGAGCAGATCCCAGAAGGCCGACGCGATCGACGGGACCGTGGGGGTGAAGAGCTGATCACCCGCCGTCCGCGTGTAGACGTCCCACGCCAGCAGGCCCGCTATTACCGACAGCAGACCGACGGCGAGGCGCGGCCCGTTGCCGGAGAGGCGCCGTCGCCGCGCCGCGGCAGGCGGCCCCTCCGCCGTGGCCTGGCCGGCAAGCTGTGTCGGTTGGTCGGCCACGGCGGCGAGTCTTGTCTGTCAGCCGTCCAGTTCGCTCAGCGCAGACCGGAGGTACGAGAAGTCGAAGTACTTCGACAGGCCGGCGTCATCGGTCGGCACGGCGATGTCGATCTCCTCCACGTCGTTGAAGAACTGCAGCGTGTCCAGCGCCCGGGCCGGGGTCAGCAACCCGTCCGCGGGCCAGAGGCCACGTTCGGAGTACTCGACGACGAGCTCCTCGAGGACGTCGCTGTCCATCTCGGGGAGCCGCTCCTCCGCCAGCTGCAGCGCATAGTCGCTGTCGGCGGTGAGCTTGCGCATCGCCGCCACGACCGCCTCGACGACCTTGGTGGCGAGCTCGGGGTTGTCCTCGGCCCACTCGCGGTCCAGCCACATGTCCTGCTCGATGAGCTCGGGGAACTCCTCGCCGATGGTGCTGAGCACCTTGAACTTGCCGGGGTACGTCTTGGCGAGCTGCACGATGTCGGGCAGGTCGATGACCGACGCGTCGATCTGACCCTGCGCCAGCGCCTCGGCACGCACCTCCGAGCCCGGAATGATCAGCTCCTCGTACGTGAAGCCGTGCAGCCTGCTGAAGTACTGCGAGACGGCCCGCGTGAACGAGGCCTCGCCGTGCACGGCCAGACGCTTGCCCTCCAGATCGGCGAACGAGTTGATGTCGGGTGCCACGGCGAGGGCCCACGTGGGTCGCTGCGTGGCGACCACGTCGACGATGTTCGCCCCCGCTTCGACCGCGGGAACGCCGACGTTGACGCCGATGTTGTTGGCGATCTGCGCGTCGCCCCGCGTCACGGCCTGGATGGCGGTCGACGCATCCTCGAGGAACCGTTGCTCGACGATGATGCCCTCTTCGGCGAGGATCTCCCAGGCAGCCGTGGAAACGAGCGAGATGAAGTCCTCGCTCGAACCGGCGACCGCGACCAGGTTGACGTCCTCCTCGTCGTCCCCACAGGCTGCGCCCAACAAGGCGACGGCAAGCACCGCCGCGACGAACCGCCAACGTTTACTCCTGAGTCCCATGATGCCCCCCGGACGAGTTTGAGTAAGCGGCCTCGCATTCGTGCGGAGCCGACCGAATCTTAGACTTCCGGCTCGCAGTTGGGCAAGGGGTCAACATCGGTGTGACCAGGGAAGAATCGGTGTGCTGAAGCCAAATTGAAGTCTTTGCACGAGCATTGGATTCCGTGGATCACGAGGAGCGGGATCCTCGGGGCTCGGGCCGATCAGCCGAAGATGCTGAAGACGCCTTCCAGGACGCCCCCGAGGCCTTCGGCGAGACCGCCGAGACCCTCGCCGAAGGCCTCGAGCCCGGTGCCGAGAGCTTCGAACATGGCGCCCAAGGCGTCCAGGCTGCCGCCGAGGGCGTCCGCGCCGGCCTCGAGGAAGTCGATCCCGCCGCAGAGGTCGCCGAGGTCGTGGGTGTATCCACCACAGACAACGTTGGCCAGTTCGCCGAAGTGTGCCGCCAGGTCGGGCCCTACGTCCGTCAGGCGGTAGAGGTCGAGTCGCCACAGCTCGTCGGTCATCTGCTCGCAGGCTTCGGGCCACGACGCCACGCCGCGCTCGGCGATGATCCTCGCTCGCCGATCCGTCTCGGCGGTCGTGGCCTCAACTGCGAGGTTCTCAGCCTCGGTGGCCTCGGTGGCGTACCGGTCCGCCAGATCCTCGTAGTACGCGGCCTCGACCTCGTCGTCGGCGGAGTAGGCCCCGTCGGCGCGGGATCTGGCCTCGATCTCGCTGTCCCGCGCGAACTCGGCGTAGGTTCTCCACCCGAGCCCGGCATCGGCGGGGTCGCCGGTGGCGCACGCTTCGACGTGTGCGGCCCGGAGAGCCTCGACATCGCCGCCGCACATCCGGATCGCTTCGGAGAACGGGAGGTACGGCTCGCGTGCCCACAGGCGGGAACACTCCTCCTGCGTCCCGGTCGCCGACGACACCGCGGTTCGGTTCGCCGCCGGCGCAGGTGATGTGGCGAGGTACCGCCCGGTCTCGTCGTCGTAGACGTACTCCGTGACGTTCGTCGGGCTGGCGTCGTCGAAGACGCGCAGGTGCGTTATCCGCAGCCCCTCCCAGCCTGAGTCCCACGTCTCGCTGGTGCTGCGGCACACCGTGGCGGACTCGAAGCTGTCGAGATACCCCAGCGGCGCCGTGCGGATGTAGGCCGTGGCGTCCCGCTCCGCATGAGCGTCGGCGACGCTGCAGCCGCCCGCCTCGCCGAGCAGCATGTACACCACCATGCCGGCGTCGGAGTCGTCGGTGAACCGGGCGGGCGTGCCCCAGACCGAACCGAAGTCCCAAACGGTGACGGCCGTGTATCCCTCCGGGGCGGAGGCCTCGAAGTCCACCTGGGAGATCTCGGTGAGGATCGACGTCGGTGGCGCCGGTGAGGGTTCGGGCTCAGTTGGGGCCGCAGTGGGTTCGGGCTCCGTGATGAGTCCGGCGGGACTTTCGCCGTCGATGGTGGTGCAGTGCCAGCTGTTGCAGGCGGTCACCCAGTACTCCTCGCCCCGCGCGGGGCGGATATGTACGAATCTCGGGATGAGCACCTCGGCCGCGAGTTCGTCACAGAACCTGGCATAGCCATCGGAATCCACCCGGCAACTCGAGCTGTCGAAGAAGTCGTCGAAATAGACGGTGTAGGAGTCCGCGCCCGGCGCCGGCTCCCAGCTGATGACGATCGCCGAACCGGCGGGGGCGTACTGCGCGTCGGTCGGTGGCAGCAGCGGAAGGCAGCCGCTCGCGGTCAGCGGCCCCCGGACAGTCGGCGACAGCGCCAGCGCCGCCGACGCCTCGTCCAAGTCCTCGGTGATGCCCGCAAGGGCATATTCCACGTCGCGCTCCAACTCCATCAGTTCGACGAATTCCTCCGCCGACGACATGTCCTCGAAGCTCGGCATCTCATCGATCACCGCCGCGGCGGCTCGGAGTTCCTCCAGCGTCCAGCCGTGGAAGGCCGCCACCTCCGCCGGCGGGGTGATCGACTCGTAGTCCTCGACCAGCGCATCCACCGTCGCCGCCGCGTCTCCGAGGTCGCCGAATCCGCCGGCCGGTCCAGCCCGTGGTCCGGCGACAGCCAGCGGTGACGACTCGGAACACCAGGAGGCGTACTCCTCGAGCGACAGGGACTGCCCGGAGGAATCGCCGCAGGAGACCAGAGCCGCCGCCAGGACCAGCGTGCATACCAACACCGGCCCGCCGGCCGTACGCGCCGTCATGCTGATCGCATATGGGCCTTCAGCTGCCGGCGAGGCCGAGGAAGACGACGACCGCGCGGCCCAGCCTGACCATGTCGTCCTCGGCGAGACGTCCGACGTGCTCGCCCGCCTTCGCTCTCGGCATGGTTGTGATCTTGTCGACCATCAGGCTGCACGGTTCCCGGAGGCCGTTGTCCTGATCAGGAACGACCGGCAGCCGGATCAGGGGTGCCTCGGTGGGATCGGTCGTGAAGGCGCACACCGTCACCGAGTCGGTTGCGTCGAACCGGTCGTCCTGGATGATCACGACCGGCCGGGGTTTGCCCACGTAGCCGCTGCCGGCGGCTGCGGTCCAGATCTCGCCACGCCTCATGTGTCGTCGAGGCTGAGTGCGTCGATGAACGCCTGATCGTCGGCTGCGTGATCGCCGGCGGCGACTGCGGCCGACTGCCGGTGTGCCTCGGCGGCGAACGCCGAGGTTCGTGTGTCGGTCACCCAGAGCTGGATCGGTCGCATCCCCTGCTCCTTCATCCTCTGACGGTAGCGGCGAACCCGCCCGGCAGACGTCGTGTGCTCCTCGGGAATTGCCATAGGGAAGATGTTACATGTAACGAGGCTGATGGGCGACCCTGGTTGGGGCTTCGCTCGGTACGATCCGAGCCTGTGGGTGATTCACACACGGTCGGTGGAGCCGGGCCGGCTTCGGCGCGGACTCGGGTGCGGCGGGGTGCCCCGCGGGCCCGGTACGAGCGGGACGATGTGCTGGCGATCCTGGATGCGGGGCTGATCGCGCATGTGGGGGTGACGACGCCGGACGGGCCGCTGGTGCTGCCGATGGCGTACGGGCGGGACGGGGAGCGGCTGTACCTGCATGGCGCCGCCGCCAACCACCTGCTCGGCACCGGGGAGGGCGAGGAGATCTGCGTGACCGTCACGCACCTGGACGGGCTGGTGATGGCCCGCACGCCGTTCCACAACTCGATGAACTACCGCTCGGTTGTGGTGCGGGGGAAGGCCACGCGTATCGAGGGCGAGGAGCGCAAGCGTTACGCCCTGCAGCTCATCACCGACCACATCGTGGCCAACTGGGACACCTCCCGGCCGCCGTCGGAGATCGACCTGCGGCGCACGCTGGTGCTGGAGTTGCCGCTGGCCGAGGCCTCGGCCAAGGTGCGCACCGGCGACCCCATCGACGAGCCCGACGACATCGCCGGGCCGTGGTGGGCCGGCGTGGTGCCGATCAGCACCCGCTTCGAGGCGCCGGTGGTCTCCGCCGACTACACCGGCGACGAGGGGCCGCCGGGGGCGATCACCGATCTCGCCGGTCGCAGCCCCGATGATCGGGCACCTCCCGCACCCGCCGACTGACGCCGCGGTCGCTGACGGTCAGCGGTCGTCGTCGGCTTCGGCGAGGTACTCCCGGCCCTCGGTGCAGTCGTCGCGGAGGGGGCACCAGCGACAGGGTGGGCCGGGTCGCTTGATCGGTTCGGCGGGCGGGCCCAGGTGGCCGTGCAACTCGGCGTAGCGGAGAATGCCGTCGACGGTGCGGCGCAGGGCCACCTCCAGGAGGTTCTCGTCGACCTCCTCGATGTCGATCTGGGCGGACTCGAGGTAGTAGGTCGCCACCGTGCGCGGCGGGGTGCCCAGCTTGAGGGTCTCCAGCAGGGCGTAGAAGCGCAGGTCCTCGCGATGCATGTGGGTGTGGCGGCGCCCGGTCTTGAGGTCGACGATGACCTTGCCGGCCCGCTGCCCGTCGGGGGTGCCGAGGGTGAGGTCGTACTTGCCGTTGAGCTGGATGCGGCCGTCGCAGAGTTCCACCCGGCAGCGTGACTCGGTGGTGGGGCGCCACTGGGACAGCAGCGGCGGCCAGCCCTCCCCGAAGGCGGCTGTCCGGCTGACGGCGAGGCTGCGCAGGTCGGCCCGCTCGACATCGCCGCAACGGTGCAGCCAGTCGGCCAGGCCGGTGTCGCCGCGGGTGAGCGAATCGAGGGCGGCGTCGACGAGATCCGCCGGCGCCGGGTCCGGCGACCGCCAGTTGATCCCCAACTCGATCGCCTTGTGTGCGACAGCCCCGGTGGCCATGGGCGGGGTCCAGGCGAACAGCTGCTCCTCGTCGTGCAGGAACGACGCCTCGCAGCCGAACACCCCGGCCAGCTCTCGCTTGCCGACGAACAGCGGCGAGACGGGATCGACCGACTTCGCCAACTCGGCGAGGCTGCCCTCGAGTTCCCCCCGGAGGCGGCGGGCCAGGTCGGCGTCGAAGGTGGGGCGCTCGGAGGCCGGCCGCCGCAGCCGCTCGAGCACCTCCTGCTGGGCGGCGTTCAACTGGGGCTCGACCGGGGTGTCGCTCACGTCACGAGTCTTGCGCAGCGCTGTGACAGCCGCTGGCGCCGACGGCCGACCGGGGGCCGGATGCGGGGCGCGGGTCAGGCCTCAGGCGCCGGGAGCCTTGGCGACGACCTCGCCGTTCAGCCAGGCCCAGAAGCCGTCGGGCCTCTCGACCCAGCGGGAGAAGGCGGCGGAGATGGCCTCCAGATCGGACCGGGTGGCGAACCCGCCGGCGGTGGCGTGGGTGGCGAAGTCGCTGTCGGTGGCCCGGACCGCCCACATGCCGCCCCAGGCGGTCCGACCCTCGGCGTCGGCAAAGGTGGTGGTGCTGGCGGTGACCACCGGCTCCACGAAACCGGCTGCGCGCACCCACCCCGCCAGGAACCTGCCGGCGTTGGCCTCCCCGCCGTTGGCGGCCGCCACCTGCGGGACGATCTCGCGCCAGCGTTGGATGGCCGGCTCGACGGGGGCGTGCACCATCGAGTCGTAGTCGGAGTCGCGTACCGCCACCAGGCCGCCGGGGCGCAGCACCCGCCGGAACTCCCGGAGAACGGCGACCGGGTCGGCGACGTGCTGCAGCACCTGATGGGCGTAGACCACGTCGAAGGCGCCGCCGTCGAAGGGCAGCTCGTAGGCCGAACCCACCTCGAAGCGCACGTTGGCGACCCCCTCGCGGGCCGCCAGGGCGCTCGACGCCTCGACCATCTCGGGCGACATGTCCAGGCCGACCACCCGGCCGGCTCGCCGGGCCAGCCCGACGGTGATGGTGCCGGGGCCGCAGCCCACGTCCAGCAGTTCGGCGTCGGGCCGCAAGTGCGGCAGCAGGAAGGCGGCGCTGTTCTCGGCGGTGCGCCGCGTGTACGAGCCCACGATCGCCGGGTGGTAGCCATGCGTGTAGCGCTCGCCGCGGCGCTGGCTGCCTGTCACGCGCGGTGAGGCTAGGAGCATCCTTCGGATCGGCGGCATTGGCCTATGGGTACGGTGGCGTGAGGGTAGGGTCGCAGCGCTGATGGCTGAGCCCGCACTGCCGATCCGCAAGCTGCTCGTCGCCAACCGCGGCGAGATAGCCATCCGCGTCTTCCGGGCCGCCACCGAGCTGGAGATCGCCACTGTGGCGGTGCACACGCGGGCCGACATCGGCAGCCTGCACCGCTCCAAGGCCGACGAGGCGTACGAGATCGGGGCGCCGGAGCATCCGCTGCGGCCCTACCTGGACATCGAGACGATTGTGGCGGCGGCCCTGGCGTGCGGGGCCGACGCCGTGCATCCCGGTTACGGCTTCCTCTCGGAGAGCGCCGCGTTGGCCAGGGCGTGTGCGGAGGCGTCGCTGACCTTCGTCGGCCCGACGCCCGACGTGCTGGAGCTGGCCGCCTCGAAGGTGGCGGCACGGGGCGCGGCCGAGGCCGCCGGCGTGCCGGTCCTGGCGCAGTCCCCGGCGCTGTCGGGCACCGACGACGCCGTCGCCTGGGGCGCCGAGATCGGCTTCCCGCTGTTCGTGAAGGCGGTCTCGGGCGGCGGCGGGCGGGGCATGCGCCGCGTCGAGCACGCCGAGGACCTGCCCGGCGCCGTCGAGGCGGCCCGGCGCGAGGCCGAATCGGCGTTCGGCGAGGACGCGGTGTTCCTGGAGGAGGCGCTGTCGGGCATCCGCCACATCGAGGTGCAGGTGCTCGGCGACAACACCGGCGACGCCATCCACCTCTTCGAGCGGGACTGCTCGGTGCAGCGGCGCTTCCAGAAGGTGATCGAGTCGGCGCCGGCCCGGGAACTCGACGAGGCGGTCCGCCGGCGCATGCTGGACGACGCCGTGAACTTCGCCCGCTCCATCGGCTACACGAACGCCGGCACCGTGGAGTTCCTGCTGGACCGCTCGGGCCGCTACGTCTTCATCGAGATGAACCCCCGCATCCAGGTGGAGCACACCATCACCGAGGAGATCACCGGGGTGGACATCGTGACCGCCCAGCTGCGCCTCGCCGGCGGCGCCACGCTCGCCGGGCTGGGCCTGCGCCAGGAGCGCATCCGCGTCGACGGGTTCGCCATCCAGACACGGGTGACCGCGGAGGACCCCCGCAACGACTTCCGCCCCGACACCGGGCGGGTGCGGGTGTACCGGACGCCGGGCGGGGCGGGGGTGCGGGTCGACGACGCCGTCTACGTGGGCGCCGAGGTCACGCCCTACTTCGACTCGCTGCTGGCGAAGGTGACCTGCCGGGGGCCGGACTTCGACACCGCCCGGCGGCGGGCCATCCGGGCGATCGCCGAACTGCGGGTGCGGGGCCTGGTCACCAACCGCTCCTTCATCCGGGCGGTGCTCAACGACCCGGCCTTCTGCGCCGGCGCCGTCTCCACCGACTTCGTCGACACCCGGCCCGACCTGACGGCGGTGGCGCTCAGCGCCAACCGGGCCACGCGGTTGCTGACCTACCTGGCCGAGGTGTCCCTGAACCGGCCCCACGGCCCGGTGCCGGACATCGCCGACCCCGCCACCAAGCTGCCGCCGGTCCCCCGGGGCCGGCCGCCCGACGGCACCCGCCAGCGTCTCGCCGAGCTGGGTCCCGAGGGCTTCGCCCGCTGGATGCGCCACAGCAACGAGGTGCTGGTCACCGACACCACGCTGCGCGACGCCCACCAGTCGATTTTGGCGACGCGGGTGCGGACCATCGACCTGGTCGCCGGGGCGCGCCGCCACGCCCATGGCATGCCGCAGCTGCTGAGCATGGAGTGCTGGGGCGGGGCGACGTTCGACGTGGCGCTGCGGTTCCTGCACGAGGACCCGTGGGAGCGCCTCGAGCGCATCAGCGACGAGGTCCCCAACGTGTGCCTGCAGATGCTGCTGCGGGGCCGCAACACGGTCGGCTACGCGCCGTACCCCGACGTGGTGTGCGAGCGGTTCGTGGCCGAGGCCCGCCGGGGCGGCGTGGACATCTTCCGCATCTTCGACGCCCTCAACGACGCCGCCCAGATGGTCCCGGCCATCAGGGCGACCCGGGAGGCGGGCGGCCTCGTCGAGGGCACGCTGTGCTACTCGGGCGACCTGGCGGACCCCGGTGAGCGGCTCTACACCCTCGACTACTACCTGGGCCTGGCGGACGCGCTGGTGGCCGCCGGGTCGCACGTGCTGGCCATCAAGGACATGGCCGGGCTGCTGCGGGCGCCGGCGGCGTCGGTGCTGATCACCGCCCTGCGGGAGCGCTTCGACACCCCCGTGCACCTGCACACCCACGACACCGCCGGCGGGCAGGTCGGCACCTACCTGGCGGCCATCGAAGCCGGCGTGGACGCCATCGACGGCGCCATCCCGTCGCTGGCGGGCATGACCAGCCAGCCCTCGCTGGGCGCCATCGTGGCCCTCACCGACGGCGGCCCGCGGGAGACGGGGCTCTCGGCGGCGGCGATCAGCGCCCTGGAGCCCTACTGGGAGCTGGTGCGCCGCCTCAACGCGCCCTTCGAGGCGGGGCTGCTGTCGCCGACGAACGCCGTGTACCGCCACGAGATCCCCGGCGGGCAGCTCTCCAACCTGCGCTTCCAGGCCTCGGCGCTGGGCCTCGCCGACCGCTTCGAGGAGGTCGCCGAGCTGTACGCGGCCTGCAACCGCATTCTGGGACGGCCTCCGAAGGTGACGCCGAGCTCGAAGGTGGTCGGCGACCTGGCCCTGCATCTGGTGTCGACGGGCACCACGCCGGAGCAGCTGGAGCACCATCCCGGCGACGTCGACCTGCCCGCCTCGGTGGTGTCGTTCCTGCAGGGCGCCCTGGGCGTGCCGCCGGGAGGGTTCCCCGAGCCGTTCCGCAGCGCCGCGCTCGCCGGGCGGCCCGCCGCCGCCCCGCCGCCGGCGCTGAGTGCCGCCCAGGAGCAGGCTCTGCACTCCGGCGACGCCCGCCCCACGCTGTCGGCGCTGCTGTTCCCCGAGCCCGCCCGCTCACAGGCCGCCATGAGCGACCGCCACGGCGACCTCTCGGTGCTCGGCACCAGGGAATTCTGGTACGGACTGGAGGAGGGTGCCCCCGACGTGCTGGTGGAGCTGGGCCCGGGGCAGCGCATCAGCGTCGGTATCGAGGCCATCAGCGAGGTGGACGAGGCGGGTTTCAGCTCGATCATCTTCCGCCTCAACGGCGAGCTGCGGCCGATCAGCGCCCGCCTGCGGGACTCCACGCTGCCCAGCGTCGGCGCCGAGCAGGCCGACCCCGGCAATCCCGGCCACGTGGGGGCTCCGTTCCGCGGCGTCGCCGAGCTGTACGTCGCCGCCGGCGAGACGGTCACCAAGGGTCAGGCGGTCGCCACCATCGAGGCCATGAAGATGGAGACACGGGTCACCGCGCCCATCGCCGGCTCGGTGGGGCGGGTCTGCATCGAGGGGTCGAGCGCCGTGGAGGGCGGGGACCTGCTGCTGGAGATCGTGCAGGGGGCGCCGGCCCGCAAGGACGGCTAGCGGCCGGGTTCTGGCGGGCCTCCGTGCTCGGCGACGACGGCGAGCAGTTCCTGTCCCAGCCGGTCGAGGCGGGAGGCGCCGAGGTCGGTGATGATGCCCAACTCGGCGACGGTCGCGGGGCGGCTCTCGGCGATGGCGGCCAGATCGCGGTCGCTCAGCACCGCCGGCGGTGCGATGCGCGCCGCCCGCGCCGCCCGCTCTCGCCATGCCGCCAGCGCGGCGACGAGCGGCTCGGCGGGCGTGCCCATGTCGGGCGGAGGCCGGCCGGCCGGCCGTGACTCCTGCCAGCGTGCGGTTCCGGCCGGGTCGGCCCCGCCCGCCTCGACGAGGGTGGCCAGCCAGCGGCACGGCCGCCGTTGGGCCGGTTGGCCGGCGATGTCCCGCTGCTGCGCCCAACTCAGGTGGACGTGGCGGCGCGCCCGGGTGAGCGCCACGTACAGCAGGCGCTTCTCCTCGTCGAGTGAGCGGCCGCGCTCGGCGCCGGCGACGGGGACGAGGCCCTCCTCGAGGCCGGCCACGTGCACCACCGGCCACTCCAGGCCCTTGGCGGCATGCATGGTGGAGACGCAGACGGCGTCGGCGTCGGCGGGTGTGGCGGCGGCGTCGGGATCCGAGACGTGCACCGGCACCCCGGCGGCCTCGAGCGCCCCGGCGATGTCGGCGACCTGGCGGCGGGTCCGCACCAGCACCGCCTGGGCGGACCAGCGTTCGCCGGGCGCCCGGGCGCCGCGCACGGCCCCGGCCACGCCGGCGGCCTCGGCGGCCTCGTCGGGATAGGCCACGACCAGCGGGGCGGGCGCGCTGAACGGGTCGGGGGCGGCCGCGGCCGGCCGGGCGGCCGCGCCGGAGGGCGTGCCGTCGTGGCGCAGCACCGCCGACAGGGAGACGATCGCCGGGCTGCAGCGATAGTTGCGTCGCAGGTCGATGAGGGTGGCGCCGGCGAACAACTCGGCGAAGTCGTCGAGGATGCGCCGGTCGGCGCCGCTCCAGCCGAAGATGGCCTGATCGGGGTCGCCGACGGCGCACAGATCGGACCGGTCGCCGAGCCAGGCCCGCAGCAGCCGGAGCTGGGCCGGGTTGAGGTCCTGCAGCTCGTCGACGAAGAAGTGCCGCCGGCCCCAGCGCCAGGCCTCCGCGGTGGCGGTGTCGTCCTCGAGCCGCTCGGCGGCCAGGCGCAGCAGGTCGCCGAAGTCCACCAGGCCCAGGCGCCGCTTCTTGTGCTCGTAGGCCGCCATCAGCTCGGCGAGACGGCCGGGTGCCGGCGACGTCCGGCGGCCCGCGGCGGCCGCGGTGGCCGGGTAGTCGGCCGCCCGCACGCTCCAGGCGGCGCACCAGTCCAACTCGGCCTGCAGCGCCTGGTGCGACTCGCCGGGCCGCAGGAGGCTCTGGAGCACCCGGGACGGGTCGGCCAGGATTTCGGGGGCCTGGCGCCCGTCGTCCTCCGCGTGGCGGCGGATCTGGCGGGCCGCCAGCCCGTGGAACGTGCCCACGGCCACCCGGTCGCGGATCCCCAACTCACCCAGGCGAGCCCGCAACTCGGCGGCGGCCCGCTGGGTGAAGGTCACCGCCACCGAGAAGCGCGCCTCGCAGTCGCCGGTGGCGATGCGGTAGGCGATGCGCCGGGTGAGCACCCGGGTCTTGCCGCTGCCCGGCCCCGCCCGGATGCACAGCGGCGCCGCCGGCGACGTCACCGCCAGGCGCTGCGCCTCATCCAGGTCGGCCAGCAGGTGACCGGCGTCGCCGTCGTCGAGTGGGGTGCGCCCCCCAGCAGGATCGTCGAGATCGGAAGGAGGGCCGCCCGCCACGGTTCGCGAGGCTACCGAGCGGCTGCGACACGTTCCGGGCGACCGCCGGTGGCGCCTAGGGGCCGCCGCGCAGGTGGACGGCGACCTGGCCGATGTCGGCCCAGCCCAGCCCGGCCGCCGACGCCTCGCGCAGCACCGAGCGGTTGGTCTCGGCCTGGGGCATCGGCGCGCCGACGGTCTCCGCCAGCGCCAGCGTCAGGTCGAGGTCCTTGACGGCCAGGTCCAGGGCGAAGCTGACCGGGGTCTCCAGGGGCTTCTCGAAGGCCGCGCGGCGGTACTTCACCACCGGGGCGGCGATCGCCGAGGAGGCGAACACCTCATAGGCCAGCTGGCGGGGAACGCCGGCCCGCTCGGCGAGCACCAGCGACTCGGCGACCGCGCCCATGATGGCGAAGAGCGCCGAGTTGACGGCCAGCTTGAGGGCGGCGCCGGCTCCGGGCCCGCCGACGTGGAGGACCCGCGCCGACATCGCCTCGAGCACCGGCCCGGCCGCGGCCGCCGCCGCGGCGTCGCCCGCCGTCATGACCAGCAGCGTGGCGGCCTCGGCGGCGGCGGTGCTGCCCGAGACCGGCGCCTCGACGAAGTGCCCGCCGGCCGCCTCGACGACCCGGCGCGCCCGGCGCGTGTGCTCCGGGCCGCTGGTGCCCATGTCCACGACGATGTCGCCGGCCGAAAGCCCCGCGGCGATGCCGTCGGGGCCCTCCAGGACGCTCGCCAGCGCCGGCCCGTCGGCGACCATCGCGACGATGATCGAAGCGGCCTCGGCCAGCTCGCGCCCCGAGGCGGCGACCTTGGCGCCCGTCGACGCCGCGAACACCTCGGCGCGGACGCGGGTCCTGTTGTGCACGGTCAGGTCGAAGCCGGCGGTCTGCAGGTTGGCGGCCATCAGCGTGCCCATGCGTCCCAGGCCGGAGAACCCGACCCTCGTGGCGGACGGGTCGCCGGCGCCGGCGGCTGCGGATGTTGTCATGGCATCGGTCATGGGAGCCTCCGTGCGGGGCGTGGCCGGCGGGCGCGGGCCGCGGGGTTCAGCCCGTCACCGTCGGGCGGGGCGAGTCGATCCACGGATCGAACAGGGTCTTGATGGGTGTCGGGTCGCCGGCGACCATCGGCTCCAGGCCGCCGGTCACGAGGTCCTCCAGCGGCAGCACCGACGGCGCCAGGAGCCGCCACACGTCGCCGCCGGATTCCAGCATCTCGATGGCCTCGCCGAAGTCGGCGCCGAAGCTGTGCGCCAGGGTGCCGATCAGCTCCTTCTCCCGCAGCGCCAGCGAGCGCAGGTCGACGGCCACGGGCGCCTCCTGCAGCCCGACCACGACCCCCCGGCCGCCGGGGCGCACGAGGTCCACCGCCTCGGCCAGCATGGCCGGCACCCCGGTGCATTCGAAGACGGCGCCGGGGGAGGAGCCCGCCAGCAGGTCCGCCAGGGCGGTGCCGGGCCGTGCGGTCACCGTGGCGCTCGCCCCCAGGGCCGCCGCCACCGCAAGACGGTCGGGGTCCAGATCCACGCCGGTCACCTCGGCGCCGCAGCGCGCCGCCGCATACACCACGAAGGCGCCGATGCCGCCCGTGCCCACCACGACGGCGTCCTCGCCCGCGCCGAGCCGGCCCCGGGCGGTGGCATGCACGGCGATCGACATGGGTTGCGCCATCGCCGCCACGTCGGGGGCGAGCGCCCGCTCGGCCAGGTTGACGCAGGCCGCGGCCGGCACGGCGGTGAACTCCGCCAGGGCGCCGTCGCGCTGCAGGCCGACGGTCCAGTAGCGCGCGCAGAGGTTGGTGCGCCCCGCGGCGCACGCCCCGCACGTCCCGCAGGAGATGCCCGCCCCGCAGGCGATCGGGTCGCCCTCGGCGAACCCCGCAACGTCTCGCCCCACCCCGGCCACGACCCCGGCGAACTCGTGGCCCGGCACCATCGGCCCGCCGTGGCCGGTCACGGGGTCGGTGCGGTGGATCGGGAACATGTGGGGACCGGCGGCGAACTCGGCGGCGTCGGTCCCGCAGATGCCCACGCCGGTCACCCGCACGAGGAGTTCAGCGGCGCCCGGCTGCGGCCGCGGCATCTCGGTGATGCGGATGTCCCCCCGGCCGTGGAAGACGGCTGCCCTCATGCGCGGTGCCCGTCTAGTAGGCGTTGGCCACCATCAGTTCCTCACACGGGAACAGCGTGATGATCCGGGGCCCGTCGGCGGTGACCACGACCTCCTCCTCGATGCGGGCCGCCGAGCGCCCGTCGGCGGCGGGGGCGTAGGTCTCGAGGGCGAAGACCATGCCCTCGACGATCTCGATGGGCTCGGTCAGCGAGTTCAGCCGGCTGATGATCGGCCGCTCGTGCAGCCCCACGCCCACCCCGTGGCCGAACTGCAGCCCGAAGGCCTCCATCTCGTTCTCGAAGCCGTACTCGTGCGCCTCGGGCCACACCCGGGCGATCTCATCGGTCGTGGCCCCCGGGCGGACCAGGGCGATGGCCGCGTCCATCCACTCCCGCGCCTGCTTGAAGGCGTCGCGCTGGGGCTGGCTGGCCCGGCCGACGGCGAAGGTGCGGTAGTAGCAGGTGCGGTAGCCGTTGAACACGTTGATGATGTCGAAGTAGGCCTGATCGCCGGGGCGCAGCAGGCGGTCGGAGAACACGTGCGGGTGCGGGCTGCAGCGCTCACCGGCGATGGAGTTGACGGCCTCCACCGTCTCGGCGCCCACGTCGAACAGGTACGCCGTGGCCAGGGCCACGATCTGGCTCTCACGGATGCCCGGTTTGAGTGCCTCGAAGATGTGCTGGTAGACGCCGTCGACCATGGCGCAGGCCTGGGTCAACAGCATGACCTCGTCGGCGCTCTTGACCTCCCGCGCCAGCATCATCGGCTGCTGGCCGTCGCGCACGTCGAACCCCTGGGCCGTCAGCTCCAGGAAGATCGAGGTCTCGGCCATGTCCACGCCCACCGGCGCGCCGGCCAGGCCCTGATCGGCCAGGACGTCGCGGATCTCGGCCATGGCGGCGGCGTGCAGCCCGGCGCTGGGGGCGATGGCTCCCTGCAGGCCCGTGTTGCCGCCCCGGGAGTTCGCCTCGTCGTACAGGTGGGGCAGCTGCAGCCGGTGCGCCCGGGCCGCCGAGCCGAAGTCCCAGATCCAGGGCCCGCCGTCGCGGGTCACCAGCGCGTACCGCTCTCCCTTGTTGAAGGCCCAGTAGCCGATGTGGGTGCTGGTGGCGTAGCGGATGTTCGACGTCTCGAACAGCAGCAGCGCGCCCAACTCGAAGTTCTCGAGCTGCTCGCGGACGCGCTGCAGCCGCCAGGCGCGAAGCCGCTCGAAGTCCACCCGCTGCTCCCAGTCGACGTTCATGAAGCCGGGTGCCGGGCTCGTGGCGACCGGGAACTCGTCCATGGAGGCTCCTTGGCGTGGCCGGGAGAGATCTACAGGTCCGGAGGCTAACCAACACGCCCGGCACCGTCCGGCTCCCACGCGCGAGGGCGGGGATGCCGGTGGATGCCGTAGGCGGCCATTCCGAGGCCGCCGGAGCACCACCGGCAGCGCCGCCCGGACCGCCGCGGACACCCGGGGGCGAGCCGGACGCCACCAGGGTTAGCGTGGCGCCGTGGAGGTGTCGCACGAGCGCTTCGAGGCCCTCGTGGCCGAGGCGCTGGACCTGATCCCCGACGAACTCGCCGAGGCCATCGACAACCTGGCGGTGTTCGTGGTGGACCGATCGCCCGAGGACCCCGAACTGCTGGGCCTCTACGACGGCATCCCGCTCACCGACCGCGAGCACTACGGCGGGATGATCATGCCCGACCGCATCTTCATCTACCGCCTGGCCATCTGCGACATCTGCGAGGACGAGGACGAGATCGTCGAGCAGGTGCGGATCACGGTCATCCACGAGGTGGCCCACCACTTCGGCATCGACGACGAGCGTCTCGAAGAGCTCGGCTGGGATTGACCGCCCGGCCGCCCGGGGCTCCCGGCGCCGCCCGGCGGGCTCGGTACGATTGCGGTGTGCCGTTTCCCGCCCGGCTGCTCTCGGTTGACGAGGAGGTCGCGGTCGAGACCCGGCCCCACTGGACCTACCTGGCGGCGCAGGCCGGCGCGCTCGTGCTGATGGTCGTGGCCGTCCTCTGCGTCACCGTCGTGCTGGACGACTTCCCGCTGCCCGCGATCGTTGTGATCGGGGCCATGGCCGCCGTGTCGGCGGTGGCCACGTGCGTCCGGTTCGTTCGCTGGGCCAACACCTACTACCTGGTGACCGATCGCCGCATCGTCTACTGGAAGGGCGTGCCGCGCTGGCGCGGCATCGAGCTGGGCCTCGACCTGGTGGACGAGATCGACGCCAGCCAGACGATGAGGGAGCGGCTGCTGGGCGTCGGCACGCTGGCGGTCCGCTCGGTGGTGGGGGGCCACGTGCGCAGGCTCGCCTTCGTCCCGCGTCCCGCGGCGGTGCGCCAGGAGGTGTACCGCCTGCTGGGCGAGGCCGAGCAGCAGGCCATCGAGGACTCCCGGCCGGTGCCGGCGGACCCGCTGACCGGCGACGAGCACTACGAGCCCGCGCTGGACATCCCCGATCAGATCCGCAAGCTGTGGGAGCTCGTGGAGATGGGGATCCTCTCCGAGGCGGAGTTCGAGGAGAAGAAGCGAGACCTGCTGAGGCGGCTGTGAGGGCTGCCGGCCGGCGGGGGAGAACCGAGCGAGAGGAGGCCCCGATGGGCCCACTGCAAGGGGTCAGGATCGTGGAACTGGCCGGGATCGGCCCCGGACCCTTCGCCGCCATGATGCTGGCCGACATGGGCGCGGACGTGATCTGCGTGGACCGGGCCGTCCCGGCGGCGAGCCCGGAGTACCGGGCGCTCTCCGGGGGCATCCTGCGCCGGAGCCGCCGCTCGGTCGGCGTGGACCTCAAGAACCCGGAGGGCCAGGAGTTGGTGCTGCGCCTCGTCGCCGGGGCCGACGGCCTCATCGAGGGGTTCCGCCCGGGGGTGGCCGAGCGCCTGGGCGTCGGTCCCGACGTCTGCCTGGCCCGCAACCCCCGCCTGGTCTACGGGCGCATGACCGGTTGGGGCCAGGACGGCCCGCTGGCGCCGACCGCCGGCCACGACATCAACTACATCGCAATGTCGGGTGTGCTGTCGGCGATCGGGACGCTCGGGGGGCCGCCGGTGCCGCCGCTGAACCTCATCGGGGACTTCGGGGGTGGCGGCATGGTGCTGGCCCTGGGAATGGTCGCCGGGATGCTCGAGGCGCAACGCTCGGGCGCGGGACAGGTGATCGACGCCGCCATGTCCGAGGGCGCCGCGCTGCTGGCGACGGCGGTGTACGGCCTGCACGGCGCCGGCTGGTGGACCGAGCGCGGCACCAACATCTTCGACAGCGGCGCCCACTTCTACGGCGTCTACGAATGCGCCGGCGGGGGCTACATGAGCGTCGGGCCCATGGAGCCGCAGTTCTACGCCGAGTTGCTGGAACTGCTCGAACTGGACCCGGCCGGATTGCCCCGCCAGTACGACCGGGACCGCTGGCCCGAGGCGCGCGAGGCCCTGGCGGCGGTCTTCGCCACCCGGACCCGTGACGAGTGGTGCGCCGTCTTCGAGGGCAGCGACGCCTGCGTGGCCCCGGTCCTGGACTTCGCCGAGGCCCCCCGTCACCCGCACAACGAGGCCCGGGGGAATTTCGTCCAGGTGGACGGCGTCACCCAGCCCGCACCCGCGCCGCGGTTCAGCCGCACCCCCTCGGCGGTGGGCCGGCCACCGCCGGAGCCCGGCGCCGACACCGAGGAGGTCCTCGGGGAGTTGGGTCTGGGTGCGGGCGAGATCGCGGCGCTGCGCGCCGGCGGCGTCATCGCCTGAGGCTGCCCGCCCACCGGTGCAGGGCCGGGCGGCGGGCCCGGCTCATCGCGCCGGCCGATCCGTAGCCTGAGCGCCGTGGCAACCCTGGTCTGCTTCCACGCCCATCCCGACGACGAGGCGATCGCCACCGGCGGCACCATGGCCAAGGCCGCCGCGGCCGGGCACCGGGTGGTGCTGGTGCTGGCGACCCGCGGCGAGGAGGGGGAGCAGGTGCCCGGTGTCGTGCCCGGCGGCGAGGAGCTCGGCGCCTGGCGCGAGCGCGAGACGCGGGACTCCGCGGCGCTCCTGGGGTGCCACCGCGTGGTCTTCCTGGGCTACCGGGACTCGGGCATGGCCGGCGCGCCGGAGAACGACGCGCCCGACTCGTTCTGGCAGGCCGACGAGTTCGAGGCGGCCCGGCGCCTGGCGGGGATCCTCGCCACCGAGGGGGCCGACGTGCTCACGGTCTACGACAGCCACGGCGGCTACGGCCACCCCGACCACGTGGCGGTGCACCGGGTGGGGACGCGTGCCGCGGCGCTCGCCGGCACCCCGCGGATCTACTGGGCGACGATGAACCGCGACCGGATCAGGGAGATGATCGAGGCGGCTGAACGAGCGGGCACACCGGTGGACGCCGAGCGCACCGAGCGCGCTGACAGCGAGGAGTTCGGCCTGCCCGACGCCGAGATCACCCACGCCATCGACGTCACCGGGGTCCTGGATCTGAAACGGGCCGCCATGGCCGCCCACGCCAGCCAGATCCCGCCGGACTCGTTCTTCCTGACGCTGGGGGACGAGGACTTCGCCGCCGCCTTCGGCACCGAATGGTTCGTGCGCCCCGGCCGGCGGCGCAACGGCCCGCAGGCCCCCGACCTGTTCGCCTGAGGATGGCTGCCGCCGCCGGCCGGCACCGCTGAGGCGACGGTGGGATTCGGCTCGCTGGCCGCGGCCCACACCACGCTCGCCTGGGTCGCGCTGGCCGGCAACGGGGCGGCAGCCGCCTGGGCCCTGGCGGCGCACCGCCTGGCGCGCCTGCGGGTGCGCGCCATGTGGTGGTTCGTGGCGCTCGTCCAGGTGCTGCTGGTCGTCGAGGTGGCGCTCGGCGTGGGGCTGCAGGCAGGCCAGGGCCGGACGGCGCCGGGCCTCCACACCTTCTACGGCTTCGTGACTCTCGCCGCCCTCGGCATCCTCTTCAGCTACCGCGGCCATCTCAGCCGCACCCGGCGACACCTGCTCTACGGCTGGGGCGGCCTCTTCATCACCGGCCTGATCATCCGGACCATGATCATCGGCTGAGCCCCCCGCCGGGAATAAACCGGGCCGAGGGGTGTTGTACCTGTCGGATCCCGCCGATGGGTGCGGGAAACAGCCGACGAGGAACCGAGAGGAGTCACATAGTGTTCCCGAGGACGATCACCCCAGGCCTGTTCGAGCGCCTCGCTCCCTTGGCCTTCCCCACGACCGAGACCTTCGCCGCCCCCTACGACGTCTACCGCTTCGACGACCGCGTCGAGGTGTGGATGGACCTGCCGGGCACCGACCCCGACGACATCGACATCACCGTCGAGGGCCGGGAGATCAGCATCACCGGGCGGCGCGAGGCCCCCGCAGCCGAGGGCGCCTCGGTCGTGAGCGCCGGCCGCCGGCACGGCACCTTCGGGCGCCGGCTGCACCTGGGGCCCGAACTCGGCCACGACGCCGTGCAGGCCGACTACGTCAACGGCGTGCTGAAGCTGACGGTGCCGCTCGCCGAGCAGGCCAAGCCCCGCAAGGTGCCGGTGGGCACCGGCTCGGCCGGTGCCATCGAGGCGACCGCCGCCTGAGTCTCTCCTTCCCTCCCCCCGTTCGTGGCCCGGCTCGTCCGGGCCACGAACGCGTCGACCCGCCCGGCGCGCCGGCCGCCTCCCGGCTATCGGTACGTCACGGCGGTCACCTACGATGATCCCGTCGACGCCGGACCGAAGGGGGTCGCGATGGCGGTGAGCGCCTACATCCTCATCCAGACCGAGATGGACCAGGCGGCCGAGGTCGCCCGCAGCATCCGGGACATGGACGGGGTGGAGGCCACCGACGTGATGACGGGCCCCTATGACGTGATCGTGAAGGCGACCGCCTCGGACATGAACAGCCTCGGGCACATGGTGATCAGCCGGATCCAGGCGGTGGGGGGCATCACGCGCACGCTGACCTGCCCCGTGGTGGAGATCTGAGGGGGCTCAGGCCTCCAGACGCTTCTCCAGGAGCGCCAGTTCCTCCCAGAGTCCCTCCGGCAGGTGCCCGCCGAAGCCGGCGAAGTGCTCCCGGATGAGGTCCAGCTCGGCTCGCCAGGCCTCCCGGTCCACCGCCAGCAGCTCGTCCATGTCCTCCGGCGGGATCCGGAGCCCCGACAGGTCCAGGGCGCCGGGCGGCGGGATGAACCCCAACGGGGTCTCGAGGGCCTCGCCGCGCCCCTCGATCCGCTCGGTGATCCAGCGCAGCACGCGGCAGTTGTCGCCGAATCCGGGCCACAGGAAGCGCCTGTCGTCGCCGCGCCGGAACCAGTTCACCCAGAACATCTGCGGCAGGGCGGAGGAGTCGCGGCCGGCGCCCATCTCCAGCCAGTGGGCCATGTAGTCGCCCATGTTGTAGCCGCAGAAGGGCCGCATGGCGAAGGGATCGAAGCGCACCCTGCCGACGGCGCCGCTGGCCGCGGCGGTGGTCTCGGAGTTGAGGATCGAGCCCAGGAACACGCCGTGGCGCCAGTCGCGGGCTGCGGTGACGAGGGGGACGTTCTGTGCCCGGCGCCCGCCGAAGACGATGGCCGAGATCGGCACGCCGGCGGGATCCTCCCATTCGGGCGCGATCGAGGGGCACTGGGAGACGGGTGCGGTGAAGCGGGCGTTGGGATGTGCCGCCGGTTCCTCCGAGCCGGGCGCATAGGGCCGGCCGCGCCAGTCCGTGAGCCCCTCCGGCGGGGCCGGCGTGAGGTTCTCCCACCACACGTCGCCGTCGGCGGTGGCGGCCACGTTGGTGAAGATGCAGTTGCCCCACATCGTGTCCAGGGCGTTGGGGTTGGTTGCGCGCGAGGTGTTCGGCGCCACCCCGAAGATGCCGTTCTCGGGGTTGATGGCATACAGACGCCCGTCGTCGCCGAAGTGCATCCAGGCGATGTCGTCGCCCAGGGTCTCGACCTTCCAGCCCGGCAGCGTCGGCACCATCATGGCCATGTTGGTCTTGCCGCAGGCCGACGGGAAGGCCCCGGCCACGTAGTACTTCTGCCCGCCGGGCGGGGTGACGCTCATGATCAGCATGTGCTCGGCGAGCCAGCCGTCGTCGCGGGCCATGACCGAGGCGATGCGCAGGGCGAAGCACTTCTTGCCCAGCAGGGCGTTGCCGCCGTAGCCCGAGCCGTACGACCAGATCTCCCGGGTCTCGGGGAAGTGGGCGATGTACTTGTTGTCGGCGTCGCAGGGCCACGGCACGTCGGGTTCCCCGTCACCCAGGGGGTGGCCCACCGAGTGCAGGCATGGCACGAACGTGCCGTCGTCGCCGAGTTCGGCGAGTACGGCGTCGCCGATGCGCGCCATGATCCGCATGTTCACCACCACGTAGGCCGAGTCGGTGAGTTGCACGCCGATCTGGGAGATGTGCGACCCCAACGGTCCCATGCTGTAGGGGATCACGTACATGGTCCGGCCGCGCATGGCACCGCTGAAGTGCTCGAGGAGTTCCCCCTTCAACTCCGCCGGGGCGCGCCAGTTGTTGGTGGGGCCGGCATCGTCGGGGTAGACGGAGGCGATGAACGTGCGGTCCTCCACCCTGGCCACGTCCGCGGGGTCCGAGAGCGCCAGGAAGGTGTTGGGACGCAGCTCGGGGTTGAGCCGGTGGAAGGTCCCCGAGGCCTCCAGTGAGGCGCAGAGCCGTTCCGACTCGGCCTCGCTGCCGTCGCACCACTCGACGTCGTCGGGCTCGAGGACCTGCCGGCACTCCTCCACCCAGTCCAGCAGCCGCTGATGGGTGGTGGGCGGGCGCACGTGCGTCGTGGTCATAGGTCGGCCGTACGGTAGCGAATCGCCGCGGGTGCGTCAGTAGAGATGGGTGGGGGTGCCCATGTCGACCTCGCTGCCGAGGCGCAGGGCGGTGGCCCGACCGTCGTCGTCGATGTCGAAGATCACCCTCTGGCCCTGGCGGAGGAACCGGAACACGGATCCCTCGAGGGCCCCCTCGGCGAGGTCGTACTCGATGAAGTCGGTGTCGCGCACGACGACGCCGTCGCCGGTGACGGGGTCATAGGACTTGACGACTCCCTGCATGTGCCGATCTCCCCGGTTTGCTCCCCGGTATGTGACAGCGCCCGGCGAGGTTCCCGCCGAGCGTGCCCGCAGGGTAGTCCGCCGCGCGCCGGCGTGAGGCGGATCGCGGCGCCGATGTGACGAGGGTCGCATCGCCGGCGGCTCGCCGGGCGGGCAACCCGCCGTCGCTAATGTGTAGCGGCGTGGCTCCCCTCGACAGTCTGACCGCCGATCACGTCGATCTGCTGATCCGCCGCTACAGCGAGGCGCTGTCGGCACACCGGTCGGTCATCGACGCCCTCAACGTCTACCCGGTGCCCGACGGCGACACCGGAACGAACATGTCGTTGACCCTGCGGGCGGTGGTCGACGCCCTTCCCGCCGACTGCGACCTGCGCTCGGTGTGCCAGGCCATCTACGACAGCGCCCTGGCGGCCGGCCGCGGCAATTCGGGGATCATCGTGTCGCAGTTCCTGCGGGCCATGGCCGGCGCCTGGCGCGAGGCGGTGACGATCGATGCCGCCGGGTTGGCCGGCAGCCTGGAGGCGGCGTCGGTGGCCGCCTACGGCGCGGTGGCGCGCCCGGTGGAGGGAACCATCCTGACCGTGGGCCGCGACGTGGCCGCGGCCGCGGCGGCCGCGGCCCGCCGGGAGGCGCCGCTGGCCGAGGTGATCGAGGAGGCCATCGACGCCGGCCGGGAGAGCCTGGAGCGCACCCCCGAGCTGCTGGAGGTGCTGCGCACCGCCGGAGTGGTGGACGCCGGCGGCAAGGGGTTGCTGCTGCTGCTGGACGCCCTGGCGCACGTGGTGGACGGCCGCCCCCTGCCGGAGCCTCCCGAGGTGAGCGCCCCGCTGCTCGGCGACGATCCCCACCACATCGAGGGCGCCGGTGACGTGGCCGACCTGCGCTACGAGGTGATGTTCCTGCTGGATTCCAGCGATGACCGCGTGGCGGCCTTCCGGGACCGCTGGGAGGAGTTGGGCGACTCCATCGTGGTCGTCGGCGGCGACGGGTTGTGGAACTGCCACATCCACACCGACGACATCGGCGGCTCCATCGAGGCCGGGATCGAGGCCGGCCGCCCGCACCGCATCGAGGTCACGGACCTGCATGAGCAGGTGTCCCACGTCGACCACGTGGTGACGCCGGAGCGCACGACGACGGGGGTCGTGGCGGTCGCCACCGGCGACGGCGTGCGGCGCATCTTCAAGGGGCTGGGCGCGGCCGAGGTGGTGACCGGCGGCCAGACCATGAACCCTTCGGTGGCCACACTCCTCGAGGCCGTGGAGCGCGCCCCCTCCGACGGGGTGGTGGTGCTGCCCAACAACAAGAACATCGTCCTGGCCGCCCAGCAACTGCACGAACTCACCGACAAGGAGGTCGTGGTGGTGCCGACGGTGAGCATCCCGGCGGGCCTCAGCGCCATGGTGGAGTTCGATCCCGAGGCCGAGGCGGTGCGCAACGGCGAGGTGATGGCCGACCTGGCCGGCGAGGTCGTCGCCGGGGAGGTGACCCGGGCGGTGCGGGACGCCGTCACGCCCGCAGGCCCGGTGGCCGAGGGTGACTTCATGGGCCTCAGCGGCGGCGACGTGCAGTGCGTGGCCGGGGAGCTGACCACCGTGACCTGCGGCCTGCTGGAGCAGATCATCGGCGACGAGCACGAGATCGTCACGCTGATCTGCGGCGCCGAGGCGACCGAGGCGGACACCGAGGCGGTGTCGGCCTGGCTGGCGGACAGGTGGCCGGACGTCGAGCTGGAGGTGCACGCCGGCGACCAGCCCCTGTACCACTACTACGTCGGCGTTGAATAGGAGCCTGATCCCGGCGGCGCCGGGGGATCGTGGTTGACGAGCCCGCGCCGCTGACCTGGGGGGACCTGGCCGGGATCGGCCTGGAGCGCCTCAAGAGCGGCGGCCGGCGCCGGGTGGGGGCCCTCGGCGAGCTGGGCGTGGCGCACGTCGGCGACCTGCTGACCTACTACCCGCGCCGCTACCTGGACCGCAGCCGCGAGGCCACCGTCGGCGAACTCCGGGTGGGCGAGGACGCCATGGTCCTGGCCACCGTCGAGAAGGTGAGGGCCATCCCGGGACGGAACCGGCGCGCCCGGGTGGAGGTGCTGGTGAGCGACCGGGAGCGTGCCCGGCTGAGCTGCGTCTTCTTCAACCAGCCCTGGCGCGCCAAGCAACTGCGCCCCGAGATGCAGGCGGTGCTCTACGGGCGCCTGGAGGAGTTCCGGGGCGTGCTGCAGATGACCAACCCGGTGGTGGACCTCGTGGGCAACCGGACCGGAGGCATCTTCGCCGTCTACCCGCTGTCCGCCAAGGCCTCTATCACCACCTGGGAGATCGCCGACATGGTCGCTGAGGCGCTGAAGCGGTGCGAACGGCGCGGCATCGCCGACCCGGTGCCGGCCGACCTGCTGGAGGCCCACGGCCTGTGCGGGCGCTTCGAGGCGCTGCGGCTGATCCACAATCCCGAGTCGTTCGCCGACGTGGCGCGTGGGCGGAACCGGCTGGTGTTCGACGAGTTGCTGCGGATGCAGGTGGCGCTGGTGGGGCGCAAGCGGGAGCGCGAGCGCGCCGGCGAGGGCATCGCCCACGAGGTGGACCGGGCGCTGCTGGAGCGCTTCCGGCAGCGACTGCCGTTCGAGTTGACCGCGGCGCAGAGCCGCACCGTCGAGGAGATCCTCGCCGACCTGGGCGAGCCGTGGCCGATGCACCGGCTGCTGCAGGGCGAGGTGGGTTCCGGCAAGACGGTGGTCGCCCTGATGGCCATGCTGGCGGTGGTCTGCGGTGGGGGCCAGGCCGCCCTGATGGCCCCCACCGAGGTGCTGGCCGAGCAGCACTACCTGGGGCTCAGCGAGTTGCTGCGCTCACTGGACGGCGGGCCGCGCGGCCTGGCGGTCGACGACGGGCGTCTGGCGCTCGGCGGACTCCCGCAGGTGTCGCTGGAGTTGCTGACCGGGCGGGTGCGCGCCGGCGCCCGCACCCGCATCCTCGGCGAGCTCGCCGAGGGCACGCTGCCGATGGTCGTCGGCACCCACGCCCTGATCGGCGAGGAGGTGACGTTCAAGTCCCTCGGCCTGGCGGTGGTCGACGAGCAACACCGCTTCGGCGTGGAGCAGCGCGCCGCGCTGCGCGCCCGCGGCACGGCCGGGGGCCTGCCCGACGTGCTGGTCATGACCGCCACGCCCATCCCGCGCACCGCCGCCATGACGGTCTACGGCGACCTCGACGTGTCGCGTCTCGACGAGTTGCCGGCGGGGCGGGCGGGCGTGACCACCGAGGCCGTCACGACACCGCTCGAGCAGCCCGCCGTGTGGGACCGGCTGCGCAGCGAGGTGGGCGCCGGGCGCCAGGCCTACGTGGTGTGCCCCCTCATCGAGGAGTCCGAGAAGGTCGCCGCCGCCGGCGCGGAGGCCACCTATGCCGAGCTGGCCGACGGTGAGCTGGCCGACGTGCGGGTCGGGCTGCTGCACGGGCGCCTGCCGGCGAGTGACCGGGAACCGATCATGGCCTCGTTCCGCCGGGGCGACCTCGACGTTCTGGTCGCCACCACCGTCATCGAGGTCGGCGTGGACGTGGCCAACGCCACCGTCATGGTGATCCTCGGCGCCGATCGCTTCGGCATCGCCCAACTCCACCAGCTGCGGGGCAGGGTGGGGCGCGGCTCGGCGCCGGGATGGTGCTTTCTGGTGAGCGAGAACCCGTCGGAGGCGGCGCAACTGCGTCTGCAGGCCCTCGTGGACAGCACCGACGGGTTCGAGCTGTCCGAGATCGACCTCGACCTGCGCGGCGAGGGCACCCTCATGGACTCCCGCCAGACGGGCCGCAGCGAGCTGAAGCTGGCCTCGTTGCGCCGCGATCGGGACTGTGTGCCGAAGGCCCGCCAAGCGGCGATCGAGATCGTCGACGGCGATGAGATCGATCCGGTGCTCGCCGACGAGATCACGCTGCTGTTGAGCGACGCCGACATCGACTACTTCGACAAGTCCTAGCCAGAATGGGTCCATGAGCGCCGAACGCCGCCCGAGCGAGCTGGCCCGGCTGTCCGAGGTGCACCGGGTCGGCACCGAGCGCACAACCCAGGTTGCCGCCGTCCTGGCCGAGGCCTTCGCCGAGGATCCGCTGCTCACCTGGCTGCTGGAGGACGTCGACGCCGCCGGGCGGCACCGGTCCCGCACCGCATGGTGGCGATTCATGGTCACGAACTCCCCCCGGGGGACCGAGTTGCACGTCACCGGCGACGGGTCGGCCGCCGCCTGCTGGCACCCGCCCGGTGCCGGGTCCCTCCCGCCTGCGGCCGTGGCGGGGTTCCGGCGCATGGTCGGTGAGTTGACGGGTGAGCGGGCGCCCATGGTCTTCGAGTCCTTCTCCCGGTTCGCCCGTTGCGCCCCCGCGGAGCCGCACTGGCACCTGGCGGCGGTGGGTGTGATGCCCGACCGCCGGGGCGAGGGGCTCGGTGAGCGGCTGCTCGGAGCGATGCTCCGGCGCTGTGACCGGCTGCGGGTCCCGGCCTACCTGGAGTCCTCGAACGCCCGAAACATCGGATTCTACGAGCGCCTGGGGTTCCGGAGGGCCGGCGAGGTGTCCACGGTCGACGGGCGGGTCACCCTGACGCTGATGTGGCGGGATCCGGCGGTCGCTCCATGACCCGCATCATCGCCGGCGAGGCCCGGGGGCGGCGCCTCAAGGTCCCCCGCGGCGACCGGGTGCGCCCCACCACCGACCGCGTGCGCGAGTCGATCTTCGCCGCGCTCGGCAGCGTCGGCGACCTGGCGGGCGCGGTGGTGCTCGACGCCTTCGCCGGCAGCGGCGCCCTGGGGCTGGAGGCGCTCTCACGGGGTGCGGCGCACGCCACGTTCGTGGAGCGGCACCGCGCCACGGCCGCCATCCTGCGGGCGAACATCGCGGAACTGGACTTCGGCGACCGCTGCCGTGTCGTGAACGGCGACGTGCTCCGCTGGCTCGGCACGGCCGGGGAGTCCTTCGACGTGGCGTTCTGCGACCCGCCGTACGACTTTCCCGATCATGGCTGGGAGCGGCTGCTGGGACGGCTGGACGCCGGGATTCTGGTCGCCGAATCGGACCGTCCGGTGCGCGCCCACCCGGACTGGATAGTCATCTCCGAGCGTCGCCGGGGGAGTACCGTTGTGCAAATGGCCAGACGTCGAGCCGCCGGGGCCGCCGAGACCCCGGCGGGAGCACCGGGAAGTGACTGACGTGCTTCGCGTGCTGTACCCCGGTTCGTTCGATCCCGTGCACAACGGTCACGTGGAGGTCGTCGAGATGGCCGCCGAACTGTTCGACGAGGTGATCGTGGCGGCGATGCGCAACCCGCAGAAGGGCGACACCCTCTTCGACATGGACGAGCGCGCGGCCATGCTCGCCGAGACGTTCGCCCACCTCCCCAACGTTCGGACCACCATGTTCGGCGAGCTGGTCGTCACGCTGGCGCTCCGCGAGAGGGCCGACTTCATCGTGAAGGGCCTGCGAGCCGTCTCCGACTTCGAGAACGAGTTGCAGATGGCCCAGACCAACCGGGAAGTGGCCGGCGTGCGCACCGTCTTCCTGCCGTCCACGTCGGCCAGCTCGTTCATCGCCTCGAAGTACATCCGCGAGATCGCCGGCTACGGCGGCAACGTGGACTCGATGGTGCCCGCCCCCGTGGCGCTGCGCCTCAAGGAACGCCGGTCGGGCTCGTGAGCAGCTACGACGATCCGCTGGTGCCCGGCGACGGGGACCCGCCGGAGGCGCCCCTCGACGAGCCCAATCCCTTCGACGCCCTCTCCGGGGGCGGCAGCGAGGTCGTCGAGGACGTGGAGGCGGCTCTCGCCGACCTGGAGCGGTACGTCAGCGGGGCGCGCGGCTCGAGCCTGTCCTCGCAGGTCCGGCTGGACCGCGACCACATCCTGGAATTGATCCGGATCGCCCGGGCCCGGCTGCCGGTGGCGCTGCGCAGCGCCCGGTGGCTCATCAAGGAGCGCAACGACTACCTGGCCAAGGCTCGCCGGGACGCCGAGGACATCATCGACGGCGTCAAGGCCGAGGCGGCGCGCATGGTGCAGCGCGCCGAGGTCGTCAAGCAGGCGGAGGCGCGGGCCCGCCGGATCCTGGAGGCGGCCGAGGAGCAGGCCCGCCGGCAGCGGCTCGAACTCGAGGACTACTGCGACGAGCATCTCGCCCGTTTCGAGGAGGCCCTGGAACGCGCCCTCGGCAACGTGCGCGACGGGCGCAGGAAGCTGCAGGGATCGATCCCGCCGGCACCGCCGAGCGACGAGCCGGTCGAGGAGACCGACCCGCTCTTCTTCAATCAAGACGAGGAGTGAGCGAGCCGCGCCCGGGAGCGCGCCCGGTTCTGGTCCAGGTCGCCGACCTCCTGGCCGCCCCCGGCCGGCGGCGGGAACTCGAGGGTCGGCGGGTGCTGGAGGAACTCGCCGTCGGCGGCGGAACCGTCGCCTCCGACGCCGTCGAGCTGCAACTCACCCTGGAGGCGCAGGCGGGGCGCATCATCTGCTCGGGTGAGGTGCGCGCCTGCTGGGAGCTGGAGTGCCGGCGCTGCCTGCGCCCGGTGCGCGTCCCCGTGGCGCCGGCGGTCACGGAGGTCTTCGAGCCGGCCCCCGCCGAGGGCGAGACCTTCCCTCTCGACGGCGAGGTCGTGGACCTGGCCCCGATGCTGCGCGAGGTCGTGCTGTTGACGCTGCCGCTGGCCCCGCTCTGCGACGAGTCCTGCGAGGGGCCCGCGGCCGGCTCGTACTACGGGGCGCCGCCCGCGGAGGATCCGGAGGAGCGGCGCGATCCGCGCTGGGCGGCGCTCGACGACTTCCAACCCTGAGCGCCGACCCTGGCTTCGGGCCCTGCGCAACCCCTGAGGAACCCGCAGGGGAGGCCGCTACCGTCACGGTGTGGCCGTTCCCAAGAAGAAGACCTCCAAGTCCCGCACTCGCAGCCGCCGCGCCGCCTCCTGGCGACTGCGGGCGCCGTCCCGCTCTTCCTGCTCCCGCTGCGGGGCCGCCAAACTGCCGCACCGTGTCTGCGGGCAGTGCGGTTGGTACCGCGGCCGACAGGCAGTCGAACTCGACTGAGGAGGTTCACCGGCCGGTGAGCCGACCTGTCACCGACACCCGCTCGTCACCGCGGCCGGCATGAGCCCGCTGCCGGTCGCCGTCGACGCCATGGGGGGCGACAACGCGCCCGAGGCGATCGTCGAGGGCGCCCGCCTGGCGGCGGAAGAGGGACACGGCGTGGTGCTGGTGGGCCCGCCCGAGCAACTCGACGGCAACGGCCTCGAGGTGATCCCGGCGCGGGAGGTCGTCGGCATGGACGCCGACCCCGGCGCCAGTGTCCGGCGCCTCAAGGACTCCTCGGTGGTGCGCGCCGCCGAGGCCGTGCGCGACGGCCGGGCCTGCGCCATGGTCTCCGCCGGGAACACCGGCGCCGCCATGGCGAGCGCGCTGCTGCGATTCGGGCGGATCAAGGGCGTCGTGCGCCCGGCGGTGGCCTGTCCCTTCCCGGTCCCCGGCCGGGCGACGCCCACGGTGGTGCTGGACGTCGGAGCCAACTCGGACTGCACGGCCGCCTGGCTGGTGCAGTTCGCCCGCATGGGCGCGGTGTACAGCCGAGTCGGTTACGGCACCGCCGAGCCGCGGGTGGGGTTGCTGTCCATCGGCGAGGAGGCCGGCAAGGGCTCCGCCCTCGTCAAGGAGGTCTTCGCGCTGCTCGACGACGAGGCCTGGCAGGAGGCCGCCGGCGCCCGTTTCGTGGGCAACGTGGAGGGGCGCGACCTGCTGCTGGACGGCGCGGACGTCATCGTCACCGACGGCTTCACCGGCAACGTGATGCTGAAGACCGCCGAGGGCGTGGCGAGCGTGATCGCGGCGGAGATCATCCGCCTGGCCGACAGCTCGCCGGAGGCCCGGGCCGGCGCCGACCTGTTCTTCCCCGCGCTCCTGGGTCTCTACGAGACCTTCGACCCCGACAACACCGGCGGGGCGGTCCTGCTGGGAGTCCGGGGCGTGTGCACCATCTCGCACGGGTCCTCGGGCCCCAAGGCGATCGCCAGCGCCATCGCCGTGTCGCATCAGCTGGCGGCGGCGGGGGTCGTGTCACAGATCGCCCGCGCCGTCACCGGGTAGGATCGAAACTCCCGACGAGGCGCCGCCCGGAGCGCCACAGGTCTGAAGGAGGCAGCAGCCGTGCCGGCGGAGACCCACGTTTCGCAGAGTCCGATGCCGCGGTCGGAGATCCTGGATCAGATCAAGGGCCGGCTGGCGGACATCCTCGAGATCGAACCCGCCGACATCTCCGAGGGCGACTCCTTCCTCGACGACCTCGACGCCGACTCGCTGGCGCTGATCGAACTGGTCGAGGCGCTCGAGGAGGAGTTCGGCGAGCGCACCGTGGGATTCCGCATCGACGACGAGGACCTGCAGGATCTGCGGACCGTCCGCGACGCGGTCGACTACGTCGAGGCGCGCCTGGGCTGAGTGGCCACCGACGACCCCGACAACCTGGCGGAGCGCATCGGCTACCGGTTCGATGACGAGGCGCTGAGGGAGTTGGCGCTGCGTCACCGCTCGTGGGTGGCCGAGCAGCGTCCGGTCGCCGGAGCGAGACCCGCCTCCAACGAGCGCCTCGAGTTGTTGGGCGACGCCGTGCTGGAGGTGATCGTCTCCGAGCACCTCTACACCACCTACCCCGCGCTGTCTGTGGGCCAGCTCGCCAAGGTGCGGGCCTCGGTGGTGTCGGCGGACTGCCTGGCCACCCTGGCCGGCGAGCTGCGGCTCGGCGAGGAACTGCTGATGGGCCGCGGGGAGGAGGCGGCGGGCGGTCGCCGGAAGCGTTCGATCCTGGCGGACGCCACCGAGGCCCTCATCGGCGCCGTGTATCTCGACGGCGGCTGGGAACCGGCCCGCCGGCTGGTGCTCTCGCTGCTCGCCGGGCGCATCGCCACGATGGCGCGGGATCCGGGACGGGACGACCACAAGACCGTGCTGCAGGAGCGGGCCGCCCGTGTCGAGGGCGCGGCGCCGTGCTACCGGCTGAGCCACTCCGGCCCCGACCACGAACTCGTCTGGCAGGCCGTCGTGCTGATCGCCGGTGTCGAGTACGGCGCCGGCGAGGGGCGCACCAAGAAAGGGGCCGAGCAGGCGGCGGCCCGGGCGGCACTGGCCCGCTACCAGGAGGCACCGGCGGCCGGTCCGCCATCCCCGGACGCCGCCGGCGCGGATGCGAAGATGTCCGGTGGCCCCCCGGTGGCCGGAGACGACCCTGTAAGGACACCATGATCGAGTCACCCGAAGTTGAGGTCGTACGGCGGGAGCTGGAGCGCGAGGTCATGGACAGGCGGGTCAAGGCCGTCTCGGTGCTGTCCGAGAGCGTCACCCCGCACAGCGCCGAGGAACTGAACGAGCGGCTGGAGCGGGCGAAGATCACCGGGGAGATCACCCGCCAGGGCCTGCTGTTGCTGCTCACCTTCGACAACGAGGAGATCATGGGGATCACGCTCGGCGCCGGCGGCCATCTGCGCCGCCAACCCAACAGGGAAAAGGTGGATCCCGCCACGCGCCTGCTCATCACGTTCACGCAGTACGGGGGGCTGCGCCTGCTGGACTTCAAGGAGGGGGCCCGGATGCGCCTGCTGAGTCCCGAGCAGGTGACCGAGCAGCAGCCGGTCGGCATCGACCCGCTCACCACGTCGCTCTCCTGGACCGACTTCTCGAGCCTGCTGGCGGCCCCGCCCCGCCCGCTGTACCTGAAGGCCTTCCTGACCAACGCCGGGGCGATCGTCGGTGTGGGCGACATGTACGCGGACGAGATCCTCTTCAACGCCGGCCTGCGCCACGACCGGATGACCGACTCGCTGGGGCGCCAGGAGATCCGCCGGCTGTGGCGCGCCATCGTCGAGGTGCTGCACGACGCCGTGAAGTACCGGGGCTCCACGCTGGAGGACAATCACTTCCTCTCGCCGTCCGGAGAGCCCGGCGCGTACCAGAACCATCACAACGTCTACCGCAGGCACGGCCGGCTGAGCCCGCGCTCGCGCCGGCCGATCGTGCGGATCAAGTACCGGGGGCGCTGGACCTACTACTGCGAGCAGTCACAGGTGTAGCCGTGTTCCTGCAGGCCCTCACGCTGAAGGGTTTCAAGTCGTTCGCCGACACCACGACGATCAGCTTCGCGCCCGGGTTGTCGGTGATCGTGGGCCCCAACGGCAGCGGCAAGTCCAACATCGTCGACGCCATCAGCTGGGTCCTGGGCTCGCAGTCGCCCACGGCGCTGCGCTCCCAGCAGATGGACGACGTGATCTTCGCCGGGAACCCCGGCCGGTCGGCTCTGGGGCGGGCGGAGGTCACCCTCACCTTCGACAACGCCGATCGCCGCCTGCCCCTCGACCTCGACGAGGTGGCCATCAGCCGCACGCTGTTCCGCAGCGGCGACAGCGCCTACGCCATCAACGCCACGCAGGCCCGGCTCATCGACATCGCCGAGATGCTCGGCGCTGCGGGCGTGGGACGGCACCGCCACGTCATCGTCTCGCAGGGGCACATCGACGCGGTGCTGCAGGCCAAGCCCGCCGAGCGCCGCGCCATCCTCGAGGAGGCCGCCGGTGTGTCCGCCTACCGGGTGCGCAAGGAGAAGGCCCTGCGGCGGCTGGAGGACACCGAGGCGAACCTGGCGCGCCTCGGCGACCATCTGAACGAGGTCCGCCGGGCCCTGCGGCCCCTGGAGCGGCAGGCCTCGGTGGCGCGCCGCCACGGCGCGCTGGCCGCGGAGCTGGCCGCCCTGCAGATCCACCGGCTCGGCGCCGAACTCGTCGAGCTGCGGGAGCGCCGGCGCCTTGCGGCGACCGAGCGGCGCGATCTCGCCGACCGCCGCGCCGCGACCTCCCGCGAGCTGGCCGCCCTCGACGAGCGCATCGCGGAGGCGGAGACGCATCTGTCGGCACCGGGTCACGTGGCTCTGGCCGAGGCCGGCGAGCGACTCGCCGCGCTGGAGGAGCTCCTCCAGCAGGCGCAGCGGGCAATCGACCGCCGCCGGCAGGACTACGAGCGACGCCGCCACGGCGCGCTGGCCGGCGACCTGCTGGCCTCCCTCGCCGACGAGTCCGCCCGCATCGAGGTCGCCCTGGGCGAACTCGAGGGCGCCGAGACGGCGCTGGCGGCCGACCGCCGCCGCCTCGACGCGGCCGCGGCGGCTCTGGCGGCCGACACGCAGGCGCACGCGGCCCGCACGGAGGCGTCCGGCGCCGGTCTCGAGACGGCCACCCAGCGCCGGGCGGAGGCCGCCGCCACCGAGCACGCCGCCCAACAGGCGCGGGCCGCCGCGGCCGGGGAGCACGACCGGTGGCGGGCCCGGGCCGAGGCGCTCGCGCTGGCGAAGGCCGACGTGGGGGCGCGCTCGGGCATGGAGGTTCTCGCCGGCACCGCGGGTGTGCTGGGTGCGCTCGGCGATCTGGTGACGGTGGAGGAGGGCTGGGAGGCGGCGTTCGAGGCCGCCGCCGGGGAGGCCCTCGGCGCGGCCGTCCTGGATGGCCCGGCGGCGGCCCGCCCCGCCCTGGAGGCGCTGGTGCGGGCGAAGACCGCCGGGGCGGTGCTGCCGATCCGCGCCGCCGGGGGACCGCCACCGGTCGGGCAGCCACTGCGCCCGCGGGTGCGGGGCAACCGAGCCGCCACCGACGCGGTTCTCGACGGCCTCATCGGGGCGGTGGTCGTGGTGCCGAGCTGGCAGGAGGCCTGCGACGCCGTCGCCGAGCATCCCGGCGCGACGGTCGTCACTCCGGCGGGCGACTGCTTCACGCCGACCGGGTGGCGTGTGGGCGTCCACCGGCCGGGAGCCGCCGACGATGCACTGGCGGAGTCCCGGAAGCGCCTGGAGAGCGCCGAGGTGGCGCTGGCGGAGGCCGATCGGGCCCTCCGTGAGGCGACCGCCGCGGCCATCGAGACCGCCGGCCGGCTGGCGGAGTTGCAGCGGTCCGTCGAAGCCGCCGGGGCGCTGGCCCGCGAGGCCGCCGCCGAGCTGCAGCAGCGCCGCAGCGACCTGGACGCCGAGCGCCGTTCGCTGGATCGGCGGGCGTCGGAGATCGGGGCGCGCCGTGCGGTGTTGTCCGAACGCCGGGACGAGATTCGGGCCCGCCTCCGGGGCCACGAGGCGGCGCTCGCCACCGCCGGCGCCGACGCCCGGCGCGGCGCCGTCCTGGCCGAGCTGGCGGCGCGGCTGGCCGGCAGCGCCGGCGACTGCCGGCGCGGCCTGGAGCGGTTGAGGGCACGGCAACGCCAACTGGCCGAGGCCGGCAGGGTCGCCGCCGAGCGGCTCGACGGGCATCGCCGGAGACGGGCGGAGTTGGCGGCGGGCGTCGCCGAGGTCGGTGAGCAGTTGCTCGGCGCCCAACGCAGCGAGGACGAACTCCGGTTGCGGATCGAGTCGGTCGTCGAGACCCTGGCCGACCGGCACGACTGCGACGAGATCCGGGCCACCCGCACACCCCAGCCCGACCTCCCTGCGGGGGTCGGTGCCCACGAACGCATCCGGGAACTGGAGCGCCTGCTGCGCGGCATCGGTCCGGTGAATCCGCTCGCCGTCCAGGAGCACGACAGCCTGCGGCAGCGCCACGACGAGCTGGCCGCCCAGATCGAGGACGTGCGCAGTGCCCGCCGCGACCTCACCGGGCTCGTCCGGAGCGTCGACAGCGAGATCCTGGAGGCCTTCACCCGCTGCTACCGCGAGGTCGCCGAGAGTTTCGAGACGGTCTTCAGCGTGCTGTTCGACGGGGGTGCGGGCAGGTTGTCGCTCACCGAGCCCCAGGATCCGCTCGCCTCGGGCGTGGAGATCGAGGCGCAGCCGGCGGGGAAGAGCCTGCGGCGACTCGCGCTGCTGTCCGGCGGCGAGCGCTCGCTGGCGGCGCTGGCGTTCCTGTTCGCCGTCTTCCGGTCGCAGGACTCCCCGTTCTACGTGCTGGACGAGGTGGACGCGGCCCTCGACGATGTCAACCTGCACCGCTTCCTGCGGCTGCTCGAGGAGTTCCGCTCGAGTGCGCAACTCATCCTGGTCACGCACCAGAAACCCACCATGGAGATCGCCGACAGCCTGTACGGCGTGACCATGCGCCCCGGCGGGGCCAGCCTCGTGATCGCCGAGCGCCGTCGCGCCGCCAGGTCGCTGCAGGCGGCCGGTGCAGGGGTTTCTCCCGGCGACTGAAGGGTCGCGGCGGCGGCCGGGAAGTGACGAGCCGCGCACGGATTGGCTACCGTCTGTGGTGATGCGCGTGCTCGTCGCCGACGACGAACAGGACCTGGTCCGAGCGATCGCCCGCGGCCTGCGCCGGGACGGGTACGCCGTGGACGAGGCGTTCGACGGTGCCGAGGCGCTCGACAAGGCGGCGGCGGTGGACTACGACGTCATCTGCCTGGACCTGACGATGCCCGCGGTCGACGGCAGGGAGGTGTGCCGGCGCCTGCGCGATCCCGCCCGGGGCGGTCACCGCCCGCGCATCCTGATGCTCACGGCGCGCGACAGTCTCGAGGATCGCATCGGGGGGCTCGACGACGGCGCCGACGACTACCTCGTCAAGCCGTTCGCGTTCGGCGAGTTGACGGCGCGGATCCGGGCGCTGCTGCGCCGCGATGCGGGGCGCGTCGGGTCTCGCCTCGTCGTCGGGGACATCGAGATGGATCTCAGCCGGCACGCCGTGCGGCGCCAGGGCCAGGAGATCAGCCTGACCCCCAAGGAGTTCACGCTGCTGCGGTACTTCTGCAGCCGTCCCGGCGAGGTCGTCTCCCAGGAGGACTTGCTGGACCACGTCTGGGACGAGCACACCGACCCCTTCACGAACACCGTCAGGGTCACGGTCGGGACGCTGCGCCGCAAACTCGGCCTGCCCGGCAGCCCGGCGCCGATCGAGACGGTGGTGGGAACCGGCTACCGGTTGGTTGCCAAGGGCGGCTCGCACGCCTCGGACCCCTCGTCGGGACCCGAGGATCCGACGTACGTGCTGGGCGGCATCTCCTCGGGCGCGTCACCGGATTCGGCTCCGTACCCTTGATCCGCCGCCCGACGGGCCCCGCGCGAGGCTGATCCGGTGACCCGCGCCACCGACATCGAACGGTTTCGCAGGCGGCTGTACCGCTCGCTGGGCTCCATCCGCTTCCGCCTGGCACTGGTCTACAGCGTGCTGCTCTTCGGGCTCGGCGCCATTGCGGTGGGCGGCATCTACTGGGGGCTGGCCCGGAACCTGGACGAGTCGTCGTTCTCGCAGTCGCTGACCCTCGATCGCCCCGGGCTCGGCGGCGAGCCGGCGCCCGGCGACGAGCAGAACCTCCGGGAGCTGCTGGGGGCCGTGGAGACGCAGGCCAACGAGCGCGCCATGGAGCAGCTGGCGGACTACTCGCTGTTCGCCCTGGCGGTCCTCTTCGGCGGGAGCATGGTGGTCGGCTGGTTCCTGGCCGGCCACGTGCTCAAGCCGGTGGGCCGCATCACCGAGGTGGCCCGGCGGATCAGCGGCACGGACCTGTCGCAGCGCATCGCCCTGGATGGCCCGCCCGACGAGCTGCGGCGTCTCGCCGACACCTTCGACGACATGCTGGACCGCCTGGATCGCTCCTTCGACGCGCAGCGGGGCTTCGTGGAGGACGCCAGCCACGAGTTGCGCAATCCGCTGGCGGTGATCCGCAGCAACCTCGACACGACGCTGGCCGATCCCGACGCCACCACCGAGGACTACCGGGTCGTGGCCGAGCAGGTGAGCCGGTCCACCGAGCGCATGTCGCGGGTGGTCGACGACCTGGTCACCTTCGCCCGGCACGAGACCCGGCCGCAGAACCTCGCCCTGGTGGACGTCGGGGAGCTCTCGCGCCAGGCCACCGCCGAGTTCGAGGGCTACGCCGCCAACCATGACGTGAAGCTGACGCACTATGCGCCCGGCGGCCTGCTGGCCCTCGGCGACGCCGGCAGCCTCCGCCAGGCGCTGGCGAACCTGCTCTCCAACGCGCTGAGCGTGGCGCCGGGGGGATCGGAGGTGCGCATCACCGCAGGCGGTGAGGGCGCCTGGATCTGGGTGGCGGTGGAGGATCAGGGCCCCGGCATTCCGGCCGACGAGCAGGAGCGCGTGTTCCAGCGGTTCCAGCGCGGCAGGCAGGCATCGGCCGAGGGGCGGGGCCTGGGTCTGGCGATCGTGCGCCAGATCGCCGAGTCGCATCGCGGCGAAGCGCGGCTGACCTCGACCGAAGGCTTCGGATCCACCTTCACGATCCTGCTGCCGGCGACCGGTGCGAGCAGCCCGGGTGCCCGGATCAGACGCAGTGGCCGGGTCGCGAAGAACGTTCGGGTTTCTCTCTGAGTCGACCGTGGCGGAATTGAGGCTCCGGCGCGCCGCCCCAATAGCGTGGATGGCGACCGGCCCACGATCGTGGCCCCGGAGACGGAGTTCACATGGCATCTGACCAGCCCGCCTCGCCGCCCGATCCCGGCGGGGACCCGTTCGAGGACGGGCCGGCCACCACCGGAGGCCTCTCCGGGCCCGGGCCGTCGCCCCCCAGGGCGGCGTCCGGCGCGCCGGAGGACTCGTGGCCCCGGGACTACGACCTGGCCTGGACGCTCGGATCGGCTGAGGCGGGGCCGCCCCGGGGCCCGGGCCCGCCGGGCGGCCGGCGCCGCCGCCGGCGCTTCAGCGCCGAGGCCTTCGCGGTGCTCGTCAGCCTGTCGGCGCTCGCACTCGGGGTGGTGGCGGTCGTGCAGTCGGCGGGCGAGCCGGACGAAGCGGTCCGCTACATCCCCGTCCGGCCACCGGAGATCATCGGCCCCGCGCCGCAGTCGGGCACCGCAGCCGCCCCGGCCCCGTCGCCTCCCGCCACCGAACCGGCCGCTCCGCAGGCGCCGTCGGTGGCGCCGGCGCCGCCCGCCGCCTCGGCGGAGGGCGCCGAGGCCGTGGCGCCCGCTCCGGCACCGGTGCCGCAGCAGGCGGCACCCGCGTCCGCGCCGCCGGCCGGCCCGCCACAGGAGCCGGTCGTCTACGCCGCCGGCCGGGTGGAGCCATCGGTCGTTTTCCTGCAGACATCGGAGGGCCTGGGCTCGGGGATCATCTACGACTCGGGGGGACTTGTTCTCACCGCCGCCCATGTCGTCGAGGACGCCGAACCCCTCACCGACCTGTTCGCCGACGAGGGGGCGGGTGGGCCTGGGCGCCCCGAGGGGCTTGAGATCGACCCCTCCGCCCCGTTGGATGTTCCCGATGCCCTGGGAGGGGCGGTGCCCGATGTCATCGTCCAACTCGCCAACGGTGTTCGCACCGGCGGCAAGGTGCTGGCGGCGAACCGCGAGTTGGACGTGGCGGTCCTGCAGATCGACCCGTCGCTCGACCTCACGGCCGCGGAGATAGGACCGCTCTCCACGGTGGAGGTCGGTCAGACGGCCGTGGCCGTCGGAAGTCCCTTCGGCATGGAGAATGTCGTGACCGTCGGCGTGGTGAGCGCCCTCAACCAGGTCCTGGGTGGCGAGAACGTGCCGCCGCTGGGCATGATCCAGACCGACGCGCCCATCAATCAGGGCAACAGCGGCGGTGCCCTCGCCGACATCGAGGGCCGGGTGATCGGCATGAACATACTCATCCGGTCCACGCTCGGCGGCGGCAACATCGGCGTGGGCTTCGCCACTCCCATCGAGGTGGCCATCTGGATCGCCGAGGAGCTGCGTGCCGGGCGCGAGGTGCGTTTCGGATTCCTGGGAATCACCGGCTACACCCCGCCGCTGGGGGAGCCGGGAGCGATCGTGGCCTCGGTCACCCCCGGTGGGCCCGCCGAGGCCGCCGGGATGCTGGTCAACGACCGCATCGTCGCCTTCGACGGTCAGCCCGTGGGTTCGATGAACGAGTTGACCGTCGCCGTGCGGCTGCGGGCACCCGGGACCGAGGTGGCCGTCGAGGTCGTCCGCGGCGACCAGCTCATCCGCTTGTTCATCCCCCTCGGCGACCGGAGCACCTCACTGGACATCGAGCAGGTCCCCGACGAGTCGCTCGAGCCCGAGATCGAGCCCTAGGCGGGTCAGGACCCGGTGACGACGGCGCGCGACCTGCCCGAAGACGTACTCGGGGACCCGCCACAGCCCCCGCGCTGGCGCGCACGGCTGGCCAAGGCCCGCTCCGCGATGGGAGAGCGGCTCGGTGCCGCGCTGGCGGGTCCCGCCGTCGACGCCGCCACCTGGGAGGCGCTGGAGGAGGTCCTGCTCGGTGCCGACGTGAGTTGGGCGGTGACCGAGCAGCTGCTGGAGAGCCTGCGCACCGAGGCCGCCCGGCGGCACATCGCCGATCCCCGGGAGTTGCGCTCCCTGCTGGCGGCCGCGGTGGCGGACCTGATGGAGGCGCCCGGCGGGGGACTGGACCGTTCGGGTTCACCCGCGGTCTGGCTTTTCGTGGGGGTCAACGGCTCCGGCAAGACGACGACGATCGGCAAGCTGGCCCACGCCGAGGTGCAGGCCGGCCGGCGCGTGGTGCTGGCCGCAGCCGACACGTTCCGCGCCGCCGCCACCGAGCAGCTCGCCGCCTGGGCCGAGCGGGCGGGGGCGCATCTCGTGCGCGGCAGACCCGGCGGCGATCCCGCGGCGGTGGCATTCGACGCCATCTCCCACGCGGCGGCTGCGGGCGCCGACGTGGTGATGATCGACACGGCCGGGCGGCTGCACACCAACCACAACCTGATGGGCGAGCTGGCGAAGATCCGCCGGGTTGCCGAGCGGGCGCCGGGCGAGCTGTGCGAGGCGCTCGTGGTCCTCGACGCCACGACGGGGCAGAACGGTCTCGTCCAGGCCAGGATGTTCGGTGAGGCCGCCGGTGTGACGGGCGCGGTGCTGACCAAGCTGGACGGTTCCGCCCGGGGAGGCTCGGTGCTGTCGGTGCGCGCCGAGTTGGGTGTGGCGGTCAAGCTCGTGGGCCTCGGCGAAGGGCTCGGCGACCTGGTCCCGTTCGACGCCGCGGCCTTCGCGGCCGCCCTCACCGACACCGAGGGGACCGAGGCCGATGTTCGAGACGCTTAGCGGCAACCTCAACGCGGTCTTCGACCGGCTCCGGCGCAAGGGGCGGCTGCGTCCCGAGGACGTCGAGGGGGCGCTGGGCGAGATTCGCCGGGCGCTGCTGGCCGCCGACGTGTCCACGGACGTGGTGGCGGAGTTCCGGGACCGGGTGCGCAGCGAGGCGCTCGCCGCCGATCTGAACCGTGCCCTGAACCCTGCCCAGCAGGTGGTGCGGATCGTGCACGCCGAGCTGGTGCGCACCCTCGGCGGCGAGGCGATGTCGATCGGCTACGCGTCCCGTCCCCCCACGGTGGTGCTGCTGGCCGGACTGCAGGGCTCGGGCAAGACCACAGCGGCCGCCAAGCTGGCCCGCTGGTTCCGCGGCCAGGGGCGCAGCCCGCTGCTCGTGGGCGCCGACCTGACCCGCCCCGCCGCGGTCGAGCAGCTGCGCGTCCTGGCCGCGGAGATCTCCGTCCCGGTCTTCAGCGAGGCGACCGATCCCGTGGCGGTAGCGGTGGCGGGAGTGGCCGAGGCCCGCCGGCTCGGCCGGGACGTGGTGATCTGCGACACCGCCGGGCGCCAGGTGGTCGACGAGGCCCTGATGGCCGAGGTGCGCGCCATCGGCGAGGCGATCCAACCCCACCACACGTTCCTGGTGCTCGACGCCATGGTGGGCCAGGAGGCCGTGCGCGTCGGCCGCAGCTTCCACGAGGCCGTCGGACTCGACGCCGTGATCCTGACCAAGCTCGACGGCGACGCCCGCGGCGGGGCCGCGCTGTCGGTGCGCGCGGTCGTGGGGTGCCCGGTGGCGTTCGTCTCGGTCGGGGAGCGCGTCGGCGACCTCGAGCGCTTCCATCCCGACCGCCTGGCGGGGCGGATCCTGGGGATGGGCGACATGCTGTCGCTGGCGGAGAAGGCCGAGGCGGCCTACGAGGGCCGCCAGGCCGAGGCGGCCGACGCCGCCGAGCGCGTCCTGGCGGGCGACTTCACTCTGGACGATTTCCTGGCCCAGATGAGGCAGATGCGCAAGCTCGGCGGGCTCGGCGACCTGCTGGCCCACCTGCCGAGCCCGCAGGCGGCGCAGGCGGCCGAGGCCGGCGTCGACGAGCGGCGTCTCGCGAGGATGGAGGCCATCATCTGCTCGATGACACCCGCCGAACGGGCCCAGCCGGCCATCATCGACGGGTCCCGCCGGCGCCGGATCGCCGCCGGCAGCGGCACCACCACCGCCGAGGTGGGCGAACTGCTCCGCAACTTCGGCGCAGCGCGCAAGATGATGCGCAGTGCCGGAGGAGCCACCGGCCGCCGCAAGTCGAAAGGGTCCAAGGGGCGCAGGCCCCGGAGCTCGGGGCGGGTCACCCCCGCCGGCGGAACCGGGCGCCGGTCGGCCGCCGACCTGCTCGAGCAGCTGGAGGGGCTGGAGTCGCCCGCAGGCCCCTCCCGCGGCCCCGCGCCGCGGACACCTTCGCAGCCTCCGGGCCCGCTGGCCTTTCCCGAACGCTGAGCGGCCCCGGGCCCGGGCGGCGCGGTCGCCGGGACCCGGAGATGGAATGGCGCCGAATTCACGGCAGACTAAGGCGTTCATGCCGGAGCCACGTGGCCCGGCCGCAGGTCCAGCTGGAGGCGAACGAATCGTGGCAGTGCGGCTTCGCTTGATGCGCAGAGGCAAGAAGAAGCAGCCCACTTACCGGGTGGTGGCGGCGGACAAGCGGTCGGCTCGCAACGGGCGCTTCATCGAATCGATCGGCTACTACGACCCGCGCCAGGAGCCGTCGGTGGTCAACATCGACAACGACAAGGCGCTGAAGTGGCTCCGCAACGGCGCCCAGCCGAGCGAGCGCGTCGAGAAGCTGCTGAAGATCTCCGGCGCCTGGGACGAATTCAAGGGGACCGCCTCGCGGCTCGAGGATCTGGACCCGGCAACCAAGGGCTCGGACTCGTGAGCGACGCCGGGGCCTCCGACGCCCCCCGCGCCCAGGCTGTGCTCGAACACATCGTCCGGTCGGTGGTCGAGGCGCCCGAGGCGGCCCGCGTGGTCGCCACCTCCGACGGCGACGACGTCCGCCTCGACGTGCACGTGGACCGGGCCGACATCGGCCGGGTCATCGGCCGGCGGGGCCGCGTGGCGAGCGCCATCCGCACCGTCGTGCGGGCGGCCGCGGTCAACGACGGCCGCAGCGTCACCGTCGACTTCGTCGAGCCCTGAACGCCGTGGCGCCCCCGGTGCGCCCGGCGAAGGATCTGCTGGAGATCGGGCGCGTCGACCGGCCCCACGGCATCAAGGGTGAGGTCGTCGTCTCGCTGGTGACGAACCGCACCGAGCGTCTGAGGGCCGGTGCCGAACTGCAGACGGCGGAGGGCTCACTGGTTGTCCGGCGGGCGCGTCCCCTCGAGAGGCGCTGGCTGGTGGCCTTCGAGGGCTATGGGGACCGCGACGCCGCCGAGGGGCTGCGCGGCGCGGTGCTGCTCGCCGAGCCGCTGGACGACCCGACCGAACTCTGGGTGCACCGGCTCGTCGGTGCCGAAGTGGTGTGTGACGCCGGGGTGGCGCGGGGCAGGGTGACCGCCGTGCAGGCCAATCCGGCCAGCGACCTGCTGGTCCTGGACAGCGGGGCGCTGGTGCCTCTGACCTTCGTGGTGGCGGTGGAGGACACCGGCGGGGGCGCGGCCCGGGTCGCCGTCGAGGCGCCGGCCGGCCTCTTCGATTTGCCCTAGACGCCGGGGGAGAGGCCATGAGGATCGACGTGATCTCCATCTTCCCCGACATGGTCGAGCAGTTCGCCTCTCACAGCCTGTTGGGCAAGGCGCGCCGGGACGGGGTCTTCCGGTTGCGGGTGCTGGATCTCCGCTCGGTGGCCACCGATCCGCACCGGTCGGTGGACGACGCGCCCTTCGGCGGCGGCCCCGGCATGCTGCTGGCGCCCGAGCCCATCTTCGAGACCGTCGAGGAGGCCGAGGTTCGCAGACCGCTGATCCTGCTGTCGGCCTCGGGGCGCCGGCTGGATCAGCGCACCGTCGAGACCCTCGCCGCCGGCGACGGGTTCTCGTTGCTGTGCGGTCGCTACGAGGGGGTCGACGAGCGGGTGCGCACCGCGCTCGTCGACGACGAGATCTCCGTGGGGGATTTCGTGCTGGCGGGGGGTGAGGTGGCGGCCATGGTGATCCTGGAGGCGGTCGTGCGGCTGCTGCCGGGGGTCATGGGCAACGCCGCCTCCGGGATCGAGGACTCCTTCAGCAGCGGCCTCCTCGGCTACCCGCAGTACACCCGCCCGGCGGACTTCCGGGGCATGGCGGTCCCCGAGGTGCTCCGCTCCGGCGACCACGGGCGCGTCGAGCGCTGGCGCCGGGCGCAGGCCCTGGCCCGGACCCAGCGGGAGCGCCCGGACCTGATCGCCGCCCGCGGGGGACTCAGCGACGCCGACCTGGAGCTCCTCGAGGAGTTCGACCTGCCGGGCGGCGCCTGACCGACCGGCCCTGCGATCCCCGGAGGGTGGGGGACGCCGGGGTCGAAGTCCGGATCGATTACGAAGGCGAGAGCCGGACTCGGCACCGGCGGCCTGCACGCGGGCAGCGATCCCGGTGGCGTGCGGCGACTTGGGCCGTATCCTGCACTGTTCCGGTGCCATTCCGCTTCCCCTCCCGCCCCAGATTCTCGTGATTGGAGACCGGCCATGCAGCCCACCGATCTGGTCGACATGCAGAGCCTGCGGACCGACATTCCGGACTTCCGCCCGGGGGACACCGTCAAGGTGCACGTCCGGGTCACCGAGGGAAGTCGCGAGCGGATCCAGATCTTCCAGGGAGTGGTGATCGCCCGGCGGGGGTCGGGTGTGCGCGAGTCCTTCACCGTCCGCAAAGTGAGCTTCGGCGTGGGCGTCGAGCGCACGTTTCCCGTGCACGCGCCCAGCGTCAAGGAGCTGGAGGTGGTGACCCGCGGCCGCGTGCGGCGGGCCAAGCTGTACTACCTGCGCGACCGGATCGGCAAGGCGGCGAAGGTTCCCGAGCGGCGCATCGTCTGAGCCGCGGCCGGCGGAGCGGTCGATGACCGCCGGTCGTCAACGGCTCGGTCGCTGGGGGGAGGACAAGGCCGCCGCCTGGTACATCGAGCGCGGCTGGGAGGTGCTGGACCGCAACTGGCGCGGCGCCGGCGGCGAACTGGACCTGGTGCTGGGCCGCGGCGGCACCGTGGTGTTCTGCGAGGTGAAGACGCGCTCCAGCGCGGCCTACGGGCACCCCGCGGAGGCCGTGGATCGCCGCAAGCAGAAGCGCATCCGCGCCCTGGCCGTGCAGTGGCTGCGCCGGCACCCCGAGCCGGCGGTGAATCTGCGCTTCGACGTGGCCTGCGTGCTGAAGGGTCGCCTGGAGGTGCTGGAGGGGGCGTTCTGAGGGCGGCGCGCCCGGTACAGTGAGGCCTCCGGAACGGGCTGTGGCGCAGCTTGGTTAGCGCGTTGGTCTGGGGGACCAAAGGTCCCGGGTTCAAATCCCGGCAGCCCGACTAGGATCCTCCGAAATTCGGAGGGTTTCACCTAGCCACGGAGGTCGGACATGCCCACGCCGCAACCCGCAATTTTCGCCGAAATGGGACAGCACCAGTGGTACGTCCATCTGAGCAGGGTCGACGGCGCTGACCTGGATCACATCAAGAGTGTGATCGCCGATACGCGCGCCGCAGCCGATGCCGCCGGCGTCAACCTGGTGGTGGGTCTCGGACCGAGCCTGCTGGCCGAACTGACCGATGACGTCCCCGACGACTTCCAGGACTTCGTCACCATCGAGTCCACCGACGGCAGCGGGCGCGAGGCCAAGGGCACCCAGGAGGAGCTGCTGTTCTGGCTGAACAGCCCCGACAAGGACAAGGTCTGGCAGACGCAGTACGACGCCCGCACCGCCCTGGCCGGCCACATGGTCGTGCCGCGCGACACCAACACCTTCATCCTGGGCGACTCCCTGGACATGACCGGGTTCATCGACGGCACCGGCAACCCCGAGCCCGAGGACGAGCCCGAGGTGGCCCTCGTGCCCGACGGGTCGCCGGGCGCCGGCGGCAGCTTCATCCTCGCCCAACGCTGGGTCCACGACCTGGACGGCTGGAACCAGATGAGCGTCGAGGAGCAGGAGAAGGTATTCGGGCGCACCAAGCCCGACAGTGAGCGGCTCGACCCGCAGGAGGACTTCTCCCACCTCAGCCACGTGGAACTCCGCGAGGGAGCCACCGCGGACGCCACCAAGCCGAAGCGCAACGAGATCGCCCGCCGCTCCACTCCGTACGCCTTCCACGGCGCCGTCTCCGTCGTGGGCCTGTACTTCATGGCCTTCTGCCGGGAGCAGGCCCCCTTCCGGGAGCGCCTGCGGGCCATGTACGGCCTCGACGGCACCGGCGTGCGCGACCGGTTGACGGACTTCTCCAACCCGGCGTCGGGGTCGTTCTACTTCGCCCCGTCGACCGAGGCGCTGGACGCCATGCTGGCGTAGGCGCCGGCGCGACAGCCTGAGTGACCAGTTCGTGCCCCGGTCCGACCCGGGGCACGAGCGTTTTTCCAGCGGCGCCGGGCGGCCCGGAACACCTGCCGGCGCGGCGCCGCATCGCTTGTCGCCCCCGGCTGGCAGGTAGCGTTGCGGCGTGTGTGGGCGCTTCGTCTCGGCGAGTTCAGCTGAGGATGTAGCCGGCTATTTCGGGGCGGAGTTCGGCGGCGCCGCGCTGCTGGAGCCCAGCTACAACGTGGCGCCGACGAACGACGTGTACGCCGTTCTGGTGAACGAAGGGCTCCGGACCCTCGCCACCCTGCGCTGGGGTTTGATCCCGCCGTGGGCCAAGGACCACAAGATCGGCAACCGCATGATCAACGCCCGCTCCGAGACCGTGGCGGAATCGAAGGCCTACCGCCGCCCCTTCCGGGCTCGACGCTGCATCGTCCCCGCCGACGGCTTCTACGAGTGGGTGCCGATCCCCGGTGAGCCGCACAAGCAACCGATGTACATCCACCGGATCGATGGCGAGCCGCTGGCGTTCGCAGGGCTCTGGGAGCGCTGGAAGCGCCCCGACGGAGATCCCGTGCGCTCGACGACGATCATCACCGGCCCGGCCAACGACCGGATCGCCGAGGTGCATGATCGGATGCCGATCGTGCTGCCTCCGAGCGCCTGGCAGCAATGGCTCGACCCCGACTGCGACGACGCGTCCGCGCTCGGGGACCTGCTGGTGCCGGCCCCGTCGAAGTTGTTCACCTTCCATCCGGTCAGCCGGGAGGTCAACAACCCGCGCCGGAAGAGCGCGCACCTCATCGAACCTCTCGCTCCCTGAGGTCACCGGTGGCGCGCGCCCGACTCTCCGCCGCCGCTGGTGTCGTTCCGGCGCATCCGGTGCAGCAGGACTGGCGGTCGCGCCTCGAGCGGGCCACCCTGCGGTGGCAGGCCCGGCTGGACACCGCAGCCGTGGACAACGCCCTTCCGTGGATCATGGCCCTCGCCGGGGGCGGCGTGCTGGCCGGCCTTGCGCTGGCCCGGGCCCATTCACTGCAGGCCGGAACCGAACTGGCGCTGTTCAACCAGAGCATCTGGCAGGTGAGCCAGGGGTTCCGTCCCCACTCGACGCTGGTCGGCGGGGACTACCTGGCCCGCAACGGGGCGTTCATCATCTACCCGCTGTCGCTGCTGGTGCGCTGGCTCCCGATCACGACCACCGTCCTGGCGGTCCAGTCCTCCGCCCTGGCGCTGGGGATCGTGCCGCTGTGGCGGATCGCCCGGCGCCGCGCCGATCTGAAGGTGGCGCCGGCTGCCGCCGTGGCGTTCGCCTACGCCGCCTACGCCGCCCTCCACAACGCCAACCTCTCCGGCTTCCACCCCGAGACGCTGGCGGTGCCGGCGCTGTTCGGCGCCGTCTACTACGGGCTCGGCGCCCGCTGGGTGCCGTTCGGTGCGCTGGTGGCGGTGGTGCTGGCGTGCCGCTCGGACCTCGGGTGGATCGTGGTGGCGCTGGGCGTGGTCCTGGCGGTGGAACTCCGGCCCCGGCCCGCCGGCGATCAGGCGTCCGCACGCGTCGACTCGTTGTGGAGGGCTCCGGCTCAAGCCGGCCGGTCGCTGCTGGCGATCTCGGGACGGCATTCCCGCACGGCCCTCATCTGGGCGTTCGTGGGGCTCCTGTGGGCGCTCCTGGCGACCGAGACCATCCTGCCGCTGCTCGCCGGTGGCGACTTCCCGCACCTCGAGCGCTACGCCGAGTACGGCGACTCCAGCACCGCGGAGGTCATCTGGGGCATCCTGCGGCAACCGCACGTCTTCCTCGGCAACCTCGTGACCCACGAGAACTTCCTGCTGGGGGTGACCCTGCTGGCCCCCGTGCTGTTCCTGCCGCTCGTGGAGTTGCGCTACCTCCTGCCCGCGGTGCCTTTCTTCTTCCTGCAGCTGGCCTCCGAGGCGCCGCAGGCCCTGCTGGCCGAGACCGTGCCGGTGGCGGCGTTCGTGCTGGTGGCGACGACCTTCGCTCTCCGCCGTGCCGGGGCGATGCTGGTGCGTCGCGTGCGGGTCAATCGACGGCTGGTCATCACGCTGCTGCTGGCCGCCGCCATCTTCTTCGTGCGGGACGCCGCCAGCTCGCCGTTCCACGAGCCCTGGCAATGGACGCGCGATGCCGCCGATCAGGACCGGCTGGCGGCTGTGGAGCAGATTCCCGACGCCGCCGCCGTGCGAGCCTCGCCGCACCTGCTGCCGCTGCTGGCGGAGCGGAACGTGCTGTTCGAGCTGGACACGGCGGGATCCTCGGCGCGCGCCGACGCGCAACTGGCCACCGAGGGCGTGGGATGGATCGCGCTGGATCTCAGTTCGGCCACCCAGTGGGGAGCGGACTCCCTGGAGGTCGAGCGCTTCGACACCACGCTGCGCCAGCGGGGCTGGGAGCGGGTCTTCGCGGCCGAGCAGGTGCGGGTCTACCGTTACGCAGGGCCCGGGGCGGCCACGTCCGTCGCCGCGCCCGATTCCTGACGGTCAGCCGGGGCTGCCCAGGGCGTCTCGCAGCAGCGCCGCGTTGGCGGCCAACTCCGCCTGATCGACGCTGGCCGCGGCGTTGGCGAAGTCCAGGTCGGCCATCGAGTTGGCGCCGAAGACGTGCAGGTGCACGTGCGGCACCTCGAATCCCGCCATCACGGTCGCTACCCGCTGCGTGCCGAACGTCGCCATGATTGCGCAGCCCACCCGGTGCGCCACCGCGGTCAGGTGCATGTTGGTCTCGACGTCCAGGTCCAGCCAGTGGTCAACCTCGGCGACCGGGACCACGAGCGCGTGACCGGGGGTGAGCGGATTGATGGTCAGGAAGACGGCGCAGCGGTCGTCCCGCCAGATGAAGTGCCCGGGCAGTTCGCCTCTCAGAATCCGCGTGAACAGCGTCGCCATGGTGCCCTCCCACTCTTGTCGGAGCCATGCGGCCGGCACTGCACGGTACTCTCCTGCCGTGCGCGTCGAGAACCTCCGCGACCAGCTCTGGACGGTTCCCAATCTGGTCACCTTCGGGCGGTTGGCGTGCATCCCGATCTTCTGCTGGCTGCTCTTCGGTCTCGAGGACCGGCTGGCGGCGGGCATCCTGCTCGGCGCTCTCGGCGCGACCGATTTCCTGGACGGGTTCCTGGCTCGGCGGCTGGGGCAGGCGACCGAACTCGGGGCCATCCTGGATCCCGTCACGGATCGGCTCATGTTCTTCGGCGCCGTGATCTCCATGGCCGTCAATGGCGACGTGGCGCTGTGGTTCGCGGTCGTGGCCCTCGTGCGCGAGTTCGGACTGTCCGTCGGCACGCTGATCCTGGCGGGGCGGGGCGTGGGTTGGCTGGGTGTGAACGCCTGGGGCAAGGCCGGCAGCTTCGGTCTCATGTTCGCGTTCCCGCTGTTCCTGCTGGGACAGGCGGACATTCCCGGAGCGGGTGGCTGGACGATCGCCGGCTGGGTGTGGGGCATCCCGTCGCTGGTGATCGCCTGGTACGGGGCCTACCTCTACGTGCCGGCGGGCCGCGCCGCCCTCGCCGACTCGTCGGAGGAGACCGCGGACGCGCCGCCTGTGGCGGAGCGCTGAGGGCCGCCGTCGCGGCCTCCGATGGCGGGAGCCACCTGGTCGGTGGGCTAGCGTGAAAACGATGGCACAGCGGACGCGGCGACACGTCGGCCCCTCCGGGCCCCGGTGAACGTTCCCGAACCGCTCCGGTACTCCGAGGATCACGGCTGGGTGATTCAGGAGGGCGAGGGACGGGACCGGCTCGTGCGTGTCGGGCTGACCGACTTCGGCCAGGATCTCCTCGGTGAGGTGGAGTTCGTCGAACTTCCTGATCCGGGCAGCCGGCTCGGCGCGGGTGATCTGATGGCGGAGATCGAAGCCCGCAAGGCGACCAGTGAGCTCTACGCACCGCTGGCGGGCCGGGTCGTGGCCGTCAACGAGCTGCTGGCCGAGACGCCGGAGGTCCTCAACAGCGACCCGTACGGGGACGGCTGGTTGTGCCTCCTGGCCCCCGAGGACACCGCCCAGATGGACGAGTTGATGGACGGCGCGGCCTACGCGAGGTTCGTCGGTGGCTGACGAACCGCTGGCGGGTATCAGCGAGGTCGTCAACGGGTTGCGCGTCGACTTTCCCGACGTGTCGGTCTCCAAGCTGCGGTTTCTCGAGAGCCAGGGTCTGATCACGCCGCACCGCACGTCCAAGGGATACCGGAAGTACTCCCGCACCGACATGGCCAAGCTGCGCTGGATCCTCACCCAGCAGCGGGAGAACTTCCTGCCGCTGCGGGTCATCCGGGAGCGGATGGCCACCGTGGAATGGAGTGCCCGCGTCGATGAGGAGGCCGAGCGGCTGCCCGATGTCGACGTGAGTGACCGGGTCCAGCGGCTGACGCCGCGCGCGGCGGCGCCGGACACCCCCGGGACAGGCATGACCCTGCCACAGCTCGCCAACGCCAGCGGGCTGAGCCTCTCCCAGGCGCGGGAGTTGACGCGCTACGGCCTTCTGGTGCCGCGCCCGGCCGCCGACATCGACTTCTACGACGCGCAGGCGCTGGAGGTGGCGCGCATCGCCCGCCAGATGTTCGACCAGGGTCTGGAACCGCGGCACCTGCGGGTCTTCAAGGCGTCGGTGGACAGGGAGATGGACCTCTCCACCCCGGCGGTGCAACGGGTGCTGCAGGCCGGTGGCGCCGACGCCCAGCGCCGGGCACGCGAACTGCTGGCGACGCAGGCGGCGCTGGCGTCCTCGCTCCGCGAGGCGCTCGTGCGACGCACGCTGCAGAGTTTCGGCTGAGCGTGTCGCCGGCGCAGATCGTGCGTCCCCCCGTCGGGGCCACCTACAGCCGCGGCGCGATCGCCGAACGGGTGCAGGCTCTGGGGGCGGCGATCTCGAGCGACTACTCGGCGCGCCTGGCCGGCGGCGATGCCATCGTGCTCGTGGGTGTGCTCCGGGGTTGCCTGCCGTTCCTGGCCGACCTGGCGCGGGCGCTGCGCGTCGATGCCGAGGTGGACTTCCTGGCGATCTCCCGCTTCGCCCCCAATTCCGGACGGGTACGGATCACGCGTGACCTGGACATCGACATCGGCGGCCGCCACGTGCTGCTGATCGAGGGAATCGTCGACAGCGGGCTCAGCGTGGGTTTCCTCGGTGGCGAGTTGCGTCGCCGTTCCCCGCTCAGCGTCGAGGTCTGCACGCTGGCGGATCGCCAGGTCCGGCGGATCCTGCCGGGAGGCGCGCTATGTGGGCTTCACGGTGGACGACTCCTTCCTGGTCGGGTACGGCCTCGAGTACCGGGGTCGGTACGGCAACCTTCCGGACCTGCGAGCCGTGGATCGTCGTGCCCTCGAGTCGGACCCCGACGCCTACGTGGATCCCCTGTACAGGACGCGGACACCTCGCCCGCAGTCGCTCTCTCCGTAGGGGTGTTCGACGGGTCCGCGGCTATTGTCAGGGCGTGATCGAGATGGACCTCGTCGGTGTGCGCATCGAGTTGCCCACCAACACGCCGATCCTCCTGCTGCGCGAGCAGGCTCCGAATCCGCGACTTCTGCCCATCTTCATCGGCGCGCCCGAGGCCACGGCCATCGCCCTGGCCCTGGAGGGTGTCGAGGTGCCGCGCCCGATGACCCACGACCTCATCAAGGTCATTCTCGAGAACATGGGTGTGGCGCTGCTGCGCGTCCTGGTGACGGAGTTGCGCGACAAGACGTTTTTCGCCGAGCTCGAACTCGGGGAGAACGGCGAGACCCGGCGGGTCTCGTGCCGCCCTTCCGATGCGATCGCCGTGGCGGTGCGCTGCGGCGCCCCCATCTTTGCCGCCGAGGAGGTGCTGGCGGACGCCGGCTATCGGGAGCGGGGTGACGCCGAGGAGTCCGAGGACTCCGATGCGGACGAGACGCAGGATCCCGACGAGGTGGTGGAGCAGTTCCGCGAGTTCATCGACACCGTCCGCCCGGAGGACTTCGAGTCCTAAGTGGCTGTCCGGGCGGGGGCCGCCGGTGCCGAGTCCGGCTCTCGCCTTCGTAATCGATCCGGACTTCGACCCCGGCGTCCCCCACCCTCGTCGTTGATGGCTGTCCCGGCGGGGTGGTGAGCAGGGGAATGGTGAGATATCCCCAGGCCTGCGCGAATTGCAGTAGAGTAGTTACAGCGCTGGATGCAAGCTTCCGGAGGGACGTCCATGAGCGACAATGTCGTACGTAGCTACACCTCGAAGCAGGCTCAGGAGATCGCCGGGATCACCTACCGGCAGCTCGACTACTGGGCGAGGACCGGTCTGGTGCAGCCGTCGGTGACGGCGGCGGTCGGCAGCGGCTCCCGCCGCGCCTACTCCTACGGAGATCTGCTGAAGTTGCGGGTCATCAAGGATCTGCTGGACAACGGGGTCGGGCTGCCCCAGATCCGGGACGTGTTCACGAACCACAAGAACATCCTCGGCGAGGACCTGGCCGGGGGCCGGCTGGTCATCAGCGGCAACGAGGTGCTGTTCATGAAGGGTCCCGACGAATTGGTGGCGCTGCTCCAGCGACCGGGCCAGCAGGCGCTGGCGCTCATCATGCTCGAGGTCGAGGGGATCAAGGAGCAACTCAACGGTGCCATCGTCAGCGAGTTGGGGCAGCGGCGCGACGGCTCCGCCGGAGTGGAGGGCAACGAGCAGCCGCCTGCCCGAGAAGTCGGCGAGACCGGCGAGGCCGGTGCCGGCTTCGGAGGCTGAGGGGGTCATCGCGCCAACAGGACTCCGGCGCGTGCCGCCATCGGGTCCCGCCGCCGGCTACGAACCGGACTTCGCCCATGCCTCCGAGCGGGCGTTCAGCGAGCTTCTGGACTTCTACGGCGTCTCGTGGCAGTACGAACCCACCACATTCGTGCTCGAACGCGACCCATCGGGGCGCGTCCTGGAGGCCTTCACCCCGGACTTCTACCTTCCCGCCTATGACGTGTACGTCGAGTTGACGACGCTGAAGCAGAAGCTCGTCACCCGCAAGAATCGCAAGGTGCGCAAGCTGCGGACGCGCTACCCCAATGTGCGCGTGAAGATGCTGCACCGCCGGGCCACGCTGGGCCTGCTGGCGAAGTACTCCCAGGAGTCGGTCGCCGCCTGATCAGCTCCTGGCGGCGCGGGCCCTCGCTCGCACCGCCTCAGATCGAAGCCGCCTTCTCGAGCAGGCTTTCCCCGTTGAAGCCGGCGCCGCGTTCGACAATCTCTCCCGACGGGGAGAGCAGCACCCAGAAGGGGTGGCTGGTGACGCCGAGAAGCGTGGCCGGGAGGAAGGACTCGCTCCAGACCACGGGGAACGACTGGATCCCCGTCACTCCCACGAATTGCTCGGCCTCCATGAAGGAGTCTGTCACTCCCAAGCCCACGACTCGGACCTGGTCTCCGTGGTCTCGAGCAAACTGCTCGACGCCGGGGGCCTCCCGGCGGCAAACCGGTCAATGGGGCGCCCAGACCCACACCACGATGGGCCGGTCGGCGGGTGCGAACGAGGCCATGACGAGGCTCTCGCCGCTGAAGACGTCGACCACGGCCACGTCGGGGAGGTCGTTGGGGCCGGCGGGCGGCGGCGGTTCGGGCGGCGGTGGTGGTGGTTCGGGCGGCGGTGGTGGCGGTTCGGGCGGCGGCGGTGGCGGTTCGGGCGGCGGCGGTGGTGGTTCGGGCGGCGGTGGTGGTGGTTCGGGCGGCGGTGGTGGCGGTTCGGGCGCGGGTGCGGGTGGTGGAGCTTCGGCGGCGGCTGCCTCTTCGCGGGCCCGCGCCGCGTCCTCGGCCGCAGCCGCTGCCGCCTGGGCCTCGGCTGCGGCCTGCTCCGCAGCGGCCTGTGCGGCCTCGGCCATCAGCCTCTCGGCCTCGGCTATCAGCTCCTCAGCCTCCCGCGCGGCCTCGCTTGCGGCCTGCGCGGCCTCCGCTGCGGCCTGGGTGGCCGCGGCTGCGGCCTGCGCGGCTGCGGATGTCGCCTGCTCGGCCTCGCGGTCGCCGTCGCCGGCGCCGGCTTCGGCCTGTTCCGCAGCGATCTGTGCGGCTTCGGCCCTCAGTTCCTCGGCCTCGGCCAACAGCTTCTCAGCCCTCTCCGCGGCCTCGGCTGCGGCCTGCGTGGCCTCTGCCGCCGCCTGCTCGGCCTCGAGTTCAGCTGCCGATGTCGGGGGTTCGGGCGCCGGTGGGGCGGCTGCAGGTGGCGCCGCGGTCTCTGTATCCGGCGGCGGGGCATCCCCCGAGGGTGCCGCCGCGACGGTCGCCGTCTCGGCAGCGGCCGGGGCCGGGGGTTGCGGATCGACCTGCGTCGTATCCGAACCGCCGCAGGATGCCGCCACCGCCGCAGCGAGGGCCGTCACAACGACGGTTCGCAGCCTGAGCCCCCGGCGAGGGAGCCTGGTGGCGCCGGCGGGTCGGACTTGGTCGTCGCTGTTCATCAGTGCAGAGACTGTACCGACACGGCGCCCGGGTTTGTCCGCGGCGGCCCTCAGAGGGAGGCGATCGACTCCAGCACGCTGACCGTGTCGATCTCGCCGTAGCTGCCGTCCACCTGTTCGCCGGAGGCTGTGAAGAGCGCCCAGGCGGGCTGGCTGGCTACGCCGAGTTGGGCCCACGAGTCGAAGGACTCGTCCCAGAGCATCTGGAACGAGGAGATTCCCGTGCTTTCGACGAACTCTCGGGCGAGGGTCAAGTCGTCCTGGGTCCCCAGACCGACGACCAGCACCTTGTCCCCATGGTCTCGAGCGAACTGCTCGACGCCGGGTGCCTCCCGGCGGCAGACCGGTCAATGGGGAGCCCAGAACCACGTGAGGATCGGGCGGTCGGCAGGGGCCAGCGAGGAGAGCACGAGGCTCTCGCCACTGACGACATTGATGACGGTGACCTCGGGCAGTTCGTTGTCAGGAGCCGCGGCGGGCGTGGGCGGAGCCGGCTCGGGTGCAGGGGCCACCTCGGCGGGCGGAGGCGCCGGCGCGGCCGGGGGCGCGCTGAGTCGTGAAGGCTCGTTGCTCCCGCAGGCCGCGGCCAGGACCGCGGCGAGCACCAGCACGGCAAGGCTGAGCCCGCTCAGGGCCTTCCGGGTGCCTCGCCGGGAACCGGGGGCTCGGGTTGCTCCGTAGCTGCTCACAGGTGGGAAGACTCTAACGCCCGAGCGGGCGGGAACTGCAGCCAGGCGCTGTCAGGGCTGGATCCAGATCGCCTCGACGGCGGCGACGCGGGGCCCGTCAGGTGACAGGAAGTCGAAGATGACGCTGATCTGGGCCCGCGGCGGCTGCTCATCGGTGTCGTTCGCGTCGCCGTTCTCCTCGGGCGGGGTCGGGAGCGCGGGAGGCAGGTCGGACTCCTCAGAGGATGGAGCCTGGGTCGTTGTCGTTGTCGTGGGCGCCGGTGCGAGTGGGGGGGGCAGGGTCGAGCTCTCGACCGCCGGCCGGTAGACCGAGACGTACGCCAGCGAGGCGAAGTCGCCGTGCGGTTCGCCGAGTGGTCCGGGCGTGTTGACCGTGACGGTGGCGCCGTCCCCGTCGCCGTCGATCCACACCAGGTCGGCCAGCGATGACTCCGCAGAACCGTCGCGCGGCGACGGCGTATCCACTGGCGTGTACCACCAGTCGCTGCTGACTCCCGCGCCGGCGGTCTCCACGACGGTGAGGTCGCCGGCGTCGGCTCCCCATCGCAGCACGAGGCCCGCCGGCATGAAGGCCGACGGCTCGAGCCCGGGGCCGGTCGTGAGCCGGCGCGCCAGGCTCGCCATCGTCGCGCCGGTCGTGCTGTCGATGGAGAGTGGCTGCGCCACGATCGTCCGGGTCGACACCCAGCCCCTATCGCCTGAGACGGTCACGACCTCGGCCCAGTCGTCGCTACCGCTGCCGGCGCGGGAGTCGGTGAGGCGGACACCATCGCGCAGGAAGCCCAACTCGGCGGCGCTGTCGTCGGGCTCGGCACGGATCACCGAATCCACGTCGCCGATGGTGTGGGCGGTCAAATCGCTGGTGTGACCGGCGTAGGTGTCGCCGTCCCGGACGTGAATCTGACAGGAGCTGCCGACGAGGTCTCCGAAAGCGGCGCAGTTGCCGTCGAGGCGGTACTCGGCAACGTCGAACTCGCTGAACTGGAACACGGTGGCGTTGAGTTGCGCGAGGAACTGTTGGGTCGTGATGTCGCCGACGGTGTCGAACGCACCGGCCAGGCCGGCCGGGAGATCGATCGTCACCCACCGGTCGGTTGTCATGGTCGTGACCGTCGTGGCGGAGTTGTCGCTGAGTCCCTGGAACCCGGCGGCGCTGTCGGCCTCGTCGGGGCCGCCCAGCAGGATCCCCAGCGCCGTCGGAAGGTTGTCGGCGGCGGCGGACCGCAGCCGCGGCGCGGCGTCGTTCTCCCCGCAGGCGAAGTAGACGGTGACCCAACCGGAGGAAGTGTCGCCGGCGCCGTCCGGCTCCGCCGGGCACGCCGGCGACTCGGTGGCGACGGTCCCGCCGTCCGGATCGGGATCCGTCACCGGTGGGGGATCGGGCGTCGGCGGCGGTGCAACCGGCGTCGGCGGCGGCGCAACCGGTGACGGCGGTGGTGGAGGCGTCGCGGGCGGGGTGGTCGTGGTGATCTGTCCGGCGTCGCCCGGTTGGGACTCCACCTGGGTGGCCGATGGAGGTGCCGGTGCCTGAGGGGTCGGCGGCGGGGCGACCGTGGTCGGTGCCACCGCGGCCGGATCCGCGGTGCCGGCCACCGGCGGGGTCTCGGTCTCGATCGGAGGTGTCGCAGTGGGCCCCGTCACGGAAACCGAGATGACGACGGCGATTGCCGCGCAGGCCGCTGCCGCCAGCACCAGTGCCGGCCGCAGGCGCACCTCGGGCACTCGCGGCAGCCGCGGCACCCGACGCCGCTGACCGATTCGACGCTGGATCTCGAACAGGGCACCGGGGGACACCTCGACGCTCTCGGCCCGCTGTGCGAGAGCACTCCGGAGGCGTTCCTCGATGCTCACGGCGCCGCGCCCTCGGTCGTGTCGGATTCGGGCTCTGTCAGCTTCCGTTCCAGAGCCGCCAGGCCCCGGCTGGCATGCGTCTTGACCGATCCCGTGGAGATTCCGAGCGTCTCGGCGATCTCGGCTTCGCTGAGGTCCAGGTAGTACCGCAGCGTGAGCACCTCCGATTGCCGTCGTGGCAGGCTGCGGACGGCGTCGATCAGAGCGTCGCTCTGCAGCCGCTCGAGCGCGCCCACCTCGGCGCTCTCGGTGGGTGGCGGTGCCTCGGGTACGACGCGGCGGCGCACCATGCGCCTGCGCATACGCGAGCGTGCCCCGTTCATGACCATGCTGCGCAGGTAGGCGGCCTCCTTGCCCACCTCGGGGCGCGTGGTGAGCGTGTGCATCTTCACGAAGGCGTCCTGCACGACTTCCTCGCAACTCCCCACGTCGTCGAGCAGCATCGAGGCGAGACGAACGAGATCCTTGTAATGGTCGGCGAATAGCCGGACCAGCAGGTCATCTTGGGTCTCGCTTCCTCGTGGGCCGCCTCGCCGCTCTGGGGCGCTCATGGCTGCAGGCTCAGTCAACCTATGCACGTACAGACGCCCGAAGTCCTGCGCGCGTTGACAGCGATGGCGAAGAGATTCCCGTAGCTCATGATGATTGCCGACAACCTAACCAGCGGGCTCGCAGAGCGGCGGCGCGCCACCGTGCCCGGGCTCGCCAGGTGGCGTCGGGATGGGGTGTGCGGCGCAGGTCCGGGCTCAGGCGCCGCGGTGCTTCAGGGCCGCCGGCGAGCCGCTCCGGAGGGTTGTCAGGAGTCGATCGGCGCTTCGACCTCAGCGTCACACAACCGCTCGAACGCCTGCACCAGATCGGTCAGCTGTTCGGCCTGCAGGTGATCTGCCAACATGCGGAGCCGTTCGTGGCCGATCGTCCAGAACCTGTCGGCCGCCAGACGCCCCTGCTCGGTGAGTTCACAGATCACAACCCTGCGGTCGCTCGGATCCGCCAGGCGCGTGGCCAGGTCTCGCTCGACGAGGCGGTCGACGACGGTTGTGGTGGCCGACACGGCGATCCCCAGCGCGCCGGCGATGGCCCCCATCCGCTGTGGCCCCTGCCGCTCGAGAAGGAAAAGAGTCTTCGCCTGGGGGATCGTCAGGTCCAGGTCCTGCCACTCGCTAAGTCGATCGAGTCGAAGCTGCCTGTTCAGGTGCTCAACCGAGTCGACGAGACGCCGGGTCAGTTCTTCCCTCGATTTGGTTTGCATCGATTCCGCCTAGTTTCTGGGGACTTGTAGCGCGAGTCCGCCTTCTACGCTTCTACAGCCGCAGCGCACTAAGACTAGGTCAAGACCTTCAGACGTGGGTGGCAGGTTCAACAGCGAGCGCCTAAGCGGCGACTTCAGAGTGAGCGAGGCAGCAGAATGCTCGCCGCTCTGGCGAGTTCGTCGCCCCCACTGATTCGTCCACAGTATAAACTTATCTACAGACCGACTGTTTGCATATAGTGACTTTCACATTCGCGTGGACTTGGTCCCGAAGGGGCGTCGAACGCGCCGCACGCCAGAGGATTCCGCTCGCCGGCGCGGTCTTGGAGACGTCCGGTGGCGAGGTTCTCAAGCCGAATCGCCGGAGATTTCGCGTCCTTACAGTTCTATCTCGATGGTTCTGAACTCCTCTGCTACAAGCGGATCGTCCGGACGCCGCACGGAATTCCCGGCGCCCGGACGATGTCGAAATGGTCGCCCGGAGGCGGATGCTGGCGGGATTCGTCCGAATCCCGCGGGGCGCGGTGGCCGCGGACGGCTGCTGCGGCGTCCGTTATCGCAGCATTTCGGGGTGTCGTAATGTGAAAGAAGTGCCACATAGGCGACAATTTGTGGGGAAGGTGACGGCACCGTCAGTCGGACAATGACAACGACGACTTGATGCAAGTTGGTGGCAAGAAAGTGGCACGTGGGGCGCGATCTTTCCGAGTCGTCTGACCCATGACTCTGCCTCGTGGATTCGCCGATCGGCGGACGCAGTGAGGGCAACCGACCGTCATGATCCACAAAGCGGTTGCCCGAGCGGGCAACCGGGGGCAAAGGATCGAGCCCTTGGCCGGCGTTGAGCGCACCTGAGACGCATGCACCGGACGGGACGGCGCCGGCGCCAACAACCCGGTGGAGCTAACGGGACTCGAACCCGTGACCTCTGCCATGCCATGGCAGCGCTCTAGCCAACTGAGCTATAGCCCCGGCGGCAGCAGGTTACCAAGCCCTTCTCCGTCTGCCTGCGGGGGCCCTTCTCCGTCTGCCTGCGGCGAGAGTGCGAGGGGATCGCCTGAACGAGGACCCGGCCATCTAGCATCGGGGCGTGCAGGAGCGCTATGACGCCGTCGCCGTCGAGCGTCGCTGGCAGCAGCGCTGGCGCGACGAGGGCACCTACGAGATCGACAATGACGACCCGCGCCCGCCCTACTACGTGCTGTCCATGTACCCGTACCCCAGCGGTCCGGCGCACATGGGGCACGTGCGGAACTACACGTTCGGCGACCTCCTGGTGCGCTACCGCACCATGCGCGGCGACGGCGTGCTGTCGCCCATCGGCTTCGACAGCTTCGGCCTCCCCGCGGAGAACGCGGCCATCCGCACCGGCGAGCATCCTCGCACGTTCACCGAGGCGCGCATCGCCGAACTCTCGTCATCTCTGGAGCGCATCGGCGCCGTCTACGACCTGCGCCGGGTGTTCCGGAGCCACGACCCCACCTACATCCACTGGACGCAGTGGATCTTCCTGAAGTTCTACGAGGCCGGCTTGGCCTACCGGGCCGAGGCACCGGTCAACTGGTGTCCGGGCTGCCGGACGGTGCTGGCCAACGAGCAGGTCCTGCCTGACGGCACCTGCGAGCGGTCCGGCGACCTCGTGGAGCACCGCGAGCTGGCGCAGTGGTTCTTTCGCATAACCGCGTATGCCCAGCGGCTGCTCGACGACACCGCCGAGATCGAGTGGCCCGAGCGGGTCAAGAACATGCAGCGGAACTGGATCGGGCGCTCGGTGGGCACCGAGGTCGGCCTGCCGGTGGCCGACGCCGAGGGGCGGCCCCGCGACGACGTCGCCCCCGTCGATGTGTTCACGACCCGGCCCGACACCGGCTTCGGCATCACCTACGCCGTGCTGTCCCCCGAGCATCCCCGGGTGGAGGAGCTGACCGCGCCGTCGCAGCGCGCCGCCGTGGAGGAGTTCCGCCGGTCGGTGGCCACGCAGAGCGAGATGCAGCGGCTTTCCACCGAGGGGCGCCTGGACAAGCGGGGCGTGCCGTGCGGGACGTCTCTCGTGAATCCCTTCACCGGCCGCGCGGTCCCGCTCTACCTGGCCGACTACGTGCTGATGACCTACGGCACCGGGGCGATCATGGGCGTGCCCGGCGAGGACCAGCGCGACTGGGAGTTCGCCGTTGCCCACGACCTGCCCATCGTGCGCACCACCCAGCCGCCCGAAGGCTGGGAAGGGGAGGCCTATTCGGGCGAGGGGCCGTCGATCAACAGCGACTGGCTGGACGGACTGGGGGTGGCCGACGCCATCGAGCGGGCCGCCGACTGGGTGGAGGCCGAGGGTCTGGGCAGGCGCAAGGTCAACTACCGGCTGCGCGACTGGCTGGTGTCGCGCCAGCGGTTCTGGGGCTGCCCCATCCCGATGGTCAACTGCGGGGCGTGCGGGTACCGGCCCGTGCCGGAGTCGGATCTGCCGATCCTGCTGCCCGACGACGTGGACTTCCTGCCCACGGGGCGGTCGCCGCTGAACGCCCACGAGGGCTTCCTGGCCGTGTCCTGCCCGGCCTGCGATGGCCCGGCGCGGCGCGAGACCGACACCATGGACACCTTCGTGGACTCGTCCTGGTACTTCCTCCGCTTCGCCGACCCGACCAACGATGGCGCGCCGTTCTCCCCGGAGGCTGCGGCGCGCTGGTTGCCGGTGGACCAGTACATCGGCGGCATCGAGCACGCCATCCTGCACCTGATGTACGCCCGCTTCTTCACGAAGGCGCTGGCCGACATCGGCGTGGCGCCGGGGGGGCTGAGCGAGCCCTTCGCCCGGCTGTTCACCCAGGGCATGATCCGCCTCGGGGGCGCCAAGATGTCCAAGAGCAGGGGGAACCTCGTGGCCCCCGAGCAGATCCTGGACCGCCAGGGCGCCGACGCCCTGCGCCTGGCGCACCTGCAGGTGAAGCCGCCGCAGGACGACGTGGACTGGGAGGACTTCGGGATCGACGGGTGCGCCAAGTTCCTGGGCCGCGTCTGGCGCCTGGTGACCGGCGAGGCGCACACCGGAGCGCCGGCTCGGACCGGCGATCCCACCGGCGCCGACCTCGAGGTGGACCGCGGCGGGCACCGGCTGGTCGACCGCGTCACCCGCGACTTCGAGCGCTGGTCGTACAACACCGCCGTGGCCGCCTGCATGGAGTTCACCAACGACGTCTACCGGTACGTGCAGGCGCCTGCCGGGCCCCACGCCGGGGTGCTCGACGATGCGATCGACCGGCTGCTGCTGGTGATGGCCCCCATGGTCCCGCACATGACCGCCGAGTTGTGGGAGCGCCGCCGCGGCCGCCACGTGCACACCGAGCGGTGGCCCGTCGCCGATCCGGAGAAGCTCGCCGCCGAACGGGTGACCCTCGTGGTTCAGGTGAACGGCAAGGTGCGGGACCGCCTCGAGGTGGACGCCGCCATCGACGAATCCGAGGCCGTGCAGCACGCCCTGGCCTCCGAGCGGGTGCAGCGCCACCTCGACGGCACCAGCCCCCGCCGCGTCATCGCCCGCCCCCCGAAGCTGGTCAATCTCGTCGTGTAGTTGTGACAACCGGGGACATCGGCCCTGGCTGATGGGGATTGCGGAGTGCTTCCGGCGCCCCAGGAACGGCCGAATCGCCCGTCGGCGGTGCAGCTACGATGATGCGATGACCTGTTTCCGCGGCAGGTCACCGCAGTGATCTCAGCGACTACAGTCAGCTCCGCCGGTCACGGCGCCCCATCGTGGCGTGATGGCGACCCCGTGATCGAAGAGGCTCTCAACTCGCCGTCGTTCAAGCAGGATCCCTACCCCGTCTACGCGCGGATGCGCGCCGAAGCGCCTGTCTACTGGAGCCCTTCCTCGCGGATGTGGCTCGTCACGCGCGCCGATCTGGTGGCCGAAGTCGCCGGCAACTGGGAGGTCTTCTCGAGTTCCGCTTGGGATCGCTTCTTCCTCGATCGGTTCCCGGCCGAGCTGCGAGCCGAACTCCCGACGCTGGTGGATCACTTTCGGGTGCCGCGAATCATCACGGCGGATCCACCGGTCCACACGCGGCTGCGCCGGCTGCTATCCAAGGCGTTCACGCCCCGGCGCGTGGCGACGCTCGAGAGTCGGGTGCGGGCCATCGCTTCGGGACTCCTGGAAGATCTCGGGGGATCCGAGAGCCGGTCCAGCGAGGTGGAGTTCGACCTGATCGCCGCGTTCTCTGATCCGCTGCCAGTGGCGGTGATCGGCGAACTGTTCGGCGCCGCGGACTACGTCGATCTGCATCGGTGGTCCCGGGCGCTGATGGCCTATACGGGGGCGGCGCTTGTCGACATCGAATCGGCCCGCGCCTTCGAAGCCGTCCTCGTCGAGTTCCGGGCGTACATCCGTGAACTCGTCGTCGCGTGCCGGCGCCAACGTCGCGACGATCTGCTCAGCGATCTCGTGGCGGTCGTCGACGAGGGCGAGCGGCTCTCCGAGGAGGAGTTGGTGGTCATGTCGACCGCGCTGCTGACAGCCGGCCACGAGACCACCTCCAACTTCATCGGCAACGGGGTGCTGGCCCTCTTGCGCCACCCCGACCAAATGGAGCTCCTGCGTCGCCAGCCGGAGCTGTTGCCCGGGGCCGTCGATGAGTTGCTGCGCTTCGACACCTCCGTGCAGCGGGGGATTCGCAGGATCACCAGTTGCGACGTTGTTCTTGGCGGTCGGGAGATCCCCGCAGGAATGCCGGTCGTGGGCTTCCTCGGTGCCGCGAATCGCGACCCTGAACGGTACGACAGGCCCGATGAGCTGGACGTGACCCGCACCGATGTGAGTCCAATGAGCTTCGGCGGCCGTCCGCACTTCTGCATCGGCGCCTCCCTCGCCCGCCTCGAGGGTCGCGTCGCCTTCGGGATGCTGCTGGACCGCTTCGACGAGTTGCGCTTGGCGGAGGGCTTCGAGGAGCGGTGGATCCCGACGCCGGCATTCCGCGCGCTCATCGAACTGCCGCTGGTGGGCAAGCGAGCCGCTCTCTGAGCCGATCGCGGTGAGCGCGGAGTCGAGACGTACCGGGCCTAGACGCCGTCGACGATCAGGAGGTTCCCTTCGATGGTGCCGGCAGCGAGTTTGCGGAGTTCAGCGAACTCGTCGGATGCGACCATGGCCTGCACGCTCTCGGCGTCCTCGAACTCGATCACGGTGAGTCGCCGCGGCCTCCAGTCGCCCCTGAGCATTGTGATGGCGCCGCCATCGACGAGGTACCGGCCCCCGTGGGCCGCTATGAGAGCCTTGCCTCGCTCGCGATACTCGCCGTGACGCTCCTCGTCGAGAACATCAATGCTCGAGATTATGTACACCGCCACGATCGGACCTCCTGATTGTATTAGCCGCTATGTACATTCTCTATACTGTAAGTACTCCTGCCCAATTGTCAAGGCGCCAGGGTCATCGTGCCGTTGTCGATGACCACCCTGTCGCCCGACAGCGTGCGGAACCAGACCCGGTCGCCGTCGACCCATATGTGCACATTGACCGGATCGCCGGGCAGGATCGGTGTGGAGAAGCGGCAGTCCATGCCGCCGAATCTGGCCGGGTCACCGTCGCAGACGGCGTGCAGCAATGCCCGACCGGTGAACCCGTACGTGCACAGGCCGTGGAGGACGGGGCGGTCGAAGCCAGCCCGAGCGGCGAATGCCGGGTCGCTGTGCAGCGGGTTCCGGTCGCCGTTGAGGCGGTACAGCAGCGCCTGCTGCAACTGGGCGCCCGGCCCCCGCCTCGGCTGGATTCATCCCCGCCGCTCTCCGATGGCGCCGCGCAGGCTCTCAATCAGCGGAAGCAGGTTCGTGGATGCGGTTCGGGGGTCCCCCGAAGCCCCCTCGAAGGGATTGACCAGGGCGAGCCGGTCGACCAGGTCGCCATAACGCGTCGCCAGGATCTCGCCTACCTGCGCGGGCGTTCCGACTGCTGCGATCGTGTGCAGCATGACGTCGTCGATGACGTCCGGCATCTCGGTCCAGCGTCCCTGCCTGGACAGCGCACGCAGGTCGTCGTGCGCATCGCCCCAGCCGTGATGTTCGAGCATGATCCGGTATGCCGGCACGGTGAAGCTGAGGGCGATGGTTCGACGGGCGCCGCGTACCTGGGTCTCGTAGGACTCGGGGGACTCCGCGGCCACAACCAGGGCTGTCGCGGCGATCTCCACATCGCCCGACGGCCTTCCCGCGGCCTCCTGGCCCTCGCGGACGGCGGGCAGGGTGACGTCCCTCAGGAACTGCGGAGTGGCCAAGGCGTGGCACAGCAACCCGTCGGCCACCTGTCCCGCCGCGCGCGTCATGCGCGGACCGACGGCGGCCAGGTACACCTTGGGGCGACCGTGGGGGTTCGGGGATGGCACGAACATCGGATTCATCAGGGTGTGCTGGTAGAAGTCGCCCCGGAAGTCGAGCTTCCCGCCACCCTCCCAGACGTCCCAGATGGCGCCGAGTGCCTCGATGTATTCCTTCATGCGGTCCGCCGGGCGCGACCACGGCATGCTGAAGCGCCTCGTAACGTGCGGTTCGATCAGCGAGCCGAGCCCCAGAATGAACCGGCCCTCGGACACGGCTTGCATGTCCCATCCCAGATAGGCGGTGTCCATCGGGCTACGGACGAATGCGGCGGCGATGTTGGTCCCCAGCATGATGCGGCTCGTGCTCGAGGCGGCGACGGCAAGCCCCACGAACGGGTTGTGGTTGGTCTCGCCCATCCAGGCGCCGCCGAATCCCGCGTCCTCGAGCTGCCGGATGCGCGCTGCAGCGTCCGTCGGGTTGGCTCCGATGTGGGCGTCCACTCGCACGAGCAATCCCTTCCTGCTGGTCTCTTGTCCTTGTATCCGGTCGGGGTAGGTTCGGCGAGCGCCGGCGAGAGGGCGTTCGGGACTCAGCCGTCCGTGCCGTCGGAGACGCCCCGGAGGGTGTCCATCAGCTTCTGCAGATCGGGGTGTACGACCCCGGGCCCATCGTCGCTGGCCGTGAACGGAGCCCTGATGATCAGCCGGTCTGCGAGGTCCCCGTAGCGGGCCAGCAGGGTGTCGGCCACTTCGGCCGGGGTGCCGACCGCTGCGATCGTCCGCAGCATCTTGTCATCGATCACGTCGGGCATGTCCGCCCAACGACCCTGTCTCGTCAGCGTCAGCAACTCGGTTTGCAGGTCGCCCCAGCCGTGATGCTCGAGGATCCGCCGGTACGCCGGCGTGGAGGCACCGTTGGCTATTCGCCGCCGTGTCTCGCGGGCTTGGACCTCGAACGACTCAGGGGTCTCGGCGGCGATCAGCAGCGGAAACACCGTGACGGGCACGGCATCGGCGGGCCGGCCGGAGGCATCCAGTCCGGTCCGCAGATTGGTCGCCATGACGTCGTTGAGGTAGTCGGCCGTCGTGAGCGGGTGGCACAGGAGCCCGTCTGCGACCTTCCCCGCCACCTGTGTCATGAGAGGACCCACCGCGCCGAGGTGCACGGCGGGCCGGCCATGGGGCGAGGTCGGCGGGATGAACATCGGGTTCGTGAACGTGTGCTGGTAGAAGTCGCCCCGGAAGTCGAGTCCCCCGCCGCTCTCCCAGGCATCCCAGATGGCGTGCATCGCTGCCACGTACTCGCGCATGCGCGCCGCCGGTTCCGACCACGGCATGCTGAAGCGACGCGTGATGTGGGGCTTGATGAGGGATGCGAGTCCCAGGTTGAAGCGACCGCCGCCGATCAGCTGCAGGTCCCACCCGAGTTGGGCCGTCGTCATCGGGTTGCGCGCGAACGCCACGGCGATGCTGGTCCCCAACGTGAGCCGCCGAGTGCGCGCTGCCGCCAGCGCCAGTCCCAGGAATGGATCGTGGATCCTCTCGCTGATCCAGACACCGTCGCAGCCCGCGGCTTCGAGCAGCTCGGCCCGCTGTGCCGCGCGTGTCGGGTCGGAGCCGATCTGGGCGTCGATCCGCATGGAGGTTCTCGTCGAACTCGTGGCCGCCGGTCCGCAGCGGCCTACCGCGGCCATTGCCCGGGCGCCGGTGTACCCGGAATGATCGTGCCCATCCTCAGCCTCGGTCCACCGAGCGCAACTCGCGGAGGCTCGCCAGCACGCGCGACTCGACGCCAGGGTCGTGTGCGGTCTCCCCGGAGGGATCGTCGTGGGTGATCACCGGAGTGAGCCGATCCACCATGGCGCCGTAACGGCTGGTGAGGAGGTCGGCGACCTCGACGGCGGTGCCCACGACCGCAATCTCCCGCAGCATCTCGTCGTCGATCACGGCTGCCATCTCCTCCCAGCGGCCCTGCAGGGACAGCTCGCGCAACTCGGTCTGTGCCTCCCCCCATCCGTGGTGTTCCAGCACGCCCCGGTAAGCCGGCGTCGAGCCGTAGAAGGCGATCCGCAACCGGGCCGAGAGTGACCGCTGCTCGAACTCCTCCTGCGTTTCGAACACGACGGTGATCACCGGCAGGGAGAGCTCCGTCGATCCGGCGGGCCGGCCGGCGTCCGCCTCACCGGTGCGCAGCGCCGGCACGGTCACCGCTCTCAGGTAGTCGGCGGTCGTGAAGCTGTGGCAGAGCAGGCCGTCGGCCACCCGTCCCGCGACTTGCGTCATGAGCGGGCCCACTGCGGCCAGATAGACCTTCGGGCGGCTGCTGTGCAGGTGGGCCGGGCAGAAGAGCGGGCTCGTGTAGGTGTGCTGGTAGAAGTCGCCCCGGAAGTCCAGCCGGTCGCCGGTCTCCCAGGTGTCCCAGATGGCACCCAGGGCCTCGATGTACTCCTGCATGCGGGCTGCCGGACGCGACCACGGCATGCTGAATCTCCGGACGATGTGGGCCTTGATCTGCGAACCGAGCCCCAGGATGAACCGGCCCCCGGCCAGCAGTTGCAGATCCCACGCAACGTGGGCCGTGGTCATGGGACTGCGGGCGAACGCCACGGCGATGTTGGTGCCCAGCGCGATTCGTTCGGTGGCCTCCGCGGCCTTGACCAGCGGGAGGAACGGGTCGTGGTTCATCTCGCCCGACCAGGCGCCGTCGAATCCGGCTGCCTCGATCTCTCGTGCCCGCTCGTGGCCGGAGGTGGGGTTCGCTTGCAACAGTGCGTCCACTCGCACGGCGTTCTCCTGTCGTGTCGGATTGCTGTCCGGGGCCTTCAGGGGACCCGCGCCGCGTGGCGCTGCGCCCGGGCCACGAGGCCGTCGATGCGGCCGGCGAAGGTCTCGATTCCCTCCAGGGGCGCCTTGTCGCCCATGGCGCCCGCCTCATAGCGCGCCTGCACGCCGATGAGTATGCAGGCCAGGCGCCAGGCGCCCCAGGCCAGGTAGAAGTCGATCTGATCCAGCGACCGTCCCGAGGACTCCGCGTAGGCGTCGATGAGTTCGGCACGCGAGTAGAAGCCCTCCACGGCGGTCGGGGCGTTGTCCAGGGCCTGTGACTCGTCGCCGGGTTCGCTCCAGTAGGTGAGCAGCATCGCAACGTCGGCGAGCACGTCGCCGAGGGTGCAGAGCTCCCAGTCCAGGACGGCCCGCACCTTCCCGTCGCCGCCGACGATGCAGTTGTCCAGCCGGTAGTCGCCATGCACGATGCCGGTGGTGCTCTGTTGGGGGACACGCGCGGCGAGGTGATCGTGCACGTCGCGGATCTCGGGGCGCTCAGCGGCGCCGGTGTCGGCGACCTGGCGCAGCCAGCGGCGAAGCTGCCGGGCCACGTAGCCCTCGCGCCGACCGTGGTCGGCGAGGCCCACGGCGTCGGGGTCGAAGCTGTGCAGGTGGGCGAGCACCTCCACCAGGGAACCGCTGAGCGCTCGCCGCGTGCGGTGAGGCAGGGCGGCGGCGTCTGTGGCGTTGCGGATCACCGATCCGTCCACGTGCTCCATGACGTAGAAGGGAGCGCCGTTCACCGAGGGATCGGTGCACAGCCCCAGCGGCCGCGGGCACGGGAACCCCTCAGGGTGCAACGCCGCGATCGCACGATGCTCGCGTCCCATGTCGTGGGCGGTCGCCAGCACGTTGTGCAGCGGGGGCCGGCGCAGCACCCAGTGCTGATCCGAGGCGTCGGTCACCACGAAGGTCATGTTGGAGTGGCCCGCCTCGATCAGGGAGAACTCCAGTGGGAGACGGGCGTCGGGCACGTGCTGAGCGAACCAAGCCGTGACCGCCTCGGCCTCGATGCCCTCGGGAGCGGCGGTGCTGGTGGTGATGCTCATGGGACGCGCGTCACGCTACAGCCGGGCCGGGCGGCGAGTCGGCGGGGCTCGCACATTGATTTCCCGACGCTGCGCGGGTGGTCGCTCGGGCCCACCGCCCGTCAGCTAATGAACATTATACATAGGGAAATATATTGAAATAACTCCCATGAGCGGTAGATACTCTGCTTGTGGAAGCGGGGATGGCCGGTGCCGGGGAGCGACTGGGGCGGTGGATCGAGTCAGTCTCCTGGCGCGCGGTCGCCGGTCTGGCCGCGGTCGTGCTCCTGGCTGTCGGAGGCTGCCTCGCCCTGCGGTCTGAGCAGCGCGCCGCTGCGGTCGTGCTTCCCCGGGCGAGTCCGGTGCAGCCGGAGGCCGGCGCACCGGGCGCCCCAGGGCCACAGGAGGCCGAGATCGTGGTGCACGCCGCCGGCACGGTGGCGCGACCCGGCGTCTATCGGCTGGCGCCCTCTGCGCGCGTCGTGGATCTGCTGGAGGCCGCGGGTGGTCCGGGCGACGGTGCCGACCTCGGCGGCATCAACCTGGCGGCGCCCCTGGCCGACGGTGCGCGCGTTCACTTCCCCGCTCACGGCGAGGACCCTCCGGCCGAGTTGAACATCGTGGAGGCTCCGCCCGGGCAGTCCGGCGCCACCGAAGCGCCGCCGGAACCGATCGACGTGAACTCGGCCGGCGCCGCCGAACTCGAGGCGCTTCCGGGCATCGGTCCGGTCACTGCGGCGGCGATCATCAGCCACCGCGAGCAGGAGGGGCCGTTCCCGTCCGTCGAGTCGCTGCAGGAGGTCACCGGGATCGGGCCTGTGAAGCTGAGCCGCATCGCCGATCTCGTCACTGCCACCCAGTGAGCGAGCGCGCCGTCCCCGCTGAAGGCGTGGGCGCTGTTGGGGAGTCGAACCGGTGCACAGCCGCCGCGGCGGAACCCTCGGGCACCCGGCAGCGAGACCAGGCACCGCGGCGGGGGATGAAGCCTGCGGGACCGGACTCGGATCGCTGGGTCTACCTCCTGGCAGCCGGCGTGGTGGCCGGTGCGGTGGTGGCGGTGCCGGGGCCGCGGCTGGTGGCGCTCGGGTGCGTCCTGGGGGCTTTGGCGTTGCGACGGCCGCTGCTGCTCTGCGCCGCCGCGGGGTTGCTGGCGTCGTTCTCAGCTGCGACGGCCGCTTCCGAACTCGGCGCCACCGTCGAGCCGGGGCGCCTGCAGGACCGGATCGTGTTGGTGGCCGACCCCGTGGCGCGCAAGGGGGCGACCCGTGCGGTGGCCGACACCTCCCGGGGGCGCATGGAGGTCTGGGCCTGGGGAGGGACGGGAGCCCGGCTGTCGGGGCTGGCGGCGGGCCAGGTCGTGGAGGTGACCGGCAGCGTGACGCCGGCGGCAGGCGACTCCCATCGGTTACGAAGCGCCGGGGCGGTCGGGCGCCTGGTGGTCGGCGAAGTGGGCGAGGTTCACCCCGGCGCACCGCACCACCGCGTCGCCAACGCCCTGCGGGCGGTGCTGGTACGAGGTGCCGCGTCGCTGGGCACCGAGGAGAGAGCCCTGTTCACCGGTTTGCTGATCGGTGACGACCGGGACCGCTCGCCCCAGACGGCCGACGACTTCCGCGGGGCGGGGCTCACCCACCTGCTGGCCGTCTCCGGGCAGAACGTGGCCTTCGTGCTGCTGCTGGTGCAGCCGCTGGCGGTGCGGCTCGGCCTGTGGGGGCGGTGGCTCGTGATCCTGGGGGTACTGGGTCTGTTCGCCACGGTCACCCGCTTCGAACCCTCGGTGCTGCGGGCCACGGCCATGGCCGCCATTGCGGTGAGCGTCTGGCTGGCCGGACGGCAGGTCTCGGGACGGCGCGTTCTGGCCCTGGCCGTGGCGGGGCTCGTGCTCTGGCAGCCGCTGCTGGTCCACTCGCTGGCATTCCGCCTGTCCGTGGCGGCCTCGGCGGGGATCCTCTTCTGGGCGCCGCGCCTTGCCGAGCGGATCGGGGGGCCGCGGCCGGTGGCGAAGGCCCTGGCGGTCACCGCGGCCGCACAGTTGGCGGTGGCGCCCCTGGTGGTCCCGGTCTTCGGCGGCATGCCGGTGGCGGCCCTGCCTGCCAACCTGCTGGCGGCGCCGGCCGCGGCGGCCGTGATGATGTGGGGGCTGACCGGGGGCTTCGTGGCGGGGTTGATCGGAGGGTCGCCGGCCGCGTGGCTGCACGCGCCCACCCGGGGACTGCTGGTGTGGATCGAGGGCGTGGCGGCGACCTTCACCGGGATGCGCCTCGGCCAGCTGCGTCTGGCGCACGTGCTGCTGCTCGGGGCCGCCCTGGCGATCGTGGTGGCCGCCCGGCGCCGGCGCGGCGCGGTCCTGGTCGCCTGGCTGGCGGTCGGGGCCGTGCTGGCGGCGCCGCTGCTGGCGGAGCGAACCCGCCCGGCGCCCGTCCCGCAGGTGCTCGCCGTCGGCTGGGAGTCCACGCTCTGGTGGACACCCCGCAGCGCCGTGCTGCTGCTGGGCGGCAGCGAGAACGCCGAGCGGCTCCTGGGCGACATCCGGGTGGCCGGCGCCGACCGGATCGACCTCATCGTGGCGTCGGGAGGCGGCACCTCGGCGGCCGGCGACGTTGCCGTGCTGCAGCGGCGCTACGGGCCGGCGGTCGTCTGGGCTCCCGGGGAGAGCTTGATCGCCGGGGCGACGGTTCCCGCCCCCGGTTCCGTGGCCGCCGTCGGCGACCTCGTCGTGAGTGTCGAGTCGGGAATCGAGCGGTTGGAGGTTCGGGTGAACGCCGTCCCAGGCGGCGGGTAGCGTCTCGGGCGTGCTGCTGGAGTTGGGCGAGCGCTGCTCTGACCTCGCCGAGCGCCCGCTGGTGATGGGGATCCTCAACCGCACGCCCGACTCGTTCTTCGACGCCGGCGAGTACTGGGACTTCGACGACTTCCTCGCCAAGGCCGAGCAACTCTGCGCCGACGGCGCCGACATCCTCGACGTGGGCGGCGTGAAGGCCGGGCCCGGCCACGAGGTCACAGCCGGCGAGGAGGCCGAGCGCGTGGTGCCCGCCATTGGCGCCCTCGCCGCCCGCTTCGACGTCCCGCTGTCGGTGGACACCTGGCGCGCCTCGGTGGCCGAGGAGGCCTACGCCGCCGGCGCCGTGCTCGGCAACGACATCAGCGGCTTCGCGGATCCCGACTACCTGCCGGCCGCCGCCGCCGCCGGCGCCTCCGTGGTGGCCTGCCACGTGCGCCTGGTGCCCCGCTACGCCGACCCCGAGCCCGTCTACGAGGACCTGCTGGGCGAGGTCCGGAGCTATCTGGCCGAGCGGGCGGCGTGGGCGGCCTTCGCGGGGCTGGGGCGGACCCGGGTGCTGCTGGATGCCGGGCTGGATCTCGGCAAGACCCCCGCCATGTCCGCCGAGCTGCTGCGCCGCGGCGACCACCTGGCGGCGCTCGGCTATCCGGTGCTGCTCTCGGCCTCCAACAAGGGCTTCCTCGGCTGGCTCTGCGGGACTGAGGTGGGCGACCGCCGCGCCGGCAACATCGCCGCCCACGCGCTCGGCGCCTTCGACGGCTGCGGCGTGATCCGCGCCCACGACGTGCGGGCCGCCCGGCGAGTCGTGGAGGTCACCAACGCGCTGCGCCGGCGCTGCGCCGGGCCGGCCGGCGACATCGGCGGGCCCGCCGCGGCGGGGGTCGCTGCGGGAGCGACACCGTGAGCCCGCCCGCGGCGCAGGGTGGCGCCGCGGTGCAGGCGGCTGTCGAGCTGGTGGCGGGAGGCGAGGCGGCCGCACTCTCCCGGATGGTGAGCGATTCCCTCACCCGCCTGGTGGGAGAGGCCGATCGCGCCCTGGTCGTGACCGAACTGGACGAGGACGACTACACCGCCGCCGACGGCACCCTCGCCCTGACGCCGGTCATCGACGCCGCCCAGACGCCCCCGATGCTGAGCGACTACCGGGTCGTGGTGGCCCGCCGGCTGGGCGTGTTCCCCGCGCCCGACCTCGGCCCGCTCGTGGACTACCTGGCGGAGCCGCTGGAGACGACGCGCCTGCTGCTCGTGTGGGAGAAGGGCGCCACGCAGACCCAGAACCGGCCCCTGCCCGCCGCTCTGGCGGACGCGGTCACCTCCGCCGGAGGCGTCTGCCACCGCGCCGAGACGGGCCGGGGGAAGGCGGGACGGACCTGGCTGACCCACCAGCTCGCCGATGCCCGGGTGAGGTTGGATCGTGCTGCCACCGACCTGGTTGCCGAGCACCTGGGCGAGAATCGGACCCGCGTCTGGGCGATTCTGGACACCCTCGAGGGGGCCTACGGGTCCGGGGCCACCCTGGGGGCCGGCGACGTGGCGCCGTTCCTGGGTGCACGCGGCACGGTGCCGCCGTGGGAACTCACCGACGCCATCGGCAGCGGCGACATCGGCGGCTCGCTGGCCTGCCTGCAGCGGCTCTGCGGCCCCGAGGCGATGCACCCGATGCAGATCCTGGCGATCCTGCGGAACCACGTCGACCGCATGCTGCACCTCGACGGGTCCGGGGCGCGCGACGAGGCGGCCGCGGCCGAGGTGCTGCGAAGTGCCGGCCTGTTGCGCAAGGGCGGCTCCACGTTCGCCGCCCGCGGGGCGTTGACGGCGTCCCGGAGGCTCGGAGGGGACGGGATCCGCCGGGCGGTGGCCCTCCTGGCCGCCGCCGACCTGGATCTGCGCGGCCGGACGGCGCTCGAGCCCGAGGTGACCCTGGAGGTCCTCGTCGCCCGGCTCAGCCAGTTGCACCGCCGCTGAGGCGGCGGGACCTCAGCCCTCCTCGCCGGCGTTGATGCGGGCGATGCGGCGGGTCAGCCGGGACTTCCTGCGAGAAGCGGTGTTGGGATGCAGAACGCCCTTGGCGGCCGCCATGTCGATCCGCTTGACCGCCATCCGGAGCTTCTCGGCGGCGTCGGCGTCGCCGGCGCGTGCGGCCGCCTCGGCACCGGTGCTGCGCGTGTTGATCTCCGACCGGACCGCCCGGTTGCGTGTCCGTCGCTTGATGTTCTGGCGGTTCCGCTTGATCTGGCTCTTGATGTTGGCCACGTTGCTCCTCGCGATCGCTGACGGGGCGAGCCGGGCGATCGCGCGTGCGCGCCCGGGCCGGGGTGCCCCAATCGACCCGTGCATGCTACCGAGACCTGCGCCTGTGCGGTCCCCCCGAGGCGCGGCCGACCACCCGGCGGCCGGTAGCATCGCGGTCAGGAATCCTGGGTGCCCGCCCGCTCGGGGAGGCCGGCGGGCCCGCCGGAGTGCTCGGTCCGGTCGCCGGTGCCGCTGCTTTCGAGGTCATGGATCAGTCCCGCATACGCAACGTGGCGATCATCGCCCACATCGATCACGGGAAGTCCACGCTCGCCGACCGTTTCCTGGAGTTGTGCGAGGCGGTGGAACCGCGTGCGATGCGCGCCCAGTACCTGGATTCCATGGACCTGGAGCGCGAGCGCGGCATCACCATCAAGCTGCAGAGCGTGCGCCTGTGCTACGGCCCGTGGCTGATCAACCTGATCGACACGCCGGGACACGTGGACTTCGGCTACGAGGTGTCACGCTCGCTGGCGGCGTGCGAGGGCGTCATCCTGCTCACCGATGCCGCCCAGGGCATCGAGGCGCAGACCCTGGCCAACTGCTCGATGGCGCTGGAGGGCGAGCTCGAGATCGTGGCGGCGCTCAACAAGCTGGACCTGCCGGCCGCCGAGCCCGACCGGGTGGCGGGCGAGATCGAGCAGGTCCTGGGGATCCCCGCAGCCGACGTGCTGCGCATCTCGGCCAAGACGGGCGAGGGCGTGCGCGAGTTGCTCGACGCGATGACCACCCGGGTGCCGCCACCCGCCGGTGATCCCGAGGCGGAACTGCAGGCGCTCATCTTCGACTCCCACTTCGATCAGTACCGGGGAGTGGTCAGCTCGGTGCGGGTGGTGCAGGGAACCCTCAGAAGCGGCTCGCAGTTGCGCTTCATGCAGGCCGCGACCACCCACGAGATCCAGGAGATCGGAGTGCGCACGCCGACGCCGACGCCGGTGGACGAACTGGGGCCCGGCGAGGTGGGGTACCTCATCGCCGGCATCAAGAACACCGCCGAGGCCCGCGCCGGCGAAACGGTCACCGAGGCGCACCGCCCGGCGCCGGCGCCGCTCGTGGGGTACCGCGAGCCCAAGGCGATGGTGTTCTGCGGGCTCTATCCCATCGACGGCGACGAGTACCTCGACCTCCGTGACGCTCTCGACAGGCTCCGGCTCAACGACTCCAGCTTCAGCTACACACCCGAGACCTCCACCGCTCTGGGCTTCGGCTATCGCTGCGGGTTCCTGGGCCTGCTGCACATGGAGATCATCACCGAGCGGCTGGGGCGGGAGTTCGACCTGGACATCATCGCCACGACACCGTCGGTGGAGTACCGGGTGCGGACGACGGCGGGCACCGAGGTGGCCGTCGACAGTCCCAGCCGGTTGCCGCCGGCGGGCGAGGTGGCGGCCATCGCCGAGCCCTTCCTGCTGCTTACGATCATCGCTCCGGCGCGTCACACGGGGACGCTCATGGAGCTCTGCCAGAAGCGCCGGGGCAGCCTCAGGGGCATGGACTACCTGTCGCCGGAGCGGGTGGAGTTGCGCTACCGGCTGCCGCTGGCGGAGGTCGTCACCGACTTCTACGACCAGCTCAAGAGCCGCACGCAGGGCTACGCCAGCCTGGACTACGACCCCGACGGCTACGAGGACTCCGACCTGGTGAAGGTGGACATCCTGCTGCAGGGAGAGCCGGTCGACGCCTTCAGCTCCATCGTGCACCGCAGCGAGGCCTACTCGTACGGGCGGAAGATGACCGCCAAGCTGCGCCAGCTGATCCCGCGGCAGCAGTTCGACGTGCCGATCCAGGCGGCGATCGGCAGCCGCATCATCGCCCGGGAGACGGTCAAGGCCTACCGCAAGGACGTGACGGCAGGGCTCTACGGCGGTGACGTCACCCGCAAGCGGAAGCTGCTGGAACGCCAGAAGGCCGGGAAGAAGCGGATGAAGGCGATCGGCCGGGTGGAGGTGCCGCCCGAGGCTTTCGTCTCGGCGCTGCGGATGCCGACGGACTAGGGCTCCCGAGGCGGGGCGGTAGTATCGGATCGCCATGGGTTCTCGCTCCGATGCGCTGTCACCACGCAAGGAGGAGGTCCTGCGCGCCGTCGTGGAGTGCTACATCGCCGGCGCCTCACCGGTCGGCTCGGGCACCGTCTACGACTCGCAGGACTTCGGCGTCTCCCCGGCGACGATCCGCAAGGAGATGCTGGCCCTCGAGCAGGCCGGCTACCTGCACCAGCCGCACACCTCCTCGGGCCGGGTGCCCACCGAGGCCGGCTATCGCTACTTCGTCGACGCCCTCATGGCGCCCTACAGCCTCGGGCCGGTGGAGGGCCGGCAGATCAGCGAGTTCTTCGAGCAGGCCCACGGCGAGTTGGGATCGGTGCTGGCGTCGCTCTCGGTGCTGCTGGCGGACGTGACGCGCTGCACAGCCGTCGTGGTGGGCCCCCGCGCCGACTCGGCTGTTGTCCGGTCCGTGCAGCTCGTGGAACTCTCGAGCCACGTGGTGCTCCTCGTGGCCGTCCTGTCGACCGGAGCCGTGGAGCAGCGGGCTCTCGAGCTGAACACCGCCCCGAGTACCGCCGACATCGATGGTGCCGCCGAGGCGCTCGCCCGGGCACTGGTCGGCAAGCCGGCCGCCACCGAGGTTCGCGTCGAGGGCCTGCCCGTAAGTGTTGCCCGGCTGGTGTCGGTTGCGGCGGACGCCCTGCGAGACGCCGAGGGCGGGCTCGCTGAGCACCTCTTCGTCGGCGGGCATGCGACCGTCGTCCGCTCGTTCGGCGCCGTCGAGACCGCCCAGCGGATCCTCGCCCTCCTCGAGCGTCACTACGCAGTGGTCTCGCTGCTGCGGAACATCGTGGATCGGGGCATGCAGGTCGCCATCGGCGGCGAGACGGGGTTGGTGCCGCTGAGTGAATGCTCGGTGGTGGTCTCGCCGTACCTCGTCGAGGGTCACGAGGCGGGATCCATCGCGGTGCTGGGTCCGACCCACCTCAACTATCCCCAGGCGATGGCGACCGTGGCGGTGATCAGCCGGCAGCTCGGCCGGATGCTGAGCGGCGGCTAGGGCCGACCGCCACTTTCGATCCCATGCCGGAACGTGACTACTACGAGGTGTTGGGCGTGTCCCCGCAGGCCACTGCGGAGGAGATCAAGCAGGCCTACCGGCGCCTGGCGCGGGAGTCCCATCCCGACCGGAATCCCGACGATCCCGGCGCCGAGGAGCGATTCAAGGAGCTTGCCGCCGCCTACGAGGTTCTGAGCGACCCCGAGCGGCGGGCCAACTACGACCGCTTCGGAACCGCTGAGGCCCCGTCCAACCCGTTCGACATCTTCGCGGCGTTCTTCGGCGACGCCGGCCTCGGCGGCTTCGCCGCTCCCGGCCGCAACGCGGCGACGGCAGGCACCGATGTCGAGACCGTTCTGGAACTCGATCTCGCCGAGGCGGTCTTCGGAGGCGTCCAGGACGTGACCGTCACCCTGGCGGTGCCCTGCAAGGACTGCGAGGCCACGGGAGCCGCGGCAGGGACCGACGCGAGGACCTGTCCCGACTGCGGCGGGAGCGGTCAGGTGCGCCGGGTGCGCCAATCGATGCTGGGCCAGATGGTGACGGCGGGTCCGTGCCGCCGCTGCTCGGGTCTGGGACGGTACGTCGAGTCCCCGTGTGGCGCCTGCTGGGGACACGGACGTATCCGGGGCGAGCGCACGTACTCCCTCGACGTGCCCCCCGGCGTGGACAACGGAACCGTGTTGCGGTTGTCCGGGCGGGGAGGGGTGGGGCTGCGCGGCGGTCCCCACGGTGATCTCTACGTGCAGGTGCGGACGCGTCCGCACGCCACCCTGCGCCGCCACGGCGACGATCTGCTGGCGACCGTGGAGGTTCCGATGACACAGGCCGCGCTCGGCGGCAGGGTCACCCTCGACACGCTGGACGGCCCGCTGGAGTTGCGCATTGCGTCCGGCACGCAAACCGGTCACACGATGGTCTGCCGCTACAAGGGCGTGCCGCGGGGCCGCGGCAGGGGTCGCGGCAACCTGCTGGTGGAGATCGTGGTGCAGACACCGGAGAATCTCGACGACCAGCAGGCCGACCTGTTGCGCGAACTGGCGCGGGCGCGGGGCGAGGACATCGAGTCCGGCGGGCTGCGCAGCAAGCTCCGCTCCACGTTCGGCTCCTGAGCCGCCCGGCGCCGGTCGGGCGGGGCGATGCCCCCGGGGGTGCGGCGGATCAACCGGCGGGCGGCCGCAGCGGAAGGTACCAGGTCCCCTCGCTGTAGCGAACCGTGAGCTCGTTGCAGGCGCCGCGGGCCACGTCGGTGAGTTCCACCGGCGGTGGGAGGTCCGCCACCAGCGCGCCGACCAGGGGCTCCTCCTGCGGCCACGCATCGAAGAGGTAGACCTGCCCGGTGGGCTGAACGAGCGCCACCGTGGCGATGCCGTCGCAATCCCAGTCGCCCACCGCCACCTGGTCCCCGGCAGCGCCGACGGGATAGCGGGCACCGCCGGCGGACACGAAGCCGGCGGCGATGCGGATCTCCTCCGCGCAGCCGTCGCCGTCGACGTCCCGCCGGCCGCTCCCCGGTTCGCGGCAGCCGGCGGCGTCATGGTCCGGCGGCTCCGGCGAGCCGGCGGCACGTTCGGCCCGGCTCGCCGCCTCGGGCGTCGCGGTCAGCGAAATCGTGGCGGGAAGGCCCGGCGGGGCGGAATCTGTCGGGACCGCCGCCTGCGGGTGAGCAGGGGGAGCGGACCCCGGCGGTGCGTCCGGCGCCGGGGTGGGCAGCGCCGGCGCGGTGGCGTTCGGGTCGCCGAGGCGCAGCATCATGAGGGTTCCGAGGAGGCAGCCCGCGCACACGGCGAGAGCGGCGAGCAGACTCGCCCGCCTGGGACGCGGCGGCACGAGACGGGCGAGTTGGCTCCCGCTCCGCGCCGGGCGCCGCGCGCGCACCAGCGAGGCGCGGCTCGACGATCTGTCCTGCCCGCGGCCGATCGAGGGCGTGGGGGGCTCCGCCGCGGCCGCTCTGAGCCGGCTCGCCAGCGCCCTGCTGTTGGGAACGCGCCCCTCGCCGGCCGCTTGTGCCACCGCCTGCATGCGCCGGCGCAACCGTTGCTCGCCGCGCCGCAGGCTCGCCCGGGGCTGCGGCGCGGCCAGACGCTGCAGCACTGCCAGGGTCATCTCGCCGATGGCCCGCACATCGGCGAGATGGTCGGCGGTGTCCTCGCCGGCGTCGCGCCGGGCCGCTGAGAAGCCGCACAGCAGCGGGCGGCGCAGCGAGTCGATCACCACGTTGGCGGGCCGGATGCTCCGGTGGACGATCCCTCGCTCGTGGAGGTGGCGGACCGTCTCGGCGACCTCCTCGATCACGCGGCGGAGTTCCTCGAGCCGCTGTGGCTGCCACGTCGCCAGCGTCTCCCGGCCCGCATAGCGGGTGAGCAGGCGCAACCCGCGCTCGTCGTCGGTCAGGGCCACGAACGCCACGATCCCCGGGTGGTCGAGATCCTCGAGGAGTTCGGCCTCGCGCCGGAGCGCTTCGGGGGAGTCGCCCTCCTTGACGGCGACCAACTCCTGGCCGTGCAGTTCGGAGCGAAGTGTCATAGATCAAAGAATATCAATACCACTGAGATATCAGGACAATAAGTCCAATAACGAGCCCCCGGTCGTCGTGGGGCCCGGAGCGGGACGTGCCGGGCGATGGTCGGATCGCACCGCCGGGGGATTCCGCTGTGGCATCACGCAGGGGCCGCTCGCGCGGGCGACACCTAGGATCGATCGTGCGGCGTGGAATACCGGGAGTCGAGGTGGGCGGAGTGCGGTCATGTGACGCGGTTGTCATCGGCGGCGGCATCGCAGGCATGTCGGCCGCCTACTCGCTCTCGCGCCGCGGGGTCGACGTCGTCGTGCTCGAGCGGGAGGACTCGCTGACAGCGCACAGCACGGGACGGTCGGCCGCCCAGTACATCGAGACCTACGGCGGGCCGGTGAACCAGGCGCTCACCGTTGCATCCCGTGACTTCCTGCTGAGTGATGCCGGCGGCTTGGCCGAGGCGGAGCTGCTGGAACCGCGTGCGGTGCTCTGGGTCGCCGCGGCGGCCCGACTCGGCGACCTCGAGCGCCTCCGGGACGAGATGTTGCCGCTCACGCCCCATCTGGCGATCGTCGATGCCGACGAGGCCAGGACGCACTGTCCGGTGCTCGACCCCGACTGGGTTGCGGGGGGCCTTTTGGAAACGGGGAGCTACGACATCGACGTGGCCGGCCTGCACCAGGCGTTCCTGCGCGGTGCCCGGCGCCACGGCACCACGGTCGTGCGTTCCAGCCCGGTCGAGGCGATGGACCGCGCCGGTGGCAGCTGGGAGTTGCGAGCCGCCGCCGGGACGTTCGCGGCGCCTGTCGTCGTCAATGCCGCCGGGGCATGGGCGGACGAGGTCGCCGGCTGCGCCGGGGTCCCGCGCCTGGGCCTGGCGCCGCTGCGCCGCACCATCTTCACCTTCGCCGCGCCCGCCGAGCATGCCCCCGAGGAGGTGTGGCGCTGGCCGTTGGTGGCCGACATCGGCGACGGGTTCTACTTCAAGCCCGAGGGGCCCGCACAGCTGCTGGGGTCTCCGGCCGACGAGACGCCCGTTCTGCCCTGCGACGCCCGTGCCGAGGAGTTGGACGTGGCGCGGGGCATCGACGCCGTCAACGGTGCCACGACGCTGGGTGTGCGCGCCGTTCGCTCGGTGTGGGCGGGTCTGCGCACCTTCGCCCCCGACCGTCATCCCGTGGTGGGACTCGACGGCACGACCGATGGATTCGTGTGGTGTGCCGGTCAGGGGGGCACCGGCATCCAGACCTCGCCGGCGATGGGCGAGGTGGTCGCCTCGGCGGTCTGCGGGACGGCGCCCCCGGCACCGCTCGCCGGCCTGATGGAGCAACTCTCGCCGCGGCGGCTGCGCACGGACCGCTGAGTGCCGGCAGCCCGTCGGGTGGACGCCCGGCGAATCCTGCGCCAATAGAAGGCCGGCAATGTTGTTGGGGCACGTCTCGCCGCCAACGGTGTGGTCCTGTCCGAACCGAATGCTCGTACGCTGTCCGGGTTGCCCGCTCGCGGGCACGGCGTGGACTCCGACGGCTTCGAGGTGAGTGATGAGACGGCTCCTGCTGGTCCCTTTGGTGGCTCTTGCGCTGGTGGGGAGTGCCTGCGCCGGCGACGATGGCGCTGCCGAGGCCGGCGCCGCGCTGGCCGCGGCGAACTCGGCCAGCAGTGACGCCGCCACGGCACGCGCCGAGGCCCAGGCTGCTTCGGGGGAGGCCGAGGCGGCTCTGATGGCGGCCGAGGCCGCCCAGAGCGCCGCGGACGTGGCGCAGATCACAGCCGAGGCGAACCAGGAGGCGGTGGCCGCAGCCGAGGCTGCGCTGGAGGTCGCGCGGCGCGCCGCGGACGAGGCACGCGATCAGGCGGCCGCGGCTCAGAGCGAAGCCAATACGACACGTGAAGCGGCACAGGCGGCCCAGGACACCGCCGCCGCGCAGGCGGCCGCAGCGGCGGAGCGGGCGGAAGCGGCAGCCGAACCGGTCGAGGAGCCGGTCGCCGAGGAGCCGGTCGAGGAGCCCCCGGCTGTCGAGGCCCCGTTGCTGCCGGTGGATCCGGAGGTGCACATCGGCACGCTCGACAACGGCCTCACCTACTACCTCCGGAACAACGAGGAGCCCGGCAGCAACCTGTCGCTGCGCCTGGCGGTGAACGCCGGCGCCGTGAACGAGCCCGCTCCACACCTCGGCATCGCCCACTTCCTCGAGCACATGATGTTCAACGGCACCGAGGAATACCCCCGCAACGAGATCATCGAGGCGCTGCGCGAGCTCGGCGTGGAGTTCGGCCCGGACATCAACGCCTACACCAACTACGACGAGACGGTCTACGAACTCGACGTCGTCACCACCCAGGACGGGGCGGTGGAGACCGCCTTCAACGTCCTGGCGCAGTGGGCGCATGCCGCCACGATCGCCGAGGCCGACGTCGACGAGGAGCGGGGGGTCGTCCGCGACGAGCTGCGGACGAACTACGAGACGGGCTCGGGCATCATCATCCGCGTCTTCGATCAGGCCTACGTGGAGGACACTCCTTACGAGGGCTACTTCACCATCGGGACGGCCGAGGGCATCGAGTCCATCACCCCCGAGATGCTGCGGGACTTCTACGAGACGTGGTACGTGCCGTCCAACATGGCCCTCATCGCCGTCGGCGACCTTTCCGTCGAGGAGCTCGAGGCGCTCACCGAGGAGTACTTCGGCCCCATCCCGGCCGGCGAGGCGCCCCCCGAGCCCGACAAGTTCTCGCCGATCAGCCCCGAACCGGTCTACCTCATCGCCACCTCGCCGAGCTGGGCCTACTCGTACATGTCGCTGGACCTGAAGATCCCCGCCTGGGACGGTTCCACGGAGGACGGTGAGCGCACCTGGCTCATCGAGACGCTCCTCTCCCTCATGCTGGACGCCCGCCTGAAGGACGCCTACGAGCAGGGCTTCCTCTCACAACTCGACACGGCCAAGTGGGACCCGTTCAACTACACCGACGGCATCCGCTTCTACGGCACGAACCTGCGCGCCGACGACCTGGCGACGGCCCTCGGCGACTACTGGACGATGGTGCTGAGCCTGGAGGCCGCCGGCTTCAGCGACGAGGACCTCCAGCAGGCCGCGGACGTTGTGCGGACCGACCTGCAGTTCGAGCTGGACAGCGTCGGGACGGTGCAGGACCACGAGTGGGCCCAGCTGTACGTGTCGCACTTCCTGTCGGGTGACGACATCGGAACCGTGGCCGACCGCCTGGAGCGGATCAACGGCCTGCTCGCCGAGATGCGCCCGGAGGAGCTCAGCGAGCACTTCCGTTCGATCATGAGCGCGGCCGCCCCGATCGTGATCGCGGTGGGGTCCGACCCCTCCGAGGTGCCCACCGTCGAGGAGATCCGAGCCGCCGTCGAGGGCGCCGCTCCGGGGCCCGTGCCCGAGCGGACCGCCGAGGTCAGCACGCTGATGGAATCCCCGGAGCCCGTCGAACCGGTCTCCGAGGGCCCGGTGGAAGCCATCGAGGACGCCTACGAGTGGACCTTCGCCAACGGCGCCACCGTGGTCTTCGTGCCCACCGACATCTCCGAGGCGCAGGTGGACATGCGGGCCGTCTCCCAGGGCGGCTGGTCGGCCATGGAGCCCGGCGACCGCGTCCTGGCCGGCCGGCTGGCCGTGCGGGCGGTCAGCAACAGCGGCGTCGGCGGCCTGGGCCCGTCGCAGGTGCAGCGCCTGCTCGAGGAGCGCAACGCGTTCGTGGCGCCGTTCATCGGCGAGACGGAGGAGGGCTTCTCCGGCTCGGCCGCGGCCGACGGCATCGAGACCATGTTCCAGATGCTGCACCTCCTGGTGACCGCCCCCCAGGTGGACGACCAGGCCTTCGCCGAGGCGTTCCAGGTGGGCGAGATCCTGCTCCAGTTGGCTGAGTCCGACCCCGACTGGATGACCTGGATCGCCTCCATCGAGGCCCGCCACCCCGACGCCTTCGAGTGGTTCAACCCGATCGCCTCGCCGGAGGCGCTCGCCGCCCTCACGCCCGAGTCGCTGCGGGACCGCTACCTGGCGCGTCTCGGCGACGTGGACGACCTGCTGGTCGCCGTGGTGGGGGACATCGACCGGGACACCGTGGCGGTCATGGCGCGCCAGTACATCGGCACGCTGCCCGCCGGTGAGGCCGACACGTTCGTGAACCGCCGCTCGGCCGAGCCGGCCGGGGTGGTGGCCCGGGAGGTGGTGCTGCCGCCGGACACCCAGAGCACGGGCGTGGAGCTCTACTTCGAGGCGCCGCGCGACGAGGTGAACGTGGCGCTGGACGTGGCCACGGAGGCCCTCGACACGATCTTGGACGCTCGCCTGGTCGCCCAGGTCCGCGAGGACATCGGCGCCACCTACAGCGTCGGGACCCGCGTGTCGCCGGTGCTGTCCCCCGAGTCCGGCGTCAGCGGGCTGATCGTGGCCTCCGGCGACCCGCAGTACATCGAGCAGATCCAGGTCACGATCTCGGCGATCCTGGCCGACCTGGCGGCCAACGGGCCGACCCTCGACGAGTGGGCGGACGCGCTGGCGGTGCTCAACGCCGAGTACACCCACGAGGGCAACGCGGACTACATCAACGCCGTGCTCCGGCGGGCCCACGCCCCCGACACCGAACTGCCCACGACGAAGCGGCTGTTCGAGGAGGTCGCCAACCTGGAGATCGGCGACGTGCAGGCCCTGGCGGCCGCGCTCTTCGACCTCGACCAGCGAATCGAGATCATCACCGTTCTGGGCTGAGAGTCTCGACCGGTGCCGCCGCGGCCCTGGCCGCGGCCGCACCGCGTCAGGCCGAGGGTGTCCTCTCGGCGATCGGGACGTAGTCCCGCTCGGGGTGTCCCACGTAGAGCTGGCGGGGCCGGGAGATGCGGGAACTCTTCTCGAGCATCTCGCTCCAGTGGGCGAGCCAGCCGGCGGTGCGCGGGATGGCGAACAGCACCGTGAACATGTTGGTGGGGAACTTCAGGGCCTCGTAGATCAAACCCGAGTAGAAGTCCACGTTGGGGTAGAGGCGCCGGCTGATGAAGTACTCGTCGGCGAGCGCCACCTCCTCGAGCTTGAGGGCGATGTCCAGCAGCGGGCTGCGGCCCGCCAGCTGGAACACCTCGTCGGCGGCCTCCTTGATGATGCGCGCCCGCGGGTCGTAGTTCTTGTAGACGCGGTGGCCGAAACCCATCAGCCGGCAATTGCCGGCCTTCACGTCCGCGATGAACGGATCCACGTTCTCGTAGTTCCCGATGTCCCGCAGCATCGCCAGCACCGCCTCGTTGGCGCCCCCGTGGCGCGGCCCGTAGAGGGCCGCGCAGGCCGCGGCCACCACCGAGTAAGGGTCGGCGTGCGCGCTGCCCACCACGCGGGCCGTGGTGGTGGAGCAGTTCTGGCTGTGATCGGCGTGCAGGATGAACAGGATCTCGAGAGCCCGGCGAACGGCCGGATGGCAGTGGTAGCGGGGCTCGGCCACGCGGAACATCATCGACAGGAAGTTGGAGGTGAAGTCCAAGTCGTTGTCCGGGTAGACGAACGGCATGCCGATGGAGAAGCGGTGGGCGGCAGCGGCCATGGTCGGAACCTTGGCGATGAGCCGCACGATCTGGCGCATCCGCGCCTCGGGATCCTCCACGTCCTTGGCCTCGGGGTAGTAGGTCGAGAGCGCGGCGAGCGAGGAGACGAGAACTCCCATCGGGTGGGCGTCGTAGCGGAACGACTCCATGAAGCGCTTGCGGAAATTCTCGTGGATGTAGGTGTGGTGGGTTATCTCGTCCCGCCAGCTGTCGAACTGGTCCGGCGTGGGTAGTTCTCCGAAGAGGAGCAGGTAGGCCACCTCGAGGTATGTCGATCGGCGCGCCAGCTGCTCGATGGGGTAGCCCCGGTAGCGCAGGATTCCCTCGGCCCCCACGATCTGCGTGATCGAGCTCTCGCCGATGGCGGTGTGGCTGAAGGCGTCGTCGGAGAACCAGATGTTGCCGAGGAGCTTGGCCCATCCGCCGGAGTCCACGCCGCCGTTGAGGATCGGGATCTCGACCGATTCGCCGGTGCGGTTGTCGGTGATGGTGATGGACTCTGTCAAGTCTTGCCCGCCTTTCCGGCGAGATGATACCGAGATTCGCAGCTTCGGGGAAAAGCGCAGGCCGGCGGGCTACAGCGGGGTGTTGCCGTGGCGGTTGCCGGGGATCTCCTCCCGCTTGGACGACAGCAGCGCCAGCGAGTCCGCCACCTCCCGGCGGGTGTCGGCGGGATCGATCACGACATCCACCGAACCCCGCTCGGCGGCACGGTAGGGGTTCAGCAATCGCGTCGCGTAGTCCTCCTCGAGGGCTTCCCGCTCGGCGGCCTCCGCGTTGCGGTGCAGGATCTCGGTGGCCCCCTTGGCCCCCATGACGGCGATCTCCGCGGTGGGCCAGGCGAAGGCCACGTCATTGCCCATGTAGCGCGAATCCATCACGATGTAGGCCCCGCCGTAGGACTTGCGCAGCGTCACGCAGATCCGGGGGACCGTGGCGGCGGCGTAGGCATAGGCCATCTGCGCGCCGTGGCGGATCATGCCCCGCCACTCGAGATCCTTGCCGGGCTGGAAGCCGGGTGTGTCCACGAAGGTCACGATGGGCAGGTTGAAGGCGTCGCAGAACGACACGAACCGCGCCCCCTTCTGGGAGGCGGCGATGTCGAGCGTGCCGGCGAGATGCTGCGGCTGGTTGGCCACCATCCCCACCGGGTAGCCGTCCACGGCGGCCAGGGCGGTCACGAGGTTGGGCGCCCAGCCGGCGCGCAATTCGATGACCGAGCCGTCGTCGGACACCGATTCCAGCACGGCGCGCACGTCGTAGCCGCCGGTGGCCGAGGTCGGGATGACATCGGCCAACTCGGGCGTGGCGCGATCGGAGGGATCCTCGGTGGGCAGGCGTTCGGGGATCTCGTCCACGTGCGGGGGCAGGAACCGCAGCAGTTCCCCGACTGCAGTGGCGGCGGTGGCGCTGTCCGGCACGACGAGCGAGGCCACCCCGCTGCGGTCTGCGTGCACCGCCGAGCCGCCCAGGTCCGGCGCGGCCACGGGGACGCCGGTGAACTGCTCCACCATGGCCGGCCCGCTCACGAAGGCGAAGACGTCGCTCACCATGACGACCTGGTCGGCGATGCCGAGCAGCAGTGCGGGTCCCGACAGCATGGGTCCCGTCACCGAGAACAGGATCGGCACGACCCCGGAGGCCGACACCAGCGAGCGGGCCGCGATTCCCCAGCCGTGGACCGATGTGATGCCGCCGCCGACGTCGGGACCGGTCGCCGCCACGAACCCGACGATCGGCAGCCGCTTCTCCAGAGCCAGTTCGACGGCCGCCCGGAGAGACTCGCCGGCGTCGATGGTGATGGCGCGGTTGGATTCGTCGGCTCCGAGCCGCACGACGACCGCGGGCCGGCCGGCGACCTCGCTGACCTCGGCGGAGACGTGCGAGCGGGAACGGGCGCGTGCGCGCAGGTCGACCGGTGGCATAGCGCTCGGCACGAGGCTACCCGAGCCCCCCGGCGGCGATGACCGGCGGCAGATGCCCCGGCTCTCTACAGTGGGGCTGCGCTTCGACGAGGAAGGGCGGTTGCCGGGGCCGTGACGGTGTTCACGCATCAGCGACTGGGTCGTCCAGCGCGTCGTGCGGCGTGTCATGGGCCCGCTGGTTCCCCTCACCGCAACGGTCGCCGCGCTCCTCGTCGGCGCGGCCATGGTCTGGGGATTCGGCGGTGACCCCGTCGAGGGCTACCGCGCCATGTTCAGCGGTGCCTTCGGAGGCATCAGCGAGTTTGCCGACACCACGGTGAAGGCGACGCCGCTGCTGCTCGTGGGCGTGGGCATCTGCATCGCCTTCCGGGCCTCGGTCATCAACATCGGCGGGGAGGGGCAGATCATCGCCGGCGCGCTGCTCTCCACGGTCGTGGTGCTGGCGCTCCCGGATCTGCCTCGCGGGGCGCTCCTGCCGCTGGCGCTGATCGCCGGGGCGGTCGGCGGGGCGTGCATGGGTTTCATCCCGGGCGTGCTGAAGGCCTACGCCAACGTGAACGAGATCCTCTCCACGATCATGCTCAACATCGTGGCGGGGTACATGATGCAGTACCTGCTGCTGGGGCCGATGATCGATCAGGCCGCCGTGGAGGCCGGCAACCACATCGCCCAGTCCAGGCGGTTGTCGCCCAACTCCGACCTGCCGATCCTGCTCGGGGACCCGCAGATGAACCTCGGCATCGTCATCGGTGTCGTGGTCGCCGTCGCCGTCTTCTTCCTGCTGTGGCGCACGTCGCTCGGCTACGAGATCCGGGCGGTCGGCGGCAGCAGGGACGCCTCCCGCTATGCCGGCATGAAGGTGGAGCGCAGGATCGTGCAGGCGCTGACGCTCAGCGGCATGATGTCGGGTCTCGGCGGCGCGGTGCTGGTGTTCTCCTCCGTCGCCCACCGGCTCAGCGTCGAGAGCGGTCCGGCGGGGTTCACGCAATTGGCCGGATTCAACGGCATCGTGGCGGCCCTGTTCGGCGGGCTGCATCCACTGTGGACGATTCCGGCCGCCATCCTCTTCGGCGGCCTGCTGGTGGGGGCGAACGCCCTGCAGCGGGCCGTACAGGTGGCGACGCCGCTCGTCGTGGCGCTCAGCGGCCTGGTGGTGGTGTTCATCGTCAGCAGCGACCGGGCGGTGCGTTGGGCGCGCCACCTGGGGGAGCGGTTCGATCTCGCCGCGGGCTCCGATGATGATCGCGGCCACGGCACCGGGACCGAGGCGGCGGGCACTTCTGCAGCGTCATCCGGCGACGAGCCGGAGCAGCCATGATCCCCGCCCTCGCCTCCATCGACTTCGCGACCGTGGCGGTTTTCGCCCAGGGCCGCGACGGTTGGAGCGGCTTCTTCACGGTGGCCACGCTGGTGGCCATCGTGGCCGCCGCCATCCGGCTCGCCACGCCGTATCTCATCGCGGCGGTCGGCGAGAGCGTCGGCCAGCGCAGCGGCGTGCTCAATCTCGGCGTCGACGGCGTGATGCTGCTGGGGGCCTTCGGTGCCTACTACACCACGGTGCAGACCGGCCAGCCGTGGTACGGGCTGCTGACGGGCCTCGGCATCGGCATGGTCATGGGGCTGGTGTACGCCTTCATCACGGTGACACTCCACGCCGAGCAGGGCATCAGCGGCATCGGCATCTACCTCTTCGGTCTGGGTTTCAGCGACCTGCTGTTCCGCCAGCTCGTGGGCACCCCGCGCCCCATCCTGGGCTTCGACGGCCTTTTCGACTTCACACTCCCCGAGGGCCGCCTCGAGATCAAGTATCCGGACCTGTACAACCACAGCCTCGTCATCTACCTGGCGTTCCTGCTGGTGCCGGCGGTGACCCTGCTCGTCAACCGCACAACGTTCGGGCTCAACATCCGGGCCGTCGGCGAGACGCCCTCGGCCGCCGACAGCCTGGGCGTGAGCGTGGCCCGCACCCGCTACGGCACCATCCTCATCGGCAACACCCTCGCCGGCGCGGCGGGGGCCGTGCTGGCGCTGGAGAATTGTGGCGCCGTCGGCGTCGAATGATCTGGCGTTCACGCAGAGCATCGTGGATGGTGTTGCGGCGTTGGGTGAGACGCGTCCTTTGGAGGTGGAGGTCACTGATGGGACCTTCATCGTGGAGGATGCGGCGGTTGCGATCCGGGAGTACGCGGAGGCCGGGTTCGATCTGGTGATCGCGCACGGTTCGCAGTACGGCGGGTCGTTGCAGGAGATCGCGGCGGACTTCCCGGACACGTCGTTCGCGTGGGGCACGTCGACCGACACGTTCGGTTTGCCGAATGTGTTCGCCTATACGGCGGCGTCGGATCAGGGCGGTTATGTGCGCGGTTCGATGGCGGCTGCGTTGACCGACACGGGCGTGATCGGCGTTGTGGGGCCCATCGAGGTGGGTGATGCGAAGCTGTTCGTGGACGGTTTCGTGTCCGGCGCCGGTGCGCAGGACTCCACTGTGGACGTGAACGTGGTGTACACGGAGTCCTTCAGCGATGTGGCCAAGGCCGCCGAGACTGCCGAGGCGCACGTCTCGCAGGGCGCGGACGTGATGACCGGCACGGCGCAGATGGTCGTGGGTGCTGTGGGTGTCGCTCAGCGTGAGGGCGCGGCGTGGTTCGCCACCCAGGCCGTTCAGGCGGAGTTGGCGCCGGAGATCGTGGTGGCTTACCAGGTCTATGAGTGGGAGGTGATCCTTTCGGAGATCGCCGCTGCGATCGATCGGGGCGTCAAGGGCGGCGAGGCGTTCACGATCACCCTCGCCAACGGCGGCTTGAACATTGCCTTCAACGACGCCTACGGCCTGTCCGGCGATATCCGTGCGATCGGCGAGGCCGCCGTCGCCGGCATCATCGACGGCAGCATCGACACCGGTTCCTAGAACCGAGCCGGCGGAGCCGGGTCGCGGGTATCCCCGGCCCGGCTCCTGGCCGGCGGCAACCCGACCGACGACCTCGAGGAGATCCGGCGTGACGGAGCGAGTCCACACATGAGTGCCGCCCCGCCGCTGCTGGAGATGCGCGGGATCACAAAACAGTTCCCGGGCGTACTGGCCAACGACGCCGTCGACTTCAACCTCGAGGCCGGCGAGGTGCACACGCTGCTGGGGGAGAACGGAGCGGGCAAGAGCACGCTCATGAAGATCCTCTACGGCATGTACCGTCCCGACGCCGGGGAGGTGCTGCTGCGCGGCGAGCGGGTCACGATCGACTCCCCGTCGGCGGCCATCGAATGCGGCATCGGCATGATCCACCAGCACTTCATGCTGGTGCCACCCCTCACCGTCACCGAGAACGTGGCGCTCGGACTGCAGTCGAGCCGTCGCCCGCTCACCGACCTCCCGGCGGTGGCGGAGCGGATCCGCGAACTCTCCGAGACCTATGGGCTGCGCGTCGATCCCGATGTGCCCATCTGGCAACTGGCCGTGGGGGAGCGCCAGCGGGTGGAGATCCTCAAGGCCCTCTACCGGGAGGCGACCGTCCTGGTCATGGACGAACCCACCGCGGTGCTCACCCCCCAGGAGGTGGACGAGCTGATCGTCGTCCTCCGCCGTATGGCGGCCGACGGTCGGGGTCTGGTCTTCATCTCGCACAAGCTGCACGAGGTGATGGCCGTCTCGGACCGCATCACGGTGCTGCGCGACGGCCGCGTGGCGGGGGAGACCACACCGGCGACCACCGACCGGTCCGAACTCGCCCGCCTGATGGTCGGGCGCCCCGTGCAGATGGTGCCCGACCGCCCCGACGTGCAACTCGGTGAGCCGCTGTTCGAGGTGGGCGACCTGCACGTTCTGAGCGACCGCGGGGACGAGGCCGTGGCGGGGATGTCCTTCGGCGTGCGCGCCGGCGAGATCCTGGGACTGGCCGGGGTGTCCGGCAACGGTCAGTCCGAGTTGGCCCAGGCGATCGCCGGGCTGCGACCCGTGGAGCAGGGCAGGGTCCGCATAGACGGCCACGACGTGACCGGCGAACACCCGCGGCGGGTGCGCGACGCGGGGCTCTCCTACGTGCCCGAGGAACGCATGCGCGACGGCGTGATCGGGATGTTCTCGGTGGCGGAGAACCTGGTCCTGCTGAACCAGGGCACCGAGTTCAGCCGCCGGGGATTCCTGCGGCTCGGGGCCATCCGGGAGCACTGCCGGGATCTCGTCGAGCGGTTCGCGGTCAAGACGCCCAACATCGACGTGCCGACTTCGAACCTCTCCGGCGGCAACATCCAGAAGCTCATCCTGGCGCGGGAGCTCTCGGCGGAGCCGAAGGTGATCCTGGCCGCCCAGCCCACCCGCGGCGTGGACGTCGGTGCCGCCGAGTACATCCACGGCCGACTCGTGGCCCAGAAGGCCGCGGGGTGTGCCACCCTGCTGATCTCCGAGGACCTGGATGAGGTCCTGGCGCTGTCGGATCGCATCGGCGTGATGTACGAGGGCCGGATGATGGGCGTCCTGGATCGGGCCGAGGCCACTGTGGAACGCCTGGGCCTCTGGATGGCGGGAGTGGCCGGCGACGCAGCCTGAGGTCGCCGGCCGCGGCGTGCGGTCGCTATCCCTGGCGGTCGCGACCGCCCGAAGCCGGCTGCTCCATGACATTGAGATAGTTGTAGATGGTGATGCGGCTGACCCCCATGGCCGCCGCGATGTCCTCCACGCCCTTGCGCAGTAGGAAGGCGCCCCGCTCGTTCAGCAGCCGCACCGCGATCTGCTTGTCGGTGCGCGACAGCTTCGCCAGCGAATCTCCCAGTTCCCGCTCCACCGTTTCGATCAGGCGCCCGAGCGCGCCGTCGAGGCCGTGCAGGCGGAGCACCCCGACCGTCTCGCCCTCGAACTCCAGGGGGATGTCGCCCGGTGTCCGCTCGCCCGGTGGCAGCAACTCGCCCCCCACCGCGGCCGCCACCGGCCGCAGCGTCCGCCAGAGCGGGTGCTCGCCGTCGCTCATCCGCCGCCGGGGGGCGCCGGCGCGTCGGGGCGCTCGAGACCAGCACGTTCAAGGCGGAGGGCGATCCGCGTGGCGCCCGCCCGGGTGGCGTCGCGGATCATGACGGCGACCGCCTGCGCCAACTGTTCGGGATCGCCGGAGGCGGTGGTGCCGAAGGGCCCCACCTCGGTGGCGATGCCGAGATCCTCGAAGGCGGCGATCGCCGCCGCCACGTGCGGTCCGGGTGACCCCTCCGAGAAGGGTTCGACGAAGAACTCGATGTGCGCGATTCCCATGGCAGTGCCGATCGTCGGTTCGCCGGTGGGGTCATTGACACTCCCCGGGGTGTCAATGAGCATAGGCACGTGAGCGATTCTCCGAACAGCGGTCTGGGTGACCTGCGGATCGACATCGACCGGCTCCTGGGCCGCCTGGAGGCTCTCGCGCAGATCGGCGACACCGGCGACGGCGGGAACTGCCGCCTGGCCCTGACCGACGAGGACCGCGACGGGCGGGACCTGGTTGTGGGATGGATGCGCGACCTCGGCCTGTCGGTCACGGTGGACACCGTGGGCAACGTCGTCGCCGTCTACCCGGGCGGCAGCGACGGTCCCCCCGTCATGACCGGCAGCCACATAGACACCGTCCGGACCGGTGGCCGCTACGACGGCAATCTGGGCGTTCTCGCCGGGTTGGAGGTGATCGAGACCCTCAGCACCGCCGGCGTGCGGCTGCGGCGCCCGCTGGCGGTCGCCTTCTTCACCGACGAGGAGGGCTCGCGCTTCCCGCCCGACATGTTGGGGAGCCTCACGTTCGTTGGCGGCATGAGCGTCGAGGAGGCACTCGACATCACCGACCGCGACGGGGTGTCCGTCGGTTCCGAACTGGACCGAATCGGCTACCGGGGAGCCGCCCCCTGCCCGGCTCCTGCGCCGTTCGCCTTCGTGGAACTGCACATCGAGCAGGGCCCCGTGCTGGAGCAGGAAGGCACCACCATCGGGGCGGTCACGGGCGTGCAGGGCATCTCCTGGCAGGAGGTGACCATCGACGGGCAGTCCAACCACGCCGGCACGACGCCGATGCACATGCGCCGCGACGCCGGCCACGCCGCTGCGCGGGTGGCGGTGGCGGCCCGGGAGATCGCCGACGACATAGGCGGCTACCAGGTCGCCACGGTGGGGGTCATGGACCTGCACCCCGACCTCGTGAACGTGGTCGCCGGCCGGGCGCGACTCTGTGTCGACATGCGGAACATCCACGAACTGGAGCTCCAGCAGGCGGAGCGGCTCATGGCCACGAGCATCGAGCGGATCGCCGCCTCAGAGGGCGTGGGAATCTCCACCCGGTCCATGGCCCGCTTCGAACCGGTCATCTTCGACCTGCCGGTGGTGGACCTCGTCGAGGCCACCGCCCGGCGCCTGGGTCACAGTGTGAAGCGGCTGCCGTCGGGCGCGGGCCACGACGCCCAGATGTTGGCGAGGGTCTGTCCCACCGGGATGATCTTCGTGCAGAGCCACAAGGGGCTCAGCCACAATCCCGGGGAGTACACCGCGCCCGCCGACCTGGCCGCCGGAGCCGATGTGCTCCTGCAGGTCATGATCGAACTGGCCTGCCGCGTGGACGACGTCCCGGAGGTGTCGCCGACGGGAGGCCGGTTCACACGCGGCGAGCGCGGCGTGGGTTCGGCCGACCACTGAGAGGCCGGGCGGGCTCTTCCGGCCGGCCTGCTCCCCCGAGGGAGAGCGCCGGCGTCTTGGCCGAGTGGGCTCAGCTCACCTCGTGGAGCGCGCCGGTGTCCACGTCGTAGATGAAGCCCCGCACGGGGATCGACCGGTCGAGGTGGTCGCTGGCACGGATCGTCGCGATGTCGTCCCGGACGCTCTGCTCGAGGTCGCCGAAGGGCAGGAAGTCGATGTCGCCGGCGTCACTGCCGCGCCGCTCGGCCAGGATGCCCCGCAGGTCGTCGTTGGAGAAGGTCAGCATCCCGCAGTCGGTGTGGTGCACGACGATGAACTCCTTGGTGCCCAGCAGGGTCGAGGAGATGATGAGCGAGCGGATGGCGTCGTCGGACACGCGCCCGCCGGCGTTGCGGATCACGTGGGCGTCGCCGAGGGTCAGGCCCAGCATCTCGGAGGGATGGATGCGTGCGTCCATGCAGACCACCGCCGCCACGGAGCGGGCGGGGGGCATGGGCTTGTTGCCCTCGCTGAAGCCCGCGACGTAGGCGGCGTTGGCTTCGAGCATCGTTGCTGTCTCGGACATGAGTGATCCTCCGGTTCTTCGGTGCGAATGCTGCGCCGGCAGTCGGCCGACCGGAGCAGGCTACCGAATTCCCGACCAAAACACTCGGCAATAAGAACGGTTCCCACTCTCGGCGATTCGCGGTTGTCCGGGCGGGGCCGAACTGGTTACCGGTTCCAGGCGGCGGTGATCTCGGCGATGGAGGCGACCTGGCCGAAGTAGCGGTCGATGGTGGTGAGGGTGGCCTCGTGCTCGGCGTCGCTGTAGGCGGCGGTGCCGTCGGCGCTCAGCACCACGTAGAAGTCGCGCATGAAGGCGTCGCGGGCGGTGGTCTCGACGCACACGTTGGTGGCCACGCCGGCGAGCACGACGGTGCGGATGCCGGCCGTGCGCAGGATCGTCTCCAGATCGGTGCGCAGGAAGGCGCTGTAGCGGTGCTTGGTGACCACCGGGTCCCCGGGGCCGGGCCGGACGTTGCCGTAGTAGTCGCCACCGAAGGAGCCCTCCACGCAGACCGGGCGCAGCGTGTAGCTGCCGGCCCGGCGGCGGGTGGCCTGTTCCAGGATCACGTCGCTGAGGTAGCGGTTGTCGTCGCTGGAGAGGACGCTGCGCACGAAAACCACGAGCGCGCCGGCTCGCCGGGCCGAGTTGATGAAGCCCTCGAGCCGCTCGGCGGTGGCGACGGCCGAACTGACGTCGAGCCCTTCGGCGCTCATCATCCCGTCGGGCGAGCAGAAGTCGTTCTGCACGTCGACCACGACGAGCCCGGTATGGGCCGGCGCCACCTTCTCGGTCAGGCTCCACAGCGGCTGCACGTGCGAGAGACGCTCTGCGGCGCGCCGGGCATCACCGTCGGGCTCTCTGCCGGGAGGTCCGCCGCTCGGGCTCACGGAAAGGTTCTCTGACCGTGCTGCCGGGCGGCGACGATCGGTCAGGCGGCCCGGACGACGCCGATTCGTGGCGCGGTCACCGGCTAGACACCCTCGACCTGCACCAAGGTGCCCTCGACGGTTCCAGCGGCGAGTTCTCTGAGGCTCGCGAACTCGTCGGACGCGAACATGGTCTCCAGGCTCGCCAGATCGTCGAACTCGATGATGGTGAGCCGCCGCGGCGTCCAGTCGCCCCGCAACATGCGGGTGTCGCCGCCACTGATGAGGTACCGCCCGCCGTGATTCTCCACGAGTGCCATGCCCCGCTCGTGATACTCCTCGTAGCGCTCCTCATCGGTCACGTCGATGCTCGAGATCAAGTACACCGCCATGTGCAGGACTCCTCACGATTGCGGGACAGCGTGTGCCGCCGTCGCCTGAGAGTGAGACCCTAATGGGGGCGTGTGCCGGTCGCCACCGAGCGGCCGCGGCTAGCTCGCGGGCTGGAAGACGAGGTCCACGTGGCGGGGCCCGCGGGTGAAGATGCCGGTCTCGTCGGCCTCGAAGCCGGGGGCGAAGTCCATCGCGGGGAGCCTGTCCAGGAGGGCGTCCATGGCGACGTCCACCTCCACCCGGGTGAGATGCGCCCCGACGCAGAAGTGCCGGCCGAGAGCGAACTCCACGTGGTTGGCTGCGGCGTTGAAGGCCTTGGCCACGTTCAAGTCGGCGCGGTGGATGTCGAACGTGTCGGGATCGGCGAACTGGTCGGGATCGCGGTTGGCCGCGCCCAGCACGCAGGCCACCGTGCCGCCGCCGGGGACCACGCCGCCGGACAGCTCGGTGTCGCGCTCGGCCTGGCGCATGATCATCTGCACGGGGCCCGAGTGGCGCAGCGTCTCGGCCAGCGCCGCGGTGATCAGGGATCGGTCGTTCCGCACGGCCTCCATCTGCTCGGGATTCTCCAGCAGGCGGCACACCATCGAGGCGAGCGCATTGTCCGTGGTCTCCCCGCCGGCACTCACCAGCAGGCTCGTGAAGGCCCGGACCTCCCAGTCCTCCATGGTGATGCCGTCGGAGCTCCCCTCCAGCATCTTCGACAGGAGGTCCTCGCCGGGGTTCTCCCGGCGGTCGGCGATGATCGGCGTGAGGTACTCGGCGAACTGGGCCTGCGCCTCGAGGCCTCGCCGCTCCACCTCCGGGTCGCCGGCGAAGTTGGCCTGGAACTCGATGCCCAGGTCCACCCAGCGGCGGAACGTCTCGTGATCCTCCAGCGGCAGGCCGATCATGTACATGATCACGTCGAGCGGGAACTTCTTGGTGAACTGCTCGCGCAGGTCCACGTGGCCGTCGCGTTCGAACCGGTCGATCAGCTTGTGCGCGGTGTGCTCGATGATGCTCCGCACGCGCTCCTCGAGGTAGGCGCCGCGGAACTGCGGGCCGACGATGTTGCGGTGGGCGGAGTGCTCGCGGCCGTCGAGCTGCAGCATCGTGCGGCCACCGTGGATGGGTTCGTTCTGCCACTCGTAGTTGCGGCTGGAGAACGACTCGCCGTCCTTGAAGATCCGCTCCACGTCCCGGTAGCGGGACACCATCCAGAACCCCGAGACCTCGTGGTGGTACAGCGGGTATCGGTCCCGCATCTCGGCGTAGAACGGGTACGGGTCGGTGTTGAACTCCGGCGCCAGGATGTCCGGTCCCGTCGAAGCGGCAACGGCTGTCATCGTCTCGGTTCTCCTCGGGTCGTGCGGTTGGGTCGGGCTCGGGAGCAGGCGAAGTTTGCCTGTCAGACGCCCCGGTGGCGGTAGTCGGCGGCCTGGCGGCCCATGAGATCCCAGGTCTGCTCCAGGTAGCCGGCCACCTCGTCGATGAGTTTGCGCATCGGCAGCCGGGCCTCCTCGGGAAGCTCCGGCGCCCCGGCCGGCTCCAGCGTGACATCCAGCCGGGCCATCTGGTCGAGCGTGACGTGCAGGGCGGCCGCACGCGGCAGGCTTCGCCCGACGGTGATACCGCCGTGCCACGGGATGAGCACGGTCGAACAGTCCCCGATCACCGGTCCGATCGAGGCGAAGTCGTCGTCGGGGCTCATGACCTGGTCCTGGTAGAAGAGGGTGCACAGGTTGTGACGCATCTTCAGCGGCCGCGCCATCGAAGCCAGGGCGCAGATCCAGAACGAGTGCGTGTGCACGATCGAGTTCACGTCGGAGCGCTGGCCGTAGATGCCGGCGTGGAACTCCCAGCCGGGGCTGATGAAGCGGTTGCCCTCGAGCAGGTTGCCCTCGTAGTCGAGTTTCATGACGTCATCGCGGCCCACCTCGCCGAGGGTGCGGTCGAAGGCGTTGATCCAGAGGGCGTCCTCGCCGGGCGCACGGACGCTGACATGGCCGCCGATCCCTGTGTCGCAGCCGTTGGCGGCGAGGGCCTTGCAGGCGGTCACGATCTCGGTGACGATCTCGCGGGAGCTTGCGTTGCTCATGGTGTGCAGTCCTTGTCTCGGGCGGACCGTCTCAGAGTAGGCGCGGCGATGTCGTGGCGAGAGATTGGCGCCACGCTCAGTCGAGGCCCCTGGCCGCCCGCCAGGTCGCCAGCGTCTCCGGGAGGTCGGCGGGGATCGGGCCGACGTCGGGGTAGCGCTTGCGATCGGGGGCGCCCAGCCCGCCGTTCACCAGGTCGCTGAGGGGCATGAAGTACAGGAAGCAGACGGTGCGCGAACCGAAGAGCCAGTTCCCGTTCCGGCGCCGGTAGGTGTCGACGTAGCGGAGCCCCACCTGGTACGTCGTGCCATCGAGGGCCAGTTCCGCATGGGCGAGCACCGTCCCCGTGGCGTGGTCGTCGTCGTCGAAGTCGATCCGGTGGCTGTGGGGGTAGTGGTAGGTCGGCCCCATGAGGCCGGTGCGGTACCGGTAGAAGTCCACGATGGCGTCGCGGCCCTCGGTCCGGTCGCGGCCGTCGGCGTGGGCGAACGTGGCGTCGGCGCAGAAGATCTCGCCGATCCGCTCGTAGTCCCGGTCGTCCACGGCCACCGAGTAGTCGAAGACCAACTCGCGGATGGCCTCGCGGGCCTCGATACGGGCGATGCGGCGCTCCAGATCACTGCTCACGGGTCCTCCTCCGCTGCTGGGGGGCTTGTTCGTCCGGTCGGGGGGCGGGGTGCCGTTTGCTCCTTCGCGCGGGCGCAAGGCGTCGCAAATCGGCTCCCCGCCCCCCTCCCTCACGTATCCGTCATTCCGGCGAAGGCCGGAATCCAGGACTGGTGTCCGGCATTCGCGTTCATGCGAGCATCCCGCCGTCGATTATGAGGGTGGCGCCGGTGATGTAGGAGGCGGCGTCCGAGGCCAGGAAGGCCACGGGGGCGGCCACCTCGGTGGCAGTGGCCCAGCGGCCGAGGGGGATACTGAGTGCGGAGGCCGCCTCGACCTCGTCGGGGTCGAAGGCGTCCCAGCCGGACGTGGCCACGTAGCCGGGGGCGACGGCGTTGACCCGCACGCCGTGCGGCGCCCACTCCCGTGCCAGGGCACGGGTCTGGGCGAACAGGCCTCCCTTGGCGGAGCTGTAGGCCGACATGCCGGCGAGGTGACGCAGGCCGGCCACGGAGCCCACGTTCACGATCGAGCCACTGCCGCGTTCGACCATCGGGCCGCCGAAGGCCTGCGCGCAGAGGAACGGAGCGGTGAGGTTGAGCGCCACCGTCTTGGTCCAGCCGCCCTCGGCGACTTCGAGCGCGGGGGCCAGGAAGCGGGCACCGCCGGCATTGTTCACGAGGATGTCGATGGGCCCGAGTTGCTCGGCGGCGGTGGCGGCAGTCGCGGCGAGAGCCTCGCCGTCGGTCACGTCCACCGGCAGCGCGGCGGCTCGACGGCCCAGCGCGCGCAGGTCGGCGGCGAGGGACTCGAGGCGCTCGCGCCGACGCGCCAGGAGCGCCACATCGGCGCCCGCGCCGGCGAGGGCCAGCGCGATGGCCCGCCCGATGTCGCCGCTGGCACCGGTCACGGCCGCCGTCTTGCCGGCGAGGGAGACGAGCGGTGCGGCGGCGTCCGGGGCGTTCACGCCGCGGCCCCCTCGCTGGGGGTGTAGGACACGCAGAACGAGGACATCCCCCGGCTGATGAGCGTCGGATGCCACTCGGGGGGCTCGGGGCCGGGGCGCAGGTCGGGCAGGCGCCGGGCGAGCGCGTCGAGCGCGATCGAGCCTTCCAGCCTGGCCACCGCGGCGCCGAGGCAGTAGTGCAGGCCGAACCCGAAGCCCACGTGCTCGGTGGGATTGCGTTCCAGGTCGAAGCGATCGGGTTCGGCGAAGACCTCGGGGTCCCGGTTGGCGGCGGCCTGCACCAGGTAGACCATCTCGTGGCGGCGGATCACTTGACCGCCCATTTCGATGTCGGTGGCCGCCATGCGGACCTGCATCTTGGACGGGCCGTCGAAGCGCAGGATCTCCTCCGTGGCCGCTCGCAGGTACTCAGTGTCGTCGTTGGCGCGGAGTCGCTCGAGTTGCTCGGGGTGTCCCAGCAAGGCGTGCAGTCCGTTGCCGATGAGGTTGGTGGTGGTCTCGTGGCCACCGAAGAGCAGCAGGATGCAGGTGCCCACGATCTCGTCGTCGGTGAGCGTGTCATCGCCCTCCTGGGCGCGGATGAGGGTGCCGATGAGGTTCTCCTCGGGCGCGGCCCGGAACCGCCGGACGAGCGTTCCCAGGTATTCCGAGAGTTCCAGCAGCCCGTGCTGGGCACGCTCGCGACGTCCCTCCACGCCCCGCGCGCCGAAGACCAGGACCATCAGGTCGTCGGACCAGTGCTTGAAGAGGTCGCGGTCCGCCGGCGGGACGCCCATCATCTCGGCGATCACCACCGCGGGCAGCGGGTAGGCGAAGTCACCGATCACGTCCATGTGACCGCGCGGCGCCAGCTCGGCGATGAGGCTGTCGATCACCTCGATGATGCGCGGCTGCCACAGCGAGATGGCCCGCGGTGTGAAGGCCCGGCTGACGAGCTTGCGCAGGCGCGTGTGGTCGGGCGGGTCCCGGAAAACCATCCACTCACCGAGGATCCGGTAGGTGGGGGCGCGCTCGCGGCGCTGGGCGTCGGTGAGCTTGTGCTCGAAGACCGGCCGGATGCGGTCGGAGGAGAAGCGGGGATCCTTCAGCGCCGCCAGCAGGTCGTCGTGGCGGTGGATGAACCAGGCCCGGTAGTGCTCGTTGTAGAAGACGGGTTGGCGGCGCCGCAGCCCGGCGAAGACCGGGTAGGGGTCGGCGACCCGCTCGGGCGTCAGAAGATCCACGCCGCCGTCACCGTCGACGCTGCTCACCGGGGCCCTCCCGGAGCCTCCAGGACCGCCACGACACAGGCGTTCCCGTCGATGCCGGCGGTGCCGCCGCCCATCGTCTCCACCACGCCGATCCGGGCACCGTCCACCTGGCGACCCTCTGCCATGCCGCGCAACTGCCAGACGATCTCGGCGATCTGGCCCAGCCCGGTGGCGCCCAGGGGATGACCGCGGGCCAGCAGGCCGCCGGACGGGTTGACCGGCTGGGCACCGCCGAGGCTGGTGCGACCGGAGGCCACCAGCCTCCCGCCACCGCCCAACTCGCACAGGCCCAACGCCTCGGTCGTGACGATCTCCCCGATCGTGAAGGCGTCGTGCACCTCGAGGACGTCGATGTCCCGAGGGCCGATGCCCGCCTGCTCGAAAGCCGCCCGGGCCACGTCGGAGACCAGCCGCCAGCCCCAGACCAGATCGGTCGTGTGGTCCCACGCCTGTCCGGAGGCGAATGCCGACGCCCGCACGGTGACGTCGCCGGCGGCCGTACCCGCGGGTCGCGCCGGGCCCAGCACGGCGGCCGCCGCGGCATCGCTGATGTCGCAGCACTGCAGCAGCGTCAAGGGGTCCGAGATCGGCCGCGAGTCCAGGACCTGCTCGACGGTGAACTCGCCGGCGTGCTGGGCCCGGGGGTTGCCCAGGGCGTGGCGCCGGTTCTTCACGGCCACGAGCGCCATCTGGGCGGGCGTGACGCCGTGGCAGTGGAGGTATCGGTGCGCCGCCATGCCGTAGAGGCTGGGCATGGCGAAGCCCTGCGCGCCCTCCGGGTCGGAGGCCAGCGGCTCGATGGGCCCGTCGAAGACCGCGGTCATGGTCTCGATGCCGAACGCCAGCACCGTCTCGTAGCGACCCTGAGCGACGGCCACCTGCGCCTCGTGGAACGCCGTCGTGCCGCTGGCGCAGGCGTTCTCCACGGTCACGACCGGCACGCCCGTGATCCCCAGGTGCTGGAGTGTCCGTGTGGTGACGCCGGGGTCGCCGAACACCGTGCCGGCGTAGACGGCTTCGATCGCCGCGGGTGGTACGGCGGCGTCGGTCAAGGCCTCCGTGACGGCCTGCCAGGCGAGGTCCCTCGGCGGCGTGTCGGGCTGGCGGGCGAAGCGGCTGGTGCCGACTCCCCGGACGCACACGGGTGCGGACCGGTCGGGGGCGGCGGTGGCGACCGGCTGTGGCGGCGGGGGGCGGTGGCCGGAGTTCACGGTCGCCCACCCCCACCGGCGCGGGTGTCGAGGTCGACCGGGGTCACCAGCGGGTCGCCGCGGTCGTCGCGGCCCAACAGGCGCACGCGGGCGCCCGGGAGCAGCGGCTGCTCGCCGGTGCCGTCCACGTGCACGAGGGCCCGAGGGCCTCCGTCGAAGTCCACGTAGGCCAGAACCGCCGGCGGCTTGCGGTCCGCGACGCGCACCCGCAGGACGGTCGAGCTCCAGACCGTTCCGGCGGGTCCGAACGTGGCCGGCTCGACGGGTGACCCGCCGCAGGCGGGGCACAGCGGCGGCAGGTAGAGCATCGGGTAGCCGCAGGCGACACAGCGCCCGCCCCGGAGCCCTTCGGGGGTCGCATCGGGGCGAGGATCGCGCCCGGACCCCTCCCGGGCGTATAGCGCCGTCCGGTCACCGGTGTTCACGATCCCGACGCCGCCTCCCACACCGTACGACTGTACCAACGGCAGCGGACTGTCAACCGCTTGTTTGATATCGTGCAGGGCCGAGAGCGCGCCGCGTCGTGCCCGCGACCAGCGGCAACGCTCGCCGCCGCGGACCGCGCACGGGCGCGGGAGCGTCGAAGGAAGGAGATCCATGGCCGCCGAAGCCCCGGACATCCTCTCACCGGCGTTCAACGAGGATCCCTACCCGATCCTGGAGGCTCTGCGGGAGGACCATCCGCTTTGCTTCCACGAGCAGATGAACTCGTACCTCATCACCCGCTACGAGGACGTCTCCAGCGCCTTCAAGGATCCTGTCTTCACAACCCTCAACTACGAATGGCAACTCGAGCCTGTGCACGGGCCCACGCTGCTGTCCATGGAGGGGCGCAACCACTCGCGCTACCGCAACCTCGTGGCGCCCGAGTTCAGGGGCCGTGTGCTGGAGGACAACTTCCTGCCGGTCATCGAGCGCAACAGCGCCGAACTGCTCGACGCCTGGCGGCACGACGGCCACGTCGACTTCGTGCAGCAGTACACCACGTGGTTCCCCGTCAAGGTGATCGTCGACATGCTCGGATTGCCGGCCGGCGACCACGCCCTGTTCCATCGCTGGTACACCACGATCAACGTCTATCTCGCCAACCTGGCGGGCGACCCCGAGATCAACGCCGCCGGCGAGCAGGTGCGCGAGGACCTGGAGGCGTACATGCTGCCCGTGATCGCCGACCGCCGGGCCAACCCGCGCGACGACCTGCTCACCAAGCTGGTTCACGCCGAGGTCGACGGGGAGCGGCTCGGCGACATCGAGATCAAGTCGTTCGTGAGCCTGCTGCTGACCGCCGGCGGTGAGACCACCGACCGGTCGCTCACCAACATGTTCTGGCGGTTGATCGAGAACCCCGACCAGCTGGCGGCGGTGCGCGCGGACCGCAGCCTGATCCGCAACGCCTTCGCCGAGACCCTGCGCCACACGCCGCCGGTCCTGATGATCATGCGCCAGCCGTCGGAGGACGTGGAGGTGACCGGCGGGACGATCCCGGCGGGCTCGACGGTCACGTGCCTGCTGGCCGGGGCCAACCGCGACCCGCGGGCCTTCGCCGAGCCCGACCGGTTCGACATCTTCCGCGACGACCTGGACACCGAGCGGGCCTTCACCTCCGGGGCCAACCACCTGACGTTCGCGTTGGGGCGCCACTTCTGCGTGGGGGCACTGCTGGCGCTCACCGAGGTCGTCACGGGCAGCAACCAGGTGCTCGACGCCTGCGAGGACTTGGCCTTCGCCAACGGTCCGCCGACGCCGGAGGGAGTGTTCACCCGCTCCCCGCTGCATATGGACCTCACCTTCACGCCCACGTCCTGACGATCGAGACCGGGCGCCGAGGCTGCAGCACTTGGCCACTATCGAGACAACGAACCCAAGGAACACACCATGACCCCCGACATCCTCTCGCCGGAGTTCTCCGAGGACCCCTTCCCGGTGCTCGAGATGATGCGCGACGAGCACCCGGTCCACTTCCACGACGCCATGAACTCCTACATGATCAGCCGCTATGAGGACGTGGAGCGCGCCTTCAAGGATCCGGCCTTCAACTCCAACAACTACGAGTGGCAGCTCGAGCCGGTGCACGGGCCGACCATCCTGCAGATGGAGGGGCGCGACCACTCCCGCCACCGCAACCTGGTCACGCCGGCGTTCCGCGGCGCCGACCTGCGGGAGAAATTCATGCCGGTCATCGAGCGCTGCAGCGCCGAACTCATCGACGACTGGCGCGCCGACGGGCACGTGGACTTCGTGCAGCAGTACACGACCCGCTTCCCGATCAACGTGATCGTGGACATGCTGGGCCTGCCCAAGTCCGACCACGATCGCTTCCACGGCTGGTACAGCTCGATCATGGCGTTCCTGTCGAACCTCATCGGCGACCCCGACGTGATGGCCGCCGGCATCCGCACCCGCGACGAGCTGCAGGCGTACATGCTGCCGATCATCGCCGATCGCCGGAGCTCTCCCGGTGACGACCTGCTGACCACGCTCTGCCAGGCCGAGATCGACGGCGAGCGCCTCAGCGACATCGAGGTGAAGGCCTTCGTGAGCCTGCTGCTGACCGCCGGCGGCGAGACCACCGACAAGTCCATGGCCAACATGTTCTGGCGCCTCATCGAGCACCCCGAGCAGATGGCGGCGGTGCGCGCCGACCGCAGCCTCATCCGCAACGCCTTCGCCGAGACCCTGCGGCACACGCCGCCGGTGCAGATGATCATGCGCGAGACCGCAACCGACGTGGAGATGTCGGAGGGGACCATCCCGGCCGGCGCCACGGTCACCTGCCTGCTCGCCGGGGCGAACCGCGACCCCCGGAAGTACGACGACCCCGACCGCTTCGACATCTTCCGGGAGGACCTGGACATGGAGAAGGCCTTCACGGCCGCGGCCAACCACACCTCCTTCGCACTGGGACGGCACTTCTGCGTCGGCGCCATCCTGGCCCTCAACGAGGTGGAGACCGGCACCAACCAGCTGCTCGACGCCATGGACGACATCGCCTTCGCCAACGGCTCGCCGACCCCGGTGGGCGTGTTCACCCGATCACCCGTCAATATGCCGCTGACCTTCCGGCCCGCCGCCTGAGGCACCCACTCCCGGCGCAGCGCCGGCGGGTCGCCACGCGGCCGCTCCGGGAGCCGACTCCGACTACCGTCCAACGACCGAACAACCAGCGATCAACCGTAGAAGGGAACCCCCATGAGCATCGAAGGAATGCGCTTCGTCATTACCGGGTCCGCCGCCGGCATCGGCGCCGCCACCGCGCGAGTCGCCGCCTCCAAGGGAGCCGCCGTGATGGTGAGCGATCTGGCCTCCTCCGCCGAGGCCGGCGAGCAGGTCGCCGCCGACATCCGCGCCGATGGCGGGGACGCCGACTTCTTCGCCTGCGACGTCACCGACGCCGAGCAGATCGAGGCGCTCATGGCCGCCACCGCCGAACGCTTCGGGGGCATCGACGTGCTGCACAACAACGCCGGCGTGCACGAGACGGCCCGCGCCGGGGAGAACACCTCGCTGGAGACGATGCCGATCGACGTGTTCCGCTGGGTCGTGGAGGTCAACGCCATCGCCCCGTGGATCTGCGCCAAGGCCGCGGTGCCGTATCTCAAGCAGAGCGACTACGCCTCCATCATCAACGCCGCCTCGACGGGTTCGCAGTCCGCCTACCCCCGCAACTCCGCCTACGGCACCTCCAAGGGCGGCATCCGGCTGCAGACCCAGAATCTGGCCGTGGATCTGGCGCCCTACGGCATCAGGGTCAACTGCTACGGCCCCACCGCCATCGCCACCGAGATGGTGACCCGTTTCGTGCAGCAGGCCGAGGACCCGGTGGCCTTCGAGAAGGCACTCGTCAACACGAGCCTCATCCCGCGGCTCGGCACGCCGGAGGAGGTTGCCGAGTTGGTCTGCTTCCTGGCCGGCCCGCAGGCGTCCTTCATCAACGGCGCCTACATTCTGATCGACGGCGGATCCCTGGCCTGGCGCGGCACCGTCGACCAGATCGGCCTCGACTAGCGCACCGAACCGACGAGCATCACAACCGAAGGAGCATCCAATGGCTGACACACTTGCCATCACCGGCCTGCTGAACCGGGCCGGCACCGCCTACGACACCGGCGACCTCGAGTTCATCATGGACCTCTTCCTGGAGGACAGCGTCTTCGAGTTGGTCATCGCCGGCAACGAGCCGATGGTCTTCGCCGGCAAGGAGAACATCCGGGCCCTGTTCGAGGGCGCCCACGAATCCCAGACCGACCAGCGGCGCCACTGCATCACCAACGTCTACTTCACCGACGAGACCGACACGTCGGTGACCGCCGTCTCCAACCTCATCCTCATCTCGGTGGAGGACGGCGCCCTCACGGTGCTGTCCAGCGGTCTGTACACCGACACCGTGGTTCTCACCGACGGGGAGTGGAAGTTGCAGCGTCGGCACCTGCACCTCGACCTGCCCTACTGAGCCATGAACATCGGCCAGATCCCGGCGAAGTGGGCCCGCCAGAAACCGCAGGGCACCGCCATCATCGACGCCACCACCGGGCAGCGGGTGAACTGGGCCGACTTCGACAATCACGTCAGGCGCCTGGCCAACGGCCTGCGCGGTCTGGGTCTGGAACAGGGCGACCGAGTCGGCGTGCTGAGCCGCAACTCGGCTGAGTACGCGGCGCTGTATTTCGCCTGCGGGCGCACCGGGCTGGTGGCACAGCCCGTGAACTGGCGCCTCTCGCCGCCGGAACTGAAGAAGATCACCGACAACGGTGAGCCGCGGGCCTACATCAGCGGGCCGGACTACCACGACGTCGCATCCGACCTCTCGGGGATGGTGGACAGCGTGGAGCACTGGCTGCAGTACGGCCCCGGCGGCGACGGCAGCTACGAGCGTCTCACCGAGAGTGCCTCCGACGACGAGCCGGCCGGCTCGTCGGCCATCGGTGGCGACGATCCGCTGTTCATCCTCTACACCGGCGGCACCACCGGCGAGTCCAAGGGAGCGCTGCACAGCCATCGCAGCTGCTGGTTCGGGATGCTGAACCAGACGGTGGCCGAGCGGATCGTCCCCAGCGACGTCTACATGCTCACCGGGCAGATGTTCCACATCCCCGTCGTGCTGGCCATCAACTACCTGGCCCACGGCTGCCCGCTGGTGCTCATGAACTTCGACGCCAAACTGGCCATGGACCTCATCGAGGCCGAGCGGGTGTCGGCCTTCCTGGGCGTCACCACGATGCTCAACTGGATGATGGCCACCGACGGCTTCGACCGCTACGACATCTCCAGCCTGCGCAACATCCAGTACGGCGGCGGTCCGATGCCGTCGCGGGTCATCACCGAGGCCCTGGAGCAATTCCCCTGCACCCTCATCCAGGGCTATGGCCAGACCGAGGGCACCACCATGTGCTTCCTGTCCCAGGAGGACCACCTGCGGGCCATCCACGAGGACCATCGGCCGGAGCGGCTGCGCTCGTGCGGACGGGAGGGCTTCGTGACCTCGGTGCGGGTGGTGCACCCCGACGGCAGCGACGTGCCCACCGACGGCAAGACGCCCGGCGAGATCATCGTGCGCTCCGAGGCCAACATGCTGGGCTATTTCCGCCGCCCCGACCTGACCTCCCAGACCATCCGCGACGGCTGGATGTGGACCGGCGACATCGCCTGCTGGGACGACGAGCGCTACGTGTTCATCGTGGACCGGGCCAAGGACATGATCATCTCCGGCGGCGAGAACATCTACTCGGTGCAGGTGGAGGAAGCCATCGCCCGGCACGCCGCGGTGCTGGAGTGCGCCGTCATCGGCGTGCCCGACGACACCTGGGGCGAGTCGGTGAAGGCGTTCGTGGTGCTGAAGCCCGAGATGAGCGCCGGCGAGGACGACATCATCGAGGCGGCCCGGCAGAACCTTGCCTCCTACCAGAAGCCCCGCTCGGTGGAGTTCGTGCCGGAACTGCCCAAGGCTCCCACCGGCAAGATCCTCAAGCGCAAGCTGCGGGAGCCCTACTGGGAGAGCGCCGACCGCCAGGTCTGACCATGCGCATCGGCTATCTGGTGGACACGAACGCGGGCGGCTACGACCAGCCGCTGCCGGACCGGCGCAACGCCGCGGCCACGCTGCATGCCCTGGTGGAGGAGTGCATCCTGGCCGAGCGGGCGGGTTTTCACTCGATCCAGGTGCCCGACCGCCACGGGCGTACCGAGTCGTATTTCGGGTCGCCGCTGAACCTGCTGATGATCCTGGCGCGGGAGACCCGCCGTGTCGGTATCGGCGCCTACTGCCTGGTCAACACGCTTTACCACCCGATGCACGTGGCCGAGCAGTGCGCCATCATCGACAACCTGTCGCGCGGGCGGCTCTTCATGACCTGGGGCCGGGGCTTCCACGAAGGCTACTGGGGTCAATTCGGGGTGCCGCGGGAGCGCATGCTGGGGCGCTACCTGGAGAACGTACGGATAATCGAGCAGGCGCTGCTGTCGAAGGGCGAGCGATTCAGCGTCGAGGGCGACTTCTACTCGGTGCGCGACGGCTTGTTGTCGCCCCAGTGCTACCAGCAGCCGCGCTTCCCGTTCTGGGGCGGGGGGCAGTTCCCGGTCTCCATCGAGCGCTGCGCCACCTACGCGGAGAACTGGACTTGTGACGACTTCCCGATCCTCGCCGAGACGTGGGAGTCGCAGGTGGGCGCCTACCGGGCCCGCGCCGCCTCGCTGGGCAAGGAGCCGTTCGTGGTGCTGATGCGCAACGGCTGGGTGGCGGACAGCTTCGAGCAGGCGGCGGCCGAGTTCGGCACCCACTACGTCTCGGAGATGCGCTTCTACTGCGCCCAGGGGATCCTGGCGCACCACCCCGCCTTCGACTCACCGGAGAAGATCACCGCTGAGAGTGCCCGGGAGCACATCGTGGTCGGCACGCCGGCCCAGTGCCGTGAGCGTCTCGAGCAGTATCACGAGGAGTACGGGGTGCAGTACTTCACGATGCGCTTCCGCATGGTGACCGGCCCCGGCTTCGAGGCCGCCCGGGAGCAGATCCTGCGCTTCGGCGAGGAGGTCGTGCAGCCACTGCACAAGAAATACCCCGCCATCGAGCACCCGGCGATACCCCAGGCCTGCCGCTGGTAGCGGTGCCTGCAACAGGCGGTGAACCCGAGTTGAACGCCGCGTTCTCGCTGCTAGGTTTTGACGACCAAACTCTCGTTTGATAATCCACGGAGACAGATCGCCCGTCCGGGCGAAGGAGGGGAGAGATGCCCAACCGTAAACGAACGCTCTGGCGACTGCTGTCGCTCGGCTTGGCTCTGTCGCTGCTGACAGCGGCCTGTGCCACCGACGACGGCGCCGCCGACACCGCAGACTCGGCCCTGGCCGAGGCCAATGCCGCCGGCAGCGAGGCGGACACCGCGCTGGCCGACGCGCAGGCCGCGTCGGCGCAGGCCGAGGCGGCACTGAGGGCGGCCGAGGCCGCTCAGGCTGCCGCCGAACTGGCCCAAGCGACCGCCGAGGGCAACCAGGAAGCCGTGGCAGCCGCTGAGGCTGCACTCGCCGAGGCGCAGAGCGCCGCAACCGCCGCCCGCGACGAGGCGGCGTCGGCGCAGGCCGAGGCCGACGCGGCCCGCGAGGCCGCGGCGCAGGCGGAGGCCGAGGCGGAGGCAGCGGCCGCAGCGGCCGCAGCCGAGCCGCCACCGCCGCCGCCACCGGTCGAGCCGGCCGAGGAGCCCATGGACGACATGGACGACATGGCGCCGCCCGCGCTGGTGGACAAGCCCGAGGGCTGGACGCCGCCGGAGGCTTCGATGGGCACGGCCATCGCCTGGCCGAGCGGTCCTGCGGTCGAGCTGCCGCAACTCACGATCGGCTACCTGCAGGTGCTCGGCGCCTCCGAGGCCGCGCAGCGCCTGGAGTTCACCGCCCAGGACGCCGTGGAATACCTCGGCTGGGACTGGGAGTACTGCGACGCCGAGGGCGTGCCCGACGCCATGCAGACCTGCCTGGAGGGCTTCATCAACTCCGGCGTGGACGCCATCGTCACCGACGGCACGACCGTCGAGGTGATCGTGGAGGGCCTCGCCCGGGCACGCGATGCGGGCATCCCGTTCGTGAACACCGGCGGAACCCAGAGCTTCTACCACCTGTACGCAGCCTCGTTCAACCCGAACGACGCAGCGCTGGGCCGCGTGCTGGCCGAGTGGATGATGGACAACCGCGGCAAGGACGGCCCGGTCCAGATCTCCAGTGCCGGCTTCGCCAAGTGGGGATCCGACCGTGAGGATCAGCTCCGTGCCGCCGTCGAGGGCACCGGCGTCACCATCGGCGCGGTCGAGATGGTCGACTTCGCCGACGTCATCGGCACCGCTGCCGACCTGGCGGCCAACTGGCTGCTGCAGGCACCGGATTCGCTGGCCTTCTGGCTGACCTTCGACCTGGCGGCGATCGGTGTCGGCCCGGTGATCACCGAGAGCTTCGCCGGGGTGTCACCGCCGGACCGCCCGATGGTGCTCACGTTCTACGCCAACTGCACCACGCAGCAGCAGATGCTGGCAGGCGGTGTGGACGCCTCCTCGGAGGAGAACCTGGAGTGGGGCAGCTATGTGGCGATCGACCAGATCGCCTCGTACTACGCCAAGGGCACCCAGTTCACCGACGAGTTGCGTCCCTACTACGAGGACGCCGACGGCAACGCCTGGCAGTTCTCGATCCCGTTCATCGTCACGCCGGAGGATGTTGGTGACGAGTGCGTCCCGGGCCGCGGCCCGTATCCCACGCCCACGGATCCGCGCTGGGCGAACTACGTGGACTTCTTCGAGGCCCGCTGGGCAGCGGCGTACAGCAACATCGGCTGACGGCAACATCGGCTGAGACCGGTCCACCGGTCCCGCAGCGAGCGATCGTGACGGGATCGAGACCGATCAAGACCTAGATCGGAGGGGGACGCAGCCGAGGTGGCTGCGTCCCCCTCCGCCATTTCGGGGAGGCGCGGATCCCGCGACTAACTTGCAGAGGCCGAACGACGCAGGGGAGACGCACGTGAGCGACGACACAGGCACGGGAAGCGACGGGGCCGGCTCGAGCGCTCCTGTGAGCGAGGCCACCCACACGACCGGCAGCCTCTCCAGCCGGATCAACGTGCGGGACTTCTTCGCCCGCTACGGGCTGCTGGTGGTCTTCGCAATGGTCGTGGTGCTCTTCAAGGCGCTGGATCCCGAGGTCTTCCTCACGCAGAACCACGTGCAGAACGTGCTGTTCCTGCCGTCGTCGTTCGTGCCTCTGCTGGTACTCGCCACGGCGCTCACGTTCGTGCTGTCGATGGGAGACTTCGACCTGTCCTTCGGCAGCATGGTCGGTCTCTCGGGCGCCACCGCCGTGGCGCTCATGGTCAACTTCGAGCAACCCGTGTGGATCGCGATGCTGGCAGCCCTGGGCGTGGGAGCCGCCGTCGGGTTGTTCAACGGCTTCCTGATCTCGTATGTCGGGGCATCGTCGTTCGTCATCACGCTGGCGGGATTGGTGGGCCTGAAGGGCATCGAACAGCTCTGGACGAGCAATCGCTCGATCACCATCCCCGTGGGGGCCCAACCCTTCTACGTGGACCTGGCCCGGAACGTGGAGTTCTGGGACCTGCGACGTCCCGTGTTCATTGCGTTCGGCATCGTTGCGGCGGCGTGGATCATCATGGACCGCACCGAGGTCGGGCGCTACATGTACGCCATCGGCGGCAACACCGAGGCGGCGCGTCTGGCGGGTATCCCCGTGGCGCGGATCCGTCTGCTCGGTTTCGTGATCGTCGCTCTGCTGGCCTCCCTGATAGGGATCCTGCTCACCGCCGGCATCTCGGGCATCCGCTTGAACCTGGGCGACGCCTTCCTGCTGGATGCCTACGCGGCGGTGTTCCTCGGAGCGGCGGTGTTCAGACCGGGGCAGTTCAGCATCCCGGGCACGATCGTGGGGGCGTTGTTCCTGCGTGTCATCGAGGTGGGCCTGCTGTCGCTGCAGATCTCCAACGCCTGGATCAACATCGCCAAGGGTGTGATCCTGATCTTCGGCGTGCTGGTCAGCCAGATCATGCTGCGGCGCAAGTAGCCGGGGTCCCACGGCATGAGCGCCACCGCAACCGCCGCAGCCTCCGGCGAGGTGTTCCTGGAGGTCCAGGGGCTGGTCAAGGACTATCCCGGCGTGCGCGCCGCCGACCACGTCTCCCTCGCCATCCGGCCCGGTGAGGTCGTCGGGCTGGTCGGCAAGAACGGCGCCGGCAAGAGCACCGTCATCAAGATCCTGGCCGGGGCCACCGCCCCGGACGAGGGTCGGATCCTTCTGGACGGCAACGAGATCCACTTGCACAACCCCCACGACGCCACGTTGCTGGGGCTGTCGTTCGTGCACCAGGAACTCTCGGTCGTCGGTGATCTGTCCGTTGCCGAGAACGTGGAACTCGGTCTCGGCTATCCCCGCCAGGCGGGCGTTCTGGTGGACTTCGCCAAGTTGCGGCGCCAGTCCCGCGAGGTGTTGGCGCGCCTCGGCGGCGGTGTCTCGCCGGGTGTGCCGATCCGCACGATCCCCGTGGCACAGCAGCGGCTCGTCATGATCGCCCGAGCCCTGGTGACCCAGGCCCGCCTGGTCGTCCTCGACGAGCCCACGGGCTCGCTCACCGACGAGGAGACGAGCCACCTGTTCGCCGTGATCCGCGATCTGTCCGCATCGGGTGTTGCGGTCGTGTACGTGTCGCACCGGCTGGAGGAGATCCTGGAGATCACCGACCGGGTGGTGGTGATGCGCGACGGTGCCGTGGTCGACGACCGGCCCACCGAGGACTTCGACACCCGCACCCTCATCGAGGAGATCACCGGCGAGGACGCCAGCGAGACCGCGCTGCAGCGGCGCCGCACACACGGCGTCGGCGGTCCGCCCGACTCGCCCGTGGTGCTCGAGGTCGAAGGCGTCGAGGTGTCGGGCCACATACACGATGCCTCATTCAGCATTCGTGAGGGTGAGATCCTCGGGGTGGCGGGTCTGGTGGGAGCCGGACGCACCGAGTTGATGCGAGCCGTCTTCGGCGCCGACCATCGCACCGCCGGGACGATCCGCCTGCACGGGGAGGAGGTCTCGATCCGGAAGCCCGCCGATGCCATCGGCGCCGGGATCGTGCTGCTGCCCGAGGATCGGCGCAACCAGGGCCTCATCCGGGACTTCAACGTGCGCCGCAACATCACCCTGGGCACCCTCCGCAGCTTTCGCAGGGCGCGGCACCTGGCCATGCCGTCGGGTCCCAAGGAGCGCGAGGCCTCCCTGGCGGCGGTGCGCGACCTCGACATCAAGACGCCGTCGGACCTGACGCCGGCCGCCTGGCTGTCGGGCGGCAACCAGCAGAAGCTGGTGCTCGGCCGCTGGCTGCGTTCGGGCGCCTCGGTGCTGATCTTCGACGAACCCACCCACGGAATCGACGTCGGGGCCAAGGAGGAGGTCTACTCGCTGATGGAGCAACTGGCCGCCGAGGGCAAGGCAGTGGTCTTCATCTCCTCGGAGTTCGGCGAACTCGTGGGGGTTTGCCACCGCGTCATCGCCATGCGCGAGGGCGCCATCGTGGGCGAGGCGGTCGGCGACGAGATCACCGAGGCCCGGCTGCTGGAGCACTGCTACGGCCACAGCCCCGACGCCACCCTGGCCGGCAGCGACGAACTCTGAGCGGCGCGGCGACGCCGTCGCCGCGCCGAGCGCTGCCCGGCGGCGGTGCGCCGCGGCACTCTCACCGCCGTCCCGGGGTCCGTGTCGCCGCCCGGCACAGATAGCGTGAAGGCGTGGAGGTCGCAGACTCGGTCCTCGACCTCATCGGGAACACCCCGCTGGTGCGGATGCGGCGGGTGCTGGCCGGGCTCCCGTGTGAAGTGCTGGCCAAGCTGGAGATGCTCAATCCCGGCGGCAGCGTGAAGGACCGGCCCGCCGTGGCCATGATCGACGCCGCCGAGAGGGAGGGCCTGCTGTCTCCCGGCGGCACCATCATCGAGCCCACGTCGGGCAATACCGGCGTGGGGCTCGCCATGGTGGCGGCGCAGCGGGACTACCGCTGCATCTTCGTGATGACCGACAAGGTCAGCCCGGAGAAAGTGCAACTCCTGCGGGCCTACGGCGCCGAGGTGGTGATCTGCCCGGTGGCGGTCGCCCCCGACGATCCCGATTCGTACTACTCCACCGCGGCCCGCCTGGCGGCCGAGATCCCCGGCGCCTACCGGCCCAACCAGTACTTCAACCAGGTCAACCCGCTGGCCCACGAGCAAACCACCGGCCCCGAACTTTGGCGCCAGACCGATGGTCGCATCACGCACTTCGTGGCGGGAGCCGGCACCGGCGGAACCCTCGGCGGCGTTGGCCGCTACCTCAAGCGGCGGAACCCGGACGTGCAGGTTGTCGGCGCCGACCCCGAGGGGTCGGTCTTCAGCGGCGGTTCGGGCCGGCCCTACCTGGTGGAGGGCATCGGCGAGGACTTCTGGCCCGAGACCTACGACCGGTCGGTGGTGGACCGCGTGATCCCCATCTCCGACCGGGACTCCTTCGACATGGCACGGGCGGTGTCGCGCCGCGAGGGTCTGCTCATCGGCGGTTCCGGGGGCACCGTGGTTTGTGCCGCTCGGGAGGTGGCCCGTGCCTGCGGACCCGACGACGTCGTCGTGCTGTTGCTGCCCGACGCCGGTCGGGGCTACCTGTCGAAGGTCTTCAACGACTCCTGGATGGCGTCACACGGCTTCCTGATCGGCGAGAGTCCGTGTGTCAAGGACGTGCTCGACGCCCGGGCGGGCGCCGTGCCCCCGCTGGTGTACGTCCACCCCGGGGACCCGGTGCGCCTCGCCGTGACCCGGATGCGCGACTACGGCGTGAGCCAGCTCCCGGTGGCCAAGGGCGAAATGCCGCTGACCGCTGCCGAGGTCGTGGGATCGGTCGACGAACTGCAACTCGTGGCGCTCGCCTTCGACGGCGACCTGCTGGAACGCCCCGTGGAGCAGGTCATGAGCAGACCGCTGGAGCAGATCGGGGTGGGGGAGTCGGTGGCGCTGGCGGTGACGAGACTGGAGCGGTCGCCGGCGCTGCTGGTGCTCGACGGCGGTCGCCCGCGAGCGGTGGTGTCCCGCGCGGATGTGCTCGGGTTCCTGTCCGCGGGTCAACCGGAGCCCACCTCGCCGGACCCCGGCGACCTGTCCCCCGGCATCGGCAACGGCACCCCGTCATGAGCGGCGGGCCCGACGGAGGTGGGGACGACCGAGATGGGGGTGACGTGAGGGGCGGCCCGGACGGCTGGGGCTTCGAGACCCGCTCGATCCACGTCGGCCAGGGGCCCGACGAAGCCACCGGAGCCGTCACCGTGCCCATCCACCTGGCCACCACGTTCGTGCAGCCGGCGCCGGGTGAGCACCTGGGTTTCGAGTACTCGCGCAGCGGCAACCCCACGCGGGCCGCGCTGGAGAGCTGCGTGGCCGGGCTGGAAGGGGCGGCTCACGGTCTCGCCTTCGCCAGCGGCATGGCTGCGGAGGACGCCGTGCTCCGGCTGCTGCGCCCCGGCGACCACGTGGTGCTGGGCGCGGACGGCTACGGCGGCACCTACCGGCTCATCGCCGCGGTCTACGGCGAGCGCGGCATCGACTGGACCGCGGTCGACATGACCGACGAGCGGGCGGTGGCCGCCGCCGTCGGACCCGCGACGCGCCAGGTGTGGCTCGAGACCCCCACCAATCCTCTGCTCACCGTCGTCGACATCGCGGCGGTGGCCGACATCGCACACGCCGCCGGGGCTGTCGTCGTGGCGGACAACACGTTCGCCACGCCGTACCTGCAGAATCCCCTGGCGCTGGGGGCCGACGTGGTGCTGCATTCGGCCACGAAGTACCTGGGTGGCCATTCCGACGTGGTCGGCGGGTTCGTGGCGGTCAACGACGACGACCTGGCCGAGCGGCTGGCGTTCGTGCAGAACGCGGCGGGGGCCGTGCCCGCCCCGTTCGACTGCTACCTGCTGCTGCGCGGCGTCAAGACCTTGGGCGTCCGCATGGATCGCCACTGCGACAACGCCGAGGCGGTGGCGACCTTCCTCGACGGGCATCCGGCCGTGACGCGGGTGCTGTACCCGGGCCTGGCGAGTCATCGGGGCCACGACGTGGCCATCCGGCAGATGCGCCGGGGTGGCGGGATGGTGTCGGCCGTGGTGGCCGGGGGCGAGGCCGCCGCTGTGGCCGCCGTGCGTGCCACAAGGGTGTTCCGCCTGGCCGAGTCCCTCGGTGCGGTGGAGTCGCTCATCGAGCAACCTGCCACCATGACCCACCTCTCGGTGGCCGGCAGCCCGCTGGCGGTGGATCCCGGTCTGCTGCGCCTGTCGGTGGGCATCGAGACCGTCGACGACCTGCTGGCCGACTTGGACCGGGCGCTGGGGTGAGCCACCCCGGGCGCGGCGGTGCGGGGACGCGGTCGTGATCCCCTTCGAGCGGATGCAGGAACTCGTCGGGCGGGTACTGCCCGGCGGATCGTTCGACCTCGAGCACTACCGGAACTGGCTGACCAACGACGTCATCGGCTCGTCGCAGCGCGGCGACGATCTGGCGCACCCCATGTTCTGCTACTACGCGGCCATGGGCGGGATGGGCCTGTCGGTCGCCGAGCTGTTCGACCTGGCGCACACCAGCGCCTCCGACGGTCCCATGTTCGGGGAATGCGACATGGAGGTGCGTGTGCCGCTGCGCACCGGTGTGCGCTACGAGGTTCGTGGTGAGATCACCGACGTGAAGCGCAAGCAGGGCGATGCCATCGGCACGTTCGACCTGCTGACGTTCCGCCTGGAGGTCGTGGCACCCGACGGCGAAATCGCCGGCGTCTGCACCAACTCCTTCATCTGCCCGAGGGAATTGTGAGCACCGCAGAGGCCCGGCAGGTGAGGATCGGCGACGAGTTGCCGCAGCGCGTCATCGAGTCCGTGAGCGCCGAGAAGATGAAGACCATGGCGGCACTGCTGGGCGATCCCAACACGATCCACTGGGACGTCGAGGACGTGCGCCGGCTGGGCCTGGGGGACCGCCCGGTGAACCAGGGGCCCAACAACATGGGCTACGTCATCGACATGCTGGCGGACTGGGCCGGCGGCCCCGCCAACTTCCGGCGGCTGAAGGTGCGGTTCCTGGGCAACGTCTTCGCCGAGGACCGGCTGGTGGCCGGCGGCCAGGTGACCGCGGTCCGCCCGGGCTCCGAAGGCCGACTTGTGGACTGCGACGTCTGGCTGGCCCGCAACGGCACCGAGGCGGTCCTCGCCGGCACCGCCACCGTCCTGATCCCCGGCTAACGGCCCCGGCACCAACCCCCCTTCGGCGGGCGGCTGGTTGCCGGATCTCAGCTAGGCAGCCCGTTCGGGAGGTTCGCTGCCGGCGCGCGGCGCGGTGGGCGCGGGTGCCGTTGCGACGAGACCCAGATGCCCTTCAATGCGGGCCACGCTCACCTGCAGGGCGCTCACGTCGGCGCGCAGCCCGTCGAACTTCTTGTCGAACTTCGCCTCCATCTGTTCGAACTTGCGATCGACGTCATGGAATTTCCGGTCGACGCGTTCGAAGCCGCGGCGCATCTCGCGGTGCAGGAAACCGAAGGCGGCCAAGACCGTGCCGATGATCGACACCAGTGTGATGATGAGTTCGAGGTTGGCGTCCTGCATGGGTTTGCTTGCCTCCCTGGGCGTGAATCCACCGGATTCTTTGTCTCAGGGGGAAATTCCACCAGAGCGTACCATCGGAGAGGGCACTGCGACGAGCCGGTGCCCGACTGTCACCCGCATGCGGGTGGCGTGGCTGCTCAGCATTGGAGGCATTGATCGGCGATTCGGTTGGTTTCGTTGGTGACGGTGGTGCGGCTTCGGCGTCGTGGCCGGCCGTGTTGGCCGCCGTGGGCCCTGGCGGTCCCGGCGTCGGCGGCTCGGGCTTTGGCGGTTCGGGCTTTGCCGTTTCGGGGTTTGCCGTTGTAGCTCGCCGGCCCCGCGAAGTTCGGTGGATGTTCGAGCTTGTAGGTGCCGTCGGGTTGGCGGGTCAGGTCGGCTCCGAGTTCGTGGATCTGTCTGTGGTGGCAGTCGCTGCAGAGCAGGCAGAGGTTGTCGATGTCGGTGGGGCCTCCGTCTGACCAGTGGATGACGTGGTGGGCTTGGCAGTAGCTGTTGGCGGCGCCGCAGATGACGCAGCCCCGGTCGCGGATCGCCAGGGCGACGCGTTGGGCGACGCTGGCGGTGCGGGTCTTGTGGCCCAGCCACAGGGGTTGGCTCTTGGAGTCGAACAGGGCGGGCAGGATGTCGGCCTCCAGGGCGACCTTGAGGAGTTCGCTGGGCGCCAAGGGGGTGCCGTCGACCAGCCGGGTGTCGCCAAGTTGGCCGGCCAGCAGGTCGTAGTCGGCGACGACGACAAGGGCAGTGCGCTGGAACTTGGCGCCGCCCGCGCCGCCGGCGTCCTGGCGGGTGATGAGCGCTTCGAGCGCATCCGCGTAGCGCTGGGCGGCGCTGGCGCGGTTCTTGGGATCCTCGCCGTGCCAGAGGTGTTGGGCCATCGCCGCCAGCGCGGTCTCGATACGGGCGCCGGCGAGGGGGTCGAAGGTGCCGAACAGCTTGTACATGCCGTCGGATTGCTGCTTGATGTTCGCCTCGCGGCGCGACCGCTGGCGACGGCGGCGCTCCTCGAGATCTTCGGCGGCGGTTCGCTCGTTGACGTGATCGCGGACGGTGCGGGCGAACACGTCGGCGGGTTCGGTCCCCGCTGCGTCCAGCAGTTCGTCCTCGTCCACCGGCGTGTGCGCTGAGGCGTCGGCGATCGTCCGAGCCGCCTCGGGCGTCACGTCCCCATCCGCCAACGCCTCGGCCGTCTTGGGCAGATCACTCAGCCGCTCAGCGAACTGCACGTCTCGCCTGGCGCCGCCGCGGGACTGCTTCAAATCGCCCCGCAGCACCGCCGCGGCGTGCGCCTCACCCCGCCACCGCGCCAACTCGGCGACCTTGCCGGCCTTCACCGCCGCCAACCGGGCCTCACACCGCCCGATGATGCGCAGGCATTCCTCCAGGCGCCCACCGCCCAACCCGTCCAAACCGCCAACCAGCGCATCCAACAGCGCTAACAGACGCTCCGAGGACAGCCCGCCGCGCCCCGACTCGCCGCCAGGAGAGGTGGCCGGTGTGGTTTCGCCGGCCTCGGTGGCTGGTGGGGTCTGGTCGGAGAAGAGGCTCAACTCGGTCATCGGTGGCTCCCCAGGGAACGCAGCATCGTCGGGCTCGGGTCGGCTGAGCCGACAAGCCGGTTGGGGAAGCTCGACCCCCACCGAAGCGGAGGTCATCGACCGGTACCCGTACTATACACAACCCCTACGACAATCACAACATCTGTTCGTAATCCGACGGAAATTTCTTGCGATCGGCGGGCCGCTATTCCGGGGCTGTCACACCGCCTTTGTATCCTCCCATGCATGGTCAAGTTCATTCACACCGCCGACTGGCAACTCGGTATGACGCGGCATTTCCTCAACGACGAGGCACAAGCTCGCTTCAGCGGCGCTCGCATCGATGTCATCCGGCGGATCGGTGCGCTGGCCGTCAAGGAGGGATGCGAGTTCGTCGTGGTGTGCGGCGACGTGTTCGAGTCGAATCAGGTGGGCCGCCAAGTGGTCGTGCGAGCCCTGGATGCGATGGCGGCGACTCCAGGGGTCACTTTCTACCTCCTGCCCGGAAACCACGACCCGCTCGATTCCTCCGCGGTGTTCAGGTCCCCCACGTTCGTCGACAATCGCCCCGCCAACGTCGTGGTGCTGGAGGATTCGGACCCCGTCGAGGTGGCGCCCGGCGTCGACCTTGTGCCTGCACCGTGGCCGACGAAACGCCCGCTTGCCGATCTCGTGGCCGGCGCCTGCGAAGCGCTGCACGACGACGGCACCGTGCGGATCGTCGCCGGTCACGGCGCGCTCGACTTCCGATCCCCGAACCGCAATGACCCTACGCTTATCGCGCTCGGAGGACTCGAGTCCCGGCTCGACGCCGGGGTCATTCACTACGTAGCGCTCGGCGATCGTCATTCGACCACCAATGAGGGCCGTACCGGTCGGGTCTGGTATGCGGGCACCCCCGAGCCAACGCGCCACGACGAGAGCGATCCGGGCAAGGTGCTGGTCGTCGAACTGGACACTGACCTTGTCCAGGTCGAGCCCCAGTTCGTCGGTACGTGGAGGTTCGTCCAAGAAGCATGGGAGCTGACCGGCGACGCCGACGTCGACGCCCTCGACGGGTGGCTCTCCGGTATCGAGGCCAAGGAGCGCACGATCCTCAAGCTGTCCCTTGTCGGCCAGGTCTCCCTTGCCCTGAAGGCGAGACTCGATGATCTGTTGGACCATCATTCCGATCTGCTCGGGGCTCTCGAAGTGTGGGAACGTCGCAGCGACCTGGCCGTGCTGCCCGACGACGCAGACATCGATGATCTCGGGCTCTCCGGGTTTGCCCAGGAGGCGCTGGGCGACCTGCGGGAACTGGCGGAATCCGGCGAGCAGGCAGTTGTGGCCCGCGATGCGCTGGCCCTTCTGCACCGGCTGGCGAGGACGGGGCGATGAGACTCCATCGGATCCGACTACAGAACTACCGCGGCGTCACCGACTGCGGCGTGGACTTCACGACCGATGGCGTCACGATCATCGAAGGCGACAACGAGGTCGGCAAGACCAGCATCCCCGAGGCTCTGGGGTTGATCCTGCGGTACCAGGATTCATCCAAGCATCGGGATGTCGCAAGCGTGCAGCCGGTGGATCGAGACGCCGGTGCCGAAGTGGATGTGGAGTTCACGACCGGCCCCTACCGACTCGTCTACTCCAAGCGCTGGAACCGCCGGGCACAGACCGTTCTCTCCGTCGAAGGACCCCGGCACGAGCAGTTCACCGGGCGCGAGGCGCACAATCGGGCGCGCGAACTGCTCGAGGAGACCCTCGACACGGGTTTGTGGGAAGCCCTGCGGATTGAGCAGGGCACCGAGTTGGCTCTCCCGGACTTCAACGTGCCCTCGTTGGGTAGGGCGCTCGATCTGGCGGCCGCGGGCGAAACCGCAGGTGACCGCGAAGACAACCTCTGGAACCGAATCTGCGCCCAGCGGGAGGAGTCCTGGACACGCACGGGCCAACCCAAGGCGGATCGCAAGGCGGTCGAGCGCGCCTTGGCCGAGGCTCGCAGGGCGGTTGCAGGCATCGAGCAGGATCTCGCAGGCATCGAGTCCGATGCGGCTGAGGTCGAGAGACGCCTCGCCGACCGCAAGCGGCTGGCCCAGGTGCGAGACGCCGCGGAGGACGAAGAGCAGGAGCTCGGTGACAGGTGGCAGGCGCTGGAGCGACTTCAGATGGAGGTGGACAAACTCGCCGCAGAGCACCGAGCCGCCGTCGAGAAGCGAGACCGGACCGACGCTGACATGACGCGCCGTGACGAGTTGATCCGGGGCCTTGCCGACGCGAAGCAGAAAGAGGAAGACCTCAGGGCTGCCGGCGAACGGTCGGCGCCCGTCTTGGCAGCGGCCATCGCCCGGGCCGCGGCTGCCGGTGAGGAACTCTCGGTGGCAGCCGAGTCGCTGGCTGCGGCGAGGGAGGCGCAGAAGCGGGCCAACGACGACCGCGACCACCATCGGCGGCTCATCGAAGTGGAGCAGCTGCGCGAGCGTCACGGTCGGGTGGTCGAGGCTCAGCAGGCCTTGGCCGAGGCGGAGGTCCACCTCGATTCGGCACGGGTGGGCGACGAACTGCTTGCGCGCATCGACGCGGCGAACCTCGACGTGGTGCGTTCCGAGGCGGCCGCTCGGAGCGCCGCTGCCTCGCTCGCCATCAGCGCCCTGGCCGACCTCGAGATGACGATCTCCGGCGAGACGGTCGAAGTGCCCGCGGGCACCGACCAAGAGTTCTCTGTCACTGACGATGCGCGGATCACGCTGCCCGACGTGGTGCAGCTACACGTGACAGCCGGCGGCGGCTCGAGGGACAGGTCCGCCGAACTGGGCCGAGCCTGCGCTCGCCTCGCAGACCTCTGTGAACAGGGCGGCGTATCGGGCCTCGCCGAGGCGAAGCGGGCGGCCGAGCAGCGGAGGGAGGCCGAACGCAGCCGCGAAGAGGCGACTGCGACGATCGGCCGAGACCTGCGGGATCTGACCCTGGACGTCCTGGCTCAGAAGATCGCCGGCCTGTCCGGGCGGATCGAAGAGTACGCGGCCGAAAGACCTGCCGCCCCCGCCCTGCCCGCGGACTTCGAAGAGGCCAAGCGGCTTGCGTCGGCGGCCGACGGGTCCTTGGACGAGCGGGATGCTTACCACGACAGATGCCGCCGGGCTGCCGCGGATGCGCAGGAAGCCCTGGCGGAGGCCGAGGGGGAAGAGGCCGTGCAGGCCGCGAGGATCAGCGATGCCGAAGATGCCCACGGCAAGGCTCGGAAGGAGTTGGCGGACGCCCGCAACGACCGCTCCGACGCCGACCTACGGGCCTCGCTGGTGTCGGCACGGCAGGCCGTCGAGGGTGCCGCAGATGCGTTGGAACAGGCGCGGGCTGCGGTGGTCGAAGCCGATCCCGACTCTCTGAAGTTGCTGATGGACAACGCCCGCGACGCCACGACGCGTGCCGAAGCCGAACTCAACGACAACGAGCTTTCGCTTTCGACCTTGCGCGGCCGTCTGGAGCTTCAGGGCGAGGCGGGCCTGCACGAGCAACTCGGGGAGGCCCGTGCCCGCTGCGAGCGACTCGAACGGGAGTACGAGCGCACCGAGGCGCGGGCGCTGGCGGCGCAAATTCTGTACGAGACCTTCGAGCGTCGCCGGGCGGAGAGCCGGAGGCGTTACCTAGCGCCGTTCAAGCAGCGAATCGAACAGTTCGGTCGCATCGTCTTCGGACCCACGTTCGAGATCGAACTGGACGACGACCTCCGCCTCGCCTGCCGAACACTCGATGGCGTGACGCTCGCTCTCGAACACTTGAGCGTCGGCGCCCGCGAGCAACTCGGCGTGCTCAGCCGGCTGGCCTGCGCCGCCATCGTGAGTCCCGACGGCGGCGGTGCTCCCGTCGTGATCGACGACGCGCTCGGCTGGAGCGACCCGTCCCGGTTGGTCCGCATGGGCGCCGCCATTGCCGCGGCCGGCCGTGAATGCCAAGTCATCGTCCTCACCTGCACGCCAGGCCGCTACGCCCACGTCGGTAACGCGAAGGTGGTGACGCTGCCGGATTGAGGGACACCGAGGCGTGCCCCTCGCTTGCGCGCCCTTGGTGAGGGCTGCACCAGGTTAGTGAGCAGCGCATGAGAGACTCCGTGTCCGGCTGACGCTGCTCGGCGTCCATGTCCGCGTTGCTGCCGCGGCAGCGCGGCGGTCAGTTGAGGCAGATCGTGGGGGCGGTGTAGGGGAGGCTGAGGGACTCGGCGACGGCGGGTTCGGTGATTCGGCCGCGGTGGACGGTGAGGCCGTCCCGCAGGCCGGCGTCGGCGCGCAGTGCCGCTGCCGGGCCCTGGTCCGCGATCCGCAGCACGTAGGGGAGCGTTGCGTTGTTGAGCGCCAGGGTGGAGGTCCGCGGCACGGCGCCGGGCATGTTCGCGACGCAGTAGTGCACGACCCCCTCGGTCGTGAAGGTCGGGTCGGCGTGGGTCGTGGGATGTGAGGTCGCCGCGCAACCGCCCTGATCGATCGCCACGTCCACGAGCACCGAACCCGGCCGCATCTCCGTCACCATCTGCTGGGTGATCAGCCGGGGTGCCCGGGCGCCGCGCAGCAGCACGGCCCCGATCACCAGGTCGGCGCCGGTGACGGCGCGCTCGAGGGCGCCCGAGTCGGAGTAGAGGGTCCTCAACGACGGGCCGAAGCGCGCCGCGAGCTTCTCCAGCACCACGGGATCCCTGTCCAGCACGGTGACATCGGCGCCGAGCCCCAGCGCCATCTGGATGGCGTTGGTGCCCACCACACCGCCGCCGAGGACCACGACCGGGGCGGCCGCGACGCCGGGCACGCCTCCCAGCAGGACGCCCCGGCCGCCGGCGGCGCCTTCGAGGCAGTGGGCGCCGGCCTGGATGGACATCCGGCCCGCCACCTGTGACATGGGTGCCAGCAGCGGGAGCCGTCCGGCGCTGTCGGTGACCGACTCGTAGGCGATGGCGGTGGCACCGCTCTCCAGCAGCTCCGATGCCTGCCGGGGGTCCGCCGCCAGGTGCAGGTAGGTGAACAGCGTGTGGTCGGGGCGCAAGCGGGCACGTTCGGCGGCCTGCGGCTCCTTGACCTTGACGATCAACTCGGCGACATCGAAGACCCCGTCCGCGCATGCCACGACCGTCGCCCCCTGGGCGGCGTAGTCCTCGTCGCTGAATCCGGCGCCCGCGCCGGCGTCGTGCTCGACGAAGACGTCGTGGCCCCGCGTGCTCAACTCGCGCGCGCTGTCAGGAGTCAGGCCGACGCGCCGCTCCTCGTTCTTGATCTCCTTCGGAACGCCGATGCGCATGACCGCCTCCTTCGTTCTGTCTCCGGCAAGGATAGTGCTCTGTGAGACCGACTAACAAGTGAGCTAGTGTCTATGAAGTCCACTATGTGCACAAGATTTGCGCTATCTAGTGAATTAGCGCATAATATTGGTCATGGAATCGCTGGACCCCACGGATCGGCAGATCCTCAACGAGTTGCAGCGCAACGGCCGTGTGTCCCATGCCGAGTTGGCCGCCTGCGTCGGTCTGTCCACGTCGGCCTGTCACCGGCGGGTTCGACGCCTCGAGGCCGGCGGCTTCATCGCCGACTACGTGATGATCGTGAACCGGAAGGCCATCGGCCGGGACCTGGACGTCTTCGTGGAGGTGTCGCTCCGCAGCCAGAGCAAGGAGTCGTTGCAGCTCTTCGAGTCGGAGGTGGGGGAGTGTCCCGAGGTGATGTCGTGCCACCTGGTGGCGGGCGACGCCGACTACCTCCTGCATCTGGCGGTCAAGGACCACCGCGACTTCGAACGCATCTTCAACCGGTACCTGTCACGGTTCAGCGGCGTGTCGCGGCTGCGGTCCAGCTTCGCCATCCGCACCGTGCACGAGACCACCCGCCACCTGCTGTAGCACGCGCCCGCCCCGACCGGGCGACCGGGGGCCGAGGTGGTCTCAGCCGTAGGCCCGCTCGTAGGTGAGGATCTCCTCCGCCCAGTTGCGCACCTTGTCGCCGGGGATCGGCCCGTGCGCCGGCCAGGGGCCGCTGAGGTCCACGCGCCGGCCGCGGCTGATGACCTCGACGATGCGGCTGCGATCGTTGAGGAGCCGGATGTCGGCCAGTGGATCACCGTCGAGCACCAACACGTCGGCCAGTTGACCCTCGGTGACGGTGCCGACCCGGCCCTCGAGCCGCATGGCGATGGCCCCGTTGGCGGTGGCGCAGACGATGGCCTCCATAGGGCTGAGGCCCAACTCGTTCACGAGGATCTCCGCCTCCCTGCCGTGCCAGTGCCCGTAGGGGGTGAGGGCGAAACCGGCCTCGGAACCGCACAGCAGCGGCACGCCGGCGTCGTAGGCCACCCGCATCATCTTGGCGGTGGCGGCGATCTCGCCCCGGAAGATGTCCTCCATCCCCGCTCCGGCCCCCACCGAGGCGCCGAAGTCCGCCAGGTTGGCCAGGAACGTGAAGGTGGGGCAGAGGGCGCTGCCGGAGGTGATCACCGCCTCGAGACCCTCGGCGTCCATGAACGAGGCGTGCAGCAGCATGTCCACGCCCGCCTCCGCGCAGGCGGTGACGCTCTCGGGACTGCGGCAGTGCGCCATCACCGAGGTGCCGAGTTCGTGGGCGGTGTCGCACACCGCCCGCAACTCGTCGCGGCTCCATCCCAACACCTCGCCGGACCGACCGGGCAGCAGCCCGGTGGCGTGGATCTTGATCCAGTCGGCGCCGTACTTGATGTGCCGGCGGGTCCACATGACGGCATCGTCGAGGGAGTTGACCACCTGGGCATAGCCCACCACGCCCTCGTCGGGGATGAGCCGCCCGGCCGTGCCACCGACGGCGGTGACCAGCGCCTGCACGCCGGTGCTGATGCGCGGGCCGGCCACGACACCCGCCTCGACGGCGTTGCGCAGCGACGGCCCCATCGAGAACAGCGTGTCGGGGTCGCAGAAGGAGGTGACGCCCGCCCGCAACATCTTGGAGAGGTTCTGGCCCGCAACCAGCGCGGCGGTGGCGGGATCGCGGTGGAAGAAGAGCTCGTCATTGGACTGGACGTCGTCGAAGGTGGCGTGGCAGTGGGCGTCGATGAGTCCCGGCATCACCGTCCGGCCGGTGGCGTCGATGTGGTCGGCGCCGGCTGAGGCCGCCTCGGCGGCACCCGGCCCCACCACCTGGACACTGTCCCCGCGCAGCAGCACACCCGGGTTGGGGCGCGCCGGTGCGCCGGTGGCGTCGATGAGAGTGCCGCCGGAGATGAGGATCTCGCCGCCGCCGCCGGCGCCGGTCGCCGTGTCGGTCTGTCCCGGTGTGCTCATGGTGCGTTCGCTCTCGGAGGGCGCTCGGGGCCGGATCAGTTTATCCTCGCGCCAGAATCCGGCCCCGATCGAAGGAGCGGCCATGATCCGCCATTGCGTGCTGTTCAAGTGGAACGACGAGGTTGACGACGCCAAGCAGGCGGCGTTCCTCGAGGGCCTCGTGGAATTGCTCGAGACGCACGAGGCCGTACGGGGCTTTGCCCACGGCGCCGACGCCGCCATCAACGCCGGCAACCATGACTTCGCCGTGACAGTGGACTTCGACGACGAAGCGGGATTCGTCTCCTACCGTGACGACTCCGGCCACCAGGCCTTCATTGCCTCGACGGTGCGCCCCATCCTCGAGAACCGGGCCGCAGTGCAGTTCGAGTACTGAGGTGCAGCCCCGGCCGGTGCCGGGGACACAGCAGGCCACGCCGGCGCGCCGGACCTGAGGGTCGAACGGCGAACCCCTGATCACAGGGCGCGCGATCGCCGCGCCCCGCGTGCGACACGCCCCGGTCGCCGCGGGGCTGCTGTGGCCCGTGGTGCTAGTGTTGGCAACGATGGCAAAGTCCCCTGCGGGAGCCACACGGCCGGGCGCGCCCCCACGCGGCTCGAAACCACCGGCGCGCGGCCGCAACGGCACCAGCGGCGCCCCACCGGAGGAACCGTCGGCTCTCGCCGGCTTCTACCGGGCGTATCGCGCCGAGATCTGGGGGCTCGTGGCCTTCGTGCTGGCCCTGCTGAGCGCGCTCGGCGTCTACGGCGACTTCGGAGGCCTCGTCGGCACCGCATTCCGTCGCGCCGCCGGCGTGACGGTGGGGTGGGGTCGCCTGCTGGTGCCCCCGGCGCTGGCCGCGGCCGGTGTGCTGCTGGTCGTGGGTCGCTCCGGCAAGGAGACCGAGACGGAGGCCGAGGCCGACGCGGACCACCGGCCGTCGGTGCGCATCCTGGGGGGCTGCCTGGTCATGACGGCGCTCGCCGGCATCCTCCACCTCGCCGCCGGCCGTCCGACCTGGGGGGACGCCCTGGGCGAGTTCGAGGGCGCCGGCGGCTATGTGGGTTTCGCCTCCGGTGGCGCGCTGGCACTGATTGCCGGCGTGGCCGGGGCGGTGGTCGTGCTGGTGGCGGTGGGCCTGCTGGGCTGGCTGGCCCTCAGCGGCATGTCGCTCGGCACCGTTGCACGCGGGGCCTGGTGGGTCCTGCGCCGAGTGGGGCTGGGCTTGGCGGCTGTATATCGCCTCGTGGTGTCCGACCGGCGCTCGGATCCGGAGGAGGAGAAGGAATCCGTTGCCGCCGGAGCCGTTGACGGCCCGGCGCCGGACGTTGTGGCGGTGCCCACCCAGCCGCCGGTGGCGATGCCCGCCGCCGCGCCCCTCTCGGGCGGCCCGGGGCCGGCGGATCAGGCGCCTCCACCCCCCGAGCCTTCCGGGGAGTCCCGCCGGGAGCGCGCAAAGCCGGCAGCGGCGGCGCAGGTGACGGCGGCAGGTGACGACAGCGGCCAGTGGCGCCGCCCCAACCTGGGGATCCTGAAGCGCACGCCCAGCCAGGAGGTGGATGGCCGGCTCATCAGCGAGCGGGGGCGGTCGCTGGAGGCGGCGCTGGCCGCCCACGGCGTGGAGGCCAAGCTGGTCGACGTGGTCGTGGGCCCGACGGTCAGCCGCTACGAGCTGGTGCTGGCGGAGGGCGTGAAGGTCGCCAGGGTCACCGCTTTGTCCCGCGACATCGCCTACGCCCTGGCCTCGGCGGAGGTGCGCATCCTGGCGCCGATCCCGGGCCGGCAGGCCATCGGTGTGGAAGTGCCCAACCCGGCTCGCCACACGGTCACCCTGGGCGACATCCTGGCCTCGGAGGAGGCGGCGGGCGCCACCCATCCTCTCGATGTGGCCATCGGGCGCGACATCACCGGTCAGGCCGTGATGGCCAACCTGGGGCGGATGCCCCACATACTCATCGCCGGTGCCACCGGCGCGGGCAAGTCGTCCTGCCTCAATTCGATCATCACGACGATCCTGATGCGCTGCACGCCCGAGCAGGTGCGGTTGATCCTCGTGGATCCCAAGATGGTGGAGATGCGGCAGTTCGCCAGCGTGCCGCACCTGCTGACCCAGCCCGTCATCGATCCGAAGAAGGCCGCCAACGCCCTCGGCTGGGCCGTTCGGGAGATGGAGCGGCGCTACGAACTGCTTTCCCGAGTGGGCTGCCGTGACATAACCGGCTACAACGAGATGTACGAGGCATCGCTTGCCGCCGGCTCGGAGGGGGATCCGGGCGGCGACGACGGGGACGAACCGCTGAAGCGCCTGCCGTTCATCGTCATCGTGGTGGACGAGCTGTCGGACCTCATGATGGTGGCGCCCCGCGAGGTGGAGGACGCCATCTGGCGTCTCGCACAGATGGCCCGCGCCGTGGGCGTGCACCTCGTGATCGCCACGCAGCGTCCGTCCACCAACGTGATCACCGGCGTCATCAAGGCCAACATCCCGGCCCGGATGGCTCTGTCGGTGTCGAGCCTCACCGACAGCCGGGTCATCCTCGACCAGGCCGGGGCCGAACGTCTCGTGGGCTTCGGCGACATGCTGCTGCTCGACGGGACGGCCGGCACTCCCCGGCGGATCCAGGGGGCCTGGGTGAGCGAGGAGGAGGTCCGGCGGGTGACGGCGGTCTGGCGCCGCCAGAAGGTCCGCTCCACCGAGCCCGAGGGCATCACCGCGGAGGATCTCGCCACGCCGACGCTGCCGAGCGCGCGTGACGGGGGCGACCCCGACGACGACGAGCTGCTGGAGGCGGCCATGGAACTGGTGGTGGACAGCCAACTCGGCTCCACCTCCATGCTGCAGCGCAAGCTGCGGGTGGGGTTCGCCCGCGCCGGGCGCCTCATGGATCTGCTCGAGCAGCGCGGTGTGGTCGGGCCGTCGGAGGGTTCCAAGGCCCGCGAGGTCCTCATGACTCCACAGGAGTTCGCCACCGAGCAGGCCGCCGCCCATCGCAACGGCGGCGGGGCCTCCTGAAGCGCACCGGCGGCGGGCGCCGGACGGCGCTTGTGAAAGTGATTTCTATTGGTTCTGATGTATTTCGATTCTACCCCGCGACGGTAGGCTGAGCGCATGGGCAAGGCGATCGATCGGTTCACGGCGGCGGCGACGGGGCTCGGTGTGGAGTTGCAGGTCACCCGCTATCCCGCCGGCACCCGCACCGCCCGGGACGCGGCCGCGGCCGTGGGCTGCGAGTTGGCGCAGATCGTCAAGTCCCTGGTGTTCGTTGCGGACGGACGGGTCGTGATGGCACTGGTGTCCGGGGCCGACCGGGTCGACACCGACCTTCTGGCCGATTCCGCAGGCGTCGCCGATGCCCGCCAGGCGCGCGCCGAGGAGGTCGCGGACGCCACCGGGTTCACCATCGGCGGCGTCCCGCCGTTCGGCCACGCCACCAGCCTGGAGACCTTCCTGGACCGGCGGCTGCTGGACTTCGAGGTGGTGTGGGCGGCGGCCGGCACGCCCGACGCCTGCTTCCCGATCGCGCCGGGCGAACTGGCGCGGCTCGCCGGGGCATCCGTCGTCGACGTGGCGCGGTGAGCGGGCCCGCCGCTTCGTAGACTCGACCGAGCCATGGCGATCCTCGACAAGCTCCTCCGCACCGGCGAGGGCCAGAAACTCAAGGCCCTGGAAGGGCTCGTGCCCCACATCGGCGACCTGGAACCCGAGATTCAGGCGCTGAGCGACGAGGACCTGCAGGCCCGCACGCCGGCGTTGCGGGAGCGCCTCGCCAACGGCGCCGACCTCAACGACCTGCTGGCGGAGTCGTTCGCCGTCGTGCGCGAGGCGTCCTGGCGGGTCATCGGCCAGCGGCACTACGACGTGCAGCTCATGGGCGGGGCGGCTCTGCACCTCGGCTGGGTGGCCGAGATGCGCACCGGCGAGGGCAAGACGCTCGTTTCAACCCTGCCCGTGTACCTCAACGGCCTCACCGGCGAGGGCGTCCACGTGGTCACCGTCAACGACTACCTGGCCGGCCGCGATGCCGAGTGGATGGGTCAGATCCACCGCTGGCTGGGCCTCAGCGTGGGCCTGGTGGTCCCGGGAGTGCGGGATCAGGACTTCAAGCGCCGGCAATACGCCTGCGACATCACCTACGGCACCAACAACGAGTTCGGCTTCGACTACCTGCGGGACAACATGGCGCTCTCGGCGGCCGAGCAGACCCAGCGCGGGCACCGTTACTGCATCGTGGACGAGATCGACTCGATTCTCATCGACGAGGCCCGCACGCCGCTGATCATCAGCGGGCAGGTGGCCGAGGCCGCCAACACCTACTACCGCTTCGCCTCCATCGTCCGCCGGCTGGTGCGCGACGAGCACTACGAGGTGGACGAGGAGAAGCGCACCGTGGCCCCCACCGAGGAGGGTGTGCACGCCGTGGAGCGGGCGCTGGGGGTGGAGAATCTCTACGACTCGGTGCAGGTCAGCTACGTGCACCACCTCGGCGCGGCGCTGCGGGCCAAGGAGCTCTACCGGCGCGACAAGGAGTACATCCTCAACGACGGCGAGGTGAAGATCGTCGACGAGTTCACCGGGCGCATCCTCGACGGGCGGCGCTGGTCCGACGGCCTGCACCAGGCCATCGAGGCCAAGGAGGGCACCAAGATCCAGGAGGAGAACCAGACCCTCGCCACCATCACCCTGCAGAACTACTTCCGGCTCTACGAGAAGCTCGCCGGCATGACCGGCACCGCCCAGACCGAGGCCAGCGAGCTGGACGGCACCTACAACCTGCCGGTGGTGTCGATACCCACCCACAAGCCCATGATCCGCGCCGACCAGCCCGACCTGGTGTATCGCACCGAGGAGGCCAAGTTCGACGCCATCGTGGACGACATCGCCGAGCGGGTCGAGCGGGGCCAGCCGGTGCTGGTGGGCACCATCTCGGTGGAGAAGTCCGAGAAGCTCTCGGGGCACCTCACCCGCCGGGGCGTCGCGCACGAGGTGCTGAACGCCAAGCAGCACGCCCGCGAGGCCGAGATCATCGCCCAGGCGGGGCGTCTCGGGCGCGTGACGGTCGCCACCAACATGGCCGGACGCGGCGTCGACATCATCCTGGGCGGCAACCCCGAGGCGCTCGCCCGGCGGGATCTGCTGGCCGACGGCCACGACCCGCAGTCCAAGGAGTACGCCAAGGCGTACCCCAAGCGGCTGGAGAGCCACAGCGAGCACTGTCGCGCCGAGGGCGAGGTGATCAAGGAACTCGGCGGCGTCTATGTGGTGGGCACCGAACGCCACGAGAGCCGGCGCATCGACAACCAGCTGCGGGGGCGCTCGGGTCGCCAGGGCGACCCGGGCGAGAGCCGGTTCTACCTGTCGCTCGAGGACGACCTCATGCGCATCTTCGCCACCGGTGCCATGAACTGGGTGATGGCCCGCTCACTGGAGGACGGCGTTCCCATCGAGTCCAAGATGGTCACCAAGTCCGTGGAGCGGGCGCAGACCACCGTGGAGCAGCGCAACGCCGAGACACGCAAGAACGTGCTCCGCTACGACGAGGTGATGAACAACCAGCGTCGGGTCATCTACGAGATGCGGGGTCAGATCCTGGAGGGCGCGGAGCTGCGTGAGCAGGCCCTGGAGCACCTGGAGTCAGAAGTGGGGGCGATCGCCGCGGAACTGCCCGAGGACGAGCCGTGGGATCACCGCAGCATCCTCACGACCGCCGGCAACCTGTGGCCGACCGACCTCACGCCGGAGGATCTCGCCGCCGAGGGGACGCCCGAGACGCTGAGTGCCCGGTTGCTGGACGACGCCACCGCGCTGTACGCCAGGCGGGAGTCCGAGATCGGCGCGGAGGTGATGCGCGGTCTCGAGCGCCAGGTGATGCTGCGGGTCATCGACCAGCACTGGCGCACCCACCTCTACGAGATGGACTACCTCAAGGAGGGCATCCACCTCCGGGCGGCCGGCCAGAAGGACCCGCTCAGCGAGTGGCAGCGCGAGGGCTTCGAGATGTTCGGCGACCTCACGCAGCGCATCAGGCGGGACTTCGTGCGCATGATCACCCACATCCAGGTGGTGAGGCCCGAGACCGAGAGGGCCTCGGAGATGCGCAACGTCACCTACACCGGCCCGACCGATCCCTCCGAGGCGCCCAGCGCGCTGGCGCAGGCGGCGGCCGCGGCCGCCGGTGTGCCGCTGGCCGGTGCCAAGCCCGCCGCCGCCCCGGCGGCGACCGCGAAGCAGGCCGCCGGCACGGCCACGCTGGTGCGGAGCCCGGCGGAGAAGACCGGCCGCAACGCGCCCTGCCCGTGCGGCTCGGGCAAGAAGTACAAGCTCTGCTGCGGTCGCTGAGCGACCCCCTCACAGCCCGTGCGCAGCGACGTCATCCCGATTCCCGCCCGCCGTCCAGGTAGCCCGGCGTGCCCGTGAACGAGGACTTCAGCGACGATCTGGCGGAACTGCACCGGCGTCTGGAGCAGTCCGAGCAGTATCTGGGCATCGCCGGCCTGCGTGCCCGGCGCCCCGCCCTGGAGACCGAGGCGGCGCGTCCCGAACTCTGGGACGATCCCGAGCGGGCACGCTCCGTCTCCCAGGATCTGGCCGCTGTCAACGACGACATCGAGCGCTTCGAGCGCCTCGGTGCCCGGCTCGAGGACGCCGACACCCTCTGGCAGCTGGCCACCGAACTGGACGACGACTCGGTGCTGGCGGAGATCGCTGAGGCGATCGATTCCCTGCGGGCGGACTTCGACGCCCTGGAACTGCGCTCGCTGCTGGCCGGCACCTACGACGAGCGCGACGCGGTGTGCAGCATCCAGTCCGGCGAGGGCGGCACCGACTCCCAGGACTGGGCCTCCATGCTGCTGCGCATGTACGGCCGCTGGGCCGAACGGCGGGGTTTCGCCTTCGAGGTGGAGTCGGCGACGGAGGGCAAGGAGGCCGGCATCACCTCGGCGGAGTTCAGCGTCAAGGGACGCCATGCCTACGGCCTGCTGCGCAGCGAGCACGGCATCCACCGCCTGGTGCGCATCTCGCCGTTCAACAAGGAAGGCAAGCGCCAGACGGCCTTCGCGTCGGTGAAGGTGGTGCCGTTCTTCCCGGAGATGGCCAAGGAGGTGGAGATCGACGAGACCGAGTTGCGCGTCGACACCTACCGCTCGTCGGGCGCAGGCGGCCAGCACGTGAACGTCACCGACTCGGCGGTGCGCATCACCCACCTGCCCACCGGAATCGTGACCTCCAGCCAGGCCCAGCGCAGCCAGCACCAGAACCGGGAGCGCGCCATGCAGATGCTGGCCGCCAAGCTCCTGGACCTGGAGCGCCGCAAGCGGGAGGACGAGGTGGCCGAGATCGCCGGCGCCGTCCAGCGGATGGGCTTCGGAAGCCAGATCCGCTCCTACGTGCTCTACCCGTACCAGATGGTGAAGGACCTGCGCACCGAGCATTCCGCGTCCAACACCGAGTCGGTCCTCGACGGCGACATCGACGACTTCGTGGCCGCCTACCTCCGCTGGCGGCGGGAACAGGAGGTCTCAACCGGCTCCTGAGCGCCGAGCGTGTCGCCCGAACGCGGAGGGGCGGGCCCTGGGGCCCGCCCCTCGATGGCTGATTCGGTTCGGTGTCGCGGGCCGTACCCGGCGAGGCAGCCGGCTCAGCCGGCCGCGTCGCGGGCGGCGGTCAGCCACTCGTCGACCTGCTCCCGGTTGGCCTCGATCCACTCCGCAGCGTGACGGTTCACGTCGGCGGTCGTGTTCTCGCCCTCGTCGAAGCGCACGTTCTGCAGGGCGACGTCGACCACGCTGAGCGTGACGAGTTCGAAGAGTGTCCGTGTCGCCGGGTTGGCGGCCAGGAAGTCGTTGTTCGCGACGACCCTGATGTCGGCCGCGGCGAAGCCCGTGTAGCAGGGATCGTTGGTGCAGTACTCGGGGCCGAGCGCCGCGGGCGGGAAGTCGTCGAACTTGAAGGCACCGGTGGTCGATCCGTCGAGCACGTTCTCCTGCTCGACCGCGAGCCATACGACGTTCTCGCCGGGGATCAGTCGGGTGAGGTACCCGCTGGGCGACCAGGTATAGACGATGACAGGGTCGCCGTCCTCGACCTTGGCGACGGCTTCGGCGAACATGGCGTCGTAGCCGGCCCTCACGACCTCGAGGTTCTCCCAGCCGTTGAACTCGATCGTCTCAGCGAAGATGTCGTCGCAGGTCCACCCGTCCGGGCAGACCAGAATCTGGACGACACCGTCGCCGGGGCTGGTGTCGGTGGCGTCGTAGACGGCGATGAGATCGGGATCGTCGTTGATCTGGCCGACCGTCTTGACGCCGTACTCGTCGGCGATGGACTTGTTGGTCAGCAGACCCTCGAGGCCGGCGGCGGGCATCTCCCAGCCGACGACCTCGACGTTCTCGGCCACGGTGGAGCCGTCACCCAGTGCGGCCTCGAAGAACTTGAAGTGCCCGGGCATCCAGCCGTTGGCCCAGAAGTCGACCTCCCCCTCGCCGAGTGCGACGTAGAAGATGTCGTTGGCCAACTCCTTGTCGGCGGGTTCGCTCACGTCGTAGCCCAACTCCTCGAGCAGGTGGTGGTAGATCGCCGCCTGCATGTATCCCGTCGACCACGTGGCACGCGCCTGGGTGACCGAGACACCGGCGCCCGGGGTCATGTAGGCCTCCGTCGCGGCCCCTTCCACATCCTCGACCTCCGCCGGATCCGGGTCGGCGTCATCCTCGGCGGCGACCTCTTCCTGCTGCGTGGTGGCTGTATCACTCGGCGCGGCACCGTCGGTGTCCTCGGTTGCGCACGCGGCAACAAGTAGCGCCAGGAGCGCCACCAGCCCGATGCCAACGGTCATGAGTGTTCTGCCTCGAATCGTCATGGCGGCGGTACCTCTCCGGTCGGAATGCTCGGAACCGGGCCGACTTCGGTCAACCCGCGGACCCGGTCAGCCTAGGCGGCGACAAGTGCGGGCTGCGCCAACACGCGGAAGGGCGGGCCCGGAGGCCCGCCCTTCCCTCGGCTTCTTCGGTTCAGTGTGGCGGGGTGATCCCCGCCGGGTTCGGACTCAGGCGGCGTCGCGGGCGGCTGTCAGCCACGCGTCGACCTGCTCCCGGTTGGCCTCGATCCACTCGGCGGCGTGGCGGTTCACGTCGGCGGTCGTGTTCTCGCCACCGTCGTAGCGCACATTCTGCAGTGCCACGTCGACGACGCTGATCGTGACGCTCTCGAACAGCGACCGGGCTGCCGGGTTGGCCGCAAGGAAGTCGTTGTTGGCGACGACCCTGATGTCGGCTGCGGGCCAGCCCGTGTAGCACGGGTCACCCGTGCAGTACTCGGGGCCGAGCGCCGCGGGCGGCAGGTCGTCGAAGTCGAAGCCACCTGCGGTCGATCCGTCGAGCACGTTCTCTGCGGTGCCCACCGAGAGCCAGACGACGTTGTTGCCCGGGATCAGCGAGGTGAGGTACCCGCTGGGTGACCAGGAGTAGACGATCACGGGATCGCCGTCCTCGATCTTGGCCAAGGCATCGGCGAACATGGCGTCGTAGCCGGCCCGGACGACCTCGAGGTTGTCCCAGCCGTTGAACTCGACCGTCTCGGCGATGATGTCGTCGCAGGTCCAGCCGTCGGGGCATACCAGGAGCTGCACGACACCGTCGCCAGGGCTGTGGTCGGTGGCGTCGTAGAGAGCGATCAGGTCGGGGTCGTCGTTGATCTGGCCGACCGTCGTGATGCCGTACTCGTCGGCGATGGACTTGTTGGTCAGCAGACCCTCGAGGCCGGCAGCGGGAATCTCCCAGCCGACGATCTGGACGTTGTCGGCCACGGTGGAGCCGTCGCCCAGTTCGGCCTCGAAGAACTTGAGGTGGTTGGGAATCCAGCCGTTGGCCCAGAAGTCAACTTCGCCCTCGCCGAGTGCGACGTAGAAGATGTCGTTGGCCAACTCGTTGTCGGCGGGCTCGCTCACGTCGTAGCCCAACTCCTCGAGCAGGTGATGGTAGATGGCGGCCTGCATGTAGCCCGTCGTCCAACTGGCGCGCGCCTGGGTGACCGACACGCCGGCCCCCGGGTTCATGTAGGCCTCCATGGCGGCTGCCTCCATCTCCTCGACCTGCGCTTGGGCGGACGCTGCCTCTTCTTGGGCTGCGGCTGCCTCTTGCTGGGCTGCGGCTGCCTCTTGCTGGGCTGCGGCCGCCTCTTGCTGGGCTGCGGCCGCCTCTTGCTGGGCTGCGGCTGCCTCTTGCTGGGCTGCGGCTGCCTGCGCGCTGGCCGCCTCAGCGGCCGCTTGGGCGTCCGCCAGTGCTGCTTCGGCCTCGGCGATGGCGTCCGCGCTGCCCGAGGCCGTGGCCTGGGCCAGCTCGGCGGCTGCCTGGGCTTCCGCCGCCGCGGCGGCTGCCGCGTCCGCTGCGGCCGCAGCGGCATCCGCGGTGGCCCCGGCAGCGGAAGCCTCCGCCTCCGCTGCCGCCGCCCTGGCGTCAGCCGCGTCGGCACCGGCCTGCGCGCCTGAGGCGGCGGCCATCGCCGCAGATGCGTCACTCGACGCCGAGGACGCGGCGCTCGAGGCTGCCGCGGCGGCGTCTTGCGCCACGGTGTCCTCGGCGGCACATGCGGCGGCGACCAGCGCCAGCGCTGACAAGAGCGCCAAAACGCCTGCGACAGATCTCCTTCTCAGAATTCTCATGGGACTGAACCTCCCCGGGTGGCCCGATAGTGAGAACGGCGAGTCTTTGCGTTCCAACCCGCGCTCTGAGGGGATGTTAGAAGGTATCGCGACGAGATTTATCGCGCCCCCGCAGCGGCGAACTCGCTCGCAGGATCATCGTCGGCGTCGGCCGCTTCGGTGATCTCCACGTACACCTCGGCCCGGCGGAACTCGGTCAGCACGGTGCGCGTGGTGCCCAGCAGAACGAGTCCGGCCATGAGGCACAGGAAGGCGCCGGCGCCGGTGAGGAGATTGGGGTCGGCGACCCGCGTCAACGTGCCGATCCAGGCGGCGGCGATCATCGTCAGCCCGGCGCCGAAACCGGCGGTGACCGCGCTCCACATCCACTTGCGCCTCTCGTCGTGGCCGAACAAGCCTGAGGCCAGGAGCGCGCTGACACTTCCGGCGGCGACGACGATGAGAGCGAGGAATCCGAACTGCGGGCCCCGGTCCGTGAACCCGTCGGTGATGATCCGCTGGCTGCGTTCGGCCTCGTTGACCAGGGCCGTGATCTTCAGGGCCGCCTCGTTGCGAAGCGATGGATCCTCCTCGGCCTGCCGGCGCAATTCCTCGATCTCCGCCTCCAACTCGGGTGTCATGACGGACTGCGCCCGCTCGTCGAACGTCCATCCCGAGAATCCGGAGATGACGACGAGCCCGACGGCGGCTGCGACTCCCACGATCCGCCCGAACGCAACCGTGCGCGGCAGCGGGCGCCGGGGACTGAAGGGGGCGCCGCGCAGCCAGATCGCCGCGCCCGCAGTGGCGACCGCGCAGCCGATCAACGCCAGCCAGATGCCGATCCCGTCGCTGTAGGCGGCGCTCTCTGCCGGTGGCGAACCCCAGAGGTATGCGATCGAGCAGATCAGCCCACCGAGGGCAAAGAACATGGCGCCGTCGGCGCCGAACCAGCGCCCGACACGTCCCGGCCGGCGCAGCGTCACCAGCCCCGCCCCGGCGACGAGCAGGCTGAATCCCAGGACCCCGTAGCCGTATACGGAACCCCCCTCGGCTGCCAGCCCGTTGAAGCTGCGCCCGCCGAGGTCGAGGTCGGCGAACCGTGCGTACCCGGAGATCAGTCCGGAGTCGGAACCCCAGGGTAGGAACACCGAGACAATGGCCAGCAGCGCCCCTGCCAGGGCGAGGGCGGCGCTGCGTCGTTCGGCGGGAGCGGCCGGCGCAGGCGCTGCCTCGGTGGCCGCCACCGCGCCGATCGTCGCCGCGGCCGGGAGCAGGGCTTCCGGATCGCGGCGGTGCTTCCATGCCTTCCGGATGCGGGTGAGCAGGAACTCTCCGTCACTGGCCTCGGTCTGGGAGATGCGGTCGAGAACGACTGCGACGATGAACAACGCCAGGCCCGATGATGCCGCCTGCGCGGTGTCGAGGTTCTGCACGGCCTGGAACACGGGTCGTCCCAAGCCGCCCGAGGCCATGATGGCGGCGATGCCGAGCATCGAGATCGACAGCAGCAGGGTCTGGTTGAGACCGGTCATGATGGCGGGGCGGGCCAGCGGGAGTTGCACGTCCCGAAGCACGCGCGCCTCGGAGGCGCCGTAGGCGCGGCTGGCCTCCACGACGTCCGCGGGCACCTGGCGAATGCCGAGATTGGTCAAACGGATGAGAGGTGGTAGGGCGAACACCATCGTCACCATCGTGGCGGGCTCGGGTCCGATGCCGAAGAAGAAGATGATCGGGAGCATGTAGATGAACGGATGGACCACCTGCATTGCATCCAGAACGGGTCGGACCACGTTCCACGCCCCGTCGACCCGCCCGCACAGCACGCCGAGAGGAATGCCGATGATGGCGCAGAGCACCACGGCGACGATGATGATGCCCAGGGTGATCACCGTCTCCTTCCAGTACTCGGCGCCGAGGATTCCGCAGCCGGCGAGCGCCAGAGCGACGGAGACGCCGACCTTGATGTTCCGGGTGAACGTGCCGATCACGAGGAAGATCAGACACACCGCGATCCAGGGCATGTCGGAAATCTCCCACCATGGGTGGTGTCCGGAACCGAAGACGAAGTTGCGGAAGAGGAACGTGAACGGCCACTCGATGACGTCCAGCACAGGAGACATGTTCTGATCGATCCAACGGACCATCTGGTCGATCCATGCACCGAAGGTGATGGTCCACTGGTCCAGGACGGCGTTGTCCGCGACGCCTGGGGCGGTGTCCTGGGCCAGGATCGTCACATGTACACCTCTCGCTCGAAGCCCTCCGCGAGGCTCTCGACGCGCCCCATCTCCTCCATGATGAGGCGGGGGTCGAGGTTGCCCACCAGGGCTCCCGAGTCGTCGCAGGCCGCAATCGGCAGCCCCTTTCCGGCCAGCGCGTACACCTCGTTGAGGGAGTTGTCGCCGGAGCACGTGGCGAAGTCGGTCCGCAGCGCGGCACCGACATCGGTTGCGCCCTCGCCGGCCGCACGCACGGCGTCGGCGGCGGTCAGCACGGCCGTCGGGACACCGTGGTCGTCGACCACGAAGGCGCCCGCCCGGTCGCCGATGGTCGCCAACGCCGATGCCAGCGTGGCGCCGGCGGTCACGGGCGCCGGCGCGAGCATGACCTCACTCACCAGGATCACGCGTCCCTGGTCCACGTCCTGGACGAACTCGGCGACGTACCCGGTGGCGGGTTCGGTGAGGATCTCTGTGGGGGTGCCCACCTGCACGACGGCGCCGTCCTTCATGATGCAGACCCGGTCGCCGATGCGCAGCGCCTCGTTGAGGTCGTGGGTGATGAAAAGGATCGTCTTCTGGAGCTCGCTCTGGATCTCCATCATCTCGTCCTGCATCTGGCGGCGGATGAGCGGGTCGAGCGCGCTGAAGGCCTCGTCCATCAGCAGGATCTCAGGGTCCGAGGCAAGGGCCCGGGCCAGACCGACCCGCTGCTGCATGCCGCCGGAGAGCTCCGCCGGCCTGTTGTAGGCGTAGGCACCGAGCCCCACCAGCGACAGCGCCCGCATCGACGCCGCGTCGCGCTCGTCGCGCGCCACGCCCTGCACCTTCAGCCCGTAACCCACGTTGTCTATGACGTTGTGGTGCGGGAAGAGCGCGAAGTGCTGGAACACCATGCCCATGTGGGTCCGCCTGAAGGCCTGCAACGCGGTGCCGTCGAGTGCCTGCACGTCGGTGCCGGCGACGGTGATCGAACCGGCGGTGACGCCGATCAGTTTGTTGACCGTGCGCATGGCGGTGGACTTCCCCGAGCCGGAGAGCCCCATCACCACGAACACCTCGCCCCGCCGGACGGTGAAGCTGACGTCGTCGAGCCCCACCACGTGGCCGGTCTCGGCCTGCACCTCGTCCTTGGACATCCCCGACCGGAGCAGATCGAACGCCCGGCCCCGGGGCTGGGGGCCGAAGATCTTGTACACGCCGTCGAGGACGATGATCTCCTCGCCGTTCGTGGACATCGTCGCCGTGTCGCCTGCCGGCTCCGATGGGTCTCCCGGTGGCACGGCGGCATGGTAACCCAGCGGTCCGGCCCGCGTCCGGGCGTCCCGCGGTTCCGCTGCCCTCCGCGAGGGCGGTGGTAGCGTGATCGGGCCGGCACTGGCCCGGCGAAGCGGATTGAGTCGGAGATCGGTGGGCGGAGTGCGGCAGGCCGGCATCTCATGATCGAGTTGGATCAGGTCACCAAGATCTACAAGGGCGAGGTGCTCGCCCTCTACAGCGTCTCCTGCACGATCAGCAAGGGTGAGTTCGTGTTCCTGGTGGGTCCGTCGGGGTCGGGGAAATCCACGTTCCTCAAGCTGTTGAATCGCCAGGAGACCGCTGACCAGGGCGCGGTGTGGATCGCCGGCAAGGAGGTCGGCGCCCTGCCCCGCTCCAGCGTTCCCAAGCTGCGCCGGCTGGTGGGCTGCATCTTCCAGGACTTCAAGCTCCTGCCCAACCGGACCGTCTATGAGAACGTGGCGTTCGCTCTGGAGGTCACCGGGCGATCCCGGCAGCAGGTCCGCACGCAGGTTCCCTCCCTGCTGGAGTTGGTGGGGCTCTCCAAGAAGACCCACAGCTATCCCCACGAACTCTCCGGGGGGGAACAGCAGCGCGTCTCGATCGCGCGGGCCTTCGTCAATCGCCCGCCGATCCTCCTGGCCGACGAGCCGACGGGGAATCTCGACAGTGACACGTCCAACGGGATCATGCGCCTGCTCGCGGAGATCAACAAGCGCGGCACCACCGTCGTCATGGCGACGCATGACCAGCACATCGTGAACGCGGCACGCCGTCGGGTGCTGCGGTTGGACAGAGGCCGGCTCACCGCCGACGCCGCCCAGGGGCGCTACTCCTAGAGCGCAGCATGGCGATCCCCCTCGGCTACATCTTCCGCGAGACGCGTGGCAACCTGCGCTGGAACGTCACCCTCTTCGCGGCCACGATCGTCGCCGTCTGGGTGTCGCTGACCCTGTTCGGCTCGTCGCTGCTGATCCGTGAGGGCGTCGAGCAGGCCACGGGGCGCTGGCAGGGCGGCATCGAGTTCATCGTCTTCATGAACGCCGACGCCAGCGAGGCCCAGCATGCCGCCATCCGGGGAGCCCTCGACGAGAACCCCGAGATCGGCGGCTACGACTACGTCGATCAGCAGGGCGCCTTCAACGAGTTCGTCACCGAGTTCGCCGACCGCCCCGAACTGATCGAGAACGTCACGCCGGAGATCCTGCCGCCCTCCTACCGGGTGAAGCCCACCGTCGGTGACGCGGATGTGATCGAGGCCCTGGCGGCTCAATTCGACGCCCGGCCCGGCGTGCGGCAGGTGACGCTGCCCGTTGAGGTCATCCGCACCCTCCAGCAGAACAGCCAGAAGGTCAGCGTGTTCGTGCTCGTCATCGCCATCGTCGTGCTGCTGGCCGCGCTGATGCTGATCGCCAACACCATCCGCACCGCCATCTTCGCCCGGCGCCAGGACATCGAGGTGATGAAGCTGGTCGGCGCCTCCAACTGGTACGTGCGATTGCCGTTCATGGTGGAGGGAACCATCCAGGGACTGATCGGCGGGGCGCTGGCGATCCCGATGCTGTTCCTCATGAACAACCTCATGGCCGGGTTCGTGCAGGAGGATTACCTGGAGTTGCTGCGGTCCCTGGTGGTCGACAGCGCCGTGGTGTGGAACACCTCGCTGCTCGTCACCGGCATCGGTGCCGCTGTGGGGGTGCTGGGCTCCCTGTTCGCGGTGGGGCGCTTCCTCGACGTGTAGGCGCGGGCCCCCTCCCTCGGTTGTCGGGGTGCCCGGTCGGGCCCTGTGGTGGCCTTGGGACTAACCTGCCCGGACACCGAGAGTCGTTGCGGAGGGAGGCCCCCAATGGTGCAGAGCGTGCGCGGCGTGATCGCCCGGTCGACGGGCGTGCCGGTGGAGATGGAGACGGTCCTGGTGCCCGATCCGGGTCCCGGTGAGGCTCTCGTGGCGATTCAGGCCTGCGGGGTGTGCCACACCGACCTGCACTACCGCGAGGGCGCCATCAACGACGACTTCCCGTTCCTGCTGGGTCACGAGGCCGCCGGGATCGTGGAGGCGGTCGGGCCGGGGGTCGACGAGGTGGAGCCCGGCGACTTCGTGATCATCAACTGGCGGGCCGTCTGCGGGCAGTGCCGATCCTGTGCGCGCGGGCGCTCCCAGTACTGCTTCGCCACCCACAACGCCAGCCAGCCGATGACCCTGGCCGATGGCACCACGCTGTCGCCGGCGCTGGGAATCGGGGCGTTCGTCGAGAAGACGCTCGTCGCCGCGGGGCAGGCGACGAAGGTTTCACCGGAGGCCAGCCCGGCGGCGGCCGGGCTGCTGGGGTGCGGCGTGATGGCGGGCCTGGGTGCGGCCATGAACACCGGCGGTGTCGGCCGGGGCGACTCGGTGGCCGTTTTCGGCTGCGGGGGCGTGGGCGATGCCGCCATCGAAGGTGCCCGCCTGGCCGGCGCCTCGACGATCATCGGGGTGGACATCGACGACCGCAAGCTGGAGTGGGCACGCCAGTTCGGTGCCACCCACACCGTCAACAGCCGCGAGACGGACCCGGTGGAGGCCATCAAGGAGCTCACGGGTGGAAACGGCGTGGACGTCGCCATCGAGGCCATCGGCCTGCCCGAGACCTACCGGCAGTGTTTCGAGGCGCGCGACCTGGCCGGCACGGTGGTGCTGGTGGGTGTGCCGAACCCCACCGCCACCATCGAGTTGCCCTTCATCGAGGTGTTCGGCCGGGGCGGCGCTCTGAAGTCCTCCTGGTACGGGGACTGCCTCCCGAGCCGGGACTTCCCGATGCTCATCGACCTGTACCTGCAGGGGCGGCTGAACCTGGACGGCTTCGTCAGCGAGACGATCGCGCTCGACGAGGTGGAGGAGGCCTTCCACAAGATGGAGCGCGGCGAGGTGCTGCGGTCCGTCGTCGTCATGGACTGATTCGCGGAGGCCCGGGCGGGGGGCCGGGGTGCCGCTCTGCTCCTTCGCGCAGGCGCAAGGCGTCGCAGTTCGGCCCCCCGGCCCCCCGCCCTCGGTTGTTGCGTCCATGGCGACGACGGTTGTGGGGGGATTAGAGGTGGTCTGATCGGTGCGACAGGGTGATGCGCAATGCTCGATGAGCGCGCCGGCGCGGCCTCTCGAAGGAGTCCGCGTGCTGGAGTTGGGGGCGCTCGTGGCGGCGCCGTACTGCGGGATGCTGCTTGCCGACCTGGGCGCGGAGGTCATCAAGATCGAGCCCCCGGAGGGGGACATGGCGCGGCGCTTCCCACCGTTCGTGGCGGGGGAGAGTGCGTTCTTCATGTCCGTCAACCGCCGGAAGCGGAGTGTCGTCCTGGATCTCAAGCAACGCGAAGCGGTGTCCTGGGTGCACGAGATGGTCAAACAGTCCGACGTGGTCCTGCACAACTATCGAATCGGCGTCGCCGAGCGGATCGGTGTCGGGTACCAGGACCTTCGCGCTCTCAACGCCGGGTTGGTCTACTGCGCCATCTCAGGCTTCGGACCGACGGGTCCGATGGCGCACCGCCCCGCCATCGATCTGCTTTTCCAGGCCGAGTCCGGGATGATGGCGATCACCGGCGAGCGAGACGGGTCGCCGGTGAAGGTCGGGACGAACGCCGCGGATGTCTACGCGGCCACCACGGCGGCGGCCTGCATCAGCGCCGCGCTGGTCGAAAGGGGTCGCACAGGGCTGGGGCAGCGGGTGGACGTGTCGCTGAGGGACGCGTTCCTGGCGCTGCAGGCCTGCTGGTTCACGAGCTTCCTGGCCACCGGGACCCAGCCCCGGCGGCTCGGCGCCGGGTCCCCGTTCACCGCGCCGACCGACGTCTTCCCGACGCAGGACGACTGCATCGTCCTGGCCGTCGTGAACAGCAGGCACTGGCGGATCCTCTGTGGAGTGTTGGGCCTCGACCAGCTCGTCGACGACTGCCGCTTCAACACCAACCAAGCGCGGGTCGAGAACGCGCCCGAACTTCGCGAATCGGTCTCGGCGGTGCTCGCCACGCGCTCGACGGAGCAGTGGATCGAGTTGTTCGACGAAGCCGGGATCCCGGCGGGGCGGGTGTACGACTACCGCCGGGTCGTCGCCGACGAGCAGATCCGTCACAACGAGATGGTGCTCGGCTTCGATCATCCGGCTGCCGGGGCGGTGATGACGCAGGGGGTTCCGTTCTGGCTGGACGGCCAGAAGAACCCGGATCCCACCCCGCCGCCGACACTCGGCCAGCACACGCGCGAGGTGCTGATCGAGTTGGGATGCCCGCCGGCCGAGGCCGACGCTCTCGCCGCTGTTCGCACGACCTGAGACGGTCTTGAGCCCGACACAAGGAGCAATCGAGATGGAACCGGGTGAACTGCAGGACGTTCTCTACGAGACCGACGACGGGTTGGCGTGGATCACGATCAACCGGCCCGAGCGCCTCAACGCATTCCGGGGGCGCACGATCGACGAGCTCATCCACTGCTTCAAGCTGGCCTGGGGCGACCCCGCCGTCGGTGTCGTCGCGCTCACGGGTGCGGGGGAGCGAGCCTTCTGCGTCGGCGGCGACCAGAAGCAGCGTCTCGAGAGCGGCGACTACGGGCCGAGCGAGTACGGCGTCTTCCAGGACGAGTACCTGCAACGCCTGATCCGGGACATCCCCAAGCCGGTGATCGCAGCGGTGAACGGGTACGCCATCGGCGGTGGACAGGTGCTGCACGTCGTCTGCGATCTCTCCATCGCGGCCGACCACGCCGTCTTCGGCCAGGCCGGACCCCGGGTCGGATCGTTCGACGCCGGGTTCGGCACGGCCTACCTGGCGCGCCACGTCGGCGTCCGCCGCGCCCGCGAGATCTGGTACCTGTGCCGCTGCTACAGCGCCGAGACGATGCTCGAGTGGGGCCTCGTCAATGCGGTGGTGCCCATGTCCGAACTGCGTGACGAGGTCCGCAAGTGGGCCGACGAGATGCTGGCACTCAGTCCGGCCGCCCTGAAGTTCGTCAAGCACTCGTTCAACGCCGACACCGAGTCGATCGCCGGCATCTCGGCGGTCGCATTCGACGGCCTGGCGGCGTTCGTGGACTCCCCCGAGGCCCAGGAGGGGGTCAGGGCGTTCAACGAGAAGCGCGATCCCGACTTCGGCAGGTTCCGTTGAGAGGCCGGCGGCTGACCTTCGGCCGGCCCGGCGAGCCACGAGAGTTGGTGTGACGGGTGGTGCCGGACGTCTACGCCGAGATCGAGGTGCTGCCGCAGGCAGAGCTCACGGCGTTGCACGACGACCTCTTCGCCGAACAGTTCGGCTACGTGATGGCCCACTCGGAGTTCTACCGGCGGAAGTTCGGCGCCGCGGCCCAGGGCGTCACCTCGCTCGATCGGTTGGTCGACCTGCCGTTCACCACGAAGGACGAGGTTCGGGAGAGCCTTCTCGCACGGCCGCCGCTGGGTCTGCACGTGGCCGCGCCACTCGAGGAGGTCGTGCAGATCCAGTCCTCGTCGGGCACGACGGGTATGCCGACCTTCGTTGCCGCGACCGTCGAGGACATCGAGACCTGGAACTCGATGGGTGCGCGGGTGTTCTACGCCAACGGGTTCCGGCCGCGCGACTGGGTGATGCACGCCTATGCCATGGGTCGCGGTTTCGTCGGCGGGCTCGTGAACGTCGAGCACCTGCAGCATCTCGGCTGCTGTGTGATACCCCTCGGCGCGGAGGCCGGCACCGAGCGGTTGCTGCGCGCCATCGACCACCTGCGGCCGGTGGCGATGTGTGGAACACCGTCGATGGTGTCGCACCTGGGCACCGCTGCGCCCGAGGTCCTCGGCGAACCGGCGACGGAGCTCTCGGTCCGGAAGATCTCCGTCGGTGGCGAGCCCGGCGCCGGCGAGCCTGCCGTCCGTGCGCAGATGGAGACGCTCTGGGCCGCGGATGTGCGCGACATGATGGGTGGGGCGGACTTCGGGAGCACGTACTGGGCGGAATGCGACCGCAAGGACGGGATGCACCTCTGCTCGCAGGGTGCCCTGCACGTCGAGATCGTCGATCCGGCGACGCTCGAGTCGCTTGCCATCGAGGAGGGCACCACCGGCGAGCTCGTGTACACCACCCTGGCCCGCCGCGCCACGCCGCTCATCCGCTACCGGATGGGCGACCTGGTCACGGTCACGGCGATGGGCTGTGGCTGTGGCCGGACCGGCTACCGCATCAAGGCACACGGCCGCACCGACGACATGCTGATCGTGCGCGGCGTCAACGTGTTCCCCGCAGCCATCAAGGAGGTGGTGGTGGGGATGCGGCCCAGAACCACGGGCTACCTCAAGATCGACCTCGACTTCCCGGGCCACAGCACCGGTGACCCGCTCAGGCTGCGAGTCGAGGTGGCCGGGGAGGAAGCGGCAGCGTTCGAGGGGCTGGCGGCCGAGATCGAGCAGCGGATCCAGAGCCTCCTGGCGGTCGGCACGGTCGTGTCGCTGGTGCCCGACGGTGCCATCGAGCGTCCCGGAGCGCAGAAGGAGAAGCTCGTTGAGCGCCACACCGGCTGAGGGCGGACGGCGGACGTGAGAGTCCTGTTGCTGGACGACTCGACCGGGTGGCTCGACGAGATGCTGCCCGAGGGCATCGCTGAAGGAGCCGTGCTCGCCGCCTGCGACCTGCCTGCGGACTGGCACGCCGTGGAGGAGCGGCTCGTCGACGCCTTCCATGTCGCACGCGAGTGCGCGGCCAACGCGGCGCCGCTCGTCTACCTGGTGCACTCCGCGGACCTGCGTGGCACGAGGTCACCGCTGGCGAGCACGCTCGCCACCGCACTGATCGGCTGCGCCAGGGCAGTGGCGTTCGAGTTCCAGCGGGAGGCGGCCGCCGCCAACGTCGTCGCCTTACCGGACGATGCGGACCGTGCGAATGCGGCAAGGGTCATCGGAGGCCTGCTGGTGGATCCGGTGCTCACCGGCGAGCTGCTGGACCTCGGGAGCGCCAAGCTCGGAAAGCTCCAGCCGTGAGCCTGTCCGTCGTCACCGGCGCTGCACGCGGCATCGGGCTCGAGATCGCCCGCCGTCTGGCGGCCGACGGTCATACGCTTCTGCTGGTCGACGTCGCGCCGGCCACCGAGGCCGTGGCGGCCGAGTTCGGGGCCCGCTCGGTCTGCGCCGATGTGGCGGAGCCGGCAGGCATCGAGACCATCGCTGCGCTGGTGGAGGCCACCGGCGAGGGGGTTCGATCGATCGTCAACAACGCCGGGATCACCCGCGATGCCCGCCTCACGAAGATGACCGAGTCGGACTTCCGCGCCGTTCTGCGGGTCAACCTCGGCGCCGCGTACGCGCTGGTCGATCGGCTGCGCGGCGAGTTGATCGACGGCAGTTCGATCGTCTCGATGAGCTCCCGCGCCTATCTCGGCAGCTTCGGTCAGATCAACTACGTCGCCTCCAAGGCCGGACTGGTGGGCCTGACCCGGGCCCTCGCCCGGGAGCTCGCCCCGCGGACGCGCGTCAACGCCGTCGCTCCGGGATTCACCGACACGGAGATGACCAGGGCGGTGCCCGAGGCCGTCCGGGACGGGGTCGTGTCGTCGATACCCCTGGGGCGAGCCGGCGAGCCGCCCGAGATCGCCGAGATCGTCGCGTTCCTCACGTCGCCCGCGGCCTCGTACGTCACCGGCCAGGTGGTGTTCCCCTGCGGCGGCCGCGGCATCGTGTGACTCCCGGGACGGCTTCACCCGTCGGGAGGTCAACGACGTGCTCGATGGGCGGCAAAGTAGGGTGGCCGTCGGGAACACAGGCAGAGGGGGTGCAGTCATGACGTCGATCGTTCGGTTCGTCGACGCTGGTGCGGGGCGCGCTCGGCCGGGGGTGCTTGACGAGGATGGGGTGCACCCCATCGAGAGTGTTGACACCTTGGCCGCACTGTTGCATCACTCCGCGGCCGAGATTCGCGAGCAGGTCGAGGCGGCGTGCGGCAACGCACCCGTCGACGGCGTGCCGCGGTTGCTCAGCCCGATCGACGGGGACACGCCCGTCTGGGGGGCCGGGGTGACCTACCGGGTCTCGCAGGAGGCGCGGATCGAGGAGAGCGGGGACGAGGACGTCTACATCAGGGTTTACAACGCCGAACGTCCGGAGCTGTTCCTGAAGTGCGTCGCCCACGAGGTCGTCACCGACGGCGAGCCGGTCGGGCGGCGTCGGGACTCCGAGAACGACACCCCCGAGCCCGAGCTGGCCCTCATGCTGAACACCGACGGCGAGATCGTGGGCTACGGGGTCTGCAACGACATGTGCGCGCGGGCCATCGAGGGCGAGAACCCGCTCTACATCCCCCAGGCCAAGATCTTCGCCGGCTCCTGCGTTCTGGCGCCCACGATGCGGCCCGCCTGGGAGGTGTCCGACGCCTACGACCTGACGATCAGGCTGCGGCTCAGCCGCGGCGCAGACGTCCTGTTCCGCGGGTCCACCTCCACCTCCGAACTGGCCCGCACGCTCGAGGAACTGGTGGACTGCCTGTTCTGCGCCACGGCGTTCCCCGACGGGGTGGTGCTCTCCACCGGCACGTGCCTGGTGCCGCCGCTGGAATGCCCCAGCGAGGTCGGCGACATCATCGAGATCGCCATCGACGACATCGGCAGCATGCGCAACGTGGTGACCTCCACCGACGACATCAAGCCCTGGATGCACCGCCGCCACGCCGACCCGCTGGCCACCTTCGACGGCTGATCAGACCACTGTGCGGCGCACCGGTCGGGGTCCGGGGTGCCGTTTGCTCCTTCGGCGCGGGCGCAAGGCGTCGCAAATCGGCTCCCCGGCCCCCTCCCTCGGGGGTTGGTTCGACCGGTCGGGGTCCGCGGCGGTCCTAGACCAGTTGGCCGATGATGAGAGCCACGCCGCCGGCGAGGGCGACGCTGAGGACGGCCGGGCGGAACCACGCCCGGTCGAGGAACGGCCGCACCAGCCGCGAGATGGCGAGCCCGATGAACATCCCCGGGACCAGGTAGCCGATGAGCCTGAGTTCGTGGAGGCCGAAGTTGTCCCGCGCCACCAGCAACCCGATGCCCACCCCGCCCACGATGCCGATGTACACCGAGGAGGTGGACCGGAGCACGGGCGGGCGCATCTCGCTGAAGCAGATCCCCAGGGGCGCACCGGGGAGCGCCGCGGCGATGGCTCCGAAACTGCAGGTCAGGCCCCCGGCGATCTCGGTGCGACGGGTCTGGCGCAGGCGGAAGCCTGCCAGCAGCACCAGCGCCGAGCCGGCGACCAGGGCTCCGATCAGGATTGTCCGGACCGTCTCGGGCACGAGTTCCAGGACCGCGAACCCGGCTGCCAGGCCGACCGGGAGTCCCCACAGCGCGTGCCTGATCGCTCGCCAGTCGATGTGCCTGCCCTCCACGATGATGTGGCGTATGCCGATGATCTGTCCCACGATGAGAAGCGGACCGGGGATGAACGTGGGGTCGATGGCGACCAGGGCCGGGGCGGCCACCAGCGACAGCCCTACGCCTACCGAGCCCTGCACGATGGCGCCGCCCGCCACCGCGGCGATGGCGAGGACCAGCTCGACTGCGCTCAAGGGTCGAGCCTTGGGGGGCGCCTGACCCGGATCTCCCCGGCCACCTCCCGGCAGGGATAGACCTCGATGTCACCCTTGCGGTCGCGGCGGCCGTCGAGGTTCTCCTTCCAGCCGCTCCCGTCGGTGGCGAAGGTCCAGAAGTGCGTGAGGCAGACGATCTCCTCGCCTGCGACAGCACCTGAGCTGCCGAGGTGCGACCACTGGTGCGGGCAGCGTGCCTCCATCACGCACGGAACCCCACTCTCGGTGCGCCACACCACCACGTCGGCCCCGTCGAGGGTCGCCTCGAACACCTCGCCGGCCGCCACGGCCCCGGCCGCAGCGACCGCAACCCAGTCCTCGGTCGTGGCTGCGCCGGCGTCGGAGCCGCAGCCGTCCAAGGTGCCTGCCGGGTTGCTCGGTGCTGCCGGCTGCTCAGCCGTTGGCCTCCTCGACCATCTCCACGATGCGTTCGGGGGTGGCGGGCAGGCGGCGGATGCGGATGCCGAGGGCGTCGTCGATGGCGGCGCAGATGGCCGAGGGGGCCATCATGCGGCCGGCCTCGCCGCCGCCCTTGATGCCGTAGGGGGTGTAGGGGGACGGCGTCTCGTTGTGGCCCACCTTGAGCGTCGGCGAGTCCAGCGCGGAGGGGATGAGGTACTCGGCGAACGACGGCGTTCTGAGCACGCCGTCCTCGTCGTACAGGAACTCCTCGTACAGCGTGCTGCCGAGTCCCTGCACGGTGCCGCCGATGACCTGGCCGCCCACCGAGCGGGGGTTCACGACGGTGCCGCAGTCGTGCACCGCGGTGTAGTCCAGCCACTCGACGCGGCCGGTCTCGGGGTCCACCTCCACCACCACGACGTGGCTGGCGTGGCCCACGAACGGGTAGAACACCCCAAGGTTTGTGCGCTCGGGGTTGGGCATGGTGGTGTAGGGATGGTCCTGGACGTGGCTGGCCTCGAGACCGGTCTCGATCTCCTCGGGCAGGGAGTGCTTGAACATGTGCGCCGCCAGGGCGATCTCGGCGAGTTCCTTGCGCTGGTCGGGGCTGCCGCGCACCGCGAAGCCGCCGTTCTCCCAGACGAGGTCGTCCTCGTTGGCCTCCAGCAGGTGGGCGGCGATCTTGGCGGCCTTGGCCCGGATGCTCTGGGAGGCCCCCTCCACCGCGCCGCCCACCATGATCGTGAAGCGGCTGCCACCGGGCCCGGTGGCGGGCATGCCCTGGTTGGAGCCGGCGTAGACCACCGAGACGTCCTCGGGTTTGACGCCGAGCTCCTCGGCCACGAACTGCGCCACCATCGTCTCGGGGCTGTTGCCCCAGGAGGCGTTGGAGTACAGCGTGGCGGTCACCGCGCCCATGGCGTCCACCTTCAGCGTCACGCTCTCCGGGGCGCTGGTGACCGGCGCGGCCACTGGCTCGTCGAACCAGAACCAGAACTCGGTGGCGCTGAACACGCTGCGCTCCTGGCAGGTGCACACGCCGATGCCGATGTGGCGGCCCTCGGCGCGCATCTCGGCCTGGCGCTTGCGCCAGCCCTCGTAGTCGGAGAGCTCCATGGTCTTCTTCAGCACGGCCTCGTAGTCGCCGCTGTCGTAGACGTTGCCGGTGGGGATGAAGTAGGGGAACTGGTCGGGCTGGATGAAGTTCATCCGTCGGATCTCGAAGGGATCCATGTCCAACTCGCGGGCCATGAGGTCCACCATGCGTTCCAGGATCCAGTTGCCGACTTCGGAGCCGAAGCCCCGGTAGGCACCCTGCTGGCACTTGTTGGTCAGCACGGCGGTGAGGTCGTAGCCGATGCTGCTCATGCGGTAGGGGCCCACGGCCTGGGCGAGGGAGTTGCCGTGCTGGCCCACGCCGAACTGGATGTAGGCGCCGTAGTTGTCGACCACCTTGTAGCGGGTGCTCAGCAACGTGCCGTCGGCCTTGGCCGCCAACTCAACCTCGTAGTAGCGGTCCGAGCCGTGGTGGTCGCCGTTGGCGATGTTGTCGAGGCGGTCCTGCATGAACTTCACGGGCCGCCCGGTGATGCGGGCCATCATCGCCGCGATGGTGCCGGTCTTCACCTCGAAGAACTTGGCCCCGAAGCTGCCGCCGGAGGGGTGGGGCTGCAGGTCCAGCTTGTTGCTGGGCACCCGCAGCGTGTTGGCAAGCAGGAACAGGAAGTGCGTGAACGACATGGAGTTCACGTGGATGGTCATCATGCCGGTTGCGGCGTCGTAGTCGGCGACCGCGCCGACTGTCTCCAGGGGCTGGCCGCCCGAACGGCCCCACCAGAGCGTGTCGCGCACGATCACATCGGCCGCGGCGAAGTCACCGTCCACGTCGCCGAACGCGAATTTCCGGTGGAACGGGACGTTGGATTCCAGCGCCTCGTGGATCAGCGGTGCGTCGTCCTCGAGGGCGGCGAGCATGTCGGTGAGCGGCTCGAGGGGTTCGTATTCCACCTCGATGAGCTCGGCGGCGTCCTCGGCGACCGCCCGGGAGGTGGCCGCCACCACGGCCACGCCCTCACCCATGTAGCGGACCTTGTCCACGGCCAGGCAATACCAGGTGTGCTTGTCCGGAGAGGGCCCGAAGTCGGGCATGGGGTTGACGTGGTCGGTGACGTTCTCGCTGGTGACGATGGCCACCACGCCCGGAACGGCTTCGGCGGCGGAGGTGTCGATGCTCACGATCTTGGCGTGGGCCATGGTGCTGCGCGCCACGGCCACCTCCAGCATGTTCGGCACGTCATAGTCGTCGATGTAGTTGCCCTTGCCGCGCAGGAACTTCGGGTCCTCCACACGGGGGATCGACTTGCCGACCCACTCCAGGTGCTCGGGGTGCTGGCGAACCTTCGGGATGGTCATGTCAGTCCTCCTCGGCGCGCATCTCGGCGGCAGCGTCGAGCACCGCGTCGACGATGTACTGGTAGCCGGTGCAGCGGCACATGTTGCTGGAGATCCCCTCTCGTGCCTCTTCGGCGGTGAGGTCGGGGTTGTCGTTGATCAGTTCCAGGCCCCGCAGCAGCATCCCGGGCGTGCAGAACCCGCACTGCAGGCCCTGATGGCGGCGGAACGCCTCCTGGAGGGGATGCATCTCGGCGCCGGGAGCCAGGCTCTCGATGGTCTGGATGTCGGCGCCGTCGGCCTGTACGGCGAACATGATGCACGAGCGCACGCTACGGCCGGCGATCAGCACCGTGCAGGCCCCGCAGGCGCCCTGCTCGCAACCGATGTGTGTGCCCACCAGACCCAGGTCGTGGCGCAGGAAATCCGCCAGGCTGCGGCGCGCCTCCACGCTGGCCGACGTCGCCGTGCCGTTGATGGTCACCGTGATGTCGTGAGTGCTCATGCCTCACCTCCTGCCCGCTCGGCGGCCGCTGTGAGTGCCCGCCGGGTGAGAACCCGGGCCAGCTTCTTGCGATAGGCGCCCGAACCGAACGAGTCCGACAGCGGCTCGATGTCGGCCGCGGCTGCGTCCGCGGCAGCGGCGAACGCATCCGCGCCCGGCTCGGCGCCCACCAGGATCGCCTCGGCCTCGGGGCGGCGCAGCGGCACTTCCGCCACCCCTCCCAGCACGACCGACGCCCGATCGATGGTGCCGCCGTCGACGTGTACCAGGACCGCGGCCAGGGCGATCGGCCAACTCTCCGCGGTGACGCTGAATTCCAGGAACGCGTGCCCGGTGCCGGCGGGCCAGGCGTCCACCGTCACGCCGGTGACCAACTCGCCTTCCTCCAGGGCCGTCGTGAAGTACCCCTGGAAGAAGTCCTCCGAGGCGATCTCGCGGCTCCCGCCGGCGCCCTGGGCGGTGACCGTCCCGCCCTGGGCCTTGAACGCGGCGGGCATCTCCGCGCTCGGATCCGCATGGGCGATGCTGCCCACCACCGTGCCCTGATGGCGCACCGGCACCTGGCCCGCGTTCGAAATCGCATCGGCCAGCACCGGGGCGGTCGCCAAGGTGTCGGCATGCAACTCCACGGTCCGCTGGCGCGCCCCTGCACCGACGTGCAGACCGCGGCCGTTGGTGCCGACGCCGGCCAGATCCGGCGCCCGTGTGATGTCCACGAGATGGGCGGGCGCGGCGAGCCGCAGGTTCATCAGTGGGATCAGACTCTGACCCCCTGCCAGGATCCGCGCGTCGAACCCCAACTCACCCAGCAGCGCGGCGGCCTCGGCGCCCGACCCCGCCCGGTGATACTCGAAAGGTGGCGACTTCATGAGTCCTCCTCGGGGATGCTGATGCGGAACGTAGTTCCTAGGGGAGACCAGCGCCACGACGGGGGAAGCGATGTGAGACCCCAGCTGTGCTCGCCACGGCGGATCGCGTGTCGTTCAAACCCCTCGGGGAGGCCTTGGCCGTCGTCCCGCACCGCGAGGGTGCTCCCATCGGCGTCGGTCTCAGTAGCCCGGCGGGGTGGGAAACCCTCCCACCAGCGACTCGTAGGTCTTCGCCGCCGCCAGGGCGGTCGTCTCGTCCCAGCAGCGGGCCACGAAGCTCATCCCCACCGGCAGCCCGTCGCTGAGGCCCGCCGGCACGTTGACGACCGGGTGCCCGGTGACCGAGCACGGCAGGGTGTTGGGCACCATCTCCAGCGCCCTCGCCACGTAGTCGGCGATCGAGCAGTCCTCGGGGGGCAAGGCGGTGGGCATCATCGGAAGCGTCGGGTAGCAGAGCACATCGCAGCTCTCCAGAGCCCTGTCGTACGCCTGATTGACCAGCGGACGCAGGTTCTGCGCCTTGGCGTAGGAGGACCCTCCGTGGAGGTTCAGCATGTACTGCCCGAAGAGGGCCACGTACTTGACGGAGTGGGAGACCTCGTCGCCGTGGCGTCGCCAACCCGCCGCGAAGGCCTCCATGATCTCGGGGTTGTACCGGCCGCGGTGGTTCAGGCCGTAGCCGTTGCCGCGCAGCATCTGCCAGGCTCCTCCCTCGGTTGCGATCACGCTCCAGACCGCCGGCGCCCAGGCGTGCTCGGGAAGAGACATCTCCGCCACCTCGGCGCCGGCCGCCTCCAGGCGCGCCAGGGCGCCGCGCACCGTGTCGTCCACCGCCGCGTCGCTGATCGAGTGGCCGAAACCCTCGCTCACCACGCCGATGCGCAGGCTCGCCGGCTCGCGCTCGAGCCCCGCGGTGTAGTCCACCCCCGACGGTGCCGACAATTGGCGCTGGTCCACCCCGTCGGGTCCGGCAATGGCCGTCAGCAGCAGCGCCACGTCATCGACGGTGCGAGCGACCGGCCCGAGATGGTCGAGCGTGTACTCGATGGGGAAGGCCCCCGTATAGGGCACGAGGCCGTAGCTGGCTTTGATCCCGACGATGCCCGACCAGCCGGCCGGCATCCGCACCGAGCCCCCCTGGTCGCCGGCGATGGCCATGTCCACCTCGCCGGTGGCCACCAGCACGGCGCTGCCGCACGACGATCCGCCGGCGGAACGGGTTGGATCCCAGGGGTTGCGCACGGGGCCGGTGGCGGCGGTGTGGCTGCCGCCGGAGAAGCACAGGTCCTCGCAGACCGCCTTGCCGGCGATCTCGCCGCCCGCCTCCAGGATGCGCCGTACCACGCTGGCGTCGCTGCGGGGCACGAACCCCTCCAGGGTCGCCGAGCCGTTCATCATCGGCACGCCCGCCACGTCGACGTTGTCCTTGATGGCGACCTGCTTGCCCGCCAGGAGGCCCTCGTCGCGCTCGCGCACGGCACAGCGCCGGTACCACGCACCCAGGGGGTTGTCGGCGGGCTCGGGCTGCCAGGAGCTGCGCTCGGGCACCACCGGCGCCTGCTGCCGGTAGAGGTCCTCCACGTCGTCGTAGGCGGCCAGTGACCCCGCCACGAGTTCCCGGTAGGTGGCCAAGTCGGCCTCGCTCGGCGACAGCCCGAAGCTCTCGGCGATGGCCCCCAACTCGTCGGTGCTCGGAACCGGTACCCCCATGGTGCCTCCTCGGCGAGACGTCGCTGCCCGTAACCTACGACGCCCCGCCGCGGAGTTCCCGGCCTCGGTGCCCACATTCGTGCACCACCTCCGCCTCGCCGGCTACCGCACCGTGCTCTCGGGGAAGATGCACTTCGTGGGGCCCGACCAGCTGCACGGCTTCGAGGAGCGCCCCACCACCGACATCTATCCCGCCGATTTCGCCTGGACTCCCAACTGGGACGCCGCCGGCGAGCGGATCGGCAAGTGGTACCACAACATGGACAGCCTGTCCGAGGCCGGGAAGGCGCTGGCCACCTACCAGATCGACTACGACACCGAGGTCGGCAACGCGGCCGTGCGGCACGTCTACGACCTGGCGCGCCACGGCGACGGGCGACCCTTCCTGCTGGTGGCGTCGTTCATCCACCCTCACGACCCGTACGTGGCCCGCCCGGAGTGGTGGAACCTCTACGACCACGACGCCATCGACCTGCCCGAGGCACCGCCGACGGTGCCGGAGCCCCACATCCGGCGGATCCGCAGTGGCATCCAGGCCGACAGCGTGGGCTACAGCGAGGAGCAGTGCCGCAACGCGCGCCACGGCTACTACGCCAACACCAGCTACTTCGACTCGTGGCTGGGGCGGCTCGTCGGGGCGCTGGCGGAGGTGGGCGAGTTGGACCGCACCGTGGTCATCGCCACCAGCGACCACGGTGACTTGCTCGGCGACCGGGGCACCTGGTTCAAGATGTGCTTCTACGAGCGGTCGGCGCGGGTACCACTTGTGGTGGCGGGCCCGGAGGTGGCCAACCGCAGCGTCGGCAACGCCTGCTCGCTGCTGGACCTCTTCCCGACCCTGCTGGACATCGCCGGATCCTCCTCGGAGGTCGTGCCGGCCGCGCCGCCGGCGGGACGCAGCCTCTGGCCCAGCGCCACCGGCGGGGATGACCCCGTCGACGAGACCATCGGCGAGTACACGGCCGAGATGACCTCGCACCCCATGTTCATGATCCGCCGCGGCCCCCACAAGTACATCGCCTGTGAGACCGATCCGCCGCTGCTGTACGACGTGGAGGCCGACCCGCTGGAACGCACCAACCTGGCCGGCGATCCCGCCCACGCCGCCCTGGCGGCGGGTTTCGCCGCCGAGGCGGCCGAGCGCTGGGACGGCGCCGCGATCAGGGAGGCGGTGCTGGCCTCCCAGCGCGCCCGCCGCGTGCTGCACGAGGCCACCAGTGTCGGCGCTCTCCAGTCCTGGGACTACGACCCGGTGCGTGATGCCGCCAACGAGTACGTCCGCAACCACATGGACTGGGCCCAGGCCGGCCCCCGCAGCCGCTTCCCGCCGCTCGACGCCCTCGACTGAACTCGCGTCATCAACCGCACCGCCGGTAACGCCTGATCCGTTTAGAGGAGGTCGACTCGAGCGAGATAGACAATAACCCCCGCCGTGAGAGCGATGAGGGGTAGAACCATCCCGCATATGGCTAGGACGCGGTACCGCTTCTTGGCCTCTCTTCCAGCCCTTCTCTGTTCACGGACCCTTACGAGTCCACGCCAACAGAAGTAGATCGACACTCCCCACATGATGAGAATGAGATACTGGACAAATTCTTCATCCAGAAACGATTCACTAACAGCAATAGTCCGACGATTGAAACCCGTCGGATTGGTAATAGCTGGCGCCATCAATGTGTCGACTAAGAGATATACCCATGGTGCTGACACGACGAGTGACAAGACGAATCCAGCAATTGCGTGAGGGTTCCCTCGACGGGACCGGGGACGATCATGAGTTGTGTTCTTGAGCATCATGGTTCTCCGCGTTTTGTGGGGAAGGCGGGGTTCGGTTATCTGGCGTTCTCAGTGTGTAATGCGGAGCGGTGGTCTGGGTGAGTTGCGTCGCGATGAGTGAACTTGCGACGGTTCTGATTGGTCCAAGAAAGTAGACGCTCTCAAGCTTGTTCACCTGATTCTCGTGCGGTGGATGGCTGATTTCTGGTAGTCGGTACCCGAAGTCGAGACCTCTAATCAAGTCAGCGTAGAGATACGCCCCCATCGCGATCCCAGCAATGTAAGGGAGAAAAACTCCAATATGGCCAAGAATCCGGGTACGCCGTGTCTGTTGCTTGCGGTGTCGAAGGCCCCATCCGCAGATGATGAGAGGTGCGAACAGCCCCAAAACGGAGAGCAAGTTCAATATCAACTCGATCGGGGAAGGGAATTCTGGCGGATCAACAACTCCGATTATCATAGCACTGGATGCAATGATCGCTATGATGAATCCGGCGATTATCATGCGTTCGCCGGGTGCTCGTTGTCGGCTTGGTTCTCTCTGGGTAGTGCTTTCTTTGTCCGACGCAGGTAGCTCTAGTTCGCGCATTGGGCGTTGGTTTCGCCTTGTGTGCATGTGTCGGTACCGGTGCCGCCGTTGAGGTAGTTGGTGCCGTTTCCGCCGTTGAGGGTGTCGGTGTCGGGGCCGCCCCAGAGGTGGTCGTTTCCGCTGTTCCCGTTGAGGGTGTCGTCGCCGCTGTTGCCGTGGAGGTGGTCGTTGTGGCCGCCGCCGCGGAGGGTGTCGTTTCCGGGTCCGCCCCGGAGGGTGTCGTTCTGACTGTTGCCCCGCAGGGTGTCGTCGCCGACATCGCCGTGGACGGTGTCGCCGCCGGCGCCGCCGACGCAACCCGGATTCGGTGAGAATGTCGCCGAACCATCCGTCGAATTCACCGAGAAACTGCCGCCGCCGATCGGGGTGACCTCCACCGACGTGACTCTACAAATCACTGTCCGACCCTCCCTCGACATCGACACGCGCGTCTATCATGACGACAGACTCAACTAGAACGAGCACTATAAAAAAAACTCATATCAGCGGGCCGTACCGTCCACGTAATCAGCCAGGGCACGTCCCCGGCCGTCTCGGCTGGTGCAGATCGGCCGCGAAGTTGGCGGCGGCTCCCGCTTCGATCGATGGGCGGGTCGGTCAGCGGTCGCGGAGTTCGAGGCGGCGGATCTTGCCGGAGACGGTCTTGGGCAGTTCGGTGACGAACTCGATGCGGCGGGGGTACTTGTAGGGCGCGGTGGTGGCCTTGACGTGGTCCTGCAGTTCGGTGACCAGTCCGTCTCCCGGTTCGTGGCCCTCGGCGAGCACCACGTACGCCTTCACGATCTGGCCGCGGATCTCGTCGGGGACGCCCACGACCGCGGCCTCGGCCACGGCGGGATGCTCCAGCAGCGCCGACTCCACCTCGAACGGGCCGATGCGGTAGGCGGAGGAGAGGATGACGTCATCGGCGCGTCCGACGAACCAGAAGTAGCCGTCGGCGTCGCGGACGCCCCGGTCGCCGGTCACGTACCAGCCGTCGCGGTGGGCCTCGGCGTTGCGTTCGGGGTCGCGCCAGTACTCCTTGAACAAGCCGACGGGGCGGTGCGGCTCGGTCCGCACGGCGATGTCGCCCTCGCGGCCGTCGGGCACCTCCGCCCCGGTGTCGTCGATGACCGCCACGTCGAAGCCGGGCAGCGCGAGGCCCATCGAACCGGCCCGCACCGGTATGCCGGGAAGGTTCGCCACGACGGCCACCGTCTCGGTCTGGCCGTAGCCGTCGTGGATCACCGTCCCGGTGGCCTCCTGCCACACGTTGATGACCTCGGGGTTGAGCGGCTCGCCAGCGGACGTGCAGTGCCGCAGGCTCGAGAAGTCGTAGGCCCGCAGATCCATCTGGGCGAAGGCCCGGTACAGCGTCGGCGGTACGCAGAACGTGCTGACCCTCTGCTCGCCGATGATGCGCAACATCCGGTCGAGGTCGGGCCTGCCGACGACATTCCACATCAGCACCGCCGCGCCGATGCGCCACTGCCCGAACAGCTTGCCCCAGGCCGCCTTGCCCCAGCCGGTGTCCGACACGGTCCAGTGCACGTCGTCGGCGCGCAGGTCCTGCCAGAGCCTGGCGGTGACGTCGTGGCCGATGCCGTAGGAGGCGTGCGTGTGCAGCACCATCTTGGGGAGCGACTCGGTGCCCGAGGTGAAGTAGACGAGCATCGGATCGTCCGCGGCGGTGTCGTGGACCGGGAGCGTGGTGACGGCGCCGGCGACGGCGGCGTCGAGGTCGATCCAGCCCGGCGAGGACCCGCCGACGAGGAGGCGTCGGGACGCTCCGGGACAGTCCACAAGGGCCGCGCCGACGGCGGCCAACCCGGCGGTGTCGGTCACCACCGTGGTGGCCTCGGCCAGGTTCACTCGGTAGGCCACGTCCCGGGCGCTCAACTGCATCGTTGCGGGCATCGGCACGGCGCCCAGATGCAGGCAGCCCAGCAGCACGTCGTACCACTGCACGATGCGCGGCAGCATCAGGAACACCCGGTCGCCCGCACCCACCCCTGCCCCGGCGAGCACCGCGGCGGTTGCCGCAACGCGGGCTGAGATCGTGGCGAAGTCGTAGCGCTCGACGGTCCGCCCGTCGGGCTCCACCGCCACCAGAGCCAGGTCGTCGGGATGGGCTTCCGCCCGGTCGTGCAGCGCGTCGCGGACGTAGTTGAAGCGCTCGGGAACCTCCGGGCGGAAGTTCCGCCGCAACTCCTCGTACTCGGCGCGTGTGGGCATGGGTCTCTCCCCGTCGGGTCCGCTCAGACCGGCAGACCGTGCTCCCGGCTTATCACCAGGCGCTGGATCTCGCTGGTGCCCTCACCGATCTCGAGGATCTTGGCGTCGCGGTAGAAGCGGCTCACGGGGCTCTCGTCCATGAAGCCGTAGCCGCCGAAGATCTGGGTTGCCTCGCGGGCTGCGGTCACGGCCGCCTCGCTGGCTGCCAGCTTGGCGATCGCCGCCGCGCGGCGGTACGGCCTCCCCTCGTCGTAGAGGCGCGCCGCCTCGTAGGTCGCCAGGCGGGACGTCTCCAGAGCCACTGCCATGTCGGCGCACTTGAAGGCGATGGCCTGGTGGGCGCCGATGGGTTTGCCGAAGGCGTTGCGGTCGGTGGCGTAGGCGAGGCACTCGTCGAGGCAGCCCGCGATGAGCCCGACGGCGAGGGCGGCGAAGGCGATGCGCCCGCCGTCGAGGGTCCGCAGGAACTGAGCCACGCCCTTGCCCCGCTCCCCCAGAAGGCAGTCCGCCGGCACCGCACAATCGGCGAACGTCAGGCCGTGGGTGTCCGAGGCGTGCCAACCCAGTTTGCGGTACGGCGATTCCACGGTGAAGCCGGGGGTGCCCGAGGGCACGATGATGTTGGAGATCTCCTCCGGTCCGGTCCGGGCGGTGATGGTGACGACGCTCGTGATGGGCGTGCCGGAGTTGGTGATGAACGCCTTCGCCCCGTTCAGTACCCACTTCCCGCCGCCGGCGCCGTGGTGGAACTCGGCGCGGGTCTCGGTGGCGGCGGCGTCCGAGCCGCCCCCGGGCTCGGTCAGGCCGAAGCCCGACAGCGCCCGGCCTGCCACGAGGTCGGGGAGCCAGCGCTCCTGCTGAGCCTCGGTCCCGTAGCGGTGGATCGGCTCGGCTCCCAGCGCGCCCACCTCCACGGTGACGCCGAGCGACTGGTCCACCCGCCCGATCTCCTCGATCGCCAGGCACAGCGTGGTCAGGCCGGCGTCCGCCCCACCCCAGCGCTCGGGGAAGACCAGCCCGAAAAGGCCCAACTCGCCCATCTCGAGGACCACGTCGGTCGGGAAGGTTTGCTCGCGGTCCCAGGTCTCGGCGTGCGGCGCGATGCGCTGCAGGGCGAAATCGCGTACGACCGCCCGGAACTCCTCCTGCTCGGGTGTGAATTCCATCGGATCTCCTCAGGCGTGCTCGATGTTGGCGGTGTCGCGCAGGCCTAACTCCTCGATGTGTTCATTCTCGCCGGTTGCAGGCTCGCGCGGCTGCACGGGGACGGCTCGATCGCCGAACACGCTCTATGCCAGCCCGCCGATGTGTCTCGGCATCCCCATTCGCGGGTTTCTCGCCGATTCGCCGCAGAAATGGCCCAGGCTTGAGGTGCAGCCGTAGGCTGAGTTCGTGCGGGGGATGCGATGACCGACGCGGCTCGACGGCTGGCGCAGGCGCGGGCCGCCACCGAGGGTCCCACCGAGGCGGGCGCCGCCAAGCTGGCCCGCCAGAACAAGCTGTACGTGCGGGATCGCTTGGCGCTGCTCTTCGACGCCGACACGTTCGTGGAGGACGCGCAGCTCGCCAACGCCACGGCCGACGGGCTGCCCGCCGACGGGGTGATCACGGGCCGTGGCCTGGTGGAGGGCCGTCCCGCCGTGGCCGTGGCCAACGATCCGACGGTGAAGGCCGGCTCGTGGGGTGCCCGCACCGTCGAGAAGATCATCCGCGCCACCGAGGTGGCCCTGGCCAACGAGTTGCCGATCTTCTGGCTGATCGACTCCGCCGGCGCCCGGATCACCGACCAGGTGGATCTGTTCCCCGGCCGGCGCGGGGCGGGGCGGATCTTCTACAACCAGGTACGGCTCTCGGGGCGGGTGCCGCAGATCTGCTGCCTGTTCGGGCCCTCGGCGGCCGGCGGTGCCTACATCCCGGCGTTCTGCGACGTGGTGTTCATGGTGGAGGCCAACGCCTCCATGTACCTGGGGTCGCCGCGCATGGCCGAGGTGGTGATCGGCGAGGTGGTGTCGCTGGAGGAGATGGGTGGTGCCCGCATGCACGCCACCGTCTCGGGCTGCGGCGACAACCTCTTCGCCGACGACGAGTCGGCCATCGAGGCGGCCAGGGCGTGGTTCTCCTACCTGCCCACCTGCTGGCGCGAGCCGCCCCCGCCGATGGAATCGGTGCCGCCGTCACGTGTTCTGGACGGCTCGGCGATACCCGCCGAGGCGACGCGGGGCTACGACATGCGCCGGGTCATCGACGGGCTCGTGGACGCCGACAGCTTCTTCGAGCTGAAGCCCGACTTCGCCCCCGAGCTGATCGTGGGCCTGGCCCGTCTCGACGGCAACGCGGTGGGAATCCTGGCCAACAACCCGGCCATCAAGGGCGGGGTGTTGTTCAGCGACTCGGCCGACAAGGCGGCACGCTTCATCTGGCTTTGCGACGCCTTCAACGTGGCGCTGGTGTACCTGTGCGACGTGCCGGGCTTCATGATCGGCACCGAGGTGGAGCGGGGCGGCATCATCCGCCACGGCGCCAAGATGATCACCGCCGTTTCCGAGGCCACGGTGCCGCAGGTCTCGGTCATCGTGCGCAAGGCCTACGGCGCGGGGCTGTACGCCATGTGCGGACCGGCCTTCGATCCCGACGCCTGCCTGGCGCTGCCCAGCGCCTCGATCGCCGTGATGGGTCCCGAGGCCGCCGTCAACGCCGTGTTCGCCAACAAGATCGCCGCCATCTCCGATCCCGACGAGCGGGAGGCCTACGTCGCCGCCCAGCGAGAGGCCTACGAGGCCGACGTGGACCTGCTGCGCCTGGCCTCGGACCTGGTCATCGACGCCGTCGTGCGACCGCAGGAACTGCGCGACGAGGTCATCCGCCGCCTGGCCCTCGCCGCCGGCAAGGACCGCCACTTCTCCCACCGCCACCACGGCATCCCCCCGGTCTGACCGGCCGGCCGCCTCGATCCGCCTTCAGCCCCGGCGGGTGGCGTACCCCGCCTGGCGGGCTGGGAAACCAGTCGTTGTCGGTTCCCGGCAGTGGTGTCCCGCGGGAGGTCCGGATAGTGTGCGATTTCGAAACCATTGCCATCCGAGAAGGTGTGTCATGGCGTCGAGACTCGTCCCGGGGAATGTGCTGCGGCGCATGGCTACGTGCTCGGTGGCACTCGGACTGGCCGCCCTGGTCGTGGTCGTGCCGGCGGGCACCGTCTCCGCACAGCCAGAGCCGCCCCGGCGGGGTCAGGCATTCGAGTTCACGTGGCTCTCGGTTGGCGAGGTGCGCGAGCTGGATGCGTCCGCGGCCTTCACCGGCGCGGTGGACTCCTACACGGCCAGGTCGAGCAATCAGGCAGTGGTGAGCGTCTCGGTGACGGGTTCGGTGGTCGAGTTGACCGCACTGGCCGCCGGCTCGGTGTCTGTGGAGGTCCGAGCCGGCAACGCCGCCGGCAGCGCCTCTCAGCGATTCAACGTCCTGTCACTCGCGGCGAGGCCCGGCGGGGAGACCGCGGCGCGCGCCACCGGCGGGGAGACCTCGCCGCGCGCCACCGGCGGTGCCGACGAGATGTCCCCCATCGACGATGGCGCACCACCATCCGGCGCCGATGTAACGGTTTCCTTCGGAGATGACGCCGTATCCCCGTCGGTGAGCACTGACTCTCAGCCGCTGAGCATTGTGCTCTCGTCGTTCGCGTACTGCCGGGTCGAGCGACCGGGCGAGGTGCGCAGCTACGACGATCCCGATCCCGTCAGGAGTCGTACCGAGGTCGCGAGGTTCGGCGTGAACTACACGGTCTTCGGTGGGCGCGGCCCGTACGTGATCTCGAGCCCCCACGCGGCATCCCGGAGCACCGACGAGTCGGGAGTGCTCCGGATGGCGTGTGCCAATCCGGATCCGGTCGCGGACGGTCCCGTGTACCGGCTCGATCTGTACGACCCGATCGATGTCCGGGTGCAGGTGACCGATGCCGATGGAGCGACGGCGAGTGCGTCGATGGTCGTCGGCCGGATCGTCGCCACAAGATACGTCGTCCACGGAGACGGGACCGTGAGCGTGTTGCCCCGGGTGCTCGGGGTGGAGAACCCCGAGAACGACTATGTCGTGGCAACCCCGGCAGCCTGGTCGATCATGACGCTCTTGCCGAATGTGGATCTGCGATTCGCGGGTCTCAGCAGCGATGGCGTCGCCCATCTCGCCGACGCAGGCGGGGGCGCGGAGGTCTGGGTGGACTGGACGACCGCGGCGGTGACGGATCGAAGGATCGTGGTCACAGCCGACACGTATGCCCACAGGGTTCCAAAGACCGAGGAGCTGATGTCGGAAATGACCCTGATGGGCTCCCTCTGGCCGTGGGAGCAACCCCCTCCGGCATCCGAAGAAGAAGGGATGATGGATAGTCGATGAGGCGATGAACAGCGATCGACGCCGACGATCGACATCGCGAATCCGCTCGGGAATCGCTCAGTTGCCGCGCCGAGCCGTCGGTTTCCAGGAATAGCCGCTGCCGACTGCCTCCATCGCTGTCGTGGGCCCGACGCCGTTCCCCTCGGCCTGCTCGTCTGATCCTCCCACCGGCTGCGCGCACTCGACGGGCCTCACCCGTCGCTGCAACATGCGTCTGCGGCGGGGTCCTACCCGGTTTCGATTGCCGGGGTCGCGGGCGGGACGTACTCTTCGCACATGAGCGTGGACCCGGGTGTTGACGTGCTCGATACCGCCGGTTCGGACGCGCCGGCCGGCGAGTCGCGCAAGAGGATCAAGGCGAAGGACTACGAACGGGAGCTGGCCCGCCTGCAGGAGGAACTCGTGCGGCTCCAGCGCTGGATCCGCCACCAGGGGCTCAAGGTGGTGGTCATCTTCGAGGGTCGTGACGCCGCCGGCAAGGGCGGGGTGATCAAGCGGATCACCGAGCGGCTGAACCCTCGAGTGGCGCGGGTGGTGGCGCTGGGGACGCCCAGCGACCGCGAGAAGACCCAGTGGTGGTTCCAGCGTTACGTGGAGGAGTTGCCGGCGGCAGGGGAGATGGTGCTCTTCGACCGGAGTTGGTACAACCGCGGCCTCGTGGAGCCCGTGATGGGGTTCTGCACCGAGGAGGAGTACCGCGAGTTCCTGCGTTCCTGCCCCGAGTTCGAGCGGATGCTGGTGCGGTCGGGGATCATCGTCATCAAGTACTGGTTCTCGGTGAGCGACGCCGAGCAGGAGCGCCGCTTCCAGAACCGGATCAACGATCCGAAGAGGCGCTGGAAGCTATCGGAGATGGACCTGGAGGGCCGGGCCCGCTGGGTGGAGTTCTCCAAGGCCAAGGACACGCTGTTCGCGCACACCGACATCAAGCAGGCGCCGTGGTACGTGGTCAACGCCGACTCCAAGAAGGCGGCCCGGCTGAACTGCATCTCGCACCTGCTGTCACTCATCCCCTACGAGGACGTCCCGTGGGAGGAGGTCGAGGTGCCGGAGCGCCAGGAGCGGGTCGGCTACGTCCGCCCGCCCATGTCGGACCAGACGTTCGTGCCCGAGGTCTACTGAGCGACTCCTAGCCCGACAGTGCCCGGACCAGGTCGTCGAAGGCGGCGTCGGCGATGGCCACCATCTCCTCGTCGGTGCGGTCCTGGATGGGGTGGCGCGTGAACACCGTGGCGGCGTCGAAGCCGAGTGCCTCTGATTGCGTGCTTGCCGCGGTGGCGAAGTGCTCGGACAGCACGAACACGGCCGGCGTGCCGCGGCGCTCCAGATCGCTGACGTCGTGCACACTGCACGACACGCAGGATCCTCAATCGGCCAGAGCCTCGATCACCGCATCGCAGGTCACGGCGATCTCGTGGCGCAGGTCGGCCGGGGCCGGCTTGGTGTAGGCGGGCTTGGTATAGCGGTTCACGCTGGCGCCCAGTTCGGTGAGACGTTCGTCGATCCGGTCGAGGAACAGGTTGCCACGAGGCTTGGAGATGTCGAGCAGCCCGACGGTGCGTCCCACCAGCGACTCGGGCCGGGCCACCTGCTGCCGATCGGTCGGTGCGCGCTCGGCGGTTGGATCGAGGACGGTGGTCATCGTGCAGCCTCCTGACGGTGGGGGAGCGGTGGGTGGGGGATCACGGGACGATCTCGCGGGTGACGGGATCGCTGCCGCGGGGACCGTTGACCCAGCCGGCCATGATCGCGCTGAACGGTCCCGCGGGGCCGCCGGCGTGGACGACGAGCAGACCTCCGGGTCGGAACTTCCCGATGCGCTTCCCGGCGGCTTCAGGTGGGAGTCCGGCTTCGATCCCGTCCGTGCCGGCGATCAGCTCGTCGGCGTCGACCAGCAACTCCTCGCTGAGTTCGGCCATGAAGCGGTCCCGGGTCCAGCCGGCCTCGGCGAAGCGGGCCATGTGTTCGGGCGGGATGACGAGCATCCCGTCCAGGGCCAGCATCACCCGGGGCGACGCCGTTGCCCGCAGCGCCAGCGCCAGGTGCTTGGTGAGTGACTCGGGGCTGCGGGAGCGCTCGTCGAAGAGGATCCGGGGCGACTCGCCGGCGAATGCGGTCACCGTGGACTGATCGGGCCGCCAGCCGCGGCTCTGGGCCAGCGACGTCCACGGCGAGGAGTCCTCGGCCTCGGCGATGCAGAAACCGACCTTGGCCGGCGAGCCGAGGGTGGCCCGGTCCGCGGCGCCGGGACACCCACCGCCGACGTTGCGTACCACCAGTTGGGTGGCCCGGCCGATCGTGGAGTTCGCCCGGTTGCCCTGGCCGAGGGCGTTGATGCCGGTGTTCATGCCGATGCGCTCGGCCACCGGGCCGTTGATGATGAGGACCGGCCCCACGCTCATGGTGGTCGCCAGAACGCCGTGCATGTTGAACTCGTCGGTGCAGATCGCTTCGACGGCGGCGATCACGACCGGCAGGTACTCGGGACGGCAACCGGCCATGACGGCGTTGACGGACACCTTCTCGACGGTGCACTCGGCGAGGTCGGGCGGCACGGTGGCCACGACGTCGTCGGGACGCCGGGTTGTGCCCTCCAGCATCCGCAACACCCGCTCGGCGGTCGGCGGCACCACGGGCAGCCCGTCTGACCAACCCCGGTCCCACATCGCCTCCCAGGGGTCCTCCTGGGAGGCCAGCTCGACGCGCCGGCTGCGGAGCCCCGAACCGTCGAAGCGTGCCGCCAACCGGTCGGCGTGCGCCGGGTCGACGGTCAGGGAGCCACAGCCCGGGCGATGGGCGGGAAGGCCGTCGCCCAGGCCGTCGACGCCCGATAGTTGCTCCCAGTCCGCCCGCGACCAGCCTTCGGTGCGCCCGGTCTCGGCGCCGTCCACAACCCGCAACAGCGTCGGCACCGTCTCGATGTCGTTGTGCCAGGAGAGGGCCAGGTCAGCGTCGTGCAGGACCCAGCAGGCCTCGGTGGGGAATGCCGGGTCGTCCTGCGTGATGACCGTCAGTCCTGCTCGCTCCTGCAGGTCCTTCAGCACCGGGACCACAAGCTCGCACGTCGGGCAGTCGCGCTTGACGACCGCCACCAACCCTTCCGGCAACGGTGGCGCGGCCCGCGTCCCTGACTCCGCTGAGACGGGTCCACTCATTGGTCGATGGTGAGCTCGCCCATTTGCGACCAGCCGCTCGCGCCCTCGATGGTGGTGTTGATGATGCGCGGGGTCTCGGCGAGCGCCTGGGGCATGTCCGCCATGGCCCGCCTGAAGTGGTCGCTGTTGACGTGCGGCCCGGCGCCGTCGGGCTCGAAGGCTTCGACCAGGACGAACTCGTTCGGGTCGTCGACGCTGCGCGACCAGTCGAAGAAGAGATTGCCCGGCTCAGCCCGCGTGGCCTCGGTGAAGCCGGCTACGAGGTCGAGCCATCGCTCGGTCCACTCCGGCTTCGTCCTGAATCTCACGACGATGAAGATCATGGCCGGATCCTAAGCGGCGACCCGTGCTGATCGGCTCTCGGACCGGGATCGCAACCTCAGGCGCCTGATTGCGGCGTACGACAGCCACACCAGGCACCACGCCACGACGGCGATCAGGATGAGTGTCTCGTCGCCGGGCCGCAGCCCGGGAGAGTGGAACGGCTCCACGAAGTACCGGGAGACGAAGCCTCCCTGGTACGGCGCTTCGCCCGCCAGGCGCCAGAAGTACTTCTCCCACACCGTCAGCGGGCACGGCTGCCCGGCGAGGTTGACCGCGGCGGTCGGCGCCACCACCAGCAGGTACCACCGCATCAGCCGGCGCCTGCGTGCGGCCGGCGGCGCGCCCGCGATGAGGAAGACGATCCCCAACCCGTGCACGACTGCTATGGCGATCGCAAGTGCCGCTGCCCCCACGGTTTCCAAGCTACTGCGACGCGCCTCGGCGGGTCTGAAGAACCGGCCGGCGATCTCGTGCAACACTGGACGCAGGCAGGTCGTGGGGGGCTGTTCGGTGGGCCGGCTCGGCGCCCGGAGCGCACAGTCCCGCACCTGCGAGGAGAATTCGCCGAGAGGTCTCACATGAGCAGCAGTCCGGATCCCAAGACGGTCGTCATCATCGGCGCGCTGGACACGAAGGGCGCGGAGTTCGCCTTCGTCAAGGGTCTCATCGAGACCGAAGGGGTGGAGGTGCTGGTGGTCGACTTCGGGACGATGGGCGAGCCCGCGTTCGAGCCCGACGTCACGCGGGCCGACGTCGCCGCGGCGGCGGGCGGCGACATCTCCTATTTCGCCTCCGGCGAGCACAAGGACGAGGCGATGCAGACCATGGCGAAGGGCCTGGCGGTCGTCGTCCGCCGGCTTTACGACGAGGGGCGCCTCGGCGGCATCATCGGCATGGGCGGCACCGGCGGCACGTCCATCGCCACCACGGGGATGCGTACCCTGCCGGTGGGCGTGCCCAAGGTGATGGTGTCCACCGTGGCCGGTGGCGACGTCAGTGCCTACGCGGGCACCCGGGACATCACCTTCATCCCGTCCATCGTCGATGTGGCCGGGATCAACAGCATCAGCAGGGCCATCTACGCCAACGCCGCGGGGGCGATCGCCGGCATGGTCAGGCTGGAGCGGCCGCCGGCCGGCGAGGAGCGTCCACTGGTCACCGCCTCCATGTTCGGCAACACCACGACGTGCGTCGAGCGGGCCCGCGGCGTCGTGGAGAGCGGCGGATTCGAGGTCCTGGTCTTTCACGCCACCGGCATCGGCGGCAGGACGATGGAGGCGCTGATCGCCGACGGCTACATCGCCGGCTCCCTGGACATCACGACCACCGAGCTGGCCGACCACGTGTGCGGGGGCGTGTTCGACGCGGGGCCCGAGCGCTGCAAGGCCGCGTCCGCTGCCGGCATCCCGGCGGTCGTCGTCCCGGGATGTGTCGACATGGCCAACTTCGATGCCATCGAGACCGTTCCCGAGCGCTACCGGGGGCGGAACCTGTACCAGTGGAACCCCAACGTCACCCTGCTGCGCACCGACGTGGAGGAGAACGTCCGGATCGGCGAGATCATCGCCGCCGCCGTCAACCTGGCCACGGCGGCGACCGCCGTGCTGTTGCCGATGGGGGGCGTGTCGATGTTGGACAGCGAGGGCGAAAGGTTCTGGGACCCGGAGGCGGACCAGGCGTGCTTCGACGCCATCCGCAACGGCCTCCGGGCCGACATTCCGGTCCACGAGATCGACCACAACATCAACGATCCCGAGTTTGCCGACACTGCAGCCAACACGCTGCTGGGGCTGATGTAGGACGCGAGCGGAAAGGAGCGGTTCAGTGGCACTGGCACGCAGCGAGGTCCTGGAGCGGATACGCGCCGAGGTCGCCGCCGGCCGGCCCGTGGTGGGCTGCGGCGCCGGCACCGGCATCTCCGCCAAGTGCGCCGAGGCGGGCGGGGCGGATCTCATCATCATCTACAACTCCGGGCGTTACCGCATGGCCGGCCGCGGCTCGCTGGCCGGTCTCATGCCCTACGGCGACGCCAACGGGATCGTCACCGAGATGGCCGCCGAGGTGCTTCCGGTGGTGGCCGACACGCCGGTGTTGGCGGGGGTCTGCGGCACCGACCCGTTCCGCCTGATGCCGGTGTTCCTGAAGCAACTCAAGGAGATCGGCTTCTCGGGCGTGCAGAACTTCCCGACGGTGGGGCTGATCGACGGCTCGTTCAGGAGCAACCTGGAAGGCACCGGCATGGGCTACGGCAAGGAGGTCGACGCCATCCACCAGGCGCACCTGCTGGACCTGTTCACCTCCCCGTACGTCTTCGACGAGGCCCAGGCGCAGCTGATGACCGAGGCGGGCGCCGACATGCTCGTCGCCCACGTCGGGCTCACCACGTCGGGTTCCATCGGCGCCACCGATGCGATGACCCTCGACCAAGCCATCGACACCGTGACGGCGATCGCCGAGGCGGGCCACGCGGTCCGTGAGGATCTCCTCGTCATCTGCCACGGCGGGCCCTTCGACGAGCCGGCCAACGTCGGCGAGGCGCTGGGGAGGCTTCCCGCCAGCGTGGGGTTCTTCGGCGCCTCGAGCATCGAGCGCCTGCCCACCGAGCGCGCCATCACCGAGCAGGTGAGAGCGTTCAAGGCCCTCGATCTGGCCTGATCGACGCCGCGCCGGATCCGTCATCGAGCGCGGCAGTGCCGCCGGGCGACCGGACCGGCCCAGCGGACCGCCACGGGACCGCCCCGAATCCTGCGCCGCCACACATCGAGGCATCCGCCCTCAGAATTGCGGCTGGACGGGAACGGTTCTCAGTGCGATAGTTGACCTGGGAATCGCAGAGAGGAGAATTGCGATGGGGGATCTCAAGTTTGCCGCCGATGCGGTATTGGACGGTGTTGTTTCGGGGTCGCCGCGCGTCCCCGGCGTCGCTGCGGTCGCCACCGACCGCGACGGCGTCATCTACGCGGGCGCGCGGGGCGAGCGCGTCCTCGGGGGAGACCCCTTCACGACCGACACGGTGGTTGCGATCTTCTCGACCACCAAGGCAATCGGCGGCACCGCCTGCCTGCAGCTGGTGGAGCAGGGCGACCTGGACCTGGACGCCCCGGCGAAGGAGTACGTGCCCAGGATCGGCAACCTCGAGGTGCTCGAGGGCTTCGACGACGACGGGACGCCCCGATTGCGCCCGCCCCGCGGCGACGTCACGACGCGCCAACTGCTCTGCCACACGGCCGGGCTCACCTACGACTTCTTCAACGAGACGTACACGAGGCTGGCCAACGAGCAGGGCCAGCCCTGGGTCGTGGATGCCTCCTACGCCTCCATCGAGACGCCGCTGCTCTTCGACCCGGGCGAGCAGTGGGAGTACGGCTCCAACATCGACTGGGCGGGCCTGGTGGTGGAGGGCATCTGCGGCCAGCGGCTGGGCGAGGTGTTCGAGGAGAGGATCCTGGGCCCGCTCGGGATGGACTCGACCGCCTTCTCGATGACCCCGGCGATGCGTGAGCGCCTGGCGACGATCCACGCACGCGAGGACGCCGACGGGTCGCTGATCCCGCTGGCGGGCGTGGAACTGCCGCCCGACCCCGAGATCCACATGGCCGGCCACGGCCTCTACGGCACGGCGGAGGACTACGCCAAGTTCATCCGCATGTGGCTCAACGACGGGGCGGGCCCCGACGGCGAGCAGATCCTGCGGCCCGAGACCGTCGAGATGGCGGCGCAGAATCAGCTGCCCGACGGCATGTTCATCAAGATGCTGCCCGGCGTCGGCGCCACCGAGGTGGCCAAGACGGTCCTTCCGATCTCGAACCCGCGCCTGTCCAACGACGCCGAGTTCTTCCCGGGCATGCCGAAGACGTGGGCGCTGACCTTCATGATCAACGAGGAGCCTGCTCCCACCGGCCGGCCCGCCGGCGCGCTGGCATGGGCGGGTCTCGCCAACCTGTACTACTGGATCGACCGGGCCAACGGGGTGGGCGGCTTCTGGGCGACCCAGATCTTCCCCTTCGTCGACCCCACCTCGGTGGGCGGGTTCCTGGACTTCGAGAAGGCGGTCTACGACAACGCCGTCTAGTCCGGCGTCACCCTCCGGCGGGCCCGGCCGGCCCGGACGGCGGCTCCGGCTCAGGCCCGTGATCGGCTGAACCGTCGCCTTCGGGTGGAACGGAGCACGTGGCGGGCGTAGAGCCGGCACGTGCGGATCAGGCTGGTGAGGTCGAGGGTGCTGAACACGGTGTCCGCCAGCCCGAACGGCAGCATGGTGGGGATGGGACCGCGCGCGTACTCCAGGATGTAGGCGCCGTCGACCATGCGGAAGCCCTTCGCCTCGCCTCTCCGCAGATGGATCGAATCGCCCCGGCGATACTCCGTCCTCCGGAGGTCGCCTTCGCCGTAGTACCACATCTCCCCGTCGAGGACGACGCTGTGGTCGTCGACGAAGCGATAGCGGCCGGTGTGCCCGCCGCTGCCGATGGGGCTGCCGAAGAAGATCACGTACTCGCGAAGCGAGGCGTACAGCATGGCGACCTGTCCCATGGTGCCGCCGGCGTTGGAGTAGAACCACTCGGGCTCGGTCTCGATCAGGCCGGGATACCGTTCGGCGAGGTCCCGGGTGATCGCGGGGATCATCTCCTCCAGCGGCAGGTCCAGATGGGAATGGGCCACCTCCCGGAGGATCTCCGGCTCGAAGACGTACCTATTCCCCGAGTTGCGGCGCCGTAGCGAGGGGAACGAGGTCACGAGGCGAAGCGCTTGACGAGGTTGTCGAGGGTGGTGGCGAGGGAGCCCTCGATCAGCCGGTCTCTGACCAACCACCTCGAGACCGGCTGGAATCGCATGCATGTGTAGTCGGCCGACTCGGTTACCCGGGTGCCGCCTTCGGTGGGCTCCAACTCGTAGCGCCAGAGGTTCTTGCCCAGATGACACCAGGCGATACGGCGGTTCTCCTCGTACTCCACCACCGTGCTGGTGATCCGGTAGGGGAAGCCGAACGCTTTCATCGCCATTGTGAACTCCGACCCCAGTTGCATGGCCCCCCGGCCGGCGACGAGCCTCTGAACGGTCCCCGAGCCGTCCATCTCGACATGGCGGGCCGGGTCGGCCAGCAGGGCGAAGATCTCCTCGGGAGCGGCGGGGACCACCCGGCTGGCGGTGAAGAGTTCCCTGCTCATGGCAATGCAGCCCTCAGCACCGCGTACGGATCGGCGTGGCGAGATTCGGAATCCGGATGAATCGAGCCTAGATGAGCGGCTGAGATCGTGATGTGGATTCCCTCAGGACGACCTTCCGGCGCGTGCGCGGCGCTGACGGCGAGGGAGGAGGATGGAGTCCGAGAACTGGTAGAGCACCGCGCCGACGAGGGTGAGGATGATGACGTAGGCGGCGGCGAGCGCGCCGAGGTCGCTCTCGCGGGCGATGCCGAGTTCGGCGATGACGATGGAGAACTCCCCGTGGGCGATCAGGGCGGCGCCGGCACGCAGGCGGCCGGGCCTGCCGATGCCGGCCCGTCCGGCGGCGATCCAGCCGGTGGTGAGCTTGGTGACGACGGTGACAGCGGCGATGGCGAGCGCGACGACCGCGACGCCGGGGATGAGGGTCGTGTCGACCTGCAGGCCGAAGAACACGAAGAAGACCGCGGCGAACAGGTTGCGCAGCGGCAGCAGCAACCCGCGGGCGCGCGAGACGATCTCGCCGGACAGGGCGACGCCGACCACGAAGGCTCCCACCGCGGTGGAGATGTTGAGGCGTCCGGCCAGGCCGGCGACGAGCAGGGTGCCGCCGAGCAGCGTCAACAGCAGCGCCTCGCTGGACCTGCTGAAGGCGATGGCGCTGAGGCGGTCACCGAACAGGTAGGCGACGCCGAGCACCGCAACCACAGCGGCCAGCGACACGACGACGGTGAGGGTGGTGCTGAGCACCGAGCCGCCGAAGAGCAGGCCCGACACGATCGGCAGGTAGAGCACCATGGCGAGGTCCTCGATGACGAGCACGCTGAGGACCACCGAGGTCTCGTGGTTGCCGATGCGGTCGAGGTCGGCGACGAGTTTCGCCACGATGCCCGACGAGGAGATGTAGGTCACGCCGCCCAGCAGGACCGCGATGATCGGGTCGAAGTCGAGAATCAGGCCGGCGACGAACCCGGGCGCGAAGTTGAGGACGAAGTCGACGATGCCCGCCAGGGTCGACCGGCGCACGTTGACGACGAGTTCGTGGGTGGAGAACTCCAGTCCCAGCATCAACAGCATGAGGATGACGCCGATCTCCGCGCCGGCCTCGATGAATTCCGTCGACGCCGGCAACTCCACCAAGCCTCCCTCGCCGAGGGCCAGCCCGACGAGCAGGTACAGCGGCAGTGCCGGAATGCCGACCCGGCGGGCCAGGCGGGCGACGATCGCCAGGCCGAGGACGACCGCCCCGAGTTCGATGATCAGGAGATCGCCGCCCGTATGCATGGGCCCGGCCGATCAGGGCGCCGCGCGGGTGAGCAGCTTGGTCGCGGCCTTCACCGCCGAGGGGACACCGACCACCACCGCGGTGTTGCCGGGTTCGAGCCGCTTGTCGCCGCCCGGGATGGGGATCGAGCCCGACTCGCTGACGAGGGCGACGACCCCGGCGCCGGTTTTCGTTCGCAGCGCGGCCTCCGCCAGGGTCAGCCCGGCGAGGGCGGACTCGCGGTCGATCGTGATCCAGGAGATCACGATGTCCTCGAGCCGGTGCACGGCGTCGTCGAGATGTTCCAGCACCGGGCTGCCGCCCAAGAGCTCTCCCAGGGTGTGCCCCTCGTCCTCGGTGAGTTCGATGCTCTCGCAGGCACGATCGATGTCACGCTCGTCGTAGATCACCAGATCGCGCCGCCCTGTCTGGTGTGCCACCACACCGACGCAACGGCCGGCGTCGGTCTGCAGGTCGAAGCGAATCCCCACGCCGGGCAAATCGGTCTCGGTTACCTTCCTCACTGGTCCCTCCTCACTGAGAACTCGTCGCCGAGCCCCCGGATTCCCCCGCCATGTGCACCTCCGGGTCTCACGCAGGCGGAGGGGTCAGATGCCTTGAAGTGGTCCGCGAAGGATCGACCGTCCGGAGTGGCGGGCGTCGCCATCGCGCGGTTCCACACTGATGTCCACGACGAAGAACACGTCCGGGTCGTAGCCGGCGGGCACGTCGAGAGTGCCGGGCTCGGCCGGATCCACCACGCCGAGCGACACGAGGTCGGCGACGTTGCCTTCGTCGTCGGGTCGGATGAGCCACACCTCGAGGTCGGCGCCCGCCTCGGGAGAGGGAAGCGCAGCGTCGACGATCTGGATGCTGCGCCTTCCGTCCTCGGAGATGAGTATCGACGGGGATCTCGCCGATCTCGCCGCCGGCCCTGCGGTCCGAGTGCCGCTTCTCGGAGCGAACGTTGTCGATGATCCGGTTCCGGGCGATGGCGATGAGCCATCCCGCGAGAGTCCCCTTCGCCGGTTCGTAGCGCCCGCGGCCCTTCCAGGCGCTGACGAAGACCTCCTGGGTGACGTCCTTGGCGCGGTCTTCGTCGAGGGTCCGGCGACAGTACGTGTAGACGAGGCTGCCGTACTGCTGGTACGCGGCCTTGAGGGCGCTCTCGTCGCCCCGAGCGAATGCCTTCTCGACACTCTCACTCGACTGGCTCGCAGGTCGCGGCACGCCGAGATGATACCGAGGTATGCGCACGCGGCCGGACTGGAGCAATGCCAGGACAGAGTCCGAATCGGGAATCTCGGCGGGCGGGGCAAGGAGGATATCCCCGCCCGCCGAGTCGGCGACCGGCCGGTCAGCCGGTGGGGGGGAGCAGGACGGTGTCGATGACGTGGATGATGCCGTTGGAGGCTGCGATGTCGGTGGCGATGACGGTGGCGTTGTTGACCATGACGGTGTCGCCGTCGATGGTGACGGTGACGTCGGCGCCGTTGACGGTGGTGACGCTCTGGCCGTCGAGGGTGAGGACCACTTCGGCGGGCGCTGCCAGGGGCAGCACGTGGTAGGTGAGCACCGCGGTGAGCAGTTCGGTGTTGGCGAGGATCTCCGCGGCGGTCATGTCCAGGGCGGCGAGGGCGGCGGCGAAGGCGTCCTCGGTGGGCGCGAACACGGTGAACGGGCCGTCGCCGCTGAGCACCTCGACGAGGCCCGCGGCCTGCACGGCGGCGACGAGGGTCGGGAACGCCCCCGACTCCACGGCCACCTCCACGATCGTGCCCGGCGCCGCCGGCTCGGGTTCGGGCTCCGGCTCGGGTGCCGGCTCGGGCTCCGGCTCCGGCTCAGGCGCCGGCTCGGGCTCGGGCTCAGGCGCCGGCGCGGGCTCGGGCTCCGGCTCGTCGGCGGGTGGCGGTGCCTCGGTCGTCGCCGGCGCGGGAGGCGGCGGTTCGGCGCTCTCCTCGTCGTCGCCGCCGCACGCGGCCGCAACGAGCGACAGAGCAAGCAGGACCGCAAGCAGTCGTAGCAACTTCCTTGACATGATCTTCTCCGGGTCTCGGGGACTTCACCGTGACTACGGAATGAAGAGCACGATTGGATGCAGCAAACCCGGGAGTACTCCGGGGTCGCTGCAGCGTCGGCACGCGGGATGGCTAGATCTTCGGCCTGGTCCTTTGGCGCGGCCATGGACGGCCGACCCCATAGCGGGCCAGGTCGGACCGGGCGTGGGTGACCACCGCACCCACGATCAACAGCCCGCCGACCACCGTGAGAAGCGGCGGCGCCTCGCTCACCACGATCCACGCCGCCAGAATCGAGCAGGGTGTCTCCGTCGTCGCCAGGAGAGCGGCCTCCGCCGCCCGAAGGCGCCGGACCCCCTCGGTCCACAGAATCAGCGAGACAGCGAACACCAGCCCGAACGCCACGGTCAGAGGCATCTCGGAGGCGTCCATCCCCAACGGGTCGGCCACCGCGAGCGCCACCGGGAAAAGCGCGACTCCTGATCCCGCCTGCGCCAAAAGGGCATCGGTGCCGGGGAAGCGGCGGATCAGCACGATCAGCGAGGCCAACGTGAGCGACAGGGCAACAGCGAACAGATCCCCCTCCAGATTGCCGGCCCCGAGGCTGCCGGTCACGGTCAGGACCACACCTCCGAACGACACAACCGCGGCGATGACCGTCAATCGCCGCGGGCCCTCCCGAAGGATCAGCCAGCCGAGCCCCGCGGCCATGAACGGTATGGTCGCCATGATCACCGACACGTTTGCCACAGCCGTCCTCTGCAGCGCGGTGACCAGCAGCACCATGGCCGCACCGTTGAGGGTGAGCAGCACCATCGCCTTGGCGGCCGAGGCCAACTCGAGGCGGACCCGGATCGGTTCAGCGTCGCGCCAGCGGCGCCACCGGACATAGGCGACGATGACCGGCGTCGCGACCAGGCCGCGCCAGCTTGCGATCTCCCAGGCACCGCCCTCGATGCTGCGGGTGAACACGCCCGACATGCCGAAGCCCAGCCCGGAGGCCAGCATGACGGCCGCGCCCACCCGCCGCGACCGCGATCCGGCCGTCTGCTGGTGGGTGGTCAAACCGACCGAGCGCCACGTCGCTGCTCGTAGACAGCGAGGGCGTGCAGCGGGAAGTACTGCCTGTACAGCACGTAGTCGAGCAGCGCCGTGCGGAAGAACACCCCGGCCATGTCCTGCTTGGGCCATCGCCCATCCGACTCCTGGGCCTCCACCAGGAACCGGGCGCCCTGCGCAATCGCCGTCCAGTTCGAGTCGCCCGCCTCGAGGAGGGCGAGCATCGCCCACGCGGTCTGGATCACCTGACTCTCATCGTGCGCGACGTAGCGACCGGTCAGGCAACCGCTGTGGTGCTCGCCCCATCCCCCGTCGGGCCGCTGGCGATCCAGCAGCCACCGGCATGCCCGGCGCAGCGCCGGATCGGCGGGGCCGGCCCCGGCGGCAACCAGTCCTCTGATCCCGAAGAAGGTGCCGTAGATGAACTGAACGCCCCACACGCCCCGCCACGACCCATCGCGCTCCTGGGACCGGCGAAGCCAGGCCTCAGCACGCGAGACCGCGCGCATCATCTCCGGATCCGTGACCTCAGGGAAGTGCTCCCGGCAAGCGGCCAACGCGGCGAGGCAGGACGCCGTGCACTCGACATAGGAACGCTCCGCCATCGACTCGCCGAACATCTCGGCCGGATTCAGCCATTCGAGACCGACCGCGGAGCGTCGCGCCTCGTAGCTGCCGAAGCCGCCATCGCGGTTCTGGCACCGCAACATGAAGCCGACTGCATCCCCCAGCACCGTGGTGCTCGTTGCGTCGCGATCGGCGGCGATCAATCCGAGCACGGCTTCCGCGGTGCAGTCGCTCACCGGCCAGCCATGCCACTTTCCGGCGAGACACCAGCCGCCTTCGGGATCGGTCCGGTAGGCCTCGCGGAATCCTTCGAAGCCGGCGCCGACCTGTTCCCGGCGCACGAAGTCGGCGCCGCGTCGCAGTGCGCCTCCGGCGCCGTCGAGATCCGGCACGGTCGCCAGCGCGTGCAGCGAGAACCCGGTATCCCACAAGGCGCTCCTCGCCCCGGCGACGCGCGTCCCGCTGTCCTCGTCCTCCCAGATCCAGCCGTCCAGCTGCGCGAGAGCCTGCCGGCAGTCGCTGTCGTCCGGATCACGCAGCCACAGGGCGAGAATGTTGAGGAGGCCGCTGACCGGCGAGATGCTCCTGTGGCTGGTGGTCTGCAGTTCCCACTTGATCTGCCGGACTATCTCCTCGATGCATCGGGCGCGCCGACGCTTGCTGTGGAAGCGCTCGTACAACAGTGCGAACCCGTAGCCGGCTCGAAGCCAGACACTGGGTCGGGCGAATAGGTCGGCGTCCCGCAGGCGATTGCGGCCCGAGGAAAAGTCGACGTCGGCAAAACCCTGCGGGAACAACTCCTCTCGTATGGAGGCGACCGCGGGGGTGACGGGGGCTCGGAACCGGAGCGGGTAAATGGCCGCCATCGCCAAGTAGATGAGTCGCGTATGGCAATACCATCTCGATGGATGGAGCGTCGTCCAGCGCGGCAAGCTCCACAGTTCCGGCAGGACCGTGTTGACCCCGCGCCAGTCGTAGAGGCCGACGAGCGCAAGCCAGAACTTGCCCCAACTCGGGATGCCGAGAACCCCCTCGGCCTGCAGGAATCGCCGGGCCGGCTCGATCAGCGGATCGTCTCGCTCCACGCCGAGCAATCTCGCCGCGACGTAGACCAGAGTGGTGACGAACAGGTGCGGTGGTGAGTGCTCGCTGAGGCCCCACGAGCCTCCTTCGAGGCGGGACCGCTCGAAGTAGCGCAGGACACCCCGACGTCGGTCCGGATCGAGTGGCCGTTCCACAATGTGGTGTAGCAGCACGTACTGCGCGGTGAGCATGGGGCACCACACCACCTCACCTTCCCAGGATCCGTCGTCGGCCTGCAGGCTCAACAAGTGCGCGGTCGCGCTCCTGAGCGCCGAAGAGGCATCGGGTGGGTCGGACTCCTCGATGCGGCCGGGTCCGGGATCCTCACCGCGCCGCGGCATGGAGACAAGGAACGCGTTGGACAGGATTGCCCGAGCACGTTCCTCCTTCGCCAGGACGCTGCCCGCCTTGCGCAGCTGTAGTGCACCGCGACCGAGCGAGAAGAAGCGAACGGCGAGCGCGTGCACGATGTCGCGTGCCCGGCGGAGGCCGGAGGGCTTGTAGGACCGCGCGATCTCCCTCGCGATCGCACGCACTGCCGTCGACCCACACGCCCAACTCAGACTGAGGACCGAGATGTCCTCACAGGCGAGCAGCCGGATGGTCCGGTCGCGGGTCGCGGGCCTCCCCCGCAACCGGCGGTAGACCGTTTGCCTCAGCGCGACGGCCTCCATCCTTCGGTCGGCGAACACCTCGTACAGCCCCATGGCGAGAAGCTCGGGCGCACGGGTCTCCTGGAGTCGCTTCTTGGCGAAGTCGCGAAAGTCGCCGCCTTCGGCCAGTGTGAACGCATCGCCGAAGCCGAGGGTCATCCCCGCCGCCGTCAGCGGGTGGTAGTGCCCGGCGGCATCCCCGATGAGGACTCGACCGGGGCTCCCGTACGTATGGCGGGGCCGCAACATGTTGGTCGCGGCGAGGAAGCGACGCTGCCGCAGAGCCTCGACGAATGCGGGCCCGAGGCTGTCCGGCAAACAATCGGCGTACGACTCCGCCAGCGCGCCGGTCATGTTCCGAGTCGAATACCCCGACGGGATGTCCACGATCAGCCGGACGGAATGCTCCCCCAGGCGATAGATCAGAATCGGACCGGGCTCGGCGCATATCACGTGCCCGTAGCCCTCGAACGGCAGCCTCACGTCGTTCAGCAGCACCCCGAGCATCCGTGAGCAGGGCTGTGGTCTCGTGGACAAGCCCAACGACCGGCGCACCACCGAGGCTCGACCGTCCGCTCCGACAATCAGCCCGGCGGCGACCGATCCGGCTTCGCCGTCGCGGGTATAGGAGATCCGGTCACCTTCGATACCGCGCGCACGCGCGTTCATCATGATGTCGACACTCGGCTCGTCCTGGACGGCTTGACGCAGTCGCAGGACCAGCCTCTCGTGTTCCCACGCCACACCGTGACGCCCGTCCGGATAGGGAAGGACTATCGGCTCCGACCCGTCCTCGGGGAACAGGACGAATCCCTTCCCCGGAGTGCTGCCGACCTCCTCATCGGGTTCTATTCCGAGTGCGCGGAGTATCCGCATGGAAGGCGGATGCAGCCACTCGCCGGCCAGCCGCTTGGAGGTGTTCGGGTTCGCCTCGAACAGGACGACCTCGTGACCGTTTCGGGCGTGAGCCAGCGCGCACAGGCTCCCAACCGGCCCGGCGCCGACGATGGCGACGTCATAGCGTCGGGGTTCGGCGCCAATCACCGGGTGACCGTGGCTCGCGGGCGTCGCCGGTACCGGAGTCGGGAGGGTTCCTCCGGTCCGGCCATCCGGCTACCGTAGTGAGGAGCACGGAACGGCGCGGCGAGTACCGGCGCCGCCGGGGCGAGACCGTGAGCCACTCCGCTCGTGGCGTCACATGCAGAATCAGGTGACTGTGTGGGTAATAGTCCCTGATTGGTCAGGTCTGACGCCGACGTGACCAAGAGGCCCTGACCGGGAGAATGGCGCCGGGCGGTGGGGTTAGAGGTCGACGCCGGCCGGGGAGAGCGGCGGTGCCGGGGGGTCCAGGGCGGCGAGGTACTGAGCGACGTCGCGGAGCGGCACGACGTCGCCGGCGCTGCGGTTTTGGCGTTGGTCGCCGCCGTAGACCACCGCTGCGGACGAGACGTCGGGGAGGTCCGCTTTGATGCGGCCCAAGTGCGAGAGCCAGGAGGTCGCGATGGTCGCTCCGGATTTGATCTCCACCGCGGCGAAGGCCCCGCGGGCCGGGTACAGCAGATCGCACTCGAGGCCCCCCGAGGTCCGGTAGAAGGACAGGCGGGGATGGCGCACGGCGTTGTTGTAGGCGTGCTTGAGAGCCTCGCTGATGACCGCGTTCTCGAACAGGCTGCCCCGCTGGTGGTGGGTGGTGATCTCGCCGGCGGCGCGGATCCCGACGAGATAGCTCGCCAAGCCGACGTCGACGAAGTAGAGCTTCGGGGTGCGCGTGAGGCGCTTGCGGGTGTTCGGCAGATGGGGCTCCATGAGGAACACGATGTCGCTGGCCTGCAGAACCGACAGCCACGAACGGGCGGTGCTGGGGGCCACGCCGGTGTCGTTGGCCAGGTTGGTGAGGTTCAGGAGTTGGCCGACGCGGCCCGCGGCGAGGCGCATGAAGTGAGCGAACGCGGTGAGGTCCTGGACGGCGCCGATGCGGCGCACGTCGCGCTCCAGATAGGTCGTGACGTAATCGCCCAGCGCCTCGTCGGGAGCGCGGCCCTGGGCGTGGATGCTCGGATAGCCGCCGGTGAACAGGGCGTCGTCGACGCCGGCGGGGCGAGAACGTCGAGCGACCCCGCCCATGACGCCACATGCAGATCAGGGGATTGTGGAGCTGGGGGGAATCGAACCCCCGTCCGTCGAGCGGTTGCCGCCTCCGATACGACCATTCCCGATTGCCGCGTTGCGGATTGCGTGCCGTCGGGTCGGCTGCCCTTGCGGGCTCCGCCGGATCTTTCTCCGGTGTCAGCGGTCTTTCTCGCCGTCAGCGGTCTTTCCCAGCGGTCCTCCTCTGCTTCTGTTGCCAGGCTGCAGTGGACAGGCCCCGCGTGCCCCCGTGGGGGTCGCAGTTACCTCACTGTCCGATCAGTCGATCAGGCGGCGAGGAGCACGGGTTCATCATTGCCGTGTCTTGTGGTGCCCCGTTTTAGGAGTTTGAGCAACTCCGGTCGCGTAGCACGGTTCCCGGTCTCGACGTCGAAACCGATCAGCCCCTTGTCAATGTGCGGTACGCCTCACTGTACCGAAACCCTGCGACATCGGTTCCCGCGACGGCGGTTCCCGCCGGCGGACGGCCCCTGTCAGCGCACTTCCCGGTCGTGCTCCCGGGCCGCCTGCGAGAGCGCCCGGCGAGCCTCCAGCTCGGCCTCCCGGCGGGCCAGGATCGTGCGCCGGTCCACCTTGCGGCGCCGCCGCGCCAGGGCCATCTCCACCTTGGCGCGCCCGTCGCGGAAGTACAGCGACAGGGGGATCAGCAGCAGGCGGTCCTGCTCCACCCGCGCCTTGATGCGGTTGATCTCGGCCCGGTGCAGCAGCAGCTTGCGCGGCCGGTCGGGATCGGGCGCGAAGGCCTTGGCGACGCTCGCCTGGGGCGGCACGTGCATGGAGTGCAGCCACACCTCGCCGCCCGCCACCCGCCCGTAGGCCTCCGCCAGCGTCACGGTGCCGTCGCGCAGCGACTTCACCTCGCTGCCCCGCAGCACCATGCCGCACTCGTAGGTGCCGAAGATCTCGAAGTCGCGGTGGGCGCGCCGGTTCCTGGCGACCATCTTGACGCCGGCGTCGTCCATGAGCGCAGGTTACGAGCCGCCGGGGCCCGGCGGGCCGCTAGGGCCGGTTGGCAGCCCCCGGGGTGGGGTCGTCCGTGGTCCGGAACTCGCCGGTGGCGTCGGGCAGGCGGGCGTAGCTGGTTCCCTCGCCGGCCTCGCCCTCGGCCCAGTCGACCCGGTCGACGGGCGCGCCATCGGCGGTCCAGATGCCCAGTTCCTCGTCCTGTCCGAGGGCGAAGCCGGGCCAGGCCTCCTTGTCCAGTTCGACCTGCAGGTAGCCGCCCGGCGGGATCACCAGATCGGACGGGAAGGCGACCCGCTTGGCGACATCCGACAGGTCGTCGGCCACCACGAAGTTGGCCAGGGCCAGGTGCTCCCCCGAGGAGTTGTGGAGTTCGAACCAGTCCAGCGGATCCCCCTTGGCGGCCACCTCGTTGATGACGAGGCCGACATCGACGGGAGCGGGCTCGGCGCTATCCCCGCCGCCGGCACCGGGGGCGCCACCGAACCTGCCCACGAAGCTGCCGGCGATCGTCGCTCCATCGTTTGTGCCGGCCTCGACCAGCCTCAGGGTGCCTTCGGTGAACGGCGTGAAGCTGTCCGGCGTGGCACCTCCGGCCGGGATGGTCCAGACGCCGCCTCCGATGAAGTCGGTGCCGATGACCAGCTCGGCACCACTCGTGAACCGGGCGAGGGGCAGGACCACGGTCATTCCCTCCACCGAACCGTCGGGCTGCAGACCCAGGAGGCTGATGGAGGCCGCCGGCTCGTCGAACCCCGCCGCCTCCTCGGGGCTGGCGTGGCCGGCGATCACGCCCGTGTCGTCGGTGGGCACCTCTGCGCCGTTGAGCACCAGGTGCAGGATCTCGCCCTGGGCGAGCGGGTTCAGGCTCTCGTTGGATCCCCACGTGCTCTCGAAGCGAACCGTCACCTCCAACCCGTCTCCCTCGGCGGCGGGGAAGTCGGGCTCGGGCCACTCCGGCGGCTCCGGGGTGAGGTCGTCGAGGATGTCGGCCCGGCGCTTCTTGATGAACTGCCGCACCCGCTCGGCGTCGGCGGCCGCCTCGGCCCGGTCATCGGGAAGGGCGTGCTCCTGGATGATGGCGGCCATCTCGTCGACACGGGCCAGCAGCGCCTCCTCGTCCCAGACGGTCTCCAGCAGGTGCTTCAGCCTGTCGACGTACCGGTCCCGCCAGTCGCTGTCGTTGTACAGCCGGTTGGGGATGGCCGTGAGCGCCAGCACCGACGGTGGCGGGTCGCTGATGTTGTCGAACGGGTTGGGGTCGTCCTCGAGGTGGAAGGTGCCGTCGGTGCCCCAGGGGAGGAATACGAAGGGGCCGTCGAGATCCCGGTAGAACCAGTAGTTGTTGCGGTTGCCGGCGTAGCCGTCCCAGTGCCCCACCAGCACCTCGGTGGCCCAGAAGGACAGGAACCGGTTGAGGTCCACGATCTCGCCCAGTGCCTCCAGGCCGGCGTCGGAGCGGTCCTGCAGGGCCGCCACCACGGCGTCGACGTCGGACCAGTCGTCGGCGTCCTCATTGGTCTTCTTCTCGATGGTGCCGCGGAACTCGGGGGTGAAGTCGCTGACCGTGCCCTCGTAGAGATTGCCCTCGGTGGTGGTGAAGTAGCGGGCCAGGAAGGGGGCCTTGATCTCCTCGACGTGGACGTAGAGGCCGAGGTTCTTGCCGTTCACCGACACGGTGGCGAAGTTGCAGCGCGAAGCCGGGGATCCCGCGGCGGCGAACACGCCGAGCGTGAGGCAGGTGTTGATCATCGACGGGTCCTGGACGCTGTTGTTGAGGGTCATGCGCTGCATGACGCCACCCAGCGACTGGTCGTCGACGTACTTGTCGAAGCGCAGCTTGAGGGCTGGCTTGGTGTCGCTCTGGGAGCCGATGAATCCCTTCTTTCGGACGCCGACTTCGGTGTGGGTCTCTCCGTCGACGGTCACCGTGGCCGGGAACCAGGTGTAGATCTTGGCGAACGGCCGGGAGAGTTCGTACTCGGCGATCTCGGCGAACAGGTCCTCGAAGGTGCGCGTCTGGTGGCGCAGCGTGTCCCAGTGCTCGACGGCGATCTCGATGCTGATGTCCAGCACCCGGTCGAGGGCGAAGTAGGCGTCGCTGGGATGGGCCGCGGCATCGTCCTCCGGTGCCGGGATCGGAGCGGTGGCCGGCGCGGGCTCCGGTGGAGGGTCGGTGGGCTCAGCGTTCGCCGGGGCGGTCGCCGTGGGAACCGGTTCCGAGGAAGCGGCGTCCGGGGTCGTGGCGGCTGTTGTCGTGGAGGCCGGCTCGGCTGCCGGGGGAGTTGTGGGGGGAGGTCCGCCGTCGTCGGTGGTCTGGCCACCGCAAGCGGCTGCAACGAGAGCTGTTGCCGCCAGGAGTGTGGCGAGGCGCCCGGGCATGGCCACAGGATACGGCGACGTCCCCGGCCTCCGAGGAGCCGATCGCCGTCCGAGCGGGCCGGTCCGCGGCGGCTACGGAAGTGTCGAACGGGCCCGGACCTGCGAGACGACGGGTCGCCGCTGCGGGGTGGGCCACCGGTTGGTGTGACGTACGCTGTCGCCCGTGCTGGGGCTGAGCCGCGACACCTACGACCGCATGCTGGCGCACGCGGTGGCGGGACTGCCGAACGAGGCCTGCGGGCTGTTCGCCGCCGCCTCTGAGGGCTCTGACGTGGTGGCCTTCTATCCGATGGCCAACGCCGCCGCCTCCGAATCCATCTACGAGTTCGACGGCGCCGAGCACCTCACCGTCGAGAAGCAGGCCGAGGATGCCGGCCTCACCGTCATCGGCGTCATGCACTCACACACCCGCAGCACCGCCTACCCGTCGCCGACCGACGTGGCCCAGGCCACCCGTTTCGATCCCCTCGGCGTGTGGCACCACGTGATCGTCTCGCTGAAGCACCCCGAGCCGGCGCTGCGCAGCTACCGCATCGTCGGCGGGTTCATCGAGGAGGACGAGGTGCGGGTCCGGGAGTGACGGCGGATCGGGGCGAGACGGCCCGCCGGTAGAATCCCCACCGAATCGGTCAACAATTCCCGGCAGACTGCCATGCCCGTCCACGCATCCGTTATCGACTGCATCGGGAACACGCCCGTCGTGGACGTGAGCGTGATGAGTCCCAATCCCGCCGTGCGCATCCTCGCGAAGCTGGAGGGTCAGAACCCCGGCGGCTCGGTCAAGGACCGTGTGGCGCTCTCGATGATCGAAGCCGCCGAGGCCGACGGCACGCTGCAGCGCGACACCACCATCCTCGAGCCGTCCTCGGGAAACACCGGCATCGCCCTGGCACTGATCGCCCGACTGCGGGGCTACCCCGTCAAGGTCGTCCTCCCGGAGAACGTCTCCAGTGAGCGGCGCGACCTGCTGGAGATCTACGGCGCCGAGATCATCGACTCGCCGGGTGCCGAGGGCTCCAACGGGGCCGTGCGGCGGGCCGAGCGCCTCGCCGACGAGCATCCCGAATGGGCCTATCTGTGCCAGTACGCCAATGAGGCCAACCCTCGCGCGCACTACGACACCACCGGCCCGGAGATCCTGGCCGACTGCCCCGACATCACACACTTCGTGGCCGGCCTGGGCACGGCCGGCACACTCATGGGCTGCGGGCGGTTCCTCAAGCAGCACAAGCCCGGCGTGAAGGTCTACGCCGTGGAGCCGCCGGCAGGGGAGAAGGTGGAGGGCCTGCGCAGCCTGGAGGACGGCTACATCCCGCCGGTGTACGAGAACTGGGGCGGCAACGAGCTGCTCGACGGGAAGCGAATCGTGCGCACCCGCGAGGCGCTGGAGTACACGCGCCGCCTGGCGGCCGAGGTGTCGGTGTTCGCCGGCATCTCCAGCGGCGCCGCCCTGGCCGGGGCCTGCCGGGTGGCCGAGCGCATCACCTCGGGCGTCATCGTCATCGTGGCCGCCGACGGCGGCTGGAAGTACCTCTCGACGCGGGCCTGGACCGACCCCATCGACGACGTCGTGGAGCGCGCCGAGCGCATCATCTACTTCTGAGCGGTCCCCGGCGCACTAGACGGCGAGCGCAGCGATCTCAGCACGCCTGGATTCCGGCCTTCGCCGGAATGACGGCGGAAAAGGGGCCGGCCCCGGGCGCAGGCCCGGGGCCGGAGTCCCTCAGGTACTGGCGCTGATCAGCCGGTGGGCCGCTCGGCGGGCGGACCTTCCTCCTCAGGCGCCATGTCGTCGTCGGCCGCCATGTCGTCCATCTCCTCGCCGTCGTCCATCTCGTCCGCGGAGGAGTCGATGATCGTCACGCGGCCCTCGCCGCCTGCCGGGTACTGCTCGGCCGTCACGACGCCGCCCAGGCCGTCGGTGAGGTAGTCGGCCAGCGTGCGCTGGTCGTTGACGGGCAGCTTGGTGTGCGGCAGATCGGCGGCCGGGAAGCAGTCGCCGCCGCCGGCGAACCAGCTCACCGTCGTCATCACGACCGGATCACCGGGCATGACCTCGCCGTCGGACACGATGACCGTGCCGTCGTCGAGGGTGATGCTGCGCACCCGGGCGCCCTCGTGGCCGATGTTGGCGCAGTCACCCTCACGGTCGGTCTCCCGTGCCGGCATGCCGATGTCGATGACCAGGCTCATGCCCGCCACCTGCGAGTACTGCCCGCAGGTGCCCGGGATGCAGTCGTAGGAGACCTCCATCGCCTCCTTCAGCCGTTCGCGGGTCATCTCGAAGGTGACCATCACGTTGTTGAACGGCGAGATGTCGAAGGTCGTCGACTCGCTGAGGTCGCTCCCGGCGGGAATGATGGAGTCGTTGCGGATGCCTCCGCCGCCCTGGATGGCGATGTCCGGCGTCGCGGTGCCGTACGCCTCGGCCCGCTCGGTGCCCACCCACAGCGAGGCGTCGGCGACCAGGTTGCCCAGGTTGGTCTCGCGCGTGCGGATCTGCGAACGCCTGCCGTCCAGGTCCACCTCGGTGGTCGCCAGGACGTTGCTGTCCAACGCCGCCACGGCCGCCGCCAGTGGCTCCTCGACCGACGCCAGGACGTCGGGGTCGGGAGTCTCGTCGAGGCTCACGCCCACCGAGCGGCCCGCGGCGGAGACCACGTTGCCGTCGGCGTCGAAGCCGACGACGAGCTCGCCGATGCAGCGGTAGCCGCCGGGTGCGGTGATGACCGGCACGGTGTTGCCGTCGGCGTCGGTCGCCTCCAGCGGGTACGGGCCGGCGGTCTCCTCCTCGGGCAGGCACGTGCTGGTGTCGCTGCGCAGCATCTCGTCGCCGCCGCCGCCGATGGCTACGTCGACGCCGGAGATAGAGGCGAGCGCCTCCACGTCCTCGTCCACCTGCTGCAGGTGGCTGATGAGGATGATCTTGTTGACGCCTGCCTCGGTGAGGGCGGCGACCTCGGCGTTCACCGCCTCGGCCACGGCGGACACGACGGCGTTGCGCGGCGCGGAGATCGCTCCCAGCATCGGGGTGATGGCGCCGATGACGCCGACCCTGTCGCCGCCGGTCTCCACGATGGTGCTGCGGGCCAGGCGACCCGCCTCGACCATCGCGACCAGTGCCGGCTCGGCCGACACGTCCAGGTTGGCCGACAGGAACACGACCGGCGGGTCGAAGCCCCCGAAGAACTCCGCCGCCACGTCGGGGCCGAAGTCCATGTCGTGGTTACCGACCGCCATGGCGTCGTAGAGGCCGCTCAGGGCGATGGAGTCGTAGAAGGGAGCGCCCCGTTCCAGGCTGACGTTCCACTCCTTGGACGCCAGGAAGTTGTCGCCGGCCGTGACGGTGAGGACCCCGTCGGTGGTGGCACCCTCCTGCAGGTTCCGCATCGCGGTCACGAAGCGGGCGACGCCGGGGAAGCCCCTGTCGGGGTTGTGCAGCAGCTTCGACTCGCCGTCGTTGTTGTGCAGGATCGTGAGCGTGTAGGCGGCGTCGTCCTGCGCGTTCAGCGCGGCCGGAGCGAGCGCCGTGACGGAGACGAGCAGCCCGAGCGCCGCCAGCGCGACGGCGGGCAGCCGCCAGTTGATTCGATGGTTCTTTCCCCTCGTGGGGAGGCGTTTCTGAGTCATGGCGGGACTATAGAACGATGGTTTGAACTTTGCTTGCGCGGCCGGGGTGATCCGGTGTCGAATCGATCGGCGCCGGCCCGGTGAACGTTGCGCCGAGGTTGCAGCTTCGAACTGCGGCGTAGCCTGTGGCGCCGGTCACCGAGCACCGAACGGAGGACGCGGCAGGTGAGACTCGACGGACGGCGACCCGACGAACTGCGGCCCCTCTCGTTCAGCCGCGACTACACCGAGATGGCCGACGGCTCGGTGCTGGTGAGTTTGGGTCGCACCCGGGTTCTCTGCACGGCCTCGGTGAGCGACGACGTACCCCGCTGGATGCGCGGCCGGGGAACGGGCTGGGTGACCGCCGAGTACTCGATGCTGCCGGGCAGCTCGCCCGAGCGGGTGGATCGTGAGGCTCGCAGGGGTCGCCAATCGGGCCGAACCCAGGAGATCCAGCGGCTGGTCGGTCGCTCGCTGCGGGCCGTCTGTGACATGGCACGCTTGGGCGAGCGGTCGGTGACGGTGGACTGCGATGTGCTGCAGGCCGACGGCGGCACGCGGGTGGCGTCGATCTGCGGTGGGTACGTCGCCCTGCATGACGCCCTCAGCCGTGCCGGCCTGCCCGGCGCGCACCCGCTGACGGACGCCTGCGCAGCCGTGTCGGTGGCCGTGGTCGACGGCCGGGCGGTGCTGGATCCCGACTACCGCGAGGACGTCGGCGCCGACGTCGACATGAACGTTGTCATGACCGGCGCCGGGGACCTCATCGAGGTGCAGGGCACCGCCGAGGGTGAGCCGTTCGGGCGCTCGATGCTGGACGAGTTGATGGATCTCGCCGGCGCCGGGATCGCGGAGATCGTCCGCCACCAGCGCGAGTCGTTGAGCGCCCCGCCGGCCGAGCGCCCGGGGACGTGAGCGAACTCCCGACGTTCGTGGCCGCCACGGCCAACCCGAACAAGCTGGTGGAGATGCGAGCCGCTCTGGACGGCCTGGCGACGCTGGTCGAGCGCCCCGTGGGGCTCGGCGACGTGCCCGAGGACGGCGACACGCTGGAGGCCAACGCCCGCCTCAAGGCCGTCGCCGTCGCCAGCTTCGCCGGCGCGCCGGCGCTGGCCGACGACACCGGACTGGAGGTCGACGCCCTCGACGGTGCCCCCGGGGTCCACTCGGCGCGCTACGCGGGCCCCGGCGCGGGCGACGAGGCGAACGTGGCCAAGCTGCTGGCGGCGCTCGCCGGGGTCGCCCCCCCGCTGCGCACCGCCCGCTTCCGCACCGTCGTGGTGGCGCGCTGGCCCGACGGGCGCGAGCTGGTGGCGGACGGGGTCGTGGCGGGCAGCATCGCCGAGTCCCCGCGGGGTGGCCGCGGCTTCGGCTACGACCCGGTCTTCGTGCCGTCACCAGGCACCGTGACGTTCGCCGAGATGAGCCTCGGCGCCAAGGACGCCATCAGCCACCGCGGCCGCGCCCTGCGCGCCTTGGCGCAGAAGCTGACGGAGCGGCCATAGGACCGGAGCGCCGGCGGTGCGCCAGGTGGGATTCGAACCCACACGAGCCGAGGCTCACAGGGACCTAAACCCTGCACGTCTGCCGGATTCCGTCACTGGCGCGGGGCGTGGCCCGCGATCAGATTATCGGTAGCCTGCGCGCAGGACGTCCGGGAGGTGTGCCGGTGGAATTGTCAGCTCTGGGACCGCCGGGCGCACCCCACGCCGCCCGCGGCGAGGATGGCGCCCGGCGAGACGGCTCGATGGACATCTTCCAGCAGTTGCTGCGCCAGCGGATCGTGTTCCTGGGTCGTGCCGTGGACGACGAGTTGGCCAACCACATCACCGCGCAGTTGCTCTACCTCGAGGGCCAGGACCGCAACCGGGACATCTGGCTCTACATCAACTCCCCGGGCGGCTCGATCACCTCGGGCATGGCCATCTACGACACCATGCAGTTCGTCACCCCCGACGTCGGCACGGTCTGCATGGGCCTCGGCGCCTCCATGGCGCAGTTCCTGCTGTGCGCCGGCGCCCCCGGCAAGCGCTACGCCCTGCCGCACGCCCGCATCCTCATGCACCAGCCCCACGGCGGGGTGCAGGGTCAGGCCTCCGACATTGCCATCCAGGCCGAGCAGATGACCTACATCAAGAAGATCCTCGCCGAGCGCATCTCCGAGCACACCGGCCAGCCGGTGGAGCAGGTCGAGGCCGACTTCGACAGGGATCGCTGGTTCACCGCCGCCGAGGCCAAGGATTACGGCATCATCGACGAGGTGATCGCCAACCGCGGCGAGATCCGCTAGGCCTCCCCGGCGCGGGCGGCCTCGGCCCGCCGGCGGAGGTCCGCCACGGCGGCGGCCAACCCGCCGGGATGCCCGAAGACGGCGCTGCCGGCCACGAACACGTTCGCCCCGGCGGCGGCCGCGCCCGCGACGGTTCCCGGCCCGATGCCGCCGTCCACCTCCAGGTCGATGTCGCCGCCGGAGCGGTCGATCATCCGCCGCACCTCGGCGATCTTGGGCTCCATGGTGGCGATGTACCTCTGGCCGCCGAAGCCGGGGTTCACCGTCATGACCAGCACCATGTCGGCGAGGTCCAGCACCGGCGCCACGGCGCCCGCAGGGGTCGCCGGGTTGAGGGCGACGCCGGCGGCGGCCCCCAGCGCCCGGATCTGCTCGAGGGTGCGGTGCAGGTGCACGCACGCCTCGGCGTGCACGATCAGCAGCTCGCACCCGGCCTCCACGTAGCGCGCCGCCAGCGCCCCGGGGTCCTGCACCATGAGGTGCACCTCGAACGGCAGCGACGTGTGCGGGCGGGAGGCGGCGATGACGTCGGGACCGAAGGTGAGGTTCGGCACGAAGGCGCCGTCCATGCTGTCCCACTGGATGCGGTCGGCGCCCGCAGCCTCCAGTGCGGCGCAGTCCTCGCCGAGCCGGCTGAAGTCGGCGCTGAGCGTGGAGGGCACGATGCGGATCGGCGGGTTCGTCGTCATGGTGGGCCGGGTGGGGGAGGGGACCGGGCGCCGACAGGCTACTTCCCGGTCGCGCGCACGCCGGGAAGCAGCGGGACGAAGGCCACGGGCAGCAGCCCGCCGCGGCGCTCGGCCGCGCCGTCCGGCGAGCCGTCACCCGGGGCCGGCTTCTCGTACAGCGCCAGTTGCTGGTCCCGGTCGGCGCCGCCGACGGGGGCCACCAGCCGGCCTCCGGCGGCCAGTTGCCCGAACAGTTCCGCGGGCACGGAGCGTGCGCCGGCGGACAGGAAGATGGCGTCGTAGGGAGCGCCCGGCGGGTGTCCCTTCATGCCGTCTGCCCACACCACGGTGACATTGTCGAAGCCCAGGTCGCCGAGCCGCGCCCGGGCATCGGTGGCCAGGGCCTCGATCCTCTCCACGGCGAAGACCTCGGCGGCGAGACGGCTGGCCACCGCCGCGGCGTATCCCGAGCCGGCGCCGACCTCCAGCGCCCTGTCGGTGGGCACCAGCCGCAGCGCCTCCAGCGTCACGGCCACCACGTACGGCTGCGACACGGTCTGGCCGAACCGCAGCGGCAGCGCCCGGTCGGCGTAGGCGCTGCGTCGCTGCGCGCCGGGAACGAACGCCTCCCGCGGCACCGAGCCCATTGCCTCCAGCACCCGCCGGTCGCGCACGCCGCGCCGGGCGAGGTCACGTTGCACCATCTCCGCCCGGCGGGCCTCGAACGGCGGTTGTGGTCGGGCCTTCATGGCGCTGGCGCCCCCCGGCGGGTCGAACCGCAGAACCACCGTCGGCGGGTCCGCGGTCGAACACTTGAACCCGACGGTACCACCGGCTTCCTCGTCGTCATTCCGGTTGCCGCCGGAGTCCAGCGCCGATTCCCCCGGTCGCCGGCGCGGCCCGAGCGACCGCCGGGCTCCTCAGCCGCCGCCGAGTACCTACTGTGGGGACATGCCCCGGCTGTTCGTGGCCGTCTGGCCGCCGGGCGACGCCGTCGCCGCCCTGGCCGCACTGCCGCGCCCGGAGATTCCGGGCGTCCGCTGGGTGGCCCCCGAGAGGCTGCACGTCACCATGCGCTTCCTCGGTGACGCCGATGAGGGGGCCGCGCTGGCCGCACTCGGCAGCGAACGGTTCCCGGCAGCCGCCGTCACGTTGGGACCCGGCGTCGAACGGCTCGGCCGGGGGGTTCTCGTCGTGCCGGCCGCGGGCTTGGAGGCGCTGGCCACGGCGATCATCGCCGCCACCGCCGGGGTCGGCCGACCACCGCCGGACCGCCCCTTCGCCGGCCACGTGACCGTCGCCCGCTACCGGGGCTCGCCGCCGTCCGGCTACGCGCCGCCGATCAGCGCCGCCTTCGGCGCCACCGAGATCGCTCTCGTGCGCAGCGACCCGCCCGGGACCTACCGGAACGTCGCCACCTTCGCGCTCCACTGACCGGTGCCCCGTCGCCCGTAGCATTGACGCCCGTGGCTGATTCGTTGCCGGGGCCGGGAGGCGGGCTGCTCGATGGCTACGAGCCCGCCCGGGGGTTCGACGAGGCGTTCGAGCCCGACGGGTCGGTCCGCGACGCGTACCGCAGGATCGTCGAGCGCTTCGGCGAACTCGATGCCGACGAGGCGCGGCGGCTCGAGAGGCTGGTCGCGGACGAGTTCCGGCGCCAGGGGATCACCTTCACCGTCTACAGCGAGGAGGAGGGCACCGAGCGGATCTGGCCCATCGACCTCTTCCCGCGGCTCATCTCGGCGCTGGAATGGGATGAGTTGGAGCGGGGCCTCACCCAGAGGGTCGCCGCCCTCAACAGTTTCCTCGAGGACCTGTACTCCGGCGAGGGAGCGGCGATCGCCGACGGGATCGTGCCGCGCTGGCTGGCGGTCTCCTCCGGCGGCTTCGAGCGCAACGCCATGGGGATCCCGGTGCCGCACGGCGCGCACTGCAACGTCGCCGGCATCGACGTCGTGCGCGACGCCGCCGGCCGCTACCGGGTGCTGGAGGACAACCTGCGCAACCCCAGCGGCATCTCGTACGTCGTCGAGAACCGGGCGGCCATGGCCAAGGCGTGCAGCTGGCTGTTCTACGACCACGCCGTGCAGCCGGTGGAGCAGTACGGGCGGATGCTGCGCTCCACTCTGGAATCGATGGCACCCGGCGGCCGGGAGTCCCCCCACGTGGTGGTGCTGACCCCCGGCATCTTCAACTCGGCGTACTTCGAGCATGCCTTCCTGGCTCGCTCGATGGGTGTCGAGTTGGTGGAGGGCCGTGACCTCGTGGTCGACGGGGGCACCGTGTACGCCCGGACCATCGAGGGGCTCATCGCCGTGGACGTGATCTACCGGCGCATCGACGACGACTTCCTGGATCCGGTGGCGTTCCGGCCGGACTCCACCCTGGGCGTCCCCGGGCTGCTCGGCGCGCTCCGGGCCGGGAACGTGACCGTCTGCAACGCCATCGGCAACGGCGTCGCCGACGACAAGGCGGTCTACCCGTACGTACCCGATCTGATCAGGTACTACCTCGGCGACGAGCCGATCATCGACAACGTCTTCACCTACGTGATGTGGGACCCCGACCAGCGGGCCGAGGCACTGGGGCGACTCGACGAGTTGGTGGTGAAGCCGGTGGGGGAGTCGGGCGGCTACGGGGTGCTGATCGGGCCCCACGCCAGCGACGAGGAGTTGGAGGCCGCCCGCGCCGCGATCGACGCCGATCCCCGGAACTGGATCGTGCAGGAGGTCGTGCAGCTCTCGAGCCTGCCGTCGTTCACACAGGAGCGCCTCGAGCCCCGGCACGTGGACCTGCGCCCGTTCGTGCTGACCGGCGAGCGGACCGAGGTGTTCCCCGGCGGGCTGACCCGCGTGGCGATGCGGCGCGGCTCGCTCATCGTGAACTCCTCCCAGGGCGGCGGCTCGAAGGACACCTGGGTGCTGACACCGGAGTACTCGTAGTGTCCCCCCGGCGGTCCCGACGGTGATCCTGGCCCGTCACGCCGACGCCCTGTTCTGGGTGGGCCGCTACCTGGAGCGGACCGAGGCGACGGTCCGCTGCCTCGACTACGCCGCCAACTCGATCATCCACCTGCGTTCCGACGAGGCCCGCATCGAGGTCGAGCAGCTCGTCAAGACGCTCGGCCTCGAGTCGGTGGCGGCGCCGCTCGGCACTCTCGGGGGGCGCCGGCAGCTCTTCGCCTTCCTCCTGTCCGACACCGCCAACCCCGGCTCGGTGCTCTCGGCCGTCAGCGCCGTCCGCGAGCGGCTGCGCTCGACGCGGGAGCGGATACCCATCGAACTCTGGGAGGAGGCCAACGGCCTGTACCTGCGATTCCGGGAGTTCGGCGACACCGAACTGCCACCGGAACGGCTGCATGAGACCCTGCTGATGGTCCGTCGCGCCTGCCTCGCCATCAGCGGCGTGCTGAACGAGGGCATGCGGCGCGACGAGGGATACGAGTTCATCCTGATCGGACGGATGATCGAGCGGTCGGTCTTCACCGTCGGACTCCTCGTCGCCGGCCACACCGACCCTCGGGGCGTCATGGACGCCACCAGGATGCTGCGGCTGACCAGCTCGCTGCAGGCGTACCACCGCCGCCACGGGCACGCGCCCGATCCCGAGGGCGTGGTGCGCTACCTGCTGGCGGGGACCGACCTGCCGCGCTCTGTCCTGTCGTGCCTGCTGCGGGCCGAGCAGAGCCTGCGGGGCGTCGGTTCGGTCGCTGGTGCGCTCGACGGGCCGCGCCGCCACGCGGGTCTGCTGCGCGCCCGCCTCGAACTCGGCGAGATCGAGGAAGCGATGGCGCAGGAGCCGCTGCCGGTCCTGTCCGAACTCCACTGGGATCTCACCGAGGTGGCGAGCGAGATCGCCGCCGGGGTCGTGCCACCGCTCGGCTTCCCCACGGCCAGCTCCGAATACCTGCGTCCCGGCGCAGCTCATACGGGGGCGCAGATGCGGCCGGGAGACTGCTGAGCAATGTCGCGGCACCACAGACCGTCGTTCCGGCGAAGGCCGGAACCCAGTGCTCGAGGCAGCGATCCGGTCCGCGGTCGTATGACTCGGCACACTCGTCGGACGACCCGGGTGGGGCGACCGTGAGGCTGGACATCCGCTACCGGATGCACTTCCGGTATTCCAGGCCCGTCCGCGAGTCGCAGAACGAGGTGCGGGTCCGTCCCCGAGATGACCAGACGCAGCGTGTCCTGTCGTCCCAGCTGACCACGGACCCGCCGACGCAGGTGTTCAGCGCGTTGGACTACTGGGGCACCGCGGTCGACCACGTCGGCGTCAGGACCCTGCACCCGTCACTCGAGTTGGTCGCCGAGACGTCCGTCGAGACGTCGGCCCGCCCGGCGGGGGTGCCCGATGCCCCGGTCGACGGGTTGTCCGATCCCGCCTTCCGCTCGGTCCATTTCGAGTTCCTCGGGCCGTCGGAGCATGTCCGCTGGCAGACCGGCGACGGCGTGGCCGAGAGGGCCGCAGCGGCCACCGGGGGCGCCGGTTCGGTGTCGGAGCTCCTCGCGGCAGTGGTGGCGGAGGTTCGGCGAGCGCTGCGCTACGAGTCCGACACGACCGACATCGGCGTGACGCTGGGGGAGTTGCTCGCCGGAGAGGTCGGGGTCTGCCAGGACTTCGCACACCTGGCGATCGGGATGCTGCGGTCCGTCGGCGTGCCCGCCCGCTACGTGTCGGGCTACCTGTTCGCCACCGACGAGACAGCGGCGGGCGAGGAGACCGCGGACGTGGTGAGCGTGCAGACCCACGCCTGGGTCGAGGCGGCGGTCCCGGGCGCCGGCTGGCTGGCGCTGGACCCGACCAACGGCGGCGAGGTGGGGGAGCGGCACGTCGTCATCGGCTGCGGCCGCGACTACAGCGACGTGCCGCCCGTGCGCGGCGCCTTCATGGGCACCGCCTCCGCCGAAGTCGATGCCGAGGTGGTCATCGGCAGGCGCCCCGCCGCCGAGCCCCAGCCGTTGCCCGGCCCCCGCAGCCGCCCGCGCACCCTGGTCCCCGACCTCCCGCCTGTCACACCACAACCCGGCCCCGGACAAGGCCAGCAACAGCAACAGCAGTAGCCGGCGGCTGCGGGGCGCGAATCGGTGACGAGCGACTAAGCCGCCGTCAGGTCGCTCGGGCCGGCGTGCTTGAAGAAGTTCTCGACTTCGATGTCTTCGACTCGCTCCCGGGCTTGCCAGAGATCATGTGCCATCTGCATTCTGAGCCAGGTCTCCGGCGTCGAGCCGAAGGCCCGGGAAAGGCGGATCGCCATTTCAATCGACACGCCCGCCCTTTCATTCACCAGATCCGACAGTGCCTGACGGGTCACTCCCAGACCTTGCGCCGCCCTGGTCACCGTCAGGCCCAGCGGCTCGAGACACTCCGATCTGACGATCCCCCCGGGATGGGGAGGGTTGTGCATGGCCATCCTCGGTCTCCTAGTGGTAGTCGATGTAGTCGACGTCCACGGCGTGGCCGTCCTCGAACCTGAAGGTGACGCGCCAGTTGCCCGACACTGAGACGGCGTAGTGGCCCTTGAGGTCACCCACCAGCTGGTGCAACCGGAATCCCGGCAGATTCATGTCTTGCGGTTTACTGCTCTGATCCAGCACAGCAAGGATTCGAGTCAGTTTGCGGACGTGTTCGGGGTTTACTCCTCCCGCGCTCTTGCCGTTGTAGAGCGCCCGCAGCCCGCGGTGCTTGAGTGACAGGATCACTCCTGCAACCTAGGGTGTCAACTGTCACTTGTCAATAGTCATTTCACTCTCTGGCCGAGCATGCACGTGCTGCCGCAACCTGCGTGGTCGACCTGCGCCTTGCCCCTGAGGCAACGCGGCACTAGTCGCGAATATCAACCCGGCACCGCGCCGGCCGTCGAATCAGGGGGCTCTCAAGTGATCTAGATCTTTGAGATCAACTTCGATATTTCTCTGCGTGACGTAGACGATTGAAGCTCACGGTCAGTCGCACTGTAGGTTTTCGAGGGTTCTGATCGGCGGAGGAACCGCCGGGCGACTCCATGACCGACTGCCCCGAGCGAACGAGATCGCGCCCTCGCCGGGCGTGCACCCCACGCCAGGTCTCCGGGTCAGAGCGAACTCCAAGGTCTCCGTGCACCACCTGTCGTGGATGCTGGTCTTGTCCGAGGCCGTCAAGGAGCACGCTCACCGGGGAGTCGAGGATCCCGAGCAGGCCTGGATACTCGGCGAGTTGATTCGCTACCTCTCGCATCCGAAGTCAGGGGCTCTCGAGTTCACCGACATGGGGGACAACTGGACAACGGTGCGCGACGCAGTTGCTGAAGGAACCATGCACCGCTACAACAGCGAGGCCGTGGAGGTGTGCCAGAGGTGGGACCAATTGCTGCGGGTTGCGGCTCTTCGCCTCGGAACCGAGATCGGTACCGACGTCATGGAGGTCATTCCCAAAGCCCAGCGCCAGAACCCCAGGCTCCGCAACAAGGAATTCGTCCGGTCTCTGGGCACCGACGGCACGCTGAGCGGCGTACTGCGAGTCCCCTCCGCAATAGCGGACATCAGAGTGGTCGCCGACGTCGACGCGCAGAAGGTGGAGGTGTCGACGGTGTTCGCCGCGCCGGACGATCGAACGGCCAGAGCAACGGTGGTACGGCTGGTCAGGCAACTGAAGCACGCCCCCGGGTCGCTACTGGTCGACGCCTACTCCAAACTGAGGACGGGGCCCCTGGCGCGGCTGGCTCTTGAAACCGGGCGGACGGGAACTCCTCCCGTTGTGGCGGCGTGCCGTGGGGATTCCTCGAAATTGGTCTAGTCTGGTCTGGACAGGTGATTGCCGGGGGTGTCGACATGGTGATCAATGTGTACGAGGCGAAGACGAGACTCTCCGAGCTCCTGGAACGGGTTGGCCGCGGTGAGGAGGTCATACTGGGGCGTGCGGGGCGGCCGGTGGCGCGTCTTGTCCCGTACCGGCCTCAGCGGGACCCGCGGGTGCCGGGCCGGCTCGCCGGTCGCATCACCGTGGCCGCGGACTTTGATGTGACCCCGGACGATCTGCTCGATGCATTCGAAGGTCGTCAATGAACCTCCTACTCGACACGCACGTCCTGCTGTGGTGGATCGCCGGTGAGCCACTCGACCCCGAGGCGAGCACGCAGATCGCCGACCCTGCGAATCTCGTCTGCGTGAGCGCGGCGAGCGTGTGGGAGATGAGCATCAAGCAGGCCCTCGGCAAGCTGCATCTCGAGGGGGACATCGACGCCGTCCTGGCCGAAGATTTCGAACCCGTTCCCATCACATTCGATGACGCTCGACTGGCGGGCTCGCTACCGGGACACCACCGTGACCCGTTCGACAGGATGCTCGTCGCGCAGGCCCAAGCCCGCGACCTGATCCTCGTGAGCCGCGATCCCGCCCTGCAGCCCTACGGCGTCCAGATTCTCCGAGCCTGAGCCAACTCGCCGGTGTGCGACCGGCCGGTCTCAAAGATACGACCGCTCGCGTACGGTCTGCTCCGGCGCGCCAGGTGCGCGGGGAGGCAGGGAGGGCCGTGTGGTGGCGGTGGCGTCAGGCGTAGGGGTCGCTGAAGGGACTCTGTTCCTGGAACGGTCGGGGCTGGCCGACGAACTGGATCAACTCGATGGAGACGCCGTCGGGGTCCCGCAGGTAGCAGGCCATGTTGCCCTTGTACTTGCCCCAGGCGCAGCGGACCGGCTCCGGTGAGCGGAACTCCGCCCGACCCCGCAGCCGCTCGTAGTCCCGGTAGATGTCGGTGGTCTCCAGGCAGAGGTGGGTGTTGCCGGCGTTGTAGGACTCCATGTCCACCGTGCCGGGCCCCGGGTTGTGGTACTCCAGCATCTCCAGCACCGTGCCCCCGGGCAGCTCCCAGAATGCGCAGGTCATGTCGCAGTTCTCGTACCCCACGATGTGCCCCACGTAGTCGCCGATGTCAGCGGCGAGCCACGAGGCCTGCCAGAAGGGTTCCGCCTCGAGGAAGTAGCTCCACCACGGGACCGAGACCTCGAGGCTCTTGACTGTGATCCCGACGTGATCCACCGATCTGAACGCTGGCATGGCGTGTCCTCCCCTTGTCCGTTCGGTTGGTGGTCCAAACCGTAGATCAGGTGCCGCGCAGGCTGCTGAGGTGGAGGCGGTCGGCCTTGCCGCTGAAGGTCCGGGGGAAGGCGGGGAGGATGTGGACTCCGGCGGGAATGAGGGACTCGGGCACTCCCGCCCCGATGTGCTCCGCGATCTCATCGGCGCCCGCGATGTCCGGGGCGTTGAGCTCCACGAAGCAGCGGACCTGCTCAGCGGCGTCCAGCACCACCGCGGCGTGGCGCACGGCGGGGTGGTCGTAGGCGGCATCCTCCACCTCGCGCAGGAAGCCGCCGCGGCGCCGGGCAGCGTCGGCCTCCTGGACCCGACCCATGACCTTGATGTGCCCCTGCGCCGCGGCGACGCCCACGTCGCCGGTGTGGAGGACCCCGCCGGCGGTGGTCTTGGCGTAGGCCTCGGGCTTGTTGCGGTACTCACCGAAGAATCCCTCGGCCACGACGACCTCGCCGATGCTCCCGGCGGGGAGTTCCCGGTTGTCGGGGTCTGCCACGAAGGCGAGCCGGTCCGGGAGCGGGCGGCCCGCGAAGCCCTCGGGGGCGGTCTCGTCGCCGGGGGTTCCGAGGACCATGAACCCGCCGAGTTCGCTCTGGCCGTAGCTCTCGGCGAGGGGGATGCCCAGGTGGTCGCGGTAGTCCCGCTTGATGCGCGGTGCCAGCGGGGAGCCGCCCGACAGCGCCAGGCGCAGCCCGTGGGTGGGTTTGGTGTCCTTGGCGAGGCCCACGACATCGGCGAGGGTGAGCGGGTAGGCGATGAGGACGGTGCCGCCGTGGGCGGCGATGTCCTCCCAGACCTGACCGGGCGTGTGACCGGCGGCGAGGACGACATGGGCACCGGTGTGCAGGGCGGGCATGGCACTGGCCACGAGCTGGAAGCTGCTCGCCACCGGCGTCGTCGCCACGAGCACGTCGTCCATCCCGTACCCGAGCCGCTCGGCGATGCAGGCGGTACCCAGGGTGACAGGTCCGCTCGTCAGCACCACGCCCTTGGGGTCACCCGTCGTGCCCGAGGTGTACGACAGGAACAGGGGAGAGGACTCGTCGTGTCGGTTCGGCGCGGTCGCACCGCCCCCGCCACCGACGACGTCGTCCAGCCGTGCCGCGTCGATCCCCAGGATCTCGGCGAGGCGCGGGCGGTTCTCGTCATCGGAGACGACGACAGCCGGGTCCATGTCGCCCACGAAGTAACCGAGGCGGTCGTCGGGGGTGCGGGCGTCGATCAGCGCCGGCAGCGCGCCCAGGCGCCAGGTGGCGAAGATGGCGAGCCACGCCTCGATGCTGTCGGGGCTGCAGATGCCGACGGTGTCTCGGGGTCCGACGCCCAGTTCCGCGAGGGTTCCCGCCACGACGGGCACCTGCTCGCCGACCTCGGCGTAGCTGACCGTGGTTCCGTCCCGGCTGAGTGCCGGCCGATCCGCATGGCGAGCGCATGCCCGCTGGAGAACTGTGACGATGTCCATGGCTGTCGGCCTCCCTACAGGTCGATGCGGGTTGTGGTGATGTCGGCCTTGGCGAGGTAGCCGTCGATGACGTCCATCGCCTGGTGGCGCAGCGCTTCGACGTCCAGCTCGATGAATTCTCGGTCCTCGATGATGACACTCCCGTCGACGATGACGTGCCGGACGTCTGAGCCCCCGGCGCGGTGCACCAGGCTCCACGCCGGATCGAGGATCGGCTGGAACCCCAGACCGGCTGTCGACACGCAGATCAGGTCGGCGAGCGCGCCGGGCGTGATCTCGCCGAGCCGGCCGCCGAGGCCGACGGCCCGCGCGCCGTTCGACGTCGCCATGCGCAGGGCGCGGCGCGGGGAGATCGCCCCGGGATCCTCGTTGCGGATCGACTGCAGGAGCACCTCCTGGCGCATCTCACAGAACATGTCGACCATCTGATCGACCCCGAGGGCCACGTTCACCCCGGCGGCGAGCAGATCCCCCACACGCGTGAACCCCTTGGCGAGCTTCATGTGATTGCTGGGGCAGTGCACGACATGGGTGCCGGTGCGGGCCAGCAGGTCGATCTCGGCATCGGACAGCAGGACACAGTGCACGAGCGTCACGTCCGGGCCGCAGAATCCCAGGCGGTGCAGCAGTTCGATGGGCCGGCAGCCGTGCTCGCCCTGGACGGTCTGCACCTCGGCCGCCGTCTCGGCCACGTGCGTGTACAGCCGGAGCCCGTAGGTGGCCGCGAAGTCCCGGGCGGCGAGGTAGTCGTCGGGTGCGGCCTGGCGGAACGAGACCGGCGCCAGCAGGATCCGCTCCGCCGGCACATCATCGGCGAGCAGCGAGCGAACCCGCTCGAACCCCGCGGCGAGCGGCTCGCAGATCGGGTCGTGTCCCTGCGTCATGAGGCCCCGTGCGAGGAACCAGCGGATGCCGGTCGCCTCGTAGCCGGCGATCGTGGCCTCATCGAGCCCGTCCCGATGGAACGGGTAGACGTGGTCGACGACCGTCGTGGTGCCCGATGCCAGCAGTCGGGCGGTGCTGTAGGCCGCCATCGTCTCGTACTCGGCCGCGCCCGCCGCCTCGTTCAATCGCCAGTAGAACCGCAGCATCTCGTCCAGCTTCAGACCCTCGCCGGCGTCGAGCCCGGGCGTCATGTCGCGCAGGTGGTCATGCAGGTTCGCCAGACCCGGCATGACGATCGTGCCCGCGGCGTCCACGGTGCGTCGGGCCTGCCGCGTGGGGCCGCCGATGGCCACGATCCGGCCGCCGTCTACGTAGACGTCGCCGGTCGTGACGGTGTCGCTCCCGTCGCAGGTGACGCAGAGCCCGCCCCTGATGGCCAGGTCGACGTCACCCGCGGCGGTCATGGGTCACCACCAACCCGCCTCGACAGCGGAGCGGAGGCCCTCGACGCCGGCGGCGCCGAGTCCCCAGCCGGCGAGCGTCTTGCCCTCGGCGGCGTAGTCGTGTCCCGACGCCACCGACGCCAGGGTGACGAGGCTGTCGATCACGGGCGTCGCGACGCCGAGTTCCCGGCCGAGCGATGAGGCCAGGACGAGCGAGAAGGGCACGTCCTCGGAGACGAACCGGTGGTCGAGGGAGTCGGGGCCGCAGCGGAACTGCAGGGTCGGCAGCAGGCTCGACTGCAGCGTCTCGTGCAGGTCGGCGCCCTTGCGCGGGGCCAGGCCCTGACCAACCAGGTATTCCTCGTACGGCGTCTCGTTGGCGATGCCGAGGGCCTTGCGCATCGCCAGGTACTCGCCGTCGAGCGCCTCGATGACGTTGACGACGCCGGGGGTGCCGCCGGCGCCCCAGAGGGTGAACGTGCCACCGGGCTGCTGGATCGCCCCCAGGTTCAGGAGCATCGCCGGGACGTGGTCGATGGCGTTGAAGTTCAGCAGCAGCGTCTCCCAGACGTTCTCGGCCGGCGTGACCCATGGCCAGATGCCCGCCGCCACGCCGGCGACGCGGTCGAGGCGGCCGCTCGGCAGGGCGGCGACGAGCGTCCCGCCGCTCTTGCGTATCGCCCCCACCTTCCCGGGTCCGGAGACCAGCGCGCCGTAGTAGGGGAGCGTGTTCGTGTCGCCGAAGGTGACGTCGGGGCGCCGGTCGATCGCCCGGAGCGCTGCGACGGCCGCGAACGAGCCGCCGGGCTCGCCCACCCAGAGAACGGTCTGTCCGTCCCGCCAGCGGCTCGCCAGCATCCCCGCCAGCGGCTCGTGCCCGAAGGCGGGCACGCAGACGATCACCAGCTCGGCGCCCACGGCGGCTGCCGCGGGATCCACTGACGTCGCTGCCACGGGTGCGAGCCGCGCCTTCGAGGTCGTGTCGGTGAGCGAGGTGCGGAACGTCAACTCGATGCCGCCGGCGGCGTCGATGGCCTCGAGGGCGGCGCCGAACCGGGGCTGATCCGCCAGGACGACCGGCCGGCCGGCCAGTCCGAGTTCGGCGGCGATGGTCAGGCCGCCGCCTCCTGTTCCGATGACGACGATCCCGGCGGGTGCGGTCATGCGCGTTCTCCCTTGATGACGGGGCCGAGGGTCTCGATCAGCGCCCGGGTTGCGGCGGTGTCGCTCTGGTCGAGCTTCAGGATGGCGAGATCCACGCCGAGTTCGTCGAGTTCGCCGAGGCGCGCCGCGACCGTCTCGAGCGTCCCGCCGAAGGCGAAGGCGCGGACCATGTCGTCGGTCACGTAGCCGGCCTCGCGCACGTCGGGGTCGTTGAGGGCCGCTCGCAGCGTCGCCACGGCGCCGGGGTCGAAGCCGTAGACCGGGATCAACTCCTCGGCGTAGCTGCCCCCCGCCATGAGCGTGCAGCGGGAACGGAGCCGGTCGATGGCGGCGGCCTCGTCGCGGTCGACTTCGACGTCCAGCATGACCGCGATCGTGCACTCCTGTGGGTCGCGGCCGGCTCTGCCGGCGCCGTGGGCGACGCGGGCGCGGGCGTAGTCCAGGAAGTCGCGGTGCACACCGTGGATGATGACCCCGTCGGCGATCTCGCCGGCCAACTCCAGCATGCGGGGACCCCGCGCCGACACGTAGACCGGCGGCGGATCAACCCGCCAGCCGAGCGCGGAACCGTCGGCGGAGAAGTAGGTGCCCCGGAATCGCGCCGGGCCCGAACCGAGTTGCCGGATGATCGCCACGGCCTCGCGGAGCATGTTCAGCGGGCTCTTGGGCCGCATCCCGAACTGGGAGGGGAACTCGTGACCGCCCGGGCCGATCCCGATGACCGCACGCCCGCCGGAACACTCGGCGATCGTGGCGGCCGCGCTGGCGATGAGGGCGGGGTGGCGCAGCTGGATCGCGGCGACGCCGGTGGCCAGGCGCAGGGTCGTGGTCCGGGCGGCGATGAGGGCCTGCGCCACATAGACGTCGCGCAGGAAGTAGTGGTCCGGCAGCCACACGTCGGCGAAACCCGCCTCCTCGGCGGCGACGGCGAGTTCGGCGAGCGAGTCCAGGGGCTGATCCAGCCAGATCGCCAGTCCGTACCTCATTCCGGTGGCGCGGGGTACCAGTAGTCCGGTGCCACGGGCTTGGCGCCCACCGGGCGGTGGACGATCTCGAACGTGGTCTTGAGAGGTCCCTCCGTCTCGACGTAGGCGTAGCGGATCCCGTCCAGGCACCCCTCCATCACCGGCGGGCAGCCGCGCTCGGCGAACAGCGCCAATGCCTCGTCGTAGTGGAGTCCCTCGTGTTCGACGATCAGGTGGTGGAGCCCCTCGCCGCGTTCGTCGAGGAACTCCTGGTAGATGGACGGACCGTCAACCGGCTCGATCATCTCCCACATCGTGTTCCCCGTGCGGGCGACGGCCAGCTTCATGCTGTAGGGGACCGGTTCGCCGCGGATGCGCATGTCCGTCAGCCGGGGCGGCACGCAGTTGATCACCCGCCAAGGTCCGATGCCGAGCCGGTTGGTGTATTCCGCGATCGTGGTGTCGAGGTCGCGGACGATGAGGGCCACCTGCTGGACGTCGGTGACGAAGCTGTTGGGCAACATGATCGATCCTCCTGGCTGCCGCGCGCGTCGCAGGCTACGCCGCAGGTCCGCCCCGCGCCGTCCGGGCCGAGAAGGATCTAAGGGCCGGCCACGTCGAAGTAGGGTGCGCCGTGCAGGCGAAGCCGTCGGCGCTGCTGACACCCTGTTGCCCGCGTGAACGGCGGGGCCGTTCGTGTTCTCGTCGCCGATCGCGGCGAGCGACTCGGGCAGTTGTGCTCGGTGGCCGGGCGGGGTCTAGCGGATCTGCTTCACGCGATCGGCTGTGCCCCACGCTTGATCGGCAGTCAAGACCTCTGTGTCGAGTCGCTCGGCGAGGGCCATGCACAGACGGTCACCGAGCGAGAGACCCTCGCCGCGGCGCCATCGGCCGGCTGCCCACTCGGCGTCCTCGGCCACCACGGGTTCGATCCGGACCGCGTAGCTCTCCAGCAGGGCTCGGACCAGATGCCAGTCTCGTCCCGCGGCGGTCACCTTCTGTGCAACCTCGGACCAGTTGGCCGCGCCGCAGCGAACATCGCCGGCGAGCGCCTCTTCAATGACGCTCGTTCCCTCTTCGCCCTGCAGGAAGGCGAGTAGCGCGGAACTGTCGGCCACGACGGTCATCAGGAATCCTCCTGCTGGGCGAGACTCCGGCGGTCCGCCAGCAACTCCGCGACGAGATCCAGACCGCTCAGTTCAGCGCGGATCCGGGCGCGCAGTTGCTCCCGCGTCAGGAGGACGAGGCCGTCGCGGGCTTCCAGGAGCACCAGTGGCGTCCCCTCGGCCAGGCCGGCGCGCTCACGCACTGCGGCGGGCACAACGATCCGACCCCTGTCTCCCACTACCAGCGGATATGTCCCACTCATAGGATCAATATACCACTACCCTCAACGCATGGGCGCTGCTGACCCGGGTCAACGCCGGCCACATTGGCCTCCATCGCCACCGCCCACAAGGCCCGGTCACCGAGGATCATGCCGATAACGCACCTACAGGTGGACCCTTCAGCTACCTCAAGACCCCACACCTCGGCGGGACGCTGCCGATGTCGTTGATGCTGACCCGTTCAGTCGGAGCCAACGTGTCACTCAGGTGCCGGAACTTGACAATAGCGAGTGGCGACAGGGACGCTTCTCATGACCTAGCGCCGCCCACCGATGCGCCGGGCGGCCGCTGCGGCGCGGGCGCCTGCAGCATGCGCAGGAGGTCATCGGCCGAGACCTCGATCAGTTCGGTCATGACCCGGGCGGCTTCGTCCTCGTCCCGCCGGCCGATGGCGTGCGCGACGTCGAGGTGTAGATCGAGGGTCGTGGCCGGCCCTCCGGGCACGTGGACCGTGAGTACCCGGCTCCCCTCGAGGGCGACCCGGATCGTTCCCGCCATGTGGGCGAGTACGGGGTTCGCCGCCGCCCGGAACACCGCGTCGTGAAAGGCCAGGTCGGCTTCGATGTATCGCGGGAAGTCGGCGACCGTCTCGGCCATCGCCTGATGCAGGTCGACGAGTTCGTCCGCCGCCTCGTCGCTGCGCCGGCGGGCGGCCAGCCGGGCCGCTTCCGGTTCGATTAGCAGACGCACCTCGGCAACGTGGCCGAGTGTCGTCGGTGCTGATCGGGCGGCGATGCTCCAACGCAGGACGTCCGGATCCAGCAGATTCCACGAGCGGGGGCTCGCCACGACGGTGCCCACCTTCGGACGGGACTCGATCAGTCCCTTGTCTCGGAGGAGACCCAGGGCCTCGCGGAGCACGGTGCGCGAGACGCCGAGTTCCGCGGATAGGTCGTCCTGGCTGGCGAACCGGTGCCCGGTCGGGAAGGTGCTGTCAACGATTCCGTAACCGATTCGCTCGACGGTCTGCTGGCGTAGGCCGGCCCCGGTGCGGGTCTCGAAGTCCATCGGGGGCAGTGTACCGGGAGGCCCTTGCGCGTACATATCATAATATGATACTATTGATATACGGACCGCAATCGGGGCGCTTCATGAAGATCACCGGGATCACTGTCCACACCATCGCCAACAGTTGGAAGGACTGGCTCTGGGTTCGAGTCGCCACCGACGAGGGGATCTCGGGCGTTGGCGAGGGGACCGTCAATGCCTTCTCCGGCACTGTCGAGACGGCCATTCGCGAACTCGAGAAGAGATTCGCAGGTCACGACCCGTTCGACATCGAGGCGCTGCTGCTCGCCACCCAGCGTGATGTCTACACCGACGGTGGGCAGATCCACGGCGCTGCTGTCGCCGCGGTCGAGATGGCGTGCTGGGACCTCGTCGGCAAGGCGTTGGACACGCCGGTGCACAGACTGCTCGGCGGGCAACTCCGCGACCGGGTCAGGGCCTACGCCAACGGCTGGTACACCGTCGATCGCACGCCGGAGGAGTTCGCCGGCGCGGCGCGCCGTGTCATCGAGCGGGGTTTCACGGCCATGAAGTTCGACCCCTTCGGCGACTCCTGGCAGGCGCAGAGCGGCTACGAGGAGGACTTGTCCGTCGCCCTGGTGGAGGCTGTGCGCGAGGAGGTCGGCACCGCTGTTGACCTGATGGTCGAGGCTCATGGCCGCTTCGGCACGTCGGCAGCGGTGCGCATTGCCGAACGGCTCGCTCCGTTCCGCCCGGCCTGGTTCGAGGAGCCGGTCTCCCATCACAACATCCCGCTGCTGACCGAGGTGGCGCGGCGATCCCCCGTCCCCATCGCCGCGGGCGAGTCGTTCTCGAGCCTGCAGCAGTTCGCCGAATTGCTCGCCACGGGAGTGGTGGGAATCGTGCAGCCCGAGCCGGTTCACCTCGGGGGTCTCTGGCGCGCGCGGCAGGTGGCGTCACTGGCCGACGCCTGCCGCGCCGTGGTGGCGCCCCACAACGCCCAGGGGCCCATCTGCTCGGCGGTCAGCGCGCAGCTCGGAGCCTGCGTGCCGAATTTCTACGTCCAGGAATCCTTCGACAGCTTCAACGAGGCCTGGACCCGCGATCTCGTCGATCCGCCGATCGCCGTGGTCGACGGCTGGATCGAGGTCCCAACGGGGCCGGGGCTGGGGATCGAAGTCGACTGGGATCGCGTCGAGAGCCACGCCGACAGCGGGCGTCGCTCCCTGGAGTTGTTCTCCCCGGGCTGGGAGTTGCGCGGCGCGGAGCCACCGCCGGAGAGCCGCGGCGCCGTTGAGTCGAGTTCGGTGAGCGCCGGTCGGTGGCGACCGGTCGTCACCGGGTCGAGCAGACCCGACGATGAAAGGTAGGGAAGCATGAGTAGAGGAAAGAAATCAGGAAGGGCAGCGACGGCGTGGCTGGGTGCAGTGCTGGCGCTGGCGCTGGTCGCCGCCGCCTGTGGGGGAGACGATGAGGCCGGATCGGCCGCACCCGCGCCTGCACCGGAGCCGCCGGCGCCCGCACCGGCTCCCGAACCCGCACCCGCACCGGCTCCCGAACCCGCACCGGCACCGGCTCCCGAACCCGAACCCGCACCCGCACCTCCACCTGAGCCCGCGCCGGCCCCGGCTGCCGAGGTCGTCGAACTAACGGTGATGACAGGCTTCACCGGGCCCGACCGCGTCGCGTACGAAGCGATCGTGGACCGCTTCAACGAGTTGCACCCCAATATCCAGGTGACGATGGACGTGCAACCGTGGGACAGCATCGGTCAGACGCTGCCCGCGGCGTGGGGGACCGGAAGCGGCCCGGACCTCGCGACGCCGAACTTCGATCCCGGCATCATCTACCGGTACGTGGACGACGGGTTGGTGCTGCCCCTGGACGATCTGCTCGGGACAGGCGACGGTCAACTCGACCCCGCGGTGGTGCCGCAGTTCGTGAGGGATGCGTTCACCGTCGACGGGACCCTGTACGCCGCGCCGGCGAACGTCGCCACGCTGCAGCTCTACTACAACATCGACCTCATCGAGGCTGCGGGACTCGCCGGGCCGCCGGCGACCAGCGACGAATTGGTGGAGTATGCCCGGGCGATGACCGACGGCGCCGGACAGTTCGGCATCTCGCTCGCGGATCACCAGACCATCCAGATGTGGCCGCTGCTGATCTGGATGGCCGGAGGCGACATCATGGCCTCGACGACCTGCAGCGCGCTTGACGATGCCGCCACGATCTCGGCACTGGAGACCTGGTCGGCGCTGGTCGAGGACGAGGGCGTGAGCCCCGTCGGCCAGACCGGAGCCGAGTCCGACACGCTGTTCGCGGCCGGTCAGGCGGCATTGCAGATGAACGGCCCCTGGGCCGCTGGCGGCTATGCGGGCGCGGGCATCAACTTCGGGGTGGCGCCGATCCCCGCCGGCGTGGACGGTCAGGTCACACTGGCCTCCACGGTCCCCTTGATGGTGTCCCGCGACACCGCGCATCCCGCGGAGGCGCAGCGGTTCCTGGCCTGGTGGAACTCCGCCGAGGCGCAACGCCAGTTCGCGCTGGACTCCGGGTTCCCGCCGTCCCGCACCGACCTCGCCGATGACGCCGGGCTCGCCGCCAACGCGACCGTCGCCCAGTTCGCCTCCGCGCTTCCCGACGCCCGCCTGTACATGCCGGGCGTGCGCGCCTCCGCGCAGATCGACAACGACGTGTTCGTGCCCCTCATCGAATCGATCACGCGGGGCGCGGATGTCGCCGAGGCCGCCGCGAGCGCGGCGCGCGCCGCGAACGACATCGCCGGCTGCGGCTAGATGCTCCGGGCGCCCGCCGGCTGCGGGCACCGGAGTGGCCACAACAACCGAGACGTGAGTCCCCGGTGGCTACGCGAGAATCGTGCCGGTGGCACGTGTGCATGATTGCACCGGGGGCGCCATGTCCGCACTCGACGGACCGCTGAACGTGGCCCCGCCGGCCGGCGGGGCCACGTGGGATCCCGGATCCCACCATCGGGGCTCCGTGCGGCGGCGCCGGCCGGGCAGGTCCGGCGCCTGGTTCCTGTTCCCGGCTCTTGCCGTGCTGGGAGCCTTCGTCATCTACCCCATCGGACGCTCGCTGTGGATCAGCTTTCACGACTGGTCTCTCAGCGGCCGCCGGACCGAATGGATCGGTCTCGCCAACTACGCCGAACTGGCAGGAGACGACAGGTTCTGGAACGCCGTGAGGGTCACATTCCTCTACACGTCGGTCGCGGTCGCGGCCCAGACGATCCTCGGTCTGGCGATCGCCTACCGGCTCCGCAGGACGACGGCGCTCACGAAGTTGGTGCGTTCGGCGTATTTCTTCCCCACGATCGCTGCGCTCGCCACCATGGGCCTGGTGTGGCGCTTCCTTCTCGACCCGCAGATCGGGCTCGTGGACGGCTGGATCGGCGCAGCCGGGTTCACTTCGCCGGAGTGGCTGCGCAGTACGACCTGGGCGCTGCCGTCGGTCATCGCCGTGGGCGTCTGGAAGAACGTGGGCTTCACGATGCTCATCATCGTGTCGGCGATGCAGGAGGCGCCTGTCGAGCTCGACGAGGCTGCGCAGATCGACGGCGCAGGCGCCTGGCAGCGCTTCAGGCATGTCCTGTTGCCCTCTATCCGGCTGGCGTTGCTGTTCGTCTCGGTGATCAACACGATCTCGTCGCTGCAGATGTTCGACCTCGTCTTCGCCATGACGCGCGGCGGGCCGCTATTCAGCACCGAGACGCTCGTCACGTACATGTACCAGCGCGGCTTCCAAGACTTCAGGTTCGGTTATGCGGCCGCCATCTCATGGGTCCTGTTCGGGGTGATCATGCTCTTCTCGGTCATCCAGCTCCGTCTGTTCCGCCACGATGAGGCATTCTGAGCACGTCGCCGCGGCCGGCGGCGGGGAACAGCCGGTCGCCCCGGTGGGCGGCGGGTCGCCGTCCCGGTCCGGTCGCGTGCGTCGACTGCTCACCTGGCTCTCGTGGGCGATGGTCATCGGGGGTGCCCTGGCGGTGCTCGTCCCGATCGTGTGGATGCTCGGCACCTCCTTCCGGACCGGGGCCGATCTGTTCGCGGACCCTGCACGGCTGTGGCCCGTCGCGCCCACCGCCGTCGGCTATCAGGCAGTCTGGGACGAACTCCCGTTTCTCAAACTGCTGCTCAACTCGGTGGTGTTCGCTCTCGGAACAACCGTTGGGCTCGTGCTGTTCGACTCGATGGCTGCGTTCGCCTTGGCCCGCCTCAAGTTCCGTGGGCGGCGTCTGGCGTTCTGGGTCGTGATCGGTGCGCTGATGATCCCGTTCCAGGTGACCCTGATCCCGACGTTCGAATTCGTGCAGCGGCTCGGCTGGCTCAACACCTACCAGGGTCTGATCGTGCCCAGGCTGGCCAGCGCCTTCGGGATCTTCCTGCTACGCCAGTTCTTCCTGTCGATCCCTGCTGAACTCGATGAGGCGGCCACCATCGATGGCGCCTCGCGATGGCAGATCTACTGGCGGATCGCGCTGCCACTGGCCAAGCCGGCGCTCGCCGCGCTCTTCGTGATCCACTTCATGAACCTGTGGAACGACTTCCTCTGGCCGCTCGTCATGGCCACCGACCCCGAGCGTCGAACCCTGCCGGCCGGCCTCACGCTGTTCACGGGCCAGCATGTCACCGAGCACGCCGTCGTGATGGCCGGCGCCGTCATCAGCCTGATGCCACTGGCCATTGCCTTCCTCGTCGCGCAGCGCTACTTCGTGCAGGGAATCTCCACCACCGGCCTCAAGTGAAGTGACCGCGGATCCACCGATGGGTCATCCCCTTGCGCCCGGAGCGCCCCTGGCGTGGTTCGTGGGAATCGAGAACACCTGCGTCCACCCGCGGCGGCAGGACACCTTCGACCCTCTGGACGAATACGAACTGACTGGACATGACGAGCACTGGGAGGGCGATGCCCGGTTCGTCTCGGCGCTCGGGGCTTGTGGGCTTCGCTACGGCATGTCGTGGCCGACGGTGCACAGGGGCCCGGGGCGGTTCGACTGGCAGCAACTGGACGCCCGCGTCGAGCGTCTGGCCGCAGATCACGGGCTCTGGCTCATCGCCGACCTGGTCCACTTCGGATGCCCGCCCTGGCTCGGCGGCTCGTTCTTGGATGATCGCTTCGTCGGCTCGCTGGCCGAGTTCGCCGATGCCCTGCTGGATCGCTACGGGTCTCTGATTCCCGCCGTCACTCCGATCAACGAGCCGCTCACGACGGCGTCGTTCTGCGGGCTGCGGCAGATCTGGCCGCCCGCGGTCGGGACCCGGAGAGGCTGGGCGCAGATCGCCGTCTCACTGGCGGAGGCCTACCAGGCGGTGTTCGAGATCGCGCGCGGCCACGGTACTGAGATCGTCCACGTCGAGGCGGGACACGACTACGAGACCTACGACGAAGCCCTGCAGGACCACACCGCACTGCTCAACGAACTCGGCTACGTCCCCACCGATCTGGCCCTCGGCGGGCTCCGAGGAGCCGGCTGGGTGCCGGACTGGTTGATCCGGCACGGCGTCGAACCGTCTCGCCTCGCCCGGCTGACCGGCGCCGCACACCGGCCGGACTACTTCGGTCTCAACTACTACCCGGACCTGACGCCCCGGGTTGTGATCCGCCACGAGGGCGCGGCTGTGCAACTCACCGCCGACCGGGGCGCGACCGGCCTGGCGACCCTGGTCCGCGACCGGGCACGCCGTTACGGACTTCCGATCCTGGTGACCGAGACCAGCGTCGAAGGGGACGAACAGCGCCGGGTGGCGTGGCTCGATGCGGCCGCCGCGGAGATCGCCGAACTGCGCCGCGACGGCGTCGACGTACGGGGCCTGACGTGGTGGCCTCTCATCGACTTCGTGGACTGGTCCGTCGCCGCGGACGGCCGGGACGTCGAGGAGTTCCTGGCGACACGGTGGGATCCCGCCACGCGGGAACTGGCCCCGGCCGAACCCTTCCCCGCGGCTACGGGAACCCGGATCCGGCGGATGGGCCTGCTGCACCTCGAACACACGGCAGCCGGTGCGATTTCGCGCCGGGAGACAGTCGTGAGCGATCGCTTCCGGGACCTGGCCACCAGATCGGAGGATCCCGCGAGACCGCCGCGCCTGTGGCCGGCAGGAGCCGCTTTCGAGGCCCGTGACGGGTCGGTGCTGAGCCTGGACGGAACCTGGGAATTCCGGCCGGGGGACCGAGGAGCCGCCGGGCAGCCGTGGGGCGAGATCGAAGTGCCAGGGCTGTGGGAGGCCCAGGGGCACGCGGGCCTCGACGGTTCCGCCACCTATCGTCGCCGCTTCCGGGTCACCGATCCGTCGGGTCATTGGACGCTGCGCTTCGGCGCTGTGATGGACGCCGCCGAGGTCCGTCTGAACGGCGTCCCGCTCGGGTCGTTCGATCTGCCGTTCACTCCCTTCGAGTGCGATGTGTCGACGTTGCTGCGGCGTGGCGACAACGTCATCGAAGTCACCGTGACCGATCCACCCACCGGGTCCCCGAAGCACCTCGCTGGGCCCCACGGCAAGCAGGGCTGGGCCAACCACGAGTTCCCGAGCCCGCCGAGTATGTACCTGACCTACGGCGGCATCTGGCAGTCCGTGACACTCCGACGCCACGGACCGGTTGCAATCAGGGACATCTGGCCCAAACCGGACCCCGACGATGCGGAGGTGGCCGTCGAAGTGCACAACCTTGCCACCGCAGTCGCCCACGTCACCGTCCGGGTGACTCTCGGCGCGCTCATCGGGGAGGCGACAGCGGCTGTGGCGCCGGGGGCGCGCCGGACGTTCGTCGTCGGATTGGGACGCGTGGCGCTGCAGAGATGGTCACCCGACGGTCCGCACCTGCATGCCTGCCAAGCGGTCGTGTCGGTGGAGGACGACGAAGCCGACACGGCGCGCCTCGACGTCGGGTTCCGGACCGTCGAGGTCGATGGGTCCGGACTGGTGCTGAACGGTGAGCCGTTCCTTGTGAGGGCGGCCCTCGTGCAGGGCTTCGATCCCGACCGCCTGTACGCGGACGGCGCGACGGCCGCCATCACACGCGAGGTGCAAGAGGCCATGCGCTTGGGGTTCAACGCCCTGCGGCTGCACTTCCGGGCCTTCTCGCCGGAGTATCTGCAGGTCTGCGATCGCCTCGGGATGCTCCTGTACTGCGATCTCGGCGTCGGCGAGCCGATCGACTACGACCAACTGGACGGTCACGGACCGGTGACGCGGGCCTACGCGTCGGCGCTCGCCGCGCAGGTCAGGCGGGACCGCGGTCACCCGAGCATCGTCCTGTGGTCGTGCATGAACGAGGTAGGCCTCCACCGGCCTTCGTTCCGGCGGACCGGCAGGTACCGCGCCTTCGCCGCCGCGCTGGTGCGCTCGCTGAGCGAAGTCGACCCGACAAGACCGTTCATCGAGAACGACTGGCTCGAGCCGGACCCCGAGGGCGTCGCGACCAGCCCTGCCGTCCTCACCGCCCACTGGTACGGCAACCTCAGCCGCGCCTGGCTCGAGGAATTGGCTGAGCGAACCCGAGGGCTGGCCGACCTACCCGAGCCGGTGCTCGTCAGCGAGTTCGGCGATTGGGGACTCCCGGATCCCGACTCGACCGACGGGCGCTTCTACGCCCACCGGTCCCGCTATGAGGCCGCGCTGGCGGAGGCGAACTGGCCGGGATCGCTGGAGGAGTTCTCCCGTGGCACCCAGGTCCACCAAGGCATCGCCGACGGGCTGCAGATCGACCTGTTCCGCCGGGCCGGGAGTGGAGTCGCCGGCTACTGCCTCACTGAACTCAGCGATGTCCCCCTCGAGTTCAACGGCGTCCTCGACATCCTCCGACGCCCGAAGCTCGGCGCCGATCGGATCGGCCGGGCAAACCAGGAGGTGTCGCCGATGCTGGTCCTCGACGACTTCGGAGGCTTCGCATCGTCCTCGCTGCCGGTCGAGGTCTGGGTCGCCAACGACTCCGATCGCGCCGGCCGATTCGATGTCACCGTCGACTCGGGGCGAGGGAGCCATCCGGCCGGCTCGTTGCGCGTCGCGGCGCGCCAGGCTGCGCGCTTGGGAGTGACACAGGTTCGCCTCGACGGCCCCGTGGGAGAGTCGGAGATCGCCGTGGCCGCGACCGACGACCGGGGACGTGTCTGGCGATCCTCGTATCCGGTGCTGATCCACCGGGCTCCCGTGCCGCGTGCCCACCGAGTGGCGCTCACGGACTCGCCGATGGCCGCACCGGCGGTGCTGGGCGTACTCGAAGCAGCCGGAGTCGAGGTCGCCGGGCCAGGGGTCCACGCAGGAATGCTTCTCGTCCCCGAAGAGAGCCTCACCGCGAGTGTCGCCGAGAAGGTGCGGCGCCTCCTGAGGCACGGGCGGCTCGTCGTGATCCTCGCCCAGCGGCCCGAGGCCGGCTGTCTGTACCCGACGCGGGTGACTGTCAGACCGATCAGTGCCGACTGGGGCGGCACACCGTTCCGGTTCACGACGAGGGAAGCGGCCGTCGCCGCATTCCCGCCCGCAACGGTGCTGCACGTCCACGACGCCGACATTGCTCCCGACGCGGTGATCACGACGCCGGGAACCCCGCCTGACGCGATCGCCGTCGGCTTGTTCAAGCCGCCCCCACGACCGACAACCGGCGTCGTCGTCTCAGCAACTCGCTGCTGGCGCGGCACGGCCGTCTATTGCCAGTACAGGATCTTCGAAGCGATCGCTCGCGGCTCGCCCACGGCGGTCGCCGTGATGTCCGACCTCCTCAACTGGGCCAAGGAACGCCACGTCACCACGATTCTCGGATCCTGAACTGAGCTTCCCCCCGTTGGCTCGACACGTGGTTCATGCGGGTGGGGTGGGTGCAGAGGGCGTTGTCGCCCCAGCAGGCGATGGTTCCGTCGGCGCGCACGCCGCAGGCGTAGACGCCGGTGTGGCCTGTGCCGAGCGTCGCGAACCGCCCCGGCGGCGCGATCGAGTGGCCGAATGGGCCGGGCGAGCAGGTGGCCGCGCTGAACCTCCCCGGGTATTGCGCAGGCTGAACCGCCCTGGCTTTCCCGGAGGGTCTGGTGTGCCCTGACGTTCCTGTAGATGTCAAGTGCGGGTTGTGAGGGTGGCGAGGTCGGCTCGTAGGGCTCGGCGTCGCTGTCGCCGGGTACTCTGGGTTCTATGGGCCTTTCGTTGCCGCCGCGCATGACCGCCGAGGAGTGGTTCCCCGAGGGGGGCCGCATCCGACGACGGTGTCGCCGACGCGCATGCCGCACATTCGTGCGCCGAGGGAGCGCTGGCTGCGCGTCCACCGGCTGCTCAACTAGGTGTGCAGGCTGGGGAGGTTGTCCTGGAGGTTGTCGGCCACTGTCGGACCTGGGTGGGGAAGAGGTGCACGCGATCGCGTTGGCGGGTCGCGGTTAGGGCTTCACGATGAAGGCTCGGCGTCGGCGTGGTGGTGGTCCGGAAGCACGATCATCGTTCTCATGCTTCCTGCATAACCTAACTAACGCAGCACGAGCTGTATCACCGGCAGGTGCGGCGGCGCCCGGACTTGGGCGCGCTCTTCAGGTCAGGTCCTCGCCGATGTAGTGGACGATCGGACCGAGGTCGGTCTCGCTCCACAGGATGAGCCAGTCGCTGCCCTCGGCGGGCACGACGATTCCCCAGATCGGCGGGTCCTGATAGCGCCTTCGCCTGACCCGCGCGTCGCTGGGGTCGTCCTCGATGGCGTCGAGCACATCGTTGATGCGCTCGTAGAGCCAAGTCCGCCCAGCGTCGGCTGCCAGGACCGTCAACTGACGGTCGGATTCGGGGCTGAACAGCAACTCGGCCACGACTCCTGAGCCTAGCGCTCGTAGGGGGGTAGAGGGGCAATACGGTAATGCCCTGATGCCCCAGTGTGGCGGCGCGTGGTGTATAGTGTGTGGAACGTGAGCAACAAACCCGGAACAAGAGGCACTGTCGAGGTTCCGGGCCCGCCGCGAACACAACCCCGCGACCCTCTCCCCCCGACCATGACACAACTTGTCGAACTCGATTCGAGGCGCCGTGCTGCGCTTGGCCGTCTCGGCAAACCCGAGCACCGGCGCTACCTCGTCAGTGAAGAACCCGACGGAACGTTGATCTTCACGCCTGCGGTCGTCATGACGACCCACGAGGCGGCGCTCCTGCGACACCCCGAACTTGTCGAGCAGATCAACGCCGACCGGGCCGACCCGTCCCGAGCCGTGCCCTCTAAGGCCCGACGCCGTCGTTGAGGCCGGCGCCGCCCAGCAGCAGGCGCACGCGCAAGCGCCCGAAACCGCCCCAGCGCTGTACCCCCCCCTGGGTACAGGGTAATCGTCACAATATGGCGCTGACCAGGGTAAACGGCGTGATCGCCGAGTCCCGTTATGACAATCGTTATGCGATGGCTCCGACCCATGTTGGTGGATGGCTGATCCAGTCGAGGGAGGCGTCTGGTCCCGTCAATGACGTGAGCGCCAGGAGATGACTCGTGAGGCCATTCGCCTGAGCAAGAATTGGTCTGCGCGAAACAGTGAAGATGTGCGCGGGGAGTTGGCCGTTCGGTCCGAGTTGTGCCTGGTGGCGTGGTGCGCGGCTCAGATTGTGAGGAGGGCGGCGGGGATGACGCCGATGCCGTCGCGGCGGCGGTAGGCGTGGGGGCCGGTGGTGATGACGGCGGCGTCGAGTAGTTCGGGGCCGATGCTGGTGGCGAGCCAGTTGAGGTGGCGGAGGTCGCGGTCGTTGACGGTGCTGGCGAGTTTCACTTCCAGCGCGAGCACCCTGCCATCGCCGCGTTCGATGATGAGGTCGATCTCGTGTTCGCCGCCCTGTGTGCGCAGGTAGTGGACGCGGGCTTGGTTGTGTTGGGCGTAGGTCCGCACTGACAGGGTCACCAGCGATTGGAACAGCGCGCCGAGGAGTGGGCCGTCGCGGGGCACCGACGGGCCGGGCGAGGAGCCCGCCAGCAGCGCGGTCTCGTCGCAGCCCAGCAGGCGTGCCGCCAGGGCGGGGTCGGCCAGTTGGTGCACGGGCGCCGCGGCCAGGCGCCGGAGCCGGTTGCGGGTGGGGCGCCACGCCGGCACCTCCTCGATGAGCCAGAGTTGCTCGAGGGTGGCGCGGTAGGGCTGGGTGGTGGAGCGGGCCGGCTTTTGTGAGTGGCCGGCCGAGGCCGCGTCGCGGACGGTCTCGAAGGTCGCCGCCGTGGAGGTGGCCGCCGCGTACGCCGTCAGCCAGCGCCGCAGCGCGCCCGTGTCGCGGATCCGGTGATCGAGGTCGGCGAAGTCCCGCTCGACGACGCGGTCCAGGTAGCCATCGAGCGCGGCGCGCAGCAGGCGACCGGAGTGCCGGCGGATGCCGGGGAAGCCCGACCGCACGATCTCCTCGGTGTAGTCCTCCACGGTGATGTCGGTGTCGCCGCCCAAGTCGGGCTGGGTGCCGCTCAGTAGCGCGCCGAGGCTCACCGTCACCTCGCCCGCCAGCCGCTCGGCCAGCGACAGGGGACGCATCCGCACCGTCACGATGCGGCCCGCCCCGGAATGAGTCGGCGACTGTGTGGGCTTTGCCGAGCCGGTCAGCAGGAAGCGTCCGGGGGTGTCGTCCTCGTCCACGGCGCGGCGGACGAAATCCCAGGACTCCGGCAGACGCTGCCACTCGTCGATCAGGATCGGCGGCGGGCCCTCCACCAGTCGCCGCCGGCGGGCTTCGATGACCGCGAACTCGTCCGGATCGTCCAGCCGGTGGGTCGTGGTGGCTCGCCGCAGCGCCGTGGAGGTCTTGCCGACGCCGCGGGGCCCCTCCACCGAGATCGCCGGCAACCCCACGAGCAACTCGTCCAACTCTCGGTCCACGATACGAGGCACATAGCCACTGACCACAGCTCAACACTACTAGATCGACGGTAGGTACACTACTTATCCGACGCACAGGAGACTACAAATACGACGCCCCTTAGACGACACTCTCGGCGCGCGCAAGGACCGGGCGTGTGGGTGGCCAACCGCCGTTGACTCTCATCGGTCACTGAGCGTGTTGCCGTCGTACCTGCGCAACGAGGCAACGGCCTCCGGCAGAGTCATCCTGGACAACCCGCCAGCACGTCAACACCTGGCGGGACTCGTCGACGGCGAGTGTCCGACGAGTGGGTGAGCTCCGTCGCGCGGGTTTCGGATCTTCTCGGTCTACAGGCCGAAGAAGTCGAGGAAGCCGCCAATGACATCGACGACGGTTTCGACGCCGCCGACGACGCCTTCGACAACATCGCCGAAGAATTCCACGCCGCTCCCCAGTACTGAGACGATGTCGGCGATGAGGTTGACGCCGCCGCAGAGCTCGGAGAAGTCGGCGTTGACGCCCCCACAGATCCAATCGCCCAACATGGCGAGAGTCTCCAGGGCGGTGCGATCCTGCGACGTGATCTCGGTGTAGTCGGCCCGCCACACGCGGTCAATCGTGCGGCGGCAGGCTTCGGGCCAACTCGTCGCCTCGAGTGACGCCATCACTTCGTCTCGCCATTCGCGCTCGCGGTCCTCGGCGCCGGCGACGCACTCTTGGACGGTGTTGGTGCGCAGAGCCGCGGCGTCGGCGATCGCGGCATCGAGGAGCTCGCGGGCCTCGGCGGCCTGCGAGGGCCTCCTCGTGCGCCTTGGGCGGTTTCGGCGCCGATCACCGCGGTGGTGGGCGAGAATCGGACGTCTTGGGCGCCTCAGGCGGCCTAGGAGCGCCGCTGGCGAACCTGGTGGGCCCCACCGCCCCTGGCCAGGGACACAACGGCTGGAAGGCCATCTTGAACTCTGACCGTCCACTACGGCGACCGCCTCGCCGATCACATCCGATGAAGACCATCACTGCCGGTTACACAAAAGTGTCCGACAGACCCAATCAGGCTCTTCGGAAATGAGCGGGCACTGGGTCCGCGATGGCGCGGGTGGGGGCCTCCAGAATCGGGTTTGACACACACCGATGCAAAGGAGGCCCCCGGTGGTGGAGAACCCTACGCGTATCTGCGAGTTGTTGGTCGGTCTGGGCGAGGTGGAGGTCCTCGGCGTCGACGACGAGGCGGCCGGGCCGTTGGCGGTGCACATCCGGACGCGGCGCCGGCCGGCCTGTGGGGGTTGCGGCGGGGTGGTGTGGTCCAAGGGCGCCAGTCCGGTGCGGTTGGTGGACCTGCCCGCCTTCGGCCGGCCGGTGCGCCTGGTGTGGCACAAGTGGCGCTGGCGCTGCCCGGCGACGAGGTGCCCTGTGGGATCGTTCACTGAGGTCGCTGAGCGGATCGCGCCGGCGCGGTCGACGTTGACGGCCCGGGCGGGTCGCTGGGCGACCGTTGCGGTGGGCCGCGACGCTCGCCCGGTCACTGATGTGGCCGACGAGTTGGGTTGTGACTGGCACACGGCGAACCGGGCGGTGCTCACCTGGGGCCAGGCGCTGCTGGCCGCCGACGCCCAGCGGGTGGGCAATGTGTCGGCGTTGGGGCTCGATGAGACCCTGTTCGGCCGCCAAGGGCCCTGGCGGAGGCGCCGGTGGTGCACCTCGATCGTGGACGTGACCGGAGGCCAGTTGCTCGACATTGTCCCTGGTCGCGACGCTGGGGCTCCGATCAGCTGGCTGTTGGATCAGCCCCAGGCGTGGCGCGACGACATCACCTGGGGCGTGCTGGACCTCTCCGGCGCCTACCGGCGCACCTTCGACGTGGCGCTGGCCCACGTCGGCCAGGTCGCCGATCCGTTCCACGTGATCCGCCTCGCCAACAACAGCATCGACGAGGTCCGCCGCAGAACCCAGAACGACACCCTGGGCCACCGCGGCCGCAAGGGCGACCCGCTGTGGCGGGCGCGGCGGCTGCTGATCTCCGCCCACGAGCGGCTCAGCGACCACAGCGACGCCAAGCTTCGTGGCCTGCTCGCCGCCGGCGATCCCCGCGGCGAGGTCCGCCTCGCCTGGCACGCCAAGGAAACCCTCCGCGGCCTCTATGACATCGACTGCCCGCAACTCGCCGGCGCCTACCTCACCGAACTCGCCACCGACCTCACCGACACCGACTGCCCGCCGGAGCTGCGCCGCCTGGGCCGCACCCTCAGCCGCTGGCATCACGCGATCGTGAACTGGCACCGAGCCCAGGTCACCAACGGCCCCACCGAAGCGATCAACAACCTCGTCAAACGCGTCAAGCGCGCCGCCTTCGGATTCCGCCGCTTCGCCCACTACCGCATCCGCGCCCTGCTCTACGCCGGCAAACCCAACTGGGCGCTCCTCGCCAGCGTCACTCCCCGCTGAAAACCGAAGCGCCCCCAATCATGGGGACGGCTCCTCCAGCACATGTCGAGGCTTGGTCGCTCGACACGCTGGAGGAGCCACCCCCAACAGTGGTCGATGCTGATGCCGGGTCAGAAGACCCCCGACACCAACGCGGATTTCAGTTAGCGCAAAACGCGAATCTCAGTTGGCGCTTGCAAGCTCGCGCGGTCAGTGGTGTGCCTTCGCAGCCATCCAAATTGCCACCACTCACCACTCAGTTGCCGGCCGCGGGCACGGGTCGGCTCTCCCAGCGTCGTGCGGGCCTACCGAGTTGCAGTATGAACCGCGTTCGGCCCCCAGCAGGTGATGGTGCCGTCGGTGCCCACCGCGCACGAATAGGACCCGCCGGCGGACACGGCGCTGTAGGTCCCCCCCGGCGCGGTCGCCAGCCCCTCCCAGTTGTAGCCCCAGCAGGTGATGGTGCCGTCGGTGCGCAGCGCGCACGAATGGGACCCGCTGGCGGACACGGCGCTGTAGGTCCCGCCCGGCGCGTTCGCCTGCCCGCTGCGGTTGTTGCCCCAGCAGGTGATGGTGCCGTCGGTGCCCAGCGCGCACGAATGGGACCCGCCGGCGGACACGGCGCTGTAGGTCCCGCCCGGCGCGTTCGCCCGCCCGTGCTCGTTGTTGCCCCAGCAGGTGATGGTGCCGTCGGTGCCCACCGCGCACGAATGCGCTTCGCCGGCGGACACGGCGCTGTAGGTCCCGCCCGGCGAGTTCGCTTGCCCGTGCTCGTTGTTGCCCCAGCAGGTGATGGTGCCGTCGGTGCCCACCGCGCACGAGTGGGACCCGCCGGCGGACACGGCGCTGTAGGTCCCGCCCGGCGCGTTCGCCTGCCCCTCCCAGTTGTTGCCCCAGCAGGTGATGGTGCCGTCGGTGCCCAGCGCGCACGAATGCGCCCCGCCGGCGGACACGGCGCTGTAGGTCCCGCCCGGCGCGTTCGCCCGCCCGCCCCCGTCGTCGCCCCAGCAGGTGATGGCGCCGTCGGTGCCCAGCGCGCACGAACGGAGCCCGCCGGCGGACACGGCGCTGTAGGTCCCGCCCGGCGCGGTCGCCTGCAGGTCCCAGTTGGAGCCCCAGCAGGTGATGGCGCCGTCGGTGCCCACCGCGCACGAGTGGGACCCGCCGGCGGACACGGCGCTGTAGGTCCCGCCCGGCGCGTTCGCCCGCCCCTCCCAGTTGTTGCCCCAGCAGGTGATGGTGCCGTCGGTGCGCAGCGCGCACGAATGCGCCCCGCCGGCGGACACGGCGCTGTAGGTCCCGCCCGGCGCGTTCGCCAGCCCGCTGCGGTTGTTGCCCCAGCAGGTGATGGCGCCGTCGGTGCGCAGCGCGCACGAGTGGGACCCGCCGGCGGACACGGCGCTGTAGGTCCCGCCCGGCGCGTTCGCCCGCCCGTGCTCGTTGTAGCCCCAGCAGGTGATGGTGCCGTCGGTGCGCAGCGCGCACGAGTGGGACCCGCCGGCGGACACGGCGCTGTAGGTCCCGCCCGGCGCGTTCGCCTGCCCGTCGCCGTTGTTGCCCCAGCAGGTGATGGTGCCGTCGGTGCGCAGCGCGCACGAGTGGGACCCGCCGGCGGACACGGCGCTGTAGGTCCCGCCCGGCGCGTTCGCCTGCCCGCTGCGGTTGTTGCCCCAGCAGGTGATGGTGCCGTCGGTGCGCAGCGCGCACGAGTGGGACCAACTGGCGGACACGGCGCTGTAGGTCCCGCCCGGCGCGTTCGCCTGCCCGCTGCGGTTGTTGCCCCAGCAGGTGATGGTGCCGTCGGTGCGCAGCGCGCACGAATGGGACCCGCCGGCGGACACGGCGCTGTATTGGCGGCGATTGTCTGTGCCCGTCGGCGCCGCGGCGGTGAGCGTGAGCGGCGAACTGGCGAGCCAGCGGCCGACGGTCGCGGTGGCGGGGAAGAAGCGGACGCGAGGCAATCGCCGTTCGCCCCAGGTGTTGTCGCTTTGACGTTGTTGGAGACCGAACTCGACGCGGCCATCTTCGAGTTTGCGGGCGACGATGCGCACCTCGCCCTTGGGCAGGTCCAAGGGGCTGCTGGCGAGCCAGCGGCCGACGGTCGCGGTGGCGGGGAAGAAGCGGACGCGAGGCAATCGCCGTTCGCCCCAGGAGTTGTCGGCCTGGCGTTGTTGGAGGCCGAACTCGATGCGACCGTCGGCGAGTTTGCGCGCCACGATGCGCACGACCGGGCTGTCGCTGCCGGTGTTGCTGTCCTGGGCGGCGGCATCGGTGGAGACGGCGACGCCGCCGACGACGGCGAGCAGCGCCACGACCGCGGCGGCGCCGCGGCGTCCATTCGCGCGGTTCCTGCTGACCGCAGCGGGTACCGTCGCCGAGTCGTTTCGTGTCGCCATGGCCGGGTCCCCCGCTGATCGACCACTGCCCCTCCGCCAGCCGGGCGGGAGCAGCCTGGTAGACACTACACACACGCCAGACACTGCATTTGGGCCTCGTGATGTGCCGGGCAACCGATGGTGTCAGCGTCGATGGGGTTGCGGTCGGGCGGCAAGGCCTGCCTGCATTTCGGTGGGAGTGTTGGCTGCGGGTCGGGATCGGTTCATCTAGAGTTCCCGGTCACTTGGGGGTCTGCTCGCACAAGAGGGGGTGTGTGATGTTTGCGACTGCTGGGAGGCTCTGGGTGCTGTTGGGGCAGACCGCGGGCGCACCCCGGCGGGCGCCGCGGCGGTGCGCCCGGCGGCTGGCGGTGGCCGCGGCACGAGTCGTGCGGAACCCGCCACGGCGGGCCGCACGAACCGGTAGAGACTGCTGAGGACGGCCCGGGCGATCAGCTCGCCCAGCGGCCCCGGTTCGCCGCCGTCGGCTCCGTCGAACTTGTCGGGGTCATCCGAAACCAAATCAACAACTGGCGTGCCCTGACGTTCCTATAGATGTCAAGTGCGGGTTGTGAGGGTGGCGAGGTCGGCTCGTAGGGCTCGGCGTCGCTGTCGCCGGGTACTCTGGGTCTTATGGGCCATCCGTTGCCGCCGCGCATGACCGAGGAGGAATGGTTCCCCGAGGAGGGGCCGCATCCGACGACGGTGTCGCCGACGCGCATGTTGACGCGCCCGCCGGCGAAGATCCCCGAGGGCCTCTTGGACCGGACACGTCCGAAGGCCTCAGGTGTGGTGCGCCTCCCCGACCACGTCGCCTGGTCGCCTCCCTACGAGTACGACTTGGCGGATCGTCGTCAGCGCCTCGACGCCTACGCAGTGGTGATGACCGAGGGCCGCGACGAAGACGTGCTGTGGTTCATCGACGTGGACGAGGTCGTGGCCATGTGGGACGACCTACATCTGTCGCCGCACATTCGTGCGCCGTGGGAGCGCTGGCTGCGCGCCCACCGGCTGCTCGACTAGCTGGTGCTGTCGCCGCTGCAGGAACGGATCCGCCGCACGCTCGCCGCTGTAGCCGAGGAGGTCGACCTGGCTCTCGCCGGCGGCGGCGGGCTCGTTCTGTCCGGTGTGGTCGACCGCCGCACCAGGGATCTCGACTTCTTCGCCACCTACCCGTCCTCGCAGGCCGAGGTGGTGGATCTTGTCCAGGCCGCCCTCGAGGCGGACGGCCTGCGGGTCGCCCGCGAGGAGGACAGCGACCACTTCGCCCGCTTGCGGGTCACCTCGGCTGAGGACTCCACGACCATCGACGTGGGCGCCGACTACCGCCTGGAGCCGCCGGTGCGCATCAAGGACAGCACCGTCTTGGCGCTGGCCGACTTGGCCGCCGACAAGGTGCTCACTCTGTGGGCCCGGGCTCTGCCCCGGGACTTCGTCGATTTCGCCGCGCTGACCGAGCGGTTCAGCATCGCCGAACTGTGTGCCTTGGCCTCCCGCAAGGACGGCGGCTTCCGCCCCGGCGGCCCCGAGGGGCTGGGTGCTGTTCTCGCCGCGTTCCCTTCACGGGCTCCGGGAGCCTACGCAGAGTTCCCCGTGGACTATCGCCGCTTGGCCGCGACCATCGCGGCCGCATCCGCCGAGATCGACCGCCTCTTTCCTCCCGCCCCGCCGGCTGGCGCCGACATCTAGCCGCCCGCGCCACCTGGGCGCCGTTGAGGGGCGGTTCTGGATGGCCGCGCCGCGGGCTTGTTAGGCGATGATCAGGTCGAACTGGGTCTGGAGATTCAGCCAGAATTGGGCCTCAACGCCGAACCAGTGCCCGAAGACTTTGCCTACCAGCGCTGTACCCCCCCTGGGACTTGAACCCAGAACCTGCGGATTAAGAGTCCGTTGCTCTGCCAATTGAGCTAGAGGGGCCTGCGGCGAGCCCGGCCTGAGCCGGTTTCGCGGCGGTTGACCGAGGGGATTTGAACCCCCGACCTCCGGGACCACAACCCGGCGCTCTAACCAACTGAGCTACGGTCAACAGAGGCACCCATCATAAGCCCGTGCGGGTGCGCCGACACGGTCCAACCCGCGCCGGCGCCCCGGTCCGGACCGACCGGGCCATGGATTCCGGCCTCCGCCGGAATGACGGACGAAAAGGGCGGCAGAGCCGGCCGGGCGAAGGTTCAGAACTGCAGCGGGCAGATGGGTTCGTCGAAGCGCCAGCCTTCGGCGCCAAGGACTTCCAGCGCGGTGTCCAGGGCCGTCAAGGTGTCGGCGCCGGTGTGCTCGTGCAGGATCAGGATCGAGCCGTTCTGCATCTCGAGCATGCTCCGGGTGAGTGCCTCGACCCCCGGAAACTCCCAGTCCCGCGGGTCGGGGTCACCCCAGTGCAGGATCTCGAAGCCCTCGTCGCCGGCCCATTCGAGGATGTCGTCGCTGAGGGTGCCGAACGGGGTGCGTAGGCAATTCGTGCCGAGTTCGCCGTACAGTTCGGCGCTGGCGCGCAACTCCCGGCGGAACAGCTCTTCGTTGGTGAGTGCCGCCCTCTCGTGAGACCACAGGTGGCTGCCGATGGTGTGCCCGCGGGCGACGATCTCCTCGATGAGGTGGAAGTTCACCTCGGCGTACGCCCCCACGGGGAAGAACGTGGCGCGCGCCCCATGCCGGTCGAGCAGGTCGAGGGTCGGCGGCGTCCAGTGGGTGCTCGGCCCGTCGTCGAAGGTGATGTAGAAACGCGGCGCACCCGCCTCGCCGGAAGGTCCCCGGCGGATCACTCGGGCCGGTCGCCCGAGGGGCTCGGCGACATATCCCGCCACGAAGGGGACCGACTCGACGAGTGCGAGTTCCTCCTCACTGAGTCCTTGCTGCAGCTCTTCCTCGAACCGCAGCCAGTAGCAGTTCTCGCCGGGGCGGTACAGAAGGAAGAACGGATCCGACGGATTTGGGCAGATCTCGGGGACGTCGCCGAGGGGGGCCGGGTCCACGGCGCCTGACGCCGCACCGGCCGGTGCCGCCTCGTCGGCTGCATCGCCGACGGCATCGGGGGAATCTGCCGCCGCAGGGTCCTCTTCTGCGGGGGGATCCTCCTCGCCGGCCGCCTCGGGGGGTGGGGCCGCCTCGGCGAGGTCCTCCTCCACGACGGCGGTCACCGGGTCGGGTCGTTCGGCCGGTTCGGGCTCCTCGACCGCCGCGATCGACTGGACCGTCGGCGGATCGGAGGCCGGCTCGCCGCCGGGTCCGTCCAGGGAGGCACTCGCCTTCGGCGCCGAGCCCGAACTCATCGCCACCGCCAGCGCACCGACCAAGGCGAGCACGGCCAGGGCGGCAAGTGTGGGGCGCCACTTCATCCGGCGTCACCCCGCGTCTCGGGGCAGCTCGAGGGTTCGGGGCCCACGAGCGCCGAGGCGCACAGACCGGCCTCGTTCACGAACCACATCTGCAGCGTGCCGTCGGCGGCGACGGAGAGAGGGGTGCCCAGCGGCTCCCCGGCGCTCGCCGCGGCGCGGTGCTCCATCTCCGCGCGATAGGGGCACTGCAGGCGCCGCGTCGCCACTGCCTCGAGCACTGCCGTCCAGTATGCGGCGTTGTTGACGTGGCCCAGCACGTCGAGGTCGCACCAGCGGGGCACCCAACTCGACGACCCGTCGTCGTCGGTCGGCGGCGGGTGCAGGAGTGTTGCGCCGACCCGCCGTCCGCCGGCGGACGGGCCGAACGTCTCCTCGAATTTGCCGGCGAGGCGGCGTGGAATCCCCGTGGCGGGATCCAGGTACACCCACAGCGCGGCGGCGTCGATCCGTGCCCCGCGTGCGCCGCGCAACTGCGTCGAGCGCTCAGCCCAGCGGCTCCCCAGACCCGAGCACCACGTCGTGAGCGTGAGGGTCTCGTCGAAGGCGGCGGGGGAGTGCACCACCACCAGCAGCCGCCGCAGCACCCACGATCGGTCGTCGCCGAACCCCGCGGCGAGGTAGTCGTCGGTGGCAATGTCCTGCAGGTGGCAGGCCAGGGAGTCGAGGCGCAGCAGGCCGTCGGGACCCGCCTCGTCGAGCCGCACCCGCCGCGTGTCGCTGAACCGCCGGCCGGTCGCCGGGAGCGGCTGCAGATTGCCGGCACCGACGACCCTGGGCACGTCTCGGACAGTAACACCGGACCCGAGTTCGCCGTGCCACCCGGCGGGCGCCGCCCGCCCGCCCATTAGCCTCCAATGCCGGCGGTCGGGATCGATGGGCCACGGCCACACCGGGGACTCCACAGGAGACGGCGACATGGCGGGAACGGGGTTCGAGTCGGAAGGCGCGGTCGGTGCTGTCGAGGATCTGCCCCACCGCGTCCTGGCGGAGGACCTGGCCTTTCCCGAGGGGCCCGTGGCACTGGCGGACGGCTCGGTGCTGCTGGTCGAGGTGCGGGGTCCCCGCGTCACCAGAGTCGCTCCCGACGGTTCCCGCGAGACGGTCGCCGCCTGGGACAGGGTCACGACCGCCGGGCCCAACGGCCTGGCGATCGGCCCCGACGGCGCGGCCTACGTCTGCAACAACGGCGGCTTCGCCTGGTACAACAAGCACGGCATCTGGCTGCCGTCGGCGCCGGGTACAGGGGCCGGTCAGAGCCCCGAGTACATCACCGGCAGCATCGACCGCCTCGATCTCGAGACCGGCGAGGTGACGGTCCTGTACACGGCGTGCGGGGGTCACCGGCTGTGCGGTCCGAACGATCTGGTCTTCGACGCCGCCGGCGGCATGTGGTTCACCGATCACGGCAAGGTGCGCGCCCACGACCAGGACCGGGCGGGCGTCTTCTACGCAACCGTCGACGGCTCGTTCGCCCATCGGCCGATCTTCGGGCTGCTGGGACCCAACGGCATCGGCCTGTCGCCCGACGGCGCGGTGCTGTACGTCGCCGAGACACCGACGGGACGACTGTGGGCCTGGAACATCGTCGAACCGGGCCGGGTGGACCATCGCAGCAGGCGCTGTCTCGCCAACACGCTGGGGCACTTCGACTCCCTGGCGGTGGAGGCCGACGGCACGGTCGTCGTGGCCGCCCTGGGTGAGGGCCTGTGCGTGGTGCGTCCTGATGGCGAGATCGGCTATGTGGGCGTCCCGGGGCCCCTGGCGACCAACGTCTGCTGGGGCGGGGAGGACCTGCGAACCGCCTACGTCACCGAGGCCGCCGAAGGCCTGCTGCTGGCCTACGACTGGCCCCGCCCGGGGCTGCGATTGGCGTTCGGCCGCTAGACGGCGTCCGCGCCCTCCTCGCCGGTGCGGATCCGGACGATCCGGTCCACTTCGGTCACCCAGATCTTGCCGTCGCCGATCTTGCCGGTGCGCGCCGCCTCGACGATGGCCTTGACGGTGGCGTCGAGGTCCTTGTCGTCCACCACGATGTCCATGCGCGACTTCGGGGTGAAGGAGATCTGGTACTCGGTTCCCCGGTAGGTCTCGGTGTGGCCTCCCTGGCGCCCGTAGCCCTGCGCCTCCGAGACGGTCATGCCGTGGATGCCGACGGTGTTGAGCGCGGCCTTGACGATGTCCACGTGGTGAGGCTTGATCACCGCCGTGATCAGTTTCATTGCGCACCTCCTGAGTGCCCGGAACGGCCCGGCGGTCGCCGAGATGCTGTCCGGACTCTCCGCGTTGAACGCTCTCCGTCGCCGTCATGGGACACCGGTGCCCCGGCCGGCGACTGCGCCAGCGTAGCGGTTTGCCAGACTGTGACACGGGCGGGCGCGGGCCTATCGTCGGGAACCCCGGGCATGGCGGGAGGAGAACGGAAATGCACGTCGTCCTGGACCTGCGAACCGGGCTGAGGCGCCTGGTCGAGGTCGACGACTTCAACCGGTTCCACATCGAGGCCGACGGAGACCGCCACGATGTGCTGCGGGTGCTCGGCGTCGAGGCACGCCTCGGACGGACCCATCACCTCTGGTGGTCGATCGAGGCGATCCGGCGGCTGGCGCCGGCGGACCGGGAGCCGGCCTGGGACAAGCGATTCGACGCCATGATGGCGTGGGCGGCGACCCGGGGTTGGATCGATGAGACCGGCACGCACGTCCAGGTCCACATCGAGCGCCCCGGCGGCGGCATCGTCACGACTCGCTGAGCGATCGCGCGACCGTCACAACCGCGCCCTCGAGACTGGATTCCGGCCTTCGCCGGAATGACTGACACCAGTGACCCGGACGATGGGCTTTGGCGGGCTATCCGGGGGACTCAGCGGCGGCGCGGGCGATGGCGGCGGCGCAGCGGGCGTTGTTGACGACGAGTTCCACGTTGGCGTCGACCGAGCGCCCCTCGGTGGCCTCGTCGATGGCGTCGAGAACGTACGGCGTCACCTCGCCGCCCGTGATGCCGGCGGCCTCGGCACGCTCCAGGGCCTGGGCGACAGCGGTGTCGATGACGGTGTTCGGTACGGCCGCGGTCTCCGGAGGCGGCACGGTGAAGAGCACACCCGTGCGACCCATGGCGTCCACGATGGCGGCGGCCTCGGCGGGGGAGTCCACGCGGTAGGGGAGTTCGAGGCCGCTGCTGCGACTCCAGAACGCCGGCAATTCGTCGCATCCGTAGCCCACGACCGGCACACCGAGCGTCTCGAGGCGCTCCAGGGTGTGCGGCAGGTCCAGGAAGGCCTTGGCGCCGGCGCACACCGTCGCCACCGGATAGCGGGCCAGGGCCTCGAGGTCGGAGCTGACGTCGCCGGTGACGGCGCTGTTGCGGTGGACACCGCCGATGCCGCCCGTGGCGAAGATCCGGATGCCGGCGGCGTGGGCGAGCGCAAGCGATCCAGAGACGGTGGTGGCGCCTGCGGGCCAGTGCTCGGCCATCGCCACCGGCAGGTCGCGTTCGGCCATCTTCTCCTCGCAGGCCAGGATCTTCTCGTAGCCGTCGCCGTCGAGACCCACCTGTGGGACGCCGTCGAGCAGCGCGGTCACCGCCGGTGTCACGCCCTGGGATTCGATCGACTCCAGGCAGCGCTGAAGGGCCTCGGCGTTGCGGCCCGGCGGCAGGCCGAGATGCGAGTACACGGTGGACTCCAGCGCCACGACCGGTCGCCCGGCCGCCAGCGCCTCGGCCACGCGCGGATGGATGACCGGCGAGATCACGTGGCACCTCGCGGACTCGGGACGTCGCCGGTGCCACCTCGTAGCGGATGCGTTGATCCAGCGGGAGGGTGGATTCCGGCTTCCGCCGGAATGACGAGAGAGGTGGCCGGAATGACGAGCGAGGTGGCCGGAACGATGCGAGAAGCGAGCGGCGGCATCACTCGGCAGTCTCCTCGGATGCGCCTGCCAGTGCCCGCAGGTGGCGCGCCGCGGCCGCCTGGCCCGCCGCGGTCGCCTCCAACCAGCCGCTCCCGGCCAGTCGGGCCGCCAGCAGGCCGCCCGCGAAGCTGTCACCGGCACCGGTGGTGTCCGGCACCCGCTCCAGCTGCGGCGGCGTGAGCGCCTCGCCGTCGAACCCCGCGCCGTACAGTCGCGTCGGGCGCGGCCCGTCCTTGATCACAACGAGGTCGGCGAGCTGGCGGTACCCACCCGTGGCCTCCAGCAGGCTCGCCTCACCGGCGTCGCACAGCAGCAGGTCGGGGCCGATGCCGCCGAGGGTGTCCCTGAAGGCGTCGACGCCGGAATCGGCGATGGCGCCCACCGAGCAGGCGTCCACGCTCACGGTGCCGCCGCCGCGGCGGACCGCGCCGATCAAGCCGCGCGCCGCCGAAACCGAGGGGTTGTCGAGCAGCGAGTAGCCCGCCACGTGCAGCATCGCGAGGTCGTCGAGCCACGCCGGCTCGAAGCCGTCCAGCTCGGCGCAGGCGCCGCGGTCGGTGAGCATGGTCCGCTCACCGCCGGTGCCCACCAGCACCACGACCGTGCCGGTACGACCGCGGCGCCGCACGCACGGCTGCACCCCCTGAGCGGCCAGCTCGTCCAGCAGTCGATCCCCCGGCCCGTCGTCGCCGACCTGCCCGAGGAAGCGCACACGTCCCGGGCCGAGCACCCCGGCGGCGGCCACAGCGGCGTTCGCCGCGCTGCCCCCACGCCGCCGCAGGATGACGCACGGCGTGTCGGTATCGGTGCGCACGTCGCTGCGGCGGTGCACCACCACGTCCTCCAGAAGGTCGCCGAGGAAGCCGACCTGCGGCCGCGGTGGAGCCATTCAGCGCAGCGTCGCGCAGAGCGAGTCCATGAACGCCTCGGGGAGCACGTGGGTCACCACCGATGCGTTCGGGTCCTTGCCGGTCACGCCGAGGTGGTCGACGATGGTCTGGCCCCGAGCCGGCCCGTCGCCGGCCACGACCTCCACGTGGCGGTCCTCGGTCTCGGCGATCGACGGGTCGAGGGCCACGGCCATCGCCAGCGGATCCGGCAGGTCGAACCCGCGGATGCCGAGCATCCCCTCCACGAACTCGGTGAGCGTGGCCTGGATGTCGCAGACGAAATCGGAGAAGGGGGTGCCGATCGCCCGGAGTCGGGCCTCGCCTTCGGGGTCAACGAAGGCGCAGGTCCAGGAAACGTCCCAGCCCACCATCGTGATCGGCATGCCCGACTCGAAGACGATCCGGGCCGCCTCGGGGTCGACGTAGATGTTGAACTCCGCCGCCGGGGTGATGTTGCCGGGCAGCCTCCCGGTGCCCCCCATGATGTAGCAATGCTTCACGGCCCCGGCGAGGTCGGGTTCGCGCAGCAGGGCCGTGCCCACGTTGGACAGCGGCCCCAGGGTCACCAGGGTGATCTCGCCCGGCGAGCCGCAGATCGTCTCCACCAGCACGTCCACCGCGTGGCCATCGGCGGGGGTGCGCCCCGTGAGGTCCAGGCCGATGTCGCCCAGCCCGTCCTCGCCGTGCACGATCTCGGCGCTCACGGGCTCCCGGAAGATGGGCCGGGCCAGGCCGGCGTGCACGGGAACCGGCGAACCGCACAACTCGGTGGTGTAGAGGGCGTTCTGGATGCAGCGGTCCAGCGGCACGTTGCCCGCCACGATCGTCAGGGCCTCCACGGTGACGTCGGGCGAGCGCAGCGCCATGATCAGCGCCACGGCGTCGTCGGAGGCGGTGTCGGTGTCGATCAGGAATCGCCGCACGGCGTGCTCCTCACTGTCGGGGTCCTCAAGCGGCACCGAGCGCGGCGTAGCCGGGCTTGACAACGTCGTCGATCAGCGCCAACCGCTCGTCGAAGGGGATGAACGAACTCTTCATGGCGTTGATCGTGAGCCAGCGCAGGTCGGCCATCGTCCAGCCGAAGGCCTCGCCGCAGAGTCGCATCTCCTTGCTGAGGCAGGTGTCGCTCATGAGCCGGTTGTCGGTGTTGATGGTCACGCGGAACCGCAGGCGCCGCAGCAAATCGATCGGGTGCTCGGCGATGGAGGGCGCCAGGGCGGTGTGCACGTTGGAGCTGGGGCAGAGTTCCAGGGGGATGCGGCGGTCCCGCACGTAGGCGGCCAGCGGCCCCAGCCGCGGCGCCGCCTCCGGGTCGTCGGCGTCCACCTCGATGTCCTCGACGATGCGCACGCCGTGGCCGAGACGCTCGGTGCCGCAGTACTGCACCGCCTCCCAGATCGACGGCAGGCCGAAACCCTCCCCCGCATGGATCGTGAAGTGGAAGTTGGCCCGCTGCAGGTACTGGAAGGCGGCGATGTGCCGGGTCGGTGGATGGCCCGCCTCGGCACCGGCGATGTCGAAGCCCACGATGCCGTCGTGACGGTGACGCACCGCCAGTTCGGCCACCTCGGTGGCGTGCGCCGCGTGGCGCATGGCGCACAGCAGCCCCACCACCCGGATGTTGCGCCCCTCGCTACCGGCGGCGAAGCCCTCCAGCACGCTGCGCACCACCTCGTCCATGCTGAGCCCGCGCTCGGTGTGCAACTCGGGGGCGAAGCGCACCTCCGCGAACACCACGCCGTCGGCGGCGAGGTCCTCGGCGCACTCGGCGGCCACGCGGGTGATGGCGTCGGGCGTCTGCATGACGCCGACGGTGTGGACGAACGTCTCCAGGTACGCCTCGAGGCTGTGGCCCGAGGCGGCTCGGGTCATCCAGCGTCCCAGGTCGGCGGGGTCGGTCGTGGGCAGTCCCTCGTAGCCCGTCTCGGCGGCCAGCTCCGCGATGGTGGCCGGTCGCAGTCCCCCGTCCAGGTGGTCGTGCAGCAGCGCCTTGGGGGCTCCCCGGATCTGCTCGAGAGACGGGACCGCGGCGCTCACGCCCGCCCGCCGGCGGTGACGCGGTCCAGGATCAGAGGCCGCGGCGGGCCGGCCTCGGCGACGATCTCGAAGCCACCCTCCAGCGCGGCCAGAGCGCCTGGCAGCAGCGACTCGTCGTCGGTGTGCAACTCCAGCAACGGCTCGCCGGCACGCACCGCGTCGCCCTCAGCGGCGCGGCACACCACACCGGCGGTCGGACTCACCGGGTCCTCCTTGCGGGCGCGCCCGGCCCCGAGGCGCCAGGCGGCGATGCCCACCGCCAGGGCGTCGAGGCGGCCCAGCACGCCGTCGGCCGGCGCGTTCACCGTCTCGACGATGGAGGCCCACGGCAGTTCGGCGTCGGGATCGCCGCCCTGGGCGGCGATCATGGATCGCCAGAAGTCCATCGCCGCACCCGACGACAGGACCTCCGCGGGGTCGGCGTCCAGGCCGGCCAACTCGACCATCTCCCGCGCCAGGGCGAGAGTCACGTCCACCAGGTCGGCGGGGCCACCCCCGGCAAGGGTCTCGACCGACTCCCGCACCTCCAGGGCGTTGCCTGCGGTCCGTCCCAGCACGGTGTCCATCCCCGTCAGCAGGGCCGCCGTGCGCACGCCGTGCGCCTCGCCGAGCGTGACCATCGCCTCGGCCAGCCGGCGGGCCACGGCGTGGGTCTTCATGAAGGCGCCCGAACCCACCTTGACGTCGAGCACCAGGGCACTGGTGCCCTCGGCGATCTTCTTGCTCATGATGGAGCTGGCGATCAGCGGGATCGACGGCACCGTGCCCGTGACGTCCCGCAATGCGTAGATCCGCCGGTCGGCGGGCGCAAGACCGGCCCCGGCGGCACAGATGACGGCGCCCACCTCGGCGAGCTGGGACAGGATCTCGTCGTTGGAGAGCGCGGCCCGCCAGCCGGCGATGGCCTCCAGCTTGTCGAGCGTGCCACCGGTGTGGCCCAGGCCCCGTCCCGAGAGCTGCGGCACGGCCGCCCCGCAGGCCGCCATCAGCGGCGCCAGCACCAGGGAGACCTTGTCGCCGATGCCGCCCGTGGAGTGCTTGTCCACCGTGGGTCGATCCAGGCCCGAGAGGTCCAGCCGCTCCCCGGAGTCGATCATGGCCTGGGTCCAGACGGCCAACTCGTCGGGTTCCATGGCCTGGAAGTAGATGGCCATCAGCAGCGCCGAGGCCTGCTCGTCGGGGATGGTGCCGGCGGTGTAGCCCTCGATGAACCAGGCGATCTCGTCGGGCGCCAGCGCCCGCCCGTCCCTCTTGGCGCAGATCAGGTCGACCGCGGAGTAGTCGCTCACAGGTCGTCGGGGCCGAAGGCCTCGGGCAGCAGGTCGGCCAGCGTGGCGTCCCGGTTGATCACCAGCTCGGGGCCGCCCACCTCGTAGAGCACCTGGCGGCAGCGACCGCAGGGCTTGCCCGCCGGCAGATCGGCGACGTCGTAGCCGCCGACCACGGCCACCGCCACCAGCCGTCCGCCGCCGGTGGTGTGCAGCGCGCACACCAGTGAGCACTCGGCGCAGAGGCCCAGCCCGTAGGAGGCGTTCTCGGCGTTGCAGCCAACCAGGATCCGCCCGTCGTCGACCAGCCCTGCCGCGCCCACGTGATACCGGGAGTACGGGCAGTAGGCGTTGGCGGCCACCGCCCGGGCACGCCGGAACAGATCGTCCCAGTCGGCGTCGGCGGCCGTCGCCGAAGCGCCCGCGGTCATTGCTGCTGGCCGCGCCGGTAGCGCATCCCGTCGGCGGCGGGCATGCGCAGCTTGGAGGTGTAGAAGAGCAGCACCAGCAGCACCGTGATGTAGGGCAGAGCCTGCGGGAACTGCTTGGGCACCGTCTCGGTGGCGTAGTGCCAGACCGCGAAGCCGCCGGCGGCGACAGCCAGCCCGGCCGCGGCCCGGTACCGGCGGCGGACCAGGAAGACGAGCGCCATGAGACCGAGCGCCAGCACCACCATCAGCAGCAATCCGTGCACCGCGGACCGGTCGCGCAACTGCAGCGTGTCGGTGAAGCCGAACAGCAGCCCGCCCAGGGCCGCGCCGACCGGTCGCCAGTTGCCGAAGATGGTGGTTGCCAGGCCGATGAAGCCCCGCCCGGCGGTCTGGCCCTCCCGGTAGATGCCGGTCAGCTCGATCACCAGGAAGGCGCCGCCGTAGCCGGCGAAGGCACCCGACAGCACCACCCCGTAGTACTTGTAGCGGTAAACGTCCACCCCGAGGCTGTCGGCGGCGATGGGGTGCTCGCCGCAGCTGCGCAGGCGCAGGCCCCACGAGGTGCGCCACAGCAGCCAGACCGAGATGGGCACGGTGGCGTAGGCGATGAGCGTCAGCCACGACACTTCCCAGAGGAAGCCGCGGAGAATGCCGGCGGCGTCGGAGATCCAGAACCAGTCCCAGCTCTCGATGCGCCCGAGGGCATCCGCGGTCCCCGCCCCGCCGGCGAGGAAGGGAACGCTGAAGGAGGCGACGTCCTCGACGCGCGGCGACTGCGTGATGCCCCCGCCGGGGCGGCCCTGGAAGATCTTGTCGGACAGGAAGCGCGTGATTCCCGGCGCCATCACCAGGATGGCCGCACCGGAGATGATGTGGTCCACGCCGAAGCTGACCGTTGCAATGGCGTGCAGCAGGCCGCCGATGGCCCCGCCGGCGGCGCCGATGAGCATGCCCCACCACGGACCGAACTCCAGGGCGCCGTAGGCGCCGAACCAGGTGCCGAGGATGAGCATGCCCTCCAGACCGATGTTCACCACGCCGGCCCGCTCGGCGAAGATGCCCCCCATGGCCGGCATCAGGATCGGCACCGCATAGGCGAGCGCGATCGACCAGGTGGTGCTGTTGGCGAGTTGGTCGGTGGCCGGTCGGGCGAACTGCTCGGTGAGCGCCAGGAGTGCCACGCCGATGACGGCGATGACGGCGAATCGCAGCCGCCGCTGGAACTGCCGATCCTGCGCTGTGTCCGTCGGGCGCGGGTACCAACTCGGCCGGCCGGCGAAGCGCTCGAACGGCTGCCAGGACTTCGGGTCGCCGCCGTCGGGGGTGGTCTGGGAGTCGAGTGTCATGTCGCGGGTCTCGTGTCGGACTCGGTCGCGTCAGAGGTGGTCTCCGCGGGCGGATCCGGGTCGCCCGATGCCATGGCCAGCGAGGCGGCGCGTGCCTCCTCGTCCTGGCGGCGCCGCTGCACGACGACGTAAGTGATGACGGCGGCGAAGATGATGATGCCCTTCATGATCTCCACGATCTCCTGGGGAGCATCGCCGTGCACGTCCAGAATGGGCGCAGCGCTGTCCAGGAACCCGAACACCAGCGCACCGATGGCGATGCCGCCCGGATGGTTCTGGCCCAGCAGCGCCACGGCGATGCCGGCGAAGCCCAGCCCCTGGGTGAACTGCAGCCCGTAGGCGTAGTCGCGTCCCAGTACCTCCGGCAGCCCCACCAGGCCACCCACCGCCCCGCTCAGCGCCATGGCCACGACGATCGTTCGCCTCGGGGACACCCCCGCCGCCTCGGCGGCGAGCGGGTTGATGCCCGACGCCCGCAAGTCGTAGCCGGGCCGGGTTCGCGCGACGTAGATCCAGTACAGGAATCCGATGATGATCGCCACGATCACGAAGCCCCAGAGCACCCGACCCTTGCCAATCTCGCGGGTGAACAACTCGACGAACCAGTTCAGGTCGGGCATGCGGCCCGAGGGTGGAATCTCGGCGGTCTCCTGGTTGAGGCTCTCGTCGGGAACGTCCCATTGCCGGAAGAGCATCGCCACCACCAGACTGATGGAGATGGCATTGAGCATGATCGTGGAGATCACCTCATGGATGCCGCGGGTGACCTTCAGGACGCCGGCGATCAGAGCCCACACCGACCCGGTGGCCATGCCCACCAGGATGATGATCGCCAGGTGCAGCGGCGCGGGCAGCGACAGTTCGGCGGCCACCTGCGCGGCGATGATCGACGCCAGGATGTACTGGCCCTCCACGCCGATGTTGAAGAGGTTCATGCGGAAGCCGATCGCCACGGCCACCGCCGACAGGTAGAGCGGTGTGGCCCGGTTGACCATGTCGACGAGCGTCTCCAACTCGAACCCGTAGGAGAACATGCGCCCGTAGGCCGGGAACGGGTTGCTGCCGCTGAGCACGAGCGCGATCGAGGCGACGGCCAGCGACAGGATCAGCGCCGCCACGGGCGCGGCCAGGGCCAGCGTGAGGCGCCGGTGTGCGGGGAGACGATGGGAGGTGCGGGTGCTCATGCGGGCTGCATGTCCTCGACATCGCCGGCCGCGCCGGTCATGTGGGCGCCCAACTCGCGGGGGGTGACGGTCCGCGGGTCCAGGGCGGCGGAGATGCGGCCGCGGAAGATGACGAGCAGGCGGTCCGAGAGCCCGATCAACTCGTCCAGGTCGGCTGAGATCAGGAGCACCGCCAGCCCCTGCTCGCGGGCCTGGTGCAGCGTCTCCCAGACCGCCGCTTGGGCGCCGACGTCGATGCCCCGCGTGGGGTGTGCGGCGATCAGCAGGTTGGGCGTCATGACCATCTCCCGCCCGATGATCAGCTTCTGCTGGTTGCCGCCGGAGAGGGCATGGGCCGCCACGTCGGGCCCCGGCGTGCGCACGTCGAAGGCGGCGATGAGTTCCCGGGTCCGCTCACGCGCAGCCTTGGGGGTCAGCCAGAAGCCCTTGCGTGAGTACGGCTCCTTGCCCTGGTGCCCGCACATGGCGTTCTCCCAGAGCGGCGCGGGCAGCAGCAGGCCCCGCCGGTGGCGATCCTCGGGTATGTACCCGATGCCCGCCTCGCGTCGCTGGCGCACGGTCCATTCGCCGATGGCGGCGCCCTCCAGGAGCACGCGACCCTGCGACGGGTCCCGGATCCCCAGAAGAGCCTCCACGAACTCCACCTGGCCGTTGCCCTCCACACCGGCCACACCCACGATTTCGCCCCGGTGAACCTCCAGGCTGATCCCCTTGACGACCTCCCGCTCGTCGTCGTCGAGGACCGAGAGATCCTCCACTTCCAGCGAGACGGTGTCCTGCGCCGACGTGGTCCGCGCCTCGGGGGTGGGAAGCTCCGAACCGACCATCAACTCCGCCAGATCGCGCGGCGTCACCTCGTCGGGCTTCACCGTGGCGACCGTCCTCCCCGCCCTGAGCACGGTGATTGTGTCGGCGATCTCCAGCACCTCGTCCAGCTTGTGGTCGATGAAGACGATCGTCTCGCCGCGTGCGCACATGTCCCGCATGTTGCGGAACAACTCCTCCACCTCGTGAGGGACGAGAACCGAGGTGGGCTCGTCCAGGATGAGGATGCGGGCGCCCCGGTACAGCACCTTGATGATCTCGACGCGCTGGCGCTCGCCGACGCCGAGGTTCTCGACCGGTTCGTCGAGGTGCACGTCCAGCCCGTAGGCGTCGCTGAGTTCGGTGACGCGCCGGCGCGCGTCGGCGAAGTCGATTCGCCCGCCTCGCCCCGTGGGTTCGGCGCCGAGGATGATGTTCTCCAGCACCGTCAGGTTGTCGGCCAGCATGAAGTGCTGATGCACCATGCCGATACCGGCGGCCAGGGCATCCCGGGGCGAGCGGAAGTGCACCTCGATGCCGCCGACGACGATGCGACCCTCGTCGGCGGGCAGCATGCCGTACAGCACGTTCATGAGCGTGGACTTGCCGGCACCGTTCTCGCCGCAGATGGCGTGGATCTCGCCCTCGGCGACCGTGAGGTTGACGCGATCGTTGGCGAGCACCCCGGGGAAGCGCTTGGTGATGTTCTCTAGCGACAGAGCCGGCGTCATGGCGATGCGACCGACCTCCTGGAGCAGGTTCGGCGCCTAGCTTGGCACGTCGTCACCCGGCCCGCGTGGAGCGACCGGTCGGGGGACAACCGGCGCGGGGCCCCGGAATACTCCGGGGCCCCGCACCGATCACGAGCGTGTCAGTGGATCAGCCGGTCGTCTCCGGGACGACGATGTCGCCGCGGATGATGGCCTGCTTGAACGCCTCGAGGTCCGGGATGATGTCGTTGATGAAGCCGCCGGAGATGGAGTAGCCCACCCCGTTGGCCGCCAGGTCGAAGACCGTGACGCCACCGGTGAAGGTGCCGTTGACCACTCTCTCGATGGCGGTGTACACGGCCACGTCAACCCGCTTCAGCATCGAGCTGAGGATGTACGGGCGGACCTCCTCGGCGGATGTGAAGTACTGGTCGGAGTCCACGCCGATGGCCCACACCTTCGAGCCGCCGGCCTCGCTGAACTCCTTGGCCGCCTCGAACAGGCCCGCGCCCGTCCCGCCGGCGGCGTGATAGATCACATCCGCGCCGCTCTCGTACATGGACTGGGCGATGATCTTGCCCTCCGCCGGCTGTGACCAGCCGTCGAAGTCGGGCGGCTCGGTCACGTAGGCGTCCAGGATCTGGATGTTCGGGTCCACGGCGTAAACGCCCGCCTCGAAGCCGGCGTGGAAGCGCCGGATCAGGGGGATGTCGACGCCGCCGATGAAGCCGACGATGCCGGAGGTGGACTTCAGTGCCGCCGCCGCGCCGACGAGGAACGAGCCCTCGTGCTCGGCGAAGACCAGCCCGGCCAGGTTGTCGGTGCCGTCGGGGGCGCTGTCGATGATGCCGAAGTAGGTGTCGGGGTTGTTGGCCGCCACCTCGGTGATGGATTCGCCGAACAGGAAGCCCACGCCGATGACCAGGTCGGCGCCGTCGGCGGAGAGTTGCAGCAACTCGGCGCGATTGGAGCCGTCGGGGTTCGGCGAGGCCTCGGTGGTGTTCACCCGGAGGAACTCGGCGGCCCTGTCGAGCCCGGCCGCGGCGGAGTCGTTGAACGACTGGTCGCCGCGCCCGCCGATGTCGAACACCAGCGCCGCGGTGACGTCCTCGCCGCCGCCCCGCTCGGTGGTCTCGGGCACGACGATGCTGCCGCCCACGATGGCCTGCTTGAACTCCTCGAGTTGCGGCACGATGTCGTCCACGAACCCGCCGGTGGTGGAGTAGCCGACGCCGTCCACGGCGAGGTTGAAGACCGTGGTGCCACCGGTGAAGTCGCCGTTGGCGACCGCTTCGATGGTGTTGTAGACGGCCACGTCCACCCGCTTCAACATCGACGTGAGGATGTACGGGCGGACCTCCTCCGAGGAGGTGTTGTACTGGTCGGAGTCCACGCCGATGGCCCACACGTGTGTGCCGGTCGACTCGCTGAACTCCTTGGCCGCCTCGAACAGGCCCGCGCCCGAGCCGCCGGCCGCGTGGTAGATGACATCGGCGTCGGCCTCGTACATGGACTGGGCGATGATCTTGGCCTCTGCCGGCTGGAACCAGCCCTCGAAGTCGGGTGGCTCGGTGATGTAGGAGTCCAGGATCCGGATATTCGGGTCCACGGCGCGCACGCCCGCCTCGAAGCCGGCGTGGAAGCGCCGGATGAGGTCGATGTCGACGCCGCCGATGAACCCGACGGTGCCCGTGGTGGACTTCAATGCCGCGGCCACGCCGACGAGGAACGATCCCTCGTGCTCGGCGAAGACCAGCCCGGCGAGGTTGTCGGTGCCGTCGGGGGCGCTGTCGATGATGCCGAAGTAGGTGTCGGGGTTGTTGGCGGCCACCTCGGTGATGGACTCGCCGAACAGGAAGCCCACGCCGATGACGAGGTCGGCGCCGTCGGCGCTCAACTGCAGCATCTCGGCGCGGTTGGAGCCGTCGGGGTTCGGGGACGACTCAGTGGTGGTCACACCCAGCTGGGCGGCCGCCCTGTCCAATCCGGCCGCGGCGGAGTCGTTGAACGACTGGTCGCCGCGCCCGCCGATGTCGAACACCAGCGCCGCGGTGATGTCCTCGGCGCCCGGCGGTGGCGGTGGGGGTGGCTCCGCCGGCGCATCGGCCGGCGCCTCCGCGGCTCCGTCGTCGGCCGCAGGGGCCGGCGCCTCCGCGGCTCCGTCGTCGGCCGCAGGGGCCGGCGCCGGCGCGGGCTGCGCGGTCGTCGTGGGCTCGTCGTCGCCGCCGCACGCCGCGGCCACCAGCACGGTGGCTAGCAGGATCGCCAGCAGCCCGGTAAATCCTCGTCTCATTGTCTCTTGCTTCTCCTTGCGGTTCTCGTCTCAGGGGGCGTTCGCTCTCTCCCCGTGTGCGGCGGATTGCGATTGCCTCCCGAGGGGAGGCTCACCCGCTGGTGCGCGGCGATCCGCATCGGATCACGCCCCGCCGTCGCAGGCAGACTATCCGCCGTTGGCGGCATGCGTTGCTCGCTGGGCGTCCGGCGCGAGGCACGCGTTCTGGGGGCCGAACCGCCGGGATAACCTGCAATCGGAGTCCGGCGCGACGGCGGTCGGGACGACCCGTTCCGGCGGCCTGCGCCCTCAGGCAGCGAGGCTGACAATGACGAGCACCGAGCACCGCAGCGACTCGGAGATCCTCGGCCGCATGTCGGTCAACGACGTCGACACGATTGTGGACATCTGCCGCGCGAACCCCTACTCAACCGAGACGGAGCACGTCGTTCCCGACGCCTCGGATGCCCTGTTCACCTGGGACTACGACAAGGGGGCCCGACCCAAGCTGGAGAAGCTGTACGAGAAGGGCAAGACCTCGCAGTGGAACGCCAACGACCTGCCCTGGGACCTGGACGTGGACCCCAGCACGATCTTCCGTGTCGGTGACGCTCTTCCCCCGACCCGGGAGGACCTGGCCGGCGACCCCTCCTCGCCGCTGCACAACTGGGGCGACAAGGAGTGGGCGGAGTACCGGCAAGAGGCCGTCGCCTGGCGGCTCAGCCAGTTCCTGCACGGCGAGCAGGGCGCGCTGCTCTGCACCGCCAAGATCGTCGAGACCGTGCCGTGGATCGACGCCAAGTACTACGCCGCCACCCAGGTGGTGGACGAGGCCCGCCACGTGGAGGTCTTCGGGCGCTACCTGCGCACCAAGCTGAACAGCGAGTACCCCATCAACCCGCACCTGCGGCTGCTGCTGGACGACATCATCAACGACAGCCGCTGGGACATGACCTACCTGGGCATGCAGATCATGGTGGAGGGCCTCGCCCTGGCCGCCTTCGGGTTCATGCACGCCGGCACCGAGGAGCCGCTGCTGCGGCAACTGCTCCGCTACGTCATGGCCGATGAGGCCCGCCACGTGGCCTTCGGCGTGCTGAGCCTGCAGGAGTACTACAGCCACCTCACCCAGGCGGAGATCCGCGAGCGGCAGGAGTTCGCCTTCGAGGCCGCGGTGCGGATGCGCGACCGGTTCCTCTCACAGGAGGTGTACGAGCGGCTCGGCGTGCCGGTGCGGCCGATGGTGGAGTTGCTGCTGAACCTGCCGCCCGAGAGGAGCGCCTTCCAGAGAATGCTCTTCTCCAAGATCGTGCCGAACTGCCGCAAGCTGGGGCTGCTGGACGCCGGTGACGGCTGGCTGCGCGAGCGGTTCACGGAGATCGGCGTGATCGAGTTCGAGCACCACGTGGACACCTCGGAGGAATACGAGGAGTTCGTCGCCGCCTAGGAGAGCGCGGGGCCGCCGCGACTGGTTTTCTTGAGGCAGTTCTTGCAGCCGAGTCGGTGGCGGTTGCGGGCGATTAGTTCGTAGACGCCGGCGGCCAGGACTGAGACTCCGGGCAGGATCAGCAACCGGCCGAGCCGGCTCCAGGAGCCACCACAGGCGCGCAGCGCCTCGGCGATGGCGCGGTGGCCGCGGTGGTGGGTGCCGTCGGTGTCGATCCACCATGCGGCATCGGCTGCCTGCTGCTCGCTGAGTCCGAGAGCGGCGAGATCGGTGTGCTGGGACGCCACGACCGCCGCACCGGCGGGGAGGCGGGTGGCGATCCAGTCGGCGCAGCGCCCGCAGAAGTCGCAGTCGCCGTCGTAGATGAGCGTCGGCGATGCTTCCGAGCCGATCGGGAATGCCATGGATCGGCGGCGCTGAGGGAGCCGCCCTCGAACTAGGAGTTGCGGCCCAGGTTCGGCTTGCGGCCGTGGTTTGCCTTCTTGCGCCGGGCGTTGGCCCGCTTGCGCTGCGTGCGCTTCGACATGGGTACCTCCCGGAGGGTCAGCCTACCGGTGGCGCTCCCGCAAGCCCGCAGTTCCGATGGGCGCTCCCGGCGTGCCGCGCGGGCGCCCCGGTACGCTGCGTCCGCTGTGCAGCGATTCGGGCTCGTCGGCCTGCCCAACTCCGGAAAGTCATCGCTCTTCAACGCGCTGACCGGCGGTGACTCGCCCGTGGCGCCCTACGCCTTCACGACGGTGGACACGCACCTCGGCGAGGCCAAGGTCGCCGACGAGCGGCTCGAACGCATCTCCCGGATGACCGGATCCGCAACCACCACGCCGGCGAGCGTGCAGTTCAGCGACATCGGCGGGCTGGCTTCCGGGGCGGCCCGCGGCGAGGGCCTCGGCAACCGCTTCCTGGGCGGCATCCGCGAGGTGGACGCCGTCGTTCTGGTGCTGCGGGCATTCGAGAGCGAGGAGATCGATGGTGTCAGTGATCCGCTCGAGTCGCTCCTGACTCTGGAACTCGAGCTGAGCCTGGCGGACCTCGAGAGCCTCGAACGCCAGGTCGACAAGAAGCGCCGGCAGGCCAAGGGCGACGCCTCGATCGGGCCCGACGTGGAGCGGATGCAGCGAGCCGCCGCCGCCCTCGCCGCCGGCACGCCGCTGTGGCGCAGCGCCCTTCCGGTCGCCGAACGGGAGCTTCTGGGCCGTTGCTTCCTGCTCACCAACAAGCCCGTCGTCGCCGTGCTGAACGTCGACGAGGAGGCGCCGGCGGCCGATGTGGGGGCCGCGGTCACCGACGTGAGCTCGGCGCTGGGCAGCGCGCAGACGCTTGCCGTGTGTGCGCGCCTGGAAGCCGAGGTGGCGGAACTGCCCGAGACCGAGCGTGCCGAGATGGCCGAGAGCCTCGGCCTCGGCGAGGGGGCTCTGGCGAGGCTGGTCGCCGCCTCGTACCGCACGCTCGGTCTGTGCACCTTCTTCACCACGGCGCCCAAGGAGACCCGGGCGTGGCCGTTCCCCGCCGGAAGCACCGCGGATGTCTGTGCGGGGCTGGTGCACACCGACTTCCAGCGCGGGTTCATCCGCGCCGAGACGATCCGGTGGGAGGATCTGCTGGCGAGCGGCTCGTGGTCGGCCGCCCGCTCCGCCGGGCGTTTGCGTGCCGAGGGCCGCAGCTACGTGGTGCAGGACGGCGACGTGCTCGAGATCCGCTTCAACGTGTAGCCGGGTCGGCGGGAGGCCTCGCCACGTGACGCGCGGGGCAGCACGTCGCTGCACACGGATCGCCCCAGGGACCTTCGCCACCCAGGGCGCGACGCGGCGTGGTCGGGTCGAGCCGCTCGCGAATCAGTTCCACGATCATCTCCACGAAGGCGGGATGCGTGCCCACGGTGGGGGAGCGCTCCAGGCGCATCCTCAGCGAGTGGGCGACTCCGGCGGCTTCGTCGTCGAGGTCGTGGATCACCTCCATGTGGTCCGACACGAACCCCAGCGGCACGAGAACCACGTCGCGGACTCCCGCGGTGTGCAGCGCTCGGAGATGGTCGACGACGTCGGGCTCGAGCCACGGGTCGCGCGGTGAACCGCTGCGACTCTGGTAGACGAGATCCCAGGCGCCCGCCTCGCCGGCCCTGCGTCCCTGCGGCACCCTCTCGGCGATCAGTCCGGCCGCCTGGCGCAACTGGCTCTCATAGGGTGCGCCGGCCGCCATGGCCGCAGGGATGCTGTGCGCCGAGAACACCAGCCTTGCCGGCCCTGTCGAGGGGGCACCCGCCAGGCGCGAGAGAGCGGTGCGCACGCCCTCGGCCATGGGCTCGATGAACCCGGGATGGTTCCAGTAGAGGCGCAGCTTGTGGATCTCCGGTGCGCCGTCGCAGCCCGCAACGGCCCGGGTGATGTCCTCCCGATACTGGCGACAACCGGGATACGAGCCGAACGCCGAGGTCACGAAGGCCAGGGCCCGGCGCACGCCGTCGGCGCGCATCGCCGCCACGGTGTCGGCCAACATCGGGTGCCAGTTGCGGTTGCCCCAGTAGACCGGCATGTTCAGGCCCGCATCCACGAGCGCCGAGTCGAGCGCGGCCACGAGGCGGCGGTTCTGGTCATTGATGGGGCTCCGGCCGCCGCGGGCGAGGTAGTGCCGAGCCACCTCGTCGAGGCGCGCGGCGGGCACAGCGCGGCCGCGGGTCACGTTGCGCAGGAACGGCATGACCTCCGCGGGGTCCTCCGGGCCGCCGAAGGAGACCACGACGACGGCGTCGTAGACCGGGGGTGCGGCAGTGGCTGCGGACATCGACCGACACCGTAGGCAGGCGCGCCGGCGGTGCGCGCTCCGGCCGCGCGCGACGGGCGGATCATCCCGCCGGCGGCACAACCGGACAGCGGCTGGATTTGGAGTCCACCAGCGCGACGCGGTAGGGAAACTGCACCGATGGTCACCGACGACGCGTCAATTCGCCCCCGGAGGTGGGGCTGGCTCGCCGCGCTCGCGGCGGTGATCGTCGCGGCCGCGCTCGCCCCCGGTGCGGCGGCCCGGGAGTTGCAGGGTGACGAGCAGCCGCCGTACACGAATCACCGTCTGGCGCAGCAGGACCTCGCCTGGGCCGAGGAGAATCTGGAAGCGGCCAAGCGCAGGCTGGCGCAGCGCACCCAGGAGTTCGACCTGCTCGTCGCGGAGGCCGCCGACCTCGTCGGGGTCGAGCAGACCCTGGTCAACGATGTGATCGAGTCCCGGAACCGTGCCGCGGACCTCATCGTGGTCTCCTACATGACGGGCCGGCTCGGCGCGCTCAGCGCCGAGCTGCTGGCGCTGGAGCACCTCATCGACGCCCTCTACCTGCAGAGTCTGCTGGCGGCGCGGGTCAGCGCCATCGCCGACGCCTATAGCGACTATGAGCGACTCCTGGCCAGCGCCGGGGATCGCCTGGTTCTCGTCGTCGACCGGATCGAGGTGGCACACCGCGACATCCAGCTGGCGAACCGCGACATCCCGCTGCTGGAGGATCTCCTCGCCGAGGCCCGCTGGGTGGCCTCGGTGGCGGAGATCCACGGCGAGGCCGACGCCGAATTCGCCGAGCGGGGGCGGCGCGATCCCACACCGGCTCAGTGGGAGGCGCTGCGACAGTGCGAGGCGTCGGGGAACTACCTCGTCAACACCGGCAACGGCTACTACGGCGCCTACCAGTTCGATCAGCCGACCTGGGAGTCGGTCGGTGGCAGCGGGCGCCCGCACTGGGCGGAACCCGTCGTCCAGGACGCCAGGGCCCGCCTGCTGTTCGCACGGCGGGGCTGGCAACCCTGGCCCATCTGCGGGCGTCACCTGCGCTGAGGGTCACGCCGCGGGCGGGGCCGTTCGGCGGGAGTGTCGCCGGGTCGGCGCCGGCAACCCATGCCGGCGATGCCGGGTTCCTACCCGGCGGCGGGTCCTGATCGCCGGGTCTCCATCAGGGCGGCTGCGTTGCGGATGATGGTGTCGGCCAGCCCCCGGCAGGTCACCTGGCGCGTCCTGGCGAACGCCTCGGCGTTGAGACGCTGGGCGAGTTCGGCCGCCACCGCGAGGGCGTCGCTGGTGGCGTCGTAAGAGTCCGCGCGATCGAGGAATCCGACGTCGACGGCCTCGGTCGGCGAATAGATCTGCCCGGTGTTGCAGGCCAGCGTGAAATGTCGGGGCGACAGCCGGGCGCGTGCGAGTTCGACCACCAGTTCCGGGAGGGCAATGCCGATGGCCACCTCGTTGAGACCGATCTTGAAGTCACCCACCGCGCAGACACGGACGTCGGAGCAGAGCAGCAGCACGGCCCCGGCGGCCAGGGCGTGCCCGGTGCAGGCCGTCACGACCGGACGGGGGAACTCCGCGAGCCGGAGGAAGATCTCGGTGCCCTTGTGGAGCAGGTCCATACCGGCGCGGCCGCCGGAGCGCATCACATTGAGGTCCAGCCCGGCGCAGAAGACGCCTGGCCGCCCGGCGAGCACGACGGCTCCCGCGTGCGCCTCCGCGGTGTCGAGCGCCTCCCAGAGGCCGTCGAGGAGGGCGGGGGTGAGAGCGTTGACCTTGCCGTCGTCGATCCGGACGAGGGCGACGTTGCCGGCAAGGCTCATGGTGACCGGGAATTCGCTCAAGCCGGACTCCGTTGTTCTCTCGACGGTCGACGCCCGTTCTCGCCGTGCGCGCCGATTCCTGGGCGGGTCGAGCGCACGCGAGCCTATATCCTGCCTGATGTGAACACCGATCCGGCCGCGAGTTCGGCCGCCACCGCCACCGCCACCGACGCGTCCCCCATCCTGCAGGTGACCGACGAAGCCGCCGAGGTCGTCCTCGGCGCGCTGGCCGACGAGTCCGACGGCGCCGGACTCGGGCTGCGCGTCGCCATCTCGGGCACGGAGATGTCACCGAGCATGATCTTCGAGTTCGGCTACGACCTGTCGCTGCACGAGATCGACGACCTGGACGGCGGCGACGCCGTCTACGAGGTCGCCGGACTCACCGTCATCGTCCCCGGCGACTCCGTCCAGAACCTCACCGGGGCCACCCTGGATGTGCCGAGCAACCCGCTGCAGGGGGGCTTGGTGATCCGCAACCCCAACCGCCCCGACATGGCCGACCGCATCGACCTCTCGGAGTCGGACTCGGTGGCCGAGCGCCTCCAGAGCCTGCTGAACAACCACGTCAATCCGTCCCTGGCCGCCCACGGCGGGTACGTGGAGCTCGTCAGGGTGGAGGAAAGCAAGGCGTACCTGCTGATGGGTGGGGGCTGCCAGGGTTGCACGATGAGCGCCGCCACGCTGCACCAGGGCGTCGCCGCGATCATCAGCCAGCACGTTCCGGAGATCCTCGACGTGATCGACGTGACCGATCACGCAGCCGGCGAGAACCCCTTCTACCAGTAGCCCACCTCCGGCGAGGTGCCGGGCGGGGCGGGCAGGATCAGCCGAGCGCCTCCAGCGCGGTCGCCGCGATCGAGGCCGCGTCGAGGCCGCAGGCCGCCAGGATCTCGTCGGGCTTCCCGTGCGGGAGGTAGGCGGTGGGGATCCCCAGGATCCGCAGCGCCGGCGTGGCTCCGGGCCCGTCGATCTCGCTCAGTGCCGTGGCGATTCCGGCCCCGGCTCCGCCCTCGCGAATGCCGTCCTCGACGGTGACCACGAGTGCGTGCGACCGGGCATCGTTCAGCATCGCCGCGTCGAGCGGGGCCACCACCCGCACGTCCCAGACCGAGGTGGAGACACCGCGGCTCTCGAGGCGCTCGGCTGCCTGCTCGGCGGGCTCGAGCATCTTTCCCACCGCCAGCAGGCAGACCGTCTCGCCGCTGCGTACCTTGCGGCCGGCGAGTCCGCTGCCCACCTCGTCCTCGGCGACCTGGCGGGCCGCGGTCTTGGCCCAGCGGATGGCGACCGGTCCGTCGGTCATCTCCAGGGCCTGCGACAGCATGACCTCCAGTTCCTGGTAGGACGACGGGGCCATCACGCACATGCCCGGCACCTTCGTGAGCAGCGCCATGTCGAGTATCCCGTGGTGCGAGGGGCCGTCGTCGCCGGTTATGCCCGCCCGGTCGATGCAGAACACCACCGGTTGGCGGTGCAGTCCCACGTCGAGGTTGACCTGGTCGAACGCCCTCGTGAGGAAGGTGGAGTAGATGGCCACGACCGGACGCAGGCCGCCCATCGCCATGCCGGCAGCCGAGGTAACGGCGTGCTGCTCGGCGATGCCCACGTCCACGAACCGGTCGGGGAAGCGGTCTTTGAAGGTCAGCAGACCCGTGGAGTCGGGCATGGCGGCGGTGATCGCCACCAGATCCTGCCGGGACTCGGCCTCCTTCACGATGGCGTCGGCGAAGGCCTGGGTGTAGCTGCCGAGCTTGGTCTGGGAGGTGTCGTGCATGCGCTTGACGGGGTCGCGCTCGGCGGGGGCGTAACCGCGGCCCTTGTCGGTCAGCACGTGCACGACGACCGGCCCTTTCAACTCGGCCGCGTGGCGCAGGCTGCGCTCGAGGTTGCGGATGTCGTGACCGTCGAACGGCCCGGTGTAGCGGACGCCGAGGTCTGAGAAGAACGAGGGCGACTCCTGCAGCTCCCGCACGCCGGCCTTGACGGCGTCGACGACCCGGTCGACGTGCTCGCCGACCAGCGGCAGATCCCCCAGGATCCGCTCGAGCCGTTCCTGCTGCTGCACGAACGCCGGGTTCACCGTCAGGCGGGCGAGTCGTTCGCTGAGCCGGGACACCGTGGGGGCGTACGAGCGGCCGTTGTCGTTGAAGATGATCACCACGTCCAGGTTGGAGTGGCCCAGGTTGTTCAACCCCTCGAACGCCATGCCCCCCGTCATCGACCCGTCGCCGATGACCGCCACGACGCGGCGCCGGGCCCCGCCGCGCTGCTCCGCCGACCGGTAGGCGAGCGCCAGGCCGTGGGCGTAGCTGAGCGAGGTCGAGGCGTGGCTGTTCTCGACCAGGTCGTGCTCCGACTCCTCGCGCGACGGATATCCCGACAGCCCGCCCGGCTTGCGCAGCTCCTCGAACATCTGCGACCGGCCGGTGACGATCTTGTGCACGTAGGCCTGATGGCCGGTGTCCCAGATGATCGCATCGGTGGGGGAGTTGAAGACGCGGTGGAGGGCGATCGTCAACTCGACGGCCCCGAGGTTCGAGCCCAGATGGCCACCGTGGGTGGTGACCGCGTCCACGATGAACGCCCGGATCTCCTCGGCGAGCGCGTCGAGTTCGTCGTAGTCCATCTCCCGCAGGGTGGCGGGTGTGATGACCTGATTCAGCAGCATGGTGGAGCCCTCATGAGATCGTCAGGGGGGACAATGTGTGGATACCTTAGTGAGCAGCGCTGCGCCGGGCAGTTCCGGGGACGATCTCGTCGTCCCGGCGGCGTTGCAGGCGCCGAGCGCGGTGTTGCTGGCCCCAGCGCACCAGGGGCGTGGCCCATGCGAGGGCGAGTAGGACGCAGGCCGCGCCGGCCGCGGCGTCGATCCAGTAGTGGTTAGCGGTCACCACCACGGCGAACAGGGTCAGCGGCGGGTAGAGGTACAGGAGCAGGCGGCCCCAGCCGCTGCGCACCCGGCCGCGGAGCGCCAGGAAACACCAGAACGCCCAGGCGAAGTGGATGCTCGGCATCGCCGCGTACTGGTTGGAGAGCGTCTGGAACGTGCCCGAATCGAACGACCACAGGCCCTCGTAGTGGACCATGGTGTCGACGAAGCCGGTATCCGGCAGGCAGGCGCCGTAGGGCCCGCAATCGCCGAGCAGCCGCGGCGGCATCAGCGGGAACAGCGCGAACCCCACCAGTCCCAACCCGGTGCACAGCAACCCCGTCGTTCGCCACCGCTGGTAGGCCTCGGGAAACTTCAGGTAGAGCCACATCATCGTGAAGAACGTCACGCTGAAGTGCAGCAGCCCGTAGAACACGTTCCACACCGAGATGAAGGCGTCCCAGCCCAGGAACCAGCCCTGCATGGCGGATTCGAAGTAGAGGCCGAGCGCCCGCTCGAGTTCGATGACGATGTCCGCGTTGTTCAGGGCGTGGACCGGCCCCACCGCCGCCGAGCCGAACCGGTTCCGGACGATGCTGTAGCCGACGTAGAACAGCGCGATGAGGAGGATCTCCCGCCACCAGCGGATGCCCAGTTCCCGGCGCTTGGCGTGTTGCGGACCGCCCGAGCCGCCAGCGAGGTCCTGGAACCACTTCACCAGCGGTGACTCTGCCCATCGCTCCCTCCGGCCGTGCTCCTCACGACCGCTCGGTCGGGCAATCCCGGTGGTCACGGGAACCTCAGACGAGTGCCTCGGCGCGGTCCTCGTCGGCCTCCGGCGGGTCGGCCGCGATGCTGCGGCGGCCGAACAGCCGGTTCCCCAGTAGCACCGCGGGCAGACCGGGGAGGCTGCAGAGGAGGATCAGCAGCCCGATCAGCAGGCCCAGCGAGAACGCCTGCTCCTCGGGTGCTCCGATGGCGGTCAGGAAGAACACCAGTGACGCCTCGCGCACTCCCAGGCCGCCGATCCCCAGAGGCAGGACCTGCAGCATCAGGACCGCGGGGAAGAACGCCATGAGCGCGGTGATTCCCACTTCGTCGATGCCCATCGCCTCGGTGGCGCACCCCACGGCCAGCAGCACCGAGAGCTGGTAGACCACCGAGGCGACCAGCAGCCGCACCGCGGCCCGCGGCTGTGCCTTCAGCGCCTCCAGGGCGAGGTGCATGGCGTTGAGGTAGCGGGCGATGCCGGTGCGTCCTTCGAGCCAGCGGCCGGTGGCGTTGTGGCCGACCACGTAGAGGAGGCCGCCGAAGGTGGCGAGGGTGACGCACGCAAGCGTTATGGCGGTGGCCGATGAGGCACCCAGTTTGGCCAGGGGCGGGTTCAGCGCCAGGCCGACGAAGGTGAACATGGGCAGAACCAGCCAGCCGGAGAGCCGTTCGAAGATCACCGAGGCGAACGCCGCCGGGGGCTTGCCGGTGTCGCGGCCGAGGCGGGTGACGCGCAGCACGTCCCCGCCGATGGTCGTCGGCATCACGTTCGACACGAATTGTCCGGCGATGAAGTGGGACAGAACCCCGCGCAGGGGAACCTCGAGGCGCAGCGCCTCGGTGACCTGGCGCCAGCGCAGAGCGCCGAGCACCAGCGACAGGCCCATCAGGGCGAACGCGCCGAACAGCCAGAACGGTGTCCAGCGGTTCCACTCCGGGAGCAGCTTGGAGGCGTCGAGATTCGGACCCTGGACGATGAGGAACGTCAGCAACCCGCCGCTGATGCCCGCACGGAGTGCATAGATGGTCCAGGTGCGCTTGCGGTCCATGTGTTCCTTGGGGAATCGGGTTGCGCCGACGTCCGGGTGGCTCGACGTCGCGACGCCGCCGCTCGGTGATGTCCGGTTCCGGCGTCGGACCCGAGCGCCGGTAGGTGTCCTCCAAGGTTACTCGTGCGTGCCGGTGCGATGTCCCGCAGCCAGAGGCAGGCGAACTCCCGGCGCCGCCTTCGATGGTGCCGCAACATGCCTGCCGAGGTTGCGGCCCGCCCCGGTGCCGTTCGGCCGGCGGCGCCCGGTTACCGCGCCGAGGGCAGGCGTTCGCCGAACCGCTGGCGGTCGACGACGATCCGCACGATGCGTCCGCTCCCGACCAGGTCGCCGTCACCGTCACGCGCCTCCACGCTGAAGGTGAGCCGGCGCCCCTCGACCCGCTCGAGGCGCGCCTTGGCGAACACCGTCCGTCCCACGGGGATGGGCCGCACGTGGTCGAAGTGGACCCGCATGCTCACGCTGGTGGAGCCGCCGGGGAGCCGGTCTCCGAGGGCGTCGATGGTGGCCGCCTCGCTGAGCGCGAGCAGGATCGGCGTGGCGAGAATCGGCAGGTCGCTGGAGCCGACGGCCGCGCCGGTATCGGCCTCGCCGACGGTTCGTTCTGCGCTGCCCCGGGCGCCGGCTTCGAGAACCACGCCCGCTACCCTACGGGCCCCCGTCGAGGCGGTCACGTGCGCAGGCGGGAGGCCGCGCCACGAAGCCCGAGGCCGTTCCTGGTTCCGGATCGGTGGTTGGTACCCTTGGTGGCGCCCGAGCCACGACTGTCCCGAAGCGCGGCGCGTGGCGGCGAAGGAGGCAGTGATGTCAAGCGCCATGCCGGATGCGGAACTCCTCGATGCCACCCTGCATGCGGCCCTCCGCACCGGCGGTGACTTCGCCGAGGTCTTCGTCGAGGACCGGCGCAACTCCCGTGCCTCGTTCGACGACGGGAGGGTCGAGGAGCTGGTCTCGGGGCGGTTGAGGGGTGCGGGCGTCCGTGTCCGCTCCGGGGAGTCGATCGGCTTCGCCCACACCACCGATCTCTCCGCCGACGGGCTGCGCAGCGCCGCCCGTGCCGCCGCCGCGGCCGCCCGCGCCGGGGGGGAGCGGCAGGACGCCGTGGCGCTGAGCCGCCGCGAGGCGCCGCATCCCAACGAGGTGGCCGTGCTCCCCGACACCGTCGCCAAGGCCAGGAAGGTGGAGTTGCTGGTCGCTGCCGAGGAGGCCGCCCGTGCCGAGGGGGCCGCCGTGTTCCAGGTCGCCTGCACCTACGGCGACAGCCGGCGACGGATCCTGGTGGCCAACAGCGACGGCCTGCTGTCCGGCGACGAGCAGGTGAAGACCTTCTTCGCGGTGTCGGTGGACGCGGCGGGTGACGGTGGCAAGCAGAACGGCCGGGAGACCGTCGGGCACACCGTGGGCTTCGAACTCTTCGAGCGGGTCGATGTGGCCGATCTGGCGCGCACGGCCGCGCGGCGCGCGCTGCGCAAGCTGGAGGCGGTGCCCGCTCCCAGCGGGACCATGCCGGTGGTCATCGGGCCGGGAGGGGGCGGAGTGCTGTTCCACGAGGCCTGCGGGCACGGGTTGGAGGCCGACCACATCCACAAGGACATGTCGGTCTTCGTCGGGCAGATCGGCGAGCGGGTGGCGAGCCCCATGGTCACGCTCGTCGACGACGGCACGATGCCCGGCGAGTGGGGCTGTTACGCCGTCGACGACGAGGGGCGCCCCGCCCAGCGCAACGTGCTCATCGCCGACGGCGTGCTGGTGGACTACATGTGGGACCGGCTGAGAGCCGACCGCGACGGGCGGGACGCCTCGTCGGGGAACGGGCGCCGCCAGAGCTATCAGCACCTGCCCATGGTGCGCATGACCAACACCTTCATCGGCAACGGCGACAGCGATCCCGACGACATCGTGGCCGATACGAGCCACGGGGTCTACGTGGCGCACCTCGGCGGGGGGCAGGTGAACACCGCCACCGGCGATTTCGTGTTCGGGATGACCGAGGCCTATCTGATCGAGGACGGCCGCCTCACCGCGCCGATCCGCGAGGGCAACCTCATCGGCAACGGCCCGGAGGTGCTGATGGCCATCGATGCCGTGGCCAACGACTTCGCCATGGGTTCTCCGGGAATGTGCGGCAAGGACGGCCAGGGTGTGCCGGTGGGCGACGGCACCCCCACGCTGCGGGTGCAGCGTCTCACTGTCGGTGGCACCGCCGCCTAGCGCCGCCGGTCGCGGCGTCAACGTCGGCGGCGGGGCGACGGTCGCGTGAGCATCGACGACGGTACCGGCGAGGCGTTGGCGGTCCTCGGCGACAGCGTGGTGGCCCGGGCGCGGCCCGGAGAGCAGATCGAGGTCGTGGCGGTGCGGTCGGTGGATACCAGCGTCCGCGCCTGGAACGGCGAGGTGGAGTCGTTCGCATCCGCCACCGTCGACGGGGTCGGCATCAGGGTGGTCGTCGACCGGCGGCAGGGGTTCGCCCACGCCGGCAGCCACGAGCCCTCAGTCGTGGCCGAGACGCTGGCAGAGGCCCGGGACAACGCCGCCTTCGGCACCCCTGACGAGCACCTCGGCGTGGCGGTGCCCGACGGAGTCGCGCCTCCGCAGTTGGACCTCTGGCGTCCCGAACTGGCGGCGATTGCGCCCGAGTGCAAGATCGACCTCGCCCTGGAGTTGGAGCGGGCGGTGCTGGCGGGCGACCGGCGCATCCGCGGGGTGGAGTCGGCCGACTACGCCGACTCCCTGTCCGTCGGCGCGGTGGTCACCACCAGCGGCATCCGTGCGATCGACCGCGACTCCAGCTGTCACCTCTCGGCCTTCTCGCTGGCCTCCGAGGGCGACGACACGCAGACCGGCTTCGGCTTCAGCGTCGGCCGCAGCCTCGAGGACCTCGACCTGAAGCGGGCGGCCACCGACGCCACCGAGCGGGCCGTGCGGCTGCTCGGCGCCCGCAAGCCCGCCACGATGCGCACCACCGTCGTGTTCGACCCGTGGGTCACGGCGCAGTTCCTGGGCCTCGTCGGTGCCACCGTGTCCGGGGAGGCCGCGGTGACGAACCGCTCACTGTTCGCCGGCCGCCTCGGCGAGCAGGTGGCCACGCCCCTGCTGTCGCTGACCGACGACCCAACCGACCCGGCCGCCTTCGGCGCCGGTCTCTGCGACGACGAGGGCCTGGCCACGCGCCGCAACGACTTGATCACCGGGGGCGTTCTGCAGCGGTTCCTGCACAACAGCTACACGGGCCGCCGCTTCGGCGCGGCCTCCACCGGCTCGGCGGTGCGGGGCTACGCCTCGGTTCCCGGCGTGGGCTGCATGGCGCTGGTGGCGGATCCGGGCGACCGCAGCCCAGCCGAACTCATCGGCACCGTGTCCGACGGCGTTCTCGTGCAGGACGTGAGCGGATTGCACTCGGGTGTGAGCCTGGTCAGCGGCGACTTCTCCACGGGCGCCGAAGGGTTGCGCATCCGTGACGGCGAGTTGGCAGAGCCCATCCGGGAGTTCACGGTGGCGTCCACGCTGCAGCGGATGCTGCTCGACGTGGTGGCCGTGGGCAGCGACCTGACTTGGCTGCCGATGACGGCCGCGGGTGTCACTCTGGTGGTCGCCGACGTGACGGTGTCGGGGGAGTGATCGCCCCGCCGGGTTGACCCGCTGGCGGGCACGCGATGTCGGTTCTCGAAGCGATTCTCCTCGGCATCCTCCAGGGGCTGACGGAGTTCCTGCCGATCTCCTCCAGCGGCCATCTGCAGCTCGTCACCTGGCTGGCCGGCTGGGAGCCCTTCGACGGCGATCCGGGCGTGTGGACGGCGTTCGAGGTGGCCCTGCACGTCGGCACCCTGGCGGGTGTGTTGGCCTTCTTCGGCCGGGAGGTCGCCGGGCTCGTGGCGGCGGGAGCGCGCCAAGTCGTGGGCCGGCGGAGTCCCGACGGTCGGCGGGCCTGGCTGCTGGTGCTGGCCACCGTGCCTGCGGGGATCGTGGGGGTGGCGGCCGGGTCGGCGCTGGAACGCAACGAGCGGGTGTGGGTGACCGGCTGCACCCTGGCGGTGTTCGGGGTCTGGCTGTGGTGGGCCGATCGCCGCAGCGCCACCCGGCCCGGCGCGGTCCTGGACGGCTCCGACGCCGTGGCGCTGGGCGTGTCGCAGGCGCTGGCGCTGGTCCCCGGCGTGTCGCGGTCGGGCGCCATCATGACCGCCGCCCGCCTCCGGGGGCACTCGCGCCTCGAAGCGGCCCGGGTCGCCATGCTCATGAGCGTCCCGGTCATCGCCGGGGCGGCGGTCTACAAGCTGATCGACCTGGGCGGCTGGTCGGGGATTCCCGCCGGCGCGCGGCCGGCGTTCGTCTGGGGGACGGTTGCGGCGGCGCTGTCGGGCTGGGCGGCGGTGGCGCTCCTGGTGGCGCTCGTGCGCCGCGTCGACTTCGCCCCCTTCGCCGTGTACCGGGTGGCCCTCGGCGTCTCGGTGCTGGTGCTCATGGCGACCTCCTTCCGCAACACCCCCTGGCTGTGAGCCACCGCCTGCCGCTGTGAGCGGATCGACTGTGGCGGGCCTCTGACGGCGTGACGGTGCACCTCAGCCGGCGGAGGTGCCGACGGCGACGACGGTGACGGCTCCCCAGACGAGGGCGGACACGGTGGAGGGCACCTCGCTCGCCCGGATGGCGACGGTCACGGTGTCCTCGCCCATTTCCAGCACGGTCGCGCTCCGAGCAACGCTGGAGGCCTCGGGTGCCGCCTCGTCGGCGAAGGAATCGAAGGTGGCGAGCAGGTCCACGCGGTCGCCGGGCTGCACCGGCGGCACCCCGTAGGAGGTGGGCACCGACACCGCCGCCACGCCCGGTGCGAGCCTGCTGCTGAGCCCGCTGCCGCCACCGGCCACCCGCTCGCCGTGGATCACCTCTCCGGGGTAGATCGCCGTCGCCGCGAGCGCACCCTCGGTGAGATCCGTGACGGCGCCGGGGGGCACGCCGGCGGCCGGACGATGCTCCCAGCGCACCGTTCCGGTGTCCAGGGGCTCCCCGGGCCTGATCAGAGCCACGGCGACGGGCACGTTTTGCAACTCGCCGTAGGTCTCGGTGAGGTGCCGCTGACGGTCGGTTTGGCGGGCGAGGGCGATGACGGTGATGACGAGGAGGAGTCCGACCGCGCTCCAGTAGACGAGCGGACGGCGCAGCCAGCGGTACAGGAGCGAGCGGCGCCACGTGGGGGATTCGGCGCGACGGCGCATCGGGGACGGCTCGGGCATGGCGGGCTTCCTCTCGCCGGTGGGACTTTGGGGGGAAGCCGCGCCGGAGCCCCGGCGCCGAGGCGCAGGATACCGCTGGTCGCCTGCGGTACCGCTAGGAGGTGTCGAGGGAGAGGGGAGGGCCCGCCCGAGTTCCGCAGCAGGCGGCTCGGGTGGGGGGGAGTTCGGCTACGAGACGGCCGATCAGGTTCCGCACCCGTGTGAGATTCTCCTCGAAGACGGCCAGCACCTGCTCGTGCGTGACCGGCTCGGCGCCTGCGTCGTCGAGCGCGCCGGCGTCATAGTCGGTCACCAGGGCGATGCCGGCGAAGCACATGCCCAGCTCGGCCGCCAGCGGGGCCTCGGGCACCTGCGTCATGTTCACCACGTCACCGCCGAGCGCGGTGAACCACCGTGACTCGGCGCGGGTGGAGAAACGCGGGCCTTCGATGACGACCACGGTGCCCGTCTCGTGGACGTTTATGCCCTCGGCGCGGGCCGCGGCGGTCGCCGTCCGGCGCAGGGCCGGGCAGTACGGATCGGCGAAGGTCACGTGGTGCGTCTCCGGCCCGTCGTAGTAGGTCTGCCGGCGGCCCTGGGTGCGGTCCACGATCTGGTCGCAGATCACGAAATCGCCCGGCGCGATGTGCGCCTGCAGCGATCCGCAGGAGAACGGCGCCAGCAGGGTCGTCACGCCGACGGATCGCAGCGCCCACAGGTTCGCCCGGTAGGGCACGCGGTGAGCCGGGTACTCGTGATCCTCGCCGTGACGGGCCAGGAAGGCCACGTCCCGGCCGGCGAAACGGCCCAGCCGCAGTGCGTCCGACGGGCGGCCGTACGGCGTGTCGATCTCGACGGGGCGCAACTCCTCGGCCAGCGAGTAGAAGCCGCTGCCCCCCAGGATCCCGATCTGTGCCGCGCCGGCGGCTGTCATGGCACCGCCGGTTCGGGCGGTCTCACGACGAGGTGGCCCCTGCGGGGGCTCGGTCACCCTTCGACTCGCCGCTGCCGGAGGATTCCTTGGCCCCAGGTCCAGACGTCTTCTTGTCGGACGCCGACTCGGCGGTTCCGTCGGACTTCGAGACGGCCTCGGAGGGCTCCTTGTCCTTCGCCCCGTTGGTGGAGCGGCTGGTCGAGGAGCGGCTGTCGGTCTTGTAGAAACCGTCGCCCTTGAAAGTGATCGAGGGGGCGCTGAAGATCTTGCGCACTTCCCCCTCGCCGGGGGCGACGCAGGCGAGCGGGCGCTGCTCGGAGGCGGCGGTGGGGCAGCGCGTCAGGCTGTCCTCGCTGAAGCTCTGCCGGACCTCGAAGCAGGCGTCACAGGTTCGGCAGCGGTACTCGTAGGTGGGCATGTGCTCCTCGCCTTCGGCGCCGGCGCGGCGCCGGGGACGCCTCACGGACCGGCCGCTAACCCTATAGCTGCCGCCGCTCAGCGCCACGCCTCGGGCCGGTCGCAGCGTCGGGTGGGCCGGGGACTTCGGCGCGATCGGTGCGTCCCGGCCCTGACGTGGGACGGAGGACTGATCTAACATGTCGCCATGAGTGCATGGTGGCTGCTGGTCCCACTGGCGTACCTGCTTGGCACCTTCCCGACGGCGCACCTCGTGGGCCGCCTCGTCGGGCACGATCCCATGAGGGAGGGTTCGCGCAATCCGGGTGCCACCAACATGTACCGGGTGGCCGGACGCGGCGCCGGGGCCCTCGTGCTCCTCGGCGACCTGGTGAAGGGCCTGGCCCCCACGCTGGTGGCGCTGCTGCTGGCCGGCCGGCCGGTCGCCATGGGCTGTGCGCTGGCGGCGGTGCTGGGTCACATCGCGCCCCTCACGCGGCGCCTGCGCGGCGGCAAGGGAGTGGCCACCTACGGCGGCGTGTCGCTGGCGATGTGGTCGTTCGCCACTCTCGGCGCCGTCGTGCTGTTCCTCATCGTCACCAAGTGGTCGGGCCGGCCCTCGGTGGGTTCGCTCGTGGCGGTTCCGCTGCTGCCGGTCGGCGTCGGCATCCAGGTGGCGTTCGGCTCAGTGGGATGGTGGGAACCGGTGATGCTGGCGGCTCTGGCGGTGGTGATCGTGGCGATGCACTGGCGTAACATCATGCGCCTCGCCCGGGGAGAGGAAGCCAGGCTCCCCAACGTCTTCACACGCCGGCAGGCCACGACTTCGTGATCCCCCTCGCCCAGGCGCAGCGGGCCGTTATCGACCGCTGCGCACCACTGCCGACGGTCACGCTGCCATTGGTCGGCGCGCTCGGCCACGTGACCGCCGGCGCGGTGGCCGCCGCCGAGGCGGTCCCGGCGTTCGACAACACGGCCATGGACGGCTATGCGGTGCGTTCGGCGGACACCGCGGCGGCGCCGGTGACCCTCGACGTTGTCGGCACGCTGGCAGCCGGGAGAGCCCCCGACGTGGCCGTCGGGCAGGGCCAGGCGGTGCGCATCATGACCGGCGCGCCCATCCCCCCGGGTGCCGATGCGGTGATCATGGTGGAGCGCACCCGGACACTCGACGGCGGCGGCCAGGTCGTTGCCGAGGTCAGCGTGCCGGCGGGCAACCACGTCCGCAGGGCGGGCGAGGACCTCGAGGTGGGCAGGGTGGTCTTCGAGCCGGGCGAGGTGCTGCAACCGGCTCACGTGGGTGTGCTGGCCGGGCTGGGGATCCATGCGCTCGATGTGGTGCGCCGCCCCCGCGTGGGGGTGATCTCCACCGGCGACGAACTTGTGGACGGCCCCGAGCCGCTGGCGCTCGGGCAGGTGCGCGACTCCAACCGCTACTCGCTGCTCAGCCTGGTCCGCGAGGCCGGGCTGGAAGGCGTCGACCTGGGTTTGGTGCGCGACGATCCGGAGGTCATCAGGGCCACCATCGCCCGGGGTGCCGAGACGTGTGATGCCGTCCTCACCAGCGGCGGCGTCAGCATGGGCGACTACGACTGCGTGAAGGTGGTCCTGGACGAGATGGGGGAGATGTCCTGGATGCAGGTGGCCATCAAGCCGGCCAAGCCCTTCGCCTTCGGGCTGGTGGGTGGCACGCCGGTGTTCGGCCTGCCCGGCAACACGGTCAGCTCGATGGTGTCGTTCGAACTGCTGGCGCGGCCGGCGCTGCGCCGGATGATGGGACACGCGCAGCTGCACCGGCCCCGCGTGCAGGCGACGGCCGCCGCCCCGTTGCGCCGTCACCCCGACGGCAAGATCCACTTCGCCCGGGTGGTGTGGACGTACCGCCGAGGTCGTTACGAGGTGTGCTCGGCGGGAGGGCAGGGCTCGCACCAGCTCTCGTCGCTGGCGGCGGCCAACGGCTTGGCCGTGCTGCCCGACGGGCACGGAGCCGACACCGGCGATGCCGTCGAACTCATCCGCCTGCACGAGGCGCGCCGCGAGGACTGAGTTCAGGGACCGGCCGCGCCGGCGGGACGACCCCGCCCGCGCTGCTGACTCCCGGGGCGATGGGCACCGCAGCCGGCGGCGCCGGTAGTCTGAGGTGATGGCGGAGCAACTCGTCGACGGTTTCGGTCGGGTGCACCGCGATCTGCGGATCTCCGTCACCGACCGCTGCAACTTCCGCTGCGGCTACTGCATGCCGCCCGAGGGGCTCGAGTGGCTGCCCCGGTCGGAGTTGCTGACCTTCGAGGAGATCGAGCGCGTCGCCCGCCTGCTCGTGGAGCGCTTCGGCGTGCACAGCATCCGCCTCACCGGCGGCGAGCCCACGGTGCGCGCCCGCCTGGCCGACCTGGTGGCGATGTTGACGCCGCTGGGCACCGACCTGGCCCTCACCACCAACGGTGCCACGCTCGGCCTGTTGGCCGAGGATCTGGCCGCCGCGGGTTTGCGCCGGATCAACATCTCGCTGGACTCGCTGCGGGCCGACCGGTTCCGGGACCTCACCCTGCGCGACGATCTGGATCGGGTGCTCGACGGCCTCGACGCGGCGCTGGCCGCCGGACTGGCCCCTGTGAAGGTCAACGTCGTCGTCATGCGCGGCCAGAACGACGACGAACTCCTGGACTTCGCGGAGTTCGGGCGCCGCAAGCGCGTCGAGGTGCGCTTCATCGAGTACATGCCGCTCGATGCGGAGGAGGGATGGACCGCCGGATCGGTGGTCGGACTCACCGAGATCACCCGGCGCATCGGCGAGGTGTTCCCCTTCGAGGCTGTCCGGCAGGGCCCCGAGCCCGCCAGTCGCTTCCGGTACCTCGACGGCAAGGGGTTCTTCGGCGTGGTCGCCAGCGTCACCCAGTCGTTCTGCGGGTCGTGCGACCGGATCCGCCTCACTGCCGACGGCCAATTCCGCAACTGCCTCTTCGGGCTCGAGGAGTACGACCTGCGCGGGCCGCTGCGCCGCAGTGCTTCCGACGACGAGTTGGCCGCCATCGTGACCGGTGCCGTCGCGGACAAATGGGCAGGTCACAGCATCGGCAAAGTGCACTTCATCCGGCCAGCCCGGTCGATGTCGCAGATCGGCGGCTGAGGGTCGCCGCTAGGCTCGGCGCCGTGAGCGATCTGGGGTTCACCCACCTCGATCCCCTGGGTCGGGCCCGCATGGTGGACGTGTCGGCCAAGGACCCCACGCATCGGCGCGCCATCGCCCGGGCCAGGGTCAACATGACCTCTGAGACCGCCTCGGCGGTTGCCCGCGGCGCCATCGGCAAGGGCGACGTTCTGGCGGTCGCCCGGGTGGCCGGTATCCAGGCGGCCAAGCGCACCCCCGACCTCATCCCGCTCTGCCATCCCTTGCTCGTGGGCTCGGTGCTGGTCAATTTCAGCATCGAGGACAGCCACATCGACGTGGAGGCGGAGGTCGAGACGCTGGACCGCACGGGGGTGGAAATGGAGGCCATGACCGCCTGCACCGTGGCCGCGCTGACGATCTACGACATGTGCAAGTCGCTGGACCGCTCCATGGTCATCAGCGACGTCTGCCTCTGGGAGAAGACGGGCGGGCGCTCGGGGACCTACCGCCGCGACGAGTCCGCCTAGAGCTCGAGCCAGGCGATATCGCGGGGTTCTCCGACCTCTGCCGAGAATCCCGCCGGCAATCCCAATATTTCCCCAAGAAATCCCCATGAACTTGGAGTATTCCCGGCCACTCGTGCCCGAAATGTCATATGCCCGGCCGCGTGTGCGCTAACTTTTGCTCGCTCGCCAAGTATCAAGTCGCGATCCGGAACCCTCGCACACGACCTCGCACATCGGGACGCAAACGGGCAGTAGCGAGATATCCACAACTCCGGACCCACCAAATGACATACTTGTAGTAGGAGACCCGGTGCCTACTCTCGTGACAATCCTGATCCTCGCCGCATTGTGGTTGGCCGTGCTCGCGCCAAGGATGTTGCGACGCATTTCCCAGAGTCAGAGTGAGCGCAAGTACTCTTCACTGTCAGCAGGCTCGTCTCGGGATAGGAATGTCGTTCCTCTCACCGACGTGGTGAAGCTCTCCTCGCCGTCCCGCCCCGGCCTCATGCCGCCGAGCCTCGGCGTGGACCGGCACACGGTCGCCAGGCTGCAGCGCGAGCAGGCCCGCCTGCGGCGTCGCAACATCCTGATCGGTCTCGTGGTTCTCGCCATCATCACCCTGGTGGCGGCCCTCACTGCCGGCGGTGCCATGATCGGTGTGCATCTGCTCGTCGACATCCTGCTCGTGGGGTATGTGGGTGCCCTCGCCCACCGCCAGCGGCGCATCCTGGAGCGCCACGCCAAAGTCACCGACATCGCCCTGGCCAGGATGGCTGCTGATCCCTACAGGGGTCGGCCGCAGTTCCCGGCGGAGGAAGCGGCAGTCAGCTCCATCGCCTCCTCGCGCGGCCGGCGCTGATCCGGCGTCGCGCGCAGCTTCCCACGGCGCCGTCTGGCGCCGGACTCCCTCAGTCGCCGGCCCGCTCGTGGCGCCGTGAGGCCCGAACCAGCGGCCCGATGACCACGAGGACGCCGACCAGGAACATCAGACCGGCGATCAGCGACACCGGGTCGCCGTCGCGGGCCGCGGCGACCGCGAACAGCAGGCACCCCACCGCCCAGAGGCTGTAGCCCAACACGTTCCACCAGAGATCCGGAATGCGGCGCACCCGCAGCAGGCTAGGGGTGGTGTCACCGGGGCCAACCCGGCGCAGCAGCGGCAGCGGGCGCCGGTACAATTCGTACCCCGTTCGGGGGTGTAGCTCAGCTGGCTAGAGCGCTTCGTTCGCAACGAAGAGGTCGGCGGTTCGAGTCCGCTCACCTCCACGAGGGGGGTCCCATACGACCCCCTCTGTACCCATGGGGCGCCACAAGGACCCGGAACTCCGAGGTCACAGTGGCGCTCGAGTTGGCATGGCTCGTGTGTGCCGCTGGGCGTCAGGTGAGTTGGTAGTCGGCGACGGTACAGCCGACGGCGAAGATGGGGATCGGGGCGTAGAAGTGGACGGTGCCGGGGGCGCCTGCGGCGGCTGCGCTGACGGCGACGAAGGTGCGGATCTCGAAGCCGCCCTGGCCGGCCTCGGTGTAGACCGCGGCGTCTTCGTAGCCGCAGAGCGCCTCACGGTCGTTGCGGCACCAGCGGTCCAGGAACTCGCGGTCCCAGGTCTCGTTGATCTTGCCCGAGTCCGGGGTGGCGGGCCAGTGGGAGATGCCGCCGGTGCCGATGAGGGCGAGCCGTTCGGGGGCGGCGTCGGCGGCGCGGCGCAGCGCCTCGCCGAAGGTCCAGGCCCGGTGCAGAGGCGTGAGGGGCGGTCCCTGGCAGTTGATGTTGGCGGGGATGATCGGCAGGTCGAAGCGGGGCGTGAGGAAGTGCAGCGGCACGGCGATGCCGTGGTCCAGAAGCCACTCCTCGGCGTAGGCGATATCAACGGTTTGCATGACCTCGCCGATGATGCGTTCGGAGAGGTCGCGGTTGCCGGGTGCGCGGAACTTGTCGATTCCCAGCCAGTCGGGGTTCTCGATGGGGCCGTCGTAGAAGTCCGCCATGCCGATCGCGAAGGCCGGCATGTTGTTCATGAAGAAGTTGGCGAAGTGCTCGGCGGCCACGACGATGAGGGCGTCGGGCCGGGTTGCTTCGAGTCTCTCCCGCATCTGCTCCAGCGCCTCGTAGAAGCGGTCGCGCACGGCGAGGTCGGCTCGATCGGCCCGGCCGGTGATGCCGGGTGCGTGACTGCACACCCCGGCGTAGACCAGTGGCACCTCAGGCTCCCTTCTCGTCGGCCACCTCCGGCGCTTCGGACTGGCCGAGCCGGGCGGCGTGGGCCCCGGTGCCCTCGTAGCCCACCATGGTGTAGACGCCCTCCCGGACCGGTCCGTGGACGGCGATGCCGTCGCGCATGCGCTGCAGGTAGTCGCTCCATTCGATGCCACCCAGGGCGGCGAAGTGCATCAGGATCTGGCCGTTCACGCCGAGGTGGAAGAGCAGCCCGATGTCAACCTCGACGAGCGCCTCGACCTCCTCGCCGGTGAGTTCGTAGCCGGTGAGGGCGCCGCGCGGGTCGGCGGCGTAGCGCTCCTGCAGCGCCGGGTCGCGGTTCAACTGGTAGAGGAACTTCTGGACGTAGTAGAGGCTCATGGCGCGTCCACCTCGTCGAGGCGGCCGATGGCGTGGGTGTCCAGAGCGATGGCGATGTTCTTGGTCTCCATGTAGAAGTCGAAGCTCCAGTCGCCGCCGTCGCGGCCGATGCCGCTGCGCTTGGTGCCGCCGAACGGCGTCGGCAGGTGCCGCACATTCTGGCTGTTCACCCAGATCATGCCCGCTTCCAGCGCCCCGGCGACACGGTGGGCCCGCCCCACGTCGCCGGTCCACAGGTAGCCGGCAAGGCCATAGGGAGTGTCGTTGGCGATCCGGGTGGCGTCGGCCTCGTCGTCGAACGGAATCGCCACCAGCACCGGCCCGAAGATCTCCTCCTGGGCGACGCGCATCGAGTTGCCGGCGCCGGTCACCAGGGCGGGAGCGATCCAGTTGCCACCAGGGGGCGCCCCCTGCCAGGGCTTACCCTCGATCACCGTGGCTCCTTCCCGCCGGGCGATGTCGAGGTAACCGCGCACCTTGGCGCAGTGCTCGGGATGGATCAGCGGGCCGATCACGCTGGCGGGGTCGAGGGGATGACCCACCGGGATCCTCCGCATCCGCTCGGCGAGGCGATCCACGAAGGCGTCGTGGATCGCCTCCTGCACGAGCAGGCGGCTGGCGCTGGTGCAGCGCTCGCCGTTGAGGCTGTAGATCATGAACAGCACGGCGTCGGCGGCCCGGTCCAAGTCGGAGTCGTCGAAGACGATCACCGGGTTCTTCCCGCCGAGTTCGAAGTGGGTGCGCTTGAGGGTTGGCGCTCCCTGGGCGGCGATGAGCGAGCCGGTGGCGGACTCGCCCACGAAGGCGATGGCCTTGACGGCGGGGTGTTCGGTGACGGCCCGCCCTGCCGTCTCTCCCATGCCGTGCACCACGTTCAGGACGCCCGGCGGCAGGCCCGCCTCGCCGGCGATCTCGCCGAGCAGGTGCGCCGTCAGCGGGCTCCATTCGGCGGGCTTGTGGACGACGGTGCAGCCCGCTGCCAGGGCCGGGGCGATCTTCCAGGTGCTCAGCATGAAGGGGGTGTTCCACGGGGTGATCACACCGACCGGCCCGATGGGATGGCGGGTCGTGTAGTTGACGTGGTGCTCGGAGGGGAGGGCGAGGCCGTCAGCCGCGCCCGGCGCCCGGTCGGCGAAGAAGCGGAAGTTCTCCGCACCGCGCAACGCGGCGGCGCGCATGAACCGGACGGTCTGGCCCGTGTCGACGCACTCGGTGACGGCGATCTGGGCGGCGTGCTCGACGATCAGATCGGCGACGCGATGCAGGATCTCCCGGCGTTCGGTGGCAGGGGTGGTGCGCCAGGTCTCGAAGGCCTCGGCGGCGGCCTGCGCGGCGGCGTCCACGTCGGCGGCGCCGCCGGCGGCCACCTCGCCGAGGGCGGCGCCGTCGATGGGGGAGTGGTTGGTGAACGTGGCGCCGTTGGTGCTGGGCACGGACTCCCCGGCGATGAGATGCGGGAGGGGCGCGGCGGCGATGCGGGCCAGGTGCGCCTCGGCGGCGGCCAGGTTCTCGGCGAGACCCGTCGCGGCGGTCATCGCAGCGACTCCGGGCGCTGCTGCTGTTGCTCGGCGATGCGGGCGCGCACCTCGTTGCGGTTGATGCGAAAGGCCGCGTCGATTTCGGTGACCTCGGCGGACCACGCCACCGCAAGAGGGCTCGGCGTTGCACTGATGTGCGCCTCGGCAGCATCGAGAATGGTCTCCAGGTAACTCCGGCGGGCGGCGTCGTCGCGCCCGGGTCCGACGCGCACCGCGATCGCCACGAAGGCGTAGTCCGGGTCGCCGTCAGCGATGCGGTAGTGGGTGCGTGTGACGGCCCGGGTGCGCAAGCCGTCGAGCGGTGCCAGACCGTGTCCCGCGGCGGCTTCGTGCACGGCTCCCACCAGCGCCTGGATGTCGTGGTGATCGGCCAGGTTGGCCGAGTGCTCGATGTTGATGTGGGCCACAGCCCTCGCTCCCTCTGCCCGCTCCCGAGTGGTGTCCACGACGGACCGCCACACTGATGCTTCACAGATTCAGCAACTGCTTATCATGTATAGTATCGTGGCGAAAGCCCCGCTATCAGGCACGGAGGCACCATCGCAATGCGGCTCCTGTCCTACTCGATCCACGGCGAGGCGGGTTTCGGACTGCTGAGCGCCGACGGCACCGGGGTTGTCGACCTGGGTCGCCGGCTGGCGGGCACCGAGGACCTCGGCGAGTTGCTGAGCATGGGTCGCCTCGCCGAGGCGGCCGCCTTCGCCGCCGATCCACCCGACCACCGCCTCGAGCGCGTCACCTTCGAGCGCCTCCTTCCCGCGCCGCAGAAGATCCTCTGCATCGGCGTCAACTACGGCGGCCGGGCGGGGGAATACGCCGACCGCAGCGAGGACTCCTACCCGTCGGTGTTCGTGCGGTTCCCGGACTCCTTCGTCGGCCACGGCCAGGACCTGCTGCGGCCGCCGGAGAGTGAGCAGCTCGACTACGAGGGCGAGATCGTCGTCGTCATCGGCACCGCCGGCCGCCGCATCCCCGTTGAGGCCGCCCGGCAGCACATCGCCGGCCTGTCGCTCGGCAACGAGGGCACGATCCGCGACTGGGTCCGCCACGGCCGCTTCAACGTCACTCAGGGCAAGAACTGGGAGGCCAGCGGTGCCATCGGCCCGTGGCTGGTGACCCTCGACGAGTTCGACGACCTCGACGCGCTGCAGTTGGTGACCCGCGTCAACGGCGAGGTGCGCCAGGACGACACCGCTGCGGCGATGCGCTTCGGCATCGAGTATCAGATCCACTACCTGTCGACGTTCACCACGCTGCGTCCCGGCGACATCATCTGCACCGGGACCCCCACCGGGGCCGGCGCCCGCCTGGATCCCCCCGTCTGGCTGCGGCCCGGCGACGTCGTGGAGGTGTCCGTGCCGGAGATCGGCACACTTCGCAACACCATCGCCGATGAGCCGCTCCCACAGGTGGAGGATCGTGCACCGCTGGATGTCCTGGCCGGGGATGCCATCGGGATGCGCCCCTTCAGCCAGTCGCTGCCGATGGCGCTGCTCCAGGCCCGGGAGGAGGCCATGCGCCGCTTCCGCCCGCTGCTGGCCGCCCACGATCTCACCGAGCAGCAGTGGCGGGTGCTGCGCGCCCTCACCGCCGCCGACGACCGGCTCGACCTCACCGGGCTGGCCGAACGCACCGCCCTGCAAGTGCCGAGCGCCTCGCGCATCATCGCCAAACTCGAGGGCCGCGGCCTGGTGGAACGCCGGACCACCAAGGGGGACCAGCGCCGGGCCAGCCTCGGCCTCAGCGACGCCGGGCGGGGCCTCGTGCGGCGCATAGCCCCGCACTCCGAGGCCGCCTACAACCGGATCGAGGAGGAATTCGGCGCCGAGCGGCTCGCCAACCTGCTCGACGAGTTGGCCGACCTGGCCGCTCTGTCGGCGACCGAGGCGGCGGAGGCGTCGTGAGCCTCAGCGATGCGCAGATAGATGCTGAGGCCCGGCTGCTCGACGAAGCCGAGCGCAACCGGCGCCAGATCCGCCAGACCACCTCGGTCCACCCCGACATGACCATCGAGGACGCCTACCGGGTCCAGGCCGCCTGGCTGCGGTTGCGCCTGGAGCGGGGCGAGAGGCTGATCGGCCACAAGATCGGGCTCACCTCCCACGCCATGCAGCAGGCCATGAACATCACCACCCCCGACTCAGGCTTCCTCACCGACGCCATGGTGTTCCCGCCGGGCCAGGGGCCGGCGGCGGAGGACTTCTGCGACCCGCGCATCGAGGTGGAGTTGGCGTTCGTCCTCGGCCGCGACCTCGCCGGGGACGCCCTGGAGGTGGACGACGTGCTGGACGCCACCGACTACGTCACCCCGGCGGTGGAGGTCATCGCCGCCCGCACCTTCCGCACCGACCCCGCCACCGGGCGCACCCGCACCGTGACCGACACCATCGCCGACAACGCCGCCGACGCCGGCATCATCTGCGGCGGGCGCCGCGTGGGACCCCGTGAGGTGGACCTGCGCTGGGTCGGCGCCCTGGCCTACCGCAACGGACAGATAACCGAGACCGGACTGGCGGCCGGCGTGCTCGACCACCCCGCCCGCGGCATCGTCTGGCTCGCCCGCCGCTACAGCGCGCAAGGGCGCATTCTCCGAGCAGGGCAGACCATCCTGGCCGGCTCCTTCACCCGGCCCATGGTCGTGGAATCCGGCGACGCCTTCGATTTCGACTACGGCCCGCTGGGCGCCTTCGAGGTGGAATTCGGGTGACCGTCCGCAAGTACCACTCCGAGCGGCCCTCCCCGCCACCTCCGCCGGCCGGCTGCCCCGTGCACCCCGACTGGAGCCCCCTGAACGACGACTACCTCGCCGAGCCGTACGCCATCGCCGCCGAACTTCGAGACACAACGCCGGTGTTCTACGCCCAGAAGCTCGGCTATCTGGTCGTCTGCGAGATGGACGAGATCGAGCGCATCTTCACCGACCACGAGACGTTCGCCTCGGTGAACGTGCAGGACCCCGTCTTCCCGCTCGCGTCGGAGGCGCACGACATCCTCAGCGCCCCGGACTTCGACCCGGTGGCGGTCATGTCCAACCGCCCCGAACCCGACCACGGCCGAATCCGGGTCCACACCCGCCAGGGGTTCTCCAACAAGCGCATGGGCGACCTCGAGCCCTACATCCGCCGCCGCAGCCACGAACTGATCGACGCCATGCTCACCGCCGGCCCGCCGGCGGAGTTCGTGGAGGCCTTCGCCTTCCCGCTCCCCGGCGAGACCATCTTCCGGTTCATCGGCTTCCCCCAGAGCGACGACGAGATGCTCAAGGGCTGGTGCGGCGACCGCAAGGCGTTCTCCTGGGGCGCCCCCAGCTCGGATGAGCAGGCGGTCATCGCCCAGCACATGCTCAACTACTGGCGCTACTGCCGCGACTTCACTGCCGCCAAGCGCGACGAGCGCGGCGACGACCTGGCGTCCGAGCTCATCGACGCCCACGAGGCCCACCCCGCCGACATGAGCTACCGCGAGGTGGAGTCGGTGATCTACGGCCTGTCCTTCGCCGGCCACGAAGCCGTCACCGCGCTCATCTGCAACACGCTGCTGTGTCTGTTCGCGCACCGCGACCAGTGGGACGCCATCTGTGCCGACCCGTCGTTGATCGCCAACGCCGTCGAGGAGGTGCTGCGCTACGAGTCCAGTCAGATCTCCTGGCGCCGCATCACCACCACCGACACCACCGTCGGCTGCTACGACGTTCCGGCCGGCACGCCGATCTTCCTGAACTTCGCCTCGGCCAACCGCCAGCCCGACATCTGGGAGGCGCCCGACAGCTTCGACATCCACCGCCCCAACGCCAACCGGCACATCTCCTTCGGCAAGGGCGTGCACTTCTGCCTCGGCGCCCGCCTCGCCCGCTTCGAGACCCGCCTCATGGTCGAGATCCTCGCCGAACGCATCCCGTCGCTGCGCCTCGCCCCCGGCCAGCGACTCGACTACTTCCCCAACATCACCTTCCGCGGCCCCACCCGCCTCCACGTCGATTGGGACGCGTAGATCCAGAGGGCCAATTCACGCGGAAGCCTGGTCAGGTCATATTGCCGACGACGACGAGCGCGTCAACGACCGTCGGCTTCCCGTTGGTGATGATCACGGGGTTGCAGTCGATCTCCATGACGTCCCCGTCCTCGGTGAGTAGCGCCGACACTGCCTCCACAATCGTCGTCAGAGCGGTGAGATCCACCGGAGTGCCGCCTCGATAGCCCTGTAGCAGAGCCGCTCCACGCAGCCTGCTCAGCGCCGAGCGGACCTCGCCGGGCTCCGGCGGGGCGAGGACGGTGACGGTGTCGCCGAAGACCTCCGCCGCCACCCCTCCCAGCCCGACAGTGACCGCGGGCCCCAGGTGCGGATCCCGCGTGCCGCCGACAACGAGTTCGAGTTCCCCCGCGAGGTACTCGGCGACGAGCACAGATCCGTCACCCGCGCCGGCCAGCTCCGGCCACGCCTCCAGAACCTCCCTGGGGGTGAGCCTCAGTCGCACCAGACCCCGGTCGGACTTGTGGGCGACGCCGGATGCCTTGGCGACCAGCGGCGCCCGCAGTTCGGCGACCGCAATGGCCGCGTCGTTGAGCGATGTCGTGCGGCGCTCGGGCACCAGGGGCAGCGCGCGCAACCTTTGCTTGGATTCCCATTCCGAGAGGGCCCTCAGATCAGGGGGGCTCGGCGGATCACTGTGCCTGACCGTGTCTTCTTCAACGCCCGGGCCGGATACGTGTGAGTCGCGCGGGATCCCCGTTGTCGCGCTGGGCCAGAGCGACCTGTAGGCCCGGACGGCACGTTCGGGCGACGGGAACAGTGGTATGCCGGCTGCTTCCAGCGACTGCCGGACCGTGGGGACGTCGCTGACGAAACCCACTGTCGGCTTGCAGGTGCGCCGCTGGGCAGCGGCCACGGCGTCCCCGAACGGTTCGACATCGAGGCCGCAGTCGATCACCACGACACCGTCGACGCGCGGGTCGTCGTAGAGGGCGTCGACCGCCGGCCCGTAGGCGGATGCCGGGCACTGCGGGGTGAGATCAACAGGGTTGCGCGTCGCCGCGAATGGTGGAATCACCGCCCGCATCGCCTGCAGAGTCGAAGGGGCAAGTTCTGGCAGAGCGAGGCCAAGTCGCTCCGCCTCGTCGGCGGCGAGAACCGACGGCCCGCCCGAGACAGTCAGGATCGCCATCCGCACCGACGCCGGCCGCGGGACCGGCGACGCGGCGAGCAACAGCAGATCGAAGAACTCGTCGGCCCCCTCGGCCTCCATCGCGCCGGCGCGTCTCAGTGCCGCCGACACGGCGCCGTGGCTGCCTGCGATGGAACCGGTGTGGCTCAGGGCGGCGCGGGCGCCCGTACTCGTCGTGCCCGCCTTCAGGACGACCACCGGCCGGTCGGCGGACAGGGAACGCACCGCGCGCACGAAGTCCCGGCCGCCCGTGAGTGCCTCGGCGAACAATCCGACGACCTCGGTCGCGGGGTCCTGGTTGAGCCATCGCAGGATCTGCGTCTCGTCGAGGTCGGCACAGTTCCCGAGGCTGGCGAATCGGCAGACACCCAGTCCGCGCCGGCTCATCTCGGCCAGAAACATTCCCCCGAACGCCCCGGACTGGCTGAGCATGGTCACGCCGCCCGGAGTCAGATCGACATCCCAGAAGTAAGAGCCGTTCAGCCATCCGCCGCCGCTCTGACGGCTGATCACGCCCATGCAGTTGGGGCCGAGGAATCGCATGCCCGCCCCGGCGGCGATCGCGCGGATCCGCTCCTGCGCTGCCTTTCCCACCGGGCCCGTCTCGCCGAACCCGGACGTCAGCACAACCGCGGACCGGGCACCTCCTGCAGCCGCGTCGGCCATCGCGGCCTCCACGGAGGCGGCCGGTACCGAGATCAGCGCCAGATCGACAGCGCTGGCCAATGACGGCTGGGTCAGCAATCCCTCGGCGGTGCCCGGCGTCGGGCCGACTGCGACCACATCGTCAGCCGCTGAAGCGACGACATTGCGGAGCAGCCGGTTGCCCAGCTTGGAGGGGTCACGCGTGGACGCGCCGTAGACCGCGACCGATCGCGGGCTGAAGATCGCGCGCAGGTCAGGGACGTCGGCCACCATCGTTCTAAGGTTGACATGTCAAGACATACTGAAACAAACTGACTCGGACGCACCCTGCGGTGCGCAGCATGGGGAGCCCGCGATGCACACCACGATCGAGCCGACACGCCCCGACCCCGGCTATGCGGTCGTCGGTAAGCGCATCCCCAAGCTCGACGCTCCCGACAAGGTCACCGGGCGCACCGTGTACGCAGACGATCTGAGGATGAGCGGTCTGCTGATTGGCGCGATCAAACGCAGCCCGCACGCGCACGCCCGCATCGTGGCGATCGACACCGCGGCGGCCGAGACGCTGCCGGGAGTCCACGCCGTCATCCACGCCGGCAACGTCCAGCAGCGGCCCTTCGGCTACGGAGGGGACAACATCCCGCTCAAGGGCCGCGTGGTGCGCTGCGTCGGCGACGAGGTTGCGGCGGTTGCGGCAGCGGACACGGCGACGGCGCAGCGGGCGGTCGACCTCATCGACATCGAGTACGAGTTGCTTCCCGCGGTGGACGACCCGTTCGAGGCCCTGGACCCCGGCGCGCCGAGGATCCACGACGAGTTGGACATCGACGGCAACGTCTCCATGGAGTGGAACTTCGAGACGGGGGATCTGGCCGCGGCGGAGCAGCGCTCGGCGGTCATCGTGCGGGGCAGCTACTCCAGCCCCCAGGCGGCACCGGCTCCGATCGAGACCCACGTGGTGATCGCCGGCTTCGACGCCGAGGGCAGCCTCGAGGTGATCAGCCCGGTGCACATGGTGTTCATGTACCGCAAGGAGCTCGCCGACTGCCTCGGTCTGGACTGGCGCCGCATCAACGTGCGGCAACCCCCGGTGGGCGGCAGTTTCGGCGGCAAGATCGACATCGACACCCACGACTTCATCACCGTGATGCTGGCCCGTGCCGCCAAGCGCCCCGTGAAGCTGGCCATGACGCGGGAGGAGGAGTTCATCGGCACCCGGACACGCCAGCCGATCCACTTCGAGCTCCGCACCGGCGCCTCCGCCGACGGCACGCTGCTGTTTCGTCACGCCGAGGTCGTCTCCGACAACGGGGCGTACAACGCCTGGGGCTCCCACGCCCTGCTGGTGGCGATGAACACCGTGACTTCGATGTACCGAGTCGAGTCCTCGCGGCTGAAGGCCAAGGTGGTCTACACCAACAAGAACTACGGCGGGTCGGTCCGGGGCTTCGGGAATCCCCAGGCCACCTTCGCCGTCGAGCAGCAGATGGAGGAGCTCGCTGACGCACTCGGCATCGACCCGATGGAGTTCCGGCTCAAGAACGCCAACCGGGCCGGCGACGTCACTCCCCAGGGTTTGAGGATCACCTCGTGCGGACTCAGCGAGTGCCTCGAGGCGGTGCGCGACAAGTCCGGCTGGGACGAGCGTCGCGGCGCCATGCGAAGCGAATGCCGCGGGCTCGGCGCCGCCGCCTATGTCCACGTGGGCGGGGGTGCCCGGATCTACGGCTCCGACGGCTGCGGCGCCATGATCAAGATCGACGACTCGGGGCGGGTGGCACTCATCTCGGGATCCTCAGAACTGGGCCAGGGTTCGGAGACCGCGCTCGCCATGATCGTGGCCGAGACCTTGGGCGTCCCGCTGGAGGCTGTGAGCGTCAGCCACAACGACACGAACGTGAAGCCGTGGGACGTGGGCGTCCACGCAAGCCGCACCACGTTCGTCGCCGGCAACGCGGCCCGCATGGCCGCCGCCAAGGCCCGCGAGGAACTGCTCGCCGGCGCCGCGGATCTGCTGGGGTGCCCGGCAGCCTCGCTGCAGATGCGCGACGGGGTCATCTCGGCGCACGACGACCCCGACCTGACGCTCCGCTACGACAAGGCGGTCCGGCGGCGACTGCTGCGCGAGGGCAGCTCCATAATCATGACCAGCGCCTTCTACGACCCACCCACCCAGCGCCAGGACGAGAACTACATCGGCAACATCTCCGCCACCTACGGCTTCGGGGCTCACGTCGCCGAGGTTGAGGTCGACCCGGAGACGGGAATGGTGCGCCTGGTGGCGCTGTGGGCCGCACACGATGTGGGACGCGCCATCAACCCGATGAGCTGCGAGGGTCAGATCGAAGGGGGCGCCGCCATGGGGGTCGGCCTCGCCCTCAGCGAGGAACTGCCCGTGACCAACGGCAGGTTCCCCGCCCCCAACCTCCACGACTACGGCATGCCGACCGCCGTGGACGTTCCACCGATCGACGTGACGCTCGTGGAGACCGAGGATGCTCTCGGACCGTTCGGAGCCAAGGGGATCGGTGAGGGCGGCATCATCCTTCCGCCCGCGGCGATCGCCAACGCCGTGGCCGACGCCACCGGTGTGCGGCCCCGCTGCTACCCCATGCGCCCCTGGATGCTCCGCCAGTGGATCGAAGCCGGTGAGCGCTCGCTCATCGAGAAGCACCACTTGCGATCTCGCATCGAGGCGCCCGCATGAGCGCCTATCACCGGCCCGTCTCGGTCGCCGAGGCGGTGGGGATCCTGCAGGACACTCCGGGCGCGATCGTGCTCGCCGGTGGTACCGACCTGGTGATCGACCGGCGCCTGGGTCGGGTCGATCCGGCAGCTCCACTCGTGGACGTCACCGCCATCGCGGAGCTCGACGGCATGCAGTGGGACGGCGACTTGCTCCACATCGGGGCAGCCACCGACATCCGGCAGATCGAATGCGACCCGGGGATCATCCGGCGGGCCCCGGCCCTCTCCGAGGCCGCCCGCGTGCTCGGATCGGTTCAGATCCGCAACATGGCGACGCTCGGAGGCAACCTCTGCAACGCCTCACCCGCCGCGGACATGACGCCACCACTGCTCGTGCACGATGCCGTCGCCGCTGTGGGCGGCCCCGAAGGCGTGCGCCACGAGTCCGTGGGTTCGCTGGTTGCCGGTCCCAGGACCACGAGCCTGGCGACCGGCGAGATTGTTCTGGGAGTCAGGTTGCGGGTTCCCGCCCGCAGCGGTTCCTGCTACGTCCGCCAGACCGTGCGGTGGGCGATGGATCTGGCGGGAGTCGGCGCTGCCGCCTGGGTGCTGACAAGCGGCGCGGGCCCCGATGTTCCCATCGAGGCGGCACGGGTTGCGCTCGGCGCGGTCGCGCCCACCGCCGTGCTCGTGCGCGACCTGGACCACCTACTGGTCGGGCACCCGCTGTCGCCGCAGCGGCTCGCAGCCGTTCGCGAGGCGGCGTCGGGAGTCTGCACCCCGATCAGCGACGTTCGCGGCACGGCGGAGTACCGCCGGCACACCGCCGGCGTGCTGGCGGAGCGGGCACTGTCGATTGCCTACGCCCGCGCCGGCGGCGTCTGGCCGGGCGGACCGGCACCGCCCAACGGCCGTGTCCGCCCGTCAGGCAGCGGCGGGCGGCCGGTGCATTTCGAAGTGGGCAACACAACGGGCGCCTCCATCCCGCCGCCGGGGAACGCATGAGCATCAGCCTCGACGTCAACGGTGACACGGTGCGGACGCACGTCGACCCCTGCGACACCCTGCTGTCGGTGCTGCGCGAGCAACTGCACCTCACCGGGACCAAGTGGGGATGCCTCACCGGGGACTGCGGCGCGTGCACCGTGATCGTCGACGGCCGGTCTGTCGTGTCGTGCCTCCAGACGGTCGGTCAACTCGATGGCGCGAGCGTGACGACCGTCGAGGGGATCCCCGGACGGGGCCAGGTGATGAACGACCTCCAGGAGGCGTTCGTCAACCACGGCGCCGCGCAGTGTGGTTTCTGCACGCCGGGAATGGTGGTCGCCGCAGAGCAGTTGCTACGCGACGGCGTCGAGGCCGACGAGACCGCGATCCGCGAGGGTCTTTCCGGGAATCTCTGCCGCTGCACCGGCTACAGCAAGATCATCCACGCGGTCCTCTCCGTCGCTCGGTCCCGGAATCCCCGATAGGGCCGCCGGACGCCCGGACGCGTGCCACAGCAGGAATCATCCGAGGTGGCGCCGGGCGTCCCGGCCGGCGAGAGGCAGGGCTCTCATCCGCGCGCGGGCATCTGGGGTTGGATCTCTCGTTGGGCCGACCGCGCGCCCGGGAAACCTGCCGTCATCGCCGGCGGCGAGTCGGTGTCGTATGCCGAACTCGACGACCGGATCCGAGGCGTGGCTTGCCGGCTGCGAGACCTGGGGATCGCCGAAGGGGATCGGGTCGCGGTGTGCACCGCGAACCGGATCGAAGTGCTGGAGTTGATCTTCGCCTGCGCTCGCCTCGGCGCGATCCTGACCCCGATCAACTACCGACTCAGCCCGCCTGAGGTGCGTTTCCAACTGACGGACTGCGAGCCCTCGATCGTGCTTGCCGCTGCGGGGCAGAGCCAATTGATCCGAGACGCCGGGACCGCTCCACAGAGCCTCGACGAGTTCGCCGCACGAGCGCACCAGAGCCGCCGGCGAGGAGATGGCTCGCTCCCTGCAGCACGGGGCGGCTCGGAGCACCCGCTGCTGTTGGTGTACACGTCGGGCACCACCGGGGCGCCCAAGGGAGCGGTTCTCTCCCAGCGCTCGCTGCGCTACACCGTCCGCAACGCCATCGCCCACGAAGGTCTCTGTGCTGACTCGGTCGTCGCCTCGGTCCTGCCGATGTTCCACGTGGGCGGCCTCAACATCCAGACGATCCCGTGCCTCTTCGCCGGCGGCACTGTCGTGCTGGCGGAGCGCTTCCACCCTGAGGGTCTCCTCGAGATCATGCGGCTGCACCGACCGACGCACCTGCTGCTGGTGCCCGCGGCCATGTCCGCTCTCCTCGGCGCGCCGTCTCTGGAGGCCCGGGACCTGGCCTCACTCGGCGCCCTGAACTGCGGGTCGTCGGTCGTCCCCGAGGATCTCATCCGAGACTTCAATGCACTTGATGTGTGTGTCGTGCAGGTTTACGGCGCCACCGAGACAGGACCGACGGCAATCGTCTTGGACTACGCCGACGCGGACCGGATCGGTTCGTGCGGCAAACCGGCCCGGCACTGCGAGCTTCGCATCGTGGATTCCGGCGGGGCGGACGTGGCGCCCGGCGAGACGGGGGAACTGTGGCTGCGCGGACCGAACCTGTTCACCCACTACTGGAAGCGCCCGCAGGAGACCGAGAGCGCCTTCACCGATGGCTGGTACGCCACTGGAGACCTGGGTCACGCCGACGAGGACCGTTTCGTCTACATCTCCGGCCGCCGGAGCGACTTGATCATCTCCGGCGGTGAGAACGTCTACCCGGCGGAGGTCGAGCGGGTGGTCGGAGACCATCCCGCGGTGGCGGAGGTGGCCGTCGTGGGGCGGTCCGATCCGCGTTGGGGCGAGGTGCCGGTGGCGTTCGTGGTGCCGTCCCGCGGCGCCTCGGTCGACGCCGAGTCGTTGGACCGCTGGTGTGAGAACCGACTGGCTCGGTACAAGCGCCCGAGGGAATGGGCCTTCGTCGAGGACCTGCCTCGCACCGCCCTCGGCAAGGTCCAGAAGCACATGTTGCCGACAGATATGGCAGCATGTGTGGGCAAATGTTGACAAACCGACACGGGGACTGCAATGACAACGTCCAACAGCGATGCCATCTTCTCCGCGCTGGCGGATCCGACACGGCGGGCCATCCTCAGCCTGATCGGTGAGCACGAAGAGCTCACTGCCGGCGAGATCGCAGCCCAGTTCGACGCGGTGGGCCGCACCGCAGTGTCCTCGCATCTCCGCATCCTCCGCCTCGCCGGTCTGATCGCCGAGCGCCGCGAGGGAAGGTTCCGGCACTATTCGGTGACGCCTTCCCCCGCTGACGCGGTGGTGGCGTTCCTGACCTCCGTGTACCAGAACTCCCTCGATCAGCTCGCCTCGGCCGTGCAGGTTGCGTCGAATGTGGGCGGCGCCGCCTCCGGAGAAGTCGGCGAACGGAGCGCCTAGCTCCGGTGCCATGGCTGAACTCGTCCTGAACAACGAGGTGCGGCTGGACGCCTGCCCCAGTGAGTTGTTCGCGCTCTTCGGGACGGGCGATTCCTCCCTGGGATGGCTCTTCGGGGGCGAGGCCGCGGCGCTCCGGCCCGGTTCGCTGGTACGGCTGACGCTGCCGCTCGGGGGGCCGGCCCGCTCGACGGGGACCGCACGCGTGCTCTCCTACCGGCCGAACCGGCGCATCGACCTGGCGCACGAATCTCCCTGGTCGGGCCGCGTCGTGTGCCGCTTCGAACCCACGACCAGCGGCGGGACCCTGCTGCGGGTCCGGATCACGATCGACGACGGTGAGGTTGCCCGGCTCGGCGCCGAACTCGGGCTGCTGGGTCACGTCGACATCAATGTCTGGGAGGTGCCGCTCGGACTGCTGACGTCGCTCTCGGGGAGCGCAGGGATCCTGGGTCGTTCGACGGTCAATTGCGCCCAACTGGCGGTGGAGGAGATCAACGCCGACGGGGGAGTCATGGGCCTGGAGGTGCGACTCTTCGTCGCCGACGACTCCACCGACCCCGGGGTCGGCGCGGTCGCCATGCGCCGTCTGTGCCGGATCCCCGGCCTCGCGGCCATCGTCGGCATGCACTCCTCGGCCACGTGTGCGGTGACTGGTCCGATGGCCGTCGCCCAGGGCATCCCGTACCTCTACACCCCCACCAGCGAGCTCACGCTGGCTCATCCGCTGCTCGTGCGGTTCGGTGAGACGCCGTTGGACCAACTTCACCGGGCACTGCCGCGCATGGCGGCCCAGACCGGCGGTTCACGCTGGTTCCTGGCGGGGAACGACTACTCGTGGCCGCGCGCGATCGGCGCCACGGCGCGATCGGTGATCGAGAGCAGCGGCGGCACGGTGGCCGGTGAGGGCTACCTGCCGCTGGGGGCGCAGGAGTTCGAGCCGGTGCTGTCCGCCATCGACCGGTCCCAGGTCGACCACGTGGTGTCGAGCTTCGTCGGCCAGGACCACGTGCGGTTCGAACGCGACCTCGCCGCATCCGGGTTGCGCAACGGGATCCGCACGTTCGCACCCCTCATGGACGATGCGGTGGTGGAACATCTCGGGGAGTCCGCGGTGGGCACCTGGAACGTGCTCGGCTACTTCGCCGGCCTCGACACCGGCGAGAACCACCAATTCCTGGAGCGCTACTCCGCCCGCTTCGGTATGTGCGCACCCCCGGTCTCCGCCGCCGCGGAAGGGGTCTACGAGGCGATCCACACCTGGGCACGCGCCTGCTGTGCCGGCGGGGGAGTGGAGCCCTCGGCGCTCCTGAGCGGGCTGCGCAACGCCTGCTTCCGAGGTCCCCGGCGCTGCGATGCCGGCGGCTCGTTGAAGACGTTGTTGCTGGGGGAGGCCACCCGCTCGGGCGTGCGGGTGCTGGACGAGTTGCCGGCAGCGAGTCGCGCTTCCTGATCACCGGGGCGACGGAACCCGTCGCCGATCCCGACAGTTGCTCCGCTCTCCGCCCTCGTTGGACTTGACCCCGCCGCCACGAGCCGCCAATATGTCAACATCGGCTCACATATAGGAGGCTCCTCATGAGAACAGCATCGCAGCCCGGCGCGCCGCGTCACTGGTGGCTTCCGGTTTCGGTCCTCGTCTCGCTGGTGCTCGTGGCCGCAGCCTGCGGTGGCGACGACGAAGCCGAGACGACCCCTGTGACCCCTCCGCCCCCGGCAGCCGCCGAGACAGAGGCGCCACCGGAGCCGGCCCCGCCAGCCGACGAGCCGGCACCGGCGCCCGAGCCCCCACCGGCACCCGCCGAGGAGCCGCCCGCACCTCCTGCGCCCGAGCCCCCACCGGCCGACGAGCCGGCACCGGCCCCCGAGCCCCCACCGGCGCCCGCCGAGACAGAGGCGCCACCGGAGCCGGCGGCGCCCTCGGGTGAGCCGGTGCGCATCGGGATCCTGTTCTCCAACAGCGGGCCGGCGGGGATCTTCGGGCAGCCGACGGCGAACATCACCGAATTCATCGAGGAGGACATCAACGCCGCCGGCGGCATCAACGGCCGCCCCGTCGTGACCGTCCTGGCCGACGATGCCACCGATCCGTCGGTGGGGCGTCAGGCCATGGAGCAACTCATCGACTCCGACAACGTCGACGTGGTTCTCGGTACCCACTCGAGTGCGACACGCGAGGCGGCCAAGCCGCTCGCGGAGGACGCCGACGTCCTGTACATCTACGCCGCGCTCTACGAAGGCGGCGAGTGCTCGCCGGTGATGTTCAACACCGGCGAGGTGCCCAGCCAGCAACTTGCTCCCGTGATCCCGTGGGTCATGCAGCAGACCGGCGGCCGGACCTGGTTCCTGCTCGGCAACGACTACGTGTGGCCCCGCACCAGCTTCGAGTGGGCGCGCCAGTACATCGAGGCGGCAGGAGGCGAAGTGGTCGGCGAGGAGTACGTCCCGCTCGGAACTCAGGACTTCTCGTCGGTGGCCCAGCAGATCGCGGGCTCGGGTGCGGATCTGATCTTCCCCGCACTCGTGGGCGGCGACGCCATCGCCTTCGAGACCCAGGCCGTGGACTTCGGCATTGGCCAGGACGCCATCCCGCGCCTGGCGAACATCTACGAGGAGAACGTCCTGGGCGCGATGGGCCCGGCCGTCACCGCCGGCATGTTCGTCACCATGGGCTACTTCAAGGAAGTGGACAACCCCGCCAACACGGCGTTCGTGAGCCGCTACTACGGGCAGTTCGGAGCGGACGCTCCGCCGCACATGACGTTCAGCTCCCACATCTACGACGCCGCGTTGCTGTATGCCGCTGCTGCCAACGCCGCCGGCAGCACCGACACGGCGGCGGTGGCGGCGGCTCTGGAGGGACTGTCGCTGTCCACACCCACCGGTGACATCACCATCACCGGCAGCCGCCACTTGGCGCAGCCCATCTACGTGGCCGAGATCCAGTCCGACGGCTCGCAGTTGATCGTCGAATCGTTCGAATCCGTCCACCCGGACGAGACCTGCAATCTGCCGTAGCAGTCGGCCCGACGCCTCTCACGGTGCTTCCAGGCGATCGGTGCGGCCGGTACCCAAGCGGACCGGCCGCACCGATCCGGTTTCCGGAGGCGTCGGCCGTCGAGGCGCCTGACTGCCGGAGCCGATGAGACCCGGATCGCCCGACAGCCCTCCGACAGTCTGATGGCAGCCGTCCGGCAGAGTTCCGAGGACGTCAGGAGATCGACGGGGCGGGCCGACTGGTCATCGTGGCCGACCTACGACGGCGCCGACTCGGGCCTCGAGAACTTCTGGTACCCCGTACTGTGGTCGAGCGAGGTTCGGGAGTCCCCGGTGGCCCGGCGCGTCTGCGGGCACAACATCATGTTGCAACGCGAGCCGGACGGCAGCGCCCGCGCCCTGCACGACAGGTGCCTGCACCGGGGGGTGCGGCTCAGCCAGGGAACCCAGGAGTTTCCGGGGACGGTCTCCTGTCCCTACCACGGCTGGACGTACCGGCTACGGGACGGCGTACTGGTGGCGGTGATCACCGACGGGCCGGACTCGCCGATGTGCGGCAAGGCCGCCGTGCGCACCTATCCGACGGCCGAGGCGATCGGGCTGGTGTGGGTGTTCGTGGGCGACGGCGATCCGCACCCCCTCCAGGAGCAGTTGCCGGCCGAGTTGGCGGACCCACCGCCTTATGCGGTCGGCGGCAGGATCGAGGACCGCGACGGCGACTGGCGCCTGTTCGCCGAGAACGGGTTCGACGAGGGACACGCCAAGTACCTGCACCGCACGTCATGGTGGCGGACCTTCAAAGTGATGCCCACGTGGAACAAGATTCACATCGAGCGCCACGAACGGTGGCTCTACCGGGTCGAGGACGAGCGCCACTGGGAGGCGGAGTTCCCCGGTCTCGGCGTCTGGTCCAACAACCGCTGGTGGAAGATCAAGCCGAAGCAGCGCCAGGGGTCCATGCTCGGCAACACCGGGGGAGCGAGGCGCAACGACCCCTACATCCTGGCCCAGAGGTTTCCCGGCTTCGCCTCACTCACGGTTCCGGGGATGCTGAGGATCGCCTACCCGCAGTTCATCCACTACGAGTTCTACGTCCCGATCGAGGCGGGCCGCACCAAGTACGTCGGCGTCATGGTTCAGTTCAAGGTTGGCCTGGCCAAGTTCCTGTTCTACGCCAAGTACCTCACCGGGATCCGCTGGCTGTTCCACGGGCAGTTCTCGGCTCAGGACCACTGGATGGTGGCCGAGACCGACGCCCCGCCCGAACGGCTCTACCGGCCGGACATCTCACTGATCGAATGGCGTCGACTCGTCGAGGAGGTGGCGGGCGGTGATCGGTCCTGAGCCCCCGGGGCGGACCGTCGACGCCGGCGGCGTCGAGTACCACGTGATCACCCTCGGCGACACCGGGCCACCGACGGTCTTCCTCCACGGCGGCGGCCCCGGCTGCACGGCCTGGACCGATTTCGGAGCCGTGGCGCCGCTGTTCGCCGCCGACCGAACCTGCTACCTGGTCGACCTGCTGCAATACGGCAAGTCGGAGAAGTGCACCATCCGCGGGCCGATGTGGGACTTCCACGCCCGCACCGTCTCGGACCTTCAGGAGGCCCTCGGGGTCGCCCGGGCGGACTTCGTGTGCAACTCCTGGGGCGGGTCGATCGCCCTGAACCTGGCTGCAAAGTACCCGGGCCGCGTGCGCTCGCTGGTGGTGACGGGCTCGATGCCGGTCTTCCGCGGGCCGCTGGCGCCACTGCCGGAGGGCGGGCGTCGAGGCCGGAGGGCCCGCGACGCCTACTTCGGCAACGAGGGCCCCACGAGGGCCAAGATGCGCGCCCTCATGGCCGCCCTCGAGTGGTACGACGCCGACGCCATCCCCAGCGAGACGGTCACGCGCCGCTACGAGCAGTCGATCGATCCCGGCGAGATGAGCCTCGCGGCGCGCAGCGACAGTCCCCGGGGCGACTGGCAGGACCTCACGACCGAACTCGGGCTCATCCGCTGTCCCGTCCTGTTCGCCTGGGGCATGTACGACGACTTCCTCACGCCGGACTACCCGCTGATGCTGGCCGGCATGATCGAGCACGGGCAGCTCTACGTGATGGACAAAGCGTCGCATCACCTGCAGGAGGAGCGTCCGCAGCACTTCCACTCGGTGGTTGCGGGATTCTTGAACCAGTCCGACAGGCCCGGGATCACCGACGCCTCATGAGTGGCGCCGACGGGCTCCGGGGACAATGCGTGCCGGCCGGGCGCGCACCGGTGACGGCGGACCGCCGGTGAGGGCCATCTCCTGGATCAAAAGAGCGCTCGTGCGCCTGCTCACCAGGACCACAGGCACCTGGATCGGTTCAGTTCGCCCGCCCGGGGTGCGATGAGCGCGCTCGAGGCGGCCCTCGCCGGCGTGTCCGTCTCGCGTCTGGCCGACCTGACCGAGATGCTGGTCCGCACCGCCTCGCCGACCGGGTGCGAGGGCGCCCTCGCAGGGCGGATTGCCGAGACGCTCGGCGCCGCCGGCGTGGAGGCCCACGAGCAGTGGCTCGATGCCGACGCAGCCAACGCCTGGGGCACGCTCGGGTCTCCCCGGCGGGGACCGTCACTGCTGCTGTACTCGCCGATCGACACCATCACGTCGGGAGACGCCGCGGAGGACGGCGCGCTCGTCGGTTCCGGATTTCGCCCGGACATGGAAGCGAAGCTGCGCACGGAGCGCGGGTGGCTCGTCGGCCTCGGCGCCCACAACCCGAAGGGGCACGCGGCGTGCGTGATGATGGCCACCGAGGCACTCGCCACCGTCGCAGCCGACCTGCCCGGGCGAATCATCGCCGGATTCGGCTGTCTCGGAATGCCGGTCAATCGGCGCGCCCCGGACCTGCTGGACGGGCACGGCGCGGGCTGCACCGCGCTCCTCGACGCCGTCGATCCCGACGCCGCGATGATTGCCAAGTCCGGTTGGTCGGTCTCCTGGACCGAGGTCGGCCTGGCCTGGTTCACCGTGCGCGTCGCGGGGACCCACACCTACGTGGGCAGCCGCCACCTGCTCGCCTACCGCAACGCCATCGCCGACGCCGCGGAATTGATCCTCGAGGTGGAGACCTGGATCGACGAGTGGGCCGAGACGCTCGCCGACGAGTTCAACCGGCCCCAGGGCATCGTCGCCTCGGTCAGCGGGGGCGAAGCCCGCGCCACGGCGTTCACCGCGGACGCCTGCGAGTTCACAGTCGACCTTCGTCTCCCGCCCGGCGTTGCCGCGGACCGTGCCCAGCAAGCCCTCTCCGAGCGCGTCGACCATTGGGCGGCCGCCATCGGCGCGTCAGCCAGCGTGACGCGCACACTCGCCGTCGGCGGCAGCTGCACCGACCCGTCAGAGCCGATCGTGCAGGCCGCGATCAGGGCGTGGGAGGCCGAGACCGGTCGCGCCCACCAGGCCCTGCGGGGCCTCTCGGGAGCGACCGACGCCAACATCCTCCGGCAGAACGGCGTGCCCACAGCGAGAGTCGGTCTCCCCAAGGTCGCCGCGCCCGGCGTCGATGTCGACTTCCAGTACGGGATGAACGCCGTCAACCCCGATGACCAGGTGGCGCTCTCGCGACACCTCATCCGGACCGCGTTCGAATACCTGCAGGGCGCCCGATGAGCCGGGTCGTGCTCGGCGTGGGCGCGTCCCACACCACGCTGATGAACACCCGCTGGCACGAGGTGGAGCACCTCGGCCGCGCCCACCGGTTCCGCGACGCGCTTGGGGAGGCGCGCAGCCGGCTCGAACGGGAATCGCCCGACCTCGTCCTGATCATCGGCTCCAACCACTTCCGCGGCATCGGCCTCGATCTCATGCCGGCCTTCACAATCGGGGTCGGCGAGGTGATCGCGGCGGGCGAGCACGGAACCCCCGCTGGCCCACAGCACAGCGATCCTGCCGCCGCTCTGGCGCTTTGCGAGCACCTCGTCGGGAGCGGGTTCGACACTGCGTTCTCCGCCGAACTGCTCATAGACCACGGCATCAGCCACGCCATCCAGTACGTCGTGCCCCCGAACGTCCCCATCGTGCCGATCGTGGTCAACTGCTTCGCGCCGCCATTGCCGACGCCGGTGCGGACCTGCGCGTTCGGACTCTCACTCGGATCGGCGGTCCGCCGGTTGCCCGGCAACCGGCGGGTCGGGGTGATCGGCACGGGCGGCCTGAGCCACGCCCTGCCGTTCCCCGACTGGGCAGCGCCGGATTCCGACGACGATCGGTTCCTGGTCGAGTCGTGGCGCCACGGAAAGTCCGACTGGGCCGAGAACGAGCAACGCAGGCGCCGGATCATCCTCAGCGCGTCCCCAACCATCGACACTCACTTCGACGAGGAGTTCCTCGCGGCGGTGGCTTCGGGCGAACACATGGCGCTGGCGCAGCGCCTCGACAACCAGGATCTCGTTGCCGCCGCGGGCAACGGCGGCAACGAGATCAGAGCCTGGCTCGCCATGTGCGCCGCGGTCGGCGCCACAGCGGGCGAGGTGCTCGCCTACTCGGCGATGCCCGAGTGGCTGACAGGCATGGCCGTGGCCACCTTCACGCCGGCAGATGCCGCGCCCACGGCGCGTCCCGGACGCCGGTCTCATCCGCCCGACCACCCAGACCAAACCATCGACCCCCCAGGAGGGCGACCATGACAATCTGGACCGACCTCACCGGCATCGACTTCGCAGTGCGAACCGTCGAGGCGGCCGGCGTGCCGACCCGGGCGCTGATCGCAGGCGAAGGCCCCGACGTGGTATTCCTTCACGGAACCAGCGGCCACCTCGAAGCCTTCTCGCGGAACTTCGTCCCCCACGTCGAGGCCGGCCTGCGCTGCCACGCCATCGACGCCCTCGGCCACGGGTACACCGGCAAGCCCGACTACCCCTATGAGATCCCCCGCTACGTCGATCACCTCGTCGGCTACCTCGACGCAATGGGAATCGACCGCGCCAACCTCGTGGGCGAGTCGCTGGGAGGCTGGACCGCCGGATGGCTGGCCGGCGAGCGACCGGAGCGAGTCCGCACCCTGCAACTGGTCGCCGCGGGCGGTACCAAGGCCAACCCCGAGGTGATGGAGCGCATCAAAGCCACCACGACCAGGGCCGCACTCGCCGACGACATCGCTCTCACCCGTGATCGCCTGCATCTCCTCATGTACGACGGCGAGCGCGACGTCTCCGAGGAACTCGTCGAGATCCGCTACCGCATCTACCACCGACCCGAGTTCCAGGCGAACCTCCACAACCTCCTGTGCCTGCAGGAGATGGAGATCAGGCAGCGCAACCTCATGCGGCCTGACCGGCTCCAGCGCATAGCCGCGCCGACGTTGATCGTGTGGGGCAGCCAGAACCCCTTCGGCGACGTGCCCGAGGCCCGTGCCATGCAGGAGAACGTGTCCGGGTCCGAGCTGCGGATCTTCAACAACTGCGGGCACTGGCCCCAGCACGAGCACGCCGAGGAGTTCAACCGGCTCAGCATCGACTTCATCTCATCGAACCAGTGACCGGCCCGGCGCGAACCGGCAAGGCCGACCCGCCGCGCGTGGCGCCTACCACAGCGCGAACGGTCCACCTCCGCCGGCGCTATCTGGACGGCCCATCGGGGCAGATCCACGTCGCCGAGGTCGGACACGGCCCCACCGTCGTGTTGCTGCATCAGACGCCGCGCAGCTGGGACGAGTTCGAGGAGGTGATGATGATCCTGGCGGATCGCCTCCATCTGGTGGCGATCGATCTGCCAGGAATGGGATCCTCCGACCCGCATCCGGAGGGTCCTTCCATCGAGAACTACGCGTCCGCTGCCGCAGCTGTGATCGAGCAGGCGGCGGACGGTCCTGTCGCCGTCTGCGGGCATCACACCGGAGGCGTGGTCGCGGTGGAGCTCGCGGCCCGCCGTCAGGGTCTCGTCAGGAGCCTCGTGCTGTCCTCCACGCCCTGGATTGACGAGGAGGAGCGGACTCGGCGCGCCCGCAAGGTCCCGATCGACTCCATGGAACCGCAGCTCGACGGGTCGCATCTCCTGGCGCTCTGGGAGCAGCGGGCCCCCTTCTACGGCGGGAACACTGACCAGTTGACGCGATTCGTGCGGGACGCCCTGCGCGCCGCTGACCCTGCCGAAGGTCACCTTGCCGTGGGCCGCTACGCGATGGAGCTGGCAACGCCCCGCCTCCGCTGCCCCGTCACCATCGTCGAACACGCCGAGGATCCGTTCGCCCGCATCCACACCAGGGTGCTCGCGGAGCGTCTCGATGCGGATCAGGTCGAGGTGATCGCGGGCGGCAGGGTGCCGCTGGAGGCAACGGCGGCGGACTTCGCGGCGGTGCTGCTGGCGGTGATGGAGCGGCACGAGCACGCCTACCCCTCCTTTGACGATCGATAGCCATCATGCCAACATGTCACGAAATACTGATACGACGTGGAGGCGCCGGCTGAACGCACTCACACTCGAGCTTCTGAACGGCCTGAGCCTCTTCGCGACCCTGGCGATCGTGGCACTCGGGCTGGGCATCACCTTCGGCCTGATGGGCGTCATCAACCTGGCTCACGGGGAATTCATCATGGTTGGCGCCTACGTGGCGTTCGTGGTGCACGAGACCGGTTGGAGCCACTGGGTCTCCGTTCCGCTGGCGGCCGGGGTGCTGTTCGTCCTCGGCGCGGTGATCGAGGTCATCTTGATCCGTCGCATCTACAGGAAGCCCGAACTCACCATCCTCGCCACGTTCGGGCTGTCGATCGTGCTCCGCCAACTGGCGGAACTCGTCTTCTCGAAGGACTTCCGGAGCGTGTCGAACCCCGTACCCGGCGCGACCGAAGCGCTGGGAGTTCTGTTCCCCACCTACAGGTACATCCTCGTCGCCGTCGCGCTCGGGACCGTGATCGTGACCCTCCTCGGCTTCACGCGTTCCAAGTTCGGCCTGGTCGTGCGGGCGATCGTCGCCGACCGCGACCTGGCCGAGTCGGCGGGCATTCGCACCGGCGTCACCAACGTGCTGGCGTTCGGCCTCGGCGCCGCTTCGGCGGGGGTGGCCGGAGCGCTCGTGGCGCCGCTCGGGGCGGTCGAGCCGAACCTCGGGCTGTCCTACCTCCCGAGCGCGTTCCTCGTCGTGATCGTCGGCGGATTCAGCCGGCTGTGGGGTGTCCTCGTGGGTGCCTTGGTCGTCGCGGTCGTGCAGACCACGCTCATCCACTACTACGACGCCGTCTGGGCGCTCATCGCGTCGCTGGTCCTGGCGGTCGTCATGCTGCAGATGCGCCGCTCCTCGGTCGCCGGAGCGACCGCATGAGGCGGGGACTGGTCTACTTCGCGCCGACTCTCGGCGCCGCGGCCATCGCCAGCCTCCTTCTCGGCGACTTCCGAGCCGGGCAGCTCTCGCTGTTCCTCAGTCTCGCCGTGCTGGCGGTGAGCCTCGGCCTGGTGTGGGGGTACGCGGGGATCCTGTCGTTGGGGCAGCTGCTCCCGTTCGGCCTCGCCGCCTACCTCACCGCCCGGATCACCACCGCAGCGCCGTCGCTGTCGGTGGCTGCGTTGATCGCCTCGGCGGCCGCCGGCGCGGCCATCTCGGCGATCGTGGCGGTGATCGCGTTCCGCCGCCGGCTCGGACTCGTGGTGATCGGACTGCTGACCCTCATGCTGTCGTTGACCTTCGAGCAGATCGCCCAGCAGTGGCGTGACGTGACCGGCGGGTTCAACGGACTCACGAATGTGCCCCGGCTCGGCGCCTTCGGGTCGACTCTGTCGGAGACCTGGCAGAACTTCACGATCACCGTCGCCGCGGTGGTGATCATCGCAGGTGTCGCCCTGCTCCTGTCGCGGCCGATCGGGGCCGTCCTGGTCGGCATCCGGGACAACGAGCGCCGCACCGAGGCGCTCGGCTACAACACCATCGCCATCAAGATCTGGGTGTTCAGTGTCGGCGGGGCGCTGGCCGGCGTCGCCGGCGCCCTGTACGTGCACCGCACGGGTTTCGTGTCACCGGGAATCTTCGGGTTCACGCTCGCCACCAACGTCGTGCTCTGGACCCTCATCGGTGGCCGCAGCGTGGTCATCGGACCCGTCGTCGGGACCCTGCTGATCAACTTCGCATCAGCCGCGTTGGCCGACGTCTGGCTCCAGTATTGGGTGCTGGGGACGGGAGTGATCTTCGTGGCGGCGGTCCTGTTCGTGCCCGACGGGCTGGTCCCTTCCGTCGCACGGGTAGCCGGGCGTGCATCCAGGCGACGGCGGCTCCCCCAGATTCGCGAACGCGGGGAGAACCGCCGGGAGCAAGCCGGGAACGCAGTCATGCAAGCCGCTGAGATCGACAAGAGCTACGGATCGTTCAACGCTCTCCAGGACGTCTCGCTGGAGATCGACGCGGCCGAACTGCGCTGCCTCATCGGACCGAACGGTGCCGGCAAGTCCACCCTCCTGGACATCCTCAGCGGGCAGCAGCAGCACCAGGGCGGAGCGGTCGCTCTGTTCGGCCAGGACTACACCGGTAACGCCGCATGGGAATTCGCGCGCCGCGGTGTCAGCCGAAAGTTCCAGGCACCGCAGATCATCCAGTCGCTCTCCGTCGCCGAGAACGTCGCCCTGGCAGCATGGGTCATCCGCCCGTCGCCGTGGGAACTGACCCGGTCGCCGTGGGTGGCCGACGTCTCGACGGGCGCACTGCAGGTGCTGAACTCCACCGGTCTGGCGGATCGTCACGCCACTCCCGCAGGCGACCTCTCGCATGGGGAGAAGCAGTGGCTGGAGATCGCCATGGCACTCGCCGGCACGTGCCGGGTGCTCCTGCTCGACGAGCCGACGGCCGGTATGACCGCCGCCGAGAGCATCCGGGCGGCCACCCTGCTGCGGGAACTGCACACCCGGTTCTCGCTGCCCATCCTCATCGTCGAACACGACATGGCCTTCATCCGTGCCGTCGCCGACCGCGTGACGGTGCTGGCGCGAGGCCGGCTTCTCGCCGACGGCACGGTGGCGGAGATCGAGGCGAACCGCGACGTGCGCGCCGTGTATCTCGGGGTGGAGGGCTGATGCGCCTCGAAGCGCGGGACCTCTGCGCGGGCTACGACGCGGTGCCGGTGCTCCACGGCATCTCGCTGGCCGTGGAATCGAGCGAGATCGTGGCGATCGTCGGCCGCAACGGGGTCGGTAAGACGACGCTCGTGAAGGCGCTGATGGGTGTCCTCCCCGCCACCGGTGGGCAGGTGCTCCTCGACGGCGTCGACGTGACCCGGCGACCTCCCTCCCACCGAGTGCGTGCAGGGCTGCGCGCCACCTACCAGGAGCGGGCGCTGTTCCGGGAACTCACCGTCGGGGACAACCTCCGGCTCGGGGGGTTCGCGCCCTCCGTGCACCACCAGGTCCTCGACAAGTTCCCCGACTCGTTGTCAGGGCGGGGAACCCAACGCGCCGGAACTCTGTCAGGCGGGGAGCAGAAGATGCTTGCGGCAGCGTGTGCGATCGTCTCGGCCGCACCGCTGATCCTCATGGACGAGCCCTCCGAAGGCCTTCAGCCGTCGAACGTCGACCTGCTCGGCCGGCACATCGCGAGCGCCCGCGAGCAGGGATCGGGTGTCCTGCTGGTCGAGCAACACCTGGCGCTGGCCGAACGCCTTGCCGACCGGTTCGTGGTCCTCGAGAAGGGCGAGGTCGTCGAGGAAGGCCGCGCCGGCGACGACCACATACACGACCGCATCGCCAAACGACTCGTGATCTGAGGGGTAGCAGCCATGGACGACCTGCTGACACTGACACTGACCGAGGCCGCTGCTGCCGTTCGATCGGGACGGACCACGTCACGGGCCTTGGTGGAGGCGTGCCTGGCCCGCATCGAGGCCACCGACGGCCTCATCGGGTCGTTCGCGTCGCTGCAGGCCGACGCAGCACAGCGGGCCGCACGGGAACTCGATGCAGGCGAGCCGATCGGCCCCCTGCACGGCGTGCCGATCGCCCTGAAGGACCTCTTCTACACCGCCGGTGTGGCGACCGAGGCCAACTGCCGATCACTCCAAGGTTTCATCCCCGACCGGGACGCCACCGTTGTGAGCCGCCTCAGGGCGGCAGGAGCGGTGATAATCGGCAAGACGAACACCCACGAACTGGCCCTCGGGGTCTCATGCCCGGCCTCGCGGAACCCCTGGGACACAGGCCGAATGACAGGAGGATCATCCGGAGGCAACGCCGCCGGCCTCGCCGCACGACAGTTCTTCGGCGCGTTGGGAACCGACACGGGCGGCTCGGTGCGCATCCCGTCCAACTACTGCGGAACGACCGCGATCAAGACCACACGCGGCGCCGTCCCGCGTGACGGCGTTCACCTGATCTCCTGGACCTACGACACGGTGGGTCCGATGGCGAGGACCGCGGCCGATTGCCGCCTACTGCTCGACGTGGTCGCCGGATTCTCGCCGGCGGACCCGTTCTCCTCGAAGGCCCGATTCGTTCAGCCCGCAGCACCGCAGGCGCTGAGGTTGGGAGTTCCGGACGAGTCCTTCTTCGACGGGTTCAGAACCGACCCGGAAGTGCGAGCCGTGATGGAGGAGGCCATCGACGTCATCGGCTCGATCGTCGCAGACGTCCGCACGGTGCGCCTGCCGAACTTCGCCGAGCACTTCGACCTCGGAGCGACGGTCGTCTTCGTGGAGTCGGCGGCCCTCCTCGAGGAGGTCCGTTCCACGCAAGGGGATCTCTTGGGCGACGAGGTCCGGTCCTTCCTCGAGGGCGGCGCCGCTTTGCCGGGGACCGCGTTCGCCGCGGCGCAGGCAGGCCGAACCGGTTTCGAGCGTTCCTACCTGGATGTCTTCGAGGAGCAGGGCGTGGACGTCGTGATCGCACCGATCAATCCCAACCAACCGCTCCCGCACGGCTGCAGCGACATCGATGGCGTTCCACTCATTCCTGCCACGGCGCAGTTCACGTTCCCCGTGAACGGCGCCGGCGTCCCGGCGGTGGCCTTGCCCGGCGGGTTTGCGGCCGATGGCTTACCTATCGGGTTCCAGCTGATCGGACCGCCTCTGTCGGAGCACACCCTCGCGGCGCTCGGTGAGGCCTTCCAGGCCGAGACGGACCATCACGACGCCGTTCCCGATCTCGCCCTCTAGCCGAAGGAGACCCGGATGACCATCGAAGTGACCACGAACGATTTCATCGCCCGCCTGGTTCTCAACCGTCCGGAGAAGCTGAACGCGGTGAACGGCAAGATGGCGGAGGATCTGCTCGCTGCGATCGCACGGATTGCGAGCGGGTCGCCGAGGGTTCTCGTCATGTCGGGCGCGGGGCGAGGGTTCTGCGCCGGACGCGATCTCGACGACGCCGAACCCGTCGACGAGGATGCGGAAGCGGTGCTCTCGGAGATCTTCAACCCCCTCTTCCTGGCCATCCGGGGCCTGCCCATGCCGACGATCGCCCAGGTCCACGGCCCCGCACTCGGGGTCGGCCTCGGCCTCGCCATGGCCTGCGACATCGTCTATGCCGCCGCATCCGCAAAGGTCGGCTCACCCTTCGCCCGCATCGGCGCGGTGCTCGACAGCGGCGGGCATCGCCACCTCGTCGACCGGGTCGGACCGCACCGCGCCCTCGAATTGATCTACACGGGGCAACTGATCTCCGGCGTAGAGGCGGCAGAGATGGGTCTCGCCAACCGAGCGTTCCCGGACGAGGAACTAGCCGCCGCGGTCGACGACGTCGCAGGGCAGATCGCCAAGGGCCCGACAGCCGCCTTCGCCCTCTCGAAACAGCTCGTCCAACGCCTAGAGGATGCCGCGATGCCATTCGACGCCCTACTCGCCGCCGAAGCCGCCGCCCAGGGAGCAGCCAGCGGAACCGCCGACTACCGCGAGGGCATCACCGCGTTCCAGCAGAAGCGGCGCCCCACCTTCACCGGGTCGTGACCGCCTAACCCCCGACCCGTGACTCAGGTGGGGAAGCGTCCCGACACCTGCGCGGGGTAGTCGGTTCCGAGTGCGTCTCCCAGGTGAGGAGAGCTTGTGGCGCAGAGCCGGGGGTAGAGGTCGGCTGCCAGGGTGTAGGCGTCGTTGCCGGGCCAGGGGGTTGGGAGCAGCTCGCGGGGGACCGGGGGTGTGCGCAGCGTGATGCGTCGCAGGTCGTGGATCAGCATGGTTCGGAGGCAGTACGCCTCCACCGGCGAGAGCGCGTCGCACTTGCCGCCGAACGCCTCATAGTCCTCGACGAATGCACGGTATTCCTTCTCGCCCTCGTCGAAGGCGAAGCTTGCGGAGAAGAAGCCGTTGCGGGCGAGGTTGGCGATGTCCTCGAACTCGGCGCGAGCGACCGCAGGCAGGATCTCGGGGAAGGACCCGTCGAGGATGCGGCGAGCCTCGTCCGCGCCGCAGATCGGTGATGCCAGCACGCCGCTGCGGAAGGCGACGAAACCGTGCCAGCCGAGGTGGCGCGTCAGCCTGTTGCGCTCCGCCGGTGAGAGTTGCGCGCCGTCGAAGAGCACGAAGGTCCATCCGCCGCCGAGCGGAGGACGGACGTCGCGGTAGATGCGGTCGGCGGCATCGGCGAACTCTCGCTCAGCGAGAGGCGTCAACAGGTACAGGCTCCGGCGCCCGTGGCGCTCGCTGGAGACCCATCCCTCCTCGACAAGCCTGAACATGGACACACGAACCAGGCGCTTGTCGAAGCCGTAGGGCTCGGCGAGCTGGAACAACTGAGACAGCCAGACCCTCTTCGTCACCGGTAGGACGGCGTCGCCGAGAATCGTGACCAGCACCGATCGGGCCGAGATGTGGGGGGCGGCACGCCAAGTCTGCACTCGCGCCGGGATGTCGAGGCTCATGCAGTCGTCGAATGTACGACTCTTTGGGCTTTGCCGAGCGACCGGGGGAGCGATCCGGGTTCGCGGAGGATGATCTGGGCTGTCACGCCGATGTTGTCCTTGATGTGGCGCGCGAGAACGTCGCGGGCTTCGTCGGGGCTCATGCCGGTTGCTTCTTGTGGCTCGACGTGCACGGTCATCGAGGTGAGGTTGCCGGTCTTTCCCATCTCGATCTGGAAGTGCGGGCTCAACCCGTCGACCTTCAGTATCTCCGCTTCGATCTGGGAGGGGAAGACGTTCACCCCTCGAATGATGAGCATGTCGTCGGAGCGGCCGGTGATCCGTTCGATCCGCCGCATCGGCCGCGCCGTACCGGGGAGCAGGCGAGTCAGATCGCGTGTGCGATAGCGGATTGCCGGGAGGGCCTCTCGGGTGAGGGTGGTGAGCACGAGTTCGCCGAACTCGCCGTCGGGCAGCGCAATCCCCGTGTCGGGGTCGATGATCTCGGGGAAGAACTGGTCCTCCCACAGCGTCGGCCCGTCCTTGGTCTCGATGCACTCCTGAGCGACGCCGGGGCCGATCACCTCCGACAGTCCGTAGACGTCGAGAGCATCTATTCCGAGACGGGTCTCGAGTTCGTCGCGGAGTACGTCGGTCCAAGGCTCGGCGCCGAAGATACCGATCTCGAGCGAGCAGCTTGCCGGGTCCATGCCTTGCCGTTCCATCTCGTCGATCAGGTTCAGGCAGTACGAGGGAGTGACCAGAATTATCCGCGGCTGGAAGTCTCGAATCAGGGAGACCTGTCTCTCGGTCTGGCCGCCGGACATGGGCACGACGGTGCATCCGAGCAGTTCGGCGCCGTAGTGGGCCCCGAGTCCACCTGTGAACAGCCCGTAGCCGTAGGCGACGTGGGCCACGTCGCCGGGTCGGCCACCCGCTGCATAGATGGATCGAGCCATCACCCGCGACCACGTGGCGATGTCCATCTTGGTGTAGCCCACGACCGTCGGCTTGCCGGTCGTGCCCGATGAGGCGTGCAACCGCATGATCTTGGTGAGCGGAACCCCGAACATGCCGAAGGGATAGTTCCGGCGTAGGTCGTCCTTGGTCAGCAGCGGGAAGCCGGCGAGATCCTCGAAGCTCTTGAGGTCGTTGGGGTGCGCGCCGGCGGCAGCGAACGCCTCTCGATAGTGGGCCACATTGCGATAGGCGTGCCGAATGGCCCTCCGCAGGCGAACGAGTTGCAGCGACCTGAGTTGATCGACCGAGACGGATTCGATCAGGTCGATGGTGTTCATGCCCGGAGGAACCCGTCCATGCGCCGGCGCTTCTCGTCCGACTCGAAGAGCAGCGCCTGGGCGACCAGGTCGATGCCGGTCGTGGCCGGACGGTGCTGGCGGAGAGAGAGCTTGGTGAGTTCGAGGGCGCGCCAGGACCGCCGGCCGATCTCGTGTGCCAAAGCGATCGCGGCCGCGAGCAGGTCGGACTCCTCCGCGAGACGGTCCACGAGCCCGGCATGATGAGCCTCCTCGCCGTTGAGGTGTGCACCGGTGTAGAGGAGGCGTCGAGCGAGGCCGAGTCCCACGAGCTGTGCCAACCGCCAGTTGGCGCCGGCGCCCGCCAGAATCCCCAGGTTCAGCTCGGGTTGTGAGAACGTGGATCTGGGGGTGGCGATCCGCAGGTCGCACGCCATGGCGAGTTCGCAGCCACCGCCGATGGCGTAGCCGTCGATGGCGGCGATGGTCGGCCAGCGATGCGCCTCGACCCGGTCGAACAGCCCGGCGTTGATCGACAGCAACGCATCGTCCGCCGAGCGGTCGCGGAGTTCGCCGATGTCGGCGCCGGAGACGAACATGCCTGGGGTCGTCGAGTGGAGTATCAGGATCGTCGGCTCCCGCGCGTGCGCGGCGAGGGCCCGGTCCAGCTCCTGGGTGGTGGCGAGCCCGAGGGCGTTACGGCGGGACGGTTCGTTGAACCCGACCGTCACGACGTGGTCGTCGACGCGTTCGACCTTCAGGCGCTCGAAGTGTGCTCCTACCATGCGGCCTCCGGGTCGAAGTCCAAGACCTCGCGCATGCGAGCCATCAGCGGGTCGAAGTCCACCGACCGCGCCAGGCGGGACTCAGCATCCGGCTCGCCGGCGGCGAGGGGGATGCTGGCACCGAATCTGGATTCGATCGCGGCTTCGAGTTCGGGCGCGAAGTCGTAGAGCCGTCCCTCGGCGACGCCGGCGGAGACGGCTTCGGCCTCGCCGAGGATCGGAGCGATCAGTCCGGAGATCTGTGGTGCGAGCCGATGCAGCGCTGCCAGGATGCGCTCACGTGCCTCACTGTCCTGCAGCAGCACGTCGAGAAGGGTGTTGGCGTGCAGGCGGTGGAAGGACTCCTCGCGCGCCGCGTGCGCGGCGAGCTCGGCGAGGCCGCCTATCGAGGATCTCTTGAGGAGTTCCCAACGGGCCTGCTCGACGGTGTCGTAAGCCCAATGCCGGACCAGTGCCGTTGCCCAGTCGTCGCTGCGGTACTCGACGAGCCGGCAAGACCGGTAGTCGGCGGCGCTGCGGCGGTAGGCCAGGGCGTCGATGGAGACGTCACTGGGGCTGATGCCATCGGCGGCGAGGACGATCTCGTAGAGCATCGCGGCGTGACCCAGCTCATCCTGGCCGATGCTCGAGAACGCCAGGTCCTCCTCCAGGAACGGTGCGACACCGATCCACTCGGTGTGCTGCTGGCCCATCAGGTGCTCGTCGTCGGCGAAGGCCAGCAGGTACGAGCGGATGCCGGCGGTGAGTGTCACGTCTCCGTTGCTCGCGCTGCCTTCCGGCGCGCGGCCACCGCCGCTCCGTCGTGGTGCCGGTGGGGTTTGTCGGCATTCGGCAGGACGAACTCGTCACCCGGCTCGATGATGTGGGTGCGCTGCACGATCCAGAGCCGGTCACCCTCGGCGCGGCGGGCGTAGCTCTCTCTCGCAAGCACTCTCGCAAGCTCATCGGTCGCCGCCTCGAGTGCCCCCACGTGGCGGAACTCGTCGCGGCCGTCCTTCTTCAGGAACACCTCGTAAGTAGCCATCTCAGCCCCTCAGCACCTCGACAGGTTCCCGGCAGCGACCGCAGGTGTTGATCGCTCGGCAGCGGCTCGGCCCGAAGGCGGATCGGGGAGTGGTCGTTTCGCCGCAGCGCGGACACGCCGGAAGCTGCTGGGCGAACTGCACCGCCACGGAGAAGCTGTCGGCGAGGACCCGTCGGGCGCGCCGGGTGACGCGATCGGTGGACCACGATGGCGTCCGCAACCAAACGACGTCGACGTCGTCGATCCCGTCGATGCGGCCGACAGCGTCGCGAACCGCGTCGGCGATCACGACCAGGGCTGGGCAACCCGAGAACGTCGGGATGAGGCCGACGGTCACCCCGTCGGGTCGGACGTGGATGGACTCCAGCAGCCCGAGATCCACGATGGACAATCCCGGGTACTCGGGGTCGTCGACAGCGCTGATCGCCTCGCGGATCTCCTGGCGCAGGCGGTCGGCCGGGTGGCGGCCGCTCATCGGGCTACGGGATCGGCGAGCGCTCGCCGCACCCACGCGGTCCGTCGCCAGTTCTCGGCCGCATCCCCGATGCGGCGCGCCGAGTCGGGTCCGCCTTGCCTGAGTGTGCGCTTGAGCGGTTCCCAGTCGATCGGGCCGACGTCCCAGCGGTGTTCGTTCTCGTCGTAGCGCAGGTCGGGCGCGGGGATCGTGAAGCCGTAGCTGAGCAGCAGGGGAACGAACTTCTGCACCCAGCGGTCCCGCAGCACCTCATTGCGCTCGGACTTGATGTGCCAGCGCAGCAACTCGTCGTCGGGCGCGGAGTCGGGGCCGAATAGCTGCAGCGACGGCCAGAACCAGCGGGCCAGCGAGTCTTGGAACATGCGGCGCTGCCGCTCGGTCCCCTCGGCGATGCGCATCATCCGGTCCTCGCCGAGGCGCATGTGGAAGCCCTCCTCGGAGATGATCCGCTTGAGGATCCGCTTGTACGGGCCGTAGGAGCAGTTCTTGAAGACGGCCTGCTGGCTGGCGAGCGCGGCGGCGTCCACGAGGAAGGCGATGGCCACCTGGTCGCCCCACGTCTCGGCGCGGTAGTGGAAGACGTTGTGGAACCGGCCGCGGCCTGCGAACAGGTCCTCGAGCATCTCGTCGCGGGTCTTGATGCCCATGTCGGCGGCGATCATGTAGAGAAGGTGGCCGTGGCCGATCTCGTCCTGGGTCTTGGCGAGGACGGCCATCTTGTGCCGCAGTCCGGGGGTCTTCGGGATCCAGTCCCGCTCGGTGAGACCACCCATGAGTTCGCTGTTCGCGTGCATCTCGATGAACGAGAAGACGGCGTGCCGGTAGCGGTCCGGCATGTCGTCGTCCACCTCGACGATCCCGCCGTCGTCGAGGAACACCTCGAAGGACTCCATGGACGGCCAGGACCGGGGCATCAGGAGGCTCGCTCTGTGGCCGGCGGTGCGCCGTTGATCCCCGGCGAGTTCGCAACCATCGTGAGCACGTCGTAGGCGGCCGCCACCTCACCCTTCTGGTTGATCACCTTGGTGTCCCAGGTCACTTCGCCGTAGCCGCGCCCGTCCAACTGCTTCTTGTGCTTGCAGGTGAGCACGACGTGGATCTCGTCGCCGGGGTAGGTCGGTGTGGCGAAGCGGAGCCGGTCGATGCCGTAGTTCGCCAGCACCGGCCCCTCGTCGGGCCACACGAAGAGGCCTGCCGCCAGCGAGAGGACGAGGTAGCCGTGCGCCACGAGCCCGTCGAAGAGGGGGTTCCGTTTGGCGGCCTCGTCGTCCATGTGCGCGTAGAACGTGTCGCCGGTCGTGCGGGCGAACGTGTCGATGTCCTCGCGGGTCACGGTCCGGCCCCCGGTCGTGATCGAGTCTCCGATGGCGAGTTCGTCGAAGGTCCGCTGGAAGGGGTGACCTCTGTGCTCGGCGCGCCGCGCGCCGGTGATGTACTGCCCGCAGATGGCCGTCAGGTGATCGGGTGAGCCTTGCAGGGCGGTGCGCTGCAGGTGCCGGTGCACGCTGCGCATGCCGCCGAGCTCCTCACCACCGCCGGCGCGTCCGGGACCGCCGTGCACCAGGTGGGGCAGCGGCGAGCCGTGCCCCGTGCTGGCGGCGGCCATCGCGGCATCCACGACCAGCACCCGCCCGTGATGCGAGGCGATGCCGAGGGCCAGTTCGCTGGTCTCGCCGGGCGCAGATCCGAAGATCGACGTGACGAGGCTTCCTTGGCCCTGCGCCGCCAGTTCGACAGCTTCAGGGATGGAGTGGTAGCCGACAACGGTGGCCACCGGCCCGAACACCTCGGTGGTATGGATCAGTGTGGAGAACCGATCCGTGGCCCGCAGCAGGGTTGGGGCGAAGAAGGCACCGCGAGCCGCATCGACTCCCGGGAAGTCGCAGGAGTCGAGGATCGGCTCGGTGACCGGCGCCAGCGTGGCCAACGACCGCGCCACCTCGTCGCGGTGCATCGTGTTGACGAGCGGTCCCATGTCCGACGTTTCCGGGGCACCGACGACGACGTCGCCCAGTGCACGGCGGAGCGCGTCCTCGACGGCATCGACATGCTGGTGGGGGACGAATGCCCGGCGGATGGCGGTGCACTTCTGGCCGGCCTTGACGGTCATCTCCTTGACGACCTCGCGGACGAACAGGTCGAACTCCGGGGAATCAGGGCCGGCGCTGGGGGTGAGGATGGCGGCGTTGATGGAGTCGGCCTCCACCATGAACCGGACCGACCGCTCCGCGATTCCCCGATGGGCTCGAAGCCGTGCCGCGGTCGTCGCCGAGCCGGTGAATGCCACGCTGTCGCGGCCGTCCAGATGGTCGAGGAGGTCGCCGGGCTCACCGCATATGAGTTGCAGCGATCCTTCCGGCAAGAGGTCGCTGTTGACGATGATGCGAACCGCCGCCTCGGCCAGGAACGCCGTCTCCGGCGCGGGCTTGACGATCGTCGGGACAGCGGCCAGGAACGCGGGCGCGAGCTTCTCGAGCATGCCCCAGATCGGGAAGTTGAATGCGTTGATCTGGACTTCGACGCCCTCCCGAGGGGTGAGCACGTGGATCCCGACGAACGATCCGTCCCGGCTGAGGTTCTCGACTTGGCCATCCACGACGAGATGGGCGTTGGGGAGTTCCCGGCGCGCACGGCTGGCGTAGGACAGCAGGACCGATGCACCGCCTTCTATGTCGATCCACGAGTCCGAACGCGTCGCCCCCGTCCTCGCCGAGAGGGGATACAGGACATCGCGACTGGCGTCGTCCAGCAGCAGCTTGCCCACCGAACGCAGGATCGTGGCCCGCTGATGAAACGTCAGAGTCCGGAGAGCAGCGCCGCCGATCTCGCGGCCGTAGGCGACCGCCGCGGCAAAGTCGAGGCCGTCCGACGACAGCGTGCCGATGGACTCGCCCGTCGTGGCATCCACGAACGGCTGACCGTCATCGGTCGGCGAGTGCCAGCGGCCCTCGACGAAGCTCTCCAGTTGGCGCACATGCCCTGGCATGGGGAGAACATATCACAATCAGTGGACCGATATCTATAGATAAATGTAGCGTATTCGTATCCGAGGCCAGTGGCGACGCGTTCGCCGGCCGGCCCGTCGTGAGCATCAAGGAGATCAAGCAGTGATAGTGGTCGTCGGAAGCGGGACCATGGGTTCGGGGATCGCCACGAGCTTCCTCGTAGCAGGCCAGAACGTCCGGCTGATCGACCTCGACGACGGTCTGGTTGCCTCGGCACGCCAGAGAATCGAGACGTCACTCCGGCGCCTGGCGAAACGCGAGCCCGGACTGGATGTCCGGAGTGCCCTCGATCGGCTCAGCGGAGCGACGACTCACGAACACTCCGACAGCGCTCTCGTCATCGAGGCGGTACCGGAGGACATGGCCCTGAAGCAGGCGGTTCTGCGCGCAGCTGAGCCGTTCTACCGCAGCGACGCCCTCATGGCGACAAACACGAGCTCGCTCTCGCCAGCTGAGATGGCGGCGGTACTGCGGCGACCCGATCGGTTCCTCGGTATGCACTTCTTCAACCCCGTCCCGGTGTCGAAACTCGTGGAACTCGTGGTCGGCGGGAGCACGAGCGCAGCGGCCATCCAGAAGGCCAAGGACTGGGTACAACTGCTCGGCAAGACACCGATCGTGGTCAAGGACCACCCGGGCTTTGCCTCGAGCCGGCTCGGTCTGGCGCTCGGGCTCGAGGCGATGCGGATGGTGGAGGAGGGCGTGGCTCGCATCGAGGACATCGACACCGCCATGCGCCTCGGCTACAAGCACCCCGTCGGGCCGCTCGAGTTGACCGACCTGGTGGGCCTCGACGTGCGGCTGGCGATCGCCGAGCACCTCGAGGCCGAACTGGGCGCCCGATTCCGCCCGCCGGAGCTCCTGCGCCAGATGGTCGAGCGGGGCGATCTCGGCAAGAAGGCCGGCAAGGGCTTCTACGACTGGTGAGCCGTCACGCGTCTCGGCACGGCTGGAGCCGACCGAGGTCTGACTTCAGCGGCGGGCGCCCGCGGTGACGAGGTCGGCGATGTTGCGCACCAGGGCCGTGTGCAGGGCGAGCAGGGTCTCGGTGCGGCGTACCTCGTCGATGGCGGCGATCCGTTGGAGGATCTCATGCAGGTCGTCGTTGCTGGCTGCCACAATGCGCACGAGCAGGTCGCCGCGCCCAGTGACGGTGTGGATCTCCAGCACCTCGTCGACCTCCGACAGCGCCCGCACGGTGGCCTCGTGCGCTCCCTGGGCGATGGTGAGTGTCGTGAAGGCGCAGACGCCGAACCCGGCGGCGCGCGGCTCGATGTCGGGGCCGTAGCCCACGATCACCTTCCGGACCTCCAGGCGCCGGATGCGATCGTGCACCGTTCCGCGGGCGAGGCCCGTCAGGCGGGCCATCTCCGAGGTGCTGCTGCGGGGTCGCCGGCGCAGCACCCCGATGAGCCGGCGATCGGTGTCGTCCAGGGGGATGCGCAGATTGCGTCCGTCGGCCATGGCTCGGTACCTCATCTCTGATCAGTTTGACGCTGTATCCGAGTGATACTAGACGAAGTGGCTATTAGTCTGGATAATCAATCATCAATGTGCTTGTCTCTACTTCTGACCGCCGATCGAAACCGGAGGACGAGGAGCGAGTGGCATGGCACATCTCAAGAAGGTCGATCACATCACCTACGCTTGCGAGAAGGGCTCCATCGAGCGCTGGGCGTGGTTCCACATCGAGGTGGAAGGGGGCACGCTCATCAACCGGATCGACGATGTGCGCCCCGACGATCCCGACTCGAGCATGAAGCTCTGGTGCATCGACTACGGCGACTTCGGCGTGGCGCTGATCGAGGGAATCGATCGGGCCGAACAGTCACAGGTGACCAGGTTCGTGGAGCGTCACGGCGATCATTCCTGCCAGCACGTCGCCTACGAGACCCACGACCTCGATGTGTTCACCGCGCACGTCGAGCGGATGGGAGGATCTGTGCGCGGCCCCAAGCTGGTGCGCCACGACGGGTTCGGCGTCCTGGAGCAACTCTTCGCCCGGGGCTACGAGGCCGGCCACGCCGACGAGGTGCCGTTCCCGGAGTACGTGCAACGCCCCCGTCTCGGGGCCGCTGACGACGCGGCGATCACGTTCGCCTCCGAGACGGGGCAGGGTTTCTACGCACAGATCGCCGGGGCGGTGGCCGGCCAAGACGTCGAGCCGTTCTTCGACTTCTCGGCCATCCCCCAGGACTGGGCCGTCCCCGAGCCCACGCCTCAGGCCGGGGCGATCTGAGGCGTTGACGCGGCGCGGAACGCGTACGAGCGGCGCCGGGCCAGGATCGGCCGCTCAGACGCTGGCCGGTGCCGGGTCTGCGATGAGCACCTTGGCGCGTTGCGCGGTCTCCGAAGGCAACTCGCCGAACAACTCCTGGTAGTCGCTCGAGAACCGACCGAGGTGGTGCAGGCCGCTGCTGGTGGCGGCGCGGCTCACGGTGTGCCGCCCGCTCTCGAGCAGCCGGCGGGCGTTGTTGAGCCTCAGCAGCTTGTGGAAGCGGGCGGGGCTCACCGAGACGCAGGCGTCGAAGGCCTGCTCGAGGGTGCGGCGGGACGTCCCGACGCGCGAGGCGATCTCGGGTATTGGCAGCGAGTCCGTCAGAGCGCCGACCATGACGTCGCGGGCTGCCCGGTAGAGCTGGATCGAACCGTGTGACGACCCCTCCGCCGCGCTCGGCGCCGTCAGCACCTCAAGCATCAGCGCGTGCACGACCGAGCGCGGCACCGAGACGCTCTGGGAGGCCGCGTCCCAGGAGCGCAGGGCGTTGGCCGCCACCGCTCGGAACTTCCTGCTGAGCTCAGGGTCGGCGACGCGGCGTACCCGGCCCGCCTGCTGGTTCGAGAGGCGGCGCAGTGGCACGGCGATCCCCGCCCCCAGGGAGACGCTGAAGACAGCAGGCTCGACCCCTGCGGCGATGACGGCCTCGTAGGCACCGCCGGGTCCCACCAGGACGACGTCGTCCATGCTGAACGTGGATCCGTTGTTGAGCGAGAACCGGGGGCGCTGAGCAGGACGACCGCGCTGATCATGCCGTCCGGGCCTGCGCCCTGCTGGCCGAGTCGCCGGTTGGTGTGTTCGACGAAGAAGCCGACCTCCTCGTCGTCGCACGCCAGGAACGCTCCCCGGTACGAGCCGCGATCCAACTGCTGGTAGGACTGATCGAAGCCGGTCAGCTGCTCTGCCTGGTCGTCGATGCTCCTGTACCGCTGAAAGACCGCGGCGGCCCGCATATCCGGACGCTACGGCCCGCGCAGCGGGTGTGTCCAGGCTCGTCTGCGCAAAACGGACAAGAGACATCCGTTTCCGGACAGCCCCCAACGCTGGACGGATAGTCCAGCGGGCTTCCGAGGGTTGTGATGGCGCTCGAACCGCGGCGCGTTGTGCCGGTTCGACGCGCAACGCGTGCCGCCGGTTCCGGAACGTCCGGCGATGACGAGGGGAAGGTCGATGGCGACGGTGACTACCAACGACGGCGTGGAACTGCACTACGACGTGGCGGGGACCGGGGCGCCGCTCGTGCTGGTGCACGGCTGGAACCAGACGGCGGCGCTGTTCGAGCGGCAGGTCGCCGGCCTGAGCGACCGCTTCCGGGTCATCACGTTCGACCTGCGGGGCCACGGCGAGTCGCAGCGACCGGAGCACGGCTACCGCGTCTCCCGCTACGCGATGGATCTCCGGTCGGTGATCACCGAGGTGGCGGGGCCGCCCGCGCATGTGCTCGGGCACTCGCTGGGGTGTTGCGTGCTGTGGTCGTACTTCGACCTGTTCGCGGGCGACGGGCTGGACCGGGTCGTGTTCGTGGACATGATGACCCACCCCATCGCCAACCCCGCCTTCAGCGAGCAGGAGGTCGCCGACTACGGGTCGATCCTCAGCGCCGAGGCCTTCTTCGGGATCTACAACGGATTGACCGCCGGCGCGGCGGGCCAGGTCGTTCCGGGACTGCTCGAAGGGATGGTGACGCCAGGGATCTCCACCGAGGACATGGCCTGGCTGCTGGCCGAGAACGCGCGCATGCCGGGGCCTCTCTCGGCCCGGGAGTTCTTCTCGGACATCCTGGCGGACTGGCGCGACATGCCGCCCCGCGTCAACCGGCCCGCCCTCTACATCGCCGGTGAGGCCTCGTTCGTACCCGCCTCGGCGACGCGCTGGGCCGCCGAGCAGACCCCCGGCGCCGCCTTCGAATCCTTCGCGGCCGACGAGGGGGGCAACCACTTCATGTTCATCGAGAACCCGGAGCGGTTCAACCGGCTCGTCGCCGACTTTCTCTCCACCAATCCATAACACCCACAAGGGGGAAGACATGACAACATCGAAGACCATCAACCGTGCGCTCGCCGTTTTGCTGGCGGCGGCGCTGCTGGCCGCGGCGTGCGGCGGCGACGACGGCGACGACGGCGAGACGACCGGAACCACGGCGGCGCCATCGCCACCGGCCGCGGAACCTGCTCCGCCGCCCGCTGAGCCGGCTCCGGCCCCGCCGGCGGCCGAGCCCGCACCGCCGCCCGCCGAACCTGCTCCGCCGCCGGCTGAGCCGGCTCCGGCCCCGCCTCCGGAACCTGCGCCGGCTCCGCCCGAGGAGCCGTCCGAGACCTCGGCGGCGCCGATGGATCTGGATGTCGACGCCATCCTCGCCGCCGACCTGGCGGACTGCGCCGCGGCATCGCAGGGCGAACCGCTGCGGATCGGCTACGCCGCCGACTTCTCGGAGCTCGGCGGTTTCGTGGACATCCCGGCGGCCGCGGCCGCGGAGTACTTCGCCGAACTCGTGAATTGCTGGGGCGGCGTGGACGGCCGTCCGGTCGAGTTGGTGATCCGAGACATCGAAGGCGACCCCGAGACGGCGGGCCGTGTGGCGCAGGAACTGCTCGACGAGAACGTCACGGCCATCCTGGGCCCCGCCTTCTTCGACGTCAACCAGGCGATCCTGCAGATCACCGCCGGCAAGGTCCCGACGATCTCGGTCTCGTCCACCGAGCCGCTGCTGGCGGACCCGTCGATACTGTCACTGCTGGCCTCGTTCACCGACACGGCGCAGGCGGAGGCGGCGGCTGAATTCGCGATCAGCCAGGGCTGGACGACGGCCGCCACCTTCAGCGTTCCGGGGCCGTACTTCGGCTACGTCGTCGAGGTCTTCACCGAGAAGTTCGAAGAACTCGGCGGCGACGTCCTGGGTGACTACCCGTTCGTGCCGGTACAGACCACCGACTTCTCGGCACAGGTGAACGAGATCGCCGCGCTCGAACCGCAGCCCGATGTCGTCTACTCGGCGTTGCTCGCCTTCCAGGCAGCGATCCTGGGAGCGCAACTCGGCGAGGCGGGCGTCGGCGCCGAGATGCTCGTCGCGGACGCCTTCACCGCCACGGGCGGCTATTTCGTGGACGGCGTCGAAGGGTTCTTCCACACCTCGCACACCTTCCCCGAGCCCGACGGACGGATGCTGCGCTTCCTGGCCAGCTACGAGGCCGCCAAGGGTTCGGCCCTCGAGAGCGACTCGTACTCGGCGCTGGCCGCCGATGCCATCCTGGTCATCGCCGACGCCGTGATCCGCACCGGCTCGCTCGACCCGGTCACCGTCGGTGAGGCCATCATCGCCGGAACCGGCGTCGAGGGCCTGACCGGGACACTGACCTACAACGGGGGGGCCACGCCGAACACGCCCGTTTACGTGCACGAGGTCGTGAACGGCGAGGCGACCCTCGCCGCCGTGTACGGCTGAGCGCACCGACAAACTCCCGGACCGCCCGGACACCGTGCTGACCCTCGAGCAGGTCGAGGTCACCTACGGAGGTGTCCGGGCGGTCCACGGGGCGTCGTTCAGCGTCGGCGACGGTGAACTCGTCGCTCTCATCGGGCCCAACGGCGCCGGCAAGAGCAGCCTGCTCAACGCCATCATCGGATTGCACCCGCCCGGCGGCGGGACGATCCGCTGGCGCGGCAGCGACGTCACGGGCTGGTCCCCGCAGCGGCTGCTGCGTTCGGGCATCGCCCTGGTCCCCGAGCACCGCCGGATCCTGACCTCGCTGACGACCGAGGAGAACCTCCTCGTCGCCGGCATCACCACCGGTGCGCGTACGCGCCGGCGGCTGGCGGCGGAGTTGATGGAGCGCTTCGAGGTGCTCGGTCGCCGGCGGTCGGCCCCCGCCGGCCTGCTCTCGGGCGGTGAGGCGCAGCAGCTCGCCATCGCCCGTGCGCTCATGAGCCGCCCAGCGTTGCTGCTGATGGACGAGCCGGCCCTCGGCCTGGCGCCGCGCCTGCGCGGCCAGGTGTTCGACCTGCTCGCAGAGCTTGCCGGGGCGGGCACCACCCTGCTCGTCGTCGAGCAGGACGCGCACCGGCTCCTGGGGATGGCGGACACCGCGTACATCATGCGCAGCGGCGACATCGTGGCCAGCGGCCCGGCCGCGTCCCTGGCGGCACGCGAGGACCTCTTCGAGGCGTTCCTGGGCAACGGCACGTCATGGTCGAGTTCGCCCAGCAGCTGATCGACGGTCTCGGCCTCGGCAGCGAGTACGCGCTGCTGGCGCTGGGGATCGGCCTGACCTTCGGGGTCATGCGGATGATCAACTTCGCCCACGGCGAGCTCATCACCGTCAGCGCCTACACCGCGTACGGGCTGACGCTCGTCGGGATGGACTGGTGGGTCCTCGTCCCGGTCATCGTGGCGACGTCGATCGCCACGTCGGTGGCGCTCGAGTTGGTGGCGTTCCGGTGGGTGCGGGGCGCCAGCGACTTCGCCATGCTGTTGATGTCCTTCGGCGTGCACTTCGTCGTGCAGGCGGGCTTCGTGATGTTCGTGTCGGCCAACTCGCGTGGATTCGATCGGCCGGACTGGATCAACAGGACCGTCTCGTTCGGCGCCGTGCGCGTGGAGGTGGTCGACGTGGCGGTGATCGCCGTCACGGTCATCACGCTGCTGGCCACCCTGGCGATCCTGCGCAAGACGATCTACGGGCTGGCCATCCGGGCCGCCGCAGAGAACTTCGACACGGCCCGGCTGCTCGGCGTCCGCAGCAACCTCGTGGTCCGGACGGCGTTCGCCCTGGCCGGCCTGCTCGCCGGGGTGGCGGCGGTTCTGTTCCTGATGAGGACCGGGCGGGCGGCGCCCGACGCCGGGCTCCTCCCCATGCTGAAGGGCGTCCTCGCCGCCCTGATCGGCGGTCTGGGCCGGCTGCAGGGCGCCGTGATCGGCGGCATCGTGCTCGGGATCGTCGAAGTGCAACTCGTGTCCCGGCTCCCCGACGAACTCGACGGGATGGTCAACGGGATCACCTTCGTCCTGATCGCGCTGCTGTTCATCTTCCGGCCGGCGGGGATCCTGCGAAACCGCACCAGGGAGCGGGTGTGAGGGGAACGGGCCGAAGCGATCGGCCCGGTGCCACGGGCCGGTTGATCGGCCGGCTCCTCGCCGAGGTCGGCTCGGGCGGCCTGCTGTTCGCCACCGTCGTCGGCGCGGGGCTGGCGTACGTCACCGGCGTGGGCGACGCGGCCGGGGAGCGGCTGTTCACGGCGCTGCTCATCAACGCCACCGTCGTCGTCGGGATGCAGATCTTCATCGGCAACACCGGGATCCTGTCGTTCGGCCACGTCGGCTTCGGCGCGGTCGCCGGGTACACGTTCGTGCTGTTCGCCATCGACCGCGCCCGCAAGGCCCACCTGGTGCCCGACGCGCCGTTCGGGCTCGTCGACGTGACCGTGCACCCGGCGGCGGCGATCGGCGTGGCGACGGCGGTGAGCGGCGTCGTGGCCGCCGTCGTCGGCCTCGGACTGGTGCGCTCCGGGGCGGCGTCGGGGGCGATCGCCCCCACCGTGATTACGCTCTCCCTGCTGTTCGCCACCTTCGAGATCGCCGTCAACTGGACCGATCTGACCGGCGGCAACCGTGCCGGCCTGAGCTTCCAACCGGGCACCGCCATGGCGGGGCGGGGCTATGCCTACGGGGCGTTCGCCCTGGCGCTCGCCGTGGCGGGTCTCTACCGCCGCTCACGCACGGCGCGCCTCGCGCGCGCCGCCCGCGAGGACGACGTGGCCGCCCGCTCGCTGGGGGTCCACCCCGCGCCGCACCAGATGGTCGCCCTGCTGCTGTCGGTGGCGGTGGTCGCCGTCGGCTCGTCGCTGCGTGTCTGGCTCACCGGCACGATCTCGCCGGAGCGGTTCTTCATCGACTACACCCTGCTGACCATCACGATGCTGGTCGTCGGTGGCCGCAACAGCATCACCGGCGCGGTCCTCGGCACGGTCGTGATCACCGTCCTGACCGAGATCGCCAGGGTGGTCTCGGGCCCCGATGTGGACCCCGGCCCGTTCGACGTGATCCTGCGCCCGGGACTCGTGGACCTGGTGCTCGGTGCCTCGATGCTCGGCTTCATGATCCTGCGCCCGAAGGGATTGCTGGACGACTGGGAACTGGCCGACTGGCTCGGCCGCCGGCTCCCGAGGCGGCTCTCCGGCGCGGCCGGGCCGGCACAGGGGCAAACCGAGGACGCAAGCTCCTTCGCCGAGCGCCCCGCGGCATCCTTGTCTCCGGTCCGGCTGGCCACGGCGGGCGTCACGGTCGACTTCGGCGGTCTGCGTGTTCTGGACAACGCGCACCTGCTGGCGGAGAGCGGGCGCGTGGTGGGGGTCATCGGGCCGAACGGCGCCGGCAAGACCACGATGCTCAACGTCGTGACCGGCGTCGTGGCGGCCACCGGCGGCCGGCTGAGTCTGGACGGGGCCGACATCGGAGGGCTCGCACCCCACCGGCTGGCCAGGCTCGGCCTCGCCCGCACCTTCCAGAACCTGCGGCTCTTCGCGGCGCTGAGCGTGCGCGAGAACGTCGAGGTGGCGGCCCTCTCCGGGGACCGCTCGGCGCGGCGAGCCGAGCGCACCGCCAACGACCTCCTGAGGTTGTGCGGCCTCGCGGACATCGGCGACGTGCGTGCCCGGGCTCTCGACTACGGCGCCTCGAAGCGCCTCGAGCTGGCCCGGGCCGCGGCCCGGGCGCCCCGGATCTTGCTGCTCGACGAGCCCACCTCGGGCTTCTCGGAGTTGGAGTCGGTGATCATCGTGGACCAGATCCGCCGCATCGCGGACGCACTGGGTTGCGGTGTCGTGGTGATCGATCACGACCTCGCCTTCATCACCAACCTCTGCGACCGCGTCTACTGCCTCGATCAGGGCTCGGTCATCGCGGCGGGGTCGCCGGCGGAGATCCGCTCGCACCCTGCGGTGCGCGCCGCCTACCTGGGCGGCTGATCCGGCTCCAGCACGAAGCGGCGCTGTTGAAAGTCTCTGACTCGGCGGCTGTCAAGCCCGCTATGCCTGGGACCACCAGCGGGTCCCATGGAGACTACGGAACGGCGATGGTGAGGGTGTAGGTGCCTGTGCTGTCGACGAAGCCCTCCACGGCGACGAAGTGGTGGCCGGTGTAGTCCGCTTGCCAGTGGATGCGCGACGCCGCATGGTCGCCGTTGTCGGTGTAGTCGTCGTTGAATGCCAGCTCGTACGCGCCGTCGTCATAGAGCGTCGCGGTGGAGTCGGGCAGCGATCCCAGCGCCACGTCGATCTCATAGGTCGTGCCGTACTCGGCCCAGAACACGAAGAAGTCGATGTCGCCGCCGTGGTCGATCGTCCCCGGTACGGCCTCGCCGACGCCGACCCACGTGGCCCAGTCCAACACGTCGCCATGGTCGTCGAAACCGCCGTCGTCGAAACCGCCGTCGTCGAAACCGCCGTCGTCGAAGCCGCCGCCGGTGGGCACGATAGCGACGGTGTAGGTGCCTGTGCTGTCGGCGAAGCCCTCCACGGCGACGAAGTGGTGGCCGGTGTAGTCCGCTTGCCAGTGGATGCGCGACGCCGCATGGTCGCCGTTGTCGGTGTAGTCGTCGTTGAACGCCAGCTCGTACGCGCCGTCGTCATAGAGCGTCGCGGTGGAGTCGAACAGCGATCCCAGCGCCACGTCGATCTCATAGGTCGTGCCGTACTCGGCCCAGAACACGAAGAAGTCGATGTCGCCGTCGTGGTCGATCGTCCCCGGTACGACCTCGCCGACGCCCACCGGCGTGGCCCAGTCCAACACGTCATCGTGGTCGTCGAAACCGCCGTCATCGAAGCCGCCGTCGGCGGGCGCGACGGACTCGCTCGGGACCGGTGGCGGATCGGCCGGCACGGGGTCGGGGACCTCGTCCCACAAGCAGGCGAAGATTCCTACGCTCAGACCGACCAGCGGCCCCAAGCCGGCCAGTTCCGGATCCGACTCCAACATGTCGGCCAGCTCCGGATCCGACTCCAACAAGGTTCTGTGGTCGCCGGCGATCACAGCGGCATTGAGGTCGCGAACACAGGATTCCTGCTCGCGGGTCAGGTCGTCCATGGACGCGAGAAGGAGGTCCGGGATGCAGGCGAACAGGCCGAGAATGAGGCCAGACATGCCGAACTCCTCGAGATCGTCGGATTCCGGCTCCGATGCCAGCGCGGCCATATCGACATCCGCCAGGAGGTCTCGCATGCATGCCTCTTGGTCCTCGCTGATCCGGGCGTCCAGTCCCTCCTCCTCGGCCCCCGCGACGACGAATGCCATCGTGACCGAGAGGAAGAACTCGCGGGCAACGTCCGGGTCGAGACACGACAAGATCGACTGGATCGACGGGCCGATGCCGTCCTCGGTCACCAGAGGTGTGTCCAGCGCGGATTCCAGGACATTGCCCTCGAGAGCCTCGCGGATGCAGGCCTGCTCGGGGCCGGCGAGAGTGTCGAAGACCTCGCGCATCGTCGTGTCCTGGTCGATGTCGAAGCGGCCTGCACCCGCACCGGCGGGCGCGAGGTTCTCTTCCTCGGGGGTCCGGGTGTCGGATGCTTCCTCCTCGGTGCCCGCAGTCGAGCCGGCGTCGTTGATGTCGGAAGCGGTCGGCGCCGGCGGCGGGTCGCTGGTGCATGCGGCCGCCGCGACCAGGGCCAGGATCGCCAAGCTCTGAGCCAAGCGGACACGGCGGTGCCTTGTTGGCGGCGCGGGAGAAGTGGTGGGCATCGGGCCCCCTTTCATGTTCGCCGTCGGTTCGTCGTCATGCTCGACCAGCGCTTCAGGCTGCGGGCGGGTCGGCCTGCCCGTCGCGGTTCTGGCCCCAGCAGGCGATGGTGCCGTCGGTTCTCAGCCCGCAGGTGTGGCTCGAGCCGGCGGTGATGGCTGTGAACTCGCCTGCGGGCGGGTTGGCCTGCCCGTCGTGGTTCGAGCCCCAGCAGGTGATGGTGCCGTCGGTTCGGACCGCGCAGCTGTGGTTCCCGCCGGCGGCGACGGCTGTGAAGCTGCCGGCGGGCGCGTCGGCCTGCCCGGAGCCGTTGCGGCCCCAGCAGGCGATGGTGTCGTCGTTCTTCAGCCCGCAGGTGTGACCGCTGCCGGTGTGGACGGCAGTGAAGGTGCCGGCGGGCGCGTCGGCCTGCCCGTCGTTGTTGAGGCCCCAGCAGGCGATGGTGCCGTCGGTTCGGAGCCCGCAGCTGTGGAGCCCTCTTGCGGTGACGGCTGTGAAGGTGCCGGCGGGTGGGTCGGCCTGTCCGGAGCCGTTGGCGCCCCAGCAGGCGATGGTGCTGTCGGTTCTCACCCCGCAGCTGTGGAGCCAGCCGGCGGCGACGGCTCGGAAGATGCCGGCGGGCGGGTTGGCCTGCCCGCGGTTGTTGTAGCCCCAGCAGGTGATGGTGTCGTCGGTTCTCAGCCCGCAGCTGTGGCTGGAGCCGGTGTGGACGGCGGTGAAGGTGCCGGCGGGCGCGTCGGCCTGCCCGTGGTCGTTGCGACCCCAGCAGGCGATGGTGCCGTCGTTCTTCAGCCCGCAGCCGTGATACCCGCCGGTGGTGACCGCTCTGAAGCCGCTTCGCACGTCGTCGGTGGGTTCGTCGTCGGTGGGTTCGTCGTCGGTGGGTTCGTCGTCGGTGGGTTCGTCGTCGGTGGGTTCGTCGTCGGTGGGTTCGTCGTCGGTGGGTTCGTCGTCGGTGGGTTCGTCGTCGGTGGGTTCGTCGTCTGCGGGCGGGTTGTCCTGCCCATTGTCGTCGTGGCCCCAGCATGCGATGGTGTTGTCGGTTCTCAGCCCGCAGCTGTGTTCCCAGCCGGCGGCGACGGCCGTGAAGGTGCCTCTGGGCGGGTTGGCCTGCCCCTTGTCGTTGTGGCCCCAGCATGCGATGGTGTTGTCGGTTCTCAGCCCGCAGCTGTGGTACCCGCCGGCGGCGACGGCTGTGAAGGTGCCGGTGGGCGCGTCGGCCTGCCCGTGGATGTTCCAGCCCCAGCATGCGATGGTGCTGTCGGTTCTCAGCCCGCAACTGTGGGCGGCGACGGCGGTGACGGCTGTGAAGGTGCCGGTGGGCGCGTCGGCCTGCCCGTAGTCGTTGTGGCCCCAGCAGGTGATGGTGTCGCCGGTTGTCAACCCGCAGCTGTGGGCGGAGCCGGCGGCGACGGCCGTGAAGGTGCCGGTGGGCGCGTCGGCCTGCCCGAAGTCGTTCCAGCCCCAGCATGCGATGGTGTTGCCGGTTCTCAGCCCGCAGCTGTGGAGCCCGCCGGCGGCGACGGCTGTGAAGGTGCCGGTGGGCGCGTCGGCCTGCCCGTAGTCGTCGTCGCCCCAGCATGCGATGGTGCTGTCGGTTGTCAGCCCGCAGCTGTGATACCCGCCGGCGGCGACGGCTGTGAAGGTGCCGGTGGGCGCGTCGGCCTGCCCGTAGTCGTTGTCGCCCCGGCAGGTGATGGTGTCGTCGTTCTTCAGCCCGCAGGTGTGATACCCGCCGGCGGTGACGGCTCTGAAGCCGCCTCGTTCGTCGTCGGCGGGTTCGTCGTCTGTGGGCTCGTCGGCGCCGGTGCCCCAGCAGGTGATGGTGCCGTCGGTTCTCAGCCCGCAGCTGTGGGTTTCTCCGGCGGCGACGGCTGTGAAGCCGCCTGCGGGCGGGTTGGCCTGCCCGTAGTCGTTGTGGCCCCAGCAGGTGATGGTGGCGTCGGTTCTCAGCCCGCAGGTGTGGACGGAGCCGGCGGTGACGGCTGTGAAGGTGCCTCTGGGCGCGTCGGCCTGCCCGTAGGCGTTCCAGCCCCAGCAGGTGATGGTGTCGTCGGTTCTCAGCCCGCAGCTGTGGCTCCCGCCGGCGGCGACGGCTGTGAAGGTGCCGGTGGGCGCGTCGGTCCGCCCGGAGCCGTTGTCGCCCCAGCAGGTGATGGTGTCGTCGATTCTCAGCCCGCAGCTGTGGCTCCCGCCGGCGGTGACCGCTGTGAAGGTGCCTCTGGGCGCGTCGGTCTGCCCGTCATGGTTGCGGCCCCAGCATGCGATGGCGAAATATCTCAGCCCGCAGCTGTGTCCCCGGCCGGCGGTGACGGCTGTGAAGGTGCCTGCGGGCGGGTTGGCCTGACCGTTGTCGTTGGCGCCCCAGCAGGTGATGGTCTCGTCGGTTCTCAGCCCGCAGGTGTGTTCCCCTCCGGCGGTGACGGCTTTGAATTTGCCGGCGGGCGGGTTGGCCTGCCCGCGGCCGTTGTGGCCCGAGCATGCGATGGTGTTGTCGTTCTTCAGCCCGCAGGTGTATTCCGTTCCGGCGGTGACGGCTTTGAAGGTGCGGAGCGCGTGCTCGGGGGTGTGGGTTTGCCTGTAGTCGTTGTTGCCCCAGCATGTGATGGTGTTGTCGGTTCTGAGACCGCAGGTGTGTCCCCGGCCGGCGGTGACGGCTTTGTAGGGGCCTGCGGGTATGGCGGTGTTCCACGCGCCGTCGGGGCCCCAGCAGGTGATGGCGTTGTCGGCTTTCAGCCCGCAGCTGTGGCCCAAGCCGGTAGCGACGGCCTCGAACGGGCCTGCGGGCGCGGGATACTCGAAGTCGCCCCAGCAGGTGATGGTGTTGTCGGTTCTCAGCCCGCAGGTGTGTTCCCCTCCGGCGGTGACGGCCTTGTAGGGGCCTGCGGGTATGACGGTCCGCCACGCGCCGTCGGGGCCCCAGCAGGTGATGGTGTCGTCGGTTCTCAGCCCACAGCTGTGGAGGTCTCCCGCGGCGACGGCTTCGAAGGTGCCGGTGGGCGGATTGGTCCGCGCGCCGCCGGCGCCCCAGCAGGTGATGGTGTCGTCGGTTCTCAGCCCACAGCTGTGGAGGTCTCCCGCGGCGACGGCTTCGAAGGCGCCGCTGGGCGCGTCGGCCTGCCCGTTGTCATCGTTGCCCCAGCAGGTGATGGTGTTGTCGGTTCTCAGCCCGCAGGTGTGGTCCCCTCCGGCGGTGACGGCTTGGAAGGTGCCTGCGGGCGCGTCGGCCTGCCCGCTGCGGTTGTTGCCCCAGCAGGTGATGGTGTTGTCGGTTCTCAGCCCGCAGGTGTGGAACCCTCCCGCGGCGACGGCTTTGAAGCTGCCTGGCGCATCGGCTATGGGCGCGTCGATCTGCCCGCTGCGGTTGTTGCCCCAGCAGGTGATGGTGTTGTCGGTTCTGAGCCCGCAGGTGTGGTCCCCTCCGGCGGTGACGGCCTTGTAGGGGCCTGCGGGTATGACGGTCCGCCACGCGCCGTCGGGGCCCCAGCAGGTGATGGTGTTGTCGGTTCTGAGCCCGCAGGTGTGGTCCCCTCCGGCGGTGACGGCTTGGAAGGTGCCTGCGGGCGCGTCGGCCTGCCCGCTGCGGTTGTTGCCCCAGCAGGTGATGGTGTTGTCGGTTCTGAGCCCGCAGGTGTGGTCCCCTCCGGCGGTGACGGCTTGGAAGGTGCCTGCGGGCGCGTCGGCCTGCCCGCTGCGGTTGTTGCCCCAGCAGGTGATGGTGCTGTTGGTTCGGAGCCCGCAGCTGTGGAACCGTCCCGTGGCGACGGCTTCGAAAGCGCGCCTGGGCGCGTCAGCCTGCCCGAAGCGGTTGTTGCCCCAGCAGGTGATGGTGCTGTCGGTTCGGAGCCCGCATGTGTGGAAATCGCCTGGGGCGACGGCTTCGAAGGCGCCTCTGGGCGCGTCGGTCCGCCCGGAGCCGTTGTTGCCCCAGCATGCGATGGTGTCGTCGGTTCTCAGCCCGCAGGTGTGGAACCGTCCCGTGGCGACGGCTTCGAAGGCGCCGCTGGGCGCGTCGGCCTGCCCGTAGTCGTTGTCGCCCCAGCAGGTGATGGTCTTGTCGGTTCTCAGCCCACAGCTGTGGAACCCGCCGGCGGTGACGGCTCGGTACTCGGCGGCCCACCCGAGTAGTTGCAGTTCCCCCGAGTCGTCGGCGTCAACGGCGGTGAATCGGGGGACGTCCGCTCCATCGCCGAGGGTGGGAGCGGCAGTTTCCTGTTCTTGGGCCGACGCAGGCGTTGCGGCGGCGAGGCCGGCCGCAACGAAGCACACCACGGCCAGAGTCCGTCGAGCCGTTGCGCTCATCACGCACATCCGCCCCACGGGGGTAGTTGAAGTCGAAGATCTTGACGAGGGCACTCGACTGGCCCCTTTGCCATCTTGAGCTATCACATGGCGGACGTTGACTTGATGCCGACGGCCGCGGGCAAGGCCGGACAGTATCAGGTATGGACTCGACCATAAGTGTCGCGACTTATGTGTCTAGGAACACGGTATATCCCGGGAATTAGTTTGCGGATTGTAAAGTATTATATGTAGACACTCGCTTTATTATCTCGTAACTATAGGTCTATAAGCATGAGCACATAGACCGTGCGGGTCGGGGTCTGGACGGGGCTTGCTATTGCTTGCCTTAGCAGGAGGCGGAGGCCTCGACAGTCGCCGAGCAGCCGCAGTGCATATTGGATGGCGTGGCCGCCCTCACGAGCGGCCTTACGGGCGCGGGGCGCGGCGGCGGGCTTCGTCGGGGGACTCGGCGGCTCGGGATGCTTCGATTCCCTGCTTGCGGTCGAGCGGGAACGGGCGCATGCCGTCGGCGCCGGGCGGGGCGACCGACGGCGGGAACAGCGCGAACGATGCCTCGTCGCGGGGTTTCTTCTCGAGGTTCAGGCCCCGGGTGTTGGCGCCCTTGGGCGGGGGAACCGGTGCGCCGTCGAGCATCTCGAAGTCGAGCCACCACTTCTTGGCGGGGTTGATGGCGCCGCGACCGAGACGGTCGTCGAGGCGGGCGATCCAGGCGCGGGCGAACGGCAACTTCATCGCGGCCCACTGGAACGGGCGCTCCGAGAGCACGCCCTCGACGTTGTAGGGGCAGGTCTTCATGCAGCGCCCGCAGGCCGAGCCGCGCATGTTCGTGATGCGGTAGCGGGCGCAGCGGTCCACGTCGGGCTTCCACATCTCGTAGCCGTTGAACATGACCTTGGGTCCGAAGCGGATGGCGCCGACGGGGCACTCGCGGGCGCACTTGTTGCACTTGCCGCAGAAGTCCTGGAGCCCGAAGTCGATGGGCCGGTCCGAGGTGAGGGGCATGTCGGTGGTGACCACACCCGACTTGAAGCGGGGACCGACGAAGGGGTTGAGGACCAGCTCGCCGATGCGGGAGAGCTCGCCGATGCCGGCCCGCAGCAGCAGCGGGATGTGGTTCACCTCGTCGTAGGCGGCGGTATGCGCCTGCGCGGCCCAGCCGAGGGATCGCAGGTGGGCCGCCAGGATGCAGGCGATCATCGAGGCCCGCAGGTAGGCGCGCATCGACTGGGCGCCGCTGATCCAGTCGTCGCCGGAGGCCCCCTCCATGGTCTCGTAGCCCTGGTCCAGCACGAAGATGATGGCGTTGTCGTGGCGGGGTTCGATCACATCCCCGTCGGTGGTGTGGGAGTACCAGGCGTAGGCGGGGGCATCGCAGACACCGGTCATATCGGCGCCCAGGAAGTGTCCGAGGGCCTTGACCGCGCCGGCGTTGGCGTCGGGATCCTCCGTGCCCTCCGCGATCTGCGCCGCGACCGCGCCGGTCTGGAGCGGGACAAGGTCGTTGAGCATGAGCCGGGTCGCCAGGCCGTGCGGTGCCTTCTCGATGAACCGGCCGACCTCGCGCTGCGGGCGCTCACCGAGATCGCCGGCCCGGGCCCGCATGAAGAAGTTGTGGCGCGCCGCGGCGCGCTCGATCTCGGACTCGACGATCAGCGTGGTGGGCTCGTCGACGCGGCGGACCTTCTCCATGGGGTACCGGCCGAGATGCCAAGCGCGACGCTGACCGCCGAGCCGCTGCCAGCCCGGACGGGTGCCGCCCACACCGAGAGCGTGGCGCAGCGCCAACCGGGCGCGGGCGACGGCATGCCCCGGCGCCAGCGGCTGATCCACCGGCAGCGCCAGAGTGGTCGTGATGGTTGCAAGCCCGAAATCCCTCGCCACAAGCGGATTGGTGAGCCGGCCGCGACGGATCTCCAGCACACCGGCGGCGACGGCCACGACGCGGTGATCGACATCACCTGCGGCGATGCTGTGCGCGGCGGCCCGGTAGCCGAGCGTGCCCAGGTAGCGCGCAACGACCGTGGCGATCTCCATCGCCCGCACATCAGCGACGGTCTGTGCGGCGCCGGCAATCCAGTCGTATCCCGGCTCGCCGCGGCGGATGGGCCGGCGGTGGGCGACCAGTATCGACACCCCGTGCGAGTGTCCGTCGAGGCGATGGCCCGCCCACGCCTCCTCCGGCAACTCGCACACCCCGACCAGATCGGCGTCCAGGAAATAGCAGTAGCCCTTGACGTTGTCGACCGCGGCCTGCGGGGACGGCATCGTGGCGCGCGCCGACGCCACGTCCGCGTGCCGAGCCTCGGTGAACGTCCGGACGACGGGGTCGACGACTCTGCTGACGCAGCGAGCGCCGCCGGATCGCGGCGGATCCGGGAGTGGGGGAAGCGCGTCGACGGCGACCGGGTCGCCGGTCCGCGGCAGGCGCTCCGCCGGCAGCGGCCCCAGCGCAGCCGGTCGGGAGCGACCCGAGAACAGCCTCATCGGAACCCGGACGGCCCCAACACCGGGCGGACCGCTAGGAGGTGCGCGCCGACGGTGCGCCGGCAGGCGTCGAGGTCCTGGTCGATGCAACCGACTGTACCGAGCGGCGTGAGATCGACGGTGTCGGGCAATGTGGCGTGGAACCGTCCGCTCTCATGACGACGGGGCTGTGCCAGGATCTGCTCATGGCCATGGCGAACGGGATCCACTACGAGATCTGCGGTGAGGGCGTTCCCGTACTCGTGATGCACGGCGGTCTCGGGCTCGACCATCAGTACCTGCGGCCCGCGCTCGACGAACTGGCCCGCAGCGCCGAACTTGTGTTCTACGACCACCGGGGCAACGGGCGGTCGGCGCCGGTCGAGGATTGGGACCGTGTCACGTTGGAGTCCCTGGCCGACGATGCCGACGCTCTTCGCCAGGCGCTCGGCTTCGATCGGATCGTGCTCTACGGACACTCCTACGGCGGGTTCGTGGCGATCACTTACGCACTGCGGCACCAACGGCGGCTGTCGGGTCTGATCCTCGCCGGCACGGCGGCCAACCTCCGGCACCCGCCTGACATCCCGCCCGACGCCGATCCTGACGCCGTCGCGGCGTTCGGGGCCCTCTTCAGCGGCCCGATGGGTTCCGACAGTGAATGGGCTGAGACGTGGTCCCGGGCGCTGCCGCTCTACTGGCCCGAGATGGATCGCGACACTGCCACCGACATCCATCGCCGCACGATCTACCGCGCCGACGCCTGGAATCGAAGCGGGCCGGCACTGGCCGGCTACGACGTCCTCGACGAGATGGCCCGGATCGACGTGCCGGTGCTGCTGCTCTGCGGGAGGCGGGACTTCCTCTGCGGCCCGGCCCCCCACGAGGACATGCACGCCGTGCTCCCGCGTTCGGAGTTGGTGATCCTCGAGGACAGCGGTCATCTCCCGTTCCTCTCCGAGCGTGAGCGTCACCGGGAGGCCGTCGCCGGCTGGCTCGCCGCGCTCTGAGCGACGAGGCCGGGTGCCGCGGCCCGGCCACCGCTGATGCTCCAGCACAGCTCACTCGACGCGTCAGCGCTGATCTTCGCCTTCCTCAGGACCCGCGGGTGCTTGACGCGGTGCATCGAACTGCATAATATATGCACGGTAATGCAATTGTCGGCCCAGACAGGTTGGGCCGGGGGGAGGTAGCCATGAATGCTGCCCGACGGGGGAAATTGTGGATCTCGGCATTGCTCGCCCTGGTGCTCGTCATCTCGGCGTGCGCCGGCGACGACGACACGGCCACTGATGTAACACCGGCGCCCGCAGCGCCCGCACCCGCCGAGCCGGCTCCGCAACCCGAGCCGGCGGAGGAACCCGAGCCGGCGGAGGAACCCGAGCCGGTCGCAGAGCCCGCACCGGCTGAAGAGCCCGAGCCCGCCGCAGAGCCCGAGCCCGCTGAGGAGCCGGAGCCCGCTGAGGAGCCCGAGCCCGCTGAGGAGCCGGAGCCGGCTGCAGAGCCCGAGCCCGTTGAGGAGCCGGAGCCGGCAACCGGTGGGGTGATCGGCTTCGCCTACGGCTTCGAGAACGTGCCGATCTACCAGAACGTCCTGGCGCCGGCGCTCGCCGAGGCGGAGCGCCTCGGGTTCGAGATCATCGAAGGCTCCGCCATGGGTGACTGCGAGGCGCAGTTCGCCGACATCGAGAACATGATCGCCTCCGGCGTCGATGCGATCGTCGTCCTGAGCATGTGCCCGGGAGGGTACGACGCCCAGTTCGCCGCGGCCCAAGCCGCCGGCATCGCAGTCGTGACCTACCTCTGGGACCACCCCGACGCCGATGGCCGGATCCTGCTCGCCGACGAGGTCCCGGGGACGATCATCGCCGACCGGGCGATCGAGTGGATCGACAACGAGTACCAGGGGGCGCCCGAGGACTTCTCCTGGCTGGTCCATGGTTGCCCGCCGGCACCGCCGGGAATCCAGATGCGGACGTCGATTCCCATCGAGCGGATCACCGCACACACCGGTATCGAGCCGGTCGAGACGTTCTGCGCGCTCGACCCCATCTCGTCGCTGGACGTCACGCTGGAGACGCTGCAGGTGGATCCGGGGATCAACATGGTGATCGGCATCACCGAGAGTTCAGCGCTGGGCAGCTATGCGGCGTTCGAGCAGACCGACGGCTTCGACACCGGCAATGTGTTCATCGCGGGAGTGGATGGCGAGCTTCCGGCCATCGAGCTCATCGCCAATGGAGGCGGAACAGGTGGCATGTACACGATGTCGGCGGCACTCGACCTCGAGGCGGTCGGGTTCGCCGTGGTGCGTGTCAGCCAAGCCGCCATCACCGGTGACGAGGCCAACTCGACCTTCCAGACCCGCCACGTGCCGATAACCATCGATGACGTGGACACCGCGCAGGCGTGGTTCGACCGGGTGTTCTCCGCCTACACCGGCTGATTGCCGGGCAGACCGGTCGATCTGTGCTACGTAGCTTGGCGTGGACGCGGGAAGCGCTGACCCCGGCGGTCTCGACAGGGCGCCAGGATCTGCAGGAGGGTTCCTCGAGAGCTACCTGCCGTTCCTCCTGCACCGCTCGTACCAGTTGCTGTCGGAGACGTTCCACGCCGGGCTCGCCGATGTCGGCCTCGACATCACGGAATGCCGGATCATCAACAGCCTGGCGGACTTCGGGCCTCTGACGCTGCAGAGGATCCAGACACACGCGTACATCGTGCAGCCGACCGCCTCGAGAGCCTGCGCACGCCTCGAGAGCCGGGGCTTGATCACCCGTCGTGTCGGTACGGGCGACAAGCGCCAGAGAATCTTCGAACTCAGCGAGGAAGGTCGGGACGTGAGCAGGCGGCTCATGGATGTCTCCAGCGTGGCGCTCGCTGAGACCCTCACCAGGACCTCGCTCGATCCGCTGCGGCTCGAGACGATTCTCCGGCAGTTGATCGCCGATCTGGAGCGGAGCCGGCCGGGGAACGACGGCAGCCCGACCGGCGGACTCGAGCGGCCATGACTCGAGCGCAGGCAGGCGGCCACGGTTCGACCTCACCGGAAGGTCTGGCCGCCTCTCTCGGTGACCTGGTGCGGATTCCCAGCGTGAACCCCCACCACGCGGGCGCTCGCTCCGGTGACGCGGGGGAGCGACGCATCGCCGACTGGCTCGCCGAGCGGGCAGAGGCTCTGGGTGCCGAGGTGGTCACCGATCACGTCACGGACGGAAGATGCAACGTCTACGCCACATTCGCCGGTCGCTCGGATCGGATCCTGGCGATCGATGTCCATCTCGACACCGTGGGCGTCGAGCACATGACGAGGGAGCCGTTCGACGGCGCTGTCGAAGGAACCCGCGTCTACGGGCGGGGTGCGGTCGACACCAAGGCCAGCCTCGCCGTCGTGCTCGCCGTCCTGGGCGAGCTTCGTTCGCAAGGTCGGCGGCCCGTGCCCACTGTGCAAGTGGTGGGCACCGTCGGCGAGGAGATGCGCGGCATGATCGGCGCGGCCCGGTACCGGGACTGGCTGCGGGACAACGGCGGGGCGGTCGACCGACTCATCGTGGCGGAACCCACCGGGTGTGCGCCCGTGCACGGCCACAAGGGCGGGTGCGACCTCGAGGTCGTCGTCCACGGCGAGGCTGCACACTCCGCACAGGTGAGTGCCGGCGTCAATGCCGTGAGCGCGGCGGCGCGGGTCGTCGCCGCGATCGACGAGGAGCATGCCCGCCTGGCGGGTTCACACTGGCCGACACCGGTGGGGGCAGGGTCCGTGACAGCGGTCGGGATCGCCGGCGGGATCGCACCGAACATCGTCCCGGACCGGTGCGAGGTATCCATCAACCGGCGCACCGCGCCCGGCGAGAAGGTCGAGAACGTGCTGGCGACGCTGCGCGACCTGGTGGTCGCCGCCGCCCGGCCGGCCACCGTCGATGTACAGGTGCCCGACGGTTTCGCGGTCGACGCTTTCTACCGGGAGCCGGGCATCGGCCTCGTCGAGCGCATCAGCGGGTTGAGCGGCGAGCGGCCTGCAGTGGCCGCGTTCGGCAGCAACGCTCTGTTCTACGACGATGTCGCCGCCGAACTCGTCGTGTTCGGTCCCGGTTCGATCGACCAGGCCCACAAGGCCGTCGAGTGGATCGAGATCGGCGAACTGGTGCGGGCGGCGGGCATCTACCGCCGGCTCTTCACAGAGACGGACCGATGATCGGGTCTTCGGGTCGCGATCCCTCGAGACGGGATGATCGGAGCGCGGGATGAGCGCCGCTCTCGTGGCGGCTCCGGTCAACTGGATCCGTCAACGGGGGCTGACCGATGTCGCCATCCGCTACGGCCTGATCGTCGCACTCGCCGTGATCGCGGCGTTCCTGGCGCTGACCCGCGACACGTTCCTCACGGTCACCAACGTCCAGACGATGCTGCTGACGAGCGCGGTGTCGATCGTCATCGCCGTCCCGTTGGGCATGTTGTTGCAGACCGGCGGGGTGGACTTCTCGGTGGGAAGCGCACTCGGACTGGCGGTGGTGCTGGGTGGGCGCTTCATGGCCGACCTGGGATGGAACCCGGTGCTGGCATGCGCCGCCGTCATGCTGCTCCTCGTGTGTGTCGGGTTGGTCAACGGCACGCTCTGCGCTCGCTGGCACCTGTCGCCGGTCGTCGTCACGATCGGCATGCTGTTCCTGCTCCGGGGCCTGGCGTTCGTACTGACGGGGTCGGAGGTTCGCCGCGACTTCGGGCGTGGGTTCGCCTACCTCGGCCGGTCCAGGACCGTCCCGTTCGACATTCCCTTCCCTGTCATCATCGCCGCCGTCTGGGCGGGGGTCCTGCTGGTGCTGTGGTACCGCACGCGCTGGGGGCGGCACGCGCACGCCTGTGGCGCCGGGGAGGAAGCGGCCATCGACGTCGGGATCAACGTGACCCGCTCCCGGCTGGGCCTCTACGTCCTCGTGTCGGTCGGCTGCGGGATCGGGGGGCTCATCCAGCTGTCGCGGCTGGACAGCGCGCCGGCGGTCACCGGGCAGAACCTGGAACTCGAGATCCTGACCGCCGTGCTGCTCGCCGGTGTGGCGTTCATGGGGGGACACGGATCGGCGGCGAACATCATCACCGGTGTCCTGTTCCTGACGGTCCTCGGAAACGGTCTGATCCAGTACCGCGTGGACACCAACTGGTCCCGGGTGGTGGAGGGCGCGGTGCTCGTGTCCTCCGCGGGCTTCCAGGTCGTGATCGTGCGCGCGGCTAGGCGCCAGCGCCCGCAGCCGGAGGAAAGCGGCGCCAACGGCGAGGACACGGCAGTGACGGCTGTCGAGCCCCGCTCGGCCCGGGCCGATCGCAGCGCTGAGCCGGTCCTCGAGGTCGAAGGCGCCACGAAGCGATTCGGCCCCGTCGTGGCTCTCGAGGATGTCACCTTCGGCGTGTGCCCCGGAGAGGTGGTGGCGCTGCTGGGGGACAACGGCGCCGGCAAGACCACGCTCGTGCGGGCATTGACCGGGGTGCACGCCCTGGACGAGGGTTCCGTCATCGTGCAGGGGAGCAAGGTGGAGCTGAACTCGCCCCTCGACGCCCAGGCGCTCGGGATCGAGGCTGTCCATCAGAGACTCGGCGTCGTCGGCATATTCGACGCCTCCGAGAACCTGTTCCTCGGACGCGAACCACTCGTCTCCAACGTCGTCGGCCGCGGCATCGGCTGGATCGACAAGAGCCACATGCGGTCCGAGACGGACGCCGAGCTCGAGAAGCTCCGCGTCCGGATACCCGGTCGCCGCACCCCGGTGGCGGCGCTGTCAGGCGGCCAGCGGCAGTCCGTGGCGGTGGCCCGAGCCGGTCGCTGGGCCCGGTCGATCGTGCTCCTGGACGAGCCGACCGCGGCGCTGGGTGTGCAACAGTCCGCCGAGGTGCTGCGGCTGGTCAGGGATCTCGCCGGGGCGGGAATGGCGGTGCTGCTGGTCACCCACGACATGCCGCAGGTCCTCGAGGTCTGCGACAGGTTCGTGGTGCTGCGGCGGGGGAGGGTCGTCGCAGTCGAACCCGTCGATGATGCGACCACCGTGGAACGGCTGGTCGGGCTCATCACGGGTGCCATCTCGACGGCTCCGAAGCATGGTTGAGCGAGCGGTGACCTCGGTGCTTGGACTGGCGGTCCTGCTGGGCGTCCTGTCGACCGCGTGCCTCCGGCTGCCGGCGACGGCGCCGCAAACAGCTCCCGACGCGACCGACGAAGCCTCGCTGCGCGAGTTGACCGAGTTCGTGAACCTCGGTACCTGTACCGAGGACGGCTGGGACGGCGAGGTCCGGACCGGGGCCACCGAACGGCTCGAGGTCACCATCGGCGTGATCTTCAACGGTTTCGGCTCGGAGGCGCTCGGTCAGGGAACCACGACCGTTACGCTCGAAGCGGGTTCGACTCGTCCGTTCTCGGTGGTGCCGGATCCCCCCATCGAAGATCTGGTGCTGTCCTGCAGCATCGAGTTGGCGACGATCCAAATCCGGAATTGAGGCTTCCAAGAATCGAGGCTTCCAAAATGACCGACTACCCCGACATCGGGCTCTACATCGGTGGGTCGTGGCGCACGACGACGGCTGATCTGCCCGTGGTCAACCCGGCGAGCGAGCAGGTCATAGGCCGTCTCTCCTGTGCCGGGCGGCAGGATCTGGACGATGCCCTGGAGGCGGCCGCCAAGGGGTTCGGTGTCTGGAGCGAAACCGCCCCGAGGGATCGCGCCGACGTCCTGCGTGCCGCCGCGGCCCTGATGCGGGAACGCCAGGGGGAGATCGCACGTGACATCACCCTGGAGCACGGCAAGCCCTTGCGGCAGGCCCGCTTGGAGGTCGTCCGGGGTTGCGAGTTCTTCGAGTGGGACGCCGGCGAGGTGGTGCGTGCCTATGGGCGGGTCATCCCGAGCGGGCCGGGCATCAACTACGTCGTCCACCAGCAGCCCATCGGCCCGGTGGCGGCGTTCTCGCCGTGGAACTTCCCGATGAGCCAGCCGGCTCGCAAGGTGGCGGGTGCAGTGGCGGCGGGATGCTCCATCATCCTCAAGGCGTCCGAGGAGACGCCGGCGGGCGCGATGCACATCGCCCGGGCGTTCGCCGATGCGGGCCTGCCGCCCGGTGTGCTGAACCTGGTCTTCGGCGTGCCGTCGGAGATCTCGGAATACCTGATCCCCCACGAGGCGATCCGGCTGGTCGCCTTCACCGGCTCGACGGCGGTCGGGCGGCACCTCACCGGGCTTGCCGCCGAGGCGATGACGCCGGTGCTCATGGAGCTCGGGGGTCATGCGCCGGTGATCGTCTGCGAGGACACCGACGTGAAGGCGGCGGCGGTCAGTTCGGCGGTGCGCAAGATGCGCAACGCCGGCCAGGTGTGCACGTCGCCGACGCGCTTCTTCGTGCACGAGTCCATTTTCGAGGAGTTCCTCGACGTCTTCACCGAGCGCGCCGCGGCGACGGTGGTCGGCGACGGCATGGAGCCCGGCGTGGAGATGGGCCCGCTGGCCAACGACCGCCGGGTGGCGGCGTTGACCGAGCTCGTGGCGGATGCACGCGGCAAGGGAGCCACCGTCACCACGGGCGGGGAGAGGATCGGAAACCGTGGCTATTTCTTCCAGCCCACCGTGTTGGCGGAGGTGGCCGCCGATGCCCGGGTCATGCAGGTGGAGCCGTTCGGGCCGCTCGCCGTGGTGAACCGGGTGGGGTCGCTGGACGACGCCATCGACTGTGCCAACGCGGTGCCTTACGGGCTGGCTGCCTACGGGTTCACCAACCGTGCGGACTACGTGGACCGCATGGTCGAGCGGGTGGAGGCCGGGAACCTCTCGATCAACACGCTGGAGGCGTCGGTGCCCGAGACGCCGTTCGGCGGCGTGAAGTCCAGCGGCTACGGCCGCGAGGGCGGCGTCGAGGGCCTGCACAACTACATGGTCGTCAAGAACGTCTCGCACAGCATCGAGATCGTCTAGCCGAGGTTCCCGCCGCGACATGGACTACGCCAGAGCCGACGCCAAGGACTACGCCCGGGCCAACCTGACGGGCATCTGGGCGGCCGCTCTGATGCCGTTCACCGACGATCTTCGGCTGGACGAGGACGGGTTCCGCAACAACGTCCGCCATTGGACCGAGGACCTGGGCATCGCCGGGCTCTTCGTCTCGGGCAAACAGGGCGAGTTCTTCTCCATGAGCCTCGACGAGCGCAAGCGGAGCCTGGAAATGGCCGTCGACGCCGCCGGGGGAGGGGCGCAGACCATGATGTCCTGCTCGGATCAGAACCTGGACGTCGTCCTGGATCTCGCCCGCCACGCCGAGCGGGCCGGCGCGGACTACATCGTGGTCCACGCCCCGACGCTGCACTTCACCACCGAGCACGACGAGACCGTCTACCGGTACTACGAGACGATCTCGGAGGCCGTCGACATCGGCATCGCCCTGTGGAGCCACCCCGACAGCGGCTACGTCATGTCGCCGGGGCTCTGCAACCGGCTCGCCGACTTGGACAACGTGGTGGCCATCAAGTACAGCGTCCCGCGCCGGCTCTACGCCGAGCTCACCGCACTGGCCTCCGACCGCATTGCCGTGAGCACCGCCTCCGAGGACGAGTGGCTCGACAACATCCTCGAACTCGACTGGCGGCTCTACCTGTGCTCCTCGCCGCCCTTCCTGCTGCAGACGGCGACGGACCGGCGCATGCACGACTACACGCAGGCGGCGTTCGCCGGCGACGCCGCCGGGGCGCGCCGCATCAGCGAGAGCCTGAACCCCGTGCGCGACGCCCTGAAGCGGACCAGGCCCCCCGAGAAGCCCCACGCCCACCAGAAGTACTGGCAGGAACTGCTGGGCCAGGTCGGCGGCCGGGTCCGCCCGCCGCTGCTGGAACTCACGGAGGCCGAGAAGGCGGCGACACGTGAGGCCTTCGAACAGTGCGGACTTCACGTGTGAGCGCCCGATCACAGCCAATAACCAGGAGATTGACATGACGAACCCGACGCGGCTCAGAACGTTCAACTTCCAGGCGTGGATAGAGGAGCACCGCGATCTGCTCAAGCCGCCCGTGGGCAACCGGCAGATCTGGGAGGACGCCGACCTCATGGTCACCGTCGTGGGCGGCCCCAACCGCCGCACGGACTTCCACGACGACCCCGTCGAGGAGTTCTTCTACCAGCTCGAGGGGGACATGGTCCTCAAGGTCATCGAGGACGGCGTGCACTGCGACCTGCCGATCCGGGAGGGTGAGATCTTCCTCCTGCCGCCCCACGTGCGCCACTCCCCCCAGCGCCCACAGCCCGGATCGGTCGGACTCGTCATCGAGCCGAAGCGACCCCCGGGCGCAGCGGACGCTTTCGAGTGGTACTGCTTCGAGTGCCGGGCGCTCGTCCACCGCACCGAGGTGATGCTGACCAGCATCGTGGACGACCTGCCGCCGCTGTTCCAGCAGTTCTACCGGCACGAGGAACTGCGCACCTGCGGTCAGTGCGGGGCGATCCACCCGGGCAAGGAACCGCCGGAAGGATGGGTGCGGCTGTAGGGCCCGGGATGTCCCGAGCACCTGTGATCTCCCGCCGGCGACGGGCTGCCTCCGGCCAACCGAACGCCGACGATCCTCTGCGCTCGGAGCCATGACCGGTCCGGACATCCCGTTCACCACCGGCGCCGAGACGGCTGCGGCCCTCGACGCCGCCGATCCGCTGGCGCGCTTCCGCGACGAGTTCCACCTGCCGGTGGGCCGCGACGGGGCGCCGCAGACCTACCTGGCCGGCAACTCGCTGGGGGCCGCGCCGCGCGCGGCCGCCGACTACGTGAACGCCGAGTTGGAGCGCTGGGCCCGCCTCGGGGTGGCCGGGCACTTCGCCGGCGAACTGGCCTGGGAGCCGTATCACGAGTTGCTGGCGGTCCCGCTGGGGCGGCTCGTCGGCGGGCGCCCGCACGAGGTCGTCGCCATGAACTCCCTGACGGTGAACCTGCACCTGCTGATGGTGAGCTTCTACGAGCCGACCGCGGACCGGCACAAGATCCTCATCGAGGAGCACGCCTTCCCCAGCGACCATTTCGCCGTCGAGAGTCAGATCCGCCAGCGCGGCGGCGACCCGGCGGAGTCGCTGGTGCTGGCCCGGCCGCGCCCCGGCGAGGAGACACTCCGGTGCGAGGACCTGCTGGCGCTGATCGCCGAGGCGGGCGCCGAGTTGGCGCTCGTGATGCTTCCCGGCGTGCAGTACTACACCGGCCAGGTGCTCCCGATGGCGGAGATCACCGCCGCGGCCCATGCCGTCGGCGCCCGGGTCGGCTTCGACCTGGCGCACGCCGCGGGCAACATCCCGCTGGCGCTGCACGACTGGAACGTGGACTTCGCGGTCTGGTGCAGCTACAAGTACCTCAACGCCGGCCCGGGCGCGATAGGTGGCGCCTTCGTGCACGAGCGTCACGTCGGCGACCGTTCGCTCCCCAAGCTCCTGGGCTGGTGGGGCCAGCGCAAGGACATCCGCTTCGAGATGGGCACGGTGTTCGAGCCGATCCCCACCGTCGAGTCGTGGCAGCTCTCCAACCCGCCCATCCTGGCCATGGCGCCGCTGCGGGCGTCACTCGACGTCTTCGACCGGGCGGGCGGCATGGCGCCGCTGCGAGAGAAGTCGGAGCGGCAGATCCGGTATCTCGATTTCCTGCTCGCCGAGCTGTTCGGCGATCGGCTCGAGAGCATCACGCCGGCTGCCTTGGCCGAGCGCGGCTGCCAGCACTCGCTGCGGGTCCGGCAACCGGGCGTCGACGGCCGCGCCGTGCACCGGGCGTTGCAGCAGGCCGACGTCGCCTGCGACTGGCGGTCTCCCGACGTGGTCCGGGTGGCGCCGGTGCCCCTCTACAACAGCTTCGACGACATCCGGCGCTTCGTCGACATCCTGGATGGCGCTCTCGACGGGGCGGCCCGATGAGCGCCCTCGGCGCGCGCGGCCCGACAGTCGTGGTGGGCGCCGGACCGGCGGGTGCCCTGATGGCGATCTATATGGCGCGACAGGGACGCGACGTGACCGTCTACGAGGCCCGCCCGGACATCCGCCGGGTCGCGATCCGGGCCGGGCGATCAATCAACCTCGCCCTCGCCACCCGCGGGATCGTCCCTCTCGCCGAAGTCGGGCTGATCGAGCGGGTCGACGAGATCACGATCCCCATGAGGGGCCGGATGGTCCACGCTGAAGGGGAGCCCATCCTGCAGCCCTACGGCACCCAATCCCATGAGGTGATCCACTCGGTGTCGCGGCGCGGTCTCAACGGCATCCTGCTCGACGCTGCCGAGGCCACCGGCCGGATCACGATCAACTTCGAGAGCGCTGTGCAGGCGATCGATCTCGACGCGGGCACGCTCGCGGTGGCCGGGCCCGACGGCGTCGAGCACACCGAGGCGTTCGGCACCGTCTTCGGGGCCGACGGGGCCGGCTCGGAGATCCGTCGAGCGATCGTGGCCGCCAACGGCGGCATGGCGGAGGTCGACTGGCTCGACCATGGCTACAAGGAATTGGAGATCCCGCCCACCGAGGGTGGCGGCTTCCGCCTCGATCCCCATGCGCTGCACATCTGGCCGCGCGGCGAGTTCATGCTGATCGCACTCGCCAATCCCGAAGGTGACTTCACGGCCACGCTGTTCGCACCGAACGAGGGGGACCCCAGCTTCGCCTCGCTGGCGGACCCCGAAGCAGCGTCCCTGTTCTTCAAGCGGGAATTCCCGGATCTCATCCGCATGGTGCCGGACCTCGTCGAGCAGTTCTTCGCAAACCCCCACGGGCGGCTGGCGACGATGCGCTGCAGCGGCTGGTCGGTGGACGACAGGGCGGTGCTCGTCGGCGACGCGGCGCACGCCATCGTGCCCTTCCACGGGCAGGGCATGAACCTGGCCATGGAGTCGGCACGCGCCCTCGACCGTCATCTCCGGGATCGGCCCGACGACATCGCAGCGGCGTTCGCCGCCTTCGAGGCGGAGCGGAAGCCCAACGCGGACGCCATCGCCGACATGGCGCTGGACAACTACGTGGAGATGCGGGCGGGCGTGGTCGCCCCCGGCTACCTGATGCGGCGCGAGCTTGCTCTGGAACTCCAGCGCAGGCATCCCGACCGCTTGAGCCCGCGGTACAACATGGTCATGTTCTCGACGATGCCGTATGCCGAGGCCGCAACTCGGGCCGCCCGCAACGGGGAGATCCTGGGCGAGCTCGCGGCCGGGCGGGCATCGTTGGCGGAGGTCGACTGGGATCGAGCGGCCGAGCTGGTCGCCGAACTCCCGTCCCTGCCTGGGCTCGACCCGCTGGCCCGGCCCGACGCCCTGATGACTGGAGGGCCCGAATGAGCGACGACGTCACCTACGGGTCGTACCTGCGGATCCCCGAGTTGCTGTCGCTGCAGCAGTGCCGCTCGGTCGACCCGGACACGGGTCAGCCCGAACACGACGAGACGCTGTTCATCGTCGTCCACCAGGTGTACGAGCTGTGGTTCAAGCAGGTGCTGCACGAGCTCGACGCGCTCCGCGGTCACCTCGACGCCGGTGCGCCGTCCAGGGGTGCCCACCAGCTGAAACGCGTGCTCAAGATCCTCAAGACCCTCGTCGCCCAGCTCGACGTGCTCGAGACCATGACCCCGCTGGAGTTCGCCTCCTTCCGCCCGTTCCTGGAGAACGCCAGCGGGTTCCAGTCCGCCCAGTTCCGCGAGCTCGAGATCCTGCTCGGCCAGTTCGACGAGTCTCATTTCGACCTTCTCGACAGCGACCCGGACGCTCGCGAACGGCTGGAGTGCAGGTTGGCGGAGCCGACCGTCTGGGACGCCTTCGTCCGGTTCCTCGCCAGGAAGGGTTTCGCCATCCCCTCCTCGGTTCTCGAGCGCGATGTCGCACTTCCGCACGAGCCCTCGCCGGAGTTACAGGCGACCCTCCTGGAGATCTACCGGTCCGAGCCGGCGCTGCTGGAGATCTGCGAGCTCCTCACCGACTTCGACGAGGGCTTCATGGAGTGGCGCTACCGGCACGTGATGATGGTGCAGCGCACGATCGGCACCAAGCCAGGTACGGGCGGCTCCGACGGGGCCAGCTACCTCCGCGGCACGATAATGCGTCCCGCGTTCCCCGATCTCTGGGCCATCCGGGCGTCGTTCTGAGCCCCGCGGAGTCTCGGACCGGCCGCGGTACGGTTGGTTCGGTATCTCCGCTTGGGTGAGGTGATTGATGGCCGGACTCAGACCCATCCGGATTCTTGCCTCGGTGGTCGTCCTGCTGCTCGCAGCAGCGGCGTGCGGCGGTCAGGATCCATCGCCCCCGGAGCCCGTGCCGGAGCCTGCGCCGACGACCGCGGCGGAGCCTGCGCCGGCAGCCGCGCCAGAGCCTGCGCCCGCCGCAACCGTTGAATCCACACAGCCCGCGGCACCGGATCCTGTCCCGGAACCGGATCCGGAACCGGATCCGACACCTGTCCCGGAACCCGCAGCTCCGGAGGTCACCGAGGAGACAGCGACCAGTCCTGCCCCGGACCTGGACCCGGATCCGGAACCGCCTGCGCCTGCCGATCCCGACGCTGCGGATTATCCGGAGACTTCCGGGGCCGGCGGTCTGGGGCCCGCCGACCTGGAGGGGCGCTGGGAGGGCGGAATCTCGGTAGCGGTACCCGATCTGCCCTTTGCGGTGGACTTGACCGCATCCGGGGACGGTCTCCGCGGGACGATCGACATACAGGGCAACTACGCCTTGCCGCTGTCGAACGTCGTGCTGGATGCGGGCCGACTCCACTTCGAGTTGGAGTCACCCCTCGGGCTCGCCGTCTGGGACGGGGAAGTCGGCGACGGGGTGATCGAGGGCGAATTCACCCAGGCCGGCATGACCGAGACCTTCTGGATGCAGCGCTTCGAGGAGCCCGGTGAGGGCGCGTCGTTCCGCCGCGAGAAGGTGGTCTTCGCCAATGGCGACATCGCCCTGGCCGGCGAGGTGACCTTCCCCGAGGGCGACGGGCCGCACCCGGCGGTCGTCCTGATCAGCGGCAGCGGTGATCAGGACAGGGACTCCGCGGTTGCCGGGTTCCGGCTGTTCGCGGTACTCGCCAACAAGCTGGCCGAGGCCGGTGTGGCCTCGTTGCGGTTCGACGACCGGGGTGTCGGCGGCTCGGGTGGCGATGGCCTGCAGGCGACTCTGCAGGACCGGGCCGGCGATGTCGAGGCCGCGGTCGACGTGCTGCGCTCCCGGGACGACATCGATGCCGGCAACATCGGGCTGGTCGGCCACAGTGAGGGCGGGATCGTCGCACCGGTGGTGGCCAACCGCAGCGACGGCGTGGCCTTCGTGGCGCTGCTGGCCGCCCCTGTGTTGCCTCTTGCGGACGTCATTCTGGAACAGCAACTCGTTCTCCTCGAGGAGTCCGGTGCCACATCCGCCGAGGTCGAAGAGTTCCTGGTGCTCCAGCGGATGGTGTTCAGCGCCATCGCCACCGGGCAGGGATGGGATGAGGTTGAGGCAAGCCTCCGGTCTCAGATTCGACAGGAGTTCGAGGCATTCTCCGACGAGATGCGGGACACGATCCCCAATGAGGACGCGATGGTGGACTCCATAGTCGCCGACACACTGGCAAGCTGGCGGAGCCCCTGGTTCGCGTCGTTCGTCGAGCACGACCCGAGGCCACCGATCGTCGCCCTCGACGTTCCGGTCCTCGCGCTGTTCGGCGAGTTGGACACGCAGGTTGCGGCGGCCGGCAACTCGACCGCCATGTCGGAAGCCATCGCCGAGTCGAGCGTCCCGGGTTACACGATCGCCACGGTCTTCTCGGCGAATCACCTCTTCCAGGAGGCCGTCACCGGCAGCGTCAACGAGTACGCCAGGCTGAAGCGCGAGTTCGCCCCCGAATTCCTGGAGATTCTCACCGACTGGCTCCGCGAGTTCACCGGGCTGTGAGGGCGCTCAGGGGCCTGCCGCTCGGGTAGCAGGCGCGCGGCGCCCGGCGCCGGATCAGAGATGGGCGGGGAGGTCGCTGAGGGGCACCAGTTGGGCTTGGGGGGTCTCGATGTCGCCTTCGGGGAGCATGAAGCGCCAGAAGACGATGCCGAAGGGGCGGCCCTCGGTGTCGAGCCAGTTACCGGTGCCGGGGTCGCTGTGGGAGACGACGGCGGTGAACCGGCCGTCGGCGTCGGCGACGGTCTGGGCCCGGTTGCGCGAGATCGACCGGGCCGTGTAGTCGAGGCTCTGCAGGTGGCGGTTCCAGAGGCTCACGTGGGCGTAGCGGCACTTCGGCCAGCGGGCGCGGATCACCAGCGCCTCGTCGGGGCCGATCACGAACGGGGCCATGGCGTAGGCGGCGTCGAGGGCGGACAGGCCCACGTCGCCGGGCGGGCCGGGGGTGGGGAACCGGTTGGGAACCAGGGAGATCCACGAGCGGGGCTCTCCCTGGGCGATCGGCGGGCGGTCCACGGTGAGCTCGCGCAGCAGGGCGGCGACCCGCCGGATGCCGGCGCTGACGCTGGCGTCGGACGGCCGGGGCGGGGGTGTGCCGCCGATCACCTCGATCTCCATGGCCGGTACCCGGGCCGGGTCGGCCGCCGCGTGCGTGATGTCCTCGAAGTAGTGCCGGGTGCTGATCGATCCCGCGCCGGATGGCAGGGCCAGCCAGTTGCGCTCGCGGGGCTCGCCGCCGAGGTGGATCTCGAAGCGGCCGTCGGCGTCGATGTCGAGGGAGGTGTCGTTGATCACGCCGACCACCTGGTTGTCCATCGACCCCCAGGCGGTGCCCGACTCGATGCTGATCGACATGTAGACGGCACCCTTGGTCTCGCCTCGCACCCGGTAGGTGTGATCGGCCGAGACGGGGGCGTCGAAGTAGATGGCGTCGGGGTTGTCGCCGAGGAGTTTGCGGTGGGGGTCGACCATGCGGCGGAATCGGGGGGCGGAAGGGTCGCGCTCGAACAGCCCGACCAGCCCCCACTGCAGGTAGTGCATGAGCGCCCGGTGGGCGTCGACGGCGTCGTCTGCGGTGAGCAGGTTCCACTCGGGCGACACCCAGCGTTCGTCCGCCTCGCGCAGCGTCTCGATCAGCTCGGCCAGGGCCCGGCGGGAATCGGTGTCCATCAACGGCTCTGGATTCATCGGCGGCTGCGGTTCATCGGGAGCTACTCAGCCTTCGTGGGCCACGCCGAAGTGGTCGAGGTAGGGGGCTGTGGCGGTCCGTAGCCCGTGGGCGGTGAATCCCCAGTCCTCGGGTCGGTAGCGGTGCACGCCGAATTTGCCCTTGGGCTTGTTGGCCAGGTAGTCCTCGACGGCGGTGGCGTAGCTGTCGGTGAAGGACAGGCCCATCTGCTCGAGGGCTGCGCCGAGGGTGGCGGCCGGGTCCGCAATGAGCCGCGAGTAGTGGACGTCCACGAAGCGCTCGGCCGGCACGACCCCTGATCGGCGCAGCTCGGCCGAGTTGTTGAGCGCGTCGCTGAAGACGGCGAGCACCACCTCCGCGGTGAGCTCCGCGTCGACATCGTCGCTGCGCAGCCATTGGACCGTCGTGAGGATGCTCACGGTGGAGGGCATGGTGCGGGCGGGGTCACGGTGGGTCTGCACCACCCAGGCGTCGGCGAAGGCGTCGAACAGGGTGGGAAGCGTCATGAGGTGGCCGGGGGTCTTCAGCACCCATTGCGTGGGGCCGGCGCCGTGCTGGAGCACCTGCAGGAACCGTCGCTCGTAGTCGTAGTTCACCGCCGGGTCCGGGAACCACCCCTCGAGCGGGGCGATCATGCTCCAGTGGAAGCCGCAGAAGCTGCCCTGGGTGAGGGTTATGCACTCGACGGGCAGGTCGGTGCGGAACTCGTGCATGGCCTGGAACTCCGGCTGGACGTCGGCCCACAGCTCCTGCTCGCACTCGCCCAGCAGCGCCGGATCGGCCGCGCCGCCCTCGGGCAACGGCACCGGGTGGAGGCCCTCGGCAGCGGTCGGGGCGCGCAGGTCGGGGTGCAGGGCGAGCAACTCGAACAGGATCGAGGTGCCCGAGCGGGCGGGACCGGCGATGAACACCGGAGCGGCCACCGGCTCGGCGGCGATCCCGGGGGCGGCGTCGACGGTGGTGGTGAGCAGCAGGCGGGTGCGCAGCGAGCGCAACAACTCCTGCTTGGTCATCAGCCGTCCGACCACGTGCATCGGGGCGGCGTCGACGGCGGCGACGAGATCCTCGAAGCGTCGCCGCCAGAGCGGGTCGCCCAGGTCGCCGGCCGGCATGCCGCCGAGGGACGCCGCGGCCCGAGCCAGCAGGTCCTCGGCGTCGATGGGCACGAGGTCCCCGGCCCGGCCGCCGACCGAGCCGGCCATCAGGTTGACGCGGCGCACCCAGTCGGGCCGGGTCAGCCGCTCGGCCATCGGCGCCAGTGCCCCAGGGTTCCCGGACATACGGGCGGCCAAAGTATCAAAGCGCCGTGACGGTGCACGTAGCGCCGGATCGGCGAAGGGAATCCAGACTGGTCGCCCCTCCCCATCTGACAGCTAGCTCACAGGCGAGATTGCCGGATCCGCGAGGGGAATAGTGACTGGCCGCCCCTCGACAGGGCTCGGTCTCAGTAGACGCCGGGGAAGATGCGGTACTTGACCCGTGCCTGGTACTCGGCCCACTTCTCGGCGCCGTATTTCTCGGCGCAGTGCTGGTCGTCGGCGATCTGGCGCCAGGTGAAGAATCCGAGGATGAAGATCGTGTAGGTCCAGGCCCAGAGATTGTCGAAGTGGCCGAAGACCAGGCCGATGGCCAGGGCGAGGGTCCACTCGCCCATGTAGTTGAAGTGGCGGGCCATGCCCCAGAAGCCGTTGACCAGGATCTTGCGTTCGCCGGCCTGGATGTACTCGGGTTCGATGATTCCCATGAACTTGCGGTCGGGCCAGCGCTTGAAGGTGTACTTCTGCATGTTGGTGCCACGTGAGATGCCCCAGCCGAGGAGGAACAGCACGGCGGTCCCGGCGAGCCAGAAGGGCGTCCAGGCAGGGGAGAAGCCGGGGTGGGGGTGGGCGGCCATACCCCACAGCGGGAGGATGAACAGCCAGCCGTAGAAGATGAGCCCGCCCCACAGCATCCGGAAGCCGACCTGCTCGTGCATCATGTCGTAGGTGTAGAGCTGGACGCGCTCGTAGACGAAGTAGTCCAGCACGTAGAACGTCAGGAACGCCGCGTACAGGTAGACGCCCGGGTTGGCGTCGTCGCCGAAGCGCTCGTGGTGGTAGGCGGCGCCGGACAGGGCGTTCAGCGCCCACATCGCCCCGCCGACGACGTAGGTGTACATCTTGAGGTCGAAGCGGTGGTTGAAGAGCGACAGCTCCCGGCTCCGCCCGGCCCACAGCCCCGAGAGCGGATTCCTGGAGTCGCCCCGCGGCTGGCTGAACACCGCGGCGACCGCGATGAGGACGCACAGTCCGGTGCCGCCGGCCACGGCGTAGAGCGTGGACCGGTAGAACCAGTCGCGCGGCATCCCGGCGAACCCGACGGCCCACACGACCACCGCGATGACGTAGACCAGCAGGCCGTTCAGGCGGTATTTGCGGGGTTCGCCGGTGGCGGGATCGACGGCGTAGCCGGGGACCCGTATCGCCGGAAGCAGGACCTGTGCCAGGAAGAACGCCGCGAAGATGAACAGCGGGGTCAGGAACCCGAGGATCATCTCGGTCCCGGAGAGCTCGAGGAGGTGGTCGATCCCGAGCGATTCAGCCACGATCCGGAACCCCCTCCTCCGGCGGCGCGGCCACTGCGCCGACTATGGGCGACATCAACCCCGCCAGCAACACGATCCAGGACCCCTTCCTCCAGCGGCGCGGCCACTATAGCGACCGTCGGCCTGCCGGCTGTTGGGAGGCGTGTTGTGACGGGCTGCGCGGTCAGGTCAGGACCCGGACAACGCGGTCCTCGTCGCGGGGAGCATCGACTGGTATCGCGACGGGCTGGTGGGTCAGGTGAGGGCCCGGACGCCGGCGGTGACGGCCATGGCGACGGCGACGACCAGGACGAGCGGGGCCTTGCGCCACACCGCCACCGCTGCGGCCGCCACGCCGGCGGCGCGGGCGTCGAGTGTGAGCGTGCCGGCGTCCTCGAAGGTCATGATCACGACGAGCGCGGCGAACAGCGCCGCCGGCAGCAGGGTCACCGCCGGTCCCAGCCTGTGCTCGAAGCGGCCTCCCACCTTCGAGACGCCCAGGGCCTTCAGGCCATAGGAGCCCGCCACCAGGGCGATCATCAGGGGCCAACTCACCGTGCCGTCTCCGATGTGCCATCGGTGGGCCATGACGTCCCGCGTGGCCGCGTCGAAGTCCTCGGCCGGCTCATTGTGCCGTCCCCGGTGTGCCATCGCGGGTGTCGTCGGCGGGTGGTTCCTTGCGGGCGCCCTCGCCGACAGGTGGCTCCTTACGGCGGGCCCGTACCCACAGCGCGGGCGCCAGGGCCACGACCGACAGCAGGACCGGGACGCCTGTCCCGGTGACCGGCACCACGCCCAGGGCGACCGCCGCCGCCCCCAGCGCTGCCGTGCGCCCCGCGGCCGTGCGCAGGTGGGGAGCCAGCAGCGCCGCGAGAATTGCGGGGAACGCCGCGTCGAGGCCCCAGGTCTCGGGCGTGCCGAGGACGGCGCCGAGCAGCGCCCCCGCCACCGAGCACGCGTTCCAGACCAGCCACAGGATGACACCGGAGAACCAGAAGGCGCCGGCGGCGTCGCGGCGGTTGGTCTGGGCGGTGGACAGGGCGGTGGTCTCGTCGATGACGAGCTGGGCCGCCCCCAGCCGTGCCGCTGTCGAGGTGGGCAGGGCGCGGCGCATCACCGGCCCGTAGAGGGCGTTGCGGGCCGCCAGCAGCAGCGCCGAGCCGACCGCCGCGCCGCCACTGCCGCCGTCGTTGATGACGCCGACCGCGGCGAACTGCGAGGCCCCGGTGAACACCAGCGCCGACATCACCACGATGCGTGCCAAGTCGAAGCCGGCGGCGTCGGCGACCACGCCGAAGGTCACCCCCGTCGGCGCCACCGCCAGGCTCACGATGATGCAGTCGCGCAGGTAGGGACGCGACCCGTTGGTGGAGCCAAGCCGGCCGATCAATCCGGCGAGCCTAGAGATTGTGCCGAAGCGGGCTCTCACCCACCGCCCTCCCGCGAGTTGGACATGTGACGGATCCAGTCAACACGGCTGCGGGCCGTGAGGCGCGACGCCGCGAGGCTCAGGGCGAACTGAGTGCCGGTTCAGGTTCTCCGAAGCTCAGCTGCGGTGCCAGCGAGAGTTGGTGGCACGAGTCGACGGGCTTGCCGGGGTGGGTCTCGGGTCGGGACGGCTCGGCGGTTCGATGGCGGTGGGTTCGGTGCCGGTCGTGTGGCGGCGGGCGCGAGGGTCGGTCGGCGGCGGGCGTGTCGGTTGGCGGTGCGAGGGTGAGGTGGCCTGCGGGGTGGCGGGTGACCTCTTCGCCGTTTTGGTGGATGCGGACGTGGTGGCAGCGCCAGCAGACCAGGCAGGTGTTCTCGAGAGTGGTTTCGCCGCCGTGTTGCCAGTGGCGGATGTGGTGGACCTGGCAGATGTTGTGATGGGCGCCGCAGCCGATGCAGCCGCCGTCGCGAGCGATGAGTTGCTTGTGGAGCCACTTCGGGATCTTGCGCTGGGAGCGGCCCAGCACAGCGTTGCCGGTGTGCTTGTTGAAGATGCCCGGCAGGATCTTGGCGTCACACGCCAGCGCCAGGGCCTCGGCCTCGGTGAGGCGGGTCTCGTCGGTGAGGCGGGCGTTGGTGATCTCCCCGTGCACCTGGTCGTAGTCGGCCAGCACGATCAACTCCACACCGGGGGGCGCGCCGGTGCCGCCGCCGGTGCCGCCGCCGGTGCCGGTGCAGATGAGTTCGGCGAGGGCGTCGGCGAAACGCTGGGGGTACGTGGGGCGGTCCCTGGAATCCTCTGAGCGGAACAACTCGTCGGACTTGGCCAACAGAGCGGCGCGCACCTGGTTGCCGGTGAGCGGGTCGAACTGCGCGAACAGGTGGAACATGCCATCGTCCTGCTCGCTGATCGAGGCACGGCGGCGGCGCCGCTGCGCCGCCCGGCGGGCCTCGAGTTCCTCTTCGCTGGTGCGCTCGTTGACGTGCTCCTTGAGGGTCTTGCGGAACAGATCGTCGGGTTCCTCCTCGGCGGCCTCGAGAAGGGCGTCATGGTCCACCGGCGTCTCGCCGGCAGCGTCCAGGATCAACCCGGCGGCTTCGGGGGTGATGGCGCCGTCGGCGAGCTTGCCGGCCACGTGTGGCGCCCATTCGAGTTGCGCGGCGGTCTTCACGGCCTTGCGAGCGCCCGCCCGGGAGCGCTTCTGGGTGCGCCGCAGCGTCTCCTCGGCGGCGGCGTCGCCCTCCCGGCGAGAGACCTCAGCGACAACGTCGGCCTCCGCGGCGGCCAGAGAGGCCCGCGCCCGACCCATGAACACCAACCGTTCCTGCAACACCGCCAGATCGACCTTGTGCAACAGCGGCGGCGGCGACGCCAACCACTCACCCAGCACCGCCCACTCGCGAACCCGCGCCGCACCCACCCCGTCACCGCCAACCGGATCGGCGCCGGCTGACCCAGAAACCGCAGCGCCAGCACCGGCGTCGGTCGCCCCAGGGGTCACAGCGCCGGCACCGGCGCCGGTTGACTCGGGAACAACCGCTCCAGCACCCGCCGATGGGCTGCCCTGCGGATCGGCGCCGGTTGACTCGGGAACAACCGCTCCAGCACCCGCCGATGGGCTGCTCTGCGGATGCCCGTCCATCTGCTCATCACCCCCGCTCTTGCATTCCCCCGAGCGGCCACGCCGCTCTTGATTACTTCTAGTCAGACTATAGTTCGCCTGTGACAGAATAGCAACGTAAGTTTGAGTATTCTCGGGAGTAGATGGAAAGTGGTCGGTCGAATGGCTGGATCGGGACGCGCCGACACCCGCAAAAACCCAGGTCAGGAGTCTCCGCCGTCGCCGCCGGGTCGTCCGGGTCCCTGGCGCCCAGCGGGTGTGACCGATGTCACATCCAAGGGACGTGATTGGCGGCGTGCCCCCGCGTTCTCCGGCGACCTACCAGCGGCGACACCGCCAGGACACGTGCTCCGAGGCCGGTCGCGGGGCGATCTCGACGGTCGTGTGGAGCTTCTGCAGGTTCTTCCTCGGTCGTGGACGGTCCGCTCCCGGCGGGCGGTCGAGGGTTGAGGCCGCGGAGACGCCAGACTTGACCGCCGTGCGACGAGTGGTCCCCGCGAACTGGTGGATGTTTCTTTGGTGGGGCCTGGCCAGTGCGGCCGGCTTCACCGTTGGCGGTCTCACGGAATCCGCTATCGGGTCATCCGGGGGCATCACGGTGCTTGCGCCCGTGACTGCGGGCGGCACCGCAGCGGCAGTGCTGCAATGGCCGGCGCTGCGGCGGCACGTCGGCCGGTCGGGCCGCTGGGTAGGGACCGGCATCGTCGGGGGAGCCGTCGTCGCCGTCGCCAGCATCCTCGCGGGCATCCTGGCGGGCCTGGCGGCGGGTGCTGTGGGCGATGCCGAGGCGGGTCGGGCGTTCGGCGCCGATGTTGCGGCCGTCTCGGCGGCGGTCCTGTACGGGACGGCGGTCGGCTACCTGCAGTGGCGCCTGCTCCGGCCGCACTTCACCCGATCGGGCCGCTGGCTGCTCGCCAGTGCCGTGGGTTGGATCGTGGCCGGTCTGACAGCGGGAGTCACCGAGGGAATCGCCGGCTGGGCCGTCCTGGGGGCCGTCTACGGCGCCATCACCGGGGGTGTGCTCGTGACGCTGCTGCGACAGCGGCCGGGGGAGACACCGGCGGCGGAGCAGTAGCGGGTGGTCTCGGGGTATGGGTCGGAGGCTGCCGCCGTCGGCCTCGACCGGTGGAAGCGAGACGGCTAGGCCACGGCGGGGGAGAGCCCCCAGCCGGGCACGGAGATCGCCTGCGGCTGCTGAACCGATGGCACTCGAGATGCGCGCCCGCTTTGCGGTGCGGCTCCGGGATGTGATCACTACGATGTAGCGCGAGTCAACTACGAGGTGTTGCCGTGCCACGACCGACATCGTTCCGCCTTCCCGAGGACCTGCTCGACCGTCTCGAGGCCGAGAGCCGTTCCGCTAGGACCTCGATCACGCAGTTGGTTTCCGCCCTGCTCGACGAGGGGCTCAAGACCCGCCGGTTCCCCGGGATCGTCTACCGGTCCGGGCCGGCGGGCCGGCGCGCCGGGCTGGTGGGCGGTCCCGACGTGTGGGAGGTGGTGCGGGACCTCGCCCACGTGCCGGGCCGGGGGATGGACCGCGTCGAGAATCTGGCCACCGAGACCGGGTTGCCCGCAGCGTCGCTGCTGCTGGCGGCTGACTTCTATGCGGCGTTCCCCGAGGAGGTCGATGCGCTGATCGAGGCCGATGAGCGGGCCGCCGAGGAGGTCCGCCGGCAGGCCGGCAGGCGCGAGCAGCTGCTGTCGCCTTGAGGTGGCTGATCGACGAGATGCTGCCGCCGGCTGCGGCGGCGGAGTTGAACGCTCTCGGCCACGATGCCGTCGGCGTGGCCGAGGCGGGACTCGCCGGCTGCGACGACGCCGCCGTCTACGAGACGGCCGTCGAGCAGCAACGTCTCGTCGTGACCGAGCACGTCGCCGACTTCGCCACGATCACCAAGGACCGCCTGGCCGCCGGCGAGACGTCGGTCGCGGTCGTCTTCGTGCGCAAGCACGAGCACCCGCGCGGCTCCGCCCTGGCCCCGGCCCTGGCCCGGCACCTGCACCGTTGGGCCACCGAGAACCCCAATCCCTACCCGGGCGTCCACTGGCCCTGAGCGCCACCGAGCCCGGCGTTAGCGCGCCGTCAGGTCCTGACGTCGATGCGTTCGAGGGGTCCGTCCCAGTCGAGGATCTCGCGGTCGGCGGTGGCAAGGCGTCCGCGCCGGGAGATGGCGCCGGCCATGATCAGCCGGTCGGCGAGGTCGTTCGGCGCGCCCTGCCCGCGCAGATCCTCGGCGAGGATGAGCGTCTCGGAGTCGAGCGGGATCTCTCCGATGCCGGCGTCGATGCGCCGTGCCCGCCAGACCCGCAGCTCGCAGCCGAGATCGATGCGCCCGAGTCGCACCAGCTGTGCCAACTCCCAGTACGTGGCGGACGACACGAACAGGCGCCGGCGCCGGAGTTCGTCCTGGATGAGATCGCGGGCGTTGGGACGGAGACGCTCGTCACCGGTCAGAACCCACAGCAGCACGTGGGTGTCGAGCAGCAGCACTAGGCGGTCGGTGCTGTGTCGCTGTCAGAGGTCTCGGGGAGGAACTCGTCCCACTCGGCTTCCCAGTCGCTGATCCAGTCCGCCTCCGCGGTGGTCGGCTCGGTCAGATCGGCAGTCACGGTGATCTCGCCCCTGCAGGATCCCCACAACTCCGGTGCCTCGATCGCCGGCGGGGGACAGGGCACGAGCGCCGCCACCGGGTGGCCGTACTTCGTGATGATGACCTGCCCGCCGGTCTCGGCCACGCGGTCCATGATGGCCAGGCACTTCGCCTTGAACTCGCCCGCAGGCATGGTCTCAGGCAGCGGGTCCTGCACTTGCGGCATAGGAACTCTCTCGTTTGCTGACGGTATGACTATAGCATGACCACATTTGAAACTTCCCTAGACCCTCAGTTGCCATTACAGTACATCATATTCTATGATAAATCCTTACACATATCAGTCGCGCCGAGTGGGTAGGCGGGGCCTTGGCCCGACAGCGCGCTGCCCAGCAGAGTTGGTCGGCTTGCAGGGCGTGGTGCAGGTCGTCGAGGGTTCAGACGTCGATTCCGTCCCCAGCCCGCAGGATTCACGCGTGGGATGTCACTCCGGCAAGAGTGATACTTGATGTATACTCCAGTAATGCGGCGTATACAGCTATATCTGGACGACGATGTGGATGATGCGCTCACCGTCCAGGCGGCCAAGCTGGGCACGACCCGCTCGGCGCTGGTTCGTGATGCCGTGCGCGCCTCCCTCGGGTCAAACCTGCATACCGCTGGAGACCCGGTCGACGACCTCATCGGCTGGCTCGACGTCGAACCCGACGACGACATAGACGCCGTGATCTACGGCCTGAACGAGTGAGGTTCGCCGATACTTCGTTCTGGGTTGCGCTGCAGGTCGCGCGCGACCGTCGCCACGGCACTGCGACGGAACTCTGGCGGGGAGCCCGCGGCCCGGTGCGGACGTCGAACCTCGTCGTCGGCGAGACTTGGACCTGGTTGCGGCGACGGGCGGGCCATGACGCCGCTCTTCGATTCCTGGACGTCCTCGATCGCTCCCAGCGTGTCTCGGTCGTGGTGGTGGACGAGGCCATCGATGAGCGGGCGGGGCACTGGCTGCGCCGCCACGACGAGCGCACCTATTCCTACGTCGACGCCACGAGTTTCGAGATCATGCGCCGCGAGCGGATCGCCGAGGCACTGGCATTCGACGGCGGCTTCACGGCCGCCGGATTCGTGGAGGCCCGCCCACCCGCCTAGGGAGTTCGGCGCCAACCTCGAATCCGGTGCTGACTGGACCGCCTTGGCCTTCCTGAAGAGTCAGGTGTGGCACGATGATCATGCGTAGGAAGTTTCGAGAGCCTCTGACATGCTGACTCACCCGCGGCGATTGCCGCCGAGTTGCCGTCCGATGCGAAGAGACTTGACGTGGACGGCCCAGGAGATGCCGGTCGCCAGGTAGGGGATTGTCTGTGGAGCCTCATGAGTTCATCGCCAAGTGGCGCTCGTCGGTTCTGAAGGAGCGTTCCGCGGCTCAAGAGCATTTTCTCGATCTCTGCCGGGTGTTGGGTGAGCCGACGCCGGCCGAAGCCGATCCGACCGGTGAGACGTATTGCTTCGAGCGGGGCGCTCTGAAGGACAGCGGCAGCCCCGGGTGGGCCGATGTCTGGAAGCGGCATCACTTCGCGTGGGAGTACAAGAGTCCGGGCGAGAGCCTCGACGCGGCGTTCAACCAGCTCCGGCAGTACGCGCTGGCGCTGGAGAACCCGCCACTGCTGATCGTCTGCGACTTGAGACGGTTCCGGATCCGCACCAACTGGACGAACACCGTCAGCGAGACCCACGAGTTCGGCTTGGACGACTTGGCCGATGCCGCAAACCGCGACCTGCTGAAGTGGGCGTTCTCGGATCCCGACCGGCTGCGGCCGGGAGAGACCCGTCAATCGCTGACCGAGCGCGCGGCGGCATCATTCGTCGAAATTGCTCAGGCATTGCGGGAACGCGGCCACGACCCGCAGCGGGTCGCACTGTTCGTCAATCGGCTGGTCTTCTGCATGTTCGCCGACGATGTCGGACTGCTGCCGGACGAGATGTTCTCGAGGATGCTGATCCGGGCTCGGCCCAAGCCGGATCGCTTCACGGACCTCGCGGGGACTCTGTTCGACGTGATGGCCCACGGTGGCGAGGTTGGTTTCGAACCGGTGCCCTGGTTCAACGGCGGGCTATTCGCTGACGACGACGCTCTGCCGCTGGAGGAGCCCGATATAGCTGCGGTGTTGCGCGCGGCAAACCTCGACTGGTCCGAGATCGACCCGTCGATCCTCGGCACACTGTTCGAGCGCGGCCTCGACCCCGACAAGCGCTCCCAACTCGGGGCGCACTACACCGACCGCGACAAGATCATGCTGCTCGTCGAGCCGGTGGTGATCCGCCCGTGGCTCACGGAATGGGCTGCGGAGAAAGCAGAGATCGCCGCCGACTTGGAGCGCGCGGGCGTCGCCAAGACGCTCGCAACCCGCAAGAAGCGCCGGAATGAGGCCGAATCGCGCTACCGGACGTTCCTGGACCGGCTGCGAGCCTTCACGGTGCTCGACCCGGCGTGCGGTTCGGGCAACTTTCTGTATCTGGCGCTGCAGGCGCTCAAGGATCTGGAGCACCAGGTGCAGTTCGAGGCGGAGGCCTTCGGCTTCCCGCGGTCGTTCCCGGTGATCGGCCCGGCCAACGTGAAGGGCATCGAGATCAACCCCTACGCCGCCGAGTTGGCGCGCGTGTCGGTGTGGATCGGCGAGATCCAGTGGATGCGGCGTCACGGATTCGCGGAGTCGCGCAACCCCATCCTGAAGCCGCTCGACACCATTGAGTGCCGCGACGCGATCCTGACGCCGGACCACACCGAACCGGACTGGCCGGAAGCGGATGTCGTGATCGGTAATCCGCCATTCCTCGGTGGCAAGCTCTTGATCGCCAACTTGGGTGAGGACTACGTGTCGCGGATGTTCGAGATCTACGCCGGGCGCGTGCCCGCCGAGGCGGACCTCGTTTGCTACTGGTTCGACAAGGCGGGTCAGCAGATCGCATCGGGCAAGGCAACCCGGGTCGGGCTCGTCGCGACGAATTCGATCCGAGGCGGCGCGAACCGCCGTGCGCTGTCGGCCGCGACGAACAATCGGCGGATCTTCGAGGCGTGGAGCGACGAGCCGTGGGTGATCGACGGAGCGGCCGTGCGGGTGTCGCTCGTCTGCTTCTCGCGTGCCGGCGACGAGTCCGTAGCCAGCACTCGGCTCGATGGCGCGGCGGTCGACGAGATCTACACCGACCTGACCGCGCGGCGCGATGGCATCGGCGTCGACCTGACGAACGCTCGTCGCCTAGCTGAGAACGACGGCGTGGCGTTCATGGGCGACACGAAGGGCGGCCCCTTCGACATCCCGGGCGATCTGGCGCGTGAGTGGCTCCGCCTGCCCGCGAACCCGAACGGCCGCACGAACGCCGCCGTTCTCAAGCCGTGGATCAACGGGATGGACCTGACCCGGCGGCCAGCCGGAAAATGGATCGTCGACTTCGGGTTGACCATGCCAGTCGGCGAGGCGGCGCTGTATGAAGAACCGTTCCGTTGGGTGGCGGAGAATGTCCGGCCGGCATGGGACGAGCAACGTGAGGCCGGGCGACGGGACGCGTGGTGGTTGCATCATCGGTCGCGGCCAAACATGTGGGCTGCGCTCGATGGCCTTCCGCGATACATCGTGACGCCTCGCGTGGCCAGGTACCGCCTGTTTGTCTGGATGGATGCGCGCGTCTGCCCTGACTCGGCAACAATCGTCATCGCTCGTGACGACGACACGACATTCGGGATCCTGCACAGTCGGTTCCACGAGATCTGGTCTCTCCGCCTCGGCACATGGCTCGGCAAGGGCAACGACCCTCGGTACACGCCGACATCCACCTTCGCGACGTTTCCGTTCCCGACCGGCCTCGCGCCAAATGTGTCCGCCGCCGAATACGCGACTGATCCTCGCGCCGCCGAGATTGCGGACGCCGCGCGGGACCTCGTCACAAAACGCGACCGCTGGCTCAACCCGCCCGAGTGGGTCGACTGGGTCGACGAGCCGGTTGCCGGCTACCCGAAGCGGCCCGTTCCTCGCAACGAACACGCAGCGAATGAACTCAAGCAACGCACCCTGACGAGCCTCTACAACACCCGCCCGAAATGGCTCGCCGACGCACACGAAGCCCTCGACGAGGCCGTCGCCGCTGCGTACGGCTGGCCGTCCGACATCTCCGACGAAGACGTCCTCCGCGAGCTGCTGGAACTCAACGGCGGCTAGCCACGCCAGTAGTCACCCAGAGCATCTCCGGGGTCAGATCGACGATGAATCCTGAAGGTTTAGAGCATCAGAGGGAGTACAAACCTGCTCAATACGAAGCGTCCGTTATAGGTCTAGACGAGCGACGTGTCGACGGCAGAAGATTATGGGAACGCCAGCTACTAGACAAGTTCTAGCTCCACCCAGTTGCCGAAGTAGCTGAAGCGATCGAGAAATGTCCTAAAGTCATTGTCCGCAGTGACAATCTTGACCTTGGCATTCACTCGACGCGCCCATCTCGCCGCTGTGACAAGATGTGTAGCATCCCATGCCTTGAAGCTAACGCCATGATCGCGCGCAGCAAGTGTGACAAGAACCATCGCGTGTTCGGTAACCTTCGGAGGTGCCCGAACAACGGTGCATCGACCAGACTCAACTGCGCTTAGGATTCTCTCGAGCGCTGACCTCACTGACGATTCATCGAATTCAGGGTCTTCCGACATCCGCCATCGTCTTGCGAGTGCATCGTACAGTTCAACGATCGTCAGTTCGGAGATTCCAAGTGTAATCGCCGGAGCGGCCAGAATGCTATCAATCGCCTTTGCTCGAGAGATATCTTCGGCCTCCTGCAGTGGGTGATTCGCACAACACCACGAGACAACGACGCTCGTATCGAGATAACAGTAGTTAGGCATTGTCAGGATCCATCATTGATGATGCCAATAGGTGATCCGTGGCATCCAGCGTAGTGGCGTCTGATACGCCGGCAGCTAGATATGCGCCAGCGAACTCCGACCAATCCGTAGGGCGCTCAGATCTCGCTACCGCATCCGCGACTTCCTCGAGAAGCACACTAGTCAGTTCGAGGTCGCCTTTCGATACTACGCGGTCGACAAGATTCTCATGCTCGGCTTGTTGCAGGCTTGCGGCCCTTACAAAACCACTAATGAGTATCAGTCTCACAGATGGGCGAAGGTTCCGAATCTCAGCGAGAAGCTTTAGGCCGTGAGACGATCCCGGCAAATTGTAGTCAGCGATCACAAGCTCTGGCGACAGTGCACTGAATGCCGACAGTCCTGCCTCCCACGATGACGCAACTTCTACACGGTATCCCGCCGAGTCCACGAGCCGTTCAAGACTGTCCAATAGTTTGATATCATCATCAATAATCAGAGTCGATATATCACCACGGCGATCTAAGCTAGTTGTCATTGGTTTTCTCCAATCCCTCTACTCCTCCAGGTAGTCGCACTAGGAAAGTTGCTCCGTCAGTTCCGTTGTCGATGAGATCCACTCTTCCGCGCGCAAGCATCACACTGTCTGCTACTACGACTAACCCGCCTGACGGACGTCCCTTTGTAGCCAGATTGATTTGCGCCAACGGGGTTCCCGGCGAAACTCCTTCGAGACCTGAACCATCATCCCGGATTTCGATCTCGACATCGCGCCGGCCACGATTTTGCGCGTGCACCGTGACCACACCTCCTCCGTTCGGGCGAGGCGACTCTAGAGCGTTGCGGAGAAGCTCGGAGATAGCGTCCTCAACTGCATCGCGAGGAAGCATGAGCGACCGGTCTGTATCACACTCAATTCGCAAATCAACTTCAGATTCATCAGCTACGTCATCGAGTTTGGCGACGGCGGCATCAAGGAGTTCCGGAACGGTAACAGACATGAAATTCAAGCCGCCGGTATTCTCAAGTCGACTGAGAAGTGTATCAGCCCGTTGAACGTAGTGGCGAGTTGCTGCGATAACTTTCGCCAACTGCTGCCGGACTTGGGAGGGAAGTGCGTCGTCTGTTAGCAGGCTCTCGAGAATCGTGGCTTCGACGCCGAGACCCATTAGAGGTTGACGCAACGCGTGTGCTACCATTCGCATCCGTACGTGAGCTAGTCCTAGTCGCTGCTCGGCACTCTCAGAGGCCTGTTGAGACTTCGACCTCCACTGTCGTTGAAGTTCAGGAGCGATCTTGGCTTCGAAGAACCGGAATTCAGCCTGGGCGTGCGCAATGAACTCACGCGCCTCCACGTTGTCGATAAGGCCTTGACGGTTGGCCATGTCGAGTAGTTTGGGGTTGTTCTCTCGACTGATGCGGATCTCGCCGGAGAATGTTGTCGGTTGAATTAGCGCGTGGCCTTGCCGTTGAGCTTTGCGGGCCTCGACTCCCAACCAGTCGTTGTTGTCGAGACCGTAGGGCTCGACCATCGCTCCATCACGGTAGATTAGGACGCCGTGCCCGACGACTTGTCGTGCCCGCTTTCCCTTGGGTGGTGGGTCGTAGAAGAACGTGCCGCTGAACTCCCCACACAGTAGGCTCTGTGGCCTATTCTGCTTCTTAGCCTCACCCTCGCCGATGAGCATTCGACCGAGATGCTCATCTTCGGATTCGGCAAATGTAGAGGCGATCTCTGAGCTTCGGCCTAGATGTCTCGTGACGGTCGTTTCGCCATCGGCATCGATCGAGACGTTGAACTCGTAGCGATAGTGCGCTGATCGAGAAGCACTACGAGGTGTAATAGTTCCCCTGTCACCCGTCTCAGCAACGGAATCAGAATCGAGGGAGACAGTGAATTCAGCGGTCTCATCATCGAGTGGCCGTAGCAATAGCTCCAAGTCCTGCTTCAAGCGACCGAGTCGCGTTCTGCTACGACCCGGGGCAGGTCGGCCTGGCACAAAGCTATCCCACTTCAATCGTAGGTTGCGAATAAGAATTACAGTCCCTGATCGAGTTTGACAGTCTGCCGGGGGGTCTGCCGAATCATATGGTATGTCGATTTCATCCATTGACTTCGTCATGTCGTCGAAGTCGTTCCAATCGAATGTGACGTGAAGCCACGCCTCGTCGAGGGAAGAGCGAGTGAAGACCTCGAGAATCTCCCCAAGTCGACCGGCAGCAAGACGGCCGATACCTTTCTCACCAAGCGCCGTTCGAGTGGCCTGCCGATGACCACTGTCTGTGTCCGGGCATTGTCCTACGAGCGCAGCCGGAGCATCAGGCGACTTCGTGCTGAATCCAGGCTGCATCCAGTTTGACTCAAACTCCGGGAGCGTCATTCCGACTCCGTTATCGGAGATCATCAGCGACGACTCGGGAGCAGCAATTGAAAACTCGATACTTACGTCTGAAGCGCCGGCATCGTAGGCATTCTTGACGAACTCGATGACAGCCAGGTTCGGATCCGCGATCAACTCTTGGCCTAGGTAGCGCTGTAGGCGGGCTGATGGCCTTAGATGGAACACTCGTTTGCTCATCGGATCTCCCGAGGAAGGTGTGACTCGGACAGTCACTTGTGGACAAAGACGACGCTCTCGCGGAGGAAGCGAGAGGCGCAGGAACGTCTGCGCAAATGTCGAGCGACCTGTACTCGTTCAACTTCAAGACCTGCTAGGCAGGCCGCGGAGGCAATGAGCAGATCAGCTGCGATCACAAACTGCGAATCACCTCGTCCGTGGGCGGAGTTGCCAACAACATACACTAAGCGACCATCGCAACTCAGCCGATCTCTTGCAGAGCAAAGTGTGCGATACATGTCCAAGATATAGCCCTCAAGCACCTCGCGACGACCGCATTGATATCGATCACTTGGTAGAGCTTCGACGAGGGGAGATACCAAGTCAGCCAAGTGCTTGTTCTCCACATTGGTCAGCTCTGAATCCGGAAGGCGATTCGGCCGCCGAATACTCGGATGACTGTGGACTGTGGAGAGACGCAGTTGCCGGAACTCGGCGCTATCGCTGATGAATCCAAGGAACCAGTTCTCTAGCTTGTAGATTTCTGAGTAGTCAATATTGTTTGGATATGGAGGTGAGAAGAGAATCAAATCAAATTGGGTGCAAGATGGATCGATCGCGTTCATCCTCACGCCGTCGCCATTAATGACACCGCCGCTTGCTAGGGGACGATCAGTAGGGAGATCTTCCTCAATCAACTCGCATCTCTCGAGGAATATATCCACAGCGTGGCCTGTGGTCTTGGGAGTATAGCGCAATGCTCGGCCATCACGACGAAGATTGGCTACGGCCCCAACGGTGGCACCGAGAGCTAGGAGCAAGATTTCGGACGCCAGCGTATGGCCGTCCTGGCTGATCAGATCTCGAACTGCCTCCCGCAGCCGAAGTAGAGATTGTAGACCCGCCGGATCAAAGTACCGCTCGTCGTGAAATGTCGAGAGGCCGGGTGGCTCGTACTCCGTAGTGCTGCGAAGGGAGGAGGCCGCAATCCGACGCGCGGAATCAAGGATGACAGGTCGATTCTCCAAGTACGCGCGGATCTTGGAATTCGCCACGAGATGGAGAAAGGGATTGATCTCGATTCCGTATACGCTCGGCTCTCGAAGTTCTCCTGCGGCAGCCAGCACGAGGACTGACGTGGCAGTTGTTCCTACGCCGGCGAACGGGTCGAGCACTCCAAAGGACTCTGATTTGAGGGCACCCGTGTCCTTTAGAACGCGGCGGACTAGGTCGCAAGAAAAGCCTTCCTTCAAATGGAACCAGCGGTGCACGGGTTCGGATGCGTTGCCATTAGGCATCACAAGCTGACCGTATGCCGGACTCGATTCAACTTCGAAGCCGAACTCGATTGCCTCGTAGTAGTCGTCGAGGATCCCGCTAAGCTCGGTCACGGGCCGCACTCCCAGCGTGTCGGGCCACTGTGACGAAGTGCTGCAGGGGCGAGGATAGTCATCCGTCCGCTCGGTGAAGTCCGAATCCGAGACGACCGAGATTGCGGCGCGCGACTGCGCTCGTGAAGTCAAGCCTGTCGAGACTGGTGGCCTCAGCGAAGGCTTGCTTCACGGGGTATTGGATACCCTCGATCGTGACCGCATGGGATCTGATCGGTTCCGGGCGGACACCGTCGAGGGCTGCGACGACATCTTCTCGGCTCAGGCTGAACCGAACCCCGTTGACCCTGAAGTCGATTCTCTCTGGCATCGGGCGACCTTCGTCGAGCGCTACGGTCATACTACTAATACTTACACTTTCAACGTGAGGCAATTCGCGATCGTCCGATCCAGGGCACGGCTCAGTGGTGTTCGGGCTCGTCGGCTTGGCGGTGCTCTCGAGGTGGTTGGCGTCTACGTCGAGCGCTCGTTGACCTGGTCAGGGGTTCGCTGGGCGAAGATGGCGTTGGTGTGGCGGTTCGACGGTCGGTAGTCGGGTTGGCTGTCAGGGTCGGTCTCCTCAAACTGGGCAAACCTTGGGAGGATCACGGCGTCAATAGCGCCAGCCACCGCTTTGAGTCTTGTTGTAGCGAGGGCTCCTGCCCCTGGTCCGCCTGCGGTACCTGGCGGTGTGGTCCCCTCCCATCGACGGGCAGCACTTCTTGACATTGCGCCCGTGTCGACGCGCAGCCGACCGCGCTTCCCAGAACTCCGATGTTGGGCTGCTCGTCGCCGCGGGTTGTTCGTGATCCCGACATATGTGAGTCGGCGGCTTTGCCGCAGCGTGTAGCCCCGTACGGGACTTCGCCTAGACGGACTCCCTCGGCCTCGCCCTTGAGATTTCCGGTAGCGAGACACTCCTGCGACGCTAGTCAGATGGTCTGACATCGGAGCAGGTTGCTCAGAGCCAGGCTCTGGGGGAGGGCGGTCTAACTGTGCCGCAGAGCGGCGCCGCTCTCTAGTATCGGCGCCAAAGTCGGAGTGTCGATGCCGTCGTAGTGGGACTTCCCGAGATTCAGAATCGTGGACGGCCCGGTTTGTGTCGGTGATCTCGCCGAATTGTCAATGGCCAGTGGGATCTGCCCAGTGGCGGCCAACAGAATTGCCCAGTGGCGGCCAGCAGAGTTGCCCGCTGGCGGCCAGGTGTTCTGCCCGCCGTTTAGTTGGTCAGTGGCGTCACCCCCTTTCCGGCGGTGGCTTGGGTGAGGCGGATGCTGTCGCCGGCGGTGAGGACGATGTGGGCGTGGTGCAGGAGGCGGTCGACGGTGGCGTTGGCGATGGTCTTGGGCATCAACTCGTCGAAGCCTGCGGGGTGCAGGTTGCTGGACAGGGCGATGGAGCGTTTCTCGTAGGCGGCGTCGACGACGCGGTAGAGCGCTTCGGCGGTCTCGGCGGTGACCGGCAGCAGGCCGATGTCGTCGATGATGATGACGTCGGCGCGCATGATGCGGCGGATGGCTTTGGTGGTGGTGTCGTCGGCGCTGTGGCGGCGCACGAGCGCGCCGAGGTGCTCGAGGCTGAACCAGGTGACCTTGTGGCCGGCGTCGACGGCGGCGTGTCCGAGCGCTTCACAGAAGTGGGTCTTGCCGGTGCCTGATGGTCCGCACACCACGAGGTTCTCGTGACGTTGGATCCATTCCAGGGTGCGCAGCGCCCGCTGGGTGGGTGCGGGGATCGATGACACGGTGTCGTCCCAGGCGTCGAAGGTCTTGCCGGTGGGGAACCCGGCGGCTTTGCGCCGGGCCCGGATCGAGGACGCCTGGCGGCCGGCGAGTTCCTCGGTGAGCAGCGCCCGCATCGCTTCGGCGGGGTCCCAGCGTTGCGCCTTGGCGGTGGCCAGCAGGTCCGGCGCGGTGCGGCGCATGTGAGGCAGTCGCAGTTCGCGTAGCAGTTCCACGACTTCATCGACTGGTGAGGTGGGGGTGTTCATCGGTCGGCTCCGAGGCGGCTCCAGGCGGCGGTGCCGGGCTGCAGCGAGTGCGCGTCGTCGGCGCGCCGGCGTTGTCCGGGCGGGTGTGCAGCCAGGATCGAGGCCAGGTCGCCGTCTGCGAAGCGGCCGAAGGTCGCGGCGTGACCAAGCGCCCAATCGACGCGTGTGTGGCCATGCAGGCGGGCCAGGTCGACAGCTTGGGCCATCTTGGTCTTGATCCGCGACGTGCCCACAGAGGCGGCCTCAACCAGCCAGGTGCGGGCACCTTCGCCGATGGCGAGGAACTCGGCTTCGGCCGCGCTGGCCGGCCTCGGCTGCCGCCCGAGCGGTCCCGTCGGGCGCGGCGGGTAGTGGGCGTCGTCGATCATCGGGTGCCCAGGCGTCGAAGGTTGGTGGCGGGCGACCTCGACTGGGCCCGAGGATGCGCAGTGCACCACGACGATGTGGTCGCCGTCGACGCGCACCCACACCGTCTCATCAGCCAACGTGTGTGGGACCGAGTAGGTCACCCCGCCGAAGCTGATCGTGGAGCTCCCGGTGACTTTGCGGGTCTCGCCGAACACCGCCGTGTAAGGCGCCGCGGGCAGCCGGTGCAGCCGCTGCTGCTCCTCGGCGAGCATCTCGGTCGGCCGCCGCCGGGTGACGCGATGCTCGCGGCTGTTGATGTGGGCCATCCACCCCTCGCAGGCCTCGGCCAGCTCGGCCCAGCTGGCATAGTCACCGCGCAGGTTGGCGTCGGTGGGCACCAGGTCGGCCTTGGCGACCCGCACCGTCGCCTCTGAGCCGCCCTTGGACTCGGGGTCCGCCGGCACACACGTCGCCACGGTCACGCCGTAGTGGCCGCTGACCGCGACCATCTCCGGATGCCGCACCGGCACCCCGGCCACGTGCTCGATCGTGACCGTGCGCTCGTTGTCGGTCAGCCAATACGTCGGAGCGCCACCGAAGGCCCTCATCGCCCGGTCCAGGCAGGAAATCACCGTCGCCAGCCGGCGATCCCAACACGGCACCACCACCCGGAACCTCGACCATGCCAGCCACGCACAGAACAGGTTCGTCACCCGGCCGGCGATCACCGGGCCCGCGCCCCAGTCCCACTGCGCCCACATCCCCGGCTCAGGGATCCACGGCCGATACACACGCCGCCGACCACGACGATAGTTGGCCTTCACCTCAGCCACCGCCCGGCGCACCGTGCGCTCCGAACCATCGAACCCCAACCCACAGAGCTTGTCGAAGGCCCGATCGGCACGGATCTTCGCCTGGGACCGCTCCACCCACTCCTCGATCTTGGGCATCCACGGATCAATGATCCGCTCCCTGCGCCGCGGCCCAACACCGGCCAACTCGCCGGCGTCGCGCCTGGCCACATACGCGGCCACGGTGTGATGCGAACAACCGGCCAGCTCGCCGGCATCCCTGAACGACCCAGTCAGGTCGAACGCTTCCAACATGTTCATGACTTCCTCGCGAGACTTCACACGCTCCTCCTGCCCGATGACCACAGCCGCCGTGACCGGCCATTCGAGTAGGAGGAGCACCCCGCCGAGGTGGACCCCGACGGAACACGGACTTCAACGCGGGCAACTCTGCTGGCCGCCGCTGGGCAGAACCGCTGGCCGCCAGCGGGCAACTACATGGCCGCCACCGGGCAGGATCTCATGGCCGCCGACACCGATGATCCGCGATCAGGATTCCCGCTGGGGCTCGCTGGGCTCCGGCTCTGCTGATTAGAGGGGCTCGAAGATGAGTTCGGGGATCACGACCTGCCAGGTGTCGTTCTTGAGGTTCTGCCGGTATTGCGGGTCTGAGCGGTCACTGCTCCAGATGGCGACCGCGAGGACTGTGGCCTTGACGCATTGCATGTCGGTGGGAGCCTTGAACTTGTTTGCCAGGGTCCCGACCACGACGCCTTCGTAGTTGCGCAACTCCCAGCGCTCGGACTGTCGCCGTACGCGCAGTTGGTCGCCGGGGGCCAGGCTGGCTATGGCGCGGTGGATGGGACGGCCGGGGGGCTTGTGGCCGGCGAAGCCGAGGTTGACGTCGCGCAAGGTGAGTCGGCAGTAGCGACGGGTGAGGTCCGGCGTCGGCGGGGGGAGCGTCACGGGATCGCGCCATTGAACTGACGGGCTATCCCGGAGCGCGTCTAGGAACGGGTGCGGTCCTGGGAGGCGTGCGAGCGCCAGCGTTTGGCGGGCTCGGGTCATGGCCACGTAGTAGAGGCGCCGGGGGGCGTCGGGGTCGTCGCCTCGGCTGACGCGGTCCCAGCCTCCGTCCAGGACGACCACGTGGTCGAACTCCAGGCCCTTGGCTCGGTGCGCGGTCAACAGCAGCAATCCGTTCTGGCGGCGCCGCGCCTCGCGGGCCCACTCGGCCAGCCATTCGATGAACGATGCCGCCGGCACATCGGCGGTGGCGGTCTCGAGGTGGTGTTCCTCCACCGCCTGGCGGAGCATCTCGGTCCAGGGGTTGGAGGGCTGCCTGTCCAGCCAAGCCTCCACGTCGGCGCTGCGGATCATGCCTGGGCCGTGCCCTCGGACCCAATTCACGAGGGCCTGTGTCTCGCGCAGGTGCCACAGGCTCAGGTTGTCTTCGTTGGCCATCTGGACCGGGACGCCCTCCAGCTCGCAGACGGTTCGCACGGGTTCGAGGTAGCTCCATTCGCGGGCAATCACCGCGCATCTCGACCAGTCCCAGTCCGGGTCGAGACTCGACAGTCGCCGCAGTTCGGCCGCCGCGGTCTGTGCCTGGGCGATGGCGCTGTCATCCGCAGTTCTCAGGGCTTGGACCTTGCCGTGGGCGACCGGGTCGCGGTCGGCCCACGGGCCGCCGGCGGGGTTCTTGGAGCGCTCCCGGTTGATCTGGATCGCCTGGTCGGCCTTCATGCGGTCGCCTGCCGGGTCGATCACGGCGTTGGCGGCATTGATGATGTGGCGGGTCGAGCGGTAGTTGTCGATCAGGAAAGCCGGCTTGGCGTTGTAGTCCTCTTCGAACCTGCGGATGAACTCCACCGAGGACCCGTTGAACGAGTAGATGTTCTGGTCGTCATCGCCGACCGCGAACAGGCTGAGGCGGTCGTCCTCCTCGCCGACGGTCCTACCGGCCACCGCCGAGATGAGGTTGTACGCGTCTCCGTCGATGTCCTGGTACTCATCAACGAGGATCCACCGAAACCCCGCCAGCAGGCGCGCCCGGGACTCTTCGGCCTCCTCGGGTTCGAGACCCTCCCCGCGCAGCAGCGTGGCCGCCTCCCGGAGTATTGCTCGGAGCCGCTCCGTGAGGTCCGTGTCGGTCGCCCGGTCCGCCTGGCCCGAGAAGCTTGCGCCAACGAGCCGCATGGCGAGGGCGTGGCAGGTGAAAACCATCACGCCGCGGGCGTCATCGCCGATCAGATCTCGCAGCCGGCGGCGGATCTCGACGGCGGCGTGGCGGTTGTAGGCCAGCGCCAGGATGCCTCTGGGGTCCTCGCGCCGGGCACGGATCAGGTAGGCGATGCGATGCACCAGCACCCGGGTCTTGCCCGAGCCGGGCCCGGCGAGCACCAGCACGTTCGTGGTCTCGCGGTTGTCCGCCACCAGGTTGCGCTGCTTGGGGTTGTTCAGGCTCTCGACGATCTTGTTCCACGACTCCGGCGTGGTCTGGCGGCCGAGCTCCTGGCGCTGGTCGGGGAGCCAGCGCTTCAGGAACTCGTCCTCGCCGCGCGTGAAGTAGTCGATCGACAGTTGCAGCGCCTCGGCGACGTTGGCGAGGCCCCGCTCGGCGAACTCGGCCATCACGTGGATCTGGCGCACCGTCGAGTCGTAGTGAAGTCTGAGAGACTCAAAGTCGGTTTGCCTGAACCCGCGGCGGTCGGGATCCAAGACGATGGTCATCGCCGGTCGGAACACGGTGAGGCCGCGGTTGAGCCTGACGACCTCCTGCTCGTGCAGCCACAGCAGGGCCCGCTCCATGCGCCTTCGCAGCCTGCGTTCGTCCCCGTTCCGGCTCGACAGCGTCAGATCGCTCTCGATGGCGTGCATCAACTTCCCAAGAGTCGTACGGACGAGCAGGTCGCTGCCCCGTCTGCCTTGTGGGTTCTGGTCCAGCAAGTGGTTGAGCAGCCGGGAAGCGCCGTTGCGGCGGCGCTCGGCCATGTCCGCCAGCGAGGACCATTCGCGCCGCAGCGTTACCCGGAGGCTGTCCGGGTCGTGCTTGCGCAGCGTGAGGCTGCCACCACCGCCGCCGTCGCTGCGGCCGTCGTGGGCGATGCCCTGGATCGTGCGGGTCACATGCTCGGGGCGAACATGCGGGTGGCCGGCGTTCTTCAGGTGCTGGGAGGCGATGCGCAGGTTCAGCGGCGCCGAGTCTCCGACCCCCAGGTCGGGGGCCGCTTCTTGCATCCACTCGATCAGCTGTCGCTCCAGTTCGTTCGCTTCGCTGAGCCGGCTGTTGGACGGGTTTCGCACGCCGACATGGACGAACGCGGTCAGCTCGGTGTCGTTGCTGGCGATCCCGAAGCGCTCCAGGTCGAAGAGCGCTCCCCGCACCCCCTCGGAGCTGAGCCCCGACGCCACCATCAACGTGTCCGTGGAGATGCCCTCGTCGGCGTTCGCGTTCATCAGCGTCTCGGCGATGCTCTCCAGGCTGCGGCGGTAACCGTCGTCGATGGGCTTGTCTCGGAGCCTGTGCCGGACCTCCTCGAGAGAGTTGACGCGCAGCGAGGACGGGAAGACCCGCACGTGGTTCTCGTTGCGGCTCAGCAGTTGCGCCTCCTCGAGCCACGCCACCGCCGTGCGCACCCTCGTGTCGTCCGTGTTCGAGTCCCGTCTGAAGTCCTTGTCGTCGTCCGCGACGAGGATCTCGCCGGGGCTGGCCACGACCTCGCCGCCACAGCGGTCGCGACGGTTCAGGTTGCGCAGCGCCCGCAGCACGCCGTGGATCTCGCGCCGCGTGAGCCGGGAGAGTGCCGACATGCCGAACTGCCGCTCCACATCGTCGGGGTCGTAGAGCAGCACGCAGTGCGCCTGCTGCCGGTCCCGGCCGGCGCGGCCGGCCTCCTGCAGGTAGTTCTCCAGCGAGGACGGGATGTCGGCGTGGATCACCAGCCGTACGTCGGGCTTGTCGATTCCCATCCCGAAGGCGTTTGTGGCGGCGATCACCCGCAGGTCGCCGTCGATGAAGCTCTGCTGGATGTTCTTCTTCTCCTCCGGCTGCAGTCGAGCGTGGAAGCGGTCGGCGCCGATGTCGAGCTCATTGAGGAACGCGGCGACCTCCTCGGTCCGCCGCCGCGTCGCGCAGTACACGATCGCGCCGCCTTCTGTCTCCGGCGGCAGATGCCGGGTCAAGAGATAGTGGATGTCGTGCAACTTCTTGGGGCCGGACGTCGGGGCCACGACGAACTCCAGATTCGTGCGCGTGCTCCCCCCGTCGAACACCGTCATCTCGACATCGAGGTGCTTGCGGAAGTAGTCGACGATCTCCTTGGTTACTTCCGGCTTGGCCGTCGCGGTCAGGCACAGCACCGGCGGCACGCGTGATTTGTCGGCCTGCTCGCGGATGAAGCGCCCCACGTAGCGGTAGTCGGGCCGGAAGTCGTGTCCCCACTTCGACAGGCAGTGGGCCTCGTCGAGCACCCAGGCGCCGATCTCACGCTGCTGCAGCGCCCGGCGCATCGGCGTGCTGCGCAACTGCTCCGGGGAGATCAGCAGGATGGCGGCGTCGCCGAGCCTCACCCGCTCGAGCGCCTCAGCTCGCTCGGGCATCGAAAGGAGCCCGTTGACGGTGACGCACGAGGTGATCTCGAGCCGCTGAAGTCCCGCCACCTGATCGGCCATGAGGGCGACCAGAGGGGATATCACCACGGTCAAGGCGCCCGTCTTGTCGTAGCGGGACAGCGCCGGGATCTGGTAGCAGAGCGACTTTCCTGTGCCGGTCGGCAGGATCGCCAGAGCGTCACGGCCCTGCATTGCCGTCTCGACGATGAGCTGCTGCAGGGGGCGTCCGTCGGCATCGGCGGGTTCCGGCCTGAAGGCGTCGAAACCGAAGAAGCGCTTGAGTTCCCGGGAGGCGTCGTGGCGGTCCCCGCACCACGAGCAGCCCGTGTCGGCGCAGGCCTCGTCGCGCAGGCGGCGAACCAGCTGTCCCGCCGCCGGGAACTGATGCCGCACCCAGGGAGGCATCACCGAATTGCCCCCCGACACCGACAGCCACGCCAGCGCATAGGCGAGCGCCCAGCCGTGCGTTGCCGCATCCGATATCAAGCGACGTGCCTGTACCTCGCATGCGACGCCGTCGAGACAGGCGCGGATCGCGCCGCGCGCCTCGGCATAGTCCGGCCGGGACGAGCCACGCAGGGTCCGGAAGAACAGGTCGAAGCCCGGCGAACCTTCAGCTGTGGTGAGCCAGTGCCAGGCGACCAGCAGGTGCGGGGGAGTCTCAAGCAGCTTCTCCTGCTGGTTCTCGAATACCTGCAGGGCCAACTCCGCGTCGAGTTTCGGGTCGTTGCGACGCTCGCGCGCGAGTTGCCCGTCCTGGTAGTGCTTGACGAGATGGTGATACGGGTGGCGGGGGAACGCCAAGGGGTTGAGCCACAGCGTGTCCAACACCGGCATCTGCAGCAGCCGCAGGCCAGGGTTCGCGGCCTGCAGATGGGGAAGGTCGAACTCGATGACGTTGTGGCCGAGCAGGAAGCTCGCCCCGTCGGCGAGATCGTCGAGTTCGGCTAGAGCCTGCTCGAGCTTTCGGCCTTGCTGGGGGAAGACGATGGATCGGCCGCTGTCGGGCCGCTCGCCGGCGAACGCATGGATACGCCCGGTGTCCTTGGCGACCTCAAGATCTATTGAGACACAGCGAGACAACTCGCTGACACGCGTGCGCGTAGGCAAGACGCAATCTCCGGGTTACGCGGCTCACCGGCGGAAGAGCATAGCGAGCAACGAAATCGCACTCGGATCGGGGTGCTGTGCGGGTCGCAACAGGCGTGAGCGCCAACGGGAATCCGCGATGCGCGAGCAGAAGCTCGCGTCGTGATGTGTCCTACGGAGCGCCCCGCGGACGACGCACTCGGTTCAACGGCTGACTTGGGTCCGCTGGGTCGAGAAGCGAATGACCGAACCGGGCGACCAGAGCGAGGTCGTCCTCGGTGAGGCTCTCGGCGTCGGGCGACGGAGTGAGACGTCGGAGGAGTGCGTGGGTGTACCGAAGGTCCTGTCCGGGGGAGAACCGCTTGACCAGCGTGGCAGCCACCCACTTGCGCAGTTCATCGCTGTGCGACGTGATCTCATCAGCGACCGCAGCGATGTCGCGGTGTCGCCCAGCAGGACGACTCGTTCACCAGGCACGGACGATCCCTTCCGGCTGCCAGTCGGACAACGCTTCGAGTCCGCGGGCCTTGTCCTGGGCGATGTCGAGGGCGGCGACGATGTGGCTGACGACGGGCCACCGCCGCCCGGAATCCTCGGAGTGATCGAAGCGTTGACGGCAGACCAGCCGTACGGGCGCCACCGCCACGGTGCAGGCCCGGTCGGCGGCATCGACGACGACGCCGAGCAGCGACTGCGCCGCACGCAGTTCGGCCTGGGAGGGGACGTAGAAGTCCGGCGGGTGGTCGCCGCGGGCCACGATTGGCACACCCCACGAGGCCGCGGCGAGCGTGTCGGTCAGTGCCCAGCCTGTGGTGTTGCCGATGTCGTCGAGGCCGAGGCCGAGCCGGGTCGCGTTTCGACCCGGTGTCGGGTCGGGGAGGCCGGCCAGCGGTACGGGGCGGCGCCGCCACACGCTCAGCAACTCGTGGAACAGATCCGGCCGCATCGGTTCGCCCGCAGAGGTCAGGAGTCCCGCTGAGCGGAGGCCGTTCATGGCAGCGGACACCGCGCTGGGCGCCCGGGCCAGTTGCCGCGCGAGTTGGCGGACACCGTGGCGCTGATCCGGCGTGAGAAGACACGCAATCGCCACCTCTTTGGCCACCTGGCTCCCCAGTGGCCCGACCGGTGCCGAGAGCGTGCCCGAGGTGGGGGGCATCTGGGTGTCGATGATCAGCGGCGGTTCGACGATTCGCAGCTCTCCCCGCATGTCGAAGAAGTTCACGCCGCGGCGACGCAGTATCCGTTTCGCATCAGAGGCGATGCGCTGCGCCACCACGATCACCGGCCGGTGACGATCGCGGAGGCTCCGAGCGAGTTGATCGCCGCGTGCGGCGGTGACGACCGTCTTGACCTCGGCATCGAATTGTCGTCCGGCTACGTCGACGGTGAAATCGGATCCAGGCGGATCACGGTCGCTCCCGCCACAGGAGACGGCAGCTGCGATCCCCAGACCTTCTAGTGCGTTGGCCAGCGCCTCCGCGGCCTCCCTCTCGATATCAGATGACGCTCTCCGCGGCATGACTGAATTGTATCGTATGCTGTACGTGTATACATGAACAGGAAACAGCAGACTATCGCGACGTCGAGCGCCGACGTCTTGTCGAACCTCTCTCGGCGGTCGGGCATGAGTCTCCGGCAGGCAGATCGCCGAGTTCGAGATAGATCACCTCAGGCGTCGGCCAACATGTTCAGGAGTCTCTGGTGGCGCTGGAGGATTCCCTGCAGTATCGACTGGAACTCCGGATCGCGGCGGCGTCGCTCGACACGTTCCGCTAGCCCATCTCGGATCACGTTCTGCACGCGGGTTCCTCCAACTGGAGCGGGGGTCCCAACAACAGGGCCCCCGCGGCTCGCCAACGGGCGAGCCATCAACACGATCGATGATATATGGCTCTCGCTAAATTGTTTTGTATTACCGGAGGATTAGATTGACGGAGTGCGCTTCAACCGAGCTCCGTGGGCGACGCACGAAGCGGCCGACCGGCGGGTCCTGCCTGAGTCTGGCTTCTCCGTGCCGGCGGATGCCCCGCTTGTGCAAGTCGTCGATGGGTGGGTCGTCATTATCCGACGCAAGAGAGGGAGACATGGTGGCGAATTGTTCGCAGTGGGAGGATGTCAAGGGCAAGCGGGTTGAGCCGTCAGCTGAGACGCGGGCCGGGATTGAGCAGGAACTCGCCTTAGGGCAGCTCATCTATGACCTGCGCGTCGCGGCGGGGCTGAGTCAGCGTGAGTTGGCCGAGCGCATGGGTACCACGCAATCGGTGATCTCGCGGCTCGAGGAAGGTGGCGGCGTGCGCAACCGCATCGACACGCTCGCCCGGGTCGCGACGGCGCTGGGCCGACACCTGGTTTTGTCGTTCCCCGCTGAGATGCCAGACCAACTGGAAGACGCAGTACGAGTGGCCTGAGGTTTCCGAGCGTCCTCAGTTGGCGGGCGGCCTGCTCCGGGCTCCGTTGCCAGAGTTGTCACAGGCCTGGGTCATAGTTGAACGACGAGAGCCGAGGCTGAATGCGACTCGCGGTCGCTCGCCATCGCGTTGGCGGGCATAGTGCTCCCTCGGCGGAGCCAACGCCGTTGGCTGGGAGTCACCCGGCACAGCGAGGAGGTTGAGATGACGACGACGGTTGTGAGCTGGAACATCGCCAAGAAGCATGCGGCGTGGCGCGAGCTCGTGGAGATGGGTGCCGATGTGGCCCTGCTGCAGGAAGCGGGTAACCCGCCAGCGGATGTGGCAGACCGGGTCGATACGGGCCCTCAGGAGCATTGGGACTCGCATGTGTGGAACTCGGAGTGGTGGAAGGGCCGCGACTGGCCGAATCTCTTCGACCGGTGAGCGAAGGTGGTGAAGCTGTCGGACCGGGTCGACGTGGAGTGGTTCAAGCAGATCAGTCCGATCAGTTGGCCTGCTGGGGATGAGATCGCTGTTAGCGGCATCGGCACGATTGCCGCCGCCCGCGTCACGCCCAGAGACGGCTCGGACCCGTTCATCGCGGTGTCCATGTACGGGAAATGGAACAAGCCGCACGAGTCGACCAAGACCAAGTTCTTCAAGGTCGGCTATGCAGATGCCTCGGTGCACCGCATCCTGTCGGACCTGTCAGCCTTCATCGGCCATCCCGATCCCAGCACGCACCGCATCCTCGCCGCAGGTGACCTCAACATGATCTTCGGCGCCACCGATGACCACCACCTGGCGCTTCCGGCCCGCGAACGCACCGTCACCGACAGGATGGCGGCTCTCGGCCTGGAACTCCTGGGGCCTCAGTACCCCAACGGCAGGCGCGCAGAGCCGACACCACGCGGCATGCCCCCAGACACCCTGAGCGTGCCGACCTTCCATCACTCGCAGCAGAAACCAGGCGACGCCGAGTACCAGTACGACTACGCAATCGCCTCGCGCGGCTTCCACGAGAGCGTCAAGGTGCGCGCCCTGAACGAGCCCGAAGACTGGGGAGCCAGCGACCACTGCCGCCTGCTGATCGAGGTCTCCGGCTAGCCGCGCTCGGCCAGGCTGTCGTGCCCAGGAACGGCGAGGTGTGTCGGCTGGCACTGGTCGCGCACTAGGTCCCCACCGAACATCGACGAGGACCATGTACCCCGTACTTTGAGTCTGACAGAATCAGAATGCGGGGTACGCGGGCGAAATGTGGTTCGACGGATTGCGCCGCGTCCGGCGCACGGTCCCCGGGGTCGCCGCGGCGGCCATCGTCTACGGCGGCGCCGAACCCCAGGCCCGCGGCGACGCCACGGCGGTGCCCCTCGGCAGTTTCGGCGCCCTGCTCGCCGACTTCGACACGCTCTTGCCGGCACCCTCGCCCGAGGCGTCAGAAATCGCCGAAAAGTGACGGCAGATCGTGCAGAACTCCGGTCGATCTGCGGCCCGTGGCACGACCTGGTCCGGTGGCCGGCGGGCGTCTACATTTTGTAGACTGCCCTCGTGGCCAAGACGACGACGATTCGGGTCGATAGTGGGACGCACGCTCAGCTTCAGGCGTTGAGCCGGGATGCGGACATGTCTCTGATCGACACCGTGCGGGCCGCGGCTGAGGCGCTTCGCCGGGAGCGGTTCGCCCGTCGGGCTGTCGGTGAGCTCGCCGCGCTGCGTGAGGACGCCGCCGCCTGGGAGGACTATCTGGGCGAGGCGGAGTCCTCCGCGGTTGGCGATGGCGTCGGTTGACGAGCTCTGGCTGGTCGACTTCGGCACGCCGTATCCCGCCGAACCCGCACACCATCGTCCAGCCCTGGTCGTCGGCCCGCCCGTGGTGTTCGGATCGGCGTTCCCGTTCGTCATCGTGCTGCCGTTGACCACTACCCGGCGGGACCTCTCGATCCACATCGAGGTCGAAGCGATCCCCGAGACCGGACTCGCCGAGACGAGTTACGTGCAGTGCGAACTCGTCCGGTCGGTGAACCGCAACCGGCTCGTCCACAGGCTCGGGATGATCGACATCGAGGCGAGCCGCCGCGTCGCCGACGTGCTCCGGATGCTGCTCGGCCACTGAGCGACCTCCCCGCTGGTCGCCCGTGTCGTCGAGATCGGCGATCGCCGTGGCGTCAGCTCGTGGAGATGGGCGCCGATGTTGCGCTGCTGCAGGAAGCAGGCAATCCGCCGGCGGATGTGGCTGCCATGATCGATACCGGCCCTCGGGAGCATTGGGACTCGCATGTGTGGGCTCGGCCTGGGGGCGAGCCGCCTCAGCCGGCGGGCATCTCCTCGGGCGGTCCCTCTTCGGTAGCCATGTCATCGTCGTCGTCGGCGGTGCCGTCCGCGGCCTCGCCCGAGTCTGCGACGATGACGCCGCAGCCGATCCGGTCACCGGCGCCCGGCGAGTCGCCGTAGGAGTCGGGCAAGGCGTGGATGATGATTGCGGAGCCGTCGGCGTCGAACAGGGAGTGGACCGGGCCGGACTCGAGGGTCACGGCGTCGGTGAAAGTGTCGGCACGCGCGCTGCCGTCGGCAGCGGCATAGATGTTCGGCAGGTCCCCGGCGTGATGACCGCCGGCGGTCATGAAACCGTGACCTTGACCGGTGGGGGCGAAATGGCCCCCGGCCGCTGAGAAGTCCGGCTCGCAGGCGCCGACTTCGTGAATGTGGAAGCCGTGCCCGCCGGGCGACAAACCCGTCACATCGGCATGCACCAGCACGCCGTTTGGCCCCTCGGTCAGCGTGACCGTGCCCAGCGAGGCACCGTCCGGACCGACGATCTGCGCTGTGGCCGTGGTGGGAGAAGTCGCATCGGCATCCACCGTGCCGGCCTCATCCTCGGAGGTTTCCTGGGAACCCGCGCCGGACGGCAGGACGGCGAGCATCAGACCGGCCGAGAGAGCAACGAACAGGTAGCGGCGGAGATTCATCGACGTGCAACTCCTTCGTGAAGACGGTCCGGATAGCGGACGAGATCGTAGTTCCGCCACCGGATCGACGTACTCCCCGGTAGTGAGCCAAGAGATGGCTAGCGGGGTCCGTCTGCTGATCGAGGTCTCCGGTTGATCAGGCTCCACTAGGTGTGCTGGTCTCCGTCGGCTGCGAGCGGTACGGTCGGCTCCTGCTCAGGCATGACGCGCGGCGGAGCGCTTACCTGGCTGGGTGAGTCGGCTCTCAGGGGGCGATCTTGATCATCGTCGCAAACGGCAAGACGAACGAGTTCTCCCAGCGGACCGACGCCGACGGGGCTCTGTGGGTGCGACTCGACGAGCTTCGCGGCGCCACCGGCTGGCAGATGAAGCCGGAGGGCGCGTGCCTGGGCGAAATCTGCGTGCCGCTGCCGGCGGACAGGCGCGACGACTGGATCGCCGACGCCGACGACTGGGTGTGGTTCTGCTACTCGGAGTTCGCGGACATGATCGGCCAGAAGCACGTGCGCGACGGCGACGTGTGGAGCCTCGGGTCGGTGCCCGAAGTCCGTCGCATGGGGCTGGAATCCGCCATCGCCCCCGACTTCGAGGTGACCGAGCGCAACGGCGACACGCTGCGACTCTCGGACCTGCGGGGCCACAAGGTGGTGCTGTTCACCTGGTCATCCTGGTGAGGATGTCGCATCAGCCTGCCGGTCTGGCAGGAACTCTACGAATCCATCGGTCCGGACCGGTTCGAGTTGATCAGCGTGGCGCAGGACTCGGCGGACCCCAAGACCCTGGACAAGTGGTTCGAACGGGCCTCGCCGACCTACCGGTGCGTCGTCGACCCGACACACCAGATCAGCTCGCTGTTCGGCTGGGTGAACGTGCCGTCGGCCGCCTGGATCGACGAGGATGGACGCATCGTTCGCAGCAGCGAAGGGGCGTACCCGGCTGAGACCACCTACCGCTTCGGCCTCGGCAAGGTGCGCCTCGGCGACAACGCGTTCGCCCAAGCGACCCGCGACTGGATCGAGCGGGGAGCCGACAGCGAGCACGTCTGGTCGGCCAGCGAACTGGCCGAGCGGCTCAGGCCCGTCGACGACGACACGCTGCTGGCGGAGGCGACGTTCAAGCTGGCTCTGCACTTCGAGGCGACCGGCGACAGCACCCGTGCACGGAGGCACTTCGCCGCGGCGGAGCACTTGGCGCCCGACAACTGGAACTACCTGCGGCAGGGCTGGACGCACACGGGGACGGCCTATGCCCACTTGAAGGTGCTGAAGCGGACGAACCACCTGCGCAAGAACTCCGACAAGAGCTACTACGACCCCATGGGGCTGCCCGACGAGAACCATCGCCGGTTCACCGAGCCCGAGTGGCTGTGGACACCTGCGGTCCGGGGGCTCAAGCAACTGCTCCGTCGCTAGCGGGACCGCCGGCCCCGGACCGCTACATCGACGTGGCCGGTGCCGCCTGCTGATGGAGGTCCGGGTGGTCCGGCCCCTCTAAGCGTCGAGGGCGGCGTGGTCGTGGAGGCCGTCGGCCAGAGCGGTGATCTCGGTCAGCATCGTGAGCTTGGCCCGCCAGGGAGCCGGGATCGCCTCGGCGCCGTAGTGGGCGCCGGCGATCTGTCCGTAGATGGCGCCGGTGGTGTCGGCGTCGTCGCCGAGGTTCACCGCCAGCAGAGCGCCGTCGCGGAAGTTGTTGGAGCGACCGAAGGCCCAGAGGGCGGCTTCGAGCGCCTCCACCACGTAGCCGGTGCCCTTGATGTCGGGCGGGTCGAGACGCTTGAACGATCCGTCGGCGACGCGGGCGATCCCCAGCACCAGCGGATCGCGCTCCCAGAGCCCGTCGACGGGGCAGTACTGGGGGGACAGCAGCGTGTCCTTGTCCTCTCCCCGCAGGGCGCCGACCAGCAGGCCGGCGTAGTAGCGGCAGGCATCGACGGCCTCGTGGGCCGCATGGGTGGTACGGGAGCTGTCCGCGGCCATGTCGATCGCTTCGGCGGCGTCGGCGGCGAAGAACATCGGCACCGGCGCCAGCCGCATCAGCGACCCGTTGCCGGCGGTGTCAGGGTCGGTCGAGCCGGAGTAGGGGTTGTGGTAGCGGATGAACTTCGCCAACGCCCGGGCCACGGTCCTGCCGAAGTCGAAGCACGTCCCCGTCGAGGACAGGTAGCCCTCGCCCACCCAGCGCAGGTAGCGCTGCATCTGATCCGCGGGGTCGAAGCCGCCGCACTCCAGCAGGCTCGTGGCCAGGCACAGGGCCATCGAGGTGTCGTCGGTCCATTGACCGGGCCGCAGATCGAACGGCCCGCCGCCGACCATGTCGTCGATCGGCTCGAAGCTGCCGGGCGGTTTGAACTCCAGGGTGGTGCCGAGCGCATCGCCCGCAGCCAGACCCAGCAGGCAGCCCCGGAACCGGTCCCGCACGGTGGGCTCACTCACGAGGCTGCCCCGGTGATGGTTCGGTCCAGTGGCGGACGTAGCTGCGCTGCCCGTGCGTCTGCGGCGAGTTGGGGTGGAGGTACGACTTGTCCACCCTCTGCCACCATTCGGCGATCTGGGCCAGCGCCTCCGCACCGGTCATGCCGTGGCGCACGAGCCAGCAGCCGACGACGGTGCCGGTCCGACCGATGCCGCCCCAGCAGTGCACGTAGACGTTCCTGCCGCCTTCCAGGGCCTCGTCGATGGCGTCGAGGGTGTCCGCCATCTCCTGGGGGCTGCGGGGCAGGCTCATGTCGCGTATGGGATGCGGTGCATGGGTGACCTGCGCGCCGAGCCGGGCGGCCTCTTCATCCGCGATGTCGGCGTAGGGCGCCAACCGGTCTCGGGGCTGGGTGAGGTCGATGAAGTGGTCGATGCCCGCTCCGAGCAGGGTCCGCAACCTGGCGGCGGCCTGCCAGCGGCTCCTGGCGCCCGGGTACTCGCCTGCCAGGAACCGGCCCGGGACGACCCAGTAGGTGTTCGCCATCGGCGGATCACGGCGGCGAATCGCATTCATGTCCACGGTGACTCCCGGTCGGCTCCAACCCGTCTCAACCCCGGCGGGTCGAACGCCACCGCACACTAGTAATCCGCTGAGCCGCCAAGGCGCCGAGTCGCTCCAGGCGGGCGCCGGGGGTGGCCGTGGGTCGGGCGTAGAGTGCGGTGGTGAGCGAAACGCCGCTGGTGGCGGCGGGTGCGACGGCCGCGGGGAGCCGCAGCGACCTGTCTCTGGGGATCGCCGCGGCGGCCGTGGCGGTGACGGCGTGGGGCTCGTCGGGGATCATCGTGCGGTTCCTCGACATGGGTGCGCTGGCCCTGATGGCCTACCGGTACTCGCTGTATGCGGTCGCGATGGCGGTGGTGCTGGGCATCCGGCGGACGCCCGTCACCTGGGCGGGCATGCGGCATTCCCTGTGGGGCGGCCTCTCGTTGGGGGCCGTCACGGGCCTGTTCATCGTCGCCGTGCAGCTCACGACCATCGCCAACGTCACCATCATGGCCGCCCTGCACGTCGTGCTCGTATCGGCGGCCTCGGCACTGTTCCTCGGGGAGCGCATGCGCCGGCGGGACATCGCCCTCGCGGTGCTGGCGATGGGCGGCGTGGCGGTGGTGGCGCTGGGATCGGCCGGCAGCGAGAACTGGTCGCTCGGCGGCGACCTGGCCGCGGTGGGCGCGCTGTTGGGCTGGGCGTTCTACTTCTTCGCCACGCGGCGCGCCCAGACGAAGGTGTCGACGCAGGAGTACACGGTGTGCGTGGCGATCTACGTGGGGGTTCTCAGCCTGCCGCTGGCGGCCCTGGCCGGTCAGGACCTGTCGTGGCCCGACAGTAGGGAGTGGATGTGGCTGGCGGTGCTGGCGTTCGGCATGGGGATCCTCGGCCACAACGCCATGAACTGGTCGCTGCAGCACGTGCCCCTGTGGCTGGCGTCGACGCTGTCGCTGCTCACGCCCGTGGTGGCCTCCGCGCTGGCCTGGCTGGTCTTCGACGAAGCCCTCTCCGTGTGGCAGATGCTCGCCATGGCCCTGGTGGTGGCGTCGCTGACGATGATCGTGCGGGACCAGTCGCGGCCGCGGGCCGGCACGGTACCTGCGGCTAGGGGATGAAGCCGGCCGCGGGGTCGTAGGGCTCGGTGGGGGGACCCTTCAGTTCGATGGTGTTCCCTGCGGGGTCCCGGATGTACAGCGAGGGTCCCCGCCCGTCGGCACCCCAGTTGTTGGCCAGATCGCCGGCCTCGATGCCGTGTGAGGCGAGGTGCCGGCGGACCTCGTCCTCGTCGAACGGTTCGATGCGGATGCAGACGTGGTCGACGTTGTGGCCCGTGGCGCCGGGCGGGGGTCCTCCGTGGCTGCCGAGCGGGCCGGCGGTGTCCACGAGGTCGATGAGGAAGTCGCCGGCACGCAGGTGGTACAGGCCGAGTTCGAGGCGGGCCGCCTCGAGGGTGCAGCCGAGCACGTCCTCGTAGAACCGCTGGCAGGTCTCCACGTCGGTCACCCGCAGGACCACGTGATCGATGGCCTTCAGCCGAAACACCAACCGACCTCCCCGGTCAGCCGCGAATCCGTCCGCCCGCCGACACTACACGCCCCGCCCACGACCCGGCCGAGGGCGCGCACCTCCGGCGAATCAGTCCGGAATCCAGGATTCGGTCTCGATGCCGAGACCGTCGGCGATGCGGTTGGCGTAGGCGTAGTAGGCGACGACTTCGACGATGTCGAGGATGTCACGGTCGGAGAAGCCGGCCGATCGCAGGGCCTCCACGTCGGCGTCGGCCACGGCGGCCGGCGTCTTGGTCAACTTGACCGCGTAACCCAGCATCGCCAGACGCTTCGGCGACAGGTCCGCGGCCGTCCAGTCCTCTTCGACCGCGGCGATGAGTTCGTCGTCCTCGATGAGCCGGCGCAGACCGTGCCGGTGGTGGACCACTCAATAGTGGCAGTCGTTCTCGAGGCTCACGACCAGGGCGATGAGCTCGCGCTCCACCTTGCGGAGCGTCGCCGTGCCGGCCATGGCCGACTCGTACAGAGCCTGGTGTGCCGCCATGCCCCGGGGGTTCAGCGAGTGCACCGCCAGGACGTTGTCGACCCGGCCGTGGGTCGGATCCACGACCCGGGGATGCATCTCACCGAGTGCGCCGTCCCAGGAGTCGTCGGGGATGACCTCGATGCGTGCCATGGGTGCAGCGTCTCACGCGAGTCGGGCACGCGGCGAATCTGCGAGCGGCGTGACACACTGAAGTCGTGAAGTTCCTGCTGCTGGCAGCGCTGGGAGGCTTGGTGGTGCGGTGGCTTCGCCGGCGCCGCCTGCCTGGCGGCTAGCGGGACGCAGGAGCGGCTTCCTCTGGCCGGTCAACTCGGGCGAGCCGTACCCCGGCGACTCGATTTCATGAAGCCGCGCACCCGCCCCCTGCCGGACCGCTACGGGCGCTGGGCCCTGGTCGCCGGCGCCTCAGAGGGGCTCGGCGCTGCGTTCGCCTCCCAGCTCGCCGCACGGGGCGTGCACCTGGTGCTGGTTGCCCGCCGCGGCCACCTGTTGGCCCGACTACAGGAGCAGCTCACCGCCGAGTACCAGGTCGAGGTCCGCTGCCTGGTGGCGGACCTGGCCGACCCCACGGTCGCCGAGGCGCTGGCGGACGCCGTCGCCGAGTTGGAGCTCGGGATCATCGTCTACAACGCGGCATACACGCAGGTGGGACCCTTCACCGAAGCCGCCGAGGAGGAAATCGAACGGGTCGTGGACGTCAACGTGCGCGGGCCGCTGCGAGTGCTGCGGAGGTTGGTGCCGGCCATGTCCAGCAGAGGTCGCGGTGCCGTGGTGCTGATGTCGTCGCTCTCGGGCCTGCAGGGGACGCCCTACATCTCCGTCTACGCGGCCAGCAAGGCGTTCAACACGATCCTCGCCGAGGGCCTCTGGTACGAGCTGCGATCCCACGGCGTCGAAGTCGTCGCCTGCTGCGCCGGCGCCATGCGCACCCCCGGCTACATCAAGTCCTTCAACCGCGACGTGCCCGGCATTCTGTCGCCCGATGAGGCGGCGCGCCGGACACTCGACGGGCTCGGCCGCGGACCGCGCCTGGTGCCGGGAGCGGTCAATCGTTTGACCGCTGTGCTCGTCGGTCGTCTCCTGCCCCGGCGGTCGGCGGTGAGGCTCATCGGGCGGAACACGAAGCACCTGCGGTGACCGCGACCGCCTCCGGCGGCTGCGGCGGTGCGTCAGGCCAGCAGGGCGGGGGCCAGGATCCTCCAGCCTTCGGCTGTGGCGTCGGGGTCGGTGGCGAGGACCTGGATGCCGACATGGTCGGCGCCGGCGTCGAGGTGCTCCCGGACGCGGGCCCGGATCTGCTCGGCGCTGCCCCAGGCCACGATGGCGTCGATGAGGCGGTTCGACGGTCCGCCGCCGGGTCCGCCGTCGATGTCGGCCTGCTCGAAGCCGAGGCGCAGCAGGTTGTTGGTGTAGTTGGGCAGCCCGAGGTAGATGGCCATGTTCTGGCGCGCCAGTTCACGTGCCCCCTCCGGGTCGGTGTCGAGGACGACCATCTGCTCGGGGTACAGCGCCGCGTCGGGCCCCATGACCTCCCGGGCCGCGGCGGTGTGCTCCGGCGGCACGAAATAGGGGTGCGCGCCGGCGGTCGCCGTTGCCGACAGCTGCAGCATCTTCGGTCCGAGGGCGGCCAGGACCATCTCGGGCAGTTCCTGGGGTCCATGGGCGAAGAACAACGCCTCGTGCATCGCCGCCAGGTACTGGCGCATGTGGCTGAGGGGGCGGCTGTAGTCGTGTTTGCGCAGGTCTTCCACCAGGTTCTGGTGGCTGACGCCGAGGCCCAGCAGGAAGCGCCCCTCGAAGGCCTCGGCCACGGTGCGCTGGGCGTTCGCCATCGTCATGGCGTCGCGGGCGTAGATGTTGGCGATGCCCGTGGCGACGGGGATGGACGAGGTGCCCGCCAGCAGCAGGGTGGCGATCACGAACGGATCCCGCCCGACCGCCTCGGGCATCCAGATCGCCCCGTAGCCCAACTCCTCGATCTCAGCCGCCAGTTCGGCCGCACGCGCCGACGGCACCTGGTCCAGCACCGCCGTCCAGATCCCGATCTGCCCCAGGTTGATTTCACCCATCGCCATGGACCGCAACCTATCGCCGCCGGGCGCCCGGCGCGCCACCGGAAGATGCGGCGCGCCGTGGCACACTGGAATCGTGAAGTTCCTGGCGATAGCCGCGCTGGTGGTTGCCCTGGTGCGCTGGCTCCGCCGGCGCAGCCAGCCGGAGGCGTAGGCGGCACCAGGCCGACCTGCCCAATCTCCGGGCGACGAGCCGCACCTTGGGTTCGGTCTCCACAGCTCGCCGGCGTGCCTGGTTCTTGCGGCTCAGCCCTTCAGCGGCCGGCATCAGCGGCGGCGAAGTAGTCGGCGAGGCGTTCGAGGGCGGTGGTGAGGGTCTCCGGGGGTTGGGCGAAGCAGAGGCGGAGGTGGCCCTCGCCGTGGGGGCCGAACGCCCGGCCGGGTGCCAGGCCGACGCCGCAGGTGGCCAGGACGTGCTTCGCCGTGGCGACGCTGTCGGCCATGCCGTCGACGCCGAAGAAGCTGTAGAAGGCGCCCTCGGGTTCGAGGTAGCGGATGCCGCCGATGCCGGCGAGGTGTTGGCCGACCAGCGGCTTCAGAGCGGCGAGGCGCTGTTGCAGCAGTGCCACGTCGGGCTCGCCTTCGCGGAGCGCGGCGATGCCGGCGGCCTGCACGAACCCGGGAGTCCCGGCGATGTTGTACTCGGTGAGCATCGCCAGGGGGGCTTCGAGGCTCGCCGGGGCGGTGATCCAGCCGAGCCGCCAGCCGGTCATCGACCAAGCCTTGGAGAAGGTGTTGACCGAGATCACCAGGTCGTCGGGTTCGGTGCGCGTCAGGGCACAGGGGGCGTAGGGGCTGGCGTAGTAGAGCCGCGAATAGGCGTCGTCGGTGACCAGCCAGATCCTGTGGCGGCGGCAGTGCTCGATGACCGCGTCCAGTTCCTCGGGGGTGGCCGTCCAGCCAGTCGGGTTGGCCGGACTGTTGATGAAGACGAGCCGGGTGTTCTCGCCGATGTCGTCGATGAGTTGTCCGACGTCCAGTGACCAGCGACTGCCGGCGGGGCGCAGGGCGTGCTCGACCACGAACGCCCCGCTGATGCGCAGCGTCTCACGGATGTTGGGCCAGACGGGGCCGATGATCACGGCACGGTCGCCCGGATCCACGAGCGCCTGGGCGACCAGGGCGAGGGCCTGCATCCCCGAGGCCGTGACCGTGATGCGGCGGGGATCGATCTCGACGCCGTAGATCCGCCGGTGGTAGGCGCTGATCTCCTCGCGCAACTCCGGCTTGCCGCTGTTGGGCTGGTAGAAGTGGTCCCCGTCCGCCAGCGCCCGCCGGCCGGCCTCGACGGCGACGTCCGGGCTGGGCCAGCAGCCCTCGCCGAACCACAGGGGGATGACGTCGGCCTGCCCGATGCCGGAATCGGCGATGTCCCGGATGAGGCTGGGCGCCAGATCGGCGGCCCGGCGGCTCGTGAGGCCGCCGCTCGGGAGATCGAACGTCAGCGCAGGTCGGTGTGGTCCCGGCTCGGGCGCCGGTTCGCGTGGGGCCCGGATCCACAGGAATTGACGTAGGGACGGCATCGCCTGAGATCTTAGGAGCGTGTCCCCCGAGGCTGTGGAGGAGGTCCCGGCGCTACGGCGACGGCCGGAATCGGTGCGCCTCGGCGGCCCGGCCGAGCCTGCCGGCTGTGGTCACGGGCACGCCTAGGGCGCTGTGAAGTCGAGTGCCGTCTCGCCGTTGACGTTGACGGTGTAGGTCTGGCCGCCGGTCAGCGGGGCGTCGACGTGTGCGATGGCGTCGAGTTCGAGGGTCTCCTCCGAGCAGTCGATCGCCCAGGGGGTCGGCGCCGGCACCCAGGCCGTCACGGTCATGTCGATGGTGGTGCCGTCCACGGTGGCCCCCTCGCTGCCCCGCCGGTAGCAGCCGTCCTGCTCGGCGATGACGAAGGTGACCCGCACGAACAGCTCGGACCCTTCCCAGAGGAGTTCGGTGCCCGTGACGGTCACCGGCTCCTCCACCGGGCGGGCGTCCTCGGCGCTCCACTCGCCGTCGACCATCTCGGGCGGGGGCTGCACCATCACCAGCACCATGTCCACCGAACTGGGATTGCCCCGGGTGATGACGTCGTAGGCGGTGTCGTTGATGAACGCCAGGCGGCCGTCGGCCTCGGTGATCCGCGCCTGGATCGAGTAGGTGTTGCGCGGGTCGATGCGGGCCGACTCGTAGCGGACCTCGAACTCGATCGGCACCTGGCCCGGGTCGGAGATCACCTGCTCCGTGATCAGCTCCGAGGCGGCGTCGGCGTAGGACGTGTCCCTGAGTTGCACGGTGAGCGTCGCCCCGGGCGTGAGCGCGATGCGCTCCCGGTAGGTGACGCTGCCGCGCAGCCGGGCGTCGCCCTGCGGCGGTGGCGGGGGAGCGGGGCCCGGCTCGATCTCGGCGACGGGCGCGGAGGGAGCGATCGTCGCCGGCACCCGATCCGGCTCGGCCGTCCCGCCGCAGCTCGCGGCGATCAGCAGGACCAGCGCCGCCACTGCGACCGCGGCGCCCTGTGGGTATGGGGTCCCCGGCTCGGCGTTCATCGATCCGGCCTCCGTGTCGTCGTCTGTGCAGCGACCCGGGAGTGGGTCGCTCATCCTCTCCGACGCTCGCAGTTCGGCTCTGGTTCCCGCCGGAGGGAGGATTTCGGGGGGCGGCTCAGGCGTAGGACTCGCTGCCGGTGGGGCGGTGGCGGGTGTTGATCAGCCGCACCGTGCCCGAGCGCGAGCGCATCACCAGCGACTGGGTGGAGATGCCCCAGGAGTGGAAGTCCACGCCCCGCAGCAGGTCGCCGTTGGTGACGCCGGTGGCGGCGAAGAAGCAATTGTCGCCGGCGACCAGGTCGTCGATGCCCAGGACGGTGTCGAGGTCGTAGCCGTCGGCCACGGCGGCCGCCCGCTCGGCGTCGTCGCGGGGCCAGAGCTTCCCCTGCATGTCGCCGCCCATGCACTTGAGGGCGGCCGCCGAGATGACGCCTTCGGGCGTGCCGCCGATGCCGAAGAGGATGTCCACACCCGACTCGGGCCAGGCGGTGCTGATGGCCCCGGCCACGTCGCCGTCGGGGATCAGGCGGATGCGGGCTCCTGCCTCGCGTACCTCGGCGATGAGGTCGTCGTGGCGCGGCCGGTCGAGGATCACGGCACTCAGGTCGGACACCTTCTCCCGCTTGGCGTCGGCCACCCGGTGCAGGTTCTCCGTGGGGGAGGCTTCGATGTCGATCGTGCCCGCCGCGCTGGGGCCGACGGCGATCTTGTTCATGTACACGCACGCCCCGGGGTCGTACATGGAGCCGCGATTGGACACGGCGATCACCGCCAGGGCATTCCCTCGCCCGAGCGAGACGAGCGTCGTGCCGTCGATGGGATCCACGGCCACGTCGCACAGGGGCGGCGTTCCGTCCCCCACCTGCTCGCCGTTGTAGAGCATGGGGGCCTCGTCCTTCTCGCCCTCGCCGATCACGACGACGCCGTCCATGTGCACGTCGCTCAGCGCGGCGCGCATGCCGTCCACGGCCGCCCCGTCCGCCCCGTTCTTGTCAGCCCGCCCCATCCAGCGAGCAGCGCCGATGGCTGCCGCCTCGGTGACCCGTACGAGTTCGAGGGCCAGATTGCGCCCTGGTTGGAAGTCCACGGTCGCACCTTACCCACCGCCACCGCCCCGTCCGGGGACGCATCGCGGGTGAGCAGGGGGGGTGATGGTGGCTGCCGGCGGACCGAGAGACGGGGTGGGGGACCGGTGGCGGACCCGCATGTGTTGGGGAACGGCGCCGGGCGTGTCAGCATGGGGTCATGGTTGTGTGCAGCAGCGGCCCGGCCGCTCCCGAGCCACAGGTGTGGTGTTTCCAGTGCGGGTCGGGCTACGCGGCGGAGGTGGCGGCCTGCGTGGAGTGCGGCGTCGCCACGGTGAGCGAACCGCCGGCCGACGTGGCCGACGTGGGCGAGGCCGACGAGGACCAGCTGGAGTACGACCTGCACGAGTACTCCTCGCAGTCCCGGTCGATGATGGCGAGCCTGCTGCTGGGCGTCGGCCTGCCGCATGCCTGGCAGGGTGCGGTGCTGGTGGTGCGGGAGGCCGACGAGGAGCAGGTGGACACGTTCGTGGCGGCCGTCGACCGGGCCGCCACCCCGGCGCTGCCGGACGACGCCCCGCGGGTCGGCTACGAACTCGCCGACTTCGACGACGACTATGTGGGACGCCTCACCGGTGCCCTCGACGCGGCCGGCATCGCCTACGGATTCGACGAGGACGGCGACCTGCAGGTCGCCGCCGCCGACGAGGCGCGGGTCGAAGGGCTCTTCGACAAGCTGGCGGACGACGACGGCGGGGGCGATGCGGGCGAGTTCGGGCCGGGGCTCGACGGCGCCGACGCCCACGACGTGCTGTCCCGGCTGTTCGTGGCGAGTGACCGCCTGCAGCGCAACCCCCGCGACCGCAAGGGCAACCGCAACCTGGCCCGCGGCGGCGAGGAGATCCGCCAACTCGCTCTGCCGTTCGGTTTCGAGGCTCGCACCTGGCGGGCCGTGCTGAACCAGGTGGAGGCGCTCGTCGACATCGTGCACAGCGACGCCACACAGGACGAGATCGCCACCGCCGCAGCCACCACCCGGGACGTCCTGCACAACTTCGTGTAGGCGGGCGCTCGCGGCGGGTCCCGCCGCGCCGGCCGGGGAGTCCTCGCTCGGGGAGGGCGGCCGGTGAGGAGATCGTCGGGGCCGGTTAGGTTGAGGCGGTGATCCTCGCCGAGTTGGAGACGTTCCACTCCCGGGCGGTGGTGCCCACCCGCCGCGTGGCGGTGGGGGACAGCAAGCTGCCGCTGGATCCCCCGCTGCGGCCCGGTGCCGTGCTGCTCGCCGGCGTGGTGGGGCGCTACCTGGAGGGGCTCGACGAGGACAGCCGCGACGACCTGCCGCTGCTGATCGGCCAGGTGGCCCGCGGCGAGCGCATCCGCCAGCCGCGCCTGCGCCATCGGCTGCAGGAGGACCGCATCGGGCTGACCCGCAGCCGCCACCGTCTGGTGCGCCTGGGCGACGGACGGCCGGCGTTCGAGTTCAGCGACCGGGGCGGCTCGGCGGCGCAGTACGTGCTGGGGGCCGTGTACGCCGCCCGGCGGCTGCCCGAATCCCGGCGTTACGAGGTTCTGGCGGCGGTGCGCCGCGCGCTCAGATGGCCCGGCGGCACCGACGGCGAGCTGCTGCGGTTCCTGGACGGCTACCGGGTGACGCCGCCACCGCTGGCGGAGTCCCGCATCTGGGCGCTGGGGATCCTGGAGCTGGAGTCGCTCGAGGGGCTGGTTGCGGCCGACGTGCAGAAGCGGTTCCGTCGCCTGGTGGCCACGGCGCACCCCGACAGGGGCGGCGCCGACGGCGAGGCGGGTGCACGGATCAGCGACCTGGTGGAGGCGCGGCGCATCCTGCTGTCGTGATGGCACCGGCACGCCCCGTCGGCGGTGTGCTGCTGGCGCCCGGCGCCGGCGGCGACCCCGACCATCACACCCTGATTGCGCTGGAGCGGGCGCTGACCCCTCTGCCGGTGCGCCGCCTGGGCTATCCCCACCGCAGTGCCGGCCGCCGGGCGCCGCCTCCCCGGGCGGAGCGGCTCGTGCCCTTCATCGCCGAGCAGGCGGGGGCCATGTGCGCCGAGGAATCCATCGACCCGGCGAGCCTGGTGCTGGGCGGGCGCTCGATGGGCGGGCGGATCTGCTCGCTGGCGGTCGCCGACGGCCTGGGTGCGGCGGGGCTGATCCTGCTGAGCTATCCGCTGCATCCACCCCGGCGGCCCGAGAACCTGCGCGTTGCCCACTTCGACCGCCTGGCGGTGCCGTGCCTGTTCGTGGGCGGCGACCGGGATCCGTTCGGCACCCCGGAGGAGTTCGCCGAGCAGGTGGCCGCCATCCCCGGCGCCGTCACCCAGGTGTGGCTCCCCGGCCGCGGTCACGACACCCGCCCCGCCGACGACGAGGCGGTGGTCGCGGCGGTGCGCCGCTGGCTCGTGCGTTCGGCCGGCTGAGCCGACCGAACGGGCCAGCGGCGGCCGGGCGGGTGTGACGCGGTTGGTGCCCGCTCACCTCAGCCGGCGGCACCCTCCGGTGGTGGAACCTCGGGCCCTGGGTCCGCGGGCTGCTGGTCCTCGGGGTTCAGGTCCTCGAGTGCCCGTGAGGCGGTCTCGGGGAACCTGAGGAGCACCAGTAACGCCAGGGTCAGCATTGCAGCGGCGACCATGGCGAAGACACGCCAGAAGTCGCCCCCGGCATCGGTGAAGCGACCCACGATCTGAAGGCCGATCACGGAGCCCAGCACGCCCAGCACGGTGATCTGGCCGTTCGATCGTGCACGGCTGGACGTGCCGAACAGCTCCCCTCCGAATGCGCCCATGACCGGGACGGTGGCCGCACCGAAGATGCCCGCCAGAACGCCCCACATCCACATCGGCCAGCCGTCCTGCGCGTAGCGCAGCACGATGAAGACGGCAGCGGCGATGAAGCCCACCGCGGCGATCCTGCGGCGCCCCCGCACGTCGGAGAACCGACCGCCGATCAGGACCCCGATCGCCGCGGGCGTGTTGATCGACAGCTGGAAGACGGTGATGTCGCTGGCGGAGAAGGCGCGCTCGGAGCGCAGGAACTCGTTCAGGAACTGCGAGGCGGGCGCCGAGAACATGGAGAACAGCAGTGCCCCGATCCCCAGCAGGGTCAGGCGTCGCGCCCGCCTCGCCCGCCGCTCGGCTCGTGCGCCCGGCACGGACCGATCGGTGCTCCCTGTGGCGCCAGCCGGCTCGTCGGGATCCCCACGGCCCGTGCAGGGCACGGAGCCCGGCTCGGCCGCCGGTCCGCGGGCGGCGGATTCTCCGGGACGCTTCCGATCCCCCCGGAACCGCCGGCTCTCGGGAAGGCGGCGGGCGCAGAACAGCAGCAGCGGCAGCGCAAGCAGGGGTGCGAGGAACAGGATGCGCCAGGCCCGCAGCCCGAGGTCGGCGAGCGGGAGCAGCCAGACGACCATGCCCGATCCCAAACCGGCGGCCAGCGTCAGCACGGACACCGCGTAGGCGCGGGACCCCGCGGGGACCTCCTCGGCGGAGATGACGACCAGCAGCACGAACATCGCCGTGGAGAGGCTGCGGGAGACCATCTGGCTGGCGCCGTAGCTCCAGACGCCGACGGAGGCGGCTCCGGCGGCCGCGACCAGGCAGCCGGCGGCCGCGCTGAACAGGAGAACCGGCCGGCGCCCCAGGCGATCCGCGAGGACCACGAGCGCCAGAGCGATGAGCACGCCCACGCGCACCGCCGCGAGCGTGTTGCCCTGCGTGGCCAGCCCGGCGTCGAACTCGTCGAAGGCGAAGGTGATGGTCTGGCTCAGCAGCGTGCCCAGATACCCGGCCACCACCGACAGCAGGCACAGCACCCCCAGGACCTGTCCGGCCCGGGGATCCAGCCGCTCGGCGGGCGCCCAGAAGGGCTGGCTGCCGTCGTGGCGGGGCCGGCGCAACTCGCGATTGGCCAGGGGCGTCATGAACCAGCCCCACACCGGCACCGACAGCCGGTAGGAGATGTGTTGGCGGACCAGGCACTCCTCGTCGCGCCGTTCGAGGACGTGCACGGTGCGCCGGTAGTGGCGGAAGGGCCCGTCGACCGCCCGGAAGGCGGCCTCGGGCGCGGGGGCATCGGGAGGTGCGTCCTCGAACAGCGAGGGATCCGACTCCTCGACCACGACATCGGATCGAGGCCGGAGCAGGCGCTGCAATTCGTCCGGGCTGCACGCTTCGGTGCAGGTCAGGTGGGGCAAACGCGCCCCTATCGCCAGAACCCGGGCATGTGCCGAGCATACTTGAGGGGATGGATCCGACCGGGGAAGCAATGCCGGCCGCCGCCGGCCGGGATGAGACCGGTCACGACGCTCCGGAGGGTGCGGCGACGCCGGCGGAGATCCGCGTGCGGCCCGGCGCGCCCCTGCACGGCGAGTTGGAGATCGGTGGCGCCAAGAACAGTGTCCTGAAGCTGCTGGCGGCAACCACGCTGGCGGAGGGCCGCTTCACGCTGCGCCGGGTGCCCCGCATCGCCGACGTCACCACGATGACCGACTTGCTCGAGAGCTTCGGCTGCCGGACATCCTTCAGCGGCCACGACGTGTTGCACGTGGACGTGCCCGAGCGGCTGCAGCCCCACGCCTCCTACGACCTGGTCAGCCGGATGCGGGCCTCGATCGCGGTGCTCGGCCCGCTGCTGGCCCGCTGCGGCGAGGCGATGGTCGCACTCCCCGGCGGCGACGATTTCGGCTCGCGCCCCATCGATATGCACCTCGCCGCGCTGGAACGTCTCGGTGTGGACATCGAGGTGAGTCACGGCTACGTCCACGCCCGGGCCGATGTCCTGAAGGGCGAGGAGGTGAGCCTGCAGTGGCCGAGCGTCGGCGCCACCGAGAACATCATGATGGCCGCCACCGTCGCGGAGGGCCGCACGGTCATCGACAACGCCGCCCGGGAGCCCGAGATCGCCGACTTGGCGGCGTTCCTGAACCGTATGGGCGCAGAGGTGCTGGGCGCCGGCAGCCCCACGATCACCATCAACGGCGGCGGTCCGCTGGCCCCGGTGGACCACACCCCGGTCCCGGACCGCATCGAGACGGCGGTCTTCCTGGCGGCGGTGGGCATCGCCGGCGGTGAGATCACCCTGCGCGGCGCGCAGCCCGGCCACCTGCGGATGCTCTGCGACAAACTCGGCGAGATGAACCTGCGCACGTCCACCATCAAGGGCGGACTGTGGGCCATGGCGCCGCACCGGCTGCGGGCCACCGAGATCGTCACCCTGCCGTACCCGGGGGTTGCCACCGACTACCAGCCCCTGCTGGTGGCGATGCTGAGCCTCGCCGAGGGGGTGGGGCTGGTGACCGAGAACGTGTTCGCCAACCGGTTCCGCTACGTGGGCGAGTTGGTGCGCATGGGTGCGGACATCCGCGTGGAGGGACGCTGCGCCATCGTGCGGGGCTGCGAGCGGCTCTCCGGCGCCCCGGTGCGGGCGACGGACATCAGGGCGGGGGCGGCCCTGGTGGTCGCCGGGCTGGGCGCCGAGGGCGAGACGATGGTGCGTGACACGCACCACATCAGCCGCGGCCACGAGGACCTGGTGGGCAAGTTGCAAGCCCTCGGCGCAGACGTCGAGTGGGTGCCGGGGGCGTAGGGACCCTCCGGAGCGGGGACCTCGCCGCCGTCGCGGAGACGCTACGGCCCCAGAATGTCGCCGCGGGTTCCGGAGGGGAGTCCGGTCTCGCTCTGCTCTGCAGCCGCCTCCTGAGCCTCGCGGTTCAGCCGGCGGCGGACGAGCGCCACGATCCCGACGATGACGGCTATCGGGCCGATGATGATGAGGATCTCGTCCCAGCCGCCCTGGTGGGCGAGAATCGAGCCGGCGATCATGCGCGTCCCCGCTGCACGGGGCTCACTTTAACCGTCGTCGGCGGGCCGTCGGCGCAGCGCCCGAGCGGTCGGGGGGGACCGGTAGGGTGAGAGGGTGAGCGACAGGGCGCGATCGGAGTCGGTCTGCTACCGGCACACGGACCGTCCGGCCGGGGTTCGTTGCCAGCGCTGCGAGCGGGTGATCTGCCCCGACTGCCAGTACATCGCCCCCGTGGGGTTCCACTGCCCCGAATGCCTGGCGGCCGCCCGCAGGGCGAGAATGGCAGCGGCTCCCCGCGGCCGCTCCGCGGCCGTCCCGAGGCGCCGCCGCCAGTCGGCCGTGATCTCCGGCCAGGCCGCGTTCCAGGTCGCCAGGCGCCCCGCCGTGCTGACCGGCCTGTTGGTGGCGGCCAACCTGGTCATGTTCGTCGTGGCGGCGGCCACCCGGCGGTCGGTGTGGCAGGACCTCGGTGTTCGCCAGTACGACATCATGGGCAACGGCGCTCTGTGGGCTCCGGGCATCAATGTCGAGGGCGAGTGGTGGCGCCTGTTCACCGGCGGGTTCCTGCACGCCAACATCCTCCACGTGGGCTTCAACGTGCTGCTGCTCGGGCTGCTGGGGGCGCCGCTGGAGCGACGTCTGGGCTCTCTGCGGTTCAGCCTGCTGTATGTGACGGCGCTGCTGTCGGGCTCCCTCGGCGCCGTGCTGGTGTCGCCGCGGGCGTTCACGGTCGGTGCCTCGGGGGCGGTGTTCGGCCTGATGGGAGCCCACCTCATGGTGTCCAGGGCCGCGGGCCGCCGGGCGCGGGACTCCGGCGTGATGGGATTGCTCGTCCTGAACCTCATAACCACCTTCCTGTTCCCGAACATCTCCATCGGCGGCCACATCGGCGGGCTCGTCGGCGGCCTGCTGGCCAGCTGGATCCTGCTCACGCCCGATCGCAGGGAACACGTGCCGCGCGGGCTGGCGACCGCGGTGGGTGTCGTGCTCGCGGGCCTGTTCTTCTTCGGCGGACTGGTGGCCGCCAACACCTGGAGAAACCCGATCTTCTGAAATCGGCCGGAGTTCGCTAGCCGGCGCGGGCTGCCTCCACCCGGGCCTTGAGGCGCTCGAGGTTGCCCCGCCAGATTCTCCGCAGCACCGGGCGTGCCAGCCGGGCGCCGAGCGGCCCGCCGAACCACCACGGGAAGCGCAGGGTCTCGTGCCAGGTCATCGTCGTGGACCCGCCGGTGGCGCCGGTGGCCTGCAACTCGAAGCGCCCCTCGCCCGAGACGGCGCCGGTGTGGCGCACCCCCATGCGGCGCGGCGGCGACCACTCGGTGATCTCCATGAGGTCGGTCACCTGCAGCGGTCCCACCCGTGTCCGGCAGGCGAAGCGCATCCCGGTGCCCCGGCGCTCTTCGGTCAGGAAGTCGATGGCCACAGCGTCGGCCATCCATTCGGTGTGCGAAGCGATGTCCTCCAGGTGCGCCCACACTGCCTCGGGCGGGGCGGCGATGGTGTTCTCGACGCGCAGGCTCATCGCAGGGCACTCATCGGCGCCGGCCGTAGACGGCGATCTGCTCGGTCGAGAGGATCGGGTCGAACGTCCCGCCACCCCAGTCCGCCCAGCGTTCCAGCAACTCCAACCCGGCGTCGCGAGCGGCGGCGTCGAGCTGGGCGGTGGTGCGATAGTGCAGCTGCCACGGGCGCAGCCGGATGCCACCGGCGCTGATGTCGACCATCTGACCGCGGATCTCCTGGGTCGCCGGGTCGTGCTGCCAGGCGCTCAGGACCACCCGGTCGGTCTCGACGGCGCGCACGTCCACGCCGTCGACCTGGTAGTCGCCGGTCTCGCCGGCGATGACCCCGGTGGGCTCGTGACCGGCGCCGGGGAGGGAGGTCTCGATGATCAGCCGTCCGGCGGGGGCCAGCAGCGAGGTCGCGGCTTGCAGGCAGAGCTGCTGCTCGGAGACGTCGGGCAGGTTGAAGAGCGAGTTGAAGGCGCACAGCACCACCGCGAAGCCGGCGCCGGGCCGCAGCGGCGGATGGGCCATGTCGCCGAGCACCGGGCGCACCCGCTCGGCCCCCGGCTTGGCGCCGAGGGCGGCCAGCATCCCCCGGGAGGCGTCCAGGGCCCAGACGTCGACACCGGCGGCCGCTAGCGGCAGCGCCAGGCGCCCGGTGCCCGCGCCCATCTCCAGCACGGGCCCGCCGCCCGCCAGCCGGGCGACCGCCGCCACACAGGCCGCCGTGTCGGTGACGTCGGAGTACCACTCGTCGTAGACGTCGGCGAACGCCTCGCCGTAGGTCCGGGGGTGGTAGTCCTCCACGACCCCAGCCTGTCGCCACCCGCCCCGAATCCCACACCGCCGGCTCGCCGTCACGCGATTCCGCCCACCCATCCGTCATCCCGGCGCAGCCCGGAGTCCGGGCGGCGACCCCGACCGGTGTTGCGTCAGCCGCCGAGGCCGGCGGGCTCGTAGCCTGGGGACATGACCGCCGTCGCCTACCTGGACCACGCAGCCTCCACGCCGATGCACCCCGAGGTCGTCGAGGCAATGGGGGAGTTCTTCGACGGCTGTTACGCCAACCCCACCGGGGCCCACCGCATGGCCCGCGAGGCCCGGCGGGCCAACGACGACGCCCGGGACATCATGGCCGAGGCGCTCGGCGCCCGGCCCGCCGAGGTCGTGTTCTGCGGTAGCGGCACCGAGGCCGACAACCTGGCCGTCTTCGGCGCCGCGGGCTCGGGCGGCCCAGGCGGAACGGTCGTCTGCAGCGCCGTCGAGCATCCCGCCGTGCTGCGCCCGGTAGAGCAACTGGGCGGGCGCGTCGTGGGGGTGGACGGCGCGGGGATGCTCGACCTCGACGCCCTCGCGGCGGCGCTGGACGGCGACGTGCGCCTGGTGTCGGTGATGCTGGCCAACAACGAGAACGGCGTGGTGTGGTCCCTGGAGGAGGTGGCCGAGGTGATGGCGCGCCACGCACCCGGGGCGCTGCTGCACACCGACGCCGTGCAGGCCTTCCCCTGGCTGGATGTGGCCACTCTGGCGGCGCCGGCCGACCTCATCTCGGTGAGCGCCCACAAGTTCGGCGGCCCCAAGGGCGTCGGCGCCCTGGTGGTGCGCGACGGCGTGACGCTTCAGCCCCAGATCGTGGGCGGCGGCCAGGAGGCCGAGCGCCGCGGCGGCACCCCGAACGTGGCCGGCATCGTGGGCATGGGGCGGGCGGCGGAGACCACCGTGTCCCGGCGTGCCGAGACCGTCGCGCGGGTCGGCCGGCTGCGTGACCGCCTCGCCGACGGGCTGCGGGCGGCCGTCGACGGCGTCACCGAGTCCGGCGTGCGCCCCGGCTCGGGCGCTGGAGTGCCGGTCGACCGGTCGGCGAAGGTGGCGGGGTCGTGTCACCTCTGCTTCGAGGGCATCGAGAGCGAGGCCCTGCTCTTCCTGGCCGAGCGGGGCGGCGTGTACGCCTCGGCGGCCTCGTCGTGCGCCAGCGGTGCCGAGCACCCCTCCCACGTGCTCGCCGCCATGGGCTATCCCCGGTCGCTGGCGCAGGGTTCGCTGCGCCTGTCGCTCGGCGCCGCCAGCAGCGAGGCCGACGTGGAGACCGCTCTGGCGGTGCTGCCCCCGGCGGTCGCCCAGCTGCGCCGCGCGGCGGCCTAGGCGGGGTCCGGGAACGGGAGGCGGTCGATGCAGGTCCTGGCGGCGATGTCGGGAGGCGTGGACTCCTCGGTGGCGGCGGCACTGCTGGCTCAGGACGGCCACGAGGTGGTCGGTGTCACGATGAAACTGTGGGGCGGGCCGTCGGATACCGGCTGCTGCTCGGTGGCCGACGTGACGGACGCCCGCCGGGTGGCCGACGCCCTGGGCATCGATCATCACGTCTTCAACTTCGGCGAGGACTTCTCCGCCAGGGTGGTGGGCCCGTACGTTGCCGACCACGCCGCCGGGCGCACTCCCAACCCGTGCGTGGAGTGCAACCGCCACATCAAGTTCGACAGGCTGCTGCGCCGGGCCGACGCGCTGGGCTTCGACGCCGTGGCAACTGGCCACCACGCCCGCATCGTTCTACGGCCCGACGGCACCCGCCGCCTGGCGAGGGGAGCCGACGCCGCCAAGGACCAGTCCTACGTGCTGTACATGCTGGGCCAGGACACCCTCGCCCGGGTGCTACTGCCGGTGGGCCACATGACCAAGGACCGGGTGCGCGCCCTGGCCGCCGAACTGGGTCTGCGCACCGCCGCCAAGCCCGACAGCACCGACGTCTGCTTCATCCAGCGCGGCGAGAGGCGGGAGTTCCTGGCCGATCGCCTGCAGACCACCCCGGCAACCATCGTGGATGTCGCCGGCGAGAAGGTCGGGGAGGTGCCGGCGGTTCAACTGGTGACCGTGGGCCAGCGCAAGGGTCTGGGCGTGGGTGGGCGGGCGCGTCCCGTCTACGTCCTGGACGCGGACGTGGCGGCCGGTGTGGTGACCGTCGGTGCACGGTCCGACCTGCTCACCGATCACCAGGACGTACGCGACGTGACCTGGGCCGGCGAGCCGGTACGGGGCCCCGTGCTGGCGCAGACCAGCGCCCACGGCACCCCCCGCCGGGCGATCCTCGACGGCGCCCGGGTGCTCTGGCGGGAACCGCAGCAGCGAGTGGCCCCCGGCCAGAGCGTGGTGTTCTACGAGGGTCCGGAGGTCCTGGGAGGCGGAATAGCCGCCTGAGCGCCCGGATCAGTCGGGCGTCGTGGCGATGCGGCGCCTGCGTGCCTCCGCGAGCACGGCCACGGGACGGGTGGGCGCCACCAGCAGGGCCTGGATCTTCTCGGGGGTGCCGCCGGAACGGGCCGGTGTGAGGGTGACCGGCTCGGCGAGGCGCAGCTCGAACAGCAGCCCGCCGGCGCCCGCGGTGAGATCGCGGGCGTCGCTGCCGGCCGGCGCCGGACCGAACCCCGCGATCATCGGGCGACGGAACAGCGTGGGCTCGGCCAGAGCCATCCGGTCGTGCAGCACCAGCCCCGCCGGGACGTACACCAGCCAGCGCCGGGCCAGGCCGTGCAGGGCGCGCGTGCCCGCGACGGCGATCAGGGCGCCGGCCACGGTGACAAGTGGGCCCAGCACCCTGTGACCGGCCGCCCACAGCAGCGGTCCCGCGGCCACGCCGCCCAGCGTCAGCGCCCAGGTCGGCACCAGCACGCTGGTCAGGACCGCCCCCGGAGCCCGCAGCGCCAGGCGCCGCTCGTGGCCGTAGCTGGTGGCGTCGATGAACCGGTCGCCCACCAGCGGCGACAGGGCGCCGACGGCCACCGCCGCGCCACAGGCCAGACCAACTGCCGCCGCCCCGGTGGCGCCGGTCACTGCCGCCGCCCAGGCAACCGTCGCCAACACCCCCGGCGCCAGGATCCGCAGCGCCGTGAGTGACACGGTGTGGGGCACCAGCAGAGCGGTGAGCCCCAGCGCCCAGAACGCCCACGCGCCACCGCCGGCCACCCCCGCGAACCTTGCCGACGTGCCCTCCAGCGCCTCGCTCAGGAGCCAGCCGGCACTCCAGGGAAGCGATGCCCAAAGCGCCCGCAGCCCGGTCAGCCAGAGTTTCCCCGTCGTCGTTGCAGCCCCGGAAGCGTCGGACCGGCGGACGGGGATGTTCACGGGTCGCTCCGAGCCTCGGTTCACCGCACCAGCCTGCTACGGCTGCGGGACGAGCGGCAGATCGGCGGCGAAGTGGCAGGCCACGGGGTGGTCCACGCCGCGCAAGGCCAGGTCGGGTTGCTCGGCTGCGCAGCGCTCGGCGGCGTGCGGGCAGCGGGTGCGGAACGTGCAGCCCGACGGGGGGTCCAGCGGGCTGGGGACCTCGCCCGCCAACTGCACCCGGCCCTGCTCGTGGCGGTGTGCCGGGTCGGGAACCGGTACCGCCGACAGCAGCGCCGCCGTGTACGGGTGGCGGGGGTTGCCGTAGACCTGCGATCGGGTGCCGATCTCCACGATCCGTCCCAGGTGCATGACGGCCACCCGCTCGCAGACGTGACGCACCACGGCCAGGTCGTGGGAGATGAACAGGATCGTCAACCCCAGGTCGCGTCGCAGATCGGCCAGCAGGTTCAGGATCTGCGCCTGCACCGACACGTCGAGCGCCGAGACCGGCTCGTCGCAGATCAGCAGCGACGGCCTGGGCGCCAGGGCTCGGGCGATGGCCACCCGCTGGCGCTGCCCGCCGGAGAGTTCGTGGGGGTAGCGGCGGGCGAAGGCCGGGTCGAGCCCCACTCGTTCCAGCAGGCCCGCGACCCGCCCGTCGATGTCGGCGTGGGGCTCCCAGACCCGGAGCCCCTCGCCCACGATGTTCCGCAGCGTCATGCGGGGGTTCAGGCTGGCGTAGGGATCCTGGAACACGATCCCCAGCCGGCGGCGCAGCAGGCGCATCTCCGCCGCCGGGAGGGTGGTGAGTTCGCGCCCGCCGAACCGCACCGATCCCGCGGTCGGCTCGAGCAGGCGCAGGATCAGGCGGGCGGTGGTGGACTTGCCGCAGCCCGACTCGCCGACCAGGCCCAGCGTGCCTCCCTCCTCGAGGGTGAACGAGACCCCGTCGACGGCCTTGAGCGCCGTCCTGCGCGAGCTGAAGTGCTTGACGAGTCCGTCCACGGCCAGCAGCGGGCCGGTCTCCGGCCCGGGCGGGCGGGACACCTCCGGAGGCGGTGAGTGCGCCATCGATCAGCCCGCTCCGCCGACCTGCTCGGCGTGGTGGCAGGCCACCGTCACGCCGCCGTCGGGCGGCCAGAGCCGCGTCTCGGGGGCCAGCTCCCGGCAGAACTCGGTGGCGAACCCGCAGCGGGGTGCGAACCGGCATCCCGGCAGGGGCGAGATCAGGCTCGGCGGGGTGCCGGCGATGCGCTCGAGGCGGCCGGGAACGTCGTCGATGCGGGGCATGGACGCCAGCAGACCGGCGGTGTAGGGGTGGCGGGGGCGGCGGTACACATCCGCCACCGGTCCCTGCTCCACCAGCCGGCCGGCGTACATGACCGCCACCCGGTCGGCGAAACCGGCCACCACGCCGAAGTCGTGGGTGATAAGCAGGATCGAGCCGTTGAGGTCACCGCTGATCCTGGCGAGGGTCTCCAGCACCTGGGCCTGCACGGTCACGTCGAGGGCGGTGGTGGGCTCATCGGCGATCAGCACGGCGGGGTCGAGCGCCACCGCCATGGCGATCATGACCCGCTGGCGCATGCCGCCGGAGAGTTCGTGGGGGAACGAGGCGGCGCGGCGATCCGGATCCGGGATGCCCACCAGGTCCAGGAGCTCGGTGGCCCGACGCCGCGCCACCGCCCGCCGCACCGGCTCGTGGGCGCGGATCGTCTCGGCGATCTGGTCGCCGACGCGCCGCAGGGGGTGCAGCCCGGTGAGCGCGTCCTGGAAGATCATGGCGATCTCCGCTCCCCTGATCTCCCGCAGGCGGGCCGGTGTGGCCCGCACCAGGTCCTCGCCCCGGAACAGCACCCGGCCGCCGGTGATGCGACCGGTGCGTCGGGGCGGCAGGCCGAGGATCGACAGGGCCAGCATGGTCTTGCCGCAACCCGACTCGCCGACCACCGCCAGCACCTCGTCACCGAACAGGTCGAGGCTCACGCCGTCGGCGGCGGTGACGGTGCCGTTCTCGGTGTCGATCTCGGTTCGCAGGTCGCGGACCGAGAGCAGGGGCGCCGGTCCGGGCGGTTCCGCCGCCGTCGTTGCCGGAGCCGCCGGGGAGGACACGGCGCCGCCGGGCCCGGCGTTCACTGCTTCTCCCCGGTGGGGTCGAGCGAGTCGCGCAGGCCGTCGCCGATGAAGTTCACGCACAGGGCGGTGATGACGATTGCCAGGCCGGGAGCCCACACCAGCCACGGCGCGGTGGTCACGAACCCCTCATTGCCGCCCAGCATGTTCCCCCACGTGGCCGTGTGCGTGGGGCTCACGCCCAGCCCCAGGAAGCTGAGCGTGGATTCGGCCAGGATGGCGACCGCGACGGTGAGGGAGACCGTCACGGTGATCTCGCCCACCAGGTTCGGCAGCAGGTGGCGGCGCATGATCTGGCGCGTCGGCACGCCCAGCGCCCGCGCCGCCTCGACGAACTCCAGCTCCTTCAGGCTCAGCACCTTGCCGCGCACGATGCGGGCCAGCGTCATCCAGGCGATTCCCGACAGCACCAGCACCACGTCCCAGGTGCCGTCGCCGAGCAGGCGGGCGGCGATGATCACCACCATCAGGCCCGGCAACGCCAACAGCGTGTCGGTGAGGCGCATCAGCGTCGCGTCGATGATGCCGCCGTAGTACCCGGCCAGGACGCCGACGGTCGTGCCCACGCAGCCGGCGATCAACGCCACCATCACACCCACCAGCAAGGACACGCGGCCCCCGTGGAGGATGCGGCTGAGGTTGTCGCGTCCGAGGGTGTCGGTTCCCAGCAGGTAGGTGCCGTTGGGGCTCTGGAGGATGTCGTCGAGATTCTGCTCCACCTCGCCGAAGGGTGCGATCCAGTCGGCGAAGACCGCGCCCATCACGATGACCGCCAGCACCAGCGTCGAGATCACCGCCGGCCGGCGCCCGAGGAAGCGGCGCAGGGCGAGCCGCCACGGGCTGACCGGCCTCTCGGTGGCGAGCGATTCCGTCTCGCCGGCGGGTGCGCCGACCTCGCCGGCGGTGCCTGCTCGGGGATCCCGCTCAGCCACGGCCGACCGCCCGGAGCCCGCGCCCGAGGCGCACCCGAGGATCCAGCACGCCGTAGAGCAGGTCGGCGACGAGGTTCAGGGCGAACACCGCGACGGCCGTGATCATCACAGTCGGCAGCAGGATGGTGTAATCCCCGCCTTCCAGAGAGTCCAGGAACAGCAGGCCCATTCCCGGGTACTGGAACACCCGCTCGGTGACGATCAGCCCGCCCACCAGCTGCCCGATGTCGATGGCGGCCTGCGTGGTGACCGGCACGAGTGCCGAGCGCATGCCGTGGCGCACCACCACACGGCTCTCCCGCAGTCCCTTGGCGCGGGCGGTGCGGATGTAGTCGGCGCTCATCACCTCCAGCATCGAGGCCCGCATGTAGCGGCTGTACACCGCCACCAGCTGCAGCGACAGCGCCAGCGTGGGCAGGACCAGATGACGCACCCGGTCGAGGAGGTCGAATCCCTGCTGTCCCGGCGAGTAGATGCCGGCGGTGGGCAACAGCGGCGGGCCCACTCCCAGCCAGTTGGCCAGGTACAGGCCGAAGAACAGCTGCAGCATGAGGCCCAGCCAGAACACCGGGATCGAGATGCCCAGGAACGACACGGTCACCGAGCCGTAGTCCCACAGCGAGCCACGGCGGATGGCCGAGATGGTCCCCACCGCCAAGCCGATCAGCAGCGACAGGCTCACCGCCGCGGCCACCAGCAGCAGCGTGTTGGCCAGCGCCCGCTCCACGAACGGCCAGACGTCCTGGCCGTTGCGCACCAGCGAGGTGCCGAAGTCGCCGGTCACGAAGTTTCCGAGCCACTTGCCGTACTGCACGTGCAGCGGTTGGTGCAGGCCCAGCAACTCGATGTAGGCCTGCTTGGCCTCGGGGGTGATCCGCGGGTTCAGGGTGAGTTGGGCGGTGGGACTGGAGATCTCGCCGGCGGCCCAGAAGGTGCCGAACGAGATGGCCACCAGCACCGGGACGGTGATGGCCAGGCGGCGCAGTGCGTAGCCGATCACGGCCGATTTCCGGGGTGCGCCGGCCGGGATTCCCGTTCTGGCAGCGGTTGCGGCGGGGTCACCGGCTCAGCCGATGACTCGCCAGTCGTAGATGTCCTTGAAGCCGCCGTAGACGCTGAAGGTGTAGGCGCCCGGCCCCTCGATGAGCGAGCTGTTCCAGACCAGCAGGTTCGGCAGCAGGTAGAGCGGGATCCAGGGAACGTCCTCGGCGAGGATCGCCCCGAGTTCGTGCACCAGCGCCAGCCGCACCTCGGCGTCCACCTGCCGGTCGATCTCGGCGGCCAGGTCGCTGGCCGCCTGGTTGGCGTAGGCGGTGAAGTTCTGCCCCGTGAAGCCGTTGGCCTCGCTGGGGATGCCGTCGATGTCGTACAGCGGCTGCACGGACGGGTCGGGAGAGGTGCTGTTGGCGAAGAGCGCCACCGGCCCGAAGTTCATGACCGGCAGGCGGTTCTGGAACAGCTCGCCGGCGTCGTAGTTGATGATCTCCCAGCCGATGCCGAACGGTGCGGTCATCTCGCTGACCAGGGCCTGCACGTCCTCGCGGCGCTTGTTGCCCGCCACGGTGTTCCACTGCAGCACCAGCTCGGTGCCGTCGGGGTTCACCCAGAGGCCGTCGGGGTCGGGGCGGCTCCAGCCCTCGGCGGTGAGCAGTTCGGTGACCCTGTCGAGGTTCTGGGTGTAGCGGGCGAAGTCGCCGGCGCACCAGGCGCCGAACGTGGGGTTCCAGCCGGCGCACTGCAGCACCTGGGGGTCCTCGATGATGGACCCGAGGGCAACCTCGGCGATGAGTTGGCGGTCCAGGGCGTAGGCCACGGCCTGGCGGACGTTCTTGGTGACCTCGAAGCGCCGGTCGGGGGCGTTCTGGTTGATCCAGAGCCCTTCCAGGTAGGTGCCGCCGCCGCCGATGAAGGTGAGGTCGCCGGTGAGGCGCTGCACGGCGCCGGGGAACGGCTGGGGGAAGGCCGCCATGACCTCGCCGGTCTGCAGCGCCACCACCTCGGAGTCGGTGTCCTCGCGAGGCACCATGATGACCCGGTCCACCAGGGGCCGCCGCTCGGGCACCCAGTAGTTGTCGTTGGGCACGAGCACGTGCTGGTCCTGGCTCCAGGACTGCTGCAGCCACGGCCCGCCCGAGACGGGGATCTGGTCGTTCCACTTGCCGGCGATGTTGGTGTCGGGGCCGAGGGCGTGCGCCGGAAGCACGAACTCGAAGAGGTCGCGCCAGGGGGCGAAGGGCTCGGGGAAGGTCACGACAGCGGTGTGCGGGTCGCTGGCGTCGATGTCGCTGATGAGCTCGTAGCCGATGGTGCTGAGGGTGCCGTCGGTGTCGAGGCGGGCCCGCCAGGTGAACCACACGTCGGTGCTGGTGATCGGCGTGCCGTCGCTCCAGACGGCATCGGGATTGAGCCGGTAGGTGAGCGTGAAGGTGCCGTCGTCGCCCACCACCAGCCCGCCGTTCTCGACGGTCGGCTCCTCGAGCAGGGTGGGGGAGGGCCGGTAGGCGTTGTCGGCGTCGAGCTCCATCAGTGACGGAACGAGATGTGTCACCACCGACCAGATCATCCAGGTCGAGTTGGCGCAGGAGGTCACCGGGTTGAGGCACTCGGGCCACTGCTCCACGGCCAGGATCAGATCGCCGCCGCTCCGCTCGTCGCCGGCGGTGTCTCCCGGGCCGGCATCATCGGCAGCGTCGTCGGCATCATCGGGGCTCGACGGCTCGGCGCCGTCGGAGTCGCCGGACGGTGTCGCGGGCGGGACGGGTGCGGGAGGTTCGGTACTTGCCGGGTCCTCGTCCTGGCCGGGCTGCTCGGCGCCGGCGGGACTCGGCGCCACGGGCTCCGCCCCGTCGTCGCCCCCGCAGGCTGCTGCAACCAGAAGCAAGATGAGAATGATTGAAATGGAGCGGTGTCGCACGTTCAATACGCTAGCTGACGACCACCTCCGGTCCAGGGCAACGACACGCCGCCCCGGCTTTGGCGCGTGTCGCCGGCGGGCCGCGGGGCTGGCGTCATCGCCCCCGGGAGTTCGCCTCGCCGGCCACGTCCGTGTCGCAGGGCGTCGGTACAGTTCGGGTGATGAGTGAGCAGCCGTCGCCGGACGCCGCGCACATCCCGGGGGACGGGGGCGGCGCACGGGCGAAGGTGGAGCAATTGCGCCGGCAGGTGCGTCACCACGCCGACCTGTACCACCGGCAGAACGCCCCGGAGATTCCCGACGCCGACTACGACGCCCTGATGGCCGAACTCCTCGCGCTGGAGCAGGAGTTTCCCGAACTGGCCGATCCGCTGTCGCCGACGCGCACCGTGGGGGCGCCGCCGTCGGAGCTGTTCGCCCCGGTCACCCACGATGTGCCGATGATGTCGCTGGACAACGCCTTCGACCTCGACGAGTTACGGGCGTGGGACGCCCGGGCGGCGTCCCGGCTCGACGGTCCCGCCGGTCCCTACGTCTGCGAGTTGAAGTTCGACGGGCTGGCCATCTCGGTGCGCTACGAGCACGGGCGCTTGGTGCGGGCCGCCACCCGCGGCGACGGCAGGGTGGGTGAGGACGTCACGCACAATGTCGCCACCATCGGCGACGTTCCCCACACTCTCGACGCCGGTGCCCCGGAGGTGCTGGAGGTGCGCGGCGAGGTGTACATGGCGATCTCGGCGTTCGAGGCGCTCAACGCAACCCGGGAGGCGGCCGGTGAGGCCCGCTACGCCAACCCCCGCAACACCGCCGCCGGATCTTTGCGCCAGAAGGACCCGGCGGTCACGGCCCAGCGGGAGCTGAGCTGGTGGTGCTACCAGCTGGGCGGCATGACCGGCGGGCCGGAGTTCGGGCGCCACAGCGAGACTCTCGACTTCCTCGACAGCCTGGGCCTCCCGGTGAACGACGCCTGGCTGCGAGCCGCCGACCTCACCGCCGTCGAGGAGTTCGTGCGGAGCGCCGAGCGGCGCCGCCACGACCACGACTACGAGACCGACGGCGTCGTGATCAAGGTCGACGAATTCGGTCGCCAGCAGGCACTCGGCGTCACCAGCCATCACCCCCGCTGGGCGGTCGCCTACAAGTTCCCGCCCGAGGAGAAGAGCACGAAGCTCATCAATATCGAGGTCTCCATCGGCGGCAAGGGCAAGGCCACGCCCTTCGCCGATTTGGAGCCGGTCTTCGTGGGCGGCTCCACGGTGCGGAAGGCGACGTTGCACAATGAGGATCAGGTTAGGGCTAAGGACGTGCGTCCCGGCGACATGGTGGTCGTCCGCAAGGCCGGCGACGTGATTCCCGAGGTTCTGCGCCCCGTGCGGTCCGAGCGTCCCGAAGGCCTGCCCGAGTGGGTGTTCCCCGACGTCTGTCCCTGCCCCAATCGCTCGCCTTTGGAGCGGGAGGGCGACGACGCCGCCCACCACTGCCGTCACCCGCACTGCCCATACCAGCAGGCCGGTGCCATCGAGCACTTCGCCTCCCGCGGCGCCATGGACATCGAGGGCCTCGGCGAGAAGAACGTGCGACTGCTGATCCAGGAGGGGCTGCTCGCAGACTCCGGCGACATCTACCAGCTACCGGCGGAGGCCGAAAGACTCGCGAAGCTCGAGATGGAGAGCACCTACGGTGAGGACAACGCGAAGCGGCTCTTGGCGGCCGTCAAAGCCTCCACAGGTTGGCCTGAGGGTCTCCGCCTCGGCGGCCAATACGACTACCGGCGGTTGGCCGCCGTCAGAGGCCCGAGCAGGTGGTTGTCAGCCGAGTTGCTGGAGGGACTGGGGATCGAGGGGGTGGGGCGGAAGACCGCGCAGGCACTTGTGAAACGCCTTGGGAGCCTCAGCGCTGTGTCCGCGGCCTCCGAGGACGATCTGACCGCGGTCAAGGGTGTCTCGAGGAAGGTCGCTGCCAACGTCCGGCGCTTCTTCGGTGACCCGGTTGAGCGCGCCGCCTTGGCGGAACTGGCTGCCGTAGGCGTGGAGGCTGCCGCAGGAGTCGCGGAAGCCTCGAGGGCAACGACCACCACCCGCGTGTCGGATGGTGGCACGACTCCGATCGAACTTCACCACGTCGCGATGGCCCGAGGACCAGGGGCCGCATCTGCCGCACCGATTGCCGCCGCGCCAGGCGTGGATCAACTCGTCCGGCGGATCAGGAAATACGCAGGCGCCATGGGCATCACTGGGCTCGGGGCGAAGCTGGCGGCCGACCTCGTCGCCGCCGGATTGGTCGGCTCTATTGCCGACCTATACCGACTGGACGAGCGACGCGTCGCAGACCTGCCGGTGGTCCGCACCTTCGGCCCAAAGAACACCGACAACCTGCTCATAGCAATCGAGGCTTCCAAGGGGCGCTCGCTGGCGCGCCTGCTGTTCGGGCTGAACATCAGGCACTTAGGTGCGGCAGTGGGTGAGTACCTGGCGCGTGCCGCCGCTGACCATCTACCGGACGATCCTGAAGCCGTCGACGACCTGGACCGCATCATCCGGGCCTCTGAGGACAACCTGGCGGCAGTGCCCGGCGTCGGTCCCACCATCGCTGCCAGCGTGCGGTCGTTCTTCGACCACCCGGACAACCAGCGGGTCATCGGCAAGCTGCGCACCGCCAGGGTGAACTGCGCGGGCCCGGCGCCTCCAGAGGCCGGCGAGGCCGCGCGGGCAACGCTGGCGGACATGTCGATCGTTGTCACCGGCACCCTTGAGAACTACAGCCGAGAGAAGGCGGCCGCAGCGATCACAGCGCGGGGCGGTCGGTCGCCGGGCAGCGTGTCGGGCAGTACGACGGCCGTTGTGGCGGGGGCGTCTCCCGGCGCCTCCAAGCTCGCCAAGGCCGAGAAGCTGGGCGTCCGGATCCTCGACGAGCAGGACTTCGAGCGCCTCTTGGCCACCGGCGAGTTGCCTTGACCGTTGGTCGCTGCTTTTGATGACGGGGCTGTCGACAGCTCACCAAATCTGATAGCCCGTTCTCCCGCTGCACGGGAAGCCGGCGGGGTCCTTGTGAGCGTTGAGTCCGGTGCCTGGGCGGCTTCGACGGAAGATCTTGCCGCACACGGGACACTCAACGCGGTACCGAGCACGCGAGCGGGCGCGTGAGCGCCGCTGCGGTGCGTCGAAGCGTCCGCCGATTGGGGGTGCGCTCAGTTCACCTGTCGGCCGGAACTCGACTCGACGTGTTGGGGTGAACGGTTTGGTGGTCACTTGAACCGATTCAATCCGGTCGACTCGATAGGCGCGTAACTCGCCGGTCGCGTCCTTGATGGCGTAGAGCAGCAGGTTGCCGTCGCGTGACATCCGTAGCGAGTATGGGCGGATCCGACGTACGGACCTCTGATATCCGAGATCGACGCAGAGTCGGTTCGCTCCGGCGAATCGGATCAACTCGAGTGATGAACCCGTTCCCCATGTCCAGTGGGTAGGGGACGGTGTCCAGATCGGCTCGTCGTCGCCGGCCACGGCTGGCAATTCCTCTGGCTTCGTCTCGCCGGCGAGCCACGTGAACAGCTCTTCGAGGCGTATCCAGTAGTGGTCGAGGGGTGGTAGGGCGGGCAGTTGATGGGCCAGCATGTTGTGCCAGTCCGCTTCGAGTTCCGCTCGACGGCTGCCCGTGGCAACGGATTCGAACGAGGGCTCGGATACGCCCTTCGACGCGCACTTCGCGGTCAGCGTGCTCTGGACGAGGTCGGCGTGGTCAACCAGCGCGGGATGGTCCAGCAAGTAGATGACGTCGTAGAGATCGCGGGGCCGACCGCGCTCGCCGAGCGCACGGATCTTCTCGGCGAAGACCTCCTCGAGCGAGTAGCAGCGAACCGTCGCCGGATCGGGCAACTCGTCGGGGTACAGGTGTTGGATCGGTCGCATGACCGGTGGACATGCGACGACCTCGTCGCGGGTCAGGTCGAGGCGGACGCTGGTCGGGCTGGGGTTCAAGCGGGGGCCGCGGTAGTAGATCCGCACCTCGAGGCTCCCGTTCGGCCGCACTCGTATGCGCGGCGCTCTGACCGCGAAGTCGATGCCCGATTCCTGCCCGATCCGGCCGAGCATGCCGTCGAGGTGGTCCAAGACATCCTGCGACTCAACGGGCCCCCCGGGTAGCACGGTGAAGTCGAGGTCCTCCGAGAACCGGAACGTCTCCAGATAACACTTCTTGAGGCAGGTGCCGCCCTTGAAGACCCACCCGTCGCGGAGCACCGGCTCGGTGCCGATTCCGGCCAGGACCCAGCCGAGCACGTAGTCCTTCTCGACGACGTCTTCTCGCAGCGCCCACTCGGATGCCCGGGCACGAAGGTCGCGCTGGTTGATCACCCCGATCGGGCGCCGGCTCGGCCGAGGTAGACGTTGAGGCGGATCCCCCAAGCGGACAGGATCGGGCCGCCGGCCTTCACCGACGGGTCAAGGTCGTTGATTCCGCTGCTCCGGCGGGCGCGACACGCCTCCACGAGAGCGTCGGCCAGCGGGTCCAATCGCTCCACCAGGTAACCGAGCCTCTTGAACATCGCGCCGTTGCCGACAAGGTCGCCGTACTTCACGAGCTTGTCATCGTCGCGATCGTCCCGGTGGAGATACTCGTCGAGCATCTCCGATACCGACCTGATGCCACCGCCCCAGCTGGGATCGGCGAGCACATCGACGATCGTCTTGGCAGGATTGGTGATCCTCACCCTCGATCCGTCACGCCAGACCGGCACGAGTCCGACATGCTTGCTGGACGGCACCGTGTGCAGGACGAATCTCGTGTCCCCGACGGTTGGGTGCCTGTCTCTCGGCCGCCGGGCGGTCGCCATCAGGACGCTCCGGAAGATCTGCTCTGTCAGATCCCAGTGCTCGGCGGCGCTCCACCCGGCGATGTACGCCGGCGCGAAGGCCGATGATCCGATCACCCAGGGATCCATGTGCGCCCGCCCGGATCGGTGGGAGTCCAACGGGACCGGGAGGTAGAGACCGCGCCGAACGCGGTCCAGCCACCCCCGGTCTGCGAGATAGCGGGTGAGGCGCCTCGCCCGGGCCGGGTCCAGGCCCAAGCGCTCCGCAACCTCCGCCGCGGTGAACGGCTCGCTGAAAGCTCGATGGAGGTCCTCGACGATTCGTCGATTCTCGCGCGAGATCCCCGATGTATCTATCATAAGAGGATTATAGCCCACTAGATGGGCGTATTAGCGTCTGTAGTATACATACCATCCCTGTCCGCCGAGCGCCACGCGGCGGACCTTTCCACTAGTCGCGGGTGATTGTTCCGGCGAGCAGGCAGATGAATTGATCTTCGTCGATGATTTGGATCTTGCTGCCTTCGGTAGCGAGACCGACGGCTTTTCGGTGCTTGCTGCTCAGTCCTGAGTCGCCGACTCTGCGCAGGTCGATCGTGCCGACGACGAGATAGTCGGTGCGCATGCTGACCGACCCGGTGGGCACGGCTCCGGCATCGACTGCTGCTTGGAACGCTTCACGCCGAGGCATGCACCCCAGCGTGCCTGTGAAGACCATCTTCTTGGCGAACAGCAGACCGTCCGGGTCGGGTTCGGCGCGGGGAGTGAAGTCCTTGACGCTGAACGAACTTGACGAACCCGACGACGAGGGTTGGGCATTCGAGTACGGGCGGTAGGCGCTCAAGTCGCAGTGTCCGAGACGGTACCCGTGCAGAGCGAGGAGTTCCGGATGCGTGGCGTTGAAGCGCTCGGATAACGCCAGCCACAGGAGTCCGGCGGCCCGCGCGTCCGAGACCGGATCGTGATGTGACAGCGGAATCCCGAACTCGGCGGCCAGAGCTTTGAGGCCCCATGATGGCGCCTCGGGCATCGCTGAGCGCGCGAGCCGGTACGTGCACGCGAAGGAGAACGGTGCCGGCTCATAGTCACGGTGCTCGGCGCTTCGCCGCAGAACCGACATGTCAAACGCCGTGTTGTGCGCAACCACCAACTGTCCGTCGAGCATTCCGGCGACCTGCTCCCAGACCTCTGGGAATCCAGGGCTGTCTCGGGTGTCCGAAGGGCCGATTCCGTGCAGGGCAGTGTTGAAAGCGTCAAAACGGTTTCCGGGCGGGCGGATCAACAGCCTGCGGGCGTCGACGGGGGAGCCCTGCTCGAAGACGACCACCCCGACAGCGCAGGCTGAACCGCGCTCGCTTGTGGCCGTCTCGAAGTCGATCGCAGCGAACGATCTGCCCCAATCGCATGCGGACCAGTCGGTGGCGTCCATCGTCATCCTCGGCGCAGCGAAGCGCCGTCTATTCGCGCGCTCGGAGTTCATCGGATCTACATCCTCGATCGCCCAGACGGCTCTGGTTCGATAGGAGGTTGCACCAGATGCAGCACTGATCCATCGTCGAGGATCAGGTTCACGGCCAAGGGCCGGGTGCTGTCGATGCTCACGTCGGCAATCGACTTACCGATTGCCTGCTCGAGCGTCTCGGCGAGTTGGAAGCTGCGGAACGAGTCGAAGCGTGCGATCGCGAATCGGAGCTGGTCTCGTGCCTGCGGGGCAAGGCACCAGCGACGGTCGGTGATCGCACGACGGTCGATGGTGCAGCGGTAAGTGAGATCGACCACGCTGGGAGGGAAGGATCGGTCCGGTGGCTCCGGTAGCGGGTAGTAGCCGACGACCCGCCCCGCCTCGTAGTTGCCCCGCCGGTCCGGCTCGATGTCGCTGAGTGGTACCAGGGGGCTTGCCTGAAACGTGCGGTCCAGAGTCGGGTCGGACTCGGCGAGTTCCTCGGCTTGCGCAGCGGTGTGGCCGCTACGGATCAGCCGTGCCCGCTCCACGTTCCACTCCTTGTCGTGGTGGCAATCATGGGACGTGACCATGACGAGGGTCAGTCCCGACAGGACGAAGACGATCTCGCCGGTCTCCGCCGCCGTCTCGGGATGGCTCACGACGTGTTCGTGCTGATCGATTCGATCCCATCTATCAGGTACCCAGAAGTCCGCGGCAGCCGTTCTGGCCACGGGGGCGACCAAGATGTCGCCCTGATTGAGCGGACCCTCCGACGGGCGGTAGATGCCGGTGCTACTCATCAGATCTGCCGACGGCGCGGCCTCCCCTGCGGATCCGGCACCTGCGGCGCGGCCCCGAGATCTTGTTCGTATGTGGAGGTCTCTCTCGGCGTTCCGCCCGGCTCGGGCAGACGTGACTCCTCGGCCCAGACCGACTGAGCGTGAATGTGCAATGACGGACGAGTCGGTCGGTCCTCGATCTTGATCGTGGATGCGCGGGCCCCCCGCCGTGCGTGGCCGCTGGCCTCCAGCGTTCGGCGGATATCCACCCCCTGCTCTCTGAACAAGTCGAGGAGCGGTCGCCCGGATGACCCGCCGCGAAGCAACTCGCGTGCGTGCTCCCCGAAGCGGTCGACGGACCACTCGGCGATCTCGGCGAAGTCGCGAAGCGACTGGATACGGTCGTCCGTCGGTCTGATTTCCCCTGATACGTATCCGGAGAGCGAGCGTCGATCAACGCCGATGGCACGAGCGACTTCCTGCCTGCTCAATCCCGTCGTGCCGATAATCCGGTCCCGCAACTCGCGTACTTCTTCAGCGACAATCCGCGGAGTCGGTGCGCCCCCGACCACCCACGAGGTGCTGAGATGCTGGATCAGTGACCACTCGGCCGAGAATCCGAGATGTCCGCTGGTCCCGTACGGTTCGGAGCGGTACGTGGAGAGATAGACCAGGAACACCTCTGCCTTGCGGCGGTTTCCGGAGACAGATTCCCCGCAGGCGGTCTCGTCTTTGGCAGCCGGATACGTGCTTGTGGTCATGAGCCGGCGCCGAAAGTCATCAGGAAGTCATCGGTGACCATCCAGCGGAAGTAACGATAGATCCGGTCCGAGAGACTCTGTACCTGCTGGCGGATCGAGGTTGGGTCGAACGGTCGCTCACCGTGCCATGCGTCAATGTCCAATACCCACGACGGCTCATCCCAAGGCTCGATCGCGGGATCGAAGGTTGCCTTTTCCGGGAGGACGCCCCAACGTGCCCGCATCCCTGTCTCATCGGCGAACGAATACTCGCCGTCGGTCAGGCTCTGTTGTAGGCGACCATCAGGTGGGTTCCCCGTCACGAGGGGGCCGAGGACCTCATGCCGAACGAGCCGGTCGATGGAGTCAAGGTGCGCTCGACCCAGCCGATCGATGTAGCGGACCCCCACCCGGCGGACGCTCGAGGGTTGCAGCCATGCGTCGAAGGCCTCGAGGAGAGCGCCCAGTCGTCCCATGAAGTCAGAACGGCTCGTGTAGCGACGTGTGGCCAGTGCGATGAACTCCGGCGCGAGCGCCACCTCCCAGCCGCCCGGTTCATCGCTGAAGCGCCAGACAGAACCCTTCTGCTGGTTCGTTGCACCGTCGGGTCCGAGCGCGACGAGAATCTCTTGGTCCTGCCGGAGGTCGCCGTAGGTGCGACGGATCCGTTCTTGGAACGGTCCGATGAATGCGGGGTCGTTTATCGACGCGACCAGCGGGAAGCGGATCTGCGTCACCACGAATACAAGTGGCGAGTTCGACAGAGGCACCGACGCGACTGGTGGCCCGAACGGTTGGTCCAACATGGTTCTCAGGATATCACCGATCTTCTAGGATGGGAAGTGAACTGGGAACTATTGAACGATCGGAACTCGCTGCGGGCCGGATCCGTGCGGAATTCGATGAAGGAAATATAGCTGAACATATCAGAGTTACTGGAGAGGGGGTGAACCAGTGGTGAATCAAGAGCACTCGACCGCGCAGGTAAGGCGGTGTCTCCGGCGCTGGGCGCTGTCCTGGCCGGTCAGGCGGCTCTGAAGCACCAGCGGACCTCGCCCCGCCGGGGCGAGGTGGGGCCTTCGGCGAACGGGTAGAAGACCGCCCGGGCGCAGTTCTCCCCGGCGCGCAACTTCTCGACGGCTCGATCCTGGCCCGGCTGGTACACGACGCGGTTCACCGAGGTGGCCTGCACAATCTCGTCGTCGGGCATCCGCTCACCGTTCAGGTACAGCTCGATGACGTAGCGGGGGGTGTCGGTCAGGTCGAGCCCGAAGGCCTGTTGCGCCAGCACATCGGTGTCGGGCTCCGGGACGAGTTCCTCGACACGGGAATCCACCGGAGGGCCGCCATCGCCGTCGCGCACCAGCACGGCGGCGGTGATCGAGGCGATCCCGGCGGTGGCGATGAGGGCGGCGATGAGCGCCTGGCGACGTCTGCTCAGGGCCACGCCCGTCAGGCTAGAGGCGGTCCGCTCGCCAGCCGCGGCGGTAATCTCGACTCTCGTGGACAGCGGAGCCGGCGATCCCCGCCAGGAGAACGCGGGCGACGGCGTCTCCGGGGAGGCGACCGAACCCCCCGCGGGCGAATCCACCGGCGTGGCCTGGGAGCCCGCGCCGATGGCGGGCCGCTACCGGATCGGCGACTACCTGGGCGAGAGCCGGCTCGGGAGGACCTACCGGGCCCAGGGGGCGGACAGCGACCAGAACGTCGAGGTGACTTTCCTCGCAGCCGGGGCGGTCGCCGACCCCGGCGACGCCGCGGCCCGCCTGGAGGAGTTGCGCAACCTGCGGCACCTGCACGTCCTGCCGCTGCTGGACTGGCAGCTCGACCCCGTGCCCTACCTCGTCTACCCGGCTCCGCCTATGCGCCTGCAGCGTCTCATCGAGTCGGGTGTCGCCCTGACCCCCTCCCAGACGATGCTCATCGGTCTGCAGGCCGCCGAGACGCTGCACAGTCTGCGCCAGAGCGGCGTCACCCACGGGGCGATCACTCCGGCGAGCTGCTGCGTCGACGTGCGCGGCAGGCTCCGGCTGGCGGAGATGGGGGTGGACTTCCTGCGGCGCCCGCTGCAACCCTCCGAAGCGAGCCGCTATGACGCCCCGGAGACGATCGGGGTCGCCGACCTCGGGGCGCCGGCCGTCGCCGAGGGGCCCGGAGACGCCGAGTGGGGCTTCGACGGCGAACCCTTCGAGGACGAGCCGCCGGCGAGCACCGCCGACGCCGAGTGGGGCTTTGACGACGGCGAACCCCTCGAGGACGAGCCGCCGGCGAGCACCGCCGACGCCGAGTGGGGCGACTCTCCGACCGTTGCCGAGGAGGAGGCTGCCGTCCCCGCCGTCACCACACAGGACGGGACAGGCGAGGTTCCCGCTCCCGGCTTCGAGGATGCGACGGCTCCGCCGCCCGCCGAGCCCGCTGCGGGCGCGGCCCCCGACCCCGGGGAATCCCAGGCGCCGGCCGGCGAACTGGTCGCCGCGGCCGCCGCAGCCGACGTGTTCGGCCTCGCGGTGGTGCTCAGCGAGGCCTCGACGGGGCAACCGGTGCCGCCCCCGGCCATCAGCCAACTCGGCCGCTCGGTGGTTCCGGCAGGTGCGGGGGCGGTCACCGCCCGGAATCTGACCCGGCTGGCGCCGCTGCTGGCGCAGGCATCGGTGACGAGGCCGGAGAATCGCCTGGAGGCCGACGAGCTGGCGTTGGCGCTTCGGGCCACCGCGGAGATGTTCCCGCCGCCGACCCGGCTCGACGAGGTGTTCCGGCGCGCCGAGGAGTTCGAGGCGGAGCCGGCAGCGCCGGCGCCGGTGTCGGATGAGGTCGCCGCGACGCCGAGGCAGAGCCGCACGCGAGGCATCGTGGTGAGCCTGGCAACCGCGGCCGCCGTCATCCTTGCCTGCGTTCTCCTGGTGCTGTCCAGCGCACCTGACGATGACACGCCCGCGCACGTCGTCCCCGGCGTGGTCGGCATGGACTGGACCCAGGCCACCGGCACCCTCGTCGATGCGGGTTGGGAGGTGCGCCGCCTGGAGGTGCGCGTGCCGGGCGCGGAGCCCGGCGCCGTCGTCGGGCAGCTGCCGGAGCCCGGTGGCCTGCTCGACGAGGGCCAGGTCATCAAGGTGCAGGTGAACCTCGGGGAACCGCTCGTCGTCATCCCGGCCGATGTTGTGGGGATGACCGTCGAGGAGGCCCGGTTGCGGCTCTCCGCGATCGGTCTCCGGGTGGGCCGCGTGCAGACGCTGGTGGATCCCACCGTGGCGGAGGGTTCCGTGGTCGCCGTTGCCGAGGCACTTCCCGAGTTGCCCCGCGGCTCGACCGTCGATCTGGTGGTCGCCGTCGGCGGATAGCGTCCGAAGCATGGCCGAGCGGATCTCCCGCGACGACGTGGCGCACGTGGCCTGGTTGGCCCGCCTGCAGCTCAGCGCCACCGAACTCGAGCGCTTCACCTCGCAACTCGGCGACGTCCTCGACCACGCCGCCGACGTGGAGGCCCTGAACCTGGACGGCGTGCCCGCCACCTCACACCCCTACCCGGTGACCAACGTGCTGCGAGACGATGTTCCCGGGCCTGGCCTGGGCCGGGCCGATGTGCTGGCGCAGGCCCCCGACCCCGAGGCCGGGCAGTTCCGGGTGCCGCCGGTGCGGGGCGAGTCGCCGTGAGCGCCCGCGGGCCGGCGGCGGACATCGCCGCGGCGGTGCGCGCCGGCGAGCGCTCAGCGGCCGGCGCGGTGGAGGAATCCCTGGCCGCCATCGACGCCGCCGGCGAGCTCGGAGCCTTCAACGCCGTGACCGCCGAGGCGGCGCTGGCCCGGGCCCAGGCCATCGACAGCGCCGTGGCGGCGGGGCAGGACCCCGGTCCTCTGGCCGGCGTGCCGGTGGCGCTGAAGGACAACATCTGCACCCGCGGGGTGCCGACCACCTGTTCCTCCCGCATCCTCGAAGGCTGGGTGCCCCCTTATGACGCGACCGTCGTGGATCTGCTGGGTGCCGCGGGGGCCGTCGTGGTCGGCAAGACCAACATGGACGAGTTCGCCATGGGCTCCTCCACGGAGAACTCGGCGTTCCGGCTCACCCGCAACCCGCGCGACCTTGAGCGAGTGCCGGGCGGGTCCTCCGGTGGCAGCGCCGCGGCGGTCGCCGGGAACCTGACGCCGCTGGCGCTGGCCAGCGACACCGGGGGATCGATCCGCCAGCCCGCCGCGCTGTGCGGGATCGTGGGGATGAAGCCCACCTACGGGCGGGTGTCGCGCTACGGCCTGGTGGCGTTCGCCTCGTCCCTCGATCAGATCGGCCCGATGGCGTGCACCGTCGGCGACGCCGCTCTGCTGTACTCGGTCATCGCCGGCCACGATCCGCTGGACTCGACGTCGATCCCCGAGCCGGTCGGGGATGTGGCCGGCGCCCTCGCCGACGACGTGGACGGTCTGCGGGTGGGCATCGTCAGCGAACTCTGCGGGGAGGGCATCGACGCCGATGTGCTGGCCCGGCTGGACGCCGCGGCGACGGCACTGGCCTCGGCGGGCGCCGAGGTGGGCGAGGTGAGCGTTCCCGCGGCGGTCTTCGGGTTGTCGGCCTACTTCCTCATCGCACCCGCCGAGGCCTCCAGCAACCTCGCCCGCTACGACGGCGTCCGCTACGGCCTGCGGGTGCCGGCACCGGGGGCGGTGGACATGAACGTGGCCACCCGGACGGCCGGGTTCGGCGACGAGGTGAAGCGGCGCATCATGCTCGGCACCTTCGCCCTCTCCGCCGGGTACTACGACGCCTACTACGGCAAGGCGCTGAAGGTCCGGACCCTCGTGGTGCGGGACTTCGCCGCGGCCTACGAGCGGTTCGACGTGCTGCTGGCCCCCACCTCGCCCACGGTGGCGTTCCGTTTCGGCGAGCGCACCGGCAACCCGCTGGCCATGTACCTCTCCGACGCCTGCACCGTGGCCTCGAACCTGGCCGGACACCCGGCAATCTCGGTGCCGTTCGGCAGCGGCGCCGACGGCCTGCCGGTGGGGCTGCAGGTGATGGCGCCCGCGCTCGGCGAGGACGTGATGTTCCGGGTGGCCGCCGCTCTGGAGCGCCTGATGGCGGAGGCGCCGTCCCCCGGGAGCGTCGCCCCGGCGGCGGGAGCGACGCCATGAGCGATCGGCCCGGCAGTGGTGCCGACATCGTCTGGCAGGCGGGTTCGCCCGGATTGGGCGCGCCGGCCGGAACCGAGTGGGAGATGGTCATCGGCCTGGAGGTCCACGCCGAACTGCTGACCGCCACCAAGCTGTTCAGCTCCAGCCCCAACGCCTTCGGCGGAGATCCCAACAGCCAGATCGATCCGGTGTGCCTCGGCTTGCCGGGCACGCTGCCGGTCCTCAACCGCCGGGCGGTGGAGCTGGCCATCAGGGTCGGGCTGGCCCTCGGCGCCGAGGTGCGGCCGTCGATCTTCGCTCGCAAGAACTACTACTACCCCGACATGCCCAAGAACTACCAGATAAGCCAGTACGACCAGCCCATCAACGTGGGGGGCAGCCTCGAGCTGCCGTCGGGCAAGGTGGTGGGGATCGTGCGGGCGCACCTGGAGGAGGACACCGGCAAGTCCACCCACGTTGGCGGGGCGGGGCGGATCGACGACGCCGCCTGGTCGCTGGTGGACTACAACCGGGCCGGCGTGCCGCTGCTGGAGATCGTGAGCCATCCCGACCTCCGCTCGTCCGCCGAGGCCCGGGAGTACGTCACCGAACTGCGGGCGACGCTGCTGGCCGTGGGTGCCTCCGACGGCAAGATGGAGGAGGGCTCGCTGCGGGTGGACGCCAACGTATCGGTGCGCCCGCTGGGGTCCGCCGAGTTCGGCACCCGCTGCGAGGTCAAGAACGTCAACTCGCTGCGCTCGCTCGGCAGGGCGCTGGAGTACGAGGCCCGGCGGCAGATCGACCTGCTGAGTTCCGGCGAGCGGGTCACGCAGGAGACCCGCCACTGGAACGAGGACACCGGCCGCACGTCACCGCTGCGTTCCAAGGAGGAGGCGACCGACTACCGCTACTTCCCCGAGCCCGATCTCGTGCCGCTGGTGCCGGATGGGGCCTGGATCGAGCAGATCCGCGCCGATCTTCCGCTGCTGCCCCGCCGGCGCCGCGACCGGCTGGCCGCCGCCACCGGACAGTCCCCGGCGCGGGTGGCGCTGGTGGTCGAGCGGGGCCAGGACGAACTGGCGCTGGCGGCCGTCGACGCCGGGGCTGCGCCCGCGGCGGTGCTCAAGCACCTGGAGCAGAACCTGGCCGACGGCACCGGCGAGCTGACCGCAGCGGGCCTGGCCGAGCTGATCACCATGGAGCAGCGCGGCGAACTGACCTCCAACCAGGTGAAGCAGGTGCTGGCCGAGATGGCGCGCAGCGGCGAGAGCCCGGCGGCGGTTGCCCGGCGGGCCGGCTTCGAGGCGGTCGCCGCCGGCGAGTTGGCGGCCCTCGTCGACCGGATCATCGCCGAGCATCCCACCGAGTGGCAGCGCCTCTGCGCCGGCGACGACCGGGAACGCAAGAAGATGCAGGGCTTCTTCACCGGCCAGGTGATGCGCGCCACGAAGGGCCAGGCCAACGGCCGCGACGTCGCGGTGCTACTGGAGGACCGGGCCGGGGCCTGAGAGGCTGGCTCGGGCGAGGCTCACCACGTCGGTGGCGCGGAATCTGATGTGCCCGCCCAGGCGGTAGGCGGAGAGCTGGTCGCTGTTCACCAACTCGAGCAGTTCGGCCTCGTCGACGACGAGCATCTCGCAGGCCTCCAGCGGCCCCACGAGATCGATGTCGGGGTGGATCCGGTCGGGTTGGGTCCGGCCGGCGTGGGGTCGCTCCGCGACGGTCATCTGGGTCATGGTGGTTCAACACTCCTTGCTTGTTCAGTCCTTCCACCGATCGAATGTCCGCCACTGCGCCCGCGAGGTTCGGCCGGGCGACGATGTGGAGGCAGCCTGCTCCCCCCGTCCTCTGTTGATCCTCCCGATGTCCCCAAAGACGTTGTGGATATCCGCCAACACCCGGGAATCGAAGCGCCGGTCGCCACGTCGCCCCGTAGGGTTCCCCCGTGTCCCGGCGCCATCGGCTCACCATCACCGTCACGATGACCCTCTACGAGGAGCTCTGCGAGTTGGCGGGATCTCGCCGGATCAGCCAGTGGATGGAGGACGCCGCCTGGCGGAAGATCCGATCGCTGCGAGGCGGGGAGATGACGCCCGCCCCGGACACTCCGGTCGTGCCCGCAGAGCCGGCGCCCATCCCCGGACTCCCGCCGCCTCCCTGGTGCTGGTCGCCCCTGCGGCCGCCGGAGCCCCGGGTCGGCGTGGAAGCAGAAGCTGATCTGGTAGACCTGTAGCCATGCGAATGGCAGCAATCAATCATCGTGCAGTGGGCCTGGCAGGCGACCGGGCCTGGGACATCGCCGAGGCCTCCGGAGGCACCTTCGGGCCCGATCCGATGCAGGTCCTGGGAAGGTGGGACGCCTTCCTGGCGTGGGCCGCCGACAACGCCCCCGACGGCGGCGAGACCTACAGCGCCGACGACCTGACCTGCCCGGTGCCCCGCCCGCCGCAGGTGTTCGGCATCGGTCTCAACTACGCCGACCATGCCGGCGAGTCGGGGATGGAGGTTCCCGACGATCCGCTGGTGTTCACCAAGTTCCCGTCCTGCATGGCCGCGCCGAATGCCGACGTTCCGCTGGTGCCCGGCAACTGCGACTGGGAGGTGGAGTTGGTGGTCGTGATCGGCCGCGCCGGGCGCGACATCGCCGCGGGCGACATCGCCGACCACATCGCCGGCTTCACGGTGGGTCAGGACGTGAGCGAGCGGATCGGCCAGTTCGCCGGCGGGTACCCGCAGTTCAACCTGGGCAAGTCGCACCGCAACTTCTCGCCGGTCGGCCCGGCGGTGGTGACCCTCGATGAGTTGGAGAATCCATGGGATCTGGGTCTGACCTGCTCGGTCAACGGCATCATGATGCAGGACGCCCGCACCACGTACTTCATCAACGACGTCCCGCGCCTGATCACCTACCTGTCGTCGATCTGCGAGTTGCTGCCCGGCGACATCATCTTCACCGGCACGCCGTCGGGTGTGGGATTCGGCATGGATCCGCCGCAGTACCTGGCACCCGGTGACGTGATCGTCTCGACCATCGAAGGCCTCGGCGAGATCACCAACCGGTGCGTCTAGTCCCGGAGGCGCAGGTGGGCCCCGCCACCGGAACGGGTCATCCCAACACGGAGGCGCTGCCGTGAGTGACGAACACTTCCTGATCACGGGTGCCATGGGCTGCATCGGCGCCTGGGTGGTGCGCCACCTGTCGCACGAGGGCGCCGAGATGACGCTCTTCGACATCAGCACCGACGACAAGCGATTGCGCCTGATCGTCGACGAGGCCGACCTGGCCGGTCCCCGCCGCATCCAGGGCGACCTCACGGTGACCGAGCAGGTGCTGGCCGCCGCCGAGGGTGCCACCCACATCATCCACCTGGGGGCGCTGCAGGTGCCCACCTGTCGGGCCAACCCGCCGCTGGGCGCGGCCATCAACGTGGCCGGCACCGCCAATGTCTTCGAGGCGGCGCAGGCGCACGGCATCGACAATCTCGTCTACACCAGCAGCGTCGCCGTGTTCGGCCATCCCGACCTGTACGACGCGGACGCCCTGCCGAACGACGCCCGGCGCCATCCGGCCACGCACTACGGCGTGTACAAGGTGGCCAACGAGGACACCGCCCGGGTGTACTGGCACGAGAACGGCATCCCCAGCGTGGGCCTGCGGCCGCACACGGTGTACGGGCCGGGCCGCGACCAGGGCGTCACCTCGTATCCCTGCCAGGCGCTGCTGGCCGCCGTGCGGGGCCTGCCGTACCACATCGAGTACGGCGGCTGGATGGATTTCCAATACGCATCCGACGTGGCCCGCATCGTGATCGACGCGGCGCGGGCGGACCCCGGCGGCTGCGACGTCTACAACATCCACGGCAGCCTGGCCACCGTCGCCTCCTTCGTCGAGGCCATCATCGGCACCACCGACTTCGCGGGAATCACCCACGGCACCGACCAGTTGCCCTTCCCCCGCGGACTCGACGACAGCGCCCTCGAAGCGCGTCTGGGCTCGGTGACCCGCACACCCCTCGCCGAGGGGGTGGCGGAGACCGCCGACTGGTTCCGCGCCGCGCTGGCCGACGGCCGCCCCCTGCCGCCCCCTTAACCACTCCCGCCTCCCACCAGCCATTCCGTCATTCCGGCGGAGGCCGGAATCCAGATGTCGGCGAGTGGATCCGTCTTCGCAACGGTCCCGCTGAGCAGCGGAGATCGCCACGGGCGGCGAACTATGCTCGGGGTCGGATTCGGCACGACTCCTCGACGACCGGGAGGAATGATGGGCAGATACTCGATTCCGTACGAGTCCCTTGATCCGCTCACGATCGGTGCGGCCGACGATGAGACCAAGGTGTACCGGGAGACCCTCGAATTGGAGATTCCCGACGAGAACCTCCTGGCCGCCATCTACCCCGACGAGCCGGACCCGGTTCCCAACGCCACCGACGCCGCCCGGGCCGCCCTGGAGAACCCGCACAGCGGCCCGCGCTTCAGCGAGCTCCTGGCCGGCGCCTCCAGCGTGGCGGTTGTCATCGACAACCAGTTCCGGCCCACGCCGGCCTCCAAGCTGCTGCCGCCGGTTTTCGACGCCATCGAGGCCGCGGGGATCGCCGACGCCCGGGTGGTGTGCGCCAACGGCAAGGTCTTCCCGATGTCCGACAGCGACATCTCCCAGAAGCTCGGCGACGAGAACCTGGCCCGGATGGAGCGTATGGGCATCGGCTTCTTCCAGAACGAGCCCCGTAACGCCGACAACTACAGCTTCGTGGGCGTCAGCTCCCGGGGCACGCCGGTGTGGCTGCACAACGAGGTGGCCCGCTCGGAGGTCATCTTCACCATCGGCCACGCGCAGGCGAACCACTGGGGCGCCGGCGGCGGCGGCAAGCTGATCCTGCCGGGCGTGGTGTCCGACGAGACCGTCGAGTCCAACCACTGCGCCTTCGTGCCCTCGCCGCAGACCCACTACGGCGCCTACGCCGGCCCGATGCGGGCCGACATCGACGAGACCGCCACGATGTGCGGCCTGTCGGCCACCATGAACGTGCTGCTGGACACCCGCGGCCGGGTCATCGACTGCATCTACGGCGCCCATCCCGACGCCCACGTCGAGGCGATCAACCGGTTCAACGACATCTACGCCTACGACAACCCGGTGGCCGAGGCCGGACCGGCGGACATCGCGGTCTGCGGCGTCTTCGCCCCCACCGACCACCTCTTCTTCCACACCGGCTGGGGCTGCATGTCCTCGGACCTGGTTGTGCGTGAGGGCGGCACCATCATCTACTGCTCGCCCTCGCCGGGCGTGTCCACGGCGATCGGGGACTTCCCCGGCCTGGCGCTGATGGACCTCATGAAGCCCTACATGCCGGCCTCGCCGGAGAACTACCAGAAGGTGCTGCGCGACATCCACGGGCGCAACATCCAGATGTGGGCCGGCTGCATCTGGGTGCCCATCTACGAGGTGATGACCCGCAAGCACCTCGCGATGGTCACCCTGGAGGAGAACCTGGAGATGGCCGCCGACATCGGCCTCGACGCCACCACCAGCCTCGACGAGGCGTTCGGAGCCGCCATGGCGCGCCACGGCCCCGACGCCAAGGTGATCGTGCTGCCGTTCGCCCGCTACCAGCTGCCCCGCAACGCCATCCGCATGCACTCCGAGGAGGTGCGGGTGCTCGAGCAGGTGCGCCTCTGAGCCCTTCCAGCGCATCGGTGACGGTGCGCGGCATCAGCGGGCGCGGGACGGCTGGGCCCGCTGAGCCGCCCGCCGACGCCCGGGAAATCAAGGGCAGGACCACCGTCGTGGAGGTCCTGCGCATGTTTCCCGGCGGTGAGGCGGCCAGTTTGATGTCACGCCTGAGTTGGCCCTGCGCCCACTGCGGCGGGGCGTTCCACGAGCCGCTGGCCGTCGCCGCCAAGCGCCACCGCAACTCCCCGATGCTGGTGTTGGAGGCCTTCCGGGCGCTGTGCACCTCTGACGGACCCAGCGAGGACCTGATCCGCGCGGCTGCCGTCAAGTCCACGGACCGCTGATGTCGCCGCTGCTGGCCGCCGCGGCGCGCCGCCTGGGGCGCAGGGCGCCCCGACCCGAGCCTGCAGGGGAGGCCGACGCCGCGCTCGTCGCCGAACTCCGTGCGGCCATCGGCGCCGAGCGGGTGCGGGCCGACGCCGCCGCTCGCTACCTGGCCTCCCGCGACGCTTCCATCTACAGCGAGGGCACGGCCGGGCCGTTGTGCTTCCCCGTCACGACCGAGCAGGTGGCCGCCTGCGTGCGGATCGCGGCCGACCATGGCCGGGCCGTGGTGCCGCGAGGGGCGGGCACGGGCCTCTCGGGAGGTGCGGCGCCGCTGGGACGACCCGTGGTGCTGTCGCTCACGCAGATGAACGAGCTGCTGTCGGTGGACCTGGACAACGGTGTGGCGTGGGTGCAGCCCGGCATGGTGAACCTGGAACTGTCGCGCCGGCTGGCGCCCTACGGGATGCACTACGCGCCGGATCCATCGAGCCAGCAGGCCTGCACCATCGGCGGGAACGTGGCCACCAACTCCGGGGGGCCGCACTGCCTGGCCTACGGCGTGACCAGCGCCCACGTCGTGGCGCTGGAGGTGGTGCTGTCGGACGGATCGGTCGTGACCCTCGGCGACCTCGGCGCCGAGCCCGCCGGCTACGACCTGCGCGGGGCGTTCGTGGGCTCGGAGGGCATGTGCGGCGTCACCACGGCCGCAGCGGTGCGTCTCACCCCCAACCCGGCGGCGGTGCGCACGATGCTGATGGCCTACGACGACGTGTCGGCGGGAGCCGCAACCGTCAGCGCCATCATCGCCGGGGGCATCGTCCCGGCCGCCCTCGAGATGCTCGACCGGCGCTGCATCAGCGCCGTCGAGGACTTCGCCAAGGCGGGGTATCCCCGGGACGCCGCCGCCGTGCTGCTCGTGGAGGTCGACGGACCGGCGGGCGGGGTCGCGGCCTCCGCCGACCGGGTGGCGGAGATCGCCAGGGCCAACGGCGCGGTGAGCGTGCGGGTCGCCGCCGACGACGACGAGCGGGCACGGCTCTGGAAGGGGCGCAAGAGCGCGTTCGGGGCCGTCGCCAACATCCTCCCCGACTACTACCTGCACGACACCGTGGTGCCGCGCAGCCGGCTCACCGAGGTGCTCGAGCAGGTCTACGAGATCGCCGACCGGCACGAGCTGACCGTGCTGAACGTCTTCCACGCCGGAGACGGCAACCTGCACCCCATCCTGGCGTTCGACGCCCGGGTGGAGGGGACCATCGAGCGGGTGCACGCCGCCGGCCGGGAGATCATCGAGGCGTCGCTTGCCGTCGGCGGGGCGCTGTCCGGCGAGCACGGCATCGGCGTGGAGAAGCGCGACTACATGGATCGCATGTTCAGCGACGCCGACCTGGATCAGCAGAGCCGGCTGCGGGCCGCCTTCGACCCGCACTGCCGCCTGAACCCCGGCAAGGTGCTGCCCAGCGCCCACAGTTGCGCCGACATCGGCTCGCTGCGCGCCGCCGACGGCAAGCTCTGGGGCTGAGCGAGGTCCGGCATGGCGTTTCAAGCGTCGGATCTCAGCCTCCGTCATTCCGGCGAAGGCCGGAATCCAGGCTTCGGCGCGCACGCGGTGACGCCGTGAGCGCGGCCAGCGGCATCGACGACACGCTGGTCGCCTTCGCCGCGACGGTCGGCCCCGCCGGGCCGGTCTGCGTGCGCGGGGGCGGTACCCGCCACCACGTCGGCGGCGAGGCGGCGCCCGGCACGCGGGAGTTGCGGGCGCCGGAGGGCATCGTGGCGCTGGAGCCCGCCGAGATGACGGTGCGGGTGCGCGCCGGCACCACCGTGGCCGAACTCCACGAGGCCCTGGCCGCTTCCGGCCAGCGAACCGCCCTGCCGGAGCGGCCCGGCGGCACCGTGGGCGGGGCGCTGATGGTCGGCGAGTCGGCGATCGCCCGGCTGGGACTCGGGCCGGTGCGCGACTCCCTGTTGCAGGCCCGCTACGTGTGCGCCGACGGGCGGGTGGCCACCGGCGGCGCCGGCACGGTGAAGAACGTCAGCGGCTTCGACCTCTGCCGGCTGCTGGTGGGCTCGCTCGGCACACTCGGCCTGCTCGGTGAGGCGCTGCTGCGGACCGTGCCGATCCCCGAGTCCGAGGGTTGGTTCCGCCTCGAGGCGGCGGATCCCCGCCAGGTGTGGCGACGCTGCCGCACCGCCAACTCGATCCTCTGGGACGGCACCGCCACCTGGGTGCTGCTGAGCGGCTATGCCCCTGACACGGCCGAGGACCTGGCAACCCTCAGCGAGCTGGGCGATACCGCTGACGCCGGCGGCCCACCCGTGCTGCTGCCGCATCGCTGGTCGTGCACGCCGGCCGAGGCGGCCGCCTTCGGTAGCGGCAACGGCGAGGCTCCGGCCGGCGCCACCGGGGCCATCGACTTCGTGGCCGAGATCGGTGTCGGCGTCGTGCACGCCTCGGAGCCGCAACCGCCTCGACCCGCTGCGCCGGGCGTCGCCGAACTGAACCGGCGCATGAAGGAGTGCTTCGATCCCACCGGCCGCCTCAACCCCGGCCGCGACCCGCTGCGGCGGAACTGATGCACCTCGGCCTGGACGACGACGAACTCACCTCGTGCGTGGCCTGCGGCCTCTGCTTGCCGCACTGCCCGACGTTCGTGATCACCGGGCGGGACACCGAATCGCCGCGGGGTCGGATCGCCCTCATGCGGGCGGTACAGGACGAGGGGGCGCCGGTCACCGCTGAGGTGTTGCGATCGATGGAGACCTGCGTGCAGTGCCTCGGCTGCGAGACCGCCTGCCCCAGCGGGGTGCCGTTCGGGCACCTCATGGAGGGCACCCGGGCCGCGCTGGCCGCCGAGGGGCGCATCACACCACGCTGGCAGCGCCTGGGGTTGAGGCTGCTGCGCCATCGTCGCCTGCTGCTGGCCGGCTCCACCGTGCTGGCGCTCGCCGGCCGGCTGGGCCTCCTGCCGTCCCGGCGCCTGGGCCTGCCGGCTCGCCTGCCGCTGCGCCGGGGGCGCCACCGCGCCTCGGGATCCGACGTGTGGCTCTTCACCGGCTGTGTCATGGACGCCTGGCAGCGCCACACCCATCTCGCCGTCCAGCGTGTGCTCGAAACCGCGGGCGTGGGTGTCACTCCCACCGCCGGCGCGGCGCCGTGCTGCGGCGCGCTGCACGCCCACGCCGGCTTGGAGCCCGACGCTGCTGCCATGGCCCGCCAGGTCATCGCCGCCCTGTCCGGCGACGACCGGCCCGTCCTCGTGGACTCGGCCGGCTGCGGGGCGGCGATGAAGCACTACGGCCGCCTGCTGGGGACCGCCGAGGCACGGGACTTCTCGGCCCGGGTGTTCGACGTGCACGAGTGGCTGGCGGAACGCCTCGACGTGCTGCTGGACAGCCGGCCCGCCGCACCACTGGCGTTGACCGTGGCGGTGCAGGACCCTTGCCACCTGCGCCACGCGCAGCGCAGCCACGAGGCGGTGCCGGTAGTGCTGGGGCCGTTCGTACGGGAGTTGGTGACGCTCGACGACGACGGCCTCTGCTGCGGCGCCGGCGGCGCCTACTCGATGCTCGAGCCCGAACTCGCCTCCGCCATCCGGGACCGCAAGACCGCGGCGGTGGAACGCTCGGGGGCTTCGGTGGTGGCCAGCGCGAACCCCGGTTGCTCGCTGCATCTGGCCGCGGCCGGTCTCGACGTCCGCCACCCGCTGGAACTCGTGGCGCAGGCCCTGGACTCCGGCGCGAGCGCCGCGCCGTGACACCGGCGATGCGATCCCGGGGATCGGGACGGGCGACGTGAGCGGTGCGGGCGCGCCAGGCTCCTGGATCGGCGCCACACCTCACCGGGTCGAGGACGAGACGCTGCTGCGGGGCCGGGGGCGCTTCATCGATGATCTCTCGCCGGTGTCGGGGGCGATGCACCTGGCGCTGGTGCGCTCGCCGTTCGCCCATGCCCGGATTCGGCACATCGACACCGCGGCCGCCGTGGCGGCGCCGGGCACCCAGGCGGTGCTGACCGGCGCCGACCTGGCGGCGGCCGGCCGGCCTCTCGCTGCGTTGATCCGCGGCGCCACCGAGCACCACGCGGTCGCTGTCGACGTCGTGCGCTACGCCGGCGAGCCGGTGGCGGTCGTGGTGGCGCGGGACCGCTACCTGGCCGAGGATGCCGCCGAGTTGGTGGACGTGGACTACGAGCCGCTCGAGGCGGTGGTTGACCCGCTGGTGGCCGCCGAGGCCGGCCACGTGGTCTCGGACCGGTCGTTCCGCTACGGCGACCCCGAGGCGGCGCTCGCCGGCGCCGAGGTGGTGGTGCGGGGCCGGTTCCCGTTCGGCCGGTGGATCGCAGCCCCGGTGGAGTGTCTCGGCGTCGTCGCCGACTGGGACCACGCCGCCGATTCCCTCACCGTGTGGGCGAACTTCCAGGGGCCGTTCACCCTCCACACGGTGGCGGCCGGGGCCCTGGGCCTGCCCGCCGCCCGGCTGCGCCTGCTCACACCTCCGGACAGCGGCGGTAGCTTCGGCGTGAAGGCCGGCGTCTTCGGCTACATCGTGCTGGCGGGCCTCACCTCGAAGATCTGCGGCGTGCCGGTGCGCTGGATCGAGGACCGTGTCGAGCACCTCGCCGCCGCCGGGTCGGCCACCCATCGCGTGACCGACGTGGAGGCCGGCTTCGCCGCCGACGGCGAGTTGCTGGCGCTGCGCTACGACGTGATCGAGGACGTGGGGGCGTATCTCCGCGCGCCCGAGCCGGCCACCCTCTACCGCATGCACGGCTCGTTGACCGGCGCCTACGCGGTGCGCAACGTGGCGGTGCGCAACCGCGTCGTGCACACCAATCGCTGCCCCACGGGGCTGAACCGGGGGTTCGGCGGGCCGCAGCTCTACCTGGCGCTGGAGCGCATCGTGGCGCGGGGCGCCGCTCGCCTGGGCCTCGATCCCGCCGAGGTGGCTCGCCGGAACCTCGTCCCGCCCGAGGCGTTCCCGTACCGCACCGCCACGGGCGGGCTGTACGACTCCGGCGACTACTCGGCCTGCCTCGACGACGCCCTGCAGACCGCGGACTATGACGGGCGCCGACGCCAGCAGGCCGCCCAAGCCACGGGGAACGGACGGCGGCGCCTGGGGATCGGACTGGCCTGCGTGGTGGAGCCCTCGATCTCGAACATGGGCTACATCTCCCTCGCCGAGACGGCCGCAGAGCGCGCCAGGGGTTGGCCGAAGTCCGGCAACGCCGAGGGCGCCACGCTGGCCATGAACCCCCTCGGGGGGGTGACCGTGCGGCTCTCGACGGTGCCCCAGGGGCAGGGCCACCGGACCGTGGCCGCCCAGGTGGCCGCGGAGGTGCTGGGGCTCCGGCCCGCCGACGTGGAGGTCCAGAGCGAGATGGACACCCACGTGAACGCCTGGACGGTGTCCTCGGGCAACTACTCCTCGCGCTTCGCCGGGATCGGGGCGGCGGCGGTGGCCGAGGCGGCCGGCCGGCTCGCCGAGAAGCTGCGCCGCATCGCCGGCGACGTTCTGGAGTGCGCGCCCGCCGACATCGAGTTGCGTGACGGGCAGGCACGCGTGGTGGGCCAGCCCGACCGCGGTGTCTCGCTGCGCCGCCTGGCCGGGGCGGCGCACTGGAACCCCGAGTCGCTGCCCGAGGGCCTCGAGCCGGGCCTGGCGGTCACTGCCTTCGTCTCCGCGCCCAACCTGGATCCGCCCAACGACGCCGACGAGGTGGCGAGTTCCGCGGCGCACGGGTTCGTGGTGGACGTGGCGGTTGTGGAGGTGGACACCCTCAGCGGCGAAGTGCGCATCCTCGACTACGTCACGGTGCACGACGCCGGCACACTCCTGCACCCCCGCCTGGTGGACGGCCAGATCCTGGGCAGCTTCGCCCACGGCCTGGGTCCGGCCCTGCTGGAACAGACCGTCCACGACGACGAGGGGAATCTGCTGACCGGCAGCTTCATGGACTACCTCTGCGCCACCTCTACCGAGGTCCCCGAGCTGCGCATCCTGCACCGCTGCACACCCAGCCCGTTCACACCGCTGGGCGCCAAGGGGCTCGGGGAGGGGAACACCATGAGCGCGCCGGCGGCGCTCGCCAACGCCGTCTGCGACGCCCTCGGCGTCGACGATCTGGACCTCCCGCTCACTGCGCCGCGCGTCTGGGAGGTCCTCACCGCCGCCGGCGAGCGGGGAAACACGTGAAGCCGCCGCCGTTCCGCTATGTCCGCCCGGACACCCTGGAGGAGGCCCTGGCGGTCCTCGCCACCGACGGTGACGAGGCCAAGGTGCTGGCCGGCGGCTGCAGCCTCGTCCCCATGCTGAACATGCGTCTGGCCCGCCCGGAGGTGCTGGTGGACGTGAACCGCCTCGCCGGGCTTGCCGAGGTACACACCGGCGACGGCACGGTGACCACCGGGGCAATGGTCCGGCAGTCGGCCTTCGAGCGTTACCCGCCGCTGCGCGGGGCGCTGCCGCTGGCCGCCGCCTGCGCGCCCTACATCGGGCACTTCGTCACCCGCAACCGGGGCACATTGGGCGGCTCGCTGGCGCACGCCGACGCCCGCGGCGAGCTCCCGTTGGCGCTGCTCACCCTGGGCGGGTCGGTGCTGGCGCAGTCGCAGCGCGGGCGGCGCAGCATCGCCGCCGAGGATCTGTTTCTGTACCACTTCACTTCGGCGCTGGAGCCCGACGAGTTGCTCACCGAGGTCCGGTGGCCGGTGGCGGGGCCGGGCTGGGGCTACGGGTTCGCCGAGATGGCTCAGCGCCACGGCGACTACGCGCTCGCCATGGCGGCCTGCGCGCTGCGGCGCCGCAACGGCGCCGTCGCCGAGGTACGGCTGGGGCTGGGAGCCGTGGCCGACCGGCCGCTGCTGGCCACCGAGGCCGCCGCTGTCCTGGTGGGCCGTGAACTGGACGGTCCCGCCGGCGAGGATCCGGTGGCCGAGGCCGCCCGGCTGGCGGCCGCTGCGGCCGAACCGTTCGACGACCTGCACGCCTCGGTGGCCTACCGGCGCCACCTGGTGGGCGTGCTGAGCGAGCAGGTGATCCGCCAGGCCTGGGAGTCGGCGGGGGAGGACCCGTGAGCGGCTCCGGCGAGCCGGTGAGCAGCCTTGCCGAGATCGCCGTCACGGTGAACGGCCGCCGCTATCACGAGCCCATCCCCGAGCGACTCCTGCTGTCGGACTTCCTGCGCCATCGCCTGGGTCTCACCGGCACCCATGTGGGCTGCGAGCACGGGGTGTGCGGCTCCTGCACGGTGCACCTCGACGGCGCCGCGGTGCGGTCGTGCCTGCTGCTGGCAGTGCAGGCCGACGGGGCGGACGTGGACACGGTCGAGAGCCTCGCCGACGGTGATCGGCTGCACCCGTTGCAGGAGGCGTTCCGGGAGCACTTCGCCCTGCAGTGCGGCTTCTGCACTCCCGGCATCCTCATGGCGGCGCTGGACTTTCTGGCCCACAACCCGGCCCCGACCCGCCGCGAGATCGCCGAGATGCTCTCCGGGCACCTCTGCCGCTGCACCGGCTACGCCCCGATAATCGACGCCATCGCCGCCGCCGCGGAGGCCGGGACCGAGTGATCCCCATGGCCCGCGGGTCGGTTGTTGCCCGTCATTCCGGCGAAGGCCGGAATCCAGCGCTCGGCGACCGGCCCGCTCGCGCAGGCTCCCGGGCCGGGGGGCCGGCATGAACCTCGGCCTCTCGCTGCTGTACGCCGCCGAGCGCACTCCCGACGCCGACGCCGTCGTCGACGGCGACCACCGGCTGAACTACCGCGGCCTGCAGAGGGTCACCGCCACGCTGGCCGCCGGGTTGGCGTCGCTGGGGGTCCGTCCCGAGGACAGGGTGGCGGTGGTGCTCAAGAACCGCCGGGAGGCCGTCGAGCTGTACTGGGCCTGCCAGTGGCTGGGCGCCGTTCTCGTGCCGCTCTCGTGGCGCGTCGCCCCGGCCGACGTCGCCTACTGCGTCGCGGACTCCGGGGCGACGGTCGTGGCGTTCGAGGAGGTCGGCCTCGAGCACGCCCGGGCGGTCGCCACCGCGGCGGATCGATTCGTGGCGGTCGGCACCGGCGGCGCCGGGTCCTCAGCCGAACTGGCGGCCCGGTTCCTCGCCGGCGGGAGCGCGGCCCCGTGCGAGCCGTACGAGGACTTGTTTGCCGCCGGCGATGCTGCCGAGCCCATGGTCCCGGCAGCGGATCTGGACGACCGGGAGACGTCCATCTTCCTGTACACCTCGGGTACCACCGGACGGCCCAAGGGCGTGCCCCGCAGCCATGCGGCCGAGCGGGCCGGCGGCCTGTCCCAGGCGCTGCACCAGAGCTACCGGCCCGGCGAGCGCACCCTCGGGGTGATGCCCCTGTACCACACCATGGGTGTCCACACCCTGCTGGCGGCGCAACTCGTCGGCGGCTGCTTCGTCTGCCAGCCCGATTGGGACGCCGCCGCGGCGCTCGACCTCATCGGGGGCGAGCGCATCGGCTCGCTGTACCTCGCCCCGACGCTGTTCCACGACCTGGTGCACTCGCCCGCCCTCGCCGGCGCCGACACCTCGAGTGTCCGTTCGCTCGCATACGCCGGCGCTGCCATGACCAGCGCCCTGGTGGAGCGCTGCGTGGAGGTGTTCGCCCCCGACGTGTTCGTCAACCACTACGGCTCCACCGAGGTGTACACCTACTCGGTCCACTTCGATCAGCGTGCGGCCCCCGGCTGCGCGGGCCGCCCCGCCACCAACGCCCGGCTGCGGCTGGTGCGGCCCGAGCCCGGTGCCGGACCCGACGACGAGGTGGCGGCGGGCGAGACCGGCGAGATCATCTGCCATCTCGGCTCCGACGAGGCCTTCTCCGGCTACTGGAACCGCCCCGAAGCAGACGCCAAGGCCATCCGCGACGGCTGGTACTTCACCGGCGACCTGGGCCGCGTCGACGACGAGGGCAATCTCTGGGTGGTGGGCCGGATCGACGACATGATCATCAGCGGCGGCGAGAACGTCCACCCCCTCGAGGTGGAGGACCTGCTGGAACGCGCCCCCGGCGTGCGGGAGGTGGCCGTGGTGGGCCTGCCCGACGACCGCTGGGGCCAGGCGGTGACCGCCTTCGTGGTGCTCGACGACGAGGTCGCCGCGGCCGGCACTGACACCGCCGCGGCCCGGCTGGACGCCTACTGCCTGGAGTCCGCCGACCTGGCCCGCTTCAAGCGCCCCCGCCGCTACCGGTTCCCCGACTCCCTGCCCAAGAGCCCGTCGGGCAAGATCCTGCGCCGACTGCTGCGCGAGCAGGAGACCCGGTCACCGGCTGCGACGAGCGGGTGACGACCCCACGATGGCCCTAGCCTGCGCAGTTGCCCTGTATTGCGGCACCACGAGCGGCGCGTGACCCGGCGGCCCGGCGCGACGACCACCGAAGGAGGATCGACGGCGTGGCAGTGAACGATCCAGAGCACGTGAGCTACCCGGAGGAGTTGGACGGGCTGCGCTTCGAGCGCGACGCCGACCGGGGTACAGCCACCATCACCCTGGATGTGCCGGGCAAGCTGAACCGCGTCTCGATGCTGGCGCGCGAGCACCTCTCGGCGCTGTTCGAGGCCTGTGGGCGCGACCCCGAGGTGCGGGTGGTCGTCCTGGCCGGGGCGGGGGAGCGGGCCTTCACCGCGGGGGGAGACATCGCCGGCTTCCTGGAGGCCTCGCCGGAGGTGCTCACCCGCCTGCACCACAACGTGGCCGCCCCCGAGCGCTGCCCGAACCCGGTGATCGCCCGACTGCACGGCTTCACCTTCGGCGTTGGCCTGGAACTGGCTTTGGCCTGCGACTTCCGCATCGCCGCCGACGACGTCCAGCTCGGCCAGCCGGAGGTCTCCATCGGCATGATCCCCGGCAGCGGCGGGTCCCAGCGGCTGGCCCGCATGATCGGCCTGGGGCGCGCCAAGGACATGGTGATGCGGGGCCGGCGCATGGGCGCCGCCGAGGCGCTGGCGGTCGGGCTGGTGTCCGAGGTCGTGCCCCGGTCCGAGCTCGAAGCGGCCACCGACCGCCTCGTGGCCGAACTCACGAGACTCCCCGCACTGGCCCTGCGCATGGCCAAGCGGGTCCTCAACCAGGCCTACGACGGCCCCCTGCCCGTGGGCCTCGAACTCGAAGGCCTCGCCTACGGCTTCCTGCGCACCACAGCCGACTTCCGCGAGGGCGTCGAGGCCTTCACCGAAAAGCGCAAGCCCAACTACACCGGCGAGTAGCCCCGGGCCTCGCACCGGCACCGATCTGCCGGCGATGATCGGGGCCGCGTGCCGACGCACACTCATATGTAGTTGAGGTAACGGCAAATATGTATGCTGTGTACGTGAAAGCGGTGACGATCACGATTCCCGCGGAACTCGACGCCGAGGCGGCCGCCGAGGCGCGCCGGCTGGGGATTTCCAAGTCCGAGTTGATCCGGCGCGGCCTTTCCGCCGTGCTGCCGGCCGGACGGATCGATGCGTATGGCGACGCCTGGCGCGACCTGGCCGGATTCGGGAGCAGGGGGATCAGTGTCCAACCCGGCGAGATCGACGAGGTCGTCTACGGCTCGTGAAGTTCGCCGACACGAGTTGGTGGGTCGCCTGGGCGCTTCCCGACGACGCCCGTCATCGTGACGCGTTGGCGGTGCTTGCTCGTATCGGTACCGGTGAGCAGGTCCTGACGACCAATCTCGTCGTCGGCGAGACTTGGACGTTCCTGCGCCGCCGGGACAGCCACCGCACCGCCGTCGGCTTCCTCGACCGACTGTCTGCCTTGGAGTCGGACCGGAAGCTGAAGGTCCACGCAGTGACCGGCGAGCAGGAATCCAGAGCCTGGGACTGGCTCCGCCGCCACGACGAGCGCGAGTACTCCTTCGTCGACGCGGCGAGCTTCGAAGTGATGCGGGAGCGCCGCCTTCGCGAAGCCCTCGCCTTCGACAACGACTTCGCAGCCGCCGGCTTCATCGAGATACGCCCGTGAGCGTGCCGGCGGATCGGATCGAGCGATTCCTCCGTGATAACCCGTTGGGACCGCTCTGGGTGACCGTCGGGTTCGCGTCGGCGTTCGGACTGGCTTGGCTGAACGAGCGAACCCGCGGGCGTCCGGTCACATTGTTGATCGGCGATACCAGGACCGGGTTCGCCAACTACTCCGAGGCCGACCGCCAGGCGGCGATCGCATTCGTCCAGCGCCCCGATGTCTCCGTCCGCAATTGGTACAGGAAGCACGGCGGCCACCGAACGGCGCACGCGAAGACGTGGATGGTCGAGCCCGACCCGAACGTCGGGATCACCGGCGGGATCCTTGTCGGTTCGGCCAACCTGACCCGTCAGGGACTCCTGCAGAACGTCGAGATGCTGACGCTGGCCGATCCCTCGGAGCACCGGCGACTCCGAGCCGAGATCCGGCAGGTGATGGGCGAGAGTTGGGCGATCGAGCAGAGGCTTCTCCGACTTCTTGGGGCGACGTCCGCGGGTTCCCGGAGTCTGGGGAGGGGTTCTAGGTCCACGCGAAGTGACTCCGGCCCGCCTCGTCGTTCACGGGAGCCTCCTGTTCGGACGGATTCCCGGCAGCCGCACCAGAGGTCGGCGAATCCGAAGGGGTGGGAGTTGCGCAGGGGCGTCGTCATGATCGCTGCCGGAATCCTGCTCTTGTTCGTGCTGTTCTCGATCATCGGGCGCGGCGGAGATTCTGCCGACCCCCCGGGCGGGTCGAATTCTCCTGCTGCACCGTCACCGGCGACCACCGGAATGCGGACCGCTACGCCGGAGGAGGCTCCGCCGTCGGCGCCAACCGCTGTTCCGGTTCCGGTTCCGCCTCCAGCCGCAGAGCCGGCTCCCGTAGCGGACGAGGATCGTTCAGACGCCCGGGCATCTGCATCGGCTACGGAGCCACTGCCGGAGCCGACGGTTCAGTCCGCGGAGCCACCGGTGGGAGAGGGTTCATCGTCAGGATCGGCCGAGGCAGGCGCTCCGGCGACAGCGGTGCCGGACACGTTGGCCCATCGACCTGAGGTCGAGTTGAGCGCACCACCGGAGGGATGGACACCATCGGTGGACGGCAACGCGTCAACCTATGGCGAGCCCGACCGTGATGATCTCCAGTGGGTGGCCTGGCAGCCGGACTGTCCGTCGTGCGAGCCTGGTGTCACGATGAGTTGGGTTGGTTCCTACGCCTTTCCGTTCAACGACTACGCGGATTCCGAGAACCATCATCTGCGTCCCAAGCTGATGTCGTCCTGCTTCCATCGCGAGCGCTCGGGCCCGCTAATCCAGTGGCAATACGACATCATTGGCGACGGTGTCGATTCTCTCTGGATCGACGGCGAACCAGTGCCGGCAGGTGCGTGGTGGATCGGTGGGGTCGATCGGAATCACATGGTCCCCGAACCGAGCGGGTTGCTGAAGCTGCTGCAGGACGCGCAGCAGCTTCGGATCCTGACTGCCGATGGCCACGACGTCACATTTGCCGTGGCCGGTTTCCTGACCACGCCCGTACAGGCCAACCTGGACCACTGCGGCCACTACCCGTGAAGCCGCTGAGTAGCGCCAACCCTCTATCACGAGGGCGTCACCGTCGTCCTGCCGTGATCGGCGGGATTGGCGAGCGGCCCAGCGGATTGCCTTCGAGCGGGACGCCAAGTAGGACTCAAGTACGTCGCCGGGTCGATGGGCAAGGAGCGAATGATGAGTGATTCTCCGACAGCGTGGATGATTCGGGCGGGGCGACACGGCGAGCGCGAGGAGTTCGCTCTCGAGAGTGGTCTTCTGGGCACAGGGTTCGGCGAAGTGCCGGATTTGACTCCGGTCACCGATCGGGAGGAGGTGAAACGACTCGTCCGAGAGGCATATCCAGGGGCGAAGGACGGAGCGGTGAACAACTACGCGGGCCAGTTGTGGGCTTTGCGTTCCCGGATCAAGCCCGGAGATCTGGTGGCACTTCCTCTGAAGAAGAAGCCGCAGATCGCGTTGGGTGTCGTTACAGGTGGATACCGATACCGCGTCGATCAGGACCCTGATGGACGGCACTGGGTGTCGGTGAAATGGAGACGTGCCGATGTGCCCCGGACCGCGATTCGACAGGATCTGCTCTACTCGCTCGGCGCCTCTATCGCGGTGTGCCAGATCAAGCGCAATGATGCAGGGTGGCGTCTTCAGCGAGTACTGGAGACGGGCAGTGATCCTGGTGCGAGAGTTGACGCAGTCGAAGCGGTCGACATAGTCGACGGCGACGAGTCTGACTCTACCGGAACGACGTTCGACATCGAGCAGTTGGCGCGTGACCAGCTCCAGCAGCACGTGGCGGAGCAGTTCACGGGCCATCGACTAGCCGATCTCGTAGCGGCAGTTCTTGACGCTGAGGGGTTCTTCACCGAGGTCGCAGCTCCCGGTCCTGACGGTGGGATCGACGTCTTTGCAGGTCGTGGGCCTCTAGGCCTTGACAGCCCGAAGCTGATCGTGCAGGTGAAGTCGAGCCCGGCGCCGGTAGCCGCGACGGTCGTCCGCGAGTTGCACGGGGTCCTCAGCACGCATGGCGCCGAACAGGCTCTGCTCGTGGCTTGGGGAGGGGTCAACAGGGTCGCTCAGCGGGAACTGCGCAACCAGTTCTTCCGGGTCAGGGTGTGGGACGCCGACGATTTGCTGGACGCCGTCCTTCGTAACTACGACCGCTTGGACGAGGAGTGGCGCACCGAACTGCCTCTGAAGAGGATCTGGTCACTGGCATCGGAGCCGGACGAGTAGCTCGGCGCGCTCGGCCCGCTTCGGCTGTCGCCTCACGAGGCTTGGCGGAACAGCTCGAAGCGCTCGGCGAGCAGGTCTCGATTCGGTCGGGCTGTTCTCTGTCGGGGCAGGGAGAGCTTCGACTCGTGTACCTCCTGGATGGAGTGGCGGAGCGTGGGACCGTCGGAGTCGTCCAAAACGTCCCCGCGAATCTGCACGCGGTAGTCCGGATCGATTCCCAACAGATTGCTGTCGTACGCGGAGTGGTGGAGCTTGCACAGCGAGATGCCGTTGGGCACGATCGGCTCCCCGCCCTCGGAATCCGGCCGGATGTGAGCAGCGTCCAGCAATTGACGATAACGCAGGCTGCAGATCGCGCACCGAGACTCGTACGCGTGGAGGACTCGAGCGCGGAACACCGGCTGGTGGAGCTTCACTCGTGTCGCGGATTCTGCGTACCGGCGCCGCGAGTCCAAGTCCACAACCTCTGCTGAGGCCCAGCGCTCTTGCTGGAGGGCGTCGACTGCGACTACGAACTGGCGCTCCACGGGCTCCTCGTCCACGAGCCACACAGGGAACACGGGCTGATAGAGGCCCGGGGCGATCCCGTGGAACCAGATCATGGGACACCCTTCCCGGAGCGACCTCCGGAGTGACCGAGTCGTGTAATGATCTGGGCCCGCGTCCTCCCGCCACTTGTAGCGCAGGTACCCGTCGGGTCCGGGCGAGTCGTCGTATGGCCGCAACTCCGGTCGGGGCGCGTAGGCAGTTGAGATCGACAACGCGGCTTCGAGCAATCGTGGTTTGTAGATGCCCTGCTGGGGATTGCGGAGGCGGAAACTCTCCCCCTCGAACATGAACCGAAACTCGTCCAGTCGCACCGGTCCTCCTGTGCGGAGCATTGCGGTGCGTAGGTGCGCAAAGGCCACCGCTCGGAACCGTTCGTCCAGCTCGGCGTCGAAGCCCACGCCGCATTTCTACATGACACACGGCGGCGCGACATCTGTTCGTGCTCCGGCGCCTCTCTGCCGAACCATGACCGATCAGTGTGATGGTGTTGGACTATCCCAACCGGCGCGCGACGGCGCCGTCACTGATCGGTGGGCAACGCTCGCGCTGAGCGCAGGTGTCGCCAGCATGCCGGTCTTGTGGGCGCCGAGAGTTTGGCGCCGCGCCGAGCCACTAGGGCTTGTCAGGGTGGGGGACCGGTACCAGTTCGAGTTCCGCGATCGGGACGTAGTCCTCGGGATTGGTGGTGTAGAGGGGGAGTCCGTTGGCGATGGCAGTGGCGGCGATGAGGGCGTCGTAGGCACGGGCGGTCGCCTTCCGGCCGGCCCCGCGAAGGTCGGCGGCGACCCTGCCGAACGCTCTGGCGGCGGCCGCGTCGAACGGGATCGGGTCGAAGTCGGATTCGGCCTGCTGGAGTTGGGCCTGCCGGTTGGCCCGCTCGGCGTCGGTGTCTGCCACGAGCGGCCCCACGGAGAGTTCGGCCAGCGTGATCGCCGTGACCGCCGGTTCCGCGGGCAGCACGGCGGGATCGGTGATCCGCGGCAGCAGGATCACGACGTTGGTGTCGAGAACGCCGCCCGTCGTCGAGGTCGTATTCACAGGCTCGGGTCGATGACCCGGTCGATGTCCTGCCGGAGCACGTCGGGGTCGACGTGGGGAACGTGCCGCCATCGATCCAGCAGGGTCGCCGGGTCAGGTGCACGGCGGGTCAGGGGGCGGAGTTCAGCGACCGGGCGCCCCGATCGGGTGACCGTGAGCCGTTCACCGCCGAGCACACGGTCGATCACGACACCGCCGTTGTTGCGCAGTTCCCGGATCGTCACCTCTGCCATCTCCAAAGTGTATCACCGGTGAGACAAACCCGAGAAGGAACCCGGAAGATCCATCGTCGCCACCGATTCGGCTGCCTCCGGCGCATGAGGATGGATCGGATATGTAGTTTGCATGACATACGAGCGGGAGTACTCCTTCGTCGATGCGACGAGCTTCGAAGTGATGCGGGCGCGACGCCTGCGCGAGGTATTGGCGTTCGACAGCGACTTCGGCGCAACGGGCTGGACAGGTGAGCTACGTCACCCACCTCGAGGCTGCCATCGACGGCACCCGCCTGGCCCACGACGAGCTTCAGACCGTCCACGAGGGTCGGCCGCTCTGGGTGCGCTACGACCTCGAAGCCGTCGGCGCGGCCATGACCCCCGAGGCGGTCGCCGGTCGCGAGCCGACCATGTGGCGCTACCGGGAACTCCTGCCCGTCGAGGACTACGCCAAGCTCGCGTCGCTCGGCGAGGGCATGACACCGTTGCTCCGCTGCGAGCGACTCGGTGCTGCGCTCGGGCTGACCGACCTGTGGGTGAAGGACGAGTCCCAACTCCCCACCGGCTCGTTCAAGAGCCGGGGCCTCGCCATGGCGATCAGCCGGGCCAACGAACTCGGCGTCGAACGGGTGGCCATCCCGACGTGCGGCAACGCAGGCGGCGCAATGGCCGCCTACGCAGCCCGAGTCGGCATGGAGGCGTTCGTCTTCATGCCTGCCGACACCCCGATCGTCAACCAGCACGAGGCTGCCTACTACGGGGCCCGGGTCTGGCTGGTCGACGGCCTCATCGGTGACTGCGCCGCCGTCGTGGGTGAGGGAACCGCTGAGATGGGTTGGTTCGACCTGTCGACCCTCAGGGAGCCGTACCGGATCGAGGGCAAGAAGACCATGGGCCTCGAGCTCGCCGAACAGTTCGACTGGTCGCTCCCCGACGTGATCCTCTACCCGACCGGCGGTGGCACGGGCCTCATCGGCATGTGGAAGGCCTTCGCCGAGCTGGCCGAGATCGGCTGGCTCGCCGACGGGCGCCGGCCCCGCATGATTTCGTGCCAGTCCGACGGGTGCGCGCCCATAAGCACGGCCTGGGAAGCGGGCGAGCGGTTCGCCGAGCCGTTCCCCGACGCGGCCACCGCGGCGAGCGGGCTGCGTGTGCCGGCCGCGGTCGGCGACTTCATGATCATCGACGCGGTCAACGAGTCCGGCGGTCAGGCCCGAGCGTGTCCGGAGCGATCACTCCTCTCGTGGGCCCGGCGTGGCGCCGCGCTGGAAGGCATCGCGTTCGCCCCCGAGGCCGGTGCCTGCCTCGGAGTGCTCGAACTGCTCCTCGCCGAGAAGGCGATCCACCCTGACGAGCGGGTCGTGATATTCAACACCGGCGCAGCGCAGAAGTACGTCGAGGTCATCGGATCCGACCCCCTGCCTCATCTGCCTCAGCCGGTGGACTGGCGCGCGTTGTCGTCCTAGCGCGCGCCAGCGACGCGGGCCCCGCTCACCCCTCAGCGCACGGTGCGGTAGGGTCCGAACGGCGCACCCGGAGGTCCGGGAGGTGACGATGGGATCGTGGGTCCTCATCAGCGGCGGAACAGTGATCGACGGCACCGGCTCTCCCGCGGTCGAGGGCTGCACGGTGCTGGTGAAGGACGACAAGATCGAGGCCGTCGGCACCGACGTGAGCGAGGACCTGATCCCGCGCGGCGATGACGTCGTCCGCATCGATGCCACCGGCAGGACCGTCATGCCGGGCCTGATCGATAGCCACTGCCACACCTCCTTCGGCGAGGCCCGCTTGCAGGAGGAGCAGGACCTCTACACCAGTCACGAGTTGCGCACCCTCCGCTCGGCGTGGAACGTCACCAAGGTCCTGCGGGCAGGAGTCACCGGCATCTCCGATCCCGGCGGCAGCTATTTCATCGGCGTGGGCATTCGCGAGGGCATCGCCGAGGGTCTGGTGCAGGGTCCGCGCATGACCACCGCGGGCCGGTTCCTGTCCACCAGCAACGGCATCAGCGACTGGTACCCGTCGTCGGTGGGTGTGCCCGACTCCAGCATCGGCAAGGTCGTCAACACCGTCGACGAGATGGTCACCGAGGTGCGTCACCAGGTCAAGAACGGCGTCGACCTGATCAAGATCGGCGACAGCATCTTCGGCGACTTCGAGGCGTTCTCCCCCGATGAGATCAAGGCGATGTCCGACACGGCGCACCGGCTCAACAAGCGGATCACGATGCACGCCCGGGGCTCCAACAACGTCGACTCGGCGGTGGCGGCCGAACTCGACTGGATCATGCACGGCAACACGCTCCGGGACGACACGATCGAGCGCCTGGCCGACTCCGGGATCCCGTTGGCCCCGGCACTGCTGCTGCTCGGCAACCTGGGCGAGTACGGAGGGGCGGCCGGAGTGCCCGCCGACGTGCGCAGCGCCTACTCCCGCCTCCTCGACGACACCGCCGCCTGTCTCAACAAGGCACGGGAGGCGGGTGTGACCATCCTCTCCGGAACGGATACGGGGTTCGCGGCCACCCCCTACGGCGAATGGCACGCGCGGGAGCTCGAGCTGCTGATGCGCTATGCGGGCATGACCGCCCTGGAAGCCATCAAGGCGGCCACCCACGACAACGCCGTCGTGCTGGCCGACGAGCACGACGTCGGCTCGCTGGTCGCCGGCAAGGGCGCCGACATCATCGTCGTCGACGGCGACCCGCTCGCCGACATCCGGGTCCTGCAGGACAAGCGGCGGATCGAGACGGTGATCCTCCGCGGCGAGGTGCAGGAGTTCGACGACGAGGTGCTGGCGCAGCGCCGGCCCTTCGACCGCGCCCAGCACGTCTGCCCATCGGAAATCACCTACGACCTGGTCTTCAACGGGGGAGAGGGCGACCAGCCGGACCCGCGCGACTTCGACTCCGACGGCGATCGCGAGTTGCTGGCCCAGCTGGACGATCTGGCCGTGACCGCCGTGCAGGAAGCGGGCTGAAGCGCGGACCGGGCGTGGAGTTGGTTCGCTAGCTGAAGTAGACCACCGGACAGCAATCACAGGACAGGAGGCGCAGTGCCCCGCAAAGAGGAGCTGAGAGTCGAGCACCTCAGCGAACCCCTCAGCCATTACACGGACGCCACCCGATTCGGCGATCTGCTCTTCATCTCCGGATGTGGGCCGTTCGACTCCCTTGGCAACGTCGTCGGTGGGGACGACGTGGCGGCGCAGGCAAGAGCCACGTTGGAGAACATCGGGGCGATCCTCGAGGCTGCCGGTGCCACCTTTGCCGACGTGCTCAAGGTCGTCACCTACGTGACCGACATCAACGACCGTGCCGCCATCAACCCGGTGCGCCAGGAGTTCTTCGGCGACTCGCGGCCGTGCAGCACCCTGATCGGCATCAACGAGTTGGCGGTTCCCGGCATGAAGGTCGAGATCGAGGCGATAGCCGGCATACCCGGTTGAGCCGGCCCGGGGGCCAATTCCGGCGGGCCGACTCCATCCAGCCCGGGCCCGCGAAACAGGCTCCAGGGGCTGGTGTTCCGGCCGGCAGACCTCCGGTACCGCGCTATGAGGGTCGCGCCGCCTGGCGGATCTCGCTGAGGGTGGCGTGGGGGAGGATGGCTTCGGGGTCGACCCGTAGCTCCAGCACTGCCGGCACGCCGGAGGCCAGGGCCTGTTCGAACGCCTCGGGGAACTCCTCGGTTCGCTCGATGATCGCTCCGAAGCCGCCGAAGGCACGGGCGTAGGCGGCAAAGTCGGGGTTGACGAGGTCCGAGGCGCTCGGCCGGTCGGGGTACGTGCGCTCCTGATGCATACGGATCGTGGCGAGCATGCCGTTGTTGATCACCACGACGACGATCGGCGCCTCGTACTGGACGGCCGTGGCCAACTCCTGGGCGGTCATGAGGAAGTCGCCGTCGCCGCAGAAGGCCACCACTGGAACCTGCGGAGCGTGCAGCTTGGCGGCCACGGCGGCGGGAATGGCGTAACCCATGGCGCCGCTCTGGGAGCCCAGCTGCGTGCCGTAGCGCTTGAACCGGTAGTAGCGCTGCGGCCACAGCGAGAAGTTGCCGGCGCCGTTGGTGAGGATCGCCTCGGGTGGAAGGCGACGGTCCAGCCAGGCGACCACCTCGCCGAAGTCCACCGGGCCCGGAGCCGGCCGGCGCCGCAGCGACTCCTCGTACTCGGCGCGGGCCGCCGCCGTCCAGTCCTGCCAGGGTGTCCCTTCCAGGCCGTCCAGGCCCGCGAGGGCCGCAACCGTCTCGGGAGCGCCTGCGTGGATCGCCAGATGCGGCCGGTAGACGCTCCCCAGCTCGGCCGGATCGGGATGGATGTGCACGAGCGTCTGACGCGGGACCGGCGGTTCCAGCAGGGTGTAGCCACCGGTGGCGGTGTCGCCGAGCCGGGTCCCGATCGCCACGATCAGATCGGCCTCGCGAATCCGCTTGGCGAGCGCCGGCGTGGTGCCGACACCGGCGTAGCCCACGTAGCTGGGCGAGTCGTTACCGATGTAGTCCTGGCGCCGGAACGTCGGGACGACCGGTAGGTGGTTGCGCTCGGCCCAGGCGGTGAGATCATCGCCGGCGGCGGTGCTCCAGGTGCCGCCGCCGACGATCACCAGGGGACGGACGGAGTCTTTGAGCAGGGATTCCAACCGCGCCAATACAGCCGGCGACGGCGCCGGCCGCTGCGGTGGTGGGGCCACGGGGGCATCGGCCACCAACACCTCCGCGGCCAGCACGTCCTCCGGGAGGGACACCACCACCGGTCCCGGCCGACCCTCCCGGGCGACCCGCGACGCCTCGGCGGCGACCTCCGACAGACGCTCCGGCCGGTCCACCTCCACCGCCCACTTCGCCAGCGGGGCGAAGAACGCCTCGAAGTCCACCTCCTGGAAGGCGCGGCGTCCCCGGTGCGCGGTGGGGACCTGGCCGATGAACAGCACCAGCGCCGCGCCGCTCATGGATGCGTTGTGCACGGCTATCGAGGCGTGCGTCGCCCCGGGGCCCCTCGTCACGAAGGCCACGCCCAGGTCGCCGCGCAGCCGGGCCTGCGCCTCGGCCATGATCCCGGCGCCGGACTCGTGACGGCACACCACGGTGCGGATGGCCGGCTCGTCGTGCAGGGCATCCAGAACGGCAAGGAAACTCTCACCGGCCACTGTGAAGATGATCTCGACGCCATGACGGCGGAGCTGGTCCACCAGCACGCGCCCCCCATGGCGCGCCGGCGCGCTCACGCCAGCGGCTCCTCGAGGAGCACCCGGGCCCGCTGCCGGGCGGGCCGGTCGGCGTCGGCAGGGTCGGTGTAGCGGATGGTGCGCCTGCCCGCCCATTCCGCCGGCAGCAGCATCACCCGCACGAAGGCCGTCTCCCCGGTGGCGGAGGACTCGGCGTAGACCGGCTCGGGGCCGCTCTCGAACCAGGCGCCGCCCGACCGGTAGGTGGTGGCGGCGCCGCCGGTCGTGATCGTCAACTCGCCGAACAACAGGCGACGGATACCTGGGCCGGGATGGACGTGCCGGTACGCCACCGCGCCGGGCGGGAAGTCCACGCGATCACAACGCATGAGCCACGGCTGCGAGTCGTCCAGATCGACGGTGGCGACGAGGGCGACGCGACCCGGTTCGCGGTCGTCGTCGGCCTCCAGCTCCCACGACAATGCCGGTCCGGCCACAGCCGCCGGACCGAATGACGCCGTGTCGGCGGTCAGGTCGTAGGTGATCCGGTTGCCGGGACCGGCTGTGACGCCCGCGGGATGCTCGTGAAGGGCGAGGCGGGCGAGCAACAGACGGTCCGGCGGGGCTAGTGGAAGTACTGGCCGCCGTCGATGACGATGGTCTGGCCGGTCACGAACGCCGCGCCGGGGCCGCACAGGAACACCGCCGCGGCCACCAGGTCCTCGGGGAACAGGTCGCGCTTGAGCGTCCGGGCGGCGATCGAGATGGCGCTGACGTGCTCGAAGTCCACCCCGGAGGGGTTCTGCTTCACACCGTCGGAGATCGTGAAACCGGGAGCCACCGAGTTCACGAGAATGTTGTCGTCGCCCAGTTCGCGGGCCAGCGCCCGCGTCAGGGCCAGCACCGCCCCCTTGCTGGCCACGTAGTGCAACAGGAGCGGCACGCCGCGGAAGATCGTCCCGGAGGTGATGTTCAGGATGCGCCCGCCGCCCTGGCGGCGCATGTGCGGCACCACGGCCCGGCAGCCCAGGAACGTGCCGATGACGTTGATCTCGTTCACGGCCCGCCACTCCTCGACGGGGATCTCGTCGAACGACCGCATCGGGATGGACGTGAACATGCCGGCGTTGTTCACCAGGATGTCGACGCGCCCGGTGGCCTCGACGGCGGCGTCCACCATGGCGTCGATGTCGCCGGGGTCCGACACGTCCGCCGTGACCCCGGTGCCGCCCGGGTAGCGGGTGGCGGCCTCCTCCGCCCCGGCCAGGTCGGCGATCACCAGGCGGGCGCCGGCGCGGGCCAACCCGTCGGCGATGGCGCGGCCGATGCCCTGGGCGCCGCCGGTCACGATGGCGGTCTGACCGGCGAGGGAGAAGTCCTCGTTGCTCGGCGTCACGAGTTCGGACATGTCGCTGCCCTCCGGGGCGCTCATCGGATCGGCGAGAAGGCGGTCGGCACCAGGATCCTGTTGTGCTGGGTGTGCACCAGCGGGTGCAGCTTCGGCAGGAAGGCCTGCCAGCGCTCGTCGGCGGCCAGGGCGGCCCGCCGCTGCTCCCGGTCGGCGAAGTTCTCGTAGCCCCACATGGCGCAGATCGACGAGAGGGCGCCGACCTCGGTGGTGAACCAGCCGACGAGGTTCCCGAGCACCTCCTTCTGGATGATGATCCCCTCGGTCTCGTAGAGCCGGAGGACCTCCTTCAGCTTCCCGGTGTAGATGTGGTAGTCGCGCTGCTCGACGATCATGGCGCTCCTTCCCGGTCGCTGAGCGATGGTAGCCGTGGCACTGTGATCGGGTACGCGGGCATTCGGCTAGCCCGCCGCCGGCAGGTTCATGAGCCGCCGGCGGATCAACTCGTAGAAGCCGTCGCTGTCCACCTCGCTGATCCAGTGGCAGTTCGGCTCGCGCTCCAGGCGATGCCAGTAGTCCACGACCGTCATGCCCATGGTGATCTCGGAGTGCGTCTCGACCTCGACGAACACGTCCTTGCCGCCGTAGAGCTCGGGCTGCAGCAGGTAGGCGATCGTGGCCGGATCGTGCAGCGGCCCGCCCCGCTCGCCGTAACGCTTCATGTCGTAGCGCCCGTAGAACGACATCATGGCGGCGGCCTTGCGGCCGACGTCGCTGCCGAGGGCGCGCACGGACTCGATCCACTCCGGGCTCATCAGCGCCTTGTGGGTCACGTCCAACGGCATCGTCACGATCGGCACTCCGCTGCGGTACATCACGGCGGCGGCGTGCGGGTCCACGTAGACGTTGAACTCGGCCGCAGGCGTGGTGTTGCCGCCCACGAAGTAGCCGCCGCCCATCGTCACGATCCGGCCGATCTTCGGGATGATGCGGGGCTCCCGCACCATCGCCATCGCGACGTTGGTGATGGGGCCCACGGGGCAGAGCGTGATCTCCCCGTCGTCGGCCGCCATGAGCACCTCGACGAGCCAATCCACGGCGTGCATGTCCTGCACCGGCATCGTGGGTTCGTCCCAGTCGGGTCCGTCCAGGCCGGTCTCGCCGTGCACCATCTCCGCGGTCACCAGGCCGCGCACCATCGGCCGCTCGCAGCCGGCGAAGATCTTCACGTCGCGCCGTCCCGCCAGCTCGCACACCAGCTGGGCGTTGCGGACCGTCAGCGGCAGCGGCACGTTGCCGGCCACGCAGGTGATGCCGAGGACCTCCAACTCCGGTGATCCGAGGGCCAGCAGGATGGCGAGGGCGTCGTCCTGTCCGGGGTCGGTGTCGATGATGATCTTTCGAGCGGTCATGCGCGGAGGCTAGACCGCGCTCGCCGGCTCCTCCGTTCCGGCGGTCCGGCGATGCGCGCGGGAACGCGGGACACGCCGCGACCCGGCTCTCGGTAGCATTTCGTGCACACCGGCGCGGTGATCGGACGAACCCCTGGGTTCGTCCACGCGGCGCACGGGCCGGCCCGAGGACTCCGGAGAGACATGGCTCCTGCACACGAGAGGCTCACCCCCGCACGGCTCGCCGAACTTGCTGCCCAGATCGGTTCGTCCCTCGTGTCCGACGCTCTCGACGGAGCGGGGCTCCGGCATCAGTCACTGGCGCCTGCATATGCGCCGCTCATCGCCGACCAGGTGCTCATCGGCTACGCCTTCCCCACGCGGCTCGAGGCCACCGACGAGATCCCGGAGGTGCCCTACGTGGGGCTGCTGGCGGCTCTCGACGCCATCGGGCCGGGGGAGGTGTGGGTCGGTGCGACCGGCGGGTTCCGGGGTGCCGCTCTCTGGGGCGAACTGCTCTCGACGTCCTGCATGGCATCGGGCGCCGTCGGCGCGCTGGTCGACGGCTACGTCCGGGATCGCGACATGATCCGCAGACTCGGGTTCCCGGTGCTTTGCCGGGGCGCCGATCCCCGCGACATCAACGGCAGGGGAGAGGTCGTGGCGCACAACGTGACCGTCGAGGTGGACGGGGTCACCGTGGCTCCCGGGGATCTTGTCGTGGGCGACGACGACGGGGTGGTGATCGTGCCGCAGGCGCTCATCGACGAGGTCGTGGGGGCAGCCGTGGAGAAGACCTCCGGCGAGAGCCGGTTCCGTCAGGCGGTGCGAGAGGGAATGCCGCCCGGCGAGGCGTTCAAGCGCTTCGGCGTCCTCTGACGCGCCGGTTCCCGGATTCCAGCGGAGAAGGAGAGGAACATGCCCAGGCATCTCGATCAACGCACTGCGCTCGTGACCGGCGCCGCCAGCGGCATCGGCCGGGCCTGTGCGGTGCGTCTGGCCGAAGAGGGGCAGCGCGTCGCCGCGGCCGACCTGCAGACCGATCTGCTCGAGCAAGTCGCCGACGACGTGGCCAGCATCCACACTCTCGACGTCACCGATTTCGCCGCGGTGCAGGCCGCGGTGGCCCAGATCGGCCACGTGGACGTGGTCGTGAACTGCGCCGGCATCATCGGCCCGCAGCTGCCCATCTGGGAGGTTCCGCTGGAGGGCTGGGAGCAGACCCTGGCGGTGAACCTCACCGGCACCTTCAACACCATCAAGGCCACGATGGGCGGCATGCGGGCGCGGGGCTGGGGCCGCATCGTGAACATCGCCAGCATCGCCGGCAAGGAGGGCAACCCGAACATGGTGGCCTACTCGGCCAGCAAGGCCGCCGTGATCGGCCTCACCAAGTCGGTCGGCAAGGAGGCCTGCACCGATGGCGTACTCGTCAACGCCGTGGCGCCCGCGGTCATCGCCACGCCCATGAACGCCGACACCGAGCCCGAGGTGATGGAATACATGATCTCCAAGATCCCCATGGGGCGCCTCGGCCTCGTCGACGAGGTGGCCGACCTGGTGTCCTGGCTGGCCTCCGACGCCTGCAGCTTCTCCACCGGAGCCGTCTACGACATCTCCGGGGGCCGCGCCACCTACTAGCCGGGCGGGCGCCGGCGGGACAGGGGAGAGCGATGGACGGCTTCCTGGCGCCGATCATCATCTGCGCGGCGCTGCTGGGGTTGCACTTGGTGCTGCCCGCCCGTCGCGTGGTGGGGTACGTGACTGATCCGGCTACGGACGTACGAGTATCGGCTTAACGGCCTCCTCGTGCTCGCTGCCGCCATCGGAGGCGGGCTGCTGGCAGGCGGCACCGGCTGGCTGTCCTGGGGCTGGCTGCATCGCCATGCCTGGTGGGGCGCGGCGGGTGCCACGGCGCTCGGGGCGCTGGCAACGGCGTGGTTCGTGTTCGCGCCACCCCGGCGAGCGGTGGCGGAGCCCCGCTCAGCGGGAGTCCGAGGCTGGATCGCGGACTTCTATCTGGGCCGCGTGGGCAACTTCGCCTTCGGTGGGCGGATCGATGTGAAGATGTACCTCTACGTCTTCGGCGCGGTGCTGCTGGCCCTCAACATCTGCTCGTACTCCGCCTACCACGCCGATCGTTACGGCCCCGGGGCCAATCCCGGCGTGTACCTGCACGCCGCCCTCCTGGGCTGGTTCCTGGTCGATTATCTCATCTTCGAGCGGGTCCACCTGTACACCTACGACATCTTCGCCGAGCGGCTCGGCGCCAAGATCATCTGGGGCTGCCTGGCGTTCTACCCCTACTTCTACGCCGTGGGCCTCTGGGGAGTCGCCCGCCTTCCGAAGCCGTCGCTGGTCGAGAGCGCCGGGGCGTGGTGGCTCGCCGCCTGCGCCGTCATCTTCTTCGCCGGCTGGGTTCTGGCGCGCGGCGCCAACCTGCAGAAGTACCGCTTCAAGCGCTTCCCGGAGCGTTCGTTCCTGGGGATCGAACCCCGCGCGGTATCCGACGACCGGGCGCGCCTGCTGTGCAGCGGCTTCTGGGGCGTCTCCCGCCACGTCAACTACCTGGGTGAGATCCTCATCAGCCTCGGCCTGGCCCTGGCGCCGGGACACCTGACGAGCGCCTGGCCGTGGCTCTACGCGGCCTTCATGGTCCCCTTCATGCTGATCCGCGAGCGCGCCGACGAGCGTCGCTGCGCCGCCAAGTACGGCCCCCTCTGGGACGACTACTGCGCGCGCGTGCCCAACAGGATCATTCCCCGCCTCTACTGAGCCCCCCAGAGTGGGCGGCTGGGGTCACGCTGTTGTGACCCCAGCCGCAATGGGGGAGGGACTCGGGACTAGCCCTTGGCCTCGATGAAGGCGTCGGAGTACTTCACCTCGAAGTCGCCCGTGTCCACGATCTCCTCGAGGATCTCCACCGGCGCCACGGCCGGGTCGGAGATGAAGTCGAACAGGTCCTCGTCCAGCAGGTCGTAGGCGGCGGTGTTCGGGGTGCCGTAGTAGTTCCAGTTCGACAGCCAGGCGCCGTTCTCGCCCTCCAGCAGCCAGTTGATGAAGGTGTGAGCCGTGCACGGGGACGGGGCGTCGAACGGGATACCCATGTTGTCGATCCAGCGGGTGCCGCCCTCCTCGGGGACGAAGTACACGTACTGCGACGGATCGTCGGTCTCCAGGAACTGCGTGAACATGTCACCGGAGTAGCCGTGCGCGACGGCCGTCTCCCCGGTGGTCAGCAGCTCGTCGGCGGAGTCGGTGTTGAAGGCCGCCAGACGGTCGCGGCTCGCGGCCACGAGTTCCGTCGCCTCGTTCAACTCGGCGTCGCTGGTGGTGTTCAGCGAGTAGCCCAGGTACTTGAGCGCCGCGCCGATGGTCTCGCGGGGATCGTTCAGCAGCGAGATCCGACCGGAGTACTCATCGGCGATGGCCGGGTCGAAGATGAGCCCCCAGGTGCGCGGGAAGTCGACGCCCACGACGGCGGTGTCCACGGCGATGCCGGTGGTGCCCCACTGGTACGGCGCCGTGTAGTCCCCGGCCGGGTCGTAGACCAGGTTCCGGAAGTCGTCGGAGATGTTCGCCAGGTTCGGGATGGCGCTCTTGTTGAGCGGCTGGATGTGCCCGCCGGCGATGAGGATCGCCACCATGTAGTCCGACGGCACGATCAGCGAGTAGCCGGAGTTGCCCGCCGCGATGATCGGCTGCATCGCCTCGTTGGAGTCGTACACGTCCATCGTCACGCCGACGCCGAAGACCGCTTCGAACTCGGCGAGTTGCTCCTCGTCGATGTACTCGGCCCAGTTGAAGATGGCGAGGTCGCCGTCCGTCTCACCCACGGCGCAGTCGGCGGCTCCTTCCGCGGCGGCCGCGGGTGCGGGCGCCGGGGGCTCCGGTGCGGGTGCGGGCGGCTCGGGTGCGGGTGCGGGCGGCTCGGGTGCGGGTGCGGGCGGCTCGGGTGCGGGCGCCGCGGGCGCCGGCGGGGGACTGGCGTCCTCGCCGTCGTCGCCACCGCAGGCGGCGGCCACGAGCAGGACCGCGAACAGTGCCGCGAGCAGCCGGATAAGGGATTTCGTTGACATGTGCTTGTCTCCTTGTGTTGTTGATTTGCCCTTTGGTCAGGTACTTCGGCTCGCCCGGTCGGCGGCCGGCACGCCCTGCGGTCCGGCGGCGCTGCCGCTGCGGGACCGCTGAACGAACAGTGAGAGGATCACCAGGCCGATCGAGGCGACCAGCATCACCACCGAGACCGAGTTGATCAGGGGCGTGACGCCCCGGCGGATCAACCCGAAGACGTACACGGGCAGCGTGGTGGCACCGGGCCCGGCGGCGAACTGCGTGACGACCACGTCGTCGAGGGAGAGTGTCAGGGCGAGGAGCGCCCCGCCGGCCACGCCGGGCGCGATCTGCGGGAGGGTCACATGCCGGAACGCCTTCCAGCGGCTGGCATAGAGGTCCAGGGCCGCCTCCTCGAGCCGGCGATCCATACCGGCGAGACGGGCCCGCACCACCACCGACACGAAGCTGATGTTGAAGGCGATGTGACTGACCGTGATACTGGCGAATCCCTTGCGCAGATCCGTGTCGAACAGCAGGTTCAGGAGGTCGAAGAACTCCGAGAAGAAGAGCAGCATCATCACCGCCATCGTCACGTCGGGGATGATGATCGGCAGGTACAGCAGGGCGTCGAACGCCTGCCGCCCCCGGAACCGGAACCGCTCGATGGCCAGCGCGGCGAGCGTTCCCAACACCACGGAGATGACTGTCGACAGCAGCGCGACCCGGACCGACACCCAGATGGCGTCCTGGACGCTCTCGTTGCGGACGAAGTCCTCGTACCAGCCCAGCGTGAAGCCGCCCCAGCGCCCCACGTTGCGGTCGGCGCTGAACGAGAACACCACCAGCAGGGCGATGGGCGCGTAGAAGAAGGCGTACACCAACCAGGCGTTGGCGCCGAGCGCGGCCCGTGTGGGGCTCCAGCCGCGGGCGAAGTTGCGCCCACGTCGTGCGCCCTCGCTGGCGAGCTCTCGGGGGGCGGTGGCACTCACAGGTTCCGCCCTCCCGATCGGAAGTACACGATGGTGGCGACGAGCATCACGGCCATCAGCACGAACGACAGCGAGGCCCCCACCGGCCAGTTCCGGGCCGTCAGGAACTGCGTCACGATGTAGCTGCCCAGCAGCGTCGTCTTTGCGCCGCCGAGGATCTCCGGGGTCACGTAAGCGCCGAGGCTGGGGACGAACACCAGGATGGAGCCCGCTATGACGCCCGGCTTGGACAGCGGGAACAGGATCCGGCGGAAGTTCTGCCAACCGGAGGCGTACAGATCGCGTCCCGCCTCGAGGAGGGACATCTCGATGCGCTCGATGGAGGCGTAGAGCGGCAGGATCATGAACGGCAGGAAGCCGTACACCAGGCCCAGCACCACCGCGCTGGGGGTGAAGAGGATCTCCAACTCGCCGAACCCCAGGAAGTCGGTGATGCGGCTGATCACACCGTCCTTGCCCAGGATCACCCGCCAGGCGTAGTTGCGGACCAGGAAGTTGGACCAGAACGGGATCATCACGAAGACCAGCAGGATGTTGCGCACCTTCGGGCTTCGAGTGGTCAGGTAGTACGAGAACGGATAGCCGATGACCAGGCAGATGACCGTCGTGAGCAGTGCCAACCAGAGCGACCGGAAGAGGATGTCGCGCACGATCGGCGCGGCCAGCCGTCGATAGGCGTCGAGCCCCACCTCCGAGAACACCGCCTCGCCGAAGCGGTTGCGGCTGGCGAAGGAGTAGGCGAAGACGATCCCCAGCGGGATGGCGAAGAAGATGACGAGGTAGAGGTAGGCGGGTCCGGCCAGCAGGAAGCCCCGCCTGGACTCGGCCTTGGCCGCCGCACGTTCGAACTCCGGCGTGGCGGCGCCGGCGGTGGTCTCCTCCGGGGGCGTGGCGGCCAGCGTCATCAGTCGCCCACCACCGTGACCCCGCCGGGCTCCCAGCTCACGCTCACCTCGTCGCCCACCTGCAGCGGGGTCTCGGTGGACCGGTACGGGGTGCGGACCTCGATGTTGATCCAGTCGACGGCCACCGAGTGGACCAGGGCGTTGCCGACGTAGATCACCTCCCGCAGGACGCCGTCGATGCTCGGCCAGCCCGCCGGTGAGCCGCCGCGCCGGTACAGGAAGGCCTGCTCGGGCCGCAGGCTCACCGCCACCTGTGTGCCGAAGGCGTGGTCGGAGGCCGCCTGCACCCGCATGCCATTGCTGAGTACCACCTCGGTATCGGATGCCACGGTGGCCTCCAGCAGGTTGGTCCGTCCGATGAAGTCGGCCACGAAGCGGTTGGCGGGGCGCTGGTAGATCTCCTCGGGCGTGCCGACCTGCAGGAGCCGGCCCTCGTGCATGACCGCGATGCGGTCGCTCATGGTGAGGGCCTCCTCCTGGTCGTGGGTGACGAACACGAAGGTGATCCCCACCTCGCGCTGCAGGGCCTTGAGTTCGAGTTGCATCTCCTGGCGGAGCTTCAGGTCCAGGGCGCCGAGGGGTTCGTCCAGCAGCAGCACCTTGGGCCGGTTGACGAGGGCGCGGGCCAGGGCGACGCGCTGCTGCTGGCCGCCGGAGAGTTGGTTGGGCCGGCGGTTCTCCATGCCGCCGAGCTGCACGAGCCCGACCGCCTCGGCGACGCGCCGGTCACGTTCGAGGCGGTCCACCTTCTGCATCTTGAGGCCAAAGGCGATGTTGTCGGCCACGTTCATGTGCGGGAACAGGGCGTAGGCCTGAAACACCGTGTTCACCGGGCGCTTGTTGGGCGGCAGGGTCCCCACCTCGTCGCCGAAGATCTTGAGGCTGCCCATCGTCGGGAAGTCCAGTCCGGCGATCATCCGCAACGTCGTGGTCTTGCCGCAGCCCGACGGGCCCAGCAGGGCGAAGAACTCGCCGTCGCCGATCTCGAGGTCGATGTCGTCCACGGCGGTGACGTCGCCGAAGCGCTTGGTGATGCCTGCGATCTCCACGGCCGGGACAGGGTCGCTCATCGTCGGTGTCTCCTCAGGTGCGCCCGTACTCGGTGCCCGCTGCGCCGGCCCTGACGGCCTGCAGGCAGATGAAGTCGTGGGCGAGGGTCGCTGCCGCCAGTGCGGTGATCTCGGCCACGTCGTACGGCGGCGACACCTCCACGACATCCATGCCGACGAGGTCCACGCCGCCCAGCGACCGGATGGCCTCCAGGGCCTGGGCGGTCGTGAGGCCGCCCGACACCGGGGTCCCCGTGCCGGGCGCGAACGCCGGGTCGAGACAGTCGATGTCGAAGGTGAGATAGGCCTTGGCGTCGCCCACCACCTCTCGCACGACCTCGACGGTGGCACCGATGCCCTCGCGGTGCACCCACGGGGCGCCGAGGATCGTGAACCCGAAGGTGTCGCTGTTGTGGGTGCGGATCCCGATCTGCACCGAGGAGGCCGGGTCGATGATCCCCTCGCGGGCCGCCCGCAGGAACATCGAACCGTGGTCCAGGCGGTCGCCGTCGTCGGGCCAGGTGTCGCAGTGGGCGTCGAAGTGCACCAGCGACAGCGCCCCGAATTTCTCGGCATGAGCCCGCAGCAGGGGATAGGTGATGAAGTGATCACCGCCCAGCGTGACCATCGTCGTGTCGTGGGCCAGGATCTCCCGGGCATGCGCCTCGATGCGCTCGACCGCGTCCTCGGGGTGGCCGTAGTCGATGAAGCAGTCGCCGTAATCGGCGATCGCCAGATGGTCGAAGGGGTCGAACCCGAAGGGATACGCCTCCAGTTCGGCGAGGCCGACCGAGGCGGCCCGGATCGCCCGCGGCCCCAGCCGGGCGCCGGGCCGGTTGGAGGTGGCCATGTCGAAGGGGATGCCCGAGATGACGATGTCGGTGCCGGCGATGTCGCGGGTGTACTTGCGGCGCAGGAACGAGGTGGCGCCGCCGTAGGTCATCTCGGGCTCGCGCCCGCCGAGGCCCTCGCTGCGGAAGGCCTGATCGCCCTCGACGCGGCCGGGGCTCATCCCACCCCCCAGTCGTAGGTCTGCTTGGTGATGCCCAGGTAGGGGAGGGTCTCGACGCTCATCACCCCGTCCATGGTGCGGATGGTGTTGACGTGGCTGACGAAGGTGTCGCCGTCTGTGCACACCAACTCCACGATGAGGTCGTAGCGGCCGGCGGTCAGCACGATGTAGACGGCGTCGTCCATGGCGCCGATCTCCGCCGCCAACTCCCGGGTGTCGTCGGTGGCCGTGATGCCCAGCAGCGCCTGGTAGCCGAGCCCGATCTTCACGGGATCGGTCACCGCCACGATGTCGATGACGCCGTCGGCGGTGAGGCGCCGGACACGCTGGCGGGTGGCGGCGTCGGAGAGCCCGATCAGCCGGCCCAGCGCGGAGTAGGCCATGCGACCGTCGGTCTGCAGGAACTTGATGATCTCGCGGTCGACGTTGTCGATCATGCGGCTCTCCCTCCGCCTGCGGCCCGGTGGTCGGGGTTGTGCCAGACGATCAGCGCGGCGTAGTCGTCCACCGCCGGGTCCTCGATGTAGTTGGAGAGAGCGCACGGCGCCTCGAAGCCGTTGCGCAACTGGAAGCTCAATGTGGGGTCGTACAGCCGGCCGGCGCGCACCTCGGCGATGTAGTCGTCGGCGCTCAAGTCCTCTTTGTGGTCGGCATAGCCGGGGATCACGGCGCCGGCCACGATGCCGCGCAGGTTCAGGTCGCGACACACCTGCTTGCGGAGCACGTAGAGCTCCGAGCCGATGCCGCGCCGCCGGTACTCGGGGCGCGTCGAGATGCCGGTGCCGTAGTACCACTCGCCGGCGGGCGCGTGCCCGCTGCTGCTGTTGTCATGGGGCACGATGTCGCCGATGGTGTGTTGGGGATTGTCGAGGTCGAAGTGGGTCCGGACGCCCAGGCCCATGGCCACGAGGAGTTCGCCGTCGAAGGTCGCGAAGCAGCCCTCGGCGAAGTCCCTGGCCAGCAGCAGAAGGCTCGATTCGTCGTAGAGGTCGTCCGGGTTGGCCGTCGGGTAGGAGGCACGCTCCAGGGCGGCCAGTTCCGTGGCCCACTCGGGCCGGATGTGGGCGTAGCGGAGCCCCGAGCGTTCGCCGACCATGACCACGTCGAGTTCAGCCATCGGAGGCCTCGATCCGCTCGTAGTCGTTGTCCGCCGGCCGGCCCCAGCAGGCCCAGAAGTCGCCGGTCCGCGGCTGCATCACCGCCGCCCCGCTGGACTCGAGATGGAACGGCGCCGTCGCCGTGACGCAGATCGCCGTCGGCTCGCGCGTCAGGGCGAAGAGTCGTTCGGCGTCGACCGGCCCGGTGGCCAGCAGTTCGGCGGCGGTGGCGAGCCGGGTGCGCGAACTGCGCATCAGGCGCGGGTCGCGCGCGGCCTGCACCGCCCCGGCGGCGGCGTCGAGGGTGTGGTTGGTGTGCACGAGCGGCTCGTCGCCGAGCGCCGTGACCGGCCGCACCGACGGCATGGCCTCGACGCTGAAGCCGGTGCCGTGGCGGTCGAGGATCAGGTAGTTGTGGGCGCCGGCCAGGTCGGCGGCGAGCAGGACGCCGAGGGCCTCGGTGGCCGTGGCGCACTTGAGCATCGCCCGGACCACCGACGGCCACGTCACAGCCGGTCGCCCGTCGCTGCCCGCCAGGTTGTTGATGCCCACACACAGGCCCTCGCTGTTCATGCCGATCTGGCCGAGGCAGCCGGTGGTGGTGAAGACCCGAGCGGCGGGCGCGCCGTCGGGCCGCACCCGCAGTAGCAGCACGTGGTCGGTGGCCGAGGCGTGCATGTCCCAGGTCTGGGCGAGGAAGCCGGCGCCACCGGCGCGCCCGTCGGGCACGAGCACGGCGGTGCAGTCGTCCTCGGTGGCGGCCGGCACCAGAGTGCTGCCCGCGGTGGCCCGCACCGTGTCGATGAAGTCGGTGAAGCCGCCCACCACGATGGCCTCCGCCGGCGAGATTCCGGCGGCTGCGGCCATGGCCAGCATCTCGGTGTGCAGGTCGGCGTCCAGCGCCGCATGGGAGTCGAGCATCGACTCGGCGACGTCGAGCACATCGACGGCCGGCAGGCGCCGGCCCGTCCACACTCCCGACGCCACGAGTGCCACCCGGTCGGCGGTGTAGGCCCTGATTTCCGCGGCGTGGGCGCGACCGTGCGCGGCGCCGATCGCCTCCGGCGAGCCGGCGGCGTCCAGCACCCGCAGCGGTGGCCTCCTCATGCGGCGCGGCCGTTCCCGGTGGCGGCGGCGAACGCCTCGCCCAGCACCCCCAGCGCCTCGTCGACCTGCTCGTCGCTTGTCGTCAGCGGCGGGAGGAACCGCACGCAGTTGCTGTACAGACCGGCGCGGATCACGATGAGGCCGCGCGCCACCGCCTCTCTGGTGACCGTCAGCGTCAGGTCGGGGTCGGGCGTGAGGTTCTCGTCCTTGACGAGCTCGACGGCGAGCATGGCCCCCAGCCCGCGCACCTCGGCGATGCAGCCGTGATGTACCGCCAATCGCTGGAGCCCGCCCCGCAGGCGCTCGCCCATGGCGGCCGCCCGCTCCAGGAAACCGGGCGCGGTGATGGTCCGGATGGTGGCGATGGCCGCCACGGCGGCAACCGGGTTGGCGCTGTAGGTGCCGCCCATCCCGCCGGGGTGCGGTGCGTCCAGGACGTCGGCGCGCCCGACGACCGCCGAGATCGGCATGCCGGAGCCCAGGGCCTTGGCGGTCACCACCAGGTCCGGGACCACGCCGCTGTGGTCGATCGAGAACATCCGCCCGGTCCGTCCCATGCCGGCCTGCACCTCGTCGGCGATCATCACGATGCCGTGGTGATCGCAGAGCCGCCGGATCGCCCGGAGATACGGCGCGGGCGCGGGGATGAACCCACCCTCGCCCTGGACCGGCTCGATCACGACCGCGGCCAGCGCCGACGGATCGACCTGGGAGACGAGCGCGTCCTCGAGACGGCTGATCGACCACTCGACGAACTGCTCGGGGGTCGTGCCCGGCGGGCGCCGGAGCACGTTGGGGAACGGGATCCGGTAGATCTCCGGCGCGAACGGGCCGAAACCCTTCTTGAACAGCCCGTACTTGGAGGTCATCGACATCGTCAGGTTGGTGCGGCCGTGATAGGCGCCCTCGAAGACCAGCAGCCCGGCGCGGCCGGTGTGGGCGCGGGCCAGCTTGACGGCCGACTCCACGGCCTCGGCGCCGCTGTTCATCAGCAGCGTCTTGTGCGGACCCACCCCGGGTGCGGTGGCGTTGAGCAGCTCGGCCAACTCCACCAGCGGCTCGTAGCTGGCGACGATGGCGCACATGTGGATCAATTCGGCACTCTGGCGCTGGATCGCAGCGGTGACCTCGGGCGGGCAGTGGCCGGTGCCGAGCACCCCGATGCCGCCGGCGAAGTCCAGCAGATGGTTGCCGTCGAGGTCGACCACGACGGAGCCCTCACCGCCGGCGATGCCCAGCTCGGTGAGGTAGGCGGCACCGGCGGAGACGGCCGCGGCGCGTCGCTGCACGAGGGCTCGGCTGTTGGGGCCGGGCACATCCGTGATGAGTTTGATCGAGCCCACGTGTCCTCGTTTCCCGCGGCGAATCGCCAGGTTCGCGCCTACCGATCCGGGACATTACCAAAACCGAAGCATTTGCGCGTTATCACGACGGAATCCGAATAGATAGCGCTGAATGGCTTGCCATCTAAACCGTTTCGCTCTACCGTCACGAGCGATGTCAACGGTCGCCGACGCCACACCTCGGCCGCTGTGGCTGGATCGGCTCGATCCGCCGATCAAAGCCCGGCCGGCGCTCGACGGCGACCGGCAGGTCGATGTCGCCATCGTCGGTGGGGGTTACAGCGGGCTGTGGACGGCCTACTACCTGATCCGCGCCGATCCCTCCCTGCGGATCGCCATCCTGGAACGCCACTACTGCGGGTTCGGGGCATCCGGGCGCAACGGCGGCTGGGCGTGCGGTGAGCTCGGCGGGACCACCGGGGGGACCGTCGCCCGCTACGCCGAGCGATCCTCACACGGCGAGGCCATGCGCCTGGTCCGGGCCGTCTTCGACGCCGTCGACGAGATCGGACGCGTGGCGTCGGCCGAGGGGATCGGCTGCGACTACGCCAAGGGCGGCACGATCCGCCTGGCGCGCAATGCTCCCCAGGCCAAGCGCCAGCGCGAAGAGGTCGACGAGCTGCGGACCCAGGGCTTCACCACCGAGGAGGTCCGCCTGCTCGACGCGACCGAGGCGAGCCGGTACCTCAACGCCACCGACGTGCGGTCCGGCATCCTGCTCGAACCGTCGGCCGCTCTCGATCCCGCCAAACTCGTTAGGGGTCTGGCCGCCGCCGTCGAAGCCGCCGGCATGGCGGTCTACGAGGGGACGACCGTCACCGGGATCGCACCAAGGCGCGTGCACACCGAGGGGGGCACGGTCAGCGCGGAGGTCGTCGTGCGGGCGACGGAGGCCTACACCCGCGACCTCGCCGGCCAGCGCCGGGCACTCCTGCCCGTCTACTCCCTGATGATCGCCACCGAGCCGCTGGGGGGAGACGTCATCGCCGAGATCGGCCTGCCGGGCCGCCCGACCTTCGCCGACGACCGCCACATGGTCATCTACGGCCAGCGCACCGCGGATGACCGCATCGCCTTCGGCGGCCGCGGCGTGCCCTACCTCTTCGGCTCGCGCATCGACCCCGGGACCGAGCTGAACGAGCCCTCCCATCGGCTGATCCACGACACGCTCGTCGAACTGCTGCCGGCGCTCGCGGACGCCCGGATCACGCACCGCTGGGGAGGCGTGCTGGCGATCCCGCGCAACTGGCTTCCGGGTCTCACCCTCAACCGAACCGCGGGGATCGGTGTCTTCGGCGGCTACGTCGGCACCGGCGTGGCCTGTGCCAACCTCGCGGGACGGACGATGGCGGAGTTGATCCTGGAGTCCGATACCGAGCGCACCAGCCTCCCATGGGTGGGGGCCATCGCCCGCACGTGGGAGCCCGAACCGTTCCGCTGGCTGGGCGTCCGCTCCAGTCGCCGCATCCTGCGTGCCGCCGACGACCGCGAGTTCCGCACCGATCGCGAGGCCCGCGCCGCCTACCGACTCTCTCGGATCCTGCGCGGCGCCTGAGCCGGCGCTCTCGGATCCTTAAGCCGTCATTCCGGCGAAGGCCGGAATCCAGGGGCGAAGCCGCTCGGTCGAACTCAGGTGAGACCGTGGGGCGGGCGCTCAGCGCTCCACGTGCAGCGAGGAACCCAACTCGCCGAGGACCAGGTCGCGGTCGAAGTCGGGGACGTGGTCGCGGGGGACCGGCGCCAGAGCCTCGATGAACGTGCAGCCGGTCTCGGAATACAGCTCGTGGGGCACGCGGCGGTTCATGACGGCCACGTCGCCGGCGACCAGGTGGCGCTCCTCGTCACCGATCGTGAGGGTCATCTCACCCTCGGTCAGCACCACGATCTGCTCGGTGTGGTCGTGGTGGTGGCGGGCGACGGTCGTGCCGGGTTCGTAGGTCACCCGGCAGAGCAGCACCTGCTCGCCGCCGATGGCGTGCAGGTGCACGCCGGGGAAGAACTCGAGTGCCTCCACCCCGTTCCAGGTGCGGAACGGCGAGGGGGTGTCGCCGATGCTCATCGATTCCCGGACTCCCAGCGCCGGGACTCTCAGCCCTCGGCCGTCCAGGTCTTGCCCGTGCCCACCGTGTTGATCGACAACTCCTCGTCGAAGATCACCTGCTTGCCCTCACGGCGGGGTCCGCCCCCTGCGTTGCGGGCGTCGAGGGCCTTGAGCACGCGCTCGGGGGTGACGGGCAACTCGGTGACCCACACGCCGACGGCGTCGTAGACGGCGGTGGCGATGGCAGCCGGCTGGGCGTTGTTGGACATCTCGCCGATGCCCTTGGCGCCGTAGGGCCCGTCGGCCGACGGGTTCTCGATGATGATGTTGTGCAATTCCGGCAGGTCTGCGCTGGACGGGTTGTAGTAGTTGCCGAATTCGCCGCCGCGGTGCTCAACCGACGGGTAGTACGGGTAGCTGTCCTCCAGCACGCCGAGGCCGAGGCCCATGATGGCGCCGCCCTCGATCTGGCCCTCGACGAGCGCCGGGTTGATGGCCTTGCCCACGTCATAGGCCTGTGTCAGCTTCAGCACCCGCACCTCGCCGGTCTCGTCGTTCACGGCCACCTCGGCGGCGCAGGCGGCATAGGAGATGGCGGCGTGGGGCACGCCGTCCACCTCGCCGGTGGTCGGATCGGAGATGGCGGCGTACGGGTTCAGTTGGGCGCCGGTGCCGGTGATCAGCTCACCGTGGCCCCACGTGGCGGCCGCAGCCACGTCGCCCACGCTCAGCTTCTTCGCGGGCGCGCCCTTGGCCAGAACATCGCCGTCGGCGATCTCGAGATCCTCGGGGCTGATCTCCATCTCCTGGCCGGCCACCTCCAGGATCCGCTCCCGGACGCGCTGGGCGGCCTTCAGCACCGCCTTGCCGGCCACGAACGTGGCGCGGGAGGCGAAGGTGCCGGTGCACACCGGGGAGGAGTCGGTGTTGGAGTTGTCGTAGGTGACCCAGTCGTAGGGCACGCCGATCGTGTCGGCCACGATCTGTGTCTGGATGGTCTTGGAGCCGTTGCCGATGTCCGACGTGCCGCTGAACACGTCGATGCGGCCGTCGGGCTTGACCTTGATCCAGGCCTGCGACGGGTCGCCGTTCTGGTTCATGCCGGTGGGGTATTCGATGGACGCGATGCCGCGCCCCCTATGGATGGCCATCAGTGGTCCTCCGGGTCTCCGAGTTGGCCGACGAGATGCTCCGGCAGCCATTCGCCGTGGCGCATCTCACGGGTGGTGTCGCTGTAGGGCGCCGCCAGTTCGGTGTCGGTGGCGCCGGCGAGGGCCTGCAGCACGTCCACTGTCGACGGGTCTGTGTAGGTGATGCCGTTCGGCGAGGTGTCGCCGATGCGGTTGGCGTTCTTGAGCCGCAACTCGAACGGGTCCACCCCCAGTTCCTCAGCGACGCGGCTCATATGGGTCTCCACCGCGAACGACACCGAGGTGACGCCGTAGCCCCGCATGGCCGAGGTGGGTACCCGGTTGGTGAAGCACACGTAGCCGTCGAAGTGCAGGTTGGGGATGGTGTAGGCGCCGGTGTGGTGGAAGCTGTGCTTGGTGACGCCGTAGGGCGAGAAGCGGGCGTACCCGCCGGCGTCGTGCAGCGTGAGCATCTTGCGGCCCAGGATCCAGCCGTCGCTGGTCACGCCGTCGATGATCTCCATGTGCCACGGCGCCCGCGTACTGGAGCACAGGAACTCCTCCTCGCGGGTCCAGCGCCACTTCACGGGCCGGCCGGACTTCTGGGCCAGCAACGTGCACAGGGTCTCGGTGGCGGTGTCCACCTTGCCGCCGAAGCCGCCGCCCACGGTGCCGCCCACGAACTTGAACTTGTTCAGCGGCATCTGCAGGTGCGCCGCCACGACGCCCATGGAGAAGTACAGCGCCTGGGTGCAGGAGTAGATCGTGAAGCGCCCGTCGGGCTCGGGCACCGACAGGCCAACCTGGGTCTCGAGGGGCATCTGCTCGATGGCCGCGGGGCGGTAGACGCCCTGGATGATCTTGTCGGCCTGCTCGAAGGCCTGCTCGATGTTCCCCTTGCGGATCTGCCGGACGTTCATCTCGCCCTCGAAATGGGGGTAGATGGTGCCCCAGTGGTGGATCTGCGGGGCGTCGTCGTCGAAGGACTTGCGCATGTCGAACAGCGCCGGCAACTCTTCGAACTCGATGTCGATGGCGTCCACCGCGGCCTGTGCCGCGTCGGTGTCCTCGGCGGCCACCACGGCGATTGGCTGGCCCTTGTAGCGGACGTCCTCGGAGGCCAGCAGCGGCTCGTCCGCGGGGATCCCCAGCGCCGAGAGGTGCCCGTACACGAGGAGAGGCACATCCGCGTGCGTGACGATCGCCGCCACGCCGGGCATCTGCTCGGCCCGGGATGTGTCGAGGTGTTTGATGGCGGCGTGGTGGTGCGGCGAGCGCAGGGCCTTCACGTGAAGCGTCCCATTGACTCGCACGTCGTCCACGTAGACGGTGCGCCCGGTGGCGTGACCGACCCCGTCGTACCGGGGTAGGCGGGCTCCTACTGCTTTCATGTCGTCTCCCTCGCCTGGACTAGCGGGATCTGTTGTTCGTCGGTTGCCGAGCCGCCGGCGCAGGTCGCCCGGCTGTGGAGGTTCTCAGCCGAGCACCGTCGTGTGCGGGCTCTCGGCCGTGGTCGAGAGGTCGAAGTCGCCGTCGCGGGCCGCAGCCACGGCATCCACGATCTTCAGGTAGCCGGTGCAGCGGCAGACGTGGCCGGCCAGCGCCTCGGTGATGTCGGCAGCCTCGGTGCTGCCGCCGCCCTCGAGATAGGCGGTGGCGGCGATGATCATGCCGGGCGTGCAGAAGCCGCACTGCGCGGCGCAGTAGTGCACGAAGGCCTGCTGGACCGGTGACATGGCCTCGGGTGTGCCGAGACCTTCGACCGTGGTCACCTCGGCGCCGTCGATCGAGCCCACCGCCGTGAGGCAGGAGCGGCGCGGGGCGCCGTCGACGAGCACCGTGCAGGCGCCGCAGCCGCCGTTCTCGCAGCCGGCCTTGGGGCTGAGGACATCCAACTCCTCACGCAGCACGTGTAGAAGGGGCGTGAGCGGCGGACTCTCCACCGCCCGGTTCGTGCCGTTGACGACGATGTTCACGCGCTCTCCTCCAACTTGCTCAGTACCTGTCTCACCAGGGCGGGCAGGGTGCGCGCCCGGTACCAGCCCGACGCCAGGGGATCGTCGGACGGATCGACCTCGCCGGCGGCCGCCTCGCCCGCCGCCTCGGCATCGCTCGCCTGCGGCTCCGCGCTCCGGAGCCTCGACCCGACCGCGCCGGCACCGACGACGGCGAGTCGGGTGGCACCGCCGGCGGTGCGCACTCCCGACACGGCCATCACCGTGTAATGGTGGGCGTGGGGGCGCCCGAGGCCGGCGAAGGCGCCCGCAGCGGGCTCGGCGTACGAAACGTCGAGCAGCAGCCGCCCCGCGCGGCCGGCCAGGAAATCCTCCAGCGAGTCGCTGCGCTCCCCGCCGGCGCCGGCGCTGCGGGCGGTCGCCCCGAGTGCCAGCAGGGGGCCCTGCAGATCACCGAACCCCGCCGGGGCGCACAGGTTCCCGCCGACGGTGGCCTGGGCGCGGATCTCGTTGTCGCCGATCGAGGCGGCGCAGGGCCCGAGCGGAGCAGACTCACCGACGAGGGCGACGATCGGTGTCGTGGCGCCGATGGTCACTGTGCCGTTCGAGCGTGAGACGTAGTTCAGCCCGGCGTCGCCCAGCATGATCACCCGGTCGGGCCGCGCCCGGCCGAAATGCAGGTCGGGCACCAGGAGCGTGCCGCCCGCCAGGACCGCGACCCCGGCCCCGTCTCCGAAGGCCGCAGCGGCTTCGGACGGCGAACCGGGTTGGATCACCTCCGCGGAAGACCCCATCGACGCACTCCCTTCGCTGTTCTCCGAGGTTGCCGGACTATAGCAAGAGAGGGTCTCGGGCATCGAAGGTGCGGCACGGAGGGAGCGCCCGGAACCACGCGCGGGTGCATTGGCCGCATGTGGAAGATTCCGCTACTTTGTCGATCACTTCCGCCGCGGGGGGCCACCCCGTCGGCGCGCCCCGAGACCGACCGACACGACAAGGGGGAACAGGTGGCAAACGTTAAAGCCGACGCCGAGGCGGTGTGGGAGCTGGTCGACCAGGACGCCGAAGTGGAACAGGTCGCCACCGGTTTCACCTTCACCGAAGGTCCCATCTGGCACCCCACCGAGAATCATCTGCTCTTCAGTGACATGCCCGGCGATGTGCGCCGCAAATACACCCCCGACGGCACCGTCACCGAGGTCATGCGGCCGTCGAACAAGTGCAACGGCATGACCTACGACGCCGACCTGAACCTCATCGTCTGCGAGCACGTGACGTCCTCGCTCGTGCGGGAGAACACCGACGGCACCCGTGAGGTCGTGGCCTCACACTTCGAGGGCAAGGAGTTGAACAGCCCCAACGACGTGGTGGTCGGCTCGGACGGCTCCATCTACTTCTCCGACCCGTGGTTCGGGCGGATGCCCGTCTTCGGCCTCGAGCGGGAGCGGGACCTGGGCTGGCAGGGCGTGTTCAGGGTTCCGCCCGGCGGGGGCGTCGAGTTGGTCGTCGGCCGGGACGCCTACGACCAGCCCAACGGTCTGTGCTTCTCGCCCGACGAGTCGCTCATGTACATCAACGACACGATGCGGGGGCTCATCAACGTCTACGACGTGAACCCCGACGGGAGCCTCAGCGGTGAGCGGCTGTTCTTCGACGGCATCGGCACCGGTGTCATCGAGGACGGCATCCCCGACGGCATGAAGTGCGACGAGTTGGGCAACATCTGGGTCACGGGCCCCGGCGGGGTGTGGATCATCAGCGCCGCCGGCGAGCGGCTGGGCACGGTGCCCGTGCCCGAGGGCGTCGGCAACCTCACCTGGGGCGGCTCCGACTGGCACACCCTGTTCATGCCGTCGTGCACCTCGCTGTACACGCTGCGCACGCGGGTGGGCCCGCATCGCGAGCCGTACATGGGCTGAGCCGACCGCCCGGCAGCACCCACAACCGAACGAGACACCAACCGAGAGGGGAACCCGATGAGTGATCTGTCACTGGATGCGAGCCGCTGCGCCCTGATCATCCAGGACCTCCAGAACGACGTCATCACCGAGGGCGGGGCGTTCGGCGAGTCCGGTTCACCGCAGCACGCCGACGAGCAGAACGTCGTCGCCAACGTGGCGCGCCTTGCCGATGCCTGCCGTGGCCTGGGTGTTCCCGTCATCCACGTCTGGTACATCGTGGAGCCGGGTGCTCCGGGCCTGAAGCTCAACGCCCCGCTGTTCCAGGGTGTGAAGGACACCGACGGCCTCGAGCGCGGCTCCTGGGGGGCGGCCGCCGTCGACGGGCTGGAGGCCCAGGACGGGGACTTCATCGTCGAGAAGATGCGCATGAGCGCCTGGCAGGGCACCAAGCTGGAGAGCCTGCTCGCCGGCACCGGCCGTGACACCGTCATCGTGACCGGCGCCTGGACGAACATGTCCGTCGAGCACACCGCCCGCACCGGGGCCGACAAGGGCTACTACATGGTCGTACCCGAGGACGGCTGCTCGACGATGAGCGCGGACTGGCACAACGCCTCGATCAACTACGCTCTCCAGAACGTTTCGACGGTGACCGACGTTGACTCGGTCATCGCGGCCTTGGGGGGATGACGCGAAGACCGCACCGATGGGGGACCATGACCTGATGGGGACGGCCAACTCATGACGACCGTCATGGTCGATGCCGTGAACGCCCTGCTGGGACGCAGGGGGAGGTCGGTGCCCTGGCAGCGCGCGGCGACGCGGCTGTTGATCACAGCTGCCATCGTCTTCGTCATCGTCTGGATCGTGTTCCTGGCCGGCAACACCTCCAACGGCCCCGCCGTCAGCGCGCCGAGCGATTTCCTGAAGAGCATCCTCAATGCGCTGACGATCAGCGGTCTCTACTTCATCGTCGCCTCGGGATTCACGCTCGTCTTCGGGCTTATGCGCACGGTGCAGATGGCCCACGGGTCGCTGTTCCTGCTGGCCGGCTACTTCGCGCTCGAGTACCAACTCGACTTCGTCGGCGTGACCGCGACGCCCGACCGCAACGCGGTTGCCTGGGCCGATTGGTGGTTGCCCCTGGTCATCGGGGTGGTCGTCGTCAGCGGTCTGGGGCTGTTCATCCAGCAGGTCTTCCTGCGCTGGAACCAGGGCCAGGATCTGCGCCAGGCGCTGATCACCATCGCCATCTCCATCGTGCTCGGCGATCAGATGATCCAGCACTTCGGCGGTGTCGCCGAGCCCATCACCTTCACGCACGAGATCCATGGCTACGTGGAGTTCATCGGGATCCGCTACGGCATCCACCAGTTCTTCGTGATCGGCATGGCGCTGGGCGTGGGCGGCTTCCTCTGGCTTCTGTTGAAGAAGACGCGTACCGGCATGGTTATCCGCGCCGGGGTGGACGACACGCCCATGGTGCAGGCCCTGGGCATCAACGTGCAGAAGGTCTTCGCCGTGGCGTTCGTGCTCGGCTCGGCGCTGGCGGGCCTGGGCGGGGTGATCGCCGGCTCCTCGGTCACGAGCCTCTCCCCCGGGGTGGACGGCCAGTGGCTGCTGCACTCGCTGGTGGTCGTGATCATCGGCGGCATGGGATCGCTCGGCGGCGCCGCCGCCGGATCGCTGCTCTACGGTGTCGTCACCGCGTTCGCCCCCGCCTACCTGCCCACCGACTACGCCTACTACTCGATCATCGCCACCTTCGTCATCCTGGCGCTGGTGCTTGCGATGCGTCCCTACGGGCTGTTCGGGCGGCCCGCGTGATCCTGTCCCGCCTGCGAGGCGACCCCGGCGAGGTGCCGAGCGGTGTGGGCTCCGGCGACTACGGCCGCAACACGCGCCGGATCGCCGCAGCATTCTTCGTGGTGCTCGTCCTGGTCGGCGTCTTCCAGGCCGTCACGCCGGGCCCGTTCCGCCACTACTTCGTGGACGTCGTGATGACGCGGTCGCTGCTTTTCGGCGTCGCCGCCGCCAGCATCGTGTTCCTCTCGGCCTTCGGCGGGATGATCTCCCTGGCGCAGACGCTGATGTACGGCGTGTGCGCCTTCACGATCGGCAACGCCGTCACCACCGGGGGAAGCAAGGGGCTGAACCTGGGTTGGAACCCGTGGGTCGGGGTCGTGCTGGGCATCGGTGTCACCACGGCGCTGGGGTTCGTGATGGGGCTCATCGCCAGCCGCTCCAGCGGGCTCTACTACCTCATGATCACGCTTGCCTACGGCGTCATCGGGTTCTATTTCTTCGGCCAGGTGACGGTGCTGTCGGGCTTCGGCGGGGTGAACCAGGTGCGCGCGCCCGATTTCATCGGCGAACCGACCGACGCCACGAATCCCGAGCGTCTGTTCTACACCTGCCTGGTCGTCGCCGTGGTGGTCTACCTGCTGCTGCGGTACGTGTCGCGCACGCCGTTCGGGCTGGCCCTGCAAGGGGTGCGCGACGATCCTGTGCGCATGAACTCCCTGGGCTTCAACGTCGCCATGCACCGTACCTGGGCCTTCACGTTGGCCGCCTTCATCGCGTCACTCGGTGGCGTTCTCTACGTCTGGGAGCAGCGGGCGATCTCGCCCACGACGATCAGCCTCGTCGGCATCCTGAACCTGCTGATCATGGCGATCATCGGCGGGGTGCTCGTCCTGGAGGGGGCCTGGCTGGGGGCCTTCATCTACATCGCGCTGGAGAACTACGTCCGCAACGTGGTGTTCCTGAACAACTGGATCGAGGAGGCGCGCTTCCGCACGCTGGCCGGAGCGATCGTGCTCGTGCTGGTCCTGGCGTGCCCCGATGGCGTGGTGGGGCTCCGCAAGGTGCGCGGCGCCGTGCCGCTGTCGCTGATAGGAGCCGCGGTCTGGGGGACCGTCGGAGGTCTGCAGGAGGGAGACCGCGGTGCCATCGCGGGTGTCATCGTGGGCGCGGTGGCGGGAATCGGCGCGGCAGGTCTCGTGGGCTGGCTGGCGGGCCATCGCGGCACGGCCCGCGGCGTCTGGTCGAAGCTGCTGGCCACCGGGCGGTCCGGTCGGGTTCCGGTCGGGAACTAGACGGTCGGCGGGGCCGGCGGGCGCAGGCACACGAGCGACCGGGAGTGGATCGAAGGGGGAGGGAAGACAACGAAGGGACGAACATAGAGAACAGCAAGGCAAGCACCGGGGACACCGGAGCACCAGGGAACGCAGGGCGGATCTCCGGCCTGTAGGAAAGATTGAGTGCGACCAGAGGATCGCATTCGAGGAACCACGCAAGACAGCACTGGAAACCACAAGGAGGAGATAGTGCGAATCGTACGGAAGCATTCAACCTGGCTCAGGTTGTCGGTTGCGGCCATGGCATTGGCCCTGCTGGCGGCAGCCTGCGCCAGCGACACCGGCGCGGAGGATGCCGACGCGGCTCTGTCGGCAGCGACAGCCGCTCGAGGCGAGGCGTCCACGGCGCTGGCCGACGCGGCCTCTGCGGCCGCCGCGGCTGACGCCGCGCTGGCTGCAGCCGAGGCAGCGCAGGCTGCGGCGGATCTGGCGCAGGCCACCGCCTCGGGCAACGCGGCCGACGTGGCCGCCGCCGAAGCGGCGCTGGCCGACGCCCAGGCCGCCGCCGAGGACGCGCGCGCACAGGCCGCCGCTGCCGAGGACGAGGCGCAGCAGGCCCGCGACGCGGCCGCCGCTGCTGAAGAGCAGGCCGCTGCGGCTGCGGCCGCGCCGACTGCGGCGCCCGAGCCGCCACCACCGCCGCCACCGGCGGCTGCCGAGCCGACGACGTCCATCAAGCTGGCCATCCTGTCGGACTGCGAGGGCGCCTTCGGGGCCTTCCACGACAGGGACATCGCCGGCGTGGTTACGGCGTTCGCCGAGCATGCGGGTGCCACGGTCAACGACCGCACCGCTCCGCAGGCGGGCTTCAGCAACGCCTCCATCAACGGCGTGGCCATCGAGTTGGTCGGCATCGGCTGTGCGGACGACACCGCGGAGGCGGCTCTGCGTGAGACGCGCCGTCTCATGGAGGACATCGGCGCCGAGATCATGATCGGGCCGCTGTCCGGTGACGAGAGCATCGCCGTAGCCAACTACGCCAAGGACCACCCCCACCAGACGTTCGTGAACGGCACGTCGGGTGCGCAGGACTCCACCATGGCGGTCCGTGCGCCCAACTTCTTCCGCTTCAACGGTGACGGGGCGCAGTGGAACGCCGGACTCGGCGACATCGCCCACAACGTCCTCGGGTGGGAGACCGCAGCGGTCATCGGTGACGACTACAGCTTCGCCTGGACCTCCACGGCGGGCTTCATCGCCGAGTTCTGCGCCGCCGGCGGCGACGTGATCAGCCGGGTGTACCCGCCGCTGAACACCACCGACTACTCCGGCTTTGTGGAGCAGTTGCCTGGCGTCGACGAGGTCGACGGCTACTTCTGGGCCGTGGGTGGCGCTGGTCTGGTGCCGGCGCTGAACGCCTTCGAGGACGCCAAGGGCGAGATCGTCGGCCAGCAGCACATGGGCAACCTCTTCTGGGGTATCCCCGACGTGTTCCGGGCGATCGGCCCGCGCGTCGAGGGTTCCTACTCCGGTGGATTCGGTAACGCCCCCGACCTGCAGACCGACAAGGCAGCGGAGTTCCGCGCGATCATCAACCGTCACTTCGACGAGATCCCGTTCGGCGGCGCGCCGGCTCCGGCCGATGCGGCGTACTTCGACGCCTTCTTCATGAACTACTACAACAACGCCTGGGGCCTGATCGAGGGCCTGAAGGCGATCGGGGCCGACCTCTCCGGCGGCCACGAGCCGTTGTGGGAGGCGATCAGCAACGTGACGCTCGACGCCGCGTTCGGCCAGATCAGCCTGGACTCCAACCGGACGGCCATCCAGGACCAGTACGTCGGTCGCATCTACATCGATGACGCCGGCGAGATGCAGTCCAGCACGGTGGCGTTCGTGCCGCAGGTCGACCAGACCTTCGGCGGCACGTTCACGGGTGATCCTCCGCCGAGCAGGGACTTCCCGCCCTGTGAGGTGCGCGATCTGCCGTGGATCGGCAACGCCACCCCGGTCGTCGACGGCGTGTTGCAGAACTAGCCGACGCACACTGACCACGAGGTAGAGGGACGCCACCGATCATGACGGCGACGGCAGCGGACGCGGCACCTGTGCTGCGGCTGCGGGACCTCAGCATGTCCTTCGGTGGCGTCCACGCCCTGAGCGGCATCGACATCGATGTCGCTCAGGGCGAACGCCTCGTCATCCTCGGGCCCAACGGCGCCGGCAAGACGACGCTGTTCAACGTCGTGGCCGGCGACCTGAGGCCAACGGCCGGCACCGTCGAGATCGACGGTCTGAATGTGGAGGAATTGCCGGCCCGGCGCCGACCGCAACTCGGTATGTCCCGCACCTACCAGCGCTCCCGCCTGTTCGCCGGGCTCACGGTGGAGGAGAACCTCTACCTGGCGGTGCTCGGCAAGGAGGGACGGCGTTTCCGCCTGCGCATGGGTCGCCGGGACGCCGCCTACCGCGACCGCGCCCGGCGCGCCGCAGCCGGCGTCTGGCTGGAGGGCCGCCTGGGCACCCTCACCTCGGACCTTTCCCACGGCGAGCAGCGCCAGTTGGAACTGGGTCTCGCAACGGTGACCGAGCCTCGTGTGCTGATGCTCGACGAGCCCGCCTCGGGACTGTCACGGGGCGAGCGGGAGCGGCTCACGGAATTGCTGCTGTCGCTGGAGCGCGACGTGACGCTGCTGCTCATCGACCACGACATGGACGTTGCGCTGCGCGTGGCGGAGCGGGTGGTCGTGATGCATGACGGCGTCAAGATCACCGAGGGCACGCCCGGCGAGATCCGCGCCAATCCCCAGGTGCACGACATCTACCTGGGCCGGGGGATCGAGCATGGCTGAGTCGCTGCTGGAGATCTCGAGCCTCGACGTGGGCTACGGGCAGGCGCAGGTGCTCCACGGTGTCGACCTGCAGGTGACCCAGGAGGCCGTGTCGGTCATCGGCCGCAACGGCATGGGGAAGACCACGCTCTGCAACGCCATCATGGGCCTGCTGCCGGTGATGGGCGGGTCCATACGGTTCCGCGGCGTCGAGTTGGTGGGGCTGCCGCCGTACAAGGTCGCCGCCACCGGGATCGGATACGTCCCCCAGGGCAGGCGGCTGTTCACCTCCCTGACCGTCGACGAGCACCTGGCGATGCTGGCGCGCGATGCGCGCGGCAAGCGCTGGACGCCGACGGAGGTGTACGAGCTCTTCCCGCGCCTCGCCGAGCGGAAGAAGCTCAGCGCCACGAGCCTCTCCGGTGGCGAGCAGCAGATGCTGGCCATCGGCCGGGCGCTGCTGCTGAACGCGGATCTGATGCTCATGGACGAGCCGTCGGAAGGTCTGGCACCGACGATCGTCGAGCAACTCGTGGCCACCTCGCGCCGGCTCGTGGACGAGGGGATCGCGGTCCTGCTGGTGGAGCAGAACCTCAGTGTGGCAACAGCGGTCTCGGATCGTCAGGTGGTGATGGTCTCGGGTCACATCGAGACGGAGATCAGCTCGCGGGAACTGCTGGAGGACGCCGATGCCCAGCGCCGCTATCTCGGTGTGGAATCGCTGGAGGACTCCGAGGGCTGATTGCCCGGCGGATACCTCCGCGGATCGGCGTGTCTAAGCGCCGGTCCCCGCCGGAACCACTGCGCAGAAGCTCTTCACCCGCTCGCTCAACTCCTCGCGGTACGCCGCCACCCGCCGCATCTTGAGGTCCTCGTAGCCGCGGACCCCGTCCACCAGGTCGGCGATCTCGACCGCGTCGTCCCGGTTGACAGAGTCGAGCATCCCTAGCAATGCCCGGATCGCCTCGCGGTACTCGCCCGGCAGCTTGCGTTCGCAGCGGCGCACCTTGGCGTAGCCGAACAGGTCCAAGGGTGTGCCGCGCAGCCGCTTGGCACCCCGGAGCCCGACCAGCACGGGGCGGGCCCAGCGTCCCAGTCTCAGCTTCCGGGACATGCCGAGTGCGCGGAGGAACGGGGGGTGCAGGTGCCAGACGAGGCGGGCGCCAGGTCCGGCGACCGACTCGGCCTGTGTCGCCGCGGCCGACTCCAGCAGCAGCCGGGCCACCTCGTACTCGTCCTTGTAGGCCATCAGCTTGTGGAGGCTGCGGGCCACGGCCGCGGTGAGGTCCCAGTCGCAGAGGTCCTCCTCGGCGTCGGCCACCTCGGCCACGAATCGGAGGAAGTCCTCGGCGTAGCGGGCGGACTGGTAGGCGGTCAGGTCGGCCGACAGCATCTCGAGCAGATCGCCGAGGCCGGTGCGCGCGGCGAGCGGATCCACGAGTCGGCGGACCGGCGGAGCGAGGGCGTCCCCGCTGGCGATCTGCGCCCTCTCCGCGGCGTCGTCGGGAGGCGGGCTGACACCGATCGAGGCGGCGTTGGCCGCGGCCAACTCCACGCCGTCGGGATCGATGACCCACTGCCGGCCCCAGCGGAAGGCCTCGCGATTGCGCTCGGTTGCCACGCCGTTCAACTCGATGGCGGACTCGAACGATGCAGCGGTGATCGGCAGGGCGCCGCACTGGTAGGCGACGCCGATCAGGAACACGTTCGCCGAGGTGGTGTTGCCGAAGAGGCGGCGGGTGATGGCGCCGGCGTCCACCCAGCGGTTCTCGGCCGCCCGGGAGGTGGCGTCGACGACCGACCGCAGGCGGTCGGTGCTGGGATACCCCTGCTCGGGGTGCACCACCATCTGGCCCGTGCTGGTGGGCGTGACCGAGGCCACGACCAGGGTGCGCTCGGCGGAGGCGCCGGCCAGTGGACCCGCTGCGGCGGCGGTGAGCAGATCGAATGCCAGGTAGAGGTCCACCATCCCCGTGCTGGCCTTGTTGGAGGCGATGGGCTCCGTGGCGCTGATACGCACGTCGCTCAGCACCGGCCCCGCCTTCTGCGACAGGCCGGTCTGGTCGAGCCCCTGCACGTGTCGACCGCTGAGGAGCGCGGCCGTCCCCAGCAGATGCGAGGCGGTCACGACCCCGGTCCCGCCGATACCGGCCATGCGCACGGTCATGTTCCGGGGCCCGGCTGCGGTGGGCTCGTCGATGTCGTCGGGCGGCTGGGGTCGCACCCGCTCGGCCACCGCCGGCGAGGCCGCGGCTCGCTTGCGGGCGATGCGGCGCCGGCGGCCGGCACGGGCGGGGCGCACCGTGGCGAACGAGGGACAGTCGCCGTCGGTGCAGGAGTAGTCGAAGTTGCAGGTCGTCTGGTCGATCTTGGTCTTGCGGCCGTAGGGAGTGTCGATCGGCTGCACCGACAGGCAGTTGCTCACGTCCCCGCAGTCGCCGCAACCTTCGCAGACCCGCTCGTTGATGAGCACGCGGGTCTTGGGGGTGGGTCGCTGGCCGCGGCGGCGCGCCCGGCGCAGTTCGGCGGCACAGAACTGGTCGTGGATCAGGACGGTCACACCCTCGACCGCACGCAGGCGCTCCTGCGCCTCGATCAGGCGCTTGCGGTCCCAGACCTCCACCCCGGCGGGCAGCGTGACGCCCTTGTAGCGGCCCAGATCCTCGGTGGTGATGAGAACCTGCTGCACGCCCTGGGCGAGCAGGATCCTCGCCATCTCCGGGACGCCGACGATGCCGGTGGGGTCCTGACCGCCGGTCATGGCGACGGCGCCGTTGTACAGCAGCTTGAACGTGATGTTGACCCCTGCGGCCACGGCGAATTGGATTCCCAGTTGCCCGGAGTGGGCGTAGGTGCCGTCGCCGAGGTTCTGGATCGAGTGGTCCCGCTCGGTGAACGGCGACATCCCCACCCAGGTGGCACCCTCGGCGCCCATCGAGCACACCGAACTCCACTGGCCGACACGCTCCGGCTCCATGAGCGAGACCATGCCGTGGCAGCCGATGCCCACGCCCACCAGCGAGCCTTCGGGGACGCGCGTGCTGGAGTTGTGCGGGCAGCCCGAGCAGAAATAGGGAGTCCGGCTGGCGCTGACCGTCATCGAACTCCTCCGGCGCGGCGCCGGCGGCGGCGTCAACCGGTCGCCGCTGAGGTGCGTCGAGAGGCGCGCATGCAGCGGACGGGCGAGCGCGTCGGCGTCCAACCCGCCGTGCCTTCCCAGGAGGGGCTCGCCGCGGTCGTCGCGCTTGCCCACCACGACCGGCCGGTCGTCCAGCGGGTACAGGGCGTCCTTCACGAACAGTTCGAGATACGGGTCCTTCTCCTCGAGGACGATCACCTCGGAGAGCCCGTCGGCGAAGGCGCGCACGAATCCGGGATCGATGGGGTAGGGCAGCGATATCTTTCCCAGCCGGATCCCGGCGCCGGCGATGTCACCGGTCGTGGCGAGACCCATGAGGCGCAGCGCCTCGATCATCTCCGCGTGGCAGTTGCCGGAGGCGAGGATTCCCACCCGCGCCGGACCGTCCGGGGTGGTGAGCCGGTTGAGCCGGTTGCGGACGCCGTAGCTGCGCGCCAGTTCCAGGCGGACCTCGACCAGGTCGCGCTCGATGTCGTTGGTGTACGGCGGCATGAGGTTGCCGTCGGGCCGGTGGAGGTAGGGCTCGGGTGGGCCGTCGTGGCCCGGCAACAGCGGCAGGCGGTAGGGCGCTACGGCGTTGCCGCCGGCGCCGCCGTTCCGCTCGCCCCAGCCGTCGCCGCTCAGATCCACCGAGCCGGTGCCGTCTGCCACCGAGGCCACGATCCGCAGGGCCGTCACCACCCCGCAGGACCGCGACAGGGCGATGGCGTGGCGCCCCAGGTCCAGCGCCTCCTGCGGGTCGCCGGGCACCAGGAAGGGCATGCGCAGCGACACCAGGGTGCCGTCGGAGGAGCTGCCGACGGTGGAGGACTTGGCGTAGGGGTCGTCGCCCACCATCATCACCGCGCCGCCGAGCGGCGACGTGCCGGTCAGGACGGCGTGGCGCATGGCATCGCAGGCCCGGTCGAGGCCCGGAGCCTTGCCGTACCACATGCCCAGCACCCCGTCCCGGATCTTGTCGCTGAACCCGCTGACGAGTTGGCTGCCCATGACCGCCGCGGTCGCCAGTTCCTCGTTGAGCCCCGGCTGGTGGACGAGATGCAGGCCCGCTGCCTCGGCCAGAGCGGCCACGCGGGTGACCTCGGTGTCGAAGAGGGCGAGTGGTGATCCCGGGTAGCCGCAGACGAACGCCGCTGTGTTGTGGCCGGCGGCGCGGTCCCGGCGCAACTGCTCGAACGGCAGCCGGGCCAGGATCTGCACGCCCGAGGCGAAGACCCTGCCCTCGTCGCGCAGGTAACGGTCCTCGAGCCGGTATGCGGGACGGTTCGTGTCCGGGGCGTCCGAGGCCGAGGGCTTCATTGCGGGTCCTCGATGGGTGCAGGCTACCGCGAGGGTGCGCGTCTGTCCTGCGCGGATAACTGCAGGAGGCCATGTGGTGCGGTGCAGATCGTCGAGGCGGCGGGTCGGGGTGGCGCGGGTGCAGGGCAGTAGCATCCCGCCGCGTGAGCATCGATCCCGAGGTCGCCGATGAACTCGTCGCCACCATTGCGGCCTGGGTCGACCGCGAGGTCATTCCGGTTGCGAGCGAATTCGAGCACGCCGACGAGTTCCCCGAGGCCATGTTCGCCCGGATGTGCGACTTCGGCCTGTTCGGCGCCACGATCCCCCCGGACTTCGGCGGCCTGGGCCTCGACGCCCTGACCTACGCCCGCATCGTCGAGGAGCTGTCCCGGGGTTGGATGTCCCTGGCGGGAATCCTCAACACGCACATGCTGTCGGTGGCCATGATCAGCCGCTTCGGAACACCCGAGCAGCGGGAGCGGTTCCTGCCGCGGATGACCGACGGCTCGCTGCGGTCCGCCTTCTCGCTGTCGGAACCCGACGCGGGCAGCGACACCCAGAACATTCGCTGCCGGGCGACCCCCGACGGTGACGAGTGGCTCGTCAACGGCACGAAGATGTGGGTCACCAACGGCATGCGCGCCGGCCTGGTGATGCTGCTGGCGCGCACCCCCGACGACCGGATCACCTGCTTCATCGTGGAGAAGGCCCCGGGCCCGGCCGACGGGGGCCTGACGATCAGCCGCAAGATCGACAAGCTCGGCTACAAGGGTGTGGAGACGGTGGAGATGTCCTACGTCGACCACCGAGTGCCCGATGCCAACATGCTGGGCGGCCCCGAGGGGCTGGGCAACGGCCTGCGCTACGCGCTCGCGGCCCTCGAACTGGGCCGGGTGAACATCGCCGCGCGGGCGGTCGGGGTGGCGCAGGCGGCCTATGACGCCGCCATGGCCTACGCCCAGGAGCGTCACACGTTCGGCAAGCCCATCTTCGAGCACCAGGCGGTCCGGTTCATGCTGGCGGGGATGGCCACCAAGCTGCATGCCGCCCGGCTCATGACCTATGACGCGGCTCGCCGCTACGACGAGGGGCATCGCATCGACCTGGAGGCGGGAATGGCCAAGCTGTTCGCCTCCGAGGCCGCCTACGAGATCGCCACCGACGCCATGCGCATTCACGGCGGTTACGGCTACACCACCGAGTACCCGGTGGAGCGCTACTACCGGGACGCCCCGCTGATGATCATCGGTGAGGGCACCAACGAGATCCAGAAACTCGTGATCGCTCGCCAACTGCTGGCCCGCTGGCTGGAGAAGAACTAGCGCTGCCAGTCCGGGTGCGGCGTTGACCGTTCGTAGACTGGATTCCCCGCCCCCGTAGCTCAGGGGACAGAGCAGGGGACTTCTAATCCCAAGGCCGCAGGTTCGAATCCTGCCGGGGGCGCGGCAGCTACCGAGGGTCAACGTCGATGACGCTGAGCAGGACCTGAATCAGTGCGTCGTCGGTTGTGATGGCTTCGGCGAAGACATAGCCGGCCGGGTCGCCCTCGAATCGTTCCGGGCTGTAGGGGGGGATCTCCCAGTCGACGGTGCTCTTGTGCGGTGCGCCCCCCGCCGGCGAGAGACCGTCCAGATACCGCCGGACTCCGGTTGGGTGTTCGACCCAACGCCGAAGGGCCTCGACCGGGGCGCTGGCGCGGATCCGACCGAGGTAGTGGCGCGCCGGCTCCACGTCCGGCGGCGGGTCTGCCGGTTGAATCATCACGATGCTCCATGCCGGCCCACGCGGTGCGTCCGCTCCCGTCGGCTCAGCGGCATCGGGATGGGCGACGGCGCCCGGTACTGGGCTCACCGGAAGGTTCGACCCGGGTCCCTCGGCAAGTCCACTGTTTCTACTACGGAAAAATATCTGGTCAGTGTAGAAAGATTTCTCGAGCGTGACGACCACCGCCCCGAGCGAGCCATCGCTCGGGGCGGTGACGTATCGGTCCATGTTCGAGGCTCTCGCGGTGTCGCGGCGCTTGCGGCGGACGGTGTCCCGGCGGGTCCGGTTCTTGGACGCTGTGGGAGCGGCGCGTAGGATCGGAGCGTGCTGGGGGAGCCCACTGTCAAGACGGCGCCGGCCGGATCGGTTCCCGACCTGGATGTTCTGGACAACATCCAGCGGCGCCTGCTGTGGCTGGCGACGCGGATCGTGGACGTGGCCAACCGGCGGGAGGGCCTCGAGATCAAGGTCGGCGGGCATCAGGCCTCGTCGGCCTCGATGGTCTCGATCATGACCGCGCTGTGGTTCGCTCACATCGACGGCGACGACAAGGTGGCCGTCAAGCCGCACGCCTCGCCCGTGTACCACGCCATCAAGTACCTCACCGGCGAGCTGGACCGCTCTTACCTCGAGACGCTGCGCAAGCGAGGCGGGCTGCAGGCCTACCCGTCGCGCACCAAGGACCCCGACGTGGCCGACTTCTCGACGGGGTCGGTGGGTCTCGGGGCGGTCGCTCCGCTGTTCGCGGCTCTGGTGCGGCGCTACGCCGACGCCCACTTCGAGCAGTCGCCTCCGGCCCGCTTCATCGCCACCGTCGGGGACGCCGAACTCGACGAGGGCAACGTGTGGGAGGCCATCGCCGACCCGGTCACGCACGGGCTCGGCAACTTCACGATGGTGGTCGACCTCAACCGCCAGAGCCTCGACCGGGTGATTCCCGACATCGCCGCCATCCGCCTGAAGAGCTTCTTCAGCCACGCCGGCTGGCACGTGGCCGAGGCCAAGTACGGGGCGCGGCTGCGGCGGCTTTTCTCCGAGCCGGACGGCGACGCCCTGCGTGCCCACATCGACGGCATGTCGAACGAGGCCTACCAGGCGCTGTTCACCTACCAGGGCGCCGAGCGGCGCAAGAAGTTCCTGGAAGGTGCCGACGCGGCGGTGCGTCGCCTCACCGACGACTTCGACGACGACGAGCTCTTCGCCCACGTGACCGACCTCGGCGGCCACGACCTGGGCCAGCTCATCGACTGCTTCAAGGCGTGCGACATCGAGGCCGAACGTCCAAGTGTCGTGTTCGCCTACACCATCAAGGGTTGGGGCCTTCCGATGGCGGGCGATCCGCTGAACCATGCCGTGCTGCTGAACCCCGATCAGATCGACGCGCTGCGGGCCGAGGTGGGACTCACCACCGCCACCGAGTTCGACCGCTTCGACCCCGACAGCCCCGAGGGCCGGGTGTGCGCCTCGGTCGGCTCGGACATCAACAACCCCCCGCCCGTGCCCCGGCCGCGGCTGGACGTACCGGAGGCGGCGGGCCCGCCGACCATGCGGGGCAAGGTCTCCACCCAGGAGGCGTTCGGGCGCACCCTCACCCGCCTGGCAGACGTGGCCGAGGTGGGCAAGCGGCTCGTGACCACCGCCCCGGACGTGTCGATCTCCACCAACCTGGGCGGTTGGGTGAACAAGGCGGGCGTGTACTGGCACGAGCCCCGCGACGACCACGGCGGCGCCGAGCGGCTGCTGCGCTGGGCGCCCTCGCCGGACGGCCAGCACATCGAGCTGGGCCTCTCGGAGATGAACATGTTCATGCTGCTGGGCCAGCTGGGCCTGTCGCACGACCACCACGGACAGCACCTGCTGCCGGTGGGCACCGTGTACGACCCGTTCGTGCTGCGGGGCCTCGACGCGTTCATCTACAGCCTCTACAACGACGCCCGCTTCGTGGTCGCCGGCACCCCGTCGGGTATCAGCCTGGCTCCCGAGGGCGGCGCCCACCAGTCCACGGTCACCGCCGGCGTGGGGGCCGAGCTGCCCGGGCTCACCTACTTCGAGCCCGCCTATGCCACCGAGGTGGACTGGCTGCTGTGCGGCGCCCTCGACGGGCTCAGCCGGCCCGACGGCGAGAGCGCCTACTTCCGCCTCAGCACCCGGCCGCTGGACCAGGCGCCGTTCGCGGCCGCAGCCGAGCGTCTCGGCACCGACGAGCTGCGCCGGCAGGTGCTCTCGGGCGGGTACCAGTTGCGACCCGCACCGCTGACCGACCGCCCCGGCGTCACCATCGTCACCACCGGGGTGATGGCACCCGAGGCGCTGGCCGCCTCCGACGCGCTCGGGGAGGAGGGCGTGGACGCCGCCGTGGTGCACCTCACCAGCCCCGACCTCGTGTACCGCAGCTGGCAGGGCACGTACCGAGCCGCTGCGGCCACGGCCACCGTGGTGCGCCGCCCCAGCCGCATGCACCAACTCATCCCGCCCGAGGAGCGCCACCGGCCCGTGGTGAGTGTGCACGACGCCTCCAGCCACGCCCTGGCCTGGCTGGGCGCGGCGGTGGGTGCGCGCCACATCCCGCTGGGCGTGGACCGCTTCGGCGAGTCCGGCACGATCGCCGACCTGCACGCCATCGCCGGGATCTCCGCCGGCGACATCGTCAACGCCGCGCTGATCGCCATCTACGAGAGCACCGACGCCGAATAGCGGGCTCGGCCGGGTTCTGCCACGCGGGGCTGTCACAGGGCCTGGCTATCCTGCGATGCAGCGGTCCGTGGGCGCTGCCCGTGTGCACACCGTCTTGGTCGTCCGCCGTTTCGTTCGGAAAGCGACAGTTCCAGGTCGCACCGATCCGAACCACTCGCCCGACGGGCGCTGATGTCTCCGGTCACGCTCTGTGAGCGCAGTGAGTGCCGGCACGGAGACCCACGATCACCGACGACCCGACGGCGCCCGCCCACGCGATGGGCGAGATCAGCCAGCAGGGAGGAACGAATGCGAACGATGCCGAACTCCGTCCAGCGCCAGTCCAACGGATCCCAACCCGCCAACCTTGGTGGACTCGCCGGCGACTGTCACCCGTCGCCGGGGGAGGAGGGCGGCGACGAGCCGGGGCCGCCCCCGGTGGCTGTGCCCTTCCGCGTCAAGGTCATCCGCAGCGCCAACCGGCACAAGACCGTGTCCTCCCGCCTCACCGGCGGCGTCATCGAGATTCGCATCCCGGCCTGGATGTCGGATCTCGACGAGGCCGAGGTCGTCAACGACTTCCTCCAACGGTTCGAGGAGCGCCGCCGCTGCCGGGAGGTGGATCTCGGAGCCCGGGCGCGCGATCTCGCTGACCGCTACCACCTTCCCGAACCCCGTGCCATCCGCTGGTCCACGCGCCAGCGCCGGCGCTGGGGCTCGTGCAGCGCGAGCAAAGGCGAGATCCTGATCTCCCACCGGCTGACCGAGGTGCCACCCTGGGTGCTCGACTACGTGATCGTCCACGAGCTGGCGCATCTGGTCGAATCGAACCACTCGGCCGCCTTCGATGCGCTCGTTGCTCGCTACCCGCTCACCGAGCGCGCCATCGGCTACCTGGACGCATTCGGTGCGTGGGCGGAGGAGGGCTTCGAGGGGCGCCCAGGGGGTTGAGTCGCCGCCATGGGGCGCCCGGCGCCGTCGGCCACTGGATTGACCGCTCTCGGGGGCTCCTTTAGGGTTCCCCGAACCCGCTGGTGAGGAGCACTATGACCATCAACGCACTCGACCACTACAACATCCAGACGGCTCGGCTCGACGAGACGGTCGACTTCTACGTCGATGTACTGGGTTTCTCCAGGGGCTACCGGCCGGGAGTGCGGGGGACCGGCGCATGGCTCTACGCGGGGGGCCGCCCCTGCGTGCACATCAACGTGATCGATGACGACATGTCCGGACCCACCGGTCCCATCAACCACGTCGCCTTCGAGACGGCCAATGAGCCCGGTGACTACGAGGCCATGCAGCAGAGGCTGACCGAGCGCGGGCTGCCGTTCGAGGTGAACGACAGCAGGCCCGACATCCCGCTTCGGCAGATCTTCCTGCACGACCCCAACGGCATCCGCCTCGAACTCAACTACCGCGACGGGCCGCTGGTGCCCGAGTCCGGGGGCGACTGAGGGGCTTCGAGCGTCATCCGGTGGACGGGCCATGACGGGCCTGCCGATAACGCGGGGGAGGCGACTGTGACCTGGATTCCGAACTGCGCGCTCGTGACGGGCGGCACCAGCGGTGTCGGCGAGGCCGCGGCGATGGCCCTCGCCGGGGCGGGGGTCCGGCGCTTCGTGATCACCGGGCGCCACGCCGGGCGGGCCGAGGAGGTGTGTGCACGGCTCGATGAGCGGGGAGCCTCGGCGGAGGCGGTGCTGGCCGACCTGTCCGAGCCCGGTGCGGCCGATGCGATCTTCGCCGAGATCGACGCGCGGGGCCTGCTGGCCGACGTGTTGGTCAACGCCGCCGGATTGACGACGCGCACCTCGGTGCTGGACGTCGACGTGGCGGCCTTCGACGAGCTCTTCGCCGTGAACGTGCGCTCGCCGGTGCTGCTGTGCGGACACTTCGTCGAGCGACTGCGCCGAGCCGGCGCGCCGGGCACGGTGGTCGACGTGTTGAGCATCGCGATGTACGGCGGCTGCCCGGAGATCAGCGTCTACTCCATGACCAAGGCGGCTCTCGGGATCCACACCCGCAATGCCGCCTACACCCTCCAGAGCGAGGGGATCAGGGTCAACGGTCTGGCCCTGGGCTGGACGCTCACCCCCGGCGAGGACATGGTGATGCGAACCACGCATGGCGCCTCCCCCGGCTGGGAGGGCGACTATGCGGGCAATCTGCCGCTGGGGCGATTGTTGACAGCCGAGGAGGCGGGGCGTGCCATCTGCTATCTGGCGACGGAGGCCTCCGCACCGATGACCGGATCGATCGTGACCCTGGACCAGGCCGCTTACGGCATCCGGAGCATCCACGCCGGACTCGAGCGCCCGGACGGGGACTGACGTCGCGACCGCGGCGTCGCGGCTTTCAGCCCAGGGGCCAGATCCGGCGGGCCAGGCGCCCGAGCACGGCTCCGGTCAGGAGCCCGCCGGCGACGTCGGAGGCGTGGTGGATGCGCACGTGGATGCGGCTGAGCGCCACGGTCGCCGCCATGAGCCACAGCAGGCGTCGCCAGCGGCGGCCTCCCAATTCGCCCAGCAACAGGGCGGCCACGACCGCGCTGGAGGCGTGGCCGCTGGGAAACGCCGTCGTGATGGGCCGGCGCAGGTAGAGGGGTCTCTCGCCGTCGTCGACGAGGGGGCGCGAGCGCTTGATCAACGACTTCAGGAGACCGTTCACGAAGATGGAGTCGAGCCCCAGGACGGCGGCGAGCCGCCAGAGGTTCCGCTCGGCGCGCCACGACCCGCCGAGCGCTGCCAGCGCCGCCAGCAGCAGCCAGATCAGCCCGTAGTCGCCGAGTTGCGAGGCGGTGTAGAACACCCTGTCGGCCCAGGGCCGCCCCCGCAGCTTCTCGAACAGCCGCTCGACGCGATCGTCGAAGCGGTCCACGAACTCCGAGACCCTCTCGACGTCGAGGCTGCCCACGCCGATCAATGCTATGGCGTGCCTCCCACCGGAACGATTCGGGCGCTGCGAGCCGTGCGCGCGTTGCTCGGCTGCAGCGGTCCCGCCGATTGCGCCGGGCCCGCGCCGCGGTCGGTCGTTGGTCGCCGGGCTGGCGGCTGCTAGATGTAGGCCCGTGGCCGTTCCGTCCGACGAGACTGCGCCCGCCGACGAGACTGCGCCCGCGGCCGGCGGCGAGGGTGCCGGGGCCGCCCGCGGGCGGCCGCTGGACTTCATCCGCAAGCAGGTTGCGGCCGACGGGGAGGCGGGCACGTTCGGCGGGCGGGTGCAGACCCGGTTCCCGCCGGAGCCCAACGGCTACCTGCACATCGGACACGCCAAGTCGGTGTGCCTGAACTTCGGCGTGGCCGCCGAGAGTGGCGGCGTCTGCCGGTTGCGCTTCGACGACACCAACCCCGCCGGCGAGGACGCCTCCTACGCCCGCGGCATCGCCGAGGACATCGCCTGGCTGGGCTTCGAGCCCGGCGCGCCCGCGCACGCCTCGGACTACTTCGAGCAGCTCTACGCGTGGGCGGAGCATCTGGTGAGTCAGGGGTTGGCCTACGTCGACGACCAGGACGCCGAGACGATCTCCGCCAACCGGGGCGATTTCACCACCCCCGGCGTCGACAGCCCGTGGCGGGACCGCAGCCCCACCGAGAACCTGAACCTGCTGCGGGACATGCGGGCAGGCCGTTTCGGCGACGGGGAGAAGGTGCTGCGGGCCCGCATCGACATGGGTCATCCCAACATGCTGATGCGCGATCCGGTGATGTACCGGATCCGCCACGCGAACCATTTCCGCACCGGCGACGAGTGGTGCATCTACCCCACCTACGACTGGGCGCACGGCCAGAGCGACGCCGTCGAAGGTGTCACGCACTCGCTCTGCACGCTGGAGTTCGAGGGGAACCGGCAGTTGTACGACTGGTATCTGGAGCACCTGCCGTTGCCGGGTGACCGGCCGCGCCAGACCGAGTTCGCCCGCCTCAACCTCACCCACACCGTCATGTCCAAGCGGGCGTTGGGGTCGCTTGTCGACGGCGGGCTCGTGGAGGGCTGGGACGATCCGCGGCTGCCCACCCTGCGAGGCCTGCGTCGGCGCGGCTACCCACCGGAGGCGATCCGGGCGTTCTGCGCCCACATCGGCGTGGCGCGCATCAACGGGGTGCACGAGATCGAGTTGCTGGAGTCCTTCGTGCGCACGCATCACAACCGGTTCGCATTGCGGCGCATGGCGGTGCTGCGCCCGCTGGAGGTGGTGATCGGGAACTGGCCTGCACGGGAGGTCGAATACCGGGCGGCCGTCAACAATCCCGAGGATCCCGCCGCCGGCACCCGGCAGGTGCCGTTCTCGGGGCGGCTGTGGATCGAGCGCGACGACTTCATGCTCGACCCGCCCCGAAAGTTCTACCGCCTCGCTCCCGGGCGGGAGGTGCGCCTGCGGGCCGGCTACTTCCTGCGCTGCGACGACGTGGAGACCGGCACCGGGGGAGAGGTCATCAGACTGCACTGCAGCTACGACCCCGAGACCGGCGGCGGCCAGGCCCCCGACGGGCGCAAGGTGCGGGCCACCATCCATTGGGTGTCGGCGGATCACTCGATCGAGGCTGGCGTGGCGCTCTACGGCCGGTTGTTCACCGACCCGGTGCCGGGGGCGGACGGCCGCGATCCGCTGGAGTCCTACAACCCGGCATCGCGCGAGCTGATCACCGCCGCCAAGCTGGAGCCCGAATTGCTGGACACGCCGCTCGGCGAGGTGGTGCAGTTCGAGCGGCTCGGCTACTTCGCCAGCGATACCGGCAGCGGCTCCTCGCTGCTGTTCCACCGCACCGTCGGCCTGCGTGACGAGTGGGCCAACATCCAGAAGCGCCGCGGGCAGGGCGCATAGGAGGTCGGACATGGACATCGCACAAGCAACCGCCTGGGCGGCCGAGCGGAGCCTGGGCGTGCTCATCACGATCCGTTCGGACGGTCGGCCGCAGTCCTCGGACATCGTGTACGACCTCGACGGGGGCTCGTTCGTGATCTCGGTCACCGAGGGCCGGGCCAAGACCGCCAACCTGCGGCGCGATCCCCGCGCCGTGCTGCACGTCTCCGACGCCGCCTCCTGGTCGTACGTTTCCTTCGACGGCACCGTCGAGTTGCTGCCGACCGCCGGAAGCCCGGACGACGCCACCTGCGACGCCCTGGTGCGGTACTACGAGCGGGTGTCCGGCGGCCCGCACCCGGACTGGGACGAGTACCGCCGGGCCATGGTCGACGAGCGCCGCCTGGTCGTGCGCTTCACCCCCAGGGCGGCCACGGGGATGCTTCGCGCCTAGACGTGATCCGCGGGTCCGTCCGGGCTGCCCGGTGCGCATCGATCGGGCGCGCCGCCGAATAGAGTCCGCGAGGGTCTCGATCAGGAAGGGTTGATGAGATGCGCGTCACAAAGCGAGAGTCGCGGGGCCGCCGCTCCGTGGTCGTCGGGCTGGCCGTCGCCTTGGTCGGCGGCGTTCTGGCGGTCGCCGGTGCCGGTGTCGCCGCGGGCCAGGAGACGGCCTCGGAGCAGGAATCGGCTGAGTGCCCGGTCACGAGCATGGGCGGGCTCGGTGCCCCGGCCGGCAGCGTGGTGCAGGCGGAGGGTCGCTGGACCACCGAGGACTGCGACTCGCGGTTCCGCCCGGGCAACGACGCCCACACGTACCGCTTCGAGATCCACAGCCCGGGGCGGGTCCGGATCGAGTTGTCCTCGCCCGAGGCCGACCCGTACCTGTACCTGCTCGCAGCCGACGGCACCCGTATCGCGGACGACGACGATGGGGGAGCGGGCCTTTCCGCGCGCGTGGAGCGCGATCTGGCACCGGGTGTCTACCTGGTGGAGGCCACCACCGTCGGCGGCCGCGGGAGCGGCGCGGCGGACTTCACGCTCAGCGTCAGCCGTGTCGCCGGCTGTGACATCGTGCATCTTGGGACGCTGGCGCCGGAGGCCGACCTGACGGCCATGGGGTTCTGGTCGCTGGACACCTGCGGATCCCGGATCGTGACGACGCACCCCGCGCACAGCTACTCGTTCGCCCTTGCGGTCGACGGGCGCGTGCGTATCGACCTGGAGTCGGAGAGCGGCGATCCCGTGCTGTCCATGGCCACACTCGAGGGTGACGTGATCGGCGCCAACGACGACGGCGGACCACTCCGCAACGCGCGCGTCGAGCAGTATCTGCCGGCCGGCGTCTACTTCATCGAAGCCACCACCTACCTGACGCGGGACCTCCAGCCGCTGCGAGCCGACTTCACCCTCACCGTGCATCTCGTGGACGAACTGGCGCGGCAGCAGGACTTCCGGATCAAGGTCGAGAAGGTCCACCTCCCCGACGAGGTGGTCGCGGGTGACCCGCTGACGGTGAACTACCGGGTGGGCAACGCCGGAGGCGGCGACCTGCCCGGAGGTGGCAACACCACCGTCGTCTACGTCGTGGGGCGCGTCGTGGGAGAAAGACGCGTCATCGACGTCAACTCGCCGATCACCCAACGCTGGCCTGCGGGGGTCTCCTACCATTCCGATGCCGCCGTGGCGAGCGCGACCAGTGTTCCGAACCGCCGCACGACGCCTCTGGAGATCACCTTCGACACGTCCGGGTCGGCTTGGCTGTTCGTCGGCATCTTCACGGAGGACGCCGATGAAAACGAACTCGGCTTCCACGGTGTCTGGAAAAACCTGACGGTGCTCAGCGCCCCGACCTTCGACGCCGTCGAGGTGGATGTCGACGGCGCGGCCTACCGCGTGTCGGCCGAGTCCGGCGAGGAGGGGGAGGTCACGACGGCGGTGACGGCGGTCGCCGATCCCGAGGCCGAGGTCGACGGGAGCACCCACGCCAAGGCGATCTATGCGGCGGGGGTGCGCACGCAGCTGCTGGACGGCGTCTTCGAGCGGCCCGCCCTGGTTGCACTGGCCGGCGCGGACGAGCCCCTGGCGGCGCCCGTCGTGGCTCTGCCGGCGGATCCGTCCTCCGGCAGCATTCTCGAGACGTTCGGGGCGGCGTACGCGGCGTTGGTCGGCTCATCCGGGCCGGCCGGGTCGGTGGTCGCAGGCGAGGCGATCAACCCGGTCGCAGCGGAGGAGTTGGTGCTCGCGGTCGCCGCGCGGGCATCGGGCCGCTTCGCCTCGCTGAGTTCCTCCTGGACCGCACTCCTGGAGAGGCTGGACGAGGGCGAGGCCCTGAGCCTCGGCGAGGCGTTGGCCTTCCAGTCCGAACTCGCCTACACAGAGGCGGTGGTCGCGCCGGCGGCGACGGCGGGGAGGATCGTCGAAGCGGCCCGCGAGGCCGAGACGCGCTGGGAGGATCGGGGCGTTCGCGCCATGATCGCCGAGTTGAGGTCCTGCCGTGGCGGCGGGGCCGATCTCGCCGTCGCCCTCGCCGCGGCCGGCCAGGACACCGTCGACGAACTGGTGGTGCTCGACGCGGAGATGCGTGCGGTGCTGCCGGTCTGGGGTCCCACTGTCGACGGCATTCTCTGCGCCACTGCGGCCGCTGACGGGGCGAACCTCCGGTTCCTGGAGCGGCTGGCACTCGACGAGAGCGAGGAGCTGCTCGACCTGCTGATTCCCGAGGAGGAGCCGATCGAAGAGGATCCGGAACCGCAGACGTACCGGCTGCGCGTCATCGCCCGGCTGGCCGACGACGGGCGGGTCGAGCATGGCGTCGAACTCGTCGGTGGCCTCCAACTCCTGCCGGACGTCCGCCACCTGCGGGCGGACGCCCCGGCCGGCGAGTGGCGCGAGAGCAGCGACGTGCTACTGGGCGAGGAAACCCTCGGAAGAGTCCGCGCCCGGCGCCTGGCCGACGGCCGCATCGAGATGGGCTTCGTCGCCGGTGGCGAGGAGCACCAACTCGACATCCGCTACCTGCCCGCCGACCTCCCCGAGGCCCTCTGGTTCCGCAGCAGCGAGATCGAGGTGACGTCCGTCCCTGCGCCCTCCGGATAGCTCGGGGGCGGGCGCGCCCGCCCGCGCGGTGAGCCGGATGAAGCGAACGCGGCGCCGGCGCGCCTTCGGGGATCCGGTCCGGCCGCGAGACCGGTGTGCTGCGTGCGTGAGATTCTTGGACTTCGCACCAAACGTGCTACACCGACAACTCGCGTGGGGAGGTGATCGTGGCCGCTGGGGGAGATGAGAGGGCCATCCGCTACGAGCCGGAGGATCGTCCGCCCGCGCTCGTGACCGCCGGTGTGGGGCTCCAGGCGGCGATGACGATCATCGCGCCGGTGGTCCTGACCGTGGTCATCGTGGCCCGCATCGGCGGCCAGCCCGAGTCGTACGTGTCGTGGGGGGTCGTGGCGGCGCTCGTCGTCAGCGGGATTGCGACCATTTTGCAGGCGGTGAGACTCGGGCGGATCGGGTCCGGGCACGTTATGGCCATGGGCACGTCCGGCGCGTTCATCGCGGTGTGCGTGGCAGCCCTGGAAGCGGGCGGTCCGTCCCTGATGGCGTCACTCGTCGTCGTCTCGTCACTGTTCCAGTTCGCGCTGGCCGCGCGGCTCTCGCTGCTGCGCCGGGTGTTCACACCGGTCGTCTCCGGCACGGTCGTCATGCTCATCGCGGTCACCGTGGTTCCCATCCTCTTCGACACCATGGCGGACGTGCCCGACGGCACGGCGAGCGCCGCCGCCCCGGTCGCCGCGCTCGCCACCATGGTGACGGTCGCCGCCTTGGTCCTTCGCGGCCCCCCGTCCGTGCGGCTGTGGTCGCCGGTCGTCGCCATCGCCGTGGGCTGCGCTGCGGCGGCGCCCTTCGGTATCTATGACACGAGTGCCGTGGCGGCGGCGTCCTGGATCGGTTTCCCGGTGGCCTCCTGGCCGGGATTCGATCTGTCGCTGGGCGCCGACTTCTGGGCGCTCCTGCCACCGTTCGTGGTGGTCACGATCGTGGGTGCGGTCGAGACCATCGGCGACGGCATCGCGATCCAGCAGGTATCGAGACGCACCCCGCGGGCCACCGACTTCCGGGTGGTACAGGGGGCTCTCAACGCCGACGGCGTGGGCAACCTGCTCTCGGGCATCGCGGGCACGCTTCCCAACACCACGTATTCCTCCAGCCTGGCGCTTGCGGAGGTGACAGGAGTCGCGGCGCGGCGCGTCGGGGTCGTTATCGGCGGCGTCTTCGTCGCGGTGGCGTTCTTCCCCAAGGTCTCCGCCCTGCTCATCGCCATCCCCGGACCGGCGGCCGCGGGATACCTGATCGTGCTCATCGGGATGCTCTTCGTCCAGGGCATGCGGCTGGTCCTTCGAGACGGTCTCAACCATCGGAAGGCGGCCGTCGTCGGACTGTCGTTCTGGCTGGGGGTCGGCTTCCAGAACGGGTGGATCTTCCCGGAGGTGATCGGTGACGGATTCGTCGGGGTCCTGCTCGGGAACGGCATGACCGCCGGCACGATCTCCGCGGTCGCCATGGTCGTCTTCATGGACCTGACCGGCTCGCGGCGCCGGCGTCTGCGGGTTCCGTTGGACGTCGCGGCCCTACCGCACGTGCGAGAGTTCCTTGGTGCGTTCGCCACGAGGGCCCAGTGGAGCGAGACCGCAACGCAGCGACTGACCTCCGCGGGCGAGGAAGCCCTTGCCGTCCTCGTGCAGCAGGGCGGTGGTCGCTCCGACGAAGCCCGGCGGCGCCTCGCCGTGACCGCTCGCATCGAGGGCGCATCGGCGGTCGTGGAGCTCGTGACCGTGCTGGAGGGACAGAACCTGGAGGACCATCTCGCCTATCTGAGCGAACTGCCTCCCGCTCCCGATGAGACCGAGGTGTCGTTCCGGCTGCTCCGGCACTACGCCTCCGCCGTGCGCCATCAGAAGTATCACGGGGTTGACATCGTCGAGATGACGGTGGACCGGGAGATGACGGTGGACCGGCACCGCTAGCGGCCGGAACGATTCGCGCCAGGGGCTTCGACGGCGGTGCCCGTAGGATCGGAGAATGACCACGATCACCGCTGATCTGAAGGTTGGGCCCGGCACCGAGTTCGCCGTGGAGTTGCGGGCCGGAGGGCACCTCTGGAGTGCCGACGAGCCTGTGGACCTCGGTGGCTCCGATACCGGCCCCAACCCGTACGAGTTGTTGCTGTCGTCGGTGGCGGCCTGCACCTGCATCACCGTGTCGATGTACTGCCGGCGCAAGGGCTGGAACCTCCACTCCGTCTCGGCCCGCTACACCCACGACCGGGTGCACGCCCGCGACTGCGACGACTGCGAGAGCGACGCCTCCGGCTACATCGACCGGGTCCGCAGCCAGATCTTCATCGAGGGCGACTTCGACGAGGACCAGCGTGCCCGACTCGCCGACATCGCCCGACGCTGCCCCGTGCACAAGACCCTCGAGCGGGGCGTGACGTTCACCACCGAGGCGGTGTTCGCCGGCTAGCCGACGTCGATGATGGCCGTCCGCAGGTCGGTCATGTCGAGAATCGTGTACTTCCCGCCGATGCGACCCCAGCCGGTGCCGGTTCGCGACGCCCCGCCGAAGGGCGGGTGCTGCTCCCAGAATGCGGTTCCCTCGTTCACGAGCACGGTGCCGGTGCGCAACTCGTCGACTGCCCGGTAGGCGCGGCGCAGCGAAGCTGTGAAGACGGACGCCTGCAGGCCGAGGTCGCTGTCGTTGGCGAGCGCGAGCGCCTCGAGGTCTTCGTCGAAGCACGCGATGGGGATGATCGGCCCGAACGTCTCGTGGCGGAACACCTCCATGGCCGCCGTCACCCCGTCCAGGACGGTCAACTCGTAGTACAGATCGGTGGGGTGGTCCGGCGCACGCCGCCCGCCACACAGCAGCCGAGCGCCGCGGGAGGTGGCGTCGGCCACGTGGGCGTCCATGCGGGACGCCACCGTCTCGTTGTTGAGCGGTCCCATGAGGGTGGCGGCGTCGAGCGGATCGCCGAGCGTCACCGCGGCGGCCCGGTCCATCACCAGGTCGACCAGCTCATCGTGCACGGAGCGGTGGACGAGCAGCCGCTCGGTGGCGACGCAGCACTGGCCGGCCACGAAGTGCGCGCCGTACACGGCGGCCGTCGCCGCGGCCTCGAGATCGGCATCGTCGAAGACGATCTGGGGACCGTTGCCGGAGGCCTCGATGATCGTTCGCTTCATCCCGGCTGTGGCCACGATCGCCGCGGCGGTGCGCTGCGAGCCGACGAAACCGATCCCGTGCACGTCAGGGTGGGCGGCCAGGGCTCGGCCCACGTCGCCCCGTCCCATCACCACCGACACCGCCCCGGTCGGGAAGCCGGCCCCGGCGACCGCCTCCGCCAGGGCCAGCGCCGACAGCGGCGCATTCTCCGACGGCTTGATCACGGCGGGGTTGCCGGCCGCCAGCGCCGCGGCCAGGAGCTCCGCCGGGATGTTCATGGGGAAGTTCCAGGGCGTGATGAGGGCGTAGACCCCGTTGGGCTTGCGGTGGGTGAACACCCGCTTGCGGGGGTCGACGCTCGGCAGAACGTGCGTCTCCAGCCGCTTGATCTCCTCGGCGGCCAAGCGGAAGATCTCCGCCGACTCTGCCAGCTCGTCGGCCGCCTCGGCCGCCAGCGGCTTGCCGGACTCCCTGGCGAGTTGGGCCGCCAGCGGCCCGGCGCCGGCGTCGAGACGGTCCGCGGCATCGCGCAGCAGTTCGGCCCGCTCGAAGAAGCTGAGGCTCTCGAGATCATCGGCGGCCTCGTTGGCGGCCGCCACGGCCTCGTCGATGTCGGCGGGTGAGGCGGTGTCCACCTCGGCCAGCGGCGTCCCGGTGGCGGGTTCGGTCACGATCAGCGACTCGGCCCCCCGACCGGCGTGCTGGGCGCCCCTCAGGAATTGATGCATCACGGCGTCCCTGGCTCGGCGGTGGATTGCGTCGGATCGGCCGGAGGTGGATGGCGGTGGCGGGCGATGAGGCTGTTGACGACGGCGCCGACCAGCAGGCCCATGGCCAGCAGGTAGAGCCAGAACAGCAGGCTGAGCACCCCGCCCAGCACGCCGAAGACCGTGTTCATGCCGGCGGCGGCCAGTCCCAGGTAGAGACTGAAGCCGGTCGAGGCGATCAGCCACCAGGCCGTCGCCACCACCGCGCCGGGCAGTTCACGGCGGAAGGAGGACTGCCGGCGGGGCGCGAAGCGGTAGACGGAGGCGGTCCAGGCCACGACGACCAGGGCCGACACAGGCCAGCGAAGCCAGACCCAGGCCGTCGCGAAGCCCGATCCGCGCCCGACTCGCTCGGCCACGCCCTCCCCGCCCCCGAGGAGCGGACCCACCACGAGCAGGGCCGTCGTGAGCGCGAAGACGACGACGGTGATGATCGTGATCGTGAAGCCCACGACCCGGGTCGACAGCCAGCGCCGGCGGTGCTCGTGGTCGTAGACCACGTCCAGGGCGCGCACCACCGCGATGAAGCCGCGGGAGGAGGCGTACAGGGTCAGGATCGCCCCGACGGTGACCGCTCCGGCGTTCGCTCCCGAGAACAGGTCGGTGAGGGTGCGGTGCACCGTGCTGTCGTCCCCGAACGTCGTGCCGGCCCAGTTCAGGAGACCTTCCCGGATGTCGGCGGCGGCTCCCGCGCCGACGACGGCGTCGAGCGAACCGAGGATCGCGGTGAAAGCGATGGCCGCCGGGAACAGCCCGAGAATGGCGTAGAAGGCGATCTCCGCCGACAGGCCGCTCAGCCGCACCCGCAGCCAGTGGCGGCGGAACTCCTCGATGAGGTCCAGGGCCTGCCGCCGGAGCGGCCGCAACCGGGAACAGTCGAGGCGGATCATGTGCCGCCGATGCTAAAGGGACGGCTCAGTGGCGCGTGATGACCGTCAGCCCGTCGCCGACCGGCAGCATTGCCACCTGCGAACGGGGATCGGCTGCCGCGTGGGCGTTGAAGGCGCGCAGGGATTCGGTGGTGTCGTCGTCCTGGTCGGGGTTGGCCACGCTCCCTCCCCAGAGCACGTTGTCCACCAGGATCAACCCGCGGGGCGACAATCGCGGCAGCAGTTCCTCGTAGTAGTTGGTGTAGTTGGCCTTGTCGGCGTCGATGAAGGCGAAACCCACTTCCGGCTCGGGCGGCAGGGCTCGCAGCGTCTCCAGCGCCGGGGCGATACGCAGGTCGATGCGGTCGGCCACGCCGGCGCGCTCCCAGAACGACCGGGCGACGGCCGTCCACTCCTCGGAGACGTCACAGCACAGCAGCCGCCCGCCCGGCGGCAGCCCCCTCGCCACCGCCAGCGCCGAGTAGCCGGTGAAGGTGCCCACCTCCACCGCCATCGAGGGCTGCAGTAGCCGCACGAGCATGGTCATGAACGATCCCTGCACGGCGCCGATCTGCATCCGGCCGGCGTCACCCAGAGCCTCGGTGACGGCGATGAGTTCCTGCTGCAGCGCGTCGGGCCCACTGGAGTGCGCGTCCATGTAGGCCAGCAGGGCCTCGTCGATCTGCGTGATCTGCGAACTCACCGGGCCGATCCTACGAGCCGTCGACGGCTTGGCTCGACACCGCCTCTGCCGGCCGCGCCCGCCCGACAACGGCGACCGGTATGGCTGCCACCGCCAGCAGACCTGCAGCAACGCCCAAGGCGACGGGCAGCGAGACGTATTGCGCCACCAGCCCCAGGGAGACGCCGCCGATGACCTGTCCCAGCGCCTCAGCCTGGCCGAGGAACGAGACGACCGTGGCCCGCACCGTCGACGTGGCCTCGCGATTCGCCATCGCCTCGGCCAACGGGTAGGTCGTCTCGCCCGCCACGTCCAGGATCGTCCAGCCGGCCAGCGCCACGGCGAAGATCGGGCTGACCGCCAGAGCCAGCGCTCCGGCGCCCGCCACGATCAGCAGCCGGGACAGCAGGCGGGCATCCCGGGCCGTGTCGGGCGTCGTCAAGCGGCGGCGAAGCCACATCATCACGGGAATCGACAGCGCCGCCATGCTGAACCACACCACTCCGAAGAAGAGGACCGCCTCGCCGCCGTCGTAGTCCGGAAGTCCCAGTTCGACGAGCCTCAGCGTGTCGAGCCGCTCGATCGCCTCGCTGGCGAAGCCGGTGATCGCCGCCGCCGAGACCACTGCCAGCAGCGTCCGGCGACGCAGTGCGAGGGCGGCGCCGTGGCGGAGGATCGTCAATGCCTCGCGCCAGGCACCTCCTGCGCTCAGACCACTTCGCCTTCCCCGCACGAATCCTGTCTCGGCCATGGTGACGGCGAGATAGGCGGCGAAGGCCAGGCTCAGTGCCCCGACGACGACCAGTGCGCCGCGCAACGACCATGTGCCCACCCCCGTGGCGAGAGCGAGACCGGCCATCACACCGATCGCTCGCCAGGTGGCGTGCCGGACGATCAGTTGATCCAGCCCTGCGGTGCCCGGCGTGGCCGCAGGAACCTCCGGGGAGCCGGCACGGGCGTCCTCGACCGATCTGCCGCCTCGTGTGTCACGCGCCGTCGGATGTCCCGATCCCGCCGGCGACTCGTCGGTCACCCAGGCGGTGGCCGCGCCGCTCTGCATGGTCCAGCCCAGGGCCCAGACAGCCTGCCAGACCACCATCGAGGCGAAGGCGGGGGAGCTCGCCATGAGTCCGATCGCGGCCCCCATCACGGCGAAGGAGGCCACGACGGACCGCTTGCGACCGTAGAGGTCGGCCAGCACGCCCGTCGGGGCTTCCGCCAGCAGGATCGTGAGCACCAGCGCGGTCCCCAGGAGTGCCAGCCGTAGCGGCGGGAAGCGCAACTCCACGACCCACCAAACCACCGCCGGCAGTCCCGCCGCCAGGGTGAATCCCTGCGCCGCACCCGTGAGAAGGAACAGGCGATCGGGTCGGTGGCGCACGACCGCGCAGCATAGGAACGGTCACCGGGCGATCGGTTCGGTCACCGGGCGATCGGTTCGGTCACCGGGCGATCGGTTCGTTCTCCGGGCGATCGGTGAACCACCGCGCCGGCGTACCCCCGACGCGAGATCCTGGCCGTTTGCGCCGGCTCGCGGCACCGCCGTCCTCGGGTGTCGGCGACGGTGGGGAACGAGTCTCAGCACCGGCGGGGGATGGGGGTCGGGAGGGAAGGTTGGTGGCACGGCCCAGCGGGCGGTTGGGGGTGGGTGTCGGGCCTGGTCGGGGCAGTGGCCTCGTGGCGGTCGGATCGGTGGTGGTTGTGCGGCGGCGGGCGCGAAGCGTTCTTGCTGTCCCCGCCGTTGCTGGTCGGAGGTCCGAGGGTGAGGCGGCCGCCGGCGTGGCGGGTGATCTCTTCGCCGTGGAGGTGGACGCGGATGTGGTGGCAGCGCCAGCACAGCAGGCAGGTGTTCTCGAGGGTGGTTTCGCCGCCGTGGGCCCAGTGGTCGAGGTGGTGGACTTCGCAGATCTTCTCCGATGCGCCGCAGCCGATGCAGCCGCCGTCGCGGGCCACGAGGCGTTTGCGGTGTCGGGGGCTGACCTTGCGTCGGGATCGGCCCAGGAGTGGGTTGCCGGTGTGCTTGTTGAAGATGCCCGGCAGGATCTTGGCGTCACAGGCGATGGCGAGTGTCTCGGCCTCGGTGAGGCGTGTGCCGTTGGCGAGGTGTGCGTTGGTGATGGCGTCGTGGACCTGGTCGTAGTCCGCGAGCACGATCAGCTCCACCCCCGCCGGCGCGCCGTCGCCGGTGCTCGTGCAGACGAGTTGTGCGAGGGCGTCGGCGAAGCGCTGGGGTGATGTGGGACGGTCCTTGGGGTCCTCGTTGCGGAACAGCTGGTCGGACTTGGCAATGAGCGCGGCCTGGACCTTGGCGCCGGTGAGGGGGTCGAGTTGGGCGAAGAGGTGGAACATGCCGTCGGCCTGCTCGCTGATCGAAGCGCGCCGTCGGCGCCGCTGCCGCTCCCGGCGCGCCTCGAGTTCCTGCTCGCTGGTGCGCTCGTTGATGTGCTCCTTGAGCGTGCGACGGAACTGATCCTCGGGCTCTGCTTCGGCGGCCTCCAGCAGCGCACGGCGATCCACATCCGCCTCCCCGTCGGCGTCGAGAATCAGCCCCGCGGCCTCGGGTGTGATCGCCCCTTCGGCGAGCTTGTCGGCCACAGTCGGTGCCCACTCGAGTTGCGCGGCGGTCTTGACGGCCTTGCGGGCACCCGAACGGGACCGCTTCTGGTCCTGCCGCAGGATCTCCTCCGCGGCGGAGTCGCCCTCCCGCCGTGCCACCTCAGCCACCACGTCAGCCTCCAGCGCGGCCAGGAACGACCGGGCCCGACCCACGAACGCCAACCGCTCGCGCAGCACGCCCAGGTCGAGCTTGTGCCACAGCGGCGGCGACCCCAACCAGTCCCTGAGGGCGTCCCACTCGGCGATCCGATCGGCTCGCGCCGGCTCGGCGCCGATCCGGTCGTCCTGCAGCGGAGAGTTGCCCATCTGCCCATCACCCCCTCGTCGAAGCTTCCCGGCCCACCCGCCCGGCGGACCGCTCTGATTACTTCTTCTCATAATATAGTCAGTGTGAGACAGACAATCAACACTAGTTCGCACTTCGTCCCGAAAAGAAGGGACTCAGTGTGGAGACCCGGCCAGCACTGTCATCGAAACCCCAGGTCAGCGGGCTGCATCAATTCAAGTCGAGGAGCCGGTTCCAAGCCGAATCCAGATGTGACCGATGTCACACCCAAACGCGCGTCCCCGGCCGGCCGTCGACAAGGAGATCGCCACCGAGACGGGGATATCACCCGGCCACGATCTCCAAGCGGCTCCGGGAAGGCCTGCCGGCGGTGCGCCGAGCGGCGCCCGACGAGGCCAAGGTGATGACCCAGCGCTGGGTCGAGAGGATCGAGGCACACCCGACCCTCCTGGAGAGCCAGGACGGTTCATGTCGCGCTCGACGACGCGAGCAGTTTCTGCTTGCGATCCCCCGGGGCGCTGACGGCGCACCATCGCGTCTCTGACTCCCGATCTCTCACACGTGCTGCTCTTGGACCGAGACCCAGGTGGAGGTGGCTCGCGTTCAGTCGGGCGCGCCGCAGGCGCGCCCGACTGAACTACCGGGGGGCGCCGTCTAGGCGAGGAAGGTCATTGATGATGTGCCACGCGACAGGGGCAAGGGCTGAGGTTGCGTATGCGACGAAGTCCTCCGCCGATAGTGCCGATCGAGGATCGTCGGCAGCATCGGCGTCATTGTCCGCATGCTGGCGCTCTATCCGCTCGAATGTGCGAAGCGCGGACACTCCTGTGAGGAGCATTGCCTGGTAGAACGTTTCTCGGATCAACTCTGCCTCGTCGGAACGACCAGCCCGAACGGCCCGCCTCATCTGGGATACGAGGGCAGCGTTGTCCTTGTTCCAGAACCACTCGTAGCCAGCTGCCCCCTCCCTTGCGCTGGCGTTGTGGTAGACGCGCACCGCGGTTGTCTCGTCGAAGGGTGGGCTCATTCCGCCCCATCCGGCGCGCTCAACGGGAGTCATTTCCGGCAGCCTGTAGCGAGGGGTCTCTGGTCGGGGCTTGGGGGGTGCCTTGCGTTCGATGAACTGCACGGTGAACTCATTGACGAAGTGGCTGACGAGCGTGTCGTCGCCGACGACCAATCGGTAGCGGAAGTTCTCGCCTACTTCCGGGTCCTTCGCTCTGACCGACAGTTGTGCTTCGCCGTTCCGCAGACGCATGCGGGTTGCCTCAAGCATGCCCCAGTCGTCATCGCTGCCGGGGGGAGCCTCGGTCAATAGATGCACCGCCCACGCTCCTTGATCGAGGTCCCTCGTGAAGTACTCATCAACGACGTCGGTGTCGAAGAGCAGCGTGCAGTTCTTCCCTATGGAGACCTCGCGGCGGACGTGGCGATCCTCGGGGTCGGTCGCATGCCGGAAGAATGTCGGGTGCGGCTTGCCGACGAATGGCACTGGCTCGGGCGGCGCGGGCGGCAATGGCAGGCTCTTGCCGTCAAGCAGGAATCTGAGCAGGTCACGGTCCTCCTTGTAGAGGCTCTGGATGACCTTCTCGGCGGCCTTGGCGGCGTCAGCGCTTCCAGCGGAGAGCTGTCGCCTCCTGCGCTCCTTCAACTCCCGGAGTTTCGAGTTGTCGCGTAGCGCTCTGGCAATCTCGTCGATGAGGTTCTGGGAGAAGCTGGTGTCCGCAAGCCTGTCCCGGCTGGCCATGAAGAGGTCGTCGCGCGCTTGGGGGCTAAGGGCTGTGCAATCGACATGTACCAGTAAGGAATTGCTGAGCAGGCTAAGGCCGACCTCGCTGCGATGGTAGAACTGCCACGATCTGCGGGCTTGTGTCTGGTTGTTGAGACTGAACACCACCCCGAAGTCGCCGCTGCGGTACATCTTGGCCTTTGGTGACTTGTCAGCGCCTAGAGCAAACGCGTAGACGGTCAGGGTGATTTCCTCGCCCTCGATCCGCAGGATCTGGCGGTCTGGGAAGCCCGGCTCCATGGGGGACGTCTCCACAGATGGCTTGTGGCGATCAAGCCTGCTTGCGAGGCCGTACATCGCCGTGCTGTTCGTGGGATGGTTCTTGTGCGAAGAAGGCGCTCGACAGTCGTAGATCCTGGCTGGCAGCGCGAGATCAAGCAGGCAAACCTCAAGCTGGCGGAGGAGAGAGAATCTCGTGGTTGTCGTGACGCCGCTCTTGGGCAGTTTGGGCAGGTAGTCGTAGAGCTTGATGAGAGTGCCATACTCACTGCTTCTCCCGTTAGGGAGCGGGGCGACCTTCATGGACGCCTGTGAGTCGTCGGGGAATATGTTGAGTTCGGCTGCCGGGAAGCGCAGGACCGTGCCCTCACCCGGGCGTTCTTCTGATCCCAAAGGAGCCAGGTATGTGTAGACACTGTTCTTGTGGCCCGGTCTAGGCGGCTCGCGGCGAACCACGGTGAATCCCCACATGTGGTCGTCGTCCGCTCCGGAGCGCGTGCTTGAAGCCGCAAGGTGGGGGTTCCGGCGCGAGACCATCAGCTGGAGATGATGCTGGCCGCAAAATCGAAGAGCACCAGAGGCCCCCATGTTGTACCTGCCCTGCACGAAGGGGATCCGGTCCTTGTTGCTCCGTGCCAATGAACAGAGGGTGCTCGGGAACATCGCTGGCGTCTGCCCCTCGCCTGCGTCGGCGACGCTCACACTGGCTGGAGCCTTGCCGTGGCCACCCGTGACGGCGACGGTGATCTTCTCGGCATGCGCTAGTCGCGACTTCTCGGGCCAGTTCCAGATGTCGCCCTTGTACTTTTCCTCGTCAGCGGTGGCGCGATCGACGAACCGTGCCACCGCCGCCCGGGGTGACGAGGGTCCAGATTGGTCCTCCGGGGAGGCATCTGCCGCCAGGCAGGCGTTGACAAGCCGAGCGTCGATGGCGTTTGTCAGCTTCTCGGCCAAAGATGCGACCGGGTCGCTCTGTTGGTTCGCGACGATGCTCAGGTTGCCAGGGTTGTCCCCCAGCGGGCGCCAGGCAGCGGGGTCATCCCAGTACCCGGCGGACTGTAGGAGTGCCACGACGGCGGCCCCGGTCTCGGCGTCCATCAAGTTGCCGCAGAGGTCCTCGGCGTGGCGGGTGGTCATGCGTCCTCCAGTCAGCTCGAATGAGACACGAGCTGAAACCATAATGTCCCTCAAAGAGGGGTGCGGGGGACACGAGGGATCTGGCAACAACGCTGGCGTCGACGTACTTGGCGCGGGACGCTGCCGGCGTATGCCCGAGCGCTAGTGCCGGAGACTGGTGATTGGTAGGACGGTTATGCCGTCGGGGCGGTCGTAGGCGTAGCCGGTGGCGGTGATGATGGCGAGCTTGGCAGGGGGGCCGATGCGGTCGGTGTCGACCTTGTCGCGAAGGCGTCGCAGCGAGCGCGCGGCCTCCTCGAGGGCGTCGGCTCCGCCCAGTTTGACTTCCGCGGCCAGCCAGGTTCCGTCGCCGGTCTGGACGATCACGTCGACTTCGAGCTTGGCGTCATCGCGGTAGTGGTGGATCGTCGCGTCGTTGACCTGCCCGTAGACGCGGAGGTCACGCACGACGAGCGACTCGAAGAGGAAGCCGAACACGCCGAGATCCCGCAACAGTCGGGTCGGACTGGCTCCCATGGCTGCTGCGGCGAGGGAGGGATCAACGAAGTGTCGCTTCGGTGCCCCCCGCACGGCGGTCCGGGATCGTAGGTGCGTCGCCCACTGCGGCACGTCCTCGACGATGAAGAGTCGCTCCAGGGACCGCAGATACTCCGTCGCTGTCGTGCGATTGAGGGGGCGAAGGCCGACCGCGTCGGCAGCCAGGGTGGAGAACGACGCGGTCGTGGCGACGTTTCGCCCCAGCGACGCCAGCAGTCGTCGCACCGCGGCAGGGTCCCGGCGGACCCCGTCGACGTTGGAGATGTCCGTCCGGCAGATCTCACCGAGGTAGTCGTTCAGGGTGCGCTGAGCGTCAGCGACTGGCATGCCGATGTGTCGAGGCCATCCGCCGCGGCAGGTGGCGCCAATGAGATCCTCGAGGCCGGCGTGAGGTCGCTGGGCGGCGATGGGTTCGCCCGCCAACAACGCCCCCAGCGACACCTCGCCGGTGGACTCGCCGGTTTCGAGCAGCGACATGGGTCGCAGGCGGACACGGGTCACCCGCCCCGCGCCCGAGTGCCTCGTGTGGTCATCCGGGGGAACAGCCGAGCCGGTGAGGATGAAGCGCCCCCGGCGGTGCGTCTCGTCACAGGCATGGCGCACCTGATTCCAGATCTCCGGTGCAAGCTGCCACTCATCCAGCAGGCGCGGCTCGGCGCCGTCGAGCACAAGATGAGGTGCGACCATCGCCAGCGTCCGGGCGTCGGCATCACCGTCGAAGAGCACCTCACTGCGCGCCGCGTTGCGGGATGCCCATGTCTTACCGCAGCCCCTCGGCCCCTCGACCACTACCGCCGGCATGCGGGCCAAGGACTCCGATATCGCCACATCGGCTACCCGCGGGCGGTATCCATCCGGTGTGAGTGTCGGTTCCATTGGCCGTCCAGTCGCTTCGCGCACCTTCCATCCTACCGTATCGGCGGCCACTGGCCTACAGTTTCGGAGCATTGTGCCCTACTAATTCGGCTCCCTTCGTCCAGCGGAAACACATCGCGCCAGTGATTGAATCTCTGATGCGCGGCAGAACGTGCCCTACTGCGCGATCGCTTCGCACCGCAGTCATCAACCGGGGAAACCAGGGCGAGAACATGAACTTTGAGGGTCCCGCTGTTGGCTTGACACCTCGGTCAGGCGATCGTCACGTCTGCGATGCAGGAAGACGCGCAGCCTCCGAGGGCTCCTGATCAGCCCGCAACCGCGCCGGTACAGCGCGCCGAGCCATGGCCGGCACGGCGAGGGCCGGCCCGCCAGGATGCAGGTGAGCGGGCGAGGGGAATCGAACCCCCGTCATCAGCTTGGAAGGCTGAGGTTCTGCCGTTGAACTACGCCCGCGGGTGTCGATCAGGCTAGCGAGGCCGTGAGGTGTCCCTGGCGGCAACGGCATCGACCCGGCTCCGGGAATCCACGCCGATGTGATCCGTGGGAGGGCGGTCTGAGGTTCCAGGCAGCCAGAACGGCGAGTCCGACCGCGCCGGTAGGGTTTTCGCCGTGGAGAGCACGCTGGCGCCGGCCGACGGCGGCAAGGTCAGGATCTCGATCCACCTCGACCGCCAGGAGATGGACGCGGCCGAGGAGGCCGCCTACCGCCGGATCGTCCGCCAGGTCCGTCTCCCCGGGTTCCGGCCCGGGCGGGCGCCGCGCAAGGTGCTGGAGGCCCGCCTGGGGGCGGGATACATCCGCGCCGAGGCGATGCAGGACGCCCTGGGGGACTACTACCAGCAGGCGGTCGTCCGCCACGACGTGGACGTCATCGCCCCGCCCGAGATCGACATCACGGCCGGGCGCGAGGAGGGACCGGTGAGCTTCGAGGCGCTCGTCGAGGTGCGTCCGGAGGTGGCCGCCGACGGCTACGACGAGTTGACCGTCGAGATCCCCGACCCGCTGCCCACCGACGAGGAGATCAACACCCGGATCGACGCGCTGCGCGCCCAGTTCAGCGAACTCGAGACCGCCAACCGGCCCGCCATCGACACCGACCACGTGACCATCGACGTGGTGGGAAGCCAGAACGGCGTCGAAGTGGAGGGCCTGACCGTCTCGGACTACACCTACGAGGTGGGATCGGGCGCCGTCGTCCCCGAGATCGACGAGAACCTGCGCGGCGCCAAGCCCGGCGACATCCTGGAGTTCAACGCCCGCCACCCCGACGAGTCCGTCGAGGATCTGCTGCGGTTCCGCATCCTGGTCAAGGAGGTGCAGGCCCGCATCCTGCCCGACCTCGACGACGACCTGGTCTCCTCGGCAAGCGAGTTCGAGACCGTCGCCGAGTTCCGCGACGACGTCACCGAGCGTCTCACGGAGCTGAAGACGGCACAGGTGCGGATGCTGCTGCGGGAGCGCGTCTCGGCGGCCGTCGGGGGACTCGTCGTGGCCGACCTGCCCGAGGCGCTCATCGTCGCCGAGGTCGACCGCCGCCTCGGGGACTTCGACAAGGTGCTGCAGAATCAGAACGGAACCCTGGAGGGCTATCTCGAGGCCACCGGGCAGACCACCGAGGAACTGCGGGACCAGCTGCGCGAGCCCGCCGAGCAGAGCGTCCGCCTGGACCTGGCGCTGCGGGCGGTCGCCGATGCCGAGGAGCTCGACGTGGACGAGGCCGACCTGCAGGCGGAGGCCGACCGCACCGCCGAGCACCTGGAACTCGACCGTGCCGAGGTCCGTGACCGGCTCGACCGCAGCGGCGGCTGGTCCACGCTGCGCGCCGAGCGCCGCAAGGCCATGGCCCTCGACTGGCTCATGGACCACGCCACGGTGACCGATCCCGATGGTGCCCCGATCGACCGGGGGCTGCTGGCGCCGCGCGGCGACATCGCTGCAGCCCCCGGCGGCGAGGACTCCGACGCCGGCGCGGACCAAGGCGCCGGGGGACGAGACCCCTCCGGCGGGGACGGGGATTGAGTGTCCGCCCGGACTCCGACACCCCGGGCGCCGCAGCGCGGGGCCGAGACCGTATCCTCGTCTCAGGACACGCCGCCCGCCGTCGTCGGGCACATAGGCCCTAGGAGTCACCCTCTGTGAGCGCACCGCGCAACTACCTGGTCCCGACGGTCATCGAGCAGACCTCGCGTGGCGAGCGGGCCTTCGATCTCTACTCCCGCCTGCTGAAGGAGCACATCGTCTTCCTGGGCACGCCGATCGACGACACCATCGCCAACCTCACGTGCGCCCAGTTGCTGCACCTCGAGTCGGAGAACCCCGACAAGGACATCAGCCTCTACATCAACTCACCGGGCGGCGACATCAACGCCCTGTTCGCCATCTACGACACCCTGCAGTACATCCGCCCGGACGTCACGACCATCTGCTTCGGCCAGGCCGCCTCGGCCGCGGCGGTGCTGCTGGCGGCGGGCACCCCGGGCAAGCGGCTGGCTCTGCCGCACTCCCGGATCCTGATCCACCAGCCCTATGCCGGGGCGCACGGTCAGGTCTCCGACATCGAGATCGCCAGCCGGGAGATCCAGCGCCTGAAGACGCAGCTCGAGGAGGTCCTCGCCCGCCACACCGGCCAGACCCTCGAGAAGATCCAGACCGACACCGACCGTGACTACGTAATGACCGCGGCCGAAGCGCAGGAATATGGGATAATCGACGAGATCATCGAGTCTCGCGGCCTCACGACCAGCGCGGACGGGTCGCCGAGGATCAGCGCCGTCCCCTAGGGGGGCGCCGGGCCGTGAGCCGAACGATCAGCACGAGCACCAGGAGGAGGACTGTTGGCCAAGCTTGGTGAGGGCGAACTCCTCAAGTGCTCCTTCTGCGGGAAGACCCAGAAGCAGGTCAAGAAGCTCATCGCCGGTCCCGGCGTCTACATCTGCGACGAGTGCATAGATCTCTGCAACGAGATCATCCGCGAGGAGCTCGAACCGCCTGAGGTCCCGATGGGCGACCTGCCGAAGCCGGCGGAGATCTTCGAGTTCCTGAACGACTACATCGTGGGCCAGGAGCGGGCCAAGAAGATCCTCTCGGTGGCGGTCTACAACCACTACAAGCGTCTCCAGCTGGGCAACTCCAGCGGCGGCGAGGACGTCGAGCTGGCCAAGTCCAACGTGCTCCTCATCGGTCCCACGGGCTGCGGCAAGACCCTCATGGCCCAGACCCTGGCGAAGATCCTGAACGTGCCGTTCGCCATCGCCGACGCCACGGTCCTCACCGAGGCCGGCTATGTCGGCGAGGACGTCGAGAACATCCTGCTGAAGCTCATCCAGGCCGCCGACTACGAGGTGAAGCGGGCCGAGACGGGCATCATCTACATCGACGAGATCGACAAGATCGCCCGCAAGAGCGAGAACCCCTCCATCACCCGGGACGTGTCCGGGGAGGGTGTGCAGCAGGCGCTGCTGAAGATCCTGGAGGGCACCACGGCCTCTGTCCCGCCCCAGGGGGGACGCAAGCACCCCCATCAGGAACTCATCCAGATCGACACCACCAACATCCTGTTCATCTGCGGCGGGGCCTTCGCGGGGCTCGACACGATCGTGGAGAACCGCATCGGCCGCAAGGGCGTCGGGTTCGGCGCCGACGTGCGGCCGCTGGAGGAGAAGGATCTCGGCGAGCTCTACAGCAAGGTGCAGCCCGAGGACCTGCTGCGCTTCGGCATGATTCCCGAGTTGGTCGGGCGGCTGCCGGTGGTGGGGGCCGTGTCGAACCTCGAGCAGGACGCCCTGGTGCGCATCCTCGTGGAGCCCCGGAACTCCCTGACGAAGCAGTACCGGAGGAAGTTCGAGTACGAGAACGTGGAGCTGGAGTTCACCCAGGAGGCCCTCGAGGCCGTGGCCGAGGTGGCCATGGCCCGCGGCACCGGCGCCCGCGGCCTGCGGGCCGTGATGGAGGAGGTGCTGCTGGACCTCATGTTCGAGCTTCCCGGGCGTTCGGACATCGAGCGTTGCGTCATCGACGACGCCACCGTGCGGGCCAACGCCAACCCCACCCTGGTGCCGCGCCTGCGTCCCGCCGAGGCCTCGAGGCGCGCTGCTTCCTGAGCCTGCGCTCACTACAGTCCCGAGCCATCCGTTACCCGAGCCGGTTGGCCCACGACGCTTTGGCGGGGTTCTCCGCACGCCGATGACGCTTCGTGATGCCATGGCGTGGCTGGACCGCCACGTCAACCTGGAGGCGACCGCCGGCAAGGTGCACGGGCTGTCCCTGGACCGGATGCGGTCGCTGGCGGCCGTGCTGGGGGATCCGCAGCGTGACTTCCCGGCAGTGCACATCACCGGCACCAACGGGAAGGGATCCACGGCGCACCTGATCAGCCGCCTCTTCGCGGCGCAGGGCCTGTGCGCCGGGACCTACACGAGCCCCCACGTCAGCAGCATCAACGAGCGCATACAACTGGCGGGTGCCCCCGTCGGCGACGACACCCTCGCCGAACTGCTGGGTGACGTGCGGCGGGTGGTCGAGGCCTCCGGCATCGAGCCTTCCTGGTTCGAGATAATGACCGGCGCGGCGCTGCGCTGCTTCGCCGACGCCGCGGTGGATGTGGCCGTCATCGAGGTGGGCAAACTGGGCCGCTACGACGCCACCAACGTCGTCGACGGGGACGTGGCGGTGGTCACGAACGTGGGGGAGGATCACACCGACGGTGGCTCGGGATGGCGGGCGGCGGTGGCGTGGGAGAAGGCCGGGATCGTGAAGCCCGGAGCGGTGCTGGTGCTGGGGGAGACCGATCCCGACCTGCGCGAGGTGTTCTGCGAGGCCGGGCCCTCCCGGACGTTCCTGCGGGGGGAGGACTTCACCTGCGTCCGCAACGACCTCGCTGTCGGGGGCCGGATGCTGGACGTCGCCGCCGGCGGCCGCTACGAGGACGTCTTCCTGGAGTTGCACGGCCGGCACCAGGGGGACAACGCGGCGCTGGCGCTGGCTGCCTGCGAGGCGTTCTTCGACACCCCTCTGGCCTCGGAACCGGTGAGCGAGGCGTTCGCCGGCGCCGGGTTGCCCGGGCGCCTCGAGGTCGTCGGGCGGGCACCGCTGGTGGTGGTGGACGGCGCGCACAACCCCGACGGGGCCGCGGCCGCCCGGCTTGCCCTGGAGGAGGACTTCGCCGGCGCGGCCCGCACGTTCATGGTCATCGGCATGATGCGCGAGCGCGAGCCGCTGCGCATGTTCGAAGAGGTCGGCGCCGACCGCTGCGAGCTGCTCGTCACCACCACCGCGCCATCGCCCCGCGGGATCCCTGCCGCCGAGCTGGCCCGGCTGGCGGGCGAGGCCGGAATCCGTTGCGAGGCCGTCGACGACCCCGCGGCCGCCGTCCGCCACGCCAAGGCTCTGGCGGCCGACGGCGACCTGGTCTTCGTGTCGGGATCTCTCTACGTGGCCGGCGCGGCCCGCAACGCCGAGACCGTCCAGTCGGCCACGACCTGGAGCTTCTGAGGTCACCGGGTCGGCCCGGACCCGTTCTTCTCCCCCAGCGCCGGGCGAATCCGCCACCACCTGGAGGTCACCTTGGCCTCCCGCCCGGGCCACGCTGCCGCAGGTAGCCTGACTTCCGGTCCCCGGGCGGGACACTTCGGAGCGAATCGGAGCGGGAACGATGGGTGCAACGCTGGTCCTGTGCAAGCCGGACGCCGTCGAGCGCGGGCTTGTGGGTGAGATCCTGAGCCGCTTCGAGCGCAAGGGGCTGCGGATCGCAGCGGCCCGGCTCCTGCGGATCGACGCCGACCTGGCGGCGCGCCACTACGCCGAGCACGTCGAGCGGCCGTTCTACCCCGAGCTGCGCGACTTCATCGGTCGCTCGCCGACGCTGGCGCTCGTGCTGGAGGGGCCCGAGGAGACCTACGCCATCGTCCGGACGCTGATGGGTCCGACGAACCCTGCGGCCGCCCCGCCGGGCACGATCCGCGGCGACTTCGGTCTGGAGGTCACCGAGAACCTCGTGCACGGCAGCGACAGCGAGGCCTCGGCGGCCCGGGAGATCGCCCTGTTCTTCGGTGACCTGGAAATCTGAGCGTCGTGTCACTGCAGGCCCCGCGGGGCACGCGCGACATCCTGGCGCCGGACTCGGCGAGGCTCCGCGCCCTGGTGGAGTCCTTCGCCACCGCGGCGGAGTTGGCGGGCTATGGCCAGGTGGTCTCGCCGATGTTCGAGCAGATCGAGGTGTTCCGGCGAGTGGGCGAGGCCACCGACATCGTCTCCAAGGAGATGTACCAGTTCCGGGACCCCGGCGACCGGCACCTGGCCCTGCGTCCCGAGCTGACCGCCTCGGTGGCCCGGGCCTTCGTGCAGCACCGCCCGCCGCTGCCGTGGAAGGCGTGGTACGAGGGGCCGCAGTTCCGCTACGAGAAGCCCCAGGCCGGCCGCTTCCGGCAGTTCAACCAGGTGGGTGCGGAACTGTTCGGCAGCGACGACCCGCAGGCCGACGTGGAGGTGATCGCCCTGGCGTGGCGGTTCTGCACGAGCCTCGGCCTCCGGGAGCTGCGCCTGGTGGTGAACTCCCTGGGCGATCGCGCCGACCGCCAAACCTACCTGGAGGCGCTGGCGGCCTATTTCGAGCAGCGGGCCGCTGAACTGTCGGCGCAGGGGCGGGAGACGATGGGTCGCAACCCGCTGCGCCTGCTGGATTCCAAGCGCCCCGCGGATCTGGCCGTCGTGGCCGGCGCGCCGGTCATCGACGACCACTGGAGCGAGGCGGCCGCGGCGCATTTCGCGGCGGTGCTGTCGGGACTGGGGGACCTCGGCATCCCGTTCGAACGCAACGCCCGGCTGGTGCGCGGCCTGGACTACTACCGGCGCACCGCCTTCGAACTGGCCTCCGATGCGCTCGACGGCGCCCAGGACGCCGTCGGCGGCGGGGGGCGCTATGACGGCTTGGTGGCCGACCTGGGCGGCCCCGAGGTACCGGGCGTGGGTTTCGCGCTCGGGGTGGACCGCCTCCTGCTGGCATGCGACGCCGAGGGCACGTTCCCCGCGCCGCCGGGGGCGGCGGACATCTTCGTGGTGGACGTGACCGGCGGAGCTGAGGCGACGCTGCTGGCCGAGGAGCTGCGCGGGGCGGGGATCAGGGCGGAGCGTGCCTTCGACGGCCGCTCCATGAAGGCGCAGATGAAGGCGGCCGACCGCTCCGGGGCTCGCTGGGCGCTGCTGATCGGCTCCGACGAGCTGGCCGCCGGGGAGGTGTCCCTGCGCCGGATGCGCGGCCACGGGGCCACAGCCACCGAGGATTCGGTCCAGAGGCGGATCCCCCGCAGCCACGTCACAGCCGAGCTGGTTCGCCTGCTGGCGGGGGATGCCCCGGAGGCGAGCGCGCCGTGAACGAGGCGAGAGGTCTGCGGAGCCACTATTGCGGCGAACTCGGCGCCGCCGACGAAGGCGTGCCCGTCGTGATCTGCGGCTGGGTGGACCGGCGGCGCACCCACGGCGAGCACCTGGCCTTCCTCGACGTGCGCGACCACACGGGCGTCGTGCAGTGCGTCGTCGACGAGCGCATCGACGCCCGCACCGAGTACGTCGTGCGCATCGCCGGGGTCGTGCGGTTGCGACCCGAGGGCACCGCCAACCCGGCGCTGGCCACCGGCGAGATCGAGATCGGCGACTGCGGCGTCGAGATCCTGAAGCGGGCCGAGCCGATGCCGATCCCGCTGCACGACGACGTGGACGAGAACCTGCGGCTGCGCTACCGCTACCTGGACCTGCGCCGCGCCCGCATGCAGCGCAACCTGCGCATCCGGGCCAGGGTCAACGCCGCCATCCGGGAGGCGATGGACGCCCAGGGTTTCGTCGAGATCGAGACCCCGATGCTGGTGGCCTCCACGCCGGAGGGGGCGCGGGACTTCGTGGTGCCCTCACGGCTGCACCCGGGCGACTTCTACGCCCTGCCACAGAGCCCGCAGCTCTTCAAGCAGCTCTGCATGGTGGGGGGGCTCGACCGCTACTACCAGATCGCCCGCTGCCTGCGCGACGAGGACCTCCGGGCGGACCGGCAGTTCGAGTTCATGCAACTCGACGCCGAGGCCGCCTTCGTGGGAGCCGACGAGATCCTCGACTTCATCACCACGGCCGTCAGCCACACGGTGGAGGCGGTGACGGGCTCCCCGCTGGGCGAGGTGCCGATCATCACCTGGGACGAGGCGATGGACCGCTACGGCAGCGACAAGCCGGACACCCGCTTCGGCATGGAACTGGTCGACTGCACCGACCTGTTCGCCGGCACGCAGGCGCGCGTCTTCCAGGTGCCCTGCGTCAAGGGGATCACGGTCACCGGCGGGGCCGAGATGGGGCGCAACCGGATCGACGAGCTGACCGCGGCGTGCAAGCGCTGGGGGGCCAAGGGTCTGGCCTGGTTCAGGCTGGGTGACTCCGGCGGGGACGGCCCGCCGGTCCTCGACGGCGCGCTCGGCAAATTCATGTCACCGGAGGAGCAGGCGGCGCTCCCGCAGCGGCTGGACGCCGGGCCCGGCGACATGATCATGCTCATCGCCGACGAGCGGCGGCTCGCCAACCGGGTTCTGGGGCTGCTGCGTTCGGAGTTGGGGCGACCGCCGGTCAGCGAGGGCGCCCTGGCGCCGCTGTGGGTCGTGGACTTCCCGCTGTTCGAGGACATCGACGAGGCGGGGAACCCGCAGCCCGCCCATCACCCGTTCACGATGCCGCACCCCGACGATCTGGACTACCTGGTGCGCGGCGGTGGCGAGTCCCTCCTGCGGGTTCGCTCGCAGGCCTACGACCTGGTGATCAACGGCTGGGAGCTGGGCTCGGGCAGCGTGCGGATCCACGACGCCGCAATCCAGAAGCAGGTCTTCGCCGCCCTCGGCATCGACGAGGCGGAGGCCGAGCGCCGCTTCGGCTTCCTGCTGGAGGCCTTCGGCTACGGGGCGCCGCCCCATGCCGGCTTCGCCTTCGGGATCGACCGGCTCGCCGCCCTGCTGGCGGGCGAGGAGAACATCCGCGAGGTGATCGCGTTCCCGAAGACCCAGTCGGGAGCCGACCCGCTCACCGGCGCCCCCGGCCCGATCGAGCCGGGACACCTCACCGAACTGGGACTGCGCCTGCGCCCGGCCTAGCGGTGCGCGGTGGCCGACAGTCTGTTCGCCGACAGGGCCCAGCGTGACCTGGCGCGCCGCCAGCCGCTGGCGGCGCGCTTGCGTCCCCGGACCCTCGACGGGATCGTCGGCCAGGATCATCTGCTGGGGCCGGGCGCCCCGCTGCGCCTGTTGATCGAGGCCGACAGGGTGTCGTCGCTGGTGCTGTGGGGGCCGGCCGGAACCGGCAAGACAACGATCGCCGAGGTGATCGCCGCCACCACGGCCAAGGCATTCGTGGCGCGCAGCGCGGTGTCGGCCACCGTCAAGGACGTGCGGGCCGAGTTGGCCGCGGCGGAACAGCGCTTGGGCGAGCACGGCCGGGGCACGATCCTCTTCCTCGACGAGGTGCACCGTTTCAACAAGGCCCAGCAGGACGCCCTGCTACCGGCGGTCGAGACGGGGCTGATCGTGCTGGTGGGGGCAACCACCGAGAACCCCTACTTCGAGGTGAACCGCCCGCTGCTGTCCCGCTCGGCGCTGTTCCGGCTGCATCCACTCGACGACGAGGCCCTCGGGGTGCTGCTGCAGCGGGGCCTGGAGGCGACCGGTGCAAGCGCTGACAGCGACGCCGCCGAGCACCTCGTGGCGCGGGCAGGAGGCGACGGGCGGGCCGTGCTGGGCGCCCTCGAGGTGGCCGTGGCCCTTGCGGGCGAGCGTGCTGAGCCACCGGAGGTGCGCCTGGGGGACGCCGAGGCCGCGGTGGACGCGGCCGCCCTGGGTTACGGGGTCGACGAGCACTACGACGTGGCCAGCGCCTTCATCAAGAGCATCCGTGGCTCGGATCCCGACGCCGGCCTGTACTGGCTTGCCCGGATGCTGGAGGCCGGCGAGGATCCCCGCTTCGTGGCCCGCCGCCTGGTGATCCTGGCGTCGGAGGACGTGGGCATGGCCGATCCGCAGGGCGTCCTGGTGGCCGACGCCGCCGCCCGCGCCGTGGAGTACGTGGGGCTGCCCGAGGCCTCCCTGAATCTGGCGCACGCGGTCGTGTACCTGGCCACGGCCCCCAAGTCGAACCGGGTGACCGTGGCGCTGGGCCGGGCCCGCGACGACGTGCGCTCCCGCCGCGGCGAGGTTCCCCCGCATCTGCGCGACGCCCACTACGCCGGCGCGCGGGGGCTGGGCCATGGCGAGGGCTACGAGTACCCCCACGACGACCCACGCGGCTGGCGTCCCCAGCAGCACCGCCCCGACGAGGCGGGCGACGGCGTCTACTACGAGCCGTCGCCCCACGGCGTCGAGCAGGAGATCCACGACCGCTGGCTGCGCACCCGCCGGCAGCCGCCGCCGGACGAGGAGCCTGAGGACCCCGTGCAATGATCGTGGTGGCCTCGGTGCCACCATGCACGAACAGCCACCGGCACGGGCGTACTGTCAAGCTGCGCCGGAGTCCGATTGAGCAGCGCAGGAGCACTTGTTGAGAGTTCGACTCGACCTGATGCGCTTCGGCTCCTGGTGGCGCCGGGTCTCTCGATACCCGATGCGGAAGCCCTTCTCCCGCCGCTCGCTGGCGCTGCTTGCCGTCCTGGCAGCACTGCTCCTGGCGGCGGTGCTGTCCGACCTGCCCGGTATCGAGGCGCCGGGGGATGCGCGCACCGCCGATACGCCGGAGGGGCTGGTGCCCTCCGATGCGAACTCATCCTCGGCGGGAGTCACCGGAGAGAGTGCATCGGCGCAGGAGGTTGACCGGTCCGGAACCGGGGATCCAGCAGCACAATCGGAGGCTCCGGGCATCGCCGCATCCGCCGAACCGGACCGCGATTGTCCGCCGCGGATCCCCGAGGATCCTCGTATTACCGACGATTCTCCGGCCGTGGCCGGTATCGCGCTGTCACAGGCGATGTACGACTGCGCCCGCGAGGTCGGTCTGGCGTTCGCCACGGATCCCGCTGCGGTCGCCACCCTGCTGTCCCACGGGCTTCGAGGTCCGCTACTGCTGGTCGATTCCCTCTTCGACGCCCGTCTGGCACGGGAGATCAGGCGCCTCGCCCCGGAGCGGATCGTGGCTGCCGGGTTCGACCGGCGGATCGTTCCCCGCACGCTCGCCGACCTCGCCTTCGAAGTGGTGCCGGTCGATCAGCATGCAACGTTCGCGCCGGACGGAATGCCCTATGACCGCGTGGTGATCGTCGATGACGCCGAGGTGGCCGCGCCCCTGGCGGCCCTGGGCCACCAGATCGGTGTCGGGGTGGTCGCACTGGCCGGTGACTTGCGGGCAGCCTCCCCGGAAACCCGGGAGGTGATATCCGCCGCTTCGGAGGTGGAACTACTCTCGGACTTCGGTGAGGACGCGGCCTGGCAGCTGGACGTCATCCGCCGGGGCGATGAAATACCCGGAGGCGGGCTGCTGATGTTCGGATCCGAGCCCGATCGCCGCCTCGTGGCCATGTACGGCCATCCGGCGTCAGCAGGCCTCGGCGTGCTGGGAGAGCAGGGTCCCGACGAGGGTGTCGAACGCCTACGCTCCGTCGTCGCCGGCTACGACGCGGACGGTTTCGACGTCCTGGGTACTTTCGAGATCATTGTCACCGTTGCGTCGGCCCACCCCGGACCCGACGGGGACTATTCGGCCGTGACCGCACGAGATGTGATCGAGCCCTGGATCGAGATCGCGGCCGCCAACGACATGTACGTGGTCCTGGACCTGCAGCCGGGACGAACCGACTTCCTGACCCAGGCGAAGATCTACGAGGAGTTCCTGCGCCTTCCCCATGTCGGGCTTGCGCTGGATCCGGAGTGGAGGCTCAAGCCGCACCAGGTCCACATGGTCCAGATCGGCACGGTGGACGCGGCGGAGATCAACCACGTCTCAGCGTGGCTGGCCGGTCTCGTGCGTGAAGAGGCTCTTCCCCAGAAGCTGTTCATCCTTCACCAGTTCCACGTCTCCATGATCACGAACCGTCATCGGATAGAGACCCCGCCGGAGCTCGCGGTGCTGATTCACATGGACGGTCACGGCAGTCCGAGAACCAAGCAACACACGTGGGACATCTTGACCACGGCGCCTGACGCCGACGGGTTCTACTGGGGTTGGAAGAACTTCTACGACGAGGACTCCCCGATGGCCGAGCCCGAGCAAGTACTGGACCTCACACCGACGCCGCTGTTCGTGTCGTTCCAGTAGGGGCTCCAAGGAGCGAGTCGCGCAGTCCGGCTAGTGTCTCTGGGATTGGTGTCGACCTTGGAGGAGTGGGGAGTCCAAGATTCCAATCCGGAGGAGCGCCCTTCGAATCCCGCCGAACTCCCAAGGTCACGGCTGTTGGCCATGCACCGATCGGGTGCTCCGACGGGCGAGACGGCCCGCCGTCTCGATGAGACAAGAGGAAGTGAAATCAAATGAGGATCAAGCCACGGTCGTTGGTGGTACTCCTGGCGGTCGTCGTCGCCATGGTCGCTGCTGCGTGTGGCAGCGACGACGAGCCGGCGGCGACCGAGGCCACTACGACGACTGCCGCACCCGAGGTCACCACGACGACCGCGGCGCCCGAGGTCACGACGACGACCGCGGCGCCTGAGGAGACCACGACCACCCCATCGGCGCTGACCGAGGCCGATCTGATCGATGTCGGCGCCGAGCCCGGCTCGGGTGAAGGGATCAAGATCGGGTACATCTCGCTCGGCGACTCCATCCCGTTCGTGAAGCTCGTCTCGGACAACATTCGCGAGCAGGCCGAGATCGCCGGTGCCGAATTCGTGTTCTGCGACGGTGAGGTGGATCCGACCAAGTCGCTCGAGTGCGCGCGCACGCTGGGTGTGCAGGAGGTTGACGTGGTCATCAACTTCAACCTGTTCGAGGATGCGGCTGCGGAGATCTGTGAGGCGTACGGCAACAAGCCGACCATCTCGATCGACATCCACCAGACGTGCGAGACCTCGTTCTTCGGGGCGGACAACTTCCGGGCGGGCTTCATGACCGGAGCCTCGACCGGACTTCACATCCAGGCCGCCTTCGACTGCGAGTACGACGAGTTCGTGCTGCTCAACGCGCTGGCCGCGGGTCAGGTGGTCATCGAGCGCGGAGACGGCGCCGTTGCGGGGTTCGAGGAGATCTGCGGAGCGATCCCCGAGGACAAGTTCACGCTCGTCGACGTGCCGTCGATCGCGGTGGACGAGGCGAGGGTGAACTTCGGTGACTGGCTCACCACTCACCCCGATGCCGAAGTCATCGCCGTCGCCTCGACCAACGACGACATGTTCCTCGGCGCCATCGCGGCCACCGAGGCCGCGGGTCGCGACGGTCAGGTCTTCGGCACCGCGCAGGGAGCGGACGAGAGCTCTTGGGTTCGGGTCGTATGTGACGAGAGCTGGGTCGCCGACACGGCGTACTTCCCGGAGCGGTACGGACGGACGACGGTTCCGGCAGCCATCGCTGCGGCTCAGGGGATCGAGATCCCGGATCCGTTGTTCGTCAACCACATCGTGCTGACGAACAACCCCGCGATCCTGGGAACGGACCTGTTCCCGACGGCGCCCTTCACCGACTTCTATCCGGACCAGACCTGCGGCTAGCGACCCAGGATCGATGGAAGCCTGAGTGCACCAGGACCCCGGGCCCCTCCGGCGAAGGGCCCGGGGTTCCCTCTTCGACCGGACGACCGAAGGCCCCAACGAGGTGCTGAGGCAGGAGATCGACGGTGAGGACAACCAAGGCATCGAGTCCCGCCGACACCGCTGGGCGGGACGTTCGAACCCGATCGCGGCTCGGGCGCGTTCCGGAGTGGGCCGCGTTGCTCGTGGTGCTGCTCGCCCTCGGCGCCTTCTTCGCGATCCGGTCGGAGTTCCTCCTGAGACCGAACAACCTGGTCAACGTCGTCACCAACGTGGCGGTGCTCGGGATCATCGCCGCCCCTGCGACGATGCTGCTCATCGCCGGGCAGGTCGACCTGTCGGTCGCCTCCTGCGCCGTGTTCGTCGGGATGGTGATGGCGAACGTGGCCCCCACGTCGCTGACGCTGGCCATCTTCGCCGCCATCGGAGCCGGCCTGCTGGTCGGGATCATCAATGCGGTGGGAGTGGTCGTATTCCGGGTCAATTCGATCATCACGACCCTGGCGACGCTCGCCGCTTTCCGGGGCGCCGCCAAACTGGTCTCCGGAGGCCAGACGCTCATTCTCGACGGGTTCGGTGCGCTCGGGACCAACCGGATCCTGACTGTTCCACTCTCGGCGTACATGTTCGCCCTCGTGGCGTTGCTCTACTACCTGGTCCTGCGATTCACCAGGTTCGGGAAGCACATCTACGCGATGGGCGGCGACGACCGGGCCGCCCGCCTCGCCGGCATCAAGGTGAGCAGGAACATCGTCGTCGGTTTCCTGCTGTCGGCGCTGAGCGCGATCCTCGCCGGCCTGATCCTGGTGTCGCAGCTCGGGGCCTCGTCACCCATCGCCGCTCAGGGGCTCGAACTGCAAGTGATCACCGCGGTCATCCTGGGCGGCGCCAGCCTCAGCGGTGGCCGTGGCTCCATGATGGGCACGATCGTCGCGGTCTTCATCATCGGACTGCTCGACAACGGCCTCAACCTGCTGAGCGTTCAGTCGTTCTGGCAGGAGATCATCCTGGGCGCCCTCCTGCTGTCGGCGGTCGCCTTCGACCAGTTCAGGATCAGGGTGAGCCAGCGGTGACCCGACGAGTTCGGTGGGAGGAGCACGCATGACCGGGACTGCGCCATTCGTCCAGACGGTGACCGGCCCCGTCGCACCGGAGGAGCTCGGCGTGACGATGCCCCACGAGCACGTCTTCCTGCTCAACCCGTCGTTCGTCGAGCCGCAGGAGGCGTCGGAGCGCTTCCGGGCCCACGAGCCGGTGTCGGAGAGCAACATCGAATGGGTCCGCCAGTACTGGACCAGCAACGTCGACAACCTCCAGCTGTACGACGAGGAGGTCGCCATCGAGGAGGTTCGGTGGTACCACCGGGCCGGCGGCGACAGCATCGTCGACCCGACGACGCGGTGGATCGCACGCGACCCCAGGGCGCTGTTCCGGGTCTCTCGGGCCACCGGGGTCAAGATCGTCGCCGGCACCGGGTTCTACGTCGCCGAGACCCATCCCGCCGACATGGACCGGCGATCCGACACCGACCTGGCGGCCGAGATGATCCGCGAGCTCACCGAGGGGATCGACGACACCGGCGTCAAGGCCGGGCTCATCGGCGAGATGGGCTGCTACTGGCCGCTGCGGGACTCCGAACGCAAGGCACTGCGCGCCGCCGCCATCGCCTCGCTGGAGACGGACGCCGCAGTGATGGTGCACCCGGGCCGCGATCCTGCCGCCCCGGCCGAGATCATCGACGTGCTCACCACCGCCGGCCTGGACACGAGCAGGATCATCATCGCCCACATCGACCGGACTGTCCTCGAGCCGAAGGAGGTCTTGGACCTCGCCGAGACCGGCGTCTACCTCGAGTACGACATCTTCGGCCAGGAGACCTCCATGTTCCCCACCGTGGGCGTGATGACCGACGCCGGACTCGTGCCGAGGCGTCCGGCCGGGCTGTCGATGCCGAACGACGCCGAACGTCTCGACCGGGTGGATCTCCTGGTCGAGCACGGGTTCACGGAACGGGTCCTCATGTCGATGGACATCTGCACCAAGCACCGCCTGCACCGCTACGGCGGGCACGGCTACGACTACATCGTGGAGCACATCGTCCCGTGGATGCGCAGGCGGGGCACGTCCCAGGAGGTTCTCGACACGATCCTGCGAGCAAACCCGCAGCGGGTGTTCAGCATGACCGGCGCCGGTGGGCTCTGAGGGATGCCTCGGCTGAGAGCGGGCGTGATCGGAGCCGGCTCGTGGGCCGTCGCCTCCCACATCCCCAACCTGGCGAAGCGCACCGACGACGTCGCACTCGCCGGCTTCGCGCGGCCCGAGCAGGCGCTCATCCCGTGGATCACCGAACAGTTCGGGTTCGAGCGCGGCGTCACCGATCACCGCGAACTCCTCGAGATGGGCTTGGACCTCTGCATCGTCTCCAGTCCCAACCGGTACCACTACGAGCACGCCAAGGCCGCGATGGAGGCGGGTGCCCATGTCATGGTCGAGAAGCCGTTCACGATCGACCCCGCCGATGCCTGGGATCTCGTCGAGACAGCCGAGCGGCTCGGGCGACACCTCGTCCTGGCGCTCGGCTGGAACTACAAGCCGATGGTGGCCCGCGCCAAGGAGCTGGTCGAGGAGCACGGGGGCTTCGGCGAGGTGGAGCACGTGATGGTCGACATGTCCTCGGCGGCGCGCGAGCTGCTCGCCGAGGCGCGGCCGTACGACGCGGGGTCGCCGGATGCGACGGCACGACCCGAGACCTATACGGACCCCTCCCTCTCGGGGGGCGGATACGCCCAGGCCCAGGTGTCCCACGCACTCGGCCTGGCGCTGTGGTTGGCCGAGTACCTGCGGGCGTCGGAGGTGTTCTCCATGATGACGGCGCCACTCGAGGCGCCCGTCGAGCTCCATGACGCGATGTCGGTCCGATTCACCAATGGGGCCATCGGCACGGTCTCGGGGACTTCGTGCCACCTGGGTTACCGAGGCAACAAGCACGTCCTGTCGGTGCGCATCATCGGGTCCGAAGGAATGCTGTCAGTGGATCTGGGGCGTGAACTCGTCCACTGGTTCGGCGGCTCCGGCCGGGACATCGCTCTCGAACTCCACGACCACGCCGGGGACTACGACTGCGACGGCCCGGTGCACACGCTGATCGACCTCGCCCTGGGACGCGACACCCGCAACCGGTCACCGGGACACGTCGGGGCGAGATCGGTGGAGATCACTGAAGCCGCCTACCGGAGCGCCGCCACGGGACGCGTGGCGGCGGTGCGCTGATGTCCGGCTGACGGGAAGGGGCTGCTCAGCCTGCTTCGGAGATGACCGGCTCGCCCCGCACTAGGTCATCACCCACCCTCCGTTGACGTCGAGGCTCGCTCCGTTGATGTAGGACGCATCGTCGGAGGCCAGGAACGCGATGACCGCAGCCACCTCCGATCCCTCCCCCAGACGGTGCAGCGGGCTGGCGGCGAGCACCGACGACTCCAGGTCGGGATCCTTGTCGAACTGGCCGCGGGCCATCGGGGTGTTGATCGCCCCGGGGAGCACGGCGTTCACGGTGACGCCGGACCGGCCGTAGTTGCGGGCGAAGTTCTTGGTGATGCTGACGATGCCTGCCTTCGAGGCCGAGTAGACGCACGATTGGGAGATGCCGCCCGTCCGGGCGCCGGTGCTGGACACGTTGATGATCCGGCCCCAACCGCGCTCCGCCATGCCGGTCACGGCCGCCACCGAGAGCACGAACGGGGCCCGGAGGTTGACCGCCATCGTCCGATCGAACTCGTCGTCGCTGAACTCGTCGACGGGCTTCTCGACCAGGATCGCCGCATTGTTCACCAGGATGTCGACCGCCCCGATCCCGGCGACGACCCGCCGGCAGGTGCCGGTGTCGGCCAGGTCGGCCTGGATGGCTTCGAAGGCGGCATCGGTGTGGGGCCGCACATCGAGCCCGTGGACTCGATGTCCCGCGGCGGCGAGTGCCTCGGCGGCGGCCCGACCGATCCCCTGCGCACTGCCGGTGACGAGGGCGGTCCTGACTATGGGATCAGCCTAGCCATGAGACGACGAGGGCAAGAAACGATTCGAGATCACTGGCTAGGTTGGAGCGGGACAGGAGGTGCCACGTGACCGATGAGTTGGTAGGCACGCACGGATTCACTCAGCCGGCCGTGGGCTCTGCAGACCGCCAGGCGGCGTTCCCGGCCGGGAACGCCCAGCGGGCGTACCGGATATGAGCGCGGGCGGGCGGCACCGCATCGCGCTTGTCACCGGGTCGGCGCGTGGCATCGGCGGCGCCATCGTCACCCGGTTGCGCGCCGACGGGCACCGGGTCATCGGGGTGGACGTGCTCGATCACGAGATCGAGGTCGACGTGGCGACACAAGCCGACCTCGCCCGGCCGGAGGAATGCGCTCGCGTCGTCGCCGAGGCAGGACCGGTCGACATCCTGGTGAACAGCGCTGCGATCTTCGTGCACAAGCCCATCGAGGACTTCACCGTCGCGGAGTTCGACGCCACGATCGCGGTGAATCTGCGCGCCATGTTCCTCCTTTCGAGGGACCTCGTGGGCGGGATGGCGGAGCGGGGGTGGGGCCGCATAGTCAACATCTCCAGCGTGGGTGCTCGCACCGGCGGCGTGTCGCAGTCGGCGGTCTACAACGCGACGAAGGCCGCCATCGTCTCCTTGACGAAGAACTTCGCCCGCAACTACGGCCCGTCGGGGGTGACCGTGAACGCGGTGCTGCCCGGGTTCGTCGACAGCTTCATGACCGAGCACGTCACCGCGGAGGACCGCGCCTCGTGGATGTCGCAGATTCCGCTCGGCCGAGCGGCGCAGCCGCACGAGATCGGCGAGGTGGTCGCCTTCCTCGCCTCGGATGCAGCCGGCTACATGACCGGTGCCTCCGTCGACGTCAACGGCGGCTGGGTGATGACGTGACGGCCGGAGCGCCGCGAGACGCCTAGTTGTGGCGCGCGGTGTCGACCTCGCCCAGGGTGACGCCCGTGATGAGGTCGACGAGGTCTCGGGGCGTCGTCCGGGACAAGTCGCGGATCTCCCCGATCATGGCGCCGTGACGCATGACCACGACCCGGTCGCAGACCTCGAGCACGTCGTGCATGTTGTGGCTGATGAGAAGCACCGCCACTCCTTCGTGGCGAAGCCGCTTGATGAGACCCAGCACGAGTTCCGTCTGCTCGACACCCAGGGCGGCGGCGGGCTCGTCGAGCAGGACGATGTGATGGCCCCACAGCACCGCCCGCCCCACCGACACCGCCTGTCGTTGCCCGCCGGACAGGTGGGTGACAGGGGTGCGCACCGATGGGATCTGGATGTGCAGCCGGTTGAGGTTCTCCCGCGTGTCGCGTTCCATGCCGCGGCGGTCGAGCCAGCCGAGGGCGCGCAGGAGGCGGAAGCGCGTCGGCTTCTCGCGGCCGAGAAACATGTTTGACGTGACATCGAGGACATCCACCAGCGCCAGGTCCTGATGCACCGTCTCGATGCCCAGGTCGCGCGCATCCTGTGGCTGTTCGATCCTCACCAGATCCCCGTCTACGAGGATCGCGCCCTCGTCGAAGTGCAGGTCACCGGAAATGCAGTTGACGATCGTGCTCTTCCCAGCGCCGTTGTCGCCGAGCAGGCCGACCACCTCGCCGCGATCGACGGTGAAGGAGATGTTGCGCGCCGCCCGCACCGCGCCGAAGGACTTGCTCACGCCGCGCAACTCGAGAGCGGGGACCGCTGCCGGCGCCGCAGTCTTCATGGCCGCTGGAAGAACTCGAAGGTGATGCCGTCGGGATCTCGCAGGTAGCAGACACGTGCGCCCGCGTTGGGTCCTTCGGATACCTCGATCACGGACGTGCTCACCGGCTTCGCCCCGAGGGAGATGGCCTTGTCCCGCATGGAGTCGGCGTCGACGACTTCCAGGCAGATGTGCACGTTTCCGGGGTTGGCGGTGGCGGTCGGGTTGGGCGTCTTGTCGTCTGTCTGGTACTCGAGGATCTCCAGCACGACGCCGTTGGGGAATCCCACCAAGGCGGCCTCGAGCTCTATCCCGGGATATCCCGTCACTCCGCCGAGATACCTGCCCGAGAGACGTTTCCGCCAGATCGGCTCGACGTCGAGGAGGGCACACCAGAATCCGGCGGATCGATCAGCGTCGCGCACGGTGATGCCGACATGGTGCACACCGACGGGGTCGGTCGCCTCATTCACCATGTCATCTAACCCCCTCCGATGTCGATGGCCCGGCCCGTCAGCCCGGAAAACGTTACCAAAGCAGATCTCGCGCCAGTGTGGGTCGACTCAATCAAGTCCTGGCAGACCCCGGATCCAGGGGGTGCGCGAGTATTACGACCGATGATTGTCGTTGCGACCCGGCTGCAGTTGAGGGGCTGGCGGCACCTGCGGCGCTTCTTCGGGATCAACGGTGAGATCAAGGCCCAACTGAGAGACGACCCGGGAGTGCTCCGCTACCGGCGGAGGGCCGACTTCCTGCGGCTGCGGTTCTATACGCAGTCCATCTGGCGGGAGTCCGCGGCGATCGACGACTTCGTGCGATCGGGCGCCCACCTGCAGTCGATGGTCGTCTTCGACGAGATCGCCGACCGCGACGCCTCGGCGTTCCTGCGCTGGGAGGTTCCGGGTCCCCGGTTCCCGACCTGGCGCGAGGCCAGGAGGAGGCTCAGCTCGGGGGGCATGCGCTGATCGCGCGGGCTGCGGCCGTGCGGGCGCAGGCGAGGGGTGCGAGTATCCTGCCAACGAGGCGCGGGGTCGGCCAGGGAGAATAACCGTGAGTGGTGGCGAGCTTGCCGTGGTGCTGGCCAGCGTGGCCGTGGTGGTTGCCGTGGCGGTCCTCGGCGCCGTGGGGGTCAGCCTCAGCCGGTCGCTCAGGGAGTTGCGCCGCCTGCTGGGCGAGATCCGCCGCGACCTGCTGCCGGCTGTGGAGCGCATCGAGGAGGCGTCCGGGCGGGTGACCGGCGAGGTGCAGCGGGTCGGGGGCCTGCTGGATGTCGCCGAGGCCGTGTCCGAGCGAGCCGAGTCGCTGTCCCGGGTGACCTATCGGGCCCTCGTCGAGCCGTTCGCGGCGGTCGCCTCGTTGTTCCGCCGCGGCGACGCGCCCGAAGCGGACGCCACCGCCGCATCCGAGCCCGCCGCCGGCTGGGAAGCCGAGACGCGGCGCCCGTCCCGGACGCGCCGGGCCACGGTGTACCTGCTGCGCTCGGGTTACCAGGCCGCCTCGGCGCGCCTCGCCGCGCGTCTGGCCGCCGTTCAGGCCCAGCGCAGCGCCGCGTCGGCCACGCGGGCTGAGGACGCCGCTGCCCGGGGACGGTCCGGGGACGCCGGGACCACCGCCGGCAGGGCATCCGGTGGCTCCCCGCCCGGCCGTTCCGGCACCGCGGCTGCGGGACCCTCGTGGGCACGCCAGCTGACCGATGCCGTGCGAGAAGTCACCGACGAGATCTTCGAGGCCATCGAGGAGAGTCGCCGGACCCTTCGGGACGACCGGCGCGAGCAGGGTCGCCCCGAGTAGCACCCCGGCCCGATCCGGCAATACCCTCGTTCCGACGTCCTGATCGTCCGAGCACGCCCCCGACCCCAGCGCCACGCCATGTCCGGAACCACAGCAAGCGAGTTGCGCAGCATCTTCACCGGCTTCTTCGCCGAGCGCGACCACACGGTCGTCCCCTCGGCCAGCCTCATCCCCTACGACCCCACGCTGCTGTTCACCGTCGCCGGGATGGTGCCGTTCAAGTCCTACTTCACAGGCACCGAGCCGTCGCCCTACAAGCGGGCCACGACGGTCCAGAAATGCGTGCGGGCCGGCGGCAAGCAGAACGACCTCGACGAGATCGGCCGCACCCGCCGGCATCTCAGCTTCTTCGAGATGCTGGGCAACTTCAGCTTCGGCGACTACTTCAAGCCCGACGCCATCGCCTGGGCCTGGGAGCTGTCCACCGAGCGCCTCGGGTTCGACCCGGACCGTCTCTGGATCACGGTCCACCTCAGTGACGACGAGGCCGCCGACATCTGGCGCGATGCCGTCGGCGTGCCGGCCGAGCGGATCCAGCGCCTCGACGAGGACAACTTCTGGCGCATGGGCGACACGGGCCCCTGCGGGCCGTGCTCGGAGATCTTCTTCGACAAGGGCGAGGCGTACGGGCCCGGCGGCGGGCCGGCCCACGGCGGCGACGAGCGCTACGTGGAGTTCTGGAACCTGGTGTTCATGCAGTTCGAGCAGCAGGCGGACAGCTCGATGGTGCCCCTGCCCAAGCCCAGCATCGACACCGGCGCCGGCCTGGAGCGGGTGCTGACGCTGCTGCAGGGGGTGGACTCGGTCTTCGAGATCGACGAGATGGCGCGGTTGGTCGCCAAGGCGTCCGAACTGTCCGGTGTGCGCCTCGGCGCCTCCGACGCCTCCGACGTCTCGCTGCGCATCCTCGCCGAGCACGCCCGAACGATGGCCTTCCTCATCGGCGACGGGGTGTTCCCGTCCAACTCCGAGCGCGGTCACGTGCTGCGCCGGATCATGCGCAGGGCCATCCGCCATGCCTACCTGCTCGGCGTGAACAGCGTGGTGACGCCGCTCCTGGTGGACGAGGTGGTCGACATCATGGGTCACGACTACCCCGAACTGGTCGGCAATCACGCCTTCATCCGCGACGTCACCGAGCGTGAGGAGGTCCGCTTCCGGGAGACCCTCGGCAGGGGATCGGTGCTGCTCGAAGAGGCGCTCGGGGGCCTCGAGGCGGACGAGCCCCTGGGAGGCTCGGTCACGTTCCTGCTGCACGACACCTACGGCTTCCCCTTCGAGGTCACCGAGGAGATCGCCCGCGAGCGCGGCGTGGAGCTGGATCGCGAAGGGTTCGAGGCCGAACTCGAGCAGCAGCGTCGCCGGGCCAGGGAGGACTTCGCGGCCCGCTCGACCGACGCCGGCGACCTGAGCGTCTACCTGGAGGTGCTCGACGAGTTCGGCGAGACGGAGTTCGTGGGCCGCGACCGCGGCGAGTCCACCGCCCGGGTGCTGGCCGTCACCCCCCAGGGTGTGGTGCTGGACCGCACCCCGTTCTACGCCGAGGCCGGCGGGCAGATCGGCGACACGGGCCACCTCCACGCGGACGGCGACGACGAGGCGCTTGCGGTCACCGACACCACCTACGTGGTGGCGGGCCTGCACCTGCACCACACCGAGGGCGGGGTCGGCCGGCTGCGGCCCGGCCAGAGCGTGCGGGCGGTCATCGACGGCGTGCGCCGCGCCGCCATCCGCCGCCACCACACCGGCACCCACATCCTGCACTGGGCGCTGCGGGAGGTGCTGGGCACGCACGTCAAGCAGCAGGGCTCGCTGGTGGCGCCCGACCGGCTGCGCTTCGACTTCAGCCACTACAGCGGACTCAGCGGCGACGAGATCGCCGCCATCGAGGACCTCGCCAACGCCGAGATCCTCGCCAATCCCGCCTGCCGCCACTACGAGACCTCGATGGAGGAGGCCAAGGCGGCCGGGGCCATCGCGTTCTTCGGCGACAAGTACAGCGACACCGTGCGGGTGCTGGAGGCCGGCCCGAACTCCATCGAACTCTGCGGCGGCACCCACGTGCGGGCGCTCGGCGACATCGGACCGCTGAAGATCATCTCCGAAGGATCCATCGGGTCGAACATCCGCCGGCTCGAGGCCGTGTGCGGAGACATTCCGATCCAGCGCCTGCGCCACGCCGAGTCCCGCCTGGCGGAGGCGGCGGGCGTGCTCGGCGTGCCGCCCGAGGACGTCGTGGAGGGAGCGGGCCGCTGGGCCGGCGAGTTGAAGGCCCTGCGGGACGAACTGAAGGAACTGCGGCGCCGGGCGGCCGGCGACCGGGCCGGTGACCTGGCCGCAGCGGCCGACGACGGCCTGGTGGTGGCCCGCATCGACGGCGTGGACCGCAACGAGTTGCGCGACCTGGCCGTCACCGTGCGCGACCGCGACGGCGTGACCGGGGTGGTTCTGGCGACCGCGCCGGCGAGCGGCGGCGTGGCGTTCGTGTCCGCGGTGGTGCCCGGCGAGGGCTGGCACGCCTCGGACCTGCTCGGCGACGCCCTCAAGCTGGTCGGCGGGGGAGGGGGCCGCAATCCCGACTTCGCCACGGCCGGCGGCAAGGACGCCGGCCGCCTCGACGAGGCACTCGACCTGGTCCGCCAGGCAGCTGCCTCCCAGCGCGCCGGCGGGCTCTAGCAGGTTCCATCCGCCCTCCGGTCGGGGGCGGCGGTGGCCGTTTGCTCCTTCGGCGCGGGCGCAAGGCGTCGCAAGCCGGCCCCCGGCGCCCCCTCCCTCGTCTCGCCCTCCGATTGGGGGCGGCGGTGGCCGCTGGATCAGCGGCGGGCCAGCGCCTCCGCTGTGGCCGCCGCCATCGCCTCGGTCGGTGCCTCCACGCCCGTCCACAACTCGAAGGCGCGTGCCGCCTGGTGGACCAGCATCCTGACGCCATTGAAGGCGCGTATGCCGTTGTCTCGAGCCGCGGCCAGCAGCTGTGTCTCGGCGGGTTCGTAGACCAGGTCCACGAGGATCTGACCGGGGTGCAGGAGGGCGGGATCCAGGGGGAGCACCGCGCCGCGGTGACCGGTCATGCCGAGTGGCGTGGCGTTCACCACCAGGTCGAACAGCCCCGCCTCGCCAGCCTCGGCGACGCGTCCCCGCTCGCCCGCCAGAGCGGCCGCGGCCTCGGCGTTGCCGGGCGTGCGGTTCACGACCGCAACCTCGGCGGCCCCGGCGTCGGCGAGGGCGAGTGTGACCGCCCGGCCGGCGCCGCCCGCGCCGAACACCATGCAGCGCGCACCCTCCGGCGACCAGCCGGCCTCGCTTGCCAGTGCGTCCACGAAGCCGTCGCCGTCGGTGTTGTGCCCGACGAGGCGCTCGCCGCTCCGTGCGACGCAGTTGACGGCGCCCAGCAGCCGCGCCGTCTCGGAGAGCTCGTCCACGGCGACCGCCACGGGCGCCTTGTGCGGCATGGTCACCGAGATTCCCTCGATCCCGAGCGCCACCGCGCCCGCCAGGGCCTCGGGAACCCGACCCTCGGGCACCTCGCACGCCAGGAATACCCAATCCAGCCCGCAGGCGGCGAACGCGGCGTTGTGGATGGCCGGCGACAGCGAGTGGCGAACCGGGTCGCCGATCACGATCGCCAGGCGGGTCCTCCCGCTGAGTCCGGCCGGCTGCGCCATCAGAACACCCCCCGGGCGCGGGCGTCGGCCGCCCGCACCAGGAACTCGTCGTAGTCCTCGGTGAAGAACAGTGTGCCGTCCCGCTCGACGAGTACGAAGTACAGCCAATCTCCCGGCTCGGGGTTCATGGCGGCCGTCAGCGACTCGCGGCCGGGCGCGGCGATCGGCGTGGGCGGCAGGCCACCGAACCTGCGGGTGTTGTAGGGCGAGTCGACGTCGAGGTCCGTGAGCGTCAGGGAACTCTTGCGCTGGCCGATGGCGTACAGCACGGTGGCGTCCATCTGCAGTGGCATTCCCGCGTTGAGACGGTTGTAGATCACCCGCGCCACCTTCGGGCGGTCCTCGGACCGCGCCGCCTCCGCCTCCACGATCGAGGCGGCCACCAGCAACTGGTAGGGCGTGAGGCCGATGCGCTCACGGGCGTCGTCGTAGCCGATCCGGGTCGCCACCGTGTCGAACTGCTCCACCATCCGGCGCACGAGGTCGCGCTCGTCGCTCACGCCCCTCTCGTCCACCTGGTAGGTGTCGGGAAACAGCACGCCCTCCAGGCTGGTGATCCCGGCCGGCACGAACCTCGACCGGATCCGCCCGTCGCTGAGAGCCGCCTGCAGTTCGACGGGGTCGAACTCCGGCAGGGAGTCCAGCAGCCGGTCGGCGATCTCGCTGAGCCACAGGCCTTCGGGGATCGTGATGCTCTCGAAGACCGGTGGGATCGGCCCGGCCTCCAGCACCGCCCGGGCCGCGTCCACCGACATGTTCTCGGCGAAGTAGTAGGACCCGGCCTGGAGGCTTTCGGCGTCACGCCACCAGAGGCGGGCGACGGTGGCGTTGGCGACCACTCCCTCGTTCGCCAGGATCCGGGCGATGTCGTTGACTCCGGCGCCGCTGGGGATCTCCACCAGGAAGCTGCCGTGCGGCTCGCCCGGCGGGTCGAGTTGGCGCTGCAGCCACGAGTTGCCCCCCCAGTAGGCGCCGCCCAGCACGAGCGCCAGCCCGCCGAGGAGCACCAGCATGCGCCGCCAGAACCCCCAGGGGCGCCGGAAGCGGATCCAGGCGTCGTCCCCGAAGAACAGGGCCTCGTCCTCGGCGATCGCCGCGGGATCCAGGAGCATGTCGCCGGGAGCGGGATCCCGGCCGGGCCGGGTGCCCGGCTCCGCCGGCTTCTCGGCGGATGCCGCGGGGGTGTCTGCTGCCGCCGGTTGCCCTGCGGGTCGCGTGGTGGGTGGTTCGCCGCCCGCTGGTCGGTCGGCCTCGGGCTCGCGAGCGGGCGGATCGCTTCCGCCCGGTGGCTCGCCGATCAGCGGGTCGAACCCGTCGCCGGGGCGGTCCTCGTTCACGTCGGGGCGGTGTCGCGACGGGCGTCGAGCCACGACTGGAGGATCACCGCGGCGGCCGCCATGTCCACGACCTGTCGCCGCCGGGGCCCCTTCACCTCACCGAGGCGCAGCTGCCGGTCGGCTGCGGCGGTGCTGAGGCGCTCGTCGCAGGTCTCCACCGGGACCTCCAGGGCCACCGCCAGGCGCCCGATCTCGGCCTTGGCCGCCCGGGCTGCCGGGCCCATCGTGCCGTCCAGCGACATCGGCAGGCCCACCACGACGACCTGGACCTCCCGTTCAGTCGCCACGGCGGCGATGGCGGCGTGGTCCTGCGCCTCGGATCCGGAGCGTTCCAGAACCTCCAGCGGCGTGGCGAGGCGCCCTTCGGAGTCGCTGAGGGCCAAACCCACCCTCCGTGTTCCGAGGTCCACGCCCAGTGCCCGCACGAACCCGACGGTACCGCTTCGGGACCCCGCTGCCGGGTAACCCCAGGAGCCTGGAATCCCCCGGTGGAGTGTCCCGAGCCCGGCCCGATGTGACCGGTAGCCTCGGATCCGTGCGTCACGTCGCGCTGGTCGGGATGATGGGCTCGGGGAAGTCGGAGACGGGCCGGAGGCTGGCGCTCACCCTGGGGCGCCGGTTCGTGGACTGCGACGCGCTCGTGGCCGCCGCCGCGGGCCGGTCGATCCCGGAGATTTTCGAGAGCGAGGGAGAGCCCGGGTTCCGGCGCCGTGAGAGCGAGCTCCTCGCCGAGGTGCTGGCGAGCACCGAGCCCTTGGTGGTGGCAACCGGCGGCGGGGCGGTGACCGTCGCCGCCAACCGTGCCCTGCTGGCCGGTGCCGTGGTCTGCTGGCTGCGGGCGCGTCCGGAGGTGCTGGCCACCAGGGTTGCGGACGGGTCGGGGCGGCCCCTGCTGGCGGGGGCGGGGGGCGACGAGGCGCTGATCGCGAAACTGCGCGCGCTGGCAGCCGAGCGCGACCGCTGGTACGACGAGGTGGCCGACATCGTCCTGGATGCCGATGAACTCTCCGCCGGCGAGGCGGCTTCCGCCCTGGTGACGCGCCTGGCGGGCGTCCGCGGGTGGATGACCGGCGAGGCCGACGTCGACGACGGCAGCGATGACCGGGAAGGCGGCGGAGCAGGCGGCGAGAACGCCGGCGGACCCGCCCGCATCGGCGTCGGGCTCGGCAACCGTTCCTATGACGTCCTGGTGGGTCCGGGCGCCCGGCACCGGCTGGCCGACGAGTTGGCCGCCTGCCTGCCGGCGGTCCCGCGCCGGGTCGCCGTCGTGACTGCCGAGGGCATCGGCGTGGAGGTGGACCCCGGCGAGACGGTCGGCGCCGTCGAGACATTCACGATCCCGGCGGGGGAGCGGTCCAAGTCGCTGGCCACCGTCGAGGATCTCTGCCGGCGCTTCAGTCGTTTCGGTCTCACGCGCGGTGACGCGGTGGTGGCGGTCGGGGGCGGTCTCGTCACCGACGTGGCCGGATTCGCCGCCGCCGTCTACCACCGGGGCACCCCGGTGGTCTTCGTCCCCACCACGCTGCTGGGCCAGATCGACGCCGCCATCGGCGGCAAGACGGGGGTGAACCTGCCGGAGGGCAAGAACCTGGTGGGTGCCTTCTGGCAGCCCTCGGCGGTGCTCTGCGACACCGAGGTGCTGGCAACCCTGCCGGAGGCCGAGTACCGCTCGGGTCTCGGCGAGATGGCCAAGTACCACTTCCTGGGTGGCGGCGGTTCGGGGGCGATCGCCGCCGCCGCCATGGCCGCCCTGCCGCTGGAGCGGCGCATCGCCCGTTGCGTGGCGCTGAAGGCCGAGATCGTGGCCTCCGACGAGCGCGAGTCGGGGCGGCGCATGCTGCTGAACTACGGGCACACGCTCGCTCACGCCCTGGAGATCGCCGGCGGCTTCGGTCTGCGGCATGGCGAGGCCGTGGCCGTGGGTCTGGTCTACGCCGCCGAGGTGGCACGGCGGCTCGGGCGCATCGACGACGATAGGGTGGCCGAGCACCGGCAGGTCGTGAGTGCCTACGGTCTGTCCGCAACGCTGCCGGCAGGTACCGAGACCGGCGAACTCATCGATCTGTTCGGCCGGGACAAGAAGGCCGTCGGCGAACTGACCCTCGTCCTCGACGGTCCGCGCGGGCCCGAGCCGGTGCGCGGCGTGGACCGGGTCGTGCTGGCCGAAGCCCTGGAGGCGATCAGATGAATCAGACTCCCAACCCAGCTCCCGTGATCCTCCTGCTGTCGGGCCCCAACCTGCAGTTGCTCGGACAGCGCGAGCCCGAGGTCTACGGAACCGACACGCTGGAGGACCACGTCCGCACGGCGACCGCGGCCGCCGCCGAGGCCGGCTTCGCTCTGGAGCACGTGCAGTCCAACCACGAGGGCGACCTGGTGGACGCGGTCGGCGGGGCCGTCGGCAGGGCAGCCGCCATCGTCATCAACGCCGGTGCCCTCTCGCACTACTCGCGGGCGCTGCAGGACGCCCTGGCGGCCTTCGCCGGCCCGGTGGTGGAGTTGCACCTCTCGAACCCGTACACCCGCGACGCCTGGCGGCAGGCGTCCGTCGTCGCCCCGGTCGCCGACGGCCTGATCTGCGGTTTCGGCGGGTTGGGCTACCGGCTGGCCGTCGAGGCGGCCGCCGAACTGGCAGGCGGCTGAGATGGAGGCGAGCGCGGTGGGCGCCACGGCGGGATCGCCGTCGGTGGCGGCGGGCCTGCCGCCGCTGCGCCTCGCCGGCAGGGCGGCGAGCGTGCGGGAGGTCCTGGCCGAGGGGGTGAAGGTCGCCGCCGTGCCGGGCGCCGAGGGCAACGGCCCGGCGGCCGAGCCGGTCGACGCCCTGGTGCTCACCAACCTGGCGAACGGTCGCTGGCTCACCGGCTTCAGCGGCTCCGCCATGGTCGTGGTGCTCACGGCGGACGACCTGCTGGTCATCACCGACGGTCGCTACGCCACGCAGGCGCCGGCCGAGTTGGAGGCCGCGGGGGTCGAGGGCCGCGTCATCATCGCCAACCGCCCCAGCGAGCAGCAGGAGGCGGCTGCCGCCGCGGTCAGCGGGCTGGGTCGTCTCGCCCTGGAGGCCGACAATGTCAGCTGGTCCCGCTACCGGCGGTTCGCCGGCGAGTGGTTCGACGGCGCCGAGCTGGTTCCCTCCACGGGCGTGATCGAACGCCTGCGCCGCCGCAAGTCGCCCGAGGAGGTGGCCCGGGTGGCGGCCGCCGCCGCGGCGGCGGACGGCGCCCTCGCCGAGGTGCTGCCGCGCCTGGCCGAGCGTCCCACCGAGAGCGACGTGGCGGCCGAGTTGGATCATCTCATGCGCCGCCGCGGCGCCTCCGGCTCGGCGTTCGACACCATCGTGGCGGCCGGCGAGAACAGCGCCCTGCCGCACGCCCGCCCGGGCCCGCGCCCCATCGAGCCCGGAGACCTGGTGGTCATCGACTTCGGGGCGATCGTGGACGGCTACCGCTCCGACATGACCCGCACGGTCTGCGTGGGCGAGCCGCGATCCCCCGGCGAGAGGATCTTCGAGGTGGTGCGGGAGGCGCAGCAGGCCGGCGTGGAGGCCGTCACCGACGGGGTGTCGTGCGCGGACGTGGACGCGGTCTGCCGCGATCTCATCAGCGAGGCCGGCTGGGGCGAGGCCTTCATGCACAGCACCGGCCACGGCGTGGGCCTCGACATCCACGAGGCGCCCAGCCTCAGCAGCCGCTCCGACGAGGTGCTGGCCGCCGGCGAGATCGTCACCGTCGAGCCGGGCATCTACCTGGCCGGCAGCGGCGGCGTGCGCATCGAGGACACCGTGGTCGTGACCGGCGACGGTTGCCGCCGCCTCACGTGCTCGCCCAAGACGCTGGTCGTGGCCTGAGGCCGGTCACATCCGACGGAGCCACACCCAACGGAGGCACGAATGGTCGCCATCACCACCAATGACCTGAAGACGGGCATGACGCTCGACCTGGGTGAGGGGCTCTTCTCGGTCGTGGAGTTCCAGCACGTCAAACCCGGCAAGGGTCACGCCTTCGTGCGCACCACCCTCAAGAACGCGCGCACCGGAGCGGTGCTGGAGCGCACCTTCCGGGCCGGCGAGAAGGTGGAGCGGGCCATCATCGACAAGCGCTCCATGCAGTACCTGTACCGCGACGGTGAGGCTCGGGTGTTCATGGACGGCGAGACCTACGAGCAGCTCTACGTCGATGAGGCCACTCTGGGCGATACCGGGAACTACATCATCGAGGGCGACTCGGTGATCCTGCAGATGTACGGCAGCGAGATCGTGGGCACCGACCTGCCCGCCGCGGTCACCCTGGCGGTCACCGAGACCGAGCCGGGCATCCAGGGCGACAGGGTCTCGGGAGCCACCAAGCCGGCCGTCACCGAAACCGGCCTGGTGGTGTCGGTGCCGCTGTTCATCGAGCCCGGCGAGCGCATCAAGGTGGACACCCGCTCGGGCCAGTACATCGCACGAGGGTGAGCGGGCGCGCCGATCCCGACGCCACCCCCGGCGCCCGGAGCGAGGCCCGGGGGGCGCGCGAGCGGGCGCTGGGGCTGCTCTACGAGGCCGAGTCCCGAGAGGTCGCCGTCGGGGAGCTGCTCAGCCGCCAGGACCTGCCGCCGTCGCCGCTGGCCACCGAGCTGATCGAGGGCGTCGCCGCGCACGGCGAGGCCATCGACGAGTTGTTGGAGGAGGTGGCCGTGGACTGGTCGGTGGCGCGCATGGCGCCGGTGGACCGCGCCATCCTGCGCCTCGCCGTCTACGAACTGGCCCACCGGCCGCAAGCGCCGGTGGCGGTGGTGCTGAACGAAGCGGTGGAACTCGCCAACCTCTACTCCACGGCGTCCTCGGGCCGCTTCGTCAACGGCATCCTGGCCACGGTCGCCGGCCGCCTGCGCGCCTAGCGTGGCGGACGACCCGGAGTGGGATCGCCGGGTGCATCGTCATTCCGGCGAAGAGCCTGCCCCGGACTCGATCCGGGGCCGGAATCCAGTGGCGGACGGCGATGCTTGATGCTTCGGCCGGTCCGGATGTCCGCCACGGGAGGTGACCTGACATGTCGGCACTGAGCGAGCGGGACGAGGCGTTCCTGCGGCGGGCGATCGAGGTGTCCAAGCGCTCGCGAGCCAACGGCAACCACCCGTTCGGGGCGATCTTCGTGGACCGGGACGGCAGCGTGCTCGCCGAGGCCGAGAACTCGGTGGTCACCGCCGGCGACCTCATCGGCCACGCCGAGACCAATCTGGCTCGACGGATCGGCCGCACTCTCAGCGCCACCCAGATCGCGGGCGGCACCTTCTACTCCAGCTGCGAGCCGTGCTCCATGTGCTCGGGCGCCATGTACTGGGCCGGGGTCAACCGGCTCGTCTACGCCATGGGCGAGACCGACCTGCTGCCGTTGGCCGGCGGCGAGGGTGGCGGGAACCCGACCATGACCGGGCTCGGCTGCCGCGACGTGCTGGCCAGCGGGCAGCGCCACGTCGAGGTCAGCGGTCCGCACCTGACCGCCGAGGCCGTCGAGGCCCACCGGGGGTTCTGGGACCGCTAGAGCCTGCGGATCCGGCCGGCGGCCGCGCCGAGCCGGCGTTGCGGGACCCGCCGGCGGGGATGCGTGGCGTCGGGCCACCGCCGTGGTACCGTCACCCGACCGTTAAGCGGGTCCCGTGAGGCCCGCACGGACCGGAGGTGGAACGCTGTCCGATCGCGAGCGCAGAGCCCGGGCGGCGGCCACCGATCCCGCTCGCGCCGGGGCTGTCACCGCCGCCGGGCGTCACGCCGGCACACCGGGGGATTTCGTGCCCCGGGTCGAGATCATGGACGCCGAGGCGCTCGGCCGGGCGCTGCGGCGCATGGCACACGAGATCATCGAACGCAACGACGGCACGGCGGACCTGGTGCTGGTGGGGCTGCAGACCGGGGGAGTCTTCCTGGCCGAACGGCTGGCCGCGCTGCTGGCCGAGATCGACGGCGCCGATGTGCCCCGCGGATCGCTGGACGTGGCCATGCACCGCGACGACATCGGGCTGCGGCCCGTGCTGGTGCAGGCCCCCACCACGATCTCGGGCGACCTGACGGGACGCACCGTGGTGTTGGTGGACGACGTGCTGTACACGGGACGCACCGTGCGGGCCGCACTCGACGCGGTCTGCGACTTCGGGCGCCCCCGCGCCGTGCAGCTGGCGGTGATGGTCGACCGGGGCCACCGCGAGCTCCCGATCAGGGCCGACTACGTGGGCAAGAACCTGCCCACCCGCCGCGAGGAGATGGTGGACGTCAGCGACCGGGGCGTCGTTCTGGGGGTGACGGTATGAGCGGGCCGCCGGTGGATCCGGTGGCCGGCGCCGGCGGTCGGCGGCACCTCCTGTCCATCGGCGACCTCGGCAGCGACGGGATCCGCGAGATCCTGCGGCTCGCCGAGAGCTTCGCCGAGGTCAACACCCGGGCCATCCCGAAAGTCCCCGCGCTGCGGGGCCGGACGGTGGCCTCGCTGTTCTTCGAGGACTCCACCCGCACCCGCCTCTCCTTCGAGACCGCGGCCAAGCGCCTCTCCGCCGACACCGCCACGTTCAGCGCCGGGAGTTCCTCGCTGAGCAAGGGGGAGTCGCTGCGCGACACGGCCCAGACGGTGACGGCCATGGGTGTCGACTGCGTGGTCGTGCGGCACCGCAGCGCCGGCGTGGCGGTGCAACTGTCCCGCTGGCTCGACGCCGCGGTGATCAACGCCGGCGACGGCTGTCACGAGCACCCCACCCAGGCCCTGCTGGACTGCTACACGATCCGCCGGCGGTTGGGCGACGTCGAGGGGCGGCACGTGGCGATCGTGGGCGACATCGCCCACTCGCGCGTGGCCCGATCGCTGGTGGCGGCGCTGCAACTGCTGGATGCCGGGGTCACGCTGGTGGCGCCGGCCACGCTCCTGCCACCTGCGGTGGACGGCTGGGGCGTGGGCGTCAGCAGCCGCATCGACGATGTCCTGCCCCGCGCCGATGTGGTGTACCTGCTGCGCCTGCAGCGCGAGCGGCAGGAGCGGGCACTGCTGCCCAGCCTGCGCGAGTTCCACGAGCGCTTCGGGCTGAGCGCCGAACGCGCCCGCCGCCTGGCCGACCACGCAATCGTGATGCATCCCGGTCCCATGAACCGCGGGGTCGAGATCGGCTCCGAAGTGCCCGAGATGGCCTGCACCACGATCGCCGAGCAGGTCGCCAATGGCGTCTCGGTGCGGATGGCGGTGCTCTTCTGGCTGCTGGGGGCCGAACCGGGGATCGCCTCGAGGCCCGACGCCGAGGCCGCCCCGGCTCCCGAACAGGCGTCCCCCGCCGAGGTGGGCGGTGGCTGAGCGGCCCCGGCTGGTCATCGCCGGCGGCACCGTCATCGACGCCACCGGGGAGCGGGCGGCTGACGTGCTCGTCGGGTCCGACGGCACGATCGCGGCGGTCGGCGAGGGTCTGGCCGCGGCGGCCGGCGGCGGTGACCGAGTCCTCGACGCCCGCGGCTGCATCGTGGCGCCGGGCCTGGTGGACCTGCACGCCCACCTGCGCCAGCCCGGGGGCGAGCAGGCCGAGACCGTGGAATCCGGCAGCCGTGCCGCCGTGCTCGGCGGGTTCAGCGCCGTGGTGGCGATGCCCAACACCAACCCGGCCATCGACTCGGCCGCGGTGGTGCGCGAGGTGCAGGAGTTGGGTCGCGCCGCGCTCTGCCAGGTGGAGGTGGCGGGAGCCATCACCGTTGACCGGGCGGGGGAGCGCCTGGCCCCGATGGGCGAGATGGCGGCGCTCGGCGTGCGGCTCTTCACCGACGACGGCAGCGGGGTGCAGGACGCCGGGATCATGCGCAACGCCCTGGAGTACGCCTCGGACCTCGGGGTGCGGCTGGCGCAGCACTGTGAGGTGGATTCCCTCGCGGCAGGGGGGCACATGCACGAGGGCGAGTGGTCCTCGCGGCTGGGCATTCCCGGCATCCCCGCCGAGGCCGAGGAGATCATGGTGATGCGCGACGTGGCGCTCAGCCGCCTCACCGGCGCGCCGGTGCACTTCCAGCACCTCTCGACGGCCGGCTCGGTGGCCATCGTGGAGGCGGCGCGCCGCAGCGGCGTGGCCGTCACCGCCGAGGTTGCGCCGCACCACTTCACGCTCACCGACGAGTCCTGCGCCTCCTACGACGCCCGCTTCAAGGTCAACCCCCCGCTGCGCCCGGCGGACGACGTGGCGGCGGTGCGCGCCGCCCTGGCCCGGGGCAACCTGGACGCCATCGCCACCGATCACGCGCCCCACACCACCGATGCCAAGGACCGTCCCTTCGAGGAGGCCCCACCGGGAATGCTCGGCCTGGAGACCGCCCTGGCCCTCGCCCTGACCGAGCTGGATCTGGCACCGGCGGAGGTGCTGGGGTTGCTGTCGTGGCGGCCGGCGCGCATCGCCGGCATCGACGGCAGCCACGGCGGGCCCGTGGCAGCGGGCCGCCCGGCCAACCTGTGCGTGTTCGATCCGTCGGCGGTCTGGACTCCTGACGACAGCGGTGGCGCCAGCCGCAGCCGCAACACGCCCTATGTGGGGCGGCGGCTGCGCGGCAGGGTGCGGCACACGCTCGTCGCCGGCGAGGCGCTGGTCGTCGACGGCGAGGCGCAGCGATGACGCCGGCGGCGCGGCGTCCCGGTGCGCTGGTACTCGCCGACGGCGAGGTCTTCGAGGGCGAGGTGGCGGGTGCGGAGCCGCCGGGCGGCGTGACCGCCGGCGAGGTGGTGTTCAACACCGTCATGTGCGGCTACCAGGAGGTCCTCACCGATCCCTCCTATGCGGGGCAGATCATCACCTTCACCTACCCTCACATCGGCAACTACGGCGTCAGCGATGCGGACTTCGAGAGCCGCCGACCGTTCTGCCGCGGGCTCGTGGTGCGCGACCTCGTGACGACCCCCAGCAGCTGGCGGGCGGGGGGCGGGCTGGAGGAGTTCCTCGTGCGCCACGGCCTGTCGTGCCTCACGGGCATCGACACCCGCCGGCTGACCCGCCACATCCGCTCGGCGGGCGCCATGGTGGGCGCCTTCGGCACGGCGACGGAGACGGACCTGCGGGCCGCGGCCGCCGCCGAGCCCGGCACCGACGGTGTCGACCTCGTCGCAACCGTCACCTGCGAGCGCCCCTACCTGCGGGCCACCACCCGTGGCGACGGCCGGCGTCCGTGGCGCGTTTGTGTCGTGGACTTCGGCGTGAAGACGTCGATCCTGCGCCGGCTGGCCGGCATCGCCCACGTGGAGGTGGTGCCCGCCGGCTTCGGCGCGGCGGCGATCCTGGCCCGCCGCCCGCACGGTGTGCTGCTCTCCAACGGTCCCGGCGACCCCGCCGCGGTGGGGGGAGCCACCGAGGTCATCGCGGGGCTGCTGGGCGAGGTGCCCGTCTTCGGCATCTGCCTGGGCCACCAGCTGCTCGGCGCCGCGCTCGGTGGGGAGACGTTCAAGCTGCCCTTCGGCCATCACGGCGGCAACCACCCGGTGCGCAACCTCGCCACCGGCGCCGTGGAGATCACCAGCCAGAACCACAACTTCTGTGTGGCCGACAGCGACTTGGCAGGCACCGAGATCACGCACCTCAACCTCAACGACGGCACCACCGAGGGTCTCCGCAGCCTGGAGGTTCCCGCCTTCGGCGTGCAGCACCACCCCGAGGCCGGCCCCGGCCCGAGCGACAGCGACTACCTCTTCGGCACCTTCGACTCCTGGCTCCGGGATCTGCACGGCGCCGATCCCGACGGGGCTCCGTTCGCCGCGGGCGCGACCGGCGGCCCGGACCCCGAGCGCTGATGCCTCGCCGCGACGACATCGAGTCGATCCTGATCATCGGCTCGGGCCCGATCGTCATCGGCCAGGCCTGCGAGTTCGACTACTCCGGCACCCAGGCCTGCCGGGTGCTCCGCGAGGAGGGCTACCGGGTGATCCTGGCGAACTCGAATCCGGCCACGATCATGACCGATCCCGCCTTCGCGGATGCCACCTACGTGGAGCCGCTGTCCCACGAGGCGCTCAGCCGGATCGTCGAGCGCGAGCGGCCCGACGCCCTGCTGCCGACGCTCGGGGGCCAGACCGCCCTGAACCTGGCCATGGGGCTCGCCGAGGGGGGCGTGCTGGAGGCGCACGGCTGCGAGATGATCGGCGCCTCGTCGGCGGCGATCGCCTGTGCCGAGGACCGCGAGCGCTTCAAGGCCGCCATGGTGGAGATCGGCCTGGCGGTGCCCGCCTCGATGGTCGCCCGCTCACTCGAGGGGGCCATGGCGGCTCCGGAGACCGTCGGGCTTCCGGTCATCGTGCGCCCCGCCTACATCCTGGGCGGCCGGGGGACCGGTATGGCCCACACCGTCGAGGAGTTGGCCGCCGTCGCCGCCGAGGGCCTCGCCGCCAGCCCCATCTCCGAGATCCTCATCGAGCGCTCCATCGCCGGCTGGAAGGAGTTCGAGCTGGAGGTGATGCGCGACCGGGCGGACAACTGCGTGGTGATCTGCTCCATCGAGAACTTCGACGCCATGGGGGTCCACACCGGCGACAGCATCACCGTGGCGCCCGCCCAGACGCTGTCGGACATCGAGTACCAGCAGATGCGCGACGCCGCCTTCGCCTGCATCCGTCGCATCGGTGTGGAGACCGGCGGCTCCAACATCCAGTTCGCGGTGGATCCAACCGACGGCTCCCAGGTCGTCATCGAGATGAACCCCCGGGTCAGCCGCTCCTCGGCGCTGGCCTCCAAGGCCACCGGGTTCCCCATCGCCAAGATCGCCGCCCGGCTCGCCGTGGGCTACACGCTGGATGAGATCCCCAACGACATCACCCGCAAGACCCCCGCGGCCTTCGAGCCGACCATCGACTACGTGGTCACCAAGGTGCCGCGCTGGAACTTCGAGAAGTTCCCCGGAGCGCGGGCCACCCTGGGCACCTCGATGCAGTCGGTCGGCGAGGTCATGGCGATCGGCCGGACGTTCTGCGAGTCGCTGCAGAAGGCGCTGCGCTCCCTCGAGTTGGGCCGGGCGGGCCTCAACTGCGATCCGGCGGAGTCCGCCTGCGACCGTCTCGACGATGCCGCCCTGCTGGAGGCCTGCGCCGTGGCGACCCCCGACCGGGTCTTCCAGCTGGAGGCTGCCCTGCGGCGGGGAATCGGCACCGGCGAGCTGTACGCCGCCAGCGGCGTGGACCCGTGGTTCCTGGCGCAGATGCGCCTCATCTGCGCCGAGCGGGACCGCCTGGCCGGCGCCGACCCCGAGACGCTGGCCCGCCGCGACTGGCGGGGGCTCAAGCGCCTGGGTTTCAGCGACGCCCAGATGGCACATCTCTGGGGCCGCACCGAGGGCGAGGTGCGCCGGGCACGCCTGGCCGCCGGGGTGGGGCCCACCTACAAGACGGTGGACACCTGCGGCGCCGAGTTCGCCGCCGAGACGCCGTACCACTACTCCACCTTCGAGGACAGCGACGAGGTGGCTCCCTCGGATCGGCCGAAGGTGGTGATCCTGGGCTCGGGGCCCAACCGCATCGGCCAGGGCATCGAGTTCGACTACTGCTGCGTGCACGCCGCGCAGGTGCTGGGCGACGCCGGTTACGAGACGGTGATGGTGAACTGCAACCCCGAGACGGTCTCCACCGACTACGACACCAGCGACCGCCTCTACTTCGAGCCCCTCACGACCGAGGACGTGCTGGCGGTGCTGGACGCCGAGGAGCGATCGGCGCGGCGTGGCGGCGGGCCGGGCGTGGCCGGGGTGATCGTGGGCCTCGGCGGGCAGACGCCGCTCAAGCTGGCCGGCGAGTTGCCGGCGGGGCTGGTGGCCGGCACGTCGCCGGCCGCCATCGACACCGCCGAGGACCGAGAGCAGTGGGGAGCGCTCTGCGAGCGCCTGGGGATCCCCCAGCCGCCCGGCGCGGTCGCCGGCTCCGCCGAGGGGGCGCGGGAGATCGCCCGGCGGATCGGCTATCCGGTGCTGGTGCGCCCCTCCTACGTGCTGGGCGGGCGGGCGATGGTGATCGTGCACGACGACGAGGAACTGGCGGACGCCATGGCCGAGATGAGCCACGAGGGGTCGCTCGGGCGCGAGGGGGGCCTCTCGGCGGAGCGGCCCGTGCTGGTGGACCGCTTCCTGGAGGACGCCGTGGAGGTGGACGTGGACGCCGTGCGGGACCGCGCCGGCGCCGTTCTCATCGGCGGGATCATGGAGCACGTGGAAGAGGCGGGGGTGCACTCCGGCGACAGCGCCTGCCTGCTGCCGCCGGTGAACCTCTCCGAGGGGGTCATCGAGGTGCTGGAGCACCATACGAGGGCGATCGCCGACGAGCTCGAGGTCGTGGGCCTGCTCAACGTGCAGTACGCGGTGCCGCGTGCGCCCGACGGCACCCTCGGCGGCGCCGGCGGCCGCTCGGTCTTCGTGCTGGAGGCCAACCCGCGGGCCTCGCGCACGGTGCCGTTCGTGGCCAAGGCCACCGGCGTGCCGCTGGTCAAGCTGGCGACGCTGGCGATGATGGGACGGACGCTGGCGGACGTCGCCGCCTCCGGATCGGTCGAGGGCTGGACGGGACCGGTGCCCGACCCCGGTTCGACCGATACCTGGCAGCGACCCGAGCACATCTCGGTGAAGGAGGCCGTGCTTCCCTTCAACCGCTTCCCGGGCGTCGATGCGGTGCTGGGCCCGGAGATGCGCTGCACCGGGGAGGTGATGGGAATCGACCGCCGGCCCGGGCTGGCGTTCGCCAAGAGCCAGGTCGCCGCCGGGGCGGCCCTGCCGACGACCGGGTCGGTGTTCCTGTCGCTCGCCGACAGGGACAAGGAGACGGGGGTCACCGTGGCGCAACGCCTCGCCGGGATGGGGTTCTCGTTGCTCGCCACCCGGGGCACCGCAGCCGCCCTCGCCGCCGCCGGGGTGGCCACCGATCAGATCGTGGCGAAGCTCGGCGATCCCGAGGGTCCCCACGCCGTGACGCTGCTGGACGCCGGCCGCATCGACCTGGTCATCAACACGCCCCAGGGGCGCGGGCCCCGCGCCGACGGCGCCGACATCCGCCGCGCCGCGGCGCAGCGCGGCGTGCCGCTGCTCACCACGGTGGCCGCGGCGCTGGCCGCCACCGCCGGCATCGCCGACCAGCGCGACCACCCCATGGAGGTGCGCAGTTTGCAGGAGTATCACCGGGAGATCCGGGAGCGGTCGTGAGGCGGCGCCTGCGGCACCCGGTGGATCTGCGGGTCTCGGTGGGTGCCGTGGAGTTTCCGAACCCCGTGCTGTGCGCCTCGGGAACGGCGGGCCTCGGGACCGAGTTGGGCGGGGTCATGGACCTGGCGGCTCCGGGCGCGGTCGTCGTGAAGTCGCTCGCCGCCGAGCCCTGGCCGGGGAACCCCGCACCCCGTGTGGACGCCACCCCTGCGGGGATGATCAACAGCGTGGGTCTGCAGGGGCCGGGCGTGGCGGCCTGGGCGGCCGAGCAACTGCCGGCGCTGCAGGCGGCGGGCGTGCGGGTCGTGGCCAGCATCTGGGGGCGCACCGTCGAGGAGTACCGGCGGGCGGCCGAACTGCTCGCGCCGCATCGCTCCGGCATTCACGCCCTCGAGGTGAACCTGTCGTGCCCGAATCTCGACGCGGGCGAGCATCTCTTCGCCCGGGCGCCCGAGTCCACCGCCGCCGTCGTGGAGGTCTCCGCCGCGGCGGGGCTGCCTCTATGGGCGAAGCTGAGCCTCGTGGCACCCGACATCGTGGCGGTGGCGGCCGCGGCCCGGGAGGCCGGCGCGGCGGCCGTGACGCTCATCAACACGATCCCGGGCATGGTCATCGACGTGGCCGAGCGTCGCCCGGTGCTGGGAGCCGGCGGCGGCGGTGTGTCGGGACCGGCCATCCGCCCGCTGGCGGTGCGGGCGATCTGGGAGTGTCACGCCGCGTTCGGCGACCTCCCGATCGTCGGAGCCGGCGGGGTGGCGCGTGGGATCGACGCCGTGGAGATGCTGATGGCGGGTGCCTGCGCCGTGCAGGTGGGCACCGCCACGTTCGCCTCACCGCGTGCCCCCGAGCGGGTGTGCGCCGAGCTCGCCGCCTGGTGCCGGCGCCGGGGTGTGACGTCGGTTCGGGACCTCACCGGCGTGGCCCACCGGGCCCGCACCGGGGAGCCGTCGTGACGGCCGGGAGCGCCGCGCGGCCGGTCCCGCCGTTGGATCCCGCGAGCTGTGCGGTCGCGCTGGACACCGGCGACCTCGACAGGGCGCTGGGGTTGGCCCGGATGCTGCGTCCCTGGTTCGGCATCGCCAAGGTGGGCCTCGAGTTGTTCGGGGCCGTCGGGCCCCGTGCCGTGCTGTCGCTCCGCGACGAGGGATTCGACGTGTTCGTGGACCTGAAGCTGCACGACATCCCCAATACGGTCGCCGGGGCGGCCCGGTCCCTGGCCGGCCTCGGGGCGCGCTATGTCACGGTGCACGCCGCCGGCGGTACCGACATGCTCCGGGCAGGCGTGGAGGGGCTCGCCGGCGCGGCACGGCCTGCCGGCGCCGAACCGCCCGTGGCGTTGGCCATCACGGTGCTGACCAGCGATTCTGTCGCCGAGGGGGACGTGCTGGCTGCACGCGCCCGGATGGCCGAGGCGGCCGGGTGCGGTGGTGTGGTGTGCGCCACCGCCGATCTGCCGGCGATCCGCGCGGCGGCGCCCGACCTGCTGCGCGTCGTGCCGGGCATCCGTCCCCCGGGCGCCGCCGCCGACGATCAGGCCAGGGTGGCGACGCCGGCACGAGCGCTCGCGGCGGGCGCCGACATTCTCGTCATCGGGCGCCCGGTGACCGCCGTCGCGGATCCCGCCGCGGCCGCCGAAGCCCTTCTCGCCGGCTGAACCGGGGCGCCGCCGAGCGGCGGCTCGCGGCCCGGGAGTGGCGCCTGTCACGTCAAAAGCCACCGATCCGGGCCGCGACACGGTTAAAGTCGCCGCCATGCCACTACCCCCCCAACTCAGTGATGAGCAACGCAAGCAAGCTCTCGCCAAGGCAGCGGCGGTCCGCCGCCAGCGGGCGGAGCTGAAGGACCGCCTCAAGATCGGCGATGTCAGCCTGTCGGAGGTCTTGGACATGGCCTCCGGCGACGACGTCGTCGGCGGCACCAAGGTGCTGGCGGTGCTGGAGTCCCTTCCCCGTGTCGGGAAGGTGACGGCGCGCAGGCTCATGTCCGAACTCGACATCAGCGAGACGCGGCGGCTGCGTGGCCTCGGCGTCAAGCAGCGCGAGGCACTCTTGGCCAAGTTGTCGTAGCAGCCTCCGCGGCTGCGCCGACAATCCAGGGATCGGGACCGACGGCATCTTCTCTGCTGATCGTTCTGTCCGGGCCTGGCGGGTCCGGCAAAAGCACGCTGGCGCGCCTGCTCGTCGAACAGGATGATCGGCTCTGGCTGAGCCGATCGTGGACGACGCGCGCTCAGCGGGAGGGCGAACCCGACGACGCCTACCACTTCGTGGACCGCGCCAGATTCGACGCGGCGATCGAGGCGGGTGAATTCCTGGAGTGGGCCGACTTCGGCGAGGACCGCTACGGAACGCCGCATCCCGACCCGCCACCGGGTCGGGACATCCTCCTGGAGATCGACGTCCAGGGGGCGCGCCAGGTTCGTCGGGGCCACCCGGAGGCGTTGTTGCTGTTCCTCGAGGCGCCGACGGAGGGTGACCAGGAGCACCGTCTGCGCGGGCGCGGCGACAGCGAGGACCATGTCCGGGCGCGGCTGTCCTACGGTGCCAGCGAGCGGGAGACCGCCCGAGAGCTCGGCGCCGTGGTCGTCGTGAACGCCGATCTGGCCGAGACGGTGGCCGACATGGCGCGGATCATCGACGAGCACCGTGAGCGGGTCGCCGACGCGCCGGCCCCCGCCGGCCCACCCGGGCGGTGACGGCGAGCCCCGGACCGGATCGGCGGCAAGTCCGGGGGCGGATCGGCGGCGAGCCCCGGGACCGGATCGGCGGCAAGTCCGGGGGCGGATCGGCGGCGAGCCCCGGGAACGGATCGGCGGTGAATCCAGGGGCGACCGGTAGACTGGCGGGTCACACCGGTGCTGTACCGCGGCTCGATCCGGCCAGGCCCGCAGACCGACTCGTGACACCGATCCTTCATGTCGCGTGCCGCACCCGACGACAGATTCGACGACCACTTCAGGAGCGACGATGCAGGGCATCGAGATCGGCGACGAGACCAACAGCATGATCAACCCGCCCGTGGAACACCTGCTGGAGCAGGCCGACGACTCGAAGTTCCGGCTGGTGTCCCTCGGCGCCAAGCGGGCCCGGCAGATCAACTCCTACTACGGCCAACTCGGCGAGGGCCTCGGCCGCATGATCCCGCCGCAGGTCTCCTCGACCGCCCGCAAGCCGCTCTCGATCGCCCTGCAGGAGATCGACCAGGGCAAGATCGTGGCGGTGACGGTCCAGGACGAGCCTCCCGCCGAGGAGTCCGAGGAGTCCGAGGAGCCGGAACCTGATGGGGAGCCTCCCGAACTGGCCGGCTGAGGCCGCCGGGGATCCCGGCCCGGCGGCTGAGCGGTCCATGGGCCCGTTCGCCGGACGCCGGATCGTTCTCGCCGTCAGCGGCGGGATCGCCGCCTACAAGGCCGTCGAGATCTGCCGGCGCCTGGTCGATGCGGGTGCCCATGTCACGCCGGTCCTGACCGACGCGGCGCGGCGCTTCGTCGGCGAGGTCACCTTCTCGGCCCTGGCCAGCGAGCGGGCCCGACTCTCGCTCTTCGATGACGAGGATCCGATACCGCACGTCACCCTCGGCCGGCAGGCGGACCTGATCCTGGTGTGTCCCGCCACCGCCCGGGTGATCGGCGCCTATGCGGCCGGCCTCGCCGACGATCTGCTCAGCGCCACCCTGCTGGCCACCCGCGCCCCGGTCGTGGTGTGCCCCGCGATGCACACCGAGATGTGGGAGCACCCTGCCACCCAGGACAACCTCCGCCTGCTCAGCGAGCGCGGCGTGACCGTTGTCGCACCGGAGGAGGGCCGCCTCGCCGGCGGCGACGTGGGCGCCGGCCGCTTGGCTGCTCCCGAGTCGATCCTGGCCGCCGCCGCGGAGGCCCTCGCCACCGGCGCCCAGGCCTCCACCAGGGACATGATCGGACTGCGGGTGCTCGTGACGGCGGGCGGCACCCGCGAACCCATCGACCCGGTGCGATTCGTCGGCAACCGCTCGTCCGGCAAGCAGGGCTACGCGGTGGCGACCGAGGCCGCGGCACGCGGCGCCAAGGTCACCCTCGTCGCCACGGTGCAGCGCCCGCTGCCCGAGAGCGTGGACCTGGTGCTGGTGGAGACCGCCGAGGAGATGCGCGCCGCCGTCGTGGACCGGCTCCCCGCCGACGTGGTGGTCATGGCCGCCGCCGTCGCCGACTACCGCCCGACGGCACCTGCTCCCGACAAGATCAAGAAGACCGCCGCGGCGCGCACGATCAGCCTGGAGCCGACCCCCGACATCCTCGCCGAGTTGGGCAGCGGGGGAGAGGTGGGGACCCTGGTGGGCTTCGCCGCCGAGACCAGCGACGTGCTGGCCAACGCCGAGGTGAAGCTGCACGCCAAGGGGGCCGACCTCATCGTTGTCAACGACGTCTCGGCGCCCAGCGCCGGTTTCGACCATGACACCAACGAGGTCACCCTCCTCGCCGCAACCGGTGCCCGCACCACCGTCCCGCTCACCTCCAAGCGCGACGTCGCCCGAGCCATCCTCGACCGCGTCACCGACCTCCGCGCCGAGAAGCACTGAGCCGGCTGTCACGGCGCCGGTCGCGTGGCACCCGCCTTCGAGTGCTGTGACCAGCAGAGCGAATCTCGTGGCGCCGGTCCGCCGAGGAGTCGCCCCCGCACTCGATCCGGGCTGGGAATCCGGGATCGAGCGATTCCGACCGCCGACTTCCGCACTGGAGTCCGGCCGTTGCCTCTTCGCCCACCACGCCGGGGAGTCGCCCTCGAGTGGCGGGTGTCTGTCAGTTGTCAAGGTGCGTGTTGCTTCGCCCGCCGTCTCGTCGGTGACGACAGAACTCAGGTCGCAGCGAGACGTTCTCCCGCCGGTGTTGAGCCCGATTCGGCAGGCGCGGTCCGCGCCCCGGATCTTCGGGACCGGTCTTCGCCCCGCCGGGCGCCGATGGCCTGTCCCTCCTTGGCGTGGTGCAGGTGGTGGTGCTTGCTGCACAGCAGTGTGAGGTTGTCCAGGTTGGTGAGTCCGCCCAATGCCCACGGAATGATGTGGTGGATCTCGCACATCCAGTGGGGTCGGTCGCAGCCGGGGGCGGTGCAGGTGCGGTCGCGGGCGATGAGCGCCCTCCGGAGGCTGGGGCTGGCGGAGCGGCGGCTGTAGCCCAGATCCAGCTTCAGGCTCGGCCGGTCGAGCGCGGCGGTGAGGATGTCGGCGTCGCAGAGCAGCCGTCGGGCCGCGGCAGGCGAGAGCGGCGTGGTGTCGTCAAGTTCGCAGCGGGTCTCGCCGTGCATCCCCCGCTGGAGCGTCTCGGCGTCGATGAGCACCATGACGTCGATGTGCGAGCCGAGCGGCTCTCCGTTGTTGTCTCCGAGTTGGCGGGATCGACGAGCCATGTCCACCAAGGCATCGGCGTTGCGCTGTGGGCAGGACAACTGGGTGGCCGGCACCCCGTCCGCATCGGGATGCTCCGCCCGCCAACGCGCTTCCGCGACGCGGCGCAGTTCGTTCTCGAAGATGGCGAACTGATCGGCCGGCAGCAGCGCCCGCACACCGTGCAGACCGCCGTCGCCGTCGAACGTGGTCACGCTGCGGCGCCGGCGCTGTCGCATATCGCGCTCGGCTCCGTCGTCACCCGCCATGAGGTCGGCCCAGCGGCGCAGGAAACGGCGGTACTCCTCGACGCTCATCGACTCGGCGGCGCGGAGCAGTTCTTCCTGGTCGTCCCGCGCCGCCTCGGCGATGCGGCGTGCCGCCGTCGGGAAGTCCAAGTCGGCGTCGATGCTGAGATCGACCTCGGCGGGCAGGGCGACCTGGGTGAGAGCCTGCACGTGGCCGTGGGTGACACGACCGGTGGCAAGAGCTTCGCCCACCTCACGCAACTGTTCCAGCGCGACCGCGGTTCGCGCCCGGGCCAGCGCCTCGCGACGGCTCACCCCGGCCACGCCGCGCAACCAGCCGGCGGTGTCGACAGTGCCCGTTTCCCGGGACACGTCGCGCCGTTCCGCCTCGGCCAGCACCTCGGCCTCATACGCGTCGAGCCAGGCCCGCGCCACCCGCACGGCCCGCAAGCAAGCCCCCAGGCCGTCCGCGCCGGCGACCACCGCCGGGCGCCGCCGCAGCACCCGCAGCACCGCCAGCAGCCGCCCGAACGCCCCGGCGCCGGATCCGCCGCCCGGCTGAACCGCAGTAGGGCTGGAATGCTCCACGAGGTCTGTATGGTTCACGATCACCAATATATGAATGGGGTGTGACAGTCACTTCGGTGCTGCTGCCGATCGGTCCGGTCGGGCGCACCAGCGTGTCAGTGTTGGTGCTCCCGGGCCGTCGGTAGCGTCGGGTCGGGTGAGCTGCGGCGGCCGAGTCCCGGCCTGGCGTTGTTCCCTGCCCGGCCTCGGTTCGCCCAGTCTCAGTCCTCACCCGGTCGGAGGGCTGGCTGCCGCCGGTCGCGATGGCGGTATTGAACCCGAAGTTCGACGGGGAGCGGAGGATCCGGCGCGAGTGGTTGAGGGGCGGGCTTGTCGGGCCGCATCCGGTCGTACACCGAACCGTAGGTCGTGCCGCCGCGGTGACACCCGGGGCGCTGCGCATTCGGTAGGTCGTACTCACCGTTGTCGAACAGCCAGTCCACCCTCTGCCGATTCTCCGGATTCATCTCCGACGCCGCGTCCATGACGCCGCAGCACCCGCGGTCCACGAGGTCGCCGATGGCCGAAGCACCGCGGTCGTACATCCGAGTCAGCACGCACTCCGTGGCGGTCCGACCGTCCACGTAGAGTTCGAACTTGCCGTCGGCGAAGGCGCCCCTTTCGCGCCACCGTATGAAGCTCCGATAGTGAGCCAGGCTCAGATAGCGCCAGAAGCCGGGATCGTCCAGGATGTCGGGATCCACGTTGCGAAGGGCTTCGTCGAGAAGGGCAGCTGCCCGTCCCTGATGAAGTCAAGGACGAGTTGTGCCTGCAGCGCTACCCCGACCGGGGAGGAGTGACGGGCGATCAGGTGTGCCAACCATCTCTCGTCGACGTAGAACCGCGGCGGCTCGGATCGGGCCGCTCCCAACTCGGATGATCTCCGGGAGATCGCCTTAAGTGTCGATCCCGGACCGCCCCAGAATTGTCGGCACAGACAGTAATATCAGTAAATTCTGATATAGTGTGACATATGCCCCATTCAGGTGGCGCAGACTGGAGTTCGAGAATGGGGCGAGCGGTCGCGGCGTCGCGAGTCACTGAAGGAGGATCAGCCATGGGTGAGACCCGGGTGGACGTGACGATCAGGAATCCAGCGGACTCGCAGCGCTGCTGGGAGGGCGAGTTCGTGGTTGACACGGGGGCGATCGACTCGGTCGTACCGCGCCGGCACCTCGAGGCCATCGGCGTCGAGCCGCTGGATGACGCCACCTACCTGCTGGCCGACGGCAGCGAGTTCCACACTCAGACGGCTCTCGCGCAGATGGAGTTCGAGGGGCGGCGGCTGGGCGCCACCGTGATCTTCGGCCCCGATGACGTCGATCCGCTGCTGGGCGTCACGGCCCTGGAGTCCGGCGGCTTCGCCGTGGATCCCGTGAACAATGAACTCCGCAAGGTGGTGCGACGGCTCTAGCCGGCATCGGCTCCCGAATCGCAGGGAGCCGGCCGGGTGCTAGCGCAGGTCGGCTCGCAGATGGCCCTCGTCGACGACCGTCTCGCCGTCGAGGGTGACCGTGCAGTTGCGCATGGGCAGGTCGAAGTGGCCGCGGCAGAAGCGGCCGGCGGTCTCGTTGGCGCCGGTGGAGTAGACGACGTTGCCGGCGAAGGCCCGCAGTTCGGTGCCGTTGAGGTCGGCCTTGTCCCACATGGCGAGGGCCTCCCAGCGGGCGCCGGGGTTCATGCCCCAGCCCACGTGGCTGACCGCGTAGGCCTCCGGCTCCTCGAACGACGCCATGTAGGACTCCATCAGGGCGGCGTCGTGACCCTCACCGTCGATTGAGGTGATGTAGTCGTCGACGATGCGCAGGGTGATCGGCTCGCGGATGTACTCCTTGAACGTGAGGTTGATGTCGCCGGGCGCCAGCACGAGCGTGCCGTTGACGGTGCGCTCGGCGGGGAACGCCAGCACCAGGCCGCCGGGCCAGTGGGCGATGCTGCCGGGCTCGGTGCACCAGCCGTGCGAGCCGGCCGTCACGGCGCCCGCCAAGTCCACCCGCAGATCGGTGCCGGCGGCGCTGGTGATGCCCATCTGCCCGGCCGCCTGCAGCAGCGCCACGCCGTGCGCCACCCGGTCGGCCAGCGACGGGTCGTGGGGCCAGCGCTCGGCGTTCTCGGGGTGTTCGGCTGAGATCATCAGCACGCGGGCGCCGCCGGCGAGGATCTCGCCGAGTTCGGGCGCGTGCAGCAAGCCCTCGGCCGTGCAGTCCACCACGAAGTCGGCGGCGGCGAGGGCGGCGATGGCCGCCCGGTGCCCGGCAAGAGCAACCGAGGCGCCGGTCGAGCGGATGGGCACCGGGCCGGGATTGGCGGGTGTCGGCATCCGCACGTCCGCGACCGCCGCGCCCATCGACTCCAGCGCCAGGCGGGCCGTCTCGACGATCAGCGGGCGGCTGGCGGCCTCGGACAGCAGCACGGCCGTCTCGCCGGGACGCAGGTTGCAGGCTCCGAACTGCTCGGCGTAGCGCTGCACCCAGCGCCACTCGGTGATCGGCGCGCTCATGTTGACATCACTGCTCCATTTTGGCCGACGATTCGGCCCGGCGGCGAGGGCGCCGAGGGCGCCGAGGGGGCCGGCCGGGTGCCCCTGGTGACCTCACCGCTCTGTTGTGGCCGACGGTGCGTCGGGTCGGCTGAGGAAGTCGCCCACGAGTTGGTTGAACCGCTCCGGGGCCTCGGCGGGGGAGAGGTGACCGACCCCCTCGAGTACCTCGAGAGTCGCGTCGGCCAGTCCGGCTGCCAGCGCCTCGGCGTACGCCACCGGGGTCTCGCGGTCGGCTTCGCCGACGATGACCAGTGCCGGAGCGTCGATGCGGCCGAGGGCGCCCCGCACGTCGTGGTGGGGGAGGCACTCCACGGCCGCCCGGAGAGCTGCCGGGGAGATCCGGCCGAATGACGCCACGAGTTGGCTGCGAACGGTCGGCGCGAGCGGCTTCGCGGAGATCGCGTCCAGGACGCTCCCGGCGAAGTCGGCCGGCGCCAGTCCGGCCTCGAGCGGCGCCAGCCGGGTGGCCTTCCATGCCTCCGGTGCTGTTCCGTCCAGGCCGAAGGCCGGGCTCGTGTCGGCGAGCACGAGGCGTCGCACCCGCCGGGGGTGCCGGATCGCCGTGTGGAGCGCGTGCATGCCGCCGAACGACAGACCCACCAGGTCGGCGGATTCGATGTCGAGGGTGTCGAGCAGGCCGGCGAGGCTGTCCGCAATGGCGGGGAAGGTGAGTTGTGTCGGTGGATCGGACGCCCCGTAGCCCGGCATGTCCCAGGCGATGCAGCGGAACTGGGAGCCCAGGGCGCGCAGTTGGGGGTCCCAGGCGGTGCGGGTGCCGCCCAGGCCGTGCAGGAAGATCACTGGAGGTCCTGCGCCGTTCTCCCGCCAGGCGATCGGCTGGCGATCCTGGTCGATCATCCCGCCGCCATCGGTGCTCGCACGCTGCCATTGTGTGCGCTGCACCTCCTGCCGGCAACAGCGCCGGGAACGCTGCAGGTTGTCCGAGCGCCACGCCGGTCGGGGCGGCTCGCGGCCGCTCGGAGCCTCGGGAGGGCCAGCCGGTATACTCGCCGCCGACGGGGGACGGATCGCAACACAGCAGGACGGATAGCGGCGCACCACCGCCGGAGGAGATGATCGAGGCACTGTGAGCCCCACGTACATCTTCACGTCGGAATCCGTCACCGAGGGCCATCCCGACAAGATGGCCGACCAGATCTCCGACGCCGTCCTCGACGCCCTCATCGCCAAGGATCCGCACAGCCGCGTGGCCTGCGAGACCTTCCTCACGTCGGGGTTGTGCGTGGTGGGCGGCGAGATCCGCACCGAGGCCTGGGTCGACATCCCCGCGATCGTGCGCGAGACCATCTGCGGCATCGGCTACGACCGCAGTGACGGGGGTTTCGACGGCATGGCTTGCGGTGTGCTGCAGGCCATCGGCGAGCAGTCCTCGGCCATCGCCGAAGCGGTGGACCGCGGGGCGCCCGACGACCCCGACGGCATCGGCGCCGGCGACTCGGGACTCGTCTTCGGGTTCGCCTGCACCGAGACCGACGTGCTCATGCCGCTGCCGATCAACCTGGCGCACCGGCTGGCGGAGCGGCTCGCCGAGATGCGCCGGGCCGACACGCCGCCCTATCTGCGTCCCGACGGCAAGGTACAGGTGAGCGTGCGTTACGACGGGACGGTGCCTGTGGCTGTCGAGACGGTCGTCGCCTCGGTCCAGCACGCCGACTGGGTCGGACCCGAGACGCTTGAGGACGACGTCTGCGAGCATGTCGTGCGGCCTGTGCTCGAGGCGGCCGCCGAGGGCACCGGTGGCACGCTCGACGTGGCGGATCCGCGCGTTCTCGTCAACCCGGCTGGACGGTTCGTGACCGGCGGCCCGACCGCCGACGCCGGCCTCACCGGGCGCAAGATCATCGTGGACACCTACGGCGGCATGGCCCGCCACGGCGGCGGCGCCTTCAGCGGCAAGGACCCCACCAAGGTCGACCGCTCGGGATCGTACGCGGCCCGCTGGGCGGCGAAGAATCTCGTGGCCGCCGGAGCGGCCGAGCGTTGCGAGATCCAGGTCTCCTACGCCATCGGCAAGCCGCAGCCGGTGTCGCTCATGGTCGACGCCTTCGGGACGCACCACGTCGATCCTGCCAGGCTGGCGCCGGCCGTCCGCGAGGTGTTCGACCTGCGGCCCGCTGCCATCATCCGCGAACTCGACCTGCTGCGGCCGATCTTCGGCGCCACCGCCGCTTACGGCCACTTCGGCCGGGAGCGCGACGAGTTCACCTGGGAGCGCACCGACCGGGTCCACGATCTGCGATCGGAACTCGGCCTCTGAGCCGCACGCCCACCCGGCAATCGCCGCCAACCGAGCCCGAACCCCCGCCCCGGCGCGGCCCGCGGGTCGTGCGGGTGCTCACCGACGTCGTCGCCCTGGACCGGGAGTTCGACTACTCGGTTCCCGAGGCGTGGCATGCCGATGGCCGAGCGGCGCGGCTGGTCGTCGGCACGATGGTGCGGGTGACCCTGAAGGGCCGCCGGGTCGGCGGCTGGGTCACAGCCTTGGACCCTGAGGCGGAGCGACGGCCCCGCACGGCGGAGTCGCAGCCGGGGTCCCGGCTCGGGGAAGGCCGGGACACCGCGGCGGAGTACGGCGCGGATCTGCAGCCGCTCGCCAAGCTGGTCGGGGTCGGCCCGCCCGCTGAGGTGCTGGAGCTGGCCCGCTGGGCGGCCCGGCGCTGGGCCGGCCGGCGCGCCACCTTCTATGGGACGGCCTCGCCGCCCCGCGTCGTCGAGGCCGTGCCCCGGACCGGGGCGCACCGGTCGCTTCCGGCGGCCGCCGGCGCCCCGACCGGTACCGGCACAGAAGCGATCTGGGAGGCCTCCCTCGACTCGGCGGTGTCGGTCGTGCGCATTCCCCCTGCCGGCGATCGGGGTCCGCTGCTGGCTGCGGCCCTGCGGCGCGGCGAGGTGCTGCTGATGGCGCCGCAGGTCGCCGAGGCGGTGCGCTTGGCCGGCTGGGTGCGCCGCCGGAGCAGCGCCGCAGCCCTGCTGCCCGAGGATTGGGAACGGGCCGCTGGGGGCGGGGTGGTGGTGGGCACCCGCGCCGCGGTGTTCGGCCCGATGCCCCGGCTCGGCGCCGTCGTGGTACTCGACGAGCACGACGAGGCCCTGGTGGCGGAGGACTCGCCCACCTGGAACGCTCGCGAGGTCGCCGTCGAGCGGGCCCGCCGGGACGGCGCCCCGTGCGTGCTGGTGTCTCCGATCCCGACGTTGGAGGCGCAGGCACTGGCCTCCGGCGAACAGATCACCCTGCCTCGCCACGTCGAGAGGGAGGGCTGGCCGAACCTGGAGGTCGTGGACCAGCGCGACCCCGAAGTGGGCCGCCACGGCCTGCTGACCGAGCCGCTGATGACCCGGCTCCGCACGTGCGAGCGGGCCGTCTGCGTGATCAACCGGAAGGGACGGGCACGGCTGCTGGCCTGCACGAGCTGTGGCGATCTGGTGGTCTGTGATTCCTGCGGGGCGGCGGTCGGCGAGAGCGGCGACGCCGGTGGCTTCGACTGCCTGCGCTGCGGCGAGCGGCGGCCGCGAGTGTGTTCGGGCTGTGGCGCCACTCGCCTGAAGACCCTGCGCCCCGGTGTCACCAAACTCCGGGACGAGTTGGAGGTGCTGCTCGGCGAGCAGGTGACCGAGGTCAGCGGTCCCGCTCGCTCATCGGCAGAGCCCGAGTACACCGCCTCCCGGGTGGTGATCGGTACCGAGGCGGCGCTGCACCGCGCCGGCGAGGCTGACCTGGTGGCGTTCCTGGACTTCGACCAGGAACTCTCGGCAACGCGCTACCGGGCGAACGAGCAGGCCATGGCGCTGCTGGCCCGCGCCGCCCGCCTCGCCGGTCCCCGCAGCGGCGCCGGGAGGATCCTGGTGCAGACCCGCCAGCCCGACCACCCGGTCCTGGAGTCCGCCCGCGCCGCCGACCCGGAACTGCTCAGCAGCCACGACCGCGATCTGCGGCAACAGCTCGGCTTCCCCCCGTTCAGTGCCCTCGCCGAGATCGCCGGCGCGGCCGCCGGCGCCTACGTGGAGCGGCTGGGTCGCCCACTCGGCCTCGAAGTCTCCGAACTGGGAGAGAACCGCTGGGTCGTCCGGGCAGCCGATCGGGATCATCTCCTCGACGCCCTCGCAGACGTCGAACGTCCCCCGGGCCGCCTCCGCCTCGCCATCGACCCACTCCGCCTCTGAGCTTCGAGCACCGCCCGGTCCCGCACCGCAACCCTGGACAGACCAACAACCGAGGGAGGGGGCCGGGGGGCCGATTTGCGACGCCTTGCGCCTGCGCGAAGGAGCAAACGGCACGCCGGCCCCCGACCGGACACCGCTGATCTCCGATCGGCACGCCGGCCCCCGACCGGACACCGCTGATCTCCGATCGGCACGCCGGCCCCCGACCGGACACCGCTGATCCCGGACCGGGCTGCCCGATGGGCGCCGGTATGATGCGGCGGTGAAGGGGTTGGCGGTCGAGCACGACCCGACCGGGCATGCCGCGCTGATCGGCAAGGCCATGGAGAGCCGGGGCGTCGAGTTGGAGCCATTCCGGGTGGTCGCCGACGTCACGAATCCCGTCAGCGACCGGGAGTTCCCCGACCCCGGCGACTACGACGTGATCGTGGTTCTCGGCGCCATCTGGTCGGTGTACGACGACACCACGATCGGCACCTGGATCCACCGCGAGCTGGATTTCGTCCGCCGGGCGCACGACGGGGGCAGCGCCGTGCTGGGGGCGTGCTTCGGGGGTCAGGTGCTGTCCGCAGCCCTGGGCGGCACGGTCTCGCGGGCGCCGGTCCCCGAGTTCGGCTGGCTGAGCGTCGACACCGACGAGCCTGACGGGCTCCCGCCGGGGCCGTGGTTCCAGTGGCACTACGACCGCTTCACGGTCCCCACCGGAGCCACCGAGATCGCCCGCAACGGCAACGGTCCGCAGGCCTTCCGCAAGGGCCGGAGCCTGGGTTTGCAGTTCCATCCCGAGGTGGACGGCGAGCTCCTCGCCGAATGGATCGGGTTCGGGGCCGACGAGCTGCGCGCCCACGGCATCGACACCGATGCCCTGGCCGCCGAGACGGCCCGGATCGAACCCACGGCTGCCCGGCGCACGCAGCGGCTGGTGGACTGGTTCCTCGAGGACGTCGCGGGTTCGTGACAAGAGAGCCGCTCTCGCCGGTCGACATCTGCAGTCACGACGTCTACGAGCAGGCCATCCCGCACGCGGCGTTCGCCCGCCTGCGGCGGGAGATGCCGGTGGCCTGGCACCCCGAGCCGGATGACAATGCCGGCTTCTGGGCGGTGACCCGCTGGGCCGACCTCGTGGCGGTCCATCGCGACCACGAGACGTTCTCCTCCCAGGTCGGCGGCACCGAGCTGGAGGAGCTCGAGCGCGACCCCGAGGCCCGCGAGGCCCGGCGCACCATGCTGGAGACCGACCCTCCCGAGCACACCCGGCTGCGCCGCATGGTGTCGCGCAACTTCACCCGCCGCAGCATCGACCGGTGGGCCGGCGACGCCCGGGAGATCATGGCGCGGGTCCTCGAGGGGGCGCTGGCCGGGGCCGGGGCCAACGGCGCCGGCGCCGAGGTGGAGTTCGTGGGCGCCGTCGCCCGCCCGCTGCCGATCCTGATGATCAGCCGCATCCTCGGCGTGCCCGACCGCGACACCGCCGGTCTCTTCGAGTGGGCCGACCGGATCATCTATCACGCCGACCCCGACTACTCCGAGGTGGTCTTCGACAGGGAGGACACCGACCCGTACCGGCTCCTGCCGTTCCGCAGCCCCACGTCGGAGAGGGTGTTCGCCTACGCCCGGCAGCTCGCCGACACCAAGCGCCGTCACCCGGCCGATGACGTGGTGTCGCTGCTGGTGGCCGCCGACGAGCTGTCGCCGCAGAACTTCAACACGCTGTTCCTCCTGCTGGTCATCGCCGGCAACGAGACGACCCGCCATGCGCTCAACGGTGGCGCCCTGGCGCTCGCCGAGCGCCCCGACGAGTTGGCGCGCCTGCGCACCGACTCGGACCTGCTGACCACCGCCGTCGAGGAGGTCCTGCGCTACGCCTCCCCGCAGATCCATTTCCGCCGCACGGCCGTGGCCGACACCGAGATCGCCGGGGTTCCCGTGGCGGCGGGGGACAAGGTCGTGACCTGGTACCTGTCGGCCAACTACGACGAGGAGGTCTTCGCCGACCCCCACACGCTGGATCTGGGCCGCGACCCCAACCGCCACGTCACCTTCGGCGGGGGCGGGCCGCACTTCTGCCTGGGGTCGTGGCTGGCCCGCCTGGAGGTGCGCGTGTTCCTGGAGGAGTTGCTCGCCAGGAACCTGCGCCTGGAGGTGTGCGGGGAGGTCACCCGGGTGCGCTCCAACTTCATCAACGGCCTGAAGCGCCTGCCGCTGCGGATCGCCGCAGGCTGAGCCGCGGCGTTCGATCCCTCAGGCGGGCGGCAGTCCGATCCGCCGGCGGGCGTCGTCGAGCAGGGCCGCCACGTCGCCGGCGGTCGCCGCGGTGCCGTAGACGTAGCGGTCGGGGCGGATCAGCACCGCGGCCCGGCCGCCCAGGAGCCTCGCCAGCCAGCCGTCGGGATCGCCGAGGGTGGTGGCGTCCAGCACCCGCGCCAGGCCGCCGCCGCCGGCCGGTCCGTCGCTCAGGAGGTACCAGTCGGGACCTGCGACGTCGTCCAGCAGGCGCCGCAGCCCGCCGGCCTCCACGGTCGGCTGGCGGGCCTGGTGGCCGACGGGGAACGGAGCGGGACGGCCGGCGCCCTGGAAGAGCCCGGTGAGAGGCGGCAGGCGTGACCAGCGCTCCCCGTCGTCGCTGTCGGGTTCGGGGAAGGCCGGCTCGTCGAGCAGCCGGCCCGCCTCGATGGACAATTCGATGCAGCGCTCGACGTGCGGCCGCCGCTCGGCCTCGTAACTGTCCAGCAGCGACTCGGGGGCGCCGCCACGCAGCACGGCGCGCAGCTTCCAGGCCAGGTTGGCGGCGTCCCGGATGCCCGAGCACATGCCCTGGCCCATGAAGGGCGGCATCTGGTGGGCGGCGTCGCCGGCCAGCAGCAGCCGTCCCCGGCGCCAGGTCTCAGCGACGGTGGCATGGAAGCCGTACACCGCCGCGCGCACGAGGTCGCCGTCGCCGGGCCGCAGCCAGGGGGCCAGCAGGCGCCACACGTTCTCCGGCGCGCTGACCTCCTCGTCACCCTCGCCGTCGCGCAGGCGGAACTCCCAGCGGCGATGGTTGCGCGCCGAGGGCACGAACGTGGCGGGCCGGAGGGGGTCGCAGACCTGATGGATGATGTCGGGCAGCGCCACCGCCCGGCGCAGCATCACGTCCACCACCAGCCAGCGCTGGTCGTAGCCCAGGTCCACGAAGTCGATGCCGGCCTGCCGGCGGCAACTGCTGGTGGCCCCGTCGCAGGCCACCACCCAGCGGCCCGGCAGCGCCTGCCAGTTGTTCACCTCGACGCCGAGGCGCACGTCCACGCAGTCGAAGCGCTCGGCCCCCCGCCGCAGGGCGGCGTCCAACTCGGGCTGGATGAAGACGTAGTCCTCGTGCCAGCCCAGGATGGGGTCGCGCACGAAGTCCTCGTAGTCGAACAGCGGTCGACCGGCGGCATCCACGAAGAGCATGCCTCTGCTGGGTTCGACGAGCGCTCCCACCGCGTCGCCCAGGCCGATGTTCTGGAAGATCCGCATGACCTCGGCGTCCAGGTGACACGCGCGCGGCAGCGGGTACGGCTCGGTCGAGCGCTCGTACACGAAGGTCTCGATGCCGGCTTGGCCCAGCAGGTTCGCCAGCGTGGCCCCCACCGGCCCGTAGCCGACGATGGCCACCTCGGGGCCGCGGTCAGTCACCGAGGTCGGGTGCCTCGTCGGTCCAGCGGGTCGTGCCCCAGGTGACGCACAGCAGCGTGCAGTCGTCACCGGGCGCGGCGCCGTGCCAGTGGCGCTCGTTCGGCGGGGCCACCACCAGCGTTCCGGGTTCCAGCGACACGGCGCCGTCGGCGTCGGTGCCGACGCGGCCGCGGCCCGCCGCCACGTAGATCAACTGCCCGCCGGGATGGCTGTGCCAGTTGGTGACCGCCCCGTCGCCGAAGTGCACGTGGGCGGTGTCGGGCTCGTCGTCGCCCTCGGTGGCGTGCAGCATCTCCAACTCCACGCGGCCGGTGAACAGGCCCCCGTAGGTGGAACTCCTGTCACCGCCGACGATCACCCGCACGGCTCAGCCCTCCCCGGCCCCTGTGCCGGCCCCCGAGCCGGTGACGAACCGGTTGCGCAGCGTGCCGATTCCCTCGATCTCCACCTCCACCACCTGGCCGTCGCGCAGGTACGTCGGCGGGTCCATGGAGTCGCCCACGCCGCCGGGCGTGCCGGTGAAGATCAGGTCGCCGACCTCCAGGGTGACGTAGCGCGACAGCCAGGCCATGAGGTAGCCCACGTCGAAGATGAAGTCGCTGGTGCGGGCCTGCTGGCGCACCTCGCCGTCCACCCGGCAGCTCAGCGCAAGGTCGTAGGGGTAGCGAACCTCGTCGGGCGTGATCATGGTGGGCCCGATGGGCCCGAAGGCGTCGTAGCTCTTGGCGAGGGAGAACTGGCGCACGGGCGGGCGGAACTGCTCGTTGCGGTCGCTGACGTCGTTGCCGCAGGTGAGGCCCGAGATGTGGCTCCAGGCGCCGGCCGCGGCCACCCCCTTGCAGCGCCGCCCCACTGCCAGCACCAACTCCACCTCGTAGTCCACCATCTCCAGGTCGAGAATCGGCACGTCGTCGCCGGGGCCGCAGATGCAGGTGGGGAACTTGGCCATGACGTGCGGTTCGGTGGGGATCGCCAGTCCGGCCTCCTCCGCGTGGGTGCGGTAGTTGAGGGCGAGGGCGATGATCTTGCCGGGCCGGGGAACGGGCGGCCCCAGATCGGCCTCCCGCAGTTCGGGCCAGCCCGCCGGATCGACGTCGGCGGCCAGCGCCCCGAGCTCCGCATGGTTCGCCAAGTCGGCCGTCATCATCGGATCCGAGTTCAGGGCGCCGCCCGAGGCCTCGGCGATGTCGACCGCCCGGCCCTCCAGCACCAGGGAGGCGCGCCCGGACACGTTGGCGAATCTCATGTCAGCCTCCTCGAAGTCGTGGCTCTACTCGCACCGAGGCGGGAGGCTACCCCGACGGGGTAGCGCCCGAGCCGGCGATCCGGGACCGGACGAACTCCCGCGGAGTGTCCGCGCCGAGGATGCGTGGTCGCGGCTCTCAAGCTCTCCAGCCGCGGGAGGGCCGGTCGAACCAGACGTGCGCCTGGCCGGTGCCTGCCGCCGACTCGTAGGCGGAGAACATCTCGCCGGGCGCCGAGCAGGCCGCGCCGCCGAGTGCGCCGACCATCATCAGGTAGTGGCCGAAGAATCCTTCGGGCGCGTGCGGGCGGAACCCGTCCATTCCCGCCAGCACGGCCGCGTGGTCGCCGGCACGCAGTTGCTCGAGGAGTCGCTCGTCGGCGGCCCGCGCCTCGGGGCTGATGATGTTGCGCAGGTCGGCGGACTCGTGTGAGCGGAGTTCCCGCAGCGGCCAGAACCGGTGGCTGAGGCCCCCGGAGGCCAGCAGCACGGCGCGCCGGTCGAGCCCCGCCACCGCCGCCGCCAGGAGTTCGCCCAGCAGCAGGAAGTCCTCGGCGGTGGCGGTCTGGCAGATGCTCACCGACACCCAGGCCTCGTCGCCCTGCAGGTATCCCAGGAGGTTGACGGTGGGGTAGTGGATCGGCAGGTAGGGGTCGTCGCAGGCCAGCACCCAGGTGTCGTCGCGGGCCTCGGCCAGATCTGCCAGGGCGAAGGCCAGGTCGGGATCGCCGGGGATGTCGTAGGGCATCCGGCGCATGCCCCGCGGCAGCTCGTCGGAGGTGAACAGGCCGCTGCGGCGCTCGTGGGCCGTGCAGATGTGCTCGAAGGTGCTGAACCAGTGGGTGTCGAACACCACGATCACGTCGGGGCGCAACCCGTCGAGGCGCTCGGCCCGCAGCCGCTCGAGGCCGGCGCAGAGGCTGAAGTCCTCGCCGCCGTTGAGAAGCCGCCGCTCCGCCTCGGACATCACGATGGGCGGGACGTGCGATACCAGTCCTGCGCCGACGATCTCGCCCATGCCTGTCGCCTCGTTCCCTGCCGCTGGCGTGCCACACCGCCGGGCACGCGTGAGTAGAATCGTTTGGACCCTAACAGTTTTGTCGGGGAATTGTCGAGTCGAGGCTCAAGCGGTGTTCAGATCGGAAACGGTGCGCAGCAGGGTCCGCAGGTGTGCGGCCAGGTGGGTCGCCTCGCCGTCGCTGAGGTCGCGCGTCACCAGCGCCTCCTGCTTGTTGAAGGCGGGCATGATCTCGTCGACGACGCGGTGCCCCGACTCGGTGGTTCGCACCAGCATCCGGCGGCCGTCGGTGGGATGCGGGACACGCTCGGCGTACCCCCTGCGCTGCAGCGTGTTGAGCACGCCGGTGAGGGTCCCGCCGGTGATGCCGGCCTCGGCGGCCAGGTGCCCGGACTCCTGCTCACCCCAGACCCGCAGCACGAACAGCACCACGAAGGCGCTCCAGGAGAGTTCGTGCTGGTGGAGCACGCCGCGCTCCATGTGGTTCCGCACCGCGGTGGCGGCCCGGAAGATGTTCGACACGGCGGCGAGCGCCACCAGGTCGAGGTCCAGCGCGCCGAGCTCGGCGCGGATGAGCCGCTCGGCTTCGACGAGTTCGTCGTCTCCGGCGGCGAAGGCTCGCGGCATGGCCGCAACAATACGCCAGCCCCCCGCACCCCACGGCGGACCGGCGCCCGGTCGGGGCCGGGAGTCTCGCGCTCACGCGCCGCGGGATCGGCTCCCTCGGGCTTGCCGGGCGGGCCGCGGCAGATTCGACGCGACGGATGGCCTGTGGTACGACGCCCGTGAGCCTGACACCGATCGCACGAGACACAGGAGGTTGCCGTGAGCGCCGAATACCAGCAGATCCGCGTGCTCTGGCCCGATCATCTGAACCTGCCGCGGGGCAAGTACCTGCCGGCGGCGGTGGCGGCCGGCGGCGCCCGGCACTGTCTCACCGCGTTCGCGCTCAACTACGACCGGTACATGGGACCGGTTCCGGGGACGCGCTTCCTCGAGGGCATGCCCGACCTGAGCTGCGACCTGAGCCTCGACGACGTGCGCCCGGGCTGGGAGGAGGGCGTGGGCGTCGTCGTCGGCGACGTCAGCTTCGAGGGCGCCCCCCTTCCGTTCGCGCCCCGGGAGGTGTTGCGCCGCGCCGTGGCCGCCTGGGAGGACATGGGCTACACCCCCAAGGTGGGCTTCGAGTTCGAGGCCTACGTCATGGCGCCCGACGGCGACGGCGGCTGGACGCCGTTCGGCGCGCCGGGGTCGTTCGTCTACGCCACCGGGCACTTCAGCGACCCCTCCGGCGTGTGCCGTGAGATCGTGGCGCGGGCGACGGCGTGCGGATTCCCCCTCGAGTCGGTGAACGCCGAGTACGACGAGAGCCAGTTCGAGTTCACGCTGGTCTACGACGACGCAATGGCCGCCGCCGACGAGGCGTTCCTCTTCAGGACGATGGCACGGGAGGTTGCGGCGGAGCGGGGCTACCTGCTCACCTTCCTGCCCAAGCCGATCGGCGACCGGGGCGGCAACGGCCTGCACGTGAACCTCAGCTTCGTCGACGCCGCGGGCGAGTTCGCCCTCGTCGACCACTCTGCCGCCGACGGCCTCTCGACGCTCGCCAAGCAGTGCATCGCCGGGCAGCTGTCCTACCTGCGGCCGATGACCGCGCTGTGCTGCCCCACGGTCAACTCCTACAAGCGCCTGGCTCCCGCTCAGCTCTGCGGCTACTGGCAGAACTGGGGGCACGACCACCGCTGCACCACCGTGCGGGTGAACCCCGAACGCGGCTCCTCGACGCGCCTGGAGAACCGCCTCGCCGACCCTGCCGCCAGCCCGCACATCGCAACCGCCGCGGTCCTGACGGCCAGCCGTCTCGGCGTGCTCGACGGGCTGGAGTGCCCGCCGCCGGAGACCCTCGACGGCCTCGAGAACGTGAGCTGCGAGGTGCACGTGCCGGGGAGCCTGGCGGAGGCCCTCGACGAGCTGGAAGGCAACGCAGCGTTCGTCGAGGCGTTCGGCGCCGAGGCCGTGGCTCAGTTCACAGCGGTCAAGCGCACCGAGTGGGACCAGTTCACCGCCCACGTCACCGACTGGGAACTCGACACGTACCTGCCCTACCTCTGACCGCCGCCGCAGGGACCGCTTCCTCGTCACTTGGCCCCGCCCGGAGCGGGGTCTACGACCGTGGGACGGTGTAGAGCCGGAGAGAACCCGGCGACCCAGGCAGGCGCAGAACGACGTACTGGTCGCCATGGAAGGTCTTGGCAAGTGCCCACACTTCATCGAAGTCCGGGAACCGGATGTCGCTTAGGTCCGGGTGTGGAGCCTGCTCCCGCGACTCGAGAGCGCCCTCGAGTTGACCGGCTGCATTGTTTCCGTCGAGTGCCACCACGAGCCACTTCTCGCCGGACACATGCGCCATCTGGCCTCTGGCGCCCTTCTTGTCGATGGCCCTGCGGAGCGCGGCGACGAGATACTCCACGCCTGTGGCAAAGAAGCCCGGCTCCATTGCGATTGCGTGGACGTGAACGGCGCCGCCGCCGTTCGGACCGACTGCCGGAGGTCGCAGGATCTCGACACGGCGCGGCTCGACGCCATCGATCAACTGATCCACGATGTCCAACGGATACCAGTAGGGGCAGGACTCCACCAAGAGATCCCGATCCCAGCCGCCACCAGCGGGGTCCAACGCCAGGTGGAACGGCCACGGCGCGGTGTCGCTGCCTGCTTGCCGGCGATCGGGGTTGTAGCAGTCCGGATCGAGCGCGATGTTGGCGCGACGCTGCATCTCAAGAGGCGTTCCGCCGTCCGACTCGACACCTGCCAGGACAGTGACCATCTTGTTCACGAAGTCCTTGAGGGTGCGGGCTGAGTCCCTCTCGGCAACGCGATGATCTCCGACTGCGACCGTCCACTCACAGGAGAGTTCGCGTGCCCGTCGTGGCCGCATGGTCTCGGCGGCCGCGAGCAAGCTGTTGGCGGCATCCGTGGTCGCCAGCGTGACTTCAACAGTGATCACCCGGCAGTCACGCAGGGTCAGCCTCAGGTCCGGCGTGCGAACATTGCTCTCGGGCAGCCACTCGTGGTGCGCGACGTCCTCGAGTGCACAAATGGCTTCGAGCGCTGCCTTCTCGTCGGCAAGCCGCATTCGTGTAGTCATAGCGCGCCCTCACGATCACTTCGCAATGTCGACGCTCGTCTGGAACCTATCGGCGTCTGGTCTGGCTGTCGGTCTCTCTTCCAGGCGCCTGCTCCCGCGCTCGACGTTCGATGCCCCGACCACGGACGCGCACGCCGTGTCTGTGTGTCCTTACGGAGACACGGCCGATCGCGGTCGCCGACCCGTGGCTCGATCGCGCTGATGTTCCTCGTTGACAGACGCACCGCCGGACAACCGAACCCCCGCCCGCTCCACGATTCGCGGAGAACCGTCATTCGCTCGTGTCGAGGTGCTCAGAAGCCGAAGTTGAGGCGCCTATCGATTGAGTCCACAACGGCGTGCGCTACCAGGGCGCCTTCTTCGAGGGTGTAACCCTCCGGCGGCTCGGCGACGAGCTGGTCGATGTCGCAGCCGAACTCGCGATCGGCCAGCTTGGCGCCAAGGTTGGCTCTCGCTCGTGCAGCGATCCAGTCTTGGGGGCGGTAGGTGTCGAAGCACGCGGCGATGCCCGCTGGATCCGCCCCGGCCTGTGTGACCGCCAGCCAGAGGTCGAACAGATCCCTTCCCTTCTTGCGCTGGAACAGCGCCCGAATCTTCGTCGCGACCTGTTCGGGGGCCGCCCAGGGCGCGTGTTCTCGCCAATGCGCGACGTCGGCTGCGGTGATCACAGGTCGTGCTCGATCGCCGTGTTGGCCACGACGTGCCACCGCGGGTCCTGTCGCCCGCCGTCGCCGGCGGGCGACAGCGGGCGATACCGGCTGTGCGCGACGAGTTCTCGCAGAGGCGCCGTGTCGAAGTGGACACCGACCTCGCCCGCCATGAAGTCGACGATGTGCCCGACCCGCTGCGCGACCGCGGTCGGATAGGCCGAACCGACCGCCGCCAGTTCGACAGGGTCGAGGGTGTCATCGAGGAGGAGGTCGCCGATGATGGTGGCGACGTTCGACAAGCCCGCCCCGTCATAGGGACTGTCGGTGAGGTCGAAGACGGTCACCTCCGGAGTCGCCACCCAAATCCGCCCTGTCGGAACGTTGTGTTGCACACGAGGCCGCTCGGCAGCCGCCGCCCTGTGGATGAACTGGAGCCGCCCTCGCCCGATCCGCTTGTCCCGGAGACGGGCCGGCGTCACCACCTGGAACACCATCGGAGCCTGATGCGAGGCCCCATGAATGGCGGCGGCGGACAGAAAGCCCACATAGTAGGGGTGTCCGAGGTGCTCCATCAGTTGATGAACGAAGTGACTCGGCGGCGGCGCACCGGCGCTGCGATGTTCCGCAGGCACAGGCACCCAGCCCCCGCGGGTGACCGACACCATCTTGCCGGCCTCCCGTGGCCGCATGAGACTCGCGTGAACCGAGGCAACATCAACCCCGAGAATCTCCGCGGCCTCAGCGGTTGAAACGAAGTGGCGCCCGCGCCCGATCAGCCAATCCGCTAAGTCTCTCGGCGGCACGTTCTCCTGGCTCATGTCATCTAGTGTATCAAATCGCTGCGCCTTGCAGCGATTTGATACATGATCTGGCACCTTGCTGCCAAATGAATCTTCGGCTCCGGCCACCTGCCCTACGGACCGTCGGCGGCGTCGCTGTTCTACGTGACATCTGCCCGATACGAGTAACACGCTTGTAACCTGTCGGCCATGGCGCGCAGGACCGTCTTGGGCCGGATGCAGGAACGAGAGCGGGAACCGTCCGCATCCAGTGCCGAAACGTGGGACCGAGGGGAATCGCCCAGCTTGGTGTGCCAGGGACCGGGTGTGGCGCGTGTGTCGGCCTCGACGCGAAGCGCAGCGGTTCCTGCGCAGGGCAGCAGCGTACGAGTGGTGCGCAACATGACTGATGCCCGCGGCGAATCCGCGTCGTCGGCTCACGCCGGCGGTGCATCCGCCTCGGGGCGGCCGGACCACCCGTCCTATAACGCTGATCCCGCTATGCGCGCGCGGGGCGGATCGGTCCGTGACGGTCAGGTCGCCACACGGCAGCGAGGCGAGAGCCCCAGCTAGGCCTCGATGCACCTCGGGCATCATGACCGCGCTCGATGTCCTTGTCCTGGATGACCCCGATAGCACCCACGCACATCTCCTCCTGATTCCTGCCCGCACGCCGGGCGCCTGACAACGACGGTGCGAAAGCGCCCGAGTACCCCCACCGCCGTGGGCCGCCTTGGCGGCGCGGGCACCTGTGGCGCTGTCGGTGGTGCGCAGAGCGAACGACGAGGCGATAGCGGCAGCGAGAACCGCCGAAGAGAAGGCAGGACGCCTCGTCCGGACAGCTCTCACGACACTCGCGGTCGCAACGGCACTCCTCGGCTGTCAGTTGTCCTCGCTATCAGCGGGCTCCGGGCCGTCGGACCGGCGGAGGCCGATACGTCTCCGCCTGGTCCGACCGCGCGCCGCGTCGCTGGCCAGCGCCGGTAGTGTCGAAATGCTCGGCTTTGGCCGTTGCGAATGGTCGCCCTGTCAGTTGGGGCCGTGTTGCCGTCACCGGCTGCTCTTGTCGGGTAACGCTCGGCGGGCGGGCTGTGCACCGCCGTCAACCTGTTCGGATGCGTGCCTGTGACTCCCTGCCGTGATCGGGCCGAATGCGTCCATCGTCGCAAACGGCCATGCACGGCGGGGGTTAGGATGGAAACCAGTGGAAACGATTATCGCGGCTCTAATCGGGCTTGTCGGCGTGGTCATGGGCGTGCTCGCCTTCTGGATACGCGCCGGGTTCCAGGATCTGCGCTCGTCGATGGACCAGGGCTTCGCGGCAGCCGAGCGTCGCGTCGATGGACGTTTCGTCAAGGTCGACGAGCGTTTCGACAAGATTGACGAGCGTTTCGACAAGATTGACGAGCGTTTCGACAGGATTGAGGTCATTCGGCGGGAGCACGGGGAGCGGGTCGCCCGGATGGAAGGTGCCTTGGCCGCCTCGGGCCTTGCCTTGCAGCTGCCGGCGGCAGCGGCCGAGCGGCCAGTGCTCGGATCTCCGCCAACGGAGGCAGCAGCGGGCTGAGATGCACCTGTCAGCCGGTCGGGCTGGTGGGATCGGTTCCGGGGCCGAGGTAGGTGTCGAAGAGGTCCGTCCGCTCGAGCAGTTCTTGCCCCGATCCCTCGGTGACGATTTCGCCGGTGCGCATGATGTAGGCCCGGTCGCAGGCGTCCAGCATGCGGTGGGCGTTCTGCTCGACCACCAGCAGAGCGCGCCCGCCGACGGCCAGCCGGCCGATGAGGTTGAACACCAGGTCCACGAGCGCGGGGGCGAGGCCGAGGGAGGGTTCGTCCATGAGCAGTATCCGGGGGGCGCTCATGAGGGCGCGCGCGATGGCGAGCTGCTGGGCCTCCCCGCCCGAGAGATAGCCGGCGGGCGTGTCGCGCCGGTCGCCCAGCACCGGGAACAGCTCGGCCAGCTCCTCCAGGCGCTCGGCGCGCTGGCGGGCGGTGGCCGTGATGCCGGCCACGAGGAGGTTCTCGCGCACGGTCAGGTCGGCGAACAGCCGGCGGTGCTCGGGGACGAGCGCCACACCGGCGCGCAGCATCTTGTCGGGGGCCGCGCCGGTGACGTCGCCGCCGTCGAGCAGGACGCGCCCCGCGGCGGGGTTCAGCAGGCCGGCGACGGAGTTCAGCAGCGTGGTCTTGCCGGCGCCGTTGGGGCCGATCACGCCCACGATCTCACCCTCCCCGACGCGCAACGAGGCCGACCGCAGCGCGGCGATCGATCCGTACCGCGTGGTGAGCGATTCGATCTGCAGCATCGTCACGCCGTCCGGGGCGCCCGGCGCCGGGCGCGCTCGGTCAGTTCGGCCACGAGTCCGGGTTCGTGCTCGTCGAGGGCGGGCACGCGCCAGCGAGGCTCGCCGGCCGCGCTGATGTTGAACGGCGGGCGCAGCATCGTGGCGGCGCCGCCGGGAAGCTCGACGGTGCCGAAGCGGTCGCGTGCCTGCAGTTGTTCGTGGGCCGCCACCTCCAGCGGCCCGTTCACCCTGCCGAAGGCGATGCGCGCCGCCCGCAGTTTGGACAGCACCTGCGCCGCCGGTTCCGCTGCGAAGCAGGCCGAGATGGCCTCCTCGAGCTCTTCCACGTTGACGACCCGTGCGGCGTTGGTGGCGAAGCGGGGGTCGGTCGCCAGCTCCGGCCTGGCCATCACCTCGGTGGCCAGCGCGACCCATTCCGGGTTGGCCTGCACCGCCAGCATGATCACCGATCCGTCGTCGAGCTCGAACAGGCCGTAGGGCGCGATGAGGGCGTGGCGGCGGGCGGAGCGGGTCGGCGGGGCGCCGTCGGCGACGGAGGCGTAGGTCTGCGGGGCGGTCCACTCGGCGAGGCACTCCAGCATCGACAGCGAGATCGCCGCGCCCTCCCCGGTGACGGCGCGGCGGTGCAGCGCCGCCAGGATGGCGCTGAGGGCGTACATGCCGGCGCAGATGTCGGCCACCGAGAACCCCACCTTGCTCATCCGCTCGGGGTCGCCGGTCAGCGCCACGGCACCGGATTCGGCCTGCACGATCAGGTCGTACGCCTTGTCGTCGGCCCGCGGCCCGTCGACGCCGTAGCCGGATATGTCGCAGGCGATGAGGTGCGGGTGGCGTTCGGTGAGCTGCTCGGCCAGCACGCCGGCCCGCCGGGCCGCACCGGGCGAGAGGTTCTGGACGAAGACGTCGGCGCCGGCCACCAGTTCGTCGAAGTGTTCCCGCTGGGCGGGGTCGCGCAGGTCCAGGGCGATGCTGTCCTTGCCCCGGTTGCCCCACACGAAGTAGGTGGACTCGCCGTCCAGCCTGCTGTCGTAGTGGCGGGCGAAGTCGCCGTCCGGCGGGCGCTCCACCTTCAGCACCCGGGCTCCCAGGTCGGCGAGATGGCGGGTCGTGAACGGCGCCGAGACGGCGTTCTCCACCGTCACGACGAGGATGCCCTCCAGCGGCGCGCTCACGGAACGATCCCCACCGGCTCCATGGGCACCGACGCTACGCCGTGCACGAAGTTCGAGGCGATCCGCTGCGGCTCGCCGGCCCGCCGGAGCGCCACGCGCCGCTCCAGGAGCTCCTCCAGCAGCACCCTGATCTCCATGCGCGCCAGGGAGGCGCCGAGGCAGAAGTGATGCCCGCCGCCGCCGAAGGCGAAGTGCTCGTTGGGCGAGCGCGCCACGTCGAAGCGCCACGGTTCGGCGAAGGTCTCCGGATCGCGGTTCGCCGAGGCGTACCACATCACCACCTTGTCGCCGGCGGCCACGGCCGTGCCGGCCAGGGCGGTGTCGCAGCGGGCGGTGCGGCGCATGTGCAGCACCGGCGTGGCCCAGCGGAGCACCTCCTCGACGGCGCCGGTGGCGAGTTCCGGGTGGCGCTGGAGGCGGCGAAGCTCGTCGGGGTGTTCGGCGAGCGCCAGCGCGCCGTGCACCAGGGCGGTGCGGGTCGTCTCGTTGCCCGCGAAGACGAGAAGCTGGAAGAAGTTCCGGTATTCGGCCCCGCTGAGCCGGCCGCCGTCGGCGGCTCGCACCAGCTCGGTCACCAGGTCCTCCGCCGGCGCGGCGCGGCGACTATCGCCCAACTCCTCGCCGTAGACGAAGAGGGCGTGGCTGGCGGGGCTCCCGAAGGGCAGCAGGCGCAGCGGCGTGGTGTTGCCGAAGGCGTCGGGCGCCAGCGTGGGACGGTCGCCGGTGCCCTCCACGAGATAGTCCGACAGCTCGACGAGGTAGTCGGCGTCGGCTTCGGGTATGCCGAGCATCAGCATGATCACCCGGATCGGCAGCGGCGCCGCCACCGCCTTCACCCAGTCGCCGCCGCCCGCGGCCACGAAGCCGTCCAGCAGTTCCGCGGCGATGGCCCGCGTCGCCGCCTCGAGGCGCGCCACGTTGCGGGGCGTGAAGTGACCGCTGACGATGCGCCGGAGCCGGGTGTGGTCCGGCGGGTCGGTGTCGATGAGCGAGCGGCGCGCCGCCAGGGCGTCGGCCTCGAGGTCCCAGAGGTTGGTGTGGCCGATCTCCGATGAGAAGAGCCCGGGGTTCCGTGACACCGCGCGCACGTCGCCGTGCCGGGTGACGGCCCAGAAGCCGCCCCCGGTGTACGGATGCCAGGTGAGGCCGGGCGCGGCCCGCATGGCGGCGAAGCGGTCGTGGGGAATCCCGTCGAGGTACAGGCTCGACGAGGTCACGTCCGGCGGGTTGCCGGCGACGGCCAGCGGGCTCGCCGGATCCATCGGTGGCACCCTCCTCAGACCCCGCCGACCGTCAGCACCAGCCGGCCCCGCAGGTCGCCGGCGCGCACCCGCTCGTGCGCCTCCGCCGCCCGTTCGAGGGGCAGGGTCTCCACCGGCTGGATGATCGAGGGCTCGCGGCCCGCCAGCGCCAGCAGCTCGTCGAGCTGTGCCCGGCTGCCCCAGACGCTGTTCATGAACTGCACCTCGTGGGGCCAGGCGCCGAAGCCCCACGGGATCCTCCCGCCGAACAGCCCGATGACGACCACCATGCCGCGCTTGCGCACCGCGCCCGCGGCCTGCGCCAGCGTGACCTCGGTGCCGATGAAGTCCAGCACGACCTCGGTCGGGGGGATCCCGTCGCCGGGATCGACGGCCTCGTGGGCGCCGATCTCACGGCTGGTTGCCCGCTTGGCCGCCGAGATGTCCGCGGCCACGACGGTGGCGTCGCTCAGCAGCCGCAGGTAGCGGATGGCGAACTGCCCCAGCCCGCCGGCGCCGATCACCGTCGCCCGGGCGCCGGGGCCGCGTCGCCGCAGCAGCTCCAGCGTGTGCCCGACGGCCCGGTAGGCGGTCAGCCCGCCGCAGGCCAGCGGGGCCGCGGCGACGGGGTCCAGGTCGCCGAGCGGGGCCAGGTAGCGGGCGTCCCGCACCGCCATCCGCTCGGCGTAGCCGCCGTCGGAGAAGATGCCGGCCTCGGCCGCGTCGGCGCAGATCATCTCCAGTTCGGCGTCGCAGTCGGCGCAGCGGCCGCAGCCCCACGGGGCGTAGACCATCACGGGGCCCAGCCGGGGGTGCATGCCGGTCACCTCGTGTCCGAGGATCCGCGGCAGGGCGATGGGGAACAGGCCCTCGGAGATGTGCAGGTCGGAGCCGCAGACACCGCAGGCGATCACGTCGATCACCTCGCCGCCGTCCGGCGCCGGGTCGGAGTGATCCTCGACGAGGCGCACCGGGGCGCCGAAGCGGGTGAGAACCACCGCCCGCATCAGTAGCTCTTCGGCAGGCCGAGGGACTGGCGGGCCAGGTAGGCCAGGATCAGGTTGTTGCTGACCGGAGCAACCTGGTAGAGGCGTGTCTCGCGCAGCTTGCGCTCGATGTCGTACTCGGTGGCGAAGCCGAAGCCCCCGAAGGTGTCCAGGGCGGCGTTGCCGGCCGCCCACGACGCCTCGCTGGCCAGCAGCTTGGCCATGTTCGCCTCAACTCCGCAGGGCTTGGCGGCGTCGAAGAGGCTCGCCGCCTTGAAACGCATGAGGCCGGCCGCCTCGACGGCGGCGTGCGCCCGTGCCAGCGGGAACGCCACGCCCTGGTTCTGGCCGATGGGCCGGCCGAACACCACCCGCTCGGAGGCGTAGGCCGCGGCCCGCTCGCAGAAGAAGCGTCCGTCGCCGATGCACTCGGCGGCGATGAGGATGCGCTCGGCGTTCATGCCGTCGAGGATGTGCGAGAACCCTCGCCCCTCGGTGCCGACGAGGGCATCCGGCGGCAGTTCAACGTCGTCGAAGAACACCTCGGTGGTGTTGTGGTTCATCATCGTGGAGATGGGCCGGATGGTCAGCCCGTCCACGAGGTCGCCGTCGGCGCCGCGCATCTGCAGGAGGAACACGGACAGGCCGTCGAGGCGGCGCCGCACCTCCGCGACCGGTGTGGTGCGGGCGAGCACCAGCATCAGGTCGGAGTGCAGCGCCCGGGACGTCCAGATCTTCTGGCCGCGGAGCACCCAGCGGTCGCCGTGGCGTGTGGCGGTGGTGCCGATGGCGGCGGTGTCCGAGCCGGCCCCCGGTTCGGTGACCCCGAATGCCTGCAGCCGGGTGCGCCCGGCGGCGATCTCGGGGAGCCAGCGCTGCTTCTGCTCCGCCGAGCCGTGGCGCACGAGGGTCCCCATGATGTACATCTGGGCGTGGCAGGCACTCGGGTTCCCGCCGCTGGCGGAGATCTCCTCGAGGATGACCGACGCCCCGGCGAGGCTCAATCCGCCACCGCCGTAGCGCTCGGGGATCAGCGTTCCCAGCCAGCCGTGTTCGGCGAGGTCGGTCACGAACTCGGTGGGGTAGCGGTCCGGCTCGAGTCCCTGCCAGTACTCACCCGGGTAGCGGCTGCACAGCCGGCGGATCTCCGTGCGGATCGCCTCGAAGTCGGCCGGCTCGTCGAAGTTCATGGCGCCGGGCGCCCCGCCGGTGGTGCCGGCGGTCATGGTCGCCCCCGTTTCCTGCCGGTGTCCGAGCCGAGGTAGGCGGCCTGCACGAGGGGATCGGCCTGGATCTCCGCGGGGGTGCCCACGGCGATCACCTTCCCCTGGTCGAGGGTGTGGACCCGGTCGCAGATCCCGATGATGAAGTTCAGGTCGTGGTCGATGACCAGCACCCCCGCACCGATGGCGGCCGCCGTGGATCGCACCCGGTCGATCATCTCCAGCGACTCGGCGTCGCTCATGCCGCTGGTGGGCTCGTCCAGGAGCAGGAAGTCGGGCCGGGCCGCTGCGGCCCGCGCCAACTCCAGGCGCCGGGCGTTGCCGTAGTCCAGCTCGCGGGCCCGGCGCCCGCGGAGCTCCCAGAGTCCGACGCCGCGCAGCAGCGTCTCGGTGTCCGGGCCGGGCCGGCCGGGACGGTGGCGCTCGGCCACGAGGGCCGCCACCTCCACGTTCTCCTCGGTGGTCAACGAGCCGAAGAGCCGCAGGTTCTGGAACGTGCGCACCAGGCCGCCGCGGGCCACGACGTGCGTGGGCGCCCCGGTGAGATCCCGGCCGGCGGCGATGCAGCGGCCCGAGCTCGGCCGGACGACGCCGCCGATCACGTTCAGCAGCGTGGTCTTGCCGGCCCCGTTGGGCCCGATCAGTCCCACGACCTCCCCGCCTTCCACGGCGACGTGGGCACCCTCGAGGGCGCGGAAGCCGCCGAAGTCCACGACGACGTCGGAGGTGGCGAGCGAGTTCGCCTGCGGCGGCGGAGGCGGTGCTGCCGCCGGCGGTGCCTCCGGCCGTTCCGATCGCCGGCGCCGGCGGCGCAGCAGCCAGGCGTCGAGTTCCCAGTCGTCCAGCAGGCCCGACGAGCGGAAGATCATGAAACCCAGCATCGCCCCGCCCAGGAAGATCCCCGTGAGCCCGTCGCGCAGCAGCCAGTCCAGTGCCGCCACGTTCACGTCCGGGCCCGCCACGTAGCGCATCCCCTCCAGGCCGATCGTCATGACGACGGTGCCCAGGAGGGCCCCGGTCACGCTGTTGCGCCCGCCGACGATGAGCATCGCCAGCGTGATGAGCGTGTACTCGAAGAAGAAGAAGCGCGGTGTGATGACGCCCAGCGCGTAGACGCGGAGTGCGGAGCCCACCGCCACGATCACCACCGACAGCAGCAGGGCGACCATCTGCTGGCCGGCGGGGTTGATGCCCACGGCCCGGGCAGCCAGGTCGTCCTCCCGCGCCGCCTGGGCCAGGCGGCCCACGCGGGTCTGGCGGAACAGCCGGGCAACCAGGATCGAGACGAAGAGCAGCACGTAGATCCAGGTCCGGCCCTCGAGCTTGTTGCCGAGGCTGAAGCTGATGCCCGAGCGGCCCCCGCCGGTGAGGTCGGTCCAGTTGCGGGCCACCTCGTGCACCACGAAGAGGAGCGCCAGGGTGATGACCGCGGCCGAGATGGCCCCGGTGCGGGCGCCCGAGCGCGTGAGGCCCAACCCGATGATGAACGCCGCCACGAGCGTCACCCCGATGGCCGCCAGCGTCGCCACCGCGGGATGCAGGCTCACCTCGGCCAGGCCGAACGGGGCGTCGGGGATGATCTGCGTCTTGCGTTCGGGCGAGATGGCGAGCACGGCGAACGCGTACCCGGCGATGGCGCCGAAGCCGACGTGGCCGAACGACATGATCCCCGTATTGCCGACGTAGACCCCGATGCCCACCACGACGATGGCGTTGATGAGCATCTGCGTGACGAGGTCGTCGCGGGCCGCCCCGCCGGTGGAGGTGTAGGCCAGGGCGCCGCCGACCAGCAGCCCGAACAGCACGAGCGAACCCAGGATCGGCCTGATCACGTGCCGGACGGGATCGCTGCGCATCCCGCAGCCCTTGCCGGCTGCCGGCGGGCGCCGGGATGTCGAGGCCATGTCCTCCCTCACACCCTCTCGGCCCGGCGGACGGTGACCATCCCCTGCGGGCGGAAGACGAACAGCAGGGCGATGCACACGAACACCATCCCGTCGGTGAGGCCGACGAGTCCGTCGGGCAGGCGCGAGATCAGCAGGACCTCCACGAGACCCAGCGCCAGACCGCCCAGGACGGCACCCCCCAGGCTGCCCAGCCCCCCGATGAGGGCCGCCAGCACGCCCTTGAGCATGGGGGTGAGGCCGGCGGTGGGGTCCGCCTGCCCGGTGCGCATCAGCCAGAAGACCGCCGCCACCCCGGCCAGGATGCCCGACAGCGCGAACGCCCCCCGGATGACCCGGTTGCTGCGCACGCCCATCAGGCGGGCGGCCTCGAAGTCCTCCGCGGCGGCGCGCAGCGTCATGCCGAACATGGTGCGACGCACCAGCCACACGGTCCCGACGAGCGTGATGAGTGTGAAGCCGATGACCGCCAGGTCGTAGATCTCCAGGTTCACCCCGCCCACGTTGACGGTCTCGAACAGCCAACCCGGCCGGGCGAAGGTCCGCCGGTTGGCCGAGACACCCATGACGAAGATCGCCTGGACCACGAAGTGGACGCCGAAGGAGGTGAGCACCATCGTGAAGTCCGAGGAGTTGCGAACCCAGCGGAACGCGGCGAACTCGATCCCGAGCGCCGTCAGCATCGAGGACACCAGGATCGCCGGCACCAGCGCCCACCAGTCCAGCCCCAGCGTGAAGAGCGCGTAGCTCACGTAGGCGCTGACGGTGATGAGTTCGCCGTGCGCGAAGTTCACGAGGTGCATGACGCCGAAGATCACGGCGATGCCCAGCGCCAGCAGGGCGTAGATGCTGCCGCGCCCGATCCCGTCGACGAGTTGCTGGAGCAGTTCGGTCATGGCGGAACCTCAGCGCCCCGTGAGGCCGCCCGGCGCAGCGGGATCGAGCCCCTCAGGCCGGCGCGCGGTTCGATCTCCAGCATGCACGCGATTGTCTCACGCTTTTCCCGACGGCTCGTGTCCGAACAGCCCGCGCCCGAACAGCTCGTGCCCGAACGGTAACGGGCCCGGCGGGCGGTGCCCGCCGGGCCCGGAGCCAGATCGCCGAACGGCTCTCAGCCGACGGTCGCCGCCAGTGAGGGTTCGCCGTTCACGACCTGGTGGACGTAGACGGGCTTTTGGGGGGATCCGCTGCCGCTGGGGTACGACAGCACGCCCGTCACGCCCTCGACGCCCTGCGCCTCGGCGATGGCCGCGCCGATCACGGCGGGGTCATGCGATCCGGTGCGCAGGAAGGCGTCGATCACCATGGCGATCGCGTCGGCCGCGAGGCCTCCGAAGGACGGGTTCTCGAGGGCGGCGCCGGTGGCGGCCTCGAATCCCGCGTCGAGGATCACGACGCGGCTGCCGGGAGCGGGGAAGGAGTGCGTGGTGTGGTAGAAGCCCTCCACGGCCTCGCCCTCGGCGTAGCCGCCGGTGGCCTCGAAGGCGTCGGTGATCAGGAACCTGGTCTCCACGCCGACGCCGTCCAGCTGCCCGCGCAGGATCGCCGCCTGGAAGGCCAGCATGGCGCTGTACACCACGTCGGGGGGAGCGTCCAGGTTGGCCATCTCGTTGGCCTGTGACGAGAAGTCAACGTCCTCGATGGGCACGTAGTTGTAGTCGGCGATCACGGTGCCGCCGCCGGCCTCGAAGACCTCGGTGAAGATCTCGGGGTTGTAGCCGAAGTAGGGCCCGGGCGAGGAGAACGTGGCGGCCGTGGTCCAGCCCTGGTCGAGTGCGAACTCCGCCGCGGCGCTGGCCTGGGCGGTGTCGTCGAAGGCCACCAGGAACGCCAGCTGGTCGGGATCCGAGAGGGTGGGCTCGGTCGAGGCCACGAACAGCACCGGGACCTGACCGGCGGTCACCTGCAGCAGCGGGAAGCCGAAGTCCGGGAACGGCGGCCCGAGGATCGCCGACACGCCGGCGTCCAGCAGGTCCTGGGCGGCGCGCTGGGTGACGTCGGGGTCGCCCTCGATGTTCTGGATCGTCAACTCCAGCGGGGTGCCGTTCACGCCGCCGGCGCAGTTGATGAGGTCGACGAAGTACGCCGCCGCCTGGCTGGCGGGGGCGTCGGCGAAGCCGCCCAGGTCGGAGAGGTCGGCGGCGAAGCCGATCTTCAGCGGATCACCGCCGGGCGCCGGTGCGCAGTCGTCGAGGTCGGCGGCCAGGACGGCGTCGATGTCGAAGCCCATGGCGGCCGGCTCCTCCGGCTCGGGTGCGGGCGGCGGTTCGGGCGCCGGTGCCGGTGGCTCGGGCGCGGGTGCCGGGGGCTCGGGCTCCGGCGGGGGTGGCGGCGGCTCCGGTTCGGGAGCGGGCGCCTCGGTCGCCGGAGGCGGAGGAGGAGCGGGAGCCGCCTCCTCGTCGTCGGTGCCGCAGGCCGCCACGAGGAGCGTCGTCGCCGCGACAGTTACCAGAAGTTTGCGCCAGGTGAATACACGCTGCATATCGGACTTCCCTTCGTTACCGCATGCCCGCACGCGCCGGTGCTGCGGGCGCATCTCAACACTGCCACAGATTTCGTTTGGATACAAACGATTCGCGATGAGTCGTCGGTCAGCCCCGTCGCGGCGGGCGGATTCCGCGGAACTCCCAGTCGCCGCCGAGAGCGGTGGAGATGACCTCCTCGGACTCGCTGGGCTGGGCGCCGCAGTCCTCCCGCACCGGCACCGGCCCGGCCACGACGGTGTTGCTGAGCGCTCCGAGCCCCTCCACCTCCACGGTCACCACGTCGCCGGGCTGCACCGGGCGCGAACCGGCCGGCGTGCCGCTGAAGACCATGTCGCCGGGCAGCAGCGTGATGGTGCGCGCCAGGTCGGCCACCAGATAGTGCATGTCCCAGGTCATCTCGGCGGTGTTGCCCTCCTGGCGCAACTCGCCGTTCACCAGGGTGCGCAGCGTCTTGTCAGCGAAGTCCCAGCCCTCCACCAAACCCGGGCCCACCGGGCACATGGTGTCGGAGCCCTTCACCCGCAGCATCGAGCCGGCGTCGGTGTCGCGGAAGTCGTGCAGCCCGAAGTCGTTGCCGATGGTGTAGCCGGCGATGTGGTCGCCCGCCTCGTCGGGGCTGACGTTGCGGGTCGGCCGGCCGATGACGATCACCACCTCGCCCTCGAAGTTGAGGTACTTGCAGCGCTCGGGCCGCACCACCTGGCCCCGGTGGCCCAGCAGCGACGAGGTGGGCTTACCGAAGTAGGTGGGCGCCGGCGGGAGCGTCGCCATGAACTCCCGCACCCGGCTGGCGTGGTTCAGGTGGACGCAGATGATCTTGGTGGGCTCCGACGGAGGCAGGTGTACGGCCGCGCGCTCGTGCACCGAGCGGCCGTCGGCGGCGACGAGCCGGTTGCCGTCGGGGGTCACGGTCGTGGGGGAGCCCTCCAGCAGGATCCTGCGTCGCTCGCTCATCGGTTTCGTCCTGGTGCGGCCTTCATCGGAAATCATTAGGGGCCAAAGTATATACTCGCGGCCGTGACCGCCTCGGAACTCCAGGGTTTCACGTTCCCCCGCTCCGCCACCGGCGCCGCCGGGCTCGTCCCGCCGCCGCCGTGGCACTACTCCGGCGACCTGCTCACCGTCGAGTACCGGACCGACCCCGGGGCCGTGGCCGAACTGCTGCCGGCGCCGCTGGAACCCGCGCCGGAGGACCCGGGCGCGGTGGCGGTGGTCTGGGCCGACTGGCAGTCCTGCTCCGACGGCTTCGAGGAGCTCGCCGACCCCGTCCGGGCGCAGTACAAGGAGTGCTTCGTGGTGGTGCGCTGCCGCTACCGCGACACCACCTACAGCCGCTGCGTCTACATCTGGGTCGACAAGGACTTCGCCATGGTGCGCGGCCACGTGCAGGGCTATCCCAAGAAGCTCGGGGACATCTGGCTGACCCGGCCGGTGACGGTCGGTCGGGCGGGGCCCCGGCTGGCGCCGGGCGGGCGCTTCGGGGCCACCTGCGCCGCCGGCGGGCGCCGTCTCCTCGAGGCCACCTTCGAGATCGGCGGCCCCAGCGAGGGGGCCGGGTTCGTGAACGCCCTGCCCATGCTGCACCACCGCTTCTTCCCGGCCATCGAGTCCGACGGCAGCGACTCCCTGCACGAGATCGTCACCATGCGGGGCTACGACACCGAGCTGGGACCGGCATTCAGGGGCGAGGCCACCCTGGACGTCTTCGACTCGCCCACCGAGGAGCTCACCCGCCTGGCGCCCCAGGAGATGATCGGCGGCTACTGGCGCAGCGTGGGAACCTCCTGGGGCGGCGGGGAGACGCTGGAGGCCACGCCCCGATGACTCCGGCGCGATCGGGTCGCGGGCTCAGCCTCCGACGCGGCGGACCGGCGGCCGCGTAGCCGCCTCGCGATGTTTCCCCGCCACCCCTGGACCCCCGAGAGCGACGACGGCCACGCCGACCTCACCAGCCACGACACGTTCATCGCCGGCGTGCCCTACGCCACCTTCCACCGCCTGCGCGACGAGGATCCGGTGTCGTGGTGGGACGAGAGCGACGGCTCCGGCTTCTGGGCGCTGACCCGCTACCACGACGTCATCGAGGCCAACCACGCCTGGGACACCTTCACCTCCACGCGGGGCATCCGGCTCGAGGAGATGGACGCCGAGGAGACCGAGGCGCGGCGCACGATGATGGAGCTCGACCCGCCCGCCCACACCCGCATGCGCCGGCTGGTCAACCGGGGCTTCACCCGCAGGACCGTCGAAAGCTACGAGGCCGCCATCAGGGATCTGGCCCGCTCGGTCGTCGTCGAGGCGCTGGAACACGACGAGTTCGACTTCGTCACCGAGATCGCCCGCCAGTTGCCGATGCGGATGCTGGGCCGCCTGCTGGGCGTCCCCGACGCCGACGCCGAGCAACTCGTGGTGTGGGGCGACCAGCTGCTCTCCAACACCGACCCGGAGTACACCGACCACGTCGTGGACCTCACCGACACCGAGGAGTTCCGGCTGATCCCGTTCCGCAGCCCCGCCGGTCTCGAGGTGTTCCGCTACGCCCAGGAGGCCGCGGCGCTGCGCCGCACCGAGCCCACCGACGACGTCATCAGCCGCCTGCTGGCGCCCACCAGCGACGGCACGCCGCTCACCGACCTGGAGTTCAACAACTTCTTCGCCCTGCTGGTGGCAGCCGGCAACGACACCACCCGCTACACCATCACAGGCGGGCTGCAGGCCCTGCTCGACCACCCCGACCAGCTCGAGCGGCTCCGGCAGGACCCGTCGCTGATCCCCGCCGCCACCGAGGAGATCCTGCGCTGGACCACGGTCACGATGCACTTCCGGCGCACCGCCACCACCGACGTCGAGGTGGGCGGCCGGCTGATCCGCGAGGGCGACAAGGTGGTGCTGTGGTGGATGGCCGCCGACTACGACGAGCGCGCCTTCGGTGACCCCTACCGCTTCGACATCGCCCGGTCGCCCAACGACCACGTGGCCTTCGGCCGCAACGGCCCGCACCTCTGCCTGGGGGCGTGGCTGGCGCGCATGGAGGTGCGCCTCACCCTGGAGGAGTTGCTGCCGCGGGTGGCCTCCATCGAGCCGGCCGGCCACCCCGAGCGGCTCCGGTCCAACTTCATCAGCGGCATCAAGCACCTGCCGGTGCGGGTGAGGCGGGCCTAGAGCCGGGGCGCGGGGGATCTGCTCAGGAGGTGGGACCGCCGGGTGGGGGCCGGGGCGGCTCGGGAGGTTCGGCGTGGCCCCGTGCGGGAGCCACGGACGGTGCGCTGTCGATCCGGTCCAGGTAGTCCGCGAAGTCGGCCCACGGGACCACGTCGCCGGCGGTGCGCCGTTGGCATTCGGCACCGCCGTAGACGACGGCTCTGGTTGTGATCTGCGGCAGGTCCGCGGCGATCCTGCCGAGCGGGTTGAACCAGTCCGACGCCACGGTCATGCCTGATTTGATCTCCACGGCGGCGAGCTGGTCGCCTCGCTGGTAGATCAGGTCGCATTCGCGGCCCCCGCTGTCCCGGTAGAAGAACAGATTGGGGCGGCGGACCCGGTTGTAGCGGTGCTTCAGCGCCTCCGAGACGACGAGGTTCTCGAACAGCGCGCCGCGCATGTGGCTGGTGCGCAGGTCGCGGGGGTCCTCCACGCCGACGAGGTAGGCGGCCAACCCGACATCGTGAAAGTAGATCTTGGGTGTCTTCGTGAGGCGCTTGCGGATGTTGGCGCGCAACGGCGGGAGGCGGAACGCGATGTCGCTGCGCACGAGGACGCTGAGCCATTCTCCTGCTGTGGCGTGCGTGACGCCCGCGTCGGCTCCGAGGGCTGACAGGTTCACCAGTTGGCCGATCCTGCCGGCGCACAGGCGAACGAACGTGTCGAAGGCCTCCAGGTTGCGGATCTGGCCGATCCGCCGCGCGTCCCGTTCCACGTACGTCTCGTAGTACGCGCCGAGAGCCTCGGTCGGGTTGAGGCCCTGATCGTGGATGCGGGGGTAGCCGCCCGAGTAGAGGACATCCTCGAGGCGGTCGCCGGAGCGAATCAGGCGCCGTTCGGCGAGCGTGAGCGGCAGTAGGCGGAGTATCGCCGTGCGGCCTGCGAGGGATTGGCTGACGGAGTCCAGGAGCCCGAACTGTTCGCTGCCGGTCAGCACGAAGAGGCCGTTGCGCCTCTTCTCGTCGCCGAGGACCTTCAGGTACGAGAGCAGGTCCGGAAGGCGATGCACCTCATCGAGGACCGCGCCGTCCGGGAACTGGGCGAGGAACCCCTCGGGGTCCGCCGCGGCGAAGGCGCGGGTCCGAGGTCGCTCCAGATCGGCATAGGCCAGGTCACCGAACGCGGCCCGGCAGAGGGTGGTCTTGCCGGACTGGCGTGGGCCGGTGACAGTCACGAACGGGTACTGTTCGAACAACCGCAAGAGGTGCGGCGTGATCTCCCTCTCTATCACGCGGCCAGTCTACGGTCGGATATCTGATAGTAGCACTATCAGATTGCTGGAACCGCGGCGGGCCGGGCGGCGGCTGATGGTGTTTCGAGCCCTCACGGCGGTGCTGGACGCTCCACCGCCTGCCGGCAACGGCTAATGTGGAAAGCAACATGATCTCGACATATCTGAGGAGATAGTCATGTTGGACTCCCGCGCCGTGCCGCCTCAGCCATCCGTCACGCCCCGGCGGTCCGGGAACCGCAGGCGGGCACTCCTGGTTGCCACGGGGGCGGTCGCCGGACTGCTGGGCGTGGTCGCGCCCGCGGCCCCTCTCGCAGCCCAGCCGTTCACGTACGGCGCGACCGAGGTGCACGAACTCACCGGTTCGGACAGCCTCGACGATTATCGAACCGACGGCGTGAAGCTCTGCAGCGACGAACTGGATCAGATCCACACGGACGGACATATCACCGTCCCCGACTCGGTCACCAGCGAGGAGACCACGAACGAGCAGGGCGAAAGGATCAACTACCGCACGAAGACATGGACCCGGGGGGATCCGGCCACGGCCGCGGGGGAGTGCAAGTTCGCCCTGGTCGCCCTTGAGCATTGGGGGGACACTGGCTTCGGTTTTGGTTGGCTAGTCCAATCCTCGACTCTCACCATCACCTTTAGCAAGGTGATGCCGGCGCTCAACACGGCGAACTACGACTTCATCGACGGGTACGGGAACGTGATCAGCGGCAACTTCGAGGTGCCGGAGGGCAACTGCGCAGACGACTACCCCGCTACCGGCAGCACCAGATTCGGGGTCAGGCTCAAATCGAGACCCGACTCCCCGGTGTGGATCACCTTCCTCGCGGGAACCGAGGCCGGTGCCGACATACACCTCTGGACCCCCAGCTCGACGACGTGGACGATCTCGCCCACCGACTACGACTTGGGCCGGACCACCCGCTTGATCAGGGTGTGCGCCCTCCCCGACTCCGACTCCGACAACGGCACCCGCAACTTCCACCTTCTCCTCAACAGCAACGACGCGGACTTCCTCGGCACGGCCACGCTGGTCGTCGAGGAAGCGGACGACGACTGATGAACCGGTCCGCAGCCCGCCGCATCCCGCGGGGACAGGGCCACCCGCACCCACCGCCGACCTGATGGGCCGGCGAACCCGGCCGGTCGTTGCCGCGCTGGCCGTGGCCGCGCTGATGGCCGCCTGCTCCGGCTCCGAGGCTCCGGCGGGCGAGGATGCGCCCGCCGGCGCGGCGGCCCCGCGCTCCGAGGACGCCCCCGGCGCCGAGGCTCCGGCGGGCGAGGATGCGTCCGGCGCCGCGGCGGCATCGGGTTCCGAGGATGCGTCCGGCGCCGCGGCGGCCCCGGACTCGGGGGACGCGTCCGGCGCCGAGGCTCCGGTGGGCGAGGATGCGTCCGGCGCCGCGGCGGCCCCGGACTCCGGGGATGCGTCCGGTGTGGAGGCTCCGGCGGGCGAGGATGCGTCCGGTGGCGCGGCGGCTTCGCGCTCCGAGGACGCCCCCGGCGCCGAGGCTCCGGCGGGCGAGGATGCGTCCGGCGCCGCGGCGGCCCCGGACTCCGGGGATGCGTCCGTCGGCGCGGCGGCGCCCCTGGTGATCGCGCCGGCCACGACGGGCGGGGAGTTGGTGGAGCAGCTCTCCGCAGGCGAGGCGGCGTGCATCCGCGGCGCTCTGGGCGATGCCGGGTTCGACGGGTTCCGCGGCGCCACCACCGTCGAGACCGCGGGGGATCCGGCCGGCGCCACGTTCGTCTTCTTCTGCATGGCGCCGCAGAACGCCCGGACCTATGGCCTGGCCGTGCTCGACGCCCAGGCGGGAGGGCGCTCCGAGGCGACCCGAGGTTGCCTGGCGGACCTGGCGCGGGAGCGTCCGGAGCTGCTCCCGTTGCATCTGCGGCTGGAGATGGGCTATTTCGACTCCTCCGACGCGCAACGGTTCCACGACACGACCCTGGCGATGTACGCCTGCTTCGACGACGCCGAGAAGGTCGAGTACGCGATTCGCCTGTGGGAGCGGGTCGCCGCGTACGCGCCGCTGTCGGGACGGTCGTTCGTGGAGGTCCTCGCCGCCGACGAGGTCTCCTGCCTGCGCGACGCGTTGCCCGAGGGCGGCTTCGAGGCGCTGGCCGGGACGACCTCGATGGTGGCCGGCGACGGCGTTCCCGCGGGCGCGGCCGGTTGCTTCGGCACCGACACCCACGAGCGCATCTTCCTGCAGGTCACCAGCGAGCGTGTGGGAGGCATGCAGGGGACCACCCGGGCCTGCCTGCAGCGCTTCGCGGGAGAGCACCGCGACTACGTGCGCCTGATCGCCGCCGCGGAGACCGGGACGGTTCCCGTCGCCGCGCTCGGCGCCGGCGCCCCCCAGGAGGCGGTCATCGATCTGGCCCGCGACGGCTGGCGGCTCTTCGACTGCTTCAACGACGAGGAACTCCTCCGCTACCAACTCCTCACCAGCGCCGCCCTGGCCCCCTAGCAACCGGCGGCTCGGGACGGCCCCGATCCGGTACCGTCAGGCTCGTGACCAGCCCAAACGCGGCGCTACGCCGTCTAGGGACGGCATAGACATTATTCTGGGCATGGATCTATTGCGAAGCTTCCACATCACCGTGTATGGGTCGCAGTGCATAGTCAGCAACTGACCGCGGTCCCGTGCAGGCACCGATTCCGCGCCGGCCCGCCACCGGACACGGCCGGCCGTCGCCGGGCCTTCGGGCAGTCTCAGGCGTGGGGCTCGCCGGCGTCGGTGTCGTCGAACAGGCCGGCCCGTCCGAGGCGGTCCAGGCAGGCCTCCACGCTCCAGGGCAGCATCGTGGCGCCGCAGCGGGCGTCTCGGTAGAGGCGCTCCAGCGTGTGCGGGCGCAGCAGCGACCGGCCACCGCAGACCCGCACGGCGAGGGACGCCAGCTCGGGGGCGGTCTCCATCGTCGACACCATCGAAGCCCAGGCTTGGCGCAGCTGCGTTGGCGACGGGTCGACGCCGGCCTCGGCCAGCACGTGCCGAGCCAGGGCGTGGGACCGCTCGTAGGACACCTGCATCTCCGCCCACCCGGCCTGCTTCTGGGGATTGTCGCGGCGCCGCCCGCCCGGCCCGATCCGCCCCGCCAGGTAGCCGTCGGTGAAATCCATGACGGCGCGCATGATGCCGAGATACGTGAACGACAGCGTCAGGTAGAAGTGCGGCCAGCGGTTCGCCACCTGATCGAACACCCCGGGGGGCAGCAGTTCGGCGTCGGCGGGCACGAGGACGTCCTCCAGCAGCAGGGTCAGCGACACCGTGCCGCGCATCCCCAGCGGATCCCAGTCGCCGGTGAAGCTGAGCCCCTCGCTGGCGGTCGGCACGCTGATGAACCGGATGGTCGGATCGTCCGGGGCGACGCAGATCACGTTGTGGCGGTCGGCGGCGTCCGAGAGCGAGGCGAAGATCTTGCGGCCGCTCAACCGCCAGCCGCCGTCGACGGGCACCGCCGTGGTGGTGACGCCGGCGGTGGCTCCGGGGGCGTTCCCCTCGCTGAACGGCTGGGCGTGGATGTGGCCCTCCGAGATCACGCCGGTGTACATCGCCGCCCGCCGGCGCTCGTGGGTGGCTCGATCAGCCCGCGACATCTCCAGGTCGTCGGCGATCTGCCCGCACAGCAGCATCGTGGCGGTGTGCATGTTGAAGGTCAGCGCGGTGGAACCGCAGTGCCGCCCGAGTTCCTCCGATACCAGCCCGTAGGTGGCGAAATCGGCCCCGAGGCCGCCGTACTCCGCCGGGACGCAGAGTCCCAGCAAACCCGCCGCCCGCAGGTCGGCGTAGTTCTCGTGCGGGAACCGGGCGTCGCGGTCATAGCCGGCCGCACGCTCGGCGAATGTCGGTCCCAGGTCGGCGACCAGCGCCACGAGCTCGTGCTGCCGCTCGGGCGGGGTCGGTGACGTGGTCGGGGCCATGGGGCGGTCAGGCTAGGTGGTGGTGCCGTCTCGGATCTGCAGGGTCTTCAGGTCGCTGTGGAAGTCCAGGGCGTAGTCGCCGCCCTCCCGTCCGAGGCCGCTGATGCCGCAGCCGCCGAACGGGGCCGTCAGGTCGCGCACGAGGAAGCAGTTCACCCACACCGTTCCGGCCCGCACGGCCCGGCCCACGCGCTCGGCCCGCTCCGCGGAGGCGGTGAAGACCATGCCGGAGAGGCCGTAGCGCGTGCTGTTCGCCAGGCGCACCGCCTCGGCCTCGTCCGCGAAGGTCTGCAGCGTGAGCACCGGGCCGAACACCTCGCGCTGGACGATCTCGCTGTCGTTGCCCGCCGGGCGGATCAGCGTCGGCTCGTACCACAGGCCGCCGGGGCGGCTGCGGCGCCCGCCGCGCAGCACCTCGTCGCCGGCTGCGCGCGCCTGCTCCACGAAGCCCTCCACCCGGGCCAGGTGGTCGGGGTGGATGAGGGGGGAGATCGTCGTCGCCGGGTCGCGGCTGTCGCCCAGCACGTGGGCGTCGGTGTGGGCGTCGAACCGCTCCAGGAACTGCTCGAGGACGCCTTCGGCCACCAGCAGGCGCGTGCCGGCCAGGCAGACCTGCCCCGAGTCGTCGAACTGCCCGGCGGCGGTGCGGGCCGCCGCCTCGATGTCGGCGTCGGCGAAGACCATGAGCGGCCCCTTGCCGCCCAGCTCGGCGGTGAACGGCACGATGTTGGCGGCGGCGGCCGCGCCGATGGACCGGGCCGTCTCCGGCGATCCGGTGAAGGAGATGCGGCGCACCCGCTCGTCGGCCACGAGGGCGGCGCCCACCTCGGCGCCGCGGCCCTGCGCCACGTTCAGCACGCCCGCCGGCAGCCCGGCCTCGTCGGCGAGGTCGGCCAGGACGCTCGCCGACAGCGGCGACCACTCGGCGGGCTTCAGCACCACCGGGTTGCCCGCCGCCAGCGCCGGGGCGACCTTCCACGTGGCCAGCATGAACGGGGCGTTCCAGGGGGTGATGATCACCGCCGGCCCGGCCGGCATGCGCTCCACCAGGTTCGCGGTGCCGTTCGAGGACCAGACGCGTTCGCGGTGGGACTCGGCCAGGTCGGCGTAGGCCCGGAAGTTCCGTGCGCCGCGGGCGATGACCCTCTTCTGCAGGCTCTCCAGCAGCATGGCCATGTCCAGGCACTCGATCTCCGCCAGCGCCCCGACCGCCGCGTCGATGGCGTCCGCCAGGCGCCGCAGGTGGACGCCACGCCCCGACGGTCCCAGCGCCGCCCAGTCCTCGGCGGCCTCGCACGCCGCGGCGACGGCGGCGTCGGCCGTTGCCGCGTCGCCGGCGGAGACGTCGGCCAGCTTCAGCGACCAGTCCAGCGGCGAGCGGACCTCGAACGTCCCCGGCGACGACACCCGCCGGCCGCCGATGTAGTGGTCCACCGACACCGCAGTGCCGGCGACGGTGACGCGGGGGCGCTCGGAGCTCATGACACGGCCCCGCCGGCTGCGGGCACCTGCAGCACCCGGTAGCCGCCGCCGATGGCCAGCCGCCGGGGTGCGGTGCCGGTGGCCGCCAGGCGCCGCACCAGCGAGTCGGCGCCCAGGTTCTTGTGCATGACCAGGACGGCGAACCCGCCGGGGCGCAGGCGGCCCAGCCAGTCCCGCAGCAGCCCGTCGAGGGCCTCGTTGCCGATGCGCACCGGGGGATTGCAGTAGAGGGCGTCGAGGCGCAGCGACGCCGGGACCTCCTCGGGGGCGCAGACCCGGGCCCGTCCCGCGCCCTGCCGCTCGCCGGCGCCGTCGACCGGCACGCCCGCGGCGGCGAGATTGGACGCCGCCAGTTCCCGGGCCCGCTCGTTGACGTCCACCGCCCAGATCGTGGCGTCCGGCGCCCGCAGCCCCAACGTCACCGCGATGGGTCCGTACCCGCACCCCACGTCGGCCAGCACCCGGCCGGCGCTCGGCGAGTCGCCGTTGCGGGCCGGTGCCGGGGGCAGCGGCGCGTGTTTCAGCAGCAGCAGCGTGCCGGGGTCGATGCGGCCGGCCGAGAAGACCCCCCGGTCGGTGCGCAGGTCGAGTGTCACGTCCTGCAACCGCAGGGTGACGGTGCGCCGGCGGCGCCTCGAGCCGGGCTCCGGTGAGAAGTAGTGCTCCGTCCCGCCCATCGTGCCGACGATACCCGTGCGCCCGGTGACCCCGGTCACCGCCGGGATCGCTAGCCTCGATGTCGTGGAGATCCGGCTGTTCGGCGACCCGGTGCTGCGCTCCAAGGCGGCGGACGTCACCCGGATCGACGGTTCCGTCGCGCGGCTCTGCGACAGCATGTTCACCACCATGTACGCGGCGCGGGGCATCGGACTGGCCGCCCCGCAGGTGGGGGTGCGCAAGCGGCTGTTCGTCTACGACGAGCCCGGGACCTGCGGGCGCGGGGTGATCCTCAACCCGGTCATCACCGAGAGCGACGGCACGTGGGTCTTCGAGGAGGGCTGCCTCTCGGTGCCGGGCTACTCCTGGGAGATCGAGCGGCCCCGCCGGGTGGCCCTCACGGGGGTCGATCTGGACGGCAACGAGGTGACCGTGGAGGCCGACGAGCTGTTCGCCCGGCTCATCCAGCACGAGATCGACCACCTCGACGGGGTGCTCCTCACCGAGCGTCTCGACCCCGACCAGCGGCGCGCCGCCCTCACCGAGCTGCGCCGCCGCGGCCTGGGCGCCGCCGGGGCGGGGCTCTTCCCCTCCCTCGGCACCGAGTGACGCCGTGACCCCCTGGCCGGCGACGGTTCGCCGGCTGGTGTACTTCGGCACGCCGCAACTCGCCGTTCCGCCGCTGCGCGCCCTGTGCGACGCCGGCTTCGAGGTCACTCTGGCGGTGACCGGCCCCGATCGCCGCCGCTCCAGGCGGGGCGCGGCCGAGCCCAGCCCGGTGAGCCGGGCTGCAACCGATCTGGGTGTGCCGGTCACGCACGAAGCTGCAGATGCGGCCGAGGCGGCCGGCTCCGCCGACGGCGCCGTCGTGGTGGCCTACGGGCAACTCATCGGCGGCGACGTGCTGGTCTCCCTGCCGGCGGTCAACGTGCACTTCTCGCTGCTGCCGCGCTGGCGCGGCGCCGCCCCGATGGAGAGGGCGATCCTGGCAGGCGACGAGACCACCGGCGTGAGCCTGATGGCGCTGGAGGACACCCTGGACACCGGTCCGCTCTACGCCCAGGTTGCGACCCCCATTGGTCTCGCCGAGACCCTCGCGGAGTTGCAGGCACGCCTCGTGACCTTGAGCTGCCCGCTGCTGGTCCAGGTGCTCACGGACGGCCCGCGAGACCCCGTCCCGCAGCAGGGTGAGGTCACCTGGGCGGCCAAGATCACCGACGACGACCTGCGCCTCGACTGGGATCGACCCGCAGCCGAACTGCACCGGCGGGTTCGCCTCGGCAGGGCCTGGACCACCCTGGCGGGCGAGCGCTTCCGGATCCTCCGGGCCAGCGTCGTTCCGGATCACGCGGGATCACCCGGGGTTCTCGAAGGACTCGTGGCCGGAACAGCATCCGGCGGCCTGCGGCTCGAGGAAGTGCAGGCTGCGGGCCGCCGAGCCCTGCCGGCAGGGGAGTGGCGGAAGGGCGCCCGACTCGCCGAGAACTGCCGCCTCGGCACCGAGGAACCCCGACCGCTGTATGGATCGTCCCGGTAGGGTCGCAGCATGACCGACCTGCGGGTCGCCGGGCTGCGCGCCAAGGTGCTCACCGTCTCCGACGGGGTGATCGCCGGCACCCGGGAGGACCGCTCCGGCGAGGCGCTGGAGGCGCTGCTGGCCGGCGCCGGCTACGAGGTGGTCGAGCGGCGCGCCGTCGCCGACGGCACCGAGTCGGTGGCCGCTGCGCTGGCGGACATGTCCGGCGGCTTCGCCGGCTTGGTCGTCACCACCGGGGGGACGGGGTTCGGCCCCCGGGACCTCACACCCGAGGGCACCCGGCAGGTCGTCGAGCGCCTGGCCCCCGGCCTGTCCGAGGCGATGCGCCTGGTGAACCCGCTGGGGCGACTCTCCCGTGCGGTCGCGGGCACACGCGGCCGGGCGCTGATCCTCAACACCCCGGGGTCGCCGCGCGGCGCGGTGGAGTGCACCGAGGCGGTCCTCGACATCCTGCCTCACGCCCTGCGCCTCCTGAGTGACGAGCCCACCCCCCACTGAGGAGCTGCGGGGCGGCTCAGGCCCTCAGTGGACGATCTTGGCGAGGGGGAGTTCCAGGATGTCGGTGGCGCCGGCGTCGGAGAGTTCGGGGATCAACGTGTTGATGACCGCCTTGGGGACGACGGTCTCCACGGCGAACCCCTGGCCCCTGTAGAGCTCGTTCACCGTCGGCGCCTTCATCGACGGCAGCAGGTCGATGACCGCCGTCAGGGCGGCCGCCGGCACGTTCATCTTCACGAGCACGCGGCCCCGCGCCTCCAGCACGCCGGTCAGCAGCGTGGCGATCTGGCCCATGGCGTGGCGCTTGTCGGGATGGTCGTGGGCCGCGGGGTTGGCGAGCAACTCGGTGTGGGACACCAGGACGGTGTCGACGATCCGCAGGCCGGCGGCCCGCAGGGCGCCGCCGGTCTCGGTCAGCTCCACCACGCAGTCCACGATCTCGGGCACCTTGGCCTCTGTGGCGCCGTAGGAGAGCTGCACGTCGGCCTCGATGCCTCGGTCGGCGAAGAACCGACTGGTCAGGTTGGGATACTCCGTCGAGACCCGCACCCCGTCGGGCAGGTCGTCGGCGCTCTGGTACGGCGAGTCCGCTGCGACCGCCACGACGATGCGCACCGGCTGGTTCGTGGCCTTGGAGTAGCCGAGTTCGCACAGAGAGACCACCTCGGCGCCGCTCTCGGTCACCCAGTCGCGGCCGCTGATGCCCAGGTCGAAGATGCCCTCGCTGAGATACCGGGGGATCTCCTGGGGCCGCAGGATGCGCACGTCGTCCACGCGCGGGTCGTCGATCGTGGCCCGGTAGTCGACGCGTGACAGCCGCCGCACGTTCAGGTCGGCGTCGGCGAACAGGTCGAGGGTGGCCTGCTCCAGCGAGCCCTTCGGCAGTACCAGGCGCAACATCGTGTCCACGCTACCGGCGCCGTCCGCGGCCTGGGCCGCCGAGAATCCGCACACCTCGGCCGACCGTTGCCCGGCGTGGGTCGGGATCCGGCCGTGAACCGGGGTGGGCTCTGTCCGGAGAGTTCGTTCGACCGCCGCTCCGGTATGGGTCGGCGGGGTCGTTCCGTCGGGGCCGGGCGTCACGGACCGGCTGGTGGGCGGAGGATGCCGCGGGGCGCCGCCGAAGGCAGCGCTGCGCGTGTGACATTGGTCACAGTGGGCCGGGCTGCTGGGGTCGGATTGCCCGACTCAACGGCCGCAACCCGCTGACCTGGGGGTTTGATGCGCCTCGCGGCCGGCACTCTGGATCTGTTCCCCTCCGGTTGAGACAAAAGTCAAACAAATGTTTATAGTCTGTCATAACCGTAATATATAATACAGAAAAGTAATCAGGACGGGTCACCGGGCGGGTGGGCCGGGAAGCACCAAGAGGGGGTGATGGGGAGATGGACGGCGATCCGGAGCGCAATGCACCGGCGGGTGCCGGCGCCGTGACTTCCGGGCCAACCGGCGCTGGTGGCGGCGCGGTGGTTCCTCAGTCGAGCGGCGCCGGTGGCGGCGCGGTGGTTCCTCAGTCGACCGGCGCCGGTGCTGACGCTGTGACCCCTGGGGCGACCGGCGCCGGTGCTGACGCTGTGGTGCCTGGGTCAACCGGCGTCGGTCGGGTTGGTGGTGACGGGGTAACTGCGGCGCGGGTTCGCGAGTGGGCGGTGCTGGGTGAGTGGTTGGCGTCGCCGCCGCCGCTGTTGCACAAGGTCGATCTGGAGGTGTTGCAGGAACGGTTGACCTTCATGGGCCGGGCGCGGGCCTCTCTGGCCGCCGCGGAGGCCGATGTCATCGCGGAGGTCTCCCGCCGCGAGGGCGACGCCGCCGCCGAGGAGACGCTGCGGCGCACCCAGAAGCGTTCCCGGGCGGGTGCTCGCAAGGCCGTGAAGACTGCGGCACAGCTGGAGTGGTCGCCCACTGTGGCCGGCAAGCTCGCGGCGGGGGCGATCACTCCCGAGGCGGCGGGGTTGATTCTGGATGCGGCCGGTGAGACGCCGGTGGACCATGACGCCCTTCTCGAGGCCGCCGAGGAGGAACCCGACGATCTGTTCCGCAAGACCCTCAAGGAGCACGTCAACGAGCGCACCAGCGAAGAGGAACTCGAGGCCCGCCGGGCGGCGCAGCGGCGCCGCCGCCGTGCCTCGATCAGCGAGCAGGACGATGGCATGTTCCACCTGTTCGCGCAGTTCGACCCGCTCACCGGCAACCAGGTGCGCGCCGCGCTGTTGGCCAAGTCCGACGAGTTGTTCCGCTCCGAGGACTCCAAGGACCGCCCCACGTACCCGCAACGTTTCGCCGACGCTCTCGCCGAACTCATCCGCACCGGCGCCGGCACCGGCGCCGGCGCCGGCGCGGCCCCCGGTGTGGAGTTGATCGTGCTGGCGGACTACGACCAGGTGCACGGGGAGATCGCCAACGCCCGCCTCACCGATGAGACCCGCCTCACCGACGCCGAGGCCCTGGCGCTGGCCTGTGACGCCAAGATCCTGCCGGGCATCTTCAACAAGCACACCGCCAACGCCGTGCTGGGCCGCTCCCAGCGCAAGATTCCCCCCTGGCTGCGCAAGCAACTCATCGCCCGCGACGGCGGCTGCATCGGCTGCGGCGCCCATCACAACATCTGCCAGGTCCACCACATCCGCCACTGGCAACACGGCGGCGCAACCACACTGGAGAACACCTGCCTGGTGTGCTGGCGCTGCCACCACGTCCGCATCCACCAGAACGGCGAGGAGGTCATCCGCCTTCCCGGAGGCCGCCTAACCATCGCACCCCCGGACACCCCCACCCGATCACACCCACCCCCGTGCAACGGGCACCGACCTCACCAGTCCCCAAACGCCGGTACCGGCACCGGCAGCCCGGACGCGCCACCCCCCGCAGTCCCAACCGACACGCCCGCCGCCGACCGACCCTCGCGCCCGCCGCCGCACGACCGGCACCGAACCCACCGCCATCGAACCGCCGAGCCGTCCCGATCCGAGACCCACCCCGGCAAGCCCGTCGACTCGTGCCATCAACTCTCGCTGGCGCCCACCACCCCGGGCTGGTGATGAGGGCGATGCCAGCAGAGCCGGCAAGCCGCGCGCGACGCGGCCGGTCGATGAGCTACTCAACTCCGGGATCGGAGTCTGAGCCACCGCCCGAGGTCTGCTGGACGTAGACCATGCGGAGACTCTGCAGTGCCTCCCGCAGCGTCGGTTCCGAGTCGCCGAGGCGGCCGGCCAGGCCCTCCACCAACAACCCCATGGCGTCGATCGCCAGGCGTGCCGCCGCCGGGTTCGGCGGGTCGGCCGTGAGGTGGATGGCGCCCAACTCGTACAGGCCCATGGCGTGGTTGGCGACGACCACCTCGGGGGGAGCTGCGGCGAGTCGTTCGCGGGCGGCGGCCAATTCGGCCAGGATCTCCTCGGCTCGCTCCCGGTCCTCGGGATCCAGGTCCTCGAGGTCGAACTGCTCCGCGGCGGGGCCCGCGTCGTCACCTGCGGTGCCCGTGCTCTCGGGCTGCGGATCTCGGGGCACTTGGTGCTCGCCGCCGGGGGTCCAGAGTGTCATCGCAGCCTCCTCGCGGTCGTCCTCTTCGATTCTGCTGCGCTTGCTGGTACTCTATGCCCCGCCTGTAGGGCCCGAACCGGGATTGTCACGGTTCGGGCTCGCTACAGCCTCGCCTGGATTCTCCAGGCGCTGCGGGCAGGTGCTTGCCGGTCCGCAGAGGTCCGGCACGCAGAACATACGTGTCGTGCCGGTGACACGGTGGACCGAGAGAGGGGAAGTCACGATTGCTGAGTGATTGGCCATAGCTGCGTCGGCTGGTTCCGAGCCGCTTGTCAACGAGAACATCCAGGCGCCGCAGGTCCGCCTGGTGGGTCCGGATGGAGCCCAGATCGGGATCCGTCCCCTGGCCGAGGCCCTCTCGATCGCGCAGGCGCACGGGTTGGATCTGGTGGAGGTCGCCGACAAGGCCGAACCGCCCGTCTGCCGGATCATGGACTACGGGAAGTACAAGTACGACGCGGCGCAGCGGGCCCGGGAGTCGCGCAAGAAGAGCACGCAGGTCGTCGTCAAGGAGATGAAGTACCGGCCCAAGATCGGCCGCAGCGACTTCGAGACGAAGACCCGCAAGGTGCGTGACTTCCTGACCGCGGGCAACAGGGTGAAGATCACCGTCATGTTCCGTGGCCGTGAGACGCTCCATCCCGAGTTGGGTCAACGCATCCTGGACGAGGTCTCCGAGGTCACCGGCGACCTGGCCCGCATCGAGGCCCCGCCTCGCCAGGACGGGCGCAACATGGTCATGCTCCTGGCCCCCGACAAGCGCAGCCGCAAGTAACCGCACCTCGCCGCGGCTCCCGGGGGCCAACGCCGCAACACCGGTGACCGGCGCGGGTTGTGATCCGGCTCCGCTCGCCCGAGCCTTGAGAGTGTTGCCGGCCGCTCGCCGGTCGTCGATCACCGATCACCGATCACCGATCACCGGTCACCGAACCCGGAGCGGCCCGACACCCACCAGGATCGACACCCCGCCAGAATCAGCACCTGACAGGATCAGCACCTGACAGGATCAGCACCCGGAGAGGAACCACAATGCCCAAGATGAAGACCCGCCGGGGTGCCGCCAAGCGCTTCAAGGTGACCGGCTCCGGCAAGATCGTGCGGCGTCACGCCTACAAGAACCACATCCTCGAGAAGAAGGCTCCGAAGCGCAAGCGCCAGCTGCGCCGCGACGGAGACGTGAGCAGCGCCGACAGGCCGTCGGTGCGCCGCCAGCTCGGTATCTGAGGATTTCCCGGGAGGTCAGAGCAGATGGCCAGAGCCAGACGATCCGTTCAGGCCCGCAAGAGGCGCAAGGCCACCCTGGCGCGCGCCAAGGGCTACTACGGCAACAAGAGCCGCACGTGGCGCGGGGCCAACGAGCAGCTCATGCACTCGGGCCAGTACGCGTTCCGTGATCGCAGGGCGCTCAAGGGCGAGATGCGGCGGCTGTGGATCCAGCGGATCAACGCCGGATGCCGCCAGCACGGCTCCACGTACAGCACGTTCATGGCGGGGCTCCGCACCGCCGGCGTGGAGGTGGATCGCAAGGCGCTCGCCGACATGGCGGTCCGTGATCCGGATTCCTTCGCCGCGCTCGTGCGGCTGGCGGAGGGCGCCCGCACCAGCGATCTGCCCAGCGGATCCTGACCCGGCCCCGCTGGGTGGCGGGTGGTGACGTGGCGCCGATGACCTCCGTGCGACCGCGCCTGGCCGGGCTGCGCCGCCTGGCGCGCTCGGCGGCCGCCAGGCGGGCCGAAGGGGTCTTCCTCGTGGAGGGGGTGACCCTCAGCGCCGAGGCGGTGGCAGCGGGCCTGCCGATCCGCGAGGTCTATATCGAGACCTCCCGGGCCGACGAGGAATCGCGAGTGCTCAGCGAGCAACTGGCCGGCGCCGGCGCCCCGCTGGTCGAAATCGAGTCGGGGACGCTGGCGAAGGTCGGGGCCTCGGTGACACCCCAGCCCCTGCTGGCGGTGGTCGAACGCCCTGCGGTCGCCGCACCGGAGAGTGCGCCGGGAGAGCCCCATGACGAGGCCGGCTCGTTCGTCCTCGTGGCCGTCTCGGTTGCCGATCCCGGCAACGCCGGCACGCTGCTGCGCTGCGCCGAGGCGGCCGGCGCGGGCAGCGTGATCTTCGCGGGCGACGGAGTCGACCCGTACGGGCCGAAAGCCGTGCGGGCCTCGGCCGGATCGGTCTTCCGCCTGCCCCCGCTGCTGGCGGGGGACCCGGCCGCCACGCTGGAGGATCTGCGCGGCCGCGGCCTGCGCACCCTGGGAGCTGCCGCCGGGCGGGGTCTGCCGTACGACACGGCCGACCTGTCCCCGCCGCTGGCGCTCGTCGTGGGAAGCGAGTCGCACGGCCTGCCCGCCTCCCTGGAGGGATCCATCGACGAGTGGGTGCACGTCCCGCTGGGCGGCCAGGCCGAGTCGCTCAACGTCGGCGCCGCCGCCGCCGTGCTCTGCTTCGAGGTGCAGCGCCGCCGCCGCGACGAGGCACCTCACGCCGCCGGGACGGTCACCGACCGATGATCTGCGCCGTGCACGGCGTTGCTCCCGATCCGTCATCCCGGCGAAGGCCGGGATCCAGCGCCGAGCCGCCGCGCTCGACGCGCCCCGACCTGCTTCCTTCGCGATGACTTCCGACGCACCCGCCAGCGCCCTCGCCGCCGAGGCCGGTGCCCTGACCGCCGAGGCCATTGCCGCCCTCGAGGCGGCGGGCAGCGTCACCGAACTGGCCGCGGCCCGCCCGGACCTGCTCGGCAAGGGCTCCCCGCTGGCCGGCCTGCGCCGCCGGCTGGGCGCGCTGGCGCCGGAGGATCGTCCCGCGGCCGGCCGCGCCCTCAGCGAGGCGCTGGCCGAGGTGGAAGATCGCTACGACGCCCGCCTCGCTGAGTTGCGGGCCGCCGAGCGCCGCGTGCAACTGGAGGCCGAGCGCCTCGACCTCACCGAGTTGCCCGAGCCCCCGCAGGTGGGGCGGCTGCACGTCATCACCCAGACTCAGCGGCGCCTCGAGGACGTCTTCTGCGCCATGGGCTACACCGTCGCCGAGGGCCCCGAGATCGAGACCGAGTGGCACAACTTCGGGGCGCTCAACTTCCCGCCCGGTCACCCGGCCCGCGACATGTACGACACCCTGTACGTCGACCACGGCCCGCCCGGCAGCACGCTGCTGCGCACCCACACCTCGCCGGTGCAGGTGCGGGTCATGCAGAACCAGTCACCGCCGCTGTACGTGGTGGCGCCGGGCCGCTGCTACCGCCAGGACACCGCCGACGCCACCCACATGCCGGTCTTCCACCAGATCGAGGGTCTGGTGGTGGATGAGGGCATCACGCTGGGCGATTTGGCGGGGGCCATCGAGACGTTCACCACGGCCTACTTCGGTCCCGGCTTCACGTCCCGCCTGCGCCCCTCGTACTTCCCGTTCACCGAGCCCTCCGCCGAGTTCGACGTGCAGCGCCCCGACGGCACGTGGCTGGAGCTGGGCGGCAGCGGCGTGGTGCACCCGTCGGTGCTGGAGGTCTGCGGCGTGGACCCCGAGCGCTGGAGCGGGTTCGCCTTCGGGTTCGGCATCGACCGCCTCGCCATGCTCCGCTACGGCATCGACGACCTGCGGGACCTCTGGACCAACGACGTGCGCTTCCTGGAGCAATTCTGATGAAGGTTCTGCTGTCCTGGATGCGCGAGTTCACGCCGCTGGAGGGTCCGCCGCAGGGCATCGCCGAGGACCTCTCCGACCTGGGCCTGGCCGTCGAGGACATGGTCACCTTCGCCGACGCGCCCGCCGGCATCGTCGTCGCCAAGGTCGCCGGGCTGCGACCCCATCCCGACGCCGACCGCATCCAGCTGGTGGACGTGGACGCCGGCGACGGTGAGCTGCGGCAGGTCTGCTGCGGCGCCTTCAACATGGCCGTCGGCGACTTGGTGCCGCTCGCCACCGTGGGCACCACCATGCCGGGCGGCCTGCAGATCGGGCGCCGGAAGATGCGCGGCCAGCTCTCCGAGGGCATGATCTGCTCGCCCGCCGAGTTGGAGATGGGCACCGACGCCGAGGGCATCATGATCCTGCCGGCCGATCTGGAACCGGGGGACGACCTGACTGCCGCCCTGGGGGTCGCCGGCGACGTGCTGTTCGATCTGGAGGTCAACCCGAACCGCCCCGACGCCTTGTCGGTGGTCGGCGTGGCCCGCGACCTGGCGGCTCGCCGCGGCCTGCCGTTCGAGCTGCCGGAACCGCGCGTCGAGACCGCCGGCGCTCCGGCGGGGGAGTCGGCCTCGGTGGAGATCCTGGCGCCCGACCTGTGCGGGCGCTTCAGCGTGCGCCTGCTGCGCAACACCTCCGGCGCCCGCACGCCGCCGCGCCTCGCCCGGCGCCTGCTGGCCCTGGGCATGCGCCCGATCAACTTCGTCGTTGACATCTCCAACTACGTGATGCTGGAGATCGGCCAGCCCTCGCACGCCTTCGACGCCGAGCTGGTGCCCGGTGGGGCGCTGGGAGTGCGCCGCGCCGCCGAGGGGGAGCAGGTGGAGACCCTCGACGGTGCCGTGCGCACCCTCGGTGCCGGCGACGGCGTGATCATCGATGCGTCCGACGTGCCCATCGGCATCGCCGGGGTGATGGGTGGCGCCTCCACGGAGATCTCCGGGACGACCGGCACGGTGCTGCTGGAGGCCGCCTGGTGGAACCCGCCCGACATCGCCCGCACGTCGCGCCGCCTGGGGCTGCGCAGCGAGGCCTCCGCCCGCTTCGAGGCCGGCGTGGACCCCGAGATCGCGCCCTGGGCCCTGGAGCGCTTCGCCGAACTGGCCACACCCGGGGGAGTAGAGCCGGCGCCCGGACTGGTGCAGGCGCAGGGCCACCTGCCGCCGCGCCCGACGGTGCGGGTGCGCACGGGGCGGGTCAACGCCATTCTCGGCACCGACCTCACGCCCGCCGAGATGCGCGCCTGCCTGGAGCCCATCGGCTTCGCAGTCGCCCCCGCCTCCGCGGATCCGCCCGCGGGCCTCCGCAGCTATCCGGGCGAGAACTGGGACGTGACGGTGCCCTCCTGGCGACTCGACAGCTCCACGGAGATCGACGTGATCGAGGAGGTGGGCCGGCTCTGGAGCTACAGCCGCATCGCCCGGACGGTGTCCAAGTCGCCGCACCCCGGCGGCCTCACGGTCCGCCAGCGCGGCCGCCGCCGGGTGCACGAGGTGCTGTCAGGGTTCGGGCTGATGGAGGCCATGCCGCTGCCGTTCCTGGCCCCCGGCGACCTGGAGCGCTGCGGTCTGCCGCCCGGCGGCATCACGGTGACCAACCCGCTGGTGGCCGAGGAGTCGGTCATGCGCACCTCGCTGCGGCCGGGGCTGCTGAAGGCCGTCGCCTACAACGCCGCCCGCCGCCAACCCGGCGTGGCGCTGTTCGAGGTCGGCCGCGTCCATGCACCGGGAGACGGCGAACTGCCCACGGAGAACGACCACGTGGCGGTGGCTCTTGCCGGTTGCGAGGCGCCGGCGGCTGCGGAACTCTGGGAGCGTTTGCGCCGTGCGATGCCCTTCGTGCCGACCGAGGTTCGCAACGAGGCCACCGCCGGGATGCACCCCACCCGCTCCGCGGTGCTCATCGCGGGCGGCGAGACCGTCGGCGTCCTCGGCGAGATCGATCCGGCGGTGACCGAGGCGTTCGACATCGCCGAGCGGGTGGCCTGGCTGGAGTGCGACCTGGGCCGGTTGCTGGAATCACACCTGGACAGCCTCCGCTACAGCCGGCCCAGCCGCTTCCCCTCCAGCGACGTCGACCTGGCGTTCGTGATCGAAGACGCCACGCCCGCGGCGACCGTCGGGGCGGCGCTGCGCCGGGCGGCCGGTGACTCGCTCGTGTCGCTGCACCTCTTCGACGTGTTCCGCGACGCCGACCGGCTCGGCACCGGTCGCCGCAGCGTCGCCTGGCGCCTGCGCCTGCAGGCCTCCGATCGCACCCTCACCGACGCCGAAGTGGGAGAGATCCGCGCCGCCTGCATCGAGGCCGTCGGCACCACCGGAGCCACCTTGCGCGACTGAGCGAGCGGTCGAACTCCCGACCAGGGCAGGTTCGGGAATAAAGATTGCATACTAATGCAAGACACTGTATGCTCGTGTGATGCTCTCGGTGGCGATCGTCGGGGCGTCGGGTTTCACCGGGGCCGAGTTGTTGCGCATCCTCGCCGCGCATCCGGCGATGTCGGTGGTGGTGGCGACCGGTGACACCCAGGCGGGTGTGGCGGTCGGCGATCTCTACCCGCACCTGCGTGCCGCGTATCCGGATCTGGTGTTCAGCACGTACGGCCCCGACGACGTGGCCGGGGCCGATGTCGCCTTCTTCGCCCTGCCGCACGGTGCCTCGCAGTTGATCATCCCCGGCCTTCTCGACGCGGGCAGCGGCGCCAGGATCGTGGATCTGGCCGCCGACTTCAGGCTGAATGACGCCGCCGCCTACGAACAGTGGTACGGCGAACCGCACAAGGCTCCCGGGCACCTCAGCGCCTTCGCCTACGGCCTGCCGGAGCTGTACCGCGACACGTTCGCCGGCGCCGCCGTCGCCGCGCCCGGCTGCTATCCCACGGCCGCCGCCCTGGCGCTGGCTCCGCTCGTCCGGGCGGGCGCGATCGAGCCCTCCGGCGTGGTCGTGGATGCCGCCAGCGGCGTCTCCGGGGCGGGCCGCCCGGCGAAGCCCCACACCAGCTTCTGCGCCGTGGACGAGGACTTCGTGGCGTACGGGCTGGGCGACCACCGCCACACCCCTGAGATCGAGCAGGCCAGCGGCGCCGGCGTGCTGTTCACGCCCCATCTGGCCCCTATGAACAGGGGAATCCTCGCCACCTGCTACGCGCGCCCGGTGGGCGCCTTCGACACCGAGGATCTCCTGGCCGTCTACCAGAAGGCCTACGCCGGCGAGCCGTTCGTGACCGTGAGCGAGAACTCGCCGTCCACGAAGGCCACGCTCGGCTCCAACAGCGCCCACCTCACGGCCCGCTTCGACGCCCGCACCGGCTGGGTCATGGCGCTCTGCGCCCTGGACAACCTCGGCAAGGGGGCCTCCGGGCAGGCGGTGCAGTGCGCCAACCTGCTGAGCGGCCTCGACGAGGCCACCGGCCTCACCGGCGTGGGGGTGTACCCGTGAGCGTCACCGCCGTCGAGGGGTTCGTGGCCGCGGGCATCACCGCCGGCATCAAGCCGTCGGGAGCCCCCGACATGTCGGTCGTGGCGACCGCCGGCGCGGTGCCGGTGGCAGCCGCAGGGGTGTTCACGTCCAACAAGATGACCGCGGCGCCCGTCGTGGTGACGCGCGGCCATCTCGAGCGCTCCGGTGGGCGCGCGGCCGCCGTCATTCTCAACAGCGGCAACGCCAACGCCGCTACCGGAACGCAGGGCCTCGCCGACGCCGCACGCATGTGCGACCTCACCGCGGCGGCCCTCGGTTGCAGCGGCGACCACGTCCTGGTCTGCTCCACCGGCCTGATCGGCTTCGAGTTGCCCATGGACGTCATCGCCGCGGGCATCCCCCAGGTGGTGGCGGCACGGCACGCCGCCGGCGGCGGCGAGGCCGCAAGGGCCATGATGACCACCGACACCGTGCCCAAGGAGGTCGCCGTCGACGGCGGCGGCTTCACCGTCGGCGGCATCGCCAAGGGCGCCGCCATGCTCGAGCCGAACATGGCCACCATGCTGGCCGTGCTCACCACCGATGCCGCAGCCGACCCCGCCGAACTGCAGGGAATCCTCCGCGCCGCCGTGGCCACCAGCTTCAACCGCCTCACCGTCGACGGCGCCGAGTCCACCAACGACACGGTTCTCCTGCTGGCCAACGGCCGCGCCGGTCCCGTGCCCGGCGACGCCCTCGCTGCGGCGGTCACCGACGCCTGCGGCGACCTGGCGCTGCAGATGGCCGACGACGCCGAGGGCTCCACCAAGACCGTGCTGCTGCGGGTCACCGGCGCCGCCAGTGACGCCGAGGCCGCCAAGGCGGCCAGGGACTGCGCCAACTGCCAGCTGGTCAAGTGCTCCTGGTTCGGCGAGGACCCCTACTGGGGGCGCATCGCCAGCGAGTTCGGCGCCGCCGGTGTGGCGTTCGACCCCGAGCGCATCACCATCGCCTACGGCGACCACGTGGTGTACGCCGACGGCCGCCCCCAGCAACCCGACGCCGATGCCATCGGCGCCTACATGCGCCAACGCAGGCTCCACCTCAACGTGGACCTCGGAATGGGCGACGGCCGGGCCGAGATCGTCACCGTCGACCTGTCCCACGGCTACATCGACGAGAACTCCCGGACGAGCTGATGAACCCGCACATCGATTCTCCTCCCGGCGCGTCCCCGCCCGACCCGCAGGTCACCGCCGAGGTGCTCACGCAGGCGCTGCCGTACATCCAGCGCTTCGCCGGGCGCACGGTGGTGATCAAGTTCGGCGGCGTGCCGGTCAGCGACCCCGACGTGGCGCGCGCCGTGGCCGGCGACGTGCTGCTGATGCACTCGGTGGGCATCCGTCCCGTGATCGTCCACGGCGGCGGGCCGCAGATCGACGACCTCATGGCCCGCCTCGGCAAGGAGCCCTCATTCGTGGCGGGGCGCCGCGTCACCGACGCCGAGACGCTCGACATTGCGCGCATGGTGCTGGTCGGCAAGGTGAACCGCGACATCGTGGCGTCCATCAACGCCCGCGCCCCGCTGGCGGTGGGCGTCTCGGGCGAGGACGCCGGGCTGATAACCACCAGGCCGCGGGACCCCGCCCTCGGGTTCGTCGGCGAGGTGGACGCGGTGGATCCCGGCATCGTCCACCACCTGCTCGAACTGGGTTACATCCCCGTCGTCTCCACCATCGGCGCCGGCGAGGGCGCCCAGCCCTACAACATCAACTCCGACACCGTGGCGGGCGCGCTGGCGGCCGCGCTGGGCGCCGAGCGGCTCGTGGTGCTGACCGACGTCGGCGGCCTGCTGGCCGACGTCGCCGACCCGGCGAGCGTGCTGTCGGAGCTGACGGCGGCAGAGTTGGCCGAGATCCTGGACGCCGGCGCCGTGGCGGGCGGCATGATCCCCAAGGCGGAGGCCTGCCTGGCGGCGGTTCGCAACGGCGTCGGCTCGGCGCACCTGCTGAACGGCACCCGGCCCCACGTGCTGCTGCTGGAGCTCTTCACCGACGCCGGCGTCGGCACCATGATCCGCCCCGACCCCCCCCGAGACCGGCCAATGATGGCGGCCCCGACTTCGCTCGTCATTCCGGCGCAGGCCGGAATCCACCGTCGTGCGGTCGCGATTGCATCGCCGACCACGATTCCAGCCACTGCTACCGGACCAACAGACCGCGAGGTTCCACGATGAGTCCTCAGTCCTCCGCAGACAAGACGCAGGCGAGCACCCACGCCCTCGCCGTGGGTGCGCCCGCCGACGCCGTGCGTTGCCCGTTGATGCCCAGTTACGGCCCGCCGCAGGTGATGTTCGTGCGCGGCTCCGGGGCGCGCCTGTGGGACCGCGAGGGGCGGGAGTACCTGGACTTCCTGTCGGGCCTGGCCGTCACCGGCCTGGGCCACAGCCACCCGCGGGTGGCCGAGGCGCTCGCCGCGCAGGCCCAGCGCCTGCTGCACGTCTCGAACCTGTTCGCCACCGAGCACAACGGACACGTGGCGCAAACGCTCGACGGGCTGCTCGGCGGGGGAGGGCAGGTGTTCTTCTGCAACTCCGGCGCCGAGGCCAACGAGGCCGCCATCAAGCTGGCGCGCCGCTGGGCGGGCTGGGGCCGCCACACGGTGATCTCCACGCTGCGGTCGTTCCACGGCCGCACGCTGGCCACGCTGCACGCCACCGGCCAACCCGAGAAGCACGAGGTGTTCCAGCCGCTGCCCGAGGGGTTCCGTCACGTGCCGTTCGCGGACGTCGACGCCGTCGCCGAAGCCGTCGACGAGACCACCGCCGCGGTCCTCGTCGAACCGATCCAGGGCGAGGGCGGCGTGAACGTGCCGCCCGCGGGCTACCTGCCGGAACTGCGGGCGCTGTGCGACGAGCGCGGCCTGCTGCTGATGTTCGACGAGGTGCAGACCGGTCTGGCGCGCACCGGCCGCTGGTTCGCCCACCAGTACAGCGGGATCTCGCCCGACGTGGTCACGATGGCCAAGGCGCTCGGCAACGGCGTGCCCATCGGTGCCTGCTGGGCGCGGGCCGAGGTGGCGGGCGCCTTCCGCCCCGGTGACCACGCCACCACCTTCGGCGGCCAACCGCTCGCCACCGCTGCGGCCCGTGCCGTCCTGGACTGCATGATCGAGATGGACGCCCCCGCCGCGGCCACAGCGGCAGGGGAGCGGCTGCGCGCCGGACTCGAGGCGCTGGCCGGCGTCGCCGGCGTGCGCGGCCGCGGGTTGCTGCTCGCGGCCGAGTTGGAGCCGGCGATCGGTCGCACGGCCGCTGAGATGGCGGCCGGCTGCCTGGCCGTCGGACTGGTGGTGAACGCCATCACACCCAGCGCGGTGCGCTTCGCTCCGCCGCTGGTGGTCTCCGACAGCGAGATCGACGAGGCGGTGGCCCGCTTCGCGGCCGTGCTGGCCGCGCCGACCGAGCCCGCCCAGCGGTGACGTCGTGAGTCTCTTCCGCCGCAGGCAGCACGCCGAGGACCGCCGGTCGCGCCAGGACGAACCCGGCGCCGATCAGGGGACCGCGCCCGCGGTGCGCCATGTGCTGGACGTCGATGACCTCGGCGGTGCCGAGGTGGTCGACGTGCTGAACCGTGCCGAGGCGGGCGACCGGATCAACGTGTTGGAGGATCGGGGCGTCGCCCTGTACTTCCAGAAGCCTTCGGCTCGCACCCGCCACTCGGCGGAGTTGGCGGTGGTGCAACTGTCGGGACACCCGGTCACGGTCACCGATCACGAGGTCGGCATCGACACCCGCGAGAGCGCCGAGGACCTGGCGCGAACCCTGGGCTGCTACCACGCCATCATCGGGGCCCGGGTCTTCGACCACGGCATCCTGGAGCGCATGGCCGCGGTCTCGCCGGTGCCGGTGGTGAACCTGCTCTCCGACCGCGCCCACCCCCTGCAGGCGCTGGCCGACCTGCTGACCATCCGCCAGGTCTTCAGCTCATTCGAGGGGCGCAGCGTGGCCTACGTGGGCGATGCCAACAACGTGGCGAGTTCGCTTGCCTTGGCCGCCGGGCGGACAGGCGTGGCCTTCCGTATCGCCTCGCCGGCCGGTTACGGATTCAGCGAGGCGCAACTGGGTCGCCTGCGAGCGGCCGGTACCGAGGTGCACGGCTTCGAGGACCCCCGGGCCGCGGTGGCGAGCGCCGATGCCGTCTACACCGACGTCTGGGCCTCCATGGGCCAGGAGGACGAGGCGGAGCAGCGCCGGAAGGACTTCGCCGGCTTCACGGTGACCCCCGAACTGATGGACGCCGCTGCCCCGCACGCCGTCTTCCTGCACTGCCTGCCCGCCCGCCGGGGCGAGGAGGTGGCTGCCGAGGTCATCGACGGCCCCCGCTCGCGGGTCTGGCAGCAGGCCGCCAATCGCATGCACGCCGCCAGAGGGTTGTTCTGGTGGCTGATCGACCCGGTGGCGGATCGCCTTCGGGGGATCGAATGACGGTGACGAGAGTGAAGGGAGAACGAACGTGACGTCCGGCAACGTCGGCAAGCGCCAGCGCCAGCACATCATCGAGCGCCTCCTGGGCGACGAGGCGGTCAGCAGCCAGGAGCAGCTCGTGGAGTTGCTGGCCGCGCGCGGCGTGAGCGCCACGCAGGCGACGGTCTCGCGCGATCTCGACGACCTCGGCGCCGTCAAGGTTCGCGTCGGCGGCGGCGCGGGCGTCTACGCCGTGCCGGTGCCCGCCGAGGAGCGCGCCATGAGCGAGGACCACCTGCGCAGGGTCCTCAGCGACTGGGTGATCGACATCGGCCGCTCCGCCAATCTGGTCTGCCTGCGCACGCCGCCGGGTTCGGCGCACGTGGTCGGCTCGGCGCTCGACCGGGCGGGGCTCGGCGACGTGCTCGCCACGGTGGCCGGCGATGACACACTCCTGGTCGTGGCGGCCGAGGGCAGCGACGCCGGCGCCCTCGCCGCGCGCCTGCGCAACCGCGCCGGCCTGCCTCCCGAATCGCCGGCCCCAGCCGGCAAGGAGATCTGAACCATGACCCAGACATCGCCCCAGCCGGGCGCCCCGCGCAAGGTCGTCCTGGCCTACTCCGGCGGCCTGGACACGTCGGTGATCCTGCGCTGGCTGCAGGTCACCTACGGCTGCGAGGTTGTGACCTTCACCGCCGACCTCGGCCAGGGAGAGGAGCTGGAGCCGGCGCGCGCCAAGGCCGCGGCACTGGGCGTCACCGAGATCCGCGTCGAGGACCTGCGCGAGCCCTTCGCCCGCGATTTCGTGTACCCGATGTTCCGCGCCAACGCCATCTACGAGGGCGAGTACCTGCTCGGCACCTCCATCGCCCGCCCCCTCATCGCCAAGAGGCTGGTGGAGATCGCCGCCGAGACCGGCGCCGACGCCATCGCCCACGGTGCCACCGGCAAGGGCAACGACCAGGTGCGCTTCGAGCTGGGCGCCTACGCCCTGGCGCCCGGCATCAGGGTGATCGCGCCGTGGCGCATCTGGGACCTCACCTCCCGCGAGCGCCTGCTGGCCTACGCCGAGGAGCACGGCATCCCCATTGCCGCCAGCGCCGGCGGCGGCTCCCCGTACTCCGAGGACGCCAACCTGCTGCACATCTCCTATGAGGGCGGCCGCCTGGAGGATCCCTCGCTCGAGCCCGAACCCTCCATGTGGCGCTGGACGGTGGCGCCCACCGAGGCGCCCGACGAGCCGCTCTACCTGGAGATCGCCTTCGAGCGCGGCGACGCCGTGGCCATCGACGGCCGTGCCCTGCCGCCCGGCGCGCTCCTGGCGGAGTTGAACGCCCTCGGGTCGGCACACGGCGTGGGCCGCCTGGACCTGGTCGAGAACCGCTACGTGGGCATGAAGTCCCGCGGCGCCTACGAGACGCCCGGAGGCACGATCCTGCTGCGCGCCCACCGGGCCATGGAGTCGCTCACGCTCGACCGGGAGGTGGCGCACCTGAAGGACGAGTTGATGCCCCGCTACGCCTCGCTGGTCTACAACGGCTACTGGTGGAGCCCCGAGCGGCTCATGCTGCAGGCCGCCATCGATCACAGCCAGCAGCTCGTCAGCGGCGTCGTGCGCCTGCAGCTCTACAAGGGCAACGTGACGATCGTGGGCCGCCGCTCACCGCACAGCCTCTTCGACCCGGCCATCGCCACCTTCGAGGAGGACGAGGGTGCCTACCACCAGGGTGACGCCGACGGTTTCATCAAGCTGCACGCCCTGCGGCTGCGCACCGCCACGGCCAGGGCAGCGGGAGGTGGTGGCGATGGCGACTGACGCCGATCCCGACGAGACGGGCGCGCCGACCGGGAGCGGCACGCTCTGGGCGGGACGCCTCGATGCGGCGCCGGCCGGCGAGCTGATGGCCTACACCGTCAGCCTGCCCTACGACCGGCTGCTGGCGGCCGACGACATCGCCGCCTCGCACGGCCACGTGCGCGGCCTGGTACGCGCCGGGTTGCTGAGCGAGGCCGACGGCGTGGCGGTGGCGTCGGCGCTCGACGTCGCCGCGGCCGAGCTGGCAGCGGGGGAGTTCGCCTTCGCCCCCGGTGACGAGGACATCCACACCGCCATCGAGCGCCGCGTCACCGAACTGGCCGGTGCCGCGGGTGCCCGGCTGCACACCGCCCGCAGCCGCAACGACCAGGTGGCCTGCGACCTGCGCCTGTTCGTCAAACGCGAGCTGGCCGCGGTGGCCGGCGGCGTGCTCGGCCTGCAGCAGGTGCTGGCGGCGCGCGCCGACGAGGTCGGCGAGGCCAGGCTGCCGGCCTACACCCACCTGCAGCGAGCCCAGCCCATCCTCCTGGCGCACCACCTGCTGGCCCACGGCTGGGCGCTGGCCCGGGACGTGGACCGGCTGCTGGACGCCCGCCGGCGCGCCGACGTGTCGCCGCTGGGAGCCGGTGCCGCCGCCGGCACGTCGCTGCCCATCGATCCCGACGCCACCGCCGCCGACCTGGGTTTCGCGGCCCGCTTCGAGAACTCCCTCGATGCCGTCAGCGACCGCGACTTCGTGGCCGAGAGCCTCTTCGCACTGGCGCTGCTGGGCGTGCACCTGTCGCGCCTCGGCGAGGAGGTCGTCTGGTGGGCCAGCGAGGAGGTCGGCTTCCTGCGCCTCGACGACGCCTGGGCCACCGGCAGCTCGATGATGCCCCAGAAGAAGAACCCCGACGTGGCCGAGCTGGCACGGGCACGCGCCGGGCGGCTCATCGGCAACCTCACCGGGCTGCTGGCCACCCTCAAGGGGTTGCCGCTGGCCTACAACCGCGACCTGCAGGAGGACAAGGAGCCGCTCTTCGACTCTCTGGCGCAGGTGCGCGGCGCCCTGGCGGCCCTGGCCGGGCTGCTGGGTACCGCCGACTTCGACGAGGCGCGCATGGCCGCCGCGGCCGACGATCCGCTGCTGGCCGCAACCGACCTGGCGGAGGTGCTGGTGAGCCGGGGCGTGCCGTTCCGCCAGGCGCACGAGCGCATCGCCGGCGTGGTGCGGGCGGCCCTGGCGGGCGAGGGCGACTTCGCCGAATTGGCTTCCGCCGAGGTCGGCCCCGAGGCCCTCGAGATCCTCCGACCCGGCGGGACGCTGGCGAGGCGCACCAGCCCCGGCGGCGGCGGGCCCGCTGCGGCCGCCGACCAGCGCGAGCGATTCGCGGCGCGCCTCGCGGCCGATACAGCCCGCCTCGCCGCCCTCGGGTAGCCCCTGCGCGCACCGGATCGCACCCGAAGGTCATGCTGGCTGTCGTCTTCGTCATTCCGGCGAAGGCCGGAATCCACTGGCCGGCGCCACGCTCGGCGTGAGAGCCGTGACAACGTGGCAATCTTCGGTGGATGACCGGCCACCTTGAGCGTGCGTTCTTCGAGCGGCCGGTCACGACAGTCGCGCCCGACCTGCTGGGGATGGTGCTGGCCTGTGACGACCGAGCCGGGCGCATCGTGGAGGTGGAGGCCTACGGCGGCGCGGAGGATCCCGCCAGCCACGGCCACCGGGGCCGGACGCCGCGCAACGAGGTGATGTTCGGCCCGCCCGGGCATCTCTACGTGTACTTCAGTTACGGGATGCACTGGTGCGCCAACGTGGTTTGCGAGCCGGACGGGCACTGCGGCGCTGTGCTGCTGCGCGCCCTGGCGCCGCTGCGCGGCATCGAGGAGATGTGGGCCGACCGGCCGAAGGCGCGCCGCTCCCGCGACCTCTGCAGCGGCCCCGCGAAGCTCACCGCCGCCCTCGGCATCGCCGGCGACCACAACAGCGCCGACCTCCTCGACTTCGACTCGCGGGTGCGCCTCCATCAGCGCGAATCCGCCCCACCCGACCACGCCACCAGCGGCCGCATCGGCATCAGCGCCGCAACCGACCGTCCCTGGCGCTGGTACGTCCCCGGCGACCCCAACGTGTCCCGCCCGCCCCGCTGATCGGGAACCTGGCGTGCGAACGGGAACACCGGGATAGGTTGGCCGGATGAGCGATGAAGTTCGCGGCCGGGTGGCGGCCGTCTGCGTCGGGACGGTGGGGGAGTTGGACTCCAGCGGCCGCACCATCGCCAGCGCCTTCGTGAAGCGGCCCGTCGAGGGGCAGGTGCGCGTCCACCGCCTGGGGGTCGACGGCGACGAGCACGTCTACGAGGGCCACGGGGGCGAGGACGGCGCAGTGTTGGTCTACTCCCGTGACCACTACCCGTTCTGGCGCGAGTTGGGCGTCGACATCCCCGACGCCGGGGCGTTCGCCGAGAACCTCACCGTGGACGGATTGACCGAGGCCGAGGTGCGCATCGGCGACACCTTCCAGGTGGGATCCTGCACCCTGCAGGTCAGCGAGCCGCGGTCGCCCTGCTACAAGATCGCCGCCCGCTACGGCCGCAAGGACATCTCCATCGTCGTCCAGGACACCGGCTTCACCGGCTATCTCATGCGGGTGCTGGAGGAGGGCGACGTGGGTGCCGGCGACGAGATGCGCCTCGTGGAGCGGGACGCCTCCCACGGCTGGACCGTCGCCGAGGCCGGCCGCGTCCTGAACGTGGATCGCAACGACCTCGACGGCGCTCGGCAGCTTCTCGAGATCGACGCCCTCAGCGTGGGCATCAAGCGCACGCTCGCCACCCGCATCTCCCGCGACGAGGAACTCGCCCTCGACCTCGACCGCCTCTACCTCTCGGGCCAGGTCGAGACGTAGCCCCCCTGTCCGCTCAGACGTCCTCGGGAGTGGCGCAACTCGGCATGGAGTTGACCTCGGCGAAGATGTCGATGTAGCTGGTCACGGCGTCGCCGTCGCGCGCTGTCACCGTGAACGCCGGGTCGCTGCCGCCGGCGAGGATCTCGGCGTAGGCGCGGCGATCGCCCAGATAGGTCTCCCAGTCCGTGAACCAGGCCTCCAGTAGGTCGCGGTCGGATCCGACGACGTCGTCGGCCTCGGCCCGCAGTTCGGCCACCATGTCCTCGAACAGCGGGGTGGACGTCCGGATCTGGTGTGCCCGATCCTCGGGCCCGGTCGCCTCGGCGGCCCCCGGGAGGCGGTTCGCGGCGGCGACCGTACCGGCGCAGATGTCCTCGGCGTCGTGTGTGAACACCACGTCGTAGAGCACATCGGGGTGGCCGCTGGGTGCCAACGGTGAGAACGCCCAGATCCAGAACCCGGCCATCACAGCCAGCGCCACGACCGCCACGCTGGCGCCGGTGCGGTTCTGCGGCAGCCACCGCCGGTTGCCGCCGGGCCTGTCGGCGTCGGGATCGTCGGCGCCGCGCAGCGACTCCAGCCAGTGCTCGACCTCTCGCTTCTCCCGGCTGATCACTGCCCGTCCCCCGTTCCCCCGGTGCCACCGACCGCCGGCTGCCCGCCATCGCCCGCGGGCTGCCGATTCCCACCCTCGGTGCCGGGCTGCTGCCCGTCGCCGCCCGGCGCTTCGGAACCGCCGTCGGGCCCCTCGGGCAACTCGGTCGCCTCGAGTTCGGCGGGGTCCGGCTCCGGCGGCTCGACGGCCACCTCGATGATCACCGCGCTGTTGCCGCTGGCCGGTTCGGTGGCGCGGGGGATCTGGTTCACGACGGTGCCGGGCTCCACGTCGGCCCGCACGACCTCCGACACCCGCACGTCCAGATAGGCCTCCTCGATGGCGTCGAGGGCCTCCTCCAGCGGCAGGTCGATGACCGACGGCACCTCCACCACCTGCGGGTACTGCGTGGTGGTCGTGGTCGGCACGCTCGCCACGAAGGACTCCGCCCGCAGTCCCTCGTGGATGGCCGCCATCACCAACTGGAAGATCTCCGCCGGGTACGAGCCCCCGGTCACGTCACGCTCGGTCGTCGGCGGCTCCATGGGGATCTGGGCGTCGGGGAAGCCGACCCACACCGCGGTCGTGTACTGCGGTGTGTAGCCCGTGAACCCGGCGTCCACGAAGTTCTCGGCGGTGCCGGTCTTGCCGGCCACCTGCCGGCCCTCGACGGCCGCCCGGCGCCCGGTCCCCGCATCCACGACCTCGGCCATCACGTCGGTCATCTCGTCGGAGATCCGGCTGTCCAGCACTCGGGTGGAGTTGGGCTCGTGCTCGTAGAGGACAGTGCCGTCCAAGCGGATCACGCGGGTCACCATCGTGGGGGGAATGTAGATCCCCCGCCGGGCGAAGGTGGAATACCCCGCGGCCATGTCCAGGACCGTCACGTCCTCGCTGCCCAGCACGGCGGCCAGCACGGGCTGCAGCGGCGACGCCACCCCCAGGCGCTGCGCCATGGCGACGCCCGCGGTGGGTGTCACGTCCTCCATCAACTGGGCGAACACCGTGTTGATCGACCGCACCAGCGCCTCGCGCAGCGTCATCAGACCACCGCCGCCGGTCTCGGAGAAGTTGGACACCTCCCAGGTCTCCTCCAGGCCGGGGATCGGCAGTTCGATCTCGTCGGGGGCGGGGTACAGGGCGCTCATCTGGATGCCCTGCTCCAGGGCGGCCGCCAGCACGAACGGCTTGAACCCCGAGCCGGCCTGGCGCCCGCCCTGCGTGGCCAGGTTGAACCGGGCCGACGGCGCGTCACCGAAGAAGTCGCGCCCGCCGACCATGGCCTCCACGTGCCCGGTGTCGTTGCGGATCACCACGATCGCCGCCGACGGGCCGCCCTCCCACGGCAGGATCGTCGTGAGGGCGTTCTCGGCGGCGCGCTGCACCTCGGGCCGCAGTGTGGTGTGGATGTGCAGGCCGCCCTCGAACAGCAGCCGCACCCGCTCGTCGGGCGTGGCGCCGAAACGGGGGTCGTTCAGGATCCACTGCCGCACCTCCTCCACGAAGTACCCGTACTCGTACTCCTCCTCGAGGGTGGCGACACGGGGTGCCAGGCGCAGCGGCTCGGTGCGAGCCTGCTCGAACTCCCTCTCGCTGATCCAGTCGTTGGCGATCATCCGTTCCAGCACCGCCTCGCGCCGCCGGATGGCCGACTCACGGTTCTCATAGGGATTGCGGGCCGACGGCGCCTGGATGAGTCCGGCCAGGAGCGCGGCCTCGGCCAGGGTCAGCTCCTCGAGTTCCTTGTCGAAGTACTCCTTGGCGGCGGTCAGCACCCCGTAGGCGCCCTCGCCGAAGTTCACCGTGTTGAGGTACTGCAGGAGGATGAACTCCTTCGTGTAGGCGCGCTCGAGCTGCAGCGCCAGGGCGATCTCCTCGATCTTGCGGCTGGCGGTGATCTCGGTGCGGTCCAGGAAGGCCCGGCCCACGTACTGCTGGGTGATGGTGGAGCCCCCCTGGAGGACGCCGTCGACGGAGATGTTCGAGCGGGCCGCACGCAGCAGGGCCCGCAGGTCCACGCCCTGGTGCTCCCAGAAGCGCTCGTCCTCGATGGCCACCACGGCGTCCTGCAGGATCCGCGGCACCTCGGTGATCGTCTCCAGGTTGCGCCGGTGCTGCTCACCCCGGAACGTGGTGATGAGCCGGCCCCCGGCGTCGTAGATGAACGAGGACTGTGCCGTCGTGGGCAACGAGACGCGCAGGTCGCGGGTCTCGTAGCTGCAGGACCCGGAAAGCACGGCCACGGCGAGGGCCGCCGGAAGCAGCCCCAGGACGGCGCGGCGGCGTGCGAGAATGACGGACACGGCGACGTTCAGAGCCTACGAGAGCGCGCCCGGCGCGCCACGGCAACGTCGCTCGGCGCCAAACCGGCGGCAGACTCGGGAGTACGTCCCTGGTTGGCCGCTGCACAACCCGTGGGACACCGGTACAGCGCCGGTACGGCACCGGCACACAGGCAGAACGGCGAGGCGTATGAGCACGCAGGCGACGAGCAGGGGCGCGGGGGTGCTGGACGACCTCGACGAGCGGGGTCTCGTCCACGACACCACCGACCGCCAGGCGCTGCGGGAACTCCTGGCGGAGCCCCCGGCGGTGCTGTACCTGGGTATCGACCCGTCGGCCAGCAGCCTGCACCTCGGGAACCTCATCGGTGTGATGGTGCTGCGCCGGTTCGCCGAAGCGGGGCACCGGCCGCTGGCGCTCGTCGGCGGCGCCACGGGAATGGTCGGCGATCCCAGTGGTCGCTCCGACGAGCGCAACCTGCTCGACGCCGAGACGCTGGAGGCGAACGTGGCGGCCATCCGTCGCCAGTTCGCCCGCTTCGCCGGCGTGGCCGAGGCCGATGTCGTCAACAACCACGACTGGACGGCTCCGGTCGGCGTCATCGAGTTCCTGCGCGACGTGGGCAAGCACGTCACCGTCAGCCAGATGCTGGCCCGAGAGTCGGTGCGCAGCCGCCTGGGGAGCACCCAGGGGATCTCCTTCACCGAGTTCAGCTACATGCTGCTGCAGGCCTTCGACTTCTGGTGGCTCCACACCCATCACGGCTGCAGGCTGCAAGTGGGGGGATCGGACCAGTGGGGCAACATCGTGGCGGGCATCGACCTCATCCGGCGCCGCTCCGGCGCGGTCGCACACGGCCTGACCTGGCCGCTGCTCACGCGCGCCG
>OZ220687.1:0-225000 GCA_965116465.1 Acidimicrobiales bacterium | reverse complement strand
AAAGATGCTCGTTAGCTGCAGAAGGACGAGAAGACCCCGTGGACCTTTACTGCAACCTGATATTGGTGTTTGGTATACCTTGTGTAGGATAGGTGGGAGACTGGGAAGCATGGGCGCCAGCCCATGTGGAGTCAATCTTGAAATACCACTCTTTGTATGCTGGGCACCTAATCCAGGTCCGTAATCCGGATCGGAGACAGTGGCAGGTGGGTAGTTTGACTGGGGCGGTCGCCTCCTAAAAGGTAACGGAGGCGCCCAAAGGTTCCCTCAGCCTGGTTGGCAATCAGGCGGCGAGTGTAATGGCACAAGGGAGCTTGACTGTGAGACCTACAAGTCGAGCAGGAGCGAAAGCTGGGCATAGTGATCCGGCGGTTGCGTGTGGAAGCGCCGTCGCTCAACGGATAAAAGGTACCCCGGGGATAACAGGCTAATCTTGCCCAAGAGTCCATATCGACGGCAAGGTTTGGCACCTCGATGTCGGCTCATCGCATCCTGGGGCGGTAGCACGTCCCAAGGGTTGGGCTGTTCGCCCATTAAAGCGGTACGCGAGCTGGGTTTAGAACGTCGTGAGACAGTTCGGTCTCTATCCTCTGTAGCCGTAGGAGATTTGAAGAAAGCTGTCCCTAGTACGAGAGGACCGGGACGGACGCAGCTCTCGTGTGCCAGTTGTCCTGCCAAGGGCACGGCTGGTTAGCGACCTGCGGAAAGGATAACCGCTGAAAGCATCTAAGCGGGAAGCCTGTTCTAAGATGAGATCTCCCACCGGGTTAACCGGGTAAGGCCCGTGGCAGACTACCACGTTGATAGGCCGGAAGTGTAAGCACGGTAACGTGTTCAGCTGACCGGTACTAATCGGCCGAGGGCTTGGGTTTCAACCACTTCTACGGAAATAGTTCGTGCTCGTTATGGAGTTCTCGAGGGGAACCTCGGTTGACAGATCTCCGGTGGTCATAGCGGTGGGGCCACACCCGTTCCCATCCCGAACACGGTAGTTAAGCCCACCTGCGCCGATGGTACTTGGACGGAGACGTCCTGGGAGAGTAGGTCGCCGCCGGATTTTCTCATGAACCCGTCCCGCGCCAGTCGCCGGACGGGTTCTTTCATTTTTCGTGGCAGACTTCGCCGGTGCGGGTGTGTGTTGTGGGTGCGGGGGCGATCGGCGGGCTGATGGCGGTGCGGCTTGCCGCGGCCGGCCGACCGGTCAGCGTCGTGGCCCGCGGCGAACATCTCGATGCCATCCGCCAACACGGCCTGCGGCTGAGGGAGACCGGCGGGAGCGAACTGGTGGCGGATGTTGCCGCCTCGGACGACTTCGCGGCGCTCGGACCGCACGATGTCGTGATCCTGGCGCTGAAGGCGCACCAGATCGCCGCGGTCTCAGGTGCACTCGCGCATCTGTACGGGCCCGACACCGTGGTGGTACCGGTGCAGAACGGGATCGGTTGGTGGTATTTCGAGCGCCACGGCGGTCCCTACGACGGTCGGCGCCTGCAGACGTTGGATCCCGACGGCGTGCTGGCCGCGGCCGTGCCCGCGGAACGCATCGTCGGCTGCATCGCCTACCCGGCGGCCGAGAAGGTTGCCCCGGGCGTCATCCAGCACGTCGAGGGTGACCGCTTCCCGCTCGGCGAGCTCGACGGCAGTCGCTCGGAGCGCGCTCGGGCCGTCGCGACGGCCCTCGGCGAGGCGGGATTCAAGTCCCGGGTACTCACGGACATCCGCTCGCATCTCTGGGTCAAGGCCTGGGGAAACCTTGCGTTCAACCCCATCAGTGCCCTCACCGGCGCCACGCTGGCGCAGATCTGCCGCAACGAGGCCACCCGCGGCCTGGCCGCGGCGATGATGACCGAGGCGGAGGAGATCGCCGAGCGCCTCGGCGTGCGCATCCGCCTCAGCGTGGAGCAGCGCATCGCCGGCGCCGAGAAGGTCGGGGCGCACAAGACCTCCATGTTGCAGGACGCCGAGGCCGGCCGGCCCCTGGAGGTGGACCCGCTGGTCGGCGTCTTCGTGGAGTTGGGCGAGTTGACCGGCGTCCCCACGCCCACCATCTCCTCGATCTATGCCCTCGTCAAGCTTCTCAACAATCGGATCAAGGCAACCGCAGGTGGTTGACACCGTCTGGGGCTTGCTCGGCGCGGGCGCGCCCGGCGACGCGGCCCTGCTCGCCGAGGACGGGTCGGTGCTGTCGTATGACGACTTGCGTGCCACGCTGGCGAGGCTTCGCGACCGGATGCGCTCCCTCGGTGTCGGCGTTGAGGATCGGATTGCCGTCGTGCTGCCGAATGGGCCGGGTGCGGCCGTGGCCTTCCTGGCTGCCGCGGTGACCGGTTGCGCGGCGCCGCTCAACCCCCGCTACCGGAGCGACGAACTGCGTTTCTACCTAGAGGATCTCGGGGCACGGGTCCTCGTCACCGGTGACGGCGGAGGCGAGGCGGCGCGTGAGGCGGCGGGGGAGGAGGTCCTGCGTATCCGGCTGCAGGGGTCGCTCGACGCCCTTGAATTGGTCCCCGATGACCGTCATTCCGGCGAAGGCCGGAGTCCGGTGACGAGCGGCGGCCATCGAGCGGAACCATCCGGGGGGATTGACGATCCCGGCCCCGACGACGTGGCGCTCGTACTGCACACGTCCGGCACCACCTCGCGCCCGAAGATCGTGCCGCTGCGCCAGCGGAACCTGTGCCGCTCCGCTGCCGGCATCGCCGAGTCGTTGCATCTCACCGCTGCTGACTGCTCGCTGAACGTGATGCCGCTGTTCCACATCCACGGCCTTCTGGCGGGCCTGCTGGCGCCGCTGTCGGTGGGCGGGTCGGTGGCCGCCACCGAGGGATTCGACGCCTTCCGGTTCTTCTCGCAGCTCCGGACGCTGCGACCCACCTACTACACGGCGGTGCCCACGATGCACCAGATGGTGCTGGCGCGCTCCGCCCGCCACGCCGGCGAGGCCCGCTCGGCGGGTTTGCGCTTCGTGCGGTCCTCCTCGGCGTCGCTGCCGGCACCGGTGCTCGACGATCTCCGGGAGCTGTTCGGCGTCCCCGTGATCGAGGCCTACGGCATGACCGAAGCCACCCACCAGATGTGCGCCAACCCGCTGCCGCCCGGAGCAGCCAAGATCCGCTCGGTGGGCCTGCCCACGGGCATCGAACTGGCGATACTCGACGGAGCGGGCCGCCCGCAGCCGCCCGGCACCCGCGGGGAGGTGTCGATCAAGGGCCCCACCGTGATCGACGGCTACGAGAACAATCCCGGTGCGGACGAAGCGGCCTTCACCGACGGCTGGTTCCGCACCGGCGACGAGGGCTATATCGACGAAGACGGCTACCTGTTCCTCACCGGCCGCCTCAAGGAGCAGATCAACCGCGGCGGCGAGAAGGTCTCACCGCTGGAGGTCGACGAGGTGCTGCTGCGCCACGAGGCCGTGGCGCAGGCCGTGACGTTCGCCATGCCGCACGACAAGCTCGGCGAGGAGGTGGCCGCGGCAGTGGTGCCGGCCGGCGGCGCCACCGTCACCGAGGCCGAACTACGCGACCACGTAAGCCGCTCCCTGGCCCCGTTCAAGGTTCCCCGGCGGGTGGTGTTCTGTGACGAACTCCCCAAGGGTCCCACCGGCAAGCTCCAGAGAATCGGCCTCGCCCAACGCCTCGGCCTGGCGTAGCTTCGGCCGGGTGGGTGAGCGAGGAGTACGAGATCGATGAAGGTTGGCGTGATCGGCTGCGGCTTCCAGGGCAGCCTTCACGTGCAGTGTCTGCGGGCTGTCGAGGACGTTGACGTCGTCGCCGTTTGCGACACGGACGCCTCCCGGCTGGAGGAGGTGGGGTCGGCTAACCGAGTCGCCAACAGGTATGCCGATTATCGAGATCTTCTCGATAATCATGATCTGGACCTGGTGACGGTCTGCACGATGCCGGTGCACCACATGCGCATGACCGTTGACGCTTTCGCCACCGGCGCGCACGTGCTGTGTGAGAAGCCGCTGGCGCTCGACGCCACCGAAGGCCGGGAGATGCTGAGAGCGGCCGCCGCGGCCGATCGCACCCTCGGCATCGGGTTCAACATGAGGTTCACGCCGAACGCCCGGATCATCAAGCGCCACATCGATGCGGGAGCGCTGGGCCGCCCTGTGTACACCCACGCCTGGGCGAAGGCGTCACAGATTCCGTGGTGGGGGGAGCACTACCGCAAGGAGCTGTCCGGGGGCGGCGCGCTGGCCGCCACGGCGGTGCACTTCCTGGATCTCGGCCTTTGGTTCGCGGGGTTTCCCAGGCCGGTCTCGGCCTCGGCCAGCGCGGCGCAGGTGTTTCCCGCCAAACGCGGGCCGACGGCTCCGGACGCGGCCAGCGCCGGCCGCTACAACGTGGACGATCTGCTCTCGGCGCACCTGCGCTTCGAGGACGGCTTCTGGATGACGCTCCAGGGGAGCTGGGTCGACAACATCCCGTCTCACGCGGACGGCTCGCCGTCGTGGGACTACAGCCTGGATGCGATCGGCGAGGACGCTCAAGCGGTGTTCGACCCTCCGTCGATTCGCGGCGAACGCGACGGCGAGATCATCGAACTGCTACCGCCGGACACGGTCAACGACGTCTCGTTCCCACCCTCGGTGCAAACCCTCATCGCGGCGACCGTCGAGGCGATCCGAACCGGGCACGAGGCGCCGGTCACGGGCGAACAGGCACTTGTGACCCAGGTGATAGTCGACGCCATCTACCAGTCCGCCTCGACCGGCGCCGAGGTAGCGATCGACCCGTCGGCACTCGACTGGTAGCGAGAAGGGGAGGCCACGCGATGGAGGCTGCGACCTTCGTGGCGTTCCTCGAGGGTCCCGCGGTGGATGCGCACGGCACGGTGTACTTCTCCGACCTGCGGGCGAACCGGATCATGACGCTCACCACCGCTGGGGAGCTCGGGGTGTTCCGGGAGGATGCGGGGCGGGCCAACGGCAACGTCTTCGACCAGCAGGGTCGCCTCGTCACCTGTGAGGGAGCCGAGCACGGCCCCCGAGGCCGCAGGCGCGTCACCCGCACCGACATCACCACCGGTGAGGTCGAGGTGCTGGCGGACCGGTACGAGGGGAGGCGCCTCAACAGCCCCAACGACGTGACGGTCGACACGCAGGGCCGGCTCTACTTCACGGATCCCCGCTACGACGCCGACCGATCCGACCTCGAGATGGACGTCGAAGGCGTCTACCGCATCGACACCGACGGAGGTGTCACCCGGATCATCGGACAGCCCGACGTCGAGAGGCCCAACGGCCTGGCGATCACGCCCGACGACCGGGTTCTCTATGTCGTTGACTCGAACCATCACATGGACGGGAACCGGATGGTCTGGGCCTTCGCCCTCGACGCCGGCGGCAATGCCTACGACCGGTGGCCCGTCTACGACTTCGCACCCGGTCGCGGGGGCGACGGGATGGAGCTCGACGTGGCCGGCAACCTGTACGTCTGCGCCGGGATCCTGACCCAGCGGCTCCCCACCGAGACGACGCAGAACCCGCCGGGCGTCTACGTGATCACACCGTCCGGCAAGCTTGTCGAGCGGATCCCCATCCCCACCGACGTGATCACCAACTGCTGCTTCGGCGGGAACGACAAGCGCACGCTCTACGTAACGGCGGGACATATGCTCTACAGGACCAGGGTGAACGTTCCCGGATACCACGTTCACCCGGACTAAGCGGGCCATGACATCCACCATGCAATCTCGTTCGACACGACTGCCCGTCGCGGGAGGCCACCGCTCGTAGGCTGGGATGGTGAGTGGCGGGAATGAGTCCGACCTGGCGGGGGTGCTGCGCCAGAAGCTGGGGGCCGAGCGGGGGCGCTGGGCACTGCGGCAGGTGAACAAGGCTGCCGACAACTTCGCCTCGGAGTACCACCGGGAGGCGCTTTCGCAGTTGCGGCCGGTCATGGAGACCGAGGCCGCGGACGTTCCCGAGGTCCGCGAGCTGCACGGCCTGATCCTGTACCGGCTGCGCCGCTGGCGGGCGGCGGCGCGCGAGCTGGAGGCCTTCGCCGCCCTCACCCGCAGCTGCGAGCAGGGTCCGGTGCTGGCCGACTGCTACCGGGCGCTGGAGCGCTGGGACAGGGTGGAGGAACTCTGGGAGGAGTTGCGCCATGAGAGTCCGTCGGCCGAGTTGGTGACCGAGGGGCGCATCGTGGCGGCCGGGGCGCTCGCCGACCGGGCAGCCCGGCGGAGGCGGTGGCTCTGCTGGCCGACGGCTGGCGCACGCCCCGCAACCCCCAGGAGTTCCATCTGCGCCGCGCCTACGCCCTTGCCGACCTCTACGACCGAGGCGGCGATCAGCCGGCCGCGCGCCGCCTGTTCGCCTGGATCGAGCGCCACGCGCCCGGATTCGCGGATGTGACCGACCGGCTCGCCGACCTCTCCGCCTGAGCGGGGATTGGCACCGCCTGCGGCCGTCACCGGGGTAGGGTCGCACCGTGGGGTCGTATCGCGGCCGACCTCCCCGTTTGCCACCCCTCCGACGACAGAGGAGCCGCTCGATGCGAGACATCGCAGCTCTCTTGGGCGACGACGCCGACTTCCTGCTCGGCCACACCGCCAAGGCCATCCCCGCCGAGGACCTCCACCTGCCCGGCCCGGATTTCGTGGACCGGGTCGCCTCCGCCAGCGACCGCTCGCCGCAGGTGCTGCGCAACCTGCAGTCGCTCTTCGATCACGGCCGCCTGGCCGGCAGCGGCTACGTGTCGATCCTGCCGGTCGACCAGGGCGTGGAGCACTCCGGCGCCGCCAGCTTCGCCCCCAACCCGGCCTACTTCGATCCCGAGAACATCGTGCGCCTCGCCGTCGAGGGAGGCTGCAACGCCGTGGCCTCCACGTTCGGCGTGCTCGGCTCGGTGTCGCGCCGCTGGGCGCACCGCATCCCGTTCATCGCGAAGCTCAACCACAACGAGTTGCTGAGCCATCCCAACAGCTATGACCAGGTGGGATTCGGCAGCGTCGAGCGGGCGTACGAGTTGGGCGCCGCCGGCGTCGGCGCCACCATCTACTTCGGGTCGCCCGAGTCGCGTCGCCAGATCGTCGAGGTCAGCGAGGCGTTCGAGGAGGCGCACCGGCGCGGCATGTTCTGCGTGCTGTGGTGCTACCTGCGCAGCAGCGCCTTCAAGGTGGACGGCGTGGACTACCACGGCGCCGCCGACCTCACCGGTCAGGCCAACCACCTGGGCGTCACCATCCAGGCCGACATCGTCAAGCAGAAGCTGCCCGAGAACAACGGCGGCTACGCCGCGGTCGGCTTCGGCCGCACCAGCCCGCTGGTGTACAGCGACCTCACCTCCGACCACCCCATCGACCTGACCCGCTGGCAGGTGGCCAACTGCTACATGGGACGGGCCGGGCTCATCAACTCCGGCGGCGCCAGTTCGGGGGCCGACGACCTCGTCGAGGCGGTGCGCACCGCGGTGATCAACAAGCGGGCCGGCGGCACAGGGCTCATCAGCGGGCGCAAGGCCTTCCAGCGCCCGATGGCCGATGGCGTGGAACTGCTCGGTGCCATCCAGGACGTCTACCTCGACGCCTCCATCGGAGTGGCCTGAATCCCCCGGAGCCGTACGCGCCGGGCGTCCCGAACGATCCCTCACCGGCCCGCCGCCGTCCCGTATCGTGACCTCGGTGCAACCTGCCCGCGACCGGCTGTGTGAACAAAGTCACACTGCGCGTCAACTGCCCCGACTCCGCCCCCCGCCCCGGCGCGGCGGTACTAGATTGCAATTCCGGCCGGCCGCCGGGTGCGACGCCGCACCCCCGGGCGCCGACCGACGAGGACCCCCACGACCGAGGGAACACACGTGACCGACACCGTCACCCATCAGCCGCCTCCCCGGATCAGCGAGGACCTCGACCGGCTGGTCATCCGCTTCGCCGGCGACTCCGGCGACGGCATGCAGCTCACCGGCGACCGCTTCACCAGCGCCAGCGCCCTGTTCGGCAATGACCTCGCCACCCTGCCGGACTTCCCCGCCGAGATCAGGGCGCCTGCCGGCACCCTGCACGGCGTCTCGGCCTTTCAGGTGCAGGTGGCCAGTGAGACCGTCACCACGCCCGGAGACGCCCCCACGGTGCTGGTGGCGATGAACCCCGCCGCGCTGCGCAGCGAGTTGGACCGCCTCGAGGTGGGCGGCACGGTGATCATCAACTCCGACGCTTTCGAGGAGCGCAACCTCGACAAGGCCGGCTACACCGATGACCCGCTGACCGACGGCACGCTCGACCACTACACCACCTACCTGGTGCCCATGACGAGCCTCACCAAGGAGGTCTGCAAGGACCTCGGCGTGAAACCGCGGGACGCCGAGCGCAGCAAGAACTTCTTCGCGCTCGGCGTCGTGAGTTGGCTGTTCGACCGGCCGACGGAGCCCACCCTGGACTGGATCGACGTGAAGTTCGGCAAGCGGCCCCTGGTGGCCGCCGCCAACACGGCGGCCTTCAAGGCCGGCCACGCCTTCGGCGAGACCACCGAGATGTTCCAGGCCACCTACAAGGTGCGGCCCGCCGAGCTCGAGCCCGGCACCTACACCAGCATCAACGGCAACACGGCGCTCTCGTGGGGGCTCATCGCCGCCGCCCAGCAGGCCAAGCTGCCGCTGTTCCTGGCGTCGTACCCCATCACGCCGGCCTCCGACGTGCTGCACGAGCTCTCGGGGCGCAAGAACTTCGGCGTGCGCACCTTCCAGGCCGAGGACGAGATCGCCGCCGTGTGCGCTGCGGTGGGCGCGTCGTTCGGGGGCCACATCGGGGTGACCACCACCAGCGGTCCCGGCCTGGCACTGAAGGCCGAGACCATCGGTCTGGCCCTCAGCATCGAGCTGCCGCTCCTGGTGATCGACATCCAGCGGGGCGGCCCATCCACGGGCCTGCCGACCAAGACCGAGGCCTCGGACCTGAACCTGGCGCTGTACGGCCGCCACGGCGAGGCCCCGCTGCCGGTGGTCGCCGCCTACAGCCCGTCGCAGTGCTTCTTCGCCGCCATCGAGGCGGTGCGGATCGCCCTCAAGTACCGCACGCCGGTGATCCTTCTCTCCGACGGCTACCTGGCCAACGGCTCCGAGCCGTGGCGCCTGCCCGACCTCGACGACCTGCCCGACATCAGCGTCGACTTCACCACCCGGTTCAACGACACCGACGACGAGGGCAATCCGGTCTTCAGACCCTACAAGCGCGACCCCGAGACGCTGGCCCGGCCGTGGGCGGTCCCCGGCACTCCCGATCTCATGCACCGTGTGGGCGGACTCGAGAAGGAGGATGTGACGGGCAACATCTCCTACACGCCCGCCAACCACGGCCTCATGACCGAACTGCGTGCCGCCAAGGTCGACGGCATCGCCGCCGACATCCCCCCGACCGCCGTCGACAGCGACGGTCCGGCGGACGTGGCCGTGCTCTCGTGGGGGTCGGTATGGGGCGCGGTCACCAGCGCCGTCCGGCGGGTGCGTCCCCGGGGCGTCGCCGTCGACCACCTGCACCTCACCCATCTCAACCCGTTGCCCACCGACCTGGGTGATCTCCTCGGCCGTTACCGCACGGTGCTGGTCCCGGAAATGAACCTGGGGCAGCTGGCCTCCGTTGTCCGATCCCGCTACCTCATCGACGTGGAGTCGATCACCAAGGTGGAGGGCGTGCCGTTCACGGCGAGCGAGATCGCCGCCGCCATCGCAGGAGCCGTCGATGACGACTGACACCACCGACCAGTCCACCACCAAGGCGGACTGGACCAGCGACCAGGAGCCCCGCTGGTGTCCCGGCTGTGGCGACTACTCGATCCTGTCGGCGATGCAGCTGCTGATGCCGCAGCTGGGAGTCCGTCCCGAGAAGACGGTCTTCGTGTCGGGCATCGGCTGCGCCGCCCGCTTCCCCTACTACATGAAGACCTACGGCATGCACGGCATCCACGGGCGCGCCCCGGCGCTGGCAACCGGGCTCGCCACCTGCCGGCCCGACCTGGACGTGTGGGTCGTGGGCGGCGACGGCGACATCCTCTCGATCGGCGGCAACCATCTGCTGCACTCCCTGCGTCGCAACGTCAACATCAAGATCCTGCTGTTCAACAACCAGATCTACGGCCTGACCAAGGGCCAGTACTCGCCGACCAGCGAGATCGGCAAGATCACCAAGTCCACACCCCTGGGGTCGGTGGACGAGCCGCTCAACCCCCTGAGCGTGGCACTGGGCGCCGAGGCCACCTTCGTGGCCCGCACCCACGACATGGACCGCAACCACATGCAGGACATGTTCCGGCGGGCCTGGGAGCACACCGGCGCCGCCTTCGTGGAGGTCTACCAGAACTGCAACGTGTTCAACGACGGGGCGTTCGCCGAGATCACCAAGAAGGACAAGCGCGCCTCCATGCTCATCACGCTCCAGCATGGCGAGCCGATCCGTTTCGGGGCCGAGGGGGAGCGCGGCGTCATCATGAGCCGCAGCGGCGAGCTGCAGCTCGTGGACGTGGCCGACGTGGGGGAGGACAACCTCCTGGTCCACGACGAGCGTGCCGAGACCCCGTCGCTGGCGTTCGCTCTGTCGCGACTCTCCTCGGGGCCCTTCATGCCCACGCCGATCGGCGTGTTCCGGGCGGTCGAGGGGCCGGAGTACGCCTCGCAGGTCGCCCGGCAGTTGGCGTTCGCCCAGGATCGAGGCGGTCCCGGCGACCTGGGTGCCCTGTTGCGCTCCCGAGCCACCTGGGACGTCACCTGACGGACGGTTCCCGGGCGAGGGTGGCGCCTGCCCGGTCGGGGGCCGGGGTGCCGTCGTGAGCCAGATCGGCAACGTCGTCATCGACCTCGACGGGGTCATGTGGGTGGGTGATGACTGCATCGCGGAGGCGGGGGAGGGTGTGAATCGCCTGGTGGCGGCCGGATGCAATGTGGTGTTCGTCACCAACATGTCGCGGCTCACCGTGGTGAGGCAGCAGGAGCGACTGGCGCGCTGCGGCGTGCGGCCGCCGATCGAGGTCGTCACCTCGGCGGTGGCGGCGGCCTCGCTGCTGGCGCCGGGGGATCGGGTGATGGTCTGTGGGGGCGACGGCATTGCCGAGGCCGTGGAGAGCGTCGGCGCCGTCGTGGCGTGCTACGCCTCGGACGCTTCGGGCCCACATTCGACGACCGGGGCGGATGCGACCGGGAACGCCGTGGACGCGGTGGTCGTGGGTATGGATCCGAGTTTCGACTACGCCGCTTGCGGACGGGCGATGCGTGCGGTGCGGGCCGGGGCTCGCCTCATCGGGACGAACCACGACCCGACGTATCCCACGCCCGGTGTACTCGAGGCCGGCGGGGGAGCGATCCTGGCCGCCGTGGCCGCCGCGGCGGAGGTTCAGCCGGTGCTGGCCGGCAAACCCAACGAGGCGACCGTGTCATGCCTGCGTGGGCGTCTGGGCGACGGCCCCGGCATCGTGATCGGTGACCGGCCCGACAGCGACGGCCTGCTCGCCGAGGCGCTGGGGTTCGACTTCGCCCTGGTGCTGACGGGCGTGACGACGCCTGAGGATCTACCGGTGAAGCCCGAGCCGGCCGTCGTGGCGGAGGACCTGGCCGGCGTGGTCGAGGGCCTGCTGTAGGGCGCTGGGCAAGCCGGTGGGTTCCCCCAGGCGCCGCCTGGACGTCGAGATGGTTCGGCGCGACCTGGTGGCGAGCCGGGAGGAGGCCCGCCGGTTGATCGAGGAACGAGCCGTCACCGTCAATGGTGCGGTCGCCGAGCGGCCCGCCCGGGCAGTGCTGCCCGGCGACGCCCTCGAAGTGCTGCGCCGTCCCCGCTTCGTGAGCCGCGGCGGGGACAAGCTCGACGGTGCGCTGGCGGCGTTGCCGCTCGAGGTGGCCGGCCGGCGTTGTATCGACGTGGGCGCCTCGGTCGGCGGGTTCACCGACTGCCTGCTGCAGCGGGGCGCCTCGAGTGTGGTGGCCGTGGACGTCGGCCGCGCCCAGTTGCACGAGCGGCTGCGTGCGGCGCCCCAGGTGCGCAGCCTGGAGGGCGTCAACGTGCGCCACCTGCAGCCCGGCGACGCCGGCGGACCCGCCGAGCTGGTCACGGCCGACCTGTCGTTCATCGGCCTGAGTCTGGTGATGGAGCGGCTGGCCGCCCTCACCGCACCGGGCGGCGACCTGCTGATGCTGGTGAAGCCGCAGTTCGAGGCCGGTCGACGGGAGGCCTCGGCCGGTCGGGGGGTCATCCGCTCGCCCGAGGTGTGGGAGCGCACACTCACCGAGGTGGCGCAGTCCGCCGGCGCTGAGGGTCTGGTGCCCCGGGCGGCGCTGCTCGCCGACCCGCCGGGCGCCGAGGGCAACGCCGAGTTCTTCCTGCACTGCCACAAGCCGGCGCCCGAGGGTGCTGCGCCGTGGCCGGCGGCATCGTTCACCGGTCTGGTGGAGGCGGCGGTGCGGGCGGCCGCGGAGCGCGCCGCCCTAGTCTGAAGGTGTGGCCCGATTCGCGCTGGTCGTGCATCCGCGGCGCCCTCCGGCGCGCCTGCTGGCACAGGAACTGGCCGGCTGGCTGGTCGCCGAGGGCCACGAGGTGCGACTTCCGGGCCCCGACGCCCATTCTGCCGATCTGACGGACCTCGAATGCACGGATGCCGATGTCGGCGAGGCGGATCTCGTGGTGAGCCTCGGCGGCGACGGGAGCATCCTGCGGGCGGTCCGCTTGGCGGCCGACGCCGGCGTGGCGGTGCTGGGCGTGAACTTCGGACAACTCGCCTACCTGGCCGAACTGGAGCCCGGCGACGCCCGCAGCGCGATCGAGCGTTGGCTGGCCGGAGAGTTCGACATCGTCGAGCGGATGCGCCTGGCAGTGCGGGTGCGCACCGACGGCGGCGACGGCTCCGGGGTGCCACTGGGCGCGCTCAACGAGGCCGTCGTCGAGAAGCTCGACCGGGGGCACAGCGTCAGGCTCAGCCTCAGCGTCGACGGCCGGCATTTCATGACCTACCGCGCCGACGGTCTCATCGTGGCTTCACCGACCGGGTCCACGGCGTACTCGCTGAGCGTGCGGGGCCCTATCCTTGCCCCTGCGCATCAGGCGCTCGTCGTGACGCCCGTGTCAACGCATTCGCTCTTCGACCGCTCGCTGGTGTTGCCGCCGGCGACCACCGTCCGCCTCGAGGTGGAGTCCGAGCACCCTGCCACCCTGTCGATCGACGGCGACGTGTGCCGGGTGCTCCAGCCCGGCGGCATCGTGGAATGCACCGCCTCGGAACGCCCCGCCCGCTTGGTGAGCTTCGGTCACCGCCACTTCGACGACATCCTGAAGGCCAAGTTCGCCCTCGGGGACCGCTGAGACGCCGCCGCGGTACCGCCGCCGGCGCAGCACGAGACCGCGGAGAGATCACGTGCACGAAACGCAGAGACGCGCAGCTCGCACCGGAGGCCCGGCGTGCTGACCGACCTTGTCGTCCGCAACATGGTGTTGATCGAGGAGGTGGCGCTGGAGTTCGAAGACGGCATGACGGTGCTCACCGGCGAGACCGGCGCCGGCAAGACGCTGCTCACGCAGGCGGTCGGACTGCTGGCCGGAGGGCGGGCGAATCCGGGGCTGATCCGCACCGGTGCCGCCGAAGCGGAAGTGGAGGGGCGCTTCCTCGACGAGAACGGCGAGGAACTGGTGGTGCGCCGGGTTGTCCCGTCGGGAGGCCGTAGCCGCGCCTACCTCAACGGGCATCTGGCTCCGCTGAGCGTCCTGCAGGAAGCCGTCGGCAGCAGGGTCGACATCTGTGGTCAGCACAACCATCAGGCCTTGGTGCGCCCCGCGCTGCGCCGCGGCGCGCTGGACCGGTTCGCCGGTGCCGACACCGCCCCGCTGGTCGAGGCCCGCCGACGCTGTACCGAGTTGGGTGAACGGCTGGCGGCGCTCGGCGGCGACGAGAGGACCCGCGCCCGCGAGCTGGACATCCTGGAGCATCAACTGGCCACCCTGGACGCTGCCGGCCTCGCCGACCCGGACGAGGAGGAGCAGCTCGAGGCCGAGGAACGGCTGCTCACCGAGGCGGCGGCGATCCGTGAGGCCGCTGCGGGCGCCGCCTTCCTGGTCGGGGCCGACGGCCCGGCCGGGGAGGCCCTCGGGAACGCCCAGAGCCTGCTGGATCCCTACGAACCGCTGGCCGCCGTGGCGACCAGGCTCCGCGGGATGGTTGAGGAGGCCACCGATGTGGCGGCGGAACTCCGCCGGCTCGCCGAGGAGGTTCGCGAGGATCCCCTCCGGCTGGCAGAGGTGGTCGAGCGTCGAGCCCTGCTGGCGGGGCTGCGCCGCCGCTTCGGTGCCACCCTGGCCGACGTGATGGCCTTCGCCACCGCGGCGCGCCGGCGGCGGGCGGAGTTGCAGGACGCCGAAGGGGTCGCCGCGCGCCTGGCGGGAGAGCTGGAGGCGGCTCGGGAGGCTGAGCGCGCCGAGGCCGCCCGCTTGGGGGAGTGTCGCCGCCGGGCCGCACCAGCGCTGGCGGAGGCGGTGACCGCGGAGTTGCGCTGCCTGGCGATGCCCAACGCCGGCCTGACCCTTTGCGTCGGTGCGGACCCGGGCGACGACGTCGAGTTCCTGCTTGCGGTGAACTCAGGGGTCCCACCGGCCCCACTGTCGCAGGTCGCCTCCGGCGGCGAGCTGTCCCGGGCGATGCTGGCGCTGCACGTCGTGCTGATGGCGGCGCCGCCGACGGTACTGCTGGACGAGGTGGACGCCGGGATCGGCGGGGAGGCGGGCAACGCGGTCGGGCGGGCCCTGGCCAGACTGGCGACAGCAAGGCAGACCCTCGTGGTCACACACCTGCCGCAAGTGGCCGCGTACGCCGATGCGCACGTCTGCCTGCAGAAGCTCGACGACGGGACCGAGACACGGATCACAGCCCGGTCACTCGGCGCCGAGGAACGGCTGGTGGAGTTGGCCCGCATGCTGTCAGGCTCGCCGTACAGCGGGTCGGCTCGCGAACACGCGGCGGACCTGCTCGTCCGCGCCGGTGCAGACCGAAACGGTTAGCCGAAACAGGTGGACCACCTTTGCACAAGGCATTGGACCAATGGTCTCCCTGTTGTCTGTGAACTCGGAGGAGATGTGTCTCCTATTGCCGACGGATGCTGTACATCGGAAGTCTATTGTCGAGGACGAGCAGGAGCTGAGGAACTTGTTTATCGCTATCTAGATGGCTAGATGTCTAGATTACTAAATCTCTGATGAGCGGACAAAGAGATCCGCTACACCGCCGCCGGGAGTCCCTGTGCTGCGAAGAGAATGCATCGGGGCCTCACGGAGTGCCCGCGGCGGCATCGTGGACCGCAGTGCGATTCCTCCCTGGGCAGCGGCGGCTTCTGGGTGGATCAAGACCACCGGTGCTGCGTCAAAGGATTCGATCCAGGAGACGCTTCGGCACCTCCGTACCTGCTCAGGCGGGTGGTTGTCCACCTCAGCTCGGAGAATACCGAGGTCTGGGTGCTGCCGATGTGCGAGCTCATGGCTGGTGGAAATGTCCCACAAAGTCTCCCGGACCGACAGCAGACTCGTCAACGTGAACTTCCGAGAGATGTGGAGTCGTCGATCCGTACTCGTGTGTTCGCCCAGAGGACAACGAAGTCATCGACGTACGCGTGCGCGTAGAAATAGAGGCATGTAGGCTGGCTACGACTACGTATAAGGCGGTCCCGACAGCCGGTCCGGACAGTGGATAGTGACATGTGTCTCGGCGGCGACCGGCCGGCTGGAATCGGAGCCGTCGACAAACCGCAGCCCGGGTCGAGTCAGACCATGGGTGGCGGGTGGGGAGTACGGCGAGGCCCCGCCACCTCGGTCGTACTCCCCGCGGTCGCGCAAGCGAGGCGGGTCTTGAAGTAAGCTGGCATCCCGTGACGAAGCACATCTTCGTGACGGGCGGCGTGGCCAGTTCGCTCGGCAAGGGTTTGACGGCCTCCTCGCTGGGTGCCCTGTTGAAGGCGCGTGGCCTCCGGGTGACCATGCAGAAGCTGGATCCCTACATCAACGTGGATCCGGGAACGATGAACCCCTTCGAGCACGGCGAGGTGTTCGTTACCACCGACGGTGGCGAGACCGACCTGGATCTCGGCCACTACGAGCGGTTCATCGACGAGAACCTCACCCAGGACTCCAACGCCACCACCGGTTCGATCTACTCGGCGGTGCTGGAAGCCGAGCGTCGCGGTGACTACCTCGGCGGCACCGTGCAGGTCATCCCGCACGTCACCGACGAGATCAAGCGGCGCATCCTGGGCGTCGCCCGCCCGGATGTGGACGTGGCGATCACCGAGATCGGCGGCACCGTCGGCGACATCGAGATCCTGCCGTTCCTCGAGGCCATCCGCCAGATCCGCTTGGACGTGGGTCGCCGAAATGTTTGCTATGTGCACGTCACCCTCGTGCCGCTCATCGGCCCCACCGGGGAGCACAAGACAAAGCCCACCCAACACTCGGTAACCGAGCTGCGCAGCCGGGGCATCCAGCCCGACGTGATCGTCTGCCGCAGCGACACCCCGATCACCGACGACCTGAAGCGCAAGATCTCCAACCTGTGCGACGTCCCCATCTCGGCGGTGGCGAACGCCGCCGACGCCGACAGCATCTACGACCTGCCGCTGGTGCTGCACGAGGAGAACCTGGACGGAGTGGTGGGCGACCTGCTGGGCTTCGACGGCGAGCCCGACCTGAGCAGTTGGCAGCTCCTCAGCGAGCGCACCCACAACGCCACGAACGTGGTGCGCATCGGGGTGGTCGGCAAGTACGTGCGCCTCATCGACGCCTACCTCTCGGTGGCCGAGGCGCTGCGCCACGCAGCCTGCTCGCGTGGCGCCAAGGTGGAGATCGACTGGATCCCCGCCGAGGAGGTGGAGGGCCTGCTGACCTCCCGCCGGCTGACGGACCTCGAGGGCATCATCATTCCCGGCGGGTTCGGCTCGCGCGGCATCGAGGGCAAGATCGCCGCCGCCTCCTACGCCCGGGAGCGAAACATCCCCTGCCTGGGTCTGTGCCTCGGCATGCAGGTCATGACCGCGGAGTTCGCCCGCAACGTGCTGGGGCTGGCGGGAGCGCACTCCACCGAGTTCGACCCCCGCACGCCGCACCCGGTGATCTGCCTCATGGAGGAGCAGCGCAAGGTCACCCACAAGGGCGGCACGATGCGGCTGGGTTCGTACGTGGCCAAGCTGCGCCCCGGCAGTCGCGTCGCCGAGCTCTACGGCAGCGAGGTGGTGTCGGAGCGCCACCGGCACCGCTACGAGTTCAACCCCGACTACCGCGAACGGATCGAGGCGGCCGGGCTGGTCTGCTCGGGCCTCTCGCCCGACGGGCTGCTGGTGGAGTTCGTGGAGTTGGAGGGGCACCCGTTCTGGATCGGCACCCAGGCGCACCCGGAGTTCCAGAGCCGGCCCAACCGCCCGGCGCCGCTCTTCGCCGGCCTGATGGACGCGGCGCTGGACCGCGTCGAGGGGCGCAATCCCCGCCTGCAGTTCAGCCACGAGGCGGCGGTGGCGCTGGAGGTGGTGTGAGCCCCCCGGGGCTGCCGGTCGAAGCGGAGGAATTTCTGGACTGGCTGGTCCTCTCGAAGGGCCGTGCCGCCAACACGGTCGCCGCCTACCGCCGTGATCTACTGGGCTACCTGGCCTTCGGCGCCGACCGGGGCTGGGATCACCGCAACGTGAACGCCGCCGGGGTGCTGGCGTGGGTACGGGCGCGACTGGGGGATGACTTGGCGGCGGCCACGGTGAGACGCGGGCTCACCACGGTGCGCAACTTCCACCGGTGGCTCGTGCTGGAGGAGTTGCGACCCGACGACCCGACGGTCACCGTGGAACTGCCGCGGGTGCCTCGCGGGCTGCCGAAGGCGCTGAGCACCGACGAGGCGGCGGCGCTGATGGCCGCGCCGGGGGGCGGGGGACCGCTGGCGCGGCGCGATCGGGCCGTGCTGGAGACGCTCTACGGGACCGGCCTGCGGGTCTCCGAGCTGGTGGGGCTGTCGCTGGGCGACGTGGATCTCGCAGCTGCCTCACTGCGCGTTCTGGGCAAGGGATCCAAGGAGCGCGTGGCACCGCTGGGGCGCCTGGCGCGGGCCGCCCTGGCGGACTGGTTGGCGCCCGCGGGCCGGGGCGACATGGAGCCCGAGCGGTGGCGGTCCCGGGACGACTCCGAGGCTGTCTTCCTGAACCGGCGCGGCGGCCGCCTGAGCCGCCAGGGGGTGTATCAGCTGGTTCGCCATCACGGCGAGTCGGCGGGGATCGGTGCCACGCTCACGCCGCACGTGCTGCGCCACAGCTTCGCCACCCACCTGCTCGACGGCGGTGCCGACATCCGCGTGGTGCAGGAGCTGCTGGGTCACGCCAAGGTGACGACCACCCAGATCTACACATCGGTGTCACGCGAGCGGCTGTTCCGCGTCTATGCCGACGCACATCCCAGGGCCCGCCTCGGGACGGCGGCGCCCGCCTGAGGGGCGGTCAGCGGCGGGGCAGGAACCCCATTGCCTCGCGTACCCGGGCCATGGTGGCGGTGGCGATCCCGCCGGCAGTCCCGGCTCCGGTTGCCAGGGCCCGCCGGGTCTCGGCGGGGTCGGTGCTCAATTCGGCGAAACGCCGCCGGATGGGTGCCAGCAGTTCCACCACCGCCTCGGCGCAGTCGTTCTTCAGCCCGCCGTAGCGGTCGTAGCCGGCGGCGACCTCCTGCGGACCGCGTCCCGTGGCGGCTCCCAGGATCTCCAGCAGGTTCGAGACCCCGGGCTTGGCGTCCCGGTCGAAGCGCACCTCCGCCTCGCTGTCGGTGACGGCTCGGCGGATCTTGCGGCGCACGACCTCCGGCTCGTCCAGCAGCCAGATGGTTCCGGGCGCCTCGCCGGCGGACTTCGACATCTTGCGGGTGGGCTCCTGGAGGTCCATCACCCGGGCGCCCGCCGGCGGGATGCGGTGCTCGGGCACCACCAGCACGTCGCCGTAGCGCGCGTTGAATCGCTGGGTGACGTCGCGTGTCAACTCGATGTGCTGGCGCTGGTCGTCGCCGACCGGCACCACGTCGGTGTCGTACAGCACGATGTCGGCGGCCTGCAGCACCGGGTAGGTGAACAGGCCCGCGCAGACGAAATCCATGTCTGCGGACTTGTCCTTGAACTGGTGCATGCGTCGCAACTCGCCGAAGCCGGCGGTGCACTCCAGCACCCACGCAAGCTGCGTGTGCTCGGGCACGTGACTCTGCACGAAGAGCACGCAGACGTCCGGGTCGAGCCCCGCCGCCATGAGCATTTGCGCCAGGCGCAGCGTGGCCGTCTGCAACTCCGCCGGATCCTGCGGCACTGTCACGGCATGGAGGTCCACGATGGGGTGGAACGACTCATGCGTGTGCTGATCCGCCACCCAGTTCTGCAGGGCGCCCAGCAGGTTGCCCAGGTGCACGTCGCCGCTGGGCTGGATTCCCGAAAGGATGCGCTGCACGCCGGAAGGCTAACCCCGTCGCCGGGCTCCGGGGCCGGGCACACGCCGCCGTCCGGCCGGCCGGCGGCGGAATCCCGGGAGATCGATGACGACGTTGATCCCCGGTCCCGCGAAGCCGGAGATCTAAGCTCGCGACATGGCTGTGATGGTGCGCACCGCGCGGTTCGAAGGACCGCTCGACCTGCTGATGCACCTCGTCCTGCGCCACGAACTCGACGTCTGCGACATCTCGTTGGCGGCCCTCGTGCAGGACTACCTCGAAGAGGTCGCCCGTCCAGGGGCGCTCGACCTGGAGTCCGCCAGCGAGTTCCTGCTCACAGCAGCCATCCTCGTGGATCTGAAGAGCCGCAGGCTGCTGCCCGAACCCGAGACCGATGGCACCGAGGACGAGATCGACCTGCTCGAGGGTCGCGACCGGCTGCTGGCGCGCATGCTGGAGTGCGAGACGTTCCGGAGGGCGGGCGCCGCTCTGGAGCGCCGGGCCGCCGAGGCGGCGCGGTCGGCCCCGCGCGCCGTCGGTCCCGAGGCCCGCTATCTCAACCTGCTGCCGGACCTGCTCGACGGTGTGGAACCCCCCGATGTCGCGGCGGCCTGCCTCCGGGCCCTGCGGGCGAGCGAGCCGCCCGCCGTGGATCTCTCGCACATGGCCCAGGACACGCTGCAGGTGAGCGATGTCGTGGCCGACCTGGCAGCGCGGCTGCCCGCACACCGCCGCACGACCTTCGGCGAGTTGACGCGGGCGTTGTCCGGACGGCGCGAGGTGGTCGTGCACTTCCTCGCCCTGCTGGAGCTCTTCAAGCAGAACAGGGTGGAACTCCATCAGGACGGCCCCCTCGGGCGCATCGTGGTGGAGTGGCGCGAGGAGGCGGCGACCCCCGCCTTGGCCGTCCTCGAACCCGTCGCCTGATGGACGCCGAGCGCCGCCGGGCGCTTGAGGCGATTCTGATGGTCACGACAGAGCCGGTTGCGCCGCAGTTGCTGGCGCAACTGCTGGAGATCTCGGTCGCCGATGTGCATGCCGCACTTGTCGATCTGGGCGAGTCGTGCGACGGCCGTGGGTTCGTGCTGGAGCGGGTCGCCGGCGGGTACCGGTTCGCCAGCCACCCCGACTGCGCCCCGTACGTGGAGCGTTTCGTGCTCGGGTGCGAGCCGGTCCGGCTGTCGGGCGCGGCGCTGGAGACCCTCGGCATCATCGCCTACAAGCAGCCGGTCTCGCGGGCGCAGATCGCCGCCATCCGGGGAGTGAACGTGGACGGCGTGGTGCGCACGCTGCAGCGGCGGGGCCTGGTCACCGAGGTGGCCCGCGACCCCGGGCCGGGCAACGCGGTGCTCTTCGGAACCTCCGGCCTGTTCCTGGAGAGTCTGGGCCTGGACTCGCTCGCCGATTTGCCGCCGCTGGGCGAGTTCGTGCCCGACGCGGAGGTGACCGAATCATTCGACGCCTCGCTGCGCAGCGGCGAGAGGCCGCGGCGCGGCCGGTCGCCGGAGGAGATGGTTCAGGAGCTCGCCCAGGAGGCGGCGAAGGGGGATTCGCGCCCGGAGCAGCCGGCACCCGACCGGCCGGCGTGAGCGACCCCGGGCCACCCGGGAGCGGCGAGCGGCTGCAGAAGGTCCTGGCGGCGGCGGGGGTCGCCAGCCGCCGCCGCGTCGAGGAGATGGTGCTGGCGGGACGGATCCGCGTCAACGGCCGGCCGGCGCGCATCGGGCAGCGGGTGCGGCCCGACACCGACGTCGTGGAGGTGGACGGCACGGTGGTCGGTCTGCGCAGCGACCTGGTGCACTACCTGCTGAACAAACCTGCCGGGGTCGTGAGCACCGCGTCGGACCCCCAGGGTCGCCCGACCGTGCTGGACGGCCTCCCGGCCGATCCGCGCGTCTATCCGGTCGGTCGCCTGGACATGGACAGTGAGGGGTTGCTGCTGCTCACCAACGACGGTGATCTGGCGGGGCGGATCATGCACCCTTCGACGGGGTGCGAGAAGGAGTACCTCGTCGCCGTGGAGGGTCACCTCAGCGCCGGCGCCCTGCGCGCCCTGCGTAGCGGGGTGGAGCTCTCGGACGGGCCCACGGCGCCGGCGCGGGTCTCCAGTCCCCAGCAGGGTCTGCTGCGCATCGTCCTGACCGAGGGTCGCAACCGCCAGGTGCGCCGGATGTGCGCCGCCGTCGGGCTCACGGTGACCCGCCTGGTCCGCACGCGTATCGGCCCGCTGCGCGACGCGCGGCTCGGGCCCGGCGAGTGGCGGGAACTCACCCGGGCGGAGTTGCGGGCCCTGGAGGCATCTGTCGGTGACTCGCCGTCGCGGGGCGGGCTCCCGGGGTGAATTCAGCGCCAACCGCGGGTCTGCGCCGGCGAGTTCAGTAGAATTCACCGCCGTGCCTCGCCTTCTGCGCGCTCTGCGAGGAGCGGTCGCCATCACTGAGGACACCCCCGAAGAGGTGGCCTCGCAGGTCGAGGTGCTGCTGCGCGAGGCATTTGCCCGGAACGGTATCGCCATCGAGGACATCGTCAGCATCCTCTTCACCGCGACGGACGACATTACCTCGGTGTTTCCCGCTCAGGCGGCTCGCGAGCGGCTGGATCTGGGTGACGTCCCCCTGCTGTGCGCCCGGGAACTGGACGTGGAGGGCGCGCTGCCGAGTGTGATCCGGATGATGATCCACTTCTACACCGAGCGGGAGCGCCGCGAGGTGCGGCATGTCTACCTGGGGTTGGCGACCACCCTGCGCCCCGACCTGGACGTCTGAGCGCCTATGGGGTTGGGAGCGGCCGCCGCCGACAGCGGCAGCGTTCAGATTCACGGACTGGGCCTCATCGGAGGATCCATCGGACTCGGGCTGCGCGCCGCGGGCTGGTGGGTGACCGGGACGGACATCGACGAGTTGCGGGCACGCCAGGCGCTGCGCCTCGGAGCGGTGAACGAGACCGGCGAGAACCCGCATGCCGACGTGACCTTCGTGGCCACGCCCGCAGCCGCCATCCCGGATCTGGCTCGGAAGGCGCTCGAGGCCGGCGACGGTGTCGTGACCGATGTCGGCAGCGTCAAGGCACCGATCTGCGAGTCCCTGGAACATGCCCGCTTCGTGGGCGGGCACCCCATGGCCGGCAGCGAGCAGGTGGGCATCGCCGGTGCCCGGCCCGACATGTTCGCCGGCGCCGTCTGGGTGCTGACGCCGGGGGCCGCCACTCTCGACGAGACCTACGCGGCGGTGCGCGCCGTGGTGGCGGAGCTGGGCGCCGAAGCGGTGACCATGCCGCCGGACCTGCACGACGCGCTGGTCTCGGTCGTCTCGCACGTGCCGCACCTCACCGCGGCGGTGCTGATGTGCCTTGCCGACGAGCGGACCGCCGAGCGGTCCGTGCTGCAGCGCCTGGCCGCCGGGGGTTTCCGTGACATGACCCGGGTGGCAGCCGGCAGCTCCGACATCTGGCTGGACATCTGCGCCGCCAACCGCCTCGCCATCTGCGCCTCGCTGGACCGCCTCATCGGCGCGCTGGGGGAGATGCGCGACGTGGTGCAAAGCGGCGACCGCGAGACACTCCACACGCTTCTCGAGCGGGCCCGGGTGGCCCGTGTCAACCTGCCCTCGGGGATCCCCGCCGACGTCGATCTGGCCGTGATGCGGGTTCCCGTGAAGGACCGACCCGGCGAGGTCGCTCGGATCGCCACCCTCGCCACCGGGGTCGACGTCAACATCTACGACCTCGAGATCGCCCACTCCGCCGAGGGCGACCGGGGGGTGCTCATCATGGTGGTGGCGGCCGATCTGTCCGAGCGGTTGCAGACCGCCCTGGCGGCGGACGGGTATCCCTCCTCGGTGCGGCACCTGGGCATCTGAGAGATGGGCCCGGTGAGCCTCAGCGGTGACGGCGACCTGCTCGCCGTCAGTGCCGGCGGACCGCTGCGGGGCGAGCTGCGGGTGCCGGGGGACAAGTCGATCTCGCATCGGGCGCTGCTGCTGGCCGCTCTCGCTGACGGCGTCTCGTCGCTCTCCGGTCTCTCCGACGGCGCCGACGTGGCGGCCACCGCCACGGCCGTGGCGGACCTGGGCGCGGCCGTGGACCACTCCGGGGAGGTCGTGCGGGTGCGCGGCGGGGAGTTGCGGGAGCCGCCCGGCCCGATCGACGTGGGGAATTCCGGGACGTCCATCCGCCTGCTGGCGGGCATCGCCGCGGGCTGCCCGTTCACGACGATCCTGGCGGGCGATGCCTCGGTGAACCAACGCCCCATGGGCCGGATCAGCGAGCCGCTGCGGCTCATGGGGGCCGACGTGCAGGGACCCGACGGTGGTTGCCGGGCGCCGCTGCGCATCACCGGCGGCGGGCTGCGCGGCATCACCTGGCAGCCGCCGGTCGCCAGCGCCCAGGTGAAGGGTGCGGTGCTGCTGGCCGGGCTGTTCGCCGACGGCGAGACCGTCGTGCGCGAGCCCGTCCCCACCCGCGCCCACACCGAGGAGATGCTGGCGGCCTTCGGCGCCGATGTGCGCGTCACCGGCGGCGAGGTGGCCGTGCGGGCCTCGCGGCCGGCGCCCTTCGACCTCGCCGTACCAGGGGATCCGTCGTCGGCGGCGTTCTGGATGGTGGGCGCGGCGCTGGTGCCCGGCAGCGAGGTCACCGTGCAGGACGTGTACCAGGGGCAGGGCCGCGACGGCTACCTGCGGGTGCTCCGGCGCATGGGGGCCGACCTCTCGGTGCTGCCTGCCGGCGACCGGCGGGTGCACCTGACGTGCCGGTCCGGTCCGTTGCAGGGGGTGACCGTGGCCGCGTCGGAGGTGCCCGATCTGATCGACGAGATCCCCGTCCTGGCGGTGGCGGCCGCCGTCGCCGCCGGGACGACCCGCTTCGAAGGGGCCGGCGAGTTGCGCCACAAGGAGAGCGACCGCTTGCGCAGCGTGCTCGGGGGTCTGGCGGCGCTCGGTGCGCCCGCCGAGGTGGACGGCGACACGCTCGTCGTGCACGGCGGGGCGCAACTCAGGGGTGGGCGCGTCGATGCCGCCCGCGATCATCGCATCGCCATGGCGTTCTGCGTGGCCGGTGTGGCGGGAGCCCCCGGCGAGGAGACGATCATCGAGGGCTGGCGGTCGGTGGCGACGAGCTATCCCGGCTTCATCGGTGACCTGGCGAGGTGTCGGGCGTCGTGAGCCGGGCGGTGCGGGTGGCGATCGACGGCCCCGGCGGTGCCGGCAAGACCTCGGTGGCGCGTACCGTGGCCGACGCCCTGGGGGTGGAGTGCCTCGACACCGGGGCGATGTACCGGGCTGTGGCGGCGGCGGTTCTGCAGCGGGGAATCGAGCCCGACGACAAGAAGGCGGTGGCGGGCGTGGCCCGGAAGGTGGTCGCGGCCATCGAAGTGGGGGTCGACGCGGTGTGCCTCGAGGGGGTCGACGTCACCGAGCAGATCCGGGGCACGGCGGTCACCGAGGCCGTCAGCACGGTCGCTGCCAACCCGGCGGTGCGCCGGGTGATGGTGGCACGCCAGCAGGCCTGGGCCGCGGCGCGTCCAGGCTGTGTGATGGAGGGCCGCGACATCACCACCGTGGTGCTGCCGGAGGCCGAGGTCCGGGTCTATCTGAGTGCCGACGCAGCGGTGCGGGCACGGCGCCGGTCCGGCGAGTCCGGAGGGAACGAGGCGGCGGTGCGCGCTGCGCTCTCCGAGCGGGACCGTCTGGACAGCACCCGCAGCCACGCCCCGCTGCCGGCACCCGAGGCCCTGCCGGCGGGAGTACGCCGGATCGACACCACGCATCGCACCGTGGGTGACGTGGTCACCGAGATCATGGGAATGGTCGAGGCCCTGCCGGGGAGGTGCCCGCCGTGAACGTCGAGTCCGAGAAGCCGTTCGAGCCCGTCCCGTCCGACGACCCGCGCCACGGGGGCGTGGCCTTCGGTGCGCCGCCTGGCTGGAGAGACATCGCTCTGTACCACTTCTGCAGGTCCGCCCTCTGGGTGGTCGTGGCGCCCTACCTGCGGCTGCGCCGGCGCAACCATCGCGGCATGCCCGGCGGGCCGGTGATCCTGGCGCCGGCGGGCCACCGGTCGAACCTCGACACGCCCCTCGTCGGAACCGCCGCCCCCCGGCGCCTCAACTACATGGCCAAGAGTTCGCTGTTCAAGAGCCCGATGTCGACGAGGTTGCTGACGGCGGTGGGAGGGTTCCCCACCGAGCGTGACCGCGTGGACCGGCGGGCGCTGCGCTGCGCCCGGGAGGTGCTGCGCCGCGGCGAGGCGCTGGTGGTGTTCCCCGAGGGCGAGCGGAAGTCCGGGCCGCGGGTGCAGCCGCTGTTCGACGGTCCGGTGTGGCTGTCGGTGATGAGCGGCGCGCCGATCCTGCCGGTGGGCGTCGGCGGCTCCGAGCGGGCCATGCCCAAGGGGGCGCGGCTGCCGCGTTTCCACCGGGTGCGCCTCGTGTTCGGCGAGCTGATACCGCCGCCGGCGCCCGCCGAGGGCCGGCGCACGGTCAGCGCCGCGCAGCGGGCCGAGGCCACCGCTCGACTGCGCCAGACCCTTCAGGAACTCTTCGACGAGGCCCAGGCCTGGGCCGGCAGCCCCAACCCACCACACCAGGGCGACACCGGCGCCGACTGACTCCACCCCTCCTCCAACTGGTTGAAACTCCCGTCATTCCGGCGTAAGCCGGAATCCACTGCCCGGCAATCGCGCTGATACTGCGACGAGGGGGGAGTGCCGAGGGAGTAGAGCGCAACTATTCGGCTGAGGCTACGAACACCTGTACCGCGAGCTTCTAGCGCGGCAAAGTACAATTGTGACTTCGTGAGCAGTGTGCGGCGGCAAAGTGGCTTGTACCGGAGCGCGATGCTGCCACTATCCATGATGGCCGCACATCCGGTCGAGGGCGAGAGATGGAACCACCAGTCGGGAACCAATTTCAAACGTCTGGGGGGGGGGGGGCAACCATCCCGAGCCTCGCCGGATTCCGGTATCAGCGGTTCTGTCTTTCTTCCAACGCGCGCACGGCGTTCGTGGAGCGGTTCTCTTTGCTCTTGGCCGCGGCGTACACCGCGCCGGGAATGCGGAGTGATCCCCGAAACCGTCCCGACCTACCGTCGTCAGAGCACACACAGAAGGGTGACTTTGGCGAGGCTCTCGTGACAGAACCACAGTCCCGCTCGGCCTCATAGACCATCCGCACCGCGCGCTCACGCAACTCATCCGGATACACCCCGTACGTCTCTGCTCTGACATGGCTCCATCCTCTCAAGGGTCAGAGCCTGCGTGAAACTCGGAGAGGTTCAGCTTGCCGAGGCCAGAGGCGGCTGACTTGTGGCATCAGTACCGAGCTAGTGGCAGCCCGGTGGACTTCCTCGCCTATGCCACGAGCGAACTCGAAGCGCAGACCGTCGAATTGCTCGATCTAAGCGGACATCTCGATCACTCTGACCAGTTCGATCCCTCTGCTGAAGAGCAACCGCTGTCGGCCGACCTCTCGGATCCAACAGCAATGGTGCCCTTCTAGCCGGCCAACACGCGAGTAGAGGACTCGATGAAGCGAGTCGCTCGACTCCGGGCACGGTACGCATCCACCCGAGCATCGGCTGGATGTAGTGGGTTCTGTCCCGGGATCGCAGCTGGGACATGTTCTGCGCCGCAGTAGCGAGCGAGGTTCACGTCTACGCCCGCGCGACTCCGCAAGCGGCGCCTGGGCTATTGGCAGACCTCGTCGTAGAGGTCGCGCCAGTGCGGGTTGGACTCCTCGATCAGCCGGATCTTCCAGTTGCGGCGCCAACTCTTGATCTGCTTCTCCCGGCAGATGGCGCTCTCCATCATGAGGTGGGGTTCATACCAGACAAGCCGGTGGACGCAGTACTTGTCCGTGAAACCGCCGAGCGATCCGTTCTTGTGCTGCCAGACGCGTCTTACGAGGTCCGAGGTGACGCCGACGTACAGGGTGCCGTTGCGCTTGCTGGCCAGAAGGTAGACGCATGGCTGGCGTTCGAAGGTTGGCATCTGCGCTCTCAACTCGTCGGGCGACTGGTGCGTGAGGCGGAAAACTGCCGCAATGGGTCTGAAGAATGGCGGTGCCAAGGCGAGGACCGACTTGCGACGACTGGATTCCGGCCTTCGCCGGAATGACGGTGTCGGGGGCCGGGATGATCACGGCGTAAGGGCTGGAAGGGTGGCGGGTAACCCGTCCCGAGCGATTGAGGGTCAGTGGAGGACTGAACTGGCCTCGACGAGCCGGTCGGCGCCGATGCCGTCGGGTGGCTCGGCGCCGAGGCTGGCGGCGGCGAAACCGGTGATGACGCCGAGCAGTTCGCGCAGCTGGCGGGGAGGCGGGAAGTACTCGTCCTCCGTCGTGACGCTGATCTCCTCGGTGCCGTGGCGGGGCGCCAGCCGTTCGAGCACCTCGGTGACCAACTCCTCGGGGGCCGATGCGCCGGCGGTGAGCCCGACGGTGCCGCTGAGATCACCGGGCAGCTCCGAGGCGCGGTTGACGCGCAGCACCCGGGGACACCCCATGTCGTTGGCGACTCGCTCGAGCGCCAGCGTGTTGGATGAGTTGGCCGAGCCCACGATGACGAAGGCGTCGCAGCGCTCGGCGATGGCGGCGAGGGCGGCCTGGCGGTTCGTGGTGGCGAAGCAGAGGTCGCTGCGCCCGGGCGTCCACATGTCGGGGAAGCGCTCCCGTGCGGCGTCGGCCACCTCGGCCCAGTCGCGGTGGCTGAGGGTGGTCTGGGCCAGCAGGGCGACCGGCTCGGCGAAGTCCTCCAACGCGGCCACGTCCTCGACCGACTCCACGCGGTGGATCGCCTCGGGCGCCACCGCCATCGTCCCCACGGCCTCCTCGTGTCCCTCGTGGCCGACGTACACGATGCGGTAACCCTTGCCGGCGCGCACCTTCACCTCATGGTGCACCTTGGTCACCAGCGGGCAGACCGAGTCCACCACATAGCCGCCGCGTTCGTAGGCGGCCGATTGGACCTCGGGAGCCGAGCCGTGTGCGCTCAGCATCAGCGGGGCGCCCAGCGGAACCTCCGCGATGTCGTCCACGAAGATCACCCCGAGGGCCTCGAACTGCTTGACGACCAGCTTGTTGTGGACGATCTCGTGGTAGCAGTAGACGGGTGGCTCGAATGCGCTGACCATGACGGCAAGAGCCTTGATGGCCATCTCCACACCCGCGCAGAACCCGCGGGGTGAGGCCAGCAGCACCTTCTCCACAGCCATCGGCACAAGGCTACCCGCGGCCGTCGACGCGTTGTCCGGACGTCTCCTGTGCAGAACGGCTGATGCTCTGGATTCCGGCCTTCGCCGGAATGACGGGGAAGGGGCGCCGGAACGACGGGGGAGACGGTCTGCCAACTCGGATGGATGCGCTCGGCCGGTCCAGGGCGTCGAGGGCGCGGCGGTAGGATTTTGCGATGCCCCGCCCTCGCGTCGTCGCCCTCGAGCCGTCGGGTCCGGCCGCTCTGGCGGGTCTGGCCGTCGGTGACGAACTGGTCTCGTTGAACGGTGTGGCGCCCCGTGACGTGCTGGAATACCGCAGCCTCGTCGATGAACCTCTCGTCGAAGTGGAGGTTGATCGCGGCGGCCTGCAGTTCAGCGTGGAGATCGACAAGGCGGCCGGGGTGCCGCTGGGGCTGGAGGTTCACTCGGCGCTGTTCGACCAGGTGCGCACCTGCGACAACCACTGCGAGTTCTGCTTCATCTACCAACTCCCCGCCGGGATGCGCTCCAGCCTGTACCTGAAGGATGACGACTACCGGCTCTCGTTCCTGTACGGCAACTTCACGACGCTCACCCGCTTCACCGAGGCCGACTTCGAGCGGGTTCTCACCGAGGGGCTGTCACCGCTGTTCGTCAGCATCCACGCCACCGACGGGGACCTGCGTGCCGAGATGCTGCGCAACCGGCGGGGGGCGACGAGCCTGCGCTGGCTGCGGCTGCTTCTCGACGCCGGCGTGGCGGTCTACGGGCAGGTGGTGGTGTGTCCGGGGGTGAACGACGGCGGCTGGCTGGAGGACACCCTGTGCGGGGTGCTGGAGTCGTATGCCGGGTTGCGCGGGCTGTGTCTGGTGCCCCTCGGGGTGAGCCGGCACGCCCCGGCCGGCAGGCTGCGTCCCCACACCGTCGCCGAGGCGGAGGCGGTGCTCGAGGTCACCGAGGACTGGCAGGGCATCTTCATGTCCGTGCTGGGGCGCCGCATGGTGTTCGCGGCCGACGAGTACTACCTGCTGGCGGGGCGCGAGCTGCCTCCCGCGGCGCACTACGAGGGCTTCGATATGCACGAGGACGGCGTCGGCATCGCCCGCAACTTCCTCGAGGAGTTCACCGGCCGTTCCACCGAGCCCACCGGTACCCAGACCGGCTTCTTCGCCTGGGTGGACGGCGCCCCGGCCGCGGGCTACCGGGCGCCGCGCAACGGCTGCGGAGCCGCCGCACCGGAGACGGGGGGCAGCAGCGATGAGCGGCGGGCGACGTCGGCTCCGGTGACGCTGCGACGCCGCGGTGGGGTGGCGGTGCTGACCGGGGAGTTGGGGGCGGCGGTCCTGGGACCGATGCTGGTCGAGGCCGGCTACGACGACGTGCGGCTGCTCACCGTGGAGAACCGCTTCTTCGGGGGGAACATCGGGGTCACCGGGCTGATGGTCGGCGCGGATGTTGCGGCGGTTCTGGCTGCGGAGCCGCCCGACGGGCGCTACCTGCTGCCCGACGTCTGCCTCTCGAACGGCCGCTTCCTGGACGGTCTGACGATCGCTGACCTGCCGCGTGCGGTGGAGGTCACCGAGACCGATGGCATCGCTCTGCGGAGGGCGCTGGATGGTCGCTGAGCCCGCCACCGCGGAGGCGACAGGGAGCGCCGGCGAGGGCGCCCGGCTGGACCTGCCCACCGTGGCGGTGGTGGGCCGTCCCAACGTCGGCAAGTCCACGCTGGTGAACCGCATCATCGGCAGGCGCGAAGCCATCGTGGAGGAACGCCCCGGCGTGACCCGCGATCGCAAGGAGTGGACCGCCTCCTGGCTCGGACGGCCGTTCGTGGTGGTCGATACCGGTGGCTGGCAACCCGACGGCGGCGGTGTCGCGGCTCTCGACCGCAAGGTGTCCGACCAGAGCCGCAGGGCGATGCTCGAGGCGGACGTCGCCGTCCTGGTGACCGACGTGACCACCGGTGTGACCGAGCCCGATCGCGCCACCGCGGAACTGCTGTGGCAGCGGAGCGGATCGGTATTCGTGGCGGTCAACAAGGTGGACGACGAGGGTCGCGAGCCCCTCATCTGGGAGTTCGTGACGCTCGGCCTGGGCGACCCGCACCCCATCAGTGCACTGCACGGGCGCGGCTGCGCGGACCTGCTCGACGCCGTCGTGGCCGGTCTGGGGGACCGGGACGACGCCGGGGACGACCCGGGCGTCGGGGGGGACGCCCCGCAGGGGGACGATGACACCGTGTCGGTGGCGATCGTGGGCCGTCCCAACGTCGGCAAGTCCACGCTGTTCAACCGCCTCGTCGGCGAGGAGCGCTCGGTCACCCACGACATGCCGGGTACCACCCGGGACTCCGTGGACACACTCGTGCAGACACCTCTGGGGCAACTGCGCCTCGTCGACACGGCCGGCCTGCGCCGCCGCAGCCGCATCGATTCCGAGACCGAGTACTACGCCATGCTCCGCGCCCTGCGGTCGGTGGACAGGGCGGACGTGGTCCTGCTGATGGTCGACTCCACCCAGGGCATCACCCATCAGGATCAGCGCCTGGCCGAGCGGATCGACGGGGCCGGCTGCCCGATCCTGCTGCTGCTGAACAAGTGGGACCTGCTGGAGACTCCCCAGCGGCTGGCCATCCGCGAGCAGGTGACCGAGCGGCTGGGGTTCCTCAGCGGCTCGCCGACGCTGGGCATCTCCGCCCACACCGGACGGGGCGTGAACCGGATCCTGGAGAACCTCGCCGGCACCGTCGATCAGTACCGGAGACGCATTCCCACCCGTGCGGTGAACCGGGCGATCCGCGAGGCACAGGCGGCGCATCCCGCTCCCGGCGGCGCCCGGGTGCTGTACGCCACCCAGGGGGCATCCGATCCGCCCACGTTCACGCTGTTCGTGAACCGGCGCCTGCCGGCGACCTACCTGCGCTACCTGCAGAGGCGACTCGCCGAGACCTTCGACCTGGGCGGCGTGCCGGTCAAGTTGCACGTGCGATTCCGCTGAATCCACCCCACCGGCCGGAAACGGCCCGGTGAGGTGGGGCGAGTAGATTCGGAGTCCGTGCAGGAGATCATTCTCGGCCTCACCGCGGCTCTCTGCTTCGTGGCCAGCTTCAGCTGGGGGCGCATCGCCCGCTACCGGTGGCGCTTCTACCAGCAGGTCCGCGTCGCCATGGCGAGCCGCCGCGAGGCCGAGAAGTCCCCCGACGCCGACGGCGATGCCGTCCAGGAGGAGGCGCACGCGGCGGAGGCGCTGGCCCGGTCGGGTTTCCTGCGCGACCTCCACGCCGCCTCGCTGTACCTGATTCTGGCGATCATCGCGCTGTTCCTGGTCACCACCGACACCGAGTTCTGGACGGTCCTGATGCTGGTGGTGGGGGTGCCGGCGGTGCTGACGATGATGTGGGGGCGCAAGTCGGGCAGCGAGTTCCGCATGGCTCGGGAGCGCTTCGACATCGAGCGCCGAGCCCAGGAGGCGCTCGCGCAGGAGGAGCTGGCGCCGAGAGCCTGGGCGGGCCGCCTGGCCCCGGAGGATCTGGCCAGCTTCGAGGGCTTCGCCGTCGGGCAGGTCTACCTGGCGGGCTCGGGACTCATGGCGGGGGATTTCTTCGACGTGTTCGAGGTGACACCGGGCCGTCTGGCCGCGGTGATCGGCGACGTGGCCGGCAAGGGGATCGAGTCCTCCATTACCGCCTTCCAGGCGAAGTATCTCATGCGGGTGTACCTGCAGCGGTTCCGCGACCCGGCCCAGGCCGTCGAGGAACTGAACCGGCAGATGTTCAACGCCGAGCGCACCGAGGAGTTCATCTCGCTGGTGGTGCTGATCTTCGACACCGGCGCCGGGACGCTGCGCTACGTCTCGGCCGGGCACCCCACGGCCTGGCTGTGGCACCAGCGCGAGGTGCTGCCGCTCAGCGCCACCGGCCCGTTGCTGATGCTGGAGCAGGACAGCGGCTACTTCAGCCGGGAGATCCCGCTGATGCGCGGGGACATGGCGGTGCTCTACACCGACGGCCTCATCGAGGCGCGCCGAGCCGGCGACCAGTTCGGTGAGGAGGCGGTGGCGATGCTGTTGCGCCGCGAGCCGCTGCTGGACCCCGGCGAACTGTGCCGGCACCTGCTGGAGGCGGCCCGGGACTTCAGCGACACGCCCCTCGGCGACGACGTGGCCATCCTGGCCGTGCGCCGCACCTAGAGCCGACCGAGCGCCGCCCGTGCCCTGGTGCGGACCCTGCCAGCGCTATTTCGCCCCCTCCGCACTGGACGCCGACGGCACTTGCCCGGTCTGCGGCGAGGCCACCGAGCAGGCCGACCTGGTCCCCGGCGCCGGCGAGGACCCCGAGGGGCCGGAAGAGGAGGTGCGCGCCCCGTGGCACTTCTGGCTGGTGGTGGTGGCGACGGTCGTCTACGTGGCCTGGCGGATCGTGCAGCTCGTGGCTGCTGCACTCTGAGGGCCAGACCGCACCGGTAGCCTGCCATCGGGATGCTCGTTCTGGATTCTCCGCCCGCCGGCTCGGCGCCGTCAGCGGTCGCCGTCGGTGTGTTCGACGGCGTGCACGTCGGTCATCAGCAGATCCTCGGCAGGGTCGTCGAGCGGGCCGCCGACGAGGGACTCTGGCCCACGGTGGTCACCTTCGACACCCATCCGGCGTTCACGCTGCGTCCCCAGAACGCCCCGCTGCTGCTCACCGATCTGCGCCAGAAGCTCGACCTGTTCGAGGCGCTGGGCTTCGAGCGGGCCGTGGTGCTGCCCTTCGGGGACCGGCTGGCCGCCACCTCCGCCGAGGACTTCATCAGGGATGTGCTGGTCGACGGGCTGCAGGCGAAGCTGGTCGTGGCCGGCGTGGACTTCCACTTCGGCAGCGACCGGGAGGGATCCACCGGCACGCTGCGCATCGCCGGCGCACGCTGGGGATTCGACGTCGAGGCGGTGGATCTGTACCGCTTCCCGAACGCCCCCGAGCCGGTGTCGTCCACAGCCATCCGCCGGGCCCTGGCCGGCAGCAGGGTGGCCGACGTGGCCCAGATGCTGGGCCGCCCGTATGCCATCAGAGGCGTGGTGATCGAGGGCGACCGTCGCGGCGTCACCATCGGGTTCCCGACGGCCAACATTCCCGTGGCCACCGACCGGGCGTGGCCCGCCGACGGCGTCTACGCGGGGCTGTTCTATGACTCCGACGGCACGCGCTACGGCTGCGCCATCAACATCGGGCGCCGCCCGACCTTCTTCGAGCACGCCGAGCACTCGATCCTCGAGGCGCACCTGCTGGACTTCGACGGCGACCTCTACGGCCACGAGGTCCAGGTGGAGTTCCTGCGCTTCCTGCGCAGCGAGCGGCGCTTCAGCGGCATCGACGCGCTGGCGGCACAACTGAAGAAGGACGTGGAGAATGCCCGGCGGATCGTCGCCGAACTCATCTGAGGGGGCCGCCGGCGGGGGGTTGCCGAACTCTCCGGGGCGGGGGCCGGAGACCTACCTGGTGCTGCTGCGCCACGGGCGCACCGACCTGAACCGCCAACGGCTGCTGCAAGGTGCCAGCGACCTTCCACTGGACGACCTGGGACGCCGGCAGGCGGTCGAGGCGGGCGACTACGTGCGGCGGCACTGGAAGATCGACAAGGTGGTCTGCAGCCCGCGCCGGCGCGCCCGCCAGACCGTGGAACTCGCCGGGTTCGGCGAGGACGTGCTCACAGACGACCGTCTGGCCGAGATGGACTACGGCGAGCTGGAGGGAACCCCGGTGCCCGTGGCCTCGGGGGAGCTGTTCGACGCCTGGTCGGCCGACCCCGGCTATGCCCCCGCAGGCGGCGAGTCCCTGGCGGCGCTCTATGAACGCTCGGTGGGGGCGGCCGAGGACCTACTGGCGACCTCGGCGAACCAGACGGTCCTGGTGTGCTCGCACGCCAACCCCATCAAGGCCATCGTGTCGTGGACGCTGGGAGGTGGGGCCTCGGGGATCCTGCGCATGTACCTGCGCCAGGCCTCGGTCTCGGTCGTGGCACAGGTCCCTCCGACCCTGGTGCTGCTCGGTTTCAACGAGCGCACCGAGGCCTCCTGAGCCACCCGGCCCGGGCGCGGCGGGCCGGCAGGCCCGGCCCGCGGTCGCGTTATCCTGAGCCGTTGCGCGGAGCCGAACGAGGGAGCGACCATGCGGATCACCGGCATGAATCACGCCGTGCTCTACGTGCGAGACGCTCGGCGCCACGCCAAGTTCTACGCCGACGTGCTGGGCTTCGAGCAGGTCATCGACGGGCCCGGCGGGGCGTTCGCCTTCATGCGGGCGCCCGAGTCGGAGAACCATCACGACATCGCCTTCTTCAGCATCGGCGAGAAGGCAGGCGCATCCGAGGCCGGCCAGCGCACCGTCGGCCTGTACCACATCGCCTGGGAGGTGCCCACCCTGGAGGCCCTGGAGGAGGCGCATCGCCGCCTTCAGGCCACCGGCGCCCTGGTGGGGGCAAGCGACCACGGATGCAACAAGAGCCTCTACGCCCGTGATCCCGATGGCCTGGAGTTCGAGGTCATGTGGCTGGTGCCGCCGGAGCACTGGGGTGACGCCGAGCATCAGGCCATCGTCGAACCGCTGAACCTTCCGGCCGAGCGCGAGCGCTTCGCCGCCGTCGGCCTCAGCTGAGCGCGTCGCCGCCGCACCGGAGGGCCCGCCGGATGGACCTCAGTCGCCAGACCGTGTTCTTCCTCGACGACGACGCCTTCGTCGAGACGGCCCGCCCCGGCTTCCGCCGCCGCGTGGTGACCGGCGACGGCCTGCAACTGTGCTTCTGGCGCATCGCCGGGGGCACGCCGGGGTCCTACCTGCACAATCATCCCGACCACGAGCAACTCGGCATCGTGGTGCGCGGCGCCCTGGACTTCCGCATCGGCGACGAATCGGGCCCGCCGGAGGAGCAACAGCGGGTGGTGCTGGGCCCGGGTGACTCGTACCTGGCCTACAAGGGCGTGTGGCATGGCGACAGCGTCTTCGTCGGCGACGACGAGTTCAACGAGTGTTGGATTCTCGACGTCTTCGCCCCGCCGCGTGACGACCTGATGGAGGGCGCCGCGGCGGCGACCCAGGCCGTGCGAGAACCCGGGGCTGATGGCTGACTGGCGTCTCGCCGTCGACATCGGCGGCACGTTCACCGACACGGTCCTGCTCGACGCGGACAGCGGCCGCGTGGTGGTCGGCAAGGAACTCACCACGCCGGCCAACCCGCTCGAGGCGGTGCAGACGGCGATCGCCAGCGTGCTGGGCCGCGCCGGCGTGGCGGCCGGCGCGGTGACCGCACCGATCGTGCACGCCACCACGCTTGTCACCAACGCCCTCGTGCAGCGCCGCGCCGGGCGGGCGGCACTGGTCGTCACCCAGGGCTTCGCCGACACCCTGCTCATCCGCGACGAGCACCGCTACGACATGTACGACCTGCAGATCGAGTTCCCCGATCCGCCGATACCGCGGCAGCGGATCCTCGAGCTCGACGAGCGCGTGAACGCCCGGGGCGAGGTGCTGACGGTTCCCGTGACCGATGAGTTGGATCGCATCGCCGCCGCACTGGCCACCGAGGGTGTGGAGGCGGTCGGGGTCTGCTTCGTGAACTCCTACATGAACGATGCCAACGAACGGGCCACCGGGGAGCACCTGGCGGAGGCGCTGGGTGTCCCCGTCTGCCTGTCGGCCGAGGTGGCCCCGCAGATCCGGGAGTACCCGCGCATGATGACGACGGCCTGCAACGCGGCCGCCATGCCCGTGCTGGGCACGTATCTGGACGACCTGGAGAGCTGGCTCGCCGCCGAGGGTTTCGGGGGCTCCGTGCTGATGATGCTCTCGAACGGGGGAGTGGTCCCCGCCACCGAGGCCGCCCGGGTGCCGATCCGCCTCGTGGAGTCGGGTCCCGCGGCCGGGGCGCTGGCCGGCACGTGGTACTCGCAGCGGCTCGGTGAGGACCGCCTGCTGTGCTTCGACATGGGGGGCACCACCGCCAAGGCCTGCCTCATCGAGGACTTCGAGCCCGCGCTCACCTCCTCCTTCGAGATCGCCCGCGTGTACCGCTTCAAGAAGGGGTCCGGCTACCCGGTGCTGGTGCCGTCGGTGGATCTCGTGGAGATCGGCGCCGGGGGTGGGAGCCTGGCACGGGTCGACAACCTGGGATTGCTGCGTGTCGGTCCCGTCTCGGCGGGTGCCGACCCGGGACCGGCCTCGTACGGGCGCGGCGGCACCGAGCCGGCGGTGACCGATGCCGACCTGCTCGTCGGCTACCTCAGCGCCGCGGCGTTCCTGGGCGGCGAGATGCCGCTCGACACCGCCGCGGCGCGCACGGCCGCCGAACCGCTGGCCGAGCGCCTGGACCTGGACCTCGAGAGCCTCGCCTCGGGCATCGTCGAGGTCGTGGACCAGAACATGGCGGCCTCGGCGCGCATGCACGCCGTCGAGCGGGGGGTGGACCTGCGGGGAGTGACGCTGCTGGCCTTCGGCGGGGCCGGTCCCGTGCACGCCTGCCGGGTGGCGGAGCTGGTGGAGTCCTCCCGGGTGGTGTTCCCGGTGCACGCCAGCGTGCTCTCGGCGTTCGGGACGCTGGTCACGCCGGTGCGCATAGATCTGGCCCGCAGCCTGCTGCGGCCGCTGACCGACCTGCGGAGCGACGCCGCCGCCGAACTCCTCGAGTCCATGCGCGGTGAGGGGCGGCGCGTCCTGGCCGGGGCGGGCGTGCCCGCCTCCGAGGTGCGTTTCCGCTACGGCATCGACGTCCGCTATCGCGGTCAGGGCAACGAGATCACGGTCTGGTTGGGCGAGGGACCCGAATGGCCCACCGACGATGCTGAGACGCTCGCCGCCTTCGAAGCCGAGTACAAGCGGGTCTACGGGCTCACGATCGACGATGTGCCCGCCGAGGTCGTGACCTGGCGGTTGTCGGCGTGGGCACCCGTGACGGGCGTGGAGCCGGATCTGGCGGCGCCCGCCGGTGGTGCGGCGGTCCCGATCAGTTGGCGCACGGTGCGCTTCGGCCGGGATCGCGAACCCGACGAGGTGGCGATCTACGAGCGCGCCCGGTTGCCGGCGGGGACGCGGCTCGACGGTCCGGTCATCATCAGCGAGGCGGAGACGACCGTGGTGATCCGCCCGGGCTGGACCGTCGAGGTCAATGCCGACAGCAGCATGCTGGCCACACGGGAGGCGGCATGAGCCCGGCGGCGCGGCGCTTCGACGGTGTCGACCTGCAGGTTCTCTGGCAGAGCATCATCTCCACGGTCAACGAGCAGGCGACCGCCCTGCAGCGCTCGGCCTTCAGCCCCATCGTGCGGGAGGCGGGGGATCTCGCCAACGGCCTCTTCGATCCGAGGGGGCGCATGGTCGCCCAGGCCGTGACGGGCACGCCCGGCCACATCAACTCCCTGGCGATGGGCGTCATGGCGGTGCTCGCCGAGCACCCGGCCGAGACGCTGGCGCCGGGCGACGTGCTCATCACCAACGACCCCTACAAGACGTGCGGCCAGTTGCTCGACGTGACGGTCATGACGCCGGTGTTCCGCGGCGGGCGGCTCATCGCCTTCTTCTGCTCCACGATCCACCACTCCGACGTGGGCGGCTACGGCATCGGCGCCGGCGGGCGCGACGTGTTCGAGGAGGGGCTCTGGATCCCCATCTGCAAGCTCATGGCGGCCGGTGAGCGCAACGGTGACGTGTGGAACTTCATCCTCTCCAACGTGCGCACGCCGGATCACGTCGCCGGCGACCTGCACGCCCAGATGGCCTCGGCGGCGGTGGGGGCGGAGCGCCTGCTGACACTCTGTGACGCCTGGGGGCTCGATGACATCGACGACCTGGCCGACGAGATCATCGAGCGCTCCGAGGAGGCCACCCGCGAGAGCATCCGCGCCCTGCCGGCGGGCGTCCACGAGGCGGAGGCCCTGCTGGACCTCGCCGACGGCTCGACGGTGACCATCCACTGCGAGGTGACCGTGGACCCCGAGGCGGGTGAGATCCTGGTGTCCTACGAGGGTTCGTCGGAGGCGAGCCGTTGGGGGATCAACGTCGTGCGCAACTACACGCACGCCTACACCACATTCACCGTCAGGTCGATGTTGAATCCCGAGATCCCCAACAACCACGGCAGCCTGGCGCCGATCCGCCTGGCGGCGCCCGAGGGGTCGATCGTCAACGCGGTGTCGCCGCAGCCGTGCACGGCGCGCCACGTGGTGGGCATGTTCCTGCCCAACGCCCTGCTGAAGGCGCTGGCGCCGCTCGAGCCGTCCCAGGCCATGGCGGAGGGTTCCGGTGCGGTGTGGACCATGCAGGTCAGCGGCTCCCACCCCGACGGGAGCCCCTTCATCACCGCCATGTTCACCTACGCCGGCGGCGTGGGAGGGCGGGCCACCAAGCCCGGGCTCTCGGCCTGCTCGTACCCCACGGGCGTGGCGGCGGTGCCGGTGGAGGTCGTGGAGGCCTCGGCGCCGATCCGCTTCCTGCGCAAGGAGTTGCGCGTGGGCTCCGGGGGCGTAGGCCGCCAGCCCGGCGGCGACGGCCAGACCATCGAGTTCCTGGTGGACACCGACCGCGAGTGGCAACTGAACGCCGTGACCAGCCGCCTGACCGCCGCGCCGCAGGGTCTCGACGGCGGCGAGCCGGGTGCGCCGGGCCGCTTCCGCGTGAACGGCGAGCCCGTCACCACCCAGGCCCGCCTGAGTCTGGAGCCCGACGACGTGGTCCGCCTCGATCTCCCGGGCGGGGGCGGCTACGGCCCACCCGTTGAGCGGGGCGACGGAGACGGCGCCGCCGGATGACCGTCCGGCCCCCTCCCGGGATCGCTGCTCCGGGCCGGTGGCTCGAGCCGGTGACGTTCGCCGAGGTCTGGGATCGGACCGTCGAGCGGGATCCGGGTGCACTGTTCCTGCGCTACGCGGCGCCTGACGGCACCGTCGGCGAGTGGAGCTACGGCGCCTTCGATCGCCAGGTCGATCGGTTGGCGGCTCGCCTTCATGCCGCGGGAGCGCGACACGGGAGGGCCGTGCACATGGCGCTGGCCAACGGGCCGGCCTTCGTCGCCGTCTGGCTGGCATCGGTGCGGTTGGGCGCCGTCATGGTTCCCTCGGACCCCTTCGGCCGGGCGCCCGAATTGGCGGAGCACATCTCCCGGACGAATCCGGCGGTGGGGCTCTGCTCCGCCGATCGGGCCGGGGAGTACCGCAAGGCCGTTGCCGAGGCCTCGGAGTTGGAGCCCACCGCCGACATGGACGTCATCGCGGTCGACGAGCACGCCCCGGACCTCGAGAGTGTGATCGGCGAAGCCGGGCGCGGTGCTCCTGCACCGGGCCGGGCTGATGTCGGAATCCGCGACACCGCTGCGATCATGTTCACCTCCGGCACCACCGGTCGGCCCAAGGGTGTGGAGATCACGCAGGCCAACTACGCCTTCTGCGGCAGGATCATGGCCGACCGGGCCAACTTCGGCCCCGGGCACCGGCTGCTGGTGGTGCTGCCGCTGTTCCACGGCAACGCGCAGTACTACTCCTTCGCCGCGGGCATCTGGTCGGGGGCCGCCATCGTGTTGCAGCCGGCCTTCTCGGCCAGCCGCTTCTGCGCCCAGGCCACCGCCGGGGACGCCACCGCGGCCAGCCTCTTCGCCGCGCCGATGCGCATGATCCTGGCCCGCGGCTCCGCCGGTCCCAAGCTCAACCTGGACCACTGCTGGTACGCCCAGAACGTGAACGACGACCAGTACGCGCAGCTCTCCGAACTCTTCGGCTGCCTGCCGCGCCAGCTCTGGGGCATGACCGAGACACTGCCGGCGCCGCTGACCAACCCCCGCGAGAACCCGGTGCCCTCCTCGATGGGACAGCAGACTCCGGGCTGCCTGGTCGACATCCAGGATGCCGCCGGCGGGCCGGTTCCTGATGGCGAGATCGGCGAACTGGTGGTGGGCGGTGAGCGCGGCGTCACGCTGTTCGCCGGCTATCTCGACGACCCGGAGACCACCGAGGCCTCGTTCCGGCACGGCTGGCTGCTGACCGGGGACCGGGCCCGACGTGACGCCGCGGGCCACTACTACTTCGACGGCCGCCACAGCGAGGTACTGAAGGTCTCGGGTGAGAACGTGTCGGTCGTGGCCGTGGAAGCGGTCCTGGCCGCCCATCCCGCCGTCCTCGAAGCGGCCGTGGTGGGCCGCCCCGACCCGATCCGCGACGAGGTGCCGGTGGGATTCGTCGTCGCCCGCGACCCGGCCCGACCCCCCAGCACGGCCGAGCTGCTGGCATGGTGCGGCGAGCGGCTCGGCAAGGCGGCGATGCCTCGCGATCTCACCTTGCTGGACGAGTTGCCCCGCACGTCGGTCGGCAAGATCCGCAAGTTCCTGCTGGCCGGCCGCGCCGCCGCGGAAGCCTGAAGGGGCCTGAACTGATCACGGCGTGTGATCGGGCGGGCGGCGAGAACGGACGACTCCGGAGGGTGCAATGAAGGCGGTCCTGTACGACAGCCACGGCGGGCCCGAAGTGCTGCGCCTGACCGAGGTGCCCGACCCCGAGCCCGGGCCGTTGGATGTGGTGGTGCAGGTGGCGGCGGCCGCTCTGAACCGCCTCGATGTCATCCAGCGAGCCGGCTGGTTCACCATGCCGGGCTTCGCGCTGCCGCACATCGCCGGCATGGACCTGGCCGGTACTGTGGTCGCCGCCGGTGGGTCCGTCGCCGGCGTTGCGGTGGGGGACCGGGTGGTGGTGGACCCGTCGCTGTCGGGCGTGCCCGAGGGCTCCCGCCTGGCGGGCCGGGGCGATCTGTACGGCGAGCTGGGCGTCATAGGCGCAACCGCCGACGGCGGCTACGCCGAGCTCTGCCTGGCGCCGGCCAGCCACACCTACCCGGTGCCCGACGAGATGTCCTTCGAGGTCGCGGCGGTGTTCCCCACCTGCTGGATGACCGCGGCGCACGCCCTGTTCGACGTGGGCGGCCTGCAGGCAGGCGAGACGCTGCTGATCCACGCCGCCGGTAGCGGGGTCTCGACCGCCGCGATCCAGCTGGCCCGCCACGCCGGGGCGACGGTGTTGGCCACCGCCGGCAGCGAGGCCAAGTGTGCAGGGGCGCGCCGGTTGGGCGCCGCCGAGACGGCCAACAACCGCACGACCGACGTGACGGCCTGGGCGAGGTCGGTGACCGGCGGGGCAGGAGTCGACATGGTGTTCGACCACGTCGGCCCGGCGTTGTGGGAGGCGTCCCTGTTCGCGCTCGGGACTCGCGGGCGGCTGGTCAACTGCGGCAACACCACGGGCGACTCGGTCGCGATCCCGTCTCTGGGCCACCTGTTCCACTCGGGCCTGCGCATCATGGGCTCGGATCCCTACCGGCCCGAGGAGTTCGCGCCGGTCTGGGAGACCTACTGCGGCGGCGACTTCGTCGCCCCGGTCGACTCGGTGCTGCCGCTGGCCGAGGCCGGCGCGGCGCAGGACCGCCTGCTGGCCGGCGACTTCTTCGGCAAGATCCTGCTGCGGCCCTGAGGGCTGGCCGTGGCCGACTCCCCATACCCGGAACTGAAGAAGACCCACACCATGGCCCGCTCCGGCCTGCCCGAGGTGGCCAATCCCGATGGTCTGATGAGCGCCCGGATCACCGCTCCGGCGACGCCGGTGCCGTACGCTCCGGCGGTGGTGACGCAGTTTCCGGCGAATTCGACGTGAGTTCCGGCTCGCTTCGGGGGAGGCTCCGGCGCGCCGTCCTGGTGGGCCTGCTGGCTTGGCTGGGCGTGGCGGGCGTGCCCGCCGCCGCCGGCGCCCAGGAGGCGACCGAGCAGCCCGCCGAGAACGAACTCGAGGCCCGCATCCTGGCGCAGCGCCACGAGGACGGTCAGGTCGAGTTCGTCATGCAGTTCCGCGAGGCGGGTCAGCCGTGGAGCGAGTCGGCTGAGCCGCCGCGGCGATTCCTGCCTCCGGGCGTGGAGGTCGACGTCTGGTTCGCCAGTTCCGGTTTGACCATCACCGCCGAGGCCGGCACCCCCTCCGCCTACGTGGCGGCGGAAGTGCGCGTGGTGGTGCGGCTGTTGGCCAATGATCGCATCGAGTTCGCCTTGCAGAAGCGCCTTCCCGGTGAGACCTGGGGCGAGCGGCTCCTGCCGGCGCAGCGGTTCTTTCCCCCTGATGCAGAGGTGGGCCGCTGGCTGATCAGCTCAGCGGTCGTCGTGACGCTCCCCGCCGGTCCCTCAGGGAGCGACCTGGGTGTGGCGCAGCTCTCCGAGGACCTGCTCGACTTCGACATGACCGACGTGCACAGCGGCGAGACGGTGAACATCCGCTCGGTGGTGACCGGCGGGACGCCGCTGCTGTTCTGGCTGTGGAGCCCCTATTGAGGCACCTGCCAGAGCCATGCTCCGGCCATCGAGCAGTTCGCTCGAGAGAACTCCCACCGGCTCCGGGTCGTCGGCATCGGCTCGACGGGCGACCTGGCGGCAAACCAGGAATTCGTCGACACCTACGGGATCAGCTTCACGATGCTGTTGAGCGACTCGCCGCTGCCGACGAACTACTACCACTTCCCGGCGCCCGCCTGGTCCAGCTTCTGGCTGCTCGACAGCACCGGCCGGCGCATTCTCGGCGCCGTCCAGTTCGAGAGCGACCTGGTCAACGAGCTGCTCGACCTGCTGTTCTGACCGCTCCGACGGGCGGTTCCCGTGGAGCACGATTGCGGTGGCGTCAGTCGCCGTTGCCCCAGACGGTCTTGGCGGTGGAGTAGACGCCCTGGTCGTAGGAGTACTCGATGACGTTGCCGTCGGGGTCGTTGAGGGCGCAGATGTAGCCGACGGGCGGGGGCATCTCGGTCGGGGACATGTTCAAGCAGCCTGCTTCCTCGCCGCGGCGGGCGATCTCGTCGACGGCCTCGAGGCTGGGGAGTTCGATGCCGAGGTGGGCGAAGGGTTTCAGCAGCCCGAGGCCCTCCTGGCCGCTGCTGGCGAAGAACTCGATCAGCACCAGGATGAACGGCCGCTCGGCCTGGTCGGGATGCCCCAGCCAGGCGCCGTGCCCCAGGGCGTCGGTGCGCTTGTCCAGCAACTCCATCGGCGTGAAGGTGGTGTAGAAGTCGATGGAGGCGTCGATGTCGGCGCACGGCAGGGCCACGTGGGTCCAGCGCGGCATTGTGGGATGGTCGGAGTAGACGTCCTGGCGCGTGGCCGCGTCCACTGTGCCGGTCATACCGGTGGCGGCGCGGGTCTCGGCGGCGCCGCGGGCGAACCCTGACTGCTCCTCGCTCATCGGTTCTCCTCCCTCGCTCGTAGGGTCGTGGCGTGGGCCCCGGGCGGCCGGCGCCTACTCGTCGGTCCAGCCCCCGGGAATCTGCGGGTCGTCGCCGCCCTGGGTCCACAGGATGAACGTGTTGCCCCACGGATCCTCGAAGGCGCAGTTGAAGCCGTTGAACTCCGCCCAGTAGTGGTTGCGCCACAGCTCGGTGGCGCCGAGGCTCAGGGCGGTGTCGAGGATCCGGTCGGCGCTGTCGTCGGGGCTGACCAGGATCCACATGCGCTGGCAGCGGCCCTCGGTGCGGAGCGTGCGCGGCTCGACCCCGTCCGGATTCGGGTGCGGGCGGGCGTTGGCCACGTTGTGGATGCCCATGTGCAGGTTCCCGACGCCCGAGGGCTCGCCGTCCTTGAGGAACTCGTCGCCCGGGACGATCCGGTGGAAGACGCCGGCCGGTCGCCCCTCGACCTCCCAACCGAAGACCTCCTCGTAGAAGCGGGCGGAGGCCTCGGGGTCGTCACTGGGGAAATCGACGAAGATCAGCGTGTTCGGGTATCCCATTGGAGCACCTTCCAGGTCGTCGTGTTCGGCCGGCGCGCGCGGTCGCCGTCAAACTAGCAGCGCGACCGTTCCCACGGTCCCCCCAGAGGCAGGATCGGTGGGGTGGACAGGCGGGCCGGGGTGGGCAACGCTACGCCTCTTGCCGCTGGTGGCGTAAGGTTTTGGGCCGACAGCAACGGCGGACCATCGAGGCGCCATGGGTACGACGCACGTCTTCTCCGAGAATCCCGTCCTGGCGGACTCGTGGTACGCGGTGGCCCGCACCACCGACGTCGCCCCGGGGCCGCTGGGGGTTCGCGTGCTGGGGAGGTCGTACGTCGTCTGGCGCGACCCGGACGGGGCGCTGGTGGCATCGGCCGATCGCTGCCCGCATCGCGAGGCACCCCTGTCGGCGGGCACGGTCATAGACGGCTGCCTGCAGTGCTGCTACCACGGCTGGCGCTTCGGCTCCGGGGGCCGGTGCGTGCTGGTCCCGTCCGCGCAGCCGGGCGTGCCCGTCCCGCCCCGAGCCCACCTGGATCCGGTGGGAGTGCAGGAGCGCTACGGACTCGTGTGGATCTGCCCGGGGGTTCCGCGCGAGGACATCCCCAAGATCATCCAGGAGGACGATCCGGCGTTCCGCCGCATCAACCCCGATGTGCAGGTCTGGGCGACGTCGACCACCCGCATGGTCGACAACTTCCTGGACATCACCCACTTCCCGTTCGTGCACGCCGGCACAATCGGCGGCGAGACCGACGAGGTGGTTCCGCGGCTCGAGTTGGAGCAGCTGGACGACAGCTTCTTCGGCTACGCCTACGACGTGACGGTCAGCAATCCCGAGATCGCCGCGGCCACCTCCGGCGTGCAGAGCGCAGGGGCGGTAGCTCGCAGGATGTCCAGCGGGTTCGCCCTCCCGTTCGCCTGCCGCAGCACCATCGCGTACGAGACAGGCCTCGAGCACATCCTGCTGCTGCTGTCGACCCCCATCGACGACGTCACCTCGTACTTCATCTTCGTGGTGTGGCGCAACGACGACTTCTCGGTGCCGTCCGACGAGGTGCTGCGCTTCGACCTGGCCATCGGGGCCGAGGACAAGGCGATGCTCGAGCGCCTCGACGGCGTGTTGCCCCTCGACCTGGCCGGGACCGTCAGTGTGCAGTCCGACAAGCCGTCGGTGGAGTGGCGCCGCCGCTTCGCCGCCCTGCTGGCCGGCGACTAGCGCGAACTCCTCAGAGACACCGACCTTTCCTCGCCACGCCGCGGCTCTCACCCCGTCATTCCGGCTCTCACCCCGTCATTCCGGCGAAGGCCGGAATCCAAGGACTCCGGCGACAGTTGTCAGGGCATGTAGCCGAGGCCGGCGAGGATCCGCTCGCCTGCCTCCAGATCGCCCGCCACGCTGACGAGGCCGGCGCCGAGAGCCGCGTCGCCGGCGATGCGGCCGCCGGCCAGGCGTGTGTAGGTGTGGGCGTCGGTGCGCAGGGTGATCGTGGGCCCGGCGTCGCCGTCGAAGCTCTCCACCAGCCGGCCGCGGCGCTCGGCGACCTGCACCCGCCAGTCGCGGGCCGCGGGGCCGGTCAGCTCGACCAGTACCCGAGCCCCCTCAGGCGCCCGGCCCAGCTTGGCGACCGCGAACCCCACCGCGAAGGCGAACTCGTCGAGGACCATCTCCACCACCGGGCCGCTCACGTGGCCCGGCCGGCCCACGGCGCCGCGGATGTCCTGCTCGTGCACCCAGCAGTCCAGTGCCCTGATCCGCATGAACCGCCCGTAGGTGTCGGTGCCGGCGGGCGTCCAGGACTCGGCGTCGAAGTCGGCCTGCGTCATGGCGGCGAGGGCCTCCAGGCGGGCCGCGCTGACCTCGCCGAACTCCTCCAGAACGGCGGACGGTGACCACGGGCGGCGCGCCGCGATCCACAGCTCGTTGATCCGCCCGATCTCGTTGTGCACGTGCGGCACATCGCCGACGTCGATCTCCGGCGCCGGATCCCCGAGCAGCATCCGCTCGGTGCCGATGATGTGGCTGACGTTGTCCTGCACGCTCCAGCCGGGGCAGTCGGTGGGCGCCGCCCACTCCGTGTCGCTGAGCGTCGCGCACAGTCCGGCGATGGCCTCCCACTCGGCCGCCAAAGCGGCGACGGCGCTGTCCCTGTCGACGGTGACCATGGCACCTCCCCGGCCTGCTGCAGTGCCGGCCACGCTACTGCGGGCTCCCCGGATCCTCCGACGCCCCCCGGGCGCGTGAGTCCCCGCGTGCGCCGGAGGGGTGGCCATCCAGGACTGTGCCGGCATCTACGAAGGTGCTGACGGTGCCGCCGGTAGGTGGGTTCCGGCCCCGGATCGAGTCCGGGAGAGGCTCTGCGCCGGAACGACGAGGGAGACGCTCCGCAGAACCGGTCGACGGTCTCCTAGCCTGACGACACCGACTCGCCTGGAGGAGAACATGGCCTGGGATTTCGCCACCGATGAGGACTTCCAGCCGAAGCTGGACTGGATGCGGGAGTTCCTGGACGCCGAGATCCTGCCGCTGGAAGCGATCGCCGGTGACTGCACGCCCGAGCAGTGGCGGACGCTCGCCGACCCCCTGAAGGAGCAGGTGAAGCAGCAGGGACTCTGGGCCTGCCACCTGGGCCCCGACCTGGGCGGCCAAGGGTGGGGCCAGGTGCGCCTGGCCCTCATGCACGAGATCCTGGGGCGCTGCGAGTTCGCCCCCATGATCTTCGGCAACAACGCCCCGGACTCCGGCAACGCCGAACTGCTGGCCATCGGCGCCAGTGCCGAGTTGCGGCGCCGATGGCTGGAGCCGCTGCTGGCCGGCGAGATGCGCAGTGCATTCTCGATGACCGAACCCGACGTGGCCGGCTCGGATCCCCGGCTGATCCGCACCCGGGCGACGCTGGACGGCGACGAGTACGTCGTCTCGGGCCACAAGTGGTTCACCACCAACGGTTCGGTGGCCGACTTCCTGATCGTCATGGTGGTGACCAACCCCGACGTGCATCCCTACCAGGGCTGCTCGATGATCCTGGTGCCGACCGACACGCCCGGCGTGCAGCTCGTCCGGGACATCCCCAACATGGGCGAGCCGCACATCGAGGGGCCGCCCCGACCCGGCGGCCACGCCGAGATCGTCTACGACAACGTGCGGGTGCCGGCCACGAACATCATCGGCGAGCCGGGCGACGGCTTCGTGCTGGCGCAGAAGCGGCTGGGACCGGGCCGCATCCACCACGCCATGCGCTGGATCGGCCAGGCCCGCCGGGCTTTCGACATGATGTGCGAGCGGGCGCTGTCACGGTCCGCCCACGGCTCGCTCCTGGCGGACAAGCAGATGATCCAGGACATGGTCGCCGAGACCAAGATGGAGATCGAGGCCACGAAGCTGCTGTGCATGCAGGCCGCCTGGCACATGGACCGCCACGGCGCCTCGGCCTCTCGCACCCAGATCGCCATGATCAAGGTGTACGGCACCCGGATGCTGTACAACGCCATCGACCGGGCCATCCAGGTGCACGGGGCGCTGGGGTACAGCGCCGACCTGCCGCTGGAGGGCATGTACCGCCACGCCCGGGCCTCCCGGCTGGTGGACGGCGCGGACGAGGTGCACAAGGTCACCATCAGCCGCCACGTGCTGCGGGGCTACGAGGCCGTCGAGGGTTGGCCCAGCGAGCACGTGCCCACCCGCCGGGCCGCCGCCCTGGAGCGCTTCGCCGACGTCCTCGAAGTGGTCACGGCCAACTCCTGAACAGCGCGCGGGGTGCTCCAGCCAACCCGCCCCCGCTCCGTCATTCCCGCACCCCGCTCCGTCATTCCGGCGGAGGCCGGAATCCAGCCCCCGGGAATCTCGCGTGCGTACGCTGCGGGCATGACCACCACACTTGGACTCAGCGCGGACGAGGTGCTGCTCACGACCCGGGCGGTGCGCAGGCGGCTGGACTTCGACCGCCCCGTGCCGGAATCGCTGCTGCGGGAGTGCGCCCGGTTCGCCGTGCAGGCGCCCACGTCCTCCAACGGCCAAAGTTGGCACTTCGTGTTCGTGACCGAGCGCTCCAAGATCGAGGCCTTGGCCGCCATCTACCGGCGCGGCTCGGATCTGAACCGGGGCAGGTTCATCGAGTCCTCCCGGGCGCGGGCGGAGCGCGACCCCACCTGGGGCGCGCAGCAGGAGCGTGTCATCGATTCGGGGATTCATCTGGTGCAGAACATGCACCGCGTCCCGGCGATGCTGATCCCGTGTGCCTCCGGGCGCCCGGAGGACCCCCGCCACGTGATCGAAGGCGCCGGTTCGGTCGTCCAGGCCGCCTGGAGCTTCATGCTGGCCGCACGGGAGCGCGGCCTCGGCACGTGCTGGACCACCATCCACCTCATGTGGGAGGAGGAGGTGGCGGAGATCCTGGGCATTCCCTACCGGGAGGTGCGGCAGTACGCCATGATCCCGGTGGCCTACACGATCGGAACCGAGTTCAAGCCGGCCGCTCGTGATGTCGACGGCGTTCTGAGCTTCGACACCTGGAGTCGCTCGGCGCCGATGCCGCCGACCCTCGGGGGTCTGTACGAGCCGTCCTAGGGGGGGTCCCCGGTCGGTCGTGCGCAGCGACCAATCGGCGGTTGGAGTATGGATTCCGGCCTCCGCCGGAATGACGGTGCGGGAGGCTCGCCGGCGGAGTGGCGGTGGTGGGGGGCTCGTCGGCGGGATGGCGGTGGGGGGCTCGTCGGCGGAGTGGCGGTGGGGGGCTCATCGACAAGACGGGGGCGAGGTGGTTCGTTGGCCGCGGCGGGTGAGGGCGTACGCTTCGTGGTGTGACGCGGCTGGGGTTGTCGACCGACGAGTTGTTGTCGACCACTCGGGCGGTGCGCAAGCGGCTGGACTTCGAGCGGCCCGTGCCGGTGTCGCTGCTGCGTGAGTGCGTCGAGTTGGCGGTGCAGGCCCCGACCGCCTCCAACATGCAGACCTGGCATTTCGTGTTCGTGACCGAGCGCGACAAGGTCGAGGCAATCGCCGGGCTGTACCGGCGCGGGTTCGAGGCCTACATCAGCGGCCCGAACCTCGCCGACAGGGCGGCGGCGAGCGGCCGCTCCTCGGGCGCTGGAACCTTCGCCGGTCGAGACCGGACGTGGATGGCCCAGCAGCGGCGGGTCGTCGATTCGGCGGTTTACCTGGCGCAGAACATGCACCGCAGCCCGGTGCTGCTGGTTCCCTGCGTGGCCACCCGCTCGGCGCGTCCCACCGATGTCGTCGCCGAGGGAGGCTCGGTGATCCAGGCCGCCTGGAGCTTCATGCTGGCGGCCCGTGAGCGCGGTCTGGGCACCTGCTGGACCACCCTGCACCTGGCCCACGAGCGGGAGGCGGCGGAGATCCTCGACATCCCGTATGAGCAGGTCCGCCAGTTCGCGCTCATCCCCGTCGCCTACACGATCGGCACCGACTTCAAACCCGCCAACCGGGGCGGGATCGAGGACGTGATCAGCTGGAACAGCTGGAACCGCTGACTTCCGTCCCGGCTTCCCGGCTGCCGGGTTGGGGCGGCAGGGCGCGAACCCGGCCCAGGCGACGGAGACTGGCGGCGTCCGGGCTGTTCGTCGGCTGTTTGAGCGTGGCAGCCGTGCTGGTGCTGCCCGCCGGGATTGCCGCCGCCGGTCCCGAAGAACTGCGGGCGGTCGCACCGCCGGACGAGTTCGACCCCGAAGGCCCGGAGCTGATCCGCCTCTCGGCCGATGAGGCGACGGTGGTGCGGAGTCCGGAGTTCGTGCGGGGCGCGGCGCGCAGCGGGGACAGCCTCATCGCCGCCTCACGCGGCCGCACCTGCGCCGTGCGCACCGACGGTCGCGTCACCTGCTGGGGACAGGACGGTATCCGGGAGCGGCTCAGCGCCGCCGGCCTGCGGAACGTCGTGAGCATCACCAGCGGTGATCATCCCCACCAGGAACTGCACGTCTGCGCGCTGGGTGGCGACGGATCCGTGTCGTGCTGGGGAGCGGGCCGCGAGGGGCAGCTGGGGAGGGGTGAGTCCTTCAGCGAGTACCTGCCCGAGCGGGTGCCGGGCATTGCCGACGCAGCGGCGGTGGCGGCCGGATCCGACCACACCTGTGTCGTGCACGAACGCGGGCAGGTCTCCTGTTGGGGGGCCGGGGGGCTGGGCCAGCTGGGGGCCGCCACACTCGCCTCGGTCAGCGTCCCGCAGCTCGTGCCGGGCATCACCGACGCCACCTGGATCGACGCCGGTCCCTCCTCCAACTGCGTCATCCATGCCACCGGCGCCCTGACGTGCTGGGGCTACGGCGGCGGGGCCGGCAACCTCAGCGCTTTCGGTCCCGGGACCGTCGAGGGGGTTCCAGCCGTGGTCTCGGTCTCCACCGGATCCGACCGCACCTGCGCGGTGACCGTCGCCGGTGAGGTCTACTGCTGGCCCGTGGCCGATGTGGCCACTCCGGAGCGGGTCGACGGGGTCAGCGGCGTCACCTCGGTGGCGGTGGGGGAGGGCGGCGCATGCGTCGTGCACGACGACGGCGGCGTGTCGTGCTGGGGTGAGAAGAACGCCGCCGGCCAACTCGGCAGCGGGGAACGGACCCCGCAGGCCCGGCCCGCCCGCGTGCCCGGCATCAGCGACGCTGTGGACGTGTCGATGAGCAGCGGCTCGACCCGTCTCGGCCCGCATACCTGCGTGGTCCACGAGAGCGGTCAGTACTCCTGCTGGGGAGGCAACGAGATCGGGCAGTTGGGCGGGGGCGGCCCCGCGGGGAGTGCCGTGCCGGTGCCGGTTGGCGCAGTGGCTGCGGCACCGGAGAACCGCGTCGTCAGCGACGCCACCGACCTGCTGCGGACCTGGCTGGACGATGTCGTCGCAGAGCGCGAGGCCGAATTCCCCTGGCTGCGCCGGGCCTGGGACCGGATCCGCAACCGGGCCGTCGCCGGCCGGGTCGAGGACTTCCGCGGGGCGGTGCGGTCGTCCTGCCAACTCTTCGAGGGCTCGTTCAACTGCTGGTCGGACAGCATGGAGCTCGCCGAGATGACCCTCGGCGACGCCGTCCACGAGTTGGCCCACGTCTACGACAGCACGACCGGACTGGCACCCCGGCGGGCCTGGGGCGCCGCCCAGCTCTACTTCGCCTGGACGCACCCCGACTGCTTCCGGGACTACGGGCAGGAGTCGGGGTCGGAGATCCTCGCCGACACGATGGCGCATCTCGTGGTGCCGACCGCCTGGCTCGCCTACTACGGGGCCGGCTGCCCGGGCCTGGGGGGCGAGCCGGACGGTGAGGCCGAGCAGGTTGTCCGGTCCGCCCTGGCCGGCGAGGTGCCCGGTTGGTACACCGCGAACGTCACGAACGGCGCCGAGTTGTGGCGGCTGCTGCGACGCGTCCTGTCGGCGCAGATCCTGGCCAACCTGGCCGGCGAGTTCGGCGGGTTCTGCTCGAACGACTGGTTCCGGCACCCGCTGGAGCCGAACCTGATCCCACCGCCGCGCACGAATCCGTTCCGCGACGGCGGCTGCTAGCGGCGCGGCCGCCGGACCGGTCCTCAGGCGAGGGCGTAGGTGGCGGACCGCATGTCGGCGGCGGGATCCCGGGTGACCTTGCCCTCCTCGGCGAGGTGAATGAGGTGCGCCAGCACCGAGAGCGCCGCGGCGGGATGGAGGACCTTGGGGGTCGTGGTGTACATGCGCGCCACCATCGCGGGGATCGTGGCGGGACCGTCGCGGAGGCAGGTGAGGATCTGGTCGGTGCGCCGGTGGCGGTGTGCGAGCAGCGCCCGGGCGTAGCGGTTCGGCATGGTGATCGGCGGGCCGTGGGTGGGCCAGTACACCTCGTCGCGGTCGCCCCGGGCGATCAGCAACTCGAGGCTGCGCAGGTAGTCGCCGAGGTTGCCGTCGGGCGGCGGAACGATCGTCGACGACCAACCCATGACGTGGTCGCCGGTGAATAGGGCCCGCTCCTCGGGCAGGGCGAAGCACAGGTGGTTCGAGATGTGTCCGGGGGTGTACAGGCACTCGAGGGTCCAGCCGTCACCGGCCACCACGTCGCCATGACCCAGCACACCGTCGGGGGTGAAGTCCCAATCCCCGGGCTCCTCCTGCACCGCTGACGCCTCGGCGCCGCGGCGCCCCGCGTCGGCGGCCGGATGCGGACCGAAGCCCAGAGTTGGGGCGCCGGTGACCTCGACGAGGGCGCGGGAGGCGGGGGAGTGGTCGCTGTGGGTGTGCGTGATGCAGATGTAGGTGACCTTGCGTCCCTCCAGCGCCCGCAGGAGGGCTTCGGTGTGCGCGGCGTCGTCGGGACCGGGGTCGATGACCGCCACCCGCTGCCCGCCCACGATGTAGGTCCCGGTCCCGGCGAAAGTGAAGGGGCTGGGGTTGGCCGCCGTGACCCGCTGCACGAGCGACGCCACCTGCACCGCCTCCCCGTAAGCGGGGTCGTGATGCGTGTCGAGCAGTTGCTCCAGTCGAGCGGGCCGACCCAGCGGATCGGACGACTCGGAGGAGGTTCGGGAAGAGTGGGAGCTGCTCGCGGTCATCGATCATCGGTTCGCGGGTTCGGCAGGCATCGACGATACCGGTGAGCGCCGGCCGCGGGCGCAAGATCAGTCCTACGGAGACCGTGCAACACAACTTCAACGGATTTCGTGACGGGAAGCGCAGGAACATACGCTTGCCCGCCGGGATCGTCTGGTGGGAGCCCCACAGCATGAGCACGAGGACACGGCGCGCGAAGGTGACGTTGTCCTGTGTGGTGTTGGTCTCGGCGATCCTGACCGGCGGCGCGATCTCCTCGGGGATGGTGGCGCAGCAACCCGCCGCCGAGGATGCGCTCCCGCTCGATGAGGGATCGTCCCAGCAGGTGCGAATCGAGGCCCGCCGGCTGGAGGACGGGCGCACGGAGTTCGCACTCCGCCTGCACGGGACGGGCGACTCCTGGGGGGATCTCATCGTCCCGGGCAGGCGGTTCTTCCCGACGGAGGCCCCCACGGGCCGCTGGCTCGTGAGCGGGCCGATCACGCTGCGGCCGGCACCGGAGGAGCCCGGAGAGCCCGAAATGCTCCTCCGGGTGCGCATCACCGCCCGGCGTTTGGCCGACGGTCGCATCGAGTACGGGCTCCAGCGCCGCAGCGAGGGGGGTCGCTGGGGCGAGCGATTGCTGCCGGCGCGGCGCTTCTTCCCGACCACCGCCGAGGTCGGACGCTGGCTGGTGAGTTCACCGGTGACGGTGGTGGCGCCGGCCTTCGAGGCCTTCGCCGCGGGTGACGGTGGGCGCAGCGGCGAGACCCTCCTGGCGGCCTCCTTCCGCAGAACCTGCGCGGTGCAACCGGAGGGGGGAGTGACGTGCTGGGGCCACGAGGGCACCCGTGAGCGCTTGAGTGCGTCGATTCTGGAGGACGTGCTGGCGGTCAGCATCGGCGATTCGACCGGGGGACGGTTCCACACCTGCGCGCTGCACGGCGACGGCACCGTGTCGTGCTGGGGGCCGGGCGGGCACGGCGAACTGGGACTCGGCGACGCAATGGAGCGCCTCCGGCCGGCGACTGTTCCGGGAATCAGGGATGCGGTTGCCGTCGCCGCCGGCGCCGACCACACCTGCGCGGCGCATCGCGACGGACGGGTGACCTGCTGGGGGGACGGTTCGCGCGGGCAACTCGGCGACGGAGCCGCCGAGTCGAGCCTGGTGCCCCGGGTCGTTCCCGGACTGCGGGAGGTGGCCACCGTCGCTGCCGGACCGCACGCCAGCTGCGCGGTCCACAGCGACGGCGCTGTCTCGTGCTGGGGCTGGGGGGCCACCACCGAGGCCGACCACCTCTCGCCGCAGAGGATCGGCGGACTGCGGGACGCGGTGTCGGTGGCGCTGGGATGGGGTCAGGTGTGCGCGGTGCTCGCCGGCGGCGAGGTGTCGTGCTGGGTGTTCGCCGACGCCGTCCGGCCGCGGGTCGTGGCGGGCATCAGCGATGCCGTCGCCGTCTCCGTGGGGGATCGCAGCGTCTGCGCCGTTCACCGGAACGGGGGCGTCTCGTGCTGGGGCGCCAACAACGCCGCCGGCCAGTTGGGCGCCGGCACCAACGAGCCGGGGACCGTTCCCACCCGGCTCCCGGGAATCGACCGGGCGGTTGCGGTGACCGTCAGCACGCCCTCGCGGGCGGGGGAGGGGCACGCCTGCGCCATGGAGGCGGACGGTTCGGTGTGGTGCTGGGGCGCCAACAGGTTCGGCCAAGTCGGTGACGGCGCGTTCGAGCCCCGGCCGGTGCCGGTGCGGGTGCGTGACTTCGAGGGGTTCGACCTGTTGGAACTCCCGGCCGACACGACGGAGTTCCTGCGCATCTGGATCGATCGGGTGGTGCAGGAGCGGGAGGCGGAGTTCCCCTGGCTCCGAGCCGCCTGGGACCACGTCCGGCACCGGACCCAATTCGTGGAGGACATCGAGTTCGGCGGCTACACCCGGGCGTTCTGTCGCGGCCGGGGCCTCTTCCAGGTCTGCATGTCGGATCGCGTGGCGGTCCGGTCGCTGACGCTGGGGACGGTGATCCACGAGTTGGCGCACGCCTACGATCTGACTCCCGATCTCGTGGCGCCGAGGGCTTGGGGGGCGGTGCAACTCTACTTCGCCGTGACCCACCCGGACTGCTATACGAAGGAGGGGTTCGGCGCCGGGGTCGAGCTGCTGGCCGACACGATGGAGCATCTCGTCGTTCCGTACGCCTGGCTGGGCTACTACCACCCGCCTGTGGAGCTCACCGACGAGGTGTTCGATTCGCCCGACTGCGCCGGCCTGACCGGCGAACCCACCGAGGAGGCCGAGGCGGTGGTGCGCGCCGGCCTGGCCGGGGAGGTGCCCGAGTGGTACACCGAGAACATCACCAGCGGTGCCGAACTGTGGGCGGCCATACGGAGTGCCCCGTCTGTGCGTATTCTGCTGAACCTGCAGGATGAGTTCGGCGGCTTCTGCGACCTGGACTGGTTGCGGTATCCCCTGGCGATCGACGATCTTCCGCCCGCGGACGACAACCAGTTCCGCGACGGCGGCTGCTAGGAGAGCACCATGACGACGGCACCCCCGTACCTGAAACCGGGCCGGATCGGCTCGCTGGAGTTGCCGAACCGTCTGGTACGGGGGGCCACCTCGGAGACGATGGCCTCGACGAACGGCGTCGTCTACGACTCCTTCGTGGAGTTGTACCGCCGCCTGGCCGAAGGGGGAGCGGGGCTGCTGCTGACCGGGCACATGTACGTGGATCCGCGGGGGCAGGCCAGCGCCAACCAGACGGGAATCCATGACGACCGGGTCATTCCCGCCCTCCGGCAGGCAACCGACGCGGTCCACGAGACGGGCGGACTGATCTTCGCCCAGATCGGCCACTGCGGGAGCCAGACGATGATGTCGAGCATCACGCCGGTGGCGCCCTCGCCCGTCCCCAACGCCATGTACACCATCCAGCCCGTCGAGTTGACGTCGCAGGAGATCACCGGTCTGGTGGGTGCGTTCGGCGCGGCGGCCGCCAGGGCCGCCGAGGCCAACTTCGACGGGATCCACATCCACGGCGGCAACGGCTACCTCATCTCGGAGTTCTGCTCGCCGCACGCCAACACCCGCGACGACGAGTGGGGTGGCGACGCCGAGCGCCGCAGCCGCTTCATGCTCGAGGTCTACGACGCCGTGCGGGGCGCCGTGGGCGACGACCTACCCGTCACGGCGCGATTGAGCGTGGAGGACTCGGTCGACGGCGGGTTGCAACGCGAGGAGTCTCTGGCGCGCGCCGAGTTGCTGGCCGGGCGCGGCCTCGACGGCTTCGAGACCACGTACGGGGTGATGCGGAGCTACTTCGAGAACATCCGCCCGTATGTGGCGGTCGGACGGGCGCAGGCGTGGCGCAACCTGCTGGTCCAGCGCGCCAGGCAGCCGGCCGGGGCCGAGGCGTACTACCGGCCGTTCGCCCGTGCCGTCAAGGAGGCGTCGGGTCTGCCGATCATTCTCGTGGGAGGCGTGCGGACGACGGAGACGATGACCGACGTCCTCGCCTCGGGAGACGCCGACTTCCTGGCCATGGCCCGGCCGTTCATCCGCGAGCCCGACCTGGTGCGCAAGCTGGAGGCCGGTCGCACGGGAGGCGTCGAGTGCGTCTCGTGCAACATGTGCCTGGCCCACGACGGCTTCGACCCGCTCCAGTGCTGGCGCGACAACCCCCGCAACGTCGCGGTACACATCCGCAAGCACTACTGGACGAACCGCCGCAAGGGTCAGTGAGCATCCGGTTGCGGTCGACGAATCGACCCCTCATGGGTCGATGTCTTGGGGTGTCGACATCGCGACGGCGTCGGGATCGGGGGGTGGGGAGACCATGAGTTCGCGGCTCGTCCGCCGGGTCACCGCAGCGCTGGCCGTGGCGCTGATCGTGAGTGCGCTTCCCTCCGCTGCCTCTGCCCAGGACGTCGTCGGCGAGGCGGCCGGCGATGCGTCGCAAGTGGACGTGCGCATCGTGGCGCGGCGCCTGGAGGACGGTCGCGTCGAGTTCGGCCTGCAGCAGCGCGACGGCGACGGCTCGTGGGGCGAGCGGCTGTTGCCGTCGCGCCGCTTCTTCCCCGCCGACACCGGCATGGGGCGCTGGCTGGCCAGTTCGCGGCTGGTGCTGAGCGTCGGATCGATGTCCTTCGACGATCCGGGCGAGGAGGCGGACGTGCGCATCGTGGCGCGGCGCCTGGAGGATGGTCGCGTCGAGTTCGGCCTGCAGCAGCGCGACGGCGACGGCTCGTGGGGCGAGCGGCTGTTGCCGTCGCGCCGCTTCTTCCCCTCGACCGCCGGCGTGGGGCGCTGGCTGGCCAGTTCACCCTTGAGCGTGACCGCCGATACTGCCGCGTCGCTCCAGTCCACGCGGCGACTGCCGCCGCCCGGCGCAACCTTCGTTGCGGCGAGCGGCTACCACACCTGTGCCATCAACGCAAAGGGAGGTGTCGATTGCTGGGGGGACAACAGTGTCAACTACCGGATCGGTGTCCCTTCGGTGCATCAGGCCAGGTCCCCGGTGCCGGTTGGCGGTCTCACCGGTGCAGTTGCCATCAGCATCGGCGGTTCGGAGGGCAGCAGTTTCGACGGCCCCACTTGCGTTCTCCACAGTGACGGGAGCGTCTCGTGCTGGGGATCGGATTATAGGGGAGCTATGGGTCAGGGAACCCCTGGTGAGCCTCCGCTCCCACAGCCCGAGCCCTCCGGCGGTGATCCGACGGTTCCGGTGGCCGTGGTCCTATCGGGCCTTGGCGAACCGACCAAGATCCCGGGCCTCAGTGACGCTGTCGCAGTCTCGGCCGGGGACGAGCACGTCTGCGTGGTGCACGCCGATGGTGGGGTCTCGTGCTGGGGAGGCAACTACTACGGGCAGCTCGGTGACGGCACGCGGCAGTCGCGGAACTGGCCGTACCGCATTCCTGGCTTGAGCGATGTGACGGCGATCGGCGCGGCACGTTCACACTCCTGTGCGGTTCACAGCGACGGCACGATTTCCTGCTGGGGTTTGAACTACAGCGGGCAACTTGGTGATGGCACCACCTCCACCCGTCCTTCGCCGGTGAAGGTGCGCGGCATCGCGGATGCCGTCTCGGTCACGCTGGGCAGCGGTCAGACCTGCGCCGTGCAGAGGTCGGGCGGGATTTCCTGCTGGGGCAGCAATAGTGAGTCCTACTATGACTATGAGAACCGCGGCTTCGTCTCCGGGAAGGGGATTCTGGGAACCGGAAGCCGGCGCTCCCGTGAGCTGTTGCCGGCTCCGGTTCGCGGCATCAGCGACGCGGTTGCGGTGGCGGTAGGAGGCTGGAGTTCCTGCGCGCTGCACCGGGACGGGACGGTGTCCTGCTGGGGAACGAACAATGCGGGCCAGCTCGGAATCGGCACGAAGGATCACAGCAACGAGCCGCAGAGGCTGCGGGGCGTCGAGGATGTGATCTCGATCACCGTCAGTGCGGGGAACGCTTGGAGTGAGTCGAACGCATGCGCGGTCACAACCGACAGCGACGTCCTGTGCTGGGGCGGAAACCGCTTCGGCCAACTCGGCGTCGGCGACACCGAGCCGCGACTAGCGCCGACGGGCGTCGCCGCGCCGGGAGCGAGAACACCCGAGGGCTGGCCGACGGTGTTCTCCCGGCCCCAAGTGCCCGACTGGAGCGACGAGGAATGGAGGATCGATCCGGGTCCGTTCCGGGAGGCCATGGATGAGGTCGTTCGCGACAACGAGGGGGAGTTCCCCTGGTTGCGCATCGCCTGGAACCACGTCCGCGACGACGTCCGGATCTTTGAGGCGGCGACCGGCGGAGTTACCACCGTCAGTTGCGGATTCTCCGATCCGGGCAGTTTCGAGTGCCGGACATCGCGGGTTGCACTCGGCACGGACCTGGGCGAACGCAGCATGCGGCAACTCCTGTACACGGGCGTTCACGAGTTGGCGCACGTCTATGACGGAGCGACCGCTTTCACACCGAATCGGGCCTGGGGGGCGGTTCAGCTGTACTTCGCCGCGACGTATCCCCGCTGCCAGAGCGGAGGCGAGGAGGCCATTGCCGACGCAATGATGCATCTGGTGTTCCCGGACGCTTCATTGACCTACTACGGAGCGCACTCCTCTTGTCGGGGAATGCCGGAGGCGCCGAGCGAGCAGGATAAGGCCGTGCTGCGCCAGGGGCTGGCCGGGGAGGTGCCGCAGTGGTACACCGAGAACATCACCAGCGGCGCTGCCCTCTGGAAAATGTGGGTCGATGCGGGCTTCGGCCATCTCGCCATCCTTGCGAACCTCGTGGGAGAGTTCGGTGGCCTGTGCCGGACGGACTTCCTCATGAACTGGAGGATTGCCCCGACGAGGGAGGAGAATCCGTTCAAGGACGGGGGTTGCTGAGTCCCGCTGACTCACGAGCGCACGGGCCTCGCGCCCGGGGGTGGGCCTGATGAGGCGTTGGGCGAGAACGAGCTATACAGTACATAACGGACATTTCCGGCGGTATTCCGGGCAGTTGAGCGATGGCCTTGACCGCCCGGCGGGCGATCTCGACGGCGCAGCGGGTCACTCGAGTCCCAGCGCAGCGTTGACGTCATCCCAGGGCACGTAGTCGTCGTCAAGCCGCGCGGCCTCGAGTTCGCGGCGATCAGCAGCGTCGTCTGCACTGTCGACGAGCCGGTCGAAGGCGTAGGAATCCAGGATCACCGCGACCCGCTGGCCGCACCGCGTCACCCAGGTCGGCTCGCCGGAGCGGCGGGATTCCTCGATCACCTCGGCCAGCCGGTTTCGTGCCTCGCTTACCGCCATTTCAGTCATGTACGAATCGTACGCTCTGAGGGACAATACGGTTACCCATCTCAACGCCGGCGGCGTCTCCCCTACGACGCGGATAGTTGCGAAGATGGTTGACGGCGTCCTCGGCGGAGTGATTCGAAGTAGGCGGCGTCCGCGGTTCCGGTGACGAGGGTGCGACCTCCTTCGAGGAGCGCGGCTCGGAGCCGGCGGCGGTCGCGGTCCCGTCGGATCAGATCACGCACATACTCACTCGTCGAGCCGTACTGGCCAAGATCGACTTGGGAGTCGACGAATGTCTTGAGTTCGTCGGGAAGTGAGACGTTCATCGTCGCCATCCCTGCTGACTGTAGGGCGTTGGCAAGGATTGCCACGAGATATCGATGCCTGGCTGAGGTTGCGGGATCCGACCTCGGAGATGGCGGGTTACAGGATCCGCCACCAGGGTGCGGCGAGGACGTCGGGGGCGAGCCACTCGACCGACGTACCGGTATGGAGCAGTAGGCCGGGGCGACTCACCTCGGGGTATTCCGCCCGGAAGGTCCGAAGGTGCCTGATGTCGCGAAGGCTCGGGCGTTGCGTCGTCTTGACCTCGATGGGGAGCAGGCGGTTGCCCGCCTCCAGGACGAAGTCGACCTCTTCCCCACCGGTCGTGCGCCAGTAGCACACCTCCGCGTGATCAGTGCGTGTGGCGCGCCAGGTAAGCAGATCACCCAGGACGATGTTCTCGAGATGGGCACCGGCGGGAGCCGTCTGCGCCAGATACAGGGCCAGGCCGGTGTCGGTCCAGTAGAGCTTCGGTGACTTGATGAGGCGCTTGGTGCGGTTGACCGCGTACGCGGGGATGCGTACGAGCAGGAGAGATGCCTCAAGCAGGTTGAGATAGCGATGCACTGTCGTCTGTGGCAGCGCCACGTCGCGACCCAGATCCGTCTTGTTGACAATCCCACCCAGCCGCAGGCAGGCGGCGCGCATCAGCCGCCGGAAGTCCGGTAGTGCCGAGACGGCCGACAGATCCTGCAGATCGCGCTCCAAGTAGGTGGTGACGTACCCGTCGAACCAGATCGCCCGCTCCTCCGGCGTCCCGAGTTCCAGAGCCGGCACAGGGAAGCCACCCCGGAGCGCGCACTCCTTCCAGTCGGCGGGTTCGTCGGGCTGCATTGCCACGATCTCGGACCAATGCTGCTCGTCGGTCTCCAGCAGTTCACTCCAGATGCCGCCCCGGCCGCTCCCCTGCTGCTCGCGCCTGGTCATCGGCGAGAGCACGAGATAGCTCGCTCGGCCGGCGAGGGATTCCGAGACCCGCCCCATCAACAACAGGTTGGCCGATCCCGTCAGCAGGAAACGTCCCGGCGTGCGGTCACGGTCGATGGCCTGCTTCACCGCACGCAGGACGGCGGGCTCCCGCTGCACTTCGTCGAGGGTCACCGGATCGCTCCCTCCAACCAGGACCTCGGGATCGCGCCGGGCCGCGTCCACCACGTCCAGGTCGTCGAATGAGAAGTAGCGGCGCGGCCCGGGTGTGAGTTCCTGCACCAGGGTGCTCTTGCCCGTCTGCCGCGCGCCGGTGACGACTACCGCCGGCATCACGGCGAGGCGAGACCGCAGGCTCGGGCCTACGAGACGGTCGAGTGGAGAATCCGCCACATCACGGATGATAATCCACCATGAAGTGGTGGACAATCGGGCTGCGGCGATCAGGGTGCTGGTGGCAGCAGGGTGATCCCCTTGGGGTCGAGGGTGATGCGGTAGTCCCTGCCTGGGGTGACATCGGCGGGGACGTAGGCCTCCAGCGGTGGTGCGCCGGGGATGTCGAACGTGGCGACGGTGCGGTCGCCGACCACCCGCACGTCGCTCAGGCGGGCGCGGACACCTGAGGATCCGCCGGGGCGCACCGCCTCGGGACGGATCAGGATGCAGAACCTCTCTCGCGACGGTCGCTCGGGCGAGGCACTGCCGGCGAGGGACACGGGGCCCCATGGCGTCGAGATGTCTCGACTGTCGGTGCCCGGCACTCCCCCCGGGGGTGGCTGCCATACCGTTCCCAACCCGAGGAAGGTGGCGGTCCAGGCGTCCTGGGGATCGTCGCGGAGTCGCTGGGGCGTCGCGGTCCGGTGGATGCGGCCCCCGCGCATGAGAGCGACCTTGTCGGCCATTGCGAAGGCCTCGGCGTGGTCGTGGGTGACGTGGATCGCCGTCTGGCCCAGGTCCGAGAGAATGCGCCGGACATCGCCCAGCAGGCGGTCGTGCAAAGGACGATCGAGGGCCGCGAAAGGCTCGTCGGCGAGGAGCAGCCTCGGCTCGGGCGCCAGGGCCCTTGCCAGTGCGACGCGCTGGGCCTCCCCGCCGGACAGGGTCGCCACGCTGCGCCGCCCGTACCCGCCCAGGCCCACCACCTCCAGCACCTCGTTGACTCGGCGGCGGCGTTCGTCGGCGGTGACGCCCTGCATCCGCAAGCCGAAGGCCACGTTGGCGCCCACGTTGCGGTGCGGCAGGAGCGCGTGATCCTGGAAGACCATGCCGAAGCGGCGCCGGTGGGTGGGAACGGGGTGCAGGTCCTCCCCTGCCCAGTGCACCGACCCGGCATCGGGAGTCAGCAATCCGGCCACTGCCCGCAGAAGTGTCGTCTTCCCGCAGCCGCTCGGTCCCAGCAGGGCCAGGATCTCGCCGCGGCGCACGGACAGGTCGAGGCCGGCGAGGACCTCATTGCCACCCAGGCTCACCGTCAGGCCACGGACCTCCAGGCCCGCTCCCCCACTGCGGCCGGCGGCGGTCATCTCAGAAGTCCGCTGACCCGGCGGGGCGGAGCCGGTCGATCAACAGCACGGCTGCGGCGGTCATGACCAGCAGTATCACGCTCATGGCCATGGCCTGCCCGAATGCCGCCTCACCGGGGCGTCCCAGCAGGCGGAAGATGGCGATGGGGACCGTGGGACGCTCCGGGCGGACCACGAAGGCGGTGGCGCCGAACTCCCCCAGCGAGACCGCGAAGGCGAAACCGGCGCCGACGGCCAGACCGCGCAACGCCAGGGGCAGGTCCACCTCGCGCCGCACCCGTGCCGGCCGGGCGCCGAGGGTGGCGGCCGCCTCGCGCAGCCGCGGGCTCACCGCGGCGAGGGCCGGTGTGACCGAGCGGATCACGAACGGCATCCCGATCAGGGCGTGCGCGATCGGCACCAGCCACCAGGACAGGCGCAGGTCCAGCGGGGGGTGGTCCAGCACAAGCAGCATCCCGAAGCCCAGGATCACCGCGGAGGTGCCCAGCGGCATCAGGAAGGCGCCCTCCAGAGTTGCCGCGCCGCGCCGGCGCCGGCCGCTCACCGCCAGAGCCACCAGCAGGCCTCCGATCGTGGCAATGCCCGTGGCGGTGGCGGCGAACTCCAGCGAGTGACGGATCGCCGCCAGGGGCGACACGAACAGGGCCTGCAGGCGCTCGCCACCCTGCCCCAGGCGCCGGTAGTTCTGGAATGTGTACTCCCCGCCGCTGCGCAGTGAACGTTCCACGAGCATCGCCAGCGGCAGTCCCACGACCACGGCGGCCACGCCGAGCGTGCCGGCCAGAAACGCCCGATCGGCGGTGCCGCGCAGGCGCCGGGCGGTGTCGGTGCGGAGACGCTCGGCCACCTGCCGGCGGCGTTGCCAGAGCGTTGCCCCCACGACGAGCACCAGCACGCACAGCAGCTGCAGCAGCGCCAGCGCCGCCGCCGTGTCGAACTCCAGGCGCTGCACGGCGAAGCGCCAGATCTCGGTGTCCAGCGTCGCGCGGCGCGGCCCGCCCAGAATGAGGATCACGCCGAAGGATGTGAAATTGAAGAGGAACACGATGGCGCCCACGGCCCCTATCGCCGGCGCCAGGCGCGGCAGCGTGACCGCGCCGAAGACCCGCAGCGGGCTCGCGCCCAGGACCGCGGCGGCCTGTTCGGGAGCGGGATCCAGCTGTGACCAGTAGGCCGCCACCGAGCGGGCGATGACCGCGTAGTTGAAGAACACGTGCGCCGCCAGGATCGCCCACACCGTGTGATGGAACCGGTCGGTCGCCCCGAGGCGATCCATGAGGGAGAGGAAGGCCGCGGCGACCACCACCGTGGGAAGCACGAACGGCACCACCAGCAGGGCGTGCACGAGCCTGCGGCCCCGGAAACGCAGCCGTGCCAGGACCGCCGCGGTCGGCAGGGCCGCTGCCAGGCAGAGTCCGGTGGAGGCCAGCGCCTGCCAGGTGGTGAACCACAGCACACCGGTCGTGACCGGGTTGCGCCACGTCTCCAGCAGGGTTCCGGCGTCGAAGCTGCGGAGCAGCACTCCGATGAGGGGGTACAGGAAGAAGACGCCGATGAACGCCGCCGGCACCGCGGCCAGGGCGGCGGGCGCAAGCCGGCGAGCGCGAGGCACGGTCGGTTTCACCAGTCGCGTGGATGCCGGCCCTCGCCGGAATGACAGGCGGAGGGCCGAGCCTGCCGCGCCGCTCTCCTGAGGCACGCTCCGATCCGCGGGTGCGCGGACTCCGGCCTCCGGGGGAGTGACGGTCCGGGGGCCTGGCGCGGCTGCACCACTCCCCTAGCGCAGGACGATCTCGACCCAGCGTCGCGTCCAGTTGTCGCGCTCGGCGGCGATCAGCGCGGGGTCGAGGCTGAGTGGCTCGGCGACCGCGACGGCGTGCGTCGAGAACACCTCCGGCACCTGTGCGGTGCTGCTCGCCGGGGACACGAACATGTTCAGCGGTATGTCCTCCTGGAAGGTGTCCGAGAGCATGAAGTCCACGAAGGCCTGCGCACCGGCGAGGTTCTGGGTGCCGGCCAGGATGCCGGCGAACTCGATCTGCCGGAAGCAGCCGTCGGTCAGCACGCCGGTGGGTGGGGTGTCGGTGGGCGGATCGGCGAAGAGCACCTCGGCGACCGGGCTCGTGGCGTAGGAGGTGACCAGGGCACGGTCGCCCCCGCCGGCGACGAACTCGCCGAAATACGCTTCGCTCCAGCCGGCGGTCACCGACACTCCCCCATCGCGCAGCCTGGTCCAGTAGTCCTCCCAGCCGTCGGTCCCGTAGGCCGCCACGCTGGCCAGGAGGAAGGCCAGGCCCGGAGACGACGTCTCGGGGTTCTGGGTGACGAACGACCCGGCGTGGCGGGGATCGGCGAGATCCTCGAGTGAGTCGGGCGGCGGGCCGTCGGTGGCGTCGATCCAGTAGTTGACGCAGACGTCGCCGTAGTCGATCGGGGTGACCCGGTCGGCAGGGTCGAGCTGTAGCTCGGCGGGGACCGACTCCACCGCGGGCGACCGGTAGGGAACGAACAGGTCCTCGTCCAGCGCCCGCTGCAGGAAGGTGTTGTCTATGCCGTACACCACATCGGCGATGGGGTTGTCCTTGGTGAGGATGACCTGGCTGAGCATGGAGCCCGTGTCCTCGCCGGTCAGCAGGTTCACCGTGATCCCCGTGCTTTCCTCGAACGACTCGATGATCCCCTCCGAGACGGCGAAGGAGTCGTGCGTGACCACCGTGATCTCCCCCGGCTCGGCCGGAGCTTCGGCTGCGGGATCCGGGCTCGGCTCCGGGGGCGGAGCCGGCTCGGGGGCAGGCGCCGGCTGCGGTTGAGGCTCCGGGGGCGGCGGTGGTTCGGGCGCAGGGGCCGGTTCGGGCGCAGGCGCCGGTTCGGTTGGCGTCACCGGCGACGAGGTCGGTGTGCCGCTGTCGGCACCGCACCCGGCGAGGACGATCATCGCCAGCGTGACCGTGCCCACCGCGACGAACAAGAGACGAGACAGAGCGAACGTGCGCATGATTTCCCTCCGCTGGCATTACCCAGATCAGGTTCTGCGGGTCGGCGAGTCTCCTCGCCCTCTCAGCCCGAGTAGTCGAGCTCCCCGATTTCGACATGCACTGTACGGCGGATCGCCACCGGGCCGCAAGGCTGTGCGCCGGTTCCCTCTTGGGAGGGCAGGCCGGTAGCGTTGACGGCATGTCCCACCGCCTCGAGGTCATGCTGACCAGCCGGCAACCCGACGGTACGTGGACGTGGCGGGCCGCGGGGGCCCGCCAGCCGAAGGGCATTCTCGAGGAAGGGCTGCTGCCTGCCGGTGCGGCAGTGGGTGACGTGCTCCGGGTGGAGGCCGAGGTGAGCGTCGACGGCATCGTGGTGCGCCAGGTCCTGCCGACCAAGGCCGAACGGCCGCCGCCGTCCCGTGTCGAGCATCTCGGCAGCCAGCGTTTCACCGAAGGGGTGACCGGACCCGCCAAGCTCACCCGGCAATCGGGCGAGCGGACCGATGGCCCCGGCGGGCGCAGGCGGCGGGACGGCGACGGTGGCCGGGCCCGGGAAGGCGGACGGTCGCAACGACCTCAGCGGGGGCAAAGACAGGGACCCGGCCAGCGCGGTGGTCGCGAGAGGCCCCCGCGTGCTCCCCGGCTGCGACCCGCCAGCACGCATCGCGACGCCTGGCTGGAGACGCTGTCGCCCGCCGAGCGCCCCATCGCCGAGAGACTCGTCAATGAGGGGATCCGGGCGGTGCGCCAGGCGTTGCAGGCCGAGAGCCCGCCGAGCGACGGGAAGGAATCAGGCCGACCCACCGACGCCGGCGACCCACGTCTGGCGGTCGTGGAGGAATTGTTCTCGGCCCTCCGGGTGGTGGACTGGCGGGACCGCGCCGAAGCGGCCCGCAAGGTGACCGATGAGGTGGACCTGCGCGACCTGCGTTCGGTCGTCGCCGGAATCCCCCAGCAGTTCCCCGACGACGACGCACGCGACTTGGCGGAGGAGCTCCGCGGCAAACTGGCCGCCCGGGTCGACCGGGAGCACTCGGCCTGGATCGCCGATCTGGGATCGCTGCTCCGCAAGGAACGCCTTGTGACCGCTCTGCGAGTCAGCCAGCGTCCCCCCAAGGCGGGGACACCGCTGCCGGAGAGTCTGGCGCTGAGCCTGCAGGAGGGCGCTGGGGCGCAGCTGAACGCGGGGGCTGAGGACGATCTGTGGGTGCGGATGCTGGAAGCGGCGGCGCAATCCCCGATCCGGCTGGTCCTGGTGGCGCAGGAACCGCCGCCCGAGCCCTCCGAGCGGTTGCTGCGGACGGTGCGTCGTTTCGGCGAGCGGCTGCCGGCGCTGCATGCACAGTTCGCGGAGCACCTGGACGCGCCGGTGCAGAGCGAAGAGGCCGAAGAGGCCGAAGAGCCTGCGGCCGCCGATGAGGCGGAGGCACCTGTGGCGCCGGAGCAGAGCGAACAGGCCGAAGAGCCCGCAGAGCCCGCCGAGCCCGCCGAGGCTGCGGAGCCTGACGCGTCGGCCGAGGACGAAGCGTCGGCCGAGGACTCCGATGCCTCAGGCGAGCCGCTCCAGGACGCCGATGTGGATCAGGAAGTCCCTGAGCCCGGCGGTGAGGTCGAGGTCGCCTAGTTCCCCGAGGGGAACCCAACGCGCCTCGGCCGCGTCATCGCCGGCCTCCGGAGGTTGATCGCCCACCACGGAGACCCAGAAGTCGGCGATCACGTAGTGGTGCTGATCGCCGATCCGCTCCACCCAGTCGGCGAAGCCGTCGCAGACGACCTCCAAACCGGTCTCCTCCGCCACCTCTCGGACCACGGCCGCGGCGAGCGTCTCCCCCCACTCCACCCGTCCCCCGGGCACGGACCACTGGCCGGCGGCCGGCCCGTGACCCCGGCGAACCAGCAGCACGCACCCGTCCCGGACGGCGACTGCGCCGACGCACACCTCGGGACGCATCAGACCTCGTCTCCGGCAGGCGGCGGGGCCAGCCGGCGGTGGACCTGCAGGGCGCGGGCCGTCATCCCGTACCGCTCGAAGAAGTTCTTCGTCACCCGGTCGCCGGGCAGGGCGACCGCGTCGACGCCGGTGGCACCGTCGGCGACGGCCCACGCCAGGACCTCGTCCATGAGCGCTTCGCCGAGGCCCACCCCTCTGGCCTCGGGCAGTACGTAGAGAGCGTCGATGGCAGCCAGCGAGGACCCGTCTGTCAGGACGGCGAACCGCGCCACGGCGAACCCCACCGAGGCGTCGTCGAGGGTGCCCACCCAGACGTGCGCCGCGCCGCCCGCCAGGAGGCGGCGAAAGCCGGCGCTCCCGAGGGCGTCGGGATAGTGGATCGCCAGCAACATGGCGCCGCCGCGCTGGTCTGCAGCCTCCAGACGTGCTGCGCCCTCCAGGGCCGCCAGAGCGCTGCAGTCGGCGGCTGTGGCCGGGGAGACGGTGACTTTCAGGGGCCCAGCCTGTCGAGCGACGGGCAGATCTCCTCGCCGGACGGGCAGCGGGGTTCGTTCCGGCTGCCGAGCTGGCTCTTGGACACAAGCAGGAAGCATCCCTCGCAGAGCCATTCGTCGTCACGGCGCGGTGTCACGGAACCGAGCATCTCCGCGGGCTGGCCGGTCTCGACCTCGCTGACCCCGTCATCGTCCTCGATGTCGTCGCCGGCGGCGATCCGGTCGCGCAAAATCGTGTTCAGATCCGCCTCGAGGTTGTCCGGATCGACCTCGTCGTCGAACTCCCCTTCGCCCTGGGGCGGCCGCTTGGCGTTGCGCTCGGGAGTCTCTTCTTCGTCCTCCTCCTCGAGTTCATCGTCGTCGTCGTCGGTGAGAGGATCCTCGTCGTCCTCGAGCTCTTCGTCGAACTCCGGGTCGAAAGCGGCGGCGTCGTCCTCGATGTCGAGATCCAACAAGCTCTCATCGTCGGACATGCGTCTCTCCGGCTCCGTCGCTCCCACCGATCACCTGCGAAGGCGGATCATAGACACACGCCGTCACAAAGTGCGGCACCGCCGGGCGCGGGATCTGCGCGGAACTTGCGCGCTACACCGCGCTCCGCCGGCGGGTCGCCGCCCGGCGCTCGGAGGCGAGTCGTTCGAGCTCGGGTTCGCGGGAGCGGTCGGCGAAGGACATCATGCCGGCGATCGCACGGTGGCCCGCGCTCGTCTCGATGAGGCGGTGCATCTCCTGGGCCACGTGGCGGTAGGCGGGGTGGCCCTGCGTGCTGCTGCGCAGCTCGATGAGATGCATCGCCTCCCGGGCGTTCATCTGCATGACGAATCGGATGCGGTAGGCCAGTGCCACCGCATAGGCCGCCTGTTCGGGGAAGTGGTCCACCAGCGCGTCGTGCAGTTCGGCACTCTGGGCCATCGTCTCGGTGAAGAGATCCTCGAGCCCCGCGGCTTCGACCGCCTCGGGCAGGCTGTAACCGTGACTCGGGGAGAGCCTCTGCCACTCGATCGTCAGCATCCGGTGACGTTGCAGGTCGCGGAAGGCGCCGTAGTCGCACAGCACGTCGAAGCGATAGCACGGGGTCTCCAGGGCGCGACCGGGCTTGTGGCGCCTGTTGCCGCGCTCGCCGGCGTAGGTCCGCAGCACCCGTAGACGCTCCTCGGCGGTCATCTCCTCGACACGGGCCCGGAGCGCGTCCTCGGGAAGATCGACGTAGGAGTAGAGGGCGCTGCTCACGAGCTTCACCTCGGCGTCGGGGTCGAAGTCCACGAGCCGGACCGCGGGGGTCCCGTCGAAGGGCCCGGTGGATTCGCCGATGAGTTCGTGGGTGAGCGCCTGCATGGCGTCGCCGGTGGTGCGCAGGTAGCGGCTCCAGGCCACTCCCCTGTCCTCGATGTCCACCCGCTTCAGGAACGAGGGAATCACTTTCCGCAGCTCGGCCAGCATCATGTCGGCATAGGCCCGGACCTCGGGCAGAAGGTGGGAGCGCATCCGCAGGAGCAGGTTCTCGTAGCCCTGGCCGCTGCCGTAGATGCCGACGTTCGAGAGCGCCGCAGCGGGCAGCATCCCCCGGACCGCGTCGAACGACTTGGCGCGAATGGCCTGGCGGTGCACGAAGTCCGAGTCGCCGGGAGCCTTCGGGAACTGGGCACGGAAGTGCTCGTTCATCACGGGCAGCGACGCGCTGTAGGACTCGAACATGCCGTCGAGGTCGGCGACGTACCGGGCGCCGAGGGCGGAGCGCAGGATGTCCGGATCCCGGTAGTAGCGGTAGCGACCGCCCAGGCGCGCGTCGTAGGGCACATAGCGCGTGGACTGCTCGAGGTAGGACATGAGCCTTCCCCACTCGAGCACCTTGGTGAGCACGTTGGAGGCCTGCTCGCATGCCAGGTGCACGCCCCCCAGTTGTGCCACCGAGTCGTCGCCGTACTCGAAGAACACCCGGTCATAGAGTTCCTCGGCTCTGCGCAGACCGATCGTGGCGTCCACGCCGAGATCGCCGCTGACGTCGAGTTCGCCGACGAATTCGTCGAGGAAGAGGCGCCGCAGGCTCTTGTTGGAGCGCGAGTAGCGGGCGAACAGCGCCCCCTTCACGACTTCGGGCAGGTTCACCAGGGCGAACACCGGCTGGTCGAGGTTCGTGAAGTAGCGACGCAGGATGTCGGCCTCGGCGGCCGTGAAGTCCTCGGCGACGTACATGTGCGGTGTTGCCGCCTGCCGGGGGCGAGCCCTCAGTTCGACGCCCCGACGGCGTCGGCACCGCCGCTGAAGTCGGCACTCACGGCGGTCCGCACCGAGGGGTCGCTCCAGTAGTCGATCGCGACCGCGGCCAGCGTCTTGGCCCCGTCGATGACGCCGCGGTCGCCGTCGGGCCCGCGTGCGCAGGCGGCGAAGTCCTCGGTGTGGATGGCCACGTCGGGCGGGGCGACTGCGATCATGGGGTGGATCGACGGCACGATCTGGCTGACGTTGCCCATGTCGGTGCTCCCCACCACGGTGCGGCCGGGAGTGGGTGGCTGCGGATCCCTGCCCAGGGCCGCCGCGTTGGCCTTCCAGAGCTCCAGGAGGGGGCGGTTGCTGCGCACCTCGGCGAAGTAGTAGTCGGCCCACGCCAGTTCGACGTCCACTCCGGCGGCCAACGCGCCGCTTCGCAGGCAATCCGCAAGGCGTTCCTTCAGCACCTCCATCCGGGCGACGGTCGGCGACCGCACGTACCAGTTGGTCTCGGCGAAGGTGGGAACGATGTTCGGCTTCTGGCCACCGTCGGTGAAGATGCCGTGGAACCGCTCGTCGGGTCCGATGTGCTGGCGGAGGGCGGCCGCGGCGACGTATCCCAACACGGCACCGTCCAGGGCGTTGCGCCCGGCCTGGGGGGCCGCGGCGGCATGCGCGGCGCGGCCGCTGTAGCGGGCGTGCAACTGCTGGACCGCCAGGGTCTGCATCTCGGAGAGTTCGAGGCCGGCGGGATGCAGCATCAGTGCGGCGTCCACGCCGTCGAAGGCGCCTCCCTGCATGAGATGGAGCTTGCCTCCACCTCCCTCCTCGGCCGGGGTCCCGAGAATCAGCAGGCGCCCCCCCAACTCTTCGACGACCTCCGCCGCCGCCAGCCCCGCCCCCAGGCCGGAGGCGGCGATGATGTTGTGCCCGCAGGCATGGCCGATGCCCGGCAGCGCGTCGTACTCGCAGAGGAAGGCCACGAGGGGTCCGGCGGTCCCGGCGCGGGCGGCGAACGCGGTCTCCACCCCGTAGGCCTGCCGCTGGACCTGCAGACCCGCCTCCTCGGCCGCGCCGGCGAGCAGGTCGTGGGCGAAGTGCTCCTCGAATCCCAACTCGGGGTTCTCGTGGATGCGGTGCGAGATCTCGGTGAGTCGCCCGGCCAGAGCGTCCACCGCCGCCGCGGTCCGCTCCTTGAAGCCGGCGGATCCGGGCGACGAGCGAACCACGGGGCGAATCTACCACCGGCCGTCGCGGCGGCTTCGGATCGTGCGCGTCTAGACGACCACGGTGAGCGCGTCGCTCTCGACCCGCACGGTGATCCGTTGGGCCCGGCCCGCCGGCACGCCGTCCAGCAGCACCGGCACGGGGTGCTCGAAACTCGTGCTGAACGTGGCGCGCCGGGCGGTGCTGATCGCCGGGTGCGGGAGGTGCGTGCCGGTGGGCAGGCGCCGCCACGCCGCCAACCGTTGGCGCAGAGGGAGGCTCGCATCGCTGATGTCCAGCAGCCCGTCGCCGGGATGCGCTCGAGGGCCGAGATTCCAGCGCCCCAGGAAGGCGGCGTTCATCACGACCAGGACTCGGCCGGAGAGCCAGCTGCGGCGAGCGACGAGATGGGCGGTGAACCAGTGGATCCGGCCGTCGAGCAGCACCGAGCCCAGGTCGCAGGTCAGGACCGAACCGCCGTCGCGCAGCCGGGCCAGGTCGCCGCCTCCCCCGAGGGTCCGGCACAGGTCCCCGCCGGCGAGGCCGAGCACCGGGACCGCCTCGCCACTGCGGCGTGCCGCCTCCACCACCTCGCGAGCCTCCGCGTCGCTGGAGACGACCACGCCGCCCTCGGGGAGTGCACCCGGGATGCCCCAATCGCCGCCGCGGCGGATTCCCAAGTCGAGCCCCTTCCGGTGTTCCGCGCCGCCGGTGGCCTCAGCCGGCCGAGTCGAGCACCGAGGCGGCCACCACGCCGCGGAACATGGCGCCCGCCACCGCGGCCGCCGTTGCCGTCGTGGCCGGATCGGGCGCCACGCGGCCGACCTGGCGGGCCAGATCGCAGACGAGCTTCACGTTGCGCACGAAGTCTCCCGGCGTGGTGTGGTCGTCCAGCACGCCCGCCAGCGGGCTCCCCGCCGCCCACGCGTAGGCGGCCGCGGCGAAGCCCCCGTCCGGGGGCCGGGTGCGCGGGCGGCCGAGGCACGCGGCCTCGGTTGCGGCCAGCGAGTCGTGTGCCTCGCACAGGCGCGCCCAGCTGCGCCGAAGTGTGCCGGTCGGCCAGCGCGGCTCGACCGGCACGTCACCGCCGCGGGGCTCGTAGGTGCAACAGGCCAGCAGCGCCGCGAAGGACGGCTCGTCGAGCCCGTCGAAATGGCCCCCCATCACCGCCTCGGTGATCAGCAGGTCGCTCTCGTGGTAGACGCCGGCGAGGGCCGTGCCGCTGGGGGCGAGTTCCCAGCCGTCCAGGTGGCCGCGCCGGCGGAGCACCTCGGTGAGCTCGTCGAACTCCGTGGCCAGGGTGTCCTTCTTGCTCCTCAGCCTGTTGCGGAGGTCCTCCACCCTGGCGGCGGTGCGGCGCAGCCGGCGCTGGGCGTCGGGACTCCCCCGCCGCCGTGCCGTGGCGTTGATCTCGGCGAGCGCCCGCCGGCCTTCCTGCAACTGCCGCTCCAGGGTGACCACCTCGCGGTCGGCCTGGTATTGCGCAAGGGAGCGCCCCAGCACGCTGCGGGCCTCCTCCGGCGCCAGGCGCGCGATCAGGTTCACCACCATGTTGTAGGTGGGACGGAAGGCCGACACCAGGGTGAATGTCCGGTTGCCGGCGAGTCCGGCGACGTCACCGAAGCGCAGCCGCGGACCCCACAGCACCAGCGCGTACCCCTGGTCGTCGATCCCCCGCCGCCCGGCGCGCCCCGTGAGTTGGGTGTAGCTCAGCGGTGTCAGCAGTTCGTGGCCGTCCCCGGAGAACTTGGTGAGCCGTTCGATCACGACCGTGCGCGCCGGCATGTTGATTCCCAGCGACAGGGTCTCGGTGGCGAACACCACCCGGATGAGACCGCGCCGGAAACAGGCCTCCGTGGCCTCCTTGAACGGCGGCAGCATCCCCGCGTGATGGGCGGCCACCCCGTTCAGGATCTGTGCCGACCAGGCCTCGTATCCCACGGCGCGCCGGTCGTTGCGGCCCAACGACGCCACGTAGGGTTCGATGACCTCGGCGATCAGGTCCCGCTCGGCAGGGGTGGTCAGCTCGAGGCCGGCCCGGGCGAGGAGGCGGGCGGCGTCGTCGCAGCCGGCCCGGCTGAAGATGAAGTAGATGGCGGGCAGCATCCGCCGGCGCGAGAGCGCCTCGATGACCGCGACCCTGTCGGGTGCACGCCAGCGCCGTCCCCCTCCGCCCCGCCGGCGCCGCCGATCGCGATCGAAGCGCTCCCCCTCCGGGTTCGGGCGATCTCCCACGAAGACCGGAAGGAAACGCAGGTTGGCCCGCTCGTTGTCGCCGAAGCACACCAGGCTGTCCAGGTTGACCGGACGCCGGGTCTCGGTCACCGCCTGCACCGATCCCCGGAGTTCGCCGATCCACGAGCAGATCTCGCTGACGTTCGAGACGGTCGCCGAGAGGCACACGAACCGGACCGCCGGCGGGGCGTGGATGATGATTTCCTCCCAGACCGGTCCGCGATAGCGGTCCTGCAGGTAGTGCACCTCGTCGAGGATGACCCAGCCCAGATCGCCGAGGTCCGGTGAGTCCGCGTAGATCATGTTGCGCAGCACCTCGGTGGTCATCACGACGACCGGAGCCGAGGGGTTGATGGCGTTGTCTCCCGTCAACAGGCCGACGATCTTCGGGCCGTGCTCGGCCACCAGGTCGGAGTACTTCTGGTTGGACAGTGCTTTGATCGGGGCGGTGTAGAAGACCCGTCTGCCACCGGCCAGCGCCACCCGCACGGCGTGCTCGGCCACAACCGTCTTCCCCGCGCCCGTGGGCGCGGCGACGAGGACCGAGTCGCCGCCGTCGATGGCCTCGATGGCTTCGAGCTGGAAGCGATCCAGCTCGAAGGGATAGGTGGGCGCGCCGGTGGCGGCCTCGACGCTGCTCATGAGGTGTCGCCCGCGGCCGGCTCGCCCGTGGCCGGCGGCAGCTCCGCGGCCTCCTCGCGCTCCTTTCGCCTCTGTCTCAGCACTCCGAAGAGAATCGACAGTTCGTAGAACGCGTACATCGGGCCCGAGAGGATGAGCAGGGTGAACGGATCGCCCGTGGGGGTGATCACGGCTCCCACCACGACGATCCCCACAGCCGCCCAGGGACGGATCCGCTGCAGCGTGCGGGTCGGGATGATGCCGGTGATCTGGCCGAACACCAGGAAGATCGGAAACTCGAAGCCCAGGCCGAAGGCGAGCGCCATCTTCACGACGAACGAGAGGTACCGCCGCGGCGAGAAGAAGCTGACCAGATCGTCGCCGCCGAGTTCGGCCAGGAAGCCGAGGGCACGCGGGATCGTCCAGAACGCCAGGGCCACGCCACCGGCGAACAGCAGGGTGGCCATGATGACGAAAGCCGCGGTGTGCCGGCGCTCACGGGGGAACAGGGCGGGCGTGATGAAGCGCCAGGCCTGCCACAACAGGATCGGCATGGCCAGCGCGGCGCCGCCGTAGCCCGCCACGCTGACCCGCACCGAGAACGGTTCGAGCGGGTCGAGCACCAGGAGGCGGCACTTGCCGGGTGCGTCGAGGCCCTCGGCGTCGGGACTCACCACGTCGCAGTAGGGCGCCACGAGGAAGTCCAGGATCTGCGGGTAGAACACCCAGCAGACCACGAAGCCGCAGGCCAGCGCGACCATCGAGATGATCAGGCGGCGGCGCAGTTCGGCCAGATGCTCCACGAGGGTCATCCGCCCGCCGACGGCCTCCTCGGTGGGAGGTGGGGGGTCGCTCATCGAGCGTCGCGCTCTTCCGGTTCGGAATCCCCCTCGGCGGCGGGCGCTGTGGATTCCCCGCCGGCGGGTTCGGCGACCTCGCCGGGCTCGGTGGCGATCACCGTGGAGTCGCCCTCGCCGGGCGTCGCGTCATCGGGCTGCGGCGTGCCGGTCTGAGCGGAGGTCCGGATCGGCTCGTCGAGACGGGCCCGCTCGCGTGCGATGACCTCCAGCGGGAGGTCGGCGGCAGCCTGCATCTCCTGCTGGAATCTGGCGACGACGTCGCGGGTCTTGGCCAGGAAGCGGCCCAGGGTCCGCGCCGTCGCGGGCAACCGGCTCGGGCCCAGCACGACCAGGGCGATGACGAGGATCACCACGATCTCACCCGGTCCGACGTTCAAGAACCCCAGCACTCCGTCAGCCTATCTTTGGGCCGCGATCGGCCTTGGGGAGGGCACACTGTGGCATGGGTCCGCGCCTCCCCGCCCTGGTGTCGCGCCCGATCGGTTTCGCCCACCGCGGCGGCATGGCGCACGCTCCGGGCAACTCGCTGGCCGCGTTCTCCACGGCCCTGGCGATGGGGGCCACGGGGCTGGAGAGTGACGCCCGCACCACCGTCGACGGCGCTGTGGTGCTGCACCACGACAGTCGCTTCCGGCCGCCGCTCCCCCACCTGGGAACCCGGAAGGTGCGCGCCGCCCGGCGGGTCGACATGCCCGCGGCCGTGCTCTCGCCGGAGGATCTCTACGAATCCTGCGGCACGGACTTCGACTTCTCCGTGGACATCAAGGACCCTGATGCGGCACCGGGCGTCGTGGCGGCCGCGCGGCGCGCCGGCACCGAGGGTGCCCGCCGGCTCTGGCTCTGCTCCGGCTCCCTGCGGTTGCTGGAGGAATGGCGGGAACGCTGGACCGATGTCCGGCTGGTGTTCTCCACGAGGCGGCGCCGCATGGAGCACGGCCCTGAGCGCCTGGCCGCGCAGCTGTCCCGCAATCGCATCGACGCGGTCAACATGCCCCATGCCGACTGGACCGGGGGGACCGCGGCGCTGTTCCACCGTTTCGGGGTGCTGGCCTTCGGTTGGGACGCCCACCACGACCGCACGCTGGGCGAGCTGCTCGACGCCGGTCTCGATGCGGTCTACAGCGATCACGTGGATCGGATGATGAGCGCCATCGCCCGGTACTACGGCTAGAGACACTGGCGCCGGCGGCCTGGCCGGTGCCGCTCAGAGGCTGCGCAGGTCGCCCAGGGGCCAGAATTGCAGGGCCGCGTTGCCGATGAGGTCGTCCCGGGGGATGGGCCCGAAGTTCCGGCTGTCGAAGGAGACCCCCCGGTTGTCGCCCAGGACGAAGACGTGATCCTCGGGCACCGTGCAGGCCACGGCGCCGGCGACGCCCTCGGAGGGGTCGCAGTTGGGTATGGAGGAGCGCACGAAGGTCCCGGTCCCCGCCGAGAGGTAGGGCTCCTGGAGGAACCGGTCGCCGATCCCGACGACACCGTCGTCGAAGAAGTAGACGGTCTCGCCCTCGAGGGCGACGACCCTCTTGACGAGATCACCGTCGGGGCGGCTGAAGACGACGAGGTCGCCGCGTGCGGGGTTGTCGGCGAGCTTGTTCACGAGGATCCGGTTGCCGGGCGCCAGCGTCGGTTCCATCGAACCCGACTCCACGTGGAAGGCGTGGGCCACGAACGAGCGGATCACCAGCGACAGCACGATGGCGATCGCCACGGTGAGGGCCCAGCCCACCACCGTGCGCCACCTGCTGTGCGTTTCCTCGAGCTCTTCGTCGAAGTCGAGCGGGTAGTCGTCGTAGGGGATCTCCGGCGGCTCCTCGGGATGCTCAGGGGCAACGGGTCGGCGAGGCCGGGGCGGCGCCTGAACTCGACCTGGGGGGGCGCCGGCAAGCAGGGGGTCCGCGGGGCGCGTCCCCGGACCGGGGGCTCCCCGGGGCGGCCGCCGCCGCGGCGGGGGTGGGATCGGGGGCGGCACGGGCGGCGGTTCGAACACCGGAGGGGCTTCGAAAACCGGCGGCGGTGGAGCGGGGGGCGGCTCCGCGACCGGTGGCCGGGGCGCGGGGGGCGGCGACGGGGGGACGAATTGCTCGGGCGGAGGCGGCGCCGGGGGGATGAATTGCTCGGGCGGAGGCGGCGCCGGGGGGACGGACTGCTCGAGCGGAGGCGGCTGCGCCTCCGGCCGGTCGATCAGGCTCTCGATCGGGTCCATCGGCGGCGGTTCGGGCCTCGGGTCGGGATCCTCGGCCGGCCCGCCGGCCGGATCGAGTTCCAGGGACGCCAGCTCGTCCAGCAGTCCCAACTCCGGCTCGGGTGGCGTCGCGTCGGGCACCGCAGGCGGGGCGTCCGGCGGCACGGGGTCCTCGGCGGGGGGCGGGTCGTGATGGACGGTGTCCTCGGGGGGAGGCTCCGGGGCGGCCTCGGCAGGTTCGGGCTCGGCTCCCGGCACGCTCGCCACGTCGGGTCCGGCGGGCATCGGCCGGCTGGTGAGCTGATCCAGGATGTGATCCACCCACGCCGGATCCGACGGGTTCAACTCTCGCGGGTCCTTCCGTGGAGGTTCTTGGCTCATCGAGGGTTCACCGTAACCGACTGCACCCTCTGTGCTGCGGCTATTCGGCGTAGCGCGCGAGGATTCGTCGAGCCGCGGCGGCGCCCGGTTCGGGCGGCAGGCCTTCGCCTCCGATGACCCGGGCAGCCGGTCCGAGACGGAGCAGAAGGCGTTCGAGCCAGGCGATCCCACCGACGGGGAGTCGCGCCCGGCAGGTTGGACCGTCCCATTCGATCCGGCTCGCCGGGTAGCAGTCGAGAACCCATTGGGCGGGCCCCTCCAGCGCCAGCTCCACCCAGGGGGCGTCCGCAGGCGGATCCCAGACGGTGGCCGTGATCGGACCCGGGGGCACCTCGAAGGACTCCTCCAGCAGTTCCGCCGCGATGACGCGGTCGATGCGGAAGGTGCGCTCCTGGCCGCTGAGCCTGCAGAAGGACCGCACGTACCAGGCGCCCTCGTGCGCAAAGGTGCGGTAGGGCTCGATGACCCGCTCGGTGACGGCGTCACGGTCGTAGCTGTAGTACCGGACGGCGGCCGGACGATGGCTGCGGCAGCCTTCCTGCAGGGTCAGGAGCGCCTCGGTGGTTGCCTCGCCGAGGCGGATCTCGAGCGCCTCGGCCGGGTTCACGCCGAGCGTTCGAGCCAGCTTGACGAGGCCTCGTTGCAGCGCGCTGTCGCCGGTGAGGCCCAGCAGACCGGTGGCCGCGGCGAGGAGCGCCAGCGCCTGCGGCGGCGTCAGGCGCAGAGGTCTGCGGAAGTAGTCGGCGAAGTGGATCTGGACCCAGCCGTCCTCCACCTCCACCTCGATCAGGGCGTCGGGCGTATAGGGAGGCACCCCGACCATGAAGACCACCTGCTGCAGATCGTCGAGCAACCCGCCCGCGGGGTAGTCGAAGCGCTCGGTGATCTCGGCGAGAGTGGCTCCGCCCCGATCCGCCACCCAGGGAATGAGCTGCAGGAGCCGCTGCATGCGCTCGGAGGAGGTCAACCGCCGGGAGGGTTGCGTCGCGCCTGCGGCCGGGTCCGCAACTGCCGCGGGGGGCGGCGTTTCGGTTGCGGCCGAGCGGCTCGGCGCAGTCGGGACGGGCTCGAGAGATCCGGCGGCAGCGCACGCCCGCACCCTCTCGAGAAGCTTCTGGCGCAGTTCCGGTGGATCCACCAACTCGGCGCGGTCCAGGAGACCGAGGACGAAGTCCACGAGGGCGTCCGCATTGGCCACCGGCAGTTGCAGCCGCAGCGAGCCGTCGGGACGCAGCTCGCGTGCCGTGTCCTGTCCCACCTGTCCCAGCGCCCAGCCGGCAACGTCCGCGTCCACGTCGATCTGCGCCGTCCACGCCTCGCCGCCCATCTCCCAGGGGGGCCGCTCGAGGCTCCCGGCAGGTTCGGGCTCCGGCACGAACGCCCCCGGCCGGCCGACCTCCAGTTCCGCGATGCGGTCCAGCCGGAAGTGGCGCCAGGCGGCGCGCTCACGGTCCTGGCCCCCCAGGTACCAGTGCCCGCGGGTGAAGTGCAGCCGCACCGGCTCCACCGAGCGCGGTTCGCCGCGGTAGCGGAAGGAGACCGCGCTGCGCCCGCTGATCGCCCGGTACAGGACGGCGAGGTGCTCGTTGAAGGGGATCACGGCCAGCTCCGGAGCCGGATCCCCCTCCGGCGGCCGGCCCCCGAGGGCCCAGAAGGCGGTCTCGATCGCCGTGCCCTCCAGGCGCACCGTCCGGGCCGCCAGGTGCAGCGCGGCACGCTCGTCGGCGGCGAGGTCGGGATCCTCCAGGTAGTAGTCCCGGGGGTGGATGCGGTAGCCCTCCACGGGGGGATCGCTTCCCGGGACGGTGCCGGTCGTGATCGGGATGCCCATCTGGCGCAGTTCGCTCTTGTCGCGTTCGAACGTGCGCCGGAAGGCCTCCTTGCCGCTGGCGTAGCCCGCCACCTTGGCGGCGATCTCCGACGCCGGCAGCAGCCGTTCGGTGTTCAGCAGGGCCGCGGTCAGATTCAGGAGGCGTTCCAGCTTGGCGCCGGCCGGAGTGCTCACGCCAGCGGCTCCCGGCGCCCGTTCACAGCGATGCGATCAGCTTCTCGACCCGCTCGTCGTGGGACTTGAACGGGTCCTTGCACAGCACCGTGCGCTGTGCCTGGTCGTTCAGCTTGAGGTGCACCCAGTCCACGGTGTAGTCCCGCTTGCGCTCCTTGGCGCGCCGCACGAACTCCCCGCGGAGGCGGGCCCGGGTGGTCTGCGGGGGTCGGTGCATCGCCTCGACGACGTCGGACTCCAGGCAGATCGACTCGACCAGGTCCCGCTCCTGCAGCTTGTAGAACAACCCCCGCTCGCGGCTCACGTCGTGGTACTTCAGGTCCAGCAGTGCCAGCCGGGGGTCGTCCCAGGTGAGCCCGTTGCGCTCCCGGTACCGGTTGATCAGCCGGTACTTGATGACCCAGTCGCATTCGCGGTCGAGGCTGAGGGGATCCGCCTCGAGGCGCTCCAGGCAATGCCCCCACATCTGCAGGGCGCGTTTCTGCTCCACGCCGATGTCGAACCGGGTGGAGAACTCCTGCGCCCGCTCGAAGTACTCCCGCTGGATGTCGAGTGCGCTCAATTGCCGGCCGTTGGCCAGGCGCACGCGCCGCCAGGGCCGGGAGCCCTCGCTGATCTTCTCGAAGTCGTCGTGGCTGATCTCGCGGATCGCCCTGATGGGGTTCTCGAGCGTCATGTCCCGCAGCACGATCGACGGTTCCTCCATCATCTGCAGCAGGATGCTGCAGGCCCCCACCTTCAGGAACGTGGCGTACTCGCTCATGTTGGAGTCGCCCACGATGACGTGCAGCCGGCGGAACAGCTCGGCGTTGGCGTGGGGCTCGTCACGTGTGTTGATGATCGGCCGCGAGCGGGTGGTGGCGCTCGACACTCCCTCCCAGATGTGCTCGGCGCGCTGGCTGATGCAGTACTTGGCGCCGCGGGGGGTCAGCAGGATCTTGCCGGCGCCGGCGAAGATCTGCCGGGTCACCAGGAACGGGATGAGCACCTCGCTGTACTCGGCGAGTTCCTCGCGGCGCGTGGTGAGGTAGTTCTCGTGGCACCCGTAGGAGTTCCCCGCCGAGTCGGTGTTGTTCTTGAAGAGGTAGATCTCGCCGCGCATGCCGTCGGCGTTCAGGCGCTCCTGGGCGTAGGCCACCTGCTGGTCCAGCACCAGTTCCCCGGCGCGGTCGTGCGTCACCAGGTCGTAGAGGGAGTCGCACTCGGGGGTGGCGTACTCGGGGTGCGAGCCCACGTCGAGATAGAGCCTGGCGCCGTTGGCGAGGAACACGTTGCTGCTGCGTCCCCATGACACCACCCGGCGGAACAGGTAGCGCGCCACCTCGTCGGGACTGAGGCGACGCTGGCTGCCGAGTGCGAAGGTGACGCCGTACTCGTTCTCGATCCCGTAGATCCGCCGCTGCAAGGTGTGGCCCCTACCCCGCCGCGCCCAGCAGCCCGTCCACCTCGGCGATTCCCAGCCGGCGGAAGCAGCGCCGGCCGAGGGTGCGGTCGAGGGTGGCCACCTCGAGGTCGTCGGCGACGAGCGTTCGCTCCGACCCGCCCAGGGCGGTCACCGCAGCCTGCAGCGCAGCCTGAACCTCGGAGTCGGGGTCGTGGAGGTCACTCAGCCGCTCGGAGATGGCCTCCGCCTCGCCGCCGAGCACCGAACAGCGGCTCTCGTCGTTGACCGTTCCGTCGTAGAGGATGTGGAAGAGTTGCTCGTCGCCCGGCTCGTCGCCGAGCTCGGCCACGAGGATCTCCACCTCCATGGGCTTCATCTCGTGGGTGAAGATCTGGCCGAGTATCTGGGCGTACTGGTTGGCGAGGCTGCGGGCCTCCACGTCCTGGCGGCTGTAGGCGTAGCCCTTCAGATCGGCATGGCGCACGCCCGCGATGCGGAGCTGGTCGAACTCGTTGTACTTGCCCACCCCGGCGAAGGCGATGCGGTCGTAGATCTCGCTGATCTTCCGCAGCGTGTTCGAGACGTTCTCGGCGCACAGCAGGACGCCGTCGCGATAGGTGACGGCGACGAGACTCTTGCCCCGGGCGATCCCCTTGCGGGCGTAGTCCGCCCGATCCTTCATGATCTGCTCGGGCGCCACGTAGAAGGGCATGTTCATGGGCTGCCCCCGTCACGCCTGCCGCGGTGACCCCCCGGCGGCAACGCCCGGTGCTCAGGCGGTGTCATCGGGTTCCGGCTCGGTCCGGGTTTCGGCGGCGCCGTCGAATGACGCCAGCAATGTGCGGAAGCGCTCCTCGACCTGGGAATCCTCGAGCCGCCGGTACCCGTCGACGTCGATGTTCACCACGACGGGGAAGATGCCCCTGACGAGATCGGGCCCACCGGTGGCCGAATCCTCGTCGGCCGCCTGGAACAGAGCGGAGATGGCGAGCTCGACAGCCGCAGCCGGCTCCAGGTCGGGGCGGAAGCCCAGCTTCACGACCGTGCCCGCGTGGAGGCTGCCCGAGCCGCCGGCGGCATAGTCCTGCTCCTCGTAGCGACCCCCGGTCACGTCGTACTGGAACAGCCGGCCGCAGCGCCGCCGCTCGTCCCAGCCCGCGAACAGCGGGACCACGACCAGGCCGCGCAGCGCCGAGGTGAGGTTCGCCCGGACCATCTGGCTCAGCTGGTTGGCCTGGCCCTCCAGGCTGAGCGGCTGCCCCTCGACCTTCTCGTAGTGCTCCAGTTGCAGCTGGAACAGGCGCACCATCTCCATCGACGGTCCGGCCGCGCCCGCTATGGCGACGCCGGCGTGGCGACCCGCGGGGTACACCTTCTCGATCGTGCGGTGGCTGATCAGGTTCCCCGCGGTAGCCCGCCGGTCACCCGCCATCACCACCCCGTCGCGGTGACGCAGCGCCACCACCGTGGTGGCATGGGCAACCGGGGGCAGGTCTCGGGAGGCTGCGGCGTCGGGGAGGGGGGCGTCGGGGAGGCCGGCGTCGGGGGGATGTCCCGCCGCGGCGAGGAGACCGGTGAAGCTGGGCCCCGGATCATCGCCGGCCGCGAAGGAGGGCAGGCTCCGCACCGGCGGAAGGTTCATGGCGCGAGGCTACTCCCGGCGAACCGCTGAGCGCGGCCTTCGGTGGTGCCGGCGGGACCGCCGGCACAGGCGCTACTCGCCGCCCTTCTGGATGTAGGAGTTGACGAACTCCTCGGCGTTGGTCTCGAGCACCTCGTCGATCTCGTCGAGGAGGTCGTCGAGTTCGGCCTTCAGGCGGTCACCGGTGGGGCTTGCGGTGGGCGCCTCCGCCGCCGGTTCCGATTCGGCACTGGGCCGCGACGACTTCTGGATCCGCTCTCGTTCAGCCATGGTTCTCGCGCTCACCCATCACTGCTGAAGCCTCCCGATCAGGTCGGCCGGGGTCTGACAGTCGTCGAACAAGCTAGCCACATGTTGGTTGGTCCCGCGGGCAGGCTCCATCATGGGGACCCGGCGCAGGGTCTCGCCGCCGAGATCGAAGACCACCGAGTCCCAGTTCGCCGCCACGACGTGGGAGGCGAACTGCTGCAGGCAGCGGCCGCGGAAATAGGCCCTGGTGTCCGGCGGGGGGTTCTCCGTGGCCCACAGGACCTCGTCGGGGTCGGCGATTCGCTCCAGCGGCAACCGGTTCGCCACCGACCGCTCCGGGCGCAGGTCGTGGTACTGCAGATCCAGGGCCTGAATGCGGGAATCGGTCCAGTCGCAACCGTTGCGGGCGCGGTAGGCGTCCAGGAGCGTGTACTTGGCCACCCAGTCCACGGTCGTGGCGGGGCTGAGCGGGTCGGTCTCGAGTTGCGTCAGCACGGTCTCCCAGCGCGCCAGCACCTCGTTGGCCACCTCGCCGCCGACGCCGTCGGTGCCGAGATCGTCGCAGTACTTGACGCAGCGCTCGAGGAGTTCCCACTGCACGTCGAGAGCGGTGGCGCTGGTGCCGTCGGCGAGCCGGAACGGGCGTCGCAGGCTCAGATCGCAACTGACGGCCCGGATCGCCTGCACCGGCGCGGCGAGGCACAGGTCGTCGGGGAACAGGTCCTGCTCCACCAGGGCCAGAACCAGGACCGTGGTGCCGACCTTCAGGAAGGTGGCCACCTCGGCGAGGTTGGCATCGCCCACGATGACGTGCAGCCGCCGGTAGCGCCGGGCATCGGCGTGCGGTTCGTCACGGGTGTTCACGATCGGCCGCTTGAGGGTCGTCTCCAGCCCGACCTCCTCCTCGAAGAAGTCGGCACGCTGGCTGAGTTGGAACGGGACCGAGTGGCGCTCGATCCCCGCAGTCTCCGTCCCCACCTTCCCGGCCCCGCAGAAGATCTGGCGGGTGACGAAGTGGGGGGTGGCCCCGTGCACGATCCGTCCGAACGGCGTGGCGCGATCCATGAGGTAGTTCTCGTGGCAGCCGTAGGAGTTGCCCTTGCCATCGGAGTTGTTCTTGTAGACGACGAGTTCCTGACCCTCGGGCAGCAGGGCCCGGGCCGCCTCCATGGAGCGCTGCGCGATGACGTCCGCCGCCCGGTCCCAGACGACTGCGCTGCGGGCGTCGGCGCACTCCGGCCCGGATATCTCGGGGTGGGCGTGGTCCACGTAGTAGCGCGAGCCGTTGGTCAGCACGGCATTGACGAGGTGGGTCTCGGGCTCGTAGCCGATGTCCCCCCCGCCGACGCCACGGGCGTCCCGCCCCGGCATCTCGTCCTCGAAGTCCCACTCCACGCGCGCGATCGGCGAGCCGGGCGCGTGCTGGAGGCCTGACAGGTAGGCGTTGATCAACAGGGAGGAGGCTGTGATCGGGTTGGATTCCTCGGCACCGCGGTGGGTGATCCCGTACTCGGTCTCGAGTCCGCAGATCTTGGGGACGATCACGCCGGCGAGATCCGGGCGTTACAGGTACTGGCCGGTGGCGACGCGCTCGATGGAACGGCCACCGGTGTTGAGATCGTCGCGGTGGACCAGTGTGCGCACGAAGGTGATCCGCTCGCCCTTCTTGCCGGCGATCTTGGCCCAGTCGTCGGGATTGGTGGTGTTGGGGAGGTCCTCGTGCTCGGTGTGCTCCTGGGTGACCGACTGCAGCAGGTCGTCGAGGGTGATGCCGGCGGGCCCCCCGGCGATGACGCGCTTGATGGCCAGCTTCTTGGCCCGCCTGACGATGTTCTCGATCATGGCCCCGGAGGCGAAGTCGCGGAAGTACATCGTCTCCTTGTCACCGTTCTGGTACGTGACCTCGAGGAACTCGTTGCGCTCGTCGGCGCTGTACATCTCCGCGACCGTCTGCTCGATCATGCCGCGGACCGCCTTGTCCCGCTCGCCGCCCCCGATGGTGTCCACGGCGCTCTCGGCGATCGGCAGGTCCACGGTCAGATAGCGGGCGAAGATCGCCGCCGCCGCCTCGGCCTCGGGCCGTTCGATCTTGATCTTCACGTCGAGGCGGCCCGGGCGCAGGATCGCGGGATCGATCAGGTCCTCCCGGTTGGAGGCACCGATGACGATGACGTTGCGCAGCGCCTCCACTCCGTCGATCTCGGCAAGCAACTGGGGCACGACGGTGGACTCCATGTCCGAACTGATGCCGCTGCCGCGCATCCGGAAGAGCGACTCCATCTCGTCGAAGAAGACGATGACCGGCCAACCCTCGGCGGAGCGGTCGCGGGCCTGCTGGAAGACCCTGCGGATCTGCCGCTCCGTCTCGCCGACGTACTTGTTCAGAAGCTCCGGGCCCTTGATGTTCAGGAAGTAGCTCCGCGCCTTCTCGTTGCCCGTCGCCCCGGCCACCTTGGTGGCCAGCGAGTTGGCCACCGCCTTGGCGATGAGCGTCTTGCCGCACCCGGGCGGCCCGTAGAGCAGGATGCCCTTCGGCGCCGGCAGGCGGTGTTCGGCGAACAGGTCCGCGTAGAGGAACGGCAACTCCACGGCGTCGATGATCTTCTCGATCTGCGCGTCGAGCCCCCCGACATCGTCGTAGGTGACCTCGGGCACCTCCTCCAGCACCAGGTCCTCGACCTCCGAGCGCACGAGTCGCTCGGTGAGGAGGCCCGAGCGGGTGTCCATCAGCATCGGATCGCCGACCCGGAGCGGCACACCGGCCAGACCCTCGGCCAGGTCCACCACCCGCTCCTCGTCGGCGCGGCAACTGACCACCGCCCGGCCGCCGCCCTCGAGCAACTCGGTCAGGGTGACGACCTCGCCGGTGCCGTCGGAGGTGCGGGCCAGCACGACGCTCAGGGAGTCGTTCAGCGCCACCTCCTGGCCCCGTTCGAGAGTGCCCTCCACCTCGGGGTGGATCGCCACGCGCATCTTGCGGCCCGAGGAGAACACGTCGGCGGTGCCGTCGTCGTTGAGGTGCAGCACGGTGCCGTAGGCGTTCGGGGTCTGGGTGAGTTTCTCGACCTCCTCCCGCAGCGCGCCGATGTGCTCGCGCGCCTCGCGCAGGGTGTGGGTCAGCTTCTCGTTCTGTGAGACGGCCTGGGCCAGTTGCCCCTTGGTCTCCAGGAGGCGCTCCTCGAGGGTGCGGATGCGCTGCGGGGTGTCCTGCAGGCGCCGGCGCAGTGCCTCGATCTCCTGGCGCAGCAGCTTCAGCTGAACGGCCTGATCCTTGGGTGCCTCGTCGATCTTTCTCACCTCCCTCCGCGGGTCTCCTATGCGACCCTACACGCGGTGCCATGGGTTCAGGTGACTACACTCGCTCCGACCGCGGCGCTGTCGCGGCCGAGTCGACCATGGCGTCGGGCCGTGTCCATGCGGGGCGTGCCCGGGCCGGCGCTATACTCGTCGAGGCGGTGATTTACCGGTCAGGCACGCACCATCCAGTCAATCGGGGAGCGGCAAGATGAAGGTCTGGATCGACCAGGATCTGTGCACGGGTGATGGACTCTGTGAGGAGATCGCGCCGGACGTGTTCACGCTGCTCGACGATGGCTTGGCCTACGTGCGTGAGGGTGACACCATCTTCAGCGACCCGGGCGGACCCACCGGGCTGGCCGTCGTGCCGGCGGGTCAGGAAGAGGCGACGATCGAGTCCGCCGAGGAATGCCCCGGGGAGTGCATCTTCATAGAGATCGACGCCTGAGACGCCTCCGGGCGCCACGGCAATCGACCCGTCGCTCCCAGTGATCGGCGCGCGCCCGGGACGCCGGCGCGCCTGGGCTAGCCGGAGTTGAGGCGGACCCAGGCCACCGCGCGGTCCAGGCCCTCCGGCGGCGCGGGCAGGTGTTCCAGGCTCAGCCGCACGAGCCGCGAACCCTCGCTCGCCTCGGCCGGCCAACCGGGAGTGCTGGCCACGGTCGGAGCCAGCAGCCACAGCAGGGCGCCCGCCACGGCGGCGACGGCGAAGAAACCGGCGACCCGATCGGCGGTGCGCAGCGATTCCGGGAGTGCGAGGTGCAGTAGCCGGCCGAGCGCGTAGCCGGCGACGTGTCCGGCGAGCGCCCCCGCCGCCAGGATGCCGGCGCTCACCCCCAGCGGGTAGGCGGTCGGGTGCCACCCCACGGTCGAGGGGGCGATCTCCTCGAGAGCCCACGGCAGGAGGCGGATGGCGCCGACGAGCCCGGGGGCCACACCCAGCCAGGCCAGCCCGGGCCGTAGCAGCCCGGTGCGCAGACCCACGAGCGCAGCCAGCAGCAGCAGACCCACCACGGCCAGGTCGAGAAGGTTCACGGCCCGGCGCCTCTAGGCCGGCAGCCGCCTGGCATGGGTGAGGAACCCGGTGTGGGCGACCATCCGATGGTCGGGCCGGACCGCCTCACCGGCTATGTGCCAGCTCCGCTGCAGGACCTCCACGGTGGCCGCCAGCGCCCAGGGCCCGCGCTCCAGCGACTCGCGCAGGCGCGTGGCCTGGACCACGCTCGGGGTGTAGGCGATGAGGAGGCCGCCGGGCCGGAGACGACCGGCGGCGTGCGGCACCACCCTCCAGGGCTCGGGAAGATCCAGCGCGACCCGGTCCAGTTCCTCCACGTCGATCCCCTCGTAGCAGTCCCGTTCGGAGACGTGGTAGCGGGCCAGCGCCTCGGGGCCGAGGAACTCTGCCACGTTCTTGGTGGCGCGGCGGGCGAAGTCCGGCCGGATCTCGTAGCCGAACACCTCCGCACCGGCCCGCAGCAAAGCCAACGACAGCGCGCCCGAACCCACCCCGGACTCCAGGACGCGATGGCCCGGCGCGATGTCGGCGAGCAGCAGCATGGGACCGAGATCCTTGGGGTAGATGACCTGGGCGCCTCGCTTCATCTTGACGATGAAGTCCGACAGCGTCGGGCGGAACGCCTGGAAGCGGGTCCCGCCGACCGAGCGCACTTCGCTGCCCTCCGGGCGGCCCAGGAGATCATCCCAGGCCACGAGACCGGAATGAGAGTGGAAGAATCCGCCCGGCTCGAGCCGCCGCAGGTAGCTGCGGTTCTTCCGGTCGACCAGCAGCACCAGGTCCCCGTCGCCGAAGCCGCCGCCCGGTCCGGCGGCGATGCCGGCGCCGTCCTCGCCGCTGCTCTCGGGGCCGTCGGGGCGGCTGGTGGGGCTCCTGGTCTCCTCGCTCACGCGCCTCCAGTGGCTCAGCGGCGCGGGCGCGGCCCACGGTGGAAGACGACGAGCCGCTCACCCGGCCTCAACCGCAGGGTGGTGCGAGCAGCCGGCTGGGTGGGCCGGAGCGTCCGGTAGAGGCCTCTCAGCCCCCATGCCAGCGCCCCCGTCAGCAGCCAGAAGGTGCTGACGCCGAGAAGCCCCCGGGTGATGCCGCGCCGGCGCGCCAGCGCCAGGGCCCGGCCCATCGCTGCCGCAATCACCGGTTCAGTACCTGCGCAGCTCGACGAATGTGCGCGTCAGGCGGCCGCGTCGCCTGCCCAGGAAGAAGGCCAGGATCACGAGAGCGATCCCGCCGATGACGCCCAGACGGAAGCCGCTCCGCCGGGCGGGGGCACTGGCGGCGTTCAGGGAATCGGCCACCTGCTGGAGCCTTGCCCGGAGGTCCTCCGGCGTGACGGCGCCGGGCACGCCGGCGTTCACCTCTCCTCCTCCGGTGCCTGGCGCCTGCGGGCCCGCGCCGCCGAGCGGGCGAACAGGAACACCACGAGCACGGCCGCCAGCACGATCGCGTACGGCGCCCAACTGAGGGTGCCGGTGAGATGCCCACCGGTCTCTGTCTGCAGCGCCCGCAGGCCGCCCAGGGCCAGCAGGACCAGTCCCGTGCACACGAAGACGCCTCCGAGAAGCCCGAATCCCAGCCAGGCCAGCAGGCGCCTGAGCGGCTCCACCGCCTCCTGGCGGAAATAGGCGAGGACGACGTCGCGGAGTTCGGCCAGAGCCTCCGCCGGCTCGGCCGGCGCCTCGGTGCTACCTGCCTCGGCCCCCGGTACATCCCCGCCGGCAGTGGCTCCGTCGGGGGATCGCGCCTCTTGGTCGCTCGCAGGAACCACGCGAGCGAGTCTACCGGTGCACCCCAGATGCTCTGAGCCCCGAATCGCCTCCCCCGCGCTCCGGCTCAGTCGGGTGCGGGCTGGCCGTCGGCCCCGTGGAGCAGGCGAAGCGTCTCCTCGACGCCCTCCAGGAGTTCCCCGAGCAGTTCGAGACGCTCGGAGGTGGCGGGTGCGCCGAGCAGGCGCAGCCGGTCCAGCTCTCCGATCGGCGCCGCGCTGCACAGCTGGTAGGCGGCCCGGGTGGGATCGCTGCTGAGGTGGTCGAATCGCATCTCCGGGACACCGGCGGAGCGATCGGCCCCGAGCAGTGCCACGATGCGCCGGAACGCCTCGGTCACGAGCGCCGCCGGAGCGGCGGTGGCGCCGGCGGGCGCCGGCGGATCCGGCCAGGGCTCGGCGAGGGCACGCGGGTACGGGTCGTCGGCGAGCCAGCGGCGGACGCGCAACCTGTCGAGGCACTCGGTCTCCAGGATCCAGCGCTCGCCCTCCACCGGACGCGCCCGGCGGATCCGCGTCAGCACACCGAGGTCGCTGCGGACCTGGCCGGGATCGGTTCCCACCTCCGATCCGCGCATGATCAACACCACTCCGAACAGCCCGTCGCCGTCGAGGCAGAACCTGGTCAGCTCCACGTAGCGCGGTTCGAAGACGTGCAACGGCAGCGCGGCGCCCGGCAGGGGCAGGTGCTGCAGGGGGAACATCGGCAGCTCTCGCACCGCCGAGTCCCCCGGCGGCGATGCGGCCACAGCGCTACCCCTCGCCGCCGGGGGACTCGGCGCCGCCGGCCTCGGCGTAGTTGGGATGGGCGACCAGGATCTCCAGCATTTGCTCCAGGAAGGCGTCGGCGTTCACGGCGGCGAGGCCCTCCCCGTTCAGGATGGCGGCGAACGTGATCGGCCGATCGTCGCTGCCGGTGACGAAGCCGGCCAGGGAGAACACACCCGGCAGCGAGCCGGTCTTCGCCCGGACCCGCCCGGCGGCGGAGGAGTTGGCGAAGCGGTTCCGCAGGGTGCCCGACTCCCCCGCCACCGGGAGGTAGGAGGCCAACTCCCCGCCGGCGCCGCCGATCTCGAGGATGTCGGTGACCTGACGGCAGGTGAGCTTGTTCTCGGGGCTGAGGCCGGAGCCGTCGGCGGGCGGGAACACCACCACGGGCCGGCCGGCGTCGGCGGCCAGCAGCTCCAGGGTGGCCAGGGCGCCGTCCAGGGTCGAACCGGTGCCGGACCAGGCCAGGCCCACCTCCTTCAGCACCAATTCGGCCGTCGTGTTGTCGCTCTCGGTCAGCATGTAGCGCAGGTGGCTGCTCAGCGGTGCGGAGTCGATCGACCCCAACTCCAGGAAGCCGCCGAGGTCCCGCTCCGGAGCGGCCACGCCGGGACGTTCGGGGATCCTCACCGCTCGGGCTTCCAGCATGTCGTCGAACAGCGCTGCGGTGCGCAGCGCCGGCTCGGGCTCGGGAAGCAGTCCCTCCGTGGCGACGATTCCCTCCGGCGTCTGGAATCCCTGGTTGAGGGCGACCGGATTGAGGGTTCCGGCGCCGCCGGCCTGCACCCACTCGGCGGGCCAGGAGGCCACCGAGCCGGCGTCGTCGTAGCGATCCTGCACGGCGATGACCCCGCCCTCGATACGGGTGAGGCCGTCGGCCACGAGATCGGCGGCGAGATCATCGAGCAGGGTCGGTTCGGCGCCCTGAGCCTCGAGCAGCGCCGCGTACTCCACCGTCGCCAGCAGCGGATCCCCGCCGCCGACCAGATAGAGGTCGTTGGGCAGCACACCGCCGACGGGTGCCGATTCGGCGATGGCCGACGTCCGGTACGTGTAGTCGGGCCCCAGAGCCGACAGGGCCGCGTGGGCGGTGGCGAGCTTCTGCAGCGAGGCCGGCGTGAGCGGCTCGTCGGGGTCCTTCACGAACAGGTCCTCGCCGTCCTGGCGCACGACGACACAACTCCGCGCCGGGGCGTTGATCGCCAGCGCCGTGAGGTCGCGTCCCAGCGTCACGTCGCGCCTGGGCGCTGTCACCGGCGTGGCGCTCGTCGCCACTGTCGGGAGCCGCCGCGCCGAGAGCAGCGGGATGTCCGCCTCCGCCACCCCGAGCGGTTGGCCCGGCGGCGCTTCGTCGGCCAGCTGATTGGACACCAGCAACGTTGCGACTGCCAGCGCCAGCAGCATCAGCGGCACGAAGATGCGGAACATACCGTCCAAACTGTACGCCCGAGGGGCCCGCGCGGGGCGCCTCGCCGTTGCGGCGTGGCGCGGGAATCGTCAGGTGCACCAGAAGCCACGTTCCCGGCGGCAGAGGCGGTACGGTCAGGGCGTGCAGATCGTCGCGGCCCTGTTCATCGAGGAAATCGATGTCCGGCAAGTGTCGGGGCCCTCGACGCGCCTCGATCTGACGGGCGTGCACTTCTCGGTGGCGGCGCCCGCCGACCTGCCCCTGCTGTGGACGCCGCACCTCGTGGTGATCGTGCGCTGCCCCGCCGACAGCGACGGGAACGAGGTGCTGGAGGTGGTCTACACCCGCGAGGGCACCCAGATCGCCCGCAACGTGCAGTATCTCCAGGTGGAGCCCGGAAAGTTCAGCTTCCGGCTCGTGCGGGCGGAGTTGCAGTTCGAGGACTACGACACGGTGGAGGCGAATTGTCGCCTCGGCGACGGCCCGACCACGGTGGTTCCCTACACGCTGCTTCCGCCGGTGGCGGCAGGCGCGTGAGCCCGACGCGAGGGTCGTGGCGCCGATGAGCTTTGCTGTGGCCCTCTCGGAGGCGGAGTCCACGGCGGATGCGGCTGCGGGCGTCGCCGCCGAGTTGGCCGCGTCGTGCGAGACCGCGGCCCCCGCCGCGGTCGTCTTCTTCGCCACCGCGGCACACCTCGGTGCCATGGATCTCCTCGCCGGCACCCTCGCCGAACGCCTCGCCCCGGAGGTGCTGCTCGGCGCCGGCGCCGTCGCGGTGATCGCCGGTGGGCGGGAACTGGAGGAAACGCCCGCCGTCGCGGCCTGGGCCGCTCCCCTCGCCGGCGCCGCGCCGATCCGGCTGAGCCCCGCGCTCGGCGCCGAGCACTCGCCCGTCGACGAGCTGCCGCTGCTCGACGAGCAGCCGCGCACCTTGCTGCTGCTCGCCGATCCGTTCAGCTTCCCCGCCGACCGCCTGCTGGGCGACCTCGGAGCCGGCTTCCCCCAGGTGCGTGCAATCGGGGGATTGGCCTCGGCCTCACCAGCGGCGGGAGGCAACCGGCTGGTGCTCGGCGGCGAGGTTTTCGACGATGGAGCCGTGGGCCTGCTGCTGGAGTCGAGCGCGGAGGTCGAGACGGTGGTGTCCCAGGGATGCCGCCCGATCGGGCGGCCCTACGTCGTGACCCGCGGCGAGCGCAACCTGATCCACGAACTGGGGGGCCGCCCCGCCCTCGAGCGCCTGCAGGAGATCGTCGAGGGTCTCGATGCCTCCGAGCGCGCCCTGGTACAGCGTGGCCTCCACCTGGGCATCGTCGTGAACGAGCACAAGCTGGAGTTCGACAGGGGCGATTTCCTCGTGCGCGGCGTGCTCGGGCTGGAGAGACGGTCCCGTGCCCTGGCGGTCGGTGACATCGTCGAGACCGGCACCACGGTGCAGTTCCACGTCCGGGACGCCACGACCGCGCGAGAGGACCTCAACGACCTGATGGCGGGACGGTCCGCCGACGGCGCCCTGCTGTTCACCTGCAACGGACGAGGCCGCCGACTCTTCGAGGCGGCGGACCAGGACGCCTCGGCCGTCTCCGGCGCCATCGCCCCGGCACCGGTGGCGGGGATGTTCTGTGCCGGTGAGATCGGGCCCGTGGGGCCGCGCAGCTACCTGCACGGGTTCACGGCCTCGGTCGCGCTGTTCGGGAAGGCGGCAGGCCCGTGAGTCCCAGAGGTGTGCTCCACGACCGGGCCGCCGCGGAGGCTCCGCGAGACCCCACCCTCGAGCGCCGCGCCATCGACGTGATCCGGGGACTCGCCATGGATGCGCCGCATGCGGCCCGCTCGGGCCACCAGGGCACCGCCATGGCCCTGGCCCCGCTGGCGCACGTGTTGTGGAGCCGGATCATGACCTACGACCCCGCGGCCCCCGACTGGCCCGACCGGGATCGCTTCGTGCTGAGCGCCGGCCACGCCTCGATCCTCCTGTACAGCATGGCCCATCTCTGCGGGTACGACCTCACTCTGGACGACCTGAGAGCCTTCCGGCAGTGGGGCAGCCGGACCCCCGGCCATCCCGAGGCCGAGCCCGCGATCGGCGTGGAGGTCACCACCGGCCCGCTCGGTCAGGGGTTCGCCAACGCCGTGGGGATGGCCACCGCCGAGCGCTGGCTGCGGATCCGCTACGGCCCCGAACTCTGCGACCACTACACCTTCGTGGTCTGCAGCGACGGCGACCTCGCCGAGGGGGTGAGCCACGAGGCGGCATCCCTGGCAGGCCACCTGGGTCTGGGCCGCCTCGTCTACGTCTACGACGACAACCGCGTGTCGATCGACGGCGAGACCGATCTCTGGCTCTCCGACGACGCAGCCGGGCGCTTCGCGGCCTACGGCTGGCACGTCGAGACCCTCGGTGAGGCGGCGGAGGATCTCGACGAGCTCGAGGCGGCGCTGCGCCGGGCCATGGCGACCGAGGCCCCGTCGCTGCTGGTGCTGCGCAGCCACATCGCCCACCCCTCGCCGGACCTCACCGACGCTCCGGCGGCGCATGGCTACGCCCTGTTCGACGACGAGATCGCTGCTGCCAAGGCCGTGATGGGGCTGCCTCCCAACGAGCGCTTCTGGGTGCCCGACGACGTGCTGGAGTTCTACCGGGCCGCGGGTCGACGCGGCACCGCGACGCGGCGCTCCTGGGAGGACCGCTGGTCCGCCGCGGTGCGGGCGCGGCCCGAACTGCCGCGCCTGTGGGCCGCGCGGCCGCCGGTGGGCTGGGATGCCGACGTGGGCCCCTGGGAGGCCGGGGCCTCGGTGGCGACGCGCGCCGCCAGCGGGGCCTGCCTCCATGCGCTCGCCGGCGCCATGGATCACGTGCTGGCGGGCGGTGCCGACCTGACCGGCAACACGGGCACCAGCCTGGCCGCCGAGAAGCCCCTCAGCCGCCACGACGGCGGTGGGCGGCAGGTCTATTTCGGCGTGCGTGAGCACGCCATGGGGGCGGCGATGGTGGGAGTCGCACGCCACGGCGGCTTGCTCCCGGTCGGGGGCACCTTCCTGGTCTTCAGCGACTACATGCGCCCGGCGGTGCGCCTGGCGGCGCTGTCGGGGGCCAGGGCGGTGTTCTGCTGGTCGCACGACTCCCTGGGGGTCGGCGAGGACGGCCCCACACACCAGCCGGTGGAGCACGTGGCTTCGCTGCGCGCCATCCCGGACCTGACCGTCATCCGGCCCGCGGACGCGCCGGAGACCCTGGGGGCCTGGCGGATCGCCCTCGAGGGCGACGGTCCGACGGCTCTCATCCTCACCCGCCAGGCCACGCCGGTGCTGGAGGGGACCGATCCGGAAGCGGTGGGGCGCGGCGCCTACGTCGTGAGTGAGCCTCCCGGCGCCAGGGTGACCCTCGTGGGTTCGGGCAGTGAGGTGGCGCTGTGCGTCAGCGCCGCGGCCCGGCTGCAGGCGGCCGGCATCGCCGCGGCGGTGGTGTCCATGCCCTCGTGGGAGTTGTTCGCCGCCCAGGACGTCGGGTACCGCAAGGCGGTCATCCCGTCCGACCGGCCGTCGCTGGCGGTCGAGGCGGGAGTCACCCAGGGTTGGGAACGCTGGGTGGACCGGGCCTTGGGCGTGGAGCGTTTCGGCGCCTCCGCGCCGGGCCACGTCGTCCTGGCCGAGTTGGGCATGAACCCCGACCGGGTCGTGACGGCCGCACGGGAGTTGCTGGACGAGATCGCGTCCCCGGCGCGCCGACCGGTGGCCGCTGAAAGGAGCGAGGTGTCATGAGCAGGCTGGTCGAACTCCACGAGGTGGGCCGGCAGAGCCCCTGGCTGGACAACCTGAAGCGCAGCTGGATCACCGGAGGTGAACTGGCCCGCTGGGTGGAGCGGGGCTGCCGCGGCATCACCTCGAACCCCACGATCTTTCAGAAGGCCATGACCTCCGGCGACGCCTATGACAGCGACCTGGCGGAGTTGGCCGCCGGCGGCGCGGGCACCGAGGAGAGCTACTGGCACCTCGTCACCAGCGACATCAGCGCCGCGCTCGGTGTGCTGCGCCCGACCTATGACGCCAGCGCCGGCACCGACGGCTACGTGTCGGTGGAGGTGGCTCCCGAACTCGCCCACGATGCCGCGGCGACCGTGTCCGCCGCCCGGAAGCTCCACGCACGGATCGACGCCCCCAACCTCTACGTGAAGGTGCCCGCGACCTCGGCCGGCGTCGACGCCGTGCACACGCTCACCGCTGAGGGCCACAGCATCAACGTCACTCTCATCTTCTCCCTGGAGCGCTACGAGGAGGTGATCGAGGCCTACTTGCGCGGCCTCGAGAGTCGCTCCGGCGATCTCAGTGGCATCTCCGGAGTCGCCTCGTTCTTCGTGAGCCGTGTGGACACCGAGGTCGACCGCCGTCTGGAGACCATCGGCACCCCGGCGGCGCTCGCCCTGCGCGGCAAGGCAGCGGTGGCGCAGGCGAAGCTGGCCTACGCGATCTTCCGGCGCTGCTTCTCCGGGTCTCGCTGGGCAGCGCTCGCCGCCCGCGGCGCCCGCCTGCAGCGGCCGCTATGGGCGTCCACCTCCACGAAGAACCCCGCCTACGCGGACACGCTGTACGTGGACAACCTGATCGGGCCCGACACGGTCAACACCCTCCCGGAGGCAACCCTCGAGGCGTTCGAGGGCCACGGCACCGTGGCCCGCACGATCGACGCCGGCGTGGATGACGCCGCCGCGGCCCTGGGGGCTCTCGCCGAGGTTGGCGTGGATCTGGCCGCGGTCGCCGAGGTTCTGGAGCTCGAAGGGGTGGCGGCGTTCGCCAAGTCGTTCGACGAACTGCTGGAGACGCTCGCCGGGCGGGCCACGGAACTCACCGCCTGAGCGACGACTCCTCAGAGTGACGTCGAGTCGTCAGCCTCCGGCGCTCGCAGCGCTGCGACCGCCCTGCTGACCGCGCGGCGGGCCTTGAGCAGCCGTCGCTCGGCGGCCAGATGGGCGGGATCGCCACCGGTCGCAGCGGCGCGCAATTGCTCGTAGCCCAGGTCGTCCATGTCCGCCGCGATGCCGTCGAGCCGCTCGGCCAGGTTCTCGAAGGCCTCGGTGATGTCAGCCACATCCGAAGTCTGCCCCGGTCGCGGCGGGTCGCGGCGGCGGCATTGCCGCGCGGCGGCGTCCGGGTGATTCTCAGAGTCGGCCAACAGGCCCGGTAGCCTCGCCTGCGGTGCGCTTCCTCCGCTCGTTCCGGCCGGCCGGTCGCCTGCCTCGCGTCCTCGGTGCGGCGGTCGGGGTGGGGGTTTGCGTCGGTCTGCTGGTTGCGCTCTTCGAGCAGGTCGTCGTCGAGATCATGCTGGAGCGGCTCTTCCATCTGCCGCTCTGGCAGCAGGCCCTCGCGCCGCTGGTCGGCCTGTGCGCGGCGGCCGTGCTGCTGCGCGTCGTGGGGGGACGCGGGACGACTCCGGCAACCTCCGACGAGTACATCAAGGCGTTTCACGAGCGCTCACCCCGGATGCCGCTTCGACAGCTTCCCGCCAAGCTGCTCGCCGGCGCCGCCACGATCGGCTGCGGGGGGGCGCTCGGCATGGAAGGGCCGTCGATCTTCGCCGGCGCCTCCCTGGCGCACAACCTCCAAGGTGTCCTGGGACGCTTCCTGCGTCGCGAGGAGATCCAGATGCTGCTCACCGCCGGCGCCGCCGCCGGCGTGGCCGCGATCTTCCGGGCCCCCGCCACGGGGGTCATATTCGCCCTGGAAGCGCCCTACCGCGACGACGTGACCCGCCGTGCGCTGCTGCCGTCGCTGGTGGCCTCCGCCGTCAGCTTCCTGATGTTCGCGGTCGTGCTCGGGGACACCAGCCCGGTCTTCCCCGGCTTGGGGGGCGATCTGCGCACCCTTGCGATCGTCGACCTGCTGGGTGGTGCGTTGCTGGGGGTCACCGCCGGCCTGGGAGGGCGGGGCTTCTCGGCACTCGTGCGCTGGGCGAAGGCCCTCGCCGGGCGCGTGGGGCCGCTGCCGCGCATCCTTGCCACGGGAGGCCTGCTCTGCGGGTTGGCGTTCGCCACGAACGCCCTCTTCGGATCGCCGCTGAGCCTCGGACCCGGTGTGCGGTCCGCCGAGTGGGTGCTCGACGTACCGAGGGGTGTCTGGCTCATCGTGGCCCTGTTCGGGATCCGGATCGTGGCGACGCTCGGGACGGTGGCGGCGGGCGGCACGGGAGGTCTGTTCATCCCACTCGCCGTCCAGGGCGTCCTGATGGGGACGGTCGTGGGCGTGCTGCTGGACCAGACCGAGACCGGTCTGTACCCGACGCTCGGCCTGGCGGCGTTCCTCGGCGCGGGCTACCGCGCCCCGATCGCGGCGGTCATGTTCGTGGCCGAGTCCAGCCAGGGATCCGCCTTCGTGGTGCCGGCCCTGGTGGCGGCCGCGGTCGCGCAACTGGTGGCAGGGCGGGCCAGCGTCTCCTCCCACCAGGCGGCCGAACGTCTCGGCCACCTGGAGCGCCGCTTCATGCTGCCGATCACGTCGGTGCTGCGGACCGACGTCCTCACCGTTCCCCCTGACGCCACGATCTCGGAGCTGATGACCATGCACGTCCTCGGACGCCGTGAGCGCGAGGTGGCGGTGGTGGACGGGCGTCACTACGTCGGGATGTGCGGCCTGGATCAGATCGGAGACCTGCCCCGGAGCGAGTGGGAGTCGGTGACCGTGCGGGAAATGGTCGCCGTGGACCTCCCTGCTGCGAATCCCTCCTGGACCCTCCGCGACGCCGTGGCCGCGATGGACGAGGCGGACGTCGAGATGCTGGCCGTGGTGACCGCCGACGGGTCGTTCGTCGGACTCGTGCTCGAGGACGACATTCTGAAACTCGACGAGATCCTGGAGGAGACCGGCGGCTGATCGCCGCCGGGCGGGGACGGTGGTGCCCCGCGGCGAGTCAGACCTCGCTCAGAGGGCTCGTGAGCGGATCTCCGCCCTACCCGTCAGTGTTGTGCGCGCACCACGATCGGTGGTCGTGGCCGGGGAGCGCCTCACACTCCGGGCAGGGCTCCTCGTCGTCCTCGAAGAGCGCATCGAACCCGTCGCTGGTCTGCTTCAGAGCGCGGGCTTCCTCGTAGCGGCGGTGGCGTCCCTTCTTCACAACCAGAACTCCGAACTCGATGTGCCGAGCGCCGTACGGCAGGCGTCCAACTCTGTCTGTTGGCGAGAAACGCCGCTCCCACCGCGCGTTCCCGCGGGATCAGGCATTGTAGTGTGCTCCACAGATTCCCTTCCGTCATTTTCCCAGGACCAGGCGCCGGATCTCCGATCCGACCCCAACGCCGCGGCCCGCCCGGCTCAGAGCGGATGTCCGGATCGTCGCTCGATACGCAGCTTCCCCTCGGACTCCAGCGCCACAGCCGCCCTGCCGCTCAGCAGCTCCTCGACCCGCGAGCCGTAGCGCTCGTAGCGCCAGCCGGTGGCCAGCCGCGCCCCCTGCTCGCCCTCCAGGAACGAGGTCAGATCGGCCCGCGTCGCCACGAGCGCGGGATCCAGGTCGTCGTCACGGGCGACCTGTGAGAGCCATGCGGACACGAGGGCGACAACCGGCTGCAGGTGTGAACGGTCGGGACCTCTCGGCTTGCGGGGAACCTGCGGAGGATCGCGCCGCGCCCCGCGGATGACCTCGAGCAACTCGGCCCCGGTCGAACCCGACATGGCTCGACCGTCCACGCCGCGAACCGCCACCAGAGCGGCCTGAGATTCCGGCGCCGCCTGCACGACCGCTGCCGTTGCCAGATCGCTGAGCACGTAGCGAGCGGGAATGTCGAGTCGCGCGGCGCGCCGTTCGCGCCAGGCGGCCACCGCGATCGCCAACGGCTGGGATCGGCGCGGCAGCCGGCGAAGCTCCCGCACGCGCTGCCAGGCCTCCTCGGGCCGGCGCGCAGCCGACTGGCGAATGCGCAACAGCTCGCACTCCTCCTCGCACCACTCCAGCCGGCCGAGAGCCTCCAGGCGGGTGCGCAGCACGGCCCAGAGCTCCAGGAGGTGGCGGACGTCGCCGGCCGCGTACTCGAGCTGCTGGGGTTGGAGGGGCCGTCGCAGCCAGTCGGTGAGCCTGTCGCCCTTGGCGAGGTCGATCTCGAGGAACCGGGCGAGCAGGTCGCGCAGCGAGGCCGAGCGCAGCCCACAGAACCCCGCCGCGGTCTGGGTGTCGATCAGGCGCGCGGGCACCTGCCCGACAAGGTGCCGCAGGATCTCGAGGTCCTGGTCGGGAGCATGCGTGACCGCCGTGGCCCGGCTGTCCAGCAGTGCCTTCAGGGGTGCCAGCGAGGTGGCCGACGGGTCGACGAGGACCACGCGTCCCGCCCAAGCCAGTTGCACGAGCCCGAGGCGGGGAAAGTAGGTCTGTTCCCGGTGGAACTCGGTGTCGAGCGCGTAGGCGGACGCGCCGCGCGCCTCGGCGACCACTTCGGTGAGGCGCGCCTCGTCCTGCACGAGTTCGTAGCGCCTCAGGACCCCGACCCCTCCATCAGGTGCCCGGTCCCGGCGCCGAGTTCAGTGCGTCCAGGTCCCTCGGGGTATCGACATCCTCCAGCGTGGTCGGGTCGCGCACGGTCACCAGGCGAGCGCGCACGTGGTCGACCGCGGCTCCGAGCCGCCGCTCCCCCGCGGTGAACAGCGGCTCGAGGAGTCCCGTGCAGTCGCGCCGCCAGACGGCGTGTGCCGGCTGCGGGCTGCCGTCAAGCAGCGGCACCACCACATCGGTCTCTCCGGCGGTGTGCTCCAGCAGTTCTCCCACGGTCCTTGCGCTGGCACGCGGCAGGTCGCAGGCCAGCACGGCGACCCAGTCGAGCGCGGCCACCCGAAGGGCCGTGAGCAGTCCGCCGAGAGGACCCTCACCGGCGGCGTCGTCGCGAACCGTCGTGAATCCCAACCCCGCCAGGCGGGCCTCGTCGCCTCCGATGCTGAACACCTCGATCGCCCCGGCCTCGACGAGAGCGCAGCGGGCGATCTCCGCGAGAGGCCGCCCCTCGAAAGCTGCGAACGCCTTGTCGTGGCCCATGCGCCGGCTTGCGCCGCCGGTGAGAACGGCGCCGCTGAAACCCGTTACCGGCCTGTCAGGAATCGAACCGCTCCGGTGGCCATTTCGGGTCCAACTGGCGCAGGAACTGCTCGCAGCGGTGTGCCTCCTCCTGCTCCCCCAGTTGCGCCGCCGTGCGAGCCAGACCCGCCAGTGCAAGCAGGAAGCCGCGGTTGTCGGGATGGTCCCAGCGGACGTAGCCCGACCCTCGCCAGCCGCTGTGCCGGAGCCTGTCCAGACCCCGGTGGTAGCCGACGCGGAAGCAGGCGTAGGCCTCCACCGTGTCGCGCGCCTCCTGACCCAGCCGCGCCCAACCCTCCAGGAACTGGGGCCAGCGGGCGACGATCTCGCTGATGCGGGCGTGCCGCTCGGAGGGCGCCGCGGCGAGGGCGCGCGCCAGCAGGGCGAGCGCTTCGGTGGGTTCGGGGTCGAGCACCGTCTCCGGTGGCCCCGAGGGATTCAATGCGATGGGGATGTCACTCACGTGCACTCCTCGCCGATCGGAGCAGGCCGGGCCCGGATCGGGGGGTGCCCGCAGCGGCCCGCGGCGGCCTCATGTGACCGCCGCAGGCATTATCGCGCCGGCTGGGGGGCATGACGGAGTTCGCGCAGGTCCGCGGGAACACGCACCAGCCGCAGCACGTCGGTGCTGCGCGTCGCCGGATTGATGCCTGCCAACACGGCGACGAGGTCACCGGCGCGGATGTGCCCGAGGTCGACGGCGGCCTCCACCGCGTCCGCCACCCGCGATTCGTAGGCGATCTCGCTGGCGAGGCAGATGGGCTCGACGCCCCAGCTCAGCGTCAACTGGCGCACCGTCCGGGGGTCGGCGCTGAAGCCGAGCACCGGGACGCGTGGCCGGAACCGGGCCATGGAGCGGACCGTGAAGCCGCTGCCGGAGACACAGATGAGCGCCGCCAGGTCGACCTCCTCCACCACCCGGGAGGCCGCGGTCGTCATGGCGTCGGTGACCGAAAGTGAGGTCTGTTCCGGATTGATCATGTGCAGCTGCGTGATGTTCTGCGCCCAGCCGGCGTGGTCGAAGCGCAGATCGGCCTCCTGGGCGATCCGGGCCATCGTGGTGACCACCTGCACCGGGTCGGCGCCGATCGCCGTCTCCGCGGAGAGCATGACGGCGCTGGATCCGTCGAATACGGCGTTCGCCACGTCGGAGGCTTCGGCGCGGGTCGGCACCGGCGACTCGATCATCGACTCCAGCATCTGCGTGGCCGTGATGGCCGGACGACCGCCGGCGATGCAGCGTCGGATGATGTCCTTCTGCAGGTGGGGCAGGTCCTCGATCGGGAACTCGATGCCCAGGTCGCCCCGCGCCACCATGACGGCGCCGGCCGCGCGGATGATGGTGTCGATGTTCTCGACGGCGGGGCGGGTCTCGATCTTGGCTACCAGCAGCGGTCCTTCCGGGGGGGCGGCGGTCCCCAGGCTGTGAAGGTCATCGGGACCACGTACGAACGACACGCCGATGAAGTCCACGGCCGCCTCGGCGAAGGCCTCGGTGTAGCGGAGGTCCCGCTCCGTGGGAGTGTTGAGGCTGAGCCGGCTGGCCGGGATGTAGAAGCCCGGACGCCCGCGCAACAACCCGCCGTGGAGCACCTGGCCGTGCAACTCGTCGCCGCGCGCCGACTGGATCTCGATGAGGACCTGCCCGTCCGCCAGTCCGACGCGGTCTCCCGGCTGCACGTCGTCGAGGAGCCGCTCGTAGTCCACCTCGAGCACCCGCGCGTCGCTGGCCGCCCGGCCGGGTCGAAGGATGACCTGGGCGTCCTGCTCGAGCATCGTGCCGCCCCGCCCAAGCGGGGCGATCCGGATCTTCGGACCCGGGAGATCGGCCAGTATGCCGAGCTCGCGTTCCTCCTCCCGGGCGACACGGCGGATGCGCCGGTAGAGCTCGAGTGACGAATCGAGCGAGCCGTGGGAAAGGTTGAGGCGGGCCACGTCCATCCCGGCGTGCATGAGCTTCGCCAGGACGCGGGGACTCTCGGAGGCGGGCCCGATCGAGGCGACGATCTTCGTGCGTCGCCGCTCACCGGTCATCGCGGTGACCCGGTTGAAGTCCGGCGGACGTTCAGGCCGTGCGCAGCGAACCGACCCCGACGTCCCATCTCCTCAGCAGGCTACCGGCGTGGCTAACCTCCGCGCCATCACCGACCTGCCGCCGTATCTGCGACACGACGGGCCTCTGGCCTTCGCGCACCGCGGCGGCGGTCACGAGGCCCCGGAGAACACCGTCGCCGCCTTCGAACGTGCGGTGAACATGGGGTTCCGCTATCTGGAGACCGACGCCCGGCTCACTGCCGACGGCGTCGTGGTGGCCTTCCACGATCCGACACTCGACCGTTTGACCGACCGCGGCGGCCGGATAGCGGATCTCGACTGGGCGGAAGTATCCGCTGCCCGTGTCCACGGGATCGAACCGGTGCCGCGGTTGGCCGACGTACTGGGCGCATGGGAATCCGTTCGCTTCAACATCGACCCGAAGTGCGACGAGGTGGTCGAACCCCTGGCCGAGTTGGTGCGTGACCTCGGCATGGTGGAACGGGTCTGCTTCGGTTCGTTCAAGGGGCGCCGGACCGCGCGCCTCGGCAGGATCCTGGGCACGGAGGCATGCCGGAGCCTGGGACCGCTGGGTGTCGCCCGACTGTGGCTGTCCTCGCGAGGACTCCCCGTTCCGGCTCTGGGTGGTGCTGCGGCCTGCGTGCAGGTGCCGGCCCATATCGAGGGGCGGACCCTCGTCGACGAGCGCTTCGTGCGGGCGGCGCACCGCCACGGGTTGCAGGTGCACGTCTGGACCGTCGACGATCCCGGCCACATGCATCACCTGCTGGATTTGCGGGTGGATGGGCTGATGACCGACAGGCCGACCGTCCTGCGCCGGGTCCTGCAGGACCGTGGCGCCTGGTGACCCGCGCGACGACCCGGCAGCGAGGCGTGTGCCGTCGCCGGACACCTCCCCCCTGGCTCTTGTTGACCACTTCGTTGACAAGTGCCTGCAACCCTGTTGACAGCCGAGCCTCGACTGGGGATTTCTCCCGAAATTCTGGGGATATCCCCCAATTCCCGCATTCTGCGATTGCACGCGGCCGGGCCCCTTGCCAAACTCACTCTCAACCGAATCACCTGCCTTGCTCCTTGCCGCGAGGAGAGGAGCCCGCAGGAAGCGCAGAGAACCGGGAAACCGGGGCAAAGCGAATCCGGCGGAGGCGGGCGGAGGGTTCGGCCAGGATCGGCTCCGCCGGAGACTGGAAACAGGATCCGGAGGCGGGTCCGCCGGCCGCAAGGCAGGCGGAACTGCTTCGAACCGAACCGGAACCGCCGGAGGCTGCGGCCATCGGTAGAGACCGGAGAGGATCGGAGGAGGCGGGCCACCTCTGCGGGGTGGCTCGGCTGCTGGGAGACGGTTCGTAGGGAGGCCCCGAGAAGCCGACCGGCGCAAGCCGGAAAGCTACTCGGGGCCTCGCCCTTTCAGATGCGCTCGCAGGCTTGTCGTCGGTCCCGGAGGGAGGCCCCGAGAAGCCGACCGGCGCAAGCCGCCGAGCTGCTTGGGGCCTCGCCCTTTCAGATGCGCTCGCAGGCTTGTCGTCGGTCCCGGAGGGAGGCCCCGAGAAGCCGACCGGCGCAAGCCGCCGAGCTGCTTGGGGCCTCGCCCTTTCAGATGCGGTCGCAGGCCCGCCAGCAGTACCAGGCCGCGACGGACCGGAACGGTCGGAAGTGCTCACCGGCGCCCTCGAGTGCCGCCGGCGACGGTAGATCCTCCAGCCCGAACGCCAACGCGTAGCCCTTGCGTACTCCCAGGTCACCGGTCGGCCAGACGTCCAGCCGCTGCAGTATGAACAGCAGGAACATCTGCGCCGTCCAGGGACCGATGCCGCGCACCGCCACGAGGCGTGCGACCACCTCCTCGTCACCGAGCCGCCCCAGGGCGGCCAGGCCGAGTTCGCCGCCGAGGTCACGCTCGGCGAGATCGCCCAGAGCGGTGGCCTTGGCCGCCGACAGGCCCGCGCCCCGCAGCGCCTCCCGGTCGGTCGCAAGGACCCTCGCCGCACTGCAGTCGCCGCCGAGGACGGTGAGCACCCGCTCCCAGATGGCGCCCGCCGCCGCGCCCGCCAGTTGCTGGTAGACGATCGCCCTCGCCAGCGACGCGAACCGCTCGGAGGTCCTTGGCCGCCGGCCCAGGTCGCAGGGGCCGTGGAGGGCCACCAGGTGGGCCATCTCCGGGGACCGGCGGGCGAGCTCCTCGCTCGCCTCCACGAGGCTGACGCGCTGCACGGTCGGATGCTACGTGCGGCCCGGGCGGCGCGGCGGTTGGATCCGGAGGGTCGCGCGCCAGCGGTCCGGCGTCCCCGGGCACGGAGTCCCTTCACAAGGGGGTGAGCCGGTAGGGTCGCCTCGTGGGACTGCCGCCGGTGGTGCTCGTGCACGGATTCGGGACCTCCGCCGGCCGCACCTGGGGATCCCTGGGGTGGATCGACCTGCTCCGGGAAGCCGGACGCGAGGTGCACGCCCCGGACCTCCTCGGTCACGGTGCGGCGTCGAAGCCACACGAGGCGGCCGCCTACGCGGATCTCGAGGGCTGGCTGGCCGAGCAACTGCCCGAAGGGGCACTCGACGCCATCGGGTTCTCCCTGGGCGCCCGCCTGCTGCTCGGCGTGGCCTCGGAGCAACCGGCCCGCTTCCGGCGGCTCGTCGTCGCCGGGGTCGGGAGGAACATCGTTCACGGGGATCCGGACTTCCGCCGCCGGGTCAGCGAAGCCGTCGCAGCCGTCCGGCCGCCCGAGGATCCCGGCATGGCCTACTTCCATGCCCTGGGCGAGAAACCGGACGTGGACCGGGCGGCACTCGTGGCGTTGCTGCGTGGGTTCGAGGCGGACATCGAGGTTTCCCGGCTCACCCGAATCACCTGCCCGGTGCTGGTCGTTCTCGGCGACAGTGACCGCTCGGGTCCGCCTGACGAGCTTCTGGCCGCCATTGGTGATGCGGAGTTGCGCACGCTGCGAGGGGTGGACCACTTCGCCACACCCAAGAACTACGAGTTTCTCGACGCCGCCCTCAACTGGGTCGGCGAGCCGAGTCCCTAGCCGCGCAGAGCCCCTGGTCACACAGGCTCCGGCGCTCGCTCTCAGTTCTCGGGCGCCACTCCCGAGGCGTCCGTTGCGGGCATGCCACGGGTCCCCGCCCGCCCGCTGGCTGCGTCGCGCCGGGCGAGCAGAACCCACAGGCCGCACAGCGCCGAGAGGACCGCCGCGGCCAGCATGCTGAGGGCGAACGCCCGGCTGAACGCCTCGGCGACCTCCGAGGTGACCGCGTCCAACTGGCCGGCTGTCAGTTCCCCGGCGGCGGTCAGGGCGGTCGCCGTCTCCAGGGCGGCACCCGGCGAGTCGGCGGCCGGACCGGCCACCGCCTCGTGCAGACCGGCCGCGTCCACGCTGCGGCGATAGACCACGGCCGAGAGGGTCCCGAGAGTGGCGATGCCGAGTGCCGCACCGATCTCCCGGGCGGCGTCGTTGACGGCCGACCCCACCCCGGCCTTGGCGAGCGGCGTGGCGGCCATGATGTCGCTGGTCGCCGGAACCGTCGTCAGGCTGAGACCAACACCCGCCAGGGTGATCGGCGCCACCAGGAAGGCATAGGTCGTGGTCGGATCGGCCACCGACAGCAGGCCGAAGCAGACGGCGAGGGTGGCGAATCCGGCGGCCATGACGCGCCTGGCGCCGAAGCGGACGACCAGCCGCGGCGTGAGCGGGGCCACGAGCATGCCGCTGGCCGCCTCCGGCAGCGTCGTCAGCCCGGCCTGCAGGGGGCTGTAGTCCAAAGAGAACTGCACATAGAGGATCAGCAGGAACCAGAAGCCGATGAGCACCAGGAACGACATCGTGTTCACGCCCGCCCCCACCCTGAAGCGGGGCTCGGAGAACAGCGACAGCGGCAGCATCGGATGCGGGGCGCGCCTTTCCCAGGCGACGAACGCCGCGCCCACGACGAGCGCCACCACCAGCCCCGAGACCACCAGCGGGGAGGTCCAACCCCGCTCGGGCCCCTCGATGAGCCCGAACAGCAGGGCGCTCAGGGCCACCAGCGACGTCAGTGCCCCGAGCGGATCCAGCCGGGCGGCCTCCGGATCGCTCGACCGGGGAACCCACAGCGCGGTGGCCAGGAGCACCGCGGCGCCGATGGGGACGTTGTAGAGGAACGCCATCTCCCAGCCGCCGGGCGGGATGAACCACCAGCCGGTCATCAGCACGCCGGTCAGCAGCGGACCGAGCGCGCCGCCGGCACTGGCGACGCCCGCCCAGATGGCGATCGCCTTGGGTCGCTCCCGCGGGGAGAAGACGTTCGTCGTGATGGACAGCGTGGCCGGCATGATGAATGCGGCGCCCAGTCCCATGAGCCCCCGGGAGACCAGCAATACGGCGGCGCTGGTCGCCATCCCGCCCAGCAACGCCGCGCCCGTGAAGATCACCAGGCCCAACTCGAGGGCGCCCTTGCGCCCGTAGCGGTCGCCCAGGGCTCCCGCGGAGAGCAGCAGACCGCCGAAGGTGATCGTGTAGGCGTTGTTGATCCACTGCAGGACGGCCAGGCCCACCCCGAGATCGCGCTGCAGGCTGGCGAGCGCCACGTTGACCCCGGCGATCGACATGATCACGAGCGCCAGGCCGAGGCTCAGCACCGCCAGCAGCCACCAGCGCCGCCCGTGCACGTCGGGCCGGCGGTAGAGCTCCATTGCGCGGGTGTGGGGCGCGGCGGCTCGGCGCAGCCCGGCTAGCGCAGTGGTTGATCCGTGGGCGTCACCGGCGCGGGCAGGAAGGTCCGACCCTCCAACCAGTGGTCGACGGCGGCGGCACAGGAGCGACCTTCGGCGATGGCCCACACGATAAGGCTCTGGCCGCGCCCCATGTCCCCGCAGACGAAGGTGCCCTCGACGCTGGTCATCCAGTGGTCGTTGCGGGCCACGTTGCCGCGCGCATCGAAGGCCACGCCGAGGTCCTCCATCAGGCGCGAGCGCTCGGGCCCCACGAACCCCAGCGCCAGCAGCACGAGCTGGGCGGGATGGCTCTCCTCGGTGCCGCCGATGGGTTCGAAGGTCATCGCGCCGTTGTCGAATCGTTGCTCGACCCGCACCGTGCGCAGCGCCGCCACCCGCCCCTCGCCGTCATCGGTGAAGTGCAGGGTCTGGATTGCGTAGCGCCGTTCGCCGCCCTCCTCATGCGCCGAGGAGGTGCGCATCATCAGCGGCCAGGTCGGCCAGGGGGTGTTCGGGGAGCGCTCGTCGGGCGGGCGGGGCATGATCTCGAATTGCTGCACAGAGGCGCAGCGCTGCCGGTGCACCGTGCCGAGGCAGTCCGCGCCCGTGTCCCCCCCGCCGATGATGATCACGTCGAGGCCCGTGGCCGGGAACGGGTGCTGCTGGAGGTCGCCCTCGACCACCCGGTTGGCCGGAGGCAGGAACTCCATGGCCTGGTGGATGCCCTCGAGTTCGCGCCCCGGGATGGGCAGGTCGCGCCAGGCGGTCGCCCCGCCGGCCAGCACCACCGCGTCGAAGTGCTCCCGCAGCGCCGCGGCGGTGATGTCGATCCCCACGTCGGTGCCGGTCACGAAGCGGGTGCCCTCGGCGGACATCTGGTCCAGGCGGCGGTCCAGGAAGCGCTTCTCCATCTTGAACTCGGGAATGCCGTAGCGCAGCAGCCCGCCGAGGCGATCCGCCCGCTCGAAGCACACAACCTCGTGGCCGGCGCGCGTCAACTGCTGGGCGGCTGCGAGGCCGGCCGGACCCGAGCCCACCACGGCGACGCTGTGGCCGGTGTGCTCGGCGGGCGGCATGGGGCGCACCCAGCCCTCGTCCCAGGCCCGGTCGATGATCTCCACCTCGACCTGCTTGATGGTGACGGGGTCCTCGTTGATCCCCAGCACGCACGCCGCCTCGCAGGGGGCCGGGCAGAGCCGCCCGGTGAATTCGGGGAAGTTGTTCGTGGCGTGGAGCCGTTCGATGGCGTCCCGCCAGTGGTCCCGGTAGACGAGGTCGTTCCAGTCGGGGATGAGGTTCCCGAGCGGGCAGCCGCTGTTGCAGAACGGGATCCCGCAGTCCATGCAGCGCGAGGCCTGTGTGCGCACCGCGTCGACGCCGAAGGGCTTGTAGACCTCGCGCCAGTCCCGCAGCCGCACCGGCACGGGACGCCGCTCGGGCACGGCGCGGTCGTGCTTCATGAAGCCGGTACGGTCAGCCATGTCCGGCCTCCGGCGGCATCGGCGCCGCTCAGTCGTGTGCCGCGGCCATGACGGCGGCCTGCACGTCGCTGCCGGTCCTCGCCGCACGCTCGGTGGCTTCCAGCACGCGCTTGTAGTCCTTCGGCATCACCTTCACGAACATCGTCAGGTGGAGGTCCCCCTCGGCGAGCAGCCGGCCTGCCAGGTCCGACTCGGTCTCGGTGTGGTGCATCCGCAAGCGCTCGGTGAGCCAGGCGCGGTCGTCGCCGTCCATCGGGTCGAGGTCGACCATCTCCCGGTTCACTCTCAGCGGGAAGGTGCCGTCGGGGTCGTAGACGTAGGCGACCCCGCCGGACATGCCGGCGCCGAAATTGCGGCCCGTCGGCCCCAGGATGACCGCCCGGCCGCCGGTCATGTACTCGCAGCCGTGGTCACCGATCCCCTCGGCGACGGCGACGGCGCCCGAGTTGCGCACGCAGAACCGTTCCCCCACCACTCCCCGCAGGAAGACCTCGCCGCCGGTGGCGCCGTAGAGGATCACGTTGCCGGCGAGCACGTTCTCCTCGGCGGCGAAGCGCGCCTCGCGATGCGGTCGGGCCACGATCCGGCCTCCGGAGAGGCCCTTGCCGAGGTAGTCGTTGGCGTCGCCGAACAGGCGGAGGGTCACGCCGCTGGGCACGAAGGCCCCGAAGCTGTTGCCGGCGGAGCCCTCGAAGCGCACGTCGATGGTGTCATCGGGCAGGCCCCCCGCGCCCCAGCGGCGCGTGATCTCGGAACCCAGCATGGTGCCGACGGTGCGGTTCACGTTGCTGATCGGCAGGTCGATGCGCACCGGCTCGCGGTTCTCGAGAGCGGGCGCGGCGAGCCGGATCAACTCGTTGTCCAGGGCACGGTCCAGGCCGTGATCCTGCTCGTTGACGCAGTACCGGTGGCTGCCGGGGGAGAGCTCGGGCATGTGGAACATGGGACTCAGGTCGAGGCCCTCGGCCTTCCAGTGGTTGACCGCGTCGGTCACGTCCAGCAGGTCGGCCCGGCCCACGGCCTCGGTCAGCTTCCTGAAGCCCAGCCGTGCCAGCGCCTCGCGCACCTCGGTGGCCACGAATTCCATGAAGTTCACGACGAACTCGGCGCGCCCGTCGAACTTCTCGCGCAGTTCGGGGTTCTGGGTGGCGATCCCCACCGGGCAGGTGTCCAGGTGGCAGACGCGCATCATCACACAACCCATCACCACCAGCGGCGCGGTGGCGAAACCGAACTCCTCCGCCCCGAGCAGGGCGGCGATGACCACGTCCCGGCCGGTCTTCAACTGCCCGTCCACCTGCACCACGATGCGGTCCCGCAGGTCGTTCAGCAGCAGGGTCTGCTGCGTCTCGGCGAGGCCCAGCTCCCAGGGCGTCCCCGCGTGCTTGATCGAGGTCAGCGGCGATGCGCCGGTGCCGCCGTCGTGGCCGGAGATCAGCACCACGTCGGCGTGCGCCTTCGAGACGCCGGCGGCCACGGTGCCGACCCCCAACTCCGAGACCAGCTTCACGTGGATGCGGGCCCGCGGGTTGGCGTTCTTGAGGTCGTGGATGAGCTGCGCCAGATCCTCGATGGAGTAGATGTCGTGGTGGGGCGGGGGCGAGATGAGCCCGACTCCCGGCGTGGAGTGGCGCACCTCGGCGATCCAGGGCCACACCTTGTGGCCCGGCAGCTGGCCGCCCTCGCCCGGCTTGGCGCCCTGGGCCATCTTGATCTGGATGTCGTCGGATTCGACGAGGTACTCGCTGGTCACGCCGAAGCGGCCCGAGGCAGCCTGCTTGACGGCGCTGCGACGGTAGTCGCCATTGGCGTCGCGCACGTAGCGCCGGGGGTCCTCCCCGCCCTCTCCGGTGTTCGACTTGCCGCCGATGCGGTTCATGGCGATGGCCAGGGTCTCGTGCGCCTCGGCGGAGATCGACCCGTAGGACATGGCCCCGGTGGCGAACCGCTTCACGATCTCGCTGACCGGCTCCACCTCCTCCAGGGGGACCGGCTCGCGGCCTTCGGTGCGGAGGCGGAACAGGCCGCGCAGGGTTCCCAGGTTCTGGGACTGCTCGTCGACGGCGCGCGAGTACTGGCGGAAGATGTCGAGGCGGCCTTCCCGCGTGGCGTGCTGGAGCTTGAAGACCGTCTCGGGGTTGAACAGGTGGAACTCCCCCTCGCGGCGCCACTGGTACTCGCCGCCGAGTTCCAGGTCGCGGTGGGCGCGCTCGATCTCGTTGGGGGCGTAGGCCAGGCGGTGGCGCAGTTCGACCTCCCGGGCCAGGTGCGAGTAGCCGATCCCGCCGAGCCGGCTGATCGTGCCGGCGAAGCAGTCCATGACCAGGCGGTGGCCCAAGCCCACCGCCTCGAAGATCTGCGCCCCCACGTAGGAGCGCACCGTGGAGATCCCCATCTTCGAGAGGACCTTCAGGATCCCCTTGTCGCAGGCCTTGATGTAGTTGCGATGCGCCTCGGCGACATCGGTGGTGCCCAGCCCGTGGGCTCCCTGGGCGATGAGATCGGCGATGGACTCCAGCGCCAGGTACGGGTTGACGGCCGTCGCCCCGTAGCCCAGCAGGAGGCACATGTGGTGCACCTCGCGGGCGTCGCCGGACTCGCAGATCAGCCCCACCCGGGTGCGCTTGCGCTCGCGCACCAGGTACTGGTGGACGGCGCCGACCGCCAGCAGCGACGGGACCGGCGCCAGCTCCTCGTCACTGAACCGGTCCGACAGCACGATGAGGTTGACCCCGGCGGCGATGGCCTCGCTCACCTCGGTCCGGATCCGGTCGAGGGCGCTGCGCAATCCCGGCCCTCCTTCGGCCACCGGGTACAGGCAGTCGATCACCGCGGTGCGGAAAGCCGGGTTCACGTGGTCGATGTCGATAAGCCGCGCCAATTGCTCGTTGGTGAGCACGGGGTGGTCGATGAGGATCTGCCGGCAGGACTCCGGCTCGGGCTCCAGCAGGTTGCCCTCCGGTCCCAACCAGCCGTAGACGGAGGTGATGATCTCCTCGCGGATGGCGTCCAGCGGCGGGTTGGTGACCTGCGCGAACAGCTGCTGGAAGTAGTCGTACAGCAGCCGCGAGCGTTTCGAGAGCACCGCCACCGGTGTGTCGGTGCCCATCGAGCCGAGCGCCTCCTTGCCCTCCCGGGCCATCGGCGACACGAGGATCCGGAGTTCCTCGTGGGTGTAGCCGAAGGTCAGCTGGCGCCGACGCAGCAGCGGCTCGGCGGCGCTGCGCCCGGCGGTCGGCTCCGGCAGGTCCGCCAGGCGGATCTGGTTCTCCTCCAGCCACCTGCCGTAGGGACGGGCGCCGGCCAGGTCTCGCTTTATCTCGTGATCCCGCACGATGCGGCCCTGTCCGGTGTCCACGAGGAACATGCGTCCGGGCTGCAGCCGGCCCTTCTCGACGATCCGGTCGGGAGCGACGTCCAGCACTCCCACCTCCGAGGCCATGACGACCAGATCGTCATCGGTGACCCAGTAGCGGCTCGGGCGCAGGCCGTTGCGGTCCAGGACCGCCCCGATGGCGGTGCCGTCGGTGAAGGCGATGGAGGCCGGCCCGTCCCACGGCTCCATGAGGGAGGCGTGGTAGCGGTAGAACGCCTTGAGGTCCGGCGCCATGGACTCGTGGTTCTCCCACGGCTCGGGGATCATCATGAGCACCGCCTCGGGCAGCGAGTAGCCGCCGAGGCACAGCAGTTCGAGGCACTCGTCGAAGCGCGCCGTGTCGCTGGCGCCGGGCGTGCAGATGGGGAAGATGCGTTCGAGCGCGCCGTCGGGGAAGTGCGGCGACGCCAGCAGCGCCTCACGGGCGCGCATCCAGTTCTGGTTCCCCTGCACGGTGTTGATCTCGCCGTTGTGCACGATCATCCGGTAGGGGTGGGCGAGCGGCCAGGACGGGAAGGTGTTGGTGGAGAAGCGGCTGTGCACCAGCGCAAGACCGCTGCTGAGGCGCTCGTCGGTAAGGTCCGGGTAGAACTGCGTCAACTGCGGCACCACGAGCATGCCCTTGTAGACGAAGGTGCGCGCCGAGAGGCTCGGGAAGTAGACACCCTCGTGGGCGAGGCTCATGGATCCGAGCATCTCGCCGCTGGTGGGATCCTCCTCGGGGTCCAGCTCGTGGCGGATCCGGCGCCGGCAGATGTAGGCGCGGCGGTCCAGGTCGATCCCCGTCTCGCCGTCACCGGCGATGAACAGTTGCCGGAAGTGGGGCATGGTCCGCCGGGCCCCCGCACCGAGCATGCTCGGATCGGTGGGGACCTCCCGCCAGCCCAGGACTCGCAGGCCCTCCTCGACGACGATCCGCTCCACGACCGCGCAGGCCTCGGCGGCTCGGGACTCGTCGTGGGGCAGGAAGGCGATTCCCGTGGCGTAGCTGCCGGCCGCCGGCAGCGCGAAGTCCACGACCTCCCGGAAGAAGCCGTCGGGCACCTGCACGAGGATCCCCGCACCGTCGCCGCTGTTCACCTCTGCTCCGAGGGCGCCCCTATGCTCGAGGTTGCCGAGCGACCGCAGCGCCAACTCCACGATGCGGTGACTGCGCCGGCCTTGCAGGTCGACCACGAAACCCACCCCGCACGAGTCGTGCTCGAACTCGGGGCTGTAGAGACCCTGAGGCGGCGGGAGGTCGGGTGTGATGGGCATCTGGTCTCGTCTCGTGCCACTCGGGGTGGTTGTGCCTGGGGCGCGCCCGAAATGTGGTGAGGCTCCACTCAGTGCGCCCGCGCCGGCCGGCGTCGTCGGCGACCGATCCCCTGCGTGACGTCCGCAGGGGACTTCATCCTACCGAGAGGCCGTTCCAGTGACCAAGGGGAGTCCTTGCCACGCACTCGCCCCGGTTGAAGAGGGGTGCGCAGTCACGATTCCGTGGCTGCTGGGCGCGGAGGGTCTCAGGGGGTGACGGTGAAGGCGCGGCGGCGGCCGGGGCCGAAGCGGTAGATGCGGAAGTCGTTGTCGAGGGAGACCGCGTCGTGAATGCCGAGTCGCTCCATCACGGCCCAACTCGTCCGGTCGGACAGCGCGAAGTCCTGGTCGGCGAATGCCGCACCGATGGCCGCGGCGACCTCGAGGTCCGCCAGCCCGGACACCTCGATGCGGGCGATGCCGCTACGGATGGCGTTGACGAGCGTTTCCGCCTCACGGTGGCTGTGGCGATGGCGCATGACCGTCCAGGCCTCCTGCAGCACGTGGTCGCCGGTCACGAGCCGCCCCTGGCGTTCGCGCAGCGCCGCCGCAACCCGCTCGTGCGAGACCTCCGAGGCGTCGGCCAGCGACACCCAGGCCGAGGTGTCGACGTACGCGTAGTCCAAGTCCCGGTTCAGCCGCGAGCAGCCGGCAGCCCGGACCGCGGCAGCATGGACTCCGGACCCTGATCGAGTCGGGGGCCCGCTCTTCGCCGGGATGGCGGCACGGAGGCGCTCGACATCACCCGGCAGCCTCACGGCGCTGCCTGCTCACGACCTGCTCGGAGCGCGCCGCGGCGATGATCCGCTTGCCGTCACGGGCCATGTCGAACGGCGATCCCTCGACCATCCCGGAGATCGAGTCGATGCTCGCCTGCGGCGCGGGGGTGTCGAGTTCCCGGTCGAGGAGGCGCCGAACGAACTCGGCGAAGCTGATACCGAGATCGGCGGCCCGCTGCTTGGCCCTGGCATGCACATGGTCGGGAAGCGAGATGACGGTTCGCATGGAGTGATATCATAGCATCACTTTGCGACACCTCCAGGAGGTGCTGAGTCGGCAGCCGGCTACTGATCCGACCTTCTGATGGCCCGAGGCCGTGGCTGGGCTCCCGCGGTCACGAGGTGCTGGGCTAGGCGCCAACGGGTTCGAGAGTGAGGGGGGAGCTGACGAGCCAGCGGTCGGTGCCGGCGCTGGTGGGGAAGAACCGCACCCGGGGCAGTCGGCGCTCCCCCCAGGTGTCGGTGTCGCGTTGTTGGAGGCCGAACTCGATGCGCCCGTCCGCGAGCCTGCGCGCCACGATCCGCACATCGCCTGCGGTCAGGTCGAGGGGGGAACTGACGAGCCAGCGGTTGGTGCCGGCGCTGGTGGGGAAGAACCGCACCCGGGGCAGTCGGCGCTCCCCCCAGCTGTCGGTGTCGCGTTGTTGGAGGCCGAACTCGATGCGCCCGTCCGCGAGTCTGCGTGCCGTGATCCGGAACTCCGCGGTGTGGGCGGCGCCGAGTTCGCTGTCGGAGCTTGGGTCGGCATTCGTCGACGCTGAGTCGCTACAGCCCCCGTCGACCCAAGGCTGACTGGTAACTCCGGGATCCGCATAGATAGTCCTCTCACTCCTTGGTGGGGGGTCGTAATACACTGGGCAGAATCCACCGAAGTAGTCTCTGAGATGGTAGATCACAACTTTTCTGGAGCGCTCGTTGTCGATGCCACTGACAGCCGCCCAGATCCTCTCGTAGTCAAGACTGCCACCAGGCTGCTGGAATCTATCGTAAAACCATTGGGGAACGCGGCCCGAGAAAGCGTCATCCGTGACGCTCATGGCCTCCTCCGTGGGAAAAAAGGCTGGAGTATTGGGGCACATCCCCCAGTAGTGATTGTACGCATGCCTCACTTCGTAGAATACTATGGCTCGGGTTATGTCGGCAAAAATCTCGTATGGGATACATCCGCGAGTTCCTTCTCCCCCGACTAACTCCTCGAAGTAGAGGTAGGCAGCGGCAATTGGCAGCGGATTGCTCACTACTCGATTCGACAAGGTGTAGATATGAGCTAACTCGTGGATGATAGATGGGTTAGAATCTGAAGCCGAAATAAGATTATGAGGACTGGTCGTCATTAATCTGACCTGGAGATGCTGCCGGCCTACATGCGGCCAAGCAGCTCCGATATTTACTCTAAAACCGCTATGGCCCTCCATCAACATGTAGCGGAATCTCGACCAGTTAGTTGCATTCCAAGCGGTCTTCAGCCAAGGATAGTCGTCGCCGTACTCATCGACTACGTTCGTCTTAACATGCCAACTAAATGCATTGTATTCAGTCAGGAAGATATCGTCGGGGACGGGGCTTGATTCGGCGATAGTGTTGAGTTGCAACCAGTCGAGTGACCGGAACAGAATGGCGGCCATCTGGGCCTTGGTGACATCCTCGCGACGGCAGAACTGGAGCGGATCCTGGTCGCAGGCCTCCATGATCTGGAAGGTCACAACCCGATCAACGTGCCCGGCATCAGGATCGATTCTCTCCAGATCGGTGAACCCGACCGGGTCGACACCGTGAATGTCAGGAAGAAAACGGTCGAGGACCTCGGAGACGGCAGTAGCGGCCTGGCCCCTGTCAACGGCTGCGTTCGGGCAAAACCGAAGCGGTCCGCGGGCACAGCCACCGGTGAAACCCAACTCGGCGGCCCGCTCGACGTAGGGAGCCCACCAACTACCAGGGTCGACGTCGGAGAACCGGGACTCGCGGATCGGGTCGAGGTCCTCCTCCCCCAGCGAGCGCATCAGCCAGACGGCCATCTGCCAGCGCTGCACGTGCGCGTCCGGGCAGAAGCGGCGGGCGCCGCAATCGGTGCCCTCGAAGACGCCGGCCCTCGCCAGCGACTGGATGTGCCGGTAGGGGCTCTGGACGCCGGTGGGGTCGCTGCCCGGAGGGACGTCTCTGTAGAACTGGGGATCGGAGAAGGTCGGCGTCGAGCCGGCCTGGGCGCTGACCGGCGCCGATGTTCCTGCGAGGCCGACCGCCACGGCGGCAACGATCACCACGGCGGCCAAGCCGCGGGCCACTGAACGACACCGCGGGCTCCCCCGCCGGATCGGCCCCCACCGCCGAGAGCCCGTCGGGCTACTCACCTGCCGCACAACTCAGGCTGGCGCGAGTGGATTCCGGCCTCCGCCGGAATGACGGCCGGAGTGGTTCGCAGCATCGGCCGGCCTCTCCCCCGCGTGAACCATCAACACTGCGACAGACCCTAGCGACGGAGGCGACGTCGTCTCAACAGCCCGGTGGCAACCCGCCGGCAGGGCCGAGGTTGACGCCCGGAGCCTGAATTCGGCGAGGACGACCCAAGGGGTGGGAATCGGCCCGCCGGGGCAACAGCGCCGCCACCGCCTCCCAGATCGCCTCTCTCACTTCCCGATCCAACGCGCGCACAATGAGCCTGCCTCCACCGGTTGGGGTTGATGTTCCACCCGGCAGAAAGGCCGACCCAGACCCCCAACCGGTGGATGCCACCCACCACGCCTCACAACCTCCCAGGTCAACGCCTATCCGCGCGCCCTCTGAGAACCTCGTCGAGCGTGGGAGTGGCTGCGATCCGAGCCAGTTGCTCCGTCGGATACTGCTGCAACGATTGCCCAGCCAGCGCCGCGCGGCGCACCAGCGCTTCGTGAAGCGCCGGCGAGACGTTCCGCACCGGGATATCCAGGCCTGAACGGAATATTGGCGTACCCCTCGGCCAGAGGGTCCAAGTTGTGCAGAGTGGCAGGAGTGGCTGCCCGTCGATCCGCTCGGGGTGCAGGCATTCGCCGGGATGTCGGAGAGGGCTGACGGGGAGCGAGATGACCGACAAGACGAGCGGTGGGTACCTCAGCCGATCTCGTCGGGCATTTCGGCTTTGGGGCGGGCCTGGTGGTCGCGCAGGTCGGCGTCGATGGCGTCGTCGATCTGCCGGCGATGCGCAATTGAGATGTGACATTGGTCACATCTGGCTGCGGCTCGGATCGGGTGCCTCGTCCGAAACTGGCAGAGCCCGCTGACCTGGGGATCTGATGAGATCGCGGGCCAGGCCAGTGGGCCGGTTCCCCTCTGTCTCGACAAGTGTGCGAACTAGTGTCGCTAGTCTGTCTCATACCTACTATATTATGTGAAGAAGCAATCAGGAGGTCCACCGGGCGGGTGGGCCGGCAAGCTTCCACGAGGGGGTGATGAACAGATGGGCAACGATCCGCTGCGCAGCGACCCCGCCGGTTCCGAGGCGGCGCGAGCCGACCGGGTCGCCGAGTGGGCTGTTCTGGGTGAGTGGTTGGCGTCGCCGCCGCCGCTGCTGCACAAGGTCAACTTGGAGGTGTTGCAGGAGCGGCTGACGTTCATGGGCCGGGCGCGGGCCTGTTTGGCCGCCGCCGAAGCCGACGTGGTCGCGGAGGTCTCCCGCCGGGAAGGCGACGCCGCCGCGGAGGAGACCCTGCGGCGCACCCAGAAGCGGTCCCGGCGCGGCGCTCGCAAGGCCGTGAAGGTCGCGGCGCAACTGGAGTGGGCGCCGAATGTGGCCGACAAACTCGCGGAGGGCGCGATCACCCCGGAGGCCGCCGGGTTGATCCTCGACGCCGAAGGGCCGGTGGATCAGCGGGAGCTGCTCGCCGCCGCTGAGGAGGAACCCGAGGATCAGTTCCGCCGCACCCTCAAGGACCACATCAACGAACGCACCAACGAGCAAGAACTCGAGGCCCGCCGGGAACAGCAGCGGCGCCGGCGTCGCGCCTCGATCAGCGAAGAGAGCGACGGCATGTTCCACCTGTTCGCACAGTTCGACCCCCTCACCGGCGCGCGGGTCCAAGCCGCGCTCATCGCCAAGTCCGACGCACTGTTCCGGTCAGAGGACGCCAAGGACCGGGCGACGGCGCCGCAGCGGTTCGCGGACGCGCTCTCCGAGTTGATCTGCGCCAGCACCAGCGGCAGCGCCGGCGCCGGCGCGCCGGGCGGCGTCGAACTGCTGGTGCTGGCCGACTACGACCAGGTTCATGACGCCATCACCAACGCCCGCCTCACCGACGGCACCCGCCTCACCGAGGCCGAGACACTCGCCATCGCCTGTGACGCCAAGATCCTGCCGGGCATCTTCAACAAACACACCGGCAGCCCACTGCTGGGCCGCGCACAACGCAAAGTCTCCCCCCGGCACCGCAAACGCCTTATCGCCCGCGACGGCGGCTGCATCGGCTGCCGCGCGCACCACAAGATCTGCGAGGTCCACCACCGCGACCACTGGGCCCACGGCGGCGAGACCACCCTCGAGAACACCTGCCTGCTCTGCTGGCGCTGCCACCACATCCGCGTCCACCTCCACGGCGAAGAAGTCACCCGCCACCCCAACGGCCACCTCACCCTCGCACCCCCAACCAACACCGCCACCAACAACGGCAACGGCGGCAGCGGTAGCGGTAGCGGTGGTCGTGGTGACAGTGGCAGCGGCGACGGCGGCAGCAGTAGCCGTGGCGGCAGTGCTGGTGCTGGCGGCGGTAGGGACGGAGCCTCGCGCCCGCCGCCGCACAAGCACCACCGACCCCACGAATCCACCGCTCCCACGAATCCACCGCTCCCACGAGGCCCGGCACCGAGCCCGCACAGCCCCCCCGGGCCCTGCCACCAACCTCCCCTACCGACCCCCGCCCCCCGCCGATGCTGAGACTCGACCCCGACCGACGCCGCCACTCGAGCGCGACCGCGCCGGGGGGCGGCACAGACGGCCAATGCAGGCGGAGGGCGTGATGGGGTTGCCGGCTGGGACTGTGAGCGGTGCCGGGAGCCAGCACAGACGGCCATTGCGCGGTCCGCGTGGCAACAATTGCTAGGGCGAATCAGAGCGGATTGCTAGGGAGAATCAGAGCGCGGGCCGTCTTAGACGCCGGTCCCGCAGACCCCGGGCCGCTGCCGGACTCAGAGGGCGCGCGGATCGGCGTTGACCCGGGAGCTTGTGACAGCTCACCACCTATCCGCTAACGCTCTCAGTGGCGCGGCAGGCGCCGCGGGCCTCGCCGGCCTCGCCGGCCTCCTAGCGGTGGCGGAGCAGGTGGCGGACGATCACCGCGGCGCCCAGGAAGACGGCGGTGATCTCCAGGCGGCCGACGATCATGAGGCCCGCGAGTACGAGGCGGGCGGGGCGGGGGAAGACCGTGAAGTTGGAGGACGGGCCGGCCTCGCCGAGGGCGGGGCCCATGTTGGACAGGGCGCTGATCACACCGGAGACCGCGGTGACCGGATCGGCGCCGAGGGTCGCCACGATCAGCGTCCCCACGCCGAAGGACATGATGTAGAGGGTGCAGAAGCCCAGCACCCGCCCGACCACCGGCTCGGGGATGACCGCCCCGCCCAGCTTGACCGGCACCACCGAGCGGGGCCTGCGGGCCAGGCGGACCGTGCGCAGGGCGTGCGCGGCGGAGATCTGGGCGCGGAACACCTTCATGCCCCCCGAGGTGGAGCCCGCTCCCCCGCCGATCAGCATCAACACGCCCAGCACCACCTGCGCCGGCAGCGTCCAGGCGGCGAAGTCCCCCAGCCCGCCGGGGCGGATGTTGTGAAACCCGCCGCTGGTTGCCAGCGTCACCACGTTGAAGAAGGCGTCGCGCAGCGAGAGGCCGAACGACGCTCCCTGGCGCAGCCACAGCAGCAACGTGATGATCGCCGTGGCGGAGGCGAGGATCTTCAGGAACAGCATCTGGTCGCCGGCCCGCCGGTAGGCGCGCCAGTCCCCCCGCAGCGCCCGGTAGTGGAGGCTGAAGCTCATGGCCCCGGCGATCATCCCGGTGGCCATCACCAGCTCGGCCGCAAGCGACTGGAAGTGGCCGATCGAGCCGCCGTAGGGCGAGAAGCCCCCGGTGCCCGCCGCGGTGAGGGCGTGCGCCACGGCGTCGTAGAGGCTCACTCCCGGAACCGCGAAGAGCGCCACGGCGACCGCCACGGTGAGTCCGCCGTAGACCAGCCAGAGGCGCTTGGCGGTGCCGCTGATGCGCGGCGCCAGGCGGTCGCTCTCGGGGCCGGGCGTCTCGGCGCGCATCAGCTCCTGGCCCCCCACACCCAGCAGTGGCAGCACGCTGACCGCCAGCACGACCATCCCCATCCCGCCGTACCACTGGGTGAGCTGCCGCCACAGCAGCAGCCCGCGGCCGTGCGAGTCGATGTCGACCAGGACCGTCGAGCCCGAGGCGGTGAACCCCGAGATCGACTCGAACAGCGCCGAGTCCCACTGAGACCAGCCGAAGAAGTCGGCGTCCAGCACGTACGGCAGGGCGCCCAGGACCGAGCACCACAGCCAGGTCCACACCACGACGGGGAACACGTCCGCCGGTCGCACGTCCTCGGGAGGCCGGAACCCCGCGAACAGGATCACCCCGACCGCGGCCGTGATCAGCGCGGCGAGGAGCAACGCCCACTCGCCGTCGGAGGTCGTCGAGCCCCACTCCACGAGCGTGGCGATGAGCATGCCCGGGACGAGGAACAGGAGGGCCAGACCGACGACGTGCAACGAGAGGTTCTCGCGGTGCGGGGCCCGCGGCACCAGCGAGAACTCCGGGACGCCCCGCAATACCCGTCTCATGAGTGCCTCCTGGGGCCGTTGGATCGCTCAACCTGCAGCAGGCGGCGCGTCCCCGTCAGGGCCCCTCCGACGACCACGATCAGTGGGAAGAAGGCCAGCCGCCCCAGCACCATGAGCACCGCCAGCACGCTCCGCTCGGCGCCGCCGAGTGTCCCCAGGTCGGCACCGGGTGAGGGACCCATCGTGGCGAGCGCGCTGATCGAGGCGCCGGCGCCGGCCCAGAGGTCCATGCCGGCGAGGCTCAGGGCGAACACCCCGGCCAGAACGGCCACGGCGAACAGGATCTGGTAGCCGTTCAGCAGGGCCAGAGGCCTCTCGGCCACCGAGCGCCGACCGATCTTCACCACGTGCACCGTGTGGGGGTGGATCTCGGTGACCAGTTCCCGGTAGGCGTAGCGGGCCGCGGCGATGGCGCGGCGCATCTGGAAGCCGCCGCCGGCGGTGCCGGCCATCCCGCCGGTGGCAATCAGCGTCACCACCAGTGCCTGCGCGCCCCAGGACCAACCGGACCAACCGGCCGGCTCGAAGCCGGTGCTGCTGGAGGTCGCGGTCACTGCCAGGGCGGCCCGCCGCAGGGCTTCGGCGCCGCCGCCCCAGGTGAACGCCGTGACCGCCGCGATCCCCACCGCCAACACCAGCAGGTAGGCACGGAGCTCGAAGGAGCGCCACAGCACCCCCCAGCGGCCCCGCACCGCCCACCACAGCGTCACCACGCTCACGCCGGCGAGCGCCATGAAGACCGTTGCCACCGACTCGATGGCCGTCGAATCGAAATACCTCAGGCCACCGGGATGGTTGCCGAATCCCCCCGTGGAGACGGTCGAGAAGGCGTAGCTGAAGGCATCCACGGCGCCCATGCCGGCAATGGCGTAGGCGGCCGCGCACAGCCCTGCGAGGGTGCCGTAGACGATGGCGATCCGGCGGAGCTGCGTCCCGAATGGTGGGGCCGAGGCACGGTCCGGCAGACCGGCGCTGTCGCCGGGAAGGACCAGCGCCGGAACGTACAGAGGAAGCGCCCCGGCCAGCAGTGCCAGGGCCGCGAACCCTCCGAGCCACTGGGTCAGCCCTCGCCAGAAGAGCACCGCCGCCGGCAGCGACTCGAGTTGGGGCAGCACGCTGAGGTTGGTGGTGCAGAACCCGGCGAGCGACTCGAAGATGGCATCCGGCGGCGATCCCGTCGCACCGGCCAACAGGTAGGCCACGGTCGAGACGAGCACCATCGTGAACCAGGCGCTGCAGGCGGCCACGAAGATGGCCATGGGCGCCGGGTGCGAGGGGACGCGCGCCCGGCGGACGCAGAACCCGCCGACGGCGCTGCAGCCGACGCCCAACCCCAGCAGCGCCGCCGCGGGCGTTGGATCCGCCAGCCCGACCAGCCCGGACAGCACCAGTCCCAGGCCGCAGGCCACACTCGCCCACAGCGAGGCCCAGAGGGCCAGGTCGGTGCTGGCTCGTGAGCGGGTCCGGTTGCCGGTGGAGCCGCGTCTCGCCGGCGGGTCCGCCGCGGCTCTCACTCGAATCGCTTGCGGGCTGCAGCGACCGCTTTGGGACGGGCGAAGACCACGAGGTGATCCTGTTCCTGCAGGACCGTGTGACCTCTGCCGATCATCGAGGATCCGTCGCGGACCACCGCCGCGATGAGCACCTCCTTGGGCAGGTGGAGGTCACAGATCCGCTGGCCGTGCACGCTGCTGCCGTCGGCGACGGTCATCTCCAGGACCTCGACGTCCATGTCCAGGTAGGTGGCGACCTGGACGCCACCCCGGATGATCCGCATGACGCCGTTGGCACAGGCGGTGCGCGGCGACAGGGCTCCGTCGATGCCGAGCGTGCGCAGGAGCGGCAGGAACTCCAGGCGGTGCAGCAGGGCGATCGTCTCGGGGACACCCATCGACTTGGCGTAGAGGCAGGCCAGGATGTTGTCCTCGTCGTTGCCGGTGACCGCGATCACGGCGTCGTGGTCGCCGACCCTCTCCTCCTCGAGCAACTCGGCGTCGGTGATGTCGCCCTCGAGGATCAGCACGTCGTCGAGGGACTCGGCCAACTCGCGGGCGCGTTCGGGGCCCCGCTCCACCAGGCACACCTCGGCGTGCATCTCGGTGAGGCGCTCGGCCACCATCTCACCGGTGCGGCCACCCCCGAGCAGCATCACCCGGTTGGCACGGGCCTGCGTCAGCCCCAGCAGGTGCCGGAGTTCGTTGGAGGACGTTCCGAGGTCCACGATCCGCACGACGTCGCCGGACTGCAGCACCATGTCCCGGCGCGGGATCACCGTCCGGTCCCCCCGGGACACGGCGCCGATGAGGAACTCCCAGTCGGGTCCGTACGGGGCGAAGCTCTCCGAGAGGGGCCGGCCCACGAGCGGCGAGTCGGGGCGCAGGACGGTGCCGATGACCGTGACACGGTCGTCGGCGAGCATGTTGACCTCGCTGGCGCCCGGGTAGTCGAGGAGGTGGAGGATCTCGACCGCGGTCTCCGCGTCCGGATCGATGACCTCGTCGGCCCCTGCCGCCCGCAACAGGTCCGCGGCCCCCGGCGCCCGCAGGGCGGCGGCCTCGATGCGGGCGATCCTCCGCTCCACACCCGCCTGGCGGGCCAGCATGCACGCCACGAGGTTGGCCTCGTCGTCGGTGGTGACCGCCACGAGCAGGTCGGCGTCGCCGATGCCGGCCGCGGCCATGACGTCGGGATGGCTGCCGCTGCCGGTGATCACGTGGGCCTCGATGTGCTGTTCCACGTGGCGGGCGCGCTCGGCGTCCTGCTCGACGACCACCACGTGGTGGTTCTCCCTGGTGAGCCGCGCCGCGAGGTAGGAACCCACCTCGCCCGCGCCGACGATGACCACCTTCATGGCTCTCGCCTCCCGCTGCGGCCGGGGTTCCCGATCGGGGACGGATTCGGCGGATCGCCTCCCGCCGGCGGGGTCTCGAGTTCTTGACTCAGTTCCATGGCGCGCACTCGCGGCCGAAACGTCGTACGCCGGCCGGCGATACGAAGGCGTCCAGCGCCACGTCCCGGGGGCGGCACACGAGTTGCGGCTCCCACTGGAAGACGTGGCCCACCCCCACCAGCAACGGGCCCACCGGCGGCAGCGGCGCGTCCGGCGCGTTCCGGAAGGCCAGAGCGCGGTCGTAGTAGCCCCGCCCCCGCCCCACGCGTGCGCCGCCGGGGCCGAACAGCACCCCGGCCAGGAGGATGACGTCGTGGCTCAGGACATCCACCGCCTCGCCCCGCGCCGGGATCGGGATCCCGAAGCGGCCCGGGACCAGGTCGGCGCCACAGCGCCAGCGCATGAAGACCAGGCGGTCGGCCTCGTCGATCACCGGCACGGTGACGGCGGCGCCCTCGGCCCAGAGCCTCGCCACCACCGGCCAGAGGCTGACCTCGCCGTCGTCGGCGATGAAGGTGGCGACGACACGCGCCGGGCGCATCTCGGGGAGTTCCCAGATGTGTGCCGCCAGCGCGGCGGCGGACATGGCCTGCACGTCCGTCGGAAGGTCACGTCGCTGACGGCGTGCTCCGGCCTGTCTTGTGGAAATCTCCACCGATCGAACTCTAGCGAGGCGGCGGCGCCGGGGTGATTCGGCGACCGGCTCGCTGCCGTGCGGCCGGCGCGCCCACTCCGTCGGAGTCACCGGGCCGCAGGGGTCGGCTGCTAGCTTGCGGAGGACTTTTCGAACCGAGGAGGTCACGGGAGTGCAGGCAATCCCCTATCTGGCCGGTGCGATCGCGCTGGCGGCCCTGGCCCTGGCCGGATTCTTCTACCGCTACGTCCGCGCCGCCGATCCGGGCAGCCCGCGCATGGTTCAGCTGATGGACGCCATCGCCGGCGGGGCCCGCACTTTCCTGCGCCGGGAGTACCGCTGGGTGGCCGTCTTCGTGATCATCATGATCGTGCTGCTGGTCACGCTCCTGGACTGGGGTCCGATGGGCGCGGTGGCCTACTTCCTCGGCGCCCTGCTCTCGGCCGCCGCAGGTTGGATCGGCATGACCGTCGCCACGATGGCCAACGCCCGCACCACCCAGGCGGCCCGCACCGGACCCCAGAAGGCCCTCCCGCTGGCGTTCCGGGGCGGAGCCGTGATGGGCTTCTCGGTGGCCGGCCTGAGCCTTCTCGGGCTGAGCTTCTGCTACCTGCTCTTCGTCGTCTGGCTGGAGCACCTGGACGCCTTCCAGGTCATCACCGCCTACGGCCTCGGTGCCAGCTCGATCGCCCTGTTCAGCCGTGTCGGCGGCGGCATCTACACCAAGGCGGCGGACGTGGGCGCCGACCTGGTGGGCAAGGTGGAGGCCGGCATCCCCGAGGACGACCCCCGCAACCCGGCCACGATCGCCGACAACGTGGGCGACAACGTGGGCGACGTGGCGGGCATGGGCGCCGACCTGTTCGAGAGCTACGCCGGGGCCATCATCGCCCCGGTGGCCTACGTGTGGTTCGCCTACGGCGCCACCTCGGTCAGCGACGCCGGCGAGGGTCTGCTGGGCGACCTGCTGCTGTTCCCGTTCCTGGTGGCGTTCGTCGGGATGGCCGCCTCGATCATCGGCGCCTTCTTCGTGCGGGCGGGTGCCTCCTCGCGTGTCAAGGATCTGGCCAAGGCACTGCACCGCGGCACCAACGCGGCGATGGTGGTCACTCTCGGCGGTGTCTTCGCCGTCGGGGCGGTGCTCTTCGAGGGAAGCGCCTCCTGGGGGCTCCCCCTGGCGGTGGTCTGCGGGATCGCCGTGGGTTACGCCATCGGACAGGTGGCCGAGATCTGGACCAGCGACCACTACCGGCCGGTGCGCCAGATCGCCCGCCAGACCGAGACCGGTCCGGCCACCACGATCCTGTCGGGTCTCTCGGCGGGCATGATGTCCGTCGCCGCCTCGGTGGGGCTGATCGTGACGGCGGTCGGGCTGGCCTACTTCGCCGGGCAGGAGACCCTGGGAGACGCGGGGGCGAGCCTCTCCGGGGGGATCTACGGCGTGGCGATCGCCGCCATCGGCATGCTGGCCACCACCGGGGTGGTCGTGGCGGTGGACGCCTACGGCCCGATCGCCGACAACGCCGGCGGTATCGCCGAGATGTCCGAGCTGCCGCCGGAGGTGCGCGAGGTGACCGACTCGCTGGATTCCCTCGGCAACACCACTGCGGCGGTGGCCAAGGGCTTCGCGGTGGGTTCGGCCGCGGTGACCGCCCTGGCCCTGTTCGCCGCATTCAAACAGGCGATCGGAGCCGAAGGCGGACTCCTTTTCCTGGACCTGAGCTCGGTGAACGTCTTCATCGGGCTGTTCCTGGGAGTGATGCTGCCGTTCCTGTTCGCCGCGCTCACGATCGACGCGGTCGGGCGGGCCGCCAACAAGATGATCGAAGAGGTGCGCCGGCAGTTCCGGGAGATCCCCGGGTTGCGGGAGGGGGCCGCGGGCGTGCAACCGGACTCGGCGCGCTGCGTGGACATCTCCACCCGGGCCTCGCTGCGCGAGATGCTCATCCCCGGCGCGCTGGCCATCGCCGCGCCGCTGGTGATCGGCTTCATCGACGTCGACGCGCTGGGCGGTTTCCTGGCGGGGGCTCTCGTCTCCGGGTTCGCCCTGGCCATCTTCATGGCGAACTCCGGGGGGGCCTGGGACAACGCCAAGAAGTACATCGAGGCCGGCAACCACGGCGGCAAGGGCTCCGAGGCCCACAAGGCGGCCGTCGTGGGCGACACAGTCGGGGATCCCTTCAAGGACACCTCAGGGCCGTCGATGAACATCCTCATCAAGGTGATGACCATCGTGTCGCTCATCTTCGCCTCGGCCTTCGTCTGAGCCCGCTGCGGGGACCCGGTGGATCTCGCCGAGGCTCTCGCGGCACTGCAACTGACGCCCCGCGCCACCTGGCCGCAGGTGCGCGCCCGCTACCGGAACCTGATGCGGGCCAACCATCCCGACCTGACCGACGACCCCGGGGCGGCTGAGCGCACGGCGCGCCTGACCGCCGCCTACGCCGTCCTCCAGAAGGCGACCGGCGACGGGCGCCGCCCGCTGCCGTCCCCGGAGACCGCCCGTCCACCAGCCGGTGCTCAGGCCCGTCGAACGCCCCGCCGCACCGCTCCTGCGCCGGCGAGCGGCCGTCCCGACACCGATGCGGGGACAGCGGACGCGGTCGTGGGGCGCCGCTCCCCCGCCGACGTGTTCGGGAGACTCCGGGGAGCCGCCCCGGCGGTCGGGACCCTGAGCGGCGTGGACCCCGAGACGCTGACCCTGCAGATTCTCATCGAAGCGCCCGGCGCGGCACCGGCACAACTCCTCGCGGAGGTCTCCCAGCGGGGTCCCGACACCGCGATCATGTTCACCCTCGAGAGTCTCACGGCAGCTCCCGGACCGCCGATCGAGGCGATCGTGCAGCGCTTGCTGGCGGCCCTCTGAGCCGGCCGGCAACTGCTACCGAGGCTCGCCGCCCCGCTCGAAGGGACCGGCGGGCCAGCCGAAGCAGTCCACCAGGAGCCGGTCCACCTGCTCGCCGCGCGCGACACCCTCTTCGACGATGCGATCCGCCTCGCTGCGCAACGCCCTCCAGACCCGGTTGGTGACATAGCCCCAGGATCCCGGCGCATCCGCGATGACCACGGGGTTCTTGCCGGCCCGCCGGGCGACCTCCACGACGCTCTCCACGGCCGCCTGCGAGGTGACCGGACCGGCCACGATCTCGGCGAGCTTGTTCAGCTGCGCCGGCCAACCCCAATGCCACCCCACGAGTCGCTCGGGCCGTTCCAGACCGGCTGAGAGAGCGGCCAGAGCATCGCCGCCGGAATCCACCGCCAACACGGCCCCGGCCGCGAGTTGGCGATCCACCTCTGCCAGCCGCGACGCCAGGGTGTCCGCTCCCCCGGAGTGGCTGACGACGGCCAGGTCCGCCGTGGCGGCCGCTTCAGCGGGAGCGTCGCTGAATTGCAGGCGCTCGAGCGTTGCCAGCCGCTCGTCGCGGCTGATGCGCCCGGCGTCGGCGGCGGCGAGCAGCCCGAAGCGGCCACCGTCCACCTCCGCCCGGGCGGACTCGAGTATCTCGCTGTGCCCGCAGAGGACGACGCGGTACCCCGCCACCGCGATGGCCTGGGCGATTCCGGCGCAGGCCGAACCGCCTCCCAGCACGATGACCCGCTCGATCGGGTGCTGCGTCGGGGCGGTCACGCCAACCGATGTTAGAGGCTGGTATACGGCCCACGGCCGGTGCAGCCGCGGGCGGTCGGCTCAGAAGGTGCCTGCTGCCCGATCCCGGGCCGCGTAGCAGGCGTCCTGCATGCGTGCCGGGATCGCCTCGCAGAGCGCGGTCGCCATCGCCGTGCCGTGGTCGTTGTAGACGGCGTTCAGCGAAGCGCCCACGAAGCACTCCTCCTGGTATTCCGGATCGCCGAGCAGGCAGAGGCGCACGACCCGGCTCACCTCGAGCAGCGAGGAGCCACTGATGTCGCGACCCATGCTGCGGTAGCAGTTGTCGACCATGTCGGTCTGGACGGTGTCGCAGATGGCGAACGCCTCGGCGAAGTTCTCGTCCTCGTAACCCAGGTTGTAGAGCATCCAGGAGGTCTGCATGGCGAAGCACTCGTCGACGTAGTTGTCACCGATGACGTTGCACGGGTAGATCAGGTCGTCGGTGCGCAGGTCGGTCTGGATGCCCTGCTGCGCGGACACCACGTTCTCCATGATGGCGCCGCCCACACAGGAACTCAGTTCCCAGCGGTCCGGCAGGGTCTCGCAGTACGGGATCGAGCCGAACAGGTCGCCGTCAGTGTTCAGCATGACCCCGTGGCCCAGCCCGTGCACGCAGTTGTAGTGGGTGAAGGAGTATTCCCGCTCGGCCGCGGTGGTGCAGATGTTGGGCATCTCGTCGAACAGCTCGGTGCCGTTGAATTGCGAGATGGCGTACTCCACGACGCCGTGGTAGTAGCCGGACCAGCAGGCCGATCCCTCGTAGGTGAGGGCGATGCCCACGTCGCCGTAGTACTCGGCGGCGTCGTTGCCGAGGTCGTGCACCACCTGGTGGCAGTCCCTGGCCACGTAGTCGTCGGTCTCGGACAGGGCCGAGATCTCGGCGACGGCCACGTCGGCCCCCTCCGTGCGCATCACCTCGGCGAAGTAGTCCCGGTAGCAGTTGGGCTTCCCGACCGTGCGGGAGCGGCAGTCCTCGACGCTCTCGGGCGGCGCGTCCGAAAGCAGCGCGAGCTGCTCGACGGTTTCAGCGGGGACGGCCGCCCCGCCGACCGTTGCCACCTGCGATCCGGAGCTGCCGTCGCCGGAGCCGAAGACGGCCGGGTTCAGCCCGGCCAGCACCGCGGCAACGACCAGCACCGAGGCCAGTGCACCGGCCTCCAGCCGCAGCGAGCGCACCGGGGTGGCGCCGGGGTCACCGGCGGGCCGGCGCCGCGCAAGCCAGCCGAGGCGCCGGTCGTGGTGGAGGCCGAGTGGCAGGATCACCGCCGCAAGCAGGGCCAGCTTGACGATGAGAGCCGTTGTGTAGCCCGAGCCGGAGAGCAGTTCGGAGCCGGCCAGGAGCCACGTCGAGCGCAACCCGGTAGCCACGAGCACGACGAACGCACCGATGGCCACTGGAGCGAAGCGGCCGAAGAGGTCCCGCAGGGTTGCCGCCCGTTCGGCCGGGGGCCGGGCCCGCCAATGGCGTGACGTGCCGGCCCAGCCGACGACGAGCAGCGGTCCGAGCCAGAGGCCGGCGGCTGTGAGGTGCAGGGTGGACACCCAGATCCCGAAGGAGTCCTCCGACAGCACCGCCGTGTGAGAGGTCGCCGACCCGACTGCCGCCAGGGCCATCACCCCGAGGCCGGCCTGCAGGAACGTCCAGCCCGATCGCGCCCGGCTCAGACGCGGGGCCCAGACGACGAGGACGCCGGCACCGACCGCCGCCAGCAGGAGCGTCAACCCCATGCCGTCCACCAGGGCCAGCTGCAGGTCCTCGCTGAGGGACCCGGTGCGGTAACCGCGGGTCACGAGGGTGATGGTGGCGGCGGCGCGCACGAGGATGCCGACGTGCAGGAGGATCGCACCCCGGACGAGGATTCGCCGGGCGCTGCGGCTGAGGAGTTCCTTGGCCGGCGACCCAGGCCCTGGGCGGAGACCCCAGGCGAGCACGAGCATGGATCCCGCCACCGCCGCGAGGCCGAAGTACCACAGGTAGCGCGCCACGCCTCCGGTGACGCTCAGGGCGCGCTCCAGTGGCGGCGTATCACTGAAGGTGACCCCCTCCACGCCGGCGGCGTCGACCACCCCGACGCCGACGACGACCTCACCGGCCACCCTGTGCCCGTCGGGTCCGACGGTGATCCAAGAGAGTCCGTAGATGCCGTCGGCCAGTTCGGGCAGAGCGAATTCGATGACCGCCTGATCAGCGCCGACCGGTGTGAGCAGCGCCGGGCCGGCCACGAGGCCGCCGTCGGCGGCGATCACGTCCAACTGGACGGTGCGGGGATCGACAGCCTCGGCGAAGACCAGCGTCAAGCGCTCGGGTGGCTCGTCGGTGATCGTCCGGTTGTCGGGGATCGTCTCCAGCAACCGCGTGTGAGCAGCGGCGGGTGACGAGCCGACGGCCAGCAGGGCCGCCGCCAGGATCAGCGCCGCGAGCAGCGCCCGGATCAGGCGCCTTGAGGCCCGCCGGCAGGGCGCGGCAGGCACCGGCGTCGATTGCCGACTCACCCTGCAGAGCTTATGCCTCGTCCGCGCGTCCATCAGACCCCGGCCTCCCACGAGCGAAGCCCTCCTAGGCTCGCCAGGTGGTGAACGCGGCGCAAAGAGGGCGCTCGGGGGCGCTGAGCGCGCTGAGACATCGGGATTTCGCCCTGTTCTGGTCGGCGGCGCTGATTTCGAACGCGGCCAACTGGATGCAGCAGTTCACGGTGCCGTTCCTCATGTACGACATGACGGGCTCGAACACGTGGGTCGGAGTTGCGGCGTTCACGTTGCTGGTCCCTGCGGTCGGCCTGGCTCCCGTGGCGGGCGTGCTGGCCGATCGGTTCTCCCGCCAGAAGGTGATGGCCCTCACCCTGGCCGTGACCACTGTGGGCAGTGCGGCCATGGCGGTCCTGCAGATGACGGGGGGACTCACGCCGTGGCGCATCGTGGGCCTGAACCTCGTGATCGGGACCGCGGTGGGCATCCAGGCCTCGAGCTGGCTGGCACTCGTGCCGCTGCTGGTGCCGGATTCGAGCCTGCTCTCGGCGATCCGCCTCAACTCCGCGCAGTTCACCGCGAGCCGGGCCATCGGGCCGATGACGGGAGCGGGACTACTCGCCCTCGTGGGGGCCGGCGCCGTGTTCATGGCGAACGCCGCCACCTACGCGCTCCTGATGGTCGTGATCCTGACGATGCGCCCCCGCCGCGTCCCGCCTCCGCCGCGCCAGCGGATCCGTGACTTCCTCGTCGCCGGCTTCGAGTACGTGCGGCGCCGATCATCGCTGCGCCAGGCGGTGCTCACCGGCTTCGTGATGGCATACCTCGGCGGCGCCCTGGTGCATCTGGCGGCCGGACTGGCCAGCGAGGACTACGGGGTGGGTGAGACCGGGTTGGCGGGCTTGATCACCGCGGCCGGTGTGGGCTCGGTGATCGGATCGGCGCTGGTCATCAGGTACGCGGACCGCTTCGAGCGGTCCCTGCTGACCTGCTGGGGGCTCGGTCTCTACGCCACGGCTGCACTGCTGGCCGTCGCGACGACCAGCTACCCGGTCGGTCTCGCCGGCTACTTCTTGAGCGGCGTCGCCCACGTCTGCGTCGCGATCTCCCTCAATTCCGCAATGCAGTCCCAGGTTGCCGAGGAGATGCGGGGCCGGGCGATGTCGCTCTACCTGATGGGCCTCTTCGGCGGCTGGCCGCTGGGCGCGCTGATCGGCGGATGGCTCGGCGACCTTGTCGGCTTGCGCCTGGTCTTCGGGATCAACGGCGTGGCACTCTTCGGGTTCCTCGTGGCCACGATCGTCCGCTGGAGTGGGCTGCGAGCCCTGGATACGAATCAGGACGTCGCCGACCGGGAGCCTCGCGATCAGCTCGGAGCGCCGGGAAGCACCGCGTAGTGGTCGTGGCTGGCGGTGAAGGCGCCGCGGCCACCGGTTATGGAGCGCAGGTCGATCGCGTAGCGCACCAGTTCCGACTCCGGGACCAGGGCGCGGACGTGCTGCTCCCCGTAGTCGCCGGGATCGGTCCCCTGGACGATTGCCCGGCGCGAGGAGAGATCGCCGATGACGTCGCCGAGGCACTCGCCGGGAACGCGCACCTCGACGCGGGACACGGGCTCCAGGACGACCGGGCGGGCCTCGCTCAGCGCCGCGTTGAACGCCAGCCGCCCGGCCATCTTGAAGCTCATCTCCGAGGAGTCCACGGAGTGGTACTTCCCGTCGTAGACGGTGGCCCGCAGGTCCACGACCGGATATCCGTGCTTGCCCCCGTGGTCCATGGCCTCGCGGATGCCGGCCTCGACCGCCGGGATGTACTGCCGGGGGATCACGCCGCCGGTTATCTCGTCGAGGAACTCGAAGCCCGATCCCCGAGGCAGCGGCTCGATGCGGACGTGGGCGATGCCGAACTGGCCGTGGCCGCCGGTCTGCTTCTTGTGCTTGCCCTCGGCGGCCGCCTTGACCGTGATCGTCTCCCGGAACGGGATCCGCAGGTCCTCGACGTCCACGCCCACGTTGAACTTGCGCTCGATGCGCTTCAGCGCCGTGCGGAGGTGCATGTCCCCCAGCCCCGAGATCAGCGTCTGGCGGGTCTCGAGCGGGCGCGTCACGCGCAGCGAGGGGTCCTCGCCGCAGAGCCGCCGCAGGGCGTTGGAGAGCTTCTCCTCGTCGGCCTTGCTGCGCGGCACCACGGCGAAGGACAGCATCGGCTCGGGATACGGCGGCGGTGCAAGTTCGATCGATCCGTCGCCAAGGGTGTCGCCGGTGCTCGTTTCGGCCAGTTTGGCGACGGCGCCCAGGTCGCCGGCGGCCAACTCGGTGGCCGGCTCGCTGGTGGACCCGCAGAGCGTCACGAGCGTGCGGACGCGCTCGCTGTTGCCGGTGCGGGAGTTCTGCAGGTTCGTGTCGGCGACGAGCGCGCCGGTTGCCACCTTGAACACCGACACCGTGCCGAGGTAGGGATCGACGCTCGTCTTGAACACGAGCAGCGCCGGTGCGCCGCCGCCGGCGACGGGCACCGGCTCGCCGGCGGTGTCGCGCAGGGGTTTCGCCGCCAGCGGTGACGGCCCGATGCCGCAGATGTAGTTGCAGAGGCGGTCCACCCCGATCGGCGCCGTGGCCGAGCCGCAGATCACCGGGAACACCGCGGCGTCGGCGACCCCCTGGCCGAGCGTCCTCTCCAGTTCCTGCGTCGAGGGGACATCGCCCTCGAGGTAGCGCTCCAGCAGGTCGTCGTCGGCGACGACGATGCCCTCGATCAGCGATTCCCGGACCTCCTCGACGCGCTCGGCCATGTCGGCGGGAATGGGGGCCTCGGTGATCGAGTCGCCCTCGTAGAGCCAGGCGTCGTCACTCAGCAGGTCGGCCACGCCACAGAACCCCGGTCCCTCGGAGATGGGCAACTCGAGCGGGGCCACACCGCTGTCGAAGGCCTCCTGCAGTTCGCTCAACACCCCGTCGAAGGAGACGAATTCCCGGTCGAGCTTGTTGACGAAGAACAGCCGCGGGATGCCCGCCGCGGCGGCCCGGCGCCAGGCGTCGGCGACGGCGTGATCGACTCCGGAGGTGGCATCGACGACCATCACCAGGAGATCGGCCACAGCCATCGCGGCCCATTGCTCGCCGGCGAAGTCGAACGACCCCGGCGTGTCCAGGAGGTTGATCTTGTGGTCGTTCCACTCGAAGGAGGCCAGCGCCATGACCTGCGAGCTGCCGGAATCCCGCTCCTCGGGCTCGTGATCACAGACGGTGTTCTCCGCCTCGATGCTGCCCATCCGGTCCAGCGCGCCGGCCCGGAACAGCATGGCCTCGGCCAGCATGGTCTTGCCTGCGCCGCTGGCGCCGACGAGCGCCACGTTGCGGATGCGTTCGGTCGGGTAGGTCTTCACCGACACCCCTTCGTTCGAGTCGCTTCAGCGTGCCCGTCCCGACCGCCGAGGTGCACCGGCGCTCCGGACGGTTCAGCGGAGACTACCGAGGCACCCCACCCCCGCCAAGCCCCCGGGCGCGCCGGGCGCCCGCCGGCGCCGTGGCGGGCCGCGCGCAGGAGGGTCGGCGTAGGGTTTGGGCCGTGGCGCACTTCGATCTCGTCATCGTCGGGGCGGGCTCGGGGAATTCGCTCCTGACGCCCGAACTGGAGGGCAGGCGGGTGGCCATCGTGGAACGCGGCGACTTCGGCGGGACCTGCCTGAACCGGGGTTGCATCCCCTCCAAGATGCTGGTGCACGTGGCGGACGTGGCCGAGTCGGCGCGCCGCTCCGGCCGCCTGGGCGTCACGGCGCAAGTGACCGAGGTCCGCTGGCCGGAGGTCGCCGAGCGGGTCTTCGGCCGCATCGACCCCATCGCGGCCGCCGGCGAGGACTACCGCCGCGGGCTCGACAACGTGGCCGTCCACAAGGGCCAGGCCCGCTTCAGCGGCCCGCGCCGCCTCGAGGTGAACGGTTCGGAGATCACCGGCGATGCCGTTGTGCTGGCAGCCGGGGCGCGGCCCTTCATCCCGCCGCATCCGGACCTCGCCGCGGTGGAGTACCACACCTCCGATGACATCATGCGCCTCCCCGAAGTCCCTGAGAGCCTGCTGATCTGGGGTGGGGGCTACATCGCGGCGGAGCTGGCCCACGTGTTCGGCGCAGCCGGCAGCGAGGTGACGATCGTGAACCGGGGCCCGCGCCTGCTGCGGGCTGAGGACGACGACGTGAGCGAGGCATTCACCGCCGCCTACCGGAAGCGCTTCAGGGTGCTGACCGATGCCCGGCCCACCGGCGCCGCAAGCACGCCCGGCGGCGGGATCACGCTCGACGTGCGTCACCCCTCGGGGACCGAGAGGTTGACCGGCGACGTGCTTCTGGTCGCCGCCGGGCGGGTTCCCAACGGCGACGAGCTCGACGTCGCCGCCGCCGGTGTGGCGCTGGACGACGCCGGTTACGTGGTGGTTGACCGCTACGGCCGCACCACCGCCGAGGGGGTGTGGGCGCTGGGCGACATCTGCAACCCCAACCAGCTCAAGCACGTGGCGAACGCCGAGGCACGGGCCGTTGCCCACAACCTTGCGCATCCCGGCGACCTCCGCCCCCTCGCGCTCGGGCCGGTCCCCCACGCCGTCTTCGCCTCGCCCCAGGTGGCGTCGGTGGGTCTGACCGAGCGGCAGGTCGCCGCGTCCGGCCGGCCCTACCGTTGCTCGCTGCGACCCTACGGCGACACGGCCTACGGCTGGGCGATGGAGGACACCGCGAGCTTCTGCAAGCTGCTCTCGGACCCGGACTCCGACCGCCTGCTGGGCGCGCACATCTGCGGGCCCGACGCGGCGGTCCTGCTGCAGCAACTCGTGCAGGCGATGGCGTTCGACCTGAGCGTGACCCAGATCGCCTCCGGCCAGCTCTACATCCATCCGGCCCTCAGCGAGGTCGTCGAGCAGGCTCTGCTGGGACTGCTGCAGTGAGCGGTCCGGCCGGAGGTCTCCGCGCCGGCGGGGATCCGGAGGATCTGACCGCCGGCGGAACCCTGCCCCTGGTCTGGCGGGAGCACGCCGGGCGCGAACCCCACCGGCCCTGCCTCCACGACCCCGGGGCCGGATGGATCAGCCGCGGCGAGTTGGCGACCGAGAGCGCCGCGGTGGCGGGCCGGCTGTACGCCGCCGGATTGCGCCGCGGTGACCGGGTGCTGCTGTCCGCGCCGGCCGGCTTCGCCCTGGTCGCGGCCCACGTGGCGTGCCTGCGCATGGGCCTGGTGGTCGTTCCGCTCAACGCCGCCCTGCGCCGGCGCGAGGTGGCGCACATCGTCGGTGACGCCGCGCCGCGCGGTGCCATCCTCGACGACTCCGACATGCGGGTCTTCCTGCGCCGGATTGCCCCGGAGTCATTGGTCTGCACCAGCGCGGTCAACCTGCCGGCGGGCGAGGTTCCCAGCCTGGACGACCTCGACGGCGACGCGCCGGCGATTCTCGGGTACACCTCGGGGACCACGGGCACCCCCAAGGGCGCTGTGCTGACGCACACCAACCTGCTCGCCGGCGCGGAGGCGCTGCGCCGGGCGTGGGGCTGGCGGGACGTCGACCGTCTCGTGCTGGCGCTGCCCCTGTTCCACATGCACGGTCTGGGAGTGGGTCTGCACGGCACCCTGCACGCCGGCGCCTCGGCGGTTCTTCAGCCGTCGTTCGACCCGGAGGCGGTCATCGATGCGGTGCTCGAGCACCGCGCCACGCTGTTCTTCGGCGTGCCCACCATGTACAAGCGTCTCGTCACCCACCGCCGGGCGGCTGAACTGGCCGGGCTCCGGCTGGCGGTGTCCGGTTCGGCGCCGCTGCCCGCGGAGTTGCACCGCGACCTGGAGGCGGCCACGGGTCTGCGCGTGCTGGAGCGCTACGGGATGACCGAGACGGTCATGCTCGTCTCGAACCCGCTCGACGGTGATCGCCGTCCCGGCAGCGTGGGGTTCCCGCTTCCGGGGGTGGAGTTGCAGCTGGTGACGCCCGGGGAGTCGCCGGGGGCGGCCCCGGAGGTTCCCGATGGCACGTCCGGCGAGATCTGGGTGCGGGGGCCGAACGTCTTCGCCGGCTACTGGCGCCGGCCGGGAACCGGGCCGGCGGCCGACGGCTGGTTCTGCACCGGTGACGTGGGCAGGCGCGACGCCGACGGGTACCTGTTCCTGGAGGGACGGACCACCGAGGTCATCATCACCGGGGGGCTGAACGTCTACCCCCGCGAGGTGGAGGAGCAGCTCGCCGACCACCCGGCGATCGCCGAGGTGGCCGTCGCCGGCCGCCCCGACGAGCAGTGGGGCGAACTCGTGACCGCCTACGTGGTCCCCGTCCCGGGCCGGCGCGCTCCCTCGATTGCGGACCTGCGCGGACACGTGGCCGAGCGACTGGCCCCGTACAAGCACCCTCGTGCCGTGATCGCGGTGGAGGCCGTCCCGCGCAACGCCCTGGGGAAGGTGCAGCGGCACCTGCTCGGCGAGGTGGCGGGTGCCGAGGCGCCCTGACGTGGGGCGATGGCCCTAACGTAGGAGCGATGGGCAGCACCTGGGGCCACACGTTCAGGATCAGCACCTTCGGCGAGTCCCACGGCGGGGCCATCGGCGTCACCGTGGAGGGGTGCCCGCCCCGGCTGGAGTTGAGCGCCGCCGACGTGCAGGTCGACCTGGACCGGCGCCGTCCCGGCCAGAGCCGTCTCACCACCCAGCGCGATGAGGCCGACCGGGTGCAGATCCTGTCGGGAACCTTCGAGGGACGCACGCTCGGCACCCCCATCGGGATGCTCATCCCCAACACCGACGCCCGTCCCGAGGCCTACGAGCACCTGCGCGACGTCTACCGGCCCTCCCACGCCGACTACGTGACCGAGGCCAAGTACGGGATCCGCAACTGGCAGGGCGGGGGGCGCGCCAGTGCCCGCGAGACGGCCGCGCGCGTCGCCGGCGGGGCCGTGGCGCGCCGCTTGCTGGCGGCGGCCTGCGGTGTCGAGGTCTTGGCGTGGGTGGCGCAGGTGCACAAGATCCGCGCGGCGACCGACCCGGACACCGTCACCGGCGAGGCGGTGGAGGCGTCGCCGACGCGGTGCGGGGACCCGGTCGCCGCGGCGTCGATGATCGAGGCGATCGAGGCGGCACGCGGGCGCGGCGATTCGCTGGGCGGCGCCGTGGCCTGCGTGGCGCGGGGTGTGCCGCCGGGGCTGGGGGATCCGGTGTTCGACAAGCTCGAGGCCGACCTCGCCAAGGGACTGCTGTCGCTGCCCGCCGCCAAGGGCTTCGAGATCGGCAGCGGGTTCGCCGCCGTGCAGATGACCGGAATCGAGCACAACGACCCCTTCGTGGCGGGTCCCGATGGCCGGCCGCGCACGGCGTCGAATCATTCGGGCGGGGTGCAGGGCGGTATCTCCAACGGTGAGGACATCGTGGTGCGCGTGGCGTTCAAACCCACGGCCACGATCGCCGCCGAGCAGCACACGATGGATCGCTCCGGCCAGGAGGTCACCCTCGCCGCCCGCGGCCGGCACGACCCGTGCGTGCTGCCCCGTGCCGTCCCGATCGTCGAGGCGATGGTCTGCCTGGTGCTGGCCGACCACTGGCTCCGCCAGCAGAGCGTGGCGGTGCTCGACGGCGAGGACTAGGGCCGGCGACCCCCGCCGACGGTGGCGCGCCGGGCGGTCAGCCGGCCTCGGCGACGAGTCCCAGATCCCAGGAGAGCCGGGGGCAGTCGCCCCAGAGGCGCTCGAGTTGGTAGTACTCGCGGTCCTCCTCGGAGAAGACGTGCACGACGAAGTCGCCGAAGTCCATCAGCACCCACGAGCGCGCCTCGAGGCCCTCCACCGACAGCGGTTTGGGTCCGCCCGCCGCCTGCACCCCGCCGGCGACCTCCTCGCAGATGGCCTTGATCTGCCTCGGGTTGGCGCCGCTGGTGATGACGAAGAAGTCACAGACCGACAGCACGTCGGCGACATCGATCAGCAGGGTGTCGCGGCCGAAGTGATCCTGTGCCGCCCGCGCCCCGGCACTCGCCCAGGAGATGAGGTCGCTTCGGTCCCTGCCGTGCCGCACTCCGGCCAGTGTAGATCGGTGGGACGGGCCGCGTTGGGTTGCCCCGCCGGCCGTCCCTCAGCGATACAGGCCCCGGCGCTCGATCTCGCTGGCGACCGGTCGTGACAGCACGCTGCCGAGCGGCCGCCCCTCCGCCAACCAGCGGCGCACGTGCGTGCTCGAGACCTCGATTCCGGGCCCCTCCACGGGGATCCAGCGCCAACCGGGCGGCGGCACGCCGGGACCGGTGGCGCCCAGCCGCCCCACCACCGCCACGGTCGCCAGCGAGCGGATGACGTTCGGGCTGCGCCAGGTGTCGAGCGAGTCGGCGAGGTCGCTGCCCACGATCAGGAACAGTTCGGGCCCCCCGGCGGCGAGTGCCGTCAAGGTCTCAGCCGTGGAGGAGTCGCCGCCGCGGTCGATCTCCAGTGTCGAAACCTCGAAGCCCTCCAGGTTCGCCACCGCGGCGCGCACCAGCGCCAGACGGTCGGCCGCGGCGCTCACCGGCTGCTCGACGACCTTCTGCCACGGCCTGTTCGCCACGACGAAGAGGACTCTGTCCAACCCCAGTGACCAGCGGGCCGCCTCCGCTGCGGCCAGGTGGCCGATGTGGGGCGGATCGAACGTTCCGCCGAAGACTCCGAGCCGCTCCGGGCCGGGACGGGCCGCCCTCGACGGATCCTCCATGGTGCGAACCTACCGCCCGACTGTCTGGACCTGGCGGCCCCGATGCGCTAGAGTTACGGGTGCTTGCGGTGCTCTCGCGCGTGCTGCGTGGCGGCTCTCCAGAGCCACATTGCATGGAACGTATGGAAATCCGCAGGCAAATAGCCCCTCGCTCGGTCTTGACCGGATTCTGACGAACCAGGTTGAGTTCCTCCTGCAGCGGCCAACGCAAACGGTCGCCCGAAGGGCGGTCCGAGACCTGTGAAATCTGTCACAAGCTCGGATCGCGGGGAGACAGGGAACGGGAACAACACACCGCCTGGACTTGTTGGAACAAGTCGAGTCGGACCGAACCGAGAGGATCGCACCGGCGGCCACCGACGGCCCCGCTGCGAGGTGGGAAACCAAGAGAAGCAAAGACGAAGAAGCCATGAGTGATTCAGTCGGCCAATACCTCAACGAGATCGGCCTCGTGCCGCTGCTCACCGCAGCGGACGAGCGCGAGCTCTCCCAGATCATCGAGCGCGGCCGCGCCGCCGCCGAGCGCAAGGCCGGCGGCGAGCGTGCCCGGAGCCTGGATCGTGAGATCGAGGCTGCGGCGGTCGCCAAGGACCGCTTCATCCGGTCGAACCTCCGCCTCGTGGTCAGCGTGGCGCGGCGCTATCCCCTGCCCCCGGGGATGGAACTGCTCGACCTGATCCAGGAGGGCAACCTCGGACTCGAGCACGCCGTGGACAAGTTCGACTGGCGCAAGGGATTCAAGTTCTCGACCTACGCCACCTTCTGGATCCGCCAGGCCATCGGCCGGGCGCTCGACCAGAAGGCCAGCCTCGTGCGCCTGCCCGGGGACCGCTCGGCGAGCCTGCGGGCGGCCCTGCGCCAGGTGTCGGGCAACGGCGACGAGTTGGACGAGGAGCATGCCCGCCTGCACCGGCTCACCACGCCGACCTCGCTCGACCGCACCATCGGCGACGACGACAGCAACGAGCTGATCGACCTCATCGCCGACGGCAATCCCGGACCCGAGCAGATGGTGATGGCGTTCGCCGACAACGAGATGGTCACCGATCTGCTGTCCGTCCTGGACGAGCGCGCCCGCTACGCCGTGGAGCAGCGCTTCGGACTGCAGGACGGCCGCAAGCGGAGCTACCGCGAGGTGGGTGAGGAGTTGGGCGTCACCGCAGAGGCCGCCCGACGACTCGTCAAGCGCGCCGTGAACGTGGTGCGTGAGCGAGCCGTCGAGCGCACCGACGCCGCCTGAGGCGAGGCGCGCCATGGCCGCCAAGCCCTGGACTCGGGAGAGCTGGCGGCACCACCCGGCCCAGCAGCAACCCACGTGGCCCGACTCGGCCGATCTCGAGCGGGTGCTCAAGGTCCTGGAGGGGTTCCCGCCGCTGGTCTTCGCCGGCGAGGCGCGCAACCTCACCGGAAAGCTGAGCGACGTGGCCGCCGGCCGGGCGTTCCTGCTGCAGGCCGGCGACTGCGCCGAGTCCTTCGACGCCCTGTCGGCCGACAGCATCCGCGACAAGTTGCGCGTGATCCTGCAGATGGCCGTCGTCCTCACCTACTCGGCCGGTGTTCCCGTCGTCAAGGTGGGCCGCATCGCCGGGCAGTTCGCCAAGCCTCGCTCGAGTCCCACCGAGGTGGTTCACGACGAGACCCTGCCCTCGTTCCGGGGGCACATGGTCAACGACATCACCTTCTCGGCCTCGGCCCGGGTGGCCGACGCCACGCGGCTGCTGACCGCCTACCACGCCTCGGCGTCCACCCTGAACCTGCTTCGCTCGTTCACCAAGGGCGGCTTCGCGGACCTGGGGAGCGTTCACGCCTGGAACCAGGAGTTCGTGGCCTCCTCCCCCGCCGGGCAGCGCTACGAGGAGCTGGCCGGCGGCATCGACGCGGCACTGCGCTTCATGGCCGCCTGCGGGATCGGCAGCGCCGACCACGTGCAGTTGAACACGGTGGATTTCTTCACTAGCCATGAGGCGCTGATCCTCCCCTACGAGGAGGCGCTGACGCGTACCGACTCGCTGACCGGCGAGCCGTACGACTGCTCGGCCCACATGCTGTGGGTCGGCGAGCGCACCCGCCAGCTCGACGGCGCGCACATCGAGTTCCTGCGCGGCGTCCACAACCCTCTGGGGTGCAAGCTGGGGCCGACGGCGACCGCCACCGAGGTGCTGGAGCTGTGCGAGGCGCTCAACCCCGAGCGTGTCCCGGGCCGGCTGACCCTGATCTCCCGGATGGGCGCCGAGCGGATCGGCGACGTGCTGCCGGGGCTCACCGCAGCCGTGCGGGACGCCGGCCACCCGGTGGTGTGGGCTTGCGATCCGATGCACGGGAACACCTTCACCTCCTCGACCACGGGCCACAAGACCCGCCACCTCGAGGACATCTGTGCCGAGATCGACGGCTTCTTCGCCGTGCACCGGGCGGAGGGCACCTGGCCCGGCGGCATCCACGTGGAACTCACCGGCGACGACGTGACCGAGTGCCTGGGGGGATCCGAGGACGTCAGCCACGACGACCTGCCGATGCGCTACGAGACCATGTGCGACCCCCGCCTGAACGCCGGTCAGTCACTGGATCTGGCGTTCAGAGTCGCCGAGAAGCTGCGCATCTGAACAGCCGCTGCCCGCGCAGAACTTCACTGATTCACGCAGGGAGGATCGTGCCAGGAGCACTCCCGCTGTAGCAATTCTCGCTCCGTCAGTGTCACAGTAGGTCTCTACGGTCTCGTGTCGTTGCGTACGGCAGGAGACTCAGATGGAAGAAGCAGATCAGTCAGCCCGCCCGGCCCCGAACGGTGGTGCGGTGTCCCCGATGTCCCTTCCGGGGAGCGAGTCGTGGTCTACGGTGGCCGACATGGTCAGGTCGCCGCGGCCGCGCAGCAACGGGGCGATGAACACGCTGCTCCCGGGGGATGCTCCTGCCCACGACTGGTATCGCTTCGTGCTGTCGTTCCCACCCCATCTCGTTCGTGACTATGTGCGGCGCTTCGACCTGGGAACGGACAGTACGCTGCTTGACCCGTTCTGCGGGACCGGCACGACCCTCGTGGAGGCGAAGAAGCTCGGCGTGCCCAGCATCGGCCTCGAAGCCGTGCCGGTATCGCGGCTGGCCGCCTCGACCAAGGTCAACTGGAACCCTGAACCCGACGAGTTGCAGCGGCACGCGGAACTCGTTGCGGAGAAGGCTCTGGCTCGCCTGGCCGCCGACGGCATCTCGGACGAACCGACCAACTCGGCCCCGCCGGGTGTCAGGCTTCGCTCGCTTCCGTCTCCGAGCGCCAAGTTGCTGCTCAAAGACTCCATCAGCGCCCTGCCTCTACACAAGGTGCTTGTCCTGCGTGATGCGCTGGAGGGCGAGCACGACGCCACGTTCGCGGACCATGAGCGACTGGCGCTTGCTCGGATCCTTCCTATGGAGGTGGGCAACCTCCGGTTCGGCCCGGAGGTCGGTGTGGGAACCGTCAAGCACGATGCGTCAGTCGTGTCTACCTGGCTGGCCCGGATGCGCGCGATTTGCGCGGACCTGCACCGACTTCGACCGCTGGATTCGACGCCGGCAAGGGCTCTCGCCGGCGATGCCCGCGCGATCGGCCGGCAAATCGAGCCCAACAGCATCGACGCGGTCATTACCTCGCCGCCGTATCCGAACGAGAAGGACTATTCGCGCACTGTCCGCCTCGAGTCGGTCCTCCTTGGCTACCTGCATAATCGTGCGGACCTGCAGTCGATGAAGCGCGGCCTCGTGCGGTCCAACACACGAGGCGTCTACCGCAACGACGAGGACGATGCCTGGATCCGCGACAACACCGAAGTCGAACGGATCGCGGCAGCCATCGAGACTCGCCGCCTCGACCTCGGCAAGGATTCTGGATTTGAGCGGATGTACCACCGTGTTACCAGGCTCTACTTCGGCGGCATGGCGCGGCACTTGGAGTCGCTGAGCCACGCCCTCAAGCCGGGTGCTCGTCTGGCGTACGTCGTGGGTGACCAGGCCTCGTACCTGAGGATCATGATCCACACCGGACAGATTCTTGCCGGAATCGCGGAACGCGCCGGCTACGAAGTGGAATCGATTGACCTCTTCCGCACGCGCCATGCCACGGCAACACGGGACCAGCTCCGCGAGGAAGTACTGGTTCTACGCTGGCCCGGGACCGAACTCCGTACCGCCAGGCGATGAGTCGTCAGCAGGGTCACGACCAAGTCGATGCGGCCTGAGAAGTCCGGCAAGCCGGCGAGTCTCGCTGAGCAAATCATCGAGGCGATCTTTCTTGAGCGGTATGGCCCCGACTCGCAAGAGGTTTCGTTCACGCGAGACGATCTAATCGCTGCGGCGGAGGCTCTGGGGGCACCCCGCCCGAAGAACCTCGGAGACATCGTCTACTCGCGTCGCTACCGGATGTCGCTCCCAGAGGCGATCCAACGCGAGGCGCCCCCGGGACGGGAATGGGCGATCTTCCCCGGCGGCAAAGCCGTCTACTCGCTGCGAACAGTTCCCTTCAATCTCATCGAGCCTCGCCAAGGCCTGCGAGCGATACGGCTACCCGATTCCACGCCCGGCGTGATATCGAAGTACGCGCTCTCGGATGAGCAGGCTCTGCTCGCCAGGGTTCGCTACAACCGCCTACTCGACGTGTTCACTGGACTGGCCTGCTACCACCTGCAGAGCCACCTCCGCACGAGCATCAGAATCGCGAACGCCATCGACGGGACCCCAAGCAGCTCCCAGGTCGAAACCGACGACCTCTACGTCGGCCTCGACAAACATGGTGCCCACCACATCCTCCCAGTACAAGCAAAGGGAGGGTCGGATGTCCTCAGCGTGATCCAGATCTGGCAGGACTTCCGAGTCGCCGAGCAGAAGTTCGCCAACCTGATCGCCCGCCCAATCGCAGCGCAATTCATGGGAGACGATGTGATCGCACTGTTCGAATTCGAAGAAGTGAACGACGAGATCACCATCCTCCGCGAACACCACTATCACCTCGTTCCACCCGACGATCTCGAGCCTGACGAACTCGCCGCCTACCGACGCGCAGCACAACACGAATCCCACTGAGGTCACTTGTCGGGACGGCTTCGGTAAAGCCGGAGGGTGAATCTGGGGACCGAGGACATCACGGCGTTCCGGCACCTCGTCGCGAATGGGCCGCTGCCGATCATCCCGGAGGGTCAAGCCTTGGCGCGGGTACGCCTGGGCTAGGCGTCGGTGGTGGACGATGATCAGAACTCGGTGCGGCGCACCCAGCGGCGCGCAAGCCGGCGCCGTGACGACTACTTGACCGGTACCGCAACCGGTACTCCGATCTTCGCTGTCAACCGTAGGAGGGAACGATGTACCTGAACGAGCCCGGCCACCCGGGCACTGCCGAGATCGACGTCCAGCAGGCACGCGCAATAGCTCGCGCGCCCGGCCGCGAATTGCTGACCCCCCCCGGCACCCGCACCCTCTTCGGCAAGTCGGCCGAAGCAATTCGCAAGGCGGTCCGCCTTGGTCATGTAACCGCCGAGTGCGACCTGGAATTCACCGACCGGAAGACCCGACTCCTTCGCCTGAATTCAGCGCTGGAGTACTGGGGCAACGGAGGCGATCCCGACTTCGACAAACTCGTCAACAAATGGCGCTCCAAAGCGCATCTGCTGTTAATCGGCGGCGAGATCTGAATCGTCCTTCACCCCAGGGCCCTCGTCACGATCTACTACCCGACGGGGGACATGTCAGCGACCAGATCTTGCGCGTGACCGAAGTTCTCGCACGCGCCGGCCTCGGTCGCACGATGCTCGGGCGACTTCGGCAGCCTGGCCAATTCCCGCAGCCGCGGCACCTCGGCAGCCGTTCGGTCGGGTGGCCCGAGAGCGAGGTCCAAGACTGGATCGAATCGCGGCCGCCGGACGCGTACGCCTGGCGCGGATGAGGCCACTGCGCTGGCGATTGATCCCTCGCCGCAACCGAGCCGGAGCCCGACGAACCAGACCGCCTGCCGTGGTGGATCGACCATAGCTAAGTCGACACCACGGCGCCCCGCGCGGCGGACCTCACCCACCGCGACGGCAGAACGCTCATGTATGCAAGCGTCATGAACGTCTTGGCGACGAGTGGGGCGGCGGGAAGTCCTGGGTCGCCTGGTCGCGCTCACCGAGGCCGTGCGGCGCGGCGCCCGGGCGCTCCCGAGGGACTTTGAGGCCCCGGAGGGTCACCGGCTGAGGGTGCCGCGGCGATGGACAGCCCAGCGGCGTGGCACATCGATCTGCCCACGACGGCGGCGAGGACGTGCGGGCGTTCTGGGGGGCGTGCGCTGACGGGCGGGTGGTGCCGGCGCTGAGCCTGCTGCTGCGCTCCGCCATGAGCGAAGCAGCACACCGTGAGTGAACCGGCGGGGAACGCCAAGCTGGCGAAAACGGGCAAGGGCGCCCGCCGAGTCCGGGCCCGCGACAAAGAAACCAGGTCAGCGCCAGGGATCGCTGCCAGGCGACTCCTGCGTGAACCACCGATTTGTCGATCCATCCCACCCGTGATGCCGCGTCTTGAACTGTGCCATCGCGGCAAGCCACTGACTTAGGACTAGGACGGCATCACTGTTCTGGGGGATGGTCTCGTCGTCGAGCCTCTCCAAGAACGCTGTAGAAGCGTCGCCGTTCAGAGACTTCTCGGCGGCCTCAAGCAAGCGGTTGATGTGCCGGATTTTGAACTCGTTGACAGGTCCGTCCTGCTTCTTCTTGGAGAGTTCTGCCATCTCTTTGTGGGCAGCAACGAGAAACGGCTGGAGCATGTCGAACTGGGCGACCTGGGCGTCGGTTGGAGAACCGTGTTGGAAATCGGAGTTCTGGTCACTTGCCATTTCGGCTCCTCAGCTTGGTAGTAGACGGGTGAACTCAATGTAACGACGCTTGACCACATCGACTGGCCGGCGACCAGCTTCTAGTAGGTCGACCATGAGCCCGAGATCCCGGTCGTCGAGAGTCAAGATCATGGCTCGTCTTGTGGAATGCAGCTCTACCAGGTTCCGAGTGACCGACTTGGGTGCTGGTTGTCGGGTGACAAGGAGGCCGACATTGCCAAACTCGCCGTGGAGATATCGGTGGAGCTGGTTGGCGTGCTCTGTTTCGAGAGTGTTGACGTTCTTGAGCTCAAACACGAGTTGACGCGCCCCGTACCGCTGCCGGAGGTCGTTGAGTAGCTCGTTCTTGCCAGCGTTGTAGAAGATCAGATCACGAATGTGGACACCGTCGAGGGTCCGGACCTGGCTGTCCGCGTACTCCAGTTCTGGATGGAGAAGCGACTGCAGGAGTTCGCTCGCAAGCTGTTCGTACCTTCGATCGGCACCGTCATCCCGACCGGGGGGCAGGGCATGGGCTTCCGTCAGTTTCCTTCGGAGGGTCGAGATCTGGAGCGGTCGGAAGAGTAGTGCGGCTTCGCACGCCCCCGCGTCTCGCTCCTTGTGCTCGACGTACGTCTCAACAGCCGTGTAGTGCCGCTTGTTGTAGGCGAGGACGGCCTCTTTCGGTACCCGTCGGCGACGGTCGGGGCCGAGGATCAGTCGTGCATAGACCGACTTGTAGTAGTCCTCGTAGTTGATCCAGGGCAGATGCCGAAGTAGGTCGGTCGGAGCGAACAGAAGTGGTGTCTCATCCAGTGGGTTGTACGGAAGGTCCGCGCGCACCGGTCGCCAGATCGAGCGCTCTGCATCCCACGCGTCGTCAAGGACGAAACGACGAGTCGGAATCTCAAGCTGATCCGCACGTTCCGCCGTGAAGGTGACAAGGTGCTGTTTGATCACCGCGGCGGTCAGGTCGCTTATCCGGTCCTCTGCGATACGGGGGACGACGAGTCCCAGAACTTCGAGGTGGTCTAGGTCGTCATCTCGAAGTTGGGGAATTGCGGTCATGATGTCGATGACGTCGCCAGCGAGTTTCGGGCCGATGCCGCTCCCCGCCTTGTGGCCCTTCGAGTAGCCCAATCCGAGCTCCCTCGCTTCCGAGCCCCGCATCAGATGCTCGATGGCCCGATCTCGGCGACCGCCCAGGGCCTCTCGTCGGACCGTCTCAAGGAAGCCGATGAGTTCCGAATGGAGTTGGCGATACTCGTCACGGTCGGACTTCCAGAGGAGGAATGGATCGAGGCCGAAGCGAAGATCCTCCTCAATGTGAGGGAGCGCAAAGTCGACGTCGTCCTGGTTCAGGGCGATCCCAAAGAGATCGACGAGACGGGGTTTCACGCCGTCGAACGGATCAGCAGATGTCCGCGATGACGACCCGGCGGCACCCCTAGACGTCACTTGGTCGCGCCGGTCACGTGCATCGTCGGAAGATGGTCGTCACCGCAAGGCCGCGAGAAGTTCATGGCAGTAAACTCCCGACATGTAATTGCAGTTCTGTCATTCAGTGCACCCTAGCCGGAGTAGGTGCGAGGGCCACCCGAGCAGCTCGCCACCGGCCCAGAACCAATATGCATGTGGGACATATTGGTGGACAAGAGTCATGAATTGGAGCAATACAGCGAGGCTCGCATCGTGTCCGATCCCGCTGTCGACGCGAAGGTCAGCAAGGGCACGCAGGGCGGTCGCCGCCTTCGAGCGAGAGACGACGCCGCTTGCGCAGCGATCCTTGCTGCCGCTGAGGGTGTGCGCCGATTCCAGCAGCGGCACCAGCGTGTCCGGCCGTTGCGCACGGCGTTGGTTGGGTGAGACGCCTCGCCAGCCTTGCGACCGGCGAGGTGCCCCGTGACAGCCTTGCCTTGCCTTTCCAAGCCTTGCCTAGCGCTGCCACGCCCTGCCCTACCGAACCATGCCAGGTCATGCCGGGCCGAGTCCGGTTGAAGCGGGCACAGGCTACACCTCCGACCCGGCAAGCCCTCCAGGAGCCGCGATGAGCTGCCTTCACGTCGAGATCGCCGGTACCCGCCAGTGGCAGCGAGTGCGTCGGGAGGTGTTTGCCGCGACGGCTGGCGGGGCTGACGCTGTGGCCGCAGCGTCAGGTTCGAAGCGGACCACATGACGCCGCTGTGAAGTGATCTCGACCAGGACCCTTTCGACCCTGCCGGGTACCAGTCGCTGTGCAGCTCGTGCCACGCCCGCATGACCCGGCAGGAGAGGCCGCCGCGGCCGGTGCCGGAGCCGGTGCGGCGGTGGCGCGCGCCGGTCGAGGAGCTGCTCGGTGAGTGAGCAGACTAGAAGTCAGTCGTCGCCGCAACCGAGATCGCGGCTGTGAAAGGAGCGACCGAATGGACTGGCCAATCAATGTGCTCTTCGTCGTGCTTGGTGCCCTGCTGACTTGGATCAGCCCTCCGACTTTGAAGTCAACATGGATCCGCGTGGTAGCGGGGTGCATCGGACGACACACTCGGTTGGCGTCACGTTTGAGATCGCTCTCGAAAGCGCCTCTGCACAAGCAGGCTCCACTGGCGATCCCGATCATGTTCTACCTCGCGGTCATCCCGCTGCTCTACCCGCAGATCTTTGTCACTGAGTCGCGGGACGCGGAAATTCAGGAGGCCATCAAGCGAGATGAGCGGGCGGCTCTCTATCGCCGCCAGCCCTGGTCGCGGCGATTCGCCGTGGTCACTTCGGATTCGGTGCCCCCGCCGCCGTTGCCCGAGCACCTTCGGTCCTAGTTGCGGATCGACTCCACGCAGCGTAGGGGTTGACAACTGAGTGGATCAGCGTTATCGCAGCTCAGAGGCCATTTGAGCGCGTATCCTAAGTGCCCGGGGTGGGACTCGAACCCACACGACCGCGAGGTCAAAGGATTTTGAGTCCTCCGCGTCTTCCAATTCCGCCACCCGGGCCGATCGCGGGACAAGTGTAGAATGCTCCGGGGTGACCAACTGACTCGGGTGGGCGCCCGTCTCCGCTGCAACCCCCAATCGTGCCCGTTGTGCCGGTGGCGGTTTGCAGGCGGCTGCCGAGCGCCTACGGTTCACCCCACGCTCCAACCGCTCCCGCTCCGACGAGGTCTGCTCCAACATGTCTCGTGAGTTCGCTCCTCTGTGCTTCCCGCGCGTACTGCAGCCCGAGCGCGCCCCCTCTTCGAGGCCGTGATCACCTTCACGTACCCGGGCCAAGGCTCCCAGGCCCCCGGCATGGGAGCGGCCTGGCAGAACGAGCCCTCGTGGGAGCTGGTGGAGGACGCCACCGAGGCCACCGGCCGTGACGTGGGGGAACTGCTCCTGGAGGCCGACGCCGAGGAATTGCGCCAGACCCGCAACTCGCAGCTCGCCACGTTCGTGATGAGCATGCTCGTCCTGGACGCCGTCGCCAGGGTGGGGCTCCTGCCCAACGCCCACGCCGGTCACAGTCTCGGGGAGTACAGCGCCCTGGTCGCCTCGGGGATCCTGGACTTTGCCGAGGCGGCGCACCTGGTCGCCGAACGCGGCGAGGCCATGCAACTCGCCTCGGAAGAGCAGGAGGGCACCATGGCCGCCGTCCTGGGGCTCTCCGACGGCGACGTGGAGGAGTGCTGTGACGAGGCCGGACCGAACGTCTGGGTCGCCAACTACAACGCGCCGGGCCAGGTCGTCATCGCCGGCTCCCCGAACGACGTCAACGCCGCCGCCGACATGGCGCGCCGGCGCGGCGCCAAGCGGGTCATGCAGTTGCAGGTGGGCGGCGCCTTCCACACCCCCTTCATGGCCTCGGCCTACGAGCGTCTCACCAAGGCGCTCGCCAAGGCCGAGTTCCACGACCCGGACGCGCCCGTCCACGCCAACGTCGACGCCGCCCCCTACGACAGCGCCAGAGTCTGGCCCCGGTTGCTCGCCCGCCAGCTCACCAGCCCCGTCCGCTGGCACCAGACGATCCGGCGGCTCGTCGATTCGGGCTGCGGGACATTCGTGGAACTCGGGCCCGGGAGCGCGCTCACGGGAATGGCGAGGCGCATCGAGCGGGGGCTCGAGACGCTGAGCGTCCGCAACCCCGCAGACATCGAGCCGCTGCTGGAATCGGTCGGCGCCGGGGGTGAGGGTGATGTGGCTCTCGCCAACGGCGAGTCCCTGTACGCGCACGAGCGGCTGGTCGTGGCGACCGGGGCAGGTGTCTTCAAGCCGGCCGAACCGGATCGCAGGGGCACCCGCATCGCAGCGGGCGCGGTGCTCGGCGAGGTGAGCGGGGAACCGGTGCGCTCGCCGTTCAGCGGCGTTGTGATGGACTATCTGGCCGTGGACGGTGAGCGGGTCGTGACCAACCAGCCGATCGCCTGGCTGCGGACGGAATGAAGCGGCCGACGCCCACCGGGTCCGCGGTGTCTCTGTCCCGAAAGCGCGGCCGGCGATGAACCGAGGCAGCCGCGTCATCGGGTACGGCACGGCACTGCCGGACCGGGTCATCACCAATCACGACCTGGCGCAGACCCTCGACACCAGCGACACCTGGATCACCGAGCGCACCGGCATCAAGGAGCGGCGAATCGGCGGTACGACCCGCGCCCTCGGGATCGAGGCGGCACGCAAGGCCCTGGACATGGCCGGCGTCGAGGCGCAGGACCTCGACGGTGTGATCCTCGCCACGACGACGCCCGATCGGGTGATCCCGGCCACCGCCAGCTCCCTCCAGTTGGAACTCGGTGCCCGCTGCGGGGCCTTCGACCTGAACGCCGCCTGCTCGGGGTTCGTGTACGGGCTGAACGTGGCGCACGGGCTGATCCTGGCGGGCGCCGACCACATCCTGCTGGTCGGCTCGGAGACCCTCAGCAGGTTCGTGGACTGGGAGGACCGCGGCACGGCCGTCCTGTTCGGTGACGGCGCAGGGGCCGTGGTGCTGTCGGCCACCGGCAGCGACGACAACGCCCTGCTGGGCTGGGCGCTGGACTGCAAGGGAGCCCTGGAGAAGTCCCTGTACTGCGACTTCGGCGGCTTCATCCACATGGACGGCCGCGAGGTGTTCCGCCAGGCGGTGCGCATCATGGTCGCCACCTGCAATCACGCCCTGGAGGCCGCGGGGCTGGGCACCGGCGACATCGATCTGGTGATCCCCCACCAGGCCAACACCCGCATCATCCAGAGCGCCTGCGAGAAACTCGGCATCTCCGAGGACAGAACCGTGCAGGTCCTGAGTTGGACCGGCAACACCTCCTCGGCATCGATCCCCCTGGCCCTCGCCGATGCCGCCGGCAGCGGCCGGCTCGCCAACGGCGACATCGCCCTGATGGTGGGCTTCGGCGCCGGCATGACCTCGGCCAGCGCGCTGCTGCGCTGGACCCTGTGAGCGACGACGGCGCCGGCCGGGTGGCCCTCGTCACCGGCGGCGCGCGCGGCATCGGCCTGGCGTGCGCCCTGGCGCTGCGGGATGCCGGCCACCGGGTTGCGGTGACCTACCGCACCAGCCCACCGGAGGTTGCAGCCGAGGCAGGACTGCTGGCGGTGCGCTGCGACGTGACCGACGGCGAGGACGTGGACGGCGCCTTCGGGATGGTCGAGGAGAGCCTCGGGCCGGTGGAGGTCCTGGTGTCCAACGCCGGGATCACCCGCGACAGCCTGCTTCTGCGCATGAGCGAGGAGGACTTCGCCGCCGTCCTGGACACCAACCTCACCGGGGGCTACCGGGTCCTGCGACGCGGCGTGCGCTCGATGCTGCGCGCCCGCTGGGGACGCGTGATCCTCGTCTCCTCCGTGGTGGGCCTCGGTGGCCAGGCCGGCCAGGCCAACTACGCGGCCTCCAAGGCCGGTCTCGTGGGACTCGCCCGCTCGGTTGCCAAGGAGTTCGCCGGGCGCAACGTCACGGTCAACGTCGTGGCTCCCGGCCCGATCGAGACCGATATGATCGATGCACTGAGTGAGAAGCGGCAGGAAGACATCCGCTCGGCGGTCCCGCTCGGCCGCTTCGGCACGACGGCCGAGGTGGCGGCGACCGTATGCTTTCTTGTCTCACCCGAGGCCGGCTACATCACGGGGGCCGTCATCCCCGTGGACGGTGGCCTGAGCATGAGTTGACCCCGAGACGACGGAGTGAATGCAGTGAGCAACGACCATTTCGAACGATTCCAGCGTTGTGCCGTCGAGGTGCTGTCCGTCGAAGCGGATCAGGTGACCCTCGAGGCCAGCTTCGCCGATGACCTCGACGCCGACAGCCTCGACCTCGTGGAGCTGGTCATGGCGCTCGAGGAGGAGTTCGACGTGACCGTCGAGGAGGAGGAGCTGGAGGACATCGAGTCCGTGGGCGCCGCCTTCGCGATGATCGAGGCCAAATTGGGATGAGCCGCCGCCGGGTGGTCGTCACCGGCCTCGGCGTCCTTGCGGCCTGTGGAGTCGGGCAGGAGGACTTCTTCGCCGGGCTGCTGACCGAACCTCCCAAGGGCCTGCGCACGGTGGCGGGTTTCGACCCGGCGCCGCACTTCGCCAACGCCAAGGAGATGCGCCGGCACGACCGGTTCACCCAGTTCGCCCTGGCATGCGCCGCCGAGGCCCTGGAGGAGGCCGGCGCCCTGGATCCGGATCCCGATCGGGTCGGCGTCTGGATCGGGACCGGTGTCGGTGGCCTCATGAGCATCGAGACCTGCATGCACCAGCACTTCACCAAGGGCCCCAAACGGGTGTCGCCCTTCCTCATCCCCATGATGATGGCGAACGCCGCGGCCGCGGCCGTCTCCATGCGCTACGGCTACCAGGGCCCCTGCGAGGCGACCTCCACGGCATGCGCCTCCGCCACGCAATCCATCGGCAACGCCGCCGAGCTGATCCGCCACGGCCGCTGTGACGTGATGCTCGCCGGGGGCTCGGAGTGCTCGAGCTCTCCCACCGGCCTGCAGGGGTTCGCCAACATGACCGCGCTGTCGCGGGTCGGCGTCTCCCGCCCGTTCGACCGGGACCGCGACGGCTTCATGCACGCCGAGGGATCCGGCGTGCTGGTGCTCGAGGAACTGGAATACGCCCGGGCACGCGGCGCCGGGATCCTCGCCGAGATCGCCGGTTATGCCAGCACGGCCGACGCCTATCACATCACCGCCCCGGCGCCCGGCGGAGCCGGCGCGGTCGCCTGCATGGAGCGGGCCGTCGACGATGCCGGTATGGCGCCCTCCGACATCACCCACATCAACGCCCACGGCACCTCCACACCCCTCAACGACGCCAGCGAGGCCGAGGCCATCCACAAGGTCTTCGGCTCACCCGGACCGCTGGTGACCTCCACGAAGGGCGTCACCGGCCACGCGCTCGGGGCGGCCGGCGCCATCGAGGCGGTGGCTGTGATCATGTCCATGCAGCGCGGCGTACTGCCTCCCACGGCCGGCTACGAGAATCCCGATCCGGACGTGGCCCCGATCCGCATCATCGCACCGGATCCCTGCGATTGGGAGCCCGGCCCCAGCCTCTCCAATTCCTTCGGCTTCGGCGGCCACAACGCCTGCCTGGTCATCAGCCCACCGCCGCCGGACTAGCAGGCTCGCGAGGCCGGCCGCTTCAGGCGGGCACGGCCACGAACATCAACTCGCAGGTGCAGGCCACGACGCCGTCCACCGACGCCTCCCCCGCTGCCCGCCCGGCGCGTGCGGACAGCCGCAACACCTCCACGCGCAGGTCGAGCCGCTCACCGGGCAGCACCTGGCGACGGAAGCGCGCCCCGTCGATTCCCCCGAACAGCGGCAGCCTGTTCGCCATGCGCTCATCGCTGAGAACCGCGTAGGCGCCCAGCTGGGCGAGCGCCTCGGTCATCAGAACTCCGGGCAGCGTGGGCCGGCCGGGAAAGTGGCCGCCGAAGAAGGCCTCCTCGCCGGTGGTGTGCCAGTACCCTTCGGCCCGCTCGCCCGGCACCAACGCGGTGACCTCGTCGAGGAACAGGAACGGCGGTCTGTGCGGCAGGACCGCTGCGGGCGCCGGCAGCGGCCCGCCGGTCACTCCGACTCCTCGAGCGCGGCCAGGATCTCCAGCGGCGTGTCCTTGGGGCTGATCCCGTACCAGGCCTGCTCGATGCGGCCCTCGGCATCGATCAGGAAGGCCGACCGGGTGGTCCCGATGAAGGTGTTGCCGTACATCTTCTTCTCGCTGCGCGCCCCGAAGGCGCCGGTCACAGAGTTGTCGGGATCCGAGAGCAACCCGAAACCCAGGTCGTGCTTCTCGTCGAAGCGCTTCTGGCGGTTGGGGGGGTCCGCGCTCATGCCGAGGATGGAGACCTCCTCGGGCAGCTGGTCGGCGATGTCACGCATGCCGCAGGCCTGCTTGGTTCAACCGGGGGTCAGGGCCTTCGGATAGAAGAACAGCGCCACCCTGCGCCCGGCGAAGTCCTTCAGCGAGACCTGCTCGCCGTCCTGGTCGAGCAGCCGGAAATCCGGTGCCGGGTCGCCTGGTTCGAGTTTCATGGCTGGTTCCTCGCTGGTGCACCTGCTGGCGGCGCGATCCTAAGCGCATCGCCTGCGGATCTGCTCCACGAGTCGGTTGCGGGTGATCCCATCGACAAACTCCGGATACCATTTCCAACCTCCCCGCCGATGCGGAAACGGTCGAAAGGTGTGCAGGTCGATGTCAGAAGGCTCCATATCGCGCAGGACACGTGTCCGGTTCTTCATTCCACTCCTGGCCGCAATGCTCGCTCTCCTGGCCGCCGCCTCCCCCGGGGTTGCGACGGAGGATCCTCCCGAAGCCGGGACCGAGATGTCGGGCGCCCCGGAAGGAACCGATGCGACCGGGGACTTGGAATCCCTCGTCGCCGAGCTCCGGCGCAACGCCGAGGAGTTCGGCTACACCATCGGCAGCCACGGTGGCAGCCTCACGATCGTGACGATCTCCGAGCCGCTGACCTTCAACCTGGCGGTCTCGAACGACTCCGGCTCCTCGAACGTTCTGGGCCACCTCTTCGAGGGGCTGACCCAGACCTCGTGGCTGACCGACGAGATCGAGCCGGCACTGGCCGAGTCCTGGGAGCGCTCCGAGGACGGCCTCACCTGGACGTTCCATCTCCGTAGGGACGTCACGTGGCACGACGGTGAGCCGTTCACCGCCCACGACGTGGACTTCACCTTCAACCGGATCATCTACAACGACGACATCCCGGCGTCCGCCCGCGACAGTCTCGAGTTCCGCTACCTGGACGACGACGGCACCTGGCAGACGGACCGGATGACCGTCACCGCGCGGGACGACCACACCGTGCAGATCACCCTGCCGGTGCCGTTCGCGCCGTTCCTGCGCTCGATGGGCACCTCGATCTACCCCGAGCACCTGCTCGCACCGCACGTCGACGACGGCACGTTCGTCTCGACCTGGGACATCGGGACCGACCCGGCCGAGATCATCGGCACCGGACCGTTCACGATCGCGAGCTACGAACCCGGGGAGCGACTGGTCCTGCGACGCAACCCGGACTACTGGATGACCGACGCGGCGGGCAACCGGCTGCCGTACCTGGATGAGATCACCCGCGTCATCGTCGGCGACCTGGAGGCGGAACTCGCCGCCTTCCTGGACGGCTCCTCCGACATCCTCGGCGTCCTCGGCGCGGAGTACGCCGAACTCGTGCCGCTGCAGGAGGATCGCAACTTCACGATCCACCGCAGAGGTCCGGCCTTCGGGACGACCTTCCTCGCCTTCAACATGAACCCCGGCAGCGATCCCGAGACCGGCGAGCCGTTCGTGGATCCCGTCAAGCTGGAGTGGTTCAGCAACACGCAGTTCCGCCGGGCCGTGGCCCACAGCATCGACAAGGACACCCTCATCGATGAAGTGCAACACGGCCAGGGCTACCCCCAGTGGTCCTCCATCAGCCCCGCGGCCGGCGACTTCCACAACCCCGACGTGCGGCGCTACGAGTACGACCCGGCGCGGGCCAATGAGATCCTCGACGAACTCGGCTGGACCGACAGCGACGGCGACGGCGTGCGCGAGGACGCCGCCGGCAACCCCATCGAGTTCACGCTCGTGACCAACACCGGCAACACCGTGCGCCAGACGACCACCGAGCTGATCCAGCAGGGGATGGAGGCCATCGGGCTGGCGGTGGACTACCAGGCGATCGAGTTCGGCGATCTGGTCACCCAGCTCACCGCCACCTACGACTGGCAGACCATGGTGATCGGCTTCACCGGCGGATCGGAGCCGCACGACAGCACCAACCTCTGGCACAGCAGCGGCAACCTGCACCTCTGGCACCCCGGCCAGGACTCTCCCGCCACGGACTGGGAGGCCGAGATCGACGCCCTGTTCGTCAGCGCGAGCCAGGAACTCGACCATGCCGAGCGCGTGGCCCAATACCACCGCGTCCAGGAGATCGTGGCCGAGAACGTGCCGCTCGTCTACACGACAGTGCCCGAGCGCCTCACCGCGGTGCGCAACGTCTTCGGCAACACCACGCCGACCCTCTTCGGGGTCTGGGACATCCGCTACCTGTACCGCACCGACCTGGTGGAGGAGACGCCCCCGATGGAGGTCCCGACGGGCTAGCCGAGCGGCGGGACGATGCTGCTGGTGGGCTCGAAGGTGCCCCAGGCGAACCAGAAGGTGTCCACGAACTCGCGGGCCTGAAGGCGGCTGCCGGCCAACTCGCCGGCGGTCGCCTCGCCGAAGAGGTTCCATGTCGAGCCGGTCTCGTTGTCGCGGAACCCGTCGCCGTTGCGAGCAAAGCTCAACAGGCGCCCATCAAGAGTCCGTTCGAAGACGCCGCTGGAGCCCACATCGATCCCGTTGGCAAGCTCGGGCGCGTCGATGGCCGAGCTTGCGCCGGGCAGGTTCCAGACGACCAGCGGCACGCCCGCCAGCTCCACCTCCACGACGCCGGTGTCCTGCAGGTGCGCGTGCCGGACGGCCACGGCGTCGCCGGCGCCGCGGATCCCCACCACCCGCTCCTTGGCGGGCAGGCGCTCGTCGATGTCGGTGGACTGGAAAGCGGGGGTCAGCAGCCGCTCGCTGGTCTCGTAGCCCACGTAGGGGTTGCGGCCGTACGAGCGGGCATAGCCGGTCTCCTGCGTGAGGACCAGGCCGTCGGGGTGGGCGTCGCGCCACGCCGCCCACGACACGATGGCCATGGGCCAGAAGTCCAGCTGGGTGCCGATCAGCTCCCCGATCACGGCGAGGCCGTCGAAGTGGGTCCACAGCGACTGGGTCTGGCGGTCGTACATGACCATCGAGGACTGGTACAGCATCCCGGACGTGCCGAAGTCCAGGACGCGCCCGGCGGCGTTGCGGTCATACGCCACCGAGGAGTTGCAGAGCGGGCAGTAGGAGATCGTGACCGGCACGCCGCCGACGGTGTCGTTGACCAGTTCGTGCCAGGTCATGATCTGCAGCGGGTAGGCGCGGGCGTCGCCGTTGATCTCGAGGGCCAGCACGGCCTCGCTGTCGGCCAGGAAGTCGATCTCTCCCGTGGGCGCCAGGACCGGCTCGTCGAGGGCGGGAATGCCGTCGGGAGGGGGCCCGCCGGAGCGGATCTGATCGGGCGGGATGAGGGTGGCGAAACCCGGCCAGAAGCGGTCGGCCAGCGCCGACGGCACCGCTTCCCGCCCGCTGCTGTCCGCCAGCGGGGCTCGACCGGGCGGGATCCCGCCGTCGGCGTTCGGCGGCGGTACGTCGGTCTCGGGCGCCTCGGGGATGACCAGGGCCGTCGTGGTGAGCGCCGCTGCGGGAGTGTCGCCGGGAGTCTCGGGACCGTCGCCGGATGCGGGTGGCTCCGGCGGCGCCGGGGCCCCGGTGGGGGTCGAAGTGTCCTCGCTCGTGCCGCAGCCCACCGCGACCAGCAGCAGCGCCACCACTACGCCGCAGAGGCGCCCGGCGGTTACTGGCGCGGCCGGGTGCTGGTTCAAGCGCTCACGGACCGATCCAGGGCACGGCGCATCTCAGCCACGAACGTCCCCACGGACTCGGGCCCGTCGGCATCCATCAACCGCCGCACGATCGCCGAGCCTACGACCACGCCGTCGGCGACGGACGTCGCCTCGATGGCCTGGGCGGGCGTCGACACCCCCACACCGACCAGCACCGGAATGTCGGTGATCGCCTTGAGCCGGCGGGCGATGACGACCGCGCTGGCCGCCAGGGCGGCGCGCTCACCGGTCACGCCCAGCAGGCCGACGGCATAGACGAAGCCCCGGGCACGGTCGCAGATGGCCTCCAACCGCTCGGCGGAGGCCGTCGGGGCGGCCAGGAGCACGGTCTCGACGCCGGCCTCGTCGGCCGCCGCGGTCCAGGGGCCACTCTCCTCCAGCGGCAGGTCGGCCAGGATCGCCCCGGAGATGCCCGAGGAGGCCAGCGACCGGGCGAACCGCTCGTGGCCCATATGGTGGGCGATGTTGTAGTAGGTCATCACGACGAGGGGCACCCCCACGTCCAGACCGGCCGCAGTGGAGAGCAGGCCCGCCGGCGTGGCACCGGTCGCCAGCGCCCGGTCCCCCGCCTCCTGGATCGTGGGACCGTCCATCACCGGGTCCGAGAAGGGAATGCCGATCTCGATGGCGTCGGCCCCCGCCGCCGCGGCGGCCTCGACGGCCTCCTCCCAGCCCTCCAGCCCGCCCGTGATGTACGGCACGAGGCACTTGCGTCCCGCCTCGCGCGCCGCGCGCAGGGAGGCCTCCAGGCGGCCGGGCCCTGCCCTGCTCACCCTTGCAGCCCCATGACCAGGTCGACGTCCTTGTCACCCCTTCCCGACAGGTTCAGCAGGACCGTCCGCCCGCCAGCGCCCGCCGCTCCCGGCTGATCCAGGCGAGGCCATGGGCCGGCTCGAGGGCGGGAATGATCCCCTCGGTGCGCGACAGCAGTTCGAACGCCGCCAGCACCTCGTCGTCGGTGACGTTCTCGTAGCGGGCCCGGCCGATTCGGGCCAGGTGGGCGTGCTCGGGACCCACGCCCGGGTAGTCCAGGCCGGCGGAGATCGACTCGGCCTCCAGGACCTGGCCGAACTCGTCCTGCATGAGGTACGACAGCGACCCGTGCACCACGCCCGGCGTGCCGCGCCCCACCGCCGCTCCCCCGGCGGGCTCCACCCCCACCAACTCAACAGCGCCGTCGGCGAACCCGCTGAAGATTCCGGCCGCGTTGGAGCCACCGCCCACGCACGCCACCACCACGTCGGGATCGCCTCCGAGCAGCTCGGCGCACTGCGCGCGGGCCTCGCTGCCGATGACCCGGTGGAACTCGCGCACCATCCAGGGATACGGGTGCGGGCCCATCACCGAACCGAGGCAGTAGTGGGTCCGTTCCACCGTCGCCACCCAGTCGCGCAAGGCCTCGTTGATGGCGTCCTTGAGGGTTCGGCTGCCCGTGGTGACGGCGTGGACCTCGGCGCCCAGGAGGCGCATGCGGAAGACGTTCAGCTCCTGGCGGGCCACGTCCACCTCGCCCATGTACACCGTGCACTCCATGCCCAGCAACGCCGCGGCCGTGGCCGTGGCGACCCCGTGCTGGCCGGCACCCGTCTCGGCCACGAGGCGCGTCTTGCCCATGCGCTCGGCCAGCAGCGCCTGCCCCAGCACGTTGTTGATCTTGTGGGAGCCCGTGTGGTTGAGGTCCTCCCGCTTACACAGGATGCGCAGCCCCAGTTCGGCCGAGAGGCGGGGGCAGTCCGTCAATGGCGAGGGCCGGCCGGCGTAGTCGCGCAGCAGGTCGTCGAGCCGCCGGCGGAACGCCCCGTCGGCCCAGGCGGCGCGGAACGCCCGGTCGAGTTCCTGGCAGGCCGGCACCAGGGTCTCGGGGACGTAGCACCCCCCGAAGTCGCCGAAGCGCCCCTCAGGCGACGGTTCGATCATGCTCATGACAACACCCCTGTCGGATCGCCCGCAGCCGTGGTCAGAATTCGGATTGCCAGTCGTAGAGCGCGCCCGAGTTCGGCTCCGGGGCCGGCAGGTCCGCGGCGGCCAGACGCGCCGCGCTGACGAACTCCCGCACCAGGCGCGGGTCCTTCCGGCCCGGAGCGGACTCGACGCCCGTCGACACGTCGACCCCCCAGGGGCGTGTCTTGCTGATGGCCGCGGCCACGTTCTCCGGCGTCAGGCCGCCTGCCAGCATCACCGGGAGTGAACCGGCCGCCCGTTCCGCCAGGGCCCAGTCGAAGACCTTCCCCGAGCCCGGCTGATCGGCGTCCACGAGGACGATGTCGGCCCCGTAGGACCTGGCCTTCTCCAGCTCCTCCGAGCCGGCGGGAAACGCCTTGATGACCCTTCCCACCTGCTGGCGCACCCGCATGGTCTCCTCCGGCGACTCGCGGCCGTGCAGTTGCACCGCGCCCAGGCGGGCCTGGTTGGCGATGCGCACCACGTTGCGCGGGTCCTCGTTGCGGAAGACGCCGACGGTGAGGATCTCCGGCGGCAACCGGCGGGCGATGTCCCGGGCCAGCGAGGGTGAGATCCGCCGGGGGGACGGGGCGAAGAGGAAGCCCACCGCGTCGGCACCCATGGCGACGGCCAGCAGCCCGTCCTCCTCGCTGGTGATGCCGCAGATCTTGACGAACACGCCGCGACCCTACCGGCCGACCGTGGCCGCTTCGACGACCATCCGAAGCGTCAGGGCGCGCCTGCGGCGAAGCGGCTCGGTGCCGCCCCGGTCCCCCCTCACGGCACCAGCGGCAGCGGCCTGATCTCGCAGGCCCGGCCGTCGTCGCCGCCGAGGCGCGCCGCGGCCGGCGGCTCGACGCGACGGTGGACGTACGCCAGGGCGATCGCCACCCCGAGGCCGGGCGAGAAGGCGCTGCTGGTGATCCAGCCGACGGTCGAGCCGGCGGCGTCGGTCAGTTCGGAACCGGCGGGCGGCGGCACGGCATCGGTGAGGACGGCGCCGCGCAGCCGCCGCGGGGTGTTGCCCCCGCGGCTGTCGATTCTGGCGACCAGTTCCTGGCCCACGAAGCAGCCCTTGGTGAAGCTCACCGTCTCGGCCACGACGCCCGCCTCGGCGGGGATCAGGCCCTCGGTCAGCTCCCGTCCCGCCGCCGGCACGCCGGCCTCGATGCGCACCGCCTCGAGTGCCTCCGCCTCGCAGAGCCGGACACCGTCCGGAACCGTCACCCGCTCGGCCACGAGGTCCCAGCCGGCGACACTCCCCCAGTTCACGCCTGCGATCACGACAGGGGCTGCACCGTTGCCGCTCCCGCCGCGGTCGGGCTCCGCCGGCGGGGCCGGCGGCGCCGCGGTCCCCCGCACCGACAGCATCGTGAGGCTGCGCACCTGCAGATCGACCGCGACGCGCAGTTTGAAGCGCTCCAGGCGGGCCCGCGCCCCCTCCCCCAGCCCGGCGGCCAGATCGCACACGAAACTCTCCGCCTCCCGGCGGCTCACCCGCAACCGGCAGTGCAGCTTCCCGTCCGGCTGCAGCAGCAGCGACGAGGTCACCTCACCGGGCGCCAGTGCCGCCACGTCCTGGCTGAACTGGCCCTGCAGGAAACTCGCGGCGTCGGGCCCGGCGATCACGAGCACGTCGCGGGCCGTCGTGACCGCGCCGGCACCGTGGCGCAGCGCCTCGTAGTCGGCGCGGAGGCGCTCGGAGGCGGTCACGCGTTCCCCGCAGACGCCGCGGCGTTGCGGGTCATGGTGCGCGCCGCGTGGACGGCCGCCAGCAGCGCCTGTGCCTTGGCCCGGCACTCCCGCTCCTCGTCCTCCGGCACGCTGTCGGCCACGATGCCCGCGCCGGCCTGCAGGTGGGCGCGCCCGTCGCGCACCGCCACGGTGCGGATGGTGATGGCCGTGTCGAGGTTGCCCGAGAAGTCGAGGTAGCCCACGACGCCCGCGTAGGGCCCGCGCCGGGTGGGCTCGAGGCCGTCGATGATCTCCATGGCACGCACCTTGGGGGCGCCGGAGACCGTTCCGGCGGGAAGGGTGGCGCGCAGCACGTCCACGGGGCTGTGCCCCGCTGCCAACTCGCCGGAGACCTGCGAGGTGAGGTGCATGACGTGGCTGTAGTACTCCAGCGTCATGACTTCGTCGGTGTGCAGCGTGCCGGGTCGCACCACCCGGCCCACGTCGTTGCGTGCCAGGTCCAGCAGCATGAGGTGCTCGGCCAACTCCTTGGGGTGTTCGGCGAGCTCGCCGGCGAGGCGCCGGTCCTCGCGCTCGTCGGCGCCCCGGGGCCGGGTGCCGGCGATGGGTCGGGAGGTGACCCGCCCGTCGCGCAGCTGCACCATCGGCTCGGGCGAGCTGCCGACGAGGGTCGCCTCGGGGTGGCGGAGGAAGTACATGTACGGGCTGGGGTTGATCTGGCGCAGCGCCCGGTAGAGCTGGAACGGGTCGGCCTCGAGGTCGAAATCGAACCTCTCGGACAGCACCACCTGGAAGATGTCGCCCTCCAGGATGTGCTCCTTGGCGGCGCGCACCGCGGCGCAGTAGTCCTCGGGGGTGAAGCGGGCGGAGATATCCGGCAGGGGGTCCTCCTCGCCCGGAGGCTCCAGCAGGGGTTCGGGCTGGGGTTGCGCACCGGCGCGGGCCAACTCCTCGAGCGATTCCAGCGCCTCCTCGTAGGCGTCGTCCAGCATCCGCCCGGTGGGTTCGGGCGGCAGGATCACGTTCTGGATGAGGATCACGCGCTGGCGCCAGTGATCGAAGGCCACGAACCGGCCGATGACATCGAGCACCGCATCCGGCATCCCGACGTCGTCGCCGGGCGGGTTCGGCAGCCGCTCCACCTCTCGCACCACGTCGTAGCCCAGATAGCCGACCACTCCGGAGTGCAGCGGCGGCAGCCCCTCGATGACCGGCGAGCGGAAACGGTCGAGGATCACATCGAGGGCCGCCAGGACCCCCTCGTCGGTCGGGACCGGCCCCAGGTCGTCACCGGTGATGGTGAGCCGGCGGCCGCGGGCGACGATCCGGGCGCGGGGGCGACATCCCATGAACGAGAAGCGGCTCCAGCGGTTCTGGCGCTCGGTCGACTCCAGCAGGAATCCGGGCTCGGTGCCGGCGATGCGCGAAAAGGCCGCCACCGGTGTGATGAGGTCGGCCAGCAGCTCGCGCCAGACGGGCACCACACGGTGCGCGGCCGCCAGGCGACCGAACTCCTGCCGACTCGGCCGGGCGTTCACGGCCGCTCAGCCGGCGAAGGACCTGAAGAAGCAGGAGCGCTCGCCGGTGTGGCAGGCGCCGCGGCCCTCCTGGACGACCTTGAAGAGCAGCGTGTCCCCGTCGCAGTCATAGGAGGCCTCCCGGACGAACTGCCGGTCGCCGGAGGTCTCGCCCTTGCACCAGTACTCCTGGCGGGATCTGCTCCAGAACCAGGTCCTGCCCGTGGCGAGCGTGCGCCTGAGGGCTTCGGCGTCCATCCAGGCCAGCATCAGCACCGCACCCGAGGTGGCGTCCTGGACGATGGCCGGGACCAGCCCGTCATCGTTGTAGGTCACCGCCTCGAGAGTGCCCGCAGCGGGCGTGATGGGGGTGGCGACGGTCATCGCGTTCATGCTAGAGGTGCGGCGCGCGCACGCCGCGCCGGTGGCCCGGCCCGTCACCTCAGAGGTACAGACCCGTGCTGCCCTCCTCAAGGCGCTCGGCCGCCACGGCGTGCACGTCACGCTCGCGCAGGATGATGTAGTCGGTGCCGCGCACCTCCACCTCGTAACGGTCCTCGGGGTTGAAGAGCACCCTGTCGCCGGCCTCCATCGAGCGCACGTTGGGGCCTACGGCGATGACCTCGGCCCAGGTCAGCCGCTTGCCCACCTGTGCGGTGGCGGGGATCAGGATGCCGCCCGAGGAGCGGCGCTCGCCCTCGGCGGGCCCGATGCGCACCATGATCCGGTCGTTGAGCATCTTGACGGGGAGCTTTTCGTCGGCCCCCGGAGCGGGCGCGCCGAGCGAGGGCTGGGAATTGGAGGAACTGCCCACGCCTCGACGCTACCCCGCGGCGGCGGCCTTGGCGGGACGGACCCGCACGCCCGCGGCGGCAAGGGCCGCCTTGGCCTCGGCGATGCTGTGCTCGCCGAAGTGGAAGATCGAGGCCGCCAGCACGGCGTCGGCGCCCGCGGCGACACCCTCGGCGAGGTGATCGAGGTTCCCGACCCCGCCCGAAGCGATCACCGGCACATTCACGGCGTCGCCCACGGCCCGGGTCAACGGCAGGTCGAAGCCCTCCTTGGTGCCGTCGCAGTCCATCGAGGTGAGCAGGATCTCCCCGGCGCCCAGTTGCTCGGCTCGTGCCGCCCAGTGCACCGCGTCCAGATCGGTGGGGCGGCGACCGCCGTGCGTGACCACCTCGAAGCGGCCCGAGGCCGTCAGCCGGGCGTCGATGGCGACCACCACGCACTGGCTGCCGAACTCCTCCGCGATCTCGCTCACGAGGGAGGGCCGGGCCACCGCCGCCGTGTTCACCGAGACCTTGTCGGCGCCGGCGCGCAACAGGCGCCGGGCGTCATCGGTGCTGCGAATGCCGCCCCCCACGGTGAACGGGATGAAGACCTCCTCGGCAGTGCGGCGCGCCACCTCCAGCATCACGTCCCGTGCATCGGAGGAGGCCGTGATGTCCAGGAAGACCAGCTCGTCGGCCCCCTCGGCGTCATAGCGGGCGGCGAGCTCCACCGGATCCCCGGCGTCTCGCAGGTCGACGAACTCGACACCCTTGACCACCCGCCCGGCGTCCACGTCGAGGCACGGGATGATGCGGACCACGATGGAGCTCACGACGCCTCCCCCTCGCTGGGGGCATCGGAACCGTTGCGGGGGGAGCGCGCCGCCGCGGTTCCGGCCAGGACCGCCAGCGCCTCGACGAGGTCCACGGTCCGCTCGTAGATCGCCCGCCCGACGATGGCCCCGACCAGGGCACGGCCACCGGCGCGCAGGTCGGCCAGCCGGAGCAGGTCCTCGAGTGTGCCCACCCCACCCGAGGCGATCACCGGGAGACCCGTCGCCGCCAGGACCTCGGCCAGCAGTTCCATGTCGGGCCCGCCGAGCGTGCCGTCGGTGCTGATCTGGGTCACGACCACGACCTCGGCCCCCGGCGCCGCCGCCAGGACCTCGGCGAATCCCCGGCCGCCGGTGGCGCGCCAGCCCCGCACGGCGACCTCGCGCCCGCGCACGTCCAGACCGAGGGCGACGGGTTGGCGGGCGGCGACTTCGGCCACCAGCGACGGGCTCTCCAGGGCCGCGGTCCCGATCACGACCCGGGCCACCCCGACCCCGGCGAGTCGTGCGGCGACCTCCACCGAGCGCACTCCCCCGCCGTACTGGACCGGCAGGCCGGCGGCCGCCACGATGGCGCCGACCTGTGCCAGATTGGTGAGCTCGCCCGTGCGCGCCGCGTCGAGGTCCACGACGTGGAGCCATTGGGCGCCGGCCGCCGCGAACGCCGCCGCAACCTCCGCGGGGTCCTCCGCGTAGGTGGTCTCGGCGGCGAAGTCTCCCTGGTAGAGGCGCACGCAGCGCCCGCCGCGCAGATCGATGGCCGGGAACAGCAGCATCAGCGCGCCGCCAACATCGCCACGAAGTTCGCCAGCAGCCTCAGCCCGGCCGATCCCGACTTCTCGGGGTGGAACTGCACACCCCACACTGCTCCCGACGCGACGGTCGCGGTGACCGCTCCGCCGTAGGAGCAGGTGGCGATCGTGGCGGGCCCCGGTTCGGGGGCGAACGAGTGCACGAAGTAGACCCAGGCCCCGTCGAGGCCGGCCAGCAGCGGGTCCGGCCGCTGCACCTCCAGCTGGTTCCACTGCATCTGGGGTCGCTTGACACCGTCGGGCAACCTGCGCACCTGACCCGCCAGGAACCCCAGGCCGGCGCGTCCGGGCGCCTCCTCGGACCCCTCGAAGAGCATCTGCATGCCGATGCAGATGCCCAGGAACGGCACCCCGCGGGCCACGGCGCGGCGTGCCTCGCCGTCAAGCCCGGCGTCCTCGAGCGCGGTCATGCAGGGGCCGAAGGCGCCGACCCCCGGCAACACCAGGCCGTCGGCGCGCCGGATCAGCGACGCCTCGGCGGTGAGGTGCGCCTCGGCGCCGACGCGCTCGAGTCCCTTCTGGGCCGAGCGGAGGTTGCCGATGCCGTAGTCCAGCACCGCGACAAGAGGTCGTCGCGTCTCGTTCACGCTCCCGGTACCAGTCGCCTCGGGCGCGCTCAGAGAGTGCCCTTGGTGGACGGCACCTCCGCGCTCTCGAGGCGCACGGCGTCGCGCAGGCTGCGCGCCACGCCCTTGAAGGCGGACTCCAGGATGTGGTGGGTGTTGCGGCCGCGCACCAGCACCAGGTGCAGCGTGACCCCGGCGGCGACAACGAATGCCCGCCAGAACTCCTCCATGAGCTGGGGGTCGAAGGGCGGGTCGCCCAGGATCTTCTCGCCGGGCGGCTCCACCTCGTAGTGCAGGAACGGGCGGCCCGAGAGGTCGAGTGCCACGTCCACGAGCGCCTCGTCCAGGGGCACCGCCGCGGACGCGAACCGGCGCACGCCGCGCTTGTCGCCCAGCGCCTCCCGGAGGCACTCCCCCAGCAGGATCCCCGTGTCCTCCACGGTGTGGTGCGCATCCACGGCCAAGTCGCCGTCCGCCTTGACGCTGAGGCGCCAGCCGCCGTGACGAGCCAACTGCGCCAGCATGTGATCGAAGAAGGGCAGCCCGGTGGACACCTCGCTCCGCCCGTCGCCGTCGACGTCGAGGTGGATGTTGATGCTGGTCTCGGTGGTGCTGCGTTGCCGTTGCGACTGCCGCTCGCTCACGGCGCCTCCTCGGTCGCTCGTCGATAACCGGCATTTGCCGGCACCTGTGCAGTATCGCAGCAGGCTCCCCCGGTCGGACCCCTCAGCGCAGAACGTCCGCCAGAGCCTCGAGGAAGAGCGAGTTCTCCTCGGGGGTGCCGACGGTCACGCGCAGGCAGCCGGAGAGCCCCTCCCAGGAGCTGCAGTCCCGCACGAGAACCGAGCGGTCCACCAGTTCGCGCCAGACCGCCGCGCCGTCACGCCCCGTGGGGCGGAACAGGATGAAGTTGGCGCCCGAGGGCCACTGCCGGACCGGCATCGTCGCCAGCCGTTCCGCCAGGCGCTCCCGCTCGGCGACGATGCCGGCCGCCCGCCGGTCGGCGGCGGCGGCGTCCGCCAGGCAGAGCAGGCCGATCTCCTGGGTCATCACGTCCAGGTGGTACGGCAGCACCACTTTGTGCAGCTCATCGATGATGCGCGCCGGGGCCAGGGCGTAGCCCAACCGCACGGCGGCCAGCGCCCAGGCCTTGGAGAACGTGCGACAGACCACCAGCGGGGCATCCTCGGCCAGCAGGTCGACCGCGCTGAACCTGCCGGGCTCGCGCCCGGTGAACTGGATGTAGGCCTCGTCGGTGACGACGAGCCCGCCGTAACCGGCCACCGCCTCGAGGCACGCCCGCACCGTCTCGGGATTCTCGACGGTCCCCGTCGGGTTGTTGGGTGAGCAGAGGAACAAAACGTCGGGCTGCTCGGCGGCGACGAACCGGGCCGCAGCGGCGGCGCCGACGCGGAAATCCGGACCCCGTGGCGTCGAGATGACCTCCGAACCGACGACGCGGGCGATGTGGGCGTGCAGGGCATAGGTCGGGGTGAACAGCCCCACACGCCTCGCCGGGCCGGCATAGGTCAGCAGCAGGGTCTGGATCACCTCGTTGGACCCGTTGGCCGCGAACACGTTGTCCTGCGACGTTCCGTGCAGGTCGGCGATGCCTGCCCGCAGGTCCCCGGCCGACCGTGAGGGGTAGCGATTCCAGTCGATCCGCGCCAGCCGCTCCGCCAGGGCCGCACTGAAGCCCGCCGGCGGTGCGTCGGGGGATTCATTGGTGTTGAGGCGTACCCGCACGTCCACCTGGGGGGAGTGATAGCCCTTCATCCCCGCAACCTCGCGACGGGGCCGCGGCTCGCTCATTGGCGGGTCCCGGCAGAGTCCGCGCCGGCGAGGCGATCGAGTCGGCGGCGCACCGAGGCGGCGTGGGCCGGGAGCCCCTCTGCCGTCGCCAGGGTCTCGACCGCCGGCCCGAGACTCACCAGGGCCTCCTCGTCGGCCGAGATGACGTGTGACCTTCGGCAGAAGTCCGCCACCCCGAGTGCCGAGGCGAAGCGCGCCGTCCGCCCGGTGGGCAGGACGTGCGACGGCCCCGCCAGGTAGTCGCCCAGTGAGGCCGGGGCGTTCTCGCCACAGAAGATGGCACCGGCGTGGCGGATCAGCGGCACCAGTTCCTCGGGTTCGGCCACCATCAGTTGCAGGTGTTCGGGGGCGATCCGGTTCACCACCTCCGCCGCCTGCTCGCGATCCCCGACCAGGATGGCGTAGCCGGACGACGACAGGGTCGCCTCGATCTCGGTGCGACGCGGGGCCACGGCCGCGGCGGCCGCCACCTCCGCTCCCACCGCCTCGGCAACGGCGGGTTCCCACGTCACCAGGCAGGCCATGCCGTCGGGGCCGTGCTCGGCCTGCACGATGAGATCCAGGGCGGCCAGCTCCGCCGGCGCCGACCCGTCGGCCACCACCACGACCTCGGAGGGGCCGGCGAACGCCGAGGGCACACCGACGACACCGGCGACCTCCTGCTTGGCCACCGCCACGTACATGTTCCCGGGACCGGCGATGAGATCGACCCGCGGGATCGTCTCGGTGCCGTAGGCCAGGGCCGCCACGGCACCGGCGCCACCGACCGCGTACACCTCCTGCACCCCTGCCAGGGCCGCGGCGGCGAGGGTCACCGGCGACACCGTGCCGTCGGGCCGGGGAGGCACGCAGAGCGCCAGGCTCGCCACGCCGGCCACCCTGGCCGGGATGGCGGTCATCAGAACCGTCGACGGGTAGGCGGCTCGCCCGCCCGGCACGTACAGGCCCGCCCGATCCACCGGAATCTGCAGCGAGCGGATCGTGACGCCTTCCCGGGACCAGACGTGGGCGGGTTCGAGCAGGGTGCTGTGGAACTCCCCGATGCGTTCGGCGGCAACCTCGAGCGCGCCGCGGACGTCGGGCTCCAAGGATTCCAGAGCAGCCGCGCACACGGCCGGCGGCACCGCCAGATCGGTGATGGACGCCCCATCGAAGCGCCGGGCCATCTGCCGGAGCGCGGCATCACCGTCGCGGCGCACCTCGTCGATGATCCCGCGCACGGCCTCCAGGACGCCTGCCGGTGCGGTGTCCTGGAGTTCCGGGACCGGCACGTCGGCCAGGCCGCGCCCGTCGATCAGCCGCAGCAGCCCCGTCACCTGGGCGACGCTAGTTCTCTCCTCACCCGACCCGGTGATATTGCGGTTGTCCGACCGCCACGGGGAGCGGCGCAGGCCACGGCGGGCGAGCGACTCCCTGGAGCGGCGGCGCATGATCAGACGGCGAAAGCCGACGGGCAGAAGTCGTTGCACACGCACCCTCCGCAATCCGCTCGGCGCGCACCGCAGACCTGCCGGCCGTGCAGGATCAGCCGCATGCTGAAATCGCCCCGCTCGGCCGCGGGAATCATGGGGTTCAATTCCTTCTCGACGGCGACCGGGTCGGTCTGCGTCGTCAAGCCGAGACGCCTCGACAATCGCCCGACGTGCGTGTCCACGGGCAGCCCCGGCAGGTCGAACGCCACGCTGCGCACCACGTTGGCCGTCTTGCGCCCGACGCCGCCCAGGGCGGTGAGTTCGCGCATCGTCGTCGGCACCTCGCCACCGTGGACGCGGACGAGCCGATCGGCCATGGCCATCAGGTTGCGTGTCTTGGCGGCGTAGAAGCCGGTGGAGTGGATCAACTCCTCCAACTCGCCGGGATCGCAGGCGGCCAGATCCTCCGGTGCCGGGAAGCGCTCGAACAGCGCGGGGGTCACCATGTTGACGCGCTCGTCGGTGCACTGCGCCGAGAGGATCGTCGCCACGAGCAGCTGGTACGGCGAGTCGTGGGTGAGCGCGCAGTCGGCGTCGGGATACTCGTGCTTCAGACGCTCGTGCGTCTCCCGCGCACGGCCCCGGGGCGAACGTGGACGACCCACGCCGGAAACGGTAGCGCTCCGGCGCCCGCGTTCCCGGGTATCCGGCCGCTCAGACCACGCGGACGGGATGAGGCAGCGGCTGGTTGAACAGGTAGCCCTTGGCGTTGTACGGCACGGCCTCCGGCTGGGTGGCGCCGGCGGAGTCGGTGGCGCGCGTCGTGAGCGTGTGGTCACCGGGGCGCGCCTCCCAGGTGAAGTCGAAACGCGTCCACGACCAGCGATGTGGCGGTGCCGTGAGATCGGCGTCGCGCCACGTCAGGCCGCCGTCGGGACTCCACTGCACCCGGTTGACCGGCCGGCCGGGCGATCGGGCGTAGCCGCCCAGGCGGTGCCTTCCGGCCGGCAACTCCGCAGGCCACCGCAGTGCCAGCGCGCTGTTGACCACGTGGTTGGTGAGCACCTGACCCTCGGCGGGACCCTGAGGCGGGTAGTCGTCACCGATCAGCACGTAGGACGTGGTGTTGTTGCGGGTCCAGAGTTGCTCGCCGGAGACGACGATGCTGCCGAGCCACTTGATGCTGCTGCTGCCGACCCATCCCGGAACGACGGCCCGCAACGGGAACCCGTGATCGGGGGGCAGGTCCTCGCCGTTCATGGCGTAGGCCAGCAGGGTGTCGGGGTGCATGGCCTTCTGCACGGGCAGCACCCTGCGGAAGCCACCCTCCGGGGCTCCGGAGTCGAGCCCCACGAGCAGCACGCTGACCGCCTCAGGCGAGATGCCGGCGGCCGCCAGCACATCCCGGAGCGGCACCCCGGTCCATTCGGCATTGCCGATTGCACCGGTCCCCCACTGCGTGCCCTGGGTCTGCCGACCCTGCAACAACTCGAACATGGCCCGGTGGTTGCCGGCGCACTCGAGGTAGCACACGAGGCTGCGGCTGGGCATGCTGCGGATCTCGTCGTAGGACAGCTCCAAGGGCTCCTCGATGGCGTCGCCGGTGACCGGCAGACGCCAGGTCGAGGCGTCGATGTCGGTCGTGGTTTCCGAGTTGTTGCGCACGAAGAACAGCCGGTTCGGAGTGATCAACCCCGACAGGTTCTCGAGCCTCGACTCGAGGACGCCGCCGGGATGGCGGATGAACGGCGCCGGATCCTTGAAGAACGGCGTCATGGCGGATTCGATCGTTGTCGCCGCCCCGGTCCGACCGGTGGCCTCTGCATAACTGCGCCCGCCCGTCCGCGGCGAGGAGGCACAACCCGCAAGCACGGCCGCCGCTCCCCCCAGCGACAGCAGGCGCACGAATTCGCGACGGCTCATCGCATCCGGGGACACGAGCCGCTGGCCGCTCATTCAGCCTCGCCGACTCGGGGCCGCCGCCTGTCGGCCCTGCTCTCCCTCATTGAACATCGGACAATATCGCTGGTGCAGCAGCCGGCACCGCTCCGGCGCCGGTGACAGTCGTCATCGCTGGGCACGGCTAGCCTCCGAGCCGGTGGCGATCCAGATCTCCGGGCCCGGCGCAGGCGAGGTGACCTGGACGATCGAGGTAGCGGCGACCGAGCGGCTCGCGCTGGGCGCCGGCGGGCTGGAAGGCGAACTTGCGGCCGCGGTGGCGACGGTTCGGAGAGGTGGCGGCGGGAACTGCCGGCTCTGGATCGGCCACGTGATGACCGGTGACGACGACCTGGCGGCCCGCTGGGGCTTCGCCCCCTACCGCGATCTGTTGCAGCTGCGGCGAGCCCTGCCGGCGCCCGCTTCCGACCTTGCGGTGCGCCCGTTCGAACCCGGCGACTCCGCAGCGGTGCTGGCGCTGAACCGGCGGGCCTTCAGCTGGCATCCCGAGCAGGGAGCCATGACCGTCGAGGACCTCCGGGCACGTCAGTCCGAGCCCTGGTACGACCCCGCCGGCTTCCTGCTGCACGAGCGCGAGGGGCGCCTGGCCGGCTTCTGCTGGACCAAGGTCCACCCGGGGGGCGGCCCGCCCCCCGACGACGTCGCCATGGGCGAGATCTACGTCATCGCGGTGGATCCCGGCTTCCAGGGCCAGGGCATCGGCACGCCGCTCACCCTCGCCGGCCTGGGTTACCTCCACAGCCAGGGCCCGACGACCGGCATGCTGTACGTGGAGTCCGACAACCGCCCCGCCAACGCCGTCTACGAGCGCCTCGGTTTCCGGCCCCACCACACCAACCGGGCCTACGCCGTCGATCTCTGAGGTCGGTATCCGGCGATCGCCACCGCGTTCGAGCACGGCGCCCCGGATCAGTCGGCTGCGCCGGCCACGGCGCAATCTGCCACCGGCGGGTCCCGGAGAGCGGCAAACATCGCCTCGCGCGAGCACACTGGTTGCGTGAGCCGATTCCGCTGGACCAACCCGTCACTCCCGCAGACGCTGCAGATCGCGGTGCTGCTGCTCTACATCAAAGCCTTCTTCGGAGTCCTCCGGGGTCTCATCGATATCGTCCACCCGTTGGGCGTCTTCCTGTTCCTGACCGCGTTGATCGCCTTCGCCGGCGCGGCCGGACTCGTCCGGGAACGCAGAGCCGGGTACTGGCTCGCGGGTCTCTACATGGTCCTGGACGTGGTGGGGGAAGTGCTCGGCATGCTGAGCGAGTTCTCGGGTTGGGACCTGATCGGTCTCCTGCTGGCGATCGCCCTCGCCGCCCTGCTGCTGCACCCCATGAGCCGGGCGTACTACCGCACCTGGTTCCGCTGATCGAGGTGCCGACGACCACCCTGACCGTCATTCCGGCGAGGGCCGGAATCCAGGGGCGGAGAAATCTGGGGCGTCCCGCCCGCGAGCACACGGCACGGCCCCAGGGAGGGCAATGAGCCCCCGAGCCTTCGGGCGCGCCGAAAACGAGGATCTCTTCGGCACAGATCGCGAGCGCGCCGTCGAGCGCATGTTCGACCGGGCGGCGCGCCGTTACGACCTGCTGAACCGGCTGCTGACCTTCGGCCTGGATCGTCGCTGGCGTCGCCGCAGCGTGCGGCTGCTGGACCAGCCGGCGCCCGCGCTCGTGGCCGATCTGGCGTGCGGCACCGGCGACTTCTGCGGTGAACTCCAGCGGGCGGGCCACCGCGCCGTGGGTGTGGACTTCTCGGCGGGAATGCTGCGCCACGCCACCACTTGTGTTCCCCTGGTGCGCGCCGACGTGTTGCGCCTACCGCTGCCGGGCGGCGCCGTCGAGGGGGCCGTCTGCGGTTTCGCGCTGCGCAACGTGGCCGATCTGGAGGCCTTCTTCGCCGAGGTGGCCCGTGTCGTGCGACCCGGCGGCCGCGTCGCCCTCCTCGAGGTGGCGGAGCCGACCCGGCGGGTGTTCCGCTGGGGTCATCGCCTCTACTTCGGCCACCTCGTCCCGATCATCGGCGGGCTCCTGTCGGACCGCGCCGCGTATCGCTACCTGCCCGAGTCGGCGAAGCTGCTGCCGCCGCCGGCACAACTCGCCGACCAACTCGCGGTCGCCGGCTTCGACGACGTGGAGCACCACCTCCTCAGCGGCGGCATCGCCCAACTCTTCACCGCAACCCGCAGAATCTGAGGCGCCACGCTCGAGAGTCCGCATGTCCACATCGACTTCCGACACTTCGGCGTTGTCGTTCACACCGATGGGCGACCTGCCGCCCTCCGCGTTGAGAAGCCCCCAGACGACCTTGACAACGACGCGCTCGAGGCGCTTGTCGACTCCCTTTGTGCGGCGGCGTCCCCCTCGTCCTCGCCTCGTTCGATGTGCTCGAAGATCGCCGGAGTGCTGATGCCGCTGATTGTCGGGGCACCGAACCGATATTCGGCGGACTTTCTTTGAGGATATTTCAGATACTGCACGAACAAGTGTTGTGTTTGTCGTAGGGGGTTGCTAGGGTATGGGTACCGGTCACTGGCCCTTGCTTCGGTGAGGGTTGGTGTTCCCCGACCGGCTTGTCGGTTTGGCCGACCTGAGCCCGCTGCGATGTTTGCCTTCGGGGGACGACCGATGACCGATCCGGATCTCTGCAACGCTGATACCGACAGCGATCTGACCGAGCGGGTGTTGGCGTCGTTCGATGCGTCGCTGGCGGGGTTGCGGGCGATGGGCGGGGAGTGCTTGGAGGAGCGGTTGCGGCTCGTGGGGCGTTGCGAGTCCCGGCTGGCTGCGGTGAAGGCGGAGACGATTGACGCCCTTGCCCGCCGGGACGGCGAGAGGCGGGCAGCGGACTTGCTGCGCAACGATGTGAAGCAATCCAAGGGCTCAGCGAAGCGGCAGGTGAAGGAGGCAGGCCAGCTTGCCCAGGTGCCGAGGGCGGCTCGGGCTCTGGCCGAGGGGGCGATCACGCCGCAGCACGCCCGCTTGATCGCCGAGGCCGCCGAGGCGGCGCCGGCGGCGGCACCGATCGATGAGGCCGAGTTGCTCACGGCGGCCACCGAGCAGCCCGCTGATCTGTTCGGCGCGACGGTGCGTGAGCATCTCAACGAGCGCAGCGGCGACGACTTGGAGGAGCGTCGCAAGCGTCAGCGCGCCCAGCGCCGGCTCAGCTTCAAGCGCCAGCCCGACGGCATGTTCGAGTTGTTCGGCCGGTTCGATCCCCTCACCGGCAGCCGCATCGAGGCGGCGATCACCGCCGCCTCGAACAAGCTCTGGCACGCCGAGGACCCCAAGAACCGCGCCACTCCTCAGCAGCGTCTGGCTGACGCTCTTGAATTGCTCGTCACCCGCGGCGGCGGCAAGACCGCTGATACTGCCCAAGGCGTCGACCTGCTCGTCATCATCGACTACGACATCCTCGCCGGCCGTCTCGCCAACCCCCGCCTGGTTGACGGCACGCCGCTGTCGGCGCAGGAACTGCTCCGCCTGGCGTGCGACGCCAACATCCTGCCGGCCATCTTCGATCAGAAGAGCCGGCCGCTGTGGCTGGGCCGCGGCAAGCGGCACGCCACCAAGCACCAGCGTTCGGTGCTTGCCGCCCGAGACAAGGGCTGCGTGGGCTGCGCCACCTCCCCCAACTGGTGCCAGGCCCACCACGTCTGGCACTGGGAACACGGCGGCGGAACCGACATCGACAACATGTGCCTGCTCTGCAGCCACTGCCACAACCTGGTCCACACCAACGCCGCCGACATCATCCAAGGATCCGAGGCCGGCTTCACGCTCCAGCACCGACGCAGGCGCCGAGTGCGGTCACCCGCCGGGCTGAACGGCTCCCAGCACATGCCCGTCTCCAGCCCACCATCCGGCAACGGCGCCGACATCGCCCTCCCCCTCCGCTGCTGACGAAGACCGGCGCCAACCCCGATGGAGAGCCTCGGCCTCACCCACCCGCGGCGAACCTCCCCGGTGGGCCAGGCGACGACGCCACCGACGACGCCCCAGAGCACCTCGGCCCCCCTCTCACAGGCGGGGAGAATCTCCTCGGTGGTCCAGGCGACGACGCCACCGACGACGCCCCGGCGAGCCCTCAAGCCCTCGACCCGCGGACGACCGCCCGCTTCGTCACATGTGGGTTCAGGTGAGGGCCGAGGCGAGCCAGAGGCCGGTGGCGATCGTGAGGCCGTAGGCGGCCAGCAGGCGGCCGGTGGCGGCCAGCACACCGATCAGGTCAGTGCCCTCGTCGCCGCGCAGCACTCGCCGCAGCGGTCCTACAGCCAGCGGCAGGGCGGCCAGCCCCAGCAGCGGCCACGCGGCGCCGCCGGCCAGCGGGGCCAGGGCTGCGAAACCGCCGAGCACCAGCAGGGCGTACAGCAGCCGGGTACGCGGCGCTCCCAGGCGCCCCGCGAGGGTGCGCTTGCCGGCGGCGGCGTCACCGGCGATGTCACGCAGATTGTTGACGACCAGCAGTGCACAGCTCAGGCAGCCGCAGCCGACTCCCACCCAGATGCTGGCGGCGGTGATCGTCTCCAGCTGCACGTAGGCGCTGCCGGCCGCGGCCACGAACCCGAAGAAGACGAACACCGCCACCTCGCCCCAGCCACGGTAGCCGTACGGTCGACGCCCGCCGCTGTAGAACCAGCCCGCAGCCAGGCATGCGGCCCCGATGGCCAGCAGCTCCCAGCCGGCTACCGCAGCCAGTGCCAGCCCGGCGCCTCCGGCCACCAGCCCGGCGAGCACGGCGGCCCGGCGCACTGATCGGGGAGCGGCGAGACCCGAACCCACCAGGCGCTGCGGGCCCACCCGGCGCTCGTCGTCGGTGCCGCGCACGCCGTCGCTGTAGTCGTTGGCGTAGTTCACGCCGACCTGCAGGGCCAGCGCCACGACCAGCGCCATCGCCAGCCGCCACCAGATGAGCCCCTGACCCCATCCGAACCCCGGCCTGGCCGCGGTCGCCGTGCCGGCGATCACCGGCGCCAGCGAGGCCGGCAGGGTACGCGGCCTCGCTCCGGCGACCCAGTCCCGCACCCGCGTCACATCCCCAGACGCTAGCGGTCTCGCCATCTGCGCCGCCCGACACCGGACTGCACGCGCCAACCCGGTTCAGGCAGGCGTCGCCGGACCGGTCGCCGGGACCGGCGGTCAGCTGCCCGTATGCTCGCCGCATGAACCGCCTTGCCGCCGAAGGCAGCCCCTACCTGCGCCAGCACGCCGACAACCCCGTGGACTGGTACCCCTGGGGCACCGAAGCCTTCGACGAGGCCCGCCGCAGCGACAAGCCGGTGCTGCTGTCGGTCGGCTACTCCTCCTGCCACTGGTGCCACGTCATGGCACACGAATCCTTCGAGGACCCGGCCACGGCGGAGCTGATGAACCGCTGGTTCGTGAACGTGAAGGTGGACCGCGAGGAGCGTCCCGACGTGGACTCGCTCTACATGGAGGCGGTCACCTCCCTCACCGGCCACGGGGGCTGGCCCATGACCGTCTTCCTGACGCCGGAGGGCGAGCCCTTCTTCGCCGGCACCTACTTCCCGCCCACGGCACGCCACGGGATGCCCTCCTTCAGCGATGTCCTCCAGCGGGTCAGCGACGCCTGGGGCGAGCGCCGTGACGATGTCCGGGATCAGGCGCAGCGCATCACCGCAGCCCTGGATCGAGCCGCTCGCCTGCCGCCCGCATCGGGCGGTGTCCCGGACGGCCACCGGGTGCTCACCGACGCCGCCGGAGCACTGCGACGCCAGTACGACGCCGCCTGGGGCGGGTTCGGCCACGCGCCGAAGTTCCCCCAGGCCATGACGCTGGAGGCCCTGCTGCGCCACTGGCGCAACGTCGGGGACGACGACGTGCTGGCGATGGTCGTCAACAGCCTGGACTGCATGGCCTCGGGCGGCATCTACGACCACCTCGGCGGCGGCTTCTCGCGCTACGCCACCGACCAGCGCTGGCTGGTGCCGCACTTCGAGAAGATGCTCTACGACAACGCCCTGCTGCTGGGGCTCTACACCGCCGCCTGGCAGGTCACCGGCAAGGCCCGCTACCGACAGGTCATGGACGAGACCGTCGGCTACCTCTTGCGAGACCTGCGCCAGCCCGGTGGCGGTTTCGCCTCCGCGGAGGACGCCGACTCCGAGGGGGTCGAGGGCAAGTTCTACGTGTGGAGCCTCGAGGAGATCCGCGCCGTCGCCGGAGAGGCCGCCGACGCCGCCGTCGAGTGGTACGGCGCCACCAGTGAGGGCAACTTCGAGGGGGCCAACATCCTCTGGCGGCCGGTGCGCGGCGACCTGCTGCGGTCCCCGGAGGTGGAAGAGGCGCGCCGGACACTGTTCGAGGCCCGCGCGGAGCGGGTCCGCCCCGGCCTCGACGACAAGGTGCTGACCGAATGGAACGGGCTGGCGATCGCCGCCCTGGCACCGGCGGCGGTGGCCACCGGCAACACGGACTGGCTGGCTGCCGCGGAGGACTGCGGTGAGTTCCTGGTGCAGAACCTCCGACGACCCGACGGGCGCTGGCTGCGGTCGTGGCAGGCCGGCGATGCGGAGCGCCCGGCCGGGGCACGGCACCTGGCCTGCGCCGCCGACTACGCCGCCGTGCTGGACGCCTTCTGCCGGCTGGCCGAGGCCACCGGCCGGGCCCGCTGGATCGACGAGGCCCGCCGCACCGCCGACGATCTGCTGGAGCTGTTCTGGGATCCCGACGGCAGCGGCCTGCTCACCTGCGGCCGCGATGCCGAGCAACTCGTCGCCACCCCGCGCGACCTCTTCGACAACGCCACGCCCTCGGCCAGCAGCGCCGCCGCGCGGGGCCTGTTGCGCCTGGGTGCCCTCGTCGGCGCAGAGCGGTACCGGGACCGGGCCGAGCAGATCCTGGCGCTGCTGGGCCCGCTCGCCGGCGAGCACCCCAGCGCCTTCGGGAACCTCCTGTGCGCCCTGGGCACCCACGCCGCCGGTGCCACCGAGATCGTGATCACCGGCGACCGTCGCGACCTAGTGGACGTCGTGCACTCATCCTGGCTGCCCAACGCTGTGCTGGCCTGGGGCGAACCCTACGACTCGCCGCTGTGGCACCAGCGCCCCGACGACGCCGCCTACGTGTGCCGGGGCTACGTCTGCGAAGCCCCCACCAGCGACGCCGGCGAGCTGCGAGACCGCCTAGAGAACACCGCCTGACCCCGGCCCCGGCGGCACACGCCACCAACCGAGGGAGGGGTCCGGGGAGCCGATTTGCGACGCCTTGCGCCCGCGCCGAAGGAGTAAGTCGCCGGATCGTCTCGGCCGGGATTGCACAGCCGCCAGGGCCGGCCCGTCACCCCGAGACGTCGACCTCGACGGTGTCGGAGCGTAGCTGCGTGGTGGTGAGCCAGGTTTCGTCGCCGGCAGCCGAGGTCTCCTCGCCGGCGGCCGGGGTCTCCTCGCCGGCGGCCGGGGTCTCGGCGCCGGCGACGGCCACCATGAGCATCACAACGTACCGATTCGACTTCCTCCATCTGGGGGTGTCGTCGAAGAACTCGTAGGCGGTCGTGCCGCGCTGCCAGTCGACCTGGCCCACCTCGAGATCCGCGAACTGTCGGTTGCCTCGGCTGCGCAGCACCCGCATGCTCACGATGTCAACCCATTCGGGCTGCTCGGGCACCGTCCAGCGCAGTTGCACGCCGCCGTCGCCGGCTGTCGCCTCGAGGCCCTCGGGCGCACGCGGCGGCTCGGCAGGGGTGGTGACCGCCACGATCGGCGAGTACACGTCGTGAGCCTCCCAGCCCCCCGCGGTGTCGACGCTCGCCTCCAACCGCACCCGGTAGCAGTGCGAGGCGCCTGCGGTCACGTCGCGCAAGTCCGTATACGACACCGCGCCGCTGTCGAAGTCCACGTCCCCTTCGGACACCCACGTCAGGGTGGTCCAGTCGCCTGACGGGCCGACGCGCTCGACGTACATGTCGTTGATCGAGACGTACGTGCCGGTGTCGGGGTCGCGGTAGCCCCGGGCGGGCTGATGCGGCGCCACCCACGACAACACCACCTTGCGGTCGGTGGCGAGCGCCCGCAGATCCGTCGGCACCAGGACCGGAGCGCCGGCCCGGGGTGTGGCGCTGGTCTCCGCCGCCGTTCCCCAGTCGTCGTTGCTGGTGGTGTCGTCGCCGTCGTCGTGGCCGTTGCGGGCCAGGACCCGCACACGGTAGGCGACGCCGTTGTCGAGGCCCGAGACGGTAGCGCTCAGGTTCCCGCCGGCCGCCACCGCCATCTGCCGGTCCGCTCCGTAGTCGGTGTCGGTCTCGGACTTCCACTGCACGACATATCCGGTGATGGGGCGACCCCCGTCGTATGCGGGCGTCGCCCAGCACACGCCGATCCGGCCGTCGCCGCCGGAAGCGGCCAGCCTGGTCGGCGCCTGCGGCACGCAGCCCCCGTCGACCCACGGGTTGCGGACCGGGCCCAGGGTGTAGAACATCGAGTCGTAGGCCTGCTCCGGCGAGCAGTAGCCTCCGAACTCGTTGCGCATCTGCGCGAACACTGACTGCGCGCTCGAGTATCGGCTCACCGTCGACATGTCGGCCCACAACGCCTCCAGGGCCAGCTCCTCGTCGCGATCGTATGCGTCGGCGAACCACGCGGGCATCTCCCCCGCGAGAGCGGCTTTCACGACTTCTTCGGCCTCCGCAGTCGGCGAGTCGGGCACACGGTCGCAATTCGCCCAGTACCCGGTCTCTCCCCCGGCCACGAGACCCTCGATGACATCGGCGTAGAGCTCCTCCGACGAGCACGAGCCGCCCGGCGGCTCGGGAGAGATCAACCGGGCGAAGTAGACGTGGGCGACGGCGATCGGGGCTGGCGCGGCGGCCGCGTCCGAGGACAGCGTGTAGGAGTGCGCGACCTCGTGCACCGCGGTGGCCTTGTGCCGCACATGGTCGTCGTCCATGGTGATCCTGTCTGTGCGGCACATGGGGATTCCCGCGGCCTCGTCGTGACGGCACCTCATGGAGTGGGATCCGAGCTGCAGGAGCGACGTCACCCTGAACTCGACGCCCTGTTCCCTGATGTAGTCGACAGCCTCAACGAACCACGGCTGCTCGTCGCCGATCTCCTCCACGAGCTCGTCGAGGTAACGCGAGAACTGCTCGCTGCCCGACACCGGCACCGCCGTCACCTCCCCCGAAGCGGCGCCACGCCCGACGGAGTTCACCGCCAGCACCCGCACCGAGTAGCTCTCACCATCGACCAGACCTGAGATCTCTGTAGACCCACTCACAGAGGATCGGCCCGGGACCGACTTCTCGGACCAGTCGGCGTCGGTGGAGCGCTTCCACTGCACCACGTAACTCGATATCCCCGCGCCGCCGTCGCTGGTGGGTGCGTCCCAGCTCACTGCCAGCCTCCCGCTGCGGCCGGTCACCACCCGGGCCGACACGTTCCTGGGTGCGCCGGGCACAGCCGGCGAGTCCGGCTCGGACGCCGCCCGGATTCGGTCCTCCGGCGACTTCGTCGCGTCGCCGCCTTTGGGGGATTCCGGCTCCGGCGCGGGCTCCGGCTCCAGCGCGGGCGCGGCGGAGGTGTTGACATCGACCCATTCCGACCGGGGGGTGAGCCCCGCGGTGGTGTGGGCCTTCACCCGGAACACGTGGCGGGTGGAGGGCTCCAGCCCGGCGGCGGTGTAGCCGGTGGCGGAGTCGCCGGTGTCATTGACGAGGATCCGGAAGTGGCCGACGGGGTCGATGTCCTTGTAGCGGATCAGGATCTGGTAGCCCTCCACCACCAGACCGGCGGGCGGATCCCAACTCAACACGGCCCGGTCGTGGAGAACCTCTGTGGCCTCCAGGTTCGCGGGCGCGGCCAGCGCATCCGCGGGCGCGGCGGGGGTGTTGACATCGACCCATTCCGACCGGGGGGTGAGCCCCGCGGTGGTGTGGGCCTTCACCCGGTACACATGACGGCGCTCCGGCTCGATGTTGCGGTCGGTGTAGACGGTCCGGGTCGAGCCGGTGTCCTCGACATGCACGCGGAAATGCCCGACGGGGTCGATGTCCTTGTAGCGGATCAGGATCTGGTAGCCCGTCACGGCCACGCCTTCGGGCAGCAGAGGCGCATCCCAACTCAACGTCACGGTGTCGAACCCGACATCGCCGGCCCGAAGGTTGGTCGGCGCCGCCAGTTCCCCCGGGTGCGCCGATGCCGGCTGCGCCAGCACCACCGCCAGCGCCGCCACCACCGCCAGCGCCGCCACCAGCGCTCCGAGGCGACGCCCCCATCGGGACGGTGGGTGAGGGCCGCATGCGCGGTCGTCGTGATTCATGTTCACCGCAGCTCTGCAGTGAGGATAGCCGCATCATATGGGGTCATCTATACATATATACATGTCCGGCCAGGCACCGGCCGGACCCGGACGCGACGGGGCCTAGGCGGCGGAGCGCTCCAGGATGTGCACACCGCAGGAGGATCCCAGCCCGATCACGTGTGCCAGGCCCACCCTGGCATCGGGGATCTGCCGGTCGCCCGCCTCGCCGCGCAGGTGGGTGGCGATCTCGTAGATGTTCGCCACGCCGGTGGCGCCGATGGGATGCCCCTTGGAGATGAGTCCCCCGGAGACGTTCACGGGCGTGGCGCCGTCACGGTACGGAGCGCCCGAGTCGATGAAGTCGCCGGCGCCGCCGGGCTCGCAGAGCCGCAGGTTGTCGTAGTGGATGAGCTCGGCGGAGGCGAAGCAGTCGTGCAGCTCCACCAGGTCCAGGTCCTCGGGCCCGACCCCGGCCTGCTCGTAGGCGGCGTCGGCGGCGTTGCGGGTGAGCGTGTTGACGTCGGGCTGCACCTGACCCCCCTCGACGTACGGATCGCTGGTGAGCACCGAGGCGGAGATCTTCACCGCCCGGCGACGCTGATCCTCCGAGAGCGTCGCCAGACGCTCCCCGCTCACGAGCACCGCCGCCGCGGCACCGTCGCCGGTGGGACAGCACATCAGCAGCGTGTTGGGGTAGGCCACCATCGGCGAGGCCTTGACCTCCTCGAGGCTGAACTCCTTGCGGTACTGCGCCAGCGGGTTGAGCGTCGAGTGCAGGTGGTTCTTGTGGGCGATGCGGGCGAACTGCTCGAAACCCACACCGGGGTGGTCGTGCGCGTACCGCATGCCCGCCTGGCCGAACACGCCCGGCATGGTCTTGGTGCCGAGGATGCCGTCCACCGACCGCACCGACCCGAAGCGGCCCGATGGCTCGTAGGTGGTGGCGCCCTTGGGGGCCCGGGGAGGGCTGCCGAGCAGACCCATCTTGCCCATCTTCTCCACGCCGAGGGCCAGTGCCATCGAGGCTTCGCCGGAGCGGATGGCCATGAGGGCGACGCGCACGGCGGTGGCGCCGGTGGCACAGGCGTTGGCCACGTTGTAGATGCTGATGCCGGTCTGGCCGATCTGGCCCAGCAACTGCTGGCCCACGCCGGCGTTCGCCGAGAAGAGGGTCCCGCAGGCCAGCACATCCAGGTCGTGCACGGTCACGCCGCCGTCGTCGAGGGCGCCCAGCGACGCCTCGGCGGCCAGGTCCACCAGGTCACGGCCCTCGTGGCGGGCGAACCGGGTCATCGAGGTACCGAGAATCCAGACGCTGTCACTCATGGTTGGCTCCTCCATCGGGTTTGGGGGTCGATCCGAAGGCCGGCAGCGCTCCGCTGGGGTCCGCGCCGGCCATCAGGCGCTCGCGGGGGCGAACCCGAAGGCGACGCACTCGGTCCCCTCGCTGTCGGTGCCGGCCGGGTAGGTCACGAGCCGCACCGGCATGCCGAGGGGGATCTCGGCGGGATCCGGCGGCACCTCAACGAGGTTGGCCCGGAGGGTGGTCCCGTCGCCGGCCTCGACGATCGCCGACACGAAGGGCACCGTCACGCCGGGGGCGGCCCGGTGCACGATGGAGAACGCCCGCAGATGACCGGTCACCGCCACCGGAACGGGCTCGAAGTCACGACCGCCGCAGGACCCGCAGGCGTTGCGGCGGTCGAAGAAGCGGGCACCGCAACCGACGCACTGCTGCGCCACGAGGTGGGGTTCGGGTTCCAGCACCAGGTAGGCGACCAGGGGGATCCGTGCGGTTGCCATCGGCGCCTCCGAGCTCGAGCAGGTGCAGGGAACCCTAGCGCCGGGGGGCACCCCAACAGCCCCAGTGCAGGATCTCGTCGGGATCCCGCCAGCCGCGCGCCAGCGAGCCGCTGGAGCGGTCGGGAGCGGGCCGGCCCAGCGCCACGACACCCAACAGCTCGACCCCCTCGGGGACGCCCAGCGCGGCGCGAACCTCGGCCTCGCCGTTGAACAGGCCGAAGAACAGCGCCCCGAGACCGCGCTCGGTCGCCGCCAGCAGCAGGTTCTGCACGACGAACGCGCCGTCGATGAGCCAGTAGGGCATGGGCCAGGCCTGGCGAGAACGGCCGAGGTCCTCGCTCTCGCCGCCCGCCTTGTCGTCCTCGCGGTAGCGGGCCAGGTAGCGGCGGCTGTCGGCAGCGGGCAGGACCAGCGCCGGAGCCTGCAGAAGGCCGGGCCAGGCGAACCCGGAGCGCCGCTCGGGGGGCAGCGTGAGATCCCAGAAGGCCGCCAGCTCCTCAGGGCCCTCCAGGATGATCAGTTCGGTGCCCTGAGCGAATCCCGCCGACGGGGCGCGCCGCGCCAGCAGACACAGTTCCTCGAGCAGGCCGCTCTCCAGGGGGCGAGGGTCGAAGTTCCTCGTCATGCGGCGCGCCGCGAGCAGCGCGTTGAGGTTCACGTCCGGCCGCGCCTTCCCGCCGAGGGTCGGGCGCCGCAGGGAGTCAGTCGCCGTAGCGCTGCAACCGCCCCGCCGTCGCCCAGGCCACAGCCACCAGCGAGTCGCCTCGCTGGCGCTGCAGCGACCCGAACATGTCCACGAGCGCCGGATCGGTCCGCTCGGGCCGCAGAGTCTCGTAGTCGAGCACGGCCGGCTGCCCGCCGTCACCGGTCGCCACGAACGAGCGCGGGTCATACGCGCTGTTGCCGATCCGGTAGCGCTTCGCCAGCCGCCGGCCCCATGCCCGCTCCTCCCCGTTGGCGCTGTGGTCCGGGCGGGGGATCACGTTGCTCAGCACCTTGAACACCTCGCATGTGGAGGGATCGTTCATCCGCACCCCCATCAGCACGTCCTCGTCGGGGAAGGCCATGACGGCGCGATGCAACTGCTCGGCCACCAGAGCCTGCAGCACCGTGCTGCGGCGAGACGTGCGGGCCACCGATCCGGCACCGAGGATCACGACCGGGGTCCCACCGATGCGCTCCAGCGTGGAGAACACGAAGCCGCGCAGCCGGCTGCCCTCGCGCGCCTCGGTGAGCAGCACCCAGAGTTCCGTCTGCTTGGAGAGGAACCCGACCGTGAACGGATTCTGGCCATCCGCGCAGAGATCGGCCATCGCCTCCAGTTCGGCGTCGCTTACCGCGGTGCAGTCCCTGCTCTCGACCTCAACTGCCATTGTCGCCGCCTTGTCACTATCCGGCCACTTCGATCACCGGGAGGATCCCCCAATAGTCCAGTGTGCCGGACAGCCGCGTGCAAACCGACGCGGCGCGGCGATCAGACCTGCACGGCCCCGGCCCCCAGGAGCTGCCGCAACTCGGGCACGAGTCCCCCCTCGATGTCGACGTGATACTGCTGGGGGAGCTGCAGCAGGTGACCTCCGCCGACCAGGATCTCCACGGGCGAGTGACCGCCGTGCTCGCCGAGGAGCCGTTTGAGCGCCGCAAGCTGATCGGCGTCCACGCCGGCCGGGGGGAATCGCAGGCGCAGTGCGCCACGGGTCTCGGTCACGAAACCATCCATGTCCATGCTGATGAGCTTGGGATCCTCCTCGCGCCGGTCCAGGCGGGCCTTCAGGATCACAACCTCCTCATCGGCGAGCAGGCCGTCCTGGGCCTCCAGGGCTCTCGGGAATACCGTCACCGGGATCATCCCGGTGCGGTCATCGAGGGTGAAGGTGGCCATGTGCTGGCCGCTGCGCGTCTGGCGGCGCACCAGTGAGGTGACGGCCCCCGCCACGGTGACGATCTCACCGTCGGGCAGTTCCGCCAGTTCGGCGACGCTGTGAGTGCGCCGAGGTGTCAACAGGTGCTCGATACCGGCGAGCGGATGATCGCTGATGTACAGGCCGAGCATCTCCTTCTCGTCGGCCAGCATCCGTTCGCGGGGGGCGTGGGTGTCCGGCACGGCGGGCTTGGCGCTGTAGCCGGTCGAGACGCCGGCGTCGCCGAAGAGGCTCAGCACGCCGGCCTCCCGGTCGCGCCGCTCCGCCATGGCCGCGTCGATGGTCAGGCCGTGCACGTTCAACAGACCCTGCCGCGGCTGATCCAGTGAGTCGAAGGCGCCGGCCTTGATGAGCGAGGCCACGGTCCGCTTGTTGAGGACCGAAGGATCGACCCGGTCACAGAAGTCGTCGAAGTCGCCGAACCGGCCGCCCTCGCCGCGTGCGGCGATGATGTGGGCCGCGTCCGCCGCCCCCACGTTGCGCACCGCCGACAGCCCGAACAGGATGCGTCCCCGGTCCGGCGAGTCGGTCTCCAGCACCGGCGTGAAGTCCGAGAACGACTCGTTGATGTCGGGCACCACCACGTCGATGCCCTGCAGGCGGCACTCCAGCAGGTACGGCGTGAGGCGCTCCATCTTGTCGCGCACGCTCGTGAGCAGGGCGGCCATGTACTCGACGGGGTAGTTCGCCTTCAGGTAGGCGGTCTGATAGGCGAGCAGGCCGTAGGCGTAGGAGTGGCTCTTGTTGAAGGCGTAGTCGGCGAACGGCTCGATCTGGTTCCACCACTGCTCCCCGACCCGCCGGCCGAAGCCGGTGGCCTCGCAGCCGTCGATGAACTTCTCCTTCTCCTCCGCCATCTTCTCGCGGATCTTCTTGCCGCAGGCCTTGCGGAGGTTGTCGGCCTCCTCCAGGCTGTAGCCGGCGAAGACCTGGGCGATCCGCATCATGGACTCCTGGTAGATCATGAGCCCGTAGGTGTCGGCCAGGATCTCCTCCGCCGCCGGGTGCAGCAGCCTCACCTCCGCCCGGCCCATCTTCCGGTCGGCGTAGGTGATGTGCATGTTGTCCTTCATCGGACCCGGCCGGTACAGCGCCACGAGGGCGGCCACGTCGTTGATGTCACTGGGCAGCATGGAGCGCAGCAGGGCGCGCACCGGCGGGCTCTCCAGCTGGAAGATGCCGGTGGTGTCGCCGCGCTGGAGCATCGTGTAGGTGGGCCCGTCCTCCAGCGGCAGCCCCTCGACGTCGAGTTCCAGGCCGCGTAGCCGCGCCACGTGCGCCGCCGTGTCGGTGATGACGTCGAGTGTGCGCAGGCCGAGGAAATCCATCTTCAGGAGACCCAGCTCCTCCACCACGTCCATGTCGTACTGCGTGACGATCGGCGCATCCTCGACGCCCTGGCGGTCGGCCGGCTTGCGCTGGATCGGGACGTGGTTGGTGAGTGGATCGGGCGAGATCACCACGGCGGCGGCGTGGATGCCGTCCTGGCGGCGCAGCCCCTCGAGGCCCAATGCCACGTCGATGACCTCACGTGCCTGGGGATCCTCGGCGTACATGGTGCGAAGGTCTCCGGCCAGGTCGTAGCCGGCACTGTAGGCACTCTCGCGCTCAAGGCAGGCCTTCAGCGGGGTCGTCCGGCCCATGATGGGTTCGGGGACCGCCTTGGCGATCCTGTCGCCGACGGCGTAGGGATGGTCCAGCACCCGGGCCGCGTCGCGCACCGCGGCACGTCCCTTGATGGTGGAGAAGGTGATGATCTGCGCCACGTGGTCGCGCCCGTAGCGCTCCGCCGCGTAGCGGATCAGGTCGTCCCGGTGGCGCGAGTCGAAATCCATGTCGATGTCGGGCATCTGGCGCCGGCCGGGATTCAGGAACCGCTCGAACAGCAGGTCGTAGCGCAGCGGGTCGAGGCTGGTGATGCCGAGGCAGTAGGAGACGGCGCAGCCCGCCGCGCTGCCCCGGCCGGGACCGACCCGGATCCCCGCCGACCGGGCGTAGCGGATGAGGTCCCAGACGATCAGGAAGTACGAGGCGAAGCCCATCGTGGCGATCACCTGCAACTCGTAGGCCAGGCGGTCGGAGGTGGCCGAGGGCAACTCGTCGCCCCAACGCGCCCTGGCGCCCTCGAGGGTGAGGTGAGCGAGATACGCGTCCGCGCCGACGAAACCCTCCGGCACCGGGAACGGCGGCAGCTTGATGTCTCCGAAATCGATCTCGACGTTGCAGCGCTCGGCGATCTCCAGCGTGCTGTCGCAGGCCGCCGGCAGTTCGGCGAAGAGGCCGCGCATTTCCGCCGCCGACTTCAGGAAGTGCTCATCGCCACCGAACGTGAACCGGTTCGGATCGCTGCGGACGCTGCCGGTCTGCACGCAGAGCAGGGCGTCGTGTGCGACCGCATCGCTGCGGTGCGTGTAGTGGCTGTCGTTGGTGGCCAGCAGGGGGATATCCAGGCGCTGTGAGATCTCCAGCAGCTGCGGCATGATGCGCTGCTGGGCCTCGATGCCGTGATCCTGGAGTTCCACGTACGTGCCGTCGGAACCGAAGATGTCCCGCAGGCGTCCGGCATGACCGAGCGCCCTGTCGAAGTCGTCCTGCAGCAACGCCTGGCAGACGTGACTTCCGAGGCAACCCGTGCTCGCCAGGATCCCCTCGGAGTGGTCGGCCAGCACCTCCCAGTCCACCTTGGGCTTGTAGTAGTAGCCCTCGAGGAAGGCGCGGCTGGCGATCTGGATGAGGTTGCGGTAGCCGGCCCCGTTCTCCGCCAGCAGTGTCAGGTGGTAGTAGAGCTTGTGGCCCGTGGCCGTGTCGCCGCCGCTGTCGTCCACCTTGCCGCGCCGGGTCGGCCGCTCCCGGCGGCTCTCGTGCGCCATGTAGGCCTCGATGCCCAGGATGGGCTTCACACCGCCGGTACGGCAGGCCTTGTAGAAGGGGACGAGTCCGTAGAGATTCCCGTGATCGGTGATGCCCAGCGCCGGCTGGCCGTCGGCCGCGGCCGCCGCCACGAGCGCATCGACGCGCGAGGCGCCGTCGAGCATCGAGTACTCGGTGTGGGTGTGCAGGTGAACGAAGCTGTCAGGCATCGTCGGCTCCCCAGACTGTCCCCACGAGGTCCCCACCTCCTGTGGACAAATCACAGTGCTGTTGTTTCAGCGCCGACCATAGTCGGCGGAGGCCGGGCTCGCGTACGCCGGCCGCCCCGCCGCGGTAAGGCGCGGGCAGCGCTCCGAAGGTGTGTCCCGGGTCCTACAGGTAGGTGCCGGGCCGGTCCTCCTCGGGAGGTTGCCCGGGGGCGCCGCGGAACGGCGGCAACTGACCGCGCATGTCAGCCAGTTGCTTGCGGGCGAGCACCTGCTGCGCGTAGAGCGTCGCCTGGATGCCCTGGATGAGCCCCTCCATCCAGCCCACGAGCTGTGCCTTGGCGATGCGCAACTCCGCCTCGGTGGGCACCTCGCTGTCGGGGAAGGGCTGCGCCAGGCGTTCCAACTCCTCGCGCAGGTCCGCCGAGACGGCCGAACCCAACTCCTGCAGGGAGATCTCATAGATCTCCCGCAGCCGATCGCGGCTGCGCTCGTCGAGCGGTGCCTCGCGGACCTCCTGCAGCAGGCCGCGCAGCATGGCGCCGACGCGCATCACCTTGGCGGGTTGCTCGATGGCGTCACCTTGCGCCTGCCCGGCGTCCTCCGGCGCCACTATCTCGGCGCGCTCGGGCTCGGGTGGGCTGTGCTGGCTTTCGGGGGTCATACTGGCCGGCTCCAGGTCGGGAACGATCCGATGCTGTGACGCTAGCGGCCCCGCGCTGTCCTCGGCGTCCGCCGACCCCCCTCCGATCCACACCGAACGAGCCGGTACGCTCGCAGGCGTGAAGGTCTCGACCCGGGCGGACTATGCCAGCCGCGCGCTGCTGTCGCTGACCCTGCACGAGGCCGGCGCACCCCAGTCGGCGCGGGACATCGCCGACCGGACCGGCCTCCCCCAGCCCTACCTGGAGCAGATCCTGCTGGCGCTCAAAGGCGCCGGCCTGGTGCTCTCCAAGCGCGGCGTGGGGGGCGGCTACCGGCTGGCACGGGCCCCCGGGCAGATCTACCTCAGCGAGATCGTGAGCGCCGTGGAAGCCCCCATCGTGGCCGACGACTTCGGCGAGCCGCACAAGGACGGTGCCTGCGACCACGAGGGGCAGTGCGTCCTGCTGGCGGTCTGGGCCGCGGTGGGCACGGAGATGCGGCGCCTGCTGTCCTCGTTCAGCCTCGCCGACATCGCCGACATGGCCAGCGGCACCGTCCCCTGGCCCGAGGGGCCCGAGGGGGTCCCCACAAACCCCTCCTGAGCCGCCGCGCGACGACGCCCTACGACAGCGCAGCCAGAACCGCACGCAGGTCGGAGGGCAGGGCCGACTCGAAGAGCATCGTCCGCGCGCCGGCGGGGTGGCTGAACCCCAGCAGCGCGGCGTGCAGGGCCGGGCGGTCGAGCCGCAGCGGTGCCGCCGGAGCGCCCTGGCCCTCCTGCGGCCTCCCGGATCCGTAGACCCCGGATCCGTAGACGTCATCACCCAGCAGGGGGTGGCCGATCGCCGCCAGATGCACCCTGATCTGGTGGGTCCGCCCGGTCTCCAGCCGGCACGCCAGGTGGCTCACCGGCGCCGGCGAGCGGTAGCGCCGGCGCACCTCGTAGAAGGTCCGCGCCGGACGCCCGCGCTCGGTCACCGCCATCTGCACGGGACGCCGCCCCGAGCGACCGACCGGTGCGTCGATGAGCCCCCGATCGTCACCGAGCACTCCCCAGCAGATGGCCTCGTAGCGGCGGCGCACGGTGCGCGCGGCGAACTGCGCCACCAGCGAGTCGAACGCCTGGGGCGTGCGGGCCGCGACCAGCAGACCACTGGTGCCGGCGTCCAGCCGGTGCACGATCCCGGGGCGGGTCGGCTCCCCGACGGCCGCCATCTCCGGGTAGCGGGCCAGCAACCCTCCGCACAGCGTGCCCTCCTTCCGGCCCGCACCCGGGTGAACCACGAGTCTCGCCGGCTTGTCCACAACCACGAGGTGACGATCCTCGTGGATCACCGCCAGTTCAACCTCCGGTTCGGGTAGGGGCTCGCCGGCCCTCCGCCGGGAGGCCAGGGCCTCCGCAGCCACGGCCAGCTCGTCGCCCGCCGCCAGCCGCGCCGCGCGATCCGTGCGCACGGTGCCATTCACCCGCACCGCCCCTGCCGACACCAGCGCCGCCGCCGCAGCTCGACTCGTCTGGGTGAGCAGGGACACCGCACGGTCGAGCCGCTCGCCGGCGAGCGCCTGCGGAATGGGCTCGGTCACGCTCGTTCCAGCAGCGGATCGCCTCTCAGGCCGGCACGGAACCCCACCACCAGGAACAGCACCACACCGACCGAGATGGCCGCATCGGCCACGTTGAACACCGGCCACCACTGCGGATCGACGAAGTCGACCACGCTGCCCCCGAAGAACCCGTCGCCCCGGAAGGCGCGATCACCGAGGTTGCCCAGCGCCCCTCCGAGCACGAGCCCCGCCAGCGCCGCCACGGTCCGGCGCGTCGCCGACCAGGTGAGGGCGAGAAGCAGCAGCGACACGACAACCGCCGCGACGGTGATGACCGGTGCGAACGAGCTGCCCAGCCCGAAGGCGGTTCCCTGGTTGAACACCAGCCGCAGACGGATCGTCCAGAAGAGGTGGATGTTGCCGTCGTCCAGCTCCCGGAGTGCCCAGAGCTTCGTCAGCTGGTCCGCCAGCAGGACCGTCGCGGCGACCGACAGCAGCAGAAGGCGATTGTTCCGCAGGCGGCGCGAGCTGCGGCTCTCAGCGCCGTCTGAGGCCACCGGCCTTGTACTCGACCCGCTCGGCCGCCCAAGGGATGGCACGGAGACGCTCCTTCTGGATGGGCTTGCCGGAAACGACGCAGATGCCGTAGGTGCCCTCGTCGATCCGCTTCAAGGCCTCGTCGATCAGCTCCACGGCGGCTCGGGCCGCGGCGCTGAGGGCGAGATCCCTCTCACGCTCCACCGCCCAACTGTCGCCCTCGCCGGACTCCTCGTCGAATTGCAGATCGCCCGGCTCGCGGTCGTCGAGCAGGGCCGCCGCCTCAGCCGCCATGGTCTCCGCCGAGCGGACATACCTCTCCCGCTCCGCCAGCAGCTTCTTGCGCTGCTCGTCGAGGAAGGCCTCGTCGAGGCGCCGCGCGGAGGAGCCGTCCTCGCTGCTCTCCGGAGAACTCCCGGCTGAGGCCACCTGACGCTCCTGAGTAGATCCTGCGGGCCGCCGCTCCGCCCGGGCGACTCGACGATGGGCGGGCCAACTCTAGCCGCCGGGCCCCCTCGCCCCCCGGAGTGCTCCGGTGTCCCGCCACGACCCGCGCTCACCCCCGGTGCCCGAGAATGCCGGGTCGCTCACTTCGGCGGTATTTTCTTCCGCCATGAGCCCAAAGCCGCCGCGCTACCCGGACGTGGACCCCCAACCCGATCTGGCGGGCATCGAGTCCGAGGTCCTGCGGCTCTGGGAATCCGAGGGCACCTTCAAGGCCTCCGTCGAGAATCGCCCCGCCGGCGTCGGCGGCGCCAACGAGTACGTCTTCTACGACGGTCCCCCGTTCGCCAACGGGCTCCCCCACACCGGGAACCTGCTCACCGGATACGTGAAGGACGTGATCCCGCGCTACCGCACGATGCGCGGCCAGCGGGTCGAGCGGCGATTCGGCTGGGACTGCCACGGTCTGCCACCGGAGATGGAGGCGGAGAAGGAGCTGGGGGTCTCCGGGCGGCGGGAGATCACCGCCTACGGGATCGAACGATTCAACGCCCACTGCCGCAGTTCGGTGATGCGGTACACCGACGAGTGGCAGCGCTACGTCAACCGCCAGGCGCGCTGGGTCGACTTCGAGAACGACTACAAGACCATGGACCTGCCGTTCATGGAGAGCGTGCTGTGGGCCTTCAAGCGCCTCTGGGAGAAGGACCTCGTCTACGAATCCCACCGGGTGTTGCCGTACTCCTGGGGAGCCGAGACGCCGCTGTCCAACTTCGAGATCCGCATGGACGACGCCACACGACCGCGCACCGACCCCGCCATCACGGTCGCCTTCCGCCTCGTCGCCGCCCCGGGTGATCCTGCCCCGCTGTACCTGTGGGCGTGGACGACCACACCGTGGACCCTGCCGTCCAACCTGGCGCTGGCGGTCGACCCCGGGACGACCTACGCGGTGCTGGAGGAGGCGACCGGCGACGGCCCGCGACGCCACGTGCTCGCCGCCGACGCCGTGGAGCGCTACTCCCGCCAGCTCGGCGACACGCGGCCGGCCGGCACCGTGCGAGGACGCGATCTCATCGGCCGGCGCTACGAGCCCCTGTTCGAGTACTTCGCGGGGGCGCCGGGCGGGTTCACCGTGCTCGGCGCGGATTTCGTGGACACCGCCGAGGGCACCGGGATCGTGCACATGGCACCCGGCTTCGGCGAGGACGATCAACTGCTCTGCACCGAGGCCGGAATCGGCGTCGTGGTGCCCGTCGACGACCAGGGTCGCTTCACGGCGGAGGTCACCGACTGGGCGGGTCTGAACGTGTTCGACGCCAACCCATCGATCATCGCCGCGCTGAAGGAACGCGGCCTCATCGTCCGCCACGACACGCACGTGCACAACTACCCGCATTGCTGGCGCACCGACACGCCGGTCATCTACCGCGCCGTCAACTCGTGGTACGTGCGCGTGACGGCCATCCGGGACCGGATGGTGGAACTGAACCGGCAGATCAACTGGATCCCCGCGCACGTGCGCGACGGGCGGTTCGGCAACTGGTTGGAGGGGGCCCGCGACTGGTCGATCAGCCGCAATCGGTTCTGGGGCTCGCCGGTGCCGGTGTGGCGCTCGGACGATCCGGCCCATCCGCGGGTCGACGTCTACGGGAGCCTCGCGGAGATCGAGCGTGACTTCGGGATCCGCCCCGACGATCTGCATCGGCCGTTCGTCGACTCCCTCACGCGGCCCAACCCCGACGATCCGACGGGCCGCTCGGTCATGCGCCGCGTTCCCGAGGTGCTGGACTGCTGGTTCGAGTCCGGCTCCATGCCCTACGCGCAGGTGCACTATCCCTTCGAGAACAAGGAGTGGTTCGAGGACCACTTCCCGGCCGACTTCATCGTGGAGTACGTGAACCAGACGCGGGGCTGGTTCTACACGCTGCACGTCCTGGCCACGGCGCTGTTCGACCGGCCACCGTTCCGCAACGCCGTGTGCCACGGTGTGGTGCTGGCCGCCGACGGCGCGAAGCTCTCGAAGCGGTTGCGCAACTACACCGATCCGGAGGTCATCTTCACCAGGCAGGGGGCCGACGCCCTGCGCTGGTACCTGATGTCCTCGCCGGTGCTGCGCGGCGGCGATCTGCGCATGAGCGACGAGGGCATCGACGCCGTCGTGCGGGGCGTGCTGCGACCGCTCTGGAATGCCTACGTGTTCTTCTGCATGTACGCCAACGCGGACCGGTCCCGGGGCACCTGGAACGTCACCTCCACCGAGGTGTTGGACCGCTACGTGCTGGCGAAGACCCGCAATCTCGTCGCGGAGGTGGCCGACCGGCTCGATTCCTACGACCTGCCGGGAGCCTGCGCGGAGATCGAGGCCTTCCTCGGCACCGTGAACAACTGGTACATCCGTCGTAGTCGCGACCGGTTCTGGGCGCCGGCGACCGAGGCCGACCCCGCTGACAAGCAGGCCGCCTACGACACGCTGTACACGGTCCTCGTGACGCTCGTGCAGGTGGCGGCGCCTCTCCTCCCGCTCATTTGTGAGTCGATCCACCGCGGCCTCGGCGGGGGCACCAGCGTGCACCTCTGCGACTGGCCCGACGCGGACCTCCTGCCCGATGACGACGACCTGGTGGGTGTCATGGACCGGGCACGCGAGGTCTGCTCGGCAGCACTGGGGGTGCGCGTCGCCCGCGGTCTACCGGCGCGCCAGCCGCTCCGGTCGGCTCGGGTCGCCGGTCGCGACGCCACGACCCTGGCTCCGTTCACAGACCTCATCGCCGCCGAGATCAACGTGAAGTCCCTCGTGCTGACCCCCGAGCTCGACGAGGACACACGCTTCGTGCTGCGCCCCCGAGGCGAGGTCCTCGGGCCGCTGCTGGGTCCGGCGACCCAGGCGGTCATGGCCGCGGCCCGCTCCGGCGAGTGGACCCGCGAGCCCGAAGGCACGATCACCGTCGCCAACCAGAGCCTCAGCGCGGACCAGTACGAGTTGGTCCTGGAAACCGCGGATGACCGCCCCAGCGCAGCATTGCGGACGGCCGACCTCGTCGTGACCCTCGACGTCGCCCTGGACGACGAGCTGCGCGCCGAGGGGACGGCGCGCCACCTGGTGCGGATCCTGCAGCAGGGGCGCCGTGATCGCGGGCTGCACGTCTCGGACCGCATCGATCTGGATCTCGACCTGCCTGCCGATCTCGCCGCGGCCCTCGCGCCGCACGCCCGGTACGTGGCCGACCAGGTGCTCGCCACCGAGGTTCGGCACACCGATCTCCGAGACTGCGGCGACGCCGGGACCGCCAGTATCGACGGGCAGGAGATCCGTTTCGCCATCGCCCGCAGCGCGGCGGGCGCGACCTAGCCGCTAGCCGGAGGATTCTCCGCTCTCGGCCGCCGCCCGCTCGAGTCGGGCCAGAAAACTGTCCGTCTCCGGCCCTTCTTCACCTGCTGACTCGGGATCCGCCTCTGCGGCCCCGTCGTCATCCCGCTCGGTGCCTGCCTCATCATCCCGCTCGGCGCCTGCCTCGAACTCCGGGACGCCCTCGGTCGCCGTGCCGTCAGCGGCTTCCGTGGCCGGCTCACCGGCGGTATCGATCAACGCCAGTGCCTCGACCAGCCCCTGGCGGCGGTCCGCAAGCAGCGACCGCAGATCCGCAATCGCCTGCGCCAATTCGTCGCGGCGACTCTGCAGCCCCGCGATCTCCTCGAGCGTCTCCTGGCGGACCTGCTCGATCGCCAGCCGCGCCCGCTCGGCGGCCAGTGCCGCCATCGGCTCGCTCTGCTCGGCGACGAGTTCCTCGAGAGCTTCGGCCACCTCGCTCAGGTAGGCGTCCACTTCGGCGGCGTCGTAACCGCGGAAGCGCTCGGTGAACCGCGCTTCCCGCAGCACCTCGGGCGAGAGTTCCACGGATGCAACCGTAGTGCCCACCGGCGCGATGAGCCGGAATCCAATCCCGGCCTGAGGCTCAGCAGATGCGTGATCGCACGTAGAACAACACCACCATCACGATCGTGGGCGCGAAGTCCAGAGCCACCGCCCCCACGCGCAGCGGCCGCAGCAGCCGGCGCAGCGGTCGCAGGAGCGGATCCGTGACCATGATGAGGCCTCCGGCGACGGTGGCGGCCACTCCGTCGGGCCGGATCGGGAACCAACTCAGCAGGGCGCGGGCCAGGAACGCAAGCGCATACAGCAGGAGGAGCCAGCAGAGGACGACCACGGTTCCGCGGCTCGGGTTTCAGGAGTCGGTGGGAAGATTCCGTTCCTCGAGGGCCACCCGCACGTCGCTCGGCGTGAGCAGGTAGACGCCGGGGGTCACCCGCTCCACCTGACCGTCGAGGGCGTAGCACAGCCCCGCGGCGAAATCGACCAGCCTGCGGCGCAAATCGCTGCTGGCGTCCTGGAGGTTCACGATCACCGGCTGGCGCTGCTTGAAGTGGTCGCCTACCTCCTGGGCCTCGTCGAAGACCGCAGGCGAGACCACGATCGGTCGCACGGCGGTCGTCGCCGAGCGAGGATGCGCAACCGCCGGCCGGACGACCGGTTCGGCAGTGACCGGTTCGCCGGCGGGCCTCACGGCGGCAAGGCCCACGGGCTCGGCGACCGCGGCCGGCTCGACGGCCATCGGCGAGCGATCCGGCGGCGCCGCACCGTAGGGATCGACTCCGGGGTGTCCCCGCTGGGGCGCGCCGAGATGGCCGGCGTACGGTTCTCCCTCGTCGGGCCCCAGGCCCAACCAGTTCACGAAGGACTTCAGGGCCGACATGGGCTTTCCTCCAGGGATGTGCGAGTCGTGCGGATGATCCGCCCCGTGTCGGGCCCCGACCGGCGGCGGTTCTGCGACTTGTCCATAGCTATCGGTGCCGAAGCGCCGTTCGTCTGCGGCGTCGTTTGGGGCATTTGCATCGCACCTCGTTGTTCACACAAGTGTAGTCCCCCCGGCACCGCGACGCCCTTGTTCCCGGACCGTCCGGGGATCGTCGAGCAGGACGCGCCCGAGGCGCAGGAGGCTCGCGCCCTCCTCGATCGCCAGGGTGAAGTCACCACTGGTCCCCATGCTGCGCACCGGAAGTTCGAGTTCGTCCGCGAGAGTGCGGAGCTGGCGGAACTGGCGGCGGACCTCGTCGGGCGGACCGGGCAGCGCCATCGACATGAGCCCGATCGGACGCAGTCCCCGGTCGCCGGCCTCGGCGACGAGCCGCCGTGCCGTCGCCGGGTCGCACCCGCCCCGGCCCGCCACGAGCTGTGCCGCTATCTGCACCAGCACCTGCGCGCCCGGACTGTGCCGAGCGATCTCATGCAGCAGGCGTGGGCGGTCGACGCTCTGCCAGAGTTCGACATGGGGCGCCAGGTGGCGGACCTTGTTGGATTGGAGGTTGCCGATGAAGTGCCAGCGCGCCCCCTGCAGGCTCGAAACCTTGCCCAGAAGCTCCTGCGCGTAGTTCTCACCGAGCTCGCTGAGCCCGGCCGCCACGGCTGCGGCCGCGGTCTGGCGATCACGCCCCTTCGTCACCGCCACGATCCTGGTGGCGTCGGGATCGCCGCCCGCGTCCGCGACCTGCCCGCGAATCAGCGCCAGGCGCGCCCGGATCCCTGCGACGCGCCGGTTCAGCTCGGGCTGATCCATGTGGCCAGGACGTGGCGACCCGACTCGCCGCGGGCTCGATGTGAGTACCAGGTCTCCGCTTCGCACGACGTACAACGGTTGGCCTCGATGATGTCCTCGATGCCGCCGAGACGCAGGGTGCAACGGACCGCCGCGGGGATGTCGAGCGCCGGCGCGCCCCAGGCCGTGCGCGACACGATCTCCGGACCGAGCCGCCGCGCCAGACCCTCCAGGGGTCGACGCCCGAACTCGTAGCACTCCGGGTGGATGCATGGTCCCACGTAGGCGCGGAGCCGGCGCCCGCCGAGCCGGCGGACCGTCGCCGCCGCCTCCTCGATTACGCCGGCCGCCAACCCCCGCCAGCCGGCGTGCACCGCCGCCACGATCCCCTCGGCGGCGACGAGCGCCACCGGTGCGCAGTCGGCGGTCCTGACCGTCAGGACCGCGCCACTCCTCGCCGTGACCGCGGCATCCGCAGCCACCCCGTCGGCGTCGCCAGGCGCCGCCACGGTCACGACGCCTGCTCCGTGCTGCTGGCGAAGCCGTGTCCAGGGACCCTCCGCCAGCGAGGCCTGCTGCTGCGGGGAGCAGTCCGAGAAATCGCCCTCGCGCCGGTCGCTGAATCGGATCTCGGCGCGGTGGGCGCCGTTCAGATCCAGCGTCAGCGCCAGCACGGCCGGCCCGGCCTCACCGGAGGAACGACGGAATGTCCAAGTCCAGATCGTCGGCGGGCTCGTCGTCGGCCTCGTCGGCCTCGTCGGCCTCGGCGAACGGATCGGGCAGGTTGCGCCGCGCCGAGGCGGCACCGTTGTCCGCTCGCCCGCCCGACTCCTCCCAGCGGTCGAAGCCGGCGGCGATAACCGTCACCCGCATCGCCTCGCCGAGGGACTCGTCGATGACGGTGCCGAAGATGATGTTGGCATCCTCGTGGGAGACACCGCCGATGACCTCTGCCGCCTGCGTCACCTCGAGCAGACCCATCTGGGCGTTGCCGGCGATCGTGAGCAGCAGACCCCGGGCGCCCTCGATCGAGGACTCCAGGAGGGGGCTGGCGATGGCCTTGCGGGCCGCGCTGGCGGCGCGATCCTCTCCCGACGAGGCTCCGACGCCCATGAGCGCCGAGCCGGCGTCGGACAGCACCGCACGCACGTCGGCGAAGTCGGTGTTGATGAGACCCGGGGTCGTGATGAGATCGGTGATCCCCTGCACTCCCTGGAGCAGCACGTCGTCGGCCATCTGGAACGCGTTCAGCAGGCTGGTTTCCTCCGACACCTCGTTGAGCAGACGATCGTTGGGGATCACGATCTGCGTGTCGACCTTCTCCTTCAGTCGTTGGATGCCCTGCTCGGCCTGCACGGCGCGCTTGCGGCCCTCGAAGCGGAAGGGCCGTGTCACGACCGCGATCGTCAGGGCCCCGAGGTCGCGTGCGATCTCGGCGATCACCGGTGCGCCGCCGGTGCCGGTACCACCGCCTTCGCCGGCGGTGATGAAGACCATGTCCGCTCCGTCGAGCGCCTCCCGCAGGTGCTCGGCGGCCGCGTTCGCCGCCGACTCCCCGACATCGGGATCGCTACCGGCCCCGAGGCCGCGGGTCAGATCCCGACCGATGTCGATCTTGATGTCGGCGTCGCTCATGAGCAGCGTCTGTGCATCCGTGTTGACGGCCACGAACTCGACACCGCGCAGTCCCGACTCGATCATCCGGTTCACGGCGTTGACGCCGCCGCCGCCGACGCCGACGACCTTGATGACGGCCAAGTATTGATGTGGGGCGCTCACAGCATCCTCCCGCTTCCCGCGGCATGAGCCGCATGTGCTTGTTGGGTGTCACCTGGTCGGCTCACCGGAACCAGGCGGATCAGGACTGTCTAAAGCTTTACTTGAGCTTCATATCAGTCTCTTGTATAAGAGAAATTCTATCGACACGGATTCCGCCGCGTCAACACCGGATTGCTCGGCGCCTGAACGTCCAGAGTCTCCAGACACCTGAGGTCGACGCGTTCGATGAAGGTGTGCACCGCCAGTACCTTCGCCGGCAGGTCCCCTGCGTCTCCCAGCAGCACCCGGCCGGAGTTGTGCAGGTCGAGCGCGTACCCGTCCGGGCGCACCTCGATTGCCCGGACCGCCGATCTGACGGGTTCGTAGAGCGCGCTCGCGACGGCCACCGCGGCGCGCTGGTTCACGTCGAGCCAATCCCCGGGCGTGGCATGGGCGACATTCAGGCCGAGAATCGGTATCGCCGCCTCGGCCATGCCCGGTCCGACCGACAGGACCCGTCCGTTCTCCTCCACGACGGCCCAGGCCCCCGGTATCGCCAATGCCGCGACCGCAGAACGCTCGGTGACCGTGAACCTCACCACGCCCTCCCAGGACCGCGTCGAGTACACCTCCTTCACCCACGGAAGCCGTGCGATGCGCGACCGGGCGCCGGCGAGGTCAAGTCCCATGAGCGGTTCGCCGGTCCGTACCCCGGCCGCCGAGAGGATCTCGGCCACGTCGGTCCTGTGTGCTCCGGTCACCTCCAGGCGGTCGACGTCGAGCAGTTCGCTCCGTGTCGCCAGGTAGCCGCACAGCAGGGTCATCGCCAGAGCCAGCGCCAGCCACAGGAAGCGCCGTCGACGAGACTCCCGGGATTGCGCCGCAGCATCCACGGCCGCCCGTCGCTGGGCGATCCGGGGATGTGCAAGGCCAGGTGCGTGCACAGTCATGGTTGCCTCCCGAAAGGTCCCGCGAAGCCCACCAGGTGGGTCTCGGGCTGGAGTCGAATGCCGCTGTGTGCCTCGACGCGTCGCGCCACCTCCACCATGAGTGCCATGACGTCCTCGGCCGAACCGCCGGGGTCGGCCTGGATGAAGTTGGCGTGCAGGCCCGACACGGCGGCGGAGCCGACCCGGAGACCCTTGCAGCCCGCGGCCTCCACCAGTCGACCCGCCGAATCCCCGGGCGGATTCGTGAAGACCGAGCCCGTGTTGGGCCCACCGGGCTGGTGGCGGCGACGCCATCCGACGATCTCGCGGATGTGTTCCTCCTCGCGTGCCCGGTCGCTGGCCCACAGCCGTAGCTCAACCTCAACTACAACGTGATGGCTCTCGAGGGCCGAGCGGCGGTAACCGAGTGCGAGGTCCCCGAGTCCGGCACGCCACTCCCCGCCAGCGGCGAGGTCCACGATGTCAGCCCCCTGCAACACCCTGCTCATGTCCGAACCGTGCCCACCGGCGTTCATGCGGACCGCGCCGCCGACGCTTCCGGGCACCCCGACGGCCCAGCCGAATCCTCCGAGCCCTGCCGCTGCGCATTGCCGAGCCACCACCGGAAGAGGTGTGGCGCCCCCGGCGGTGACCGTCGGCCCGTCGATGCTGGTGGTGGCGAAGGCGCTGCCGAGACGGATCGCCACCCCGTCGAAGCCGGAATCGGCCACGAGCAGGTTCGACCCCAGCCCGATCACGAGCACGTCCCAACCCTCCGCCGCCCTGAGGCGTGCCAGATGCCCCAGGTCCGGCGCCGAGCCCACCTCGACGAGCAGGCGCGCCGGGCCGCCGACGCGGTAGGTGCTCAACGCGCCGATCGGCGCGTCGAGCACGACCCGGCTCTCGGCGAGCTGTCCGGCGAGCGACTCGGCCAGGCGCGGCCAGTCCGGCGCTCCGTTCGGTGAACGGTCCGCGGTCATCAGCCCACCGTCCCGATCAGTTCAGCCGGCAGGGTCGTCAGGTCGCCGGCGTTGAGTGTGAGACATAGATCACCCTGCCGCAGTTCCCGTGCCAGGTAGCGCCGGAGGTCGCACCGGTGGGGGAACCAGGCCACGCGCTTGTACGGCTCGGTGTCCAGCAAGGAGTCGACGAGCAGCTTGCCGCTGATGCCCGGCCGCGGCGGCTCGCCGGCGGGATAGACGTCGGTGAGGACCACCAGGTCCGCCTCGGCGAAGGCCGGTCCGAAGTCGCGCCACAAGGCCGCGGTGCGGGTATAGCGATGCGGCTGGTACACGCACACGATCCGTCGCCAGCCACCCGCGCGGGCGGTCGCCAGCACGGCGGCGACCTCGCCGGGCAGATGGGCATAGTCGTCGATGAAGGTGATCCCGGCGGCTGTGCCCCTGAATTCGTACCTGCGTGAGACCCCGCCGTAGCGCGCGAGGATCTCGGCACTGCGGGTCAACGGAACCCCCAGTTGCTCCGCACACCCCATCGCGGCTGCCGCGTTGCGGGCGTTGTGAAGTCCCGGTACCGGCAACTGCACCCGTGCGCGGTCTCCGCCCCGGCTGTCCAGCGTGAACTCGACACCGGTCCGCGCCGTTACCGGATCGACGAGCCGGAGGTCCGCACCGGCGATGGTTCCGTAGGTGCGAACGTCTCGGTGCTTCGCGGCGAACCGGCCGCCCCAGGGATCATCCGCGCACACCATCCGGAGACCCGGCACGCTCAGGAGGAACTCCTCGAACGCCTCGTGCAGAGCCTCCAGGCTGCCGTACCGCTCGAGATGGTCGGCTTCGACGCTGGTGACGACTGCCGCTTCGGGATCGAGTTGCAGGAAGCTGCCGTCGCTCTCGTCGGCCTCGACGACGAGCCATTCCCCGGTACCCCACACCGCTCCGCTGCCGATCTCGTTGACGTCGCCGCCCACGACGAAGGAGGGCCGGCTGCCGGCCTCGTCGAGGATCAGGGCCAACATGGAGGAGGTCGTCGTCTTGCCGTGCGTGCCGGCGACGGCGATGGTTCGCCGCAACCGGCAGATCGCGGCCAGGATCTCGGCACGGGAACACACCTGGATGCCGGCGCGCCGGGCCGCGGCGACCTCCACGTTGCCGTCGCCGACTGCGCTGGACCGGGCCACGAGGTCCGGAAGCCGGCCCGCCGGCACATCTGCGCCGGTCGTGGCGGGCTCGAGCACATGCTCGGCCCGGTGCCCCACGACCACACCGAGACCACGGGCCCGGAGGCGCTCGAAGGCGACCGACGCCTTCAGGTCCGACCCCGTCACCAGGTGCCCGGCGCCGGCGAGCACCGTGGCGATGGCGCTCATCCCGGCCCCGCCGACACCCACGACGTGAACGTGGCGCACCTCTTCGAGAGACACGCTCATGTGCCCGCACCCTCACCGGCCGCCGCCGAGAGGAGTTCTGCGACCCGCCTCGCGGCGTCAGGCTCACCGAGGCCTGCGGCCGCCTCCCCCATCCGCTGCAACCGCACGGGATCGGCCAGGAGCTCGGAGATCGCACCCGCCAGAGCGGGACCGTCGAGTTCGGACTCCGGCATCACGACCGCCGCACCGGCCGCTGCCAGCGCCGCGGCGTTGGCAGCCTGGTGGTCATCGGTGGCACCGGGCAGCGGCACCAACACCGAGGCGCGCCCCGCCGCCGTCAGTTCGCCGAGCGCACTCCCGCCGGCGCGGCTGACGACCAGGTCGGCGGCTGCCAGGGCCGCCGGCATGTCGTGCTCGTAGGGCAGGCTCTCGTACTCGAGGCCCCGCTCGGGAGCGTGCCCTGCCGCAGCAGTCCCCCGAGCGACGGCGGCGTGCCCGACGATGTGGCGCACGGCCAGGTCGGCGCGATCCGCCAGCACCTGGCAGGCGGACTCGACGGCCGCGTTCAGACCCCTCGAGCCTTGCGAACCACCGGTCACCAGCACCAGCCGCCGGCTCTCGGCGACACCGAGGGCGGCGCGGGCCCCGGCGCGCCCGTCGCCGCTGGCGCTCTCCCGGCGGGAATCCGGGTGCAACCGGGCAATGCCCGCGCGCACCGGTAGGCCGGTGCGCACCGCACGGGCGAGCCGGGTGTCCTCGAAGGCCACGGCGCAGGCCACCGCCCAGCGTGCCGTCAAGCGGTTGGCGGCGCCGGGCCTGGCGTTGGCCTCGACCACGACCACCGGGATTCGCCGGAGCCGAGCGGCCAGGGCGCACGCGGCGCTGACGTAGCCGCCCTGCGCCAGCACCACCCTGGGCGACGTGCGACCGAGAACCCGCCAGGACTGCCAGACGCCCCGCGCCAGGTCGCAGGCCGCGACGAGATTCGCCACCGTGAGGTGTCGTCGGAAGCCGCGAGCGGAGATCGCCGTCGCCGCGAACCCGGCCCCGGCCACGATCTCGGCGTCCAACGGACGCCGGCTGACGATGAAATGAACCTTGCGGCTCCGCGGGCCCTCAGCCGCGGCGATCACGTCTGCAACCGCCAGCCCGGGATAGACGTGCCCCCCGGTTCCACCGCCCGCGATCACCGCCCAGGCGCCTCCACGGCGCGGGTCCGGAGTGCGCCCGCCGCTCATGCGCTGCGCCCCTGCCGCGCCACGTTCAGAAGGATGCCTGCGGCCGCCAGGTTCACGATGAGGCTCGAGCCTCCGTAGGAGACGAACGGCAGCGTCACCCCCATGGTGGGAAGCAGGCTCTGCGCCACTGCGATGTTGGTGAAAGCCTGCAGCACGAACCAGCCGGAGATGCCCGCCGCCAGGAACGCGCCGTAGGGATCGGGTGCGTCGCGCACCACGCGGATCCCCAGAACACCCAGACAAAGGAAGAGCACGACCACCGCCAGGGCACCGATGAGCCCCAGGTTCTCGGCGATCGTCACGAAGATGAAGTCGGTGTGGGCATACGGCACGTACGCCAGATTGGAGCGCGCCCCTCCCGGCCCGACCCCGGTCAAGCCACCGGCGGCGATTCCCACCTGCGCCTGCACGGCCTGGTAACCGGCGCCGTAGGGATCGGACCAAGGGTCGAAGTACGAGATCAGACGCTGACGCCTGTAGCCGAACAGGAACGTGAACAGGAGGACCGCCCCGATCCCCAGCGCCGCGAGCGCCGCCAGGTGGCGCGCCGGCAGCCCCGCCAGGAACAGCATCACCAGCAGGATCCCGCCGAGGAGCACCACGGTGCCCAGACTGGGCTGGGCCAGGATCAGAGCGACCATCACACCGAACACCACGAGCAGCGGCAGGATGGTCTCGCGGATGCTCCCCACGCGGTCGAGGCGCCGGGACAGCAGCGACGCCGCGAACAGGACGAGAGCCAGCTTCGCCGCCTCCGAGGGTTGGATCACCAGACCGCCCACCCGGATCCAGCGCGCCGAGCCGTTGCCCACCAGCACCAGCGGCGACGGCACCAGCAGGCAGGCGAGCGCGGCGAGCGTGACCACCACCGCACCGGTGGTCAGGAGGGGCGCCCGCCAGCGGTGGTAGTCCACCCGGAGTGTCACGACGCAGGCGACCAGACCGAGCGACAGCCAGAGGGCATGTCGCTTGGCGTGGAAGAACGGGTCGCCGGTGGTCTCGATCGACGTGACGGTCGCGGACAGCACCACCATCACGAGTCCCAGGAGACTCAACAACCCCAGGACCACGGCAAGGGCCGCGAAGGCGCGGGTGTTGCGCCCCACCGGCGGATTCCGCAGCCCCCTGGCGGGCGGCGCGCGGTGCGAACCATCGGTCGCCCGCCGCGAGCGGGTCGTCGCCGCCGAGGTCATCGACGCTCTCCCGCACCCACGGCGGCACGCACCAGAGCCGCGAAGTGCTCACCCCGGTGCCGGTAGGAGTCATACCAGTCGAAGGAGGTGCAGCCCGGCGAGAGCACGATCGCCTCCCCCGGCAGCGCCAACTCGCCGGCACAGGCGACGGCCTTCTCCATGTCCGTCGCCCGGTGCACGGGGCGGGAGCCGGCGAACGCGCCGCAGACCTCGCCGGCGGCTTCGCCGATGGCCACGACGGCCCGCACCGACGCGGCGCTCGCGAGCCGACCCAGATCAAGGCCCTTGTTGCGACCGCCGGCGATCAGCACCACCGACTCGAACGCTCCGGTGGCGGCGAGCACGGCGTCGGGAGTCGTGGCCTTCGAGTCGTCGTACCAGCGATTCGCCTCGGTCCGGGCCACCAGCTCCAGCCGGTGCGGGAGTCCGCGGAACGATTCGAGGGCGGCGCGCACATCCGCCCCGGGGGCGCCGGAGGCCACCGCACAGGCGGCGACGGCCTCGGCGTTGCGCAGGTCGTGGGGGAACCGCCTCGGCAGCCCTGCAATCTCGACGACCGGCTCTCCGCAGACCCGGAGCGACTCGCCGACCACGGCGGCATCGCTCGCCGGCGTCCCGAAGGTGAGCCGCCTGCCCGCCGGGCGCCGCGCGGCCACGACCGGGTCGCCGTCGTTCACGATCGCCACATCATCGGGGCCCAGGTGTCGCCAGATGGCGGCCTTGGCCTCCTCGTAGGCCTCCACGGATGCGTGCACGTCCAGATGGTCCGGGGAGAAGTTGAGCCAGGCTGCAACCCGCGGCCGGAACGACCGGCTCCGGCCGAGCCGGAACGACGAGGCCTCGGCCACGAAGACCTCCGGGGCGGGATCGTCGATGGCGCTCACGAGCGGCAGGTCGTTGTTCCCCGCGGCGACGGCCCCGGTGCTCGGCTCCAGCGCCGCCGCCACCAGGGTCGTGACCGTCGTCTTGCCGTTGGTCCCCGTGACGGCCACGACGGGTCGGTCGTCCCAGGCGGCGGCCAGGTCGAACTCGCTGAGGATCACGGCTCCCGCCGCGGACGCGGCGCGCATCGCCCGGTGACCGTCCGCCAGACCCGGGGTGGGCAGGAAGGCGCCGCAGCGATTCATCAGGACCGTCAGCTCGCCGTCGGGCGGCGGGCCCTGCAGCACCCCGCCCGCCTCGGCCACCGCCTGCCGCGCGCCCGGCGTCGGCGCGTCGTCGACGGCGATGAACTCGCAGCCACGCCGACCCAGGGCTCTCGCCACCGCCCGGTTCGTGGCACCCACGCCCCAGAGCAGGAACGGACCCTCCGCCGGAGCGGTCACGGCGACCCTCCCGCCGCGGACCGTGAGTCGAGCAAGGGGAAGTAGTCGGCGTAGAACAGGCCCAGAGCCACCGCCGTGGCGAACCCGGCGAGCAGCCAGAACCGCACGATGACCCACGTCTCGTGCCAACCCCGCTGCTCGAAGTGATGGTGCACCGGGGCCATCGCGAACAGGCGCCGCCCTCCCATCGACTTGAAGACCCCGATCTGCAGGATCACCGACAGGCACTCCATCACGAACAGGGCGGCCATGATGGGCAGCAGCAGGTGGGTGTTGGTCGCGAGCGCCAGGCAGGCCAGGGCGGTCCCGATGGCCAGCGCCCCGGCATCGCCCATGATGATCTGCGCCGGGGCCGCGTTCCACCACAGGAACCCGACGCAGCCGCCCAGCATCGCAGCCCCGACAACGGCCAGATCCAGGGCATGGGGCAGGTCGTAGAGGTCCACGTGCCGGAAGGCCCAGTACCCGATGATGGTGAACGCAGCGAAGTTGAAGATGCTGGATCCGGCCGCCAGGCCGTCCAACCCGTCGGTGAAATTGACCGCGTTGGACGCCCCCACGATGATCAGCACGGCCCAGAGGCTCCAGCCCACCGGACCCATGTCCCAGCCGATCCCCCCCGCCCGCGTGAAGGACAGCTCGGTGCTGATGTCGGTGAACAGGACGGTCAGCGCGGCGAATCCCCCGCCCACGGCGCACAGGCCCAGCATCTTGGCGGTCTTGCTGAGCCCCTTGCTGTGCGCGCGGGAGACCTTCAACCAATCATCGGTGGCCCCCACGGCGGTCGCCGCCAGGATGGCGAGCATCACGAACAGCCCCGTCCTCGTATAGATGCCCCCGTGGATGACGTGGCTTCCGGCATAGCCGGCGCAGGCACCGCCGACGATCGCCAATCCGCCCATCGTGGGCGTGCCCTGCTTGCGTGCATGGGTCTCGGGACCGTCGCTGCGGATGGGCTGGACGAGGTTCCGCGCCCGGAAGAAGGCGATCAGCAGGCGCGTGCCCCCCAGGGAGACGACGGTGGCGATGGCGGCGGCGAGCAGGAGGCGGATCACGTCGTCGAAACCTCCGCCGCCGCGTCCAGGAGTTCCCGCACCACCGCGGCGTCGTCGAACGGAAGAGTCCTCTCCCCGATGATCTGGGTGGTCTCGTGACCCTTGCCGGCCACGATCACGACGTCATCCCGCCGGGCGGCTGCCAGCGCTGTGGCGATGGCGCGCCTGCGATCCAATTCCAGCTCCGCGGCACCACCCTGCACGCCCGCCAGGACCGACCGGGCAATGTCCGCCGGCTCTTCCCCCCGGGGATTGTCGGAGGTGATGATGACCCTGTCGGCAAGCCGGGAGGCGATGGCTCCCATCGCCTCCCGTTTGCCTTCATCCCGCTCGCCCCCGCAGCCGAAGACCACGGTCAGGCGAGACGGCGCGGGCACCAGGTGCCGGCCCGCGCGCAGCAGCTGCTCCAATGCCGCCGGAGAATGTGCGAAATCCACGATGACCACCGCAGGCGATTCGGCCACCACCTCGAAGCGTCCTCGCAGCCGAGGAACCTGCCGGAGCCCCTCTGCGATCTCGGCGACCCCGACCCCGAGCACCTCGGCGAGCGTGGCCGCCACCACGGCGTTCGAGATGTTGTGCGCGCCCCCCATGGGTAGCGAGACCTCGACCCCGCGCCAGCGGAAACGGCTCCGGCGCGCCCCGACCTCCAGCACCTCGGCCTCGCCGAGCGAGCACCGCCGCACCTCGCCGGCAAGCTCGGTGGCGAGGCGCCGACCCCAGCGGTCGTCGGTGCAGACCACCGAGACGGCGGCCCTGGCCTCGCTGAAAAGGCTGCGCTTGGTCCGGTAGTAGTCCTCCATGCTCCCGTGGTAGTCGAGGTGTTCGGGCGAGAGGTTGGTGAATGCCGCGACGGCGAAGCGCAGGCCCTCGACGCGCTTCTGGGAGAGCCCGTGCGAGCTGACCTCCAGCGCCGCGGCCCGTGCCCCGGCGGCCCGCGCCGCGGCAAGCCGGCGAGCCAGGTCAGTGGCTCTCGGCGTCGTGAGCGTTCCGCTCAGGGTGCCGACGGCGATGCACTGCCGCCCGGCGCCCTCCAGGATGCTGCTCAGCAGGTGGGTGACGGTGGTCTTGCCGTTGGTGCCGGTCACGCCGGCGAGGTCCAAGTGCTCCTGCGGCGATCCCGCGCCGGCAAGCGCCAGCGGGCCGACGGCGGCGCGCACCTCGGGCACCACCAGTTGCGGCAGCCCGACGGGGACGGCGCGCTCGACCGCGAGCGCGGCGGCGCCGGCCTCGGCGGCCTGCCCGGCGAAGTCGTGACCGTCGGTGGATCCGCCCGGCATGCAGCAGAAGAGGGCTCCGGCCCGCACCTCCCGGGAGTCCTCGCACACGCCCGTGATCGGCGGATCCTCCGGCGTGATGCCCGCCGGGAGATGCAGCCGACCGCCGACCCCGCTTCGCCGCTGCAGCGACCGCAAGGTCGCGGGGTCACTCACGAGGTTCTCCGCCCGGCGCCGCCGCCAGGATCAGTTGCGGCCCGCCGCCGTCCGGCGGCGGCAGCTTGAGCCGGCGCACGGCGATCCGAGCCAACTCGGCGAACGCCGGCGCGGCGGCGCTCCCGCCGTAGATCGTGGTCGTGGGTTCGTCGATCACCACGATCAGTGAGAGCTGCGGATCCGAGGCCGGGAGGAAGCCCACGAACGTGGCGACATAGCGATAGTTGCCGGCCGCATCCTCGTAGCCGCCGTCGGGGTGCGGCTTGCGGGCAGTGCCGGTCTTGCCCGCCACCTCGTAACCCTCCACGGCGGCTTGCCGCCCCGTCCCTGTCGTCACGACCTCACCGAGAATCCGGCGCATGTGAACCGCCGCCGTGCTGGAGATGACCCGCCGCGGTTCGATGACGGGGGGCGGGATGATGACCGCGCCGTCGGGAGCGGTCACGTCCGCCACGATCCGCGCCGGGGCGTAGACGCCGTCGTTGGCGATGGTGTTGAAGGCCTGGAGGAGCTGCAGCGGCGTCAGCGAGACACCCTGGCCGATGGCGATGGTGGCGAGCGAGGTCCCCGACCAGTCCGCCACGTTCGGCAACAGACCGGCGGACTCGCCGTACAGCCCCAGCCCGCTGCGCGCCCCGAGGCCGAAGCGGCGCAGGTAGTTGTCCAGATCCGCGGCGCCGAGCTCGTGGCCCCAGAGGATCGTCCCGATGTTCGAGGACTCCACGACGATGTCCCGCACCGAGTAGTCGAGGACCGGATGGGGGGAGTAGTCGCTGAACTCGGAGTCGTGAACGACCAGGCGATCGGGCACCGCCCTGGTCGTGGCCGGGCTGGCCAGCCCGGCGTCCAGCACGGCGGAGAAGGTGAGACCCTTGATCGCCGATCCGGGTTCGAACGCCCAGGTGATCGCCTTGTTCTCGGCACCGGTGACCACCTCGCCGGACTCGTCGCGAGTGGCGGTGGACATGGCCAGGATCTCGCCGGTCGTCGGGCGGGCGAGGACGATCACCCCGCCGGCCGCGTCGGTCTCGCGCACCTGGTCGGCCAGGATGCGGGCGGTCTCGAACTGCAGCACCCCGTCGACGGTGAGCCGCAGATGCGCACCGTCGATCGCGAGCACCGACTCGCTGACCCCTCCGGGAACGCTGCGGCCTCCCGGATACATCTCGCGGAGCTCCGAGCCGTCCCTGGCGGCCAGAACCTCGTCATGGAGCAATTCGATGCCGGAAATGCCCTTGTGGTCAGTGCTCACGGAGCCGACGACCTCGGTGGCGAAGGTACCCAACGGGTACTCGCGGTGGAGTTCCGGAACCGTGCCCACCCCTGCCAGCTCGAGGTCCCGCACCGCCGCGGCCTGTTCCGGGGGCACTTGGCGTTGGAGGTACACGAAGCGGCCCGGCACCGAGATCTTCTGGGCGAGCGGCTGCACCTCCGCTCCGAGCACGGGGGCCAACTGGCTCGCGACGGCGAGCGGGTCGCCGATCTCGGCGGGATCCGCGTAGACCGCCGACCACTCCACCGAGGTCGCCAGCGGTTCTCCCGAGCGGTCCAGGATGTCGCCGCGGACGCCCATCACCGCGCTCTCCTGCAGGCGATGGTCCCTCGCCCACGCCAGGATGCGCTCGTCCTCGCGGAACTGCAGGTCGAAAGTCCTGGAGACGAGGGTGGCAGCCATGGCAAGCATGGTCAGCACCAGAACCGCCCGCCGGCCGCCCGAGCGGTAGCCGCGCGGCCCGGAGGCGACGGGGCGCCGCGAGACGTCCGATCGGTCACGGGTGACCCTGGTCACGGAGCCGGAGGGGTCGCCGGGTCCAGGTAGTTGACCGTCGCCGGTGGCACCATCCCGAGACGGTCGCGGGCCTCGGTGGCCAGGCGAGCCGGTGACAGCAGTTCGGCGCGCCGCAGGCGCAACGCCCGGTCGAGGTCGACCGCCTCGTCGATCTGCCGGTCCAGCTGGTCGATGCGCCCCTGGGCCTGCGTGACCACCGCCTGGAGGACAGCGATCGCGAACAGTCCACTGAGCAGCACGAGCACCACGCGCAGCACGATGCGGCGAAGCTGGCTCGACCTCGGCCGCTCGCCGGTCACGACCCGGAGCCGAGACTGCGCCCTGACCTGGGGGTCGGGCGCTCGGGGGGATCGAAGCGGCCTGCTCATGCCGCCACCGCCGGGAGCTTCTCGAAGGAACGCAGGCGAGCGCTGGAGGCGCGTGGGTTGCGCAGGGTCTCCGCCTCCCCCGGCCGCGCCGCGCCGCGGGACAGCAGCCGGATGCAACCGGCGGCACCACACACACAGGGAAGCCGCGGCGGGCAGGCGCAACCGCCGGAGGCGGCGGCCACCAGCGTGTCCTTCACAAGACGGTCCTCCCCGGAGTGGTAGCTGAGCACCACTCCCCTGCCGCGAGGCACCAGGCGGTCGATGGCCTGCGTGAGAGCCGGCGGGATCTGGGCGAGCTCATCGTTGACCGCGATCCGCAGCGCCTGGAAGCTGCGCTTGGCGGGGTGTCCGCCGCGCCGGCGATGGCGGGCGGGAATGGCGGCACGCACGATCTCGGCCAACTCGACGGTGTCTCCCAGCGGGCGGCGGGCCACGATCGCCCGGGCGATCCTCCGCGCATGGGGCTCGTCCCCGTACTCCCGCAGCAGGCTCGCCAGGCGCTCGGCCGGCCATTCGTTGACGATCCGGGCCGCGCAGAGGGCCGCTCCGGGATCCATGCGCATGTCGATCGGACCGGCGGCTCGGTAGCTGAAACCCCGATCCGGCTCGTCGAGCTGCATCGAACTGACGCCGAGGTCGAACACCACTCCCGAGAGCGCGCTGAAGCCCAACTCGGCGAGTGCCGCACCCAGGTCCGCGAACCTGCAGCGGTGCAGCCGGACGCCGTCGGGAAGCCGCCGTGCGGCGGCAGCGAGTGCCGCCGGATCGCGGTCCAGACCGACGAAGCTCAGATCAGGGCGGCGCTCCAGCAGGGCCGCGGTGTGACCACCGGCCCCGACCGTGGCATCGAGGAAGACCCCTGCCGGGATCGGCTCCAACACCTCGGCGACCTCGCGAACCATGACAGGGTCGTGGCCGCCGATCCCGGGGCCCTCATGGACGGGCACGGCGCCGTTGCGCCCGCGGTTCGCCGTTCAGCAATCCCCCGGCTGCCAGGACCTCGCGGCGATTCTTTCCGTCGCAAGGAAGGTGGCAAGTGGGCGGAGTAGGGATTTGCTGTCCTCCTGCCAGCCGGGGGATTGCTGAACGGCGAACGAGCGCGGGCCGTTCGTTCACAGCCAACTGCTCTCGGACCAGGAATCGAGGCCCGTCTCGTCGGTGTAGGCACCGGCCCCACCGACCGTCTCCAGCCAGACCTCGCTGTTCCACAACTCGATCCGCTCGCCGACGCCGGCGACGAATATCCGTGCGTCCGTCCCGTCGGCATCGATGCCCAGGACGTCGCGCAACTGCTCGGGCACGACGATGCGCCCCTGGGCGTCCGGCTTGACGGGGTAACCGTTGCCGGAGAACCAGCGGAGCAGATTCTGCCCCGCGCCCCGGGTGCGGACCTCTTCCTCGAGGCGCCGGTAGGCGGCGTCGAAACTCTGCTGGCGCCACAAACCCAGGCAGGGGCTGCCGGGGACGCGACCCAGCACACATCGATCGTCGCTGTCGACCCCGCCGCGGAACTCGGGAGGGAGCGAGACGCGCCACTTGCCGTCGACGGAGCGCTCGTGACTGCCGGAGAATGTTCTGTCCATGGCGTGTGATGTCTCGCGAATTCGGCACCGCGCGTTGGGCACGGCGAGAGCGTCCTCGGTGGTCGACATTATAGGGATAAATCTCCCTCTGTCACCACAATAGACCACTTTGCCCCACTGGACAAGGATTGCAGCCCACGGCAGGGATCTTGACGCGGGTCCGGCAACCCCACGAGCAGGCGCTGGGCAGCGCCGGCGCGGTGATGCGCTAGGCGGTGCTCCCGACCGTCGGGAGATTCTCCGCCAGGGCGCCGAGGATCCACTGCTCGGACACGTCGAGAGGCGCCGCGCAGACCGCAAGGTCGCGCTCCAGCACCCGGCGCCGCTCCTCGGGCAGGACGAGCAGCTCGGCGAGAGATGTGGGATCCCAGCGTCGCAGCAGGCCGCACTGGAACCGTGCACCGGCGCGACCGCGCCTCTGGGACAAACCGACAACCTTCCGTCCCGCCACGAACACCTCGCCAGGGCCTTGACCCGCGAAGCAGACCAGCGACCCCCAGGGGCCGGGCTCGTAGCGACCCTCGTGGACCTCCGCGGCGATGCCACAGCCCGCCAGGACGCTCCGCCAGAGGTGTCCGAGCCAGAGAAAGGCGCGTCCCACATCGGGATCCCACAAGGGATCCTCCCGGGGCACCAGGATGTCCACCCACAGGAGATCGGCGGGTGAGACCAGCACCGCTCCCCCACCCGAGCGGCGCCGCAGCACCGGCAGACCACGCCGGCGCGCCGCGGCCGCATCCACCACGCCCGGGCGCTGCCCGCTACCGAGCACGAGGGCGCCCGCAAGGGGCCTCATGATCCAGACCTCCCGCCGCGGGCGGGAGCCGGCGGCGATCCCGTGCAGGCTGCGCACCGATCCTGTGCGCTCGATGATGCTCCAGGGTGCAGGCGAGGGGCCCGGCGCAGCGGCCTCGCCGCGCCTCACGCCGACAGGGCTCGATCGTCGCGCAGGTAGGCGCTCCACTGGTCGGGGACCTCTCCGGCACTGAGGCGGATGAGCGTGGTCCACGTCGGTGGCCGGGGCGTCCGGCGGAGTCGCATTCCGATCTCGCTCGGCAGTCGATCACGCTTGCGCGTGTTGCAGCGCCGGCAGGCCGCCACCACGTTGTCCCAGGTGTGTCCGCCGCCGCGGCTGCGGGGCCGGACGTGGTCGATGCTGTCGGCCCGGTGACCGCAGTACTGGCAGGTGTGATCGTCCCGCGCCAGCACGCCGCGCCGGCTCAGTGAGCCACGCCGCAGGTACGGCACCCGTACGAAGTACTGCAGGCGAACCACCGACGGGATCTGGACACTCAGATTCTCCGATCGCAGCACCATGCCGCTCTGGTGCACCGCGTCGGCCTTCCCGTCGAGCACGAGCACGGCGGCGCGACGAGCGGGCACCACGCTCAGCGGTTCGTTCGTGGCATTCAGCACCAGGGCCTGGGTCATGGCCCCACAAGCTAGCCCCATGGCACCGATTGCCTCACGAATCCCGGGCACAGACCCGCCTGAAGGACCGTGCCCACCGCAGCCAGGCCAGCACGTCAGCCGCCGCGGGCAGCCGTCGGGGATCGCCGAAGGCGGTCACCGAGCGAAACGCCCGGTACGGCCCCGAGACGACCGCCGGCGCCTGTCGCAACGCCTCCGACCACAGGCGCGGGCGACGGAACACCTCCCAGCCCACCGCCAGGAACAGGCCTCCGGAGCGGTGCCGCCATCGAATGCGACTTCTCGGGCCCACCACCGGCGTACCCTAATGGGGCGCGGGAGCCTTGGTGGCCGAACACCGTCAAGGCCCGTGCGGCACCGCAGGCGACTACACACCGGATCCGCCAGAGTGAGCAACGCCAACCCCGAGCAGCAGCCCTCCGCTCCGGACCAGGGCGATTTCCCGGCGGCCTTCGAGGCCATCGCGGCCAACGTCGAACAGGTCGTCAAGGGCAAGCGCCGACTCGTCAGGCTCCTGCTTCTCTGCCTGTTCGCCGAGGGGCACGTGCTCCTGCGCGATCCTCCCGGGGCCGGTAAGACCGTGCTCGCCAAGACGGTGGCACGAACGCTCGGGCTGGAATTCGGCCGCGTGCAGTTCACGCCCGACCTGCTGCCGAGCGACGTCATCGGGGTGTCACTGTGGAATCCGGTGCGCAACGGCTTCGAGTTCAGGCCGGGTCCGGTGTTCGCAGGGCTCCTGCTGGCCGACGAGATCAACCGCACGTCGCCCCGCACCCAGTCCGCCCTCCTCGAGGCGATGGCAGAGCGTCAGGTCACCGTCGACGGCACCACGCACCGTCTTGCCTCGCCGTTCCTGGTGATCGCCACGGAGAACTCCGAGGAGATCGAGGGGACCTTCCCGCTCCCCACCAGCCAGCTCGATCGCTTCCTCATGAGCCTCAGCGCAGGGTTCCCGGACCGTGCCGCCGAGGCGGAGATCCTGGACTCGCAGCTCGCCGCGGATCCGCTGGAGGCTCTGCCCGCCGTCACCGACACAGCCTCCGTGCAAGCCATGATCGAGGCGGTCCGGGCGGTCCACGTGGCTCCGGCCGTGCGCGACTACCTCGTGGATCTGGCCTTCAACAGCCGTGCCCACGGCGCCATCGCCGGTGGGATGTCGCCCCGCGCCGTGCTGGGCCTGCAGCGTGTGGCACAGGCGAGGGCCGCGGCGACGGGCCGCAACTTCGTCCTGCCCGACGACGTGAAGGACGTCGCCCGGCCGATCCTGCTCCACCGCATCACCCTGCACCAGAGCGCTCAATTCAACGGGGTAACTCCCGCCGCCGTGATCGAGGAGATCCTGGCCGACACCCCCAGCCCGCCGGTCAGCGTTCGCTGATCGGACAGCCAGGTGACCCGGGCCGGCGTCCTGGCGCTGCTCTCCGCCCTGGTGCTCGGGGCGGCCGCCCTGCTGTTCGGGTTGCCGGAGCTGTTCCTCACGGCCGCGGTGTGCGCCGGGCTGGTGCTGCTCGCCGGCGTCACCACCTCGCTGCGTCCCCCGCTGAAGGCGCTGTGCACCCCGGCGCGCCGGCGCGTCAGCTGCGGCACCCCACTGGGGGTGCAACTCCGCCTCGCCAACGCGGCCAGGCGACGAGCCACTCCGGAAGCAGACGTCTTCGACGATGCGAGCGACCGCCCCGGCCCCGTGCTGAGGGTGGGGCGCATGCCGTCGGGGGCGGTCGTCGAGAAGCAGTACCACCTCGCCACGCCCAGGCGCGGGTGGCGCGACATCGGCCCTGTCTGGCTCGAGACCGAGGACGCCTTCGGGTTGGCGCGTCGCCGCCACCGACTTGCCCCGCGGCGCCGTGCGCTCGTCTGGCCCGAGATATGTGACCTGACAGCGCTGCCGGAGACCATCGAGCACGCCACCGAACGACGCCGGCACGCCCAACTCGTGGCCGGCTCCGCCACCGACTTCCACAGCCTTCGCAGATACGAGCCGGGCGACGACCCCCATCGGATTCACTGGCCGTCGAGCACCCGTTACCAGGAACTGCTGGTGCGCCGATTCGAAACCGTGCAGCGCCCGGAGACGCTGCTCTTCCTGGAGATCACCTCGACGGCCGCCGCCCCCGAGGTCTTCGAGCGGATGGTCTCGGCCGCCGCCGGACTGGCCGTCATGGCCACCACCGAGTCGGGATCGGTCCGGTTGCTGACCAGCGGCGGTGCCGAAGTGCGCGCCACGGGAACCCCGACCGCCGTGCTCGACGCCTTGGCCCTCGTGGAGCAGATTCCACCCGGCAGTCGACCCCCTGCCCAGCTGCCGGTGGGCGCCGCCCGGATGATCCTGCTGGCGGTCATGGGCGGCGCCGTCGGCGAATCCCCGTTGCCGCTGGATCGATTCGGGGGGCGTCGAATCATCCTCAGCTTCTGGCAGGACGAACTCCCGGATGAGCACCAGGACGTTCTGGCCATCGGTCCCGACGAATCGATCGCCGAACGCTGGGAGGAGTTCCGGATGCTGCGCCGCGGCTCTCGAACGCGATGAGCCCGCCGGCGAGCCTGCCGACCCGCACACCGGCGGGGGAGCTGCTGGCGACGACGGTCACGCTGGCAACCCTGGTGGGTGGTGTGCGCCTCTTCGACGGCACCTCATTCCTGGCTCCGGTGCTGGGCGCGGCGCTGCTGGCGCATCTGCTCGTGGCGCTGCTGCGTCGTGCCGGCCGCGGCGTGGCACTCAGCGCAGTGGTCTCGGCGATCGGCGTGGCGGGGCTGCAGGTGTGGGTGCACTACCCGCACACCACCAGCTACGGGCTGCCCCGGCGGGCGACCGCGGAAGCGTTCGCCACCGACATCGGCGGCATCGGAGAGTTGCTGCGGTCCTCGGAGGTGCCGCTCGCCGAGGACAGAGGTCTGATCGTGGTCGCCGCCGCGGTGGCCTGGTTGATCGCCCTGCTGAGCGACTGGGCGGCCTTCCGCGTCGGGGCCCGGGGTGAGGCGCTGGCACCGGCGACCATCCTGCTGGGGTTTGTGGCGACCTTCGGAACACCCGGGGGCACGATCCTCTACCCCACCATCATCCTGGTCTGCGCCGTCGCCTTCGCACTGGCTCACGCCGCGGCACGATCGGCGGCCCGGCCCGTCGTCAGCGTCTCGGGGCACGGCCGGAGACACCTGCCCCGGGGGCTGCTGACGGGCGCACTGGCGGTCGGCGCCGGCGCGCTGATCACGTCCGCTCTGCTGCCCTCCCTCAGTGAAGGGCCGCTGAGGACGCTGCTGGAACCGTCGGCTCCCGCCGCCGACGGCGGCCGGAAGGTCGTACTCAGCCCACTCGTGGCGGTGCCGGGCCAGCTCCTGCAGAATCCCGACCTGGAACTCTTCACCGTCCGGAGCACCGGGCGGTCCTACTGGCGCCTGACCGCACTCGGAGACTTCGACGGGGTGGTCTGGTCGCTCGACGAGAGCACGGGCGCGGCCGGCGAGTCGCTGCCCACCCAGGCTGCGACGTCCGGACCGGTGAGCGATCTCGCCCAGAGCTACAGGATCAGTGCGCTGGCCGCGGTCTGGCTGCCGGCGGCCTACCAGCCTGTGGCGTTCGAGCCCCTCGGGACGTTCGAGGCCAGCTTCGAACCGAACTCCTCGACACTGCTGGTGGGTTCGGGCCGCACAGACTCCGACGGCCTGGCCTATGTGGTGCAATCGGAATTGCCGCGCTTCGACCGTTCCTTCCTTGCCTCGCTGCGGAACGACCCCGCGGACGTGCCTCCGGGGTTCGTGGACCTGCCGGCGAATCTGGGCCCGTCGCTCGCCGAGGCCGCCGCCGCGGTCACCGCCGGGCGGGACGGACCGTACGAACAGGCACTGGCTCTGCAGGAGTGGTTGCGGGAGGGGTTCGAGTACGACCTCGACGTGGCCCCTGGCCATTCGGTCGATCGCCTCGAGGCCTTCTTGTTCGGTGAGCGCCGGGGATACTGCGAGCAGTTCGCCGGCGCCTTCGCCACCCTCGCCAGAACTCTCGGCCTGCCGACCCGGGTGGCGGTGGGATTCACGCCGGGGGTGGCCCTCGAGACCGACGCCACCGGCAGAACGCTCTACAGCGTGCGCGGGCAGCACGCCCATGCCTGGCCGGAGGTCTATATCAGCGGCGCCGGCTGGGTGGCCTTCGAGCCCACCCCGGGGCGCGGTGCGCCCGGGGCGGAGTCGTACACGTTCGTGCCCGAACAGCAGGACTCGCCGCTGGAGTCGCTGGATGCGACCGTTCCCGAACAGCCGCCGGCCGGGCCCGGGCCGAACGTCGAGGGACCGGCGCCGGCCCCGCCGCCATCTCCCACCGCCGCCGAGATCCCCGATGAGGGCGGCGGCATCAGCGCGGCACGCGCCGCTGGTCTCGCCGGATTGGCGCTGGCCGCCGCTGTCGCCGCCGGCGGTCTCTACGCCGTCGCCACCGCCGGCCTGCGTTCCGTCCAGCGCCGGCAGCGGCACCGCTGGGCCGCCGGCGACGCCGGCCGAGGAGCGGTCGTGGCCTGGGAGGAGGTCGTCGATCTCCTGCGCCCGCGCCGTATCAGACCGCACCGATCCGAGACGCCTCTCGAGGTGGCCCAGCGAGCCGCCCACCTGCTCGGCTCGACGCCGGAGCCGTGGCAGCGGCTGGCCTTCTGCGTCTCGGTTGCGGCGTTCGCCGGCGGCCCCATGCCGCCCGAACTCACCCAGCAGGCCGCCGCGGCGGCCTCGGCCATCACCGCAGACCTCCGGGAGTCCCGGACCGCGGCACAGCGCCTACGGCGCGCCGTCGATCCGCGTCCGTGGGGATTGCTGGTGCGCGCTCGGCACCGCAGAGGGGGAGCCCCTGGATCCCCCGCGCCGGTGGGAGTCGCCGGCGCAGCGGGGTGATCGGTCTCAGTCGCCTCGCTGGTCGCGGTTGAAGCGGTCGCGCATCCGCTGGCCCGGCGTACCGCTGTCGTCCCGCCAGGCGCCGCTGAGGGGATTGCGCGAGATCTGCTGCAGGCCGGCCTTGCCGACCAGGCGCGCATTGCGCTCGAAGAACATCGCGGAAGCCAGCATGATGAGAAAGCCCACGAACGAAAGCCAGAACGATGTCGACAGCGTGAAGATCATGAAGACGATGCCGGCGATGAATCCCAGGACCGACCGCCTCAGGTTCCGGAATCCGTGGCGGAACACCGTGGTGGAACGAACCTCTTCGGCCAATTCCGGATCTGTCTCGTAGAGGTTCGCCTCGATCTCGCTGAGAATCCGTTGCTCGTCCTCCGACAGCGGCACGGGCCTCGCTCCCTTCACGTCCGACACCGGTTCCATCGGCCGATCGATGACCGGCCGACTCTCCCAAGTCTCGCACACGCGGCGCTCCGCCACAACGCATACACACTCATCGAGCGCGTTCGGTTCCCTCCGGCGGTACCGGCGAACGCGCGCCGGCGGGGGCGATGACCTGCGAGCCGAACCGGGTCCTCAGCTCGTCGAGGGCGTCGTCGAGCGCCGAGGCGGGCGCCCCGGCGGCCTCGTCCAGGGTGAGCTGCTCGCCGCCGCCGACCGACAGGCTGCCGGCGCCGAGTCCCAGGAGCCGCACCCCGGCATCGACCTCCAGCGACTCCAGAAGGTGCCGAGCCGCCCGCGCGATGTGCGGGGCGTGCGCGGTCGCCCGCGGCAACGTTCGCGATCGGGTCACCGTCCGGAAGTCGCCGAAGCGCAGCTTCAACACGACGGTTCCGGCGACGCAGCCGGCCTCCCGCAGGCGAGCGGCCAGAGCGTCGGCCTGCCGTACCAGCTCGACCCGCAGGGCGGCCCGCTCCGAGATGTCCCGCGGAAACGTCACCTCGCTGCTGAGCGACTTCGGGGCACGCCAGGCGACGACGGGCCGGGGGTCATGCGCCTCGGCGAGTTCGGCGAGACGGCGCCCGTGCGTCCTGCCGAAGGCGGCCACGAGAGTGTCCGTCGGCAGCGCCGCCAACTCGCCGACCGTCCCCGCACCCAGGTCACCCAGCCGGCGCAGCGTGGCCGGCCCGACGCCCGGCAGCGACCGCACGGGTAGCCGGTGCAGGAACGCCTCCGCCTCCGCCGGCTCCACGGCGACCACGCCCGGGCCCGGACGCACGCCGGCCGCGGTGGCCTGCGGCTTGGCCTGCTCGGAGGCCAGCTTGGCCAGCAGCTTGTTGGGAGCGACACCCACCGAGCAGGTGAGGCCCTCGGTATCCGCCAAGGTGGCCCGGATCTTCCGGGCGATCTCGACCGGTGCCCCGAACAGGCGCCTGGCACCGGTCACATCCAGGAACGCCTCGTCCAGCGACAACGCCTCGACCAGGGGGGTGAAGGTGTCGAACAACTCCATGATCCTGCCGCTGAGTTCGCGGTAGTACCCGTGGTCGGCCTGCAGGAACACGCCTCCGGGGCACAGCGCGCGGGCGCGCCGGGTGGGCATCGCCGAGTGGACGCCGAACCGGCGGGCCTCGTAGGAGGCTGCGGCCACGACGCCCCGGTCGCCGGTTCCCCCCACGATCACCGGCCGGCCGGCCAACTCGGGGCGTCGCAGCACCTCCGCCGCGGCGAAGAAGGCATCCATGTCCACGTGCAGCACGTTGGCCGCACCGAGTTGCGGCATGGTGCCACGCTAGGGCGCGCCCGGCACCGGTGCGATGGTGGCGCGGCGTCCTAGCATGGTCCGGGTGAGTGGCCCCGAGGGCAGTGCGACGCCCCGCTCGGCGCTGCCGGGACGCCGTGCGCGAGTCGTCGCAACCCTTGCGATCCTCCTGGCGGGGGTCTGCGGTGTGTTGATCGGTTACGCCCTCGTGGACGTGAGCTGCTCGGGAGACTGCGGCTGGCAACTCGGGGTCGGCACGCTCGTGGGCGCTGTGGCGAGCGCCTCCGGCGTCGCCATCGTCACCTCGCTCACGTTGCGCGCCATGCACGAGTGGCGAAGTGCCCCGCGGGCGAATCCCGGGATCGGCCGGCGGCTCGGCCGCCGGCGCTCCCGGTGAGCCCGGGAGACGTCGACCACGAGGCTCTCCGGCAACTCGCCGTCGAACTGGCCTCCGAGGCCGCCGGCGAGGTCGCCGAACACCATGGCCGGATCGCCGCCGTCGCCACGAAGTCCTCCCGGACCGACCTGGTGACCGCGGCGGATCGCGCCGCGGAGTCCCTGATCACGTCGCGCCTGGGCCGCGCCCGGCCCGACGACGGGATCGTGGGCGAGGAAGGGGCCTCCAGGCCCGGCGCCTCGGGGATCACCTGGTTCATCGATCCCATCGACGGCACCACGAACTTCGTCTACGGGCACCCCGGCTACGCGGTCTCGGTGGCGGCGGCACGCGCCGGCCGGCCCCTGGCCGGCGCGGTCGTGGATCCGCTGCACGGCGAGGTCTTCTCGGCGGCGCTCGGCGGCGGGGCTCTGCGCAACGACGAGCCGTTGCTGGTCAGTGGCACCTCCGAACTCCGGTCGGCCCTCGTCGCCACCGGCTTCGGCTACGACGAGGCGGATCGGAACCATCAGGGCGCCGTGGTGGCGGGTCTCCTCGGCCGGGTGCGCGACATCCGCAGGATGGGTTCGGCCGCCCTGGACCTCTGCTCGGTGGCCTGCGCCCGGGTGGACGCCTACTACGAGTACCGGCTCAAGCCCTGGGACCACGCGGCGGGCAGCCTCATCGCCTCCGAAGCCGGCGCGGTCACCCGGAGCCCGCTGCTGGCCCCTCCCGGTGCCCCCGGCTCCGACACCGTCGGATTCGTCGTGGCCGCGGCGCCCGGCGTGGCGGCGGATCTCACCGAGCTTCTGACCGAGTTGAGGGCCTGGCCGCCCGGAGGAGAGCCCGACGGGGTCGCCGGCGGGCTCTGAGCACGACAGCGACCTCCGAATTGGGGCAGCATGGTGCCCATGGCGACGCGCATCCTGACCGTGGAGGACGACGAGCGAATCCGTACCTCCCTGCGGCTCGCCCTCGAGGATGAAGGCTGGGAGGTGGAGGAATCCTCCAACGGGGAGGCCGCGCTGGGCATCTTCCGGCGAGAACCCACCGACGTGGTGCTGATCGACATCATGCTGCCGGGAGTGGACGGGTTCGAGGTGTGCCGCTCCCTGCGGCGGATCAGCAACGTTCCCATCGTCATGGTGACCGCCCGGGAGGACACCCACGACATCGTCGCCGGGCTGGAGGCCGGCGCGGACGACTACCTCACCAAGCCGTTCGCGCCCAAGGAGCTCTCGGCACGCATCCGGGCGTTGCTGCGCCGGACCCGCACCGCCGAGGGCTCGCTCACGAACTTCATCTTCTCCGATCTGGAGGTCTTCTCCGAGGAGGGCATTGTGCGCCGCAGCGGCGAGGAGATCGATCTCACCAAGACCGAGCTCCGGCTGCTGGTGGAGTTGGCCTCCAGTCCCGGGCGAACGCTCAGCCGCGAGGTGCTGCTGGAACGGATCTGGGGCTACGACTACTTCGGCGACAGTCGCCTCGTGGACGTGCACATCCGGCGCCTCCGGACCAAGATCGAGTCCGACCCCGCCAATCCCCGCCACGTCGTGACCGTTCGCGGCGAGGGGTACAAGCTGCAGCCGTAGCCATCGTGGCCGCGCGCGTCTCGCTCAGGCTGCGCGTCAGCCTCGTGTTCGGTCTCGGGGCCCTCGTGCTCGCCGCAGGTCTGTCGCTCATCACCTACGAGCTGACGCGGGACAACCTGCTGAACCGCCGGCAGGAGACGTCGCTCGCACGCGTCGCGTTCAACGCCACGCAGGTGAGCCGGCTCATCGACGCCGAGACGACCGAGCAGGAGCTGCGCGACCTGCTGCAGAACCTCTACACACCGCTCGGCGCCCGCCCGGTCCTCCGCTTCGGAGACCTCTGGCTCTCGGCCAATCCCGTGGAGTTCAGCGAACCGCAGATCGACCCGCGCCTCAAGGACACGGTGGCGGGGGGCCGCGCCGCGCAGATGCGCTACGTCGTGGGGGAAACCCCCTTCGCCGTCATCGGAATCCCCTACTTCGACATCGACGCCGCCTACTACGAGGCCGTGCCGCTGGACGACATCGCCGCCATCCTCAGCTCGCTGCTGATCGCGCTTCTCACCGGCAGCGCCATCACGGTGCTGGTCGGAATCGGCATCGGCATCTGGGCGGCGCAGCGTGCGGTGCAGCCGCTCACCGACATCGGTGAGGCGGCCGAGGCCATCGCCGCCGGCGACCTCAACACCCGACTCGAGGGCGCCGACCCCGATCTGGAGCGGCTCTCCCGCTCATTCAACCAGATGGCCAGCGCCCTGCAGGACCGCATCGAGCGGGACGCCCGCTTCGCCTCGAACGTCAGCCACGAGCTGCGCTCGCCGCTGATGACCCTGACCGCCTCGCTGGAGGTTCTCCGCAAGCGCGAGGCCGAGTTGCCGGTCCGCTCCCAGATGGCCCTCAACCTGCTCAGCGCGGACCTCGAGCACTTCAAGCAACTCGTCGCCGACCTGCTGGAGATCTCCCGCTACGACGTCGGGGCCGCGGCCCTGGAGCTGGAGGAATTCGAGATCATCGAATTCGTCCAGCAGGCGGTCCGCGCCGCCGGCCACGCGCCGCGCGTCACACGGGAACCCGGCACCGACGGCCTGGTGCTGCGCGCCGACAGGCGGCGACTGGCGCAGGTCATGGCGAACCTGCTGGAGAACGCGGACAACCACGCCGGCGGCGCCACTGACATCCACGTGGCGCGATCCGATTCGGTGGTGGAGATCTCCGTGATCGACGCCGGACCCGGTGTGGCCCCCGAGGATCGCGCCGTCATCTTCGACCGCTTCTCCCGCGGCAGCCGGTACACCTCGGGGGGGCGCTTCAGCGGCACGGGGCTCGGACTGGCACTCGTCGCCGAACACGTCCGCCTGCACGGTGGCTCGATCCGCGTGACCGACCGGGCCGACGGCTCCTCGGGCGCCTGCTTCGTGGTCGCACTCCCGGTGGTGGAGTTGTGAAGTTCGCGCGGCCACGGCAACCCGCGCGACGGCCTGTCCGCAGGCACCTGGCGAGCCTCGGGTTGCTGGTGCTGACGGCGGCGTGCGGCGTGCCGCAGGATCCGGCGCCGCGCGTCCTGGACGCCTCGGCGCTCCCCGAGGAACTGGCCATCCCCTCCACGACCACGACCTCCACCGAGGCCCCGGTACCGCGCCAGAGCGTCTACCTCTACTTCGTCGACGGCGAGGGTCTGAGCGAGCCCGTCGAGCGAGAACTGGCCACGCCCGCCGGCCTGGTGGCAGCCCTCGACGCGCTCATCGAGGGCCCGACCGAGGAGGAGGCCTCCACAGGGCTCACATCGGTCATTCCCGCCGAGACGGTGATCCTCGGCAGCGATCTCACCAACGGCGTTCTGCAGGTGAATCTCGCCGAGGGGACGCTGGAGCAGATCGAGGGCGCGCTCCAGAGCCTGGCGATCGCCCAGTTGGTCTTCACCGCGACCGAGCTTCCCGGCGTGGACTGGCTCTGGGTGCTCATCGAGGGCGAGCCCCGCGCCCTGCCCACCGACGAGGGTGACGTGGAGGCGCCGGTGGGGCGCGTGCACTACGCCTCGCTGGGTCCGCCGGGCTCCGCTTGGCGGCCCTAGGACCGACAGGCCTCCGCCACCTCCCAGAGCCCGTCGGGAATCGGCTTCAGCGCCGCGGTGGCCTCGCCGAGGGGGACCAGCGCGATCCTTCCGGCGGTGACCGCCACCATCTGGCCGAACGCGCCTGCGTGGACGGCGTCCACCGCCGCCACGCCGAAGGCGCTGCACAGCACGCGGTCGAAGGCGGTCGGGGTGCCGCCGCGCTGGGTGTGGCCCAGCACGGTGATGCGGGTCTCCAGGCCGGTGCGCCGTTCGATCTCCGAGGCCACGATGGCGCCGATGCCGCCGAGACGGACGTGCCCGTACGCGTCGAGGTGGGGTACGGGCACCTCCAGCGTTCCCGCGACCGGACGGGCCCCCTCGGCCACGACCACGACCGAGGACCGCGCGCCGGTCTCGTGCAGGCTGTGCAGCTCTGCGGCGATCGCGGCGATATCGAAGGGCCGTTCCGGCACGAGGATGGCGGCCGCGCCGCCGGCGATCCCCGCCCACAGCGCCACGTGGCCGGCGTGGCGCCCCATCACCTCCACCACCATCACCCGGTTGTGCGACTCGGCGGTGGTGTGCAGCCGGTCGATGGCGTCGGTGGCGGTCTGCACCGCCGTCTCGAAGCCGAAGGTCACCTGGGTGCCGCCGACGTCGTTGTCGATGGTCTTGGGCACGCCCACGAGGGCCACGCCGAGGTCGCTGTGCAGCCTGTGCGCCACACTCAGGGTTCCCTCCCCGCCCACGACGATCAGTGCCGTCACGCCCCGGCGGGCCAGCACCTCGACCACGCGGCCCGGGCCGTCGTCGCTCATGTACGGCTGGATGCGCGAGGTGCCCAGGATCGTGCCCCCGCGGGACAGGATCCTCGAGGCACGCTCGGGGGTGACGGGGAGCGCATCGTCCTCGGTGACCCCCCGCCAACCGTCCCGGAAGCCCAGAACCTCGTCCCCCCAGCGCCTGGCGCCGTGCAGCACCACCGCGCGGATCACGGCGTTCAGTCCCGGGCAGTCGCCGCCACCGGTCAGGATGCCGAGGCGCACAGGGGACTCAGCCGAGGTCAACCAGGGCCTTGCGCAGGTTGCGGACCGCCTGGCCGATGCGCTGCTCGTTCTCGATGAGAGCGAAGCGAACGTGGCCCTCGCCCCCGGGCCCGAACCCACCGCCCGGCGAGGTGGCCACACCCGCCTCGGTGACCAGGAAGGAGGCGAATTCGACCGAGTCCATGTGGCGGTAGGCCTCGGGGATCGGCGCCCAGACAAACATCGTGCCTTTCGGAGGATCCACGTGCCAACCGATGCGCGCCAGACCCTCGCA